>NZ_LMLV01000001.1:0-2170975 GCF_001422685.1 Paenibacillus sp. Leaf72 | reverse complement strand
GAGCGCACGGAGGATGCCTAGGCACTAGGAGCCGAAGAAGGACGTGGCGAACAACGATACTGCCTCGGGGAGCCGTAAGCAGGCTTTGATCCGGGGATTTCCGAATGGGGAAACCCAGCTGTCGTAATGGACAGTTACTYYTRACTGAATACATAGGTYARRGTGAGGCATACCAGGGGAACTGAAACATCTAAGTACCCTGAGGAAGAGAAAACAAAAGTGATTCCGTCAGTAGCGGCGAGCGAACGCGGATTAGCCCAAACCAAGGAGCTTGCTCCTTGGGGTTGTAGGACGTCTCACATGGAGTTACAAAGGTGTGTGYTAGGCGAAGAGGTCTGGAAAGGCCCGCTATAAGAGGTAAAAGCCCTGTAGCCAAAAGCMCACACTCTCCGAGACGGATCCTGAGTACGGCGGGACACGAGAAACCCCGTCGGAATCCGGCAGGACCATCTGCCAAGGCTAAATACTCCCTAGTGACCGATAGTGAAGCAGTACCGTGAGGGAAAGGTGAAAAGCACCGCGGAAGCGGAGTGAAAAAGAACCTGAAACCGTGCGCTTACAAGAAGTCAGAGCCCRATCTATGGGTGATGGCGTGCCTTTTGTAGAATGAACCGGCGAGTTACGTTCACGTGCAAGGTTAAGTCGGGAAGACGGAGCCGCAGCGAAAGCGAGTCTGAATAGGGCGAATAAGTACGTGGTCGTAGACCCGAAACCGTGTGATCTACCCCTGTCCAGGGTGAAGGTGCGGTAACACGCACTGGAGGCCCGAACCCACGCACGTTGAAAAGTGCGGGGATGAGGTGGGGGTAGCGGAGAAATTCCAATCGAACTCGGAGATAGCTGGTTCTCCCCGAAATAGCTTTAGGGCTAGCCTCGAGGTATGAACGTCGTGGAGGTAGAGCACTGATTGGGTGCGGGGCCCGCCAAGGGTTACCAAGTCTAGTCAAACTCCGAATGCCATAGACGTGCTTCTCGGGAGTCAGACAGTGAGTGCTAAGATCCATTGTCAAGAGGGAAACAGCCCAGATCATCAGCTAAGGTCCCCAAGTGTGTGTTAAGTGGGAAAGGATGTGGAGTTGCAAAGACAACCAGGATGTTGGCTTAGAAGCAGCCACCATTTAAAGAGTGCGTAATAGCTCACTGGTCGAGTGACTCTGCGCCGAAAATGTAACGGGGCTAAACACACCACCGAAGCTATGACATGTACCGMATGGTACTTGGGTAGGGGAGCGTTGAATATAGGTTGAAGGTATACCGTAAGGAGTGCTGGACTGTATTCAAGTGAGAATGCCGGTATGAGTAACGAAAAGACAAGTGAGAATCTTGTCCGCCGAAAGCCTAAGGGTTCCTGAGGAAGGCTCGTCCACTCAGGGTAAGTCGGGACCTAACGCGAGGCCGAAAGGCGTAGTGGAAGGACAACAGGTTCAAATTCCTGTACCACCGTAAACCGTTATGAGCAATGGGATGACGCAGAAGGGCAGTGACGCGGACTGATGGAATAGTCCGTCCAAGCAGTGAGGCTGATGAGTAGGCAAATCCGCTCATCGTAAGGCTGGGCTGTGATGGGGAGCGAAAATTACAGTAGCGAAGGTCATGCACTCCGGCTGCCGAGAAAAGTCTCTAGCCAGGTGAAGGTGCCCGTACCGCAAACCGACACAGGTAGGCGAGCAGAGCATGCTAAGGCGCGCGGAAGAACTCTCGTTAAGGAACTCGGCAAAATGACCCCGTAACTTCGGGAGAAGGGGTACCTCGGTAGGGTGAATAGCCCGAGGGGGTCGCAGTGAAAAGGCCCAAGCGACTGTTTAGCAAAAACACAGGTCTGTGCGAAGCCGTAAGGCGAAGTATACGGGCTGACGCCTGCCCGGTGCTGGAAGGTTAAGGGGAGCGGTTAGGGGTAACCCGAAGCTGTGAACCGAAGCCCCAGTAAACGGCGGCCGTAACTATAACGGTCCTAAGGTAGCGAAATTCCTTGTCAGGTAAATTCTGACCCGCACGAATGGCGTAACGACTTGGGCGCTGTCTCAACGAGAGATCCGGTGAAATTTTAATACCTGTGAAGATGCAGGTTACCCGCGACAAGACGGAAAGACCCCATGGAGCTTTACTGTAACTTGATATTGAACTTTGGTACGATCTGTACAGGATAGGTGGGAGCCATTGAAGCATGAGCGCCAGCTTGTGTGGAGGCGACGTTGGGATACCACCCTGATCGTATCGGAGTTCTAACCTAGGACCATGAAACTGGTTCGGGGACCGTGTCAGGTGGACAGTTTGACTGGGGCGGTCGCCTCCTAAAATGTAACGGAGGCGCCCAAAGGTTCCCTCAGAATGGTTGGAAATCATTCGGAGAGTGCAAAGGCATAAGGGAGCTTGACTGCGAGACCTACAAGTCGAGCAGGGACGAAAGTCGGGCTTAGTGATCCGGTGGTACCGAATGGAAGGGCCATCGCTCAACGGATAAAAGCTACCCTGGGGATAACAGGCTTATCTCCCCCAAGAGTCCACATCGACGGGGAGGTTTGGCACCTCGATGTCGGCTCATCGCATCCTGGGGCTGAAGTAGGTCCCAAGGGTTGGGCTGTTCGCCCATTAAAGCGGTACGCGAGCTGGGTTCAGAACGTCGTGAGACAGTTCGGTCCCTATCTGTCGCGGGCGCAGGAAATTTGAGAGGAGCTGTCCTTAGTACGAGAGGACCGGGATGGACGTACCGCTGGTGTACCAGTTGTTCCGCCAGGAGCACCGCTGGGTAGCCAAGTACGGACGGGATAAGCGCTGAAAGCATCTAAGCGCGAAGCCCCCCTCAAGATGAGATTTCCCAATTTAGTAAGACCCCTTGAAGACGACGAGGTTGATAGGTTCGGGGTGGAAGCGCAGCAATGCGTGCAGCTGACGAATACTAATCGGTCGAGGGCTTATCCTAACAACACGCTAAAGTTTCAGACTTTGTCTTTCGCATCCAGTTTTCAGCGTGCAATTCACGTTGATATTGCAGTACATCCCGAGGTCTGCAATGTAAGTTATCGGGAAAATGTGGCGGTGTAGCTCAGCTGGCTAGAGCGTACGGTTCATACCCGTGAGGTCGGGGGTTCGATCCCCTTCGCCGCTACCATATTTTCGGAGGCTTAGCTCAGCTGGGAGAGCATCTGCCTTACAAGCAGAGGGTCGGGGGTTCGATCCCCTCAGCCTCCACCATATATGTTTTACAATGACGCGGGGTGGAGCAGCCCGGTAGCTCGTCGGGCTCATAACCCGAAGGCCGCAGGTTCAAATCCTGCCCCCGCAACCAATTTTTAAGCAATAATTTATGGAGCTGTGGTGTAGAGGCCTAACATGCCTGCCTGTCACGCAGGAGACCGCGAGTTCGAATCTCGTCAGCTCCGCCATTTTCTTTTCGTTATACGGCTCGGTAGCTCAGTCGGTAGAGCAGAGGACTGAAAATCCTCGTGTCGGCGGTTCGATTCCGTCCCGAGCCACCATTTTTATGGAGGGCTAGCGAAGTGGCTAAACGCGGCAGACTGTAAATCTGTTCCTTCGGGTTCGGTGGTTCGAATCCATCGCCCTCCACCATTTCTTTCACATCGAGAGTCATTAGCTCAGCTGGTAGAGCACCTGACTTTTAATCAGGGTGTCGTAGGTTCGAATCCTACATGACTCACCATTTTTTAAAAGCTAATTTACAGAAAATAATCTGTGAATTTTTTTTGTTTATATGAGAATAAAAGGCTAGGTATTGGTGCAATCACCATGACCTAGCCTTTTTTGTGCGAATTTTATTAGGATCGAAGCTTTAATTCGGCCTGTAGTTCAGTTAGAGACGCGTCAAGACGGAGCTTTAATTCGTCATTTAGCTCAAACCCGGCAGCACCATCATCTAATTGAACACGGGCGATTTGAGAGTCTACCGCATAGACACCGCTGGCAAAATGCTTGGCACCCATGGATGCAAGCACAGGCTTCAGGGAGTAATCAATGGATAGCAGATGGGCCAGTGAACCGCCGATGAAAAATGGCGTAATGATTTTCCCTTCCAAGCCCTTTTGCGGCAATAGATCGAGGAAGGTTTTAAGAACACCAGTAAATGAGGCTTTATAGACTGGACTTGCGATAATGACGGCGCCAGCACCTTCTACTAAGGCCGTTGCTTCTTTAATGGCAGGGCTGTCGAAACGGGCGTTAATCAGATCTTCCGCTGGCAGCGAAGCGACTGTAATATGGCTGACCGTTACATTTTGGCTATTAAGCTGCTGTTCGATATATTGGGTAATGCCGGTTAGACGGGAACCAGGATTCGGGCTGCCCGAAATGATGACAATCGTTGACATGAAAATCGCTCCTCTATTATATACATATTTATTCCGATATGATAACTTTGTTTAATCTTAACATTCCAATCTTTTCGGCGTCAATGACATTTACGAAAACGGTTCATGATTTTTTGCTCATTAGGGAACAATAAGCGGAAACAAGCTGATTAGCGATGCAAAGGGGTCCGTCTAAGATGATATATGGGTTGGCGGCTTTTATAAGTTTGGCGATTGTAAGTGTAATGGTTCCGATTGTGAGAAGGTTCGCCTTGCAATATGGTATTATGGATCGGCCGAATGCGCGAAAAATTCATCGGCAACCAATTCCCTTGCTCGGTGGCATAGCGATTTATGTGGCGTGTACGGTTACGATTATTGCTTTTCAGGGGATGACGTCATTAAGCTGGACGATTGCGGCTGGGGGCGCGGTGCTTGTCACCATCGGTTTATTAGATGATAAAGCTAAAGCGGAGGGAAGGGATTTTCCTGTCTGGCCCAGAGTACTTGTTTATGGTGTGGTGTCCACGCTGCCGCTGTGGTTCCATATTCAAATCGCAGGGGTGACGAACCCTGCTTCCGGGATGTTCTTTTTTCTCCCGCATTGGGTAGCTTGGCTTGGGACGTCAATCTGGATATTCGCTCTAATCAACATGATTAATTTCATGGATGGGGTTGATGGGCTGGCGTCTGGCGTATGCGTGTTATCGGCAATAACGCTGTTTATTACTGCGTTGGTCAAAGGACAAGCTGAGACGGCAATTTTAGCGGCCATTGTAGGCGGGGCATGCCTAGGCTTTCTGCTGTTTAATTTTTATCCGGCAAGGATTTTTATGGGAGATGCGGGAGCCACATTTCTTGGATATACGCTCGCTGTTGTAGCAGTAGACGGGGCTTTTAAGAAGGCAACCTTCATTACAGTGCTTGTTCCGTTACTGGCGCTGGGTTTGCCTATTATGGATACTTCCATTGTCATGCTGCGGCGGCTCGCTCGCGGCAAAGGATTGCACCATGCGGACAAGTTGCATACGCATCATGCGCTGATGAAATGGGGATTAAACCAGGTGCAAACCGTATCTTTTTTATATTTAATTGCGGCGTTGTTCTCTATGCTGTCGATCATCATTTTGCTGGTCATGGGCTGAATTCCCTCCACCAATATGTTACAATGACGAGAAAAAGCGTTCATTCGTGAGGCTTGCGATAGGAGATAGCAGAAAATGAGCACGACAGAATGGTTGAAACCGCTGGAGCGCATTTTGGACTGTCCAGTTCGTCTAGTAAAAATGCAATTGTCCGAATGGAATGATATAGCAGAGAAAAATCACTATCTGCAGGCGGAGGAGCATGGGCGCAGCTTAGCTTTGGAAGGACAACGCGTCCAACGCGAGGATAAAATGTGGGTGGCCGTCAGAGTAGAGGAGCATGAAATAGAGGTTTTGGAAATAGAGGGCAGCCGCTTTGAGGCGAGTACGCTGGATTTATTGAGCCTAATGCTGCGCTGGAATGAAACGAGGCCAGCACAAGATAAAGCGGCTGGCAAGCTGACAGAAAGCGAGAAAACAGCTCGCAGCATCGGCGAGTGGATTCAGGAGCAGTTCGAAACAGGCGAGCCGGGGCAATCGATGCCGGATCACTTAACCGCGGGTGGCAAGCTGTTCGCGGATATGATTCCTTTTTTATTAGTAACGGAATATTCAAATACAAAGCAAGCGGCGTACGTGGAGCTGGAGAAGCTGCTGCGTTCCTTTCTCGCTGAGGAAATTTTATTAATACCGCTTCGAGAGCAGGAATGGCTTATCTGGGGTCCGGTATCGCTGCTTAAGGAAGCGGATTCAGAGCTGTTTGATGACGATGATGAAGAGTCGGTGGAGGATAATCTGGCTTCTATCTGTCTGGGGCTGCATGAGATGCTTGCCAGCGAGTGGATTGGCGAATGCCATCTGGCGGTGTCCCATCCGATCAGACCGGCGAAGGGTATCGTAGAGACGACGGCTGCGCTGCGCGAAACGATTAATTTGGGGCGAAAATTCCATGTTGGGAGCAATATTCATTTTCCATGGAATTTGCAGCTGGAGCGCCTGCTGAATAGTATACCGGAGAGCCAGCGGGCCCGGTATTTGGAGCAATCGCTAAAACGTACGGAGCTTTTCGTAGAGGCAGAAATGCTCGCTACACTCGAAACCTTCTTCTCACTGGACTGTAATGTAAGCGAAACCGCGAAGAAGCTTTATATCCACCGCAATACGTTATTATACCGTTTGGACAAGCTAAAACAGGAGACGGGGCTGGATGTACGACAGTTTCGTGATGCCGTCTTAGTCAAAATTATATTGCTATTGTACAAAGTTACGAAAAGACATTAGTTTTTTTGTAAAGTTTGTGCATAGTCATCTGACTGCATGTGGGATAAGATAGTCCTATAAGAAAATTTCTTTTAGGGGGAAATTCACATGGCAGGCGTACGTTTAGAAGGCATTTACAAAAAATACCCGGGTTCTGATAAAGCATCGGTAACTGACGTTAACTTAGATATCAAGGACAAAGAATTTCTAGTGCTTGTAGGTCCATCCGGTTGTGGTAAATCGACAACTCTTCGTATGATTGCAGGTCTTGAAGAAATTTCCGAAGGTAAATTGTTTATCGGCGAGCGTCTTGTTAATGACGTAGCTCCTAAAGATCGCGATATCGCAATGGTATTCCAATCTTACGCTCTTTACCCGCATATGAACGTATACCAAAACATGGCTTTTGGTTTGAAACTTCGTAAATTCAAAAAAGCAGACATCGACAAACGCGTTCGTGAAGCTGCTAAAATTCTAGATATCGAGCATTTGCTTGACCGTAAACCGAAAGCTCTTTCCGGTGGTCAACGTCAACGTGTCGCTCTTGGTCGTGCGATCGTTCGTGAGCCGCAAGTATTCTTGATGGATGAGCCGCTTTCCAACTTGGATGCGAAGCTTCGTGGTCAAATGCGTGCTGAAATTTCCAAGCTGACTAAACGTCTTGAAACAACAACAATCTATGTAACGCATGACCAAATCGAAGCTATGACGATGGGTGATCGCATTGTTGTTATGAAAGATGGCTTTATTCAACAAACAGCTTCTCCAGAAGTGCTTTACAACCACCCAGTTAACATTTTCGTTGCTGGCTTCATCGGTGCTCCTTCCATGAACTTCATTAAAGGTGCATTGACGGATCAAGGCGGTACTGTTCGCTTCAAATCGACTGGCGTAGATGTAGTTGTGCCTGAAGGCAAAGCTGCTACACTTCGTTCCAAAGGCTACATCGGCAAAGATGTAATCTTGGGTATTCGTCCAGAGGATCTTCATGAAGAGCCAGTATTCCTGGAAGCTTCGCCTAACACGATCGTTAACGCTTCGATCGAAGTTGCAGAGAACCTGGGTCACGAAATGTACCTGTACCTGAACGGTATTGGCACAGACACAGTTATCGCACGTGTAGACGGACGTTCCGCTCTGCGTGATGGCCTGACAGTTAAACTTGCTCTGGACATGAACAAAGTTCACCTGTTCGACACTGAGTCCGAGCTTAACATTTTCGAAAACTAATTGCTAAAGCCATTATAGATTTCATAAGAGAGCTGTTGGATTCGTCCAACAGCTCTTTGTTATTCCACTGGGAATAAATAAGTGAATCTTATCATTCATTTGAGCGTCAATTTGAGCGCCAGAAAGCGGGAAGACATTGCTTTCGGCGCTTTTTTCCTATACGATGAAGTCATTGGTAATTAGCTTACATACGCTGTTGTGATATAAGGAGGCCATGCTATGCCTAAGAAAGTGAAAGTATCAGAATTAGTGCAGCATTTTTCGTTGGAAATCATATCGGGTGAGGAAGGCCTGAAGCGTGCGATTACGGTTGATGACCTGTATCGTCCGGGGCTTGAAATGGCCGGATACTTTGATTATTTTCCGAGTGAGCGGGTGCAGCTGTTAGGGAAAACGGAAATTACGTTTCTCAGCACGCTGACGTCCGAGGAGCGCAGGCTGCGTATGGAGCGTCTGTGCCATTCAGACACGCCTTGTATTATTTTGACCCGTGGACTAGAACCGCCGGATGAGCTGATTGCTTATTCGAATAAAACAAATATTCCTGTGCTTGGCAGCCATGTGGCGACTACGATTTTAACGAGCCGGATTACGGATTTTCTGGAGAAAAAGCTTGCGCCTACCGCAACCATTCATGGTGTTCTGGTAGACGTTTATGGGGTGGGCATGCTCATCACTGGCGGCAGCGGTATCGGCAAGAGCGAAACTGCGCTTGAGCTTGTAAAACGCGGGCATCGCCTCGTTGCCGATGATGCGGTTGAGATTAGACAAACGTCTGACAGCCAGCTTCACGGCACAGCACCGGAATTGATCCGTCATTTGCTGGAGATTCGCGGCTTGGGCATTATTAATGTAATGACGCTGTTCGGCGCGGGTGCCGTACGTACACAGAAGCGGATTACGTTAGTCATAAAGCTCGAGAATTGGCAGCAGGATAAGCAATATGACCGTCTGGGGCTGGATGAAGAGAAGACGCGTATCATTGATACCGATGTACCGCTTGTAACCGTGCCTGTAAGACCGGGTCGGAACCTTGCGGTTATTATTGAGGTGGCGGCTATGAACTTCAGGTTGAAGCGGATGGGCTATAATGCGGCGCTGCAGTTTACTAATAAGCTGACGGAAACGATTGCTGAAGATGCGGATGATTACGATTGATATAAAGGAGCTAATAAAAGATGCTTACATCGCTAATTGACCCGATTGCTTTTTCACTGGGTCCCCTAACTGTACGTTGGTACGGCATTATTCTCGGCACAGCTGCTTTGGTAGGCTTGCTGCTGGCGATACAAGAGGGCAAACGCTTTGGTATTAAGCCGGATTTCTTTATGGATATGCTGCTGCTTGGCGTTCCTTCTGCCGTTATTTGTGCTCGAATTTATTATGTTGCCTTCAAATGGGAAGATTATAAGGCGAACCCGCTCGATGTGTTCAAAATTTGGGAGGGCGGCATAGCCATTTATGGCGCTCTGATCGGTGCCTTTCTATGCGGGTTCTTCTACTTCCGTTATAAGGGCTACAGCTTCTTGAGACTCGCCGATGTGTGCGTTCCAGGGCTGCTTGCTGGTCAAATGATTGGCCGTTGGGGCAACTTTATGAATCAGGAGGCATATGGCGGTCCCGTAGAGGAAAGCTTCCTGCGTGATACGCTGCACCTGCCCAATTTTATTGTGAATCAAATGAATGTGAATGGCGTCTTCCATCATCCGGCCTTTTTGTATGAATCGCTGTGGAGCCTTGTAGGCATCATTCTACTTTGCGTGCTGCGCCGCCAGCGCTTCCTGCGTGCGGGTGAATTGCTGGCGAGCTATTTCATCTGGTATTCCCTCGGCCGTTTCTACATTGAAATGGTGCGTACGGACAGTCTGGCCTTCCATGGCCCTACTTGGCTCGTGAACCTTGTTGACATTCTTTGGTCGCCAATGACGTTTTTGTTCCAGCCTGGTTACTTGGACCCGGCTTACGGCAACCTGAGAATTTCACAGCTGCTTGCGCTTCTGCTCATTGTTGGCGCCATTGCGTTTATCGTTATTCGCCGCAAAACAGGAGCTGCCAAAGAGCATTATTCCGATCCAATTGTCTCCACGAAGGTGGAGCATGCGGCTATTGCAACGGATGATGTTCCAAAAGCATAACGGCGGAAGTTAAATGGAGATAAGACGAGCTATTGCCTTCTTGAAGGCAGTAGCCGTTATGTTTTTGTAAGACTTTTTGTAAGGCTTATAGAGAAGTATTAAAGCGGATTTAGGAGGAGACAGATGTGCTAGGCAACATAAAAACGATGCTGTTTGATTTAGATGGTACCATTATCGATACGAATGAACTGATTATCCGCTCGTTTCTGGATGCGCTGCAAGGCGTCGTTCCGGCGGATTTCTCCAGAGAGCATATTATTCCAAGCATGGGACAGCCTTTGACGATGCAAATGCAGCAGTTTTCGGGGCTGGAGGATGTTACGCATCTGGTAGCGGCTTATCGCGAAGTAAACCTTCGCCTGCATGATGAGTATGTTAAGCCTTTCGACTATGTTGTAGAGGTCATTAGAAATTTGCATGAACAAGGCATCCAGATTGGGATTGTAACGACGAAAATGCGTCTGACGACAGAACGAGGCTTGAAATATGTCGGCTTGAGCGACTATATCGACACGATCGTGACCATCGATGACGTCACAAATCCGAAGCCTCATCCAGAGCCTGTCAGCATGGCTATTGCTGCGCTTGGTGCAGATCCGGCGACGACATTGATGCTGGGCGACAGCTCGGTCGATATTTTATCCGCTGAGGCGGCCGGCGCTTTGCCTGTTGGTGTAGCCTGGTCGATGAAGGGATCACAGCTGCTTAGAGATTCTGGTGCCCAGTATGTCATTGATGATATGCGGGAGCTGTACGCTTTCGCAGGATTGGAGCGGAGATAAATTGCGTAATGTCGAACGTTATCCGGTAGAGGGACCTAATGCGCTCTGGCAGGTCTATCGCACGGTCAGCCGCTTTAAGGCGGTTCGAAATTTCATATTCATTCAGCTGGCCCGTTATTGTCCGATTTTGCCGGTCAAAAATATGATCTATCGCCGTGTGCTCGGTATGAAGGTCGGTCAGCATACCGCTTTCGCGTTAATGGTGATGGTGGATGTTTTTTTTCCGGAACGGATTGAGGTTGGGGATAATACGATTATCGGATACAACACGACGATTCTTACGCATGAATATTTAATTCGCGAATACCGGCTTGGAGATGTGAAAATAGGGGCGAACGTCATGATTGGCGCTAATACGACGATTTTGCCGGGCGTTACGATTGGCGATCATGCGGTTGTAGCCGCTGGCTCAGTCGTTTACAAGGATGTGCCAGCCCATGCCTTCGTTGGCGGGAATCCGATTCGGGAAATTGGTAATGGGAACCGCTCAGAGGATCACAGCTAAATCTGGTAATGCTGCACGAATGAAGCTGGTGCCCATAATGAGCATCAGCTTTATTCACGTTGAGATGCTGAGAGAAGCACTTTTCGTCTTAGTAGCACTTCTCCTCTACCTTGGCAGTTTCATTATGAATCGTAATCGTTGAGGAGCCGGATAAGGTTTCTGTATAGGAGCATACGGAGGTTGTACGTGTAACGCCAGTGACATCCGTATATGTAAGATAAATGCCTCCTTCGCCAGTTAAGCTTAGATCGGGAGTGATTTTCTTCTTGGCCCCGCTGGGGATGGAATCGTTGTACAATTGTTTGGAATCCGTTTCAATAATATTGCCTTTCTCATCGCTGGAAAGTATGCCTGCTTGAACGCTTACAAGCTCATGATCAGATTCATTATGGATGGTCAAAGTGAAGTTTCTAAACATATTGAGGATATCCAAGCTCTTATTTAGAGCTATAACACCGATGATCGCGCCGAATAAAATCATACCTATCATGATGCTGGATATCCAAACCGCAAGTTTACTTCTAGCAGGTTTCAAGTGTTCGTGTCCTCCTTATTCTTGGCTCCCTTAATATGGAGACGAGCAGCAAATGAAGAAAGTTGCATGCCTTGCGGTGATCAGGATTTGTGCAGTTATGATACGTCCCTCATTCGGGAAAGCTCTAATCTTGACGGAGTAGAAGCTTCATGTTACCATAACGACTAGGTTCTTTATTTTGGCAGATCGCTAATATGGCAACGCGTTAACATACTAAAGTAAATTGTGGGTGAAAATAGATGTCCAAACCAAAAGTATTTGAGAAACCGATTGGTGTTAAAGATTATCTTCCGGAAGCTGTTGCAAAGCTGCGCCGGATCGAGCATGCCGCTCTTGCCTGCATGCAGGGCTGGGGATATGAGCAAATCATTACGCCAACTATGGAATATTACGACACTGTAGGGGTAGCAAGCTCTACCTCTGATCAAAAGCTGTTCAAGCTGCTTAATAACCGTGGAACGACGCTCGTACTGCGATCGGATATGACAGCACCTATTGCGCGTGTAGTGTCTTCGCTATTGAAGGAGTCTCCATTCCCGCTGCGATTGTCGTACCATGCGAATGTGTACCGTGCAATTGAAGAAGAAGCAGGCCGTGAGGCTGAATTTTTCCAGACGGGCGTAGAGCTTGTTGGCGATGCTTCGGCTGATGCGGATGCGGAGGTTGTGGCGCTCGCTATCGCTTCCTTGAAGGCGGCTGGTGTAAAACGGTTCAAGATCGCTATTGGCCATGTCGGCTTCCTGAACGGGCTGTTCGAGGAATCGCTGTCTGGACGCAAGGAAGAGCAGGAGCAGCTTAAAGCGTGCCTGCTGGGACGCGATTATGTCGGCTACCGCGAGCAACTGCGCCAGCTGTCGCTGGAGGAGCCTGTAATGCGCGAGCTGGAAGGGATTTTAAGGCTGCGTGGCGGCCAAGAGGTATGCAAGCAGGCGCTTGAATTAAGCGCGGATGAGACGGCACAGGCGTCTATCCAGCATTTATGCGAGATGTGGGACGTGCTCGATGCTTACGGACTGAGCGAGCATGTGCTGATCGATCTGACGATGATCGGCGATTTCTCCTATTATACAGGCATGACCTTTGAAGGTTATGCGGCGGATCTTGGATTCCCTGTAGTGAGCGGCGGAAGATACGACAATTTGCTAGCCCAATTCGGCCGCCCGGCGCCAGCAACAGGCTTTGCGCTGAAGACGACGCGGATACTCGAAGTGCTCGGCAATGAAGACGAGCCAGCGAAGGCTGAGCGCATGCTGATCGGCTACGATGAGACGGAGCGCAAAGCGGCGCTGGCAATCGCGCAGCAGCTTAGAGGCCAAGGAGCGACGGTTGTAACAGAGCGTATCGGGCAAGAAGAGGCAGCGGAGCTGGCGAAGAACACGTCTGGACGGTTTATTTTCAAAGGCGTGGAATATGTGGAGTTTCTACTATTTACCGAAGGTATGGACGAAATGCTTGGAGGGGATGGCAAGTGAGCGGAGCAGGCAGAGAGATTTTGAAGGTAGCTATGCCGAAAGGCCGGATTTACAAGCAGGCATCGAAGCTGTTTCGCGAAGCGGGACTGCCGATTCCAAGCGATTTTGATGATACTCGCAAGCTGATCATTGAGCTGCCGGAAGCAGGCATGGAGTTTATTATGGCAAAGCCTGTAGACGTGCCTACTTATGTGGAATATGGCGTCGCAGATATTGGAATCGTCGGCAAGGATGTGCTGATGGAGGAAAATAAAGATGTATACGAGCTGCTGGATCTTGGCATCGCCAAGTGCCGGATGTCAGTAATCGGGCTGCCGGACTGGAAGCCGGTTATCAATCCGCGGGTAGCGACGAAATATCCGAATGTGGCTTCGCAATATTTTCGCGAGTTGGGGCAGCAGGTAGAAGTGATCAAGCTGAACGGCTCGATCGAGCTTGCGCCACTTATCGGCCTTGCTGACCGCATTGTCGACATGGTCGAGACGGGACAGACGCTGCGCGAAAACGGACTGGTCGAGATGGAGTCCATCTTCGGCATTACGAGCCGCTTGATCGCGAACCGCGTCAGCTACCGGATGAAGAACGAGGCAATTCAAAGCCTCTGCGATAGATTGCAGGAAACGCTTGGCGCGAAGCTCTAGGATTGCGGGAACGCGGGCATTAAAGTAGATGGAACATAGTTTGAAAGGAAAGGGGTTGGCGATTGTGAGAATTATGCGAGCGGAGCAGTTCGGTTTGAAGCGCGAGGTGGAATACGGATCGCCGGAGCAAAATGAAGTAGTGCGGACGATCATTGCAGACGTCCGCAAAGAAGGAGATGCTGCTTTGCTGCGTTACACGGCAAAGCTGGACAGGGCTGAGCTGACGGCAGCGGAGCTGCGCGTGACGCAAGCGGAAATTGATGCGGCGTATGAGCAGGTAGACGCCGCTTTTCTGACAGCGATCCGTGAGGCCGCTGTCAACATCAGGTCTTTCCACGAGAAGCAGAAGCGCAACTCGTGGATGGATTTGCAGCCGGACGGGACGCTGCTCGGGCAAATTTTGCGCCCGCTGAAGCGGGTCGGCGTCTATGTGCCCGGAGGCAAGGCGGCGTATCCGTCGTCCGTGCTCATGAATGTCATTCCGGCCCAGGTAGCTGGCGTGCCGGAAATCGTAATGGTCACGCCGCCGTCAACTGGCGGACGGGACGGCATTGATCCAGGCATTCTCGTGGCTGCTGCTGAAGCAGGGGTCAAGGAGATGTACCGCGTAGGCGGAGCGCAGGCAATTGCCGCACTCGCCCACGGGACGGAAACAATCGCGCCCGTTGATAAAATTTGCGGGCCGGGCAATATTTATATCGCGCTGGCGAAGCGCGAAGTATTTGGCGCTGTCGATATCGACAGCATCGCAGGTCCAAGCGAAATCGTCGTGCTTGCCGACGAATCGGCTGATCCGGCTTATATCGCCGCTGACCTGCTGTCGCAGGCGGAGCATGACGAGATGGCATCCTCCATCCTCGTTACGCCTTCGGAGCAGCTCGGGAGCGCTGTAGCCGCTGAAGTGGAGCGCCAGCTCACTACGCTGCCGCGCCAAGCAATCGCGCGGGCTTCTATCGACAGCTACGGCGCCGTGCTCATGGTCGACTCGCTGGAAGCGGGCATCGACGTCGTGAACAAGCTGGCGCCTGAGCATTTGGAGGTGCTGACAGCCGATCCAATGAGGCTGCTCGGCTTGATCGAAAACGCCGGGGCAATCTTCCTCGGCCCTTACAGCTCGGAGCCGGTTGGCGATTATTTCGCCGGACCGAACCACATCATCCCGACGAATGGAACGGCGAGATTTTCCTCGCCAGTCAACGTGGATGATTTTCTGAAAAAATCAAGCTTGATTTACTATAGCAAGGAAGCGCTGCTCGCAAATGGCGACAAAATTATGACGCTGGCCCGGCAGGAAGGGCTTGAAGCCCATGCGCGGGCGATTCAAATCCGTTTGGAGCGCGAAGGGCGGTAACGAGCAAGACTAGATAAGCAACAGCCAAAGCAAACAAAGCGAACATTTATTTTACGGGAAGAAAGAAGGAATCGGTAATGGCGGAATTGACAGGACGCGTATCGGAAGTAGCTCGCAAAACAAATGAAACAGACATCAAGCTGGCGTTTTCGGTAGACGGAAGCGGAACGGCCAACATTGAGACGGATGTGCCTTTCCTGAACCATATGCTGGATTTGTTCACAAAGCACGGCCAGTTCGACCTGACGGTCAATGCCAAAGGCGATATTGAAATCGATGACCACCATACGGTGGAGGATATCGGCATTTGCCTCGGGCAAACGCTGCGTGAAGCACTAGGCGACAAGCGCGGCATCAAGCGTTACGCGAGCGTATTCGTGCCGATGGATGAGGCGCTGGCACAGGTTATTATCGATGTGAGCAACCGTCCGCATTTCGAATACCGCGCGGAATATCCTTCAAGCCAAGTAGGCAGCTTCTCTGTGGAGCTGGTACACGAGTTTCTATGGAAGCTGGCGCTGGAAGCGCGCATTACGCTGCATGTTATCGTACATTACGGCCAGAATACGCATCATATGATTGAAGCGGTATTCAAGGCGCTTGGCCGGGCGCTGGATGAAGCGACGAGCATTGATCCTCGCGTACAAGGAGTGCCTTCGACGAAAGGAGTGCTGTAGCATGATTGCAATCATCGATTACGGCATGGGCAATCTTCACAGCGTCAGCAAGGCGGTTGAGCGTCTCGGTTATGCTGCGGTAGTAACAGCTGATCCGCAGGAGATTTTGGCGGCGGATGGCGCGGTTTTGCCAGGTGTCGGCGCCTTCGGTGATGCGATGAGCAATTTGCGCGAGACGAAGCTGGATGAGGTCGTGAAGCAATTTGCCGCCTCCGGCAAGCCGCTGCTCGGCATTTGCCTCGGCATGCAGCTGTTGTTCAGCGCGAGCGAGGAGTACGGCGACAACGAGGGCCTCGGCCTGCTGCCAGGCAAGGTTATCCGTTTCCAAGGCGATTACAAAATCCCGCATATGGGCTGGAACAAGCTTAGCTTTGAGCAGGAGCAGAGCCCGCTGTTTGCGGGACTGGAAGAGGGCCATGTATATTTCGTCCACTCCTTCCATGCGAAGCCGGAGCAAGGCAGCGATCTGCTGGCTACGACTGATTATTATCAGCAGGTAACAGCTATCGTTGGGCGTGAGCAAGTATACGGCATGCAGTTCCACCCGGAAAAAAGCGGCGAGCTGGGCATGCAGCTGCTTGGCAACTTCCTCGCATTGACCGGCAGCAGCAAGGCTTAGTCTAGCCCCGCCGACTACATCACTGGGAAGTCGCTTATCAGCACCATGTAACTATCGATCGACAACGTTATTTTTTTACAAGCGTAAACGGCTGTCGCCGTCCTCTGGCGGTAAAGCTAACGTTTCGCGGTGAAATATAAGCGGAGTATAAGGGTGAAAATTATACATTCTTATATTTTAAAAAATGAATATCTACAGGCTGTCGCATGCGAAGCCATAGATGAGTCTAATATAAGGAGCGTGCAAAATGCTGGCAAAACGCATTATTCCATGTCTCGATGTCAAAGACGGCCGCGTCGTTAAAGGCGTTAATTTCGTTAACTTGCGCGATGCTGGCGATCCGGTCGAGCTGGCGTCTACCTATGACCGCGAGGGCGCGGATGAGCTCGTATTTCTCGATATTTCCGCCTCGGTTGAAGGCCGGGCTACGATGATCGAGGTCGTCAAACGCACGGCAGGCGAAATTACGATTCCGTTCACCGTTGGCGGCGGCATCTCGCATGTCGACGACATGAAGCGGCTGCTGCGCGCAGGCGCAGACAAGATCGCCATTAATACGGCCGCAGTCAAAAATCCTTCGCTCGTACGCGACGGCTCGCGCAAATTCGGCTCCCAGTGCATCGTTGTCGCGATAGACGCGAGATTTAACGAAGCGTGGGGCGAGTGGGAAGTGTATACGCATGGCGGCCGCCAGGCGACAGGCATTAAAGCGCTGGAGTGGGCATGTGAGGTTGAGAAGCTTGGCGCTGGCGAAATTTTGCTGACGAGCATGGATGCAGACGGCACGAAGGACGGCTTTGATCTTCCGCTGACCGCTGCTGTATCAGGCAAGCTGGGCATTCCGGTTATAGCTTCGGGCGGAGCTGGCCGAATTGAGCATTTCAGCGATGTTTTCGATCAGGGCAAGGCGGACGCTGCGCTGGCGGCGACGATTTTTCACTACAAAGAAATGACGATTCGCGAAGTGAAGGATGATTTGCGGCAGAAGGGCGTGGAAGTCAGATGACAGACTGGATAAAACAGATTAAGTGGAGCGAGGACGGCCTTGTGCCAGCGATCGTGCAGGATGCACAGAGCAAGGAAGTGCTGATGCTCGCTTATATGAACGAGGATTCGCTCAAGCTTTCGGTGGAGACGGGTTCGACCTGGTTCTGGAGCCGCTCGCGCAGCGAGCTGTGGAACAAGGGCGCAACGAGCGGCCATACGCAGCGTATTGAGTCCTTATCCTATGACTGTGACGGCGACACGCTGCTGGTACGCGTTCATCAAGTTGGCCCGGCTTGCCATACGGGAAGCTATAGCTGTTTTTTCAATGATATCGAGCTGGCGAATAAAGCTGCTGAGGCCAATTCCGGCGAAGATTCCGCGTCAACTGGGACAGCTGCAGCCGGACAAGGCGGAGATCGCTTTGCGATTTTGGGAAGCTTGGAAAGCGTCATTGCCGAGCGTCATGCGGAGCGTCCAAAAGGTGCGTATACGACGTATTTATTCGATAAAGGCATCGATAAAATTCTTAAAAAAGTCGGCGAGGAAGCAACCGAAGCGATTATCGCGGCGAAAAATCAAGACAACGACGAGCTGCGCTCTGAAGCTAGCGACTTGATCTTCCACCTGCTGGTGCTGCTCAGAGAGAGGGGCTTGCCACTGGATGATGTGATGCAGGAGCTTGTGCAGCGCCACGGCAAACCAGCCAGCAATAATGCAATGAAACGCGAGCAGTCCAAAGCCTAGCCAGGCGGATTGCCGCGTTTTGCGGTTTTAATTCAGATGATTAAAAAGGGAAAGGCAGGACTGCCTTATGCTTATCGATTACCATACCCATCATGTTCGCTGCGGGCATGCAGTTGGCACGCTTGAGGAATACGTACAGAAGGGCATTGAACTGGGGCTTGACCAGCTCGGCTTGTCCGACCATTTGCCGCTTATTCATGTCGATCCGGCGACGTATTATCCAGAGATGGCCATGCCCATGGAGGAGCTGCCGCGTTATGTCGAGGAGTGTTTGACGCTTAAGGAGAAGTACAAACATCAAATCGACATTCGCGTCGGACTGGAAGGCGATTATATCGAGGGTTATGAGCGGCAAATCGAGGATATTATTAAAGCATATCCGTTCGATTATGTCATTGGCTCAGTACATTTTCTCGGCGAGTGGGATATTACCGATTTTCGCCAGACGCACGGCTGGGAAGGCAAAAACCGGCTGGCGGTATATGAGCAATATTATGATGCGGTGCAGAAGGCGGCAGCAACCGGGCTTTATGATTTTATCGGGCATATCGATGTAATCAAGCGTTTTGGCTTTAAGCCGGAGGAAGATGTGACGCATTTGGAAAATGCAGCGCTCGAAGCCGTCAAGCGGCATGGCGTTGCGATTGAATTGAACGCCTCGGGCTTGCGGACACCAGCGGAGGAAATGTTCCCGAGCCGCAGAATGCTGGAATATGCGCTTAAGCTGGGCATTCCAATTACGGTTGGCTCGGATGCGCATCAGCCAGAAAGACTGGCACAATACCTCGATCAAGCGCGTCTGATGTTGAAAGAAGTCGGTTTTTCGCAGCTCGCGACCTTTGATCGTCGAAAATTAGTCAGTATTGATTTTTGAATTATTAGCAATTCGATGTATAATGGTATTGACCAAGCGCAAACGGGCTGTGCCCGTAGCACAAGCTTAGGGCAAGCAGGCGTTGCGCATTGAAAGCCTAGTCAGGTAAAACTTATTTGGTTTAAACGCTCAGGAGGGTATTATGTTAAGCGACAAGTTGCGTATTTTCTCGGGATCGTCTAATCCGGAACTAGCTCAGAAGATTGCTTCGGATTTAGGATTGACGCTCGGCGCCATTAAGATGTCCAGATTCAAGAGTGGCGAAATTTATGTCCACTATGAAGAAACCATCCGGAACTGCGACGTATTTCTGGTTCAATCGTTTTCGCATCCGATCAACGAATATTTCGTGGAGCTGCTAGTTATGATTGATGCAGCGAAACGGGCTTCGGCGAAAACGATTAACATTATTATGCCGTATTACGGTTATGCCCGTCAGGAGCGTAAATCCGCGCCGCGGGAACCGATTTCCGCAAAAATGGTTGCAGACGTATTGACGACAGTTGGGGCGACCCGCGTCGTTACGATTGACTTGCATGCACCAGCGATTCAGGGCTTCTTTAATATTCCGGTCGATCATATGACAGCTCTTGATCTGCTCAGCGATTATTTGAAATCGAAAAATATTAAAAACCCAGTTGTCGTATCGCCAGATGCTGGACGCGCTTCGACTGCCGAGAAGCTTGCCAACTACTTGGACACTTCGTTCGCGATTATGATCAAGAAGCGTCCAGCACATAATGAATCATCGATTACCCATGTTATTGGTGATGTTGAAGGCCAGACACCGATTATTATCGAGGATCTGATTGATACCGGCACAACAATTGTCAATGTAGTCGAAAGCTTGAAGGAACGTGGTGCGGAAGATGTGTACGTGTGCGCTACTCACCCTCTCTTTTCCGGCAATGCTATTGAGCGTTTGGATATTCCAAGTATTAGAGAAGTAGTCGTAACCGACTCTATTCTCCTGCCTGACAACCGTCCGGACCGTTTCACGGTGCTATCGGTTGCTCCTCTGCTTGCAGAAGCAACACGCATCATTATTGAAGGCGGTTCGATCAGCACCCTGTTCAAAAATGCAGGCGTGTAGCGAGAACTTTTTTTAAATATAGGAAAGTATATAATTATCCCATCCTTTCTCTATATTTCTCGGAATGAAACGCGCTGCTCCGCCAGAGGACGGCGACAGCCGTTTCACCTTGTCGACTCTTTATCACAAACAGCATAAATACTTATATGAAATCGCGGGCGGTTATTAAAACGCCCGCGATTTTCATAACTTTTTGCCTTTTGCCACAATGGAACGCGGGTAATTGCAGCCGTCCTGGAGCGTTTCCTTTAGTTTGAGTGCGCGACTTGACCGTTCCTATGTTATAATCGTAGAAAATGAAGTTTCCGGGAGGTGCCTTGCCAATGAAGGGAAAGAAACGCGCGGCCACAGCTGAGCCAAAAACGAAAATCATACCTATTCAGTGGGATGCCACATTCTTTTTCGAACGGGCTGTCCGCTCATTGGACCGATACCACTATGACAAGGCACTTAAATATTTTCGCCGTGCTGTGGAATATGAGCCGGAAAATCCGGTTAACCATTGTAATATGGCTGGCATTTTATCGGAAATGGGCAATTATGAGGAATCCAATAAAATTTTGCATTGGATCGTCGATGAGCTTGATCCTACGATGACGGAATGCCATTTTTATATGGCGAACAACTATGCCAATATGGAACAATATGAAGCCGCTGAAGGGGCTTTGGTGCAATATCTCGAAGAGGATGCGGATGGGCAGTACCTCGATGAGGCGGAAGAAATGATGGAATTGCTCGATTATGAGCTGGAGCGTCCAACGCGGGTAACGAGCATTAAGGCGCGTGAAGGCCTGTTTGAGCATGATCAGGCACGCACGCTTCTGGAGGAAGGCAAGTTTACCGAGGCGGTTCGCCTGCTGGAGGACATTATTGCGGCACAGCCGGAGTTTCTGGCCGCCCGCAACAATTTGGCGCTCGCTTATTATTATATGGGTCTGTTCGATAAAGCGATGGAAACGATTCATGAGGCGCTGCATATTGATGCGGGCAACCTGCATGCCTTGTGCAATTTGGCCATCTTTTATCAGCATGCAGAGGATGAGAAAAGTTTGGCTCCACTGGTGGAGCTGCTGCGCAAGACGGCACCTTTTCATGAGGAGCATGTGTTTAAGCTGGCTACGACGATGGGCATTCTTGGCGAGCATGAGGCGGCTTACCGCCACTTCCTTCGCTTGCTGAAGGACCCTGATCTAAATCAGGACCCATGCCTGTATCATTATGCGGCTGTGGCAGCATGCAATATTGGTCGGTTCCATGAAGCCGAGCGTTTGTGGCGGCAGACAGCGAAGCTTGATCCAAAGTCGAATATTCCCCGCTATTATATGGAGCAGCTGGAGCTGGTGAAGCAAGGGCAGCATAAATCAGCAGTCAGCTACCATTATCATTTGCCGTTTGAGGAGCAGTTCAAGCTTTGGGAAAACTCCTCGGATGGACTGCCTGATCATTTGAAGCGCGACCCGCTCGTCCGCTCCTCCTTCTTCTGGGCGCTGCGCCACGGCGATCGGAACACGAAGCTGCAAGTTATTCAGGCGCTCGGCATGATTGCCGACAATGAAGTGAAGGATGCGCTAAGAGCGTTTTTAATCGAACCGGGCGAAGACGATTATTTGAAGCGGATTGCGATTTTCGTCCTGCGCACCATTGATGTACAGGAGCCTCTGCAGGCGATTTTGGAAGGCAAGGAAACGGTCATTGAACCGAATCGTGTTCCTTCTCGTCTGCCTGTGTGGGAAGCCAAATGGCAGGAAGTAGTCGAAGCTGCGTTATCGCGAATGAACAAACGTTATGATCTGATCCAGCAGCATGATCTGATGACGCTGTGGGTCGAGTTTCTCAGCCGGGTTTATCCGGATGTTCCGAAGCTGAGCAAGGTCGAAGGCTGGGCCGCAGCACTGGAATATTTGACGGCGAAGATGCATCGGCGCACGATTTCGTATCATGAGGTATCCGTTCGTTATGGCACTTCCATTGCAACGGTCAGCAAAAATGCGAAGCGAATCGATCAAGTGTGCGGCATTAAGGAAAAGATGCGTTCGATCAATTCGGTCTTTGCGCCAGATGAGCCGCTGGAATAGCGAGCAGGCGCGATCGTGATATATAATAGGGATAGGGCAAAATTTAAGGAGGGTTACAGGATGTATAAAGCGATTATTATCGGTACGGGTCCTGCGGGACTGACGGCTGCGATTTATTTGGCTCGTGCAAACATGAAGCCGCTAGTTATTGAAGGACCGGAGCCAGGCGGACAATTGACGACGACAACGGAAGTAGAGAACTTCCCGGGCTTCCCAGAAGGTATTATGGGTCCGGATTTGATGGCTAATATGCGCAAGCAAGCGGAGCGTTTCGGCGCAGAGTTCATTACGGGCTGGGTGAACAGCGTGGATACTTCCGCGAGACCGTTCAAGCTGCAAGTAGAAGGCAAGGGCGAATTCGTAGGCGAGTCGCTTATTATTTCGACGGGCGCTTCAGCGAAATACCTAGGCATCCCTGGGGAAAAAGAAAACGTAGGCCGGGGTGTCAGCACCTGCGCCACTTGCGACGGATTTTTCTTCCGTGGCAAAAAAATCATCGTTGTGGGCGGCGGAGATTCCGCTATGGAGGAAGCTAGCTTCCTGACTCGCTTCGCGACGAATGTAGAGCTTGTTAACCGCCGCGAAGAGCTGCGCGCATCGAAAATCATGCAGGACCGCGCACGCGAAAATGAAAAAATCGACTGGAGCCTAAACCGCACGCCAGTTGAGGTTGTAGCTGGGCCAATGGGCGTTACTGGCCTTAAAGTACGCAACAATGAAACGGGCAGTGAAGAAGTCATTGAGACGCACGGCATTTTCATCGCGATCGGCCATACGCCGAACACGGCCTTCCTGAATGGACAGATCGATACGGATGAGCATGGCTACATTAAAGTAAAACCGGGTACTTCCGAGACGAACGTTCCAGGCATCTTCGCTTGTGGCGACGTGCAGGACAGCAAATATCGCCAAGCGATTACCGCTGCGGGCAGCGGCTGTATGGCAGCGCTCGATTGCGAACGTTTCCTTGAAGGCAGCATGACGCATGACTGGAGCCAGTCCCTGTAAACATAAATCGGCGGTTAGGTTCAGTTAGCGCACATAAGGCGCAAGCGCCTATCAAACGCTGAGCTTCCTAGTTCCCTAGATCGAAATGCAGCAAATACCCCTTTGCCTGATGAATAAGGCAAAGGGGTATTTATTGTATGTTTATTGTACGCTTGTATGTTTGGGCAGTACCCTAGAACAAGCAGCACTATGAGCTGGGGTGGCGTACAGGTGGCGCAGCATTGACGCAAGCGGCATAAGCTTGCCGAAAATAATCATTTGCTTGTAGACGCAAAATGCGTCCACAGCTCGCTGCGCGAGGTGGTCACTGCTGTAGCCCCAGCGGCAGTTGCATTTTCCACATCTGCTACAGTTCGGATCAGACCGCCGGCAAAAATCGGAATGCCCGTCCGTTCAAAAACTTCACGAATGATATGCGGCATGACGCCTGGCAGCACTTCAATATAATCAGGCTTCGTGCGCTCCAGCAGCACATAGCTTTTCTCCAATGCCTGGGTATCCAGCAGAAACAAGCGCTGTATCGCAATAAGGCCATTTTTCTTGGCTGTGCTAATGACAGCGCCGCGTGTAGAAATAAGTCCGGCCGGGCGAATCATCTGGCACAAATATTCGGCTGCGTATTCGTCATTTTTGAGGCCGCCGATTAAATCGGCGTGGAGCAGTATTTTTTTGCCATGGGCATTCGCCAGCTCGAAAATGCTCTTCAGTTGGCTGATATGCGTCTCCAGCAGCACAATATAGGAGAAGTCAGAAGTCATCAGCTTTTCCAAATCTTTCGTTTTTCGCGGGGCAGGCAATATTTGCTGGTTGTGAAAGGGCAAGGCCGAATACCTCCTTATCGGGATGTGGATTCATTGATCTATAATAAGCTGCCAGCTAGGCGTGTATACGCGGCTTCGATTCCAATGCGGAACGGAGTCCGCCATCTGGGGCGGGAAGTGATGTGTTCGCTTGAAATATAGGAAAGGATATGGTTTTCGCATCCCTTTTCTATATTTCTCGGAATGAAACGCGCTGCGCCGCCAGAGGACGGCAAAGCCGTTTACGCTTGAAATATAGGAAAGGATATGGTTTTCGCATCCCTTCTCTATATTTCTCGGAATGAAACGCGCCACGCCGCCAAAGGACGGCGACAGCCGTTTCACCTTGAAATATAGGAAAGTATGTGATGTTCCCATCCTTTCTCTATATTTCATCGCGAAACGAAGCTTTGCCGCCAAAGGACGGCAAAGCCGTTTACGCTTGACCCTAGTCTAATGGATATACGGGGTGAACTCAACGTGCAAATCCAGCGGCAGCAAGGAGCTTCCTGCCTTGACCAGAGGGAGGAGCTTCGCTTATAGTGGACAGAGAAGATTAACATATTAATGAGGTGGACTACAAATGTCTCAAAAGATTTACGTTGGAATCGATGTTGGCGGAACGGCAATTAAGGTCGGATTGTGCAACGAGAACGGGGATTTGCTTCACACGTATGAAGGTCCCACAGAAACGAATAAAGGTACGGATGCTATCCTTGAAAATATTGCTGCTTATGCGCGTGCCATCGTCGCTGAATCTTCCTATGAATGGGAGCAGGTTGGCGGTGTAGGCGTAGGAATCGCCGGTTTCCTGGACATTCCGTCGGGCTATATTAAGTTCGCGCCGAATTTGAAGATTCGCGACGTAAATTTGAAAGATTATTTGGAAGCCAAGCTGGCAACTAAAGTGCTTGTAAACAATGATGCAAACGTGGCAGCGCTGGGCGAGGCTTGGGCTGGCGCGGGCAAAGGCATCGACCACTGCGTATGCTACACGCTTGGTACAGGTGTAGGCGGCGGTATTATTATCGGCGGCAAAATCGTCGAAGGCTTCGCCGGCATGGCTGGCGAGCTTGGACATATTGCAATTGTGCCGGATCTCGAAGCGATTCAGTGCGGCTGCGGCAAGATGGGCTGCCTCGAAACGGTTTCTTCCGCAACGGGCATTATCCGTATGGCGAAGGATGCTGTGGAGCGCGGCGACCGTACGACGCTTGCTCAAGTGACAGACATTATGGCGAAGGACGTTATCGATGCAGCAAAAGCTGGAGATGAAGTAGCTATGCGCATTGTAAGCCGTGCGGCGTATTATTTGGGACGCTCGATGGCGCTGATGGCCGTCGTGCTGAATCCGGAATGCTTCATTATTGGCGGCGGCGTGTCCAAAGCCGGCGAGTTTCTGTTCGAGCAAATTCGCGAAGTATTCGAGAAGTATACACAGAAAGAAGCGCAGGATGGCGTGAAAATCATCCCTGCTACGCTCGGCAACAATGCAGGTGTCGTTGGCGCAGCGGGATTAATTTTGCGCTCGTAGCGATAAACATAGGATAACAGGGACAATTTCCCCGCTTGTGAGGAGGAGAAGAAGATGGAGACGGCAGCGGCACTAGCGAAGCTTGTTATTATTACAGGGATGTCAGGCGCGGGCAAAACGATTGCTGTACAAAGTCTAGAGGATCTTGGCTTCTTCTGCGTCGATAATTTGCCCCCGGTGCTTATCCCTAAGTTTGCAGAGCTGATTGAGCAATCAAACGGGAAGATCGGCAAGGTTGCCTTAGTTATTGACTTGCGCGGCAGGGAGTTTTTTACAGCTTTAGCGGAGTCTTTAAGTTATATTAAAGACCATTCTACCATAAGCTGTGAGATACTGTTCCTGGATGCGACGGACGGCGTGCTCGTTCAACGTTATAAGGAGAGCCGCCGGCGCCACCCGCTTGTGCCCGATGGCTTGCCGCTGGACGGCATCAAGCTGGAGCGCAGAATGCTGGAGGATTTGAAGGGGTCTGCATCGCTGGTCATTGACACCAGCAGTATCAAGCCCGCACAGCTGAAAGAACGGATTATTTCCAGGTTTACGAATTTGGAGCAAAATAGCTTGTCGGTCAATGTCATTTCTTTCGGCTTTAAATATGGCATTCCGATTGATGCGGATTTAATTTATGATGTGCGTTTTTTGCCTAATCCTCATTATATTGAGCATCTGCGCCCAAATACCGGCCAGACGCCAGAGGTTTATGAATATGTGATGAAATGGCCGGAAACGCAGGCGTTTCTGGCTAAACTGGTTGATATGCTCCAGTTCCTCCTTCCGCTTTATCATAAGGAAGGGAAGAGCCAGGTCGTTATCGGCATTGGCTGTACCGGAGGAAAACATCGCTCGGTGGCGATTTCGGAATACTTGGGCCGTGTGCTGGGAAGCAGCGATACGGAACGGGTACGCGTCAGCCATCGCGATTCCGACCGCGACAGGCATTAACGGAGGGAATGTATGCAGAACAGGCACAAAATAGGAGCGCCTCCCAAGATCGTAGTCATTGGCGGAGGCACAGGATTATCCGTTATGCTGCGCGGGCTGAAGGAAAAGCCCATGGATATTACAGCCATCGTCACCGTTGCGGATGATGGGGGCAGCTCCGGCGTGCTGCGCAATGAGCTGCAAATTCCGCCTCCGGGCGATGTTCGCAATGTGCTGATGGCGCTCGCCGATACGGAGCCGCTGCTTGCAGAGGTGCTGCAATACCGATTCAATTCAGGCACGGGGCTTGCCGGGCATAGTCTCGGCAATTTAATGCTGGCTGCTATGGCTGACATCACAGGCGATTTTGTGACGGGCGTACGCGAGCTGAGCAGGGTGCTGGCGGTGCGCGGGCGTGTTTTGCCTGCGGCAGCCCAGGCTATCGTGCTCAAGGCAGAAATGGCCGATGGCTCGATCGTCATTGGCGAGTCGATGATTCCAAAGGCGGGTCAAGCGATCAAGCGTGTATTCATTGATTCGGAGAAGGCACACGCGCTGCCGGAAGCGGTTAAGGCGATCGAGCAAGCAGATGCCATTCTTATTGGGCCTGGAAGCTTGTACACGAGCATTATGCCGAATTTGATTGTTCCCATGCTTGCCCAAGCAATTACGGAATCTTGCGCCGTCAAGCTGTTTGTGTGCAATGTGATGACGCAGCCGGGCGAGACGGACAATTATACGGTATCGGATCATATGAATGCGATTGAGGCCCATATCGGCCTTCAATTATTTGATTATGTCATTGTGAACAATGGTGAAATTTCACCGCAAGTGGAAGCCAAATATGCAGAGATGGGCGCAAAGCCCGTCGCTATTGATTTAGAAGCTATTCGCAGCAAGGGCTGCGAGGTTATTGCGGATCGTTTTGTTTTATTCCAGACGTTTCTAAGGCATGATGCCGAGCGTCTAAGCCATCATATTTATAAGCTAGTGGAAAACTGGATGATTAGAAAGAGGTGACAAACCATGTCGTTTGCGGCACAAACGAAAAAGGAACTTACGCTTATTGAAGCAGATTCCTGCTGTGAGCTTGCAGAGCTTTCCGCACTCATTCGGATGAATGGTTCTGTCAGCTTATCCAGCCGCAAAGTCATTTTGGACATCTCAACAGAAAATGCTGCCATAGCCCGTCGTATTTATTCTCTGGTCAAAAAGCACTTTGAGGTACACACCGAGCTGTTGGTTCGGAAAAAAATGCGGCTGAAAAAGAACAATGTGTATATCGTACGTATTCCAACAATGGTACAATCTATATTGAGCAAGCTTCATATCGTATCGGAAGGTTTCGTGTTCAACTCCGGAATCGATAAAGCGATGATCAAGAAGTCTTGCTGCAAGCGTTCTTATTTGCGCGGGGCTTTCCTTGCTGGAGGTTCAGTGAATAACCCTGAGGGTTCCTCGTACCATTTGGAAATTTCTTCGATGTATGAGGAGTATTGCGCCTCATTAGTGGAGCTTGCCAATAAGTTCGAGCTGAATGCCCGCTGCATTGAACGGAAGAAAGGCTTTATTTTTTACATTAAGGAAGGCGAGAAAATTATTGAGCTGCTGAACATTATCGGTGCTCATCAGGCGCTGTTCAAATTCGAGGATGTAAGGATTATGCGCGACATGCGCAATTCCGTCAATCGCATCGTCAATTGCGAGACGGCGAACCTGAACAAGACCATTGGCGCGTCCGTGCGGCAGATTGATAATATTAAACTGCTGGACCGCGAGCTGGGCCTTGATAACTTGCCGGATAAGCTCAGGGAAGTCGCTGAAATTCGCCTGCAGCACCCCGATCTGAACTTGAAGGAAGTTGGCGAACTGCTGAAAGGGTCAGTAAGCAAGTCGGGCGTAAACCATCGTCTTCGCAAAATTGACGAGCTTGCTGAAAAAATACGCAATGGCTAAACTTTTAACTTCTTGTTTCCGATGGTATAATGATACAATGAGTTTAAAATTATCGGCATAATTAAGGAATGAATAAGATATAGGGGGTATGGTTTCCATGACAAGGCTTCCGGTTGTCGTTCGACTAAAGACGGGTCTTCATGCAAGACCTGCAGCATTATTCGTACAAGAAGCTAATAAATTTTCATCTGAAGTATTCGTCGAGAAAGACGACAAGAAAGTGAATGCCAAATCGATTATGGGAATTATGAGCTTGGCAATCAGTTCGGGCACTGAAGTTTTCATAAGTGCGGAAGGTTCGGACGCAGAACAGGCTGTAAACGCTTTAGCTGCATTGGTAAGCAAGGAAGAGCTGGAGAACCAATAAGAAGCCCTATGCAGCAGGGATTCGCTTGCTCATAACCCTATTATTTGGCCATGCCGCCTTCTGGATCTGAATGATCCGGGGCGGTTTTTTGGTTAAAAAAAGTCCATAACAAAAGAACCCCGGTTCGCCTGAACCGGGGTTCTTTTGTTATGCGTCCACAATAATGCGGGGCAATTAGATTTTCTCAATAACCTTGTCAACGAGACCGTACTCGCAAGCTTCTGCTGCGCTCATGAAATAGTCGCGATCGGTATCTTTCTCCACGCGCTCAAGCGGTTGGCCTGTGCGCTCGGACAGGATGCCATTCAAGTGGTCGCGCATTTTGATAATGCGGCGTGCGCGAATTTCGATATCGCTCGCCTGGCCTTCAGCGCCGCCCAGCGGCTGGTGAATCATAACCTCGCTGTTCGGAAGCGCGTAACGCTTGCCTTTGGCGCCTGCTGCAAGCAGGAAAGCGCCCATCGATGCTGCCATACCTACACAAATGGTGGATACGTCAGGCTTGATGTATTGCATCGTATCATAGATAGCCATACCCGAGGTGATGGAACCGCCAGGGCTGTTAATGTAAAGGGAGATGTCTTTCTCAGGGTCATCAGCTGTCAGAAACAGCATCTGTGCGATGATGGAGTTGGCTACAACGTCATTGACGCCCGAGCCCAAGAAGATAATACGGTCCTTCAATAACCGGGAATAGATGTCGTAGGAGCGCTCTCCGCGATTAGTTTGCTCAATAACCATAGGGACGAAATTCATATCCTGTAAACCTCCTCCGAAAAATAACAAGATTGATATTGCCGTAACATCATAATAGCGGATGAAACGTTAAAAGTCAAAGATAGTCAGACAAATCAGATTTTTCTCTATCGCATGCCTTTTTGCAGCTAAAAAACGATATAAAAAAACCACCCTTTCATCAGGGTGGCCACATACTAGGCTTCATAAACACGATTGCTTGTTGTATGTCGTTATTGGCAAATCAGAACGCGCCCGCTAGGAATCGAACCTAGATCTCAGGCTCCGGAGGCCTACGTCATATCCATTGGACCACGGGCGCATGTATAAAAGTAACAGCAAGATTTAGTATATGTTAAATGTGAATAGAAATCAAGCCAGCTATTAAAAATAAATTTGATAAAATCGTGTCAGTAAACGGTTTCATATGAAATTGTTGACTTGAAATGTTAGATCAAGTTCGGTAAAATAGAGGTGGGACTTAAAACGAAAGCATGGGACGTTTCGTGTCCACCGCAATGCATGAGTATCGGTTTCGCTTAACTTAGTACGGGTGGAGTGAATAATTAGAAGATGCGCCAAATGATTGAATTGCAGCAGCAGCTTCTGCCAGATTTGCTCGACGTGATGAGGAAGCGCTACAGGATACTGCACCAGGTTATGCTCTCTGATCTCATCGGCCGCAGAACGCTTGCGACAACGCTCGGTATGACGGAGAGGGTGCTGCGAGCAGAAACGGACTTTCTAAAGTCGCAGGGCTTGCTTGAAATTCATGCTTCAGGCATGAGAATCAGTGAACCTGGCAAAGAACTGCTTGAACAGTTTGAGCCTTTTGTGCAGACGATTTTCGGCTTATCGGAGCTTGAGGAGAAGATCAGAAGTTATTTCGGGCTGAGCCAAGTTGTTGTTGTGGCCGGCGATTCTGATGTATCCGCGCAGACGAAGCGGGAACTCGGCAGAGCAGGAGGGCAGGTACTGCGCAAAGCGATGGAGCAAGGCGACGTCATTGCCGTTACAGGCGGTACGACGACTGCTCAGGTAGCCAATCAGCTTTCGGCTGTGGCGCCGCTTAAAACCAATTGGTTCGTGCCTGCAAGAGGCGGACTTGGCGAAAGCGTCGATTATCAGGCGAATACGATTGCTTCCACCATGGCGAAGCGGACAGGTGCCAACTATCGGCTGCTTCACGTTCCTGATCATCTTGGCGAGGAAGCTTATGCTCCCATTATGCAGGAACCGAATATCCAGGACATTATAGAAGTGATCCGCAGGGCGCGTATTGTCGTGCACGGCATCGGAGACGCTATGGTGATGGCTCGGCGCAGGAAGCTTGATGAGGCGACGATGCAGGGTATTGAAGCTGAAGGAGCGCTTGCTGAAGCATACGGTTTTTATTTTGATCGCAGCGGGCAAGTGGTTCACAAGATGCCGACGGTAGGACTACGGCTCGAGGATATTGTGAAGACTGAAGTAGTTATCGGAGTAGCCGGAGGCAAAAGCAAAGGTGAAGCGATCGCTGCAGTTATGCGTTTTGGACACAATGATGTATTAGTTACCGATGAGGCTGCCGCATTAGAAATCATTGCGATTATTGAAGGCTCAGCTCCATAAAAATATAAGAATTTATAAGTTGCAGCTTATAAATAGGACTTATATTTCACCGCGAAACGGCAGCTTTACCGCCAGAGGACGGCTTTCGGCCGTTTACGCTTGAATTCTAAGAATTTATAAGTTTTATCCTTATATCCGCTTAGAATTCTAGGGCAAAGCTCTTCGCTCGTCCTAGAAGGACGACAAAGTCGTTTTTGCTTGGCAAGTGATCTTGATGCTTCGCGCGCCGGGCGAGACAATGGCATCCGGCATGCGAAATGTCTTGAAATATATTTTTTATCCCAAAACACTCTAGGAGGAAACAACAATGGTTAAAGTAGGTATTAACGGTTTTGGTCGTATTGGTCGTAACGTATTCCGCGCAGCTCTGAACAACGCTGATGTTGAAATCGTAGCAGTAAACGATTTGACAGACACAGCTACACTGGCTCACCTTTTGAAATATGATACAACTCACGGTACTCTTGATGCTACAGTTGAAGCTAAAGAAGGCGCGATCGTAGTTAACGGCCGCGAAATCAAAGTTTTCGCTGAGCGCAACCCTGAGAACCTGGCTTGGGCTTCTGTAGGCGCTGAAATCGTTGTTGAATCCACTGGTATTTTCACAGCTAAAGAAAAAGCTGAGCTTCACCTTAAAGGCGGCGCTAAAAAAGTTATCATCTCCGCTCCTGCTACTAACGAAGACATTACTATCGTTATCGGCGTTAACGAAGACAAATACGATGCAGCTTCCCACACAATCATCTCCAACGCTTCTTGCACAACGAACTGTCTTGCTCCGTTTGCAAAAGTATTGAACGATAAATTCGGCATCGTTAAAGGCATGATGACAACGATCCACTCGTACACAAATGACCAATCCGTTCTGGATGTACCGCACAAAGACCTTCGTCGTGCTCGTGCAGCTGCTGAGAACATCATTCCTTCATCGACTGGTGCTGCTAAAGCGGTATCCCTTGTGCTTCCTGAGCTGAAAGGCAAACTGAACGGTATGGCTATGCGTGTTCCTACACCTAACGTTTCCGTTACTGACCTGGTAGCTGAATTGAAAGTTAACGTTACAGTTGAAGAAGTTAACGCTGCTTTGAAAGAAGCTGCTAACGGCGCTCTTAAAGGCATCTTGAACTACAATGAATTGCCGCTTGTATCGAGCGACTACAACCACGATCCAGCTTCTTCCACAATCGATGGTCTGTCGACTATGGTTGTTGAAGGCAACATGGTTAAAGTTGTTTCTTGGTACGACAACGAGTGGGGCTACTCGAACCGCGTAGTTGATCTCGCTGCTTATATCGCAAGCAAAGGTCTGTAAGAACAAGGGAAATATCCCCCACAATTACATGGAACGCTTTACGTCCCAGGCCGGTATTGCACTGGCCCTTGGGATACGCTTAATCCGCGGCGCTCCCGGGGCATCGTATGCGATTCAAGCGAAACCTTAACAGGGGCGCGATTTTGTCTTCATGACGAAGCGCAGCTTCAGGTTCGCGAGCCTTCTGGCCGCGGGCCAAGAGGGAGCGTTCCTTCTTTTAATAAAGAGGGAACGCTTCTTTTTGTTTGAATATAGAAAGTGTTAAGCTTTGCACGCTAATATCAGGAGGTTACATTCATGGCTAAAAAAAGTGTTCGTGACGTAGAAGTAGCAGGCAAACGGGTATTCGTACGCGTCGATTTCAATGTGCCGCTCGAAGATGGTAAAATTACCGATGACAAGCGTATCCGTGAGACGCTTCCTACGATTAACTTCTTGATCGAAAAAGGCGCGAAAGTTATTTTGGCAAGCCACTTGGGCCGCCCGAACGGTGAAGTTGTAGAAGAGCTTCGCCACACAGCATCGGCAGCGCGTCTGTCCGAGCTGCTTGGCAAACCGGTAGTAAAAGCGGATGAGTCGATCGGTGAAAATGTTAAAGCGCAAATCGCGGCTTTGAACGCTGGCGATGTATTGCTGCTTGAAAACGTTCGTTTCCATGCGGGCGAAGAGAAAAACGATCCTGAGCTGGCGAAAGCTTTCGCTGAGCTTGCTGATCTTTACGTAAATGATGCTTTCGGAGCTGCACACCGTGCTCACGCTTCGACTGAAGGCATTGCGCACCACCTGCCGGCTGTTTCCGGTCTATTGATGGAGAGAGAGCTTGATGTTCTTGGCAAAGCGCTGAACAACCCTGAGCGTCCTTTCACAGCTATCGTAGGCGGTTCGAAGGTTAAGGATAAAATCGACGTTATCAACAAAATGATCGAAATTGCCGACAACATTATTATCGGTGGCGGCTTGTCCTACACATTCTTCAAAGCACAAGGCCATGAAATCGGCAAGTCGCTCGTAGACAACTCCAAGCTTGATCTGGCGCTTGAGTTCATCGAGAAAGCGAAAAAGCTGGGCAAAAACTTCCTCATTCCAGTTGATATCGTTGTAGCTGATGATTTCAGCAAAAACGCCAACACGCAAATCGTTGACGTTGACGGCATTCCAGCTGAGTGGGAAGGCATTGACATTGGTCCTAAGACGCGTGAAATCTACGCAGAAGCGATTAAAAACTCCAAGCTGGTTGTTTGGAACGGACCAATGGGCGTATTCGAAATCGAGCCTTTCTCCCATGGTACACAAGCAGTAGCGAAAGCATGTGCAGAAACAGCTGGCTACACGGTTATCGGTGGCGGCGATTCGGCTGCAGCGGCTGAGAAATTCGGTCTGGCTGATAAAATGGACCACATTTCCACTGGCGGCGGCGCTTCCCTGGAATTCATGGAAGGCAAAATTTTGCCGGGCGTTGAAGCACTCAACGATAAATAAGCAACCCATACAGTACAGGAGGGTATATATATGAGCAGAAAACCAATTATTGCAGGCAACTGGAAAATGTTCAAAACGGTTTCTGAAGCGGCTTCCTTCTTCGCAGATGTGAAAGGCAAAGCAGAGGTTGATGGCGTAGAGAGCGTGATCTGCGCGCCATTTACAGCACTTCCTTCCCTTGTTGAAGCAGCTAAAGGAACAACGATCGCGATTGGCGCTCAAAATCTTCACTTCGAAGACAATGGCGCATTCACAGGTGAAATCAGCGGCGTGATGCTGAAAGACCTGGGCGTAAAATATGTCATTATCGGCCACTCCGAGCGTCGTGCTTATTTTGCTGAGACAGACGAAATCGTTAGCAAAAAAGTACATGCAGCATTCAAGCATGATCTGACTCCTATCGTATGTGTAGGCGAGAAGCTTGAAGAGCGCGAAGCTGGCGAAACAAAAAATGTTTGCAACGTGCAAACGGTAGCGGCATTCCAAGACTTGTCCGCAGCTCAAGCAGCTGAAGTCGTTGTTGCTTATGAGCCTATCTGGGCGATTGGCACTGGCAAATCTTCAACTTCTGAAGATGCACAAGACGTTATCGGTTATATCCGCAGCGTAATTGCAGGTCTTTATGACGATGCTACAGCAGCAGCGGTTCGTATCCAATACGGCGGCAGCGTCAAACCTAACAATGTTGCTGAATATATGGGTCAGCAAGATATCGACGGCGCGCTTGTAGGCGGAGCTAGCCTTGAGCCTGCTTCCTATATCGCACTGATCGAGGGGGCCAAGTAAGATGGCTGCTCCAGTTGCATTAATTATACTTGACGGCTTTGGTCTGCGCGATGACGTGACAGGCAATGCAGTTGCCCAAGCGAAAAAGCCTAACTACGACCGTTACTGGTCGACTTACCCTCATACGCAGCTGACGGCGAGCGGTGAAGCGGTAGGCTTGCCAGATGGACAAATGGGCAACTCCGAAGTTGGCCATTTGAACATCGGCGCAGGCCGCATCGTGTATCAGGATTTGACTCGCATCAGCAAGTCGATCCGCGATGGCGAGTTTTTCGACAACGAAACGCTGCTCGGCGCTGTGCGTCATGCAAAAGCAAATAGCAAGAAGCTTCACCTGTACGGCCTGCTGTCCGATGGCGGCGTACACAGCCACATTGCGCATTTGTTTGCTCTGCTTGACCTGGCGAAGAAGGAAGGCCTGGAAGATGTTTATATCCATGCATTCCTTGATGGCCGCGACGTTGCCCCGGATAGCGCAAAAGGCTACATGGAGCAGCTTCTCGCGAAGATCGAAGAGGTTGGCGTAGGCCATGTTGCAACGGTGCAAGGACGTTATTACGCGATGGACCGCGACAAACGCTGGGAGCGGGTAGAGAAGTCTTACCGCGCTATGGTGTATGGCGAAGGCCCGCAATATAACGATCCGCTCAAGGCGATAGTTGAATCGTACGAGAAATCCGTTTATGATGAATTTGTTATGCCAACGGTTATCGTGGGCGAAGATGGCAAACCGGTTGGTCTTGTCGAGTCGGAGGATGCAGTTATTTTCTTCAATTTCCGGCCTGACCGTGCGATTCAACTGGGACAAGTATTTACGAATGAAGATTTCCGCGGTTTTGAACGTGGGGAGCATGCTCCAAAAAATCTGTATTTCGTATGCTTGACGCTGTTCAGCGAAACGATTGGCGGCTTTGTCGCTTATTCGCCGAAAAACCTTGATAATACGCTTGGTGAAGTGCTTGTGCAAAACGGCAAGAAGCAGCTTCGCATTGCGGAAACGGAAAAGTATCCGCATGTTACGTTCTTCTTCAGCGGCGGCCGCGATCATGAACTGCCGGGCGAGACTCGCGTTCTGATTAATTCGCCTAAAGTAGCGACTTATGATCTGCAACCAGAAATGAGCGCTTATGAGGTAGCGGCAGCTGCAGTCAGCGAGATTGAAGCAGATAAGCATGATGCGATTATCTTGAATTTTGCCAATCCCGATATGGTAGGTCACTCCGGCATGCTGGAGCCGACAATCAAAGCGGTGGAAGCAACGGATGCATGCTTGGGCCAAGTCGTTGAAGCTGTGCTTGCTAAAGGCGGCGTATGTATTATTACAGCTGACCATGGTAATGCCGATATGGTATTTGATGCAAATGGACGTCCTTTCACAGCGCACACAACCAACCCGGTGCCATGCATTGTGACGGTTGCTGGAGCAACGCTGCGTGAAGGCGGAATTTTGGCAGACCTTGCACCGACGGTGCTTGATTTGATGCAGCTTTCCAAGCCGGCAGAAATGACGGGCATTTCCCTGATTCAGAAGTAGCAACTATCATTAAACTAAGAGGAGTGTTCAAACATGTCTATTATCGTTGACGTATATGCACGCGAAGTATTGGATTCCCGCGGTAATCCAACAGTAGAAGTAGAAGTATCCCTAGAGTCCGGTGGCCAAGGCCGCGCTATCGTTCCATCCGGCGCATCCACTGGCGCATACGAAGCTGTTGAGCTTCGTGATGGCGACAAAGGCCGTTACCTTGGTAAAGGCGTAGAAAAAGCAGTAGATAACGTTAACACGATTATCGCTCCTGAAATCATTGGTCTGGACGCTCTTGATCAAGTAGCTATCGACCGCAAAATGATCGAGCTTGACGGTACACCGAACAAAGCTAAGCTGGGTGCTAATGCGATTCTTGCTGTATCGATGGCTGTAGCTCGCGCTGCTGCTGATGCACTGAACGTATCCCTGTACACTTACCTGGGCGGATTCAACGCTAAAGTTCTGCCAGTTCCAATGATGAACATCATCAACGGCGGCGAGCACGCGGACAACAACATCGACGTACAAGAGTTCATGGTTCTGCCAGTTGGCGCTCCAACGTTCAAAGAAGCTCTTCGTATCGGCGCTGAAATTTTCCACAGCCTGAAATCGGTTCTGAAAAACAAAGGCCTGAACACAGCTGTAGGCGACGAAGGCGGCTTTGCTCCTAACCTTGGTTCGAACGAAGAAGCAATCACTACAATCATTTCCGCTATCGAGAGCGCAGGCTACAAGCCAGGCGTTGACGTATTCCTCGGTATGGACGTAGCTTCGACTGAATTCTTCAAAGATGGCAAATACCACCTGGAAGGCGAAGGCAAATCCTTCACGCCTGCTGAATTCGTTGACCTGCTTGCTTCATGGGTTGATAAATACCCAATCATCACAATCGAAGACGGCTGCTCCGAAGACGATTGGGATGGCTGGAAATTGCTTACTGAAAAATTGGGCGACAAAGTTCAACTCGTTGGTGACGACCTGTTCGTTACAAACACTGAGCGTCTGTCCGATGGTATCGACAAAGGCGTGGGCAACTCGATCCTGGTTAAAGTTAACCAAATCGGTTCCCTTACTGAAACTTTCGACGCAATCGAAATGGCGAAACGCGCTGGTTACACAGCGGTTATCTCTCACCGTTCCGGCGAAAGCGAAGACAGCACAATCGCTGACATCGCAGTTGCAACTAACGCTGGCCAAATCAAAACAGGTGCTCCGTCCCGTACGGACCGCGTAGCGAAGTACAACCAATTGCTTCGTATCGAAGACCAACTGGGTGCTACAGCTCAATACGCTGGTAAATCCGCATTCTACAATCTCAAAAACTTCAAATAAGCTTAAACAAATGACAGCTTGTTCAGTTTGATTGTCCAGTACTCTGGTCTTCTCTAAATGAGCAAGTATCAATGCGAATAAGCTTTTATGCACTTATGTACTTAAAAAATCCCTGCCCACAAATATTGTGGAGCAGGGATTTTTGGTATGTAAAAGTGTGGGAAGCTGCTGAAAAGACAAGCGGAGTAAAAGGGTTGGAGTGGAGAAGCGCAGCGTTCGCATTTGTCGTTGGAAATCTACCGCTAAAGCAGTTATTGTTCAAAGATTCCAAAGGCAACAGCGATCGAATCCCAACCCTTTTACGCAGCGCAGATCCTTTTCAGCAGACTTCCACCCACCTATCGCCGTACCGTCTTACGACCAACAGCCAACTCCACACTATGCACAATAATGTAGACAACCAGCAAAATAATAGCAAGCAATAACGAGCCTTCCGAATACTGCTGAAACAGCCTCACCGACCAGCCGTCATCGCCAATAATCCAATAGGCAATAAAATTAGAAACGGCAATACCGTCCTCGAACGAGGGAATCAGACTGTATAAATAATTTTGTGAAAGACCAATTGCAGCTATAAGCGTAACAATGACGGAAATGAACACGCCTTTGGAGTAAATGTATAAGGCGCCAGCCTTTTTGAGAACAATCATGGTTAGGATAATCCCGGCCAAACAAATGATGATAAACAAAGCAGTATCCCCCTTTGCATAAGTAGTGTGCGAAGCCTTTGCTTGTTTTGGTCACCTCTAATGACGAGCCTGTTTTGCAAATGGTTGCTGGATTTGAGCAGAAAAGGAGGTGTTATTTTATGGATAAACAAGTGCTGAGTCTGCAAATGTATTCGCTGCGGGACATTACAGAAAGCGACCTACTGGGGTCTCTGGACAAGGTAGCTGAAATCGGCTATAAAGCGGTCGAATTCGGGGGTTATTTTCACGCACCGGCAAGAAGGTTGAAAGAGCGTTTGGATTCACTGGGGCTCATTGCGCCTTCCGCGCACATCCCGCTTAATTTTGAAAATATAAAAAAAATTCCATCAGACTTCGAGAAGCAGGTTGAATATGCAAATGAGATTGGGCTGAAATACATGGTCGTGCCTTGGGTTCCTGTGCCAGAGGTGCCGAAAATGGACGATATTAAATATTTGGCAGAAATTTTGGAGCGATGTGCTTGGCAAACGAAGCAGCAGGGCATAAAGCTATGCCTGCATAACCATGATGCGGATTGGAAAAAGGTTGAAGGCAAGCCGCTGTATGTGCACCTGCTGGAGCTTGTGCCTGCGGATTTGTTAAAGGCGGAGCTGGATTTGGGATGGATTTACATGGCGGGTTATGACCCGGCTGAATACGTGAAATATTATTCGGATCGGCTGCCGCTCGTCCATTTTAAAGATTTTCAGGAGGGACGCAAGGATACGGAGCTCGGGAGAGGAGATGTCGGCTACACCGAGCTGTATGAGGTGGTCAAGCATTCGGGAGTAAAATATATCATTATCGAGCAGCAGCAGTTTACGGAAACGTCACTGAAAAGCGCAGAGATGAGCTTTCATTTTATGCAAAGGCTAATGCAAGACCCGCAGCCAGCCAAGGGATAGCCGTAACAGGAAATGTTAGGGTTAAACAGCAAAGTATTGTTTTCAGTAAATCGCTGTGATACAATCATTTTATATGTTTTAATGGAGCTCCTATGCTGGAGGTGGATTGAATGGATATAGCTTTGAAAATTTTACTGGTTATTTTTTCGGTTGGCCTAATTGCGGTCGTATTGCTGCAAAAAGGTAAAAGCGCGGGATTGTCCGGAGCCATTAGTGGTGGCGCTGAGCATTTGTTCGGCAAGCAGAAAGCGCGTGGTTTGGACTTGTTCCTGCAGCGTTTGACGATTGCACTGGCTGTTGGATTTTTCTTCCTGTCGCTCGTTGTTGCTTACGTCGTACAACAGTAATAATCTGTATTGAATGCAAAAAGTGGGGGAGCTTCCTCCACTTTTTTTGTTTTTTCGTTGTTTCGCGGATGCGATTGGGTAATTTCGTGTATACTAATTGGTATATGATAATCTATCAACCGGTTGCAAGTGCTGATAGAATGGCCTCCGGTATATGAGGTGACGAGGAAACTAATGACACAAGAGCAGGAATTGCTTGATTTTATGCGGGAGACCGCTTATAAACCGATGACTTATCAGGAGCTGGAGCAGCATTTTGGCGTGATGGAGGCTGCTGATTTCAAAGCTTTTTTGCAGCTGCTTACCCATCTGGAGGATAGCGGAAAAATCCTCCGTACGAGCAATGACCGTTATGGCGTTCCGGAACGGATGAATTTGCTGCGCGGAAAATTGCAGGTGCATGCGAAAGGCTTCGCATTTCTGCTTCCTGACGACAAAGAGCATCCTGACATTTATATTCACGCCAATGATCAGCTCAGCGCGATGAACGGCGATATTGTCCTTGCGCGCGTGACGTCCAAGAGCCAAGCTGGAGGCCGCCTGGAGGGCGAGGTAGTCCGCATTGTGCAGAGAGCGGTTACACAGGTGGTCGGCACTTTCGAAAGCCATGAAGTGTATGCCTTTGTTGTGCCGGATGACAAACGGATTAACCGCGACATTTTCATCGCGAAAAATGAATTTAAAGGCGCTGTGTCCGGTCAAAAGGTTGTCGTGCGCATCGTTACCTATCCAGAAGGCCGTTCAGCGGCACAAGGCGAAATTATTGAAATTCTTGGCCATAAGGATGACCCAGGCATCGATATTTTGTCGATTATCCGCAAGCATCAGCTGCCGGAAGGCTTTCCGGAAGAGGTGGATGCAGAGGCAGAAGCGGCTCCTGATTCGATTACCGAGGAAGAAATTGTAGAGCAGGGCCGTCGTGACCTGCGCAATGAGGTCATTGTAACGATTGATGGCGAGGATGCCAAGGATCTGGATGACGCCGTCCATGTGAAGGTGCTGGACAACGGCAATTATTTGTTGGGCGTCCATATCGCAGACGTCGGCTATTATGTGCGTGAAAACTCCGAGCTCGATCAAGAAGCTTTCCGCAGAGGCTGCAGCGTTTATTTGGTGGACCGCGTCATTCCGATGCTGCCTCATCGCTTGTCGAATGGCATTTGCTCGCTTAATCCGCAAGTAGATCGGCTGACGCTTTCCTGCGAGATGGAGTTTGATGCCAAGACGCTGAAACGCGTGCGCCATGATGTGTTTACGAGTGTTATTCGTACGAAGGAGCGCATGACGTATACGAACGTTCGCAAGCTGCTGACTGCTACCGAAGAGGAACCGCAAACCGAGCTGAAGGAGCGCTACGCTGATTTGCTGGATATGTTCACGCTGATGGAGCAGCTGGCGATGAAGCTTCGCAAGCAGCGGATGAAGCGGGGCGCGATTGATTTTGACTTTCAGGAGTCGAAGGTCATCGTTGATGAGCAGGGCAAGGCCGTCGATATTGTGAAGAGGGATCGTTCAGTTGCGGAGCAGATCATTGAGGAATTTATGCTTGTGGCGAACGAAACGGTTGCCGAGCATTTCCACTGGCTGCGCGTTCCTTTCCTATACCGGATTCATGAAGACCCGGATCAGGAGAAGCTGATGCATTTCATGCAGTTTGCTGCGAACTTCGGTTATGTAGTGAAGGGCAAAGGCAACTCGGTCCATCCGCGTGCGCTGCAAATGCTATTGGAGGAAATCAAAGGCGCGAAGGAAGAGACGGTCATTTCCACCGTTATGCTTCGCTCGATGAAGCAGGCGAAATATGATGCGCAAAGCTTGGGACATTTTGGGCTGGCAGCGGAATTTTATTCGCATTTTACTTCGCCTATTCGCCGGTATCCGGATTTGGTTATCCACCGTGTCATTCGCGAGGTGCTGGAGGGCGGCGGAGCGCTCAGCGAGAAGCGCAATGAGGCGCTGACTGCACGCATGCCGGATATCGCGCAGCATTCATCTGAGCGTGAGCGGGTAGCGGCTGATGCCGAGCGTGACACCGAGCAGATGAAAAAATGCGAATTCATGCTTGATAAAATAGGCGAGGAATTCGATGGCATTATCAGCAGCGTAACCAGCTTCGGGATGTTTGTCGAGCTGGATAATACGGTGGAAGGGCTTATTCGTCTGAGCGATCTGACGGATGATTATTACCACTTCCAAGAGCAGCATATGGTGCTTATCGGCGAACGTACTTCCAAGGTGTACCGGATTGGCGATGAGGTGAAAATCCGCATTGGCAATGTGAATATGAATGACCATACGATTGATTTTGAAATGGTCGATATGAAGCCTCGCAGCGGTTTTAAAGGCATCGCTGATGCTGGGTTCGGCGCATCGCGCGGCGGGCGCGGGCGCAGCGGCGGCTTTAACAAAGGCGGACGCAGCAGCGGTGGCGGTGCGGGCACCGACACTAGAGCGAAGGGCGACAGTACCGCTGCTGGCAGCAAGGGCGGAAATGGCGGCTACGGCGGCTTTAAAGGCAAGGGCGGCAAAGGCGCCAAAGCGGGCAATGGAGCGAGAGGCGCCAGAGCCGGGAATGAAGGGCATGGAGGAAGAGCAGGGAAAAGCGGCAGAGCAGGGAACAGCGGTAAAGCAGGAGCAAGAGATGGCGGCCAGCAAAGCAGCGGTCTGGCCGGAAATGGGCAGAACCCGTGGCAGCTGGATGGTGCTGCTGCCGGGGCGCGTCGTCGCGGCAAGCGCGACGACATTGGTGCGGGGCAGCGGCGCGAGGGTGATGGCGCCGCGCCGGGGTTGTCGGACGCGCTAAGCCGTCCGGCAGGAGAGAGCCAGCGCCAGGATAGCGGCGCTGGTGAGGAGCAGCTGTGGTGGAACTCAGCTGCTCAGGCTGGCGGAGCCGGCCAAGGCGCGAAGCGCCAGCGCAAGGGCGCTGGGCGCGGAGCTGCGCCAGGCGCAAGCGGCGGCGGGAACGCGCCGCGCCGCGGGCGCAAGGGCGACGCTGGCGGCAGCTTTGCGCCGGCGGAGCAGACGCAGCGGATCGTGCGGGCGGAGTCGCAGGATCGAGGCGAAGGGCGCGGCGGCGAAGGCGCGCCGCGCACGGATATGTGGGGGCTGCCGATTAGAGGAGGTAGCCGTCGCAGCGATGACGGCGAGCGAAGCGGCGGAGCTGGCCGTGGTTTTGAAGGCGGCAAGCGGCGCCAGGCGGCGCAGCCAGGCTCAGCGCCAAGCAGTGCCAATCCTGGTGGGCAGGCTTTCCCAGACGCTGTTGGAGCAGGCGGAGAAGCGGCTAAGAGGAAGCGCAAGAAGAAAAACGGAGGCAACAATTCAACGGCTGCTTTTGTTAGAAAAAAACGTAAATAAAACAAAATAGTTGTAAAGTCCCTTGCATCAGCGCTGCCCCTCATACAGAGGCTCAGCAGCGCTGGTACAGCGGGCCAAGCTTTAGAAATTATTTAAGCTTGTCGCTTGCTTTTTGAATATGGGTATAGTACACTCAAAGCAATTGATGATATGGACCTGAATTCACATATTGAAAAGGGTGTCATTACAGTCATGGACCTTTTTCAATGTGTGAATTTTTTGTTTCTCAAAACGAAACAGGCGCATATTAATTTTATTTTTGGAGGTTTTACAAATGCAACAAGGTACAGTTAAATGGTTTAACGCTGAGAAAGGCTTTGGCTTCATCGAAGTTGAAGGCGGCAACGATGTATTCGTACATTTCAGCGCAATCACTGGCGAAGGCTTCAAAACGCTGGAAGAAGGACAACGCGTAGAATTTAACGTTGTTCAAGGCAACCGCGGACCACAAGCTGAAAACGTAGTAAAACTGTAGTAGTTTAATCAACTGCGAAATTTAGCCGCTTTCGACCGTAAGGTCGGAGCGGCTTTTTATGCTTTTGACGAGCAAACCATATTTTATAATATGGCAGCTGCTTTCTTGCTTTCATTTTCAAAAATTGCTACAATATATATCTAGCGGCTTTTTCAATTTTCTGGAGCTAATGATGATGTCGAGGTGATAAGAATGGGCAAGAAAAACGACGGCAAGCAGCTTGCGCAAAATAAAAAAGCTTCCCATGATTATTTCATCGAAGACACGTATGAAGCGGGAATGGTGCTAATGGGGACGGAAATTAAATCGCTCCGCAACGGACGAGCCAATATTAGCGACGCATTTGCGACGATACGTAACGGCGAAATTTTCATCCACAACTTGCATATCAGCCCTTTCGAGCAGGGGAATCGTCACAATCCAACGGATCCGACGCGTGCCCGCAAGCTGCTGCTTCATAAAGCTCAGATTCACAAGCTGCTCGGCCAATCCAAGCAGGAAGGCTATTCGATTGTGCCGTTGAAGATTTACGTGCGCAATGGTTACGCGAAGCTTCTAATTGGGCTAGGTAAAGGTAAGAAGCAGTTCGACAAACGCGATTCCGCGGCAAAGCGTGATGCCCAGCGTGATATTCAGCGTGCGCTGCGCGAGAAGCAGAAGATTATACGTTAAGCGCGAAGATCCTGAGTGCAAGCGCAAAGTTGAGCGTCTGTAGATTTTCAAGGAAAGCGTGTTGAATTTTACTAACAGTACCAATAACATTTTAGGGATTATTCCTTGAATCGTGTTATACTAACAAAGTAACGAAGCAAGTTCTTAGCTAAATGATGATCTGGTTGCGGCTCTTATGAGCTGGCAAGGATGAGTCATTTATGCCAACTCGGGGGCGTTCTTGGATTCGACGGGGATAGGACGAGCGCGGGTTGCGGGTAGTGGGGACGCGTCCACTTCATCAACGCTAAAGCCTATTAAATGGCAAACAACAAACAAACTACGCTTTCGCAGCCTAAGAAACTGTGAGCGTGCTCCTACCTAGCATCGCCCATGTGACTAGACTAGGGGCTAACAAGTAGTGGGATACGCTGTCTCATCTCCGCCTGGGGTGAGCTGAAGAAGACAATCAGGCTGACCTTGGAAGAAGCCGGTTACGGGGCGTCCTCCTGGGTGACATCAAAATCGTGACTACACCCGTAGATGCCTGTGTGGCGTGATCTTCGGACAGGGGTTCGACTCCCCTCGCCTCCATATGTAGTACCAGTGACGGACACCATTCGGTGTCCGTTTTTGTTTGCTTGGAATCAAAGTGCAATTTAAGGTAATAAGTTTTTCCACCTGGTATGATGAAGGGAAAAGGTGATAATACAATCGCTTTCTCAATGTATAGCTCAAGAAAAGACTTGTATAATCAATGATAAGCTAGTCATAAGAATCGGATGCTTTTTGAATTTAAACCGTTATGGTTTGTTCGGTACTGTCTAATAACACTCGGGCTTAGAGCTAATAGTAGAGTTATAATGATATTAGTTGAATTTTAAAACGAAATGAGATGAGTATAATGGCTATCAAGCATGGAATATGGAGAGTTGCTGGTGATGAGGTCAGACAAGTAAAGAATATTACGTTAGATTTGGAAATCGAACTTGAAAATATCATTCAATCAAACCCAGCTATACTGGATGACAATTGGCTGATCATCGGAAGACAAGTCATGACCGAGTTTAATACATACATTGATTTATTAGCAATTGATAATAGCGGCTCTATAATCATTATTGAATTAAAAAAACATAAGACAAGTCGAGAAGTTGTGGCACAGGGCCTGGACTATGCATCATGGGTTAAGAACTTGTCAGCAAGTCAAATATCTGCAATATATGAGACTTATATAGCTAGATACTCTCAAAAACAAAATAGTTTAGAGGAGGAATATTATGATAAATTTAAGATTAACCTCGAAGAAGAAAGTATTAATCACTCCCATCAGATCGTTATTGTAGCAACTGAATTGGATTCAAGCACAGAAAGAATTGTAGAGTATCTAAGTGATTCTTTAATACCGATAAACGTCATCTTCTTTACTGTTTTTGAAGAGGATTCTACTAAATATATAAGCCGTGCATGGATGATTGATCCACAAGAAACCTTAGACAATGCATCTATCGTAGTTAAAGATAAGGAGCCTTGGAACGGAGAGTATTATGTATCTTTCGGTGATGGAATAAATCGTAGTTGGCCTGATGCTTTAAAATACGGATTTATCTCAGGCGGCGGCGGGGAGTGGTACTCACGTACACTTAATCAGTTGTCTATTGGAGACCGTGTTTGGGTTAACATTCCTGGTATTGGTTATGTTGGTGTTGGAAGTGTTACGGATACAGCTAAAAAGGCAGATGAAGTTTTCTTCCAAGAAAATGGAAAGGAACAGAATATATATCAGCTTAGCAATAATGCAAATTACTTTCAAGACTTCTTGTATGACGATGATAGGGCCGAGTTCATTGTGAAAGTGAACTGGATAGAGGCTCTGCCTGCGAATAAAGCTATATCTGAGATTGGATTTTTCGGAAACCAAAACACCGTTTGTAAGCCGCGTGCTTCCAAATGGGTTCATACCATTAACCGTTTAAAAGGCATTTGGCAAATACAATAAAATAAAAACAAAATAACCTGTGTGCGTGATTCTAACCTGTATTGGATCGCCCATGTGATAGAATTAGGGTCTAACAAGTAGTGGGATACGCTGTCACATCTCCGCTTGGGGTGTGCTGAAGAGGATAATCAGGCTGACCCAACGTATAGCCGTTTACGGGTCGATACTCGGGTGACATCAAATTCGTGACTACGCCCGTAGAAGCCTGTGTGGCGTGATCTTCGGGCAGGGGTTCAGATTCCCTCGCTCTTGTGAACCCTTGTCCCTGTAAAACCACAACTAATAATACTGGATAGGGGCCAACGTGTTTGTGGCTAAAGAAGTACCTGACTTACGTCAATGCGACGCTGGTAGGTACTTTTTTGTTTATAAGTGGAGGAATGTGGAAGATATTGTCGAATCAATAATGTAATATTATATGAGATAATAATCAACGGGAAAGGACTGGCTTTTCCTCACTGGAATTTACTATCTCACATTTAACAGTAAGGGGGAGAACATGCCTTTTCCAATTGAAGAAAAGTTTGTAGTAGCTGTCGCTTCGAGTGCCCTTTTCAACTTGAAGGAGTCTGACAAGGTATTTAAGGAAAAGGGAGAGGAAGAATATCGCCAATATCAACATGATCATGAACAGGATGTGCTAGAACCGGGAGTTGCTTTTCCATTGATCAAACGTTTACTCATGATCAATGGTGATGATCCGACCGACCAACCGGTTGAGGTCGTGCTATTGTCGAGGAATGATCCCGATACGGGTCTTCGTGTTTTCAAATCTATTCAACATTATGGACTTACCATATCGCGTGCTGCATTCGTTGCAGGATCGAATCCTTTCATTTACATGAATGCATTTAACGCTTCATTATTTCTTTCGGCAGATCCTAACGATGTGCGATCTGCCATCGAAATGGGCTTGCCAGCCGCCCAGGTGTTTCCTACTGAATTTGTTGATGATGAGAAAGAGTTGGAGCTTCGGATTGCGTTTGACTTTGATGGTATCATTGCAGACGATTCAGCGGAAGGGATTTATCAGGCTCTTGGAATGGAAGGCTTTCATGAGAATGAGAGACAAAAGGCAAGTGAAGCCCTGCCGCCCGGACCGCTTTTTAAATTCTTTGGTGAAATAGCCGTTCTTCAGCGACGTGAATGGAAAAAGAAGCAGAAGGATAATGCTTATTCCCCACGTATTCGAATAGCTATAGTAACTGCTAGAAATGCACCAGCACATGAACGCGTAGTAACCACACTAAGAACTCTTGGTATACTGGTCGATGAAGCTTTCTTCCTTGGCGGAATAGAGAAGGGGAGAGTATTAAAGGTATTTCGTCCACATATCTTTTTCGACGATCAGGTAGGTCATATTGAGGGAGTATCGAGTGTTTCTCCAACTGCGCATGTTCCTTTTGGGGTTGCTAATAAGGTTGAATCGTAGACACCTCCCCCAAAAACATCCTAACTAATACATAGCGGCGAATTGTGTTTTTGCACAGCATTGGTGGCTTATTTCTAATTAATACGGTCTGTCCTATGGATCAAGTTTCTTTCGGAGGAGTAGGTACCAACTATGAAAAAAGGATTATTGGCATATCTTGTTACTATGGCGCTATTTTTCTCTTTAGTTCCTTCTAATGTATTAGCAGCAGAAAGAAAATTCGGAGATACGATTGCTAGTGCGAACGGACGTGTACTTGCAATCCAGAAAGATGGGAGTCTGTGGTATTGGGGAAAGGGCACATTTAATGATTCTAGAGGTGATCAATCTCCTCAACGAGCAAGCAAATCCAAATTAATGGATGATGTCATAGCCGTATATGGAAATTGGTGGAGTAGTTTTGCCATTAAATCAGATCACAGTCTATGGTCTATACAAAGTGATGAAAACGACCAAGGCGTTACAAAACCCATTAAAGTAATGGAGGGGGTTCGAGAAGCTACTGCTTCGTACAGTAAAGTGTTAGTACTGAAAACAGACGGAACCGTATGGGTGAAGCCTGCCTATGCAGACAACAAGAGTTTCAAACAAGTTATGTCTGGAGTAAAACAAATCAGTGCTAATCTTAATTGCTATTATGCTTTGAAAGAGGATGACTCACTCTGGGGATGGGGAGATAACTATTCTGGCGGATTAGGAATTAAGACGCAAGAGGTTGATATAATCGCACCAGTTAAAATAATGATGGATGTAAAAAGCGTTCACGGGATTGGCAGTAACGCATTTGCAATTAAGAAGGACAGCACCCTTTGGGGTTGGGGCAAGAATGAAGATGGTCTCCTATTTACAGGTAAAGGAGAGACGTGGGCGTTTAAGCCCTATGCTGATGGAAGTCAAAGTATAGTGAAGGCACAGTTTACACCTGTTAAGATTATGAGTGATGTTATAAAGGTCGATGGACGCAATCACATAGCTGTCATTAAAAAGGATCATAGTCTATGGACCTGGGGCGGTAATCAAGAAGGACAGTTAGGGGATGGCTCAACAGAGTCGCGTTATACACCTCAAAAAGTTCTTGATGATGTCATAGATATTACGGCAAAAGCGGCTTTTACGTTCGCATTAAAATCCGATGGCAACCTGATGGGCTCTGGATCTAATGGTGTGGGAGAATTAGCTCTTGACACATTCGATTACGATCCTCATCCTACACCTATTCAGATAATGGATAACGTCGCAATCCCTTATACGACGGCTTCCTTTCCGTCGGTTTGGGCCAAAGACGATGTATCTTTTGCGATTAAAAATAAACTATTACCTTTGTCGATGCAATCTGGATATGAGAAAAATATAACACGAGGAGAATTTATATCCTTAATTGTCCCATTAATAGAAACAACAACAGGCAAGGAATTAGATACAATCATGAATGAGAAAGGCTTGAAATTGGCAGAACCCTTTAATGATACAGACGACAATAACATTTTAAATATAGCTGCATTCGGTATAATTACCGGAGTTGGAGATGGTAGGTTTAATCCGAATGGTCTTATAACCAGAGAACAAGCGTCACTTATTTTAATGAAAACGTCAAAATTTATCGGAATAGACAGCGAGATTAGGGTAGATTCCAATAAATCCTTCACCGATCATAATCAAATTTCTGCTTGGGCGGAAGAATCAGTTTATTTTTGCACAACAAATGAAATCATGAAAGGCACAGGGAATAATAATTTTAGTCCAAAGGCCCATTATACAAGAGAGATGAGCGTAATTACAATCGTTCGATTGTACGGTCAAATTTCAGGTCAAGTTACCTAAACTGCATCGTGATACACGGTTATAACTGCACCTAGGGTGTGCTGAAGACTACCAAGGTCTAGAGTGGGGAGGCTTTCCGAAGGTGACATCAAAATCGTGACTACACCCGTAGATGTCTGTGTGGCGTGATCTTCGTACAGGGGTTCGCTGAGGTCTCTATTCTTCTGAATTTTAATTATGCTGCAATGAATATATATATTGAAGTTTCTTGGAGGCTTACAAGGCTCACTCAGAAAGAGGTCATCGTTACATTGAGGAAGTCGTTGTAATCGATACGTTTGCTGATTCATCAGAAGCCCTTCGCCGGTACAGTCAACTTCATCGGGAAGAGCCTAGTCGTGAATATTGCTTCTTTCACACCTCTCGATCGGAATTAGAAGCGAGGGAACGCTATGTTGGAATCAGAGGACCGGGCAGTACACCCGTAGAAGCAAGCGTGGTGTGGTTTTCGGATAGGACTTCAAATCCCCCAACAATCAATATGCAAATCCCGACCGCACAAGGTCGTTTTTTTTTCTGTCCAGTTGTCTAACTTTTACGATAAAGGGCTTCTAGGATTTTTCATATGGTAAAAGCCCGGTATACGCATGACTCTTGATAAATTGGTTAATAGTGGATCGGAGCTGAATTTGTTTATAAACGCCCTCTTCAATTGCGGTACTCTCTGCTTTGTGCGCAGAGCTAACAGATGGTAGTGGCCATTTTTATTTCTTTTAACTGTAATCCATTGAAGCTGTTCTTCAGGGTAGGGTTGAATTGATTCGAGAAGATGATGGTTATAAAAGATGGCGCAATGGCAGCCTTTGATATCCATGAAAATCTGCGTAACAGAAACGAAACCTATGATCTGCTTTTCAAAAATCAGTCTAGCGGGTTGAAACGCTGTTATGAAAATACATAGGACATAAAGCCATTGATTGCGATTGCGAGGGGATTTTACTTTGACAGAAAGCCTCGAATCCTGGTCGCTGGTCAGGGGCAAGGCGCAATTGAGGCCTGGATGAAGAAGTTGGGCTCAATCCGGAAAAAGCAAGCGCTATTCAAGCTGAGCAAAAAGCTCAAACATGGCTATCTTATATTAATATATTCGCGACAACTATCTTGACTAACACCGATCAGAAGTCCGTTCACATTACATTAAACTAAAATATATAATAATAAAAACAAAATGTAATAAAATAATGAGTTTTTAAAAAGGGTATAAGAAATATACTAGAGTATATATTCGTTCATAGATTTCATAAGGTGTTTACAAGCGGGATAAAGATGGAGATACGGCCGTGATTGGGATGGGAAGGGGGTTATCTAAATTATCATCTAGTTTTTGGTATTAAATATAAATAATTTTAATTGATTCAATTTACAGCAAAATATCCATAAAGTATAATTGATTCATAAGGAGGTGAACATGCGCTGTGAAGTCTATATCGAGGATAAGCCTTTTTTAAAAGCTTAAAAAGTAAGCGCTTTCTTTTTTGGAGCCCGGTTACATGTCCTGAAGCTTTTACACCGATGATTACCCGCATTTACCCACAAGCGGTACCCCTCACCAAGGAAACTGATTTGCATATTTAGTCACTATTTCTATTGCTCTGTTTGCAGCTTTAAAGGCTATCTGCCCACCTTATTGCAAGCGCTATCATTTTAGCCGGAGGTGAAAATTCACAGTTCATCCGTACGTTCTCTAGGGTGCATACACATCATGCCGAGACAGAGGATCAATTATGAATATTTAATAAATCTAACCAAAGGAAAGGTGGATCCATGATGATGAAATTGAAAACTAAATTTAATGGCGGTAAGGCTCTCCGTGAAGGTATAAAGCAAATACTTGTAATAGCGCTGCTTGTGGTGGGGATTTTCCATGGCATGGCCCCGGGGGCGATCCAGGCTGCGGAAGCGCATCAGAATAATCCGTTTGTCGGAGCTACAGCGTACCTGAACCCGGATTATTCCGCCCTTGTCGATACATCCATCACGCTTACCAGTGACACGTCGCTAAAAGCAAAGATGGAAACGGTCAAATCTTATCCAACTGCAGTCTGGATTGACCGAATTGCCGCCATTAATGGCGGGGCGAACAATGCCGGACGCAAAAGTATCGAGGAGCATCTGGATGCTGCTCTGGCTCAAAAGAAAGTGGGTACTCCGATTACCGCTTCATTCGTCATTTACAATCTGCCGGGCCGGGACTGCCATGCGCTGGCGTCCAACGGTGAATTGCCACTGACGCAGGCCGCATTGCAGACGTACAAAACGGATTATATTGATGTCATCGCAGGTATTTTTGCCAAACCCAAGTATCAGGACATTCGCATCATTGCCATCATTGAACCGGACAGTTTGCCTAACCTGGTCACCAATCTCAATACACCAGCCTGTGCTCAAGCCAGTTCGACAGGCATCTATGAAGCTGGCGTGAAATATGCACTGGACAAGCTGCATGCCATTCCGAATGTGTACAACTACCTGGATATCGGTCACTCCGGCTGGCTCGGATGGGATAACAACCGGACAGCTACTATCTCGCTGTATACGAGCGTTGTCCAGGGGACAGCGGCTGGCCTGAATAGCGCAGACGGCTTCATTACCAACACGGCGAACAGCACTCCGCTGAATGAACCGAATCTGCCCAACCCGGATCTGAACATCGGAGGACAACCGATCAAGTCGTCCAAGTTTTATGAGTGGAATCCGTATTTTGACGAAACCGATTTTACGGCTGCATTGTATAGCGGGTTTGTGCAGGCAGGCTGGCCGGCCAGCATAGGCTTCCTGATTGATACCAGCCGCAATGGCTGGGGAGGGGTAAACCGTCCGACATCGGCTACAGGCAGTGATATTAACACCTACGTGAATTCCGGGCGTGTCGATCGCCGGGATCACCGGGGGAACTGGTGCAACAACAGTGGAGCAGGCATAGGTGAAGCACCTAAGGCAGCACCGGGACCTGCCCATCTGGATGCCTATGTGTGGGTCAAGCCTCCGGGTGAATCCGACGGTTCCAGTTCGGAAATTCCAAACAATGAGGGCAAGGGCTTCGACCGGATGTGTGATCCAACGTTTACAACTCGTGATGGTGTATTGACGGGGGCGCTTCCTAACGCTCCGGTATCTGGCCATTGGTTCCATGATCAATTCGTCATGCTGGTGCAAAACGCATTCCCTGTTCTTCCGGCCACCAATGGCGGCGGAACGACGGCTCCAGCAGCTCCGGCAGCACTGACTGCGACAGCAGGCAATGCACAGGTATCATTGAGCTGGACGGCTTCCGCAGGAGCAACGAGCTATAACGTGAAGCGGTCGCTGAGTGCGTCCGGACCGTTTACCACCGTTGCCGCCAATGTGAGCGGCACATCGTACACCAATACGGGTCTGACCAACGGGACGATCTACTATTATGTGGTCAGCGCCGTGAATACCGCAGGTGAAAGCGCGAATTCGGCTGTAAAAAATGCTGTGCCGGTAGCTGGAGCCATCGCTCCTGCTGCACCTACTGCATTGACGGCCACAGCAGGCAATGCACAGATCGGCCTATCCTGGACGGCTTCTGCAGGAGCGACCAGTTATAACGTGAAACGCGCGCTGAGCGCGTCCGGTCCATTCACTACCGTTGCTGCCAATGTGAGCGGCACTTCTTACACGAATATAGGTCTGACCAATGGTACAACCTATCACTATGTTGTGACTGCTGTGAACGCTGCGGGGGAAAGCGCCAATTCTGCCGCTGCTTCCGCAACTCCGCAAAGCGTGGTTGTTCCGACCAGCGATCTGGTCTTGCAATATCGTGCGGGAGATACCAATGCGACAGACAACCAGATCAAGCCGTATTTCAATATCAAAAACATTGGCAGCACGGCTGTAGATCTGAGTGATCTGAAAATCCGTTATTACTTCTCGAAGGAAGGCACCGCAGCTATGGACTCGGCCATTGACTGGGCTCAGGTTGGCGGTACCAACATCCTGCGCACGTTCACCGATACGTATGTAGAGCTCAGCTTCACTTCCGGAGCCAGCGCGATCCAGGCAGGTGGACAATCCGGGGATATCCAGCTCCGCATGTACAAAACGGACTGGACCAACTTTGACGAAACGAATGATTATTCCTACGATCCAACCAAAACATCCTATCAGGACTGGAACAAGGTGACCCTCTATAAAGGCGGCAGCCTAGTGTGGGGAATTGAGCCTTAAAGGACAGAAAAAGAAACTCCAGAGTTGATTGCCGAATCGGTCAGAGTTAAAGACGAGTAAGATGCTGTGCAGGCCATAGGAATGTATCTAGGCCGTGAATACGAAGTAAGGACGTATGCAGACGTTGGGGATTTTATTGTTTATTAGCTGATGAAGGATTTTTTGCAGGCACGTGTTGAAGAGCATTAGTATTAAGAATTAGCATCAGGGGATATATAAATGTCTAAATGGTTATAAGCAATTGCTGGAGAGGTAAGAAGTTTTTTATTTACAACATGCTTCCAAGAATAAATGATTCCACCTATCTAAAATTCTGCTCAACATGCGGCGGGGAATTGTTGTTTTGCACAACCACGGTTCGCCTCCATACTACAAAAGGGGCTGTCCAGAAAGTCGGTGAAAGCTGACTACTGGACGCCCCGTTTTTATTAGATGCATGCCGAGGGATCGAAAAGCTGCTGCGAGAAAACATCCCCGCGATGTGGCTGGCCGAGATGCAGCAGCCGGACTTCCGTACCTTAAACGACTTCCGAGGCGTGCGCATGAAAGCATTCATGGATGAGTTGTTTGAAACGATGACCCACAAGCTCATCGCAGATCACTACATCACGATGGAGAGCTACTTTCAGGGCGGTACAAAGATCGAAGCCGATGCTAACAAATATTCGTTTGCGTGGAAAAAAATCCACGCTGCGCTTTGAGGAAAAGATCAAGGTAAAGGTGCAGGAGACCCTTGCGCATATTCATACCCTCACGCAGCAAGAAGCTGGCGAATAGGCCGCTACAGATCCAAATGAGCTTCCTGCAAAGCTTGAGGAAACAGCAGCTGTGCTGGAAGAAGCGGTGTTGAGTACTTTTATACCAAAATTGTTAATTCAATAGCAATCGGAGAAGCAGTCACTCAAAACTTTCAAGTTGAAATTGGAAATATGGATTATGGGTTGGAAATGCAAGGGATAATAGGTTTTAATCTACTAAAACGAATTGGAGCAAAAATCGACGTTGATGCAATGAAAATAATAGTGGATTAGCCAGCGGGTAGTGGGATACGCTGTCTCGCCTCCGCCATGAAAACCCAGTCCGCATGAGGGCTGGGTTTTGTGTTGGAAAGGTTTTTCGGAATAGAATCCGTATTTGTCTGAAGGCATGATATAATGAAGTATTCCGATCGATTAGGAACGAGAGAGGAAACTCGATATGAACAGATTTGAAGACTGGAATCTAAAAGTAAAAAAGACGTTTAATGCAACGAGCAACTTAGTTGTATTAACCGTTACGGAGGCAGGAGGATTAATGGGTCTCTCCAAAGATCAAATGAAGGTCTTCGTGGATAAATATCACTTAACAAAAGTCCCGATCATGAGAAGTGCCCATAGATACCTGTTACTGAAGTGTGAAATAGACGAAATTGTAGCGAATAGGGCCGTTTAGTACAGGGCGCTGCCGCAGACGAAGTCAAAACAATGATTACACCCATAGAAGCAAGAGTGGCGTGATCTTCGGATAGGGGATCGATTCCCCTCGCCTCCATATTGCAAAATCCACAACCGAATCCGGTTGTGGATTTTTAATTAATGTTGATTATTGAATAGGGGTTCCGTTCTAAGCAAATAGTTACCCCTTACCTCTGCAGCCCAATTGGCAAAGACCTCTCTCCATTGAACACTGTTAAAGAAATCGTCTACGGATTGGTTGTCGGAATCCCAATCGATAAATATGTTGAGAGGTGTGATTCCTCCAGCCCAAACGCCATTATTGACGTCAGTTCCCCGCTCTCTAACTAATAATATTGGAATTCCGAATTGAAAAGCCATGGCAGGCTCGATTTGAGAAAAAGTCGATCCTTCCCAGAACGGAGTGCTCGTCGGCGGCTGCCCCACATTGGATTGAAGAATTTCCACAAAAAATCTGCGGAAGTTGATCGCGAGCAAGCCGTAGCTTGAAAAAACCAAGCGTCGTATATTCGTGAGGATGCTCTCTGGATATTGTTCACTTACAGGCAATGTGCGGGGAAATAGCAATGCCTCTTCAATTTCTGCAACAAGACGGTTCAGAAATTGTCCTTGCAGGTCATTTACCGTATTGGTTGTACTCAAAAATATAGGAATTCGAAAAGCGCGATCCACGCATTCATCGATAGCCGATGTTGTGCCCTTTTCATTATCGGTAGGCTTAGGATTTGTGGAGGTGGAGGTTATATTCAACCCCAGTCTATGTGCATTAGCCATTAGCCCATTTGTGTTACTGGCATAGCCTTTACGATGAGAACCTATTTGTGTTTGCCAAGACACCATTCTGCAGATACTATTAACCTGATAGTAAACAAGGAGTGTGATCGTTAAGTGGAGGAGAGAGGAACTGTAGTCTCAATGTTGTCCTCGCAGACTGGAGATTCGACGCAGCAATCGAATGAAAATGTAGCGTTAATGTGCAAAGAAACCCCAACCCTATTAAATCAAATTGCAGAAGGCTTATTACATACCGACGTGAAAATTGCGGGAGATTGCGCAGAAGTTTTTACAAAGGTAGCAGAAACTCACCCTCACCTAGTTACGCCATATGCCAAGCAGCTACTCTCCTCGATTCATCACAAACATACACGGGTGAGATGGGAGTCCATGCATGCTGTTGCTCTCATAAGTTTTAGCATACCTAATCGAATTTTCGATGTACTTGAAGAAATACAAGAACGGATGTTTTTGGACCAAAGTACAATCGTAAAAGATTATTCTATCCTTTGCTTGGGGAATCTGGCATCCTGCGGTGAAGCGGAAGCCAAAATGATTCTGCCGATATTAAAGAAGGGACTCCTTCAATTAGAGGAGAAATTTCTATCTAAATTGTTAACGGCCATGATTGGAATCGCTAAGGTCTCCCCGAGTTTAGCGGCCGAAGTTTTGGTGTATGGATATGATTATGAAGTCCATCCCAAAAGCTCCGTTCAAAAGGCGGCGAAGAAGTTAGTAAAAGCAGCAAAATAGACCTCCGATTATGAGGCGTCATTTGCTTAAGCTATATAAGCTAATTAAAGGGTTTTAAAGCTAGAGATTGAATAATTTCTGCTTGGGAGAAAGGTTTTTTCCTGCCCAATTGTTTAACCCTTACCATAAAGGGGCTTCTAGGATTTTTCATATGGTAAAAGCCAGGTATGCGCATGACTCTGGATAGATTGGTTATCATGGGATCAGAGCTGAATTTTTTGGCTAAAGCTTTTTGAATAGGAACGAATTTGCTTACGGAGCCACCTTGGATAACCCAGTAGATGTGATATCCGTTTTTAGTTTCGACAATCATCGTATCCTTAATGTGAGTCTTGAACTTTTTAATAAATGCGTTCTTCAATTTAGCTACTCTCTGTTTTTTTCGCAGAGCTAGCAGGTGGTATTGGCCTTTTTTATTTTTTTTAACCGTAATCGATTGAAGCTGTTCTGCTGGGTCGGATTGAATCGTTTCAATCATCTGTTTGACCTGTTCTTTGGTGTCTAAATGCACGGAAATCTTGTTTAGATCTACATCGATAAACTGTGCTCTGATTTTTTTGAAATCACTAGTCTTTGATTCTCGGTAATTGATCTCCATAAATACGGCATAACCTTTCTTATTTTGACTGAGAACATGTATGCGTTTATTCCTCTTGGTAAAGAGTGTGAATTGAGGAGTATGGCTTTCAAGTAGACTTAGCGGTTTATGAAGTGTCATGGCTGGGTGCTTGGAAGTGGAACTGTATTTTGTATTTTTGTTCTTATCGTCATGGACTAAAATGAAATTCAGTTGTTCGTTCTGCTCGCAGCCTAGTTTTTTTATAAAATAGCGTGCATGACTGGAGAACCTCTTCAAATTTCTCGAATATGTCGTTGAGCCTAAACGTTTTGCCATTGAACCCCATCTCCTTTAGAGCATGCGTCACACTTTCGATTCTTTTCTAAACAATCATATTCTGGAAAGAGGACACAAGTGTAAGGAGCAGTACCCATTTTTCAACATGTGATAGGCTAATCAAATAGTCAGGGCGTTTGCTAGGGCGCTATCAAAGCGGTGACTTCACCCAAAGATGCCTGTGTGGCGTAATTATGAAAAAGAAATAAAAAAGAGCGGCTTTGAAAAGTGCATACCCATCCAATGCGGAAGATTCGCAACGAGAACCTAATGTTTTTCAAAATAATAAAAAAGCTCTCAAGATAAAGAAATTGGGCGAGTGGGCGAAGTTCGCCAAGACAGAGAGAGGGGGATTGCGTATGGATTGGGAAGCCCACATCGAACGGTGGAGCCGAGCCGCTGTTAGACTGCTGGATATTCGGCAGTATGGTGTAGAGAAAGGAACGGTTCCTGATCGCTTTGTGACGCATACGAGCTTTTTCGTAGTTACTACCCATGGAGAGGCAAGAGTGAGTCTGTCGGGAACGGTCTATCGCACTCAGCCCCTTCACATTTTGCACGGAGGGAAGGATGCGGAGCTGGATTTTATGCCGCTAGGAAACGACTTTGCCTGCTATTTGCTTCTTTATAAAGCCGAGTGTGAATCGTCGGAGGATGGAGAGGGCTTCCATATGCCGTATGCATTCACTCCTTATGCGTCGCTGCCTCTACGGGAAAAGTGCCAAACCATGCATCACTTATGGCAGCAGGCAACCCCGATGGACAAATTGCAGGCGCAGTCTGTTTTTCTTCCGTTTGTGTATGAGGTTATGCGGCAAGTCCGCACGTTGGCAAAGGAAAACAGCAGACCGAACTTAGTAACCGAAGCGATACACTATATTCAAGAGCATTACAGGGAGTCAATTACCGCCGAGGAATTGGCCGGGATTTACAGCTGCAGCGCGAGCTACTTGTCTCGTTTGTTCAAAAACCAGATTGGGGTCGGTCCGATTGAATATCTGATTCATGTACGCATTCACAAATCAAAGCAGCTTCTGCTGAAATCGGAGGCACGTATCCAGGAAATAGCTAGCAGCATTGGCTATGCGGATGTCTATTATTTTAGCCGCTTATTCAAGAAGCATACGGGCTGCTCTCCGCTTCAATTTCGGGAGGACAATCGGCGGGCTGTTCAGAATAATCCATTACGTCTGTTAAAATCGTCTATTGTAACCCCAAAGCTTGTTTCCCATAATGAGAATGAGATTTGTTATCAATGCAATGGGGAAGGGGACACATCAATGTTTAGATTTTCAAGACCCGCGTTTGGAGCAATGTTGCTATTATGCACAGCCTTGCTGCTGAATGCTTGTCAGACAGGCAGCAATACAGGCAGCAATACAGGCAGTAATACAGGGGCGGCGGAATCCCAGCCTGCTTCTGCAGGTGTCGCTACAGAAAGTGCAGCTGCAGAAACACGCATTTACGAGCATTTGAAGGGCGAAACAGAAATTCCTGTAAAACCTCAGCGGGTGGTCAGCCTCTATCATTTAGGTGAGCTGATGGCGATTGGGGTAAAGCCAGTAGGCGCAACCACCTACATTCTGAGTAATCCGCTGTTAAGTGATACTTCCGGTATTGAGGACATTGGTATTCCGCCTGATCCGGAGAAGATTCTCTCGCTGGAGCCCGACCTGATTGTTACAACGGCACCATTCGCAGAGGCAGTAGAGGGCGGGTACGAAGCACTGAGCCAGATCGCCCCAACCATTGTTGTAGAACAGCACAACGATCCGATAAAAGATGTTGAAATGTTTGGCGATATTCTTGGCAAGCAAGAGGAAGCTAAGCGATGGAATGAGGCATTTGCGACAAAGATAGCCGATTACAAGGAGAAGATTGCCCCGTTTATTGGGGCGGATGAAACCTTCTCGATTTTGAATGTGCGTCCTGATGCCGTTTTTATTTACGGTGATACCAATATGGGGGGCAACATTCTTTACAGGTACCTGGGTTTAAAGCCAACCGAAAAAATAAAGAATGATGTTATCAATGGAGAAACATGGGAAATATCTACTGAGGTCATTCCTGATTTCATAGGTGATCGGTTATTTCTAGCTGTGAATGAAGGAGCAGAGGAAGAATTGAAGAAAGTGGAGAAGCTAATTAAAAACTCACCAGCAGGGAAAGCAGGAAAGATCTACAATATTGATTTCGATACATTTCTTCTCAGTGATCCGATCTCAGTAGAACATCAGTTGAATATCATTGTTGATTTGCTGGTTGTAGGCAACAAATAAAAGAATAAATGCTTCTTGCCTCTGCTATGTAAATCCACAACCGCTTAAGGTTGTGGATTTTTGCTTTTCATCGACACCAAGCTTTAGAATAAGCTTCCTTTGCTACTTGTAGATTGTAGTTGATCACGTTCTCTATTATAAAAAATCCTCTTATGGTGAAGAACCTGTAGCATGCATCAGAAAATCAAAAATGAAGGAGGGAAGCAAGAACATGGCCTTCTCTATAAAAGAAGCATCGGAGCGGCTAGGCTGCCCGGCACATACCATTCGTTATTATGAGAAGGAAGGTTTGCTCCCGTTCATTAAGAGAGATAAGCATGGGAATCGTCTGTTTGAACAAGATCATTTAGATTGGATAAGACTGATGACATGTTTTCGGGCAACGGGAATGAAGCTGTCTTTATTGAAGCAAATGGTCAATCTCGCATTAGATGGAGACTCCACCATTCCGCAAAGAAAAGCTATTCTTAACCAGTACAAAGAGGATTTATACAAACGCCAGAGTGAGCTTGAAGAAGCTCTTGATGCTGTAAATAACAAGCTGTCCATCTATGAGGATATTGAATTGGGAAGGGCTAGTTCAGAAAGTGAACTGTTAAATCAAATGGAATCTCAGCAGCATATACCAACCGATAGAGAGAGGTAAATTTATGAGAACAAGAAAATTAGGCAATAGTGAATCAGCTTCCACCATTCGTCGTGCACATGCGGTACATCCCATTTCCGCATTAGAAAGTGAATATTCTCTTTGGAGCCGGGATATTGAAGATGAGATTCTCCCTACTGCAAGAGAATTAGGAATTACCCATGTTGCTTACAGTCCGCTGAGCAGGGGCTTTATTACAGGTGAGCTTCGAAGTTTTGAAGATTTAGCACCTAATGATCTTCGTAGATATATGCCGCGTTTCCAGGGTGATAATTTCAATAAAAATGTAGAAGTCGCAGACAAAATTAAGGAAATTGCCCAAGAAAAAAATTGTACTCCTTCGCAATTGGCCATCGCATGGACCTTGGCAAATGGTGCACTACCGATTCCGGGCACCAAAAGAATAAAATATTTAGAGGAAAATGCAGCTTCCGTGGATGTTGAACTAACTTCTCAGGACTTGCTTCGTATTGGAGATGTTAGCCCTAAACATGTCGTTCATGGTACCCGATATATGAAAGAACAGATGACCCTGCTTGATGGGTAAGATAAAAAAACGAACAGTGACTCTCTTCCGTGGAGAGTCACTGTTTGCATTTTATAATGGTGATTATATATGACATTCTAGAACTTGACAGGAAAGAGGAAATTAAAGTAATTTTATAGAGGAATCCATGTAATATTCATTCTGGTTGGAGAGGACGAAGTCGTAATGGTTGCTAATTGGTGGTTGGCTCTTATTATTATGGTTGTGTTTAATGGAATTGTAGCTTGGACTTTATTTATAGGACAAGAGCCCGTAAGTCGAAGAGCCAAAAAGTGGTTGTTTATCGTTGCAAATGTTATTGCGCTTGTGCTTGCTGTCTCTCAATTTTTTTGGATGGATTTTTAGAAAAACCACTAACCAGTGTATGGGTTGATGGCTTTTAATTATTTTTTTAATAGAGCGCAGCTACAAAATGGTATTTATATTCTTACTTCAGCTCATACTTCGCAAGACTCGTACCCATATCCAGATAAAAGGTAGTTGCATTCAGGGAGCGAATCTTCTCACAAACCTTCCGTTCATCAATCAGACCACGAATAAATAGCGTATTTTTGTTTTCTGCGATATATTTAAAATGCTAAAGCTTCTATATATAGACATGGATAGGGGAAACACCAAAATGAACAGCATAGAATCTCTTGAAGCTTTGATTACCATGGTTCCTATCTTTAAAGCAGCAGTTCCTGCAGAATTATCGATTGCTATTTGTGATACAGAAAAATTTATTGCTTATTGGGCTGGCGAAAATATTGATTTGCACATACGTGTTGGTCAACTGCTGCATCACGAGGAACCGCTAATGCATGCGATTCGGAATAATGTAGCGCTAAGGGCAGAAGTTCCTGCCACCTTTTATGGTTTTGAATTTATTGGGACGGCAACACCACTCCACGACTCTAATGGAAATGTAATCGGCGGCATAGCTATTCAGCTTCGAAAACAGAGCGAATTAATAGCCATTGCGGACCAAATTTCTTCTTCACTATCGCAAGCTAACAATCAGCTCTCACAAGTTGCAGATAGCTCGGTAACACTGGCAGAGTCTGCCCAGCAGCTTCTTTCCCTCTCCCATCAGACGGTAGAGCAGGTAGATGAAGCGGGTAAAGTTGTATCTATTGTCAGAAAAGTAGCGGACCAGACGAACTTATTAGGCATTAATGCGGCGATTGAAGCAGCACATGCAGGGGATCGAGGAAAAGGCTTTGGCATTGTAGCCAGTGAAATACGGAAATTGTCCAATGAGACGCTTACTTCTACAAACGCGATTCAGCATACTCTGAAAACATTTGAAGAGGCAATAAGCGGTATGCGTGCCTCTATCGAAGGTATGACATCCATCGTGGATCAGCAGGCTATATCTTCCCGGCAGGTTTTGACCTTTATTGAAGAGGTTCATCGCATGTCGGAGCAGCTTAATCAATTCGCAAAGAAGTTATAACCCATCGTCATGAAAAAGAGCAGAGCACCGTACCAGGTGCTCTTTTTGTTTTCTAATGAACCGATGAAGCATATATCTTTTCAAGATAAGCCATAGAAGCTTGCTCCGCTTCTTCTTTTAAAATGAGTGTATCCGATTGTTGACGCAAGCGTTTATATAAATCGATTGTGCTTTTTAATGCATGGTAGCAGCTTTCGAAATGGTGCGAAGGAATCGTCTTTTTTAGTTGTTCTATTTCATTGACGCCATACTGTTCCAGTTTTCTGACGCCTCGAGGAAGCTGCCCATTTTTCATTAATACCAACGGGCCTAAGACAGCACCGCGAATAAAGGTTAGATGGTCGATCAGTTCAAACCATTCTCCTCTTCCCAGCTTCGTTGCGCCATAATGAACCCACACCCAGAAACGGTCCTCTATCCATTGGGCATCCGGGTACGGATGAGAGGGAGCGGTTTTTTCAAAAATGTGACTGATTTCCTGATCCTTTTCCCATAAAATAAGAGGGTTTTCGATTCGAATTTCAAGCTCTTCCAATGTGACGAATTTAAGATCGACATGCAGCGGTTCTGGCCCGTATAAGCAAATCACCACGCGAGGCTCGCCGACATGCTCACCTGTAAATCCAGACAGCAGCTTGCCCAAGCCTTCAGCGATGAGAAGCCGTTGATTCATCATCTGCTCCTGGTAGGCTGAGTCGTAAACGATGATTAGGTCTAGATCGCTATACTCATCCATCGTATTCGTCATCATGGAGCCGCCGGCAAGAAGGCCGCGAACTCGTTGATCTTGACTGAGTTTTTCCTTTGCTTGATTGAGGAATCGTTTGTGCACAGGTAAAAACATAGCAAACACCCCTTATAATATGACCCATCAAAATGGGTATTACGCCAACTTATCATCTCGAATATCCTTTGTCAATTCATAGAGGTTGAGTGAGGGAGAAAAAAGTGGACAATTTGTATCCGTTTACATTATAATCAATTTAATTCCATATTTTGATAGGGGGTGGTTTGGGGCTTTTTCTGAGCAGACGTTTCTAAGAACGGGGAAAAAGCTTGAAGCCTTATTGGCGTGCTAATCTATCAAAAGAAATGGAGGGAGAATGAAATGAAGAAAACATTGTATTCCGCTATTATGCTAACGCTGTTATCAGGATCGATTGCGGGTGCCGCCTGGGCGGATAATTACGAGTCGAATGACACTTTAAGCACAGCGTATAAAATTCCAACGCAAACGGTGGCCACTCCCTATGGCCCGTCATACTGGGGGGGAAGCGCTTGGTCCTATTTATCATCCCCGACAGATGTGGACTACTTTACATTCAGAGGGCATGGCAAATCTGTCGTGTTAGGTTCTCCTTCCGGCTATGATTACGATTTATACGCCTATGACAGTGCAGGGAATTTGGTAGCTTCTTCTACGAATACGTCAGGAACGGATACGGTTCTTGTCGACTACGATAATGTATATTTTAAAGTAATAAGCAAAGATGGACGCTACAGCGACACGGCAGCTTACAGCGTAACCTTTTACAAAAGGGATGTTTGGGTACCGTGACCAGCCAGTCATTGTAAAATAATGGTAGACATTATGGACTTAATTGTCCTGTCTCCACTATTAGAAACTCTACAGCCTCCTTGAGGTTGTAGAGTTTTTATTATTTTAAGCAAATAGCCTGCATATTTTCGTTGCGCCTGTTCCTTTCGTAAAAACAAAAAACGACATACTATTTACAAAAATGGTATTAATGTATAAAATATCCATAGAAGCGAAAGCTTCATTACGCCGCTTATCCCATATGGTCTGAAAGATTTGGATAAAATGTCCCCACGATTAGTTGAATGAAATTTTTTTGGAGGTGGAATACTTGGCACGTGTGTTAGTGGTAATGATGCCTGCAGAAGGGCATATCAATCCCTCATTGGGATTGATCAAGGAGCTGGTAGAGAACGGCGATGAGGTCGTCTATTGTTGTACGGAGAAATACCGGACGAAGATTGAACAGATCGGTGTGCAATTTAGAGCTTACTCGTTCAACGAGGCAACCCTGATGAATAACCCTGATATGAAGCCGTTTGAAATCAAGCATCCCTATCAATTTATATATATGATTTTAAAACATATTATTCAGCGATTTATTCCGGATGTTCTGAAGCTGACTGAAAATGAAACCTATGATTATATCATTTTTGACTCCTTAATAGGCTGGGGAGGACAAATTTTAGGTGAAAAGCTGGGTATACCAACGGTTTGCTCGACGACTACCTTTGTTTTTGTAGAGCTGCTTGGATCGGGCAATAAACTGGACGATGACGATGATGAGGTCAAGGAGCTTTATAACGGCATCATGGAATTGTCGCAGCAACTAGCTGCCCAGTTTAATGTGGCTGCCCCTTCCTTGGATGAACTTGCCGGACATCCAGGACAATTGAAGATTGTCTATACAAGCCGTTATTTTCAACCAATGGGTGACACGCTGGATGACAGCTTTGTGTTCACCGGCCCATCTATTATAACGCGCAAGGATGCGCCAGCCTTTGCCTATGAGCCGCTTCATGCTCCTTATAAACAGACGGTTTACATTTCGATGGGAACGATTTTAAATAAAGACCTTGATTTTTATAAGCTCTGCTTTACCGCTTTTCATGATTTGCCTGTACAGTTTATACTATCATCGGGGAAAGATACCGATTTAGAGCCAGTGGCAGATCTCATTCCTGACAATTTCATCATAAGGCCCTATGTTCCCCAGCTGGAAGTGCTGCAGCGTGTAGATGCTTTTCTGACACATGCGGGCATGAACAGTACGAGCGAAGCCTTGTATTATAATGTGCCATTGATTATGCTCCCGTTAACCTCGGATCAGCCTCGCGTGGCAAGCCGCGTGAAGGAGCTGGGAGCGGGAGTAATCGTGGATAAGAACAACCTCACGCTCGAGGTGCTGAGGAACGCTGTATTAGAGGTGCTCGGCAATGCCTCCTATCGGGAGCAGGCTGGCGTAATTGGCGAAACGCTGCGCGAGGCTGGTGGATATAAGCAGGCTGCTGCTGCCATTGGGAGCTTTTTGGGCAATCGGCGGTTATCGACCGCAGCCAGCTCTTCGCTTGAATAAATAAAGCTATTAAAAGAGCACGGTATCAGGTGCTCTTTTTTGCGTTTTAATGGATGTTGATGGTAATTTAGGAGAGCCCTTAGGTAAAATCCAAATCACTACTACAATTCAGGGATATTTTACTATAAAAACTACGTTATATATGGTAAAGTGAGTATCGGCTACAATTACACTTAAAGGAATAAGCTGCAGATTATGAACCCACCATGTCTTACGAAAACGGAGTGAGAGAGTATGAATTTTAAAAAAATGGTTTTGTTGTTTATGGTGTTTATTATGTTTGCCGGAGGACTAGAGTCTTGGACAGGGACGGCGAGTGCCTATACCCCGTTTGAGTATCGGCAAAACGATTACCTCGTTAATATCCTGGAAGATGGAGACGGACAAAACCGCGTATTTAAATTCGAGACTCCCAATAAAATTACGGCCAGTAATACCAAGCTGCGTCTGTTTATCAATGCCAGAGAAATTGAACCTGAGGAATATACGGTTGATTATGAGAGCTACACCATTACCCTTAATAAAGCACCTTATCCGGGATCAGAGCTTTCAATAAAATACGCAATCATTCCGACCTATGAATGGAAAGAAGGGATTTCGGGAGGGTCTTATATAGGAATTGCTCTCTCCTATGGGGATGATTCAACAAGGGTTTTTAAACTAACTACAAAATATATTATAAATTCGAGTAAAAAAGTCGTTCTCAAAATAGACGGAAACAAGGTTCCCAACTCGGAGTTCACTTTTAACCATGAGAATTATACCATTACCATATTAGCAAAACGCCAGGCACCTAGAGCTGATGAGGAAATATACTTTTATTTCCCTGAAACTTCAATCGCGGGTACCCAATCATCCTCTGGTGGGACAATAGAGGAGCCGATATCTGGCGGGACAACAGAGCAGCCTGCTTCTGGAGGAACGACGGTGAATCCTCCATCTGGAGAAACAGGGGAGAGTCCTGTCTCGGGTGGTACTGGATCTACAGGTACAGAGGCTGAACCAGAATTTCAACTGCTTGGGGGCGAAAGCTACCCTGGCTCTATTACGCTGAACAAAAATTATACGCTTACGGTTAAAATAACCATTCAGGCTAAACAACCAGCCTACACTTCCTATTTAATGGTCAAAAATGCAAGTGGTGAGGTCGTTAAGCGAATCAGAGTTAAAGCCGGCAGTACTTCAACCTATTCACTGAGGAAGATTGGACTGCCTTCAGGCGGATATTATGTTTATTTGAAAACCATTAATCAATCAGGTGGATTGGCAGCTTCTCTACCTATATTCGTTCCGATTAACAATGAAGCTAAACATATTAAAGTGTTTATTTCAGGATATATGCAAGCTTATGCACAAGCTCCAGTGAATACAAATGGGAATGTACTCGTTCCGTTCAGGTCCATTTTTGAATCGCTGGGGGCAAAAGTGGAATGGGACAGCACCACTCAAACCGTTACGGCAACGAAAGAAGGAAAAACCATCGTATTAACGATTGGCTCCAACATTGCCTATGTGAACGGTGTGGCTATAACTTTGAGCGCAGCACCGCAACTAATCAATGGAACCACAATGGTTCCTGTTCGATTCGTTAGCGAGGCACTAGGGGGATTGGTAGAGTGGAACGTGGCAGCTAATTCAGTTGTTGTATTTCAGAGTGAGCCGATTATCTCTACAACTGTAGAAAGTGAGAAGGAGGCGGAATCTGACGCGACTAGTTCTTCGCCTATTTTAACAAAAATATCGAAAGGCATTACCGCTCCTACGGATATTGTTTTTGTCATAGACGTTACAGGCAGTATGGGAGGGGTCATCGATTATATAAAAGAAACGGTTAAAAGTTTTGTGGATTCTGTTCCAGCCGGCTCCAATTTTGCAATTGTTGCTTATCGGGATATTAATTATGTTGATCAAAACAAAAATCTAGAATTTTATTCTTTTACCAACAATAAAAACGAGTTAAAGACTAATTTAGATCAATTAAAAGCTGCCGGAGGAGGGGACGAGCCTGAGTCGGGACTCGATGCTATTTATATGGCAATGAACAAGCTATCGGGCAGAACGAATGCCAAAAGGATCATCTTTATAACGGATGCCTCTGTTCACGATAAAGGCACCACGTCAGCAAAATCCAGCTTCACTCTTAAGCAGGTAATTGCCGAGCTGAAAACGAATAAGGTTGTCCTAGATGCAATAGCTCCAAAAAGCGGATCAGCCTATAAGCAAATTATTCAGCTTGTGAATAGTAATAAGGGCAAGCTGTACGATATCGATGATGCTAGTACTATACTGTTAAACAAATAAGTTTTATTCCATATTTGGGCTTGATGGTTGAGGCCAAACAAACAATTGTAGCGGCAAGAGGTGCGCAGCCTACTTGGAACTGCCATACTTGATGAGGCAGCGTGTAAGAGCTGTTCTACACCTTTTTGCAAGGTTCAAATAAACGGAAAAATGATATAATAATAACGAATGGAGCTGATGCCGATGGATTTGTTGGACCCGCGTGTGGATTTTGTATTCAAACGGATATTTGGAAGTGAAAACAATAAAGATGTGTTGTTAGCTTTTTTGAACAGTATATTTATTGAAGCTGGAGAAACTCCGCTGACTGAAATTATTCTTATGAATCCGTATACGGATAAAGACGATCCACTCGATAAACAGTCCATTTTTGATGTTTATGCCAAGACCTCGGAAGGCAAACTAATTGATATCGAGATGCAGCTTTTCAATAAGTACGACATAGAGAAACGAACCCTGTTTTATTGGAGCAAACGGTATGCGAGTCAACTCAGTGAGGGCGATAAATATCCGGAGCTTAAGAAATGCGTGACGATCAACATTTTAAACTATTCGTTCCTGAAGAACGATCAATACCATAATGTGTTTCATCTGCGTGAAGATAAGACAGGAATAGCCTTAATTGATGATATTGAGGTTCATTTCTTAGAACTGCCTAAGCTGAGTGAGCGAATCGTTCCATCAGAGGGCGGGTTGATTAATTGGCTGCTGTTTTTGAAAGGGGCCCATACATCACAATGGGAGGTGCTGAAAATGAATGAGCCGAGCTTGGAGAAGGCGATGGATACGCTGCAATATTTGAGCCAGGATTCAGAAGCCAGACGATTATACGAGGCCAGACAGAAGTATTTGCATGATGAAGCATCCATGATGGAAAGCGCGATGCAGGCGGGCATGAAGGCAGGCATGGAGGAAGGTATGAAGGCGGGTAAGGAGGCAGGCCTACAAGAGGGTATGAAGACGGGCATTAGGGAAGTGGCAGAAAATATGTTGCGCCTGAATCTGGACATTGCAACGATATCCAAAGCTACGGGTTTAACGGAGCAGGAGATTGCCAATCTAAAAAAGTAAATAAAGATTGTTCTTGAAGGCTGTTTCCCTAGTTCTAGATTCTGAGCCTAATTCAACATGAAAAATGCAGTGCGCATCCTTTTGGGTGTGCACTATTTGTATTTGCCCGTACATATAAAAAGGGGAATAAGAAGATGGGGCCTCCCGCGAATTTAAACCGGGTTCCTCAAACAATTAATGACTTCTAATTGACGTTTACAGCGTAACCTATTAGACTGATGGTACATAACGATTATTACATTTTACATAACAAAAATAACAAAAAACAACAAGTGTATTGCGTTCAACAGCTATCACTAATTTAACCTATACGTGGATAGGGATCGAATTGCTTTTTGGAAGCTGGCTTTGGATAGATCTTGACCAAGGTGACTGGAGTGAGTGACCGGTGTGAAAAAGAAAGGCGGTGTTTTTATGACAAGTAGGCAGCCTTTATTAGAAGTAATTGCAGTGAATGAGGCAGACGCGAGAGCGGCAGAAGCGGGTGGTGCGGATCGCATCGAGCTGGTTTGCGCTATGTCGGAAGGCGGGCTCACGCCTAGCTTCGGTATTATCGAGCAAGTAGTTTCCAGTGTTTCGATTCCAGTGTACGTTATGATTCGGCCGCATAGCCGATCGTTCTGCTACAACGAGGACGACAGGAAGGCAATGAAAAGAGATATTCATATAGCTCGCGATCTAGGAGCATCCGGCATCGTTATAGGTGCTTTGACAGCTAAGGGCGAAGCGGATCTAGCGCTGCTGCAGGAGTGCTTGGCTGAAGCTCAAGAATTAGGCGTTACTTTTCACCGGGCGATTGATGAGAGTGCTAGCCTGACCCAAACGTTAGACGCCATAAGCGCTTTTTCCCAGATTGAACGGGTACTCACATCGGGTGGCAAGAGCACTGCCTTAGAGGCAATGAACGAATTAAAGGAACTATCCAAACGAGGTGGGGAACGCAACGTTGCAGTAATGGCCGGAGCAGGGTTGATCTTAGATAAAATCCATCCTTTCGTCCTGCATACAGGCGTTACGGAATTGCATTTTGGTTCAGGAGTGCGCCGCGATGGCAGCTTTCACTCACCTGTTGATTCGAATTTAGTAGCAAAAGCAAAGCAGCACCTTGTAAACGCAGCGAAAGAGCTTCACAACTTTTAATTCCCTAATCATAGAACAAGAGGTGATGCGGTTATGCAGATTATGGCACCACATTTGGTAGAGGAATATAGAGGCGGCACGCTTGAAAATATTCATCACGGTCACATTTGCGGAATCGATGATCAGGGTAAGGTCATTTATCGTGTGGGCGACCCGGAATGGGTGTCCTATATGCGCTCTGCGGCCAAGCCTTTTCAGGCAATTCCAGCCTTTATACATGGCGTTCCTGATACTTACAGCTTGACGGAACCAGAAAAAACACTGATGACAGCCTCGCACCGTGCTGAGCCTTATCAGGTAGAAGCGCTGGAAGCGATGCTTTCCAAAATAGGAATAGAGGAACGTTGTCTGATTTGCTCCGAAACGTATCCTTTAAGTATGCAAGCACGCGATACGCTCCTGCTCCATAGTCAGCCGCCGCGTCGTCTGTATCACAATTGCTCAGGCAAGCATTTAGGCGTGCTCGCGTTATGCCAAGCAAAGGGATATCCACTAGAGGGATATGCGGACCCGGAGCACCCAGCGCAGAGAGAGATTTTACAGACAATCGCTGAATTCTCAGGGGCGAAAGTGGAAGAAATCCAGCTGGGCACGGATGGCTGCGGCTTTCCGGTGTTTGCGCTGCCCCTGCGGCAAATAGCGGCCATGTTCCTAAAGCTTGCTTGCCCGGATTTGCTGGAAGATCAGCGAACGCGAGAGGCAGCTGGGCAAGTAGGAAGGCTGATGAACGAAAATCATAATATGGTTTCGGCCCCTTGGTTCATATGCTCCAATCTGTTAAAGGATAGCAATATCGTGGCGAAGGGCGGTGCCAAAGGCATCTATGGGTTCGCGCTTCGCAAGGAAAGAGTGGCGTTCGCTTTGAAGGTGCTGGACGGCTCTGAGGAGGAATGGGCGCTCATTATTGCTTCCATTTTGGAGCAGATAAATTATAGCAATCGCGTTACAATTGACTTAATGTACCAGCTTGCGTCGCGGGAGCTTAAAAACGACAGCGGCCTTCTAGTAGGCACCAATAAAGCGGTATTTCAACTGAATCGAGTCGAGAAAGGTAGGCGGTCCCAATGAACCAAGCGCAGTGGGTAGAATCGGCGGCAAGCGTGTCGCCGTCAGAACGTCAGCTTAAATGGCAGTCACTGGAGTTTTATGCGTTTATTCATTTTACGGTAAACACCTTTACGGATCAGGAATGGGGCCTCGGCAATGAGGACCCGGCGATTTTTGACCCGACGGAGCTTAATGCTGATCAATGGGTAGAGGCTTGCAAATCCGCTGGGATGCGGGGGTTAATTTTAACCTGCAAGCATCACGATGGTTTCTGCCTATGGCCTAGCAAGTATACGGATCATACGGTAGCGGCAAGCCCTTGGAAAAAGGGTTCCGGCGATTTGGTGCGGGAAGTAGCCGAGGCATGCCGAAAGGGCGGAATCCAGTTCGGTGTCTATTTGTCGCCATGGGACCGGCATGAAGCCTCCTATGGAGATTCGGAGCGTTATAATGAATTTTTCAAAAATCAGCTCAGAGAGCTGTTGACGAATTATGGAGATATTTTTTGCGTGTGGTTTGACGGTGCATGCGGGGAAGGGCCTAATGGCAAAAGGCAGGTGTATGATTGGGACGGCTACTATGCGGTCATTCGCGAGCTGCAGCCCAATGCTGTTATTTCTGTCTGCGGCCCCGATGTGCGCTGGTGCGGCAATGAAGCAGGGCATACAAGGGCTTCAGAATGGAGCGTCGTCCCGGCCCATTTGCAGGATAATGAAAAAATTCAAGAGCAATCGCAGCAAGCGGATGATCGCGAGTTTGCAACCCGAATCAATTCGCAGGAAAGTGATCTAGGCAGCAGAGAGATCGTCAAGCAGTACGACGAATTAATCTGGTACCCTGCGGAAGTGAATACATCGATTCGTCCCGGCTGGTTTTACCATGAAGCTGAGGATGATCAGGTGAAATCGCTGGAAGAGCTTCTGGGCATTTATAATGGCTCGGTTGGCGGCAATGCGACCTTCCTACTGAATCTTCCACCGGATAAGCGCGGTCTTGTTCATGAGCATGATATAGAGCGCTTACAGCAGCTCGGCGACGCTTTGCGCAGCACCTTTGCGCATAATTTGGCAGCACAAGAGCAGGTGGAAATACGAGCATCGGAAACCAAGGACGACAATCACGCGGCATCACAGCTGTTGAACGATGATTCGGATACGTTCTGGTGTCCTCGCGAAGGGACGGAGCAAGCTTGGATAGAGCTGGATTTGCAGGAAGAGCAGCGCTTTGACCGAATCGTGCTCAAGGAGCATATTAAGACGGGACAACGAATTGAACGTTTTCAGGTGGAATACCTTGATGGGGAAGACTGGAAGCTTTTATATGAAGGAACGGTTGTTGGCTATAAGCGCATTTGCTGCTTCGAACCGATAATCGCGAGGAAAATTCGTCTCACCGTGCAACAATCGAGATGGTGTCCTACTTTGTCTGGGCTGGGTGTTCATTTGAGCAAGCAAGGGGAGGCTGTTTAATGGCGATTTTTGAATGCAGGCAATCTCAGTTTTTTTATGATGAAAAACCGATACAGCTTTTATCAGGAGCTCTGCATTATTTTAGAATCGTCCCCGAATATTGGACCGACCGGCTGCAAAAGCTGAAAGCTTGCGGCTTCAATACCGTAGAAACCTATGTGCCGTGGAATTTTCATGAGCCCAAGCCAGGACAGTTCCGTTTTGATGGCATGGCGGATTTGGAGCGCTTTATTCAGACAGCAGGGGAGATGGGTTTGCTCGTAATTGTGCGAGCAAGCCCCTTCATTTGCGCGGAATGGGAGTTTGGCGGATTGCCTGCATGGCTGCTGGCGGATGACGAGGTTAAGCTTCGCTGCTATAACGAGAAATTTCTGGAGCGGGTGGACGCTTATTACGATGTGCTGCTGCCCAAATTACAGCCGCTCCTATGTACAAACGGCGGGCCAATTATTGCGCTGCAAATTGAAAATGAATACGGAAGCTATGGCAACGACGCCAGCTATTTGGAATATTTGCGTCAAGCTATGGTTCGTCGCGGGATGAATGTATTGCTGTTCACCTCTGATGGGCCTACTGACTCTTTGCTGCAAGGCGGATCGGTGCCGGGACAGCTTTCTAGTGTGAATTTTGGCTCCGGCGTGAAGGGGGCCTTTTCGAAGTTGCGTGAATATCAGGCAGATCAGCCTGTCATGTGCATGGAATATTGGATTGGCTGGTTCGATCATTGGGGAGAGCAGCACCATACTAGAGATGCAGGCGATGTGGCGAGCGTATTCGAGGAAATGCTGGAGGAGAAGGCTTCGGTCAACTTCTACATGTTCCATGGCGGAACGAACTTCGGTTTCTATAATGGCGCGAACTGCCAGCAGAAGGATCAATATGAGCCGACGATTACGAGCTATGATTATGACTCGCTCTTAAGCGAATCGGGTGATCTGACAGATAAATTTTATGCGGTGCGGGCTGTCATCGACCGCTATATGAACCTTGGGGAGCTCAAGCTGCCAGAGCCTATTGGCAGAAGGGCATACGGTCAGGTGGAAATGACGGAGCAGGCAGCATTGCTCTCGCAGTTAGATCGGCTGTCTGCGCCGATTCGCCGAACGAATCCCGAACCGATGGAGAAGCTCGGTCAGGATTATGGATTCATTTTATACAAGACAACGATATCGGGGCCGAGGGAAAAACAGGAGCTTGTCGTGCAGGAGGTACGCGATCGTGCGCTAGTATTTGTAGATGGAAAGCTGGAAGGTGTGCTGGAACGCGGCAATCAGGAGCAGACGGTGTCGTTCGAGGTGCCAGCAGAAGGGGCCGAAATTGCGATTCTCGTTGAAAATATGGGGCGGATCAATTATGGCCCGTATCTCAGAGACCCGAAGGGCATTACGGAGGGCGTCCGCTTTGGCTTTCAATTTTTATATGACTGGACGATCCATTGTCTGCCGCTTGATGATTTATCGCCTTTGCAATTTGCGGCTGAGATCACCGATGCCTTCGCTAGCACTCCTGCTTTTTACCGGGGCATTCTCCGCGTGGACGATGTGCAGGATACATTCCTGCGGCTGGAAGGCTGGACGAAGGGCGTTGCCTTCGTAAACGGGTTCAATCTGGGAAGATATTGGGACAAAGGGCCGCAGCAAACGCTGTATGTGCCAGCACCGCTTTTACGCCAGGGTGAAAATGTCATTGTCCTATTCGAGCTGCATGGAACGGCCAATCGGAGCGTAACGTTTGTAGATACCCCGGATTTGGGCGGCTAGACTGGAAAAAAGAATAGTAGACGATTATTACGAATTGTGTAATAACCGGGAAAAGGGTATACGTTGGTGTGAGGATACAAACATGCGGGAGAGGATGAGGGAAGAGATGAAGGTAGGACTCAGCACATACAGTCTTCAGCAAGCTTTGGACAAAAAAGAAATGACCGTACCGGATGCGATTCGCTTTATCGCCGAGCAAGGCGGGGAACATGTAGAAATCGTTCCTATTGGATACAGCCTGATCGACAATCCGGAGCTGGTTGAGCAAATTGTACAGACGGCCAAGGAAGTGGGCATCGATATTTCCAACTATGCTATCGGAGCCAATTTTGTTGCGCATGACGGCCCCGAAGCACTAGAGAGCGAAATTCAAGCTGTCAAGCAGCATGTTGATGTAGCGAGGGCGCTAGGCGTCACCAAAATGCGCCATGACGTCGCTTTCCGTCCCGCACATGAGGGAAGCGTAGCCCAGTTTGAAGCGGATCTGCCCCTTCTAGTAGAGGCATGCCGCACCATTGCTGATTATGCAGCAGGCTTCGGTATTACAACGAGTGTGGAAAATCACGGCTATTATGTGCAATCCAGCGAGCGAATTCGGCGTTTGCTGCATGAAACAGCGCGGGATAATTTCAAAACAACACTGGACATCGGCAATTTCCTCTGTGTGGACGAAGATGCTGTCAGCGCTGTGAAAAATAACATTCCTTATGCCTCCATGGTCCATGCCAAGGATTTTTACCTTAGACCCTCCTACCGCAATCCGGGAGCAGGCTGGTTTCAGACCGCGCATGGCAATTATTTGCGGGGGGCGATTGTGGGGCATGGAGATATCGATATGTTCGAAGTATTCCGCGTGCTGAAGCAGTCCGGCTATGACGGGTATATTTCCGTTGAATTTGAAGGCATGGAGGATTGCAGAACCGCTTCCAAAATAGCCATGGACAACGTACGCCGCTTCTGGCAAGAAGCGTAACCATCTAACTCATAAGCAAATGAATAGGCTAATAAGCAGATCATGGAGGGAAGAAAATGTCCAAATTAAAAGTTGCCGTCATCGGCGCGGGCTCTATATCCGATTGCCATTTGCAGGCGTATGCCAGCAATCCAGAAGTTGAAATCTACGCCATCTGCGACTTGAACGAAGGCCGGGCGCAGGAAATGGCGAAAAAATATAACGCGACTAAAGTGTTCACTGATTATAAAGAGCTGCTGGCGCTGCCTGAAATCCACTCGATCAGCATTTGTACATGGAATAATTCCCATGCCGAAATTAGCATTGCCGCCCTGGATGCGGGCAAAAACGTATTGTGCGAAAAGCCGCTCTGCCAAACCGTCGAGGAAGCGCTCAAAGTGGAGAAGGCGGTGCATCGTAGTGGCAAGCTCCTGCAGGTAGGGTTTGTAAGGCGTTATAGCGACAATGCCCAAATTTTGAAAAAATTCATTGAAGAGGGCGAGCTCGGCGAAATCTATTATGCGAAAGCCTCCTGTTTAAGACGACTTGGCAACCCTGGCGGCTGGTTCTCGGATATCGAGCGCTCCGGTGGCGGCCCAGTCATTGATCTGGGTGTGCATATTATTGATATTTGCTGGTATTTAATGGGCAAGCCCAAGGTCAAGTCGGTATCGGCCAACCTCTCCAATCGCTTAGGAAACCGTTCTAACATCCGCCATCTGTCGTTCTATAAAGCCGCTGACTACGATGCGAAGGATAATACGGTAGAGGATATGGCCAATGCGATGATTCGGTTTGAAAATGGCGCGAGCTTGCTGGTAGACGTCAGCTTCACGCTGCATGCCAAGCAGGACGAAATCTCCGTCAAGCTTTACGGAGACAAGGGCGGCGCGGAGCTTGAACCGGAAATTTCAATGATCGGTGAAAAATTCGATACGATCCTGAATATGACGCCGCAGGTGGATTTCAAATCCTTTGATTTCATGGGCTCCTTCAGCAATGAAATCAACCATTTTATCGACAGCACATTAGGACGCAAGGAGACGCTGAGCCCGGTAGAAGACGGCGTTGAAGTGATGAAGATTCTTTGTGCGATCTACGAGTCGGCTCGTCAAGGACGCGAAATTCAATTTTAGGAGCGATGGCGATGAGTGGGAGCGAACCAAAGGATATTTTGCTGGATCAGGAACTGAAACAGGAACTGGAACAAGAGCACGAGCAGGAAACGGACGTCGTTGAAGCTGGCGTCCACCATTTCAGCAAAGAGGACGAGTGGGTGAGGCCCGAGGAGCCGCTGCTGAATGAGCGATTGGAATGGTTCAAGGACCAGAAGCTTGGCCTAATGATGCATTGGGGTCCTTATTCACAGCTGGGGCTGGTGGAATCCTGGGCGCTGAGCGATTACGACGGAGATTGGTCCCGCCATGATGTGGATTGGACCGACGACATGGAGCACTTCAAGCGCGAATACTTTGATCTGAATAAAACATTCAATCCGATTCGCTTTCAGCCCGAGGTATGGGCGGATTTGGCCGCCGACAACGGCTTTAAATATTTTTTGTTTACGACGAAGCATCATGACGGCTTCTGCATGTGGGATACGCATACGACGGATTATCGCATTACGGGAGCGGATACGCCGTTTCATAAGCATAAATATGCGGACATTTGCCGTACGCTGTTTGATGCTTTCCGGGCGAGAGGGCTGGGCATCTCGGCTTATTTTTCCAAAGCGGACTGGCATACGCCTTATTATTGGGCGCCGGGCATGGAGCGCGGACATCATATGTGGCGCGGGCCTTCCTATGATCCAGAGCAGTATCCATGGCTGTGGGAGAAGTTCGTAGAGTTTACGCATGAGCAGATTATGGAGCTGCTGACGAAATACGGCCGAATTGAATGTCTCTGGCTCGATGCAGGCTGGGTGCGGGAAGGCCGGAAGGGGCAGGATATCCGTCTGGGCGAGGTTGTGGAGCGGGCGCGTAAGACGCAGCCATGGCTTCTAGCTGCCGATCGTACGGTTGGCGGGCCCTATGAGAACATTGTAACGCCGGAGCAGACGATTCCAGAGTCGCCGATGAATATTCCATGGGAAAGCTGCATCACGATTGGCAACTCCTTTGCGTATGCCTTCGATGATAAATATAAGACGGCTAGGCAGCTTGCCCATATTCTGCTGGAGGTTGTCGCCAAGGGTGGGAATTTGGCGCTGAACGTAGGGCCGCAGCCGGATGGCCGCCTGCCAGCAGGTGCGGTTAAGAGCATCAAGGAGCTTGGCGCTTGGCTGAATGTACATGGCGAGGGCATCTACGGAACGCGGATTTGCGGTCCTTATTTTACAGGAGATTGGGCATTTACTTGCAAGGATAATGTAACGTATGCCTTCCGCCTATACGCAAATGAAAATGAGGCGGTCGATCAGCAGCTCGTCATTCCATACTCAGGCCATGTGGAACGAATTGAGCTTGTTGGAGCGGATGATCAAGAAGTTATTGCGTTTACCCGAACGGAAGCCGGAGTGGCTGTAAAGCTGCCGCAAGCGTCCATTACAGAGCAGGCACCCATCACACAAACGTTCCGATTGTTAACATCGTAATAAGCATCATTCGAAATCCCGGGGGGAGAATCCGTGCCCCTCGGGATTTTTTTTGTGTGGCGTCCTCCTCCCCTCTGCCTGGCACCTCCGCTATCCATTGGCGAAAAAAGAGAGGAAAGCACCGTTTTTCCCTGATTTGACAAGGGTTTCTGGAATATGGAGAGGTGTGAGAAAAATGCAAATTGCGCAATTGGTCCAACTCAAGGTACGATCAATGCAAGAAAGCGCTACCTGATAGAATAGTTTACACAAATAACGCAATAACGAAGTCTGATCAAAAAAACAAGCTGTATAATGAATTTTGCGTTAGGTATTATTACATTAAAATATAGAGGGAATGATGCAGATGAGTCAGAACTCGGGAACGATACCAGCGCGAACGAAGCCCCAAAAAAGCATGAGCCAGAGCGGGCGCAAAATAGAGCACCCCTTCCTAAAAAGTCTCAAAAGGCATTGGCAGCTGTATTTATTGGTGCTTCCTCCGGTACTGTATTTATTGATCTTCAAGTACATGCCGATGGCTGGCGTACAAATTGCCTTCAAAAACTATAGCGTTGTTCAGGGCATTTGGGGAAGCCCCTGGGTAGGTTTTAAACATTTTGAAATCTTCTTCAACTCTCCAAACTTTTGGCTGCTGCTCAAAAATACGATTGGTATCAGCCTCTATACGCTGATTGCGGGTTTTCCGATTCCGATCCTGCTGGCTTTGGCGCTCAATGAGCTGCGAACGGGCTATTTCAAAAAGACGGTGCAGATGGTCACCTACGCCCCGCATTTTATCTCAACGGTCGTTATGGTATCGATTATTATTTTGATGCTTTCGCCGCATGTCGGGGTCGTAGACCGGCTGTTTACCTTCCTTGGCATGACCATGACCAACTTTATGGGCATACCGGAATATTTCAAATCGATTTATGTATGGTCGGGTGTATGGCAGGGGATGGGCTATTCTTCGATTATATATATTGCTGCGCTTGCTGGGGTTGACCCCTCGCTCTATGAAGCGGCCCGAATGGATGGGGCTTCCCGGCTCAAAAAAATATGGCATATCGACATTCCGAGCCTCATCCCCGTCACCGTCATCCTGCTGATTTTGAATCTCGGCAGCATTATGGGCGTTGGCTTTGAGAAAATTTATTTGATGCAAAATCCGCTCAATACGAGCGCTTCGGAAGTCATATCCACCTATGTGTACAAGGTCGGGTTGATTGGAGCGAATTTCAGCTTCTCCTCGGCGGTCGGATTATTTAATTCAATCATCAACCTGATTTTGCTTATTTTGGTCAATGCGGTTTCCCGAAAAGTCAGTAAGAACAGCTTATGGTAAAGGAGGAGGAGGCCATCTATGTTTAATCGGAATCGAATTAAAGACCCACTCGGCGACCGCGTGTTTATGGGCATCAATTATTTATTTCTCGTGCTGGTGCTGATCGTCGTCGCATACCCGCTGCTCTATATCGTCAGTTCCTCCTTCAGCTCCTCCCGGGCGGTTACAGCCGGGCAAATATGGCTGCTGCCAGTCGATTTCAACATTAAGGCGTATGTGTCGATTTTTAAAAGCACGCAGCTGATGATGGGTTTTTATAATACGATCATCTACACGGTAGTCGGAACGGCGATCAATGTCATCCTGACGGTGATGCTGGCGTATCCGTTATCCCGCCGGACATTCTATGGCCGCGGCGCCATCATTATTTTCATGATGATTACGATGTTTTTCGATGGCGGCCTGATTCCGACGTACTTGCTGATGAAGGATCTTCACCTGCTCGATACCCGCTGGGCGATGTGGCTGCCGGGGGCGCTGGCGGTATTTCAAGTCATCGTCGCCAGAACCTTTTTCCAATCGTCGATTCCGGATGAATTGCGGGAGGCTGCTGAGGTCGATGGCTGCAAGGACATTCGTTATTTGGTCAGCGTTGTGCTGCCCTTGTCGAAGCCGATTTTGGCGGTTATGACGCTCATGTATGCGGTAGGCCATTGGAATGCTTACTTTGATGCACTCATTTATTTGCGCTCTGAAAACTTGTTCCCGCTGCAATATGTGCTGCGCAATTTGCTCATTCTAAATGCGGCCGACCCGGCGATGCTTGCCAATACGAGCCAGCAGCTCCGCGATCAAGGGTTCGAGCAGGTGCTCAAATACGCCTTAATCGTTGTAGCGAGCATCCCGATTTTGATTATGTATCCATTCGTGCAACGCCATTTCGTCAAAGGGGTTATGGTTGGTTCCTTGAAAGGGTAGGGCATTTGCCATAACTACCATCCGGAAGCTTTTGTGGAAGGGGGCGAAGGTCTGGCGGGCTTCCGGGACAGGGTTCAATATAGGGCAGTCACAAAATAGTGCAGTCACAAACATTTAAATGGCGTTCATTAAAAGGAGGAGTCTGGTTTGAAAAAATCTTGGATTTCGATGTTGTTGCTTGTTTTTACTACGGTAGCCGTACTGTCGGCTTGCAGCTCCGCATCCAGTAATAATACACAGAGCAGCGGTGGCAGCGGAGAGAGCACAGGGCCTGTAACGATGACTTTTTTTGCTCCACAAGGCAAAGCGCCTATGGAAGATAATGAATTCACGAAATTCATTGAAAACAAGTTTGACGTTAAGCTGAAATGGGATCTCGCTCCAACTGACGCGCTTCAGGACCGCAGGCAGCTGCTGCTGGCGAGCGGCGATTATCCCGAAGTATTCCTACACGGCAAGTTTACAACCTCAGACCTTCAAACATACGGTAGTCAAGGGATTTTCCTTGGGCTGAACGATTTAATTGCGAAGCATGCTCCGAATCTGACGAAGATAATGGAAGAAAAACCGTATTTCAAAGAGGCGATTACCGCTCCGGATGGTAAAATTTATGCCCTGCCTATTTTTAATGAATGCTATCACTGTACGTATGCGCAAAAATATTGGATCAATACCGATTGGCTCGACAAGGTTGGGCTAGAAATGCCGACAACGACCGATGAGCTGTACACCGTTCTTAAAGCTTTTAAAGAAAAAGACCCTAACGGCAATGGCAAAGCCGATGAAATTCCGCTTACAGGTGCTCCGAACAAATATGTATGGAACGGGAATATTGACGCTTATTTGATGAATAGCTTCATTTATAACGACAACGATAAATATTTAATCGTCAATGATGGCAAGGTTGATTTTGCCGCTAACCAAGAGGGCTGGAAGAAGGGTCTGGAATATATGCACAAGCTGTATTCGGAAGGCTTGATCGACCCGGCTGCTTTTACGCAGAATGATCAAGCGGTAGGACAGCTCGGCAACAGGGAAGGTGACGAAGTGGTTGGTTCCATTACGACTGCGCTCGTAAGCTACCTGGTCAATACGTATGATAAGACGATTACGCGCCATCAGCACTGGGATATCGTGCCTCCGCTCAAAGGGCCGGATGGTGTACAAACGACAGGCGCTACGCAAAGCGTAGGCGAATTCGAGTTTGCGATTACGAATAAAGCTTCGGAAGCGCAGCAAATTGCCGCGATTGAAATTATCGATTACATGTTCAGCGAAGAAGGCGCGCTTTATGCGGAATACGGCCCGACGGAGGGCAAGGGCTGGCAAATGGCAGGTGCCGATGAGAAAAATATTAATGGCGAGCCTGCCAAGTACAGCTACTACAACCTGCCTGAGCGCGATCCGAACGTCGTCGTTAACGAAAGCTGGTCGCAAATTGGCGCACATGATTTGTCCAATACGTTCCGCAACTTGTTCGTAGAAGGACAGGACCCTCTAGTGTCCGAAGGCTACGGCACTCGTCTGGCACAGGCGACGAATGTGTATGCGCCTTATGCGCCGAAGGAAGTGTATCCATCGAACGTCTTTATTCGTCCAGAGGATACGGAAGCTGCTGCTCAGCTGACAACCGCAGTTAAAGATTATGTACAGACGAATATGGCGCAATTTATCCTGGGCAACAAGAGCATTGAGAAGGATTGGGACAGCTATGTCAAAGGCTTCGATGGACTGGGCCTGAGCAATTATTTGGCGATCTACCAGCGTGCGATTGAGAAAAAATAAAACAGCATAAACGTTTATTCTCGGGGGCTGCTCCTTGTTGTCAGACATGACTCGGAGCGGTCTTCTCCTATGACGGTCCCGCTTCATCCTATATAATAAATGAATATTTTGAAGGTTGTTGTCACGTGTATAAAAAGTGAGGGGGGACCTCGGAGATGAACAACAATTGGTTTAGACGTTTGCTGCTGTCCTATTTGCCAGTCTTTTTTATTGTGACGACGATATTGTTTATTATTTTCTTTCAACTGTTCAATGAGCAAAATCGCAAAGAGGCTTTAAAGGCCAATGAATTTCTGGCGTCCCAAGTGATGCAGTATTTGGACAATTCGCTGCGCTCGATTGACTTTAAAGTGCTGCGGGAAATTTTGACGAATCCGGATTTGAAAAATTATTATACGGCTGCTGGCAGCAATGATGTGTACGCTGGCATTCAGGTTCTTGACGTTATTGATGAGCTGAAAATCAATTTCCCATTGATCGATTCCATTTATTTGGTTCGGTACAAGGACGATATCGTATTCAGCAACGGGAAGGCGGTACCGATTGAGGAGTTTCCAGATGCCTCTTTTATAGAAGAAAGCCGCAGCAACCCGACGCGAAAATGGGTGGATTTCAGAAATTTCAAAGCTCTTCCTTCGCAATCGGCGCAGCAGGTCGTAACGCTTGTTCGCGGCATGGAGGGCGGAACTGGCCTTGTGGTCGTCAATGTGGATTTGCAAACGCTGCGGAAGTCGATTATGCAAATGTATGATCCCGAATACACCTTCGTCAATGTGATCAGCAGCTCTGGCGGGAATTTGTGGGATGAGCAGACGCCTCAAGGCGCGGGCGCTAAGCCTGCCTCTGGTGAGGTTTTCTCAACCTTTACGTCCAGCTACAGCGGCTGGAAGGTAGAGACGGGTATTAATAACGGGAAAGTCGTTAAATTTGCGCTGCAATTTTATAATATATGGTTTGCTTTCGCGATCGCAGTTGTTCTAATCGGCGTCATTTGGGTTATTTACGTCACTCGGAGAAACTACAAGCCTATCCAGCAAATCGTGACGCTGATTCAGACGGTCGCCTCGCAAAAACAACCGGGAACGAGCTCTGCGAAAGAAAATGAGTTCCGGTTTATTCAAAACACGCTTGAGAGGATGATCGATCAAACGAAGCAATATCAAGAAAAATACGAAGAAAATCTGATTTTGCAAAAGAAATATTTTTTTCAGGAGCTGCTTGAAGGAACGCGCCGTTTCACGGGCAGCGAGCTGCAGGCTGAAATGGCGAAGTTTAAGCTCCCGGAGCTGGATAGCAGATGGATGGTCATGGTTGTGGAAATTGACCGTTATCCGCAATTTGCCGCTGATTATCATCAGCATGATCAGACGCTGCTCAAGTTCGTCCTTTCCACTGTGCTGCAAGAAAGTGCCCAGCAGGAAGGGGCAGACGTATGGGCGGAATGGATTTCAGAGCGCCGGCTGCATGCGATTCTTTGGCTTTCCGAAACGGCGTTGTCTGAACAGATTGAGCGCAAGGTGCTGTCCGGCTATTTGGAGAAGGTTGGGCAGTATTTGAACTTCACCGTTACGATTGGAACGGGAGGAGTTGCGAGTGATCTGCGAGGCTTGAGAGCATCGCTTAAGGATGCGTCCCATGCTCTGGGCTATAAAGCGGTGTTGGGCATGAACCGGGTGATCTCGCGCGGGGAAGTGCCGGATTCCAAAAATGATGTATATGAGTTTCTTAAGACAATTTCTCTGTTCGTGCAAGCGATGCGGCTGTCCGATGAAACGTGGGAAAAGCATTTTGAACGTTTGTTTGATCAAATCAGCGCCTCCGTATTGTCCCGTCAGGAAATGATGAACACGGTGCAGCTGCTGTTCCAGCATTATAATCGGGAATTCGCCGAGCTGCCTCGTGAATACCAAGACCTGTGGTCGGCTTCGTTCGACCGTCTTCTTCGCGGGCTGGAGGAATGGGAAGTGCTAGATGATCTGCGGCTGCTCTGCTGGGAGACGTTTCGGGAGCTGGCGGAGCAGATGCAGGCGATGCGCTGCAGCAAGAAGCATCGGACGCATATTTTAGAAATCCGCAAATACGTGGAGGAAAACTATAATAACCCCGAGCTTTCGCTGAATTATTTAAGCGATCTGTTTGATATTAACCCGAAATATTTAAGCAAGCTGTTCAAGGATGAAGTTGGCGAGAAGTTCGTCGATTTGCTCATCAGCCACCGTATAGAGCGGGCGAAGCAGCTTATGCTGGAGACGGACAGGGCGATTCAGGAAATTAGCGAGGAAGTGGGCTATACCAACTACAACTCCTTTAATCGGGCGTTCAAAAATGTAGTAGGCGTAGCGCCAAGCGATTACCGCAAGGCGATATGAACAGATAGCAGGGAGCGGCGCGGGCAGCCCACGCAAAAATAAACGGCGATCGTTCATTGTGAATACACAAAAAAACGATCGCCGTTTGTCTTTTATAGGGGGAAAGCCGCTGTTCAAGCTTATACGGAAATACACTGCTTAAGCGGAGTCTCGCGGAATTAAGGTGGCGCTGAGATGCAGCCGCTCCATCGGTGTTCCTGGACGTTCAAGGCGGCGCGATAGCGCTTCGATCGCGCGGCTGCCGAGCGCCTCCTTGCTGAGGTTCACGGTAGTGAGTCGAGGTGACGTATGGGCCGCTGCCTCTACATTGTCGATACCCGACACGCGCGTCTCCTCGGGAATCGCTACTCCCATCCTCTGCAGCTGCTGCATCCATTGCATGGCAATGTCGTCATTAGCGCAAATCCAGGCATCTGGGCGCTGCTCCGGTGCCAGCTGGGCAAACCGTTCTGCGGCAGCAGCGAGCCATTCCTTCTCTTCATAGGCCAGCTCCCACTCCTGCAGCTTCGTATCCGGGCCGCCGTAGCGCTCCATTGCGGTCCTTACGCCGATTCGTCTTTCGGCAAAGCTGGCAGAACGGCCATCATCACCGAGAAAAATAAGACTTCTGCATTTCTGAGCGACCAGCAGATGATGGGCAATAAGAATTCCCGCTTCTATATTCGCATGATTGACCGAATCCACATCAAGCAAAGGCTCATTATGGTCGAGCAGCACCAATGGCTTGCCTGTACGAGCCATAAGCTGAAGGGCCGCATAAGGATATGCGCCCATGACGATGAGCCCAAGGCAGCTGTTCCAGTCCAAGTGCGGCGCGATAATTTCCTGCGGCGATAAATCGGATACGGCCGGGAACGAGACCGGCTGGGAGACGATGACATGAGGCCACCCTCGCTCGCTGCAGCCGGAAATGATTCCTTCGAGCACTCGCTGCCAATAAAAAGGATCGACTCGGTTGGAAGGATTCATGCAGATTAGGACAAAGGAAGAGGCAGCGTCGGGAGCGGGGGAAGGCGACTTCTGGGAAGGAAGCCCGTAGCCCAGCGTCTTGGCAAACTCTAAAACCCGCTCGCGTGTGGCCTGGCTGACACCAGATTTCCCGCTGAGCGCGCGGGATACTGCATATTTGGATAGGCCGAGCTGGTCGGCGATCATTTGGATCGATACTTTACGTGGCATGTTGTTCTCCTTAGGTGATAGGACTAACAAACGTCATGCTAAAATCACGCTAAATAACAGCGTTGACGTTTGTTGGCAAAAGTTATAGACTGGCTTTATCATAACGTTATTATATAATAACCTAACAAAAATAACAATATTCATTTGGAGGGCCCATGAAAATTTTAGTGTTTTACGATGAAGCATTTCCTTACGAGGGCGTGCGTCCCTCGCAGGAAGTAAGGAAGAAGCTTTCCGTATGGGCTGAAGTCGCCGATGCACATACGCTATCCGATCGTTTGGCAGAGGAGAAATGGGAAACGCTTATTCATTTGCACGGCCCGTATTTTCCAAAATCCGCATGGAGCGGCGTGAAAGCCCATCTGGACCGAGGAGGCGGCTTGCTTCATGCAGGCGGTGCCCCTTTTCGCAGGCCAGTTGTGAAAGTTGGGGCCGGCTGGAGAGTGGAGCGGGAGCAAACCGCGTATCATCAGCTCATGAATATCCATGACACACTGCCAGCATCCGTTCAGAAAGTAGTGCGGGCAGCCGCATCGGCCGAATTCCCGCTGCTTCTGGGGCGCGAAGCGCTTTTTGGCATTGAACCGACGTGGGGACTGACGCTGCATGCGACAAAATCAAGCGATATTCCCGCCGAGATGGGCTCGGGTGGCCCAATGGATGCTTTTATTTACCCGCTGCTTGTTGGCGTGGATCATGATGGGCGCGAAAGGGCTGCTCCGGTCGTTCTGCTGGAAAACATGAAGGGGAGTTTTGCAGGAGGCCGCTGGATATTGATTAATCAGACACTGGGGCAGTCATTTTGGGACGGTGCGGGTGCTGCTGACACAGCGGACACTGCGGACACTACGGGCATTGCGGGTGCTGAGCTGCTTAAGGAGCTCGCTGAATATGTTGGACGAGGCGTCACAGAATTGTGGCTGAAGCTCAATTACGCCGCTTATGAGCCGGGTGAACAGCCTATTTTGACGCTTCAATTGCAGTCGTTGTCCCGTACCTGCTTAATGGAGCAAAACTGGACGTTCAAGCTGAAGGTAGAGCGTGAAGGACAGACCTCGGTCTGGGAAAGTGCGCTGCAAGCGGAGACGGGGCCGCAGCGCCGGGATTTGCAGCTGCTCCGCATTCCTGTGCCAGTACCAGCAGTGGCGGGCCTTCACTCGATCACCTGTGAAGTCCGCTCAGATGCAGGCGAAGTCCGGCTGATGAAGCAGGCTTATTGGGGAATGGACAGGGAATTGCTGAACAGCGGGGAGCTGCTTGCCTGCGGAAGAGACTATTTCTACCGCGGCGGACGCCCTGTGCCTATCGTCGGCATGACGTATATGGCTTCCGACGTGTCGCGCAAGTTTCTCCATTTGCCGAATGTGAGCCGCTGGGAGCGGGATATGGCAGAGATGCGAAGGGCTGGAGTCAATCTGATACGGACCGGCATTTGGACGGGCTACCGGAATATGATGTTCGCCGATGGGCATGTCGTCGAGGATGTGCTGAGGGCTATCGACGCTTTCCTGCTTACGGCAAAGCGGAATGAGCTGGAGGTCACCTTTACCTTCTTCTCGTTTGCGCCCGAGGCGTGGGAAGGAGTTAATCCGTATTTGGACCCGAGGGCTGTCGAGGCTCAAAAACGGTTCATCGCTTCCATCGTCTCCCGCCATCAAGCCACGACGCACGTCCATTGGGATCTGATCAATGAGCCTTCGTTATTCGATCCGGCTCGTGTGTTCGAGGGGCCTAGATCGCTTGCAGACCGCTATGAGCGGGCAGCGTTTTCCGAGTGGCTGGAGGAGCGCCACGGCGGCGACCTTGTCCGGCTTCAGGAACGATGGAATATGACTCCCGGAGAGCTGCCATCCTTTGAGGCGGCGATGCCGCCGGACCCGGGCGATATCCATTTTGACAGTGTGCTTTTGCCGAAAAAATGGGGGCCATGGCTGGACTATTCGCTGTTCACTATGGACATGCACAATCGCTGGGCGCTGGAGCTGGCCTCCACCATTCGCAGCTCCAATCCGCGCCAGCTTGTGACGGTTGGGCAGGATGAGGCGCTGGGCGGGCAGCGTCCTTCTCCCTTTTTCTACGGTTCCGTAGTCGATTATACGACGGTACATAGCTGGTGGCTGATGGATCAACTGGTGTGGGACGGAATTTTCACCAAAACGCTGGATAAGCCAAACTTGACCCAAGAAACCGGCATTATGCATATTCAGCGCCCGGATGGCATGGCGAAACGCTCGGAGGAAGAGCTGCATCGCATTTTGGAGCGAAAATATGCCTACGCCTTCTCAACTGGAGGCGCCGGAGCGGTGCAATGGATATGGAATATTAATCCCTTTATGAACAATGCGAATGAATCGAATATCGGGGCCCTTCGGGCCGATGGCACCCAGAAACCTGAAACGGATGTGACGTACGATTTTGGCCGCTTTATGCAGGGCATTGGCGGACTGTTTGAGGGGCGGGTATTGGAGGACGTTGCGGTCGTATACCCGTATTCTAATGATTTTTCGAGCCGAAAGCTGGCTTTCGAGGCTACCTCGCAAGCGGTAAGGGTGCTCACCTTTGGCATGAACATACATCCTCGAGGCGTGGGCGAATACCAGCTGGAGGAGCTTGCGCGCCAGCCAGCTAAACTCATTATCGTGCCGAGCGCCCATAACTTTAGCGACGAAGCGTTTGAGCAGCTCGTTAGTCTGGCGAGGAAAGGCAGCACCGTGCTATGGACGGGGCCGCTCCGCTTGGACGCTTATTGGGGCGCTGCCAATGAGCGGCTTCGGGCTGAGATTGGCGAGACGGTGCCCGGCAATGTGCGTCGTGAAGAGGCGCTGCTGCTAGGCGGCAAGCGGCACAGCGTATCGTTCGGCGGACGCAAAATCGGGCAGCTGGCTATCGATCGGCCGATTCCGCAGTCTGGCAGCAGTAGCAGCAATTCTAGCAATTCCAGCAGTGCAAACAGCGCCAGCAATACCAGGAATGCCATCAATGCCGGCCAAAGTCCGGTCAGCATGGCGCTCGGTGCAGGCAGCTTCATCTGGTGTCCGCTGCCGCTGGAGCTGAATGACAGATGGGAGCCGCTGCAAGCGCTGTATGAAGAGGCGCTGCGTGCTTCTGGCGCCGAGATGGAGCTGGAATGGCTAAGCGGCGGCGACGCTCCGGGCGTTTATGGCCGGAAGCTGCAATTTGATGAAGGCAATCTTTATATTTTTGTATCCGAATATAGCAGTGATATGGAACTGGAGATACGGGACCCGTTGACGGGCACTCAATATGCGTTTGTTTTGGAACAGGAACGGACGGTCATGTTTGCCGCTGACCATGAAGGACAGCTATTGTCGGTGTATCGCCCCGAGCAAGTGAGCATCAGAGCTTTCAAACGCTAAATCAACCCAGAAGGAGATTATGCACATGGACTATAAAGACGCTTCGCTTCCGATTCGGGAACGGGTTCAGGATTTGCTTGAACGTATGACGACAGAGGAGAAAATCGGCCAGCTTATCCAGCCTATGGGATGGAAAACCTACCTCAAGGAAGCGGACGGCACCGTGCAGGTGACGGAGCAGTTCAAGGAAGAGGTTGCGCGGGGCGGAGTAGGTTCTTTATACGGCGTTCTTCGCGCCGATCCTTGGACAGAGGTGACGCTGGAGACGGGACTTACACCAAGGCAAGGCGCGGTAGCGACTAATGAAATCCAGCGATACGTGATTGAAAACTCCCGCCTTGGCATTCCGATTTTGTTCGGGGAGGAGTGCTCTCATGGTCATATGGCAATTGGGGCAACGGTATTTCCCGTTCCGCTTACGGTCGGAAGCACCTGGAACAAGGATTTGTACCGGGAAATGTGCGAGGCGATTGCGGCAGAGACTCGAAGCCAGGGGGGCGCTGCGACGTATTCGCCTGTCCTTGATGTCGTGCGCGACCCGCGGTGGGGGCGGACGGAGGAATGTTTCGCGGAAGATCCCTATTTAATCGGCGAGCTGGCGGTCGAGGCGATTAAGGGGCTGCAAGGGGAACGGCTGGATACGGACAAAACGATTGTGGCGACGCTTAAGCATTTTGCCGCTTATGGCAGCTCCGAGGGCGGACGCAATGCAGCTCCCGTCCATATGGGGCTGCGTGAGCTTCATGAAATCGATTTGCTGCCGTTCAAAAAGGCGGTCGAAGCGGGTGCCTGCTCCGTCATGACGGCGTACAACGAAATTGACGGTGTGCCCTGCACCTCAAATTCCTATCTGCTGAACGACCTGCTGCGCGAGGAATGGGGGTTTGATGGTTTTGTCATTACCGATTTTGGCGCGATTCAAATGCTGGTCAGCGGCCACAATACGGCGGAGAACGGGGAGCAGGCAGTGGCGCAAAGCCTGAAAGCAGGCGTCGATATGGAGATGTCCGGCTATATGTATGGCAAGCATTTAGCGGGCGCGCTTGCGCAGGGGCTGATGACCGAGGATGAGCTGAATACAGCGGCAGGACGGGTGCTCGACATGAAATTCAGACTTGGCTTATTCGAACGGCCATATGTTGATCCTGATTTTGCCCAGCAGGTTATTGGGTGCGAGGAGCATGTGGAGCTGGCGAGAAGAGTAGCTGCGGAGGGCATTATTTTGCTCAAAAATGAACAGGCCACGCTTCCGCTCAGCAAAGCAGGCGCCAAAATAGCCGTTATCGGTCCGAATGCGAACCACGTCTACAATCAGCTCGGTGATTACACCTCGCCGCAGCCTAAGGGACAAATCGTCACCGTGCTTGAGGGTATCCGCCGCAAGCTCGGCGCGGATGCGGATGATCAGGTGCTGTATGCGCCTGGCTGCCGAATTAAGGGCGACGCCAAAGACGGCTTCGGCCATGCCCTCGCCTGCGCCGAGCAAGCGGATGCCATCGTTATGGTTATCGGCGGCTCCAGCGCCCGGGATTTCGGGGAAGGCACCATTGATTTGCGTACAGGTGCGTCCGTCGTTACGGATAACGCATGGAACGACATGGAGTGCGGTGAAGGCATCGACCGTTCGACGCTTAGTCTCATGGGGGTGCAGCTTGAACTGGTGCAGGAAATTTTTAAGCTCGGCAAGCCGGTTATCATCGTCTACATCAACGGCAGGCCGATTGCCGAGCCGTGGATTGAAGAGCATGCTCATGCGATTTTGGAGGCGTGGTATCCGGGACAGGAGGGCGGCAATGCGATTGCGGACATTTTATTCGGCGACGTCAATCCTTCCGGGCGTCTTACCGTTTCCATTCCGAAGCATGTCGGCCAGCTGCCGGTTTATTATCATTCCAAGAGAACGCGCGGCAAACGTTATTTGGAGACGGATCTGGAACCGCAATATCCATTCGGGTTTGGGCTCAGCTATACGCAATTTGGCTACGATAACATACGGGTTGTACCGGAAGTGATAACCCCGGGCGGAGAAGCCGAGGTGCAAATCGAAGTGACGAACATTGGCGGTGTGGCTGGAGATGAGGTTGTGCAAATGTATGTAACCGACGTATCCGCATCGGTGACCCGTGCCGAGACCTCGCTCAAGGGCTTCCACAAAATTCATTTGCAGCCGGGGGAGACGAAGCTGGTCACTTTCCCTGTAAATCAAGAGCATCTTGCATTGATTAACGCCCAGCTGGAGCCGGTTGTGGAACCGGGCGAATTCCGCTTAATGGTCGGCAGCAGCTCGAAGGATTGGCTGGCATGCAGCTTGCATGTTAAGCGCGAGGGGGAACAGCCATGATTCGAATTCAGCGGTTCATTCAGGATATGGCCGAGCGGCAGTGGCTGGATAAGGTGGAGCTTCCGCAGTGGCATATGCAAAAAGCGAAATATATCCGGCCCGGCGAATACGTGCTGGATGAGCAAAATGTCGGTGTGCAAAATGTGAATCCTCTTTACAGTACACATGGCACGACTTATTTTTTAACTAAAAAAGCAGACATACCGCAGGCTTGGCATCAAGACGCGGTTGGTCTCATTTTCGAAGCGGGCGGGGAGGGGCTGCTGAAGGTGAACGGGGCTCCTTATCATGGGCTCGACCGGAATCATTGGTATGTGCCGCTTCCGGTGGGCCGAGTAGGGAGTGCGCCGCTGCTGGAAATCGAATTGTACGATCCGATTCCCGAGCCGCATGATCCGCTGAATCGCCAGGCGGTCATTCAGCCGCCAATCGCTGGCATCCGCTCGGCGCTCGTCCGAGTGAATCAACCGCTGCAAAGCTTGATGTACAGCGTAACGGTGTTATTGGAGTCGTTAAAAGCGCTGCCGGAGAGCGATATGAAGCGAAATCGTCTTGTGGGTGCGATTCATCGCATCATGGATCGGATGTATGCTGAATCGCAGCGCTGGGATGAGGCCGAGTGGGTGAACGGGCTGGAGCAGTCGCTTGCCCAGAAGGTGCAGGAAGAAGATTTGGAAGGCGGCCGCAGCGGCTTTATGCATTTGGTCGGCCAGTCGCATATCGACATTGCGTGGCTGTGGCCTGTCCGCGAAACGGTTCGCAAGTCCAGCCGCACGTTTTCGACGGTATGTACGCTGATGGATGAATACCCCGAGTTCATCTATTCGCAGAGCCAGCCGCAGCTGTATGCCTTTGTGAAGGAGCATTATCCCGAATTGTATGAGCGGATTAAGGCGCGGATTGCCGAAGGGCGCTGGGAGCTGGTCGGCGGCATGTGGGTCGAGCCGGATTTAAATATTCCGAGCGGCGAGTCGCTGGTGCGGCAAATTTTATACGGCCAAAGCTTCTACAAGGAGGAGTTCGGCAAACGCTCCAACATCGAATGGCTTCCTGATACGTTTGGCTACTGCGCGTCGCTGCCGCAAATGCTGAAGCTGGCGGATATCCCGTATTTTATGACCACAAAGCTCAATTGGAATGACACGAACGCTTTCCCTTATGACTTGTTTGATTGGGTAGGCATCGACGGCACCTCTGTCATTGCCTATTTGAACCATGGGGTAAATGAGCATACCCGTCCCAAGGATGTCGATGAACATTGGAAGTCTTACAAACAGAAGCATTTGCATCCGCAGCAAATGCTGCTTTACGGGCATGGGGACGGTGGCGGCGGCGTAACGAACGAAATGGTCGAGTTTGCCGAGCGGTCTTCTTTTATGGTCGGGCAGCCTGTCAGCAGGTTCAGCACGGCCGGAGCTTTTTTTGAAGGAATCGGAAAAAACGGGCAAGCGCTGCCTAAGTGGCATGGCGATTTGTATTTGGAGCTGCATCGCGGCACTTACACGACGCATGCAAGAAATAAGCGAAGCAACCGCAAGGCGGAGGTGCTGTACCGTGAAGCGGAGCTGTGGGCGCAGTTCGCTGGGCTATCGAGCACAGTGACGGAGGCACTCGATGAAGGCTGGAAGCTCATTTTGCTCAATCAATTCCATGATATTATCCCGGGAACATCTATTCCTGAAGCCTATGTGACGTCTACAGAGGAGTATTCGAAGGTGATGGAGATCGGGACGGCTGAGCTCAACCGCTCGCTTGAAGCCATTACAGGCAGCATAACGCCAGATGGTGAGGGGCTGCCCTACATCGTGTTCAACAGCCTGGGCTGGGAACGCGGAGAAGTAATCAGCTTGACATGCAGCGCTGAAATGAGCGGCTTGTCTGTTGTTGATGTGAACGGGGAGCTTCTGGCTTGCGATGTCAAGCGGAGTGGGGATGTCCAGACGGTATCCGTGTACGTTCCGTCTATCCCGGCCTTCGGTTATACAACGATATGGCTGCGTGCGTCAGCGCATGCAGATGATGCTAAGGATACGCAAGCAGATGAGGCCTTTCCTGCCGTTTGGGAGACGGATTTTTACACGCTAGCATTTAATGATGCAGGAGAAATCACCCGTTGGTATGACAAGTCTGTGCAGCGGGAGTGGCTGAAGCCGGGTGATAAAGCAAATGAGCTGCAATTTTTTCATGATAAACCGACCTATTGGGATGCATGGGATATCGATCCGCGCTTTGAAGCGCAGCGTGCCGGCACTGTGCAGCTGATCTCGAAAGAAGTTGTGCAGCGAGGGGGCACCAAGGATGTGCTTCGCTTCCACTGGAAGCTGAATGATTCGGAAATTAGCCAGGATATGATTTTGTATCGCCATCAGCGCCGCGTTGATTTTCAGACGAAGGTGAATTGGACAGAGAGCCATAAATTGCTCAAGGTAGCGTTCCCGGTTGACCTTGTTGCTGCGAAAGCGACGTATGAAATTCCATTCGGTGCATTGGAGCGGCCAACGCATAACAATACGAGCTGGGAGCAGGCGCAATTTGAAGTGTGCGGACATCGCTGGGCCGATATTTCCGAGGGCAACGGCGGCTTGAGTGTGCTGAACGACTGCAAATATGGGTACGACATTAAGGGCCAGACGATTCGCTTATCGCTGCTGCGCGCGCCGAAATGGCCAGATGAACATGCGGACCAAGGCGAGCACGAGTTCACTTATTCTGTTTTGCCTCATCAAGCGGATTGGCGGGGCGCTCACGTTGCTCGCCGTGCAATGGAATTAAATCATCCGGTCATGACGGCAGCAGGGCAGCCGAACAGAGGAGGGCTTCCTGCACTCCCTGCGGTTCCAGCGCTTCCCGCATTTCCTGCACGGCATGCATGGCTGGGTTTTGAAAGCGAGCATGTCATTTTGGACACGATTAAAGCTTCCGAGGACGGGACTGGAACCGTGCTGCGGTTTTATGAATCATCAGGCGGAAGAGAGACGGTGCGTATCCAGTGGCCGGAGGAGAAAGTGAGGGCGTCTATCGTGAATCTGCTTGAGGATAAAAAGGAGCAGCTGCCATGTGAGCGAGGGGCATTCGAGCTGGCCTTCAAGCCTTTTGAAATAAAAACGGTGAAGCTCATTTCATTGGAACGGGAACAGGATCAGGATCAGGAGTAGGCGGAGGGGAGCTGTAGGTTATGGAACGATTTAAGCTGCCGAAGGTAAAGCTGCCGCAATTGGTGCTGCCAGAAGCCATAATGAAGGTGCTGGAGGAAGCGGAGGTCAAGCTGGCCCATCGCCCGAAGCTCCAGCAGCAATTTCGCAATTGTTTCCCCAATACGCTGGAAACGACAACGAAGCTGATGGACGACGGTACGACCTTTGTCATTACGGGCGATATTCCGGCGATGTGGCTGCGGGATTCAGTGGAGCAGCTCATTCATTACGTGCCTTTTGCCAAAGAGGATGCGGCATTGCAGCGGCTCATTTCGGGACTGATTAAGCGTCATATGATGTATATTTCGCTTGATCCATACGCCAATGCTTTTAATGAAACGGCCAATCATTGGCATTGGGACGCGAATGACGATACGGAAATGTCCCCTTGGGTATGGGAGCGGAAATTCGAGCTGGATTCGCTATGCTTTTCGATACGCCTCTCCTATAGGTATTGGAAGGAAACAGGGCTCACTGATATTTTCGACGAGCAGTTCAAGCAAGCGCTGCGTTCTATTGTGAACGTATGGAAAACAGAGCAGCGCCATGCGGAGCAATCGGGATACCGGTTCAAACGCTCCAACTGCCCGGCTATAGACACGCTGCGCAATGATGGGCTCGGAATGCCTGTCAATTATACGGGCATGGTGTGGTCAGGCTTTCGTCCAAGCGACGACGCTTGCGAGCTGCATTACAATATTCCGGCGAATATGTTCGCCGCTGTCTCGCTCGCTCAAATGCAGGAAATGGCGAGATGGGTATTCCGCGACGAAGCGTTTGTGCGGGAAATGGCCATTTTGGAGGAAGAGATCCGTCATGGCATACAGCTTTATGGGATGTACAATCACCCGGTGTATGGCAGAATCTACGCTTATGAAACGGATGGCTTCGGCAATTACTGCCTATTGGATGATGCGGGTACGCCAAGCTTGCTCTCCATTCCGTACATTGGCTACACCGATGTTCATGATCCTATTTACCAAAACACAAGGCGCTTCATCCTGAGCCGAGAAAATCCTTATTATTATGAAGGAACAGCTGCTAAAGGAATTGGAAGCCCCCATACGCCGCCGGGATACATATGGCCTATGGCTTTATCGATGCAGGGGCTGACGGCCGCGAGCGATGAGGAAATGCTTGCTATCATTAAGGTGCTGGAAGCGACGGATGCTGATACGGGCTTTATGCATGAGGGCTTTCATGCCGACGATCCCCACCAATTTACCCGTCCATGGTTCGCATGGTCGAACAGCCTGTTCTCACAGCTTGTTTACAAGGCGATGGCAAAGGGGATTTTGGAACCGAAACAGGAGGAAAATTAATCGATGAAATTAACGAATAAAATAGGCGTAATCGTAGACAGCTTCGGGCTGGGCGTGCGAGAGGGATTGGTGAAAGCCAGGGAGGTCGGCGCGGAAGGCGTACAGATTTATGCGGTTAAGGGGGAAATGGACCCGGAAAATTTGTCGCCTGCGGCACGCAAGGAGTTAAGAAGCTACATAGAATCGCTCGGCTTGGAAATTTCTGCACTGGTCGGCGATTTAGGCGGTCATGGCTTCGGGGTCAAGGAGGATAATCGCTGGAAAGTGGAAAAATCGAAGCGTATCGTCGATTTGGCGCTGGACCTCGGCACGACGATTGTAACGACGCATATTGGCATCGCGCCGCACGATTCGTCCTCCGCTGCTTTTCATACGATGCATACCGCATGCGAGGAGCTAGGCCAATATGCCAAAAGCGTCGGAGCCTACTTCGCCATTGAAACCGGCCCTGAAACGGCGGCCGACTTAAAAGCGTTTCTCGACACCTTGTCGACGAACGGCGTATCGGTTAATTTTGACCCGGCAAATATGGTCATGGTGACGGGCGATGATCCGGTGCAAGGCGTTCATCTATTGAAGGATTATATTGTCCATACCCATGTGAAGGATGGCGTTCGCCTTAAGGAGGTTGATCCGAGAGACGTATACGGAGCGGTTGGTTATGCGCCTATGGATCATGAGAAAATCGCAGAGATGGTATCCTCCGGCTTGTTTTTCCGCGAAGTTCCGCTTGGAGAGGGCGGAGTCGATTTTAATCGCTATTTTCAGGCGCTGCAGGACATTGGGTATACCGGTTATTTGACGATTGAGCGCGAGGTAGGGACGCAGCCGGAGCTTGATATTCGTAAAGCGGTTGATTTTATTCGCAAATACAGGTAGGGGAGGGAGACGAAAGAGATAATTGCTCAGTGAATGAATCCTGCTAGATGATAGCGGGATTTTTTTGCGTGTGAAGGATTGTTTTCATAAATAAGAGGTTTTGCTTTTATAGAAGGGATGCTTGTATAGTAAGAGGGTGGATATAGAGGTTGAGAGAAACAGGAGGAAATCAATTGAGTACACAAAGTATTGGAGTTCCATTAGAAGGTTTTGCAGAGTTTAGCCGAACGGTAGCCGCAGAGGGCGCCGTATTATTGAAAAATGAAGGACAGGTGCTTCCGTTTAAGGATGGCGACAACGTTGCTGTTTTTGGCAGAACCCAAGTTAACTATTATCGCAGCGGTACCGGTTCGGGCGGCAGTGTTCATGTTACTTATACAACAAATCTGCTAGGCGGGCTTCGCAGCAAGAAGAATGCTGCTGTCAATGAAGCGCTAGCTGCTGTCTATGAGAAATGGATTGAGGAAAATCCATTCGACAACGGCGGTGGCGGCTGGGCAGCTGAGCCATGGCATCAGAAGGAAATGCCTTTAACGGATGAACTGGTGTCGGAAGCAAGAAGAAAGTCGAACAAGGCAATCGTGGTCATCGGGCGTACCGCAGGGGAAGACCAAGACAATGCCGATGAAGCAGGAAGCTACCAATTAACGGCGGATGAGAAAGCGATGCTGAAGCAGGTGACGGCTTATTTTGAACAAACCGTTGTAGTGCTCAATGTATCGAACATTATAGATATGAGCTGGCTGAACGAGGAAAGCTACGTGCATCCTATTGCAGGTGTCATCTACTCCTGGCAGGGCGGCATGGAAGGCGGCAATGCGATCGCCGATGTTCTGGCTGGTGATGTAACGCCAAGCGGCAAATTGACGGATACAATCGCTTATTCCATCAACGATTATCCATCGACTCGCAATTACGGCAATGAATTTAAAAACGTTTATGAGGAAGATATCTATGTGGGATATCGTTATTTTGAGACGTTTTGTCCGGATAAGGTTCAGTTTGAGTTTGGCTACGGTATCTCGTATACTTCATTCGACATCAAGTCGGAGGATGCCAAGCTGACAACCAAAGCAGGCGAAAAATACATTGAAATCGACGTCAACGTAACGAATACGGGAACTGCCTACGCGGGCAAAGAAGTGGTGCAGGTTTACTACGAAGCGCCGCAAGGCAAGCTGGGCCAACCTGTTAAAGCGCTGGTCACATTCGGGAAAACTAAATCGCTTCAGCCGGGCGAATCGCAGCGCCTTACGGTGAGCTTCCCTGTTGCTGCTATGGCTTCCTATGATGACGCTGGTGTGACGGGAAATCCTTCCGCTTATGTGCTGGAAGCGGGCACATACCGTTTTTATGTAGGAACGAGTGTGAAAAAGGTGGCAGAAGTAGCTGTCGAGGGTCAAAACGGCTACGTCGTGGAGGCACTTCAAGTCGTAGAGCAACTGCAAGAAGCGATGGCGCCAACGGAAAGCTTTACGAGAATGAAGCCGGGCGCTCGCAAGCAAGACGGCACTTATGAGCTTAGCTCCGTAGAGGTGCCGCAGCGGAAAATTTCTATGGCGGAACGGATTGAGACCAATCTTCCTGCAACGCTAGCGCAGACGGGCAATCAGGGACATACGTTAAGGGATGTTTTTGAGGGTAAAGTCGGCATGGAAACGTTCATCGCGCAGCTTAGCGATCAGGATTTGGCGGCAATCGTCAGGGGCGAGGGCATGAGCAGCCCGCTCGTTACATCGGGAACGGCTTCGGCTTTCGGCGGAGTCAGCGACCAGCTGTTCAACTATGGCATTCCTGTTGCTTGTACAGCAGACGGCCCGTCTGGCATTCGGATGGATAGCGGTCAGAAGGCGACTCAGGTCGCAATCGGCACCTTGCTCGCGGCAACGTGGAATATGGAGTTGGTCGAAGAGCTGTATGTGATGGAAGGCCAGGAGCTATTAAGAAACAACATCGATACGCTGCTCGGGCCGGGTCTAAATATTCGCCGCAGTCCGCTTAATGGACGGAACTTTGAATATTTTTCGGAGGATCCATTGATTTCCGGAATGTTTGCGGCAGCATGTACGAAAGGAATTATGAAGGGCGGCTCTAACGCGACGCTGAAGCATTTTGCCTGCAACAATCAGGAAAAGCATCGCAGCAAGGTAGATGCGGTCGTCTCTGAACGCGCTCTTCGGGAGATTTATTTGAAAGGCTTTGAAATCGCCGTGAAGCAAGGCGGTGCGAATTCGATTATGACGTCCTACAATCCGATTAACGGACATTGGGCCGCTTCCAACTATGACCTGAATACGACGCTTCTTCGCGGCGAGTGGGGCTTTACAGGCATCGTGATGACGGATTGGTGGGCGATCATGAACGATGTCGTGAGTGGCGGCCCAGCGGATCGCAAACTAACGAACTGGATGGTTCGTGCGCAGAACGATCTGTATATGGTGGTGCCGAACTACGGTGCGGAAATCAATGGCTGGGATGACAATACGATCGAATCGCTTGAAAATGGCACGTTGACCCGCGGTGAATTGCAGCGCTCTGCCATAAATATTTGCACGTTCATCATGAACGCGCCAGTATTTTCGAGAAAACACGAAATCGTAGAGACGGTTGAAGCGTTCAAGGCAAATGCTTCGCTTGCAGCAGCAGCTTCCTCAGAGCAAGTGCAAGTACTTTCCCAAAATGCACAGGTGAAGCCTTCCGCGGCCGAATCGACCTATATGCAGGTGGATCAAGCTGGGCAATACCGGATCATTGTCAGCATTATGTCCCCAGAGACGGAGCTGGCTCAAAGTGCTTGTAATGTAACGCTGAACGATCAACTGATGACGACCATTCAAACGAATGGAACCGAAGGCAAATGGATCAAACAGAAGCTTGTGAAAGTCGAGCTCGAAGCCGGCTTCTATGAGCTGAAGCTGGAATTCATCAAGCCGGGCTTGCAGATAGAGTGGATTGAGTTTAAACAGGTGTAGGTTAAATAGAGGTTGAGCTGACTAAGCTTTGCTGCTCAAATATTTATGAAAATAACGCGGCTTTCAAGAACTTGCTTATCTCTTTCTTTTTATAAAGGAGATAAGCAGGTTTTTTCTTATATCATTGGTTATATTATTTCTTCTTCTCTTTTCTATTCATTTCTTTAGCCTCCCAGAAAAGGCCTGTTAAAATATCATTTACCCGCTTCTTATCCGCTGCATTCATTGACACACCGTCAAACATAATTTCATGTTCCTCTTCAAGCATCTTCTTAAAGTCCAAAATATCTTTAGAGCTTGCCCAGCTAGGTATATGGTCAGATTCTATTCCAAGTATATGATCGGATGTGCTTCGAAGTTCTGTTGCTAAATCCCTTATAATATTGCCCGGGGGTACAGCTCGCCCGGCTTCATAGTTCGAAATATTAGTTCGTTTCATGCCAAGTATTTCTGCTAATTCTTCCTGTGAGATCCCCCGTTTCTCTCGAAGAGCCCTAATGCGCATGCCCATTTCTTTTTTTTGAATATCATCCAAATGAATCAACTCCAAAAAATGATTTTTAAATATATTGCGCCATTTTAATTGACGTGGTAGTATAACTTAACGTCAATTAAATAAACGTCATTGAAGTGAGGTGAACAGATGAAAAATAAGAGTAGTGCTGTGAAAAGAATGGTATTTAGCAACTATCGTAAAAGCTTTAAAAAAACGCAGCGCGAAGTTGCATTTGCAGTGGGCGTTACTGAGAGCCATATTCGACATATTGAGAATGGAAGAGCTAATCCCGATGCTAAGCTGCTATTTAAATTAGTTAAATATTTTGGAACAAATGCGGAAACGCTATTTCCTGATTTAGCAGACCAGGATATTGAGTTTGCTGGCAATTAAACCGGCTATAATATTTTCTTCATTATACACAGTCAATTTAATTGACGCAAATTGTTTTTTAAGTAAACTCTTTTTTTTTAACTTATACGTCAATTAAATTGACTGTTTGATTGCTATTAAAGCAGTGGTGCATAAAGTAGAGAACAACAGTTGAGAAAACAGGAGGAACGATCAATGATTAAAGAGCCTAAACTTAAAAAGGGAACTTTTCAGCATGTGGAAAGTGAATTTTATGCTTATCAGGATACCCAAAAGGAAATTGTTCGACTGAGGAATGAAATTCTGCATGGAAGATATAGAGACGATGAAAACATTGGTGGAGGTCGAAGTAATTTGCCTGGTGACCCAACAGGACGTGCAGCGCTGCTGTTAACCAGCCATAAGAAACTAGAGCAGCTGCAAAATATCGTTGATGCGATTGAAACGGTAGTCGAAAGGCTGCCTTTTGAAAAGAGAGAGCTTATTAAGCTTCGTTACTGGACGAAATCGCAACCCTTAACGTGGGATGGGACGGCTGATCATTTGCATGTCAGCCGAAGGCAAGCGCTGCGTTGGCGAGATGAAATCGTAAATGCTGTTGCAGAAAAACTGGGTTGGAGATGAGTTGGCACTATGATGGCACTTTTGGCCTTATAAACCGTGTTATTATGCTAGTGTGGTAATAAAATATAAGCGGCACATGCAAGTCTTATATACATTATCACGGGGTCACTCCTAACCGAGTGGCCTTTTATTTTTCTATATACTGTTTTGGCTAAAAATGAACAAGGAGTGAGGTGATATGTAATGTCTCTTACAGCTAGACAGGCCCGGTTTATAGATGAATATCTCGTTGATTTAAATGCGGCTGCTGCAGCCAGACGTGCTGGTTATAGCATGAAGACAGCAGGAGATCAGGGATCCAGACTACTAGCTAATGCTAATATCCAAGAAACGCTTCAAAAACGGATGAAAGAACGAGAGCAGCGTACTGAAATTACACAGGATAGAGTTCTGCATGAGTTAGCTAAGATCGGATTTAGTGATATGCGAATGTTTACAACATGGGGGGATAACGGCGTATCGCTTATTAATTCAGAGATGCTCTCATCTGATCAAGCAGCATGCATAGCCGAGGTCAGCCAGACCATTACTGGCTCTGGAGGCAGTGTGAAGTTTAAGCTGCATGATAAGGTAAGTGCCCTTGAGAAGATAGGCCGTCATCTTGGGATGTTTAAGGACAAATTCGAGCTAAAGGGGCAACTGGTCCATTCTCATAGTCATGACTTGCGGAAGCTTAGCGCAAAGGAGCTGGAACAGCTTGAACAGATCATTGGAAAAGCTGCCGACACTGGATGAAATTCAATGTGCTCGGGCTTATATTGATTTTAGCTATTTTGTTGACTATGATAGCAAGTTTCATGACAGGGAAGGGAAACATTTGGATGTGTTGGATGAGGCACTTATTAAGGTTTCATCAGGCGAGCTGAAAAGGGTAATCATTACGATGCCGCCACGGCATGGCAAAAGCGAACGGGTCAGTAAAAAATTTCCGGCTTGGCATCTTGGACGAAATCCGGTAGATGAAATTATTTTGGCCTCCTATTCTGTAGATTTAAGCCGCGGTTTTTCGAGAATTGCCCGCGATACGTTAATGGCTAATAAACATGTTTTTGAAGTGAGTGTTGACCCTATTAATAAAGCTGCGGAGTCTTGGGGAATTGAAGGCTATCGGGGCGGTGTAACAGCAGCTGGTGTGGGCGGGGCAATTACAGGCAAAGGCGCAAAAATCGCTATTATTGATGATCCAGTAAAAAACGCGGAGGAAGCGGATAGCGAAACCATGCGAGACAAGATTTGGGATTGGTATACGTCAACCCTCTACACTCGTTTAACGCCAGATGGACGCATCATTGTCGTCATGACCCGTTGGCATGAGGATGATCTTGTCGGCAGGCTGCTCAAAAAAGAGGCCGATGCGATTGCTGAAGGAACTCATCGCGGGGAAAAGTGGACAGTCATTAACTTTCCAGCTTTGGCAGAAAAAGATGATTATCTAGGCAGAGAGGAGGGGCAGCCTCTATGGCCTGAGTTTGGTTTCGACAAGCATCGTATGGACCAGATCAGGATGGATGTAGGTTCAAGGGTATTTAACGCTCTCTATCAGCAGCGCCCAAGTGCGGCTGAGGGCAGCTTTCTCAAGCGTGAGTGGTGGAGATACTACGAAAATGCCCCACCTTTTGCATCACTTCTTATTTCTGTGGATGCTGCCTTTAAGGATGAGGCCGATAGTGATTATGTGGTTATACAAGTATGGGGGAAAAATCAGGCAAACATGTATTTGGTCGATCAAATTAGAGCGAAGCTCAATTTTCCTGCCACGATACAAAGCATACGGAATATTTGCATGAAGTATCCTGATGCAGCGGTTAAGCTGATTGAAGATAAAGCCAATGGTTCGGCGATCATTCAGACACTGCAGGGGCAAATAGGAGGCATTATTGCCGTTAATCCAGAAGGTGGAAAGGTTTCAAGGGTGAATGCCGTATCAGCTTACATTGAATCGGGAAATGTCTATTTGCCTCGAAAGGCATGGGTAAATGATTTTGTTGAAGAAGCTGCCAGTTTTCCAAACGGAAAACATGATGATCAAGTAGATGCGATGAGCCAAGCGCTCCATCGCTTTATTTATTTTGGCGGCAACTTAAAGCTTGGAGAGGATTGCGATAATAGCTTAGAGGCTCGTATTAGGCGAAACATTGCGAATCAAGGGAAAAAGAAAAAGAAAGGAATTCAGCCACTATGAATAAGGAACTGCTGCTAGTTATTTTGATTAGCGCACTGGCGCAAATCGGGCTAATCGTAATGCTTCTGATGCATGTGGAAAGATTGGGAAGTATGTATGAGCGTACAAATGCTGATTTGTTTGAGCGCTGGACTAATGAGCGGGAGGCTTGGTTATTGGAGCGCCAGCAATTGCTTGATCGAATCCAAGCCCCATCATTTGGTGAATTTAAGCATGCGGAAGTCAAGATATTAAAAACAAAACTGGGAATGATAGAGCGAGCACCGCTCGAGCCACTTTAAGGAGGTTAATAGAGCATGAATTTATTTAAATATACATGTGGATTTGATGAGCGTTACGGGGCGGCCGCAGATGCTAGAGATGCTTATGAGCGCCGGGCAGAGGTGGATCCTACCTATGGCTTCGTCGAAGTGAAAATCGAAGAGGTTATTGTTCCTCATCACACAATTACTATTAATCCTAATAATAATGATAAATCTGGAATTGAAGTAGAGGAAATGCAGACGATGGAGCGCTCAGAGTTGATCGAGTGGCTTAAGACGAACCAGGTACATTATGTACCACAATGGGGGGACCAGCGTTTGCGAGAAGCGGTGTTAGCTGCTCAGATGCAAAAATAGGAGGGCGTGAGCCGTGTCTAAACAAAATGCCATTACTAATGCGAACGCAGTAGGACAAGAGCCCAAACGGCTCACTCCTGATCGTGTTGATCTATTATTTAAAAGCGCCGAAAACTGGACGGATATTCGTCAACAGCTTGTCAATATAAATTATTATCTTGGCAATCAATGGATAGGCTGGAATAGTGGAGAGCGTCGTGTTCAGGCTATGTCACAGCCGTCTGGCGAGACAAGAGTGACTCGTAATAAAATCAGGCCAAGAATTATGGCATTGCTTGCTAAGCATATAAAAAACAAGCTCAAATTCGATGTGATTCCTGGAAGCAAGGATCAGACAGATATTGATGCTGCCAAGGCAGCAGACAAATATATGCATGTCCTCTGGCAGGAGCTTGATTTAAGCAGGAAAACGAAAGAAATGTTCCTCTATATGCTGATTCAGAAGCGCTGCTGGGTCAAAACCTGGTTCGATAGTGAAGTGGGAATGGATCTCACACCAAACGAAGGCGAGCCAGGTTACGAGGAGTGGGTAAAGGGTGGAAGCAAGTCCGTGAATGAAGGAGCTATTCGTGCTCGAGTGTGTGACCCTTTAACTATTTTTGCAGATCCTGCAGCGACCACTGAAGAAGAGATACGCTGGATCATTGAGCGAAAGGCTCGCGATGTAGATGAAATCTACGAAGAGTACGGTGTACAGGTCAGCCCTGATGCCAATATAGATTATCTCAACCGCTATGACATAGCTAAAACGTCATTGGACGGGGGAGGCGCTTATAGCAATAGGGGATTGCAAAATCAGGCTATCGTTTATGAGCTTTGGTATAAGCCCTGCAAACGATACCCTGCAGGAGCAAAAATCACGGTTTGCAATGGCCAGGAGCTTGATTATAGTGAAAACTCCGGAGAATTGCCATACCAGCTATTTGGCTATATTCCAATACCGGGGTCTATTCAATACGATGCCATTGTAACGGATATGCTGGCTCCGCAGCGTGAAATTAATGTTCTACGATCAATGGTCGCCACTCATGCAAGGAGGCTGGGTAACTCGATGTGGCTGAACCCAATAGGCAGTGGAGTAGATGAAGAAGACTTAACCAATGAAATTGCAGGTATTATTTCGTATAACCCAATTAACAATGCTAAGCCCGAACGGATATACGCTCCAGACATTCCGTCATTCTACAGCCAGGAACTGCTCCAAAATGCTATTGATTTAGATGATATGAGCGGAGCTCGCGAAGTATCACAAGGGCGATTGCCTGCTGGACTTGATACGCTTGGCGGCTTAGAGCTTATGGTAGAGCAGGAGAATGAAAAGCTAGCCGTAGCTTCCCAGAATTATGAGCAAGGAATGAAAAAGGTTATGCAGCGTATTTTGAGGCTGCTTAAGGACCATTACACAGAGGAGCGCCAGTCAAGGCTGCTGGGTGAGGATAATGAAATTGAACTGATTAGTTTTAGTGGCTCTGACTTAACGGGTTTTGAGGACATCAACATTGTTCAAGGTTCCAGCCTGCCAGAAATGAAGGCGGCGCAGCAGGAACGGGTGATGACTATGTGGGGAGCAGGGGCAATTATCAAGAAGGACGGGACACCTGATCCGGCCAAATTATTGCGTCTGATGGGTATGGGAGATTCTACAGCATTATTCGAGCAAGAAGCACTCGACAGTAATAACGCTAAGCTTGAAAATAAAGCTTTTGAAGACTTGCAGGATAATGTTGAGTTTATGCGGATGCTTAACATGTACAACGAGCAGACACAGATTATTCAGCAGCAGCTTCAACAAGCGGGTATACCGCATGAGCAGTGGGCGCCATATATGCCTCCGAAGCCACCGGATATACCAAGCTTATGGGATAGCGACGACGACGAGGTACACATTTACGTCCATAATACGTTTAGAAAATCAGGCCGTTATCGTGAAATGCCGCCAGAGCTGCGTTCACTTGTCGATCAGCACTATGAGGAGCACGTAAGCCGGCTGAATGCACCTTTATTGGAAAAGCAAGCTTTGGCTGAAGCTCAACAGCAGCAGAATGGACAGAGAGTATAGTGGAAAATAATATCAAAAGTGAAAGGGGATATCCCTATGCATGATGGACCAGCGGTAGGCATTAAGGTTATTGCACCTAGCGACAGCAATCTTTTTGAGGCTACCCGTGCTATTTATGTAGGAACTGGAGGCGATCTAAATGTGCAGATGTTCGACGGTACTACAGCGATTATTCCCGCCTTGCCCACCGGCATGTATCCTATTTCTGTAGTAAAGGTACTAGCAACATCTACGACAGCAGCAGGAATAAGAGGATTTTACTAATGGGGGTCTGGCTGGGGCTGGGACTTAATATTAGCCTTAACGGATCAAATAGCTTAGCGGGCGGCAGATCCAGCAAGCTTATTGCCACAGATAGCTTTGACCGTGATGATAATAGCTCTGTTTTAGGTTTTACAGATACGGGACAGCCGTGGACAAGCCACACAGGCACATGGGGGATTCAATCTCAACGTGCGTATACGCCTACAGGTACGGAAAATTACGCTACAGTAGATGCAGGCTTTACGGATTATAAGGCGGAAATTTCTCTCGCGGTACGGGTCAATCGTTCGGGCCTGGTTTTCAGATTTACTGATTCCGCTAACTGGTATAGGTTTGTGCTGAGCTCGAACACTGTATTTATGCAGCGACGATTAGCTGGATCAACCACGTCACTCTCTTCATTTTCCGTTACGCCTACGGATGGAGATACTTTGAAAATTATAGTTAACGGAAACCAGTTTCAAGGCTATTACAATAACGAGCTCAAGGTGACTGTGACAGACACCACTTTTCAGACGCCAACACGTGTTGGTTTGGAGTCTGCGGGTTCGGTTTGTCGTCTTGATAATTTTAAAGTGGAGGCCTTATAAAATGATTATTACGGTAAGTAAGATTGGTACCGGCACTGACGATGACCCATACCGTCCTGACTATAATGGCGATTGGCAGTTAGTTGAGGAACGTGAAACTGAATTTGTAATCGAAACCCTGTAACGGGCTACAAGTGACAGTCTTGTAGCCCGTTCACTATATCTGCGGGCGTTAATAGGTTATGGCCGCCGCATAACTCGAGTAATGACTATGTCAAAACTGTTTTTCAATTTAAAGCTTCATTTATTTGAGGAACAAAGACAGAAAAATCGGGCGTTAAATTAGCTCCTGACGCCGGGGAGTATGAAGAAGGAGGAGGTAGGTTAAGTGAATATTCAAAAGGTTACTGAAGGTCAGGGCAAGGAGGATATTGCTTTTGCTAAAAGACTCGCAGCCGCTCAAGAGAAATGGCGGCTGGAAAAGGAGGATGAAATTGAGCAAATTCGCAAGGAATACAAGGATCATGACATGTATCGACAGGCTGCCGAGTATCTCCAGCGGGCCAGCGGTATAAACGATATTATGACCCTTAAGGAGCAAATTGAGCTGATTGAACTGCAGGATCGCGCAGAAGAGGAAAATGTTTCTCCACAAGTGAAGCGCCGTATCGAGGAGCTTGAGGCAAAGGCTGCACGAGCGGATGAAATGGAGGCGGAACAGAGTCAAAAGCAAGCGGTTCAGGACTTCGAAAACATGCTGAAGGAATTTTGTATCGATAAGAAAATCGATGGCAATTCCCTTCACCATGAGGAGCTTTGGAAGTATATGCATGAGAATGAAATTGCAAAGCCTGAGTTTGCTTTCAAAGCTATGAAAGCAGATGCTCTAGAGTCTAAGCTTTCCTCAGCTAAAGAGGATGCCATTAAAGATTATCTTAACTCCAAACGTGGAGTAAAAACAGACAGCGCACCAGGTGCAGCCGCTCTATCCAACACCAAAATAGGTGGAGGATTCAAAGGGGCAGAAGCTCGAGCGATTGAGCGAATCAAAGCATCTCGGAATGCAGAATAAGAGGAGGAATTATATATGCCAGCTACATTGTCCACTATTGAAGAAGCTCTAAAAATTGATTATTTGCCTGAGGTGCAGGAGCAGGTCAATAACGGTTCCAACTACTTTATTAAAAAATTGAAGGATAAGGCCGAGAAAATTGATGGTGATGGCAAAAACTTTTATATCGCCCATCACTTTGGCCGTAATAGCGGTGTAGGGGCCGGTACAGAAATGGGTGATCTGCCAAGCGCGGGTCAACAAGGCTACAAAGGCTCTTCTGGTAACGTTGCCTATGTTCATGGCCGACTTCAAGTATCCAACGCTACCATTCAAGCCTCCAAACGTGACGAAACGTCATATATTCGTGCATTGACAAGCGAGGTCAAAGGTTTAACAACAGACCTTCAAAACTACATGCGTCGTGTTTCCCTAGGTGACGGAAGTGGTAAATTGGCGGCATTTCCAGCTCAGTCGGCATCAACGACACTTAACGTAGATGATGTCCGTTTGTTTTTTGTCGGCCAGGTTATCGATATTTATACATTGCCAAATACTGCAGCTGCAACGGGTCGTACGATCACCTCGGTTGATTACGATGCTAAAACAATTACAATCAGCGGAGCAGCAGTTGCAACGACGGCTGGTCAAATTGCGGTATCTACTGGCGCATTTAACTTGGAGCCAATGGGGCTGGCGGGTATCATCAGCAAGACTAAAGCACTGCAAACGCTTGATCCAGCCACATATACATGGTGGCAGTCCACTGTAATGGCGAACGGCGGTACAGGCAGAGCGGTATCCGATACGCTTATTCGTTCACTGCTCGATCGGCTGGATATTGTGAGTGGCAAAAAAGTGGAATGGCTTGCTTGCTCCCATGGTGTTCGTGCAGCTTATGAGGCGTCTCTTACTTCTATGAAGCGTTTTGTTAATCCGATGGAGCTGGAAGGCGGCTATAAAGCGATTGAGTTTGACGGTATGCCGCTGATCGTTGATCGCTATATGCCAGCTAAACGTATTTGGGCTGGAAACTGGGATGATCTGGGCCTGTACTATACATCGCAGCTTGCCTTTATGGATGAAGACGGCAGTATGTTTAGCAGAGTCCCTAACAAAGCTGCCTATGAGGCAACAGCATTTTGCTACGAGACGATGGTTTGCCATAATCGTCGTTCGTTTGGCGAATTGGGAGATCTTAACGAACCGACTGGCTATTAATTTAAGCATCAAAATGAAGGGGGCCCTCGGGCCCCTTTTTTATAGGAGGATCAATGAATAGACACTATAAAGACGGTTTTACCAGAGTGATGATTAATGATTTATATGACGTTGAGCCACAATTGCAAGCCTATGATGAGCATCTATATTTAATGTGGAATCCTCATACAGGAGAACATTTAATTATAGATGGCTGGACGGAGCTTGCGGTTATGAAGCTGCCACAGAGTGGTTTTCCCGAGCTGTCGAGCCGCGTTGTCACGCACATTCGTAAAATCCATACCGCTAACGGTTTTAGCGCTTCGGCTGTAATCGAGAAGGCTGACGAAATGAGGGAGCATCATATGGAACAGCGCAAGGAACAGCTGGCAAAGGATTTTGCCAAGGATATGTATAACGGCGATAAATATTCCGTATCGATTGGCGGTGCAAGTACATGAACGTAGGAGAGTTAATCGAACGTGTCCGGCTAGAGATATTCAATGACCTTACCGATGCTGAAATAGTCGGCAGGTTCAATGAACTCTCTCGACGGCTTTTTCGATCATTTCCTTTACCTAATAAGGAACATATTTTTGTAACAACTGCAGTTAATGGATATGTGCTGCCCGCAGATTGTCCGGAAGATCGTATTCAGATGATTACGGTTGGGGGAATGAGCTATACAAAAATATCGCCTAATTTGCAAGGGGCGCCAAATTTACATGCAAAAATGATTGGCGGCAAGCTTTATTTAGAGCCGAACCCTATTCAATCAGAGGTTGTTCTGTTGTATAGACAGCGTCCTCCTGCACTAAGTGCAGGTCACCTGACTGATACGCCAGGGCTTCCTGAAGATTACCATGGGCTTTACATTTATGATGCGGCCGCATGGATTGCCGGACTGCAGAAAGATGTGGATATGCTCAATAACTTCCGCGCTGAATTTTTATCCCTTTTGCAGGATGCACAGAGGGATATTAAGACTATGGGAATTAGGAGAGTAAAGGAGACGACATTGTGGTAGATCGCATGTGGCAAGGCATACGGGGCGTTTCCGATCCAATACCTGTGAGAGCGTTTAACGGGATATTCAAACCCGATGATGAGGGCTTTAACTTGCCAGATGACGTTTTCACTGAGCTTACTAATTTTAGCGCCAACAAATATCCAGCTATTACAACTCGTAAGGGATACACGGTAATTGGGGCATATGGTTCTGGCTCTGTGCTGGGTATGGGGGCTTGGAAAGGGAAGGAGCTGCATGCCGTATTTTCAGATGGAACTTGGCGCAAGTGGGATACAGTAGTATGGACTATTCTTGCATCAGGACTTAATACGGCTGCGGAATGGACCTTCTGCAACTTTAAAGGCAACTTGTCAGGAATTAATTTAATTGGGTCAAATGGCATTGATGCTATAAAAAGATATGACGGAGTAACTGTTCAAAACCTTGCAAATGCTCCAGCAGGAGGCAATTTTATTACGACTCACTCTAATCGACTATATTGTGCAATCGGCAATTCTATTCGGTTCTCAGCACTTAATGAAGCCGACGACTGGACAACCGTAGATGATGCGGGCGAGATTGCGGTTGATACGCCAGATGGCGAGACGATTAATGGGCTGAATGCAGGCAATGGACACTTGACCGTCTTTAAGCCCTCCAGTATGCATGAGCTATATGGCAAGGGCCCGCAAAGCTACAGCATGGATAAGGTAGCTTCTGATATTGGAGCCGTAAGCAATAAGGCAATTATTGCTTATGATGAGACACTTCCTTTCATATCGAGGGATGGGATCTATCGGTATAGCGGAGGGATTCGTCCTCGTAAGGATTACTCTATGCCTATACAGACCATCATAAACAATGCCAATAAAGCAAATATTCACAAAAGTGTTGCTGGAAACGATGGGGCAAGCCTGTACTTTGGTGTGCCTTTAGACACCTCCTCTCAAATCAACTGTATCCTGCAGCTTGATCCTATTCATCAGGCATGGTATACATGGGACGGCATTTCTGCAATGCAGATGCTTCGCGTTGGCGATTATATGTATGTTGGCGATGCAACAGGAAGAATATTGCGTTTAGGAGCAGATACAGATGCAGGAGGAGTTATTACAGCGACGGCGGTGACAAAGCCATTCACGGCAGACAGTCTGGCGCGGAAGCAGCACTGGTTTAGGCTTTGGGTTGTCGCTACTTTAGCAGCCGGAAGTACACTTCAAATACTTATTAGCGGACAACCAACAGGAAACAGTTGGATACCATTGCCTATCATATCAACCGACACAGGCATTAGATATAAGGAGATTTTAGTTCCTATTAACAGTATTGCTGCTGCTAATAGTGTAAGGCTTAAAATTGTAGCAACGGGAAGAGTGACGATCCACGAAATTACAAGGCAGCTCCGTCAGTTGCCTACAAGGAGGTGATGGTATGCCCACGCAAAGCATACATGTTGCGGCAGAGGTTGGTACGATAGAGGATTCCTTTGAGCAGCTCGCTAAGCTGCAAAAAACCGTGAAATATCTAGTAAACGGCAATTTAGATTTTGAAAATATCCGTGCAAGGGGAATTAAAGCCGACAATATTGAGGCTGGTTCTATAACAGCTAATGAGATTGCAGCAGGGACGATTACTTCAGACCAGATTGCAGCGGGAACCATCACCTCAGACAATATTGCTGCTGGCTCTATCACAGTAGATAAAATAAAAATAACGGAGCTTCTTGCGGCAGTAGAGGCGGAAATTGATTTTGTTGTATCTAATGTAACGATAACGAATGTATTAGCTGCGGATAAGGGGTATATCGCCGAGCTTACGGTGGATCAGCTGGAAACAAGTGACAAGGTGAAAAAGTATTTAAATGGCGATACTTCGGATGTTAATTATATTCGTATAAGAGGGCAGACGGCCGAGTGGGTAACTGCCAGCCGGTCGGGGAGTTCAATAGAACAGGCTAGAGACCGCTATGGCAACTTACTATATTGGACCAACTCAGCTAAAACTGCTGTTACCGCTCAGCCAACAAGCTGGGGGGTTATGCAGTACGTTTATAATGAGTTGGTGAAATCCGCGATTAGCTTTCAACTGAAGGATGGGCAATATTTGCCAGAGTTTCAGTTGGGATCAGGAAATGGCAACGGAAATAGAGGGAAGAGTTTCATTCGAAAGCTGACAGACGGTATTGCTATTCAATATTACCGTGAGTCAAATGGAGAATTGGTTGAGCTAAAGGTGGGAGAGAGTGGTGTAGGGTTTGGCATAGACGTGCGCACCGCTGATCCGACTAGTCCCGCTGTCGGTCAGATGTGGTTTAGGAGTGATTTGTAATGGCGGTTGATAAAAGCAGATTATTTACTTCTCAATCCATCGCTTTCTCCATCCCCAAGATTGGAAAATGGATAAAAGGCTACAGTCAATTTTTAACGAAGTATACAAGGGATGCTTTGCCTAATATTACGAACTCAGAGGGAGTTACCGTAGCGCATTTTCATAATGAAGTAGGGCGTGGCGGTTATTTTCCAGCCTATGCAGGAACCTCAGAAGGACAATTTTTAGCTTTGCGGGGTTATTTGGATATGTATGGAACGACTCATGAACGAGAGTGGCTGGATAAGGCTCTTCATCTTGCCTCTTCACTGGATTGGGTTTATTACAGCGGCATGTCTCTTCCTGAGCCCAATGTAACCAACCAATTATGGGTTCCTTACTGGCTTGTTAATGCTAAGCAGAGTCAAGCAACCTCTGAGGAATTCGTTTTGGATGATGTTATTCATTTTGCTGGCGGTGTAGGCTATACCTCTAAAGATGTAAACCGAGTATTTTCTGCCCGTTCATTAGACAGCCGATTGAGCTGGGATAGCCCAACAGCAGATATTATCGGCACGAAATATGATGTTTATTATTTTGAACCTGTATCGTCTGGAACATTAATTAGGCTTCGTTCAAACTTTACAGGCGATTTATATGTGGCACTATCAACACTTACCGGGCCGATTATCCATAAAAATGAAGTTTTCGACGCGTATCCGATTTGGCGTAAATATAAAGATGGTGAAAAAGGTGCAGCGGTTGATTCCCTCTTTTGGTCTTATGACTGTTATGAACTGTTATACCGTTTTACAGGAAACACAAAATGGTATAAGGCAAGAGAAGCAACTAAAAATATGATTTATATGTCACATCAAATTACTGTGAATAATGATTATTTGGCCTTGGATACGAGCAGTACCGATGCTCTCAACTCAGCAGGTACTTATATTTATGATATGCGAGCCAATAAAACAAGGTCTTATCGAAAGCCAAGTGGACATATTGTGCTAGAGGTAAAAGCGGACGGCAATTATAAATCTGTGGAAATTGGCAAAGGGAATATACAGGAAAAGTGGGATAATGCTAACAAGTATATAGATGTGCGCTTAGCTTCGGATATTCCCTTAACGGCTAAAGCCGTCATCATACCTAATATAGAGCATTATGACCAATATTGGGAGGCTCGATTGCAGCTTATTGGCGGGAATAACCTTCAAACCATATCGCTGCGGTATACAGATTTTTATAATGCTAGTCAGGTTAGATGGAGCGCGTATTATAGACCGGATAGCCAGAGTGGCTTTATTGTAAAAAGTTCGCATAGCACAGTGAGCTACACGGATGTTTCTACATCATTGGGAGCGACTGCGCGGCGATTTCAGTTTTTTCGGGGTGAAGAGAAAGGCACCATCGTAGACTACTCGGAGACGGATGAAGATGGAACACCGATTCCTAAAGAGATTGTATATACCTACACCGGCTGGGCGCAGTATTTTCTAACCTTTGCCGAAGGGATGCCTAGTACGATTTTACCGATGCAATATCGTGGAAATGGAATGGGCATGGTCGTAACAGATGCCAATGGCGTAGGTTGGGTGGCCAATCTGCCAGATCGATCATCTTTTGGCACGGTGGCTCTCTCCTGGAGTGACTTTGTGCTGGCAGATTACCAGGAGGTGGATATATCAGGTGTGACAAGGCCGGCGGGTGGGCGTGTGCGGAATTACGCACTGAATGGATTGAATATTCAGGCCTGGTGCGAGATTGTCTATATCGGAGTGCTGCAGAAGATGCCGCTTCAAACCAATATATCTACCTTCTGCATTAATGATAATGAACCAGCAGCCCATAAATTGACGATTGAATACGTAAGACCGTATCCTCTTCCGGTTCTGAACTATACGCCATGGGTGGCACCTTTCGGTTTTGGAACAGAAAACAATCAAATTATGAATTGGAGAGGAATGCCATATTCCGGTTACCAGGCTCCGTACATTTGGGAGAAGCTTAATGAGTCAACGGGGGTAAATGTCGTCTTGGACTTTTTATCAGATGCGGCAGATGCTTATTATGCGGCTACAGGAGTAAGAGGCGGTTTTGCTCCCGTTTATTTATGGGATAGATGGGACTCGAAGGATTACGGAGCTAAAAATACGTTCACATGGGACGGGCCAGATCCAAATACAACCTGGGCAGGCTTTCAATATCGGACAGCTGACACGGTAGCTAGGACATGGTATTTGGACCCCGATAATCAAGTGGCCGCAACCTTGACACTGGATTTTCTCCATATGATTAATAGGTACTGGACCAGCAGTCAGAATAAAATTTTAACCGATTTTCCTGCAAATGGAGCTCCTTATGGAAACTATGATGAGACACATATGGCGGGTTTATTACTGCGCACAGCGCTGTATGCCCATCTGGCAGGAGGAGATGATTCTGTCATTATTACCATTATTACCAGAAGCTTAAGGTATTTGGACAGGTTTTATGTTGACCCCAATACACCGACCAGCCAAGTAGGCGGGACATGGTCTGTCGATCCTAGTAATGATATTTGGTATACCTATTGGGGCGGGGAAATATTAAGCGCATTGTCTTTGCTTTTAAACCACACGCTAGAGTTTTTGAATGTGAAGGGAACCTCTCGTGTGCATAGACTGCCCATCTATCATCCAAGTATTCTGGAATCTGGAAGCTCCTCCATGCGAATAACAACTCCAACACGCGTTGGCGCATTTGAGCTGTTGGCAACAAGTGATGCGAAGGCTAGCCCAATTAGGGTCTACACCCGATCAGGAGTGAAGGCGATTAGAGATAGTTGATTTAGCAATAGTTCTTAGAGCAGTATTCATTGAAGCAAAGAGGAACCGTAAAGCCAGCCGTTAAATAAACGGCTTTTTTTATTATTTTTGGAGGTGAGAGTAGTGACAGTAAACACAAATCAAAATCAATATTTGACAAATATGGCAGCGGGCAAGACGGCTGCGGGTGGAACGGCTAATGCGGGCCAGCAAGCTTGGGCAAAGGCCCAATTAGCTAAAAGCAGTGTTCCTAGTTCAACCACGGCGGCTAATACAACAAATGCGACGTTGCAGACTAACACTCTAGAAAAGAAGAAAGCAGATCCAATATTGCCTGATTTAAGGGCTAAATCTGGTTCGTCAGCATCTCAAAATCCGGGGACAGGAATCTTTACTCCGGTTGTGCCCAAAGTAACTCCCGTACCAGCTCCGACGACCACTCAGCCAACCCCCTCTTTTTCAACGCCTCAATATAATGATTGGCAAGCCAAGAGTGCGGAGCAGTATGCGGCGCTTGAAAGTCTTACGGGGACACCCTTTAGCTACGATCCTGAGACTGATGCCGGCTATCAGGCACAGCGGCAGCTGGCACAAATTCGTGCAGGCGATGCAAGTAAAAGCGCTATGGAGACGGCTAACGAAAAGGGTATTTTAAATAGCAGTCTGACTTCGTCGCAGCTAGGTCAAATTCAACAGCGAGCTGAGCAGGAAGCGGCAGCATATATTCCTGAATATCGCCAACAGGCTTATGCGCAATATCAAGACCGTTTGGCTAATGCCGCCAATCTACTAAATACAGCACGAGCACTTCGTGGGGATCAGTTTAATGAATCCGTAACGGAGGCAGGCTTAACGGGAAACTATATGCCAGCCGGTTCACAGCAGCTTATCCAGCAGCTCATCGGTTTAAAACAACAAGCGGAGACAAAAGGAATTACGGCGACAGATCGTGCGCAGCTTAGTGGGCAGGCGGATGTTATCCGCTCGCAGCTTCAAGCGATGGGGGTGAATACGTCGACCCTTGGGGCAAATGTTTCAGCAGCAAATGTAACAGCTAATCCTTATGCAGGTACAAGAACGCTGGCTGGTCAAGAAATGGATTTGGCCAATAAACAAAGTAACTGGAATGCTTATATGGATATGGTCGGGCAAACGGGTAATTTAGGCTCTGGCCCAACGCAGACATGGGGCAGCCTTGCGAAAAATGCGAATGCTGGACAGCAGACATTGGCTGGCAAGCAATATGATCGCGGTGTTTTTGAGTCTGATCGCGCCTATAATTATACGGCCGGTCGAGATGCCGTTTCTGACAAGCAATGGCTAGATCAGTTTAATGAGCAGGTTCGGCAATTCGGCATGCAGAATGCTCTTCAATGGGCAGCACAAAATCTTAATGAACAACAGTATAAAGATAATAGTGCTCGCCAGTGGGCAGGCTTGGATTGGGAGATGTCCCAGACGAACCGCAGTGCATACAATGGCATGAATCTAGATCAAGCGTATGGCGCTATTAGCCGCTTATACGGTACTCCAGTTCTCGATTCGTCAGGGCAGCCTACAGGCAAAAATACGATGCCTACAAACGCTACAGATCGCGAGAAGATGTACACATCGGCTATCGATCTTGGGTTACCCGAAACACAAACAGATCAGCTTCTTCTATCTCTTGGTTTTAGTAAGGACGAGTTAAGTACGCTCAATAAGAAGCATGGAGTGACCGAGGGAAAGTAAGTGGCTCTGGTAATACCAGTATTCCGTCAACTTATCAGAGCATCGTTAATGCGGCGGCACAGAAATATAATATAGAACCTAGCTTAATAGCGGCCATTATCCAGCAAGAATCTAGTTGGAATCCCCAAGCTAAATCATCCGCTGGTGCTGGTGGCCTGATGCAGCTAATGTCTGGAACAGCTTCCGGATTAGGAGTGAAAGATGTCAACGACCCGATTCAAAACGTAAATGGCGGTACGAAGTATATTAGTCAAATGATGAGCAAATACAACAACGACCCCCGGCTAGCATTAGCTGCGTATAATTGGGGACCGGGTAATTTGGACAAGGCTATTAAGAAATACGGAGCTAACTGGTCAGCAATTGCGAGTTATGCTCCAACGGAAACACAGAAATATGTAGCCAAGGTAATGGGGAACTGGAGGGGAGCGGATGTCAAATAAATACGATGTCGTGCGAAACCGACAGCGGCAAGGAGAGGAAGCGAGGCGGAACGTGCTCTCCGGCATGTACAACCGTCCTGCAGCTGTACCAGATAAGTATGAGGTTGTACGCAACCGCGCAGTGCAACAGCCTGCTGTTCAAGTGGCATCACCGACGCCAGCCTGGGATAAACTAGCGGGAGCTGCCCAGGGTGGAAGTGCAGTTCAAGCCAAACCGGAGCAAATACCAGGAACGCTATTTAATCGTGATCTTTCGCCGGCAACGGGTGTTTCGGGAACGGTGAAGGGCCAGAAGCAGCGTTTGCAGGAGCAGCAAGCCGCAGAGCGGCAGGAACAGGCCTTGAATTCCCCATTATCCAAGCTGACGTCGTGGTATCGGCCAGCGGAATGGCCGACTGCAAAGCTAATAGATCGGATTGTCCCGAAAGAAGTGGATGAAGGACTTTCGAGCCTGTTAGAAGGGAAAACAGGAGGAGAACGACTGGGGGATGCCATACGGGCGACAGATATTCCCGGCGTGACGGACACGGGACCAATCCCCAACTTCATTCGAGGAATAGGAGATACAGCGACATTAGGATTATCCACGTATATGGATCGTCAAATGGGCATGCCAGAACGTGCCGAGGGTGCCACGCAAACAACGGCAGGCCAAGCAGGTCAGTTTGTAGGTTACCTGTTACCCGGCACGGCAGCATGGAAAGTAGCTGGTGCTGCTACGAAGGGAATGGCTAATAAAGCAGGTCAAACCGTAACGCGTGGGGCAATGGGTGGTGCGATGTTGGGTACCGCACGCGAAGTGGGCGAATACCAGCTGGGGGTGAATGAGCAGTCTCTAAGCGGTCGAGCTGCGGATATAGCCTTAGATACCGTATTGGGAGGTGCTGGAGATCTGGCTCTATACGGGCTGGGTAAAGGTGTGCAGATGGTTAGACAAGCGCCGGGAGAGGTGCTTGCCAGCACGCTGAGAAATGTAGACAGCTTGAATAATATTGTAGGGGAGGTGCAAGTAGGGCCGGCGGCTCCAATAGGAGAGAGGAGTGGCTGGCGAGAAATTGCAGATGGTTTGCCGGATGTACAGGCCGCTCTGCGTACAAGTACTTCAAAAGGTGAATCGGCTGAACCCTTCCCGAATGCATGGGAAGACTTCGTACAAACCGGGCAACAAATGAAGCAGGAAGGGCGCCTCACTCCCAATCGGGGGGAGGACGGGATAAAGTCATCTCGAGCTCCAGTGACGGATGTAGAGGGGAAAAGCCTCAGTGACCTAATAGAGCGTACTTTTTTGAGGAAGAAGAGTGGTGGCAGCTCAGCCGATGCTCCCCGAGCAGGCTCAGCACTGAATAAGTTTGAAGCTCCCCGTGCTACTATTTTGAAGGCGGCAGAGCGATTAAGCCAAGCGGTAGGAGGTTCTGGAAAAGCTCTGCATCCCATCCGAGCGGCATTGGAGAGGCTGAAGGAGCTTGGAAGGAACCAAACGCAGGCGCTTCATAACCGTCAACTACCTTCAGAAATACAGCACGAGTTGGGCAACCAAGCTGCCGCTACTTCGAATAACATGAGCGGGACTGCTTCTAACGCGGGAAGCGATTTAGGCCCAGCTGAATTGAATGTTTTATCTAAAGAGTTGTTAAGTGCAGAGCAAATGGGCACAGGGTATAGACCAATGCAAGAGCTAGAAGCAGCGGGAGAACATCAACGAGCTACTGCCCTAGGAGATAAGCTAGCCCAAGACTTGGCGCAGGATGTAAACTCTGATACATTTAGGATAAATGGGATGCTAGAAGAGAATGCGGATTTCGCTGCTGGTTATATAGGTAGCGATCCTGTTGAAGCAGCTGCAGCGAATCCAGTAGGAGATCTATACTTTCAAAACACGAATTATCTGTCTAGTACAATACGCCCCCTTGATGGAACGCTGTCAAAAGGTGCACTAGATTCGACTGTTCGAGCTTTGAAAAGTTCCGAAAAGAGCAAGCCGGATATTGAAAATAGTTCGAATTTCAGTATTGAGGGGATGGAGGAAGGGCTAGAGCATTTAAGAAAGATTATAGAAACCAATGGTCAACGTAATGAGTTACCTCTAACTGAAACTCAAATTAAAGAAGTTACAGATTATGCTATAAATTTAGGAATACCGAAGGAATATATTCGTGTAGCAAGTCCTGATGATACCTCTCCGACAGGAATAATATTTGATACAGTTCTCAACATAAATAATGATGTTCTTCCTTCAAAAAGAGCAGGGAAATTGTCTGCAAATAGCAAAATTACGGGAAAAGCTACTATAGCACATGAAGTAATAGGACATTATGAAGCAGGCATAGCTGGAAGATCATTTCAAGTTATGGATGAAGAATTTAATACTATTACTAGAAATTTTGCGTTGGATGAGGCTCAAGCCAGCATACGTGCTGCGAGGTTTGCTCCTGATATAACACAAGCAGAAAGAATTATGCTTTTACGAGATGGAATATCCAGGCTACGAAACGCAGGAATCAGAATCAGAGATGTACGGGATTTGCTTTATATTAATAGTCGATAGAAGGGAGAGTTTATTTTGGAGTTAATGAGGTTAGATGATGTAGTTCATATACCCAACCGGGGTTTGGTGTTAGTCGTTAACTTTGTTGAATCAGATACACATCACATTACAAAATTAAAGAAATTAGTTGGTTCTAAGATAACTGTCAGCAGCGTGAATGGAACGGAATTCGAATTTGTAGTAAAAGATATTAGTGTGTCATTTTCGATTTCAAATACCCCTCTTATAGGAATAAATATTCAAGAACGAGTGAATATTGAGAAATTAAAAAAGGGTTCAATAATTCACTTGAACTTGAATTTTTCAGATGACGATTTTAAGGATTAAAGCACACTTTATAGAAATAAGGATACTATCTTTAATAGCTACTTCAGCAGTATTTAAGGTGTTTATTCATAATACGCAGTATAGTAATTAAAGAACCATACTTTTGATTATTTTGAAATTTTACTAAAATAAATATATAATTAGTGAAAAAATGATAATAAAATTATTTCAAAGGGGATATAGCATGAGTGAAAAAAATATTACTATAATAAAAGATGTATTTAAAAATGAAAAAAACGATGTTCTGACAGATGGAATTACAATCATTATTGATGGTCAATTAAAGCAAGTTTTAGATATTATCTCATCAAAAGAGAGTTTTGGAGATTATACGGAAACTGTAAAAGAAGTTCTTTTTACAGGAATTAACCAGTATGTTGAAAAATACAAGAAGGAGCAGTGAAAGACTCTTTATGTTTCAGAGAATGGATTTACATGAAAAATTAAGTCTGTAAAATAGATTGTGTAAACTCGTTAATTTTCTATCTCCAAGATCGTACAATACAACCAACGAAGCCACAATACCAGCTAACCACCTGTGTTATAGTCTTTTTCGATTGTTTGTACTCACAACAATGCTCTAATTTTATATCCTAAATAACGTAATAACGTTACATCAAACAGGTCGATTATGGTCAGATACCACCATGATTAACCTGTTTTTTGTTATCTTCGTTTTATAAAGTCGTCTCATCATAAAAAATTAAAATAAAGCTCCGCCGCGGCGGAGCTTTTACTTTTAGGAGGAAAAAATTATGAACAAAGGGCAAGCCCTTATTTCAACAGCGGGTGCGTTTGTTGTACCTATTTTTGAATATTTGTATGGAGCGGGTGATGCAGTGTTAACAGCAATGATGGCGTTGCTATTTTTCGTAGCAATGGATTGGATTAGCGGCATAAGGGCAGCTAAAAAGGATTTTTCATACGCGAGCAAGTATGGAATTGATGGTGTATTTCGCACATTTTTTATGCTGGCTTTGCCGGCTGGCGGCCATTTATTAGATCTGTTGTTTAATTTGCCAGGTCTCTTTTTTGGTGCGCTAACTGCCGGGCTCCTCTATCACGTTATACAGTCGATGGTTGCGAACGCTCTTCGTGCTGGGTGGGGAGCGTGGTTGCCTTTGAATGTATTTGAATCGCTATTATCCTGGGTGAGCTCAGAGTTGGATAAAAAAATTAATCGGGCAGCAGAGCGCGGCGCTATTGCAAACGTTACGGACAACCCTGAAAATGAAACACATAAGGAAATAAATCAATAGACGAGATGTTCGAAAGAGCGAATGAAAGGTAGGTGCCGTCGTGGATACGAGGTTGTGGATGTCAGTATTGCTATGCTTTGCGACGGCGCTGATGCTGTTTGTGTTGTTCCTATCCTATCGCAAACGCCATTTGCAGGTGGCTAGGACGATGGTTTATATGATGGCAGCAGCATCCTGCTATGCGCTTGGCTATGCCTTCGAAATTTTGAGCGTTACCTTGGACGGCGTAAAATGGTCACTTCAGTTCGAATATTTAGGCATCCCCTTCGTCTCCACCTTCTGGCTGCTGATGGTGATCCAGTTTACCGGGCTTGCAGCCCCTTACCGAAAGTGGCTTGCGCTGCTGCTTTTTCTCATTCCGTCGGCCACATTTCTTCTGCATCTTACTAATGAGTGGCATCATCTTGTGTACGAAGGCTATTTTCCGAACCCGAACGATACCGTTCCGTTGTACAATACATTAAAAGGCCCGTGGTATACGGTGCATGGCGTTTATAATTATACGATTTTGCTGCTGGGCATTTTGCTGTTTATTCCGTTGTATATACGAGCGTTGCCCATTGTGCGGAAGCAGATTGTCCTCCTAACTCTCGGAGCGGCCGCGCCGATGCTGTTTAATATTGGCTATATGTTTAATACGATCATTGACTTTACACCGCTGGGGTTCGCTGTATCCGGCGTCATCTATGCTTGGGGGATTTTTCGGTTCGGACTGCTTCGTTTAACACCGCTTGCTTATGCCAAAATGTTTGATACCGTTCGCGACGGCGTCGTACTGCTGGATTATGACAATCAGATCGTGAACCACAATCGCGCGGCTGAAGAGGTATTTCCTGAGCTGATGCAAACTAGAAGCTTCCCTGCCCTCAGCAAGGACATACTAGCGACCAGTCCTGAACTGCTTCAGCGAATATCGGCAGCGGATTTTCAGGATGAGCGCTTTCCTCTCCAGCTGTTGCTTGGCGATCGGCAGATGTATTACATTTGCAGCTTAACTTATATTTACGACACGGGGACGACCCCGATTGGCAAAATGCTGATGTTCAGCGATATAACGGAGTTGAAGGAGAATGAGGAGCGTCTGCGAGAAAAATCGCAGCAGCTGTCCCAACTGAACGCCTTTAAAGATAAGCTGTTTACGGTCATGGCTCACGATATTCGCGACCCCATTGCCCTTCTCGTTAGCTTGACCGAGCTGCTGGGCGAGGAGCCTACGGATACCGATATTGCCAGCGCCGAGGTTTTTCAAGAGATTAGACGGCAGGTACGCGGCACCTTCCATCTCGTCGACAATTTGCTGGACTGGTATCGCAGTCAAAATGGCGAGGTTGCGTTCCGGCCGCAGGCCTGGAACCTGCAGCAGGTTATCCGCCAAGCTTTATCGCTGGCAGGGGCCAGAGCGGCGATGAAAAACATTCAAATTTCCGAGCTTGTCGATGGGAAGCTGACGGTGAATGCCGATAAGGAAATGCTGGATCTGATTTTTCGAAATTTGCTGTCTAATGCGATTAAATATACGGATATCAATGGGAAGATCGAGGTCAGCGCTTCTATTGAGCATGATGTGGTAACGGTATCCGTTAGCGACAACGGGAGCGGAATGGATGAGGAGACGGCGCGGCTGCTGCGTCAGGATGAGCTCTTTTTCAAGGAGCCTGGCTTTGCAAGTGGAGAGGACGGCAGCGAAATGAGATTTGGTCTCGTATTGACCCGGGAGTTTCTCCGCATGCATGGCGGCATGCTCCGGTTCGAAAGCTCGCCCGGGCAAGGAACGACTTTCCAGTTTACATTGCGAGGGGCCGTTAGCAGCGGGGCTGGAAGCGACAGCGAGGAAACGGTGGTGAACGTTTATGAAAGTCATCTTAATTGACGATGAGCCTGTCATGCATTTAATTATGCGGAAAATGCTGGCGAAATATGCGGAGCTGCAGGTTGTCGGGGCATTCGTGAATATGCATGCCGCGGGCGATTTTCTCGCTGAAAATACCGATGTCGAGCTGGCGTTCGTTGACATATCCGTGCCGGGCGACAGCGGGCTTGCGTTTGCTTCCAAGCTGGACAAGGCGGGCAGCAAAACACAAATTGTGTTCGTCACCTCGCATAAAGACTATGCGGTTGAGGCATTTGAGCTGTCAGTGCTTGATTATTTGGTGAAGCCCGTCACGCAGGAGCGGCTGGAGCGGACGATTCATCGCGCGCTTGAAAGCAGAAGGATGGTAGGGGATTCCCTTACAGCAAGCGCCCAAATTCAGAACGTGAACCGTGTCAGCATTACAGCTTTAGGCGACTTTTCCGTGCGAAATGAACGGGGACGCGTAAAATGGATTTCCAGCAAAAGCGCCGAGCTGTTTGCCTACCTGCTGCTGAACCGTGGTCAGCGAATTTCGCGTGCCAGGCTCGTTGCAGATATTTTTGCCGGGATGACGAGTGTAAATGCTGAAAAGTATTTGAATACGACGGTTTATCAGCTCCGCAAATCATTAGAGCCGTTAGCGCTTCGGGATGCTATTCGCTCGGAAAACGACGGCTACGCACTGGAACTAGCAGATGCCATAATTGATTTTGAAGAGTTCGAGCGTCATGCGGTAAAGTTTAAGCAGGTTGACGCCGCTACTGTGGAGGACGCGCTGAACGTGGAAAGGCTCTACACGGGGGAGCTGTTCGGCAGCAAAGCCTACGTCTGGGCTATACACGAGACAGAGCGGCTGGCAGAGCTTTACACCTCGTTCGTCAAAAATGTAGTGGAGACACTCTTCGTTCTCTCCAATACGGCCGCAGCGTCGAAGCTGCTGCTAAAGCTTTATGCACAAAATCCCCTTGATGAATCCGTCCTGAGCTTGCTGCTCCGCAAGCATGCGCAGGACGGAAACAAGAAGGGGCTTACAGCCCAATACACCGACTATGTGAGATTGATCAAAAAAGAGCTCGGCATTCGTCCATCCAAAGCGTTGCTCCTTTTGTACGATTCTCTGGTCAGTGAATTATCTGATAACGCAAAATAATGAAAGGTATATAATGAAAGGTATGACCTCGGCCTACGTTGACGCACGCTGACCTATGCTCTAACAGTTTCCGGTCTTGTATACATATTCAGCTCCTGCAGCCGGATCAGCACCTTGCCATAACGTCCGCTCTGATGTATGACCACTTTGCCGTCAGGATAAGTACGATGCACATATTCGGTAACGGTTTGGCGGGTAGACTCATCAGGATTCAGATTATGGGTTTTCAGCGCTTGCATGACTTCCTCTATGGCCTCTTCATAAGTGGACTCGGTCGTTTTGGTTTCTTTCGTAATAATGGATTCAAACGAATAACCCTTCAAATAGAGCAGGTGGGTCAAGTAGGCCATATCCGAGCTTTCCGGATGAACCTCGCGGCCCGTCAGCAAAGGAAGAATGGCTTGGAGCAGGCTATGCTCTCTAGGCCCTGCACCTACACTAATGTAGCAATATTTGCGAGCGGTACTGAGCACCCGTTCCACGCTTTCCCAATCGACAATGACTGGGCACATGGACACAAATACGAGATCATAGGCGTTGTTCCAGCCCCTTGCGTCAATATCCAGCTCTTCAAACACATCATGTACTAGCTCTACTTGCCCCTGATCAAACCTTGCTGTATTCTCCCTGAACAGCTCGCTTAACGGAACATTAGGCTCCACAGCTGTCACGCGTGCTCCTCGGTCAACGAAAGGCACCGTAAAACCGCCCGAGGCAGCTCCGATATCGAGTACGGACAGCCCTTGGAAGTCCACACCTTGCCCTTCTATCCAGCGAATAATTCGCTCGCTTCTATGTCTTCCTTCTGCACTGAATACCTCTGCATTAAAGATCTTTGCTTTATGGTCAAAGGATGTACGGCCAATGCCGGCCTTCTTCATTTTATTGCCCGTCGCGTTCGGGTCCTCCGTCCAAGCTTTCTCCCACACAGCTGCATTAAACAAGTCATTGCTCATATCTCGTCATTCCTTCCTTAATTATAATATGGTTTTCATTTCGTAGACTTTAAAGACTCTGTATATCTACAATAACCTTTAACGGAACGAAAAGCAAATTCTCTTTTTTCGCCTCAAGCACAGTGACGTGTTTCAAGACATACTCAAAAATAAAATGGAACCGGACAAATAACGTGGAAGTACTTAGAGTATAAATAGAATCTAAAGCAAGATTAGCAACATTTAGGAGCTTGTTCGGTTATTCTCTGTTAAAATTAAATAGGCAGGCGAATGATGCTGCTGTTTTTTACAAATGGAGACAAGTTACCGCATTCGTGGAGGAATTATTTATGGGGAATAATTCGAAATATTTGAAGCTGCTCGGACTCATTGGCGGAGTTGTCGCCCTAAATATCGTTATTTTGTCACCGGGGCTTGTCGGGGTGGTTATAGGGGGTGAAAGTGTTCTTGCAACCGCTTCAGGCGTAACCTTATTGTTCAGCAGCTTTCTGGTTCTGACTTACGGAAGCTATACGCTGCTGCTCAAGCCGGCTTCGGTGCCGCAGCTCCGTTCGATTGCAACACGTGAGGATTTCATGGCGGCGCTTTCCTATTACAAAAATGTCAAAGTGCTGCACAAGGACATCGCCGTGGCCCTCGACCAACTGGAACGGATAGCGAAGAAGAGAGCGATCTTGTCCGATATTCTTGGTCAAAGATTTGAGCAGACGGAAATCAGCTACAAGAAATTCGACTCCGTCATCGTTGAGGTCGAGAAGCTTTTTTACTTGAATATTAAAGGGATGCTGAATAAGCTCGGCGTGTTCGATGCTGCTGAGTTTGCCTCCTTGGAACGGCAGCGGAGCACGGGGAAGTTCTCGAATAAGCTGATGCAGGAAAAAATAGAGCTTTACCAGCAATACCTGGACTACGTGTCCGGTTATCTGGGAGCGAATGAAGAGATTTTGCTGAAGCTGGACCGCTTGGCTCTCGAAATTTCACTGCTGGGGAGCACAGATTATCGGACGGTCGAGGAAATGCCCTGCATGAAGGAGATCGATGTATTAATAAAGCAAACCAAATTATATCAACAATGAGAAGGTGACGCAGATGGCGAGTAAAGGAAAAGCTTTTGTAGTTTTGGCACTTATTGCGATTGTTGTTTTTGCTCTCGTTTACTTTGGGATTAGCTTGACCTCGAACATAGGCAAGACGGATACGCAGATTTCGTCGGAAGATGCCAGCAAGCAGCTGAATAAGCTTTATCAAGGCATTTCAGTTACGACTGCGGAGCCGGTCAAAGGACAGATCGACCTTGATCCTGCCGATGTCGGCGACTCCTTGCCGGATATTTCGAAGTTCCCCGTATCGGTTGAAAATACGACAGACCAATTCGTCGAAATTTTTTCCTCCACCGAGAAATCAGGTACGGAAATGGATGGCTGGCTGAACGATGTCGCCACCGCTTTTAATCAAGCGAAGATTAAAGTGAATGGGAAAACGGCTTCGGTCAAAATCCGCAATATTGCTTCTGGCACTGCAACGGATTATATCCGTTCAGGCAAATATGTGCCGGATGCGTTCACCCCGTCCAACGAGCTGTGGGGCGAGATGGTCGCAGCGAGTGGCGTTCAAACGAAGCTCGTGTCTAAACGGCTCGTAGGCAATGTAGCGGGAATCGTATCCACTCAAGCGAAATATGATGAATTGATTGCCGAATATGGCTCGCTTAATGTGAAGACGCTGACCGATGCCATTGCAAGCAATCAGGTGGCGATGGGCTATACCGACCCTTTTGCCAGCTCAACGGGCCTCAACTTTTTAGTGACGTCCCTCGCGACGTTTGACAGCCAAGAGCTGCTGGGCGAGAAGGCGGTGCAAGGCTTTGAGAAGTTCCAGGCCAATGTTCCATTCCTTGCCTCGACTACACTGCAAATGCGTGAGGCTGCTAAGACGGGGATGCTAGATGCTTTTGTACTGGAATATCAAACCTATGTGAATGCGGCGGATTTCCAGAGCGGTTACGTGTTTACGCCTTTCGGCGTCAGACATGACAGCCCGCTGTATGCGCTCGGCAAGCTGCCGAAGGATAAGCAGGACATTATCCAGAAGTTCGCCGATTTTGTTACGCAGGATAAATACCAGAAGGCTGCTGAGGAAAAAGGCTTTAATGGCCTGAATGACTACAAGTCCGAGATGGAAGCTGTGAACGGCAAAACGCTGGCTTCCGCGCAGAAGCTTTGGAAGGAAAAGAAGGATGGAAGCAAGCCGATTGCCGCTGTTTTTGTAGCCGATATTTCGGGCAGCATGGGCGGCGAGCCGCTTAATCGCTTGAAGGAATCGCTGCTTAAGGGGCAGAAATTTTTGGGCAGAAACAACAGCATCGGGTTCGTTTCGTATTCCAGTGACGTGGCAATCAACCTGCCAATCGGAAAATACGACACCAACCATCAATCGATGTTTGTTGGCGCAATCAATAGCTTGCAGGCGAGCGGAGGAACGGCGACCTTCGACGGCATCGTCGTTGCCATGAAAATGCTGCAAGATGAGCTTGCTGCGAACCCGGATGTGAAGCCGCTCATTTTTGTGCTAAGCGATGGGGAGACGAATGAAGGGCATTCGCTGAAGGATATTAAAGGGCTTATCGAAACGTACAAAATTCCGATTTACACCATTGGTTACAACGCGAATATTAAGGCGCTGCAAAGCATTTCGAGCATTAACGAGGCGGCAAGCATTAACGCCGACACCGACGATGTCGTCTATAAAATTGGAAATCTGCTGAACGTTCAAATGTAATTTTACAGTACCGTTTTATGTTGAAGAGGAGGGGTAGCCATGTCATTTACGATGGAAGTGGTCAGTGAGGAGAAGCTGAAATCGGTCATTGAAGAGCAGGTAAAGCCTGAGCCTGAGGAAGTCACCCAGCTGCGGGAGCTGGCGACGAGCAATGTGTCGACGATTTTGGAGCTGGATTTGGATTCACTCGAAAAACGGAAGGCGATTTTGCAATCGATTGACCAGTTTGGCATTCAGTCGATGAGGTCTTCCTCGGAGAAAAATTCGCTGCTGCAGGTGGCGGTTGGCCATTTGTCTCAAACGGGCGATGAAGGCGGCCAAGTGGCGAAAGGTTTGACGGAGCTGCACATCCAGCTCAAGGATCTGGACCCGAGCGTCGTCGATTTTGCCAAAAGCGGCGTGCTCGGCATGTTTTTTAATCCGCTGCGGCGTTATTTTGCGAAATACCAGAAGGCGGATACGGTCATTTCGGGCATCATTTTATCGCTGGACAAAGGCAGTACGATACTTAAAAATGACAACACTACGCTGGAACTGGAACAGCACGCGCTTCGCGAGCTGACGAAGAAGCTGCAGAAGGAAATCCAGCTTGGCATGCTGATGGATGAAGGCATTGAAGCGCAGATTGCAGCAGCCAAGTCACGTCAGGAGTCGGAGGATAAAATCCGTTTCATAACCGAGGAGGTACTGTTCCCGCTTCGCCAGCGCGTCATGGATTTGCAGCAGATGCTCGTCGTGAACCAGCAGGGCATTATGGCGATTGAGGTTGTCATGCGCAACAACAAGGAGCTGATCCGCGGGGTAGATCGGGCGAGAAACGTCACCGTTTCGGCGCTGAAAATCTCCGTTACCGTAGCCAGCGCGCTCTACAACCAACGAATCGTCCTGCAAAAAATCGAGCTGCTGAATCAGACGACCGATAGCCTGATCAGCGGCACCTCCAAAATGCTGAAAAACCAAGGAGCCGCGATCCAAAAGCAATCGATGGAAGCGAATATCTCCGTCGATACGCTAAAGACGGCTTTCGCTGATGTGCTTTCGGCGATGGACTCGATCAGCACCTACAAGCAGGAGGCGCTGCCTAAAATGCGCCAAACGATCCAGCAGTTCAGAGAGCTGGCGGATACCGGCGAGGTGCAAATTCAGCGGCTGGAGAAGGGACAGAGGCTGGGATTGTAGAAGAGGATGGAGAGCAGGGGCAGTAAGTGTGAAGAGCCCCTGCTCTTTTTTTTCAAGTAATCATTTCCTGAACTATCATAAAGAATGGAGAATAAGCGATGATTAACTTATCCCTAGAGATTCAAAATGCCGACGGAGCGGTGCTTGAGACCCGTACGGACAGCGAACAGGTATATTTGGTGTACAAGCAAGCTTACGAGCCTGGAAATGTAATCGTTCTCAAAAGCTCGAGGGCCAATGTGCATCTGGTCATTCAGCTGGAGGATTCGATCAATCCGGCCTTCATTTATTTGAAGGGCGAGGAGTACCGCTACATCATTCCTTTTGATGAAAAAAGAGTATCTTACTCACCTAAATCGTTTACGGGCGACATCCATGTGCTGACTGCTCGCCTGGCAACCGACGAGGAAATAGGCGCTTACAAAAATGTAGCGAAAAATGAATATGACCAGCATGCCAACGACACTTGTTTCCCTCATGCTACCGCTAATGTCGAGACGCGGGGAGAGGCCGTATTTGCGGCACGGAACGCCATTAATGGGAATGCCGCGAATGACTCGCATGGCGAATGGCCTTATGAATCATGGGGAATTAACCAGAGAGCGGATGCGGCTATATCAATTGATTTCGGACGCACCGTAGTCGTAGACAAGGTCGTCTTAACGCTGCGAGCCGATTTTCCACATGATAATTATTGGGAAAATGTGACGCTGACGTTTTCGGATGGCAGCTCGCATCAGGCCAGCCTGATCAAAACCCATAAACCACAAACGATTCTGCTGGAATCCAGAGCGATTGACCATGTAACGCTAAGCGAATTGAAAAAATCATCCGATCCTTCACCTTTCCCGGCTTTAACGCAGTTTGAGGTGTTCGGAAGAGAAGCCTAAGAGCGGCATAGCTGGACGCCCGGTCTGGGTGCAAATACATGCATCGACCCGAGCGGATTAGGCGGATTCAGAAACAAAAAATCAGTTAGACGAGAAGAGTACCGTAAAGGTGCTCTTTTGTCGTTTGGCAGACGGTTCACAGCATTGACACCTCTTGAGAAACTTAATAGAATGAAGCAGGCACTACAAAACTGCCAGTATTCCATGCAGAACACTCAGCTAATCCGCTGGCAATTTTGACTGGAGGTTTATTGGTTTAAAATGAATCTAAAAATGATCGCAATCGGCGCCTACGTTATGCTTATTTATTGGCTTTCCTTGCATTTTACGTTTCTCGATACTTTATTTTTCCCTACTTTGGGGGCTTTCAGCTTCCTGTTCGTTTCCCGGTCATTCCGTTATACGGAGATCAGCAAAATTACATTAGGCGCGTTTATTTCGTCAATCGTCGGCACGCTGCTTTTCTTCATCTATCCAAGCGCGATTTCCTTATTCGTGAATGTGTTGATCACAATCTGGATGATTACCAAATTTAAATGGAATGCTCCGCCTATTGTAGCGGTGTCGCTCATACCGTTCTTTTCCCACTCGACGCATCTTTGGCTCATTCCGATATCCGTATGCGCGGCTCTGCTCGGCTTGATGCTGATTTTATTCCTTGCCGAATGGGCGGAGAAACGGCTAAGCCCATTGTTTTCCCTGACCAAAAGAAATGGTGTATCTGTTGAACCGGAATAATTCATTTATAAATTCTTATCAATTGTGTGAAAAGTATTCACTCGCAGGGCAGGTAGTTTTATAATATAATTTGTGATAACATATAGTATTAGATGAGGAATGTGAACAAGGATAAAATTATTCCGTTCATGCTTATAGATCTGTCGTTTATAAGCGTTGTTTTAAGCTGTAGATCAATGGGCATGATTGAAAGTTCTATTCATTAAATTGCAACTACACTGAAGGAGGATTTATCATGGCATTGGTTTCGATGAAAGACATGTTGAACAAAGGTTTAAAAGAAGGTTACGCGGTTGGTCAATTCAACATCAACAACCTGGAGTGGACGCAAGCAATTTTGGGCGCAGCTCAAGAAGAAAAATCCCCAGTTATTTTGGGCGTTTCTGAAGGCGCAGCACGTTACATGGGCGGTTTCAAGGTTGTTACTGCAATCGTTAAATCCCTAATCGAAGAAATGAAAATCACGGTTCCAGTTGCGATTCACTTGGACCACGGTTCCAGCTTCGAAAAATGTAAAGAAGCAATCGATGCAGGCTTCACTTCCGTTATGATCGATGCTTCCCATTCCCCATTCGAAGAAAACGTAAAAACAACGAAGCAAGTTGTTGAATATGCTCACGAGCGCGGCATTTCTGTTGAAGCTGAACTGGGAACAGTTGGCGGACAAGAGGATGACGTTATTGCTGATGGCGTTATCTACGCTGATCCACAAGAGTGTAAACAACTCGTTGAGCTTACAGGTATCGATTGCCTAGCTCCAGCACTTGGTTCCGTTCACGGTCCTTACAAAGGCGAACCAAACCTGGGCTTCAAAGAAATGGAAGAAATTTGCCAAACAATCAAGCTGCCATTGGTATTGCACGGTGGTACTGGTATCCCTACTGAGCAAATCAAAAAATCCATTTCCCTTGGAACAGCTAAAATCAACGTTAACACTGAAAACCAAATCGCGTTCACTAAAGTTGCTCGTGAAATCCTGACTTCGGATTCCGAAGTATTCGATCCACGTAAATTTTTGGCTCCAGGCCGTGAAGCGATCAAACAAACCGTTATGGGCAAAATTCGCGAGTTCGGTTCTTCCAACAAAGCGTAAGCCTATATATAAATGAAAAAGGGCTGGTCCGGCTGCTGCATGCAGTTGGACTAGCCCTTTTTTGCTGTATACCTTACTCTTTTCTTAACGATACGACGGAAGCCAGCTGCCATGCGCTTCAATCAGCTCATCGCAAAGCGAGACAATGTCGTCCATCGACAATTCCGCCGACGTATGCGGGTCCAGCAGAGCGGCGTGATAAATATGCTCGCGCTTCAATGTTTTGGCGGCTTCAATCGTGAGCAGCTGTGTATTAATATTCGTGCGGTTTAACGCGGCGAGCTGCGGTGGAAGGTCGCCAACAAAGGTTGGCGTCACGCCGGAACGGTCAACCAAGCAAGGCACCTCGACGCAGGCTTCCTTCGGCAGGTTCGTAATGAGGCCAGTGTTCATCACATTGCCGCCGATTTTATAAGGATTATTCGTTTCGATTGCTTCCATAATATGAGAAGCATATTCGCGGCTGCGCGTATGCTCAATCTTCTTATTGCCAAGCATCGAATCACGTCTTTCTTCCCAGCCTTTGATTTGCTCAATGCAGCGGCGCGGGTACTCATCAAGCGGAATATTGAAGCGTTCAATCAGCTCCGGATAGTTCCTTTTAATGAAGTACGGATGGTATTCTGCATTATGCTCGGAAGATTCCGTTACATAATAGCCGAATTTCAGCATGAGCTCGTAGCGTACCATATCGTGGTGCTGCTCCGCTTGTTTTTCCGCTGCGCGCCGTTTAATTTCCGGGTACAAATCGACGCCGTCCTTCGTTGCTTCAAGCAGCCACGCCATATGGTTAATGCCGGCGATCCTCGTTTTGACACCTGCCGTATCGATGCCCAGATGCTCGAATAGATGCGGTACACATATTTGTACGCTGTGACAGAGTCCTACAGCCTGCAAGCCGCCTTGCGATATGAGCACATTCGTCAGTACAGCCATTGGATTGGTGTAGTTGAGGAACAGGGCGTCTGGACAAACCTCCTGAATATCTGCTGCAAAATCAAGCACGACCGGAATCGTACGCAGATTGCGGAAAATGCCGCCGATGCCAACCGTATCGGCAATCGTCTGGCGCAAGCCGTATTTTTTCGGAATTTCGAAATCGGTTATGGTGCAAGGATCGTAACCGCCAACCTGAATGGCATTGACGACATATTTAGCGCCGCGAAGCGCCTCCTTGCGGTCGGTATACGCTTTAATGATGCAGCTGCTTCCGAGCGACTCCTTCATATTCTGCAGCAGCTGCTCGGATTCACGCAGCCGGCCGCCATCAATATCAAACAAAGCTAGCTCGAAGCCCTGCAGGGCTTCTGTAAGCATGACATCACCCAACACATTTTTCACAAAAACAGTACTGCCCGCACCAAGGAACGTTATTTTTGCCAATGAATTCGCCTCCGTTTATGAATAGCTTTGACTCCTTAACTATAGCCCCGAAGCGGAAGCAGGAACATGGAGTAATTCCTGTTAAACCTGTCATAATGCCTTTACATTGCATGATTTTATTCATCATATTATACTATTACCTGTCATAATGAGGGGGGATGTGGAATGCCTCTGACCGAAGTTAGGCATAATCGGGAGACGCCGCAGCGGCAGATGGAGCTGTTTTTGCGTTTTTTTGGCAAGGAAGAATGTGAGCCTAGACATAGCTGGGGCCCGGGCTTGCGCGACTTGTATATTATCCATTATGTGATCAGCGGCTCAGGTGAATTTAGTACCGGAGGAGAGACGTATCAGCTGACACAAGGTCAGGGCTTTCTCATAACGCCGGGCGCAATTGTCCATTATACAGCGGATGAGGCTGACCCTTGGGTCTACTCGTGGGTGGGCTTTGATGGGCTTCACGCAAGGGCGTTTATGCGGCGGGCGGGGCTCAGTGTATCGCAGCCGATATTTCGCGCCAAGAGGACAGGGGAAGGCCATAGCCGGGGCCAGAGCGAGAGCGAGAGTGAGAGCTGTGAGAGGAGAGGGGAGAGCAATAGAGAGAATAGTGATTGTGCCAATTGGTTTGACACTAGCCATCAGGAGCTTGTGAATGCCCATGAAACGGGCTGTCGGGACATTTTGTACCAGAGCATTTTGTACCGGCTAATTGGAGAGTTGATGGAATGTGCAGACCCTGCATTAGTGGATGCGCAGCCGCTCCGTGCGAACTCCAAGGAAACCTATATCAATGAGGCGATTACCTATATCGAAAATAACTACAGCCAGAAAACAACGGTTGAGCAAATCGCTCACGCTGTTGGCTTGGATCGTACCTATTTGTCCAGCTTGTTCAAGCAGCAGTTTGACCTATCGCTGCAAGCGTTTTTGCTGCAATTTCGAATGAATCGGGCAGTGGAGCTGCTGAGCAGCAAGCAGCTGTCGGTGAGCGATATTTCCCGCTCGGTGGGCTACACCGATCCCTTTCTTTTCTCCAAAATGTTCAAAAAGGTCATCGGCCAATCGCCGCGCCGAACGCGAGAGCTGCTGGAGGAGCAGCAGGGCAAGCTGTAAGAGAATGGGATTGGTCAAAGCGTATCTCTTAATAAAAAAAGGGTGGGCTTTGGCGATTAAGCCAAAACTCACCCATAGAATGCGAGATAGCAAGCGCCGTGCTTCACAGCATGCGGCAGCTTGCTTTGCTTTGATGACAGGCGATGCTAAACAGAATCGCTCCCGCCTGCAAACGATGCGCGGCTCTAACCGCGAGCGGGGACAGCTTTCTTTTTCCCAGCCCGCATGGACAGAAGGAAGCACAGCAGGAGCACGATGCCAGCGGAGGCATACGGGAAGTTGATATTCATATCAAACAGCACGCCCGCAGTGATCGGGCCAAGAATGTTTCCGAGGCTCGTAAAAGCGGAGTTCAAGCCAGCGAGGTAGCCTTGCTGGTCATTTGCCATTTTGGAAATTTGGGTGCCGATGGCTGGGCGCAAAATATCGACCGACAGGAACAGAAAGAAAGTGACCACGAACACCATCCAGTAGTTGTTGGTCAATAACATCAGCAGAACGAATAGGCCCGCAATAAACAACGACCACGTAATGACGTTCTGCTCGCCAAACCGATTCAAAATCCAGCCGAAAATCGTGACCTGCACAACCGCGCCCGCGATCGAGCCGAACGTAATAATAAAAGCGATGTCGGTTGCTGTAAAGCCGAAGCGATGGTCAACGTACAAGCCGAATACCGTCTCATAATTCGCAAGTCCGAACGAGGCGACAAGCACGATGATTAAGCTGAAAAAATACGGCTGCTTATAAGACGTCAGCAGCTGGGACATAAAGCTGGGTTCGCCAGCCGAAGCCGAGGCTGAGGCCTTAGCCTTAGAGGGGGCTAAAGCGGCAGCCGTTGGAGCGGCCTTCGCCTTGGATTCTGGCAAAACAAGCAGCGTAACGATGGCGGCCACCCCGCCGGCGATGCCCGCTACATAAAAAGGGACGCGAACGCCAAATTCGGCTAAATAACCTCCGATGCCGGGACCAATAATAAATCCGGTCGTAATCGCGGCATTGATATAGCCCATGCCTTTGGCGCGTTCTTCGTTGCTAGTAACGTCAGCGACGTAAGCCATAATCGAAGGCATGCTGAACGCGGCCCCGACTCCGCCAAGTATGCGTGAAACAAACAGCAGCCACGGCTCGCTGACCGCGCCAAACATCCATTCTGAGAGCGCGAACAGCGTAACGCCTGCGACGATCATTTTTTTTCGGCCGAAAGAATCGGAGAGCCTGCCTGCAAGCGGGGAAAATAATAATTGGGCCAAGGAAAAGGCCGCTACCATGAAGCCAAGTATGCTTCCGTTCAAATCCAGCTCTCGCATATAGGCAGGCATAACGGGAATGACGAGCCCAATGCCTGTAAATACGAGCAAAATATTGCCCATCAGAAGGAGTATAGCTCCTCTGTTCCGTAGTAATAATGACATGGTTAAAATCCTTTCACCCTGATCTAGGTTGTTTTAATGATTAGGTTTGGTGCTGCTTAGAGGTTGCGATGCCATAAAGAACAACCTTTATAGCGGTTCTGTAAATGGTCAAAACCTCATCCATCGCATAGGAGCGTCTGGACAATTGATTCAAGCCGAAAAACAAGCTTTCCAATATAATCGCCAAATGCTCAACCTGCATCGGCTCTAATTCGCCACGGTCAATGCCTTCCTGAATGAGGCGCTTGTTGAATTCCAAATGCCGGTCAATCATGACCGTCATCCGTTTCTCAACCTCAGTGGTTTTCTCCTCATGGTTGAAAAATTCATCGGCCGCTTTCGTAAGCGGATGGCTGAAATCATCCATTACACTTTGCTCGACAATGGCGTACAGCTTTTCGGTGGACGTCTCATAGAGCGCCTGCTGCTCATTCCATTTTTGCTCCCATTCCAAATCCCATTCCTCTAAAAGATAGAGAAACAAGCCTTCCTTGCTTTTAAAATGGTAATAAATATTGCCCTTACTGCTTTCGGTCGCCTCTACAATGTCTTCAATCGAAGTCCCTTTATAGCCCTTCTGGGCGAAAAGCGCCCGCGCGGCACTTGCGACTTTCTTCTTCGTTTGCTCGCTTTGCAGCTGTTTCTTGTTCATGAGGCGCTGCCCCTTTCTGTTAATTATACTGAACGTTCGTTCTATAATAATAGCAAAATAATCAGGGGAAATGCAAATGAGAGGTTAAGAGGGTTATATAGTTAAAGAAATACCAAATATTTTATTAACATTTTCATGTTATATGTAAAGAATTTCTGGCCATATGCCGATAATGGAAGAGTAGAATATATAATGGAGGGATTTACAAGTGGTAAAGAGTGATAAATCTTTTGTAGCAGCAATATTGTTATGTTTCTTTTTAGGATCTTTCGGCATTCATCGTTTTTATGCGGGAAAAGTGGGAACAGGCATTTTGATGCTGATTACATTGGGTTGCTTTGGTATCTGGACACTAATCGACTTAATTATGATCATTTGCGGCGCATTTAAAGATTCAGAAGGCCGTGAAATTAAAGCATAACGATCATTTTATAGGTAAAAAGGGAAAAAGAGCTCTCAAAGGAGCTCTTTTTTGCGTCCGCGTATTTAAGTAGGCTGTGCTGATGCTGCCCTTATATTCAAGCCTCTTCTTTTTTAATTTTCGCGGGGTTGTTGATTTTATAAGGAACGGGATGCTTGGTCAGCTTTTTGGCTACAATTTTAGCCTCGAAGGTGATAACATCGCCTACTTCCAGCTCCTGTTTTTTGAGCGTGGCGCTATGGCTGGACCAGGCTTCGCCCACGAGCGTCCCTTGTTCAGTGATGGACACGGCCTCATAAATGACAACCTCATCATCATTATCGGAAAAATGGTTCGGCACCGTCGTAAACTCCTTAACGGTCGCGATCATTTTAACCTTGTCCTCCGGCAGCTCCAGCTTCGGCGCTTTTTCTTTTTTGGCTTTGCTTTTCGGTTTTTCTTCCGCTTGCTCCGCCTTGTCCGCCGCTTCCTCTACTGCTTCTGGAATCGCTGCTGCACTTTCGACCGAGTCGAAAGCAAAGCCTGCTTCCGCAAGCATTTCCTCGACCGTCTTGGCCGAACCCGCATCGCTCTCGCCCACGGCTGCGAAATCGCTGTTAACGTCAGTGCCGTTTTCTACAGCTTGCGCTTCAACGGCTTCTGTTTCATTAATTGCAGCTTCCTCGCCAGTCTCGTCAGCCTCGACGCCGGCCGCATGCTTCGCGCCATAGCTTGCCGCTTGCATTTCCTTCAGGTACGAAGGATGGATGCAGTGCAGCTGATCGTTGCCGAGCTGTATGACGGCGGTCATTTTATCGACGAAACCGACGATGCTGCAAACGATATTCAGGCCGTGGCCTTTATAATAAAAGGTTTTTGTTTTGCTGGCTTTCCCTGAAAGCAGGCCCCACTCCTGGCATTTCTCCACCTGTTCCTCATCATTTTCAAAGAGCTGGTAATTTTGCGGTTCAATTACAAACGCATACTCCATCATATTCCCGCCTTTCCGTCATTCCGGCTAAATTGTTTTAGGTACAACCAGTTTAGCATAAAAATGGCCCATCCAGCATCTTGGCGACCGTGCGTGCACTTGTGGTGAGGCTGGGAGGGTCATTAGCATAAGGAAGGAGATCATCATTCCGCTGTCTAGCGCGAGTGAGGCGGCGCCTCCCATTCACCGTCCGTATGGCGCTGGCGGCGCGAAGCCGCCTAAGCTTCACCGGCCCAGTCCTGCTTCAGCGTGACGAGCTGCTGGAGCGCCGCGTTATCGAGCTCGGTAATCCACGTCTCGGAGCTGCTGGAAATGACATTTTCGCTCAGCTTCTGCTTGGATTCCAGCATTTCGTCGATCCGTTCCTCCAGCGTGCCGAGCGCAATGAACTTGTGCACCTGCACGTCGCGGGTTTGCCCCATGCGGTAGGCGCGGTCGGTCGCCTGATTTTCCACGGCGGGATTCCACCAGCGGTCGAAATGGAATACATGATTGGCTGCGGTCAAATTCAGGCCGACGCCGCCTGCTTTAATCGACAAAATAAAGACGTTCGGCTGCTCGGACGCCGGGAGCGTATTCGATTGGAACCGTTCAATCATCCGGTCGCGAGTGAGCTTCGTCGTGCTGCCGTTCAAATAAAGCACACGCTCCTGAAGCTCCCGCTCCAGAACCCCTTGTAGCAGTTGTCCCATACCGATATATTGCGTGAAAATAAGGCAGCGCTCGCCTTCGGCTCGCAGCTCCTTCACCATCGCCATCAGCCGCTCTAGCTTGGACGATCGGCTAATCAGCGACTCCATTGCGGCCTCAGCGCCGGTCGTGCCACTGGCAATTTCCGCCTCCATCACCTCAAGCGGCATCCCATCCTCCAGTAAAGCGGGATGGTTGCATATTTGCTTGAGCTGCGTCAGCACGGACAAAATCGCGCCTCGGCGCTTGTTGCCCTCCACCCGCTGCACCTTAGCCATCAGCTCATTGACGGTTTGCGTATAAAGCGCACCTTGCTCGGCGGTGAGATGAACGTACGTTTTCATCTCATTCTTATCCGGCAGGTCGAGCTGAATCGCCGGGTCTTTCTTTTTGCGGCGCAGCATGAAAGGCTTGACCAGCCGCTGCAAATCGATAACGCGCTCCGGGTCCTGCTCCTGCTCAATTGGCGTTGCGAAGCGCTTCTGAAAGCCCTGCGCACTGCCAAGAAAGCCGGGATTCATAAAATCATAGATCGACCACAGCTCGCTCAGCCGGTTTTCAATCGGCGTTCCGGTCAGCGCAATGCGATGCTTGGCGGGCAAGCTGCGGATGGCAGCGGCCTGCTTCGTTTGCGCATTTTTAATATTTTGCGCCTCGTCGAGGCAAATCGCTTCCCATGTGCGCCCTTGCAGCAGCTCCTGATCGAGCATGGAGGTCGCGAAAGAAGTGAGAATAACATCCGCTTTGCTGGCGGCTTCGTAGAAAGCGTCGCCCGTCAGCCGCTTGCTGCTGTAATGCAGCATGACGTTCAGTGATGGCGCGAAGCGGCTAATTTCCTTCTGCCAGTTGCCGAGCACCGAGGTCGGGCAAATGATGAGAGCGGCGGCGCGGCCCGTGCCGCTCGTCTCCTTCATCTGCATCAGGTAGGCGATGAGCTGCACCGTCTTGCCGAGGCCCATGTCGTCGGCAAGACATGCGCCAAGCCCGAGCTGGCGCATAAAAGCAAGCCATGAATAGCCTTCCTGCTGATAAGCGCGCAGCGTCGCCTGCAAGCCCGCAGGAACGGGAAGCGCTGGCGCCTCTTTTTGCTGCACGAGCCGGTCCATCATCTCCTGCATATAGCTGTTAAGCTCGACTTCCAGCCGCAGCTGCTCATTTTCATCCTCAGCCTCATCCGCCGAGTCTTCTGCTGCTTCTTCCTTGCGGGCGAAATAGTCTTTCCGCGAAAGCAGATGGAGCTGAAGCACATCCTGGAAGGAGAGCCCTTGGGCGCTGTTCATGCCCTTCATCATTTTGCTGATTTGCTCCAGCAAGCCGGGATCGAGCGTCACCCACTGCCCGCGGAATTGCAGCAGCCGCTCCTGACGGGCAAGCAGCTCCGAAAACTCCGCCTCCGTGAGCGTAAGATCGCCGACGGAAACGCGCCAATCGAATTCAATAATGGCGTCCAGCCCGAAGAAGGAGCGGCCTTTCGCCGGATTTTCCTCTTCCTTGACCTTGGCGCGCAGTTTAGGCTTTTTGCGGCGGGCGCTTTCCCACCAGGCGGGGAGCAGCACCTGCCAGCCTGCTTCGAGCAGGCGGTTGCTGCCCACCGTCAGGAAGCGCCAGACGGAGTCGCTGCTGAGCGGCACTCTCAGCACATCGTATTTCTCGCCTGCCAAATGCTCGTCAGGCAGACTGGCGCGCAGATGATCCAGCCATCCGGAGGATCGCTCGCGCACAGCATGAACCCAAGCCGCCGGAACTTCGCCGGCGACATCGCCATGCTGCGACAGCCTCACAGGCCGCAGCACCGATGGGTCCAGCTTGTCCTGCAGCACGAGCCGCAGCTGCCACGCCTCATCGGTTTCCTCGCCCGGCTCAAGCAGCTGCAGCATAGGGCGGAACGGCGCATGGTCTGCCTTCCAGCCGACGGCCATCAGCCAGCCGGACGCATCAAGGCCAGCGAAGATCGCCTTCTCCTTCACGAACAGCAGCGGATATTCCGCGCGCAAATCGGCGGATGCTGCTTCACTGTTGTAATAGCGCTGGAACACCGCCGCCGAGAAGGCGGCTTCCAGCATGCCGAGAAAGCCATTCGACAAGCGGCCGTCCTTCACTTTCTCCTCAGCAAGCGCAAGCTCGCTTGCCAGCTCCGCCGAAGCGGAGCTGTCCCACACCCATTGCAGCTGTCCGGCTCGCCATGCGGAGTGGCTCGGCAAGTAGCGCTTGGCCTCCGTGTGCTCGTGCAGCAAAGGCGCAAGCCGGATGAGCGCAGCCGACTGCTCGTCCCATTCCCAATGAATATGCGCCAGCAGGCGCTGCTCGGCAAAGAAGGGGAGCACATGCTCCGCGGGAAGCACAACCAACTCCACCTGCTCCATTTGCCGGATTTCAAGCTCGGTCCCATAGGTGGTGGCCGCATGCCAAGCGAATAGGCTTTGCTTGAGGCGTATGCCGGAAAGCAGATCCTGGCGGTCATCCACCGCATACAGCAGCGCATCGCCAAAATCGGTTAAAGCCAAATGTACCGTTATCGTCGTCCATGATGGGCTCTTCGTCAGCTCGGTGCTCATGACAGCAATTTCCCCTTTCGCAGCTCTTCCTGCAAAGCCCGCAAGCGGCTGTAGCGCCCAGCGAAGGCGGTGATGAACGTTTCCCAGCCCGCCTCGTCCTTGCGTTTTTTATACAGCTTCGCTAATCGTTTCAGCAGCTTGACTGCCGATTTGTAGCCGTCCCTGTTTTTCAGCAGCACATAACGCTCGGCGGCTTGGTGATAGAAGGGAAGCAGCAGCTCAGGCGCGTGCTTCTCGATCGGAGCGAACATGGCGACGCGATAATACAGGGGGTCGATGCCTTCGCTTAGCTGGTAATCGATCCACTCCTGCCATTTTTCATAATGATGAAGCTTGTCTGCATAGATGGAGCGCGAGGCGGGCAGCAGGAGCAGCAATTGCTCCCACATCGCTTCCTCCTCCTGAGGCATTTCCGCCAGCACCGCATCCCAATAGGCGAAAAAAGCGTTCAAATGCACGCCATGATGATCCGCCAGCAGGCTCGCGGTTTGCTTCAGCCAGTAGAGCAGCCGATTCCACTCCTTGCGCTGCTCCAGCTCATCCAGCAAGGCATAATAATCATGAATGCGCAGCTTGGATTTGCGGCCCAGCGCGGTCAGCAGCGCTTGCGCCTCCTCGTCGCGCCCTAGCAGAAAGCTCAGCCAGCATTTGGCGAACATCCATTGATAGCGCGTCTGGGCGATTTTCTGCTGGGGCTTTAGCGCCTCAAGGTGTTCAAGCTCCTCCGCAAGCAGCGGGCTGCCGGGCAGGCGGGGATAGAGCCATTTTCTCCAAAGCGCATAATACACAGGTGAAAAATAATCCGCATACCGCTCCTCCGCGAGCAGTCTTCCACGCAAATCCGCCAGCGTTTCCGCCAGGCGGTCCCAAAACGCCGGCTCGGCATCAGCGAGATCCGGCGACAGTTCGAACAGCTTGTTGATGCTGCCCTGCACATCCTCCATCGCGACTCGCGTGTGGTAGCCGACGAACGTGCCCGTATGCAGCTGCTCCATAATAAACAGGAAGCTGTGCAGCTCGAACAGGCATTTCATCGCAGGGGAAAAAGCGGGCCGCGATTGCTTAATAAGCTCAGCTGCGCGGCCAGCATAGTCGCTGTTTCTCGTTTGTGCGGCCAGCGGCTCCAAGCATTGCAGCAGCCATTTTCGCCACTGCGAAATCGGCTGCTCGGGTAGCTGCTGGAGTGCGGCATTTTTTTTTCGCTCGTTCTGTTTATCTATAGGCATCATTCGAATCAATCTCCTGAGACATTTTCTTGAAGGCTGGGCTTGTGGGCTAGCTTCATTCAGCTTCCATTCATCAAAAAGTGCGAGGTATAGGCAATTATGGTTATGTATTTGGATATATAGAGACTTTGGCGGACACAGCAGCCGTTATTCTCTGCAAAAATGGTTTTTGGCCGTGCTGGCGGACACAGAAGCCGCTAATCGCCCCTATTCCTCCTATTTGAAGCGATAGGGTGTGGCATAACGGCTTCCCTGTCCGCGCAACAGTCGAAAACATGAAAATTGCTGAAATAGCGGAATGTCAGTCCTTTTAAATGGAGAATATTCGTGCTGAGCTGACCGAGCGCTTTAGTATGCTGCTCTTGTTCGCCCACCGTTTTTCTCATCCTAACTATACGCGAATAAAAATAGAGTTGGCAAATCGCTCATTCATACGAAATCGCCGCGCTCCTAATGGTTAAGGGCGCGGCGATTGCTTAATTAGGCCAGTATAGAGCGCGTGTTGCGCAGCACAGCTTTCATGAAAGGAGAATCTACAGGGACGCTGCCCATAATTTTAATTTTCCGTTTCTGCACGTCGAGACTTTTCATTTGATTGGTCAGGACAACTCCAGAGAAGGCAAGACCGCCAGGCAACGCGACTTCAAACGGATATTCTTTAATTTGGCTCGTAATGGGACACACAACTGCAAAGCCGGTTAGTTCGTTAAAATCAGCCTCGGACAACACAAGAGCTGGTATTCTCCCAGCCTGCTCATGACCAGCTTGGGGATCAAAATCCAGCCATATTAAATCGCCGCGCTGGGGGATAGGTATCGTCAAATGAGCTCGTCTCCTTCAATGCCAACATCGAATTCCTCATGCCGTGGGGAAGCGGGCTGGATTTTAGCAAGGAGTTGCTTTAAATGAGTGCGCAGCTCTTCATTCGTTTCTTGCTGTTGTTTCATAGGACGCAGCAGCAATTCATTTTCAGGAGTAATGACCAATTCGATTTCAGCGCCCTCCTCCAAATTCAGACGTTTAAGAAGCTGATTCGGAATCCGGACAGCACTGCTGTTTCCCCATTTACTAAGCGTTACAGTCGTCATTGGGCTCATATCCTCTCTCTTCTGGTCTTTCAAGTATACTTCACCCCTTTTATCATGTATATACTTAGGATATACATCTTCCGACAATCGGATACTCGATGACCGAAGGAAAGGCACCTAAATCCCATTATTATATCTCCTTGCTATAATAGTATAATGATTACTACTGAATAGGATACGAAACAGGGAAAGAGGGATTGGATGCTTATTATTTTTCAACTCGAAACGGTTCGTAGGCTTGGCTATCGACTTGAGGTGCAACAATGATCAAATCATTATATACACGCGTAGTCCTAATATTCCTAGTCTCCGTGATCGGGAGCACGATCATTGCTTTTTTAGCAGCCACTTGGCTATTTGAAGATCAATTGAACGAAAACTCGCAAATTCTTTTGCGTAATTTTGGACATGACATCGCCTCGATCTACGAAACCATTCCTTCGCGTGAAGCGGACGCGTTAGTTAGTAAAATGAAGCAGCTCAATTCCTATCATATTCGAATTTATGAAGCAACGGATCGATTCCAGTCTTTTGGAGCGCTGGGCGGACATAAGCCTGCTGCTATAATAACGGAGCAAGTAAAACAGGTATTAGCTGGGGAAACGGTTCAAGGCAATAAGGAAGGTGTTACGGTTGCCTACATTGGATTTCCGTTGAACACAGATATGGGGACGAAAGCGATGTTTGTGGAGACGCTCTCCCCTCCGTCCACCTCATTTGTCATAAAATGGGGATTAACGATTGCAGCCTATTCGTTAATTACAGGAAGCTTGTTTGTTCTAATTGCCTCGATCTTCATCATAAGCCCGATTAACAAGCTGACAAAAGCGACCAGACGGATAGCGGCTGGAGACTTCAACGTCAAGCTGAATATTAAGCAGACGGGTGAATTAGGCACTTTGGCTCGCAGCTTCGAAGAAATGATGCATGATCTGCAGCGGCTGGAGCAGATGCGCAGGGAATTCGTAACGAACGTATCGCATGAGGTACAATCGCCGCTCACCTCGATATCCGGTTATGCGATAGCGCTCAAGCAAGAAGGCATCGGAGCTAGCGAGCGCAGCCGTTATCTCGATATTATTATTAATGAAGCCAAGCGGATGTCCAAGATGAGCGATAGTTTGCTCAAGCTAAGCATGCTCGAATCACAGTCACAGCAGCTGCAACTCGTAACGCTCAGACTTGATGAACAGATTAGGCGAGTCATCGTCGGGATTCAGCCGCAATGGTCGGCGCGGAACATCCATTTTGAGCTTAATTTGAAGCCAGCTATGCTAACGGCTGATCACGATCAGCTAAATCAGGTATGGATCAATATCATTGGCAATAGCATCAAATTTTCCAACGATGGCGGCATGATTACAGTCAGCATCGAGCAAGACATCAAACATTTGACCGTCCGAATATCAGACGAGGGCATTGGTATTTCACTAGAGGACCAGAAGCGTATATTCGAGCGTTTCTTTAAGGCAGATCGCTCTCACAGCCGAAAATATGAAGGCAGCGGCATGGGTCTGGCCATCGTTAAGCAGATTATTTCGCTTCATCAAGGCGATATTCGAGTGGAAAGCGAACCGGGTCTGGGAACGACCTTCATCATCACCTTGCCCGTCACAATGCTGGCTGAATAAGAGGCTTATCCATCATTATCTCATAGCGGTCCCCTCGCTTCTCCCCATGCCTGCGTCATCAGGTACAAGCCTCCTGCCTATGATGACGCAGGTTTTTTTGCGTGTTCATATTCCGTTCATCCTGCCGGCATATAGAGTACATTTTCATCGTGTAAGCTTTCCCTATCGGCCCTTAAGGGCGCCCAGTAGAGAGATGACGATAGGAGAAGATGCAAGTGGAAATACGAGAGGTAAACAAGATGGAGCTGGATACAACAACAAATAAAAAGCCAGCCAGCAGGTTGAAAAAATGGCTTCGCAGGTTGCTTAAAGTAATAGCGGCCATAGGAATAGCAATCGTCGTTTTTATAGCCGTCGTTTTTTTCGTGAATTTGTTCAGCAGCAAATCAGAGCAAGCGAAATTATTGCCTTATGGCCAGTCGGTAGCTGTAGATGGGAAATATATGAATGTATCGACCCATGGACAAGGAGAAGAAACGATCGTGCTCCTGCCAGGTTATGGCACAGCAGCGCCGGCACTTGATTTTAAGCCGCTAATCGAACAACTGTCACCGTATTACAAAGTCGTCGTAGTTGAGCCATTTGGTTATGGATTAAGCGATCTGACCGACAAGGAACGAAGCACAGAAAATATAGTAAGTGAAATTCATGAAGCGCTGCAAAGTCTCCATATTGACCGTTACATTTTAATGGGCCACTCCATTTCAGGATTATACAGCTTAGATTATGTGAACAAATATCCAAGCGAAGTGAGCGCATTTGTCGGACTCGACAGCAGTGTCCCAACGCTCAAAGAGCAGAAGATAGGATCTTCCATATTAAAGACGCTTAGCCTGCTCAGAGAATCAGGCTTCGCCAGATTGCAATTGAAATTAGGCGATGACCCTTATGCTGAATTGCCATATGATGATCAAACCAAAGAGCAACTGAAAATCATGATTCGCAAAAACATTTATAATTCCAGTCAATTAAATGAAGCCGGAAGTATGTATGCTAATTTTGAAGCAGCAGAACAATTAACCTTCCCAAAAGCTCTTCCCGTTATTTTCTTTATCCAAGCCAATCATCCAGTAACGGATAGATGGATACCCGAGCATGAGAAGCAAATCAAGGATTCTGTTCATGGGAAAATAGTGTTATTTGAAGCAGACCACTATTTATATCGTACTCATTCGGCAGAAATCGTTGAAAACCTCAGGATGTTTATGGATCAAATAAAACAAGACAAATAGACGATTTTTGCGTCTTATGTTACAATCTGCTGCGAATTGTCCTGTTTTGCGCCGGGGCGCTGCACGATTTTCACCGAACGGCTTTGCACGAGTAAAATATAGCCAACATCAAAAAGGAAAATAAGGACATACATGAACATCAGCAGCAGGGAATCCGGGTAGAGCTTGTAGCTGAGCACGGAGGCGCATAGGGTGCCGAGCATTTTCGCCCAGGCAATAAAACGGGACTGCCCTAGCAAGTCCTTCTGGAACAGCATTTGAATAAACAATATGGACATCATCAAATTGATGCCAAAGGCGGTATATTTGCCCTCCGGGTCATGGAATTCGACCGAGACGCCATAATGCAGCAAGAAGGCGGTAGCGAGCAGAGAGCCTACGATGACGGCAATTTTTTTCGGTGAATAGTCATTGCGGGTGTAATACAAAAATTGCAGCAAAATGATGATGTCGAGCGCGAACCAGACGATTGTAATGATTTGCTGAAGCGGGTTGAAGGGCATGAAAAAGCCAAACAGCAGCTCCCACGTCAGGTTGGCACAGAGCGCAGCCAAAGGCATGCCGCACGTCCTGTCCTTAAAGCCTTGATAAATAATAAGCAGATAGGTGATTGTCCAAAAAAACGCCATTCCGAGCAGCAGCAGCAGGTCCATCAAGCCTTATCGCATCCTTTCCAAAAACGGTTGTTATAAAAACGTATGTTGGCGGCTGCTCGTCTATGTCTTATGTTAAAATAGAAGACAACGAAGCTGGCCGGGTGCCGCTGGGCACATATACAGCCAGAGCAAGGAAAGAAGGAAGAGCGTATGGCAATTTATGAAATTGAAGAGGATGAGTGGCTGCGTCTGGCGCGAATCGGCAATGGGAAGGATGCGCTGCTGTTCTCCAGCCCTTTCTGCGGAACGTGCAAGGTAGCCGAGCGGATGCTGGACATCGTTCAGGCAGCGGAAGTGCCGACGACGATGTATAAAATTAACATCAATTACGCGCCCAAGCTGCGCGAGGCTTGGAAAATTACGAGCGTTCCCTGCCTAGTGCTGGTGAAGGACGGCGAGCCCCAGCGGTTCGAATACGCGATGCGCTCTGTCGATTATCTTTACAAGCTGCTGAAAGAGGATGAGTAGCTATATATACTTTATAAAAATGGCACATCGGAGCATGCTCCGATGTGCCGTTTTTTGAATATAGGAAAGGATATGATTTTCTCGTAATGATACGCGCTGCGCCGCCAAAGGACGGCGACAGCCGTTTCATCTTGTTTTTTACCTGAAAAAAGCAGACATCGACCTGAAATAAACAACGGTAGGAAAAAATCCAGCTCTCCATTACGATGAAGGAGAATAAGGCGGGTATACTAGAATTATTTAGAAGGTGCTTTGCAGGGAGGATGGGGAAAATGCTGAAAGCGGTTGTATTTGATGACGAATATATTGTCCGCCAAGGGCTGAGCCAAATGATCGACTGGCAGCGTTATGGCGTCGAGCTGGTAGGAACGGCGGGAGACGGCTTATCGGCACTAGAGATGTTTCGCGAACAGCGGCCGGACATTGTGCTGACGGATATTCGGATGCCGGGCATGGACGGACTGAGGCTCATTGAGACGGTGGCAGGCGAAGCAGGGGATACGATGTTTATTGTGTTCAGCGGCTTTAATGAATTTGAATATGTGATGCGGGCGATTGGGCTTGGCGTTGTTGATTATTTGGAGAAGCCGGTTACGGTAGAGAAAATAGATGAAGTGATGCGCAAAGCAATCGAGCGAATTGAGAAGCAGCAAGCATTCAGCTCCATGAAATCCAAATGGGAGGCGTCGAAGCAGGAGCTGCTGGAGAAAGCGACGCTGAACTTGCTGTTAGCGGGCGATAGTGCGCTAGGCAAATGGAAGGAAAGCTATGGCCCGGAGTGGGAAGCGATTGCGGGCATTACGGTGCTCGCTTTTTCCTCGGAATGTGTAGAGCTGCCAGAAAGTGCCGCTTATCAAATCGTTGAGGTGACGAATGGGGCAGACCGGCTGTCGGCGGTGCTTCATTTCAAGCTGCCCGCAGACGAGCTGTGGGAGCAGCTTATGCTGCAGGGCGGAGACTGTGAGCTGTTCGCAGCAGGAGGAACCTATGCAACGCTAGCAGAAGCGCCAAAAAGCTGCAAGGAAGCGCTGCGGGCGCTGCGCTACGGCCGGTTTTTGGAGGAAAGCGGCTTGATCCGCATTGAGGAAATGGAAGGCAGCGATGAGCTGGCAGGCCATTTGACGAAGCATGAGGAGTCGGTCATTTTCTCCTTGCGCACGGGGGACAAGAAGGGGCTGCTGGCTGCGTTGGACGAATTCGAGGTGTCGGTTGGGGAGCAGAAGCTGGACCCGGAGCAGGCGGAGCGCGAAATTTTGCAGCTCGTTTATGTGGGCCTTGAGGTGCTGAAGGAGACGGGGCGGGACATTCGCTCTCTCGGCAAGGTCGCGCATCAGGAGCTTGGCGTCATGCATACGCGCGAGGAAATGTTCCGCTGGCTCCGGGGCAAGGTGGAGGCGATGCTGACGGCCGTTACCGAAGCTAGGCGCTCCGCGAAGCATGCGGCGGTCGAGAAGGCGCTTGCCTATATGGAGGCTCGCTTTGGGCAGGACATTTCCTTGCAGGAGCTGGCGGAGCATGTTGGCCTGAATGCGACGTATTTCAGCCTGCTTTTCAAAGAAGAGATGGGCATCTCCTATATTAAGCATTTGACTCATGAACGGATGGAGCGTGCAAAGGTGATGCTGCGAGAAGGGATGCTCGTCGGGGAAGTCAGCGAGAAGGTCGGTTATCTCAACTACAGGCATTTTACGGAAACGTTCAAAAAACTCATAGGCATGACGCCTAAGCATTACCGGGAAGCCTACTCGATCGAGCGTAAGGAAGATGGCCATGCCTAAAAAACGGCTAGTAGAATGGCTGCGGTTCAAAAAAATCCGAAGCCGGTTTTTGGCGGCAATGATTCTGCTCATCGTGCCTTCGATTATGCTGCTCGGCTACATTTCCTTCAATATTACGAAGGACACGCTGACGGATATGAATGAAAAAACGAATTTGGACCATTTGCGTACGTCCAGCGAGGTGGCCGACCTATTATTTCGAAATATTAACAATTTTCATCTATCTATTGTTGTCAACGATGCCATTCGGCAGAGCCTGCGCAGCAGCGGAGAAAATCCGGGCAGCCAGCCCGATACGGTGAACAGCACAACCTCCTCGCGGCTCAAAGGCTTAATCAGCAGCAGCTTTGCTGATACGCGTTATGTAACCTCGGTCTGTCTGCTTGATCTAAAGCTGCACACCTACTGCTTTGGCCGCTCCGATGATGCGGGCGTGTATGAAGGAAGCGATAAAATAGCCAAGATTACAAGCTCGGACTGGTACAAGGCGGCGTATGAGAGCAAGGGAAAGGTTGTGTATTATCCGTCAGATATTTTTGACGATACGAATAAGTCCTTTTCTACCGTGAAGCTGTTTCGCGATGCGGAGGACCCGGGCGGCCAGCCGATTGGCATTCTCGTCATCAATGTATCCAAGACGATTTTTGATAAAGTGTTCGGGGGCAGCAAGGAGAACGGCTCCTTCATGGTGCTCAGCGAGGGGACTGGCTCGACAAAAGCAGTATACAGCCATAATGATACTGTTCCGCTTGCTGGCGGGACCATCTCGGAAACGCTGGGCCACTTGAAGGATGAAGGCTTTCTGGTCAATCCTTATTATAATCAGACGACAAGCTGGACGCTGGTCCATCTCGTCGAATCGAAGGAGCTGCTAAAGCATACCCAATACATTGGCCTGGCGACGACGCTTATTGCCGCGGCTTTCGCGGTGACAGCGCTGATTCTATCCTTTTTTATATCGGGAACCATCACAAGGCCGCTGCTGCGGCTGAAAAAAATGATGAACGACTGGACGCTTGGCAAGCGCGATTTTCCGGCGGAATTTGCCCAGGATGAGGTCGGTGTCATCGGTGAAACGTTCAAGCGCATTGCCCGCGAAAATGAGGAGCTGAATGCGCGGCTCATCAACTCGGAGCTGAAGGAGCGGGAGGCGGAGCTTAGGGCGCTGCAATCGCAAATTAAGCCGCATTTTTTGTATAATACGCTGGATTCGATCTATTGGATGGCGATTTTGCAAAATAATAAAGAGGTCGCCCAAATGGCGGTATCTCTCTCCGAAAGCTTCAAGCTCAGCTTGAACAAGGGCAAGGAGACGATTCTCGTATACAACGAATTGAAGCATATCGAGCATTATTTGAACATCCAAAACATTCGGTTCAACAACCGCTTCCACTATATCGAGGAGGTGGAGGAGACGATCAAGGGGCTGGAGATCATGAAGCTGCTGCTGCAGCCGCTGGTCGAAAACGCCATTTACCATGGTTTGGAGCCGAAGGTCGGAAAAGGAACGATCCGTTTGACGGGTGGAACTGACGGGCCGTATTTGATTTTCACGGTCGAGGATGACGGGGTGGGGATGGCGGATATGGCCCAGACAGAGCAGGGCTACGGCATGCGCAACGTTAAGGAACGGCTGTCGCTGTCTTATGGGGAAGGCAGCTCGCTGACCGTCTGGAGCCGAGAAGGAGAGGGCACCCGTGTGACCCTGCGCTTCAACCCATCGAACCTACCTAAAAAAAACCGACACTCACCTGAAAAATGAAGCGCTTTCATAAAGGTCATTTCCTCTCTACAATAAGGGTATAGAAAGCTACTTATACAGCATCAGCGACAACGAACGAGGGGGAACGAAACATGAAGAACATGAAGCTAAAATCGCTCGCAATGACAGCAACCGCACTTGTGCTTACCGGAACGCTAGCGGCATGCGGCGGAAGCAATTCGGGCGGCAATACCGGTACGGATACGGCGGCGGGCGGCACAGGAGGCAATACAGAGAAGAAGGTAACGCTCTCGCTGCTGGTTGATAATACGCAGGATTCGGTCAATTTGGCGAATGCTTATGTCGACGCTTTCCAGAAGAAATATCCGAACATTACAGTTGAGATGGAAACAAGGCCGGGCGGCGGCGAAGGCGACAATATTGTAAAGACTCGTCTGGCGACAGGCGATATGACGGATGTTTTCTTTTATAACTCGGGCTCCTTGATGCAGGCATTGTCTCCAGAGAAAAACATGCTGGACCTGACGAATGAAGCATTCCAGTCGGGCGTCGTGGACTCCTTCAAGCAGACGGTTTCCTTCAATGGAAAAGTGTATGGCGTGCCGACATCTTCCACGATTGCTGGAGGCTGGTTCTATAATAAGAAAATTTATGCTGACCTTGGACTGAAGGTGCCTATTACTTGGGATGAGCTGATTGCCAATAACGAGAAAATTAAAGCGGCAGGCATTTCCCCGGTTATAGGCTCCTACAAGGACTCGTGGACCTCGCAGCTCGTTGTGCTGGCCGATTATTACAATGTACAGGCACAGGTACCGTCATTTGCGGAAGATTTTACCGCTCATAAGGCAACTTTCGCAGGCACGCCTGCAGCGTTGAGAGGCTTCGAGAAGCTGCAGGAGCTGTATGATAAAGGCTTTATGAACAAGGATATGCTGGCGACAACCTATGATGCAGGCCTCAAAATGCTTGCCGATGGCAAGGGCGCGCATTATCCAATGCTATCGTTCGCATCACCATCGCTTGTGCAGAACTTCCCGGATGAAATCGAAAATATCGGCTTTTTCGCCCAGCCTGGCGACGATGCCTCGAAAAACGGTTTGAGCATCTGGATGCCAGGGGCGAGTTATATTTACAAGGAAACTAAAAATGTAGAGGCAGCCAAGCAGTTTGTGGCCTTCATCGCTTCTGTAGAAGGGACACAGGTTGCGGCAGCTGTCTCGAAGCCAACCGGCCCGTATCTGATCAAGGATGCGACGATTCCGGACGATGTGCCTACGCTGGTGAAAGACATGCTGCCGTATTTCGAATCGGGCAAAACGGCGCCAGCGCTGGAGTTCGTTTCCCCAGTTAAAGGACCAAGCCTGGAGCAAATTACCGTCGAGGTTGGCGCAGGCATTAAGAAGGCAGCGGAAGGCGCGGCTGCTTACGATAAAGATGTGGAGAAGCAAGCGAAACAGCTTGGACTGGCGGGCTGGTAATTTTCAACTTAAGTAGTAGTAAAAAATAGATAGAGAAGCTCGGCCCTGCTTGCAGGGCCGCTTTACTTCAAAATATACGCTTGACTGTGTAGGAGTGATAACGATGAACAGTATATTTAAACGAACCTACTCCTATTGGTTCCTGCTGCCAGCAGCCATTATTTATTTTATTATTTTCATCCTGCCGACGATTATGTCCTTCTTCTTCAGTATGACGAGATGGACGCTGTCGGATTGGGAGTTTATCGGGTTTGAAAATTTTATTACATTTTTTCAGGAGCAGTCCTTAAGCATTGGTTTTAAAAATACACTGATCTATGCGGTCGTTACCTGTACGCTCAAGGTTGCACTGGGACTGCTGCTAGGCGTATTGCTAACCTCGAAAATTCGGACCAAAAGCTACTTGCGGTCTGTCATATTTTTCCCTACCTTGGTGAGCACGATTGCTGTCGGTATTGCCTTCAGCATGATGATGCACCCGACGCAAGGCGTCATTAATACAGCGCTTGCCGCCATCGGCATTGAAGGTCCGGATTGGCTCGGCGATACGAGAATCGCGCTGCTGTCGGTCGCCATGGTCGATGTGTGGAAAGGCTTAGGCTTCGCGACTGTCATTTACATTGCCGGGATTTTGTCGATCCCCGCGGAATATTATGAAGCCTTGCAAATCGACGGCGGCAACAACTGGCATAAGTTCTGGAACATTATTGTGCCGCTGAGCCGTCCAGCTACGAACTCCGTTATTATTTTGGCCTTCATCGGCGGTCTGCGCTCCTTCGATCTGGTATGGGCGATGACCAAGGGCGGCCCGGGCTTCACGACCGACTTGATTGCGTCGATCATTTACAAGCAATATCAAGGCGGCTTCTATGGCCTCGCTACTGCGGGCAATGTGATTTTGTTCCTCGTTGTGACAGCGCTTGCCTTCCCGCTCTATACGTATTTGAACCGCAAGGAGGTAGACCTGTGAGAAAGATCAGACAATGGGGCTTTGAGATTGGTGCCGTCTTGTTTACGATTGTCGTGTTCTGGATTCCGTTCTACTTCATACTGGTCAATTCGGGCAAGGACGCGAAAGAGTCTTCACTGCTCACGATGTCATGGGCCTCCAATAGCCAATATTGGGAAAATATTAAAACCGTCGTTGTGGCCCGCGATTTTATGCTGATTCGCGCCTTCATCAACAGTACGGTGCTGACGGTGGCCTCCATCGCTATTTTGATCGTACTGTGCGCGATGGCAGGCTATGTGCTGCAGCGCCGGACAGGAAAGCTGTCGCCACTGTTCAACTTCTTGATTCTTGCCGGGCTTATCATTCCGCCGGCCATCGTGCCGACGATCTGGGTCATGGACGGGATTGGCCTGTTCAAAACACTGATCGGTCTTATATTGATCGAAGTCGCGCTGGGCTTTCCATTCGCAGTTCTGCTTTATAAAGGCTTCATGAGCGGCATTCCGCGTGAAGTGGATGAGGCGGCCGTTATTGACGGCGCTGGCGGCCTTCGGCTGTTCTTTGGTATTATTTTGCCGCTGCTCCAGCCTGTAACGGCAACGGTAGTCGTATTGTCCTCGGTTACCATCTTCAATGATTTCACGAACCCGCTTTATTTTCTGCCGGGCTCGGACAATGTCACGGTGCAGCTGACGCTCTATAACTTCCAGAGCCAGTATGTGACGCAATACAATCTGCTGTTCACGAACATATTGCTGATTACGATTCCGCCGCTGCTGCTGTTTATTATTTTTAACAAGCGTATTGTAGCGGGCATGACAGCTGGTTCGGTTAAAGGTTAGTGTCTCATTCATAAATCCAGTAAAAAGGGGATAGCTACATGTTAAATGTTCATTCCGCAAGCTGTGAATATAGAGGTGCTCTGCTTGGCACAGACCTCACAAAGCCGCGATTCAGCTGGATGCTGGAAGCAGCAGAACGCAGAGGAGTCCGCCAGGCCGCTTACCAGCTGCAAGTAGCCGAGGCATCAAGCGGCTTTGAGACAAGCCTTTGGGATACGGGCCGGATCGAACAGGAGCAGTCGCTTCATATCGAATATGGCGGTCCTGCGCTTGCAGCCCGTACTGCTTATCGCTTCCGGGTTAGAGTATGGGATACGGCAGGAGAAGAGTCGCCTTGGAGCGAGGAGGGCACCTTCGAGCTGGCCCTTGCTGGCGGGGCAGACTGGCAGGCGAAATGGATTACGCCGGATACGTCTTCTATTGCTGCAGATGCGGCCCCAGCCTATTTGCTGCGCCACACCTTTCAGGTGAAAGCGGGGGGTATCGTATCCGCACGAGTGTATGCGACCGCGCTTGGCGTGTATGAGCTGTACTTGAACGGCGGCAAGGTGTCGGATGATTTGCTCGCTCCAGGCTGGACCAGCTATCACACCCGTGTGCAATATCAGACCTATGATGTGACGGCGGAGCTGAAAGAAGGCGCAAATGGCATTGGCTTTATGCTGGGCGACGGCTGGTACCGCGGCGGACTGGGCTTTGATGACAAAAATTATATGTACGGCGACAATCGTGCCGCGCTGCTGGAGCTGCATATCCGTTATGCGGATGGCACGGAAGAGGTCGTAGCGACGGACAGCTCGTGGCAGGCGGCGCTTGGGGCGATTCAATACGCGAATATCTATCACGGTGAGACGTATGATGCCCGCTTGGAAATCGAGGGCTGGAGCGAAGCCGATGGTGGAATGAACGGATCGGAAGCTCATAGCGATGACAAGCAGGCAGCTGGCGGATGGTCGGGAGTGCAAGTGCTGGATCTGCCATACAGCCAGCTTGTAGCACAAGAAAACTGGCCGACGAACGTCACCGAAATCATCAAGCCGATCTCCTCGTTTATTACCCCGGCAGGCGATCATGTGCTGGATCTGGGGCAAAATATCGTTGGACGCATGAGATTTACCGTCGAGGCGCCGGAAGGAACGCAAATCGTTTTGCGCCATGCGGAGGTGCTGGACAAGGAAGGCAACATATATTTTGGCAACCTGCGTCCGGCGAAGCAGACGCTGACCTATATCGCGAAAGGCGACGGGATAGAAAGCTATGCGCCCCATTTTACCTTTATGGGCTTCCGCTATGTGCTGGTGCAGGGCTTCCCCGGGCAGGAAGCAGGCGCTGCGCTGCCGGCAGATGCATTCCAAGGCGAGGTTATTCACTCCGATATGCCTTCATCTGGTGAATTCGAATGCTCTGACGAGCGAATCAACAAGCTCCAGCAAAATATCCGCTGGGGACAGCGCGGCAACTTCCTCGACGTGCCGACGGATTGCCCGCAGCGCGATGAACGGCTCGGCTGGACGGGCGACGCGCAAGTATTTATCAGCACCGCTTTATTCAACTTCCAAGGCGCGCCGTTTTTTGCAAAATGGCTGCATGACCTGAAGGCGGAGCAGCATGAGGATGGCGGCATTCCTTTCGTTATTCCTGATATTGTAGGCGGAGCCAATTCGGCGGCATGGGGAGACGCTGCGGTTATTTGCCCATGGACGGTTTATCAATATTATGGCGATGAGCGGCTGCTCTCCGAGCAGTATGAAAGCATGAAGCAATGGGTGGAGTACATTCGGGCACAGGGCAGCGAAGAGTATTTGTGGAATAGCGGCTTTCATTTCGGGGATTGGCTTGCGCTCGATGCGAAGGAGAACAGCTATATTGGCGCGACGCCAACGGCATTGATTGCAACAGCCTATTATGCCTACTCCACGCGCATTGTTCGCGATGCAGCGAAGGTGCTCGGACATGACGAGGACGCCGAGCGCTATGACGAGCTGCACAGCCGCGTAATTTCCGCGTTCCGCGACGAGTTTATGACTAAGAGGGGACGGATCGCTTCACCGACGCAAACCGCGCATATTTTGGCGCTTATGTTCGACCTGGTGGATGAAAGCGTGAAGGATCGGGTAGCAGAGGATCTAAACAACCTCATCGTCGAAAATGACTACCACCTGACGACCGGCTTTGTGGGTACGCCGTACTTATGTTTTGCCCTGTCGAACAGCGGCTATCACACAACGGCGGTTCGCTTGCTGCTGCAAGAGAGCTATCCGGGCTGGCTGTATTCGGTATCGAAAGGCGCAACGACGATTTGGGAGCATTGGGACAGCATTAAGCCGGACGGCTCGTTCTGGAGCGACGACATGAACTCGTTCAACCATTATTCCTATGGGGCGATCGGCGATTGGATGTACCGCAAGGTTGCTGGGCTAGACATGGACCCTTCGCAGCCTGCCTTCAAGCATATTCGAATCGAGCCGTTGTTCGGATCGACCATGCTGACTTATGCTAAAGCCTCCTACGACTCCGTATACGGACGGATCGAGTCGGGCTGGCGTGTAGAAGGCAGCCGTATTGAGCTTCAAGTTGTCATTCCAGCGAATACGACAGCAGATATTATTTTGCGGGGAGCGACGCTCGCTGGCACGACAGAAGGCGGGACTTCGCTTGAAAATAAAGCGGACATCGCATCGGTGGAGGAAACCGCAGCTGGCTTGATCATCCGTGCCGGCTCGGGTACGTACCAGTTTGCCTATGAGAGTGAAGGCCTGTTCCGCTCGCAGTACAGTGCCAAGACGAAGATGAGTGAAATATGGATGGATGAGCGGGCGATTGCCATTGTGAGCCGGCATATGCCAAATCTGTTCAGCGGCGCACAGGCAAACATTGCTAAGCCGTTCTCTCTTCAGCAAATCTGCGACAATGGCATGTTCCGTATTTCCAAGGAGACGATTGACCAGGTGCTTGAGGAGCTTGCAGCGCTGTAGGTGTTGGAAGTAAGGGCATAGCCAGACAATGGGGCGTGTAAAAAGGGCATGTAAATAGGGCGTGAAAATAGAAGGAAACCGCACGGCTGCTGCCATGCGGTTTTTTCTATGCAGATAGCGATAACGGCTGCGGCAAGCCGCATATAACCCTGAAACGAACGTTATTCGACTCCCGTGCCCAGCATCGTACGGATTGTCATTTGCTTTAATCCATGAATGTAGTCCTGCTGCCAATCTCGAATGATAAGTGCGGGTAAATGAGCCTCTGGCACATAAATAGCGCTGCGGCTTCTTACCTCCTCCAGCTCCTGCTCAGACAGATTGATGCTGCAAAAAATAAAAATATCCGGGTTCAGCGTTGCCGTGAAAATCGCAACCAAGCGGCTCATGGCATCAATCAGCTTGGCATCATCGCGTTTTTCGTTGGAACGATCGGTAAGCTCTTGAATGACCTCGCCAAAGTTCTGCTGCCCAAGGGGCAAATAAAAAACCTCGCCAGCAAAAAAGGTGTTCCCTCTGACGAGCTTTCCATTGACCATAATGCCAGCACCGGGGCCATTCATGCCGAAATACAGATAAACAAGCGATAAACTTTTGTTGTTATCCAGTTGGTCATGATAGCCGAGTACCGTGGCGTTCATATCATTTTCAATCTGGACCTGAAGCGGATAGCGGCTCTCGTAAGCGGCCTTCAAATCATAGCCGTTAAATTTCTCGTAGCTGGGAATATGAAAAACCTGGCCGTTCGTCACGCTCGCAGGAACGCCGAAGGTTAATGCGCGAATGAGCGGATATCGCTCCAAATAAACCTTCATTTGACGGTCCAGCGCTTCCGGCCCTTCATCCAAAACACCGGGCAGCCTGTCTTGCAGAAGGACCTCTCCGACATAATTCAGCAAGGTATAAATGGTGCAGTCCTTTTCCAAATACACAGCTAAGCCCGACATATGCGCTGCATTCAGCATATAAATTTGCGGCCTTCGACCTCCGCTGGATTCCCGCAGCCCCGACAGCAAAACCTCGCCATCCGCCTTCATTTCCTCAATCGCTTTGCTCACGGTCGGGAAGGTCAGCCCTGTTATTTGAGCGATTTCGACCTTGGTCGACTCCTGCTCATAATAGAGCGCGCTGCGAATTTGCTGCCGGATCATTTCGCCCATTAATTTAGGATTCACAAATGGAAGCTTTATTTTTTCCACCCTCCTGACGGTTATAAAATGTGAGACCTACTTGGTCTTTGCCTGATCCTTCTCGCCAAGAGGTCTCGCGGCATGAGACGTCAGCCCTGCGAATACAATGCCGACAAGGACGACGATTAAGGCCATTCGCAAGCCAATTGAGTTGCCAATCATGCCAAGCAGCGGCGGCCCAACAAGGAAAGCCAAATATCCGGCTGTTGCTACAGCTCCGACCCGTGCAGCTACACCATGCGGATTGTCGCCAGCGGCGGACAAAGCGACAGGGAAGCCGAAGGCTGCGCCAAAGCCCCACAATACAACGCCGATAGAAGCGATGATGTAATTGTGACCCAAGATCACGATGAGCAGGCCGGCAATAGCGGATACAGCAGACGCTCGCAGCACAGCTACTCGGCCGAATTTATCGAGCAGCATGCCGCCAGTTGCCCGAACGATCGTCATTGCTGCTACAAATATGCCATAGACGAACGAACCTGTTGAAGCAGAAGTATCATAGCCATCGACCATAATTAAAGGAAGCCAGTCATTGGCTGAGCCTTCGGCGAAGGCCATACCCAAAATAATAATGCCGAGCAGTAGGGTGCGCGGCTCTTTCCAGATGGCAAGGCGCTCTTTAGTCGTTAGCGTAGGAGCATTCTTGTCTGTTTTACTTTCTTGTCCTGTTCCTTTAGGCACGAATCGGGACAAATAGACGATGAGCACAACTAATAAAATAAGAACAATACCCAAATGCATGATGACGGACACATGAGACTTCGTTGCTAACCAGCCCGCGACAGCGCCGATAAAGGTTCCTAAGCTGAAGGCAGCATGAAAGCCGGTCAGCAAAGACTTTTTCATTGCGCGCTCCAGCATGGTGCCCTCAACATTCATTGCCACATCACAAATGCCAAAGCCAAATCCGAAGATTGCTAACCCCACGAACACAACAGGAGCATAGGTGAAAAAGGAGCTGCCAAGAGCAATGATTGTGAGGCCTCCTGCAGCAATGAGCATCCCGTTCATCATGACGAAACGTCCGCCCTTGCTAGCAATAAAATGCCCTGCGCCAAGCAGGCCGAGGATTGAGCCAACAGACAGCCCGAAAATAATCCAGCCCATCTGGCCAGTCGAAGCGCCGAGTGTATCGCGAATGGCGGGCGTACGGGAGATCCAGGATGCCGTGGCAAAGCCGCATAAAGTGAAAATCACATAGATGGCATTACGCCATAATTCAATCTGTCTTGCGCTTAATTGTTCATTCATTAGAAGCTCCCCTTACTCGCTATTATACTTTTTAAAGATGTTTAATAACTAAGCAAGCTTATCATAACGTATCGCAGCCGTATTAAAAAGCTGTCTTTTTGCGAAAATCATATGGGATTGTGGGTTTTGCATAATAATGTCTTGTTTAGCTGTGGTTCTGACACTGAGCTAATATTTTATTGAAACCGGCTCTTTTAAATTTAAGGTTTTCCATGCAAACTGTCTTCATTTTGATTGCTGCAAGACCGATTTAACTTAATTGCCTTATATAAACGAAAATACTTATTTAATATAATTAACTCACAATAGTAAAGTCGAAAGGCTTTAACTATTCGAAAGGATGAAGACTGTTGAATAAGATGGATTCAAGCAAAGTTAGCCCAGAATTTCTACCCGGCCGAATGGATGAGGTAATCGATCAGACGATTGCTGACAAGCGTTTGGTCGGTGCTGTCATTAAAGTGGCGATGGATGGAAAAATGGTGTACAGCCGCGCTGCAGGTTTTGCCGATCGCGAGATGAACCGGCCCATGCAAGAAGATGCCTTGTTCCGTCTCGCTTCCGTTTCTAAACCTATCGTTTCAACGGCCGCCCTAGTGCTGGTGGGGCAAGGTCGCCTGCAGTTGGATGACCGCGTTGATCGTTGGCTGCCCGAGTTCCGGCCGCGATTACAAAGCGGAGAGATAGCTGCTTTGACGATTCGTCATTTGATGACACATACCGCAGGTCTGACTTACCGCTTCTTTCAAGAAGAAAATGGCCCCTATCAACAAGCCGGGGTATCGGATGGCATGGATCAGTCGGGTATTACGTTGGAAGAAAATCTGCAGCGTATTGCCTCTGTTCCGCTACTCTATACGCCAGGTGCCGAGTGGAAATATTCCATCGCGACAGATGTGCTCGGAGCAGTCATTGCAAAGGTAACGGAAACAACGCTCAGCAAGGCCGTGCATTCCCTAGTGACAAAGCCGATTGGCATGAGCGACACCGATTTTATTGCAGTGGACCCAGACAGACTGGCTATTGCATATACCAATGATCGTCCAGAGCCGAGGCCAATACGGAATCCTGATAAAATCGACTTTTTGGAAGGCACGGCAGGCTTCCGGCTTGCTCCAGGCCGTGCACTTGACGGTACGGCATACCCTTCGGGAGGAGCCGGTATGGTCGGCAGCGCCGGGGATTTTATGCAGCTGCTGGAAACCTTGCGTAAAGGAGGAGCGCCTCTGCTGCCGGAGGCTCTAGTTCATGAGCTGGCTACCAATCAGATTGGGGATTTACCAATGGCTTATTGGCCAGGGCGAGGATTCGGTCTAGGCATCACGGTGCTCAAGGATCCCATTGCGGCAAATACACCGGAATCACCGGGCACATGGCGTATGGGCGGAACCTACGGACATTCATGGTTTGTCGATCCAGAGCAGCGGCTCAGCGTCGTGGCGTTCACCAATACTGCACTGGAAGGCATGTCGGGCCAGTTTACGGTCGACCTTTGTGAAGCTGTGTATGACAGCATCAAAAAATAGCCATTCAAAGAAAGCTAGGTTAGGCGCGATTCTGGCAAATTAAAAGGAGTAAAGCAGCCCCATTGAGGCTGCTTTACTCCTTTTTGGCGGACTGGCGTTCCGCTATTCTGGCTTTTGCTTCGATTTCAGGCCGTAAGCGGACAGGAAGGCCGTTATGGCTCTCGTTATCCCGTCCCAATGGCCGTTTACCGCGCATTAGCGTCTCCTGAGTCCGCAGACTATGGCTTAACCCGTGATTCGGTGAAAATAGCGGCTGCTGAGTCCGCCAAGTCGAGGCGTTGTGCAGAAAGTAAAACCTTCGCCATGCAGCGACGTTAAAGCAGCTAGGCTGCTAGTTAAATTTCATTTTTGGAAATGCCATTCAAGCTTGGGGCAAAATCGGCAGCTTTGTTGCTAGTCAACGTCTGAGCTTCTTCCGTTAAGTGATCGTCGTTTTGTTGATTGTTTTTCTTATCTGCACGATTATTAGAGCGGTCCATTTTGGGATCGGCGCTATTTTTGGGCATGATATTCACCTCCATCTTTTCAAAGTGTAGTATGAGAAGTTGGATTGAATTTTATCCCAGCCCAAGTGGAACTTGAAGCATACACCGCTGCATTTTCCGCCATTTACTGAAGAAAGGCTTTAGCCAGCAATTGATACGCGTGGTGACTTGCATGTTTATCCGTAGAAGAAGCGCACTATTTTACGTTCCCCATTAGGAAACTCCATTTGCTTCTTCGAGAGAACGAATGAGAAGACTATGATCGATCGGTGAAGACATGACAATCAGTATGGTATAGGTTCCATATTTATCGCACTGATTGCCAAACTCTTCTAGCGTACGTGTGGAGTCCGTCACTACTTTTAATAAATAACTATGTTCTCCGCTTATGCGGTGGCACTCGGCAACATGGGGAGATGCATGGATAAAATCAAGAAACGCCAAGCAGTCCTTAGTCCGAAATAACATATAGGCTGCCGTATGCTTCCCAATTTTTTCGGGAGAAATGACGGTGCGGTACTCTTCGATTATTCCCTTTTCTTCCATTCTCTTCACTCGTTCCGTTACAGCAGGCTGGGACAACCCCACGCTTTTACCCAGCTCAGTCATAGAAATCCTTGCCTGGTTTTGAAGATAGAAGAGGATTTGCTTGTCTGTATGATCCACTTAGAATACACTCCTTTAAATTTAAGGCGTTTTAAATAAAACAGATTATATTCATTTGTGTATTCATCATATTTGATTTGATCTAATATGTAAAATAAAGAATTTAAATTATATAATAAGTCAAACGGGAATAAGGTGATTCACATATGAGAAGTTGGAGAGGATGGCAAGCAATGAGTAAATACGATTTATTTGGAGGGTGCTTTCAATGACTCTTTCCCATTCCAGTAAAAATATTATCGCATTGTCCGCGATATGTTTGTCCGCGCTAATGTTCGGCCTCGAAATTTCCAGTGTGCCAGTGATACTGCCGACCCTCGAAAAGGTATTGCATGGCAATCTTAAGGATATGCAATGGATCATGAATGCCTATACTATTGCATGTGCGACGGTTCTGATGGCTGTGGGAACGCTGGCTGACCGTTATGGAAGGAAGCGCATTTTTATTATCAGCCTCGTCTTGTTCGGCATTACCTCCTTGGTTTGTGGCTTGGCCCAGAGCACATCGGTTCTAATCGTCAGTCGGTTTCTTCAAGGTGTGGGTGCTGGTGCGATGCAGATTTGCCAGATAGCCATTCTTTCGCATCGGTTTCAGGAAGGACGAGAACGCAGCAAAGCTTTTGGAGCATGGGGGATCGTGTTTGGGATCGGCCTCGGCTTTGGACCCATCATCGGAGGGATGATTGTGGTCGTATTGAACTGGCATTGGGTTTTCCTAGTCCACGTCCCGCTGACCATTCTCACTTTGATTCTTGTCTTTGGCGGTGTCGAGGAGTCGCGTGATCCGCAAGCGAAAAAGCTGGACATGATCGGCATCGTCACGCTTTCGCTCGCGGTTTTTGGCCTTGCCTATTTTATCACACAAGGCTCTGAACTAGGCTTTACCAGTCTAACCTCCATCATCATCCTTGCTGCAGCGGCAACAAGCTTTATCGTTTTTCTTTTTGCGGAAAAGCTCAGCGCTCATCCGATGTTCGACTTTTCCGTATTTAAGATACGTAATTTTTCCGGTGCTCTCCTTGGATCCATCGGCATGAATTTTAGCTTCTGGCCGTTCATGATCTATCTGCCAATCTATTTTCAGAGCGGCCTTGGCTATGGCATTGTAGCCGCCGGGTTATCCCTCTTGGCGTATGCTCTTCCCACTCTGGTGATCCCGCCCTTGGCAGAGCGCCTTTCGCTTCGCTATCAGCCTCGTATAGTTATCCCATTGGGTCTGTTCATCATTGGGCTGGGCTTTATTTTGATGAAATATGGCAGTGGAGGCGATCACGCCAGCTGGCTGACCATGCTTCCAGGCTCTCTGTTGGCTGGGATTGGGCTGGGCTTGACCAATACGCCTGTGACCAACACGACGACTGGCTCCGTTCCGATTACCCGTGCAGGCATGGCTTCAGGTATAGACATGAGTGCGAGATTAATCAGTCTAGCCATCAATATCGCCGTGATGGGATTCATTTTACAGGAAGGGATACGGTCTTATTTGAAGGGAACCCTTCTTGGGAATCTCAATACAACGCAATTACGGGATTTAGCCGAGAAAATAGCCGCCGGAAACTTTGCATCTCTCAATCAGGGTTTGCCAGAGCTAACTGCTCTGGACGCGTCCGGAGCAGTGGTCCATGCAGCACTTGTGCACGGCTTTGGCTTGGTGATGCTCTATGGTGGCGTTGGCGTGTGGGTTTTGGCCGCGATTAGTTTTATAATCTTCGGCTCCAAGAAAGCATCGGCGCAGCATTAAACGGTCATTGATTTGGTGACGCATCCTGAAGGTTAATTCATCTGAATCGTATTAGACTGCACTAAAATCTCAACACGTCTGTTGCGCTGCCGGCCCGCCTCTGTAGCATTGCTGTCAATGGGCTTATATTCGCCAAAGCCTTTGGAGCTGAAGTTCCGGGGATCGAGCTCCTTGTTTTGCAGCAATAAATTTAGAAAATTGAGTGCTCGCATGGCGCTAAGATGCCAATTGGAATCAAATTCAGTCATGCCAATCGGGACATTGTCGGTATGTCCGCTAATGATTACATTATGTATAGGGTCCATGACCAGAAGCTGTGATATATCTTTGACGATGCTGATATTGGAGCTTTGGACCTTGGCACTGCCGGAAGCAAATAAAACATCATCCTTGATCGTAATGAGCAGCCCTTCATCCGTCATTTGGGTTTCTAGCTTTGCGGTGAGCTGGTGCTCGGAAATATATTGGTTCACCTGCGATTGTATATGTTCTAATTCGTTTATTTCTTGTGCTTGCGCGGTATCCGGCGTTTCCTGCACGTTTCCCTTATCTGATTTTGCAATGACAGGATTCTCTAATGCAGGCTGCCCTTCGAGTACGCCAGTACCGCTATTAAAGGCCATTCGAAAAGCTTGCGACATCTGTTCAAACTTTGCAGCATCAGCACTGCTCATGGCATAAAGCACGATAAATAAAGCGACTAGTAAAGTCATTAAGTCCGAATAGGGCAGCAGCCAGGACTCATCCACATGCTCTTCTTCATGTTCATGCTTGTTTCGTTTCATTTGTTCCACACCTTTCAAGTCTAATTTGAATGGAATTAATTCAACAATCGATGAATTATAATCATAAGAAGAGGAGCCATTTTTCCAGCAAAATGGTTTCCCTTTTTTATTATTCCCTTTTTAATCGACGGCTATTTGAAAAAAATTAGCCAAAACGGATTGCTTCATTTCGCCTTTAAGATCGCTGTTTGCCGTAACGTCTTCTTTGAACTCATTTACAAAATTAGGAATCGTTCCAAGAAGGGAAACGGAGTTCACAAGCATTAAATAATAGAGAGTAGGCTCCTGTTTCTTGATAACGCCAGCCTCCATACAATCCTTAATAAAAGGCACGAGATGCCGGTAAGTCGGCAGGAGCATTTTATCCATTAGATAGGTGGAGCGTTCACTCGGGTGGGACAACTCGTTCGTCACAAACATCATGTGGAAAGGAAATTCAAAGCAAAAATCTACAATGTTGTCGACAAGAGCAAGGCAAGCAGCCTCTAGCTTCATATGCCTATAATTATTTTTAAAGGGTACGGTTTGAAGCGTGATCCGTTCAGTTAAATAATCGACCACCGAAGTCCATAAACCAAGCTTTGACCCGAAATGGTAGGATAGCAGGGCGACATCCACATTCGATAAGTTTGCCATTTTTCTAAGACTTGCCCCCTCATAACCATGCTTAGCAAATTCAATAAGGGCATGAGTCAATATCTGCTCTTTCTGGAATGGTTCATCCTTGGATGGACGCCCCGGGCGGCGCTTCGTCTCTTTCACTTTGTCGGCCTACTTTCTTCAAAACAATAATTCATCACATGATGATTTTAGCATGTTGTAATCGTTAGTGTCTACAAACGAATAAATTGGCTATAGCTGATGAGATATATGCACATTTCCAATTCCATTGATATGCGTACTATGAAGTATATCGTTTAATGAGGAGTGGAGTTATGAAAGCGTTGGTTACCGGGGGTGCGGGGTTTATTGGTTCCCACCTAACGGATATGCTTATCCAAAGCGGTGCTGTGGTACATGTCATTGATAATCTATCAACGGGATCAAAGAATCACGTGCATCCTGCCGCTATCCTGCATGTTGAGGATATTAACAGTGATGCCTGTTCTAAAATTATTGAACATGTTCGGCCTGATGTTGTCTTTCACCTAGCTGCTCAAGTCGATGTCCAGCGTTCAATGGCTGACCCCGCTTTTGACTCTACTGTTAATATTGTCGGAACAATCCGGCTCTTAAAAGCTTGCGAACAAGCTAAAGTAAGTAAGATTATTTTCTCTTCTACTTCTGCCACATACGGAGACTCCAATAACGAACGCCATGAAGAAGAAGCTATTCCCGCCCCAATTTCCTATTATGGGCTTTCCAAACATGCTAGCGAAAGCTATATTCGATTGTTTCATAGAATGTACGGCATTAACTATACCATCTTGCGTTATAGCAACGTGTATGGCCCACGACAGAGCTATACAGGAGAAGGTGGTGTTGTCGCCATATTTCTAAATAAATTAAATAAAGGACTTCCTGTACTTGTTCACGGCAGCGGCGATCAGACTCGAGATTTTATTTATGTACAGGATGTTGTTAAGGCAAACATGGCGGCCATTCACCAAGGAGAGCAAGAGACGATTAATATAAGCACGGGTTTGCGGACTTCTATAAACAACCTCATACACATGATGAAAATGATTCATGGCCAGGACGCCCAGATTACGTATGGCACCGAACGGCCGGGTGATATTATGGATAGCTGTCTAGATAACTCAAAAGCTGAACGAGTGCTAGGATGGCGGCCAATGAGCAGCCTGTTTGAAGGATTAACGCAAAGCTATCAGCAATATCGTTGAAGGATAGGTATAAGCCAAAAGCCGATATATGTCATTCAAAAACATGACATATATCGGCTTTACTATTATGCATTATTTTATGGCTACAAGCACATTCGCAAACCCATCTTCACGCCCATAAACTAGCTCATACGTCGCATTATCCTGTGTCAGCACCTGTTCGATTGTAAAACCGCAATCCGTTAGCAGCTTACGCAATTCATCTGGCCGGTAATGCCGATAATGGTGAGGATTCACCCCGTTAAGAAAATAAGGGTTTTTCAAATGGGGGATAATCTCTTCGTTAGGGGCCGAGATGAGAAGAATACCGTTTGTATGGAGCGATTCATAAAGCTTTTGAATAAAGGTCCGATCATCCTTTATATGCTCCACGGTTTCGAAACAGGTAATAACATCGAACGTTTGGATAGGAAGCTCATCACGAAACGATTCGGACAAGTCCGTTTTTACATAAACCGTATTGTCACCTGAAAAATGATCAATGGCCCAATTTAATGCATGCTCCGAGCGATCAACCCCTACGACTAATGCACTTGGGGAATGAATGGCTATATAATGAGTGCCATATCCCGAGCCGCATGCTGCATCTAGTATGAAATCTCCAGGGCGGATAAAGCGCGTTGCAAAATGATAGCGGTAATGATGATCCATCATGACATCATGAATGGAGGTAGCATACATCCGTTCCATCTTTGCGATTTCGTCATCCATCTAATTTCCCTCCATTACCAGTCTAGTCTCTTTTCTCACGGCTTTCTCTCTTTGAAAATATCAGCTATTTCTCCTGGTACATCTGTACATTGCATCAAACCCTATCTATGAATCTAATATATAGAACGCGTTACTAGAAAGGAGGTGATCGCTATGACCGTTACAATAGTAGATTATCAGTTTCAAGAGGTTGCTGTTGGAACAGGTTCGCTTCCGTTTATCATTTCTCCAGGATCGGAAGTGCTGCTGACGTCTCTCTTTCTCCAGATTAACAATATTAATAACCGTATTGAGTTAAAAGCTACAATCGGATGGGAGGCGCAATTACTGCTCTTGAATATTGTGCCGAAGCTGCTTTTTCGGATTCGTCGCGGAGGAACAAGCGCCCCGGCAACCGTTGTATTTCAAACAACGGATTCCGTTTTTTTGGGAACAGCATCTGAAGGTCCATGGGTTCCGCTTGATTTCACAACTTCGTTTCAGCACACTGAAGCTGCCACAGCTGGAATCGTCGGAACCTTTCAACAATACGCCCTGACTGTAGAGCATATTGGGCAAAACTCCGCCACGATAACCGGACCCGTTCATTTTGATGGTATTGTTTATTTATGATGTAGTTGAAATTTACCAAGTGGTCGGATTTTCGTGAAAATGAAAATCCGACCACTCTTTCTTAAAATATAAGCATGTATAAGTTTCCCCCGTATAGTGGGCTTATATTTCACCCTCGAAACGGAAGCTTTGCCGCCAGAGGACGGCGACAGCCGTTTACGTTTACACATCCTCAAAAATGTTTTGGGACCCTGTGCGAGTATCCATCCATACAATAATAGGAGTGCCCGTGGCTCTTACGACGAGGCCGTTATAATCCCCAATTGAAGGAGTAGGGACTCCAATCGACGGATCGGCGTTAGGATCGAAGGAGACGCTTGTTATGCGGCGGTTAGGTAAAAACGTGGAGCCTGCATCGTTGGACTCTGCCAAATATACATCGAGCAGCGTGGTGGTGAGACGGTTTGTATAATACATAACCCGTACCCCTCCATTATCACGAGAAACCGTTAAATTGGGCAAAAAGTTTTGTGATACGGCAGGGCTATCGTCTACTTGACGTAAAGTTGACCAGGAAAGGCCTCTATCGGTTGAACGTGACATATAGATGTGTGCATTGCCTGTTCGGTTATCCTGCCAGACAGCATAGACTATTCCTTCGCCATTGAACGGCGAAATGTCGACCGCTAAATAAGCAATAGTCAGGACGCGAAAGCCAAAGGTTGGTACAGGAAGAGGGGTTGGAACGAGCGAAACGGTCGATATCGTAATAATGGGTCCAAACGTTATCCCGCCATCAACAGATCGGCGCATAAGAAATTGCGGTGTTCCTGGCCCATATTGCATCCACCCCACATAAATATCGCCTTGCGGTCCAATAGCAATGGTTGATCCGAAGCTAGTTACACCTTGTACTTGGTTCGTTAGCAATATAGGCACAGACCAGGTCACACCTTGATCGAGTGATCGTTGAAATAACGTTTCGGAGCTTTTGAAATTGTTGAAATAGCGTGTAAATGCAATATACGCCTGGCCAACATAAGGACTCCCATTCGCCGTATCAATGGCTATCGCTGGTTTATCATTATAGATCGCCGTGCTATACCCTTGATTGACAATGATGGGTGTGGAGAAAGAAGCGCCATTGTTTGTTGATCGGTAAACAATGATGGATGAATCCCTTACAGGGTTAACATTTAATGCCGTTGCAGCAACAAGAAACAAATTGGGATAACCATACGCAGCAACCCCATCACCGGAGGCTGCGAATCCAACCGGGGGTGACATCAGCATCTGGGTATACGATGCCCCGCTATTAATTGAGCGGTAAACGGTCGTCATATTGTTTCCCGAACGCAAGTCATTCGTCGTCACGATAACGGTTGCTTGATCCAGTGAATTGAGCGCAATAGACGGCTCCTGTTGAGGGCCTGAGGGGGTTACTTGTATATTGGCCATCTGCAGCTTCCTTTCTATACTTTTAGTTAATCTTATCTCGCTTGAAAAATAATCGAGCCGACAATGTGATCATCCACGATGGAGAAGGAAGCTGGAATATACATTCGTTGATTATTGCGGAGCAATTCACATATGCCAGATCCATAATGGCCAGCATATTTCGGAGGATGATTTGCTTTTCGTATATGCTGGTTACTTAGAAGTATTTCATAACAGTCAACTACCCGATCGACCATCTTCGGAAGCGACCATTGTCTGATCCCCCATTCGTAACCGTTATAAGCTAATCTTTGTGAAAGCGATTGGTTTTCGAGCAGTACTTGCAAGTAACGTGACAGTTCATTGCTATCACCTGCTTTTGCCATCAATCCGGTGTGGTTATGCCTCACCATTTCCGGAATTCCACCGGCATTGGAGACGACGAGGGGCTTGCGCGAGATTTGCGCTTCCATCACAGCATAAGGCTGGTTATCATGCAGACTCGGGAGTACAACAATATCGGATTGCTGCAGCAGTGCGGGAACGTCGTTTCTGCTGCCAATAAAAAGCACATGTTGACTCAGTCCCAAATGAGCAGTCTGATTTTCCAACTCCGACCGAAGATAGCCGTCACCAATAAACAGACAAATCCAATCGCTCCTGGTCTGCTTTAACTTGTATAAAGCACTGAGCAAGCTGCTATGACCTTTCACTTTATCAAGCCTAGCTGGACAGGCAATAATGTTAAGATTGGACGGGAGCTTTAAGGTAGTATTCTCTTTCATCCGTTGCAAATGATGTTCAACGTTCATTCCATAGGGTACAACTTCCATATGATCGATGGGCACTAAATAGCTGGCTAGTGTTTGCTGCAGCCATTTTGTCGGCACGATGGACAAATCGCTCGAAGTAGCTCCGTAATATTCTCTTGCGCAAGCATATTTCCAAATGAATTCAGGTGGTGCTTTTCCTTCAAGCGAAATCCAGTATTCGGTCGCCAGGCATCCATGAATAGTGTTTATTAAAGGCAGGCCCTCCGGCTTAATCTGCCATAGCGCCCGGGAGGATATGACATCCTGTGCATGAATCAAATCATATTTTTTCAGTCCGAAATACGAGGCTGCTAGCGCATAGGTGCAAAACTCAATTTCTTGGTCGACGATCCATGGATCGATGGGAATTTGCTGTGCAGCATATACGGCCTTAATTTCTCTCTCGACGAGCTGTTTGAAATACCTTTTCTGTACTCGCTGCCCTGTACCCAGCATATAGTAGCTTTTTTCATCGGGATGTAACGCAAACACATCTACCTCATGGCCTAGACGCTCCAAACTAGTTTTTAAATCTTGGATATATGCCCATACACCGCCAACATGTGGAAGCTTCCAATACGTGGCAAGGAGAATCCTCATTTTCCACCACTCTGCTTGGCTTGAAGTGCCTCATCGTACAGTTGCAGCGTTCGTTCCGTCATTGTATCCAAAGACCATTGCCTAAGCCCGTGGTATCTGGCTTGATTGGCAAGTCTTTTCTGAAGCCTGTCATCGTCAAGCAGTTCATTGATGCGTTCACATAATAAATCTGCACGACCGGATGTGAATAATAACCCGCTTTCTCTATCAGCTATCATTTCTGGAATTCCTCCTGCATCCGACGCAATTATTGGCTTCCCGGCTACTTGTGCCTCCATGATGACAAAAGGGAAATTGTCATGAATACTTGGTGCCACAACCATATCAGCCTGACTTAGAAGTGCTGCCATATCGTTGCGATGTCCCAGAAACATAACATGCTGCTGAAGCTTTAAATCATGGGTCAGTTGCTCAAGCCTTGGGCGCAGCGGACCATCCCCAACTAGCCAACAAACCCAATCTGACCGTCTCTTTCGCAGAAGTTCAAGAGCATGTAGTAAAACCTCGTGGCCTTTAACCGCGTCTAGGCGCGCCGGACAAACGATTAGCTTTAAATCGTTTTTTGGAATGGCCCCATTCAGACTTATGGCTTGGCGAAGAAAAGATAACGTATCGAAGCCATATGGTATGACGTCAAATGGATCTTTTTCTAAATCGCTAGTTGACTCATACTGCTGCTTGAGCCACCCTGAAGGGACGATGATTCGGTCTCCCACCCTGCTTCCATATTGATCAAGTGTATTGGCCCACGTTGCTGCCGGGGAGGGGTCAGAAATAACACCCTGAAGCTTCCATTCGGCTGCCAGCTTGCCGTGGAGGGTAACGACAAGCGGAGTGTTCTTTGGCTTAATTTCAGAAACAGCAGTCGCAGAAATGACATCTTGTGCATGAAGTACATCGTATTTTGTTAGTGTGAATGCTGTTAGAGCTTGACGAAAAGCAAGACGCTCACCTTCCATTGCCGCAAGCCAAGCATCGTAGTTTCTTGAATTCATATTGAAGCGAATCCCAATTTGTTTCATAATCGGAGTTAAAAAGGTTTGCTTATCCATGGATTTGCCTTTATCAACGATATGATAATGTAATCCGGATTGGTTATGGGAGAGGATGTCAACTTCATGTCCCCTCTCCTCAAGGCCTTTTCGCAGCGCCAAAACATAAGTGGATACTCCGCCTGTATAAGGAATACACCAATAGGAAACAAGTCCAATTTTCATCTGTCACTCCCCATTCGGCTGCAAGGATTCATATCATAATCGATTACGATACCATTCGATTGTCTTGTAAAGCCCCTCTTCTAAATTCACGGAAGGCTTGTAGCCGAGCAATGATTCGGATCGAGTCAAATCCGGCTCACGTCCAGGCATATCCTCATAGCCTGAGCCGTAAGCTTCGGCATACGATTTGAGCAAGATCGGGGAGGTCGAACCGCTAAGCCTTATAATCAGCTGCGCCAATTCCCAGATTGTGATAGGGCAATTTGAGCCAATATTAAAGGCGAGTCCGTTTGCTTTCTCGTGAAGTGCCGCTAAGGTGCCATTAACCGTATCGTCCACATAGGTGAAGCAACGCGTCTGTGCTCCGTCGCCATAAACCTCTAGCGGTTCCCCTTTCAAAGCTGCTTTAATAAATCTTGCGACTACCCCGCCATATTGCGAGTTCGTTTGTCTTGGTCCATATGCATTGAAATATCGAAGCACGGTGACAGGGAGTCCCTTTGCTGCATAGGCGAAGCACATATGCTCATCGAGCGATTTTGCTGTTGCATAACACCAACGATGGACAGAGGGGGCACCATAAAAACGATCGGACATTTCGTGGAAGGGCAGAATTTCATTTTTTCCATATATTTCTGACGTTGATGAAAAAATGACCTTTGTATGACGTGGATATGCCAATTCAAGGACATTGCGCGTGCCATCAATGTTGCCTTCAATAACCTTGAGGGGATCCTCTACTGTATTTTTGACACCCAATACAGCAGCAAGATGAAAGACAACATCCGCTCTATCCATCAATTTCTTGAGCGTCCTTCGGTCAGTTACTGAGCCTTGGATGAGCGTATGACGTTTATTAGCTTGAAGATGGGATAAAAACTCCGGCCGTCCGGTCGAGAAATCATCCAACGACCACACCGTATGGCCCGCTTCCAGCAGACGCTCTACTAAATGAGAGCCGATAAAACCTGCACCACCCGTTACTACTACCTTCATTGGAATACCCTCCTAGAGTAAAATAACATTGTTTCGATCTGCCATTTTTCCAGTGGCGTTACGTGTATCGATGACAATGGGCGTGTGCGCCACAAGAAGCTCATATGGGATATTAGAATGATCCGTTAAAATTAAAGTGCAATCATAATTTTTCATTTTTCTGGCAGTAAGCGGTGTACTATGAAGGACAGTTTCACCTATTTTCAGAGTTTTCACATAGGGGTCAAAGTATCCCAGATTGACGCCCGCCTGCAGTAAATGCTCCATAATAGGCAGCGCAACGGACTCCCGCATATCGTTAACGTCTTTTTTATACGTAACTCCAATGACAAGCACACTGCATTCGTTAAGCGCTTTTGGCTGCAGGCTTTTTGCCACTCGTCCCACAATGTACCCAGGCATATCCTCGTTTACTTGATGGCAAAGGTCAATGAACGGCAAATCCATATGATGTTCTCTCGCCTTCCAGAGCAAATATAGGGGGTCAACCGGAATACAATGCCCTCCAACGCCAGGGCCTGGATAATATTTTGTAAATCCAAACGGCTTAGTTCCCGCGGCCTCGATGGCTTCCCAGAGATTAATATCCAGCTCCTCGCTTAACTTCAACAGACTGTTCATAAATGAAATATTCAAGTATCGCTGGCAGTTTTCCAGAAGCTTCGTCATTTCAGCTACGCGTGGCGATGACACGAGGACCACTTCATTAAACACTGAGCCATATACTTGCTTCGCATAGGCTGTGCAGGATGGAGTTACGCCGCCAACCACTTTAGGGATTTGTTCCAGCTCCCATTTAGAACCGGGATCAATTCGCTCTGGTGAATAGGCGAGCGAAATGTCTTTACCTACAAGAAGTCCAGTTGACTCCAACATCGGTTTTAGCCGTTCCTCGCTTGTTCCTGGAAATGTAGAGCTTTCCAGTACAATAAGCTGCCCTCTATGCAAATAGGGGAGTGAGCTTTGTGCTGCGCCTATTACATAGCTCAAATCAGGTTGATGCTGCTCATCAAGCGGTGTCGGAACGCAAAGGATTATGACATCGACTTTCTCAATGACATCGAATGCAGTACCTACATGAAAACTATTTTTACTAAAAAGCTTTCGGATGTCTTTTCTATTAAAGTCAGACAGGTAGGATTGCTGCTTGTTCAACATATTGATTTTTCGTTCGTCTGCATCAATGCCATAAACCGTGTTTCCTCCTTCCAGAAACAATTTGGCGAGTGGCAATCCGACGTACCCCAGACCGATAATACCAATTTTATACTCAGGGGCCTGCTCCATAATTCTGTCAACTCCTTTCATTCATCTTCTAGCATGATACGCGAATGAATGAAAGCCGCTATAGTTGAGTGTCTAAATTTTATGGAAATAGTAGAGTATCACGAGGTCTAGCAGAAATAGAGAGAGGCGCTGGGTTTCGGAAACAATAGTTGGAATTAAAGGGGCTGGAAAGAAAAAACGATATGATAATTGCCTGTATCGATACGAGGGATAAATAGGTTGGTGTACGTTAACAACGCACTTGAAATCTCATATTATATTTGGACGACAGACCAATCGGAGGGAACACATGCGAATATTAATCGCCTGCAGTTGGTCGCTGCCACATGCCGGCGGCGTAAACACATATGTAAATCAGCTGGAAAAAGGACTAAAGTTCGCGGGGCATCATGTTGATATCTTCTCCCCGACACCTGATGGGCAGGGGTTTTATATTCCAGGCAAAGAAATGGCTATTGATAAAGCCAAGCTGCAACCACTGATTGCCCATCAATCGAACCACTACATGGAACACCATTTGTCCGGAATTGATCCCTGGATTACATTTTCTGAAGTTGAGCGTTACTGTTTTGAAGCAGCTGCTATGTATTTCGGCTTGGCCGAGTATGACTTAATACACGCACAGGACATTATGAGTGCTCATGCATTGTCACGTGTGAAGCCTCCTCATACGCCCTTAGTAACGACTATTCACGGATGCCTCACGAAGGAATGGTTCGTTAGATTAAAGACATTGGGGTTAACAGACCAAGATACAAACTCCCCTCTTTGGAAATATTCGGCATTACGTGAGCATCTGGGGGCAACAGTCAGTGATGTCACGATATCGCCTTCAGAGTGGTTAAAAAGAGTAATGGTTGAGGATTTTGCAGTTCCCGAACCCAATATTATCGTAAGCCACTATGGATTTGATAAAGAACAATTTCAACAAAATATGCTGCGTGATTCCATGATTGTCAAGCCTGAAGGAGTAAGTGTATTTTTATGCCCTGCCCGCTTTGATGTTGTGAAAGGACATATTTATCTCATTCATGCACTAGTAAAACTGAAAGCGGAGCGTTCGGACTGGGTTTGCTGGTTAGCTGGAGAAGGCTCACTCCGTGATGAAATCATGAATATAACGAAAGATTACGGTCTGGGCGACCACGTCATATTTTTAGGAAACCGTGAGGACGTTCCAGCTTTGATTCATCAGGCAGATTTTATCGTTTTGCCCAGCATGCAGGATAATCAGCCGTTTGCCGTTATTGAGGCTCAAATAGCGGGCAAGCCGGTCATCGCTTCTGACGCTGGCGGTATACCGGAAATGGTAACCCATTCCGTGAATGGGCTTGTATTTCATGCCGGAGATATTAATGAGCTGCATTTATGCTTAAGATCCGCTTTACAGGATACAAACTGGTTAAGCAGCATGGCGAGTCAGGCAAAAGAATGGGGAGAGCGGCATTGGGCATTGCCTGAGATGACTAACCGTGTGTTAGCACTGTATGAGTTGGCGAGGAGCAAGCATCCCGAACAAAATACGGGGATTGAGCCGCAGACGGAACAGCCTGCTCAACAGCAGGCTGAGCAACAGCAGGCTGAGCAACAGATCGAACCGCAAATCGAACCACAGCTCGCACAGCAGACTGAGCAGCAAAGCCCAATAACGCCACTACAGAGGGGAAGAAGAAAATGGCGCGCCAATCGAAGAAAAAAACAACCGGCAGCAATAAAGCGAAAAAGAAAAATAAGAAGAAAACAAAGAAGATTTACAAGAAAAAGATCGTAAGGCGGGTACGTAAACGTCACCCCAGACTGAAACGGGCAAGCCATGTATTACAAAATCAACAAGTAGTGCCCACAAATGACCATGATCCAGCCATACAGCCAGCGCAGCCTGTAGATAAAATCTCTAATCTTTTATCTTCTCTATTTGTATACCCGCGATATGACGAGCTTCCTCCAATAGAGGAGGACATCTGGGAGCGTGTTTTTCAAGCAGCTCCAAACGGGTATAAGATTCCGGATGTCAGCATTGTTCAGTCCCTTCTTTAGAATGCTGCTCATTCATAATATTTTGAGCAACGTCTCTAATACGAATTCAAGGAGTAAAGGGGCCACCTTAAATGAGGTGACCCCTAGTGTTGTTTAATATATGAAGACAAGTCTCTATTTTTTACTTTTTCAATGAAATGCCAAACGTAGAGCCAACCTCGCCCGCAAAGACAACGCTGCCGTTCTCTGGCAATACGACCTGATTGTTATCACTGATAACGGTATGGTTTATGCATATTCCGGCTTGATTATAGACGGCAAAGGAGCCGTGGGCAGGCATGTTAACCGTCAAAACTTTTCCTTTATCCTTCGCTGAAACGGTATACCATTTGGCTTCGCCGTCCGCTTGGATCGTTGCCCAGGATTGTTTACCCGAATAGAGCGGTTTTACAAGCTCCCCACTGGCGTATAGGTTGCCTGCTGCCTTCAAATACTCTACTCCATTTTTCTTGAAAAATTCGATTTCCATCGTGTCACGGCCATCCATGCCAGGGATTTGCAACTGGTTAACGGCTTTGTTTGCTCCAATAATTTTATGATTCAACACATACCCTGGAACTGCTTTAATGGTCTGAAAAGGTATGATAGGTGTTGAATGGAGGTAGGACGTTGATGTGTATTTTCCATTCACCCAATAATATTTTTGACCGTCACGCTGTTCCCATGCGTCAGCTACGTCTTGAGCCAATGGGTTGTCTTCAAGCTTCTCGGCATTATACTCGGAGATTGCCGTTTGTCCTATCCCCGGTACAGCTATATAGGAGCGGGACCACAAGTAGGCATGCCCATTTTTCTCCTCAACGAATTTTAATTTCTCTGTGCCTTCATCGTTTACAAAAGAACCGTCAGCAGTGTACGTATACGTTTGGGCAGGATTGTTCGGAGCCGTAACCGTGGATACAGCCATTTCGCCCTCAGTATTCACTTCTATCTTCAATAACTTATTTGAACCACTACCATAAATACCCGCGTACTGTGTTATTTCTTGCGGCATGTCTGCCTTAATAGGCACGCCATACGACTCCTCCGGTTTCCGTTCTTTAATAACACCCTTCTCCTGAAGGACGCTAAGCAGCAGTTCATTGGCGATCATTTGGTCTAATGCGCTTGAACCACCTGAAGAGATAACAGCGGCAGACAGCTTGTATTCCGGGAGCACGACTAAGGATGAATGATACGAAATCGTGTCGCCACCTTTGGAAAGGGCCTTAATGCCGTATTCGTTAAAGGGGAACAAGTGGACGCTATCCCAGCCTAGCCCGTAGGAGAGGTAGGACGGATTGGCTTCCTCCGGCCACATGCCGCTTTTATACTCCTCTTGTGCCATCGCTTCTAGCGATTTTGCAGAAATAATGCCTTCAGCCTGCCCTGTGAAAATTTGTGAAAAAGCAGCGAGATCTTCAGCTGTGGAGTAAAGGCCTCCCGTTGCAATAATATTATAATTCTCTTGTGGAAGCTGTCCCTCGTACAGCGGGGAATAGCTGCCGGCCAGCGCCGCTTGATCAATGAGATCCTGCGGTGTTTTCGTATGGCTCATGTCTAGAGGCTCAGTAATATATTTGTGTATAAATGCTGTAAAGCCGATGCCGCTAACTCTTTCTACCAGAATCTCAGCCAACGTAAAACCATCGTTGCAATAGACCGAAAAGGCTCCGGGGTCTGCCTTTAAGCTTTGCGTCGCCAACTGCTCTAGAAAAGTATCATGTGCAAAAGTATCATTATCCCCGTACAAGGTTGCATTATTGCCCGTAGTTCCGAGAAAACCGGAGGAATGATTCAGCAGCATGCGTGGTGTAATCTGTTTGTAGCGGCTGTCTTTCATCTTAAAATCAGGGATATAGTTCACAACGGGCGAATCCAAATCTACCTTGCCCTCGTCTACAAGCTTCATAACAGCCGCCGTGAGAAACATTTTGCTCGTAGAACCGATGCCGTATATTGTTTTTGAGGAGAGTGGAATCGAATCCGTTAGATCATTTTTTCCTGCATGCCCCGAAATCGTAATTTCCCCGTCATCGATGAGCGCGTATTGGACGCTTGTGATGCCGTAGGTTTCTGTCAGCAGCTTGGTTTTCTCAGCCGCTATTTTTTTAGCCGCATCAAAAGCAAGTGGGTTGCTATTCGCAGCAGCCATTGCAGACATGGGAGCCAGCATACTCAGCGCGAGGGTGACAGCGACAATGGAAGTTCTTTTCATTCTGATCTACTCCTATCTTCAGCAGTGTATTCAGCTGCCTTAAGGGCCGCTAAATAAAGCTTATATGACGGGGATGTCCTCACCGTGACGTCATTATGAACGGAGTATGAATAAGTAAAAAAATGCCATGGCATCATATGCAAGGAAGCTTGCACATATGGCCATGGCATAGGGAATACTAAAAGCGTTTATCTGCTTCTCGGACTGAAACGCCGCGCGCCGCCAGGGGACGGCTTTCGGCCGTTTCACCTTGCTTCTTCCATAAACGCCTTAAGGTTTTCAGCGATTTCTTTGGATCTGGTATGGTGCAAATAATGTCCGCCTTCAAAGGTCATCACTTTTCCATGCATAGAATCTTTAATTTGCTCTTCATGCAGCGGTATCCAGGTTGGAATGTCTTCATTATTCGCTTGGATAAAGAAAATAATCGGAAGCTCTTTTGGAAAGGTTAAATGTTCAGCTGCTTTAAAGTTAGAAGAAATATTTTTCATTTCATTTAGCATCGTGGGACTATTGCTGTTCTTGAGCGAAAGCATGCTCAGCTGTTCTTTGGTTTCCTCATCATATGGAAGTCCTTCATAAGGGTCGCTGCCTGTTTTCACGATCAATCGTTGCAAACCGGATTGTTTGAGAAAACCAAACGTTTTTAATGGGAATTTCACATCCATGCCGGGTTGTGTCGGAACACTGCTGTCGATGCCCACAAATGCAGTAACTTCGCTTGTATATTTGTTTGCATAATCGATACCGTAAATGCCTGCAATCGAGTGGCCCATTAGAATATAGCGGTCAATGTTAAGAGCTTGCAGCGCTTCATGGAGTTCATTTACTATATTTTCTGTCGTTCTTTCCTTATCGGTTCCATCACTTAAGCCATAACCAAATGGTTCAACTGCAACTACTTTGTAAGAGGGTGAAAGCTCATCGATTAGCGGCTTAAAATCGAGCGCCGGCGCTGCTGTTCCATAACCCGGCAGAAGCACGATGGTTTCTTTGCCTTCCCCTTGAATCAGCACATTCATCTTTTTCCCGTCTACGGGTACGAGCTGGCCATAGGCATGTATTTTGCCTTGCTCAGATTTGCTGCTGACCTTGTTGACTATAAACACAATAGCCATAAAAACGACGATTGCTATCACAATTGCTGCCAATATTTTAAGTAAAACCCTAAGCCATTTTTTCATAATCGTATCTTCTCCTGTCGTTATCTTGATAGTAGACTGCCTTAACGGCTGCTCATGTAAGCTTATACGACGAAGATGTCCTCGCGATGACGACAATGTGAACGGAAGATGAACGAGCAGTCTTTTATTTTGCACATCCATTTATTTGCGAAATATATTCAAATGCGGTTGTTCCATATACGCCTTTAAAATGTTTATTTAAATGAGTTAAATCAACAAAACCGCATTCAGCTACGGCTGAATAAACATCGCTATTTTTTTCAATTAATTGCTTGGCATATTCGATCTTGCAGTTATAATTGAAGCTCTTCACAGATCTCGTCAAGCTTAAGGACATGTTCAAAATGGGCATGAAGCATATCCTTTGCTTTTTATCCTTTTTCTCAATTACGTCTAGAAGCAATTGCGGTTCAATATACAGCATGACATAATCGAGGCCTGTCTTATCATGGGCCATACCGTCATGGGCCTGCTCAGGATTGAAAAGCATAATGCCGTTTTGGTAGGATAATTGCAAACCGCCATCCATGTTATAATGTTGAATCCCACGCAAGGTTACACCTATTGCATATTCCTGATGAGCGTGCTTTTTATATTTAAAATCAGTCATGCTTGCTGACAGCGCAGTAATACCTGCCGATTTTTTATAAATAAATTTGTCCACTCGATTCACCTCTATCTAAGTACACCTGAACTACCTTTGGATTTAAAAACTGCATAAGGAAGCCTGACTTAAAGGTAGCCGTATGGTTTGCAGCTGGGTTTGATGCATCCATTTTGTAGACTTGATAAGCGAGATAGATCATATAACAGCTTCCCACTATCTGCATCACCAATAGAATTTTCGGCAATATCGTTAAGAGCGCCGTATTCAACATAGCCGATATAACGAGTAATAGTCCAAAACCAACCGCTGCTCCATACGTATATTTCAAGGCTAGTTTGGCACCCGAATTTTGCACGGTAGATAATATGACGATATTAGTAGGACCTGGTGTAAAAGTAGCAATCACGCAATAAATTAAAAAAGATGTCATATCCATGAGAATACCCCTTTCAAGCTATTCTCATATGCTACATCTTAAAGGGATAAGCCTATAGTATATTATTGCAGATAAAAAGCTTCTTCCGCCATGGATCTAAGTGGAAAGGAGCCGTTCATTGTGGTTTGAAAGAAGAAATGATACGCGCAATCGCTTCCGGGCTTTCCTCGCCATCTGATTCCAGCCATTGATTAATGACTCCCATTGAGCCATGAACCATATAAGTAAAAGAGTAGTCCAATGCGGACGAGTCTTTTCGGTTTGGGTCATCTCCTTTTCTTTGCAAATAATCTTGATGAACCTCAACCAGCACCTCGGATAAAAAGCTGCTTTCTCCTCGATCCGAAATCATGATGCGAAAAATTGTTTTCTTCTCTTGGATAATGTTCAATAGCTTGATCAAGGAGCCATCTTCCGCGCATGGACTTTGATCCTTTTGCAGCGTCTCCCATAGTTCTTGATTAAATTCCTTCTGCATCACTTCAAATAATTCATAAGGATCTTTGTAATGCAAATAGAAGGTACCTCGGTTAATGTCAGCTTGCTTGCATATTTCGGTAACCGTTATTTGCGGCAATTTCCTCGTTTCCAATAGAGCAAGAAAACACTGCTTAATAAGCTCCGTCGTATATTTGGTTCTTCTATTGTTTTTTACTCCGACCATAAGATCCGTCCCTTTCCGTATCTAATCGAACAAACGCCAGGGAAAGTGTTGAATGAATAACATTATTCCGCATATTGATGATTGAGCTTGCGGCTATTTTGAGATTATACTATCACCATGATATTAAATCAACAGGTGTTCATTTTATAGGGGTGGACGAAACGGCAATCACATAGTCGTTCCTCTTATTCCTGCGGCATAAATTTATTTCAACGAATAATTGGAGAGTGAATAAAAATGACAACTAGCATGAACAAACCCAATATTCTCATTGTAGGAGCGGGGGCAGTAGGCTTCTCTGTCGGCTACCATCTCAGTTTGTCCGGCGCTAACATTACCTTCCTCGTGCGAGAAGGACGGAAAACGGCATTCCAATCTCCTCAACAGCTTTATTGCTATGACGATGCAACACTGAAAAATTTTACCGGCTTCAACGTCATTGAGAATGTCGCTGAACTGGCGGATACACCACTTCAGTTTATTTTCATTACACTTGACGGAAATGCCAGTCGAACGGCAGAAGGCATGGCTATGTTGAGCAAATTAGGCGACATCGTGCGCGCTTCTAAAGCTACTGTCATTATGAACGGTTTCGGGATTGGCCTTCGCGAGCACTATATCAAGGTCATGCAAATTTCGGAAGATCGCTTGCTAAGAGGAATTCTCGGCATGCTCAGCCACCAGGGAAGCGCGAACCTGCCTGTACATGCACCAACAGATCCAGCGAAAATAGCAAAGGCTGTTGTCTGTTACAAGCATCCCACGAACAAGGTCGGCTTCCAAGTCGAGACCAACAATAAAGCGGCAGCGAAGCAATTCATTGAGCTTTACAACCGCAGTAAGATTTCGCGCTGTGGTCAAGTAAGCCCATCGATGTTTAACATTTATTCCAGTATTGGCTTTCCTGTATATGCAGCGTGTGACATTGCGGGCTGGTCTGATTTTTCGACGGTTTCGGCGAACAAGGAGCTTTGGCGGCTTGCCATCCGTGCACAAGGCGAAATAGCGGCACTGCCGCAGCATGGATTGTTGGGCAAATTAATGGCCTTGGTTATGGGGCCGCGCATGACGGCAAACGTGCACATTAAAATGGAGCGGGACATGCTGCCGCTAGATTATCAGGCATTCAACCGCTTCCATCATGGCGGCAAGGTTCGTGCTCAGGACGTTGAATCGATGCGTAGCTCCCTTGCCGAAGGGCAGCGTCGCGGCCATCAGATGCCAGCTCTGCAGGAATTGCTGAAACGTCTCTCGAAGCACGAAGCGGCAAGTTAAGGGCATTTATAGATCAGGTAATGAACGCTGGATAGAAAAATGAGGAAATAGTTGAATGGTCGATATTCGGGGATGAAACGTGTGTAGGCCGTTCTAGATTTAGACATCAGCATTTATGAGCAGGACCAACGGATGTCTAAAAATGAACAACGTGATGCCTGAGGTGCTTCCGGCAGCAATATAAGCACAACGAAGGAGCTTGCCGCGGCGGCTCCTTTTTTCTTTTTCGCCGACAGATCCGAAACCTTTAAGTCGAACCTAATCACAAAAAATTACTCCACTTCAATCTCTTTTACGGTTTCACCTTCAACTAACACGGGTTGGTAGTAGGTGTTGGTAGGCAGGTCTTTTTTTCCTTGTAAATTTTTAATGACCCAGTCCGCTGCGTCCCGTCCCATTTGTTCTTGGGGGTGCGTCAGAGTCGTCAGTTTAATATTCGCATTTTTGGCGATATACGAATTGTCCTGGCCAATGATGGATAGTTCATCTGGAATGGATATCCCCAGTTTTCTGCAGGCATGCACAACTTCCAGCCCTACCTCGTCGTTGTAGCAAACAAGCGCAGTCAGAACATCCCTGTTGTCGTTTAGGAACTCCTCCAAGCTCGTGGAGAGGTTCGGCTTCGTCGCCGTGTCGAAGGAAAGCACTTGCTCGGGGTGAAACCGCAGTTTGGCTTCCCCAAGTGCCTTGATATATCCCTTCATGCGATATTTCCCTTGCAGATCATCCATTTTCGCGATAATGCCAATCTGGGAATGACCTTTAGCAATCAGTTCCCGGGTTGCGAGATAGCTGGACTGCACGTCATCCAAACAGAAGAAAGGGACCTCCAGCTCTTCATAGAAGGCGTTAATCATGGTGAACGGAACTTCCTGCTCCTTGAAAGACAGGTAATAAGCAATATTGGGGTTGTATAAATTGCTTTTGGTCGGCTCAATAATGAGACCGTCCACGCCATAGGACAGCATCATTTCCAGCGCCTTTTTTTCCTGCATAATATCATTATTTGTACTGGCTAACAGTAACGAATAGTTGTCTTCATTCAATCGGCCTTCTATACCACGGATAATAGAGGGGAAAATGTAATCCGAGATATAGGTCGTAATGACGCCTATCGTTTTTTTGGCGGCATTCCCGCCCGATCTGGAGCGGTATTGGCTGCTGACATACGTCCCAGATCCTTTTTCGCTTCTTAGGAACCCTTCATTGGACAGCTCTAAAATGGCCTTCCGAACCGTCTGGCGGCTAACATTATAACTGCTCTGCAAAGCAGATTCTGTAGAAATTTGCTCTCCTGCTTTGTACGTTCCTGACAGGATATTGCTTTTTATATCATCAATGATGATCTGATACTTTGGCTTCACGCAATCCACTTCTTTCATCGTTGTTCAGAAAGTTGTACGTACACATTCTAACATGATTTGCAGTGAATGAAAATGCAGTACCATTTTTCATGAAAAAAATGAGGTAATTCCATGCTTTTTACTGGGATTTTACATGGGGAATTGTCTGAAAAGAAGAAGCTAACTCCAAGGATTAAGAGGAGAGCGTGCCGTTGTAAGTATAACTATTTGTTTGTATTGACAAATGTACGTACAAAAAATATACTAAGGCTGTCACTAATGGAAAGCGCCTTCTTTTGATTAAATCGATACGCCTCTCTTTAAGAGGTGAACCGTTTAATTAGGAGCAGCTATTATACGAAACAACATAGACCCGTTATTATGAGGTGTCACATTCACTTTATTTTCCATCCTTCAGGTTTAAAAACCGCGAACAGAGAGGGGACATGCGTGATCATGAATCATGTAGAGTTGAAAGAAGCGATAACTAAGGGAGAAACTTCGCTGGGGATCGAATTTGGATCTACGCGGATTAAAGCGGTATTGATCGATCATCGTTTTGAGACCATCGCATCAGGAAGCTATGAATGGGAAAACCAATTGAAAGACGGATTTTGGACATACAGCCAAGAGGATATTCTCATCGGCCTCCAAACGGCTTATCGCGAAATGAAGCAAGAAGTGGAACGCAAATACGAGGTCACCCTTAAGACCGTGGGCTCGATCGGATTTTCCGCAATGATGCACGGCTATATGGCGTTCGACAGCACGGGTGAATTGCTCGTACCGTTCCGGACTTGGCGCAATGCAACAACCAGCGAGGCAGCAAGGGAACTGACGAACAAGTTCCAATTCAATATTCCTGAGCGCTGGAGCATCGCCCATTTGTATCAAGCGATTTTAAACAAAGAGGAGCATGTGCCTCGTATTGATTTTGTGACGACTTTGGCCGGTTACATTCACTGGCTGCTAACTGGCAATAAAGCGATTGGTATCGGGGATGCCTCTGGTATTTTTCCTATTGACGAATCGACTCATAATTACCATCCATTGATGGTTAAGCAATTCGATGAACTGATCTCTGCGGGCGGTTATCCTTGGAAGCTTGAGGATCTTCTTCCCAAAGTCCTCCTTTCAGGCGAGCAAGCTGGGGAATTAACGGAGGCGGGAGCCCGCATTTTGGACCCGTCACTGGATCTGCAGCCAGGCATTTCGCTTTGTCCTCCGGAAGGTGATGCCGGGACAGGCATGGTTGCCACGAATAGCGTGAGAAAGCGTACGGGGAACATCTCTGTAGGCACCTCCGTTTTTGCGATGATTGTGCTGGAGAAGGAATTATCCAAGGTCTATCCGGAAATCGACATGGTCACGACGCCAGACGGGAGTCCGGTTGGCATGGTGCATGCCAACAACTGCTCCAGCGATATCAACGCATGGATGGGATTGTTCCGCGAATTTTCTGCAGCCATGGGCTACGAAGCGGATAATGCAAAATTGTTCAGCGTCATGTTTAATAAAGCTTTGGAGGCCGACCCGGATGGCGGCGGTTTGCTGAGCTACGGTTATTACTCCGGCGAAAACATTACCGGTATTGAAAAAGGCCGTCCGCTATTCGTGCGCTCGCCGGAGAGCAGCTTCACTCTGGCTAATTTCATGCGCACCCATCTGTTCACGGCTTTCGGAGCACTCAAGCTTGGCATGGACATTTTGACTGAAAACGAGCAAGTCGCCATTGACAGCATTTTGGCTCACGGCGGTTTATTTAAAACCCCTGTCGTCGGACAAAAAATGGTAGCCGCGGCGATGAACGTTCCGATTTCCGTCATGTCTACAGCCGGCGAAGGCGGGGCGTGGGGAATGGCGCTTCTTGCTTCTTATTTGATCAACAAGGATCAGCAGGAAAGCCTGGACGACTTCCTTGAACACAAGGTCTTTAAAGATGTGGAAGGGCAGGAAATTTCTCCAGACCCATCCGATGTGTTGGGTTTTGAATTATTTATGGAGCGCTACCGGAATGGGCTGGCCATTGAGCAGGCTGCTGTAGACCATCTGATAGAGAACGGGAGGGACTAGCGATGTTAGAACAGCTGAAGGAAGAGGTATATGAGGCGAATTTGGAATTGCCGAAGCATGGACTCGTAAAATTCACATGGGGCAATGTAAGCGCCATTGATCGGGAAAGCGGACTCTTCGTCATCAAACCAAGCGGTGTCAGTTATGACAAGATGAAGGCGAGCGATATGGTCGTTGTCGATCTCGATGGCAATGTGGTTGAGGGAGAGCTAAGACCTTCCTCTGATACCGCGACTCATGCCGTATTGTATAAACATTACTCAGAGATCGGCGGCATCGTGCATACCCACTCCACTTGGGCAACGATCTGGGCACAAGCAGGACTTGATGTGCCAGTCATGGGAACGACGCATGCGGATACCTTTTATGGAGCTGTGCCTTGTGCCCGTTTCCTGAATCAAGGGGAGATTGACCGGGGTTATGAGGCCGAAACGGGACGTGTCATCATTGAAACTTTCGAGCAGCGCGGGCTGGATGTCATGGCGATACCGGCTGTCCTTCTCCATGGTCACGCACCGTTTACGTGGGGCAAGGATGCAAAATCGGCAGTCGTGAACAGCGTCGTGCTGGAGGAAGTTTGCAAAATGAACTTGTATGCACGGCAATTGAATCATTTTGCCAAAGAACTGCCGCAAGGCATTTTGGACAAACATTATTTGCGCAAACATGGGAAAGACGCTTATTACGGGCAGAAATAATCATTTTTTCCACGACTAAAATTAGAAAAGAGGATGATCGGTATGTCAGTAACATTAGCTAAAGAGTTTTGGTTTGTCGTAGGTTCTCAAAACCTGTATGGGGAAGAAGCATTGGCTGAAGTGAAAGCACATGCTCAGACGATGACGGATGCCTTGAATGCAAGCGGTGTGTTGCCTTACCCGGTTGTATTGCAGGATCTGGCTGTCAGCGCAGATAAAATCACAAGCATTATGAAAGAAGTCAACTATCGCGACGAAGTGGCGGGCGTCATTACGTGGATGCATACGTTCTCGCCTGCGAAAATGTGGATTCGCGGCACGAAATTGCTGCAGAAGCCGCTGCTTCACTTGGCAACTCAATACAACGAAAGCATTCCTTGGGCCACGATCGATATGGACTTCATGAACCTGAACCAGGCCGCTCATGGTGACCGCGAATACGGCTTCATCAATGCCCGTCTGAAGAAGCAAAATAAAATCGTCGTAGGCTACTGGGAGCGTCCGGAAGTGCATCAGCAAATTGCCGACTGGATGGACGTAGCAGTTGCCTATAACGAAAGCTTTAACATCAAGGTTGCTCGTTTTGGCGACAATATGCGCAACGTCGGCGTTACGGATGGAGATAAAGTTGAAGCTCAAATTCAATTCGGTTGGACGGTAGATTATTACGGCATCGGCGACCTCGTACAATTCGTAAATGCCGTTACGGAGCAAGAAATCGACGATCTGATGGGGCTTTATGCAGAGCTATATACATTTGATTATGGCACGAGCAGCAAAGAGTCTTGGGAAGCTAGCGTAAGAGTACAAGCGAGCTATGAAATCGCGATGAAACGTTTCTTTGAAGAGAAGGGCTACAATGCCTTCACTACGAACTTCGAGGATTTGCATGGGATGAAGCAGCTTCCGGGTCTGGCTGTCCAACGCCTGATGGCACAAGGCTACGGCTTTGCCGGTGAAGGCGACTGGAAGACGGCTGCGCTTGATCGCTTGCTGAAAGTGATGAGTCATAACCAAAATACAGGCTTTATGGAGGATTACACATATGAGATGGCAGCTGGGCAAGAAGCCATTCTGCAATCTCATATGCTCGAAGTAGATCCGACCTTGGCCAGCAACAAACCAACAATCATCGTTTCCCCATTGGGTATTGGCGATCGCGAGGATCCAGCGCGTCTCATATTCGACGGCAAAGCTGGCGAAGGCGTCGTCGTCTCCATGGCGGATTTCGGCACCCATTACAAGCTGTTAATCAACGAGGTTTCCGCATTCGAGCCAACGGTTCCAGCTCCTAAGCTCCCTGTAGCTCGTGTGCTGTGGACGGTGAAGCCGAACTTCCAGGATGGCGTAAAAGCTTGGATTGAGAATGGCGGCGGCCATCATACGGTCGTTTCCTTGAACCTGACGACAGACCAAATCGTGACTTATGCTAAACTTGTGAACCTGGAGTATGTTGTAATCAAGTAACACCGCTAAACACTTAAACAAATAAGCTTTTCCTTATGGCCGGAGGTGAACCTCCGGCCTTTTTCTTTTGCTCTAGGGTGTGTATGCAAACGGGAGCCCTTCTGCTGCTCCTTGTTAAGTGATTATTCGAGGCAAATCTCTTCGGACCATTCAAGGCTTAAGGAACCACAGCATGCAATTGTTGCTGAGAGCACAGTTGCAGTGAGCACTGTGGCTGAGAACACGCAGTTTTGGAAGCGAATTCCTTTTTTGGCGGACTGAGTCTCCGTTATTCTGGCTTTTGATTCCCTTTCGGGCATTAAGCGGACAGGAGATCCGCTATTGTCTTAATAATCCTCTCAAAATGACGATGTGCAGCGCATTAGCGGCCCCTGAGTCCGCAGCCTCTGTCGTAGCCCATGATTCGATTAAAATAGCGGTTTCTGTGTCCGCCAAGTCTGTCTATATGTCTTTGTGCAGGGAGCAAACCCCAGAAACGAAGAGCATGAAGCAGACTTTTGGTTCGTAGGTTCACATTTTTCATATTTATAAGTTGTGCTATTCCCGGCAGTAGAGGGAAGACGTTTGAACGCTGGTTTTTATCGGAAACCAGCTCGCTTGCGTTTGCATACACGCTCTAGTTCATTATATTTACTGCTTTGGCAATTGAAGTTGGGGGATGGGTATCCAGCTGTTCATTTTCGGCAACAAAACGAATTTTCGAACCGATTTTCATAGCGTCAAAATCAAATTCTTCTGCGGAAATGTTTCTTACATCCAGCCAGTGTAAATCGAATTTATTAGCCCTTAGAATGTCCTCGGCATTTTGATCAACTATTGTTTCTAATTTGGACTGCAACTCAGTATTTTCTATATCTAATGCAAGCAGAATTTTCTTGCGTCCTTCCAAATCATGTTTTGCAACAACGAAAGCTTCAAGTGTAAGAAGTGAGTTTTTCGATTTTTTTGAATGGTTAGAGCCTCCGTCGTTACTACTGCAACCAGTGACTACAAAAAGGAAAATCAAGAAAGAGAATATATATTTCAATGTGCTCACCACCTAACCCTCACTAATAATATCTATAAGACGCTTAAATTGTAGTGAGGGTTGCAAACCCATGAAAAGCCTAAAATGATTCGCCTTTTTAGTTTGTAAAGGTATAGGTTCATAAAGCTTGGTGGAACGTATCTTCCACCTTATTTCAGTAGAAAGCAAAAAAACACATTGTCTGCGACTTCGACAATGTGTTTTTTTTGCTTTTTTACTTTTGTGTTCTGCGATTAAAATAATCACTTAAAGATTAGCTTTATAGAAAGCTCCCCATTTTTCAACAGCTTGTTTAACCGGTTCTGGTCTGTCGTAGAGATCGTAGTAACTTGCACCTTCAACAATATATAAATCCTTTTGTATAATAATTTTACTTAAGAAGTATGCTTAGATATTTCAGAAATATCACGGAGTTCAAAATCCAAGCTTCGAGTCAAATATTTGTTGAAAAAACTTGAATCAATTCCTGTCAGCTGATGGAAAAAGGGAATTTCGGCTTTCCAATCATTCTCAATCATTTGACCAATGTCAATAACTCCTTTTTTTGAAACGAAATCAATGATGGTTTTGATTTTCATTGGTTTCTGAATTGGAATTACGTTATCAAGGGGTTCAAACTCCAAATAACCTTTCCGATGCATGGCTGCATAGAAGTTACGATGATCCTTTGGCTGAAGGATTCCAAGATTAGCTGCTCTATACCCCAACACCTGCAACGATGTTTTCCATTTCTTTTTTAAATCCAAATAATCATCTGGATTGGTAAGATGGGACACGTCCTGCATATCGGTGGTGAATTCGTCTTCAGGCAATAATAAAGCGCCAGCAAACATATTTGCTTCATTCTCAATAAGTTTGTGTTCTTTTCGTTCTAAGTTCGTAAACTCCATACGATAATGAAGTAATAAATGACCTAATTCATGAGCGATATCAAAGTTCCTACGAACGGCGGAACGCTTCATATTGCCAAGTATAATATATGGCCTATCCTCCAGAGTCCAAAGGCTATAGGCATCAATTTCTTCACCAATAGCCTTTTCAAACACGAAAACACCGCTTTTTTCAATTAAGAACATAAGATCATCATTATTCGTTTTTGATAGCTCAAGTCTTTGTCGTGCCAAGAGAGCAACATGGTTGATTTGAACAGATCTATCGTCCTCTGTATGATTTAAATACGCTATAACTTCATCGCGTAATTTAATCATTTTAAGGGTGGGATAACTAATTTTAGTTGTAAGATAGTTGACAAATACATTCAAAAATTCAACATGCTTAGCCTCTGCTTGTGTTTTTGAGATGACATTCAGCACTTTTGAGCGATAAGCAATATTCGTTAAGTCGATATTGGCTGAAGTGATATTCTTTTCAAGCATATCTTCTATATAGAAATATTTACTTTTCACTTGAAAAATCTGTTTTAACTCATTTACGATTTGCATTTTAGGAGATGTATAAGCATTCTCGTATTGCCAGACTGCTTGTTCGGTTACGCCTAACTTGTCGGAGAGCTCTTTACGCGAATATCCGTGCATGATTCGTAAATTGGTTAGGTTCTTACCAATAAACATGCCTGCTGCCTCCTAATTTATTTAACATAATGCCATTTTATATATCTTGTTTTTTATCTTTTTCAATAATACCAATATCAAATGCTGCTGGGTCCATACGATCATCATTTAATTCAGGTGCTACTACTTCTCGGTCCTCATCAGATAGTGTAGCTCCTGAGATGAAATCGGACAGATCCTCGACAAGGTATGCGATGTTATCATTTGGATTAGGAAGGTAGTGCAAAACCTCAGAAATTTGATACGCTTCATCAATAGAATAGGTGAGTATGTGGAATTCGTTGTAAGAAGATTTGAAATGATCCAGGTCAGCTTTGACTTTACTTTCTAAAATAAATAAGGAAAGTTGTTCGACTCGCTCTGTTCGTTTTCCTCTTTTTAGCGATTGTTCTGATGAGGAAAATGCTAAATCTTTATTTATTTTTGAGAGTTCGTGAAGATAGGTGCGAAGAGACCCATTGCTTTCGCTCTCATCCGGGAGCGTAGCTTGTGAAAAGCAATCTTCATTGAAATAAGCGGCATTTTTAATAAGAAAAAGAATTTTGGAATCTCCATTCATGAATTGGAGGTAGTCCCATGTTAATCCAGCCTTTGCTTTCTTGTATGTAAATCCATGAGCGATGCACTCTTCAGCGAGTTTGCTCTCAATAAAATTACCCTTAGTCCAAGAAAACGCAGAGCTGATTTTCATTTTTGATTTTCTGTCTTTCCGATGATCAACATAGTCACGATAACCTTCAACAATAGCATCAACAATCATATTATTATGTGCAGGACTAAACTTGTATTTATCCACATCAAACACCCCAGTTCAATAATATGAAGACAGTTCATATTGTAATCGAAGTAGGGATGCATTGAAATGATTTTTTTTGTTTTTTTTAAAGTTTGAATCTATATCTTGCTTTTTCTTTATAGTAGTTAGTTCGAATTATTGACGGATACCCATTTATGGCAACAAAGAATGGAATTGGAACGTCTAGTTATTGTACTTCCTAGTAACGACTTGGGAATAAGCAAAGCAAAAGGAGCGCATCCATGAAGCTAAATGCCGGAAAAATCGTGGTGGTGGGAATCGTTGCTGCGATTCTCATCCCTATTCTGCTTTACGCGGAGTTTCAATACGGCTTTTACCAAAAGTTTCGATTCGAGCAGCGGGCGGAGCATTATTTGGCGGAGACCTATGCCGAAGACATGACGATTGTGAACGTTCGTTATTTATGGGATAACATAGAACCGCTAGTAGCGACTGTACAGCCAAAATCCGATCCATCGCTCCAGTTTTATATCTACCATAGTAAGGAACGGGAGCTCGGATTAACGGACGACTATGCGACCACTTTTTGGAAAACACAGGCGATGAATGAAGCGGAGGCACTACTGCGTCCCATACAGCCTGATTACGCTCGCCACGCGAGTATCGATTTTTCCTGCTGTAAGGTCAGTGAATATGATTTTGCGTCGATTCGCGGGGAAGTGCCGCATTACGGAACTACAAAACTGCCCTTCGATTTAGCAGTTACTCTGGAACGGGCGATGGAAGCAAACGATTTAGATCATATGTATCATTCGGTGGCGGCTCTTCGGGAATCCGCATCACTTGTGCTGGGGAGCCTCGTTTTCCGCTTTCCGCTTCCGGAGACAGGCGGCTTCGCTGTATTTGAGATTCCGGGTGATGCCTTAAATGCTGTCGCATCCGCAGCGGATGTGGAAGCCTACAATGCAACGAGGATACCTGCACAGGAAATGGCCGAGCGGATCGGAGCCTCTCTTGAGTGGAACGAGCAGAAGAGCGAGGCGATTTTCTCCCGGGATGATACGACTTTGGTCGTTCGCAGCTGGGGAAATGAGGCGGTTGTGAACGGAAAGCCCACTGCTGACCCAATAGGCGCTTATATTGGCGACTCCATGCAGCTCATGGTGCCAGTCTGGTTGGTCGAGCGCGCTTTTAAAGAGAAAATAGCACTGTGGTAGCCTTTTTAATGGACGGACCATACTATTTAATTCGTGCAGCTGTTAAGATAAGTTCATGCAATATGAAAGGGTGAACGAGCGTGACGATTAGAACCGAGAAAGAAAAAATGCTAGCTGGAGAACTATATCTGGCTTCGGACCCGCAATTAACGAAAGACCGGGAAAATGCCAGGAAATTGACCCGTTTATTGAATCAAACGATAGAGACGGATTATGGCAAACGGGTTGATTTGCTCAAACAGCTCTTTGGCTCAACAGGGGAACATCTCTATATCGAACCGACGTTTCGTTGCGACTATGGCTACAACATTCATGTAGGCAACCATTTTTATGTTAATTTTGACTGTGTAATTCTGGATGTATGCGAGGTTCGTATCGGGGAAAATTGTTTTATAGCACCAGGCGTACATATCTATACAGCTACTCATCCATTGAATCCGTTTGAACGAATCACCGGCGCCGAATTTGGCAAGCCGGTAACCATCGGCAACAATGTCTGGATAGGAGGAAGAGCGGTCATCAATCCGGGGGTTACGATTGGGGATAACGTCGTCATCGCTTCTGGAGCGGTAGTAACCAAGGATGTACCTGCCAATGCTGTCGTGGGAGGCAATCCTGCAAAAATCATTAAGAACATTGATGTTTAAGCGATTACCCACAGCAATAATCAGAGGAGTAAAGCATCCCACACAGGTGGCTGCTTTACTCCTTTTTTTGTCCCTTCCTCAATAAACCTTCTTCTGATCCCGATCCTCCTTAATAATTTCGACCGCTTCCTTGAAGCGCAGCGCATGGACAATTTCCCGCTCGCGCAAAAACTTCAGACTGTCCTGCAAATCGACGTCGTCGGTCATATCGATCAGCCACTGATAGGTCGCTCGCGCCTTCTCCTCAGCCGCAATATCCTCGTATAAATCCGCAAGCGGATCTCCCTTGGCCTGTATGTAGGCGGCGGTGAAAGGAACGCCCGAGGCATTGTTGTAAAATAGCGCGCTGTCATGGCTCGCATAATGCGGCCCCAGCCCAGCCTCTTCAAGCTGCTGAGGAGTCGCATCCTTGGTTAGTTTATAGATCATCGTAGCAATCATTTCTAAATGCGCAAATTCCTCTGTGCCAATATCCGTTAGCAAGCCAATGACCTTGCTCGGAATCGTATAGCGTTGATTCAGATAACGAAGTGCCGCCGCCAGTTCACCATCCGCGCCGCCGTATTGTTCGGCGAGATAACGCGCCATTCGAGGATCGCATTTGCTAACCCGAACGGGGTACTGGAGCTTTTTCTCATAAACCCACATGCCGTTGTCACCTCCAACATGCTAAGCTGCCGCTTTTTTAGACCGCTACCCAGATGTCATCAGCAGCGGCAGCCCGCTGTACTTCATGTTGACTGTCTGTCAGGCCTGCTACACCTGCCACGGCCAAGGCGTATTCGGCCATTGGAAAGGGTAACCCGAGAAGCTGTGTCCATAGTTCATCAGCGGACCATACTTCATTTCGAACTGCTGGGCGCATTGCATGCGTTGCTGGGCCAAATAATTGAATTGCTGCAGGGCATGATGGTCATGCGGATGGGTGTCGAGATAGAGGTTCAGCTCAAGCAGGCCAAAACCCAACTGCTGCAGCTCCAAAAGCTTGGCATAATAGGCTTCATCGCACACCATTGGCTGCTCACTCATGGCTAATAGCTCCCCCCTCCACATTTGGATGCGTACGGGCTGTATAAGGCAGGCCATAGCGTTCCAAGCCGCAGCGCCTCTTCTAGCGAAAATTGCGGAAGGTTCATCGGCTGAAAAGGAATGTACTGGTTCGGCGGAACGACATACGTCCGCACAATCATCGGCTCGCACGGATCATGCGGCCCGACAAAGGGGTACCATTTTCGAATTTGCGGATTGCTGTTCATGCACGGCCTCCTTCATCCAGCTAGCCTAACACTTCTCTTTGCTTTCAATTTTGTCCAACAAATGGTTCTCTTGGCTGGAGTATTAAAACATTTGTATGTTCAAATTTCAGCTAACTTGCTTGTCTGTTGAAAATTTAAGCAGCTATTCGTCGGTTTGCTCGTTAATAAATCCGTTGCAGATCAGCAACGAAAATAAGGCAGTACCTCTACAAGGAGGAACTGCCCTGGCTTATTTCGATTCCACATCCTGCGGCACCATCTGATTGCGCTCAAGCAGCGCCCATAACTCTTCGGCCATCTCTTTGGCTGGATAGGGCATGGAACGGGTAATCCACCACTCCAGAACACCGACCGCAGCGGATACTAAAAACTGCTTCAGTACTTCTTGGTTCCTGTCTTTGTTCATATCACTCTTATCGATGTTTTCACCTAGCTGCTGAAACATCAACTCCATCATGCGGCTTCGAAAAGCGGGGATGCTCTTGTTTGTCAGCAGAGTCGAATATAGGAAAGCATGCTCCTCTAAAAATACAAGCGTTCGAAGCAGCAGCTCTTTAGACGTAAAGGAGGTTGCCTCCTCGTTAGGCAAGCATTTTTGCTGCAATTGGACTAAATGGACCTCTATGCATTGATCGAGAAGATCGAATTTGTCTACATAATGCAAATATACGGTGCCCCGGTTTACATTAGCCCGGTCTGCAATTTCATTAATCGTAATTTGCTCGAAATTTTTCTCTGCCATAAGGGCAATAAAAGCTTTCATAATCGCATCCCGCGTTTTGAGCACCCGTCTGTCCATAGAATCCTCCTGAAAAGTGGATATAAACAACTTCACCAAATCTGTTGATTAATCAACGAATCGGACTTTTTTAACGATTGAAGCGATCCCAAGTCGTTGGTACTATCATTGTATTGAACGAATGTCGATAAATCAACAAATGTTCAAATCGATAAGGGGTGGAATATGAAAATATTAGTTTATGGCGCGGGCGTTTTAGGCAGCTATCTGGCCCATGTGTTAGTGCAGGGAGGCAATGACGTCACGGTGCTTGCAAGAGGAAGCAGAGCGGAGGAGCTGAGCGAGGATGGGCTCGTCATTCGCCATTATTTTCAGCGTAAAACGACCGTAGATAAAGTGAAGGTCATTCAAGCACTCCCGGCGGATGACAGCTATGACCTGATTTTTGTTGTGATGAAATATAATGATTTCCCAGCGGTGCTGCCGATTTTGGCGAAAAATAAAAGCAGCCATATCGTGCTTGTCGGCAATAATCCGACGGCCAGTACGACGGAGAAAGAGCTGTTGGAGAATAGCTTGCCTGACAAAAAGGTTGCCTTCGGCTTCCAGCTAAGCGGCGGCCGCAGAGAAAAGGGGCGCATGATCTCCGTGCGTGGAGGCGGTCAAATGGTGCTTGGCAGCTTGAACGGGCCTGTTCCCTTTAAAGATTTAATCGACAAAGCATTTGCTGATGTCAAATATAAAATCGATTATCATGAGGATATAGATGCATGGCTTAAAAGCCACATTGTCCCTATTCTGGTGTTGAGCTCCGTTAGTTATGTCCAAGACAATCAATTTAAACAGATAGCGAAGGACAAAAAACTGCTCCTGCAAATGATTGCAGCCGTTGATGAAGGCTTTAAAGTAATGGAGGCTATCGGCTATACGATTACACCTGCAAGCCAGGTTGATTATTTTCGCCGGAAAAGGCAGCTCGTCTACTTTTTTCTGAACATTTATCATCGTCTTCCCGTTGCGAAAATGATAGATGGCTCATTCGTGGAAATCGCCCATTTGCATAAAGCGTTCGACGTTTGGAAGCAGCAAGCCCGTATAGCGACGCCAAACTGGAATGAGCTTGAGGAGGCGTTCCTTGCAAAAATGGAGGGGAAAGCTAACGAAAGACGATAAGTGGTGGATAAAAAAGGACAGCGCGGCTTCGCTTAAGCCCGCTGTCCTTGCTTACTTACTTTCCATCGGCTGCTGCCCATTTGAGCCGGCTGCCGATCCTGTTCCGCTGCCACTGCCGATACGCTTGAAAAGAAGCCTCAGCAGGGGAGGGATGGCGAAGTAGATGAACCATGTTCGAAACAGCTGGTAGCAGCTGACGATGGCAACATCCGCATGAATTTCCTTGGCGATAATGCCCATCTGGTCCATGCCGCCAGGGGACATGCTAAGAAAAGCAGTGGCAGGCGACAGATTATGCAGCTTGGCAAGCAGCAGGCTCATGCCGAACGCTCCGGCAATGAGGACGATTCCGCTTAGGATGGCGAGCAGGGTGATGCGTGTTTTATTTTTCAAATTTTCCGGCCGCAGCAGCAGTCCGACATAGGTGCCGATCATGAGCTGTGCTGCACTCAACAAGGTCGATGGCAGCAGAGGAGCGTCTAAGCCAAAGTTATGAAGCAGTGCGGTTGCGATCATCGGGCCGAGCAAATAGGACGAAGGCATCTTGATCTTTTTTGCCAGCAGCGCCGCCGCCACACAAGCGAGGGCAAACGGCACAATGCCCGGGAATAAGGCGCCCCACTGCGTCCACTCGGAGCCTGCTGCTGCAACGACGATCTCATCGTGAACGCCCCCGAACAATGGGCTGAATACGAGCAGCGGCACACAAAAAATAATCATCATCAGCCGCGATACCTGCAAAAAGGTGACGACCGTAATATCAATGCCCTTCGTATCCTCCGCTAAAATAACCATTTGCGACAAGCCGCCCGGAATGCAGCCCATTAGGACGGTCGGCAGCGGCAATCCAGACAGCTTGGCAATCGTGATGCCAATTAACCCGCTAAATAGCAGCAGCAGTACCGTCATAAGCACCATAGTCGGCAGCTGATGGCCCATTTCCTTCATCGTGTCGACTGTAAGGGACAGTCCGATTGAATAGCCAATAATAAGCAGTGCTATATTGCGCATGGAGCTGGGCCATTGCGGTTTGAATGTCTTTCTCAGCAATCGTGAACCGAGAAAGGCGAATACCATCGGACCGAGCAGCCAAGGCAGCGGCACATGAAGCGATGCGAACAGATAGCCCCCGGCTAAAGCGAGCACGAGTGCCGTTACAAAACGGATCACAGCTGGTCAGCCAGCTCAGCAATTCGTTTGTTTGCGTCTCCTTGGAACAGCCCGCCATGGTAGCAAATCACCTGCTCGATATCAAACGCTTTAAGCTTGCTGAGGGAACGGATAGCCTCCGCCATATTTGGGGTGGCAGCAGGCACTGGCCCGGATAGCTGGCCATCGATCACCACCATGGCATCCCCCGCGAGAAGCGTCTTGCTCGGCTGATGATACAGAGAGAGATGTCCCGGCGTATGGCCGGGTGTATGAATAACGGTAAGCCCGCCGCCGAAGTCGAGCGTATCGCCATCTGCAATCGTCAAATTAACGTTCGGACGGGTTGGATGGATAAAAGTGTGCTCAAACGCTGTCCGCTGCTGTTCGGGCATCGTCTCAAGCAGCTGCGCCAGCCTTTCAGGAGACGCTTTGAGCAGAGGCTCTTTCCCGTCAACCGCAGCCTGATCCCCAAGATGGGCGTAAACGACGGGCAGCTTGCGACTCGAGGACAGAAAACCTGGCAAGCCCCCGATATGATCCAGATCCTGATGAGTAAGAATAATAGCGCTTGGCGGTACATCGGGAAATCCTGCCTCTACGACCATTCGCTGAATCGCTTCGGCAGAGCCTGGCAGGCCCGTATCAACCAGCACCCAGAAGTCCGGCCCTAATATCGCTGTGGGATGAAATACTCTATGATTGTCTCCCAAGCTTAAAGTCAATTCCAGCATTTCAATTCCTTCGGCTATGCGCATGTGCAGGCCACAGCTTTATTCCTATTTAAATAGAAACAAGCGGCAGCGCACCTCCTTTACCAGTAAAGTAAAACTTATGAGTTCAATATAAAACTAAATAGTTTCGGTGTCAACTCCAGACGTTGACCTCGCCCTTTCCTCATGTCAAGATAGGGGGGAGGAGGGCATCTAAATGGAGGAATTACGAAAAGGAAAAATTTTAGACGCTGCTTTGGCGCTTTTTCGGGAGAAGGGCTACAGCGCTGCATCCATGCAGGATATTGCTGAAGCTTGCGGCATGGCGAAAGCGAGCATATATAAGTTTTTTGCTTCCAAGGAAGATTTATTCACCGAGGTGTTTACCGTTTGCTACCGTTCTTTGCTGGAGCAGGAAGCGGAGCTTGACAGTGTGCAGTCGCAGCAGGGGCTTGCGCCAAAGGAGAAGTTTCGCCGGAAAATTGAATTCCAGCTGTATTATACGATGGAGAACCATTTGTTCATGCTCGACTTTAAAGAGCTGCCGATAACGGCGAATGATAAATTTTTGACAGCATGGCAAAATAAAAAAGCGGCTATGCTATCGTGGCATCGGGAGCTGCTGACAGAAGCGTACGGCGAGCAAATCGACGCTATCATATGGGATGTCGTTACCATTTTTCGAGGCATGCTGCTGCAATATTTGTCCTATGCCATTCAGAAGGTCATAGCCGTGCCGATGGCAGAGCTGGCCGCTTTTCTGGTGGACCGGATGGACGCCATCGTAAGCGATATGACGGACAAGCAGCCGAAGCCGATTATTGATGGCGCGAACGTCTATTTTAACCATTTGAACCCGAGCGATGAGCCGGTACGGCGGGAAACGGCTGTGCAGTTTCTTCAAGCACTGGCGGGGAAAATAGACGAGCTGCCTAAGCCAGAGGCTGTTCGCGCAGAACTGCGGGAAGTCGTTTCGCTCCTTGGGCAGGAGGCTCGGGCAGAGCAGCGAAATCCGACACTTGTACGCGTGCTTATAGCCTATTTGGACAACGTTTCCGAGCTGAGGGCTGATGTAAGACAGCTGAATCTTATGCTGTTCTAGCAGCTTGCCCTTGTGACTATTGGGCAATGGTATCTTACCTGTCTAAGAAAGGAATATTATCCCGAAAATTGTCGAACGCATATTCACTCCCATGATAAAAATGTCGATATATTTAAGACACACATCAGAGGAGTGAAGTTATGAGGTTCAGCATTCGCTTTAAATTGCTAACGGGTTTTATTTCGGTAGCGTTACTGCTTGTTGCAACAGGGTTAATCGCGATGTTTGCCATGAACGGAATGGGCGACAAAGCAAAGGAAATGAATGATAGGTGGATGCCAAGCGTATCCCTTCTTGGAATTATGAACGGGGAAGTGTCTGACATTGAGCGGCTTGCCCTGAACATCATTGTCGAGACGGATACAGATGAAGTCAACAAGTTGAACAGTGCTTTGAACGATCTTATCGACAAGATTAAAACCGAACGCGAGCAATATGCAACGATGGTTCAAACTGAAGAAGAGAAGGCGCTGTTCGATGAATTCGGCAAAAGCTTGGATCTTTATTTGACCAAAATGCCAGAGTTTATCGCATATGGCAAGGAAAATAACTTTGAAAGGGCGAGCGAGCTGCATACGACAGCTTACCCGCTCTGGTATACGGCTAATGACAATATTACCAAATTGATCAATCTGGGAATAGAAGGATCGAAAAACGCTGCAGACGAGTCAGTTGATCTGGCTGTGACTAGCACGAATACCATTATAGCCGTAGTCATCTTCGCTGTACTGCTAGCGATTGCTATTGCTATCTTGATTTCGCAGATGGTATCTAGGTCTGTACAGAAAGTAAGCAGAGCGGCGGAGCAAATTGCCCAAGGCGACCTGACCGGCGAGACGATCGTCATTAAAAACCGCGATGAAATCGGCGATTTGGCTAAATCCTTTAATGCAATGACCCACAGTTTGCGTGAGGTCATTAATTCGGTCTCCATGACCTCCTCGCTCGTTGCCGCTTCCTCCGAGGAGCTGATGGCAAGCGCTGAGCAGAACAGCAAGGCTTCGGAGCAAATTTCCGAGACGGTCGAGGAACTGGCTGTCGGAACAAGCGAGCAGGTTGATATGGTGAAGCGCTCCTCTCAAGCGATCGACGAAATGTCGATAGGTGTCGAGCAGATCGCGCTGCGTGCGCAAAGCGTATCTACATCGGCACTCGATGCGGCGGCTCAATCATCAGAAGGCAACCGGACGATTCAGCAGGCCGTCGTACAAATGGATTCCATTCAGCGTTCGATTTCTTCGCTTGCTGACTTGGTCACTGAACTTGGCGAGCGTTCGCATGAGATTGGCAAAATTACCGATGTGATTACCGCCATTGCAACGCAAACTAATCTGCTTGCTCTGAATGCGGCGATTGAAGCGGCAAGGGCAGGCGATCACGGTCGCGGTTTTGCGGTCGTAGCAGATGAGGTCCGCAAGCTGGCAGAGCAATCGTCCGCTTCGGCCATGCAAATTACCGGATTGGTCAGCGTTATTCAGAAGGACACGATTAATGCAGTCCAAGCTGTAACGATGAACAAACAAGAGGTATCGCAAGGTATCGCAGTTGTGACGAATGCTGGAGAAGCCTTCGAACAAATTTTGGATGCCGTTAACAAGGTAGCTGGCGAAATCCAAGAGGTTTCGGCTAGTGCCGAGCAAATGGCGGCAAGCACGGATGAGGTTGTCGGCTTCGTGAAGCAAATTTCGCATATTGCGGAGGAAGCTTCGGGCGGCGCGCATAATGTATCCGCAGCGACACAGGAGCAGCTTGCTTCGATGGAGGAAATTGCATCCTCGGCGGCATCATTGTCCAGCATGGCTGAGGAGCTTCAGGATAAAATCAGCAGATTCAAAGTATAAGCGAATGCCGGCTTTCAAGCTTCATTTGTAATAAAAGCAAAGAGACAGCTCCCGGTAGCACAGGGGCTGTCTCTTTGCTTTTAAACTTTGTACGATTGATTTCTCTAATCTTTTTTGTGATCGTTTAGAAAAATGGATAAACTCGCAATTTTAACATCTGCAATACGGAAATGGTAATCGAGCAATAATGGGTCGGGTAACCCTGTTTTGTCGTAAGTTCCTTCCAACTTGCATGTTACAACAATCTCATCCTTATTCTCTTGTATTGATCTAGGCTCTAACGTTACATTTGCTCCAAAATGGTATTGATCGGCCCATTTTTTAATCTCCTTTTTGCCAATCCGCTTTTTTCCTTCATCAAAAACAACGGCATCTTCTGAAAAACAATTTATAAATGCTTCTGGATCGGGCTTATTCGATGCATCCATATATTCACGAATTACAGTTGGAATTTGAAGGATTTCCATAGTATCTCCCCCTTAGTTTGTTTGAGTAATTAAATGGTAGGAATGGTTCCGCCATCAATGACATATTCGCTTCCTGTAATGGATGCTGCACGATCAGAAACCAAAAATGCAACCAGCTCAGCAACCTCTTCAGGAAACCCAGGGCGGCCAATTGGAATGCCTCCAAGCGAATCCATAAGCTGCTGGAGCGCACTTTCTCTGCTTCCTGTTGCAGTTGCCATCCTCTCAATTAACGCATCTGCTGCCTCAGTCTGAATAAAACCAGGAGACAATGAATTAATACGAATACCACGGGGAGAAAATTCATTAGACAGCCCCTTGCTGTAATTAGCGAGAGCAGCTTTAGCTGCTGCATAAGCTAATGTAGTCTCGTAAAGAGGCAATTTTCTTTGGATGGAGGTGAAATGCAGAATAACGCCTGATTTGTTTTCCAACATGAGTGGAATTAAACCGCGATCAAGCCTTACTGCGGCCAGAAGATTCCAATTTAATGCCTGCAGCCAATCGTCATCGCTAAGGACAAGTGCGCCTCCTGGTGGAGTAGAGGATCCGCCTACACAATGGACAATAATATCAATACTACCAAGCTGTTCTTTCACTGCTGCAATCACTTGCTCTACTCCTTCAGGCGAAGCAATATCGGCTTGAACAAATTTGACCGAAGCGGGCATGTCAGCAGATACGGAACGGGCTGTTGTCAAGACAGTGGCTCCACTGCTTGCTAGCCTCTTCACAACAGCTTGCCCCATTCCTTTTGTACCGCCAGTTACAAGCACCTTCTTGCCTTTAAATTCTGTTGCCGAGTACTCAAATGTGCTATCCATATCTATTCCTCCTTATAATGAATAATAGTACACTTGACTCTTCCATAACGTCCAATCTATTATAATAATGAAATTGATGAATAATATTAATATAAAGAAGGTCACATAATGGAGCTTACACAATTAGAGTACTTTATGACGGTAGCACGCTTAGAACACATGACGATGGCTTCAAAGACACTCGGTATTACCCAGCCAGCGCTAAGTCATGCGATTGCAAAGCTTGAGAACGAAATCGGGGCTCCCTTGTTTGAGCGTAATGGGCGAAACGTGAAGCTGAACCGCAATGGCGCCATGTTCTCCAAATGGATCGGCAAAGCCTTGCAGAACATTGAAAGCGGCGTAAAAGAAATCGAAGAATGGTCTAGCCCGGAGACGGGCGTTATTACTTTATCCTATCTCAATATCCTTGGTGTTGACTTAATCCCCCATTTAGTCCGAAGCTATCAATTAGACTATCCCAAGGTTCGATTTGAATTGACACAAGGGAATCTTGGAGATATAGATGAGCATTTGGAACAAGGACATTCGGATCTTATGATTACATCGAAGGAATCTACTTTAGACAATCATAAATGGATGATGATCCAGAAGGTCCCATTGTATATTGTTGTAGCCTCTCAGCATCATTTAGCGAATCGTTCAGCTTTGAGTTTGGCAGAGCTTTCGGGCGAGCCATTCATCGGTTTGAAAAACAATTGCGGCTTAAAAGCGACGATAATGTCGCGTTTCCAACATACTGGTTTTGTACTTGATTCGGCGTATGAAGCCGAGGACTTAATCACAGTAGCCGGCTTTGTTAAGTCAAATCTCGGTGTATCTGTCTTGCCTAAGACGATGGGATTAATGTTAAACGAACTTGTTTGGATTCCGATTACGGATGATGGCTGGTATTGGGAAATAGGCTTAAAGTGGAGGGAGGATCGTCATATTTCTCCGGCTGCCAAGCGGTTTATTGCATTTGTTGAAAATGAGCAGCGGTAGGCTGATTTACGCGCTTGTATGAAAAATTCACTCTAGGATAAAGCGCCTTTAAGTTGGAAATACGGCTATTGTAAAATAATCGTACAACTTGGAGGTGTTTTATCCTTGTTTCATGAACGGGGGCAATTTCAGATGATGCATCACTTTCGGGGTGTTTTTATGACATAGCCAGTTGGAGAGGGGGATTCCCTGAAGCATATCGGTCATTGAAGGCCTTTTACAAGCACTTCCACCGATTTCTCTTCCGTTTTCACGATATCGTAGGCAGAGTCGGATTGGCACCAGGTGATCAAAGCTCCCGTGATATAGGTGTATAAAAAATTTGCGATTTCTTCCCGGGACAATTCGCCAGTGAACAGCGATTGGGACAGCCCCTCATCCACAATTTCATACAGCAGCTCTGGCTTCAAACAGTCCGCCAAATAAGAGGAGCTGTCCGGCGATGTGGAGGACAAATTGACGATATGCGCCAGCTTTGTCAATTCTGCTCCTGCGACCGACGAAAAGCTTAATGCGATGACAACAAAAGCTTTAAGCTTGTCTATCGGGGCAGCTGCAGGATGTTCGTTCGCATACTGCTGGAATTGCTCATTTATATATTCGCTAATATCATCGCGGTATAATTGTTTGACGATAGCCTCTTTCGACTTGTAATGAATGTAAAAAGCACCTTTGGAAAGGCCGCATTTCGCGCAGATTTCGTCTACTGTAACCTGATTGTAGCCTTTGGCTAAAATGAGCTCTTTGGCAACAGAAAATATTTTCTTTTTTGTTTGTTTCCCCTTGAGGTACCGCTTCGTTTCCACCGTTTTCATGTCTTCCCTCCTCCGTAGGTTCAGTGGTCAACTTCTCTTTCTTCCAATGAACTTCTATAACGAAATGGGGGCATGAGGTTGCCATCGCCAACTCTGGCAATGCTCAAGCTCTGCAAAGTTTAGCGCAAGAGACAGGGGCGAAGCTGGCAACCATTCAGGACGTTGCCGAAGGTGCTGAGGTCGTGATTATCTCCATCCCGATAAAACGGATTTCGAGCCTGCCATCCGGATTTCTGGACAAGGCCACTCCAAACGTAGTCGTTATCGATACGAACAACTATTATCCATTTATGCATCACGATGGCGTAATTGATGAGATCGAAAAAGGCCTTCCCGAAAGCCGTTGGGTGGAGCAGCAAATTAAACGCCCGGTCATTAAGGCGTTTAATGCGACCCCATGGTATAACTTGACTTGGGGTGTGCCGGCGGGAACCCCGGGCCGTCTGGCCCTGCCTGTCGCCGGAGACGACTCCGCAGCCAAATCCATTGTTTTCCAACTGGTTGATCAGGTAGGGTTCGACCCTGTCGATGCCGGCAGTTTGGATGAGTCTTGGCGTCTGCAGCCGGGCAAGCCGGCCTATTGCGTCGACCTTGATGCGACTGGGATGCAACAGGCGCTCGCTGCAGCGAGCCCGGAACGCAGTCCGGAATTAACAAGGTCTCACGTTAGCAATGAAGTGATTCAAGCAGCACACGAGCAGCAAAGCGCGTTTTACGAGAAATATTTTAAAGCCTGCTTACTGCTCGCGGAAGCGAACGATTGGACGGAAGCAAAAGCGACCAAGGCGCTGCATGTGCGATTTGAGAAAGGCGATAAGTCTCCAGATGTTATTTTAAACTTCGTGCTGGAACAGCAACGACTTGATTGATGCCATGGTCGACACTGGCGTATTGTTCTGGAGTGACGCCGACAACAGCTTTAAAATCTTTAATAAAATGTGATTGATCGTGGTAACCAAGCTCTAGCGATAGCTGCGTCCAGTCATGGCTTGGGCTGCGTTCCAGCGTTTCAGCGGCATTTTGCAGCCGGTACAGCTGAATAACCCATTTTGGCGTAACGCCAACATATTGATCGAATAGACGCTGCAGCGTTCTTTTGTTAATATGAAAAGCCTCGCATAGCTGGTCGACCTTCGTAACGTCTCGCTGAGCTATAATCCAATCGACCATTTGATTAATGAGCGTGACCGATTCATCCTGGGCAGGCAGCTTCGGTTTAATGAAGCGCTCGGCGAGCTCGACCATAGCGGCTTCTTCTTCCTGTGCCAGCAGCAGCTTCTCCATCGCTGGCCCATCGATATCGAAAATATCATGAATGCCTAGCGGATGGTCTGCTAGAGAGGACACCGGCTGTTGCATAAAAGGATAGAAGCCGCCAGGGCGGAATTTTGCGCCGAAGACGCAGCCTTTGCCTTCTACAAGATAACTATACTTCTGCTTGGCCGCACCGAAAATGCCGCTTCTTCCCTGCTGAACGATAAGGTTCACGCATGGATTAGGCACAACCTCCTGCAAATATTGTTTTTGCTCAGTCAAGTCCCAGCTGACGATCCAGAAATGCTTGACGAAAAAAGCAATATCCTCGGAAGGCGCATAACGCGTAAGTTGAAAATTTTTCTCCCCCTCCTGCAAATGGAGAAGGCCCATGCTCGGTCTTTGCATGTTTGCGCTCATCATAAATTCCTCCGCAATTTATTGTTATAGTCGTTGTCGCGTTTTTACAATACATGCTGCTGCTTGCACCTTATAATAATTTTATCACAGCTAAGCTTACTAGCAAGATAAGGTGAAACGGCTTTCGCCGACCTCTCTCGGCGCGGCGCGTTTCATTCCGAGAAATATAGAGAGAGGATGGAAAAATCATATCCTTTCCTATATTTTAAGTATAAGGTCAGCCCATTCACGATTGCGGAGGAGTGTAGGTATGGATTTGAGATATGATTTTTATGTGAATGCCGAACCGGAGGACGTTTGGAATGCGTTCATGAAGCCGGAAAACACGCGCAAAATCTTTTTTGGCAGCACGCTGCATTCGACGTTTGAGCCAGGTGCCCATTATGAATACATTGGGCCAAATGAGAAGGGCGAAGAGGTTGTGCATGTTTACGGAACGGTACTGGAATATAAGCCAAATGAGCTATTCAGCTGTACGGAGCACCCGGGGCCCTCATATCGTGAAAATCATGCGGAGCTCGAGACACGGCTTACGCTGTCACTTGAGAAGGTCGGCGGCTGCACCAAGCTGACGCTGGTGAATGATAAGTGGCCAGCTGACCACCCGTCATATGAAAATACGAAGACAAGCTGGTGGATGATTCTCAGTAATATTAAGACATTGGCGGAGACGGGCAAGACGCTTGATTTCGGCTGGTAAGCGCACATATATAATGGGATAAAGAGTTAGAGCAATAGAGGCGTTTTTTGCAAAAAGCAAGGATGTATCCGCATTCAGCGGAAAAATAAAGAACCAGAGCCATAGGCGGCTTTGGTTCTTTGTTGCGATTTAAAGTAAGAATAACGAATCAGTTTAGTTTGGCTAAACTTCTTTACAATCCCTAAGAACAAGGTAATATGGAAGCCATATACATACAAACGATCAAGGGGTTGGATTTATGTGGATTAAGTTTGAGGAATGGGTTGTGGAAGCTGATATAGCCTCTATGCACAAAGCGATGGAGGAGGGCGTACTTAGCTCTGAAAAACTGACGCTAATATATTTAGAAAGAATCGAACGTTATAACCCGATCATCAATGCGGTACTTGAACTAAATCCAGAGGCCATAGCCATCGCGAAGCAGTTGGATAAGGAACGCGAGGAGCGTGGGAGCAGGGGACTGCTGCATGGAATCCCTATTTTGTTAAAGGATAATATAGATACGCATGACGCCATGCATACAAGCGCAGGCTCCATAGCATTAGCGGATTCCATTGCCGAAGCGGATTCGTTCGTAGCTGCCCGCTTGCGTGAAGCGGGTGCGGTACTGCTTGGTAAAACAAATATGACCGAATGGGCAGGGTGCATGTCGGGTCAAATATGGGCGGGATACAGCTCTAGAGGCGGTCTCACGCTCAACCCATATGGCCCAGGGGAATTGTTCATTGGTGGCTCCAGTTCTGGTTCAGCGGCAGCTACCGCAATTAATTTAGCAGCGGCAGCTATTGGAACGGAGACGACAGGCTCGATCATTAGCCCTGCCAGCCAAAATGGCCTTGTCGGACTGAAGCCAACTATTGGTCTCGTTAGCCGCGCTGGCATTATCCCCATCTCTCATTCACAAGATACAGCGGGTCCTTTGACGAGAACCGTTGCTGATGCAGCACTGCTGTTGGGGGCAATGACGGGTGCGGACGGACAGCAAGAGACGAGCTTTATAAATGACTATCTCCCTTTTCTGGACGCTTCCTATTTAAAAAAAGCGAGAATCGGCATTCCCAGATTTTATTACCAGGGCTTAGATACTGATCGGCTTGAGATAGTAGAGGCTGCAATTGTCATTCTAAGAGAGGCGGGAGTAACGATTGTTGATCCTGTAGAGCTGCCATGTGAACAGGAACAGTGGGATGGCAATGTCATCCGCTACGAATTGAAGCAGGGCTTGAATGATTATTTGGGCAAGCTTGCTGCGCATGTCCCTGTTCATTCCTTGCAGGAGGTCATTGCTTTTAATGCGGCAAACGCTGAGCAAGCGTTAAAATATGGCCAAGATACTCTCATTTCTTCGGAAGAGACGAGCGGGACCTTAACGGAGCCGGCTTATTTGGAAAGCCTAGCGAGGAATAAAGAAATGGCGGGTAAGCTAGGAATCGACCATGCACTTGCAGAGCATCAACTGGACGCGCTGCTGTTCCTTGGCAACGAGGGGGGTGACGATCTCGCTGCAAGAGCGGGTTATCCGGTTATTACCGTACCTGGCGGATACGCGGAGAAGGGGGTTGTCGCAAGCGGCGGATATGTAACCAATGGACCGCAAGGCATCACTTTTGTGGGGGCCGCCTTCAGCGAGTCAACCCTAATAAAGCTGGCTTATGGCTTTGAACAATTAACGAAGCATCGCTTTGCTCCTGTATTGAAGGAAGAAAAATAGAGTTTGAGGCTGCTGCGTATTATTTTCAAAGTATTGCAGCTTGATAACCTTTGCTGTAGCTGGGGAGGGGAAAGCGCGTTGAGTGTAAAGCTTTTATATATTGAGGATGACAAGGAAATTGGGCAGTTCGTTTATGCGCATTTGCAGGAGCGGGGCTACGAGGTGCAGTGGCTGCTGAGCGGCGAACGGGCGCTGGAGGAGGCGGCGGGCTGCTCACTGGCGATTTTGGATGTGATGCTGCCGGGACTAGATGGTTTTACGATTGGGCAGCGGTTGAAAAAGGCAGAGCCGAGCATGCCGATTCTAATGCTATCGGCGCGGACGGCAATTGATGATAAGCTGCAAGGCCTGCAGTTTGCTGATGATTATTTGACGAAGCCGTTTCATCCTGATGAGCTGACGGCAAGGGTCGAGGTACTGCTGCGCCGCTTTGCGAGCGTTGCGGCTGAGCCGCTGGCGGTTAAGCATTGGCTTGTTTTTGAACAGGAGAACCGCATTGAAAATCGGGAAACGGGCGAGGAAATCCTTTTGACAGGCAAGCAGTTTCAAATCTTCTCTTACCTGCTGCGCCATTTGGGGCAGATTATGACGAAGGAGCAAATTTATGAGGGTGTATGGGGCGAGGCTTATCTGGAAGGGGACAAGACGCTGATGGTACATATTCGCTATTTGCGCGAGAAGCTGGAGAAGGACCCGGCTCATCCCGAAATTATTGAGACGGTGCGGGGTATCGGCTACCGGGTGAAGCCGTGAAGCGGAATAAGAAGGAGCGGCGGACACTCATAGGCGGCCGTTTGTTTCAATCGCTGCAATCCAGATATCTGCTCATTATTCTATCAGCGTTTCTGTTCGTGCCGATCGTGTTTCCAGTGGCGACGGTTTTCTATTATTATCTGGGAGTTGCGGTTCAGCAACAGGACATGCAGGAGCTTAAATACGGCAAGAGCAGCGAGATTGAGCTAATGTTCCATCAGCAGGCGGCCGTGCTGTCCGGCGCATCCAGCCAGCATATCAATGAAACGCTGCGAAAGCTGCGGGAGAGCTATCCCGATGCTTCCTTCTTTTGGGTCGATGGAGAGGGGAAGACGAAGCTGGAGCTTGGCGGGCAGGACAGATTGCCGGTGACGTGGTCGAATGAAGATGCCATCCAGTTTATGAAAGAAAATACCGGATCAGACACGTTTACGGTTGTTGCCTTTATTGGCGATAAGCCGCTTGGCCAAGGCTTTATGGCGATGCAATTGCCGCGTTCGCTTGTGCAAAGCAATACGCCGCTCATATCTGGAGCCCCGTTTTATATTCTTTTTCTCATCCTGGTGTTCCTGTTCTTCGTGGCTTTATCGCTGTTGTTCTTCCGCCATATTCGTAGGCGTCTGCTGCGCTTGCAGGCGGCTATGACGAGGCGGGGAGCAGAGGGTCTTCCGCTGCCGGTGGAGGTGAATAAGCAGGATGAGATTGGACAGCTCGAAATCGCTTTTAACGAAATGATTTTGCAGCTTAGAGCGGGCAGGCAGAGGGAACGCGAAGAGGAGGAGCTGCGCAAGGAGCTGATTGCGAATTTATCGCATGATCTGCGTACGCCGATGACGGTGATGGGCGGTCAGCTGTATACGCTGCATAAGGAGCCGCTTAGTCAGGCGGGACGCGAAACCGTAAAGCAGTTGGAGAATAAAATCGATACGGTCAGCAGCCTGATCGAAAATCTGCTTTCGTATACGCTGATGACCAGCGGACGGTATCCGCTTGAGCTGGCACCGCAGGATGTGCTGCGGCTTGTCAGGGAAAGCGCAGCCTCTTGGTATCCGCTTTGGGAGCGCGAAGGGCTGGCGGCGGATATTGAACTGCCCGAGCAGGCGCTTGTCTGGCGTGTGGACAAGGACGGCTTCCGTCGCATTTTGGACAATCTGTTCCAAAATGTTATGCGTCATGCCGCTGACGGCGGCTACATTGGCGTTGCCATCGTGCAGCATAGCGAGCATTCGGCTCTCGTCATTTCGGATCGGGGACCCGGCACCCAGTCGGCCTCGAAGGAGAAAGGGGCAGGCATCGGCCTTGCGATCGTTCATTATTTGGTCCGCGAGATGGGGCTGGCCTGGCATATTGACAGCACAGCTAAAGGCACACGCATTCTAATCTATCCGGAAGCGGCGGCGGGTTATTTTTTAAACAAAATTTAAACAAAGAGGCTCCTTGGTTTTAACCTTGATGCGTTATTCTAGCTTTCGAGGTGATAGACATGAACGAATGGGTCATAGAAACGAAAGGGCTCAGCAAAAAATATAAAGGGCGTTATGCTGTAGCCGGACTGAATTTGCGCATTGAAAAAGGGGATATTTACGGCTTTCTTGGGCCGAATGGGGCAGGGAAAACGACGACCATCCGCATGCTGCTCGGGCTGATTAAGCCATCGGGCGGCAGTGTGCATATTTTCGGCAAGGAGTTGCAAAAGGAACGGCTGAACATCCTTCGCAAAGTCGGCTCGCTGGTGGAATACCCGTCCTATTACGGACATCTTACCGCAGTCGACAATTTGGAGGCCATTCGCCGAATTATCGACGTCCCACGGGCGAGAATTGCCGAGGTGCTGGACATCGTTGGCCTTGCGAAGGAGGCACGGCGGTCCGTAAAGGGGTATTCGCTGGGCATGAAGCAGCGGCTTGGCATCGCCAGCGCATTGCTGGGCAATCCAGAGCTGCTGATTTTGGATGAGCCCACGAATGGCCTCGATCCTTCCGGCATTTTGGAAATTCGCGAGCTGATTAAGCGCATGCCGCGGCAGCATGGCATTACGGTGCTCATCTCCAGCCATTTGCTGAGCGAGGTCGAACAGATGGCGGGAACGGTAGGCATCGTTAGGCAAGGGGAGCTTGTTTTTCAAGATACGATTCAAAATTTGCAGCAGAAGGCGCAGAGCACAATCGAGCTGCGGGTATCCGATCCGCAAGCGGCGCTGCTCACCTTGTATGAGCAGGGTTTGGACGCTGTCAGAGAAGGCTCGCTTATTAGACTGGAAGGAATAAGCGATGCCGCTGCGGCACAGATGGTGAACCAATTAGTAGCGCGCAAGCATGACGTATATCGTATCGAAGAAAAAAGAAAATCGCTAGAGGATCTTTTCCTGCAAATTGTTGGGGAAGGGGGACAGAAGTGATGGGCATGCTTTTCAAGGCACTATCTGCCGATTTTTTGAAAATACGCCGCAAAGGGCTGTGGGCGCTCGTTATATTTGCTCCTTTTGGCGTTGTATTGCTGCAAGCCGTCAATTTTGGGCTCCGTTATGACTATTTAGTGAAGCAGTATGCCGAAGATTTATGGGGCGGGCTGCTGCATAACATCTTCATGTTTGTGCCGATCTCGCTGTTTCTCGGCTGCGTGCTTGTCAGCTCGCTGCTGGCAAATGTGGAGCATGGCACAGGCTCATGGAAGCAGCTGCTGGCGCTGCCTATATCAAGGCTGACGGTGTTTTCTGCAAAATTTGCGCTGAGCGCGATTTTGCTGGCCTGCTCCTGCCTGCTGCTTGCCGTATTCTCTGTCGCTTTAGGTGTGCTGCTTGGCTTTGGCTGGCACTTTCCGCTGACGGAGGTGCTGCGGCTAAGTTTCTATCCTTATGCAGGTGCGCTGCCCATGCTTGCCTGCATGCTATGGCTCTGCATGACCTTTCGCAATCAGGGCTTCTCCATTAGCGCCGGGATCGTTACCGCGATGGCTTCCATGTATCTTCCGGCTAAATATACGTGGCTGCCGCTGAATTGGCCGCTGCTTGCCTTCAGAGGCGAACAGGGAGAGCTTTATATCGGCGCGGGAATATTGACCGGGCTAGTTATTTTTTTGCTGGGTTCTGTGCATTTTGGCCGAAGGGATGTGGTCTAGAATGGCTGCATTCATGAGGCTGCTGGCATCCGAGCGGCTTAAGCTGTCCCGCTCCTTCATTTGGCTGCTAGTCCCTATTAGTCCGCTGCTCTCGTTTTTATTAGGCATTGTCTCTAATCCAATAGAAGGCACGCCTGCCGAGCAATATGAAGGCTTGTATTCATCCATGGCGTTGTTTCATGCGGTGCTGCTTTTGCCGATTTTGACTGGCGTCTTTGCGGCTTTCGTTTGCCGCTATGAGCATGCTGGGGGAGGCTGGAAGCAGCTGCTGGCGATGCCAATATCGCGTAAATCGCTTTATTTCGCCAAATTCTGGCTCGTTTCCGAGCTGCTCATCGGTGTGCAGCTGCTTTTCTTGGCAGCGGTGCTCATTACAGGTGCTGCCCGCGGACTCCATGAAATTCCTTGGAATTTTATGCTGCTGGGCTTGCTGGGAGGCTGGCTCGCTTGCTTGCCTTTAGCAGCGCTTCAGCTCTGGGCATCCACCAGCTGGAGCAGCTTTGCAGCGCCGCTGACGATTAACGTCATGCTGACGCTGCCGAATATATTAGTCATCAACTCAGCAGAATATGGCCCCTTTTATCCTTGGGCGCAGCCGACGATTGCGATGCTGGCGCTGGGCTCCGAAAATTACGGTGCCTTCACTATGCCTGTGATGAACTTGTTTATGACGATTATAGGCAGCTTGCTTCTATTTATTATCGGCGGCCTAGTCTATTTCCGAGCTAAAGAAATATAATAACAGGAAACAGCCCATGCAGCTCAGCCTTACGGTTCGAGCTGCTGCTGCGTTTTCTGCTTGTTCTGTATGTTCTGCTTGTTCAACAGTGGCCTGACTACATACCAGAAATAAATGGCGCTGATGAGCATAACGATGGCCGTGATGAGAAAAGGGAGCTGGACATTTTTCTGCTCCAGCATCAGCCCTGCAGCATAGGCTGCCGCCGCGCCGCCTATGCTGCGAAACAGAGAGCGCAGCCCCGCAAAGCTGTTGCGGTCCTCGTCCGGCAGCGACGACATCGTGTTGCTGTCGATGAGCGTATTGAGGAAGGCGAACAGCCCGCCCCGCAGCAGCAGCGCGCTAGCGAATAAGCCTACCGAGCTGGTGACAGACAGTACGGCTGCGCATACGATCGTCAGTGCGAACAACAGCATATACGTTTTGACCTCGCCGAGCCGGGATAACACGGAAGGCACCAGCAAAGTGCCGATGAACAAGACGAAATAATTAGCTGCGAGCAGTGATGATACGGCTTCATTTTCCCAATTGAGCTGGTACTTAACGATGACGTTCAGGAAGGGCATGGTCAAAGCGCCAGCAATGCCGGATATGAAAATAAATCCTGCTAGCAGCCAGACCTGCTTCGTTGGCAGTAGACGAGTAAGCGAATGGGCAAATTTGCGCGAAGCGGATGCTTTCCCAACTGCTGCCCGATGCTCGCTGCCAGCTCCAGCTTTCCGATCCTTCGCTGTATCCTGTGGCCCAATCCCCCGCTGCTGTGCTTCCTGCGTTGTCTTCTTCACAGCAGCTTGGCGATCAGAAGGCAGCTTCCATCCGCGAATGATCGCGAGCAGCAGCATGAACATAGACGCCAGCCACAGCTGCGGCTCATAATGGTCTGCTGGCGTGCCGAGCCAGCGGGGCAAATACCCGCCAAGCAGCGTGCCTCCGATGTTGAAAAACATAAACACAGCGAGAAACAGGCTGTAAGCCTGCGTCTCGGCTTCCCGGGAACGATTATATTGAAACAACAGCTGGGTTTCCGTCGCAACAATAAATACGATGCCGCAGGACAGCATGGCCTGAGCGCCATAATATAGAAGCAAGTGGTCGCTCACTGCAAACAGCGCAAAGCTGCCGGACATCATGCAGATGCCGCTCACCATAATTCGCTTTCGTCCCAGACGTCCTGCCAGCATGCTGGCGGGAATGCCGACGGCTCCTCCAATTAAGGTGCTGACCGATGTCAGGTGGCCAATCGCCTCTTCATTCACACCTTTTGATAGAAAATATAAATTAAGCACAAGGCTCGACAGCCCCATGGTCATTCCGAAGCATATTTCGCTAAAAATCAGCCATTTTGCAGCGGGCGCAAGCTGCTTGATGGCCTTGCCGTATCCAAACATGACAATCTCCAATCTGATGTTGAACAGTGCTTTCGTTAACCGACTCTACTGCTTCCCATGTGAAATTTTAATATTCATGAAGTATAACATGAGCGTTTAGGAGCGTATAGAAGTCCAGCTGATGAACGATTATAATTAAAACTATCTATTCCTTCAAAGAAAGCGGTGTGAGCATGAACGGCTCTGTGTACGTATTCATTATTTTAATCGCGGGATTGATTTTATGGAGGAGGACGCGCAGCTTTTATCGTCCGATTCGCGGCAGCGGCATACGTTTGCTGCTTCCCCTTCTTTTCATGCTGCCGGGCTTCATGATTTTCCTCAATCCTCACATCCATGCGCCGCTGCTTGAATGGCTCCTCGCTATTGTGATCGGCTTAGCGCTGTCGATACCGCTCATCTGGACGACTAATTATGAGGTGCGCGAGGATCAGCAAATTTATGCGAAAAAGAATCGAGGCTTCATCGTCGCTTTTCTAGCGATTTTGGGCATTCGCCTGCTGCTGCGAAATTATGTGTCGATGCTCGATCCGGAAACGTTCGCCGCCTTGTTCATGGTGATCGCCTTTTCCTATATCATTCCTTGGCGCGTCATGTCTTATCTGAAGTTCAGAAAGCTTGCTAGAGAACGGCTCGCGGCGTAGCTTTTCCATGCACGCACAAAAACAAGCAGTAAATAACAAGTTAGGCAATTGGACCTTGTATGAGGCCCGATTGCCTTTTTTCACATGATTTAAGGACGAAGCTCATTGACAGCCTATAAGCTTTTCACTATTATTAATGAGAATCATTATTACTGAACCGAAACGGAGACAACGACAACATGATTAGAACGACCAAGAAAACGCTCCTATCTATCGCAGCTACGATTTTCCTCGTATCAACCGTGCTTATGGCATGTACGAAGCAGGAAGCGGCGCCAAGCGCTAGCAGTGGAACTACTGAAAACGCAGCAGTCGTATCGGAAAAGGCCATTACGTTATCTTGGCCGCGTGATATTGGAACGATGAACCCACACACATATAATCCTTCGCAGCTATTTGCCCAATCGATGATTTATGAGCCGTTGGTCAGCTATAAAGCAGGGGGCAAGCTTGAGCCGATGCTGGCTGAATCATGGACGATTTCGGAGGATGGCAAGGAATATACCTTCAAGCTTCGTCAAAATGTGAAGTTTTCCGACGGAACGGCTTTTAATGCCGCGATCGTGAAGAAAAATTTTGATGCGGTTATGAAAAACCCGAGCTTGCACAGCTGGCTTGGCGTTATCAACGTTCTCGACAAGACGGAGGTCGTTGACGAATACACCTTTAAAATGACGCTGAAGCAGGCCTATTATCCGGCTATTCAGGATCTTTCGCTCGTTCGCCCGGTTCGTTTCTTGGGTGAAGCCGGTTTCCCGGATGATGGAGACACTTCTAAAGGAATTAAAGAGCCGGTTGGAACAGGCCCGTGGATGCTGGCTGAATACAAGAAGGACGAATATGCCGTATTTACGCGCAATCCGAATTATTGGGGCGAAAGTCCAAAAATCGATAAAATCACCGTCAAAATCATTCCTGACGCGGAAACCCGCGTATTGGCTTTTGAAAAAGGCGAGCTCGATTTGATTTATGGAGAAGGTGTCATCAGCATGGATGCCTTTAATAATTTGAAAGAATCCGGCAAGTATGCAACCCAATTGTCCGAGCCGGTCGGAACAAGAAGTCTTCTGCTGAATACAACGAATGACAAGCTTTCCGATTTGCGGGTGCGTCTGGCTCTTCAGGCTGGCTTTAACAAGCAGGCGATGGTTGAAGGCATTACGCTCGGCCTTGAGGAAAAGGCGGATACGATTTTGTCCAAAAACTTCCCGTATACGAATATCGACGTACAACCTGTCGAATACAATACGGATAAAGCGGCTGCTTACTTGGATGAAGCAGGCTGGAAGCTGCCTTCCGGCAAAGCCGTTCGCGAGAAGGATGGACAGGCATTAGAGCTGGAATTGATTTTCGATAAGACAGATCCGATTCAAAAAGCGATGGCTGAAACGATGCAAGCCGAATGGAGTGCGATCGGCGTGAAGCTGAACATAACGGGGCTTGAGCTCACGACGCAAATTCAGCGCCGGAAAGCGGGCGAATTTGACCTTGATTTCTGGTACAACTATGGCGCGCCGTATGATCCGCATTCCTTCATTAACGTTGTAGCTGAGAAAGGCTGGGGCGTAGCCGAAGCCAACTCCGGCTTGCCAATGAAGCAGGAGCTGGATCAGCAAATCCATGAAGCGCTTGCCTCGACGGATGAAACGAAGCGCCAGCAGCTGTATAGCTCTATCTTGCTGACGCTGCAGGAGCAATCGGCGATTGTGCCAATCTCCTATATTAAGAAAACGGTAGTGCTTCAAAACAAGGTGACGGACTTTGCGTTCCCTGCGAATCGGGACGAAAATCCATTTGAAGGAATAAACATTAGCCAGTAATAAGCAGCCAGTAGCAAGCAGCCAGCAGGGAGGCAATCCATGATTAGCTATATCGGGAGGCGATTGCTCGCAATCGTCCCTATCATTCTTTTTGCCATTCTTATTACGTTCGTACTCATTCAGGTATCGCCTGTCGACCCGGCAGAAGCTTATTTAACGGCTGCCCACATTCATCCGACGGAGGAGCTGCTCGCTGAGAAGAGACATGAATTTGGCTTGGATCAGCCGCTGCTCGTCCAATATGGGCGCACGGTCGTCAAGATGGCGCAGCTTGATTTTGGAAAATCGTATATGACGAATGAACCGGTATGGGAGGACGTCGTATCGAAAATGCCCGCGACGGTGCAGCTCGCCGTCAGCAGCATATTGTTTGCGATGCTCGTCAGCATCCCGCTCGGCTTTTTGTCGGCCATTTATAAGAACAGCCCGATTGATCATTTCAGCAGAGGGCTCTCGTATTTCGGGGCGTCCATTCCGCAGTTTTGGCTCGGTTATTTATTGATGTTCTTTTTCGCCGTCAAGCTGGATTTGCTTCCTGTAGAAGGCAAGGGCTCGTGGGAAAATCTCGTGCTTCCGACGCTGACCCTGTCACTCGCTCTTATCGCTATCTATACCCGGCTGCTGCGTGCGAGTGTGCTGGAGCAGCTGCAGGAGTCGTATGTGCTGTATGCGAAGACGCGAGGAATTAAGCAGCGGATTATTATGGTCAAGCATGTGCTGAAAATCGCGATTTCACCCGTCATTACAGGCCTGGGCATGAACTTTGGCAAATTGCTGACCGGGACGATTATCGTGGAGCAGGTATTTTCGTGGCCGGGGTTCGGCCGATATTTTGTCGATGCGATATTCAATCGGGATATTCCGGTCATTCAGTGTTATGTGTTCCTCGCGGCTTGCTTGTTCATTATCTGCAACTTAATCGTTGATTTGGTACAGCTTTATATGGATCCCCGAATTTCCCTGAAAGGAAGAACCGACCAGTGATTGCGAGACTACGCACCGTCCTGAGGGGCCAGAAAGCGATTGCCATATGCACGGCCATTTTACTCGTTTTTGCTATTGTGACCCTTTTAGCTCCATGGATTTCGCCACATGACCCTATCAAAGTCAATTTGGCGCTTAAGCTGCAGACGCCTTCGGCGGAGCATTGGCTCGGTACCGACCATTTAGGGCGCGACACTTTATCGCGCTTGCTCTATGGCGCCCGTATTTCACTTGGTCTGGCTTTCTTGATTTTTATTGCCTCTCTGGGGATCGGCTTAGTTATTGGAACCATTGCAGGGTATAGAGGGGGCTGGCTGGATGCCTGCCTGATGCGTTTTTGCGAAGCGGTCATGACGATTCCGAATCTCGTGCTCGTTTTGGGCATGGTCGGCATTTTTGGACCGGGGCTGATGCAGGTTGTGCTCGCGTTGATGCTGGTACAATGGGTGTATTACGCCCGCATGTTCCGCGGCATGGTTATCAGCCTGAAAGAACGCCAGTTTATTACCGCCGCTCGAATCAGCGGCTCCTCCGAGTGGAAAATTATTAGACGGCATATTATTCCGAATGTGCTGCCGCCTATTTTGGTCATGGGAACGCTTGAAATGGGCTGGGCGATTATGGATATTTCGGCGCTATCGTTTCTAGGCCTCGGCATTCAGCCGCCGACTCCGGAGTGGGGGGCGATGATTCATGAAGGCAAAGCCTTTATTCGCAGCCATCCGGAATTGATGTTATATCCGGGCTTGATGATTTTGTTCGTGGTCATTACGTTCAACATATTAGGTGAAGCGTTGTCGGAGCGATTTGGGGTAAAACGACGGATGTGAATAGGAATGAGGCCCATGTTGGAAAAATCTCGCAAGGTGCTGCAAGTAAGCGGCCTGCATGTGAAAGTAAAGTCGGAGCAAGGGATGCTTTCCCTGATCGAGGATATTCATTTTGATATTGAGCACGGCCGTGTGCTTGGCCTTGTGGGCGAGAGCGGCAGCGGCAAGTCGGTTACCTGCAATTCCCTGCTGCAGCTTCTGGACCCGAAGCATACGACTGTCGAAGGCAGCATTCAATTGAATGGCCGCGAGCTGAATGGTCTGAAGGCGGAGGACATGCGGCAAATACGGGGCAAAGAAATTTCTTTCATTATGCAAAATCCAATGAATGCTTTTACGCCGGTATATTCGATTGGCGTTCCTTTCATTGAAACGATTCGTACACATACCGCCCTTACGAAAAAACAAGCTGTCGAGTTGGCCGTCACCGCGATGGAGGCGATGAACTTGCCCGATCCCGCCAAGCTGTTGAAATTGTATCCTTTCCAGCTCAGCGGTGGCATGCTGCAAAGGGTCATGATTGCGATATGCATGTGTCTGCGTCCCGCTGTCGTCATTGCCGATGAACCGACTACAGCGCTGGATGTTGTGAACCAATTGCAGGTGCTGAGAGAGCTGGATCGCCTTCGAGTGGAGCATGGCACGTCAATTTTGCTCATTTCCCATGACTTAGGGGTCATCTCTGAATTGGCCGATGAGGTTGCTGTGATGCAGCAGGGACGAATCGTAGAAAAGGCAGATGTGTTTCAATTGTTTGATCATCCGCAGCATCCGTATACGAAAAAGCTGCTGAATGCCAGACCGAAGCTGCCTGACCATCTGAGCGGATATTTTGAAAACAGGGGGTAGCGTATGCTGCTGCAGGTAAAGGAAGTCACCCACACCTATGGTGAGACGAGGCTGCTATGGCGTTCTGCTAAGCGTGCCCCCGTGCTCTCAGGCGTCTCTCTTGCTCTGGAGGAAGGCGAATGCCTCGGTCTGCTTGGGACGAGCGGTGCGGGAAAAAGCACATTAGGCAAAGTGATTCTCGGATTGGAAAAGCCGCAAGCCGGTCAGATTCTTTTTCAAGGGCATGATCTTTACCGGTCGGATGCAGCTACCCGCAGATCATTGCGTCGGGATTTGCAAGTGGTGTTTCAGGACTGTTATTCATCGGTCAACCCGCGTGCGACAGCGCAGCAGATCATTGGCGAGCCATTGGAGAACTATGAGCGGCTGTCCGTACAGGAGCAAAAACGAACGATTGGCGGGCTGCTCGAACGGGTCGGCCTGAAGCCAGATGATATGCAGAAATACCCGAATCAATTTAGCGGAGGACAGCTGCAGCGCATTAATATCGCGAGAGCGATTGCCTTGAAGCCAAAGCTGATTGTACTAGATGAATCGGTCAGCAGCCTCGATATGGTGAATCAAACGCATATTTTGAGTTTGCTAAGCGAGCTGAGGGCGGATTTTGGGCTTTCGTACGTGTTTATTACGCATGATATTAAAGCGGCCTATTCGATATCGGATAAGCTGGCGGTGATGGAGCATGGGCGGGTGATCGAGATGTGCGATGATAAGGATCAAGTTTTCGCATCCACTCACAGGGCCGTGAAACAACTGCTTGCTGCCATGCTCCCCGAGCATCCCCGATATCGCTTCCGATCGTCATTGGATAGCCGTGCAGAGGCTTAATCGTAAGAAAAGAAGACTCCAGCTCCACTTATACAGTGGTTTTGGAGTCTTCTTTGTTTACTTCTGCCCTATCACATCGCCTTGCTGCTGACATATTGCTTCTTGCGCACGTAGAAGCGGTTAACTGCCAGGCGAACGAGCTGATACGTAACCTCGGCGACGAGAATGCCGCCAACGACATCGAGCAGGGAATGCTGCTTAATGAATACGGTAGAGGCTATAATCAGCCACATGAGCACGCTCCAAGAGATCCGGGAAACGTTGCTTAGCTTAAGATCGCGGTTGATCGTAATGAACAGCAAATAACTGGTGAGGCAATGCACGCTTGGGAAGCAATTCAGCGGAGCATCATTGTTATATATAAATTGAACCAGCGTCAACGCCAAATTGCTTGGTTCAATGTCGGGACGCGGTACATACGTAGCGAACATGAGAAAAATCACATTGCAGCCCATAACGGCAATATTGTAGGCAGCTAGAACACGCCAATAGATTTTGCGGTCAACAATTGCAAAGTAGATAAACGCCAAATACATGACAGGCATCCAGCTCATATAAGGAAAGACAAACCAGGAGAGGAAAGGAATTTTCACGTCAATCCAATAATAATTGTAATGGACGGTTTCAATGGCACCTGCATTTCTCCCAATCCATAAGTAAATCAATCCTTGTATATAAATGGTTGAAACGCCCAATACATGCCACCATCGTAACAAAAACGACTTCATCACGGCCTCCTTAAGCAACGTACTTACAATTTTTAAAAATATAAGCTTTTATAAGTATCACACTTATAAGGGGCTCATATTTCACCGCGAAACGTTAGCTTTGCCGCCAGAGGACGGCGAAAGTCGTTCACGCTAATTTCTCTGCCTTAACTATAGACAATCCAGCGTCTTATTTCAAATTGTATGCGATTTCCCTGATTTCTCCTGAAACTCAATCGAGCTTTAGTAGGCAGGCCATTTAGGCCGCTTGAGCTGGGTTGGTACGTTATCGGGAGAATATGGCAGGATGTTTCTGGATGCCTTCCATGAGCCTGTGAGAGAGTGGCTGAGCCCCAATTATCCGGACTGAGGCGGTCTGACCGGATTTTATACAGGGGGCAAAGTCCGCTATACTTAAAGAAACCCAATCGCCTGGGAGAACAAAATGGAGGTTACTCACTTGACTTACAAGAAGATGTTGGGACGCCGAAACGAAATTCTGAAACGACACCTGAACTCATTCATCCTTAAAAATAACCGGGAAGGCTTGAGCGGCCAAGAGCACAACTTTTATCAAAGCATGCTCAAGGAGCTGTATCAAGGCGAATCGCAGCTCAATTCGATGAAAAGCTAAGCTTATTGAAAACAAACGTGTATGCATCAAAAGATATGCAGGCAAGTGGAATATGGTTCCTGAAGACTGCTGGGCAATGCCCAGCGGTCTTTTTTTGTCGTATTTTTAGACATAACAAGAGCGAGTCTGCATATATAAACACGGCCTGGTCATTAAAGCCCAAGCCGTATATGATCGTTAAATGTATTTGTAAAATTAGAGAAAACGAACCATTTGCCCATAAGGGGCCAATAGGTGCTCGGCTATGGTTTTCTTTTTATGAGTTAAACTACGTTTAATAGCGTTTCTCTGCGAAAACTGTAGCAAGGCTGCTGTCGACTCCTTCAATAAACAAAGGCACCGCGTAAACGACGCCCACATTGGACAAATTATGATTTAAGTTCATATCCTCGATCAGCAGGATGAACCTTCCGTCCACCCGGTCTTTTCCAAGCATGGTTTGGTGGAAAGCGATGCCTTCATCCATATGCAGCGGTGAGGCAGAGGAAATGAAATCCATGCCTACGGCTCGCAAGGAATCAAATACCATTAAGTAATTAGCAGCAGAAGCTGAAAAACCCGGATTATGATTGCCGTAGCGAACAGGGTCGGAAGTGCGGATTTTCCCGAACCCTGTACGTATGAGCAGCAAATCTGTGCCAGCGATCTGATGGGCAAAGGGCTCAAGATCTGCTTTAGTAATCAGCTCGTCATCGGTTTTTGGAATATCGAGGACAGTCACATGATGAAACACAAAATTGTCTATAGGAAGCTCGCTCAGCTTTTTGCCTTGTGGATTGAAGTGCCAGGGGCCGTCGATGTGGGTGCCGCTATGATTAATCGTTTTTATCATAAATTGATTAAACAGATCGCCTTTTTGGATGCTGAACTGCTGAACGATCTCAACAGGGGGATTATCCTTATACACAGGAGTATGCACACTTAGCGGGTAGGATAAGAGCAGTCGCTTCATTTTTACTAATCTCCTTTATTTTTATTATGGAAGCAATCAGTCCTCGTTTGACTGGTACAGCATGGAACTATCTTATTGATGAAGCGGCATATTCATGACCAGGAGAGCCGGGAAAAAGCCGAATAAAGCGGCGGTTTCCGCGCTTTATTTTAATCGCTTACATTTGCGCTGGTGTTTTCCAAACAGTTGTGGTATGATAAGGGTAATAAAAATTAGACCTGAATTCACATATGATAGAAGGTTATGGTTTTTGAGGTTATAGCCTGCTACCATATGTGATTTTTTTATTTTTAACGAAATAAAGGGGTCATGTTTTATAAAGAAGGAGGTGCTCTTATGCAAACAGGAACAGTTAAATGGTTTAACGCTGAAAAAGGCTTTGGTTTCATCGAAGTTGAAGGCGGAAACGATGTATTCGTACATTTCAGTGCAATCACTGGCGACGGATTCAAAACTTTGGACGAAGGTCAACAAGTTGAATTCAACGTGGTTCAAGGTAACCGTGGACCGCAAGCCGAGAACGTTGTAAAGCTGTAGGCTTTAAAACGGACTAAATGCCCGCAAGGGATTAAAGACAGCTGTTCGGGATTTTTCCCGGCAGCTGTTTTTTTATGTTGTTGGAATGAATCGGTACAGTTGCCCTGCTGGGTGCACGTTGACGAAAGGCGAGGCGAGCGCTACACTGAAAGGGAATCAGGATTAGGATAGCGAAAGCGCTTACCAGAAATTAAGCTTCTTCCATTAGACTAACGGGTTGGTGAAGAAAGTGGAAAAAATAAAAGTAGGCGTAATTGGAGCCGGTTTTATTGGCCCCGCGCATATTGAGGCCTGCCGAAGGCTTGGCTTTGTAGAGGTAGTAGCGGTTTCCGGCTCGGACCAGAGCTCATCAGAGAAAAAGGCACGGGAGCTGGGTGTGCCGCTCGCTTATGGCGATTACCGGGACATGCTGAGAAATCCCGATATTCAGGCGATTCATAACTGTACGCCGAACCATTTGCATTATCAGATTACGAAGGAAGCGATTGAAGCGGGCAAGCATGTGCTGTCGGAAAAACCGCTGGCCATTTCAAGCGAGGAATCGGTAGAGCTGCTGCGGCTCGCGAAGGAAAAAGGCATCGTCCACGGCATTAATTTCAATTATCGCCAGTTTCCAATCATTCAACAGCTTGCATCGATGGTAAGGGACGGCGATTTAGGCAAAGTCAATTTGGTTCACGGCAGCTACTTGCAGGACTGGCTGCTGTACGAAACGGATTATAACTGGCGGATGTCCTCGGAGATCGGCGGCAGATCCAGAGCGATAGCGGATATAGGCTCGCATTGGTGCGATTTAATTAAATATGTCACAGGGAAAAAGATAGACGCGGTATTCGCCGATTTCTCGACCGTGCATCCGGTACGGAAGAAGGCGAAGCAAGCCTCCGAAACGTACCAGAAGCAGGGAGATAACGCGGAATATGAAGATGTAGCGATTGATACGGAAGACTATGCGACCGTGCTGCTCCGTTTTACCGACGGCACGAAGGGGGCCTTCTCGGTTTCGCAAGTGAGCGCGGGACGCAAAAACCGCCTCAGCTTTGAGCTGAATGGCACGGAGAAATCGACCTTCTGGAATCAGGAGGAGGCAGAAAAGCTGTGGATTGGCTACCGGGACAAGGCGAATGAGGTACTGATGGCTGATCCGGCGCTTTTTGCGGCAGACGCCCGTTCCTCGATTCATCATCCGGGGGGCCATAATGAAGGCTGGCCGGATGCCATCAAGAACATGATGCAGCATTTCTATGCGTATATTCGCGACGGCAAGCATCTAAGCGGCGAAGAGCCGCCTTTCGCAACGTTTTTGGATGGGCATATTTCGATGAGCACGACGGATGCTATTTTGAAAAGCCATGCGACAGAGAAGTGGGTTAAGGTTGAGGTTTTGGAAGTGTAATGAATATAGAGACATAGGCTTCTTCAGTGAAGCGCTATGTCTTTTTTTTATTCGACCTTCCCTTATATCAAATCAGAAGTCCTTCATAAAATAGTACGCTAGAATTATTGTGAATTAACACTCCATAAAATTAACCTTGCTGTCGATATTATAGTATAACGTTTTTAATAAAGGGGAAATGGGAAACTATGACTACCGTTCAAGCTCTGATTGAAGCCATGCCTTACATTCGACAAATGATTCGTGAAAATGTTTCATTATCCATCATTGATGAGAAAACCTTTGTTTATTTTGATTCAGAGGACCCATTCAAGCTTGGATATAAATCCGGTGACCCTTTGCTGGAGATTAATCAGAACTATAAGGATTTGAACAATGGCAACGAGAAGACGGTAGCCCATATTCCGAAGGAGATAACGGGTGTACCGCTGGATTGCTTATTTTTGCCTATAAAAAATGAACAGGGCGAAATGCAGGCTTGCTTGTGCGTCACCTACAAAATGGATAATCAAGAGCTGCTTGCACAGCTTATGGATAAGACGGAGCATTTTAATGGCAAATTGCTCGATGGTGTTCAGCATCTGGCTGCCCATTCGGAGCAGCTGAACTCGACATCCGAGGAAATTTTAATTAATACGAAGGAAGCGGTCGAAAAGTCGCGCGATGTCAATAAAGTCGCAGGCTTTATCCGCGAAATCTCAGAGCAAACCAACTTGCTTGGGCTCAATGCGGCGATTGAAGCAGCGCGTGTAGGCGAAGCGGGAGCAGGCTTTGGCGTAGTGGCATCGGAAATTCGCAAGCTGTCCGTGGATACGAAAGGAGCGACTACTCAAATTGAGCAGTCGCTCAAGCTGGTGCAGGAGTCAATCAAGCTGATGGAGACGGAAATTGCCGAAATTACTTCATCTTCCCAAGAGCAAGCGAAGCTGGTCAGCAATCTCATGGAGATTATTGAGCAGATGAACGCAACGGGTTTGGAAATGCATGGATTTATTAAAAAAGTCATCTCGTATCAGCAATAAACCGATAGCAAAGGGCGATTTTACTACATTTGCGGATGTATGCTATGATTCGAGCATACACTACAACTGGAATGAAATCAGGTGAAAGTCATTAAAATCGGTTTTCGGACGATTAAGACGGCAGTTGGCGTCAGCCTGTCAATCTTAATCGCCCATTATTTGCAGCTGGAAAACTTTACGGCAGCGGGTATTTTGACGCTGCTGTGCATTCAGCGGTCCCGCCGCCAGTCGAATCAGGCGGCCATCAGCCGCTTTCTTGCCTGCATGACGGGCATGCTTTTCTCCATGCTCATGTTTCAATTGCTCGGCTACCATGCGTATGCTTTCTTGGTCGTTCTGCTGCTGTTTATTCCGTTTTGCGTGAAGCTGCGCATTCATGAAGGCATCGCCAGCAGTGCGGTTATTATGATGCATGTATTTGTCCATGGCAAGGTCGAGGTTTCTTTTTTGCTCAATGAGCTGTTCGTCGTCGTGATCGGCCTTGGCGTTGCGCTGCTGGTAAACAGCTACATGCCGAGTATTGATAAGGAAATGACCCGCTACAAGCAGGAGACAGAGCGTTATATTGCCGTCATTCTCAAGGAATATGCCTTGTATTTGAAGAAGGGATATACGCTGTGGGACGGCAATGAGCTGCTGCAGCTGGAAACGGTGCTGCGGAAGGCGAGCCAGATTGCCCAGCTCGATGCGGAAAATTACAGGCCGCTCAAGAAGGGGCCGAGCTATCGTCAATATTTTGAGCAGAAGCGCAAGCAATATGATTTGCTCGAGCGTCTGCTGCCGCTTGTTTCGCAAATTACGTCGCAGCTGGAGCAAGGCGAACGGATTGGCGAATGTATGGAGCTGCTCAGCGCCTACGTTGGCGAGGCTGAGTCTTCGAGAGAAGACCGTTACGATTACTTTTATGAAATGCTGCGCGGTGTTCGCGAATATCATAAGCTGCTGCCTTTGCCGCAGACGAGGGATGAATTTGAAAATCGGGCCAGCCTGTTTGCAGTAGCCAATGAGCTGGAGCGATTCGTCAATACGCTGTAGTTCCTGAGCCAGACCACGCACAAAGCTGGACTATACAAAAATGAAAGCCAAGCTATTCTCTTCCTGCACAATGGGAGAGGGTGGCTTGGCTTTTTTGAAATTTAGGAGTTGGCGGACGGGCGCCCCTTTCAGAAGAAGGAGAAGGGCAGGCGGAAGAGTGCTCTTTTTTTATGCGGCTTGCGCTCCATGCCTCCTGCGGCAGGCTGCACGGATACGAGCGACGATAGCTGCTTATTACGCTCCTGCATGCTCGACAGGGAAGCCGCCAATTGATTGAGCGTCTGGCGGATTTCCTCCAGCTCCTCGCGGTGATGAAGCAGCTGCACGCCAATGACCTCGTCCGCTTTGCGCGCCAGCGTTCCTTCTATGCGCTCCAGGCGCTCTGCCAGCTCTTCCTGCGGATTTTTGAAATCCCAAGCGGATTCGATTTTGATCTTCGTCTCTTCCGGGCTGAAAGCGGGGAAGGGAATGGCGGCACCAGCAGCCCCGGCAGCCATTTGCTGCAGCCCCGTGACACCAACCGTTTGAGCTAGCTCAGGCAAGGTCATCTCATGAAGCAGCTCGCCCGCCTCCAGCTTCGTCTTTACGCTTTGCAGCTTCTCTAAAGCGGGTTCATCGAAAATATAGTGACCGAACATATCCTTGCTAAAGGAGGCAGGGAAAAGGGCAACCCAGCGTCTGATCGTCGTTTCGCTCACAGCTAGCTGTCTGGCAGCATCTTTCGTTTTTAACAGATTCATTAGCGAGCACCTCGTTTCATTCGTCTTTGCTGTAAAGTATTCGTTGTGGATAAGGTACTCCCTGCTAGGGTGACAAAGGTAGTGTCGAATCGCTAAAACTAGTGTGAAACTGCCGAAAAATGCCCCTCTCGCGCGAGCCAGCGCGCTTTCTCCCGTAATTGGGCAAGTCCTATGCCATTAGGGCGTCCAAACGTACGAAGAGAGCTGTTTTTCGACAGCAAAAGCTGGGTTTGCGCTATTCTTTTCACCTAAAAATAGGTAGTATAGAGAAAAGGAAGTTTTTCCAGCTTCAGTCCAGCTGCAACGAGCCGTTCTATTGAAACTGAGTGTCCCATTTGTACTTTTCATTATAAATTTCGAAAACTTCTGTGCCAAGCGCTCCCCAGTTATGCTGCGGGTTATTGCGAATGACATTGTAGAGCCGCAGAAAGCGGTCCTTCGGCAGCTTGCGCGCATAGCGCATAACCAGATGCGGGTATAAAATGACGTAGCGCTTCAAGCGCACGGCTGCTCCGGCAATGCCGACGAGAATTTGCTCGCCGTCCTTCATGCGCAAAATTTGCGCTTCATGAATAAGGGCGTAGCGGAACGCCTTCTCCTTCAGCAAATCCCGTTTCAGCTTGGTTAGCTCGCCCATATACAAGACAAGGTCCGGATTGAAATGGTCGAGCAGCAGCGGCTCCAACATCAGATCCATATCTTTGCGCAGTACGAACGATTGCAGCAGTAAAATTTGCTCTACCTTAATTTGGTCCGTACGGACGAGCGTGCCGATCTCGCGCAGCATTTCATACGCTTGCTGCTTCTCGTCGTTATGGAACACCTCGATCGCCGCTTCGCGGTCGAGCCGCAGCCCATCTACAAGCTTAAACGATTCGCGCTGCAGCAGCTTGCCTAACTGGTAGCTGCGCCGTTCCGCGCTGGTGTTGCGGCGAAGCATCCATAGAAGGATGAGCGCCGTTACGCCGCCAGCAGCGCAAAGACTCGTCTGCAAAGTCGACTCTGAAAAGAATATTCCAGCGGCAACAAGGGCAAGGATGAGAATAGTTTCCTTTACGAAACCTCTTCGTTGCAGCGACGACGCCTTTTTCTCCAGTTTAATGAGGGAAGATTTTCCGCAGGAGGGGCATATTTTATCGCCCAGTATCGTGAAGCGGCCGCAGCTGCGGCAAATTTTAAGCTTTTCATAAGCTTGTCGTGTTTTAATGTAGGGATTCAGCTGCACGGGTATCTTTTTCATCAAGAGTTCCCCCGATCGCTGTTCTTAAAGATAGCTAAGGCAAGCTGATCAAGCTGCTCTGGCGTAGGTGCTTTTTTACGCTGGTTGTAGTAGTGGATACCCCGGAGCAAGACGAAAAGAAACAATATTCCTAGACATACGTATGTAACCATAAGCGCGAGTCCTCTCTTATGCTTGAAGTGATTTAAGCGATTCTATCAGGTATACTGACAGTATATCATTATTAAGACAACAAGGACCAATATGCTTAATTTGTGGAGAAGGAGCCAAAAGATGATTCAAATATATCGTTACCTCACCATGTTATTTCTTATAACGCTGCTTCCATTAGCCGGGTTTGCTCCCGCTCCTGCACATGCAGCCGCGCAGAGCTCGCAAATCGACGCCGTTCTAGTACTGGATGTCAGCCAGTCGATGAGCACGAGCGATCCGGGCAGCATCGGCAACGAGGCGATGAAGATGTTCATCGACATGCTGTCCGAGAAGGGCGATCAGGTGGGCATCGTATCTTATACCGATCAAATTCAGCGGGAGAAGGCACTGCTCGAAATTAGCTCGGATGCCGATAAAACGAACCTCAAGCAATTCATTGACCAGCTCAAAAGAGGGGCCTATACCGACATCGCTGTCGGCGTGAAAGAGGCGGTCCAAATTTTGAATGACGGGGCCGACCCCGATCATGAGCCGCTGATCATCGTGCTGGCGGATGGAAACAATGATTTTAATTCGAAGTCGGGCCGTACGCAGGCCGATTCGGATGCAGATATGGATGCTGCGCTCAAGGAAGCGACCAGCAAAGGATATCCGGTCTATACGATTGGGCTGAATGCCGATGGCAAGCTGAATAAAGCGGCGCTTGAGAGCGTGTCGCAGCAAACGGGCGGCAAGTCGTTTTCCACGAATACAGCGGCTGACCTGCCGCAGATTCTGAGTGAAATTTTCGCCAGCCATTTGCAGCTTAATGTTGTGCCTGTCGATTCTTTTACAGCTGACGGCAACTATCAGGATGTCAAAATCACAGTGCCGAACAGCAACGTGCTCGAAGCGAATATATCCATTATGTCCTCCAAGCAGGTAGAGGCGAGGCTGATTGATCCATCCGGCAACAAAATAGCTATTCCGAGCGATCAGGTGCTGCTCTCGACGTCCAAAACGTACTCCCTCATGAAGCTGTTGAAGCCGGAGGAGGGTGATTGGACGCTTCAAGTGAAGGGCGCGGATCGCGACAAAATTGATATCAATCTTATTTTCAACTATGATCTGGCGCTGGAGATGGATAAGCTGCCAAGCTCGTCATACAGCAAAGGGGACAGCATCCCGATTAACGCTTATCTGGTAAGCGGCGGGAATAAGCTGAGCGATCAGGAGCAATACCGCAACATGAAGGCGGTTCTGTACGTCAATGATTTGGATACGGGTAATACAGATGAAGTTCAGCTGAACAATGCGGGCGATCATTTTGAAGGCACTTATAAGGTGGCAGACAAACATGATTATGAGCTCATGGTTCGCGCGGAAGAAGCTAGCTTCTATCGTGAAACAGCTGTCGTAAAAATTAGTGCTAAAGGCAGCGCTTCGGCGGGCACAGGCACTGGGACTGCGGCGGAAAGCGATAAGCCATTCCCGCTCATTCCGGTCATTATTGGAGCGCTTGTGCTGATTGCGCTGCTGGCCGCTGCCTTTTTCATCATGCGTTACCTGAAGCAGGCGCGGCGCGGCTTTGTCGGCCAGATGGTCATCGAGATTCGCGATGAAAATACGGGCGACAAAACGTTCCCGCAGTATAAGAAGCTGAATGCCTTCCGGGGCAAATTCTCGCTGCATCAGCTGCTGCAGCTGGCACCGGAGCTGAAGGAGACGGAGAAGCTCATATTCGTGCCGGGCAACAGCGACCGCCTAGTCCTTCGCAACGGCTCGCCGTGTACGGTGGAGAAATCCGGACGTGCGGTTGATGCCAGCGGCGGTCTGGAGGTCAAGAGCGGGGAGCGGTTGACGATTCCTTTGCAGCAGATCGATAAGACGATTTTTATCGAATATATTGTTTAGATGGTTTTGGTTTTTGTAAAACGGATGGGTGAAGGGTGGAGCTGCGCGGCGTGAAAGGTTTGGCTTACGATCGCCATTGCCCTTGGAATTGTTGAATAAACCGCTCAGCGGTACAATTCCAAGGGCAGGGGATTATGCTTCCGAAGCTGCTTTCCTATGGAAAGCTTTAAGCGAACGCTCCGCTCCCCTTTCACCGCAAGGGTTTTAAAGAACATTAAAACCATGGGGGTTCTAGCGGGGAAGAACACCCCGTGAACCTAAAGATGAAAGATGAAAGATGAAAGATGAAAGATGAAAGATGAAGTGCAAGAACTAGGGAGTGTAAGCAATCTGGAGTCGGCCTGCTGAGATTATGGCCGAGATCGAGTCGCTCAGGATGCGTACTCCTTTTTTGAAGGACTGAGATTCCGCTATTTTGGTTTTTAATGCGATTTTAGGGGGCAAGCGGACTGGAAAGCCGTTATCCTACCCATTATCCCGTCAAAACAGCCATTTGCAGCGCATTAGCGGCTCCTGAGTCCGCTGCTTATGGCAAAACCATAATTCAGTTGAAATAGCGTCTGCTGTGTCCGCCAAGTCTTTCTTTGTGCAAGGAGCAGGCCTCTGTCATAAGGAGCATGGAGCAAAAATATTAGGGGATTTGCGAGGGGGAAAGGGCCTTGCGGTCGTCTATTGTAGATAGACTTTTGTGGGAATATAGGGTTAGAGGTATGGTGAGAAAAGCGGAATGGAATGAAAAGATTGGACTGGAGAAGCGTTAGCGTTCGTTTAAAGCTTTCCGTAGGAAAGCAGCTTCGTAAGCATATGCTTTTACCCTTGAAATTCCCCGTATACGGGATTATTAATAGAATTTCAAGGGTAATGGCGATCAGTTGCCAATCTTTTCATGCAATGCAGCTTCTTTCTCGCCTTCCTTCTAACAAGTATAGAGCAATGATTCATACCATTTGGAGGTAGAACGAATGAAGCCGATTGTTAGAGAACATATCCAGCAGCTAGACGTTTCATTAGGCGGAGGTATCGTCAGTGAGAAAATTCGCGTCGATACAATCGATAATCCTATTCTCATTATTGGACTCGGCGGCACCGGCATCGATGCGCTGCTGCGCCTGAAATATCAAATTAACCGACGCTTTAAGCTGCCGGAAGATCCCTTGTCCAAACGCAAGCTGGAAAAGCCTAATAACGTCGAATTTCTAGCTTTTGAGACCAATGAACAGGACCGCAACAAAAAATATAAAGGCATCGGCCTCGACCCAATCAATGAGTTTGTGCTGCTTTCCAATGCCGAAGTCGGCGGGCTGCTGCAAAACCGCAGCATTTTGGAGCCGTACATCACCGATTGGCTGTCGCCAGAGCTGAGCATTACCGATGGCATGAACGGCGCGGCAGGCGTACGCCAAGCTGGGCGTCTGCTGCTTTTTACGAAAATCAATCAGGTTGTGCAAAGCATCGATAAAAAAATTAAGACGCTTTCCGTCGGCACAAGCAAAAAGCTGATGGTATTCCTGCTTACCGGTCTATCCGGCGGTACGGGCAGCGGCTGCTTCCTTGATATTTCGTATATCGTGCGCGGTATTATTGAGCGCGATCATGGCTCGGCGGGCGTTGACCGCGTCAACACGCTGGGGTACCTTTTTACGCCGGATATTAATCTCGCAAACAAAAGCTTAAGCGAGCATACTAGAGAATATATTAAGAAAAATGGCTACGCCGCGCTCAAAGAGCTCGACTACTGGATGAATGTTGATGCCCGCGGCGAGCGCTTCAAGCAGCAGTACGGCAGCATTCTCAGCGTCAATTCGCCGCTTCCGCCGTTTAACCTTTGCCATCTGATTTCGGCGACGAACACGGAGGGCAAGCTGCTGGAGAACGCTTATGACTACTGCATGAACGTGACAGCGGAAAATATTACGAACTTTATGGCGAGCGAGGATAAGCAATCCGGCGAAGAGTTTGCTATTCACGACTATATCAGCAACATCCGCACGAATATTGCACAAATGAACAAGCAGTATCCGGCGAACTATGATTACAACATTATTGGCGCTTCGTCGGCGGTACTGCCGATTGAGGAAATGACGACCTTTTTGGCGTATCGCCTGTTTAGCAAAATGGATAAAATGTTCCACAAAGCGCCGACTCAGGACGATGTGGAGAAATTCGCCCGCAAGCTCGGCATTGATCTCGATACGATGATCAAGACGTTTGAGTCGCGCGTGCCTGAGCCGCTTCCGGGCTTTGAGAACAGTGAGCGCCTGAACTACAGCAATGTAGTGAAAATGCAGGTGGTCAACATGGATACCGAGCTGGAGCAGACGTTCCTGACGCGTGCCCGCGAGGAATATGTGAAAGCGAAGAAGCAGCTGCCAGGGGAAATCGTCGGCCAGTTCACCGACCAAATCCGCCGTACCTTCCTGCATCCAGAGCAGGGACCGTTTTACGTATCCCGCCTGCTGCACACCGAGAAGGGCTTCTGCCTGCTGAAAATGCTGCTTTCCTACATTGAAGTGCTGCGCGAAACGCTGCTGCGCCTGCCGCGCGACATTGAGTCGGCAAGCATTCAAGCGGAAGAGCGGATGGGCGATGCGAAGAGCGCCTTCGTGTCCAAGGACAAGAAGAAAAACAGCTACATTGAAGCTAAAATCAATGAATATTGGCTGCGCGCCGATGTAGAGCGTACCGAGCAAATGATCGAGTTCTACGAGGATCTGTATCAGCTGCTGAACAACGAGAACAATCGCTTCTACAGTGTATTTACTGAAGTGCTGAACGTGCTGAATGGCATTTTTGCGAAAAATGGCGATATTCTGATCAATGGCGACGAGCAAGCCGATCACAAGGGCAACAAAACCTACTATTGGAATTTAGTAGGCGTGCCGGACATTTCCGATGTGATCGCCCGCATTATGGAGAAGAAGGATGTCGATGATCTCATTCGCGACTTCTCGCAGGGGCTGCTTGACCATTCCGACCAGTGGGTGAAGGAGAAGGACATTGACATCGTCAATTCCATTTCCGACTTCCTGACCGATAAATTCGGCGATTTGATTACGAGATCGATGGAAGATTTCCTCGTGATGAAATATGGCAATGACGAATCGATTGAGAAGTTCGTCGAGCGCTTTATTGCGACGAAGCTGGATGAAGAGGCAGTTGCCGTGTTCAATCTGAGCAATAGCTCAGGCAATTTGCATTTCCCTTCATGGGGCTTCGTATCGGTGCCGCAGCATGCGCCGAGCATACTCAAGGGCATTCGCAATTACCAGAGCAATGCGGTAGGAAAATCGCATTTCACCATTAAAGAGAGTGAAGTGAAAAACCGGATTTTCTGGCTGAATACGAAAAATGGCGTGCCGCTGTTCGTCTATACGCCGCTCAAGGTGTATGAGGAAAGCTATGAACGGACGATTCTCGATAAAGAAGGCGTCGGCCGCCATCTCGTCATGACGGAGAAGGTCAACTGGACGAATCTGCCTTCGCCAATTCCAGAGAAATCATGGGGCGATACGTACAGCAATGCGAGGGTGAAAGGCTATAATGCCCGCGTGCGTGCCGAATTCCAGCGTGCGCTTGGCTACCGGATTATTAGCGAGAAGGGTGTCGACAACAGCATGAGCAGCCGTTATGCGGTGCAGTTCACCCAGCCATTCCAGCTGCAAGCGCTGCTCAGCTCGTACAATATGGAGGCTAGCGCTGCGAAGCCGAATCTTGGCGAAGTGAAGCGCGCTGTCATTGAGCTTCGCCGCCTGCTGGCTGAAGGCTTGGCACCGGATGGAGTGAAGGATATTTTCGGCAGCCTGAATGAAGATTTGGCGCAGGAAAATCTCATCCGTTCCCCGGAGCTGCTGGCGCGTGTGCGCGAGGAGCTGGCGAAATACGATGCGATTAGCGACAAGGTTGCTGAGCTTGAGAAGCTGCTGAGCCTGCATCAGGATGAGGAGAAGTGGCTGGATCAGTTTATTGAGGCGCTTTATACGGAAACGATTGTGAAGAAAGGCGCGCTTTATGTCTATGACCGCGACCCAGAAGAAGAGGCGTGGGCGCCATTCGCCAATCTGATGAAGAGCAGCAGCTTTGTGGAGCATGAAGTGTTCGAGAGCTTCCGGGGGCTGGATGAGAAAAACCGTGCCGCCCTGCTGCGCAAAGCATCGCGCCGGGTGACGGATTTAACGGCAACGGAGGATACGAAGCTGCTCGTTCATAAGCTGGATGAGCTGTTCAGCGCATTCCTCGACGCCCGTGACCGCCTGGAGTACGAGCGGATTGAGCTGGCGAACGGAGAAGATTTGTACCAGTTCTACAAGCAAATGACGAGCAAACTAAACGACATACGCAGAAAGTTGAAGTAGGCCTATGAGAGAGCTTCTGGAGCGGTATGCAGCTGATTATGCGGCTGCCGAGCAAATGCTCAGCGGTCATGGAGACGACCAGAGCATCATTCATTATCCGACCGTATTTTTGTATATTGGCGACGAGGCGGGGCAAGCCATTGAGCCGATGATTCAGATGAATGCGGCGAAATGGGAAAATAGCGCTGGCGTGATTTATTTTCACGCCGCGTCCACTTCAAGGAGCGGCGGCTCAGCCAGCGGAAGTGGCGGGCAGGCGCCAGCCGCCGGAGCAGCAGGCGCTTCTGCTGGAAGCTACGCAGGCGGCAAAGCAGCATATGCCGGCGGAAACGGACGGCAGGCGGCGAGCGCCGCCAATGCCGCCAAGGTGACTGAGGTCGTGCTGGACGGCTTGTCGTCGTTTGGCAGCGACCATAAGGCGGGGCGCAAGGAGCTATGGGAAGCCTTCCGCGGCAATGCCGGCTATTTGGCTGACCTGAACCGCGCGCTTCGCGGCGTCAGCGATACAATTGCCGATTATGGCAGGCTGTATGCTTCCTTCGATCGGCTGCATTTGGCGGTTATCACGCGTGCCGATGACCCGATGAATGCGCTGGTGCCGGATATTTCCCTGCTGGCACAGGCGATTTTTCAGCAATCGTTCAAATCCGTGCAGATGGATCTTTATACGCTAATCAGCGAGCGTGAGCAAATGGATACCTTCGCTCACGCCAGCGCTATTGGCGTGAGCTTTCTGCGCGAGCTGGAAGGGATGCAGCGGCCGGACTATACGTTCTCGGCGCTGCTTGAGGTGACGGGCGACGGGCTGGCGATTCCGGTCGTTCACCCGCCGTCGCCGCTGTTCGATCTCGTCTACGTGCTGTCGGATCGCAATGAGAAGGGCATGACCGCCGTTAACGGCATTCGTGACAACTATGATATCATTTGCCACATTCAGCTGCTCAAAAACCGCAAGCGCAAGGATGCGCAGGCAGATGAAGCCTACGGCGGCTACAATAACTCGACGTTTAAGAACAGCCTGCGTACGGAGTCAGGCAGGCAGGGCTTCGTCTCAGCGGGACTATCCAAGGTGAAGCGCCCGAATTATTCGATTGCGCTGACGGTGCTGTATCATCTGCACATGCAGCTATCCGAGCTGCTGGCGAAGGAGCCTGAGCTCAGCATGCGGGAGAAGCTTGCCTGCTTTGGCCTCGATCCGGCCTCGGTCGATGCGATGCTGACGCAGCTGCTGCCAAGCGAGGAGCAGCTTGCCGACATGACGGGACTGCTAACCTCTGGCGTCCGATATGAGCAGTTGAAGCCATTATCGCTGAGAGACGCTGAGGAGGCGCTGTTCGGGGATGGGGCAGCTGTCTTTTTCCATAATCATTTTGCCCGCACGGCGCAGCAGCGGCTGTCCGAATTTGGAGCGGCGCCGGAAATGCGGCGTGCGGTTGCCAAGTTCGAGCGGGAGCGCGCGGACATTAGCTTCTACCAGCTATGTGCTTGGACGGAGCCAAGCGGCGACGATGGCAGTGTGCTCGCAGGCGTCCGCAGCCGCATTAAAGAGCTGGCGATTGCGGTGGAGCAGGCGCGCGAGGAGTTGGAGCGCACGCAGTCGGGACGCGCGGAAGATGTCCGCATTCAGCGGCTGCCTTTTATGGATAAGCAAAATTTGCGTTCGTTTATCCGTGCTTTTTTTGGGCTGGTGTATGGCCAGAAATGGGAGCTGCTCCGGCTGGAGCTGGAGCTTTCCCTGTATCGCCGCTTGGCGGATGAGCTGGAGCAGCTTCATGAACTGTATCGCCTGCGCGTCAAGCAAATGGCGGATATGGCGGATGTCATGAAGCTGACGGCGCTGCAAAGCATCAAGACCGCTGACGATTACATCGGGCAAAATATTTTTGAATATTACGCTCGGGTAACGGCAGATATTGTGCTGGATGTGCAGGATAAGCGGGGAGCGGGCATCTGGTTTGATGAGCGTTATCTCGGTTCGGCGGCGGAGCTGCTGGAGCAGGGCAATGAGGCCTACGTAAATAAGCTGGCCCAGTTATGCTTGAAGCATGTGCTGACGGCGGAGCCATTCGCCCAGACGTTCGAGGAGGAGCTGCTTCGCAGGGCGAATGTGACGATCGACTACACGAACCGCCAGGCGCTGGCGAAAGAGGATTTGTTCAAGCGCCTCTACCGGACGCTGGAGGAGAACGCGTCGATCAACGTTCGGCTGCTGGACTACACGCATGAGCATCGCTACGAGGAAAAATATATGTTCGGCGACGCGGACAGCGAGTTTGTGCAGTATGCGCTTGGCGTCGACGAAACGTCGCGGATCTACAAGCTTGGCTGCATTCACGAGAAGCGCAGCAGCGGTGTGGAGAAGCTGAACCTGATGGGCGGCTTCCATCTTGAAGACCTGCTGTATTATCGCAACGGCAAGGTGTATTACGAGACATATAGAGAGAACGGCTATGCGTTCCACGGCGTGGACCCGGCGGGCTTGCCGGAGCTGCGTTAGACCGGGGCGCAGGGAATAAGCCGAATGAATGTAAGAGAGGATGCTATACACATGCAGCGAAAAATAAACCTGCTACTATTGTTGTTTAGCTTAATAGGGGGATTCATCGGCTACGCCATCGGAGAACTGATGCTGGCGCAGTGGACGGGCGATATGCCGCGTTCGGTTCTCATGGGCTTGTATTTCGGCGTACTCGCATTATTTATCGGGCTCGGCTGCTTTGTTGCAGAGCTCGTCAATCCACATTTGAACGGCTCATCCTGGCGCCAGCGCTACACAGGGCTTTCGTGGAAGCTGTTCGTTCCAGCGACGCTTGTGCTGCTTTTTGCAGCGGGCTGGGGACTGCAGTTTTTTTACGGACTCAATATTGGTGGCTTAAAGCAGGTGAAGGATATTGTCCTTGTCATCGACAACTCCGGCAGCATGGCGGAGACGGACCCGGACAATCAGCGTTATGTGGCGGCGAAGCAGCTTATTGACCAGATGGACAATGACAAACGCGTCGCGATTGTGGGCTTCAGCGATTTGGCGGAGCAGGTGCTGCCGTTTACGAGCGTAGACTCGGCTGCCAATAAGGCAGCAATCAACGCGGCGATTGACTCGTTTGTGCCGACGGATGGCGGAACGAATTTCAGCGTCGCGCTGGAGGAATCGTTGAAGACGATTGAGGCGAAGGCGGACAGCAAGCGCGGAACGATGGTGATTTTGCTGTCGGATGGCTTCAGTGAATCCGATGTGGCTCCGCAGCTGGCGCTCTACAAGGAGCAGCAGATTGCGATTAATTCCGTCGGCCTCAGCCTCGTGGATTCGAGAGGGGCGGACCTGCTGCGCAACATTGCCGAGTCGACAGGCGGCGCTTATTACGACGTGCAGAAGGCGACCGAGGTATCTACAGCTTTCCAGACGATCTACGATACGATCGATGATCGCACGCTCGTCACCAAGCGCACGGGACCGATGGCCGATGCAACGTTTTACAAAATCGTTCGCGTCATCTCGATGCTACTGATCGGCGGTGTGCTGGGCGTGGCGATCGGGCTGTTCTTCGACAATCGCTATTTGGCGCGCAGCTTTGGCATTGGCGGTGCAGTTGGCGGCTTGCTGGCGGGCCTCGTGCTGGAAGCGTGGCTGTCTGGCCATTTACTCAGTGATTCGTTCACCCGCTTCATGGCGATTGCGCTGCTTGCAATTATGATCTCCTTATTCACCTTGATCGTGCCGATTAGAGAAAACAGCCGGCCGGTGAACGACAGGCGCCGCGGGGCTCCAGTCCCGAGAGAGCGCGGAGCATCGAGCGGCGACGGAACCTCGAAGGATAGCCGCAACCATGGATTTTAGAAGTCAGCTAGGGGGCGATTGACAGATGCGATTTGTGGAGGCAGAGGGCGATTCGCCGCGCATCAACGGCTTATCCCATACGCTGAATGGCGACCGCTGCACGCTGCAATGGCTGTGGCCGAGCGGCGTCGAGGCGGTTTACATCGGCAAGGCGGAGGCCGAGCAGGCGGCATTCAGAGGAACGCCGGAGCTTGCATCATTAAAGCTATATACTAGGGCCGAATACAAGGCGAACAACGGCTATCATATGAGGCTGGAAGGCATCGGACGCTACCGCTTCACCGTCTACATTTATGAAGAGGGAGCGGAGGCTGGCAAAGTCATCTGGCTGCAAGGCGATGGCCGCAACGAGCTGGATGTGAGCGCCGGCAGAGCGAAAATCCGCTATTCCGTCAAGCAGAAGACCGGATTTCTTCAGCGCTATAAGACGGTTTCTATTCAGGTGACGGCGGAGGTGCCGATTGCCAAGGATGTATTGTGTTATGTGAAAAAGGCGGGGGGCTATCCAGCGAGCAAGGAAGATGGCATGATGTATCCATTTGCCGCCGCTTTCGCCTCCGGGAGGAATGTGCTTCCGCCAATCGAGGTCGGCAAGCAGGACTTCGTCCGTGTATTTTTCACCGATGGCCCGCGTTTCGCACAGCTGTACGAACTGGTGCCGGAATGACAGCAGGAAGGGGAGATAAGGCATGGGCTTTTTTGACTTTTTAAAAAGAAAACCGCAAGCAGAGCAGCTTCAAGGCTCCTATGATATTGTATGCCCATTTTGCTTCAGCAAGTTTGCGCCGGAAGATGTCGTATTTCGCGCCACGCACAGCCGCGAGGATGATGAGGATTATGCGCTGGGCGAGGACGAGCAGCTGAATCGTTACAGAGAGCGCTTTGGCCTTGATTCCGTACACGATATTGAGGCGGTTATTCATCCCGAGGATGTACCGGAGGAGAAGCATCTCTACGCAGGCGAAGTTCTAATCGGCTTGAATGACCGTTACGGCGAGCTGACGCGCAGAAGGCTGTGTCCGAAATGCCATAACGAGCTGCCGGTGACGTCGGGCAAGGTGCCGAGCAATATTATTTCGATTATTGGCGCTTCCCAGGTCGGCAAATCGGTGTATATGACAGCACTCATACATACGCTGCAAAATACGACCGCCGATCATTTTAACGCGGCGTGCATGCCGCTTACGGCGGAGATCAGCCGCAAGTTCCGCACGAACTATGAGGAGCCGCTGTTTGGTCGCGGCGATCTGCTGGCTTCCACGCAGAAGGAAAAAATGCAGGAGCCGTTTATTTTTCAATTCGTCTTCCGTGACGAGTCCAAGCCGCCGCTGACGCTGGTGTTTTTCGATGTGGCGGGCGAGGGAATGGTCGAGGAGGATTATTTGGGGCTGCATGGGCAGCACATTAAAAACTCCTCCGGCATTTTATTCATGGTCGATCCGCTGCAAATCCGCTCTATCCGCGAGAAGCTGCGCATTAACCACGGCGACAAGCCGGGCGAGTGGGCTCCGCAATATGATGAGCCAAGGGACGTCGTGCTGACGATGTTCAAGGATTTTATCGCGTATCAGGACAACAGCAAGACGGATATTCCAACCGCCGTCGTCTTGACGAAGAGCGACATGCTGCACGCGCTCAAGGATGAGGAAGGCGAATATATTAAGTCGAACAGCAACATTTTTCACAATATGGTGCACCGCAATTATTTCAATTTAACCGAGTTTGAGAACATTGATGGCGAAATGCGGCGCTTTATCGAGAAGGTTGACCGTCCGTTTAAAGGGACGATGGACGTTTACTTTAAGGATACGGCCTATTATGCGGTATCAGCGCTCGGCAGCAATCCGGTCAATCAGAAGATGGAGACGGTCGTCAGCCCGATCCGCGTTGATGAGCCATTTATATGGCTGCTGTATAAGCTGGGTTATATAGAGGGGAGAAGAGAATAGTGAAGCATTCTACCTCTACTATTGGTCAGCAGTTGTATACGCGGGAGCGCCGCGGCATTTTTCGGGCGACGGAAGGTTATGACACGGTAGCCAAGTCCGAAGGGCTGGATCAGCAGTTTGTGAAAAAGCAGCTGCATCCGCTTTGCGTCTATGACGCTCCAGCTGAGCTGGCTGCAAGCGGCGAGAAGGATGGCGCCGCTTATCCAGAAACAGCGTATGTGCTGAGGCTGGAGAGCGGCGAGGCGGTTGTCGGCCGCAGCATCTATCAAGCCGTTGACTTTACGGGGCTGCGCAGCGCCTTCTTCACGCACAATTATGTCATTCCTGCCGCGATTGCGGATGCTGATCCAGATAGCTATAAAGCTTTCCTCGGCGCTGCCTTCGTGGACAGCTACGATATTGAGCAGGGCATGGAGCTGCCCGATTTGGCGGAACTGCCGCAAGCAGCGGGCGGCGCTTGGGCGCCTCGCGAGGCTGGAGCCGCTAGCTCTGCTGCCGGCGGTGCTGGACTTGCGGGCGTTGCCAATCAGCGGGCGGCGCTCGCTGCGCTGAACATTAGCGAGCAGCGCTTCAAGCAGCTGCTGTTTGCCGTTATGGCAGCCGTTGGCGGACGCAAGAAGGTATATGTGGCGCTGAATGTGCCTGTCCAGCAGCTGCCGGAGCAAGCGAAGACGCTGCTGGCGGTGCTGTATGCGAGCTTGCCTTATGCATTCCGCAAGCAGTTGGGCTTCATGACGTTTTCCAAAGAACCGCAAAGCCGCAAAGGGATTCAGCTCACCTTCGTTGAGAAGGGGAGCCTGCGGGCGGGCGACCGCAATACGGATAAGGACTACACCTTTGATTTTGTTAATGATCGTTTCCTGAATGTCGATTTGGATAAGGGAGAGCATCCTTATTTGGATTTTGCTTGGAGCGTTATGGACGAGCCGGACCGTGCCGAGCGTTTCTATCAGTTTGCTGAGGAAATGCTACACGGCATGGGGCAGGAGCGGCTACTGGCGCTCGGCTCTTACCATGAGCTAAGCGTCATGTTCCAAGTCGAGGAAGGCAGCGACGAGCTGTATGAAATGCACAAAAGCGCCGTGCTGCGCGGGATGCTGGAGTATTTACAGCCGACAGGAGCGCTTACGCAGCGCATGCGGATGAATGATTTATTTTTGTCCCGCTTCGATTATGAGTTTGATGCGGTGCGTGACGGCCGTGTGCCTGAGCCGTTCATTGCAGAAAGCTTCAAGGATTATTACCACATCGACAGCAAATATAATGGCGGCAAAATCGTCGATTTCTTCATCCGCTCCTTGCTCGCTGCACAGCAGCAGGGCCAAGCGGAAGCGATGGCTGCCTACTATGGAGCCTTGGAGGCCGAGCCGCTGCTGCTGAAGGACTTTGTCAGCAAAATGCTGGCGAACGGAGCACTGCTCGAACGGCTGCTGCTCCCGTTTCTGGACGGCAAGCTGCGGGATACAAGATCGGCGAAGGATATTATTATTTTCATGGGCAAATGGGGCAAAGAATTCCCGGCTATTCTCGATAATGATGTCGTTCACAAGCTCTTCAGGCAGCAGCTTAAGGATAAGCTGATAGATGAGGCGCAGCCTGTACAGGTGTTCCAGCAAGTGCATGAGCAGCTCGACAAGCTGAGCTCTTCCGCTTTCGACAGCGACGAGGGCCGTGTGAAGACGAACCATTTGACGGCGGGAATCGGCGTCCGGCTGTTTGAGCTGGAGCTTGTTGCATACCGGACGCTGCTGACGGAGCTTGATTTGGACCGGCTGTCGCAGCGTGAGCTGCTCAAAGGCAGCTTTCTGGAGAAGGCGGATCGGCTAGAGCAGTGGAACGCTCAATTGACTGATCCTAGGCAGAAGTCGACAGCGCTTATTATTAAAGCGGCTTACGATTGGTTCTTCAAACCGCTGCCGAAGGCAAGCCTGTTCGCAAAGCTGTCCCCGGTCGAAATCGACCGCGTCCAGCAGCTTGGACGGCGCTGGATGCTGACGGTCGATTCGGAAATGAAAGCCGAGCGGTTTGAGCAGCTCGTGTTGGCCTTCTATCGCAGCTCGGACATGGAGACGATTGATTATGCAGGGCTGCTGGATACGCTGCGCAAGAGCGCGGGGGAAAAAGAGCTCGTTTATCAATTTTTCGCTTGGTCGGAGCGCCATGAGGATTTTATGCGGCCGCGAGGCTTCGTGCCTGCGTATGCAACCGCCATTACGAATTATTTCAGGCAGCATGATCGCGATGCTTTCAAGAGCCGGGCGAATCGGAATCAGTATTTTTCCAAGGCGGGCCCAAGGCTGCAAGCTGTCTACAAGCAGGTGAGAGGGGATCTGTCTTCGCCTCTGGCGAAGCTGTTTCGGCAAAATCGCAAACCGTTCCTCTTCTCCATAATTATTGCCTTCGCCATTCTAATGGTAGGCATTGGCGGCTTGCTTGCGCTTGGTGGCGGGGATAAGCCTGAGGAAGGGGCCAATCTTCCAGGTGCGACGGATGGGCCAGGCTTGACCACTCCAGGAGTGGCGATTCCGGATACACTCGTGTATGCGGCAAAGCAGGAAGGTGTTGACGGCAAGCAAACGACGACACTCGTATTCCGCTTCACGGATGCTGCGATATGCAGCGCTTTTTCACCAGAGACGGTGGCTGTTGTGGCAGCAGATAGAGAAACCAAGGAATACAGCGGCCTCACGTTCATTCCTAGCTGCACGGCGGCTCCTGCGGCAACTCCGGAAGCAGGTACGGATGAAAGCGATGCTTCCGCGAGCCCAGGCGATAGCCCATCGCCCACTCCTACAGCAACCAGCGATGCAGCGTCAGGCAATACGGGCAATGTAGAAAATGCAGCCGCTGGGACGGTGGATGCGGATGCGGCATCTGCAAGTCCTGGCGACGCATCGCCATCGCCGGATGCAAGTGCTGGCGCCAGCGACAATGCAGCCGCCAGCGGCGGAAGCAGTGCAAGCCCCGATGGAGCAGCAACTAGCGAGCCAGGATCTGCTGGCAGCGTAGCGCAGCCAAACCCGAGCGATTATCCGAACCGCGTCGTTATTGATTTAGGCGAGGATGTGGAGCTGCTTGCAGCGAGCAAGGTAAAGGTTGGTGCTGCTGAATATACGTTGACTGAGCCTTTAGCGGATGAAGCTGCGGACACAGGCGCTAATGGCAGTCCTAGCTCTAGCGCTGTCCCAAGCTCGACCAACTAGCCTTCATAAGCAGCATCGTCAAGTCGTTGGCCTATTTGTAATAGGCGGTTAACCTAGGCGAAGCTTGCTAGAACACAAACAGGTATCTTTCCTGCCATACCGATGGCGAAAGATGCCTGTTTGCGTTACAGCAGTACAACGCTTGATTCAAGATTTTCGAGCTTCATCCGATATACTTCATAGGAATATGGAGAAAGGATGAAAAGATAGTGGGGAATTGGAAAAGAGGCCGTATGATGGCTGTGCTCGTTGCCGTCCTAAGCCTGTTGATGCTGACAGCTTGTGAGGACAGGTATAAACAGCAGCAAATTGGAGAATTTATGCTAACGGCCGATGCGGCGTATGAGCGAAAGGATTTTGAATCTGCTGAATTGGTCTATGGGAGAATTCTGAAGCTTGACCCGGAGCATGAGGAGACCAAGCGAAAAGTAAAAGAGATTGCAAGCATTATAGACCAGGCTAATGATTTGATCAGGCAGGGGGACAAGGTGCTTAAGGAGGGCGACCTTTCCGAGGCGCAGCGGCTTTTTTCGGAGGCAGAAGACATGCATCCTTATAATGAGGACGACGCGATGGAAAGAAACAAGGCCCAGTTTGAGATTGCAGCCATTCGTGCTCACATAGAGCGGCTTGCCGCATTGCGGGTCCAATTTCGGCAAATAGCCGCGGAGGTTAAGCGTAAGGAAGACTTGTCCTCCAAAAAGCTGTCTGCCGAGCTGCTTGCTTTGCTGCCGGAAGCGCAATTGCTATTAGCAACAGGCAGCGCGCCGAAAACCACAGAGGCACGCCAATATGTTGAGCCGCTGGCAGAGGAGAGAGATGCGATCATTGCCGAGCTGTCATTTTATGGCGTGCTGCCAGTTCTTGCAACGAATGAGGAAGAGTACGTGGAGAATATAAAGGAAATGCTGGCTTATTCGATCAAGAATGGAGTGTACTTAAAGGGAGAGGATCTTCCTCTTAGCGTCGATGCTATTTTGGATGGGATATTTCCCGAGCGCGCGAAAGAGAAATAGAAGCAGGCTTTTTATGAAAAAAACAGCCTGAATGAGCGACTTATCGGCAGCTTTGCAGGGCCCCTGTGTAGACAGGGGTCTTTTTTGATATATAAGAATTTATAAGTTTGAGCTTATAAATTGATTTGTATTTCACAGCGAAACGAGCTTTTTCCGCCAGAGGACGGCGTCAGCCGTTTATTCTTGTGTTTTGAGTGGGAAATGCTAATATTTTTTCCTAAAGTTTGCGCCAGATCATGCCCAAGCGGCGAATTCTGAATTATAATGAAAGACAGGATAATTTTACATAAAAGCAAGAGATTTAAAACGATAAATGAGACAGAGATAGAAGCGGCTGCCCTTGCTCGCATAGTCAGTCATCCGGCCAGCTTTGAGAGGGGAAACACAATTGAAAATCAAGCTTAAGCATGTTATGGCTGTCCTGACGGCGCTAGCTTTGCTGTGTCTATATCGGGGGACGTTTTCACAGGCGGAATTTTATTTCCAGGACCATGTGATGCAGCGGGAAAGCCCGATTGATACACAAATCGTCATCGTTGCTGTCGACGATCAAAGCTTGGAGGATTTGGGCACCTGGCCGTGGAGCCGCAGTGCGCATGCGCAGCTGGTGGATACGCTAAGCGAGGGCAAGCCGGCAGTCATTGCATTTGATATAACCTTTGCGACGAGCTCGGATGAGGAGTCGGACAGCGAGTTTGTCGATGCGGTTGCGAGAGCAGGCAATGTCGTTCTGCCTGTCTACGGTACCTTCTCCGACTCTGCGCGCTTAGGCGCGATTGAAGCGGAGGCGCTTTCCGAGCCGTTCGAAGGCTTGAAGGAGGCTGCCGCAGCGACTGGTCATATTAACACGATTACCGATTCTGATCGGGTCGTTCGCAAGGCGCTGTATTCTTTTAATAAAGACGGCCAGCAAATAGACAGTTTTTCATGGGAAATTTACAAGCTGTACATGCAGCGTTTAGGCAAGGAGGCAGATGCGTCCAAGCTGCCGCTCGACGGCTTTCAGCGTTTCCCTATCGCCTATACGGGCGGTCCCGATCAGTATGAGACGATTTCTTATTCGGCCGTGCTGAGCGGCGACGTTCCGGCGGACTATTTTACGGATAAAATCGTCTTAATCGGCCCATACGCTGTAGGGTTTAACGATGATTATTTGACGCCAATGAACGATAAGCAGGCGATGAACGGCGTTGAAATTCATGCCAATATCCTCGAGCAGCTCATGGAGCAGAATTTTAAGCGGGAGCTGGATTGGAAATGGAATGCGCTCGTGCTGCTCGCTGCCGTAGTGCTGGCCTATTATTTGTTCCGGAAGCTCAATATGCTGCTGTCTTTCCTGTCGGTTGCGGTGCTTATCGCCGTATTTATCGCAGGCGGACGTTATTTATATGGGCAAGGCATTTTGCTGTCGCTTGGTTATGTGGTGCCGCTGCTGGCAGCCAGCTGTCTAGCGGTCGTTATTTTCAACTATGTAAGCGAGCTGGTGGAGCGGCGGCGGGTGACGGATATTTTTGGCCGGTATGTGGCGCCGCAGGTCGTCAGCCAGATTTTGAAAAATGGCGAAGACGGCTTGAAGCTCGGCGGAAGCAGGCGCGTCCTGACGGTGCTGTTCGTCGATATTCGCGGCTTTACGCCGCTGTCGGAGAAGGCGGAGCCGGAGGAGATCGTCGAAATTTTGAATGAGTATTTGGATTTGACCGCCAGCTGCATCTTTGAGCAAGAGGGGACGTTGGACAAGTTTATTGGCGATGCAACGATGGCGATCTTCAACGCGCCGCTGCTGCTGGACGATCATCCGATGAAAGCGGTCCGCGCCGCATGGGCGATGAAGCAGGGCTCAGTGGAGCTTGAGAAGAAGCTTACCGAGCGCTTCGGCTTTGGCGTGAAATTCGGAATCGGCATCCATACGGGGCCTGCGGTTTTTGGCAACATCGGCTCCAAAACGCGGATGGACTACACGGCAATTGGCGATACGGTCAATACGGCTGCCAGGCTGGAGAGCCATGCAAAGCCAGGACAAATTGTGCTTAGCGAGTCGACGTATGAGGCGGTCAAGGATCGCATTTTGGCGGAATCGCTTGGAGAAATAAAGGTCAAGGGCAAGGAGCAGGGCATTCACATTTATGAATTGGAGGGATTAAAATGAGAAGCTTCAAATGGCTGCTTGTGTTATTAGTCGTGTGCTATGCGGCGCTGCCTACAGCTGCATGGGCGAAGGATACCGATAAAGTCGGCAAGCTGACGTCTGTTTCGGGTAAAGCCGAGGTGAAGAAGGGCGGCGGCACAAAAAGCTTCAGTGCGTTCAAGGGCATGGCGATTACGCAGGGAGATACGATTAAGACAGGAAGCAACGGCAAAGTCAGCATGGACCTCGACAGCGACAAGGAAGTGACGATTGGAGCGAACACGACGCTGCTGATCAGCCAACTGGTCAAAAGCGCCAGCGCGCTTGGCGGCAAGACGAAGCTGACGCTCCAGAACGGTTCAGTCGTTATTCAGGTGAAAAAGAAGCTCACGGGCGATTCCCGCTTCGAAATCGAGACGCCAACAGCGACAATGGGCGTTATGGGTACTAAATTCGCTGTTTCATATGAACAGGATAACAGCTATGTCGGCGTGCTCGAAGGTGTCGTAAGCGTCACCGGAGAGGCTGGCGAGCGAATCGCTGCCCTTTTGGCAAATGAGCAAATCAAGCTGAATCAAGCAGGTGAAGGCTCGAAAGGAACGCTGGTGCTGGGCGATCTGCCGCTCGTCGCGCTGGAGAAGCTGCTGGAGGAGCTGGAGCAAGCGGCCGGCACCGAAGCGAATGCGGCGCTTAAGCAGCAAATAAGCGAGCTGGTGAAGCAAAAGCAAGCGGAGCAGGATAAGGCGGCAGAGGCGGAAGGGAAGCCTTTCAACAAGCCGACTATCGTATATGTTCAGCCCGCTTCTAGCGTACCAGCGAGCAGTGGAGGAAGCAGCGGTTCTGGTTCGGGCGGAAGCACGCCAACGCCGACACCTGCCGTGACGCCAACACCAGAAGCCACACCAACACCTACTGCTACCGCAACACCGGATGCAACGCCGACGCCAGTCGTGTATGAAGGGGCGCCTGCGGCGGATACGGCCGCTTTTTACGGCAATCCATATTCTTATTTCATAAATAGCACGACTATCGTCGTTCCGTTCACGACGCTGCTTGCCTTCAATGAGCAGGAGGAAGATCCGGATCGGACGCTTTTGGACGGCGTTATTTTTGCGATTAATAATCCGGAATTTTTCTGGGAAGTAGAGAGCGCCACACTAGACGGCAAAAATTTGGTTATAAAATTAGCTAATGAGCTTCCGCTCAATTCCAGACTGTATATATCTGTACGCGGCGATTATTTGAAAAACGCTCAAACGGACGAAGTACAGGCGGACTTTACCGAGCTTGGCCGGGATGGCAATGATATTGATTTTAAACCAGCACTTAGCCAAACGGACCTTCGATATGTACAAAACTTGATGGTAACGCCTGTAATGGACGATATTCTCGTCTATCATCTTGGCTATAGCAATGCCAATTTGACGATGACTTTGGAGAACGAAGAAGGCCCGGTAGCTTTTGATTCCGAGGTGGCGTATTACACGCAAATGGGAGGGGAAAATCATTTCACCTTCACGTTTGAACCTGGGTGGCTAGAAACTTTGGATGCAGCAGCAGCGCCTTATACGTTGTCGGTTAAGCTGGATTTGGACGGCACAGAGGTTGCTGATCTGACCATGAATATAACGGTGGAGGACTCGCGCGACCTGCCTTATTTTGACGAGGAGGCCTTCAATAGCGATCGAGACCTTTATATTAAAGATGACCATACGTTTGTTTTGCCCTTCACGACTGCGATTATTTACAATGAGCAGGCTTTTCCTGATCAGGGACTCGCAGAGCAAGTAGAGTTCTGGATTTATGACGAGCAAGGCGAATTAAGCAGGAAGCTGCCGCTTGAATATGTCGAAATATCGGGCTGGGAGCTGTCGATCCATTTGGCTGAAGGTGTCCCGCGAGGCACAGGGATTTTAATAACGATTGCCGGAAACAGCTTGAAAAATCCAGAAAAGGATAAAGCTCAGCCGGATAGGCTTCAAACGCCTGAGGGCACTTTATTTGGCGTATCTTACAGCCCGGGATACGTGAAGCATGTCAGAGGCAGCAGTATGCCTCAGCCCCCAGTTATTCGAATTAATACGTTGGGTGATGACTTAGGGGAGGTCCGCTTATATAGTGGCTCGGAGATTGGATCGAAAATCGTGGATGCAGCGGATTATACGATAGCGCAGGAGCCGGGCAGAGGCCCTACGATTACGCTAACAGAAGCTTTCTATAACCGTTTGGATGCAGGAAGTTATTTCGTTGAAGTCTTAATTATGCAAAATGGGCAAGAAGTCAGCTCAGCCCTCATTGAAATTTTGATTTTGCCGAAACCATTATAATGGACTTATAGGGAGAGAAAATCCAATGAACAAAAAAGGAATGCTGCTAGCCTTCAGCGCGCTGCTGGTCACATCGCTGCTGCCGCAAGGAGGAGCAGCTGCGGCCGCTGAGGCAGCAGCGGGTAGGCAAACAGGAGCCGCTGCCGAAGTCAGCATTTCCGCAGCGGCTGCTGCGGACACGGCAACCGCAACGGCAGCCGCTGCGGCTGTAACCTATGAGCTGCAAGGCTTGAAGCAGCCATGGGGCGTGACGGCGGCAGCGAGCGGGGGCGAGCTGCTCGTAGTGAGTGCGGGCAGCAATAACATCAGCCGCTGGAACGGCGCTGCGGGCAAGCTCAGTGCTGCCGCCGGCGGCGGAGCAGCGGGGTATGTAGATGGGGACGCGGCAAACGCTGCGTTCCGCACGCCTTCTTTTGCTGCCACGGATGCAAAAGGAAATGTGTACATTAGCGATACAGACAATCATGTTATTCGCAAATTTGCGGGTGGCAAGCTGACGACGCTGGCGGGCAACGGCGAAGCTGGCTATGCAGATGGCGAGCAGGGCACGGCGCGTTTTAACTCGCCTACGGGTATTGTGGTTGATGCCGCGGGCAACGTTTATGTGTCCGATACGCTTAATCATGTTATTCGGCGGATTACGCCGGAGGGCACTGTATCGACATTTGCTGGACAAGTACCGTCAGGAGAGACGGGTGATTACGTAGACGGGGCAGCAGCGAAGGCGCGTTTTAACGAGCCTGCTGGACTTGCTTTTGACGAAGCCGGACGTCTTTTTATCGCGGATAGTGGAAATCATGTAATTAGGGTAATAGATAAAGGAGAGGTTGCGACGCTTGCAGGCGAAAAGACGGCAGTCGATCCTTTAACCGGCTATCGCACGGGAGGCTATCAAAATGGGGCTGCTGCTGATGCGCGCTTCAATCGGCCGCGAGGGCTTGCATATGAGGGTGGCGTTCTGTTCGTAGCGGACAGCCTCAATCACCGGATTCGTGCCGTGATGGAGAATGGCCGAGTTGCAACGCTGGCTGGGAAAAGTGATGCTGGTGATCTGATCGGTCCAGCGGATCAGGCCCAATTCAATCAGCCCACGGGGCTTTTTTATCGCTCAGGAAAGCTGTATATTTCCGATCCCCCCAATGGCAATGTGAAGGCGCTGGCGGTTAATCCGGCTCAATTGCAGCCTGTTCGTAATGCGGAGGATCTACTCTCTGGCGTTGATTTGAAGCCTGCGGGAGCAGCGGTACAGCTTTGGCTGGATGGCAAGCAGCTGACCAGCGGTCCTGCGCCTTACACGAGCGGGAAAAAAGTGTATATTCCGGTGCGAAGCGTCTTTTCAGCATGGGGTGCTGGGCTGGACTGGCATGCTGCATCGAAAACCGCTGAGCTGTATAAAGGCGATTGGTCGCTGAGCCTTAAGCCAGATTCCGAGGGCAAAGTGGTTATAACGAAAGGCGTGCTTTATATCGAGGCCAGCCACTTGGAGAGCTTAACGCCATTCCTTGCCGTCTATGATACCGAATATCGTGCTGCTGTCATAGATAGCGGGCAATAATAGGACGGTTTTTATTTGGGAAGTTAAGCGTCGTATGATATGATTATAAGAAATGTGAAGCTACTTTTGGAGGGAACACTCATTACTAACGTCGTCCTTAATGATGCTATGACCATGCTGCAGCAAACAAGCCGGACTTTCTATATTCCTATCAGCCGTCTGGAGTCTGGTTTGAAGGAAGCTGTAGCAGCTGCATATCTGTGTATGCGGGCTATTGATGAAATAGAGGATCATAACGACATCTCAGACCAATTGAAAGTCAAGCTGCTCATCGGAATGGAAGAAGCTTTCCAGTCTCCTGATGTAACAGAAGCCACACAGAAGCTATTGTCTCCCTATGAGGATGTATTGCCGGCTGTATCTATGCGGGTAAATGAATGGGCGGAGCTATGTCCGTCGACTGTTGCCCGCACCATCTATCGTTATATTGCGATGATGTCGAAGCAAATGGCGGAATGGGTAGAGAAAGGCTGGCATATCCATACGGAGGAGGATCTCGACCGTTATACATACAGCGTAGCTGGGATGGTAGGCGAGATGCTGTCGGAAATCTGGTTATGGTTTGATGGAACGAAATCGGATACGGTGAAGGCAGTTGCTTTTGGCCGTGGGCTGCAAGCCGTCAATATTCTTCGCAACCGCGACGAGGATTTGGAGCGGGGCGTGGACTTTTATCCAGATGGCTGGGGGCCGAAGGAAATGCTGGCGTATACACGCCGCAATCTGAAGGTTGCGGATGCGTATATCGCAGAACTGAAGAAGGGTCCAGCCCTAAGCTTCTGCAAGATTCCGCTCACGCTGGCTCATGCAACCGTGAACCTTATTGCTGCTGGTGGCAACAAGCTGACGCGCGATGCGGTGCTCAAGTTGGTTAACCGATTGAACTAACTATCGCTTGCCAGGAAAAAAACAGCCCGCAAGGAGAAGGACTTTTGTGAAAAGTCTTCTGCTTGCGGGCTGTTTTTATATTCATTGTTTATGAGGAAAGTTGTTTTGTTGTTGGACTATGCATGTAGGTTCTCATTAAAATAAATACAACACTCAATATCAAAAATAAGAATCCACCTAATACAACGTATTGTGTACCCATTCCCGAAATAAATAATCCTCCTATAGACGTCCCGGCTGTTACCCCTAAGTTGCCAGCGGTTAAAAACAATCCATTTGAGAATTCAGGAGCTTCTGGAGCGGCAGACGTGATCCAATATTGGCTAATATTATTGCCTAAAGCCACGACTATTCCAAAAACAAAAAGAACGAAAGCCATAGGTCCAGTGAATTGTCCCAGTAACAGCAATAGGATGTAAACGGCTGCTAATACGAATGGAAAAGAGGCTACAGATTTTAAGGCGTTTTTAGTAAGCAGCTTCCCTGCGACGATATTTCCTATTATACTTGCACCACCGAATATGAATAACATGAAACTGATCGTTTTCGCAGGTACATTCGTGATGTTCTCCAGGTACACCGCAAGGTAACTGCTAACACCATACATCGCTGCATTCATAAAAATAACCCCAACGATGGATAGCCAAATAATTGCTCTTTTTAATACACGTATTTGAGATCCATAAGAGAGTTTTTCCTTAACGGGCATAGAGGGTACAAATAGAAATATAGCAATAAACGCTATCGCATTTACGATCGTAAAAAATAACATTGCCATCTCAAGTGTTGTTGTACTAGCAATAAGACTAGAGATAGGCGCACCGAGTATTAGCCCTCCCGTTACTCCCATAAATATTTTGGCAGTAGCTTTTGGAGCTTCCTCCTTGCTAACGGAGGCAGCTGCTGCTGTCAAAGCTATTGTGACATAGACGGGATGTAAAAAGGCTGGAATGACACGCGCAATGATTAGAATGGCAAAGTTTGAAGCGAATATGGAGACCAGGTTACCCAAAACGAAGACACCTAGTACAAGCAGCATGGCCTTCTTGCGATTGATGCCCGAAAATAATAACGGCATAGTGGGTCCCGATATGGCAACAGCAAGGGCGAACAGACTGACTAGCAGCCCTGCTTTGGATACACTGACATGAAAGTGATCAGCAATTAGAGGCAATATCCCGACGATACCCATTTCCGTATTTAAGATGCCAAAAACACCTAGGGTCAATATAAATATAAAGAAACGATTTCTTTTATCCATCAAAAATTTTTCTCCTGCCTTTGTTCTTTATTTGCTAAACAAGGTCATAATAACGTTTAAAGTTGACTTTAAGTCAAGCAACATTTTTAACTGACAGCTGCGATACCAGACTAGATTGCGAAGCAAATCCCAACTTTATACTGAAAAAAGCCGTTTGCCCAACATAATTGGGCAAACGGCTTTTTTACAACCAAAATCGTATTAAGGCAGTTCTTCATTAAGCTTCGAATGGCATGTTTTCTTCGTTGTATTTCTTTTCTATTTCATCGTAAAATCCTAGCTTCTCTTTTATTTTTATAAAAGCGTTATCCAAGTCTCGTTGTTTCTCCATCATTTTCTCTTTATGTTTTTCTAATATTTGTTTGCGCTCTGAGGCTGTGCTGTCTCCTGCTTTTGTTAATTCCACAATCGCACGCAATTCTGAAAGAGGAATATCCGTTTTTCGTAAACATACAATCAGATCCAACCATAATAAATCGTTGTCGTCAAAAATGCGATTTCCATGCTCGTCTCTTTTTATAAAAGGCAAAAGACCCTCTTGTTCATAATAGCGGAGTGTATGCGTAGGCAAGTTTACCTTTTCAGCTGCTTCTTTTATATAAAATGCCATTGTATCCTCCATCATTTTTACGAATAGTGGTGATCGATTTCATTCATTTTATTATAGACCTTAAAGTGCACTTTAATGCAACCCGTTTAGTTAACGAAAAATAATTTTCGGGAAAAACCCTTGCTTTAAAGTCAACTTTAAGGGTTAAGCTGGTCTTATGAATTTTAAAGGCATGAAAAATAAGTGGATGTGTAGGAAAGGATTGTGTGATCTCTTATGTGCAATATTGATAATAATAGGACTACGACACATGTTCTAAGTGTCTCAAATGCAAGGGCACCGTTTGAAAAGACTACTATTGAGCGTAGAGAATTACGGCCCCATGATATCCTGATAGATATTAAGTTTAGCGGCATTTGCCACTCTGATATTCATAGTGCATTCGGAGAATGGGGCGGTGGAATCTTCCCGATGGTTCCTGGTCACGAAATTGCCGGAGTCGTAGAAGCAGTAGGAACAGAAGTGACCAAATATGTCGTTGGTGACCGCGTAGGCGTTGGCTGCTTTGTTGACTCCTGCGGACAATGCGAATACTGCCTCAGTGGCGAGGAGCAATATTGTACGAAAGGTGTTGTCAATACCTATAATGGGCTAGACTACGATGGCAATCCAACATACGGTGGATATAGCCAAAAAATCGTTGTAACGGAAGGGTTCGTTGTCCGTATACCAGACAGTCTGGATATGAATGTGGCAAGCCCGCTATTATGTGCAGGCATTACTACATTTTCTCCCTTGAAGCACTGGAAAGCTGGCCCAGGCAAGAAGGTTGCCATTGTGGGAATGGGAGGTCTTGGTCACGTAGCGATCCAATTTGCACATGCTATGGGTGCTGAAGTTACCGTATTGAGCCGCTCTAATCATAAGAAAGAGGAAGCATTGGCATTTGGCGCCGATCATTACTTTGCGACAAGTGACCCTGCTACATTTGCCCAATTAGCAGGCCGCTTTGATCTGATCTTAAACACCGTCTCGGCAAATCTGGATGTTGATGCGTATTTATCTCTGCTTCGCATTGATGGAACACTTGTAAATGTTGGTGCGCCGGCTGAACCAGATAAGTATCAAGTGTTTTCATTAATTATGGGCCGCCGCAGCATTGCCGGTTCACTCGTTGGCGGAATTCGTGAAACGCAGGAAATGCTCGATTTCGCAGCTGAGCATGGCGTTGCTCCAATGATTGAAGTAATCCGTGCAGACCAAGTGGACGAAGCGTATGAACGTGTTCTCAAAAGTGATGTGCGTTATCGATTCGTTATAGATATCTCTACTTTGTAGCTTGCAACTAATAAAAAGCCCTCGTTTTGAACAAAGCTTGTTCAAAATAAGGGCTTTTTGCTATTTTACAAGGAACAGTCTACCGCTGTTTCAATTGCAGGGTTATTTTAGCTTAAAGCGTCTGATTAATGACGATTGTCAGCCTGTAATTAGCATGCTCATTTAGCTCCGTGAGAAACTGGTCGAGCGCGGCATTGGAAGGAAAACGGCATTCCATCATATAACAGCTGTCTCCGCCCGTTTTATAATGATGAATGATAGCCGTTTGCTGCTGTACAAATGCTATATAGGGGGCGTGATACAATCCGTGCATAAAAATTTGGATAAAGGCATGGACAGGGAGTCCCGCCTTCTCCTGATTCAAGCGTATCGTATAACCCTCAATAAACCCCTCTTCCTCCAGCCGGCTGACACGATTCGCAGCAGCCTGTCCGGTCAAATGAACGAGTTGGCCAAGCTCCTTCATCGAGATGCGGCCATTTTTCGCCAGCTCTTCAATGATGCGTTTATCCGTATGATCCAGCATAAGCGACAACCTCTTTCAAAAATCAAGTATTTGGTGCGATTTAAGTGATTGCTTCTATGTTCATGCCATTCTTTAGATAGTAACCTATTAAAGAGCAAGATTAAAGGAGGAACAGCATATGCAAATGACCCAAATTCGCAATGCAACTTTGAAAATAAATTACGGCGGCCTTACCTTTTTGATCGACCCTTTCTTGGCGCCGAAGGGCACCTATCCGCCTTTCCCCAATACAGCTAACCAAGAGCAGTTTAATCCGACAGTCGAGCTGCCCTTCCCAGCGGAGCAGCTGCTCCCTGTTGATGCCGTTATTGTCACGCATTTGCATGTGGATCATTTTGATCAGGCTGCGGCGGAGCTTCTGCCGAAGGACATGGTGATTTTTGCCCAAAACGAGCATGATGCGGCAGCGATTCGCGAGAAAGGCTTTGAGCAGGTGCAGATTTTCACACCATCGGCACAGCTCGGGGAAGTCAGCCTCAGCCGAACCTATGGAAGGCACGGCACAGGGGAAATCGGCGAGCGTATGGGCGAGGTGTCGGGAATCGTGTTTCAGCATGCGCAGGAGCAGACGCTTTATGTGGCGGGCGATACGATTTGGTGCGAGGAGACGCAAGCGGCAATCGAGAAATACGAACCGTCAGTCATCGTCGTGAATGGAGGCGAGGCCCGCTTTTTGCAAGGTGATCCCATCCTGATGACGAAGGAAGATATATATGCTGCGCATCTCGCGGCGCCGCAGGCGGTTATCATCTCCTCCCATATGGGGGCGGTCAATCATTGCATGCTGTCCAGACCGGAACTGCGCGAATATGCAGCAGGCAAAGGGCTAAGCGGCGTAATCCTCGTGCCAGAGGACGGCGAAACGATTATTAGTTAATCATGCGGCTTATGAACATAAAAAAATCTCCAGCCTGTCGCTGTTATAGCGAAGCTGGAGATTTTTTTCAGTTGCATGCGTTGGATTGCTTGAGCAAAAGCTGGAAGTTGTTGCTCTACAGCCCGCTCGATCTAGGTAAACAGCACAAGCAGCAGCGCAATTAGCGCAGGCAGCCCCTGCATAACCAAGATGGAGCGTTTAGTAGTAAGACCGCCGTACAAAGCAGCAACGAGTACGCAAATGAGGAAAAACAGCTGGATTTGATAGCCGAAATCGGCATTCGGATGCACAAGGCCCCAAATCAGGCCAGCGGCCAGAAATCCATTATATAATCCTTGATTGGCGGCAAGCGACTTGGTTTGCTCAGCAAACTCAGGTGTCAAATTGAATGTTTTGCGCGTCCGAGGTTTCGTCCACAAAAACATTTCCATAGCCAATATATACAAATGCTCGGCAGCCACCAGGGCAACGAATATAGCAGCTAACATAAGGATACCCTCCTGAAATAAACTCAAATATTGGAAAAAAATGATCCCTACCCATCTTACTCCTAACCGCTTCTACAATCAAGCGCAGATTATGCTTTTACGCTATCTTCGCATGACTGGATTTGACAGTCCTGTGAGCAGGTGATACGTTGAGTACACATAACAAAAGGTCAAATGAACGAGGCGGTTAGGACATAGATGGACCATACTTATGAAATCATTCAGACGGATCATGAGCTTCCGCTGCATATTTTTTTTCATAACGTCAGATACGTCCCGAATCATTGGCATGACAGCATGGAGCTGCTGTTCGTGCTTAAGGGCAAGGCAATCATTGCTGTACAAGGCAAGCCTTTCGTGCTTAATGAAGAGGATATTATCCTTATTAATAGCAATGATATTCATACGATACAATCGGATCAGGAAAATCTGCTGCTGGCGCTGCAAATTCCGGATTCTTTTCTGCGCGAGCAGGGGGTGGACACGGAGCAGACCGCCTTTGAGTGCAATTCCTGCTGGCATGCTCAAGGCGATCAGCAGAAGTTTATTGAAGTGCGTACGCTGCTGTCCACCATTATGTGGAATTATAATAAAGCCGGATATGGCTATGAAATTAAAGTCCGCTCCCTGCTGCTGGAGCTGATTTATTTGCTGCTGCGCAAATTCAGAAGCACGCAGGAGAAGCGGGAGTATCCGATTAACCGTCGTACGATGGCGCGGCTCCTTCATTTGAATGAGTACATTCAGGAGCACTTCAATCGTCCGCTGACGCTGAATGAGCTGGCTGAGCGTGAAAATTTCTCCGTCTCCTATTTATCGAGCTTCTTTCAGAAAAGCATGGGTGTGACGTTCCGTACTTATATTACGCGCATTCGGCTGGAGCATGCGGTCAAAGCGATGCTGACGACACAGGAGCCAATTATTAAAATCGCTTTGGACAGCGGCTTTCCTAATTTGAAAGCTTTCCATAAGGCTTTCAAAGCGGTCTACCAAATGACGCCGACGGAATATCGCGGCCATCGCGGGCAGCATTTGCCTGAGGCGGAATTGTCCGAGCCCTCCAGCGATAATTACTTGGCTTTTGACCGGGAAAATGCTTACATCAGCTTGTTTAAATATTTGCCAACGGAAGCGAACGCTGGAACGATTGCCGCTGCTGATCAGGGCTCCATCTGCCGCTCCATACAAATCCGTGCCTCTGGCAGCGGGCGGACACTGAAGCATACTTGGCGCAGCTTATGTACGATCGGCAAGGCGAAGGAAGCGTTGTTTGCTCCCGTCCAGCAGCATTTACGGATGGTGCAGCACTCCATTGGCTTTCAATATATTCGCTTCCACGGCATCTTCGATGATGAAATGATGGTGGCGCGGTTGGGGCCGGACGGCAAGCCCCTGTTCAGCTTCGGCTATGTCGATCAGGTGGTCGATTTTTTCCGAAGCATCGGGCTGCGTCCCTTCTTCGAGCTGGGCTTTATGCCGGGCGATTTTGCAGATCAGTCGAAGTTTTTCTTCCATAAAAAAAGCTACATGAGCATGCCTAATGAGATGGAGCATTGGACCGCGCTGATGGAAGCGTTCATTCAGCATCTTCTCCATCGTTATGGCAGTGCCGAGGTAAGCAGCTGGCGCTTTGAATTTTGGAACGAGCCGGATGGCGGGCTGTTCTGGCCAGATCCGTTTGAACGATACCTGGAACTATATGAAGCGAGCTTTAAGGCGATTAAGCGCGTGTACCCGCAGGCGCAGATTGGCGGCCCATGCATGCAGGGAGACACCATAGTGGATCGAAGCTATTGGATGGAAAAATATTTGGCTTACTGCACCGAGCATGAATGCTTGCCTGATTTTATCACCATTCATATGTACCCGATTGAATATGCGGTAACGGAGTCCGCGCATGATCAAGTTCCCCAAATCAGCGATTTCCACTACGCGGGCGAGGACTATGTTCCCAAAATGCTGGGCAGAGTGAAGCGTAAGCTGCTGGAGCTTGGATGGACGGGCACTGAGCTGCATGTGACGGAATGGAATGCAACGCCCCATCATCGAGAGCTGACGAATGATACTTGCTTCAAAGCCGCATACATTGCCAAAAACATCGTGGAAACGCTCGATGAAGCAAGCAGTCTGGGTTACTGGACAGTAACGGATTTACTGGAGGAGCTGCCACTGCCGCAGGAGACATTCCACGGCGGACTTGGCATGATTACGAATAATGGGCTCAAAAAAGCGGCCTTCTATGCCTACGAACTGCTTGCCAAGCTGGGCTGCAAGCTGCTTGACCGCGGCGATGGCTACTGCCTGACGATGTCGAAGGATGGCGCGTATCAGCTGCTGCTGTTCCATTACGCCCATTTTGACCAGATGTATCTCAAAAATGATATTTCAGGCATTCAGCCGCATCATCGGTATGCCGTCTTTAATCATAACGACCAGCTGGAGCTGACTATTCAGCTAGAAGGGCTGGAGCCAGGCGCTTACCGCATACACCGGCATGCGATTAACCGGGAATCGGGCAGCTCCTATGATGAATGGCTGCGGATGGGCGCGCCCGCTGAGCTGATGCCGCCGGATATTGACTATTTGAACCAGTGCAGCGTGCCGAAGCAGCATATGAGCACCGAGACAGCAGGGGATGTATTGACGCTGAAGGGCCTGCTTGCGCCGCATGAGGTTCAGCTGCTGGAGATTAAACGGGAATGGCAGCACAATCCCATATAAAAGGCAGAAAGACCTTCGTCCGATTATACAATCGGCGGAGGTCTTTTTTTTTGCAGAAGGCGGCGGCCATATGGCCTTTTTTATTTTCTTTTTGAAAGAGTAAGAAAGAGGAAAAAGGATAATCATAAAAAGTGACATTGTTTTCAGTGAAACGAGGGAAGGAAAGCGCTAAACAAACGCACTATACTTAAATTAGTTGATAAAGAAATGGGGATAGGAGCAAGTTATACTTCGTAGTCATCCATTTTTTTCTGTAGGGTAGAACAGGAACTCATCATCACCTATATCGAATTGGAGGTTTTTACATTGACGAGAAACATTCAGGATATCGTAGCTCAAATGACGCTGGAGGAAAAAGCCGGACTATGCTCGGGGCTTGATTTTTGGCATTTGAAAGGTGTCGAACGTCTAGGCGTGCCTTCCATTATGGTAACGGATGGACCACACGGCTTGCGCAAACAGCAAACGGGTGCGGATCATCTGGGCATTTTCGACAGTGTGCCGGCAACCTGCTTCCCTTCTGCAGCTGGACTTGCCTGCTCATGGGATGAAGAGCTGATTGGCAAAGTCGGCGTTGCGCTTGGTGAAGAATGCCAGGCAGAAGATGTTGCCGTCTTGCTTGGGCCAGGCGTGAACATTAAACGCTCCCCGCTTTGCGGACGCAACTTCGAATATTTTTCCGAAGATCCTTATTTGTCCTCCGAGATGGCAGCAGGCCATATCAACGGTGTGCAAAGCCAAGGCGTCGGAACGTCGCTGAAGCATTTCGCCGTAAACAATCAGGAGCATCGCCGCATGTCGACGGATGCAGTTGTTGACGAGCGTACGCTTCGCGAAATTTATTTGGCAAGCTTCGAGGGCGCGGTGAAAAAAGCGCAGCCTTGGACGGTTATGTGCTCGTACAATCAAGTGAATGGCGTATTTGCTTCCGAGAATGTAAAGCTGCTTACCGATATTTTGAAGGATGAGTGGGGCCATGAAGGCTTTGTCGTCTCTGACTGGGGCGCAGTTAATGAGCGCGATCTGTCGCTTGCGGCAGGCATGGAGTTGGAAATGCCGGCAAGCAATGGCGTAGGCGAGAAGAAGGTTCTTGATGCGATCAGCAATGGCACATTGACGCAGGAAGCTTTGGATCGCGCGGTAACGCGCCTGCTTCGCATTATTTTCAAATCGGTGGATGAGAAAGTTAAGGATGCTACGTATGACAAAAACGCGCATCACCAATTGGCAAGAACTGTTGCAAGCGAGAGCATGGTATTGCTTAAGAATAAAGGCGGTTTGCTTCCACTTGCAAAAAACAGCCGCGTTGCAGTTATCGGCGCTTTTGCCGAGAAGCCAAGATTCCAAGGCGGCGGCAGCTCGCATATTGTACCGACAAAGCTGGATAACCCAGTTGAAGAAATTAAGGCGCTCGTTAGCGATGCATCGGCAGTTGTTTATGCGCAAGGCTATCACGCAGGTGATGATGCCATTGATGAAGCGTTGATCGAAGAAGCGAAGCGCGCTGCAAGCGAGGCGGAGGTTGCTGTCATTTTTGCAGGCTTGCCTGACCGTTATGAATCAGAAGGGTATGACCGTGAGCATCTTAACCTGCCTGAAAATCAAAACAAGCTGATCGAGGCTGTTGCCAGCGTTCAAGGCCGCGTCGTTGTTGTGCTGCTCAATGGATCAGCGGTGCTGCTGCCGTGGCTGGATCAAGTCGATGCTGTGCTTGAAGGTTATTTGGGTGGACAGGCCGTTGGCGGAGCCGTTGCAGATTTGTTGTTTGGAGAAGTGAATCCTTCCGGCAAGCTGGCAGAGACGTTCCCGCTGAAGCTTAGCGATAACCCTTCATTCCTGAACTTCCCAGGCGAAGGCGACCGCGTTGAATACAAAGAGGGCATCTTCGTAGGCTACCGTTATTATGACAAAAAGGAACTAGATGTTCTGTTCCCGTTTGGCTATGGCCTGAGCTACACGACATTTGCTTACAGCGACTTAAAGCTAAGCGCAGCGAGCATCAAGGATACAGACGAGGTAGAAGTAACGGTCAATGTGACCAATACAGGCATTGTAGCAGGCAAAGAAGTGGTGCAGCTTTATGTGAAGGATGTAGCAAGCACCGTAATTCGCCCAGAGAAAGAGCTGAAGGGCTTTAAAAAGGTTGCGCTCGCGCCGGGCGAGACAAAAACGGTGAGCTTCGTGCTCAATAAACGTTCTTTCGCCTACTACAATGTGGATATTAAGGATTGGCATGTGGAAAGCGGCGAATTCGCTATTTTGATTGGGCATTCCTCGCAGGAAATCGTTCTTGAAGCGACGCTTGCAGTTGAATCTACCGTTAAATTGAAAAAGCATTATACGCAAAATACGACACTGGGCGACTTGTATAACAATGAAGAAGCGACTGTCATTTTGCAGCCATATATGAAGAAATTCCAAGAGAACAGCCCGCTCGGCGGCGTTGATGAAGACGATGCCCATGCGGAAATGATGGTCAAAATGATGCAATACATGCCGCTTCGCAACCTGATGGCATTCGGCGGCGATGGCTTCACCAAAGACATGCTTGACCAATTAATTAAAGAGCTGAACAGCTTATAAATTAGCGTTTAAAGCTAGGTACAAGAGGAGAATGTGCGATGAGTGCGAATCAGACAGCAAGTGGCGTTCAAGACGACGCGTACCATAAAGTAAGATGGTCGGAACGAATTGGTTATGGTTTTGGTGATGCAGCCAGCAACCTTATCTTTACAGGGGCGGCTACGTTTCTAACGTATTATTATACGGACGTAATGGGACTTGCCGCAGGCGCAATCGGAACGATGATGCTGATTGCCCGCATATTGGATGCCTTCCTTGACGTCGGAGTAGGGGCATTGGTAGACAAAACGAAAAATAAGCATGGCAAAGCTCGTCCATGGCTGCTGTGGATGATGATTCCATTCGCCGCTTCAGGCGTATTGCTCTTTACGTTCCCTGATGTCGGACCGGGCGGAGCGCTCGTGTATGCCTATGTTACTTATTTGCTCATGAATTTTATTTATTCGTTCATTAACATTCCATATGGGGTGTTGAACTCGCTTGTTACTCAGGACGGCTATCAGCGTTCGGTGCTCAACATCGTTCGTATGCTTGGTGCGCTTGCAGGGGCAATCGGCGTCAGCTTCGCGACGCAACCGCTTGTTAAAGTATTTGGCGGCGGCGAAAAAGGCTGGATATTGACCTTCACGATTTATGGCGTTCTATCTCTCATTATGTTCTTCATTACCTTTAAATCGACGCGTGAGCGCGTAAAGCCTTCCGTGTCGCAAAAAGAAATTCCGTTCAAGCAAGGCTTGGGAGCGCTATTCCGCAATAAATATTGGGCGATTATGCTGCTATTCGCTGTCACTGTTTACACAAACTACGGCATGAATGGTTTGAATATTTATTACGCACAGTACATGTTGAATGATGCCGAACTGCTGGGCCTTCTCAGCTTTGCCGGATTGATTCCTATTGCGGTCGGTTTGTTCTTGATTGCTCCACTTATCAAGAAGTACGGCAAACGGAATGTAGCGCTTGTCGGCAGCTTTATTATGATTTTAGGCTCGCTGGTTATATTGATTGATCCAACGAATGTTACATTTGTTATTGTTGGCTTGGTGGTTAAGGCGCTTGGCATGACGCCAATTATGGGTACGATTTTCGCCATGCTGGCCGATACCGTAGAATACGGCGAATGGAAAACAGGTGTGCGTACAGAAGGACTCGTATACAGCGCAGGAAGCTTTGGTACGAAAGCGGGCAGCGGTCTGGGCGCAGCTATTATTGGCTGGGGTCTGGCGATTGGCGGTTATATCGGAGGACAAGAGACAATCAGCTCTTCCGCAAGCAGCGCGATTCACTTCATGTTTATTTACTTGCCGATTATTTTAGGGATTTTGCAGATGGTCATTTTGTATTTCCACAAGCTGGATAAATTGTATCCGCAAATTGTAGCTGAATTGAAAGCTGTTAAAAAAGCTTAATACAAAGCTGCAAACACATACTCTGAATGAAAGGTGCTGACAAAGATGAAATCGCATGATACGTTAACGAAGCAAAACGGCTTTAATGTGTTGTTTGCAAAAGAATTTACGACGCTTGCTTCTTCCTTCGAATCCGAGATCCGCGTCATTTGGCAAGCGAAAAACATTATTTCCGATGGCAAAAGCATTTTGGGCTTAATGGCGCTCGATATTATGAAGGGTACGCCGATCAAGCTCACGGCTGAAGGTCCGGACGAGGATCAGGCGATTGAGAAATTAGCCGCTTTATTCGAAGGTCACGAATAAGGAATGCTCTGGGTCAGCAAAGCTGAGTAAAATTGCACAGTAAGAAAATAAAAAAAGCAGGGAGAGGAAAACCTCACCCTGCTTTTTTTAGTGAATTCAATTGAAATCGAATAAAAATGATATTTTTATAATCAAACATTGTTTAATACGGTGTAAATTCATTCAATCATGTGAAAAGCTAAGGCTGAAAAGGGCATTTATTATTAAAAAATTGCATCCGTTTAATTGTGTCAGATGTTTGAAAACTGTGCTATTATTATCGGAAAGCATCCAAAAAGCAGCGCCCCCAGTATAGGGGCTGTTTTTATATAGAGAAATCATGAGTGGTATTGCCTTGTTGCAGCAGTCGTTCGCCACATCACGATGCAAGATAGCGTAGAGAGGGATGAAGGTCATCATGGCAGTGTTTCAATATAATCCGGAGCGTCCCTTTCGTGATGGCCCGGATATGTATTTGCTTTATTGGGGCAAAGAGGCATGCAAGCCTTGTCATCTCATAGGGCCAATCGTAAGGGAAAACTTTAAACTGCATTTCATTCATAAAGGAAAAGGGACTGTGAAGGTGGCGGGCAAAACCTACACGCTTACAGCCGGACAAGCCTTCCTCATTTATCCGCAGGTGCTTATTTCTTATGAATCGGACGAGATGGACCCGTGGACGTACTCCTGGATCGGTTTTTTTGGAGAGCAGGCTGCGCAAATCATCGCCCGGACATCGATTACGCCAGAAAACCCCGTGTTCCCCATGGATATGAAGCTGATGCCGACGTTGTATGACCAGTTGACGGAAGCTGTATCCCACCAAGCCAGCAGTGATTTGCGCCTTCAAGCCATTTTGTATGAGTTTTTATCGCTGCTTGTCGAGTTGGTTCCTTTAACGGAAAGCAATAGCAGCAATGCCGCACGCAAGCAGGAAGCCTACATTCACCGAAGCATGGAATTTCTGCACGCTCATTACAGTGAACGAATTACGATGGAGCAGCTCGCTGACGTACTCGGCCTGGATCGCAAATATTTGTCTTTTCTGTTTAAAGAGGCTGTGGGCATGCCGCCGCAGCAGTATTTGCTTAACTATCGGATGAATAAAGCTTGTGAGCTGTTAGGGAAGGGCATCTACAGCATCAGTGAGGTGGCGCGTTCCGTAGGGTATCAAGATGCGCTGCTTTTTTCTAAAATGTTCAAAAAGGTAAAGGGAACACCTCCGCGCAATTTTGAATAGTTATTTTACAAGCGTAAACGGCTGAAGCCGCCCTCTGGTGGCAAAGCTGCTGTTTTGTGTAGAAATATAGAGAATGGATGGAAAAATCATATACTTCCTATGTTTTAAAAAAGGACATTATTCCATAAACATCATCCTTGCTGACATAGGATTCATAGTCGTTTCCCGGTACAATAGGTTTATATTAAACCTGAGGAGGAACAAATGAATGAGCTATTTGGCAAGTCATAATCGATATGACACTATGACATATAATCGCAGTGGAAGAAGCGGATTGAAGCTGCCTGCTATTTCGTTAGGGCTGTGGCATAATTTTGGCGGTATTGATTCCGTAGAGAAAGGCAGAGAAATGGTTAAACGGGCATTCGACCTTGGTATAACGCATTTCGACCTGGCGAATAACTACGGACCGCCTCCGGGCTCTGCTGAGCAAACGTTCGGCAGCATTTTGAAAGCCGACTTTGGGGCTTACCGCGACGAATTGATCATTTCGACAAAAGCCGGTTACGGCATGTGGGAAGGGCCTTACGGCGATTTTGGCTCCAAAAAATATTTGGTGTCGAGCCTTGACCAAAGCTTGAAGCGCATGGGACTCGATTATGTCGATATTTTCTATCATCACCGTCCAGATCCAAATACGCCGCTGGAAGAAACGATGGCTGCGCTTGATCTGATTGTGCGCCAAGGCAAAGCGCTGTATGTTGGCTTGTCCAACTATAAGCCGGAGCAGACGCGTGAGGCATCGCGCATTTTGAAGCAGCTGGGTACGCCTTGTCTGATTCACCAGCCGAGCTACTCGATGATTAATCGCCACGTTGAGGATGGCTTGCTGGACGTGCTGGAGGAAGAGGGGATTGGCTCCATCGTATTTTCCCCGCTTGCGAAAGGGATGTTGAGCGATCGCTATTTGAATGGCATTGCTCCAGATTCGCGTGCGGCTGGCCCAAGCGTGTTTCTGCGTCCAGAGGAAATTACCGATGAGCTTATCGTTAAGCTGCGCAAGTTGAACGAAATGGCAGCCGGCCGCGGCCAGAAGCTGTCGCAAATGGCGCTGGCATGGGTGCTGCGTGGCGGACGAGTGACTTCCGCGCTTATTGGCGCCAGCAAAGTCAGCCAGATTGAAGATGCCGTACAGGCGCTTGCTGTTGCTCATTTCACCGATGAAGAGCTGACGCTGATCGATCAGATCTTGCTATAGGCAAAGGAGGGGGATGAGGCAATGGCTATAAAGGCGCAACCATTCATCAATCGGGTGCTGCTGACGCTTGATGCTCACCTCGCCAAGGATGCGAAGGGGATGTTCTACGAACGCTTCCTTCATGCGGACAAGCAGGCAGGCCGGAGCGATGTGTATGGGACGGCGGATGCCGCCAATCTGCTATACACGGTGAACGGGCTGCCGGAGGCAGAAGCGGAAAAATCCGCATGGAAGCAGGCGCTGCAAAGCTTTCAGGAGCAATGCAGCGGCATGTTCCGCGGGCTTTACCATAACGAGCTGCATAGCGCGGCGTTCGCAATATCGGCTTTGGAGCTTTTTGATGGAAAGCCACTATATCCGCTTCAGCAATTTGCAGCCTATAGAAGCAAAGAAGGGCTTTACGAATTGCTAGAGCAGCTGGATTGGGTACAGCAGCCTTGGGGAGAATCGCAGAAGGGCTCCGGCGTCTTCGCAAGTCTGGTGCTCGCGCAGGAAGTAGACGCTGCGTGGGAAGCCTGGTACTTCGACTGGTTGAAGGAGCAGGCAGATCCGGCAACGGGCTTATGGCGCAAAGGCTGCATGGTTGATGGAGATGGCGAGCTGCGCGGTGCGCCGCTCTTCCATCACTTGGCTGGCAGCTTTCATTACCTGTTTAATATGGCTTATCGCGAGCAGCCTATTCCTTATGTGGAGGCATTGGTCGATACTTGCATCTCCTTGTTCCGCAGCGAGCGGTGGGAGCAGCCGAAGGAGCAGCTTTCCTTTTTCGAAATCGATTGGGTTTACGTGCTGGGCTGCTGCCTGAAGCAAACGTCCTATCGCCGCGAGGAAGTGCTGGCTGTTGTTCGGGAATCGGCAGCACCTTTCCTTGCCTATATCGAGAAGCTGGGCGAACAATCGCCAGCAGAGCCGTTTGAAGATTTGCATTCGCTCTGCGGCGCTGTAAGCGGCCTTGCAGTCATTCAACAGCTGGTTCCAGAGCTTGTCCTTACGGATCGGCCCCTGCAATTGGTATTGGACCGCAGACCATTTATTTAAGCGTCTCATTAAACAATAAATAGGATGAAATTCACCCCATTCACCCCCTAGAATAAACATGGGATAACCAGCTGGTTAGTTCGATGATATTCTAAGGGGTGTTTGCTATGGATAAAAATAGATGGACGGTGTCTTATGAAGCGAGCAGTGCATTCGCCTTCGTAATAATAGCGGCAATCTGTTCCTCGCTGCTGTAGATCGCCTGCTTTTTATCCAAAATGCTTTGCTGCAGCGTCAGCAACTTAGCGAAGGAGCGCGAAGCGGCTGCGGCATCGCCTTTCTTCACAGCTTGGGTCAATAGCTTGCCTTCGGCCGTAATAAGCTTGCGGCTGCTGGATATGCTGCTTTTGGCGGAGCGGATTTTGATGCGCTGCGAGGAAGCAGTCTCCAATACGGCGCGCGTCTGCTTCGCTTTCAACACAGTGGCGGCTTTAAGCTTGCTGTAGGCCTCGCTCTTATTTTTAATATCCAGCTTGGCGAGCTGGACGGCTTGCTTCGTTTGCTCCAGCTGCGCCTTCATCACGGCATTCAGCTCCTTGCTTTGCAGCAGCTTGGCGGCTTCCTGCTGCTTGCGCAGCGAAGCGTACAGCTCAAATAGCGGCTGATAACGCTCCTTCGTCTGCTTAACGTCAGCTGCCAGCTGGGCAAGCTTCTCCGCATTCAATTGCTTGATGCGCTGCCGAACGGCAACAAGCGCTTCTTCATTGCGATAATGGCTGTCGGTAATTTTACCTTCCCAAGCGTCTTCCTGCTGCTGGGCGGACAGCAGGCTGTCATATTGCTTCTTAAGCTGGTAGGCTGATGCGGAGTCAGCACTCGTGGTCAGTTTGTCAAAGGCCGTCTGAACGGTGGGCGAAAAAGGCAAGAGCGACGTGGCAGCGGTGGAGAGTGATGGCAGCGTCAGAAATAAGGATAATGCGATTAGAGCAGTGAACAGATGCAGCGGCTTGAAAATAAACATAGTGGAGCCCTCCTTTAAAATGGTGGAAATGAAGTAGAAAAGAAAGACGTTGAAGGGCAGCGATAAAGGGCATAGTCCCGAATGCACGCAAAAAAACACCCGCAAGAAGGACGCCTGAGGCGTCTTCTCTTACGGGTGCTTCCATCGTAAGCCGCTGCTATTCAAATAATTATTTCCAAATATACTAAAAGGAAGGCCATTCGTCAAGCTCTTTCGTAAGGACTGTTCCCCCCGCCGATTCTCCTGTATGATAGTAGGAAAAGAGACGAATGGGAGGAAGCAGCGAATGAATGTGCCTATAGGCGTTTGGATTTTTTCAGGCTTAATCGTTATATTGCTGACATGGATGACACTTTGGGTGACGAAAAAAGCGTATTCGAAAAAATGGGACGATTCCGATCAGGATATCGGGACGTAATTCGACGAGCCTATATTTTCACAACGAGTAAGCATCACACGTAACAATAGCCCGTCCTAAGCTAAGGCTGAAATTTCAGCAGCTCAGGATCGATGGCTGGCACGAGCCCTTCCTGCGCAGCGCGATTCAGCAGCGTCGTTATCGCCTCATATCCGCTATCGCCGAGATTGGCGGTAAAGTCATTCACGTATAGATCAATGTGCGCCTTCGCTACGGCAGCGTCCATCTCTTGGGCATGCTGCATGACGTAATCGCGAGGCGCTTCTGGATTCGCCCATGCATAAGCGACTGAGGCCTGAATCCACTTCGTGATGGCTGGCAAATCGAGCGAGCGGCGGGCGATAATGGCGCCGAGCGGTATAGGCAGTCCCGTATCCGATTCCCACCAGCTGCCAAGATCCGTCATCATGGATAGGCCAAAGCTTGGATACGTGAAGCGCGCTTCATGAATGACAAGGCCAGCATCGATATGTCCGTCGCGAACGGCAGGCATAATTTCATGGAATGGCATGATGACGATATCGCCGACCCCGCCGGGAACGTGCTTCGCCGCCCAAAGCCTGAACAGCAAGTAAGCGGTGGAACGGTCGCTTGGCACTGCTACGCGTTTGCCTGATAATGCTGCCGCATCCGTGCGGGTTCCAGCTGTCAGGACGAGCGGGCCGCAGCCTCTGCCCAGCGCACCGCCGCATGGAAGCAGCGCATAATCTTCCAGCACCCAAGGGAGGGCGGCGTAGGAAACTTTCAGCACATCAAGCGGGCTGTCGCCGCTGGCTGCCAGACGATTGGTAATGTCGATATCGGCGTACGTAATTTCCAGCTCTGGTGCATCCGGGATAAGCCCGTGCGCCCAAGCGTGGAAGACGAAAGTATCGTTCGGACATGGAGAAAAAGCGATTTTCATACAAGCACCTCCAATAGTGTGGAGCCCGCAGCTTCCAAAGCCTGCAAAGCTTCGCCAATTCGCCATGCGCTGCGGTCCCTTGGTCCGATCGCATTCGAAATGGCGCGAATTTCAAGAACGGGAATGCCAAAGCTTTGTGCAGCTGTTGCAACGCCAAAGCCTTCCATCGCTTCAGCGGCGGCGCGAGGAAAGCGCTCGCTCAGCACTTGGGCGGTGGCGGCAGTTCCGGTGACGGTCGACAACGTTAAAATGGGAGCCAGCGCTGCAGCACGACCAGCCTGAGCGAGTGCTGCGGCTAAAGCGGAGGCTTGTGCGCCAGCCTCGATTGTAGAAGAACCGAAGCCAAGGGTGTCCAGGCTGCTGAAGCCATCCGGTGTCTCTGCCCCGAGATCGGCGGCAATGATGGCATCGGCTATGACGAGCGAGCCAACGGCTGCGCGGCCGGGAAAGCCTCCGGCGATTCCCATGCAAATGACGAGATCATAGCTGCCCCGTGTGAGAGCGAGTGTCGTGCGGACAGCGGCTTCCGCTGGGCCAACTCCGGCTTCTGTCACATGAAAGCGCGGGTTGTTTTGCAAGCCTCGACAAACCGCATCCTTCTCAGCTGTGACGGGGGTCATAATTAAAATGTTTGGGCCAGCGTCCATCAGGCGCAATCTCCTTTAACGGCAAAATTTCGCACCATCATGCGGGAGTAGATTGCATCTACGGCCGCATAATGCTGCGAAAAGCTAGGGTTGTTGCTTTTTCCAAGCTTATTACTTAATTATAGTACGGTTGCAGACGTAAGGAAAGGCGAGCGCTTTCGCTGCTGCAGGTCATGAAGGAGCCGCTGAGAAGCGGCTTATTTGCGTTTCATTTCATAAAACTCGCATTGCTCCCGGGAAAAATAAGTGATATCGCTGACGCTCGTCTGAATGACGACCTGCGTATCGTCGAAACGGACGATGTTTCCGCCGGAGCACACAATATAATCATTTTCAAAGACGCGCAGCCGAAGCTCCCGCTGGAGTGCCTCCTCGAAATCCGCATCCGTTATCAATTTACGGTTTATCGCCATCCTCAGACTCCTTTGCCCATTAAAATTAAACCTTATAAAGGCGGTATGCCCTAGCGCTATGATAGACCAGCCAGCAGCCCGTTGCAACATTGTGCAGCATAACAGCCGTTTGTTCAGGAGAGATAAAAACCGATGCAACAGCACTTGGTTTGTGCGCAGACTGCTAGTACAATAGGAGGGAAAGCTTTAATGCGGGAAAGCTGGCAAGGCAAGCGGCAAGCTCCGCTGCCATAACGTCAGCCCTTACACGCAGCGGGACAGGTCCCGCTAATTTGAAGGAGGAATAAAATCGTGTCTGTACATAATGAACGAGTTGTCGTATTTGTCGGGTCCTATGCAGAGGCTGCGGCGAGCGGCGTATATGCGTATGCTTTTGATGAAAAGGAAGGCAAGCTGTCGCTGCTGGATGAAGTATCCGGACTCAAAAATCCTACGTTTTTGAATGTGGATATTCCAAACAAACGGTTGTATGCCATTGCAGAAGGGGTATCCGCAGCAGGCGCCAAAATCGGCGACGCTGTAGCTTTTGCCATCGACACGGATAAAGCAGCCTTGACGGAGCTTAACCGCAGCGAAGCGATTACAGCTCCGGCTTGCCATATTCAACGCGATCCATCCAATCGCTATTTGCTGCTGTCGAGCTACCATGGCGGCAGAATCAGCCTAGTGTCGCTGACGGACAATGGCGAGGTGGGAGAACTGCTGGATATCGCCCAGCATACGGGAGTAGGCCAGCACCCGGAGCGGCAAAATCAGCCGCATCCCCACAGCATACAATTCAGCCCGGACGGCCGCTACCTGTTCTCGCCGGATCTGGGCATTGACCGCATTATGGCTTATCGCATTGATGACCAAGCGCAAAAGCTGGTTTTCCACGGCGAGACCGTGCTTCATGCAGGTGCTGGCCCGAGGCATATGGCTTTTCACCCGAATGGTCAATTCGCGTATGTCATTAATGAAGTAGATTCGACGGTTACCGGGTTCCGTTACGATGCTGAGGCAGGTACGCTAGCGACGCTGGCAACTGTTCCAACTCTTCCTGCAGATTTTGACGGTGAAAATACATGCGCCGAAATTGCCGTTTCCGAGGATGGCAAATATGTATACGGCTCGAATCGCGGGCACGACAGCTTCGTAGTGTACGCAATTAATGAAGCAGACGGCAAGCTTACTCTTGCTGGTCATGTGCCGATTGAGGGTGAGCACCCGCGCCATTTTGCTTTTGTGCCGGGAGGCCAGTATATTATCGCGGCTAACCGCGACACGAATAATTTGGCTGTATTCCGCGTAGATGCGGCAACAGGGCTGCCTGTGTATACCGGACATTCCGTTACGGTATCTGGGCCCGTGTATGTGCAGCCTGTATTAGTGTAGCAGCAGGAAATAGCTGAGGCGAGTGTGCCTTGAATGCGGCGAGAAGCGAGAAGAGAGAGAGGTCAGCAGAGATGAGATGGCCATCAGCATGGATGCAGACTGTCATTAGCGTACATGGAGAACGAGGCGAGCAGTGGCTTGCGGAGCTGGATGCGCTGCTGGCAAGCTGCGCGGAGCAGTGGGAGCTGCAGCTGGCGGATCGATCGCCGTACGAGCTGACCTATAATCTGGTGCTTCCGGCGCTGCGGAAGGACGGGAGCGAGGCTGTGCTGAAGCTGGGCGTGCCGTGCAGAGAAAGCCGAAGCGAGCTTGCAGCGCTTCAGCTGTATGAAGGGCGCGGAGCGGTTCGCCTGCTGGCATCGGATGCAGAGCGCGGCGTTATGCTGCTGGAGCGGCTGAGGCCGGGACAGCTGCTCTCGGAAGTGGCAGACGATGCGGCGGCCGTCCGCATCGCTGCGGAAGTGATGCGTAAGCTGGCTGTGCCAGCAGCGGACGCAGCGGCTGTGGGGGAAGCGGCCGGAGGCGTAAGCTTCCCTACGGCTCTGCAGTGGGCGCGCGGGCTGGAGCGGCTGCGCCAGCGCCATGATGGCGGCACCGGGCCGCTGCCGGAGCCGCTCGTCCGGCAGGCTCAGCTGACGTTCGGCCAGCTATTCGCCACGGGCAAGAGCGAGCCGCAGCTGCTGCTGCATGGCGATCTGCATCAGGGCAATATTTTGTCCGCCATGCGAGAGGGTGAAGCATCTGCCGGCTGGCTGGCGATTGATCCTAAGGGCGTCATCGGCGAAGCGGCTTATGGCGTCATTCCGCTGCTGATGAATCAGCTGCCTGAGACACGGGCGGAGCGAATCGAGTTGCTGCGTAATCGCGTCCATATTCTTAGCGAGGCCCTATGCCTCAAGCAGGAGCGTGTTCTCGCCTATGGCTTCAGCCATATGGTGCTATCCGCAGCATGGTGCGTCGAAGATGGGGTTGGCGATTTCCATGCCGCACTTGAGACGGCGGCTTGCTTTGCAGAGCTGCAGCGTGAGGAGCCGGGGCTTGAATAGGTAATAAAGCAGAGCCTTTCAATCGAACATGCATCATTATTTTATCCATTATTAAGGAGCTGGGATGAGATGAGCGAGCAGCAATTGACCGTTTTATTTCAAGGGGATTCCATTACAGATGGTGCGCGCGGGCGCAATGATGATTTAAATCATATTTTAGGCCACAGCTATCCGTATTTAATTGCCTCACGCCTTGGCTATGAATTGGCGGAGAAAGCGCCCCATTTCATTAATAAGGGCATTAGCGGCAATCGTGTCTCTGATTTGTACGCCAGATGGAACGAGGATGCGCTCAGCTTGAAGCCGGATGTGCTCAGTATTTTGATTGGCGTCAATGATGCGGGGCGCACGATGTCTGGCGAAGCGAGCGGCGCAACAGACCGTTTCGAGCGCGCTTACCGGCATTTGCTGGAGGAGACAGCCGAAGTGCTGCCGCAGACGAGGTTCGTCCTTGTCGAGCCTTTCATCCTGAAAACTGGCGTGACGTTGGAGCGTTGGGATGAATGGCAGCAAATCATTAAGGGATACCAAGAAAAAACAGCTGCTCTAGCAGCAGAGTATAATGCGGTTCTTGTACGTGTGCAGCATGTGTTCGACAAAGCGAGCGAAGTGACTGGTGCAGCCTACTGGCTATGGGATGGCGTTCATCCGACAGCGGCGGGGCATGAGCTGCTCGCCCGCGAGTGGCTGTCTACGGTGCAAAACAGCAGATTAGCGATTAAATAGCAATAATGATGTTTTTTGAACCCGTCCGCGTGTTACTGCGTATAGATTTGTAGAAATCGGAGCAGTGAGCAGCGAGGCGGCATCATACGCAGGCGCAGCTACAACAAAGCATCCCCATTTCGCTGGAAATTGGGGATGCTTTTCTTTTATTTTGCAGAAAAGAGTACGCATGCATGTCAAAAATAGAAATTTTAAGGTGTAAAGCTTCATTTAGCGAGTCTAAGTAACTAATTTGTAACTACTTTTTATGAAGAAAGGAATAAAATTCATGTAGCTTTTTTAAAGATTAGGAAGCAATGGCAGCAGTATTGTTCTTTTACAGAGGTTATAGTACGATTGAAATATCGAGGATAATTATGGAATATAAAACAGTTAAAGCTACAAGCGCTTTGGCTGTATTTTGTGTAGATAGAGTTGCCGCCAGAGGACGGCGACAGCCGTTGTGCTTGGGAAGATTTAGAGAGACAAGGGGAGTGAAGGATTTGCTTCGTGTAGAGGGCTTGTCCCATGCATTTAAGAACGGCAATGAGACGACGCTGGTTCTTCAACAGATCGATTTTCGCGTAAACAAAGGGGATATGGTCGCTTTGCTGGGCAGCTCAGGCTCAGGAAAGTCGACGCTGCTTAATCTGATGGCGGGACTGATGAAGCCGACGGAGGGCAGCATTTATATTGCGGGCCACAACATCGTAAATATGAATGAAAACAAGCTGGCGGAGTTCCGCCGTGAGCATATCGGGTTTATTTTTCAGGCCTATGAGCTCATTCCGAACTTGACGGTTCGTGAAAATATCGAGCTGCCGCTCGTGTTTCAATCGACGCGTCCTTCAATTCGCAAGCAGAAGGCGCTGAAGCTGCTGGAGCAGGTCGGCATACCGGATAAAGGGGAAATGTTCCCTTCCCAGCTGTCGGGCGGACAGCAGCAGCGTGTCAGTATTGCGCGCTCGCTTATTACAGAGCCATCGGTTATTTTCGCCGATGAGCCTACGGGAAATTTGGATACGAAGACGGAAGAGGAGATTTTGGCCATTCTCAAGCATTTGAACAAGACGATGAACACGACCTTTATTATCGTCACCCATGAGCGCGAGGTTGCGCAGCAGACCCAGCATATTATTACGCTTCGCGACGGGCTGCTTGAAAAATCGTCACCTGCTGTTGAGCTGGACAAGCATCCGGTAGAGGAGGCTGTCCATTGAGAGTTAGCGATCTTACGAGGCTGTCATGGGATCAGGTCAGACGGCGCAAAGTAGTCACCATGCTGTGTGCAGCTGGCTTGTCAATTGGTTGTGCCGCTATTATTTTGGCGATGAGCATTGGAGAATCTACGCAGAAAATTGTCGAAACCCAGCTCACGAGCTATTTGAAAATGGATGAAATTACGGTTATGCCGGATAATGGCGCGTCCGCAGGCCCCGGAAGCCAAAGCACGGCAAGCGATGAAGTGAAAAATCGGGGCAAGCTGTCTGATCAAAAGGTCGAAATCATGCGCAACATTAAGCACGTAAAGGCTGTAGCAGCCATGCAGCAGCTGAGCTACATGCAAATGACGACTACTGATGATAAGCAGGCCTATGCCGAAATTATTGGAACGGATTTGAGCAGTCTGGAAGCCTTCGGCAATACGTATTGGCAGGGCTCGGCGTCGGATGCTCCAAACTCTGTAGTAATAAGTTACGGTACGACGCTTGGACTAATGAATCAGGAAGAGCAGAATAAGCTGTTTGAGGCCATGAATTTAAATCCAGGCGATTCAACACTGCAAGACCAATATATGACGATGATGACTACACCTTCCGCCTTGTACCAGAAGCAGATTCAGCTGGTGAACTACGATCAGGACAACAAGAAAAGGATCAGTGAGGCCCTTCGAGTCGTAGGGGTATTGAAGAAGCCTAAAGGTGTTTCCGACATGCAGCTTTCCAATGACCGCAAAATTTATGTATCGATTGAAACGGCGAACAGTCTGCGTGAGCAGCTCATGCAAAGCAGCGGTGAAGAGACGGCTAACGGCACCTACAATCAAGTAACGGTCAAGGTGGATGCGGAGGAAAATGTGAAGCAGGTGGAGGAGCAAATCAAGAAGCTCACCTTGAACACCCAATCCAATCTTTTGCAAAAAGAGGCCCTTGAAGAGCAGTTCGCTGTGTTCAAAAGCATTGCGGTAGGCGCAGGCGTATTCATTCTTATTATCGCCTCGATTTCCATTATTGTGGCGATGACGATGTCCACATACCAACGGCGCCGCCAAATCGGCATTATGAAGGTGCTTGGTGCCAATCTAGCGCAAATTCGAAATATGTTCATTGTAGAAGCAGCCCTGCTTGGACTGCTGGGGGGACTGCTGGGCGTTTTATTTTCATACTGGATCGTATGGGGAATTAATGCCCTTATTTTATCGATGTCTACCGGCGAGGAAAATATGTCCATCTTCATTCCGTTGTCTGCTATTCCGGTCGGACTGGCGTTTGCCGTGATGACGGGCATTATATCGGGGATTTATCCGGCAGTCAGCGCTTCGCGTACCGATGCATTGACCGCAATCAAGAGAGACTAGAGGGGTCCTGCACTATGGTCAGGGCATGTCTGAGCCAGCGAGGAACCAGGGGGAGAAGAAGAGATGAAGAAAAAGATTAAATGGATCATCATCGGGATTGTATTAATCGGAATAAGCGTGGTGCTGTACTCCATGTCGAAGCCGCCGGAGATGGTCGATATGTCGGGCGATTCACAGGCCATTACATTTCAGGTGACCAAGGAGACGCTCGTCAATACGATTCAGGTTAAGGGCAAGTCGCTATATGAGCAGGAAACGTCGGTCTATGCGCCTTTCAGCTCCAAAGTGACGCAGTGGAAAGTGAAGGACGGTCAGCAGGTGAAGAAGGGCGAGGTATTGTTCACGCTTGACCAGACCGAGCTGCAAAATCAAATTACGCAGGAGGAAGCGGAGCTGCACAAGGCTGATCTGGAGGCAAAGCTGCAAGCTTTTGTTACGAATACGGAAGATGAGCTGGGCATGCTTGAGGCGACGGAGGTTGAGCGCAAGAAGGCGCTGGCCGCCAAGGAAATTGCCCGTTTGAACCAGGAGCTGAACGATGTGAAGGAATCGATTGGGCGCAAAGCGCTGACGCAAAAGCGGCTGAAGCTGAATGAATCCCAATATCGCTCACCAGGCGATGGTATTTTTCTGTTTGATCAAACGGCTAAGCAACTGCAAGCAGTTGGCGACAACCAGCTGATCGGCAAAATTGTTGATCTGAACAAGCTGCAATTCATCGCTCTTGTCGGGGAGCAGGATGTATTCCGCATTAAGCAGGATATGTTGGTCAAGGTCAAGATGACTGCGATGAAGGATGTTTTGCTTGAAGGCAAGGTGCTGCGCGTATCCAAGTTCGCGAAAACCGGCACGGATCAAAATAGCCTCAATCAAGCTGCGCAATTCGAGGTTGTTATTTCCCTTGAGCCAAGCGAATATTTGATTGCAGGATTGTCGCTCACTGGCGACATTGAGATAAGCCGTAAGGAGAGTGCACTTGCCTTGCCTTCCATTGCTATTATGAGCGATCAGGCTTCGTCTTATGTCATGTTGGAAAAAGGCGCAGGCCAATATGAGCGTCAGGACATCAAGGTCGGGATGTCAGCGGGAGATAAGGTAGAAGTGCTTGAAGGCTTGAAGGAAGGCGACGTCGTCTCCTTGCAATAAATAGGAAGCCCGGGTGTGCGCGTCTAAGCTTGAAAAAGCTGGGCTGTGCACACTCGGGCTTTTTTATTTGGAAGTAGGGAGGAGAAGGCGAAGGAAGGAATGCTTTTTGGACGAGTGGAGAAAAATAAGGAAGCACACTGGTTGACAAATGTGTCCAGCTGGTTCATTATATAATATATGAATACATGCTCATATGTTATATTTTTTTTGAAAAAGCGAATTGTATCGCTTTTAATAGCAGCAGGAGGTAGAGAATATGGACACGAAGAATAAGCATCAACACAGTCATGGGCACAGCCATAGCGAAGGTGGTCACCACAATCACGACCACGATCACGACCACAATCACGATCATCATAACGACCATAATCATGACAACAGCCACGGTCATCATCATGGGCATGACCACTCCCATGGACCGGGCGGCCACCATCATTTTGATGTCAATGGCAATAAGGTCGGCTTGATTATTGCGTTGTCGATTACAGTCGGCATTATGTTTCTTGAATTTTTCGGCGGCTTGCTGACGAGCAGTCTCGCGCTGCTTGCCGATTCCGGCCATATGCTGAGCGATGTGAGCGCGCTTATTCTTAGCCTGGTTGCCGTCTGGTTTGCCAGCAAGCCCGCTTCCAAGACGAAAACCTACGGCTTTTACCGCTTCGAAATATTGGCCGCGCTGTTCAACGGCATTGCCTTGTTCGTCATAGCCGGGTTTATTGTATGGGAGGCTTACCATCGCTTGTTCGATCCTCCTGCTGTCGCCAGTGGTTCCATGATGCTCATTGCGCTTGTTGGCCTGCTGGCGAATTTGGCCAGTGCTTGGGCTTTAATGCGTAAAGGCGATGTGCATAACAACTTGAATGTCCGAAGCGCTTATCTGCATGTTTTGAGCGATGCGCTTGGCTCGGTCGGGGCTGTACTCGCTGGGCTGCTCATCTACTTGTTTGATTGGAATATTGCCGATCCGATTATATCGGTGCTCGTGTCGGTGCTTATTTTGCGGAGTGCCTGGAACATTATTAAGCAAACTCTCCATATTCTCATGGAAGGCACGCCGCCGTCGATTGATCAGGAGAAGGTAAAGCGGGTGCTTGCGGAAATCGAAGGCGTTATAGATGTGCATGATTTGCATATATGGACGATTACATCGGGTCTTGATTCGCTGAGCTGCCATTTGCTAGTGGAGGATAGTCATGACAGCCAGCATATTTTGCAGCAGGCGCTTGCGAAAATCGAGCAGCAGTTTGGCATTTCGCATACGACGATTCAAATAGAAACGTCGCTGATTCAGCATTCTGAGATGAAGGTTTAGCAGGCTGAGCATGAGCTTTTTGGCAAATTGCGCCTCGAAAATAAAAGTCAAGTAAAAGTGCTTTCATAATTAATATGGATTTTTAATGAAAATGATCGGTTCAAGGCGTATGTAGGGGTTGTCCTCTCATTGGTAATTGGTGGGGTAAATAGCTGTGGTATGGTATTAGCAGGCATTATACCGCATCTGTTTTTACCAAAGGAGGATACATCATGAATAGCACAAAGAAAACCCTTATGGGCAAAACCCTGCTAGGCAAAACGTTACTTAGTGTCACGTTAAGCCTATCCGTTGCTTTGACCGGCGCTTTGGCTGTACCAGCAGCAAAGGTAGAGGCTGCATCGTCATCCACTGCCAGCGGCGTCATTGCAACGGGACAGAAATTTCTGGGCGTTGATTATAAATTTGGGGCAACGACGGGCAGCACCAGCTCGTTTGACTGCTCATCCTTCACACAGTATGTTTACAAAAAGAACGGCATTACGCTCCCGCGCTCATCGCTGAGCCAATCGAAGGCCGGCAAATATGTATCCAGAAGCAATTTGAAGGCTGGCGATCTGATTTTCTCCGATACGAATAGAGACGGCGTCATTAACCATGTCTCCATTTATATGGGGAACGGCAAGCTGCTGCATACGTATCGGAAGGGAATCGGCGTAACGATTTCTACTTTTTCCGGAAGCACATGGGACAAAACGTATGTAACCGCACGCCGGGTCATATAGATATTTAACGACAAAAGCCCCGCCCCTACTGATTAAAGGCTTAGCCTTATCAGAGGGAGCGGGGCTTTTTGGCTATGGACGGGCAGGCTGCTTGCCTGTGTCTGCTGCATTCTGTGCTAAGCCGCCGAGCGCGTGGGTTTTCAGGAACAGGGCAGCTGCGATCAGCATCAGCCCGTTGATGATGAATACCCAGCGAATCGGGATGATGCCTCCAAGCACGCCGCCAATGACGGGAGCCAGCATCGTTGCGAACATGGTCCCCGACTGATTGAGGCTGAAGGCTCGTCCTCTAAAGCTGCTGTCCGTCACCTTGACGATCAAGGCATTAATAGCCGGGTAGACGCTGGCGAAAAACAGCCCATAGATAAATCGCAGCGCGCCGAATTCTACGTAATCGCTGACGAAAAATTGCAAGCAATTGCCGATCCCGCCGCCGACAAGTCCTATGAACAACACCTTGGAAAAACCGATCCTTGAACCGATTTTGCCCCACTGCGGTGCTGCAATGAGCGTGGCGATCCCGACGGCCGAGAAGACGATGCCTGACTGCAGGGCAGCTTCGCTGCCGCTAACGCCAAGCTGCATGACATAGACGGTGAGCAGCGGCTCCAGAATCATTACGGAGAACGTTGCCAGAGCCGCCAAAATCAGCAGTGTGGTGAAGGAACGGTTGGATAGTGCAAGCTTCAAATCCTCTTTGATCGAGGAACGGGCGCCTGAACGGTTGAAGTTTTTTTCCTTCACGAAAAAGACGGCAATAAGCGCGGCAATCAGGACGATGCCTCCTGAGAACAGGAAAGCTTCGCGATTGCCGATGTAATGACTGACGACCCCGCCAATGACGGGGCCGAGAATACCGCCTGTCGCGCCTGCTGTCGCCATTATGCCAAGAGCATAGCCTGTTTTGTGCTCCGGCGTGTTGGTGGCGACTAGTGCGATCGAGGCTGGAACAAAGCCGGCAAGCAGGCCTTGGAAAATTCGAAGCACAACGAACAAATAAGGATCATAAATAAAGTAGGTCATCATGTAAAGAACGGCTAGGCTAAACCCCGAGCGAATGAGCATCGGCCTGCGGCCATATTTGTCGGCGAGCGACCCCCAATAAGGGGCAATAAGCGCGCTTGCCAGAAAGGTAATGCCGAAAGAAATGCCGGACCAAGCCTCCAGATGCTTCTCAACACCAAGCTCGGTTGAGAGAAACAGCGGAATAAATGGAATGGAGGTGGTGAAAGCCGTACTCGTAAAAAACACGCCAATCCACAATACATATAAGTTTCTTTTCCAAGAAAAATCCATGTGCAATCACATCCTGTAGGTTCCATCGTTATTTCCATTGTAAACCTATTTTCGATGGAACACTACTCTATTCCAGTTATTTCCTAAAATAGCGAAGCGGCTACCCGCAGGTGCAATTTAGAATGGGCTTGCGGGCCGCTGTCGTCTCATCCAGACGATTGACAACTGTCGTATAAGGGGCATTGAGGACAAGCTCAGGCGTCTGCTCTGCCTCTTGCGCAATTTGAATCATCGTGTCGATAAAGCCATCCAGCGTTTCCTTGCTTTCCGTTTCGGTTGGCTCGATCATGATGCATTCCTCTACATTTAGCGGAAAATAAATCGTTGGCGGGTGATAGCCGAAGTCCAGCAGCCGCTTGGCGACGTCCAGCGTGCGCACGCCGTACGCTTTAAGCCTTTTGCCAGACAGCACGAATTCGTGCTTGCACAGCCCGGGATAAGCGACCTCGTAATACGGTGCGAGGCGGTGCATCATGTAGTTGGCATTCAATACCGCAAGCTCCGATACACGGCGCAGCCCCTCTGGCCCGTAAGTGCGAATATACGTATAGGCTCTCACCAGAATGCCGAAGTTGCCGTAAAAGGCTTTGATGCGGCCAATCGATTCCGGCCGATCGGTATCCCAATAATAGGTGCCGTCGGTCCGCTTGCTGACGACGGGCTTTGGCAGAAACGGCACAAGCAGGCTTTTGACGCCGACTGGGCCAGCACCAGGACCGCCGCCCCCATGCGGAGTGCTCATCGTCTTGTGCAAATTCAAGTGGACGACATCGAAGCCCATGTCGCCCGGACGGGCAATGCCCATAATGGCGTTCGAATTGGCGCCATCATAATAGAGCAGTCCTCCTGCCGCATGGACGATGGCGGCAATTTCGACAATTTGCGCCTCGAACAAGCCAAGCGTGCTCGGGTTCGTCAGCATAAGCGCGGCTGTATCTGCGCCGACGGCAGCTCGAAGCGCGTCCAAATCAACCATGCCGCGCACATCCGATTTGATCGTCACCGTATTGAATCCGGCAACGGTCGCGCTCGCCGGGTTCGTGCCGTGCGAGGAATCCGGCACGATCACCTTGGTGCGGGCTTCGCCGCGGCTCTCATGATAGGCGCGGATGAGCATAAGGCCGGTCCATTCGCCATGCGCCCCCGCTGCCGGTTGAAGCGTTACTTGATCCATGCCGGTTAAAACGGCGAGGTCGTTTTGCAGCGTGTAAAGCAGCTCAAGAGCGCCTTGAATGCTTTGCTCCGGCTGGTAAGGGTGGATTTTGGCGAAGCCGGGGAAGCGGGCGGTATCCTCATTGATTTTTGGATTATATTTCATCGTGCAGGAGCCGAGCGGATAAAAACCGTTGTCGACGCCAAAGTTGCGGCGTGACAGCTCGGTGTAATGGCGAATGACATCAACCTCAAACACCTCAGGCAGCTCAGCAGGCTGCTGGCGCAGCAGCTCCGCAGGCAGCAGTTCACTGGCTGCAAGTGCAGGAACGTCGCACTCAGGCAGCGAATAGGCGATACGCCCCGGCTTGCTGAGCTCAAAAATCAACGCTTTCTCGGCTTTCATACACAGGCCTCCAATTCATGAATGAATGCATGGATTTCTTCCTTTGTGCGGCGTTCAGTTACGGCGATGAGCATATGATTTTTCAGCTCTGGGTAGGCGGTTCCTAGATCGTAGCCGCCTATATAGCCCGCTTGCAGCAGCTTGGCGCTTACGCCAGCGAGGTCGGCTGAATCCGGCAGCTTGACGACAAACTCATTGAAATAGGGAGACGAGAAAGCTAGCTCCAGCGGCCCATTCGCCGCCACGCTAGCAGCATAGTGGGCTTTACGCACATTGAGCAGCCCTACCTCCTGCATGCCTGCTTTGCCGAGCACTGACATATAGATGGAGGCGCATAATGCGAGCAGCGCCTGATTGGAGCAAATATTCGACGTCGCCTTCTCGCGGCGAATATGCTGCTCACGGGCTTGGAGCGTCAGGACGAAGCCGCGTTTGCCGTCCTTGTCGACGGTTTGCCCGACGATGCGCCCGGGAATGCGGCGCATAAGCGGCTCCGACACCGCGAAGAAGCCGCAGGTCGGACCGCCAAGCGATGCGGGAATGCCCAGCGGCTGCGCATCGCCGACGACGATGTCGGCGCCAAGCGCGCCCGGCGATTCCAGCAAGCCGAGCGAGATGGGATTGGCGCTGACGACGAGCAGCGCTTTACTGGCATGAACGAGCGGCTCGATCATGCGAATGTTTTCGATGCAGCCGAAGAAATTAGGAGATTGAATGAGAACGGCAGCTGTATTTTCGGTAAGGGCTGCTTGCAGCGCATCCACATCGGTGACGCCATTTTGATAGCCGATTTCTACTACTTCCAAATTTAGTCCGTGTGCGGAAGTCAGCAAAATTTCCCGAGCCTCCGGATGGACGGTGCGGGACACAATAACTTGCTTGCGCTTCGTCGCTCCGCTGGCCAGCGCCGCAGCTTCGGCGAGCGCCGTAGCCCCGTCATACATGCTGGCATTGGCGACCTTCATGCCGGTCAACTCGCAAATATACGATTGGAATTCAAAAATCGCCTGCAGCTCCCCTTGGCTGATTTCCGGCTGATACGGGGTATAGGCGGTATAAAATTCCGAGCGGGACAGCATATGGTTGATGACGACAGGAATGTGATGGTCGTACAACCCTGCACCGAGAAAGCTCGTATAGCGGTCGAAGTCGGCGTTTTTGTCCGATAGCTCGCGCAAATGGCGCAGCAAGGCAGGCTCATCGAGCTGCCCGGACATGGGCAAAACCCCGTCATAGCGCACAGCGGCAGGAATATCGGAGAATAGCTCCTCTATGGAGCTGGCGTGAGCGGCGGTGAGCATTTCGGCCTGATCCTGCTCGGTCATCGGCAAATATCGGTGCTTATACATGGCGATCGCTCCTTTTCTTTGCAAGCCCTGATGGGGGCGTAGTGGTTAGCGTACATGCAGCATGTTCAGGATTGGGCGGGAATGACTTTGGGCTGTTTATAAAATGGAGCTTTGACGACGACAGCTTTCAGCCGCTTGCCGCGGATATCGAGCCATAGCTCCGTGCCGATGGCTGCATAGGCGCTTTGTACAAGGGCCAGACCCAAATTGCGCTTCAGAGTCGGCGATTGCGTTCCCGTCGTGACTTCCCCAATCTGTTCTCCTTCGGCATTGTGGACGGTATAATGGGGACGCGGAATGCCCCTCTCCAGCAATTCCAAGCCAATGAGCTTGCGGGGAATGCCTTCCGACTTCTGGCGCTGGAGCTCCTCGCGGCCGATAAACGGGCCCTTATCCAGTTTAACGAAGTAGCCAAGTCCAGCCTCCAGCGGCGAAATATCCGCCGACAGCTCTTGCCCGTAAAGCGGCAGCTTGGCTTCGAAACGCAGTGTATCGCGGGCGCCAAGCCCGGCGGGCACAAGTCCATAAGCTTCTCCAGCTGCAAGCAGTCCTCGCCAGATCGAGGCGGCTATGCTGCTGCTGCAATAAATTTCAAACCCATCCTCGCCCGTATAGCCGGTACGGGAAACTAAGGCTGCATGTCCGTATACGGAAACCTGATTTAAAAAATGAAACGCCGGAAGTGCCGCGACAGGCGCATTCGTCACCTTCGACAAAATAGCCAAAGCCTTCGGGCCTTGCAGCGCCAGCAGCGCTGTGCCATCGGATTGATTGCGAAGCGAAACATCACCATCGGCCTGTGTCTCCAGCCACTGCCAATCCTTATCTATATTCGAAGCGTTAACGACGAGCATGTACTGCTGCTCTCCCAGTTTATAAATGAGCAGATCGTCGACTACGCCGCCATCCGGGTAGCACATCATCGTATATTGCGCCTGTCCGTCCTGTAGCTGCGACACATCATTTGTCGTCATTTGCTGGAGAAAGGCTTCAGAGCCCGCGCCGCTAACGATAAACTCCCCCATATGGGAGACATCGAACAATCCAGCTTGCTCGCGGACGGCCGCATGCTCCTGCTGAATACCTGAAAATTGGACGGGAAGCTCCCAGCCTCCAAAATCAATGCAGCGGGCACCCTTGAAATCGGCATACAACGGAAAAAGCGGCGTACGTTTAAGGCTGCTCAACAAAATCACCCCTTCAGCTTGAATGCAGTTCTAAGCTTGAATTTAATTCTAATTTGGCTCGAATGAAGCGCGGAATTTTTCAATAGGCATAAGAAAAAGGACAGGCGAAAGGAAAAAAGGGGGGGCGCCGCGAAGCTTGCTTCGCCCATCCATCTTTCCTTTCGCTCTGTCCTTTGTACCTGAGAGTTGTCCCACGCCTTGAAAAACATGACAAAATACGTCATATATGCGTAAGTTTCCCCTTGGGTGATTCGCTCGTGGCGAATGCTCTCCAGAGGTGCGTCCGACAAAGGTCCTTTTGCCTGAGAGATTCACCTGAAAGGCTTACTCCTTCGGCGTTACCTGTCCATCAGTAATCTCTCCCGCTGCCATCATCCGCGTATTTAATTAGGTCGCTGCTTTTATGCCTTTGCCAACATTATACGCATCAGCTGGATATGGATGTCAATCTTTTTTTGCGGTTTTTTGACTTATTTGTTAGGAATGTTGACATGCTTTTGAGGAATAAGCTATGCTTGTGGGGAATCAAGGCAAATGAATATGCGGATGATGATGATCGGGAGAGACTGCCTGCGGCCAGATGGATAGCCGACCCGGCAGCACCGAAGGAGCAAGCCGTTATCCTTGCCGGATAACGAATAATCTCTCAGGTAAACGTACCGGCATTTGACGCAGCTCTGGAGAGTGCGAATAGCCGCCAAAGGGGTAAGGAGTGCCGTCTGGCTTTGCCTGCGGCTTGCTCTCAAGCTCTCAGGTACCGAGGACAGAGAATGGGCAATTACGCCTGTTCTCTGTCTTTTTTTAAAGATAAGAATATATAAATTTCACACTTATACATTCTTATATATCACCCTCGAAACGGCAGCTTTGCCGCCAGAGGACGGCGACAGCCGTTTACGCTTGACGCTGAATTAAAACGGTAAATAGAACTTGAATTTGAACTTGAGTGAGAAAGCGAGGCGCTGGCAATGAGCGAAATTAGGGAGCAGCTGCGGTATAGCGATGAGCATGAATGGGTGCTGCAGACGGAGGGAAGGAAGCTGCTGGTCGGCATTACCGATCATGCGCAAGGCCAATTGGGCGACATCGTATTCGTAGAGTATCCAGAGGTTGGTGCGGTGGTTTCGGCTGGCGACAGCATCGGCACCATTGAGTCGGTTAAGACGGTGTCGGAGCTGTATAGCCCGGTATCTGGCCGGATTACGAAGGTGAACAGCACGCTCATTGACCAGCCTGAGCTAATTAACAGCGAGCCTTATGATGGCGGCTGGATTGTGGAGGTTGAGCTCGAGGAAGGCTTGGAGGAGGCGCTCGGCAAGCTGCTGACCGCGGAAGCCTATGCCGAGCTAATTAAGTAATCCGCCATTCTCGCTCATCCCAAAACCTAGAGCATATTATGCGAACAGAAGCGAGCCTAATCATGCTCTTCGTTATAGGGGATTTCTCGTCGCACAAAGATAGACTTGATGGACACAGCAGCCGCTATTTCAACAAGATCACGGGTTATGGCACAGGATGCGGACTCAGGGGCAGCTAATTCGCTGTAAATGGCCATTTTGGCAGGATAATGAGAGCCATAACGGCTTTACAGTCCGCTTATAGTCTAAAATCAAAGAAAAAACCAGAATAGCGGAATCTGTGTCCTCCAAAAATGGAGAGAATATCTCGAACCGCTTAGTCTCAGCAACGGGCTTTCAGTAACAGCAGTCGCAGCAGCAATCGCGCGCTGCGGCTCCTTAAGCCCTAAATCATCTGATGAGATTGGCAGCCTCAACTAAGCGCATTGCAAGCAGCAGCAGGCGAGCTCCGGTGTGCGCACACACTCTAGACAGGAAAGAAAAACACCGCTGCCACGGCTGATAAAGCCAAGTGGCAGCGGTGCTGCATGCTGCAAACTGAAAATTTTGCTAATTTATTTTATCCACTGCTACTCCGAAATTTGACTATGCAAAATCGTTTGATTGCGGCCGCTATGCTTGGCGGCATACAGCGCATCATCCGCCTGCTTGAACAAATCTTCGGTATCTTTTAATCGAGCTGTATTGGAGGCGATGCCGAGCGACAGGGTGACCTGGCGGCCGATTGGCGTAATCGCCTGCTCCATCTGCATTCGCAGCTGCTCTGCTACGTCAAACGCCTCTTCCTCTGACGTGTGCGGCAGCACGATTGTAAACTCCTCGCCTCCGTAACGGAAGCAGTAATCGCCCTCGCGCTTGAGCTCCAGCATCTTGGCAGCAAGCAGGCGCAGCACCTCATCGCCCTTCGGATGGCCAAACTCGTCATTGACCGATTTGAAATGGTCCAAATCCAGCATAATGACGGAGAACGGAATTTGCCTTAGCTCCAAATCCTCGGTAATCAGCTTAAGCGTTCGGCGGTTTGGCAGTCCCGTCAAGGCGTCCGTCTGCGACTCATGGAACAGCTCTTCATTTTTCCGCTTCATCTCATGAAAAGCTAGCGCAACGGTGGTGTTTAGCTGGTTCGCTTCATAATTCCAGTAAACGCGCGAAGGCAGCGTGTCCGGGATTTGATCCATCTTGGTCAGCTGCGCCGCATAATTAGCCAGCTGGTAGAGCGGTGAGGACAGCGTGCGCGACAGCCACATGGTCAGAAAAAGCAGCAGCAGCACGAACGGCGCTGATACCTTCAGCATGTCTGTAATGAGATCCCAGCTTTTATTTTCCACGTAGCTGACTGGCGTTTGGGAAACAATTCCCCAGTTGGTTTCGGGTACGACGGAATAACCGGCAAGAAACTCGATACCTTGGCTGTTGACCACCTGCTGTTGCCCGCTTTTCCCCTGCATCAGCTGCTGCACAACAGGATTCATGCTTACATTAGCAGGATGATCCTCCATATGCGGGTGATAGATCATATTGCCTTCCCCATCGACGACGTAAAAATAAGAGCCGCTGTTGTTCTCGTTTTGCACGCCAAGAATTTCTCGGAAAATATTTTCATACTGCAAATAAATCGTTCCGGCCACATATCCCCGATAGGTGCCCTCCCGGCTGAAAACCGGCTGGCTGACCAGCACGATCATCCGATTCGTCGAAGAAATATAAGGCTTGGAAATGTGCGGCTTCTGGACTTTAAGCGCCAGCTTTGATTCATCAGTTGACAGCTTGTGGCCGATTATGCCCAAATTGTTAGGAGAGCTGGAGACGATAACGCCTTCAGCATCGACGACAGCAATCGAATTAAAGTAATGGTTGGTTCCCATAAAAAAATCAAGCTGTGCCAGCACAGCGCTGCTTTCAAGGTCGGCATCGGATAAATAATTCGCTGCGATTTCAAGGCTGCGCTTCATAGACACTAGCAGGGATTGCGTCGTTTTGCTAAGATCACCGGCCGTAATGCGGTTTAATTCCAGTGTATTATGATAAAGGGATTCCCTCTGGGATTTGAAAGCGATAATGATATTGATGACGATGGTAATGAGGACGGACAAAAGCACGATGCAGGAGATGATGGATGCCAGGGTAAAGCCTTTTTTGCGTTTTATTGCGCTGTACATGCTAAACCTCTTCTCGTTGAAATTCTATTAAATAGTTTATCATTTTTGTGCGAGATTTTCGACATATAATGACAGACCAGCCGAATATTTTCTTTGCTTCCGTCCGGTCAGGCATTGCTCCAATTCGAGAGGGACATTATACTGAATGCAGCATTTTGATTAGAAGAAAGCCAGGTGTACGGATGCCTAAAGTAAATTTGTTTTCCAAAATTGTAGGGTTGCTCATTATTATGCTGCTGCCGATCATAGGACTGTACTCCTATTCCAATCATATTAGTACAGAAGTTCTAGATTCCGAGCTCAACCGCTCGAATACGAATCAGCTCGTTTTTTTTCAAAATCAGGTCAATTCCTCGATTAATCTGCTGGGGCTATGGCCAAATTTGCTCATTCAAGATCCAGATATTGCGAATTTGCGCGATTATTACTTTGAGCCGGGCAATCTTGATCTGCCCGCGATTACGATGGTCAAGCGCATTCAGACCAAGCTGAGCATTCAGGAAAGCTCCTCCAATTGGAAAAGCAATTTGGCGATTTATTCGCCAACGCTAGCCCGCGTCATTACGGTGAACGATGCCGTTCCCTATAATAAGGAGACGCTGGCCGCTCGCCTGAAACGCGGCTGGCAGGTGAAGTCCCTTGGCGGTGATGGCTTTCGTTTCTCGCTGATGACGGCGCTGCCTTACAATAACTTGTCCCAGGCTACGGATACGGGACTGCTCATTGAGGTTAGCTTTGACAGCTCGAATATTCAGGGCATGCTCGATCAGTTCAAGCGAGATGGACGGCGCGACCCCTTCTACTACAACGAGGAATGGGGCACGATATACAATCGTACCGCCGACCAGCAGCTGGGAAATCGGCTCATTGCCCAATTGGACGAGAGCGGCTTGCTGACCAGCGGCAGCCATACCGTCCAAGTGAACGGGGAGCGCTATTTGGTCAATATTGTCCGTTCAGAAACGATAGGCTGGGATTTGATTGATTATATCCCGTTATCGGATGTGCTCCAGCCGATCAACCAAACGAACCGTTTATTTTATTATTCGGTTGGTTTGCTGCTATTGATGAGCTGTTTAATCGCCTATATGCTTTATGCGCAGGTGCAGGTTCCCATTAAGCAGCTTGTAGTCAGCTTTCAGAAGCTGAAAAACGGCGATTACGGCGTCCGGCTTACACCGAAAGGGCGCGGCAACAATGAATTTAAGTTCGTATTTATCCGTTTCAACCGGATGGTTCAGCAAATTCAAGAGCTGTTTGAAAATGTTTATTTGGAAAAAATCCATGTGCGAGAAGCGAAGCTCAAGCAGCTGCAATCGCAAATCAACCCGCATTTTTTCTATAATTGTTTTTCCTTTATATCGAGCATGGCGAAGCTGGAAAACTATCAGTCAGTCATTGCGATGAGCCAGAACCTGTCAAACTACTACCGCTATACGACACGGCAGGAGCGGGATTTGGTCGATGCGCGGGAGGAAATTGATTTTGTCCGCAACTACTTGGATATTCAGCAAATGCGGATGAATCGGCTGTCTTATGAGCTGGACATCCCGGAGCATCTGCTGCGTTTTCAAATTCCGCCGCTCGTCATTCAGCCGTTGGTGGAAAATGCGGTCATCCATGGTATTGAGCAATCACCAGATGCAGGACGCATTCGCATATCGGGTGAATTTGACGGCGAGTTTGCAGCGATTACGGTGGAGGATGATGGCGTTGGGCTCGATCCAGAGCGGCTTTTTTCCTTGCAATACCAATTGACGCGTCCTATGGAGCAGGAGATGGGCTGCGGTCTTTGGAACGTCCATCAGCGCTTGCATTTGCGTTTCGGGGCAAGCTCAGGCATTGTGCTGTCGCCTTCGCCGCTAGGCGGCTTAAAGGTGCAAATTCGCTGGAATGTGACCCGCGAGAAACAAACTGAACAGACATTGACTTAGGGAGGGGCATCATAATGATTGAACTGCTGCTTGTAGATGATGAGGCCTATGTGACGCTGAGCTTAGAGAAGACCATTCCATGGGAAGAGCTTGGCGTCAGCAAAATATACCGGGCCGAGTCTGCTGCCGAGGCGCTTGCTATTATGGAGGCGGGTGACATTGATATTTTGGTCACGGATATTCGGATGCCGGGGATGGACGGCTTGCAGCTGATCGAACAGGCGAAGAAGCTCTGGCCGGATTTGCGCTGCATTTTAATGACTGGCTACTCCGATTTCCAATATGCGAAAAAAGCGCTGCAATTGCAGGCGTCCGATTATATTTTGAAGCCGGTGGACGATAAGGAATTTGTGCGCAGCCTGATGAATACGATCGAGGAGCTGAAGGTGGAGTGGGAGCAGGCGGAGCAATACCATCAGCTCGTTTACAATATGAAGTCGGAATACGGGCTGCTGCGGCGCAATCTGCTGCATGATCTGCTGCTCGGCCGCCAGCTGTCGGACACGACGATTGACGCCAAGCTGGCGCAATATGAAATCCCGCTGCGGCTTGATGCTCCTTCTGTCATTTTGCTGATTCAATACAGCAATCCTTATGATGAAAGCAACCGCAGCAGCATGGAGCTGATGGAATATGCGGTCGGCAATATTGGCGAGGAAGTGTTCGCCGAGCATATGAACGTATGGTATGGCAAAGCGCCGCATAATTGCCTCATATTCGTCGCGCAGCCAAATGAGGAGCAGCAGCGGCTGCTGGATTTTTCGCCGGATTACAAAGGACAGCGGCGGGTGATGCTGGAGCAGGCGGTGAACGTCTTTAGACGGCAAATCTCCCATTTTCTCCGTTCGGAGGTGTCGCTCATTATTTCCGACTGGTTCTCCTTCCCGAGCGGCATGGCGAATGCGTACCGGACGGGGATGAGCGTCTATTTATCGAGCGCGATTCATGAATCGGGCATTGCCGTCTATTTGGAAAGTCACCAGGCGGAGCCGGAGACGCGAGTGAATCTGATGGAGGCCTTGTATAAGCCGCCTACGCTTATTCATTTGCTGGAGTCCAAGCAGTGGGACACAGCGCTGCTCAAAATCGATGAGGTGTTCGGCAATTTGGAGCAGGTGAAGTTTTCGCGGGAGCATCTGTATGAAGTGTTTCTCTCGATTACGAATGCCTTTATGTATACGGCCCATAAACAGGGACAATTTATTTATGAAATTGATCATGCGGGCTTCGACATGCTGCTCGACCACACCGTTATTCATTCGCTGGACAAGCTGCGGAATTGGTCGACAGATATGCTGGAGCGCTTGCGCACAGAGCTGTCGAGCACGGAGGAATACGCCAAGAGCAGTCTGGTCAAGCAGGTGCAGGAGCTTGTGTCTGCAAGCCTTGGCCATGATACATCGGTGAAGACGATTGCGGACAAGGTGTTTTTGCATCCCGTCTATTTGTCCAAAATTTATAAAGCCCAGACCGGCGAGAGCATCAGTGACTATATTACCCGGATGCGAATGGAGCGGGCGCATTATTTGCTGAAGCAGACTAATAAGAAAATTTATGAAATTACTTCGGAGCTGGGCTATCAGAATCCGCAATATTTCAGCAAAATCTTCCGCAAGCATTATGGCATGACGCCGCAGGAGTTCCGCGACCAATAGCAAAAAGCGAACAGGTTGCCAAAGGTGCAGAAATGTTCGGTTATTGTCCTATGACTTCCCCAGCAATGCTCCTATAATAAAGTCATAAACAATTGCAACACACAGTTGGAGGGGGAAAAACAAAAATGATTAGCGCTTACAAAAAGCAGCTGCTGCTCGTACTAAGCCTCATTCTCGTTGTCGGCCTGCTCGCAGCATGCGGCAAGGACAACAAAGGAACGGGCGAGAGCACGAACACAGGAGCTTCAACAGGAAATGAATATAAAGAGAAATATGATCCGCCTGTTACATTGACGACCGTATGGGGTGTAGCTCCTGAGGTGAAATATAAAAATGGTGAAACGATTGAGAACAACGTAGCGACAAAATGGGCCAAGGAGCAGCTCGGCATCGAGATCAAATCGCTGTGGTCTGTAACGGATACGAACAATGCTTTAGCTACAAAGCTGCGCCTGGCCATGTCCTCGGGACAGGATATGCCTGACGTGCTGGTAGTGGGCAATAATGATCCGCAGCTGGTAGCTGATCTGGTCGATTCCGGCTATTTCCGCGAAGCTGGCGACCTGTTTGACCAATACGCAAATGATACTTGGAAAAAAGCGATGGAGCTTGATCCTAACGTATGGAATCCATATATTCGCGACGGCAAAAAAATGGGTATTCCCGTACTGGATTATGCTTATAACAACGACTACTTGCTGTGGATCCGCCAGGATTGGCTGGACAAGCTGAATATGAAGGCTCCGACAACGATTGCCGAGCTGGAAACTGTGATGGAAGCTTTCAAAAACAACAATCCGGACGGATTGGCTCCTGATAAAGTAACGCCGCTTAGCATTGGCTTCAAAACGAAGCTGAGCAGCTGGATGGGCGACCCATCATGGATTTTTGGCGCTTATGGCGCGATGCCAGAGCAATGGAATGTTGGAACTGACGGAAATCTGGAATATGGTTCCATTAACACAGGCATGAAGCAGGGCCTCTTGAAGCTTTCGGAATGGAGCAAAAAAGGCTTTATTCCTAAGGAAGCAGCTCTATGGGATGAGAACAAAACGGCTGAGCCAGCTGTTGCAGGAACAGCGGGCATTATTCCTGGACCGTACTGGATGAGCGGCTGGCCGCTTGTCGATACAGCGAAAAACGTGCCAACCGCAAAATGGACGCCGATCGCACTGCCAAAAGGTCCTGACGGCAAAGCGACAAGCCATGGCACGCCATTTTCCAGCGCTGTTATTTTGATCAACAAAGATATTAAGCATCCTGAGGCTTTGTTCACTTATGAGAACTGGATGTTTGACAACTTCGCAAACCCTGCGAAGGGCAGCCCGCTTGAGGTTGGCATGTTCAAAGGTTATGACTATGATGTTGATGCCAATGGCAACACGCTTTATCAAGATGATATCCCTGGAGGCTATATTAACATTGTTCGTTATTTCCTCGTTCGTGATGGCGCCCGTATTCCAGACGCGCAAATGACAGCTCTGCTGGCGCTTGCAGATGGCAAGGAGCCGGAGACGAAGCTGGAGAAAGACATTGCCAACAGCTTTGGCAAGCAAACGCCAGAAGCGGCGAAGGTGCTCATGTCCCAGAAGGATGTTGCGCTTATGAACATGTTTACGGGTCCTACAACGCCGACGATGAAGTCGAAAATGGATTACTTGAAAAAAATCGAGCTTCAAACGTTTAACGAAATTATTTACGGCACAAAGCCGATTGATGCCTTCGATACATTCGTTGCCAGCTGGAATAAATCCGGCGGCGAGCAAATTACGAAGGAAGTAAATGAATGGTATGCATCTGTAAAATAGTGCAAGTCAGCAAAGCAGTCTGCCCTCGGCAGGCTGCTTTTGTTTTTTATGAGAGTTTCCTGTGAAAAGTAGTTGCAATAGTGCCATCAATGTTGGTTCCGTCATGTGTTCAGGCGGTTTGGGGCGTTGCTATAATTGAGGTAATTCATACAAATGCGTTCAGGAGGATACTACAATATGAGGCAGCTAAAGCGCCACTGGCCGTTCCATCTCATGATTTTGCCATCCCTTGTTTTTCTGATTTTGTTCAGCTATTTGCCAATGGCGGGCATTGTTATGGCCTTCCAAGACTTTAAGCCCCGGCTGGGCATTACAGGCTCGGAATGGATCGGTCTCGATAATTTTCGCTATATGTTTGAGCGGGAGGACAGTCTGGAGGTTATTTGGAACACGCTGGTCATTGCGGTTTTGAAAATTATTTTTAACCTCGCAGCTCCATTCATCTTTGCTCTTTTCTTAAATGAGGTGCGCAAGGAGCTTTTCAAGCGTTATGTGCAAACGATGGTCTATCTGCCCCACTTCCTGTCATGGGTCATTTTGGGCGGTATTTTGATCGACATATTGTCTAGCGATGGCGGTTTTGTAAACCGGATTCTGGGCATGGTCGGGATCGGACCGATCTTCTTCCTTGGAGAAGGCAATTGGTTCCGCTTTACGGTTATTATTTCCGAGGTGTGGAAGGAGTTCGGTTACGGAACGATTGTCTTTCTGGCAGCTCTCTCGAACATCAACCCCTCGCTGTACGAGGCGGCCGAAGTGGACGGCGCAAGCCGCTGGAAGCAGACGCTTCACATTACGATGCCTTCGATGGTGCCGATGGCGATTGTCGTAGGTACGCTGGCACTCGGCAACATTTTGAACGCGGGCTTTGACCAAATTTTCAACCTGTATAACCCGCTAGTCTACGATAAAGGCGACATTATTGATACGTTCGTTTATCGTACAGCGATTATAAGCGGGGAAATGGGCTTTGGAACAGCGGTCGGATTATTCAAATCCATTATCAGCATGATCTTGATTTTCGTCTCATACCGCATGGCCTATAAATGGGCAAACTATCGAATTTTCTAAGAATGGAGCGAGCCTAGAATGTACCACAAAACACTGTCATACCGAATATTTTCTATACTCAATAATACAGGGCTGCTGTTTATCTCGCTCCTGTGCATTATCCCGCTTGTTCATGTATTGGCCATTTCATTCAGCGCGAAGTCGGCGGCCGATGCCAATATCGTTAATTTGTGGCCGGTAGATTTCACTTTGGAGGCTTATCGCAAAACGATCGACAACCCGATCTTTCTAAACTCGATCTGGATATCTATCATGCGGACGTCCATTGGCACGGCCCTTACGCTGCTGCTGGCGTTTATGGCAGCCTACCCGCTTTCCAGAGAAAGCACGAGCTTCAAGGCACGTTCTTACTACTCCTGGATTTTCGTTTTCGCGATGGTCTTTAACGGCGGGCTTGTTCCCTTCTATATGATGATCCAGAATTTGAACCTGATGGGCTCCTTCTGGGCACTGGTGCTTCCCGGAGCGGTTAATATTTATTTAACGATTCTGATGATGAACTTCTTCCGGGGCATTCCGAAGGAGCTGGAGGAAGCAGCTATGATTGATGGAGCAGGCCACTTCCGGGTGCTGTTCACGATCTTTCTGCCGGTATCCAAGCCAGCCATTGCAACGCTCAGCCTGTTCAGCATCGTGTTCCATTGGAATTCGTGGTTTGACGGCCTGCTGTACACAGAAGGCGTTCACCAATATCCGCTGGCAACCTTTCTGCAAACGGTCATTATTTCACGCGACATGAGCTCCATGAGCCTTGATCCCGTATCGCTTGCCTTGATCTCGCAGAAGACGGTTAGTGCAGCGCAAATTTTTATCGGCGCTCTTCCTGTCCTCATAATTTATCCGTTTCTGCAAAAGTTTTTCGTTAAAGGCCTCGTCGTAGGCTCGGTTAAAGAATAGTGTGACAAAGGTAATCGTGTGGGTTTTAGAGGATGTACAGGAGGCTGTTTTCCGGAAACGGAGAGCAGCCTTGTTTTTGCGGCAGCGCGGTTATTCGTCGTTTTGGATTACGAACTTTCGTCAGGGCAAGCAGGCTGGGTTAGCGACTTAGTTCCTTTAATGACGCATTCCCGTCCGTTTGCCTCTATTTTTAATGGGCCGTTAAAATCAGCGGTCCGTCGGACGTGACTGCAATCGTATGCTCATATTGCGCCGACAGCTTGCCGTCGGCTGTTCTCGCCGTCCACCGATCGTCGTCGATCTTGATACGGAACGTACCTTCGTTGATCATCGGTTCAATCGTAAACACCATGCCTTCCTTTAACCGAATGCCTTTGCCAGCTACGCCGATATGCTCGTAGCTTGGCTCCTCGTGCAGGCTCCGCCCGATCCCGTGCGCCAGCAGATCGCGTACGACCGAAAATCCATTCGCTTCCGCATGCTCTTGAATCGCCGACGTGATGTCGCCAAGCCGGCCTCCAGGGAGCGCTCGGGCTATCCCCAGGTCCAAGCATTCCTTTGCCACCTTCATTAATTTTTGCGCCTCCGGCCGGATATTGCCCACCGCATAGCACCAGCACGAATCGCCGAACCATCCGCCGTATTCCACGACAATGTCGAGCTTCAGCAAGTCGCCGTCCATAACCACCTGGTTCGACGGAATGCCGTGAGCCACCACATCGTTGACCGAAATGCAGGTTTCGGCGGGGTAACCGTTGTATCCTTTCGTAAACTGCTTGCCGCCCAGCTTGGTGATGTGTTTGGCAACAAAGTCATTGATTTCCTGGGTTGTGATCCCAGGCTCGATCAGTTTGGACACCTCGCGATAGCAGTCCACAACGATTTGGCTCGCTGGTTTCATCTCTTCGATTTCCCTAGGTGATTTTAGTATGATCATCTGTCATTATTCGCTCCTTATCCATTCTATAATTTTAAAAAACGGGCGATATCGCCGGCCTCCTCTTGCAGTTTTCCGCGGCGAAGCGAAATAGAGGCGCAGCCGACCAAGGCGGCCAGCAGCATTTCCGCGCGCTGCAGCTGATACGGCGGCTCCGCCGCGTTTTCGCCGGAAGCGGCAGCCCCGTCCGGCTCACGCCCGGTTTCCAGCAGCGCGGCAAGCGGCGCCAGCACCTCACGACGAAAGGCGGCCGAAAGCGTGGCCGAGCGCGCTTCTGGCAGCGAGGCAAAGTCCTCTCCGGCCATCTTAAACAATAGGTAAAGGGCGCGGTCCTCCGCCCATAGCTGCAGCAGCCGGAAGCCGGCGGCGGCGACGGGGCCAAGCTCTGCGGCCGCGGCCGTTTCGCGGCTTCGGCTTCGGGAATCCGCGGAAGTCGAGTTCCCGTTGTCCTCCGCAGCAGCCAAGCCGAAATGCCCGCCCGCCGGAGCCTTCCCCGAGGCCGAAGCGCGGGAAACCTCCAGTGGGGCCTCTAGCGTTGCCTCTAGCGGGGCTACCAGCCAATCCCCGGCCCGCTCGAACGCGTCCCATAGCAGATCTTGAAGCAAATCGCCCTTATTGCTGTAATAATGATATACCGTGCCATAGCCGAGTCCTGCTTGCGCGGCCACATCGCGGATTTCGAGTAAAGGCCCTTTATTCAAAAACACATCGGCAGCGGCTTTCCGGATTTGCGCCAGACGCCGCAGCCGGATCTCATCGTTTTGTTCCTTCGTGCGTGGAGTCATCTCGTCCGTTCACCTCTTTAATTTTTGACCTACTGTTATGTCAATATAAAACATCTGCCTGCGAATAACAAGAGAATATCTGAAATTCCCGTTAATCCCCGGGCTGGGGCTTAAACACGTTATTTCAGGATTTTTCTAATCGATCATTTTTAAAGCGTCTGTTTGCGCAGGTTTTGCTTATGAAAACCCTATGAATGATAGCGCTACCAATATTCGGAATGTGCGGCGTCAAACAGGTTGCATAAAATGCTGGAATGTTGCTTTTGGTATGTATATCGCTTTTCATAAAATCGCTTACAATTAGATGAAGCATGGAGAAACAATATAATCAAGGGAGAGGTTTACATGAAAAAGGGGAAAGGGTACATCAGCCTCGTGCTGGTCGTAGCGCTATTTATGACACAGATGGCCTGGCCGCAAGCGGCGGTAAAGGCAGCTGCAGCAAATTTGGCGCTTGGCAAAATCGTTTCAGCAAGCCAAGAATATATAGATCCGCAGTGGGGCCAGCCGAAGGAATACGCGGTCGATGGCAATCCGGATACGGCATGGAGCGCAGCAAGCGCTGTAAGTCCGACACACTGGCTTAAAGTGGATCTGGGCAGCGAATATGATCTTTCTGGTGTGGAAATCACTTGGAAGGAAGATGAAATCGTCAAGTATATCGTAGAGGTATCGCCAGACGATGTGAACTGGACGGTCGCTGCCGATAAATCGGCTAATGCGGCAAAGCAGCAGACGGCAAGCCTTGCATTCGAGGCGGACAGCATGCGTTATGTGCGCGTCACGATTTCTTTTTATGCGGGAAGCGGCTGGTGGCCGGGCATTAAAGAATTAAAGGTAGTAGAGAAGGAAATGGTGAAAAGTCCAGCGGACATTACCGGCTATGACGCGGTGAATATTGAAACCTACAGCGGTACGGCCCCGAGCCTTCCGGCACAGGTGAATGCCGCATATGCGGACGGCAGCTTTGGGCTCGTCAATGTAGCATGGGATGCTGTTGACCCGCAGAAATATACAGGTGGGGGCAGCTTTGAAGTAGCAGGAACGGTAACGGGAGCGAGCGTGCAGCCGAAAGCGTCGGTTACGGTGCTTGGCTACCGCGACGATTTTATTCGCGGGGTGGATATTTCGACGCTGACCGCAATTGAGGACAACGGCGGAAAATATTACGACAGCAATGGCGTGGAACGCGACTTGCTGGACATTTTGAAGGACCGGGGCGTGAACTACGTCCGGCTGCGGGTGTGGAATGATCCGCAAAACTCGGGCGGCTACAATGATAAGGAAGATGTGCTTAGACTTGCTAAGCGAGTGAAGGCGAAGGGGCTTAAGCTGCTCGTCGATTTCCACTATTCGGATGACTGGGCGCATCCGGGCCAGCAGGTTCGACCTGCGGCGTGGAAAAACCTGACGATGCCTGAGCTGGGCCAAGCAGTATACGATTACACGTACGAGGTTATTTCTGAATTGCAGGCAGAAAATGCGATGCCTGACATGGTGCAGATCGGCAATGAAATCAACAGCGGCGTGCTCACGGGCAAAGGCGGCTCGGTTAATTTTGACGATCAAGCGCTGCTGCTGAACAGCGGTTCGTCGGCTGTTCGCGCCCTGCCTGGCGGCGATGATGTTCAAATTATGATTCATCTTGCTGAAGGCGGCAAAAATGCGACCTTCCGTTATTTCTTCGACGGCATCAATGGCAGAGTCGATTACGACATTATCGGCTTATCCTATTATCCGTTCTGGCACGGTACGCTGGAAGCGGTGAAAATCAATATGGATGATATGGCGCTGCGTTACGGCAAGGAAGTGGTCATTGCTGAGACGTCGTATCCTTTTTCGTATAAAAATGGCGATGCCCATGAAAATATTATTAACTCCGACCAAAAGCTGAAAACGGGCGGAGCGAAATGGGACGCGACCGTTCAAGGCCAATATGACGCGATTCAAACGATTATGGATTTGATCTCCAATGTGGAAAATAACAAGGGAGCCGGATTTTTCTATTGGGAGCCGGCATGGATTCCATCGAATGTAGGCTGGATTGCGTCTGAGGGCGATGCATGGGAAAACCATGCGATGTTTGATTATGATGAATATCCAGCAAACGGCGGATACGCCTATAAGGGCTATGCGCTGGATTCCTTGAACGTTTATAAGCATGGCTTGACGGCAGTTCCGGCAGATCGCCAGCATTTGGCGGCCGCAATTGCTGAAGCGAAGTCGCTCGCCCGGGCAGATTTTACGCCGCAGAGCTGGCCGCAGCTTGCACCTGCTATCGCTCAGGCACAGCTCGTTCACGATCAGGCATATACGCCTCAAGGGGTAACGCAAGCTGAAGTGGATGCGGCACAGGGGCAGCTGGCTTCCGTTGTCGCTGGGCTTGAAGTGGTGCCTGCGGACAAGGCGGCGCTGACGGGGCTCATTGCCGATGCAGAAGCAAAGCAAGAGGCGGACTGGTCGGCCAAAAGCTGGCAGGCGCTGCAAAGTGCGCTTGCTGTTGCACGGACGGCTTCTGGTGATGCAAGAGCTACGCAAACGGTCGTCAATCATGCAGTTGCCGAATTGCAGGCAGCGCTGAATGGTTTGTCGAACGTGGACAAAGGCACGCTTGTGACCACTATCGTATCAGCAGAGCAGCTCGACGGTGCGGAATATTATGCGGCCGGATGGGCTGTACTGCAAGCTGCATTAGCGAATGCGAAGACGGTCAACAATGATGGCCAGGCTGTTCAAACGGCGGTTGTGGCTGCGACGGAAGCACTTGCCTCCGCGATTCAAGCGCTTAAGCCTTTGCAGGATATTGCAGCGTTTAAAGCAGCAACTTCTTCCAGCAACGCCGGCAGCGGCGGCGGCAAGACCAACGCTCCAGAAGGGGCAGTCGATCAAAATGAAGGCACTTCGTGGGGAACAGATAAAGGGGCTGGCAGCTGGTGGATGGTCGATCTGGGCCAAGCTTCGCTAGTGAAAAAAGTGGTGCTCAACAAATGGGCGGGAGTCGTCCATTACAAGGTGGAAATTTCCGATGATGGCGTAACGTTCCGTACAGCAGCGGATACGCAAACGCTGGCGATGCCTTCGGACAGCCATAAGCTGACGGACAATAATACGGGTCGTTATCTCAAGGTGACGATTACCGAAGGCCAAGGCTGGGTCGGCATGATGGACTTCAAGGCATTCGGGCTGGCTCTGGCTGATAAGGCCGAGCTGAATGCCGCAATTGCTGAAGCAGCTGGCTTGACGCAAAGCCAGTACACGGCAGCAAGCTGGTCCGTGCTTGCCGAAGCGTTGGCTGCAGCGCAGCGGGCAAGCGCTGATCAGGAAGCTGATCAGGCGCAGGTGGCTGCGAGCGCAGCAGCAGTGACAGCTGCGCTTGCAGGGCTGGAGGTGGCGACTGAGGAGCCAACACCAACGCCAACACCAGAGGAGCCGACACCAACAGTACCTCCGGTAACACCAACGCCAGAGGTACCGACACCGACAGTATCTCCGGTGACGCCATCACCAGCGACGCCGGCGCCAACGGCATCTCCGGTGACGCCAGCGCCGGGCACGTCATCGCCGGCTACTCCGACGGCGAGCCCGCAGCCAACAGCAGCGCCATCGGCTGCTGGTGTGATTACAATCGCGAACGGCGTGCCGGATGCATCCGGTAAGCTGGTCGCGACAGTCGCCGCCAGCGAGCTGAGCAAGGCGGCGACGCAGGCAAGCGGGAACGACGTCACGATTCGCGTCGTTCCAGCAGCTGCACCGCAGCAGGCAGTCGTACAGCTGCCCGCGGCTGCTATTAAAGAGCTGACCGATCACAATGTGCCGGTGCTGCATGTATGGCTGGACGGCGTACGAATTAGCGTCGCCGTCGAAGCCCTTGCCAGCGCAGCGGCGCAAAACACCGCCGCAATGCTGGCCTTCACAGCCGAGAAGGTAGACTCGGCTGCCCTTACAGCGGAGGAACGCGCGAAGGTTGGCGCGCATCAAGTTTACGATTTGTTGCTCGTCCATGATGGCAAGCAATTAACGTGGAACGAAGGGCAAGTGGAAGTTGCCTTGCCGTACACGCTGAAAGCAGGCGAGCAGCCGCATCAGGCAATCGTTTATTATTTGAATAGCAATGGCGGTTTGGAAGCTGTCCATAGCAGTGTTTATCGCGAAAAGGATCAAGTAATCGTATTCCAGGCGGCGCATTTCAGCCGTTATGCAGCGGCTTACGCAGACGTTTCGTTCGATGATATCGCACAGTATCCATGGGCAAAGATCGCAATTGAAGGCCTTGCTGCCAAAGGCATCGTTCAAGGCACGGCAGCAGGCAAATTCCAGCCAGCGGGCAGCGTTACCCGTGCACAGTTTGTGCATATGCTCGTTCAGGCGTTCGGTCTTGCGAGCAAAGACGGCGCTTCAACGAAGCTGAGCGACATCAAGGCTGGAAGCTGGTATGAACAGTCTGTCCTTGCCGCAGAGCAGAATGGCATTATTAAAGGCAGAGCGGACGGCTCCTTCGGCATCAACGCTTCCATTACAAGAGAAGAGATGGCGGTTATGCTGTACCGCGCTGCGAAGCAAAGCGGATTCGCAGCAGATGCAGGGGCGGCGCAACCTACGGGCGCAGCAGCCTCCTTCACGGATGCTGAGCAAATCTCGGATTATGCGCAGGAAGCAGTAGCTGCCATTAAGCAGCTGGGGCTGATTTCCGGCATGGGCAATGGCGCTTTCGCGCCGCAAGTAACGGCAACTCGGGCTCAATCCGCAGTCGTTATTGCTAAAGTGCTTTCAGTATTATACGAATAACATCAATGCCTGCAAGGCAGCAAAAATGAAGACGGTGTTCCAAGTCGATAGCGACTGGAACACCGTCTTTTTGCATCCGAACGCAAAAGAAATCCGTTCGAACACTCTTTTTCCCTCCCAAGGACAAGCCGGCCTTTAAAAAAGGGACAGCTTTATTGCAAATGAACCCTATTCAGCGGGAAGCGGTTAGAAAGGCACTTAGAAAGGCATTTACTGCCGACAGGCATAGAAGGAAGCCTGACCCTTCGCACATACCAAAAAGACCGAGCCGCTTGCGAAAACAAGCGGCCCGGTCTTTAAGCTTTTACAAAAGAAAGCTATTTTGCAGTTACCATTCGATTAGTCAAGAACCGCTGTAATATGCTCGGACGTGATCGCCCAGTGCGTAGCGCTCCAAACCTTCTCTTGATTTTGGATAAAAATAATTTGCGGCGACTCGTGCTTAACCGACGTATCTTCAGCGATTTTGTTCGAAACCGGACGGGATTCGATAACCTTAACAAGGACATAATCCGTATCCTGACGCGGGTTAGCGTCCAGATAGGCTGTGAACTCGCGGTGCGCGTTCGCACTCACCGGGCAAGTCGTACTATGCTTGAAAACAACAAGGGCCCGGTCTTTCGAGCCTTCCAAAGCGGCATCCCATTGCTCAGTTGAATCTATTTCACGATATTGTGTCATTTGTAACACTCCTTTTGTCTGTTAATCAATAATAGATATTAGCTTACTTCCCTTTATTGTACCCTTCTCCGAGCAAAAAGTCATCTTGCCATTTAATTGGGCAGGGCGCAAAGAGAAGGATTGACGAGGCTGAGGGGTTAAGCTATATTATAAGCATTAAATGATGTATACAACATTTATCATTAAAGGTTGTAAAGGTTATCAAGCGCTAAACGGCAAAACCAATAATCAGAAAAAAGAAAAAAGAATGACCGAATGCAAATTCGTGCTAAATGGAGCCGCCATTTGCAGTGATTTTAGCGATAAGGCGATTTTTAGAGTCCTCCAGATGCTCACGAATGACCGCGCGCATTTGTTCAGCATCGCCAAGCTTTAGGACGGCAATGATGTTTTGATGCTGCTTAATGGCGGCAGCTACCATTTCTTTGCTGATGAGCGAGCTGCTTGCAGCGATGAAACGATAGTTCATCAGGCTTTTATAGATGGCTGCATTATGGCTGTTCCCGCCAAGCTGCATGAATTCCAAATGGAACAGCAGATTATAGTCTTTCTGTAAATACTGATCGAGCGGAAGTGCTTCTAGCTCGCTTAGTGACAGCTCGACAATGTGTTCCAGCCTGCTAATTTCTTCATGAAGCTGTTGCTTTGTGCAGGAGCTTAGCTTGTCCACCACCCAAAATTCCAGCATCATCCGCGTATCGGTAGCATTCATTACGTCTTGTATTTCAATGGCATTGACGAAGGTGCCGACCTTGGATACCGTCTTCACAAGGCCGTCCATTTCCAGACGGTTCAAGGCGTCGCGAATCGGCGTTCGGCTAACGCCAAGCTGTGCAGCCAGCTCAGGAATGAGCAGCTTCTGATTGCCGAGAAATTCACGGCGGATGATTTTTTCCTTTAATAGATTGTAGGTTTTGTCCCACAGGTTAGAATTATCAATTTTCGGCAAATCCATTTTGGAGCACCACGCTTTCAACAGTTTCTTCTTAAATCTTATATACATTATATTTGAGGGGGTGTCCAGTTTGGCATCGTAGTGCAGGCGAGCAGGCGGCATATGGCGCGAAATAAAATGTAAGGGCTTACCTTAAAAAGGAGGACTAGCGATGGAATTGGCGAAAGGTATAATTCCGGCAATGGTAACACCGTTCGATGAGCAGGAGGAGCTGAACGAGCAGGCGCTTTGTCTAATGGTGGAGCGGTTCATCTCTGCTGGCGTCCATGGATTGTTTTGTCTGGGCACGAATGGCGAGTTTTTCTCGCTTTCTTTCGAGGAGAAGGTGCGAATAGCGGAAATCATTGTGCGGGAAGCGAAGGGCCGCGTGCCGGTTTATGCCGGAGCAGGCTGTGCGAGCACACTGGAAACGGTTCGGCTTGCTAAGCGGCTGCAGGAAGCAGGCGTCGATGCGCTCTCGGTCATTACTCCTTATTTCCTTGCGTTTACACAGCAGGAGCTTATTTATCATTTTGAGCAGGTAGCGGCAGCGGTTGCGATTCCCGTCGTGCTGTACAACATCCCCGCCCGCACAGGGAATGCGCTGCAGCCCAAAACGGTAGCCGAGCTTGCGCAAATCCCGAATATTGTCGGCATTAAGGACAGCAGCGGCAGCTTTGATACGATTTTGCAATATATCGACCAGACACCTGATTCCTTCTCGGTGATGGCGGGAACGGACTCGCTTATCTTGCCGACACTTATGGCGGGCGGCAGCGGTGCGATTGCGGCAACGGCTAATGTGTTCCCGGCGCAGGTGGCGGCAATCTATGAGTATTTTCAGGCAGAGCGCTTTAGGGAGGCAGAGGAGGCGCAGCGGGTGCTGCGGGATTTGCGGAGTGCCTTTTCTTTGGGCACGCTACCTTCTGTGCTGAAGGCGGTGCTGAATGAGATCGGCGTGCCCGCCGGTCCATCGCGACGTCCGGTAGCGCCGCTGACACCGGCAGCGTATGGCGATTTGAAGCAAATGGTTGAGAAGTACCGGCAGCAGGGACTTTTATGAAAAAATAAGCCTTGCTCGGTTGCACGCTTGCAGGCCGCTTTACTTATGCTTACTGCGAAACGGGCCTTTGCCTTCGCTTCACCGCAAATAGCGCGTTTACGCCAGCCCAAGGGGGATGACGAGATGAGTCGATACATGAAGCCAGTGAAACCACAGCAGCTACAGCATATTGAAATTTACCGCAAAGACAATGAGTTTTGCTCTTGGCCTTTTAATGGTGGTTTGTGGAAAATAAGTGAAGGGAACATTTTGCTCGCGTTTATGAACATTGACTGTGACTATCAGATTCCAGGAAACCTGAACCATGACCGGGTAGAAACCTTCGGGCGCATTGCTGCTGTCCGTACGCTTGATGGCGGCCGCACCTGGCAGGAGGCCGCGCAAATCGCCGACAATTACAAGCTGCTGGATCAGCTCCCGTATGGCAAGCCGCATACGTTCGAGGAGGGCTTCGATTTCTCCGACCCCAATACGCTGCTCGAATGCTGGTGTACGCCGAACTCCGCTGTTGATCACGCCCAGGCGTGGGTGAAAATGTCGCGTGACGCAGGCGCGACCTGGAGCGAGCCAGTGATGCTACCGGATTGTGGCATTCCCCGCTATCAAGGCAGGCCATCGTATATTGTGAGGCCAGATGGTGTTGTGCTGCTCTTTCTGACGGCAAGGCCGCGAAATAATCCGCATGATCGCCCCGTCGTCTTCGCTTCGTTCGATGATGGCTGCAATTGGTCGCTTGTGTCATTAATGCCACATAGCGAGGAGTATCGGATGATTTGCCCATCCCCCGTTCTCATGAAAGATGGCGTCATTATGGTTGCAGTCAGATGCAAGCCGGCGATGGTGGCGGCATGGTGCGAACTTTACGCCTCGGACGATGGCGGGCTGACGTGGCGCTTCGTCTCGCGGATCAACGACCATGGCGATACGGTGCATTTGACGCTGATGGAGGATAGCAGGCTGTTTGCCGTCTATGGCTTCAGAAGGCCGCCATTTGGCATTCGGGCAAGGGTAAGCGAGGATAATGGGCTAAGCTGGGGGCCAGAGCTGATTTTACGTGATGATGGCGGCAGCAATGATCTTGGCTATCCGCGGGCTGTCGAGACGACCGCCGGAGAAATTTTGGCGACTTATTATTTCAATGATGCGAAGGATTCCATTCAACAAAGAGGCGGCGTTCGCTATATTGGCGGCACAATACTCAGACCGTAACATGGGATGAATTCATTTATAAAGGAGCGGACTAGGATGATCATTAGCGATTTGCGCAGCTGGGAGCAGGAGCCGGGCTGGCTGCCGCCATTTCGGCAGGCACTGGCTTGGCTGGAGCAGGAAGTGACGGAGAATACACCGGCTGGAAAATATGAAATCGATGGCGAGCGCTTATTTGTGCTCGTCCAGCATGTGGAGACCCGTCCGGCGGAAGAGCAGCTGGCGGAGTCTCACAAGCAATATATCGACATTCAGCTGCTGCTGAAAGGTCGGGAGCTCATTCGCGTCGCCCGCGATAATGGGGAAGCAGTCGTTACAGCAGACGAGCTGGACAGCCGCGACCGATTGTCGTATAAGGAAGTAAGCGATGAATCGGACATCGTGCTTACGCCCGGCATGTTTGCCGTCTTTTTCCCGCATGATATCCACCGTCCATGCTGCAGCGTTGAAGCGGAAATGACGATACGCAAGGCGGTCGTGAAGCTGCATGTTTCGCTGTTCGAGAATTCGGCGGTTTCTTAACTAAGAAGAGAGTATGAAATAAGCGGTATTATAAGTAGCATCATCAGCAAAGGCACCTATGATTTGAACGCTCAGATCGCAGGTGCCTTTTTGCATTTTGCATGTAAATAAATGAAGGCTGACTCCTGCAGCGTGCAGGAATCAGCCTTCATTTATTTATTCATTTGTTTATTCATTTACTAAACAACAATGTCTCTTAAAATTAATGGCCCATCATCATCGCAGGGTCCGGTGCATCTTCCTCTTGCTCATGATCATCCTTGAGCTTCGGCTTGCGCAAAATTGTGCTCAATAATACGCCTGCTATCGCGATGCCTGCTGCGAGTAAGAAAGTATCGCCAAATGCCAGAGAGGTGCTTTCCAGCATGTTGCCGCCTGCTCCCGCTTCCGTAATATGCGCAGTCGCTTGAGAGGAGAAATAGCCGGTCAGTCCAGCTATTGCAAAGGAAGTAACGACCTGCTGGCTAGCTGAAGTCAGAGGCGTTACGCGGCTGACGAGTCTGCGCGGCGCAGAATTCAGCACATGGGTGTTAAGCGGCATCATCGACAAGCCCATGCCCATACCCATCATGCCAAGTGGAATCATTACCATAACAATGGCTGTATCCACATGAATCCGGGACAACAAGAACAGGGCAATCGTAATCACCGACAAACCGGCCATAGCTAACGGGCGAGCTCCCCATTTATCGAACAGCCGTCCGCTGATTGGCATGAAAATCATCGAGCAGATCGCCATCGGCAGCGTCGTTAGACCACTCTCAAGCGGAGTGAAATCCCTCACGGTTTGCAAATACAGCGGAATCATCAGAATCGAACCGAACAAGGCAATTTGTGAAATCCATGATAAAATAATACTGCGAGTAAAATCGGACGAGCGGAAAACACGCAGCTCCAGCAGAGGCTGCTTCTGAAGCAGCTCAACGATAATAAATAGAATAAGTGCCGATCCGCCTACGATGAGTCCGGTCAACGTTCTGGCCGAGCTCCAGTCGGTACCACCTTCGCTAACGCCGAATGCCAGCATAGAAAAGGCGATAGGGGCCAAGATCATCCCGATAATATCGAGAGCAGGCGTTTTTTGACGTTCAAGCTTCGGCAAATATTTCATACCGACGAATAATGCGGCAATACCGATTGGCAGGTTGATTAGAAAAATCCAGTGCCATGAGGCAAAGCCGATCAGCCAGCCGGACAAAATCGGGCCAATCGCAGGAGCGAGCAGCATAGGAATGCCGAGCATGCCCATAACAGCTCCACGTTTGTTGGCAGGTGCCATTTTGAAAATCATCGCCATCCCGATCGGGGATACCATGCCGCCGCCAATGCCTTGAAGCACGCGGAACAAGATCAGCTGCTCTGGTGTTTGCGCAAGTGCGCAGAGAACAGAGCCTAGCGTAAACAGGGCAATGGTAATTAGAAAAATCCGCTTGGCGCCAAATTTATCGGTCATCCATCCGGCAAGCGGAATAACGGCGGATAAAGCAAGGGTATAGCCCGTGATCGTCCATTGGATCGTCTTGAGCGAGCTGTCGAAATAATGCTGCAAATTAGGAACGGCAACATTGACGACGGTACTGTCCAAAATAACCATCATCATCCCAATAATGACGGCAAGAAGCGGCGCCAATATCGATTTGATGGAAAATTCCGGCTCTGAGGCTAACTGTGAAGCATTTGGTGTAGACATGTGTAGGCTCCTCGCCCTCTCTTGGGTTTTGTATGCCGATCTTAGCTCAAAGAAATAGACAGGCTAGCGAGCCGCTCCTTGACGAAGAAGGAGCAGATTTCGTAAGATTGACTCATGGTTTCTTTGTAAAACTGATCGGTCACGCTAGGCTTTATTTTATCGATTTTTTGCTGAAAGTCAAATGATTTTGAGAGAAGGGATTTTATTGAGCCTGATTAGAGACAGAATTATTGAGTCGGCCGTTCGCCATTTTATGGAGAAGGGCTATGTGGCGACATCGATTCAGGATATTTCCGATGATTGCGGAATCGCCAAAGGCTCCTTATATAAATATTTTCCGTCGAAGGAAGAACTATTCAAGGAAGTTCATAAAAGTCGGCAGCAGCTGCTGGATGATCAGCTTTCAGGGATTCTTAAGGAAGAGGGGCTCACGCCTCGTGAAGTTTTTGTGCGGGAAACGGAAGTGACGCTGGAGTTTTTTATGATCAATAAGTTTATTATGCAGGAAATTAAGGAATTAATTAAAACGAAAAAGGAGCTGGCCCCCTTTTTCATCCAAATGAGATCGATGATGTACGACCTTCATAAAAACAGTCTGATCCGCTTGCTTGGTGAACAAATAAAGCCTCATATTTGGGATATGGTGACGGTATATGGCGGGATCATCAAAGAGTTTAACTTCCTGATGATTTTTGAAAATAGACCGATCCGCATCCGGGATATCACCCTCTTTGTTTTAGAGCGGATGGAGGAAATGGCTGCAAATATTTTGGCCAAGCAGGAGAAACCGATTTTAACGGACGTGTTGATGTTCGATATGATAAGCCAAGAAATGAAGAGCAAACAGATATCGATGGAAGAGAAGCGCAGCCAATTGCTGGACGCCTTGCTCGCTGTCATTAAGGAGCTGGCCATTACAGGCTCCAGACGGATCCAACTCGTCGATGCGACCGAGGCGCTTGCTGAGGAATTTGCACGTGACCATCCAAAAGCGGTCATTATTCAGGCACTGCTTGGATTGCTCCAGCAGGAGCATGAGCTTAGGAGCCTCACCTTCCAGCTGGAGAAGTATGTGATGAAGCTTAAGAAGGAACATGAGGACCCTCAGCCATGCTAATTCCGATGTTGCCATACTGCTCGCCGCGGTTCATACGTTCAAAGGCCTTTTTGATCTGAGGAAGCTTGTACATGCGGTCAATGACTGGGCGCAGTTGGTGCTGCTCGACAAATGCAAGCATAGCGGCAAATTCCTCGCGGCTGCCCATGGAAGTGCCGATTATACTGATTTGAGAGAAAAATAGCGCCCGGATCGGAATCGTGATTTCATCCCCGGAGCTTGCGCCGAAGGTGACGATGCGTCCGTTCGGCTTGATAACCTCGAAATATTGCCCGAAGGTTGCTGGCCCAATGCTGTCCAGAATCAGATCGACGGCCTGCTGCCCCAAGCTGCTGCGCCAGTCGCTATGGCTGTCCAAAGCGAAGCTCGCTCCTTGTTCGACAGCAGCTTGCTGCTTGGTTTTGCTGCGGGAGGTTACACTTACCGTTGCCCCTGCTGCTAGCGCCATCAGCATGGCGAAGGTAGCAACCCCGCCGCCAATGCCGGGGATCAAAACATGCTCGCCCCGCCGCAATTGCCCTTTGGTGAACAGCGCCCGGTAGGCGGTCAAGGCGGATAAGGGAAGCACACCAGCTTCCTCCCAGCTTAAATAGGCTGGCTTGGGGAACACATTTGCCGCTGGAACAATAACATATTGGGCCAATGTGCCGTTTGAGGGACCGCCTAATATAGCGGGTACTGGAGGAACTTCATCTGTTTTTTCCCAGCCTATGCAAGGATGAATAATCACTTCATCGCCAACAGCGGCACTGCTGACCAGACTGCCGACTGCCTCAACGATTCCTGTGCCGTCCGAGCCGAGAAAGAACGGAGCGTCTGATGCCGTTCGCCCCGCCATTAGAAATAAATCCCGATGGTTGATTCCAGCCGCCATCAGCCGTATTTTCACCTCGCCAGTCCCCGGATTGAGATCGGCACTTTCCTCGTATTGCAGTCCTTCAATCCCGCTTGCTTCTCTATGTGAAATTGCCTTCATCCAAATTCCTCCTGCCATTAATCGTTGATGTAGCCCTTAGCTAAACGAATTGTACACAGCGAAAATCATCAAGTAAAATGATTGAATTAGATAGTCGCTATCACAAATAATCATAGTAGAAAAGAGTGGACGAGATGGAAAGCGGGGATTTGCGAATATTCCGTGCAGTTGCCCGCGAGGGCAGTGCGACGAAGGCGGCAGAAGCGCTTAACTATGTGCAGTCTAACGTAACGACCCGAATTCAATATTTGGAGTCGGAGCTGGGGCTCCCGCTATTCGTTCGCTCCAATCGAGGGATGGCTTTAACGGAGGCGGGCGAAAATCTGCTGCAATACGCTGACCGTATATTGGCCTTGCTGGATGAAGCGGCTCGTACAACCAAATATGGCGAGCAGCCAGTCGGGCCGCTGCGAATTGGCTCTATTGAGACGGCCGCATTGACGCATTTGCTTCCGCTATTTAGCCGCTATCAGTCTGAGTTTCCTGCTGTCCAGCTATCTCTAGCTACAGGCGGAACCCATTCGCTCGTGCAAAAGGTTGTTAGAGGCGAGCTTGATGGCGCCTTTGTTTATGGTCCGATTGAGGAACGGAATATCAGCTGTGTACAGGCATTTTCTGAGGAGCTGGTACTCGTATCCGAAGCGGGCAAGGATAATATGGCCGAGCTGCTGGCTAAGCCGATGCTGTTTTTTGACGTGGGCTGTACACATCGGACGAGGGCCGAGCATTTTTTACACGAAAGCGGGCGGACTTCCTATGAAATTCGCGAGTTCGGCACATTGGATTTAATCGTCAAAGGAGTGTCGGCGGGCTTTGGTGTCTCCCTGCTGCCAAAATCCGCAATCGCCAAGGCGGCAAAGGAAGGTATAGTCTCCTTTCATCAACTGCCGGAAGCGTATAGGGACCTGCCTGTCGAATTTATTTTTCGCTCAGACATGAAAGGTTCAAGCGCCTTATTAAGCCTGGTCACGATGATTGGAGAAAGGGAGAGCGATCCATGCAGCTAAGAGAAATAGAGGAGCGAGACAATGCTCAGGTGGAGTCGTTGATCCGGACCTGCCTGATTGAGTTTGGAGCAGACAAGCCCGGTACAGCCTGGGCCGACCCTGCGCTAGGCGATTTTTATCGTTTGTATCATCAGGACGGTGCGAAATATTGGGTGGTGGAGAAAAATAACAAGGTCATTGCCGGCTGCGGCATTGGCCCTGTTAAAGGTTTCCCAGCCATTTGCGAGCTGCAAAAAATGTATGCTCTGCCGGAGGCGCGAGGCACAGGTGCTGCTCTTCGGCTGCTGGACGTTTGCTTGGCCTTTGCCCAGCTTCATTATGAGCAATGTTATTTAGAGACGCTTGCGAGCATGGCCGCGGCCAATAAATTTTATAAAAAGCATGGCTTTGTGCAATTGGAGCAGCCTTTGGCGGGAACCGAGCATTTTGCCTGCGATGCCTGGTATATGAAAGCTCTATAATCCTGTGACAGCACTACAATGCGTTCACACGCGAAAAAAGCCCACCTTGAGGAGTGGGCTTCTTTACGCTATTACCATTCCATATGTCTACCATGCAAAAAAGGGCTCTATTCCATCGGGAAGTTGTCCCATGGCCATTTATTTTTGTGAGCGCCCCGTACCCAGTCCTCGGAGAAGCTGACATATTTAATATGCGTTCGGTTCCCGTATGCAAAGCAGGCATGGATCATTCCGTCCTTTGATTGAATGAGAGACGGGTATTCATAACGCCGGTTGTATTGGGTGTTCAGTTCCCCGCAATAATGATCGCCCGTTTCGATATGCCGCATATAGATATTGGCATTACTGTTGCTAAATGAAACGAAACAATGGAGAATCTATGCAGACTCAATATGTAAGCGCTTTAATTTCATGCTACAGCCTTTATTTTTTAAAGTCAATGCTCTAATTTCATTATAAAATGAGGCATCTGAAGCGATGATGCTTCAACTAAAGGAAAGGAAATCACTACTAATTGTTGCAAATGCCAAAAGGTAAACTTCGCCAGAAGCGGGAGTTTAGAAAAAATGATTGCAATTTGCTCTATTTTGCGATAATTTAGATACAAGAAAGCGATTACATTTCACAGGAGGTCAATCAATTTACCGGAATGTGTTGTAATAAGCAACATTCAATGAAGCGGAGATGTTCAAATTGTTAGTGCTTACTTATGCAAGCCAAATGACAATTGGGGGAGAATGCTCAAATGAACAACAAATGGAATTGGAAATCCGTTACAACGATGTCGATGGTACTGCTTCTTGCATTGACCGCTTGCTCCAATGGAGGAAATAAGGCGGCTCCGTCAGCTTCAACGGGTACAAATGAGGGATCGGCCGGAGGGACGACAACCTTTTCCTATATGATGGCGGGAAAATATACGAATTGGCTACAGGATTTGAATTGGTACCCTGTGCTTGAGGAAAAGACGAATACGAAGGTTGAACTGGTGAATGGCGGTGAAGATGATGATGCTTACAAGAAAAATTTGGAGCTCAAAATCGGCTCCGGCCAGTTCCCGGATTCCGGCATCGTCTCGCTGGCACAATCTGAGGTATATGGCGGACAAGGGCTGTTCATTGATCTAAAGCCTTATATTGATAAATTCGCGCCCAATATTAAAGCTTATCTGGATGCGAATCCGGATTATGCCAAGCTGATGACGACGAAGGATGGCGAAATTTTTGGCTTGGCGCAGGAATATCCGACGATATCGAATGTAACCTTTTACCGGGCGGATATGTTTGAGAAGGCGGGCATTACGGCGAACCCGACGACGGTTCAGGAGTTTACAGATGTACTGAAAAAGCTGAAGGAAGCGTACAAGGACACAGCCAATTTTTACCCATTCACAGGGCGAGACGGCTTTTTGAAGTTTCAGGAAGCTTTTGCGGCTAATGACAAAATCGTCGATGGCAAAGTGCAAGGCATTTATGAGAATGGCAAAGGATCGGATATTTATTCACCGGGCTTTAAATCGCTCATCGAGTGGTATGCGCAAATGTACCAAGATAAGCTCATTGATCCAGAATGGGTAGCAGGCACTGCGACCGAGGAATCGTGGCAGACGAAAATGCTGACGGGCCAAGGCGCAATCAGCAGCGACTTCTTCACACGTCCATCGTGGTTCATGAACAACGGCGGACCGGAAAATGATCCGAAATACAGCATTAAAGTAATGGAACCGTTCAAAGACGCTGACGGCAATCAGACGATGCTGCCCCCAACTGAGGAGAAATACAGAATGGACCGGGTTTTCGTCATTAATGAGAAGGCGGAGGACAAAGCGGAAGGCATTATCAAATTTATGGATTACATGTTCTCGGATGAGGGCAGAACGCTGATGGACTACGGTGTAGAAGGCAAGTCGTATAAGGAGGAAGGCGGCAAGAAGACATTTACCGTCAAATTCGAGGAGCAGGGCAATAAGCCGATTGGCACGCCGGTATGGAACTTCCTTCAGGATCGCCTGACGTTCCCGGTACCTGTCAACAATGAAGCGTATTACCAGTGGATGGATGATTTGACGAAGTCTTTTGCAACAACGTTTTTCGATAAATATACATCCAAGGAATTCAGCTCGCTGAAATATTCAACGGATCAATTGAAAGAAAGAACGGTGCTTCTCGCGAATGTGAAGCAGGCGCTTAATGCGGCGCTTGTGAAATTCATCAGCGGCCAGCGCAGCCTGACGGAGTGGGATGCTTTCCTCGGCGAAATGGAGCAGGCAGGCTACAACAAGCTGACCGAAATCGACCAGGCCGCATACGACGCTATGTCTAAATAAGCTTTAGGCGGCTCCTTTCGCTCCGGCGTAGGGGAAGAGAGGGGCTGCCCTTCAATTTGAATCCAGAGGTGGGCTGAGATGAGCTCAATCGTAAAACGGGCAACATCCAAAAACAGCGGACTGCTTAAGCGGATGTGGGACGCCAAAATTTTATATTTGATTTTGCTGCCGGGTCTGGTTCATTTAATTCTATTCAAGCTGCTGCCGCTGTTCGGGCTGGTCATAGCGTTTCAGGATTACAGCATTTTCAAAGGCATAATGGGCAGCAAATGGATTGGCCTCGAGCATTTCAGCAAGTTCATGAGCGACCCTTATTTCTGGAAGCTGGTCAGAAATACATTGCTGCTCGCTTTTTTCAATTTGCTGTTTGTGTTTCCGATTCCGATTATTTTCGCCTTGTTCGTTAACGAGGTGCGGCTGTCGGCGGTGAAGCGTTTCGTGCAAACGCTCAGCTTCTTCCCCTATTTTATTTCGTCAGCGGTTATCGTTTCGATTTTGTATAAAGTGCTGTCGCCGCAGGGTGGACTGGTGAACCAAATGCTGAATTTCGCAGGTTTTGAAAGCGTATTCTTCATGGCTGATCCCGGCTGGTTCCGCCCGCTGTACGTCATGCTTAACGTATGGCAGCTATTCGGCTACAGCGCCATTATTTATATGGCGGCGATGACGAGCATCGACCCGCATCTGTATGAAGCAGCGGACATTGATGGCGCGAACCGATTTAAGAAAATTATTCATGTGACGCTGCCGTCGATTTCCAGCACGATTGTCGTCATGTTCATTTTGGCTATCGGCCAAATATTGACCGTCGATCTGGATAAAATTTTGCTTATGTACAATCCGAGCATTTACGATACGGCGGATGTCATTCAAAGCTACGTGTATCGCCAAGCGTTCGCAAGCGACGGCTTCCCGAATTACAGCTTTGGCGCGGCTGTTGGCCTGATGCAGTCTGTCATTGCTTTCGTGCTCGTGATGATGGCGAATAAAGTATCGAAAAAATATTCCGAGTCCCGGTTGTTCTAGGAGGCGGCAAGATGAAGAAGTTTAGCTGGTTTGATCTGATCAACAACACTTTGCTTGTCCTTGTCGCCTTGCTGTGCGTCTATCCGTTCGTGCTCATAATGGCCACATCCTTAAGCGACGGCAAAGCGGTCGTGGCAGGCTCGGTATATTTGCTGCCGAAGGGCATCAATCTCGAAGCTTACAAATATATACTCGGCAATGAACGGCTTGGGGTAACGGCAGGGCTGCTGAATTCTTTATTTTATACGGTCGTTGGCGGCTTTGTGGCGGTGCTGGTGACGTTCATGACGGCCTACCCGCTGTCGCGCAAAAGGCTGGTTGGGCGCTACACGATTATGCTCCTGTTTCTATTCACTTGGGTGTTCGAGGCGGGAATCATTCCGAACTATATCGTCTATAACGGGCTGGGGCTGGTCAATTCCTGGCTGGTCATGATTTTGCCGATGGCGGTCAACACCTTTCTGCTCATTATTACAAAATCCTTCCTCGACGAGCTGCCCTATGAGCTGGAGGAGGCGGCCGTTATCGATGGCGCGAACGATTGGCAAATCATGTGGCGGGTGTTTTTCCCGCTCAGCAAGCCGATTATTGCAACGATCAGTGTATTTAATGCCGTCTACATTTGGAATCAGTTCCTCATTCCGATGATTTATTTGCAGGACCGCAGCATGCAGCCGATTACGGTCATTCTCTACAATATGATTATTAATTCCAGCAAGGGCGGTACTTCGCTTGAAAATATTACGGTAAACGGCGTGCAGCTGCTGCCGCAAAACCTGCAAGCGGCCTCGATTTTTCTTGCGGTTGTGCCGATTTTGCTTATCTATCCGTTTACGCAAAGGTTTTTCACGAAAGGAATGCTGCTTGGTTCGGTCAAAGGCTGATCTTGGACGCGGGGTGATGACTTGAAAATTGCAATAATCGCAGATGATTTTACAGGCGCTAACGACTCGGGCGTTCAGTTCGCAAGAAGCGGTCTCAAAGCTTCGGTTCTGCTTAATTTTGATGAAAACACAGCCGCAGCCCTCGATGACGACGTTGTGATTATAGATACGGACAGCCGCTCGCTTGGTGCTCAAGAGGCTTATGATCGCGTGCGGACGGCGGCTGAATATGTGAAGACGAAGCCATTTGATGTGATTTTCAAAAAGGTGGACTCGACGCTCAGAGGCAACTTTGGTGCAGAATTCGATGCGCTGCAGGACGTGCTTCAGCCAAATTTTATCGTCTGTACGCCTGCCTATCCGGAATATAACCGTACGGTGAGGGACGGTTCCTTATATTTAAATGGACAATTGCTGCATGAGACGGAATTTGCGCTTGATCCGAAGACGCCGATTACCATCTCCGGCATTCCTGAGCTTATTCGCAGGCAATCCGAGCGTGCAGTGGCTCAGATTTCGAGCGCAGATATGGCGCTTGGTCACGCGCATTTGAAGCAAAGGCTTGCTGAACTGGCTGCTGAAGGATGCCGTTATCTCGTATTTGATGCGCAAAGCGAGCAGGAGCTGCGCGGGATCGTATCGCTGTTTGAGGGGCTTGAATATCGCATCATATGGGCAGGTTCGGCTGGATTGGCAGGGTGCCTGACAACAGCTGGCGGTACCGTTCATGAAGCGGTGCTTGAGCTGGCGACGAGTGATGCCCCAGTGCTTGCTGTTATCGGGAGCGTCAATTTTAAGACGCGCCAGCAGCTCGCCTTGCTGCTTGCTGAGCCGCAGGTTGCTGGTATTCGGCTGGCGGCGCATGTCATGGTTGCACCTGATGCGGCTTGCAACGCCGAGCTAAAGCGCGTATACGCTGCGGCGGCACTTGCCTTGCAGCAGGGGAGGCCAGTCGTGCTCTATTCCTCCGGCGAACAAGAAGAGATCAAGCTTGCAATGGAAGCTGGAAGCAAGCTGGGCATGGGACAGACGGAAGTCAGCGACAGGATTGCGGAAGCGCTTGGCCGTACGGCCGCACAGCTGGTTGAGGCGTATGGCTTGAATCGCCTCATCTTGACGGGAGGCGATACGGCGAAGCAGTTTTGCCGCTTCGCCGGTATGGAGAAGTTCCGCCTGCAGGGCGAAGTGGAGACGGGCGTGCCGATTGGGTTATTTTCAGGAGCAAAAGAAGTGTATGGGGTAACGAAGGCGGGCGGCTTCGGCTCGGGCGATGTATTCGTCCGCACGCTGCACCTGCTGCAAGGAGGAGGGGGTGGCAGCACGCCGCACCCTGCCGGGCACAATACTGTTCATTCGGATCGCGTTTAGCTATAATGAGTGTATTAAACTGCAACGGTGATGATGAGGATGAAAATAAAAATAGTAGTAGTTGCCCCTTACCCGGGGCTCGTGGAGCTGACAACAAGCTTGCGGGAAGAGCTGAAGGAATTCGAAATCAAGGTGCTACAGGGCGATTTATCCGAGGTGCTGCCGCTTATGAACCGCATCCATCTGGACGGTTACGATGTCATTATTAGCCGGGGCGGAACGGCTCGCCTGCTGCGCAAGCATTCGTATTTGCCCGTCATTGACATTCAGGTGTCCGGCTTTGATATTATGCGGATTTTAATGGTTGTGAAGGGCTATCAGGCCAAGATCAAAATGATCGGCTTTCCTAATATTATAGAGGGCTTTATTTCGGTATCCGGTTTAATGGAGGTTGATATTCCTTATGCCTCGGTTCAACAGGAGAGCGAGGTGGACGAGGCGCTGCGGCTTGCGAAGGCTGAGGGCGTCAAAGTCATAGTAGGCGATAACATTACGGTGCGCAAAGCCAATGAACATGGCATGCAGGGCGTGCTCATTACGTCTGGGCGCGAGTCGGTGCTTGAAGCGTTCGCTCAGGCGAAGCAAATTTATAAAGTGTCGGAAAGCTACAAGCAGAAGAAGCTCGCTTTCGAGCGGCTGCTGGACACGATGGATACTGGCTATGCCATTGTGAATGACAAGGGCATTATCCAATTTTCTAATGAAGCTTTTAATGCGTGGTTCCACTTGCCTGAAAATCAAACCGGGCTGTACGCCGATTATCCCGTATTCAGCCGTTATATGGCTGATTTGGACAAGGGCGTTGCTTTGGAGCTGCTCGTGCAGCTGGATGGGCAGCGCCAGGTCGCCGTATCTGGCGGCAAAATGAATGATGATGCTGGTGGCGGCATGTTTTATTTGAAGGTTCGCCCTGTAGAGCAGCCAGGCTCTGGCATAACGATGATGTACACAAGCAAGCAAGATAATGCCTTCCCGCCGCTCGTAATGACCGATCATGAATTTGCCGGGCAGTCGCCTTCCGAGCGTGCTTACCCGCTTGCTGTGTTTGGCGAGACGGGAGCAGGCAAGCGGTTGTTTGCGATTAAGCGCTGGAGCTCCATGCCGCAGAGCGGCAGTGAAATGATTGAACTGTCCGTCACAAAGCGTTATGATGCAGCAGCGCTCGCTGCGTTAAGGAAGCTGCTGTCAACGGACAATGAGGAGCTTATTATTTATATCCGCGGTGTTGACCAGCTGTCGCTGGCTGATCAGCGCGAGCTGGCGCCTGTGCTGGCCGCAGCGCCGGGCAAAATCATATTATCGTTTGACCGCAGTCCACTGGAGCTGAAAAGCAGCAATGCGCTAGACGTCAAGCTCTATGATACGTTTGCCGGGCGAATTGTCAGCATGCCTCCGCTGCGGGAGCGGCTGGATGATCTGGACGAATACATCCGCACGTTCCTCATTATGTACAACGAGCGTTATGGCAAGCAAATTGTCGGCCTGCGCCCGGAAGTAATGGAGGCGCTGCGCACACATGAGTGGCGCGGCAATTTGTTCGAGCTGCGCAACGTCATTGATCAATTTGTCAGAAGCTCCGACGGCGAATATGTGGAAGCGGAGCGAGTGGAGCTGCTGAAGCAGGCGGGCTCCGGCTTAGGTGCCGGGGGCCATGAAAGCTCCGAGCATTCTTCTGAAGCAGGCGGGCTTGATTTGAGCAAGACGCTTGATGAGATTGAATATGATATTATTCGCACAGTGCTGGAGCAGGAGGATATGAACCAATCTGCTGCTGCCAAGCGTCTGGGCATTAACCGCTCGACGCTGTGGCGCAAAATGAAGCCCTCCGGCTCATAAACGATTGAAGTCTCCGGCTCACCATGGGTGTATTGGATATAACATGTAAGTTGCATGCAAGCAAGAAGAAGCCTTTCCCTCCCGTATGGATAACGGTAGAGAAAGGCTTCTTCCTTATGCGAGCAGCAACGCTATGTATGATACAAATACGTCATTGCTAATTTATTTAATGCGTCAGACCACTTAGTGGGTAGCCGTTAGCCTATTCGCTAGCTGTCTTTCTTATGAATAACTAAGCGATATAAGGCTGAACCACAGCCTTCACCCGCTCCAGCCCCTCCCACATATCTCCCGGCCCATCATAGACGAGCACGTATGCGCCATCAAAACCGGAAGCTTGTACCTGATCAAGGCAGCGGCGAAGCTCGTCCTGATCGGGATATCCATGCTCATTATTTATCGCTTTCACATGAATGGATACGCTGTGCACAGCTGTGCGGCCAATATCCTCATATTTGGCTGGTCCGCTGAAATTTCCGAAATCCGTAATGAGATCAAGCGAATCCCCTGCCTGTTCCAGCAGCTCCATACAGCTGTCGCCGACACTCGTAAGCCATTTAAAGTTTTCGGTTACGATCTTCACCCCGCGCGCGGCGCCGTAATCCACCAGCTTAATTAAAGCTTCGGCAGACTGGCGAATGGCCGCGTGATCGGTTGGCTCTGCTTCGCCGGCGATAATGCGGACCTGCTTGGCCCCACAAGCTGCCGCTACGTCGATCCATTGCTGCATGAGCTGATAGTCAGCTTCTCGGCGTGCCGCCTCGGGAGAAGTGAGATCGCCATAATCGACGAGCAGTGTGTCAAAGGATAGACATGCAGCCGAAAAAGAATCTCTTAGCTGCTGCAAATAAGCGGCTTCCGTAGATGGGAAATGGAAATGGCATACCTCGATGGCTTGATAGCCTTTGGCTGCTGCGACAGCTGGCAGCTCCAGCAGTGTCAGCTCCAAGGGCTGCTCATGATCAGTCGTTTGGTGGGTTTGCGTTTCGGCATCCCAGGACGTCCAATGAAGCGGGCCAAGCAGTCTATGCAGGCTCCAGCTGTTCAGCGATAAATATGACATACAACATCCCGCCTTATCTTTTCATGTGGATTAGGAGCTGCGAGGAAATTAGCGGTACTTTATTTCGTCGCAGTCTCTTACATTATAAGGTTATTGTACCATGCGCAAAATTTGCCGCAAGAGACTTTCCTTTTTTCGCAATGCCTTGCAGTGGGCTGAAAGGAGCTAGGACAATGGGGGCCAAATGCAATAGGTGGCGAGAATAATGTCGAATCCAATCGAATGAGGGCTGAATGCGGACTGAATGTGGACAAAACCCGATTTTGAATATAAGAGCCGAGTCCCTTGCTGCTGCTTCCCATTTAAGAGATGATTTTAGGAAAAGCACGGTTTCTATTTTGCTTGCTGCTGGCTAAGCCATCTGGGAGCAAGGGAGCCGGGCGAGGAATGGAGTGAACGACTACCCAATGAAAACATTTAAAATTAAATCTGTTATGCTTCTCGGCCTTATGCTTTGCATGCTGCTGCCTCATGCGGCCTCGGCGCAGGGCGATTCCAGTTCCAATAAAGCGATTGTTGCACAGCCGCTTCCCGTCAGCCTGGCCTTTGATGGACAGAAGCTGGAGTTGCCAAGCGGTCAATACGTATTTGAATATAAGAGCCGGACTTATGTTCCAGTTAGATTCGTCTCTTATGCGCTTCAAAAGACGGTGAAATGGAATAGCGAGACGGCGACGGTAACGGTAGCTGAACCAACGGCGGAAGAAGCGGCGGCATTGAAAAAGCAGCTTGCTGGCGCGATTGCGGATGATGAGGCTGCCGCTGCGGCGACTGCTTCACCAGTATCAATTAGACTGACAGAGGTGCAGGCTTCCTTCGTGTTTGAAGGAAAGGAGCAGGCTTTGCCTGCGAATCAGTCCGCTTTTTATTACAAAGGGTCGATTTATGTGCCGATCCGCTTTATGGCGGAAGCATCCGGCGCTGCAATTAAATGGGATAGCAAGACAGGCGCTGTAACTGGCGAAACGGCCGCTTATCAGCAGGAGCAGGCCGAAGCAGGCGGCAGTGGAGGGAGCGGCGAAGGCTCGGCGGGAGCCGGCAGCACGCAGCCAGGTACCGGGGAAGGCAGCCAGCCAGGCACCGGAGGAAGCAGCCAGCCTGGTACAGGCGGCGGCGGAGCAGTCGACAATACGCCGAAGGTGGCGTATGAGGTTATTACAAGCGAGGCAGAGGGCAAGCTTGATACGCTCAAAACCGAAGCGACCTCGACGCTGACGAATTTGTATATGTCGTTTGTGGCAGCGCGAGATGAAGCAACGAAGGAGCAGCTGAAGCTGCAGGCCCAGACGGAGGTTGCCCGGATCAAAAGCGATTTCGAAGCGATATTAGCGGATACGGCAGCCAAGCTGACGGCTAACGGCCACAGCACAGCTGTTATTGCGGAGTACCGCGCCGCATTTGAGAAGGATTTGGCGACTGTGCTTTCCTATGCTGAATCGTTGGCGTAATGCCCTGAATGCCATAAGAAGCTCCTTCTAAAGCGGGCAGGTCGCTTCGAGCGATGTATAGCCAGTCGATGAAAGGTCCCCGATCCAAAGTCGGGGGCTTTTCGTTTATTTTTAACAGGTTATGCGTGCGCAAGTTGTAGGTCGGAAAGAAAATTTGATACAATTAGGATCAATCATGAAACGTTTTGTTTCGAAAGAGCGGAATGAAGGGATAGGAGCTGATCAAGGTGGAAACTAGGAGCAATCGTTATATAATAGGAATATGGCTTGTTGTTTTGGCAGCTTGGATTTTGTTTGTTTTTCATCTCTCCTCGCAGTCCTTCGACCAGCAGACGATTAGGCCAAAGCTGCAAGCGTGGATCGGGAAGGAGCAGCTGATCCGGCTGTTGCCTGATTTGTCGATCACGTATTTAGGCAAGACGATTGAGGCCAAAACGAATCCGTATCATTTTGTCGAATTTGTTTTTCGCAAGAGCGCCCATCTGTTCGTTTATGCTATGCTAGGAGCAATCTGGTTTATGCTGCTGCGCGTCGTCATGAAGGGACGTATGCTTGCGCCAGCGATGCTGTCGCTTTTAGCGGCGGTGACCTTGGCAGCGCTCGATGAGCGAAACCAATTAACCAGCCTGAACCGAACGGGCAATCGTATGGATGTGGTCGTTGATTTTACAGGAGCGTGCATCGGAATTGTGGTGTGCCTGCTTCTGCTGGCAATGGTAAAGCTGTTATACAGAAAAGGAAGGTCGCGTTAAATTAAAATATAGGATTGGATATGATCTTCACTTCCTTTCCCTATATTTCTCGGACTGTAACGCGCTGCTCCGCCAAAGGATGACGACAGCCGTTTCACCTTGAAAGCGCCGCCGTTCATCAGGCATGGACACTCCTTCTTCGCAGCCCCTGTCAGACATCATTTAGAACGGAGTGACTTGTGTCTGTGAATAGCGCAAATTTAACGCTGCATACGGATAAATACCAAATCAACATGATGTATGCGCATTGGAAAAATGGAACGGCAGATACGCCAGCGGTATTCGAGGCGTATTTCCGCAAGCTGCCTTTTGGCAATGGATATGCTGTATTTGCGGGACTTGAACGCATTGTAAAATATATAGAAGAGCTATGCTTCGGGGAAGAGGAGCTTGCGTATTTGGCTGAGCAGGAGGAGCAGTACGAGCCCGCTTTTCTCGAACGGCTGCGGCAGTTCCGTTTCAAGGGCAGCATGTACGCGATGGAGGAAGGCACGGTCGTCTTTGCGGGTGTGCCGCTCATTCGCGTGGAGGGCACCATATTTGAATCGCAGCTTATTGAGACGGCGCTGCTGAACTTCATGAATTACCAGACGCTGATTGCGACGAAAGCGTCGCGTATTGTGCAGGTTGCGGACGGCGATACGCTGCTGGAGTTTGGGACAAGACGGGCGCAGGAGGCGGATGCTGCCGTGTGGGGCGCGCGTGCCGCTTATATTGCCGGCTTCCACGCTTCGTCCAATATGCGGGCGGGGATGCTGTTCGGCATCCCGGCTAAAGGGACACATGCCCACTCCTGGGTGCAGGGACATGATACCGAGGAAGAGGCTTTCATGAAATATGCCGAGGCGCTGCCGGATCAAGTGACGCTGCTCGTCGATACGTACGACACGCTGGAAAGCGGCGTGCCGAATGCAATTAAGACGGCTCGCTGGCTGGAGAGCCAAGGCAAGCAGCTCAGCGCGATTCGCCTCGACAGCGGCGACCTTGCGCTTCTATCCAAGGAGGCGCGCAAGCAGCTGGATGCTGCGGGGCTGCCGCATGTGAAGATCGTCGCATCGAATGATCTCGATGAGACGCTGATCTTTAACCTCAAGGCGCAAGGGGCGCGCATTGATATCTGGGGCGTGGGCACGCAGCTGATTACCGCTGCGGACCAGCCTTCGCTGGGCGGCGTGTACAAGCTGACCGCACGCTGGAAGGACGGGCGTTACGTGCCCGTCATCAAGCTGTCTGCGAATCCCGAGAAGGTGACGACGCCGGGCCGCAAGGATGTGTTCCGTATCCGCAACCTGAATACGGGACTGGCGCGGGCTGATTATATTGCGTTATGCGGCGAGGAAGAGAAGCCGGACGGCAGCAGGCTTAAGCTATTTGATCCGCTGCACCCGTATATATACAAATACGTGAACAACTACGAAGCTGTCCCGCTGCTGAAATGTATTTTCGACAAGGGCAGTCTCGTTTATGAGCTGCCGTCCCTTTCGCAGGTTCGGCAGTTTCATCAGGAGCAGCTAAGCAGCTTCCTGCCGGAAGTGAAGCGCAAGCTGAATCCGGAATTTTATCCGATTCATCTAAGCGAGAAAACGTGGCAGATGAAGATGGACCTGATTCAGCAGCATCAAGAGTAGCTGCGCGATTAGCTGGGTAATGAGAATAGAACAGAGCAGCAGAAAGAAGGTTGTTACGATGCTGATGAATGAGAAAATCAAAGCTTCTGAGGTGGAGCTGACGGGCTTGAACGGCGAGCCGCTCGGTGTTGTTTCCCGCGCAGAGGCGCTCGCGCTGGCGAAGCAGCACAAGGCAGATCTCGTATGCCTGTCCATTATGAGCAGTCCGCCTCCCTGCAAGCTGATGGGGCGCGGTACAGCGAAGCAGGAGGCCAGCCAGGCCAAGCGGCAGGAGAAGGCACAAGGCCAGCCAGCGAAGGTAAAGGAGCTGCGTCTCGGCATTGATATTGAGCAGCATGATTACGACACTAAGCAGCGCCAGGCTGTGAAGCTGCTGGAGTCGGGCCATGCGGTGCAGCTCGTCGTGCGCGTTCAAGGAGGCAAGCAGGGGGCTGCTGGCAAGACGCTGCTGGAGCGCCTGCTCGCTGATCTTACAGAGCAAGGCAAGCCGCAGACAGGCATTCAAGTAAGCGGCAAGCAAGTAATGGTACAGGTCAATCCGTCGTGAATAGGCGCATCATTGCCGATTTAGCATATTTTGGGATGCCCGAAGCATAAAAATCGGTTATAGTAATTATACAGAGGTAAATACTAACGCTGAGGTGATTCTAATGCCATTAAAAACACGCATTCAAGAGCTTAAAGCTCAACTTCCGAAGGAACATCAGGAATTATCCCATTATGTAGAGCATGCCTTGCAGGCGTTGGAAAACTTTGAGACAGAGCATCGCCGTTTCGCTGCTGCACAGGCAGTAGCCGGAGTGAGAATTTCGGGCGCGGAGGAAATTGTCTTTTACGACACGATTGCCAAGATCAAGGAAGAGCTTGTGAACACCTTGCATAAGACAGTGGAGGACTACGTTCACAAAGGCGATAAAAATTGGAACAAAAACTTTAAAGACGGCATCGACTAGGACGTCAAGCTAAAACGCCAAGCTAAATAACCCAACTTTAAAAAAGCAAGCCTGCCTTGACCCGCGAAAATAACACTTCGTCGGTTGGGGCAGGCTTGTTAAATTTTTAGGCTGCAAAGGCAGACCCGTCGTTTAATTGGAAACGTCCGGCTCTTTGATGGGTTCTTTGTCTTTAGCCTTCTTGCGGTCAAAGCGGAATACTTTGTTCATGCCGTTGTAAATGAGCTTGGATTCCTTGGTGAGCAATGGCCCCAAAATCGCAAGCAGCAGGACATATAAGGCAGCAAATGGCTGAAGCAGTTCCATTAATCCTCCGGCTTTGCCGAGATTCGCCATAATAATCGAAAACTCGCCGCGCGAGACGATCGTCAGACCGATATTCGCGGACGCTTTAGGCGAAAGTCCTGCGCTTTTCCCCGCCAGCATGCCTGCAAGCACGTTGCCGAACAGCGTAATGGCAACAGCACCTAGCGATAGCCATACTGCGCCTCCAAGCGCCGTCGGATCAATCGTCAGACCGAAGCTGAAGAAGAAAATCGCACCGAAGAAATCGCGGAAAGGTAAAATCAGATGCTCGATCCGCTTCATATGAGCGGTTTCAGCTAGCACTAGTCCAACTAGAAGGGCGCCGATTGCCTCAGCGACGTGAATCGTTTCGGAGAAGCCTGCGACGAGGAATAAAGCCCCGAAGATCAGCAGAAGAAACAATTCGTTCGAGCGGATGTTTAATATTTTATTCAACAGAGGAACAGCCTTGCGTCCAACTACGAGTACAAGGAGCATAAATCCAAGCGCATAGGATGCGGAGAGGAGTACGCCGCCAAGCGAGCTGGAGCCGCTGAGTACAAGACCGGAGAGGATGGAAATATACACAGCGAGGAAAACATCCTCGAACATAATAATGCCGAGTATCATCTCGGTTTCCCGATTCGCGGTTCGTTTCAAGTCCACGAGCACCTTCGCAACGATGGCGCTTGAAGAAATCGTTGTAATACCGGCCATAATGAGCGTTTCCTCAAGCGGGAAGCCTAGGGAGAAGCCATAGACAAGTCCAAGCGTGAAATTGATAATAATATAAATCGTACCGCCGACGGCGATGTTTTTTCCCGATTTCATCAGGCGTCCGACCGAAAATTCCAGACCGAGATAAAAGAGCAGGAACAGCACGCCTAAGCGGCCGAGAAATTCAATGAAGGGGGCGCTTTCGATAAAGCGGAAGTCGAAAACGCCGAATTTAGGAGCATGCGGCCCCACAGCCATCCCGATCAAAATATAAAACGGAATGACTGAAAATTTTACTTTATTTGCTATTAAGCCGACTAGGGCAATCAAAGTGACGGCGAGACCAATCTCCAGCACCAGATGATCCATAATTAACGGCTCCCATTCACGAGCAGCTGCTTAAGCGTCTTAAGATGCGGGCGTTCACCTGCAACTATCAGTGTAGAATCGGCTTTGAAAATATAATCCGGACCCGGATTAATATGCTTGCCGTCCTTGTCGATCGCGGCAATAATCGTCGTCCCCGTCCGCTTGCGGATATCAGAGTCTCCGATCGTTTTGCCTACGCAGCTTGCTCCGGCTTCGACTTTATACCACTCAATAGTCAAATCGTCGAGCGCGACTTCAATCGTCTCAAGCGCCTTCGGCGTATAGGTCATTCCTCCAATAATGGCAGCAACCTGACGGGCCTCCTCGTCATCCATGGAAACCATGGAAATGCTGTCATCTGGATCATCGTATTCAAAATGGTACATTTCTCTTCTTCCGTCATCATGGATGACGACAACGAGCTTGTCGCCGCCTCTCGTCTCCATTTGATACTTACGTCCAATGCCTGGTAAATCCGATTCTCTAATATTCATATTCGCCAGCTCCTATATCGTGAGTTTGTGTGGGTATCATGATAGGACGGATACGTATAATGCTGGCAATAGATTATATAAAGCTTCCGGTGAATTTAACAGGCATCAAAAATAAATCCTTTATTTGCTGCGGTATAAAGGCACGGCGAATGGATAGTGGAATCAGCCGCTGCTTTCGGCATGCGAGTATTCCTAAAATAATGGTGATGCCTATAAGCGTCATCTGGAAAAGCTGCTTCAAAATACCGGATTGATATCGGATCGCGACACCATGATGGTCCCCTGCTGCAATCGTCAGTTGGTCGGAGGGAGATTTCAGCTCGGGCAAGTCCTCCGCCTGATAAGCAAATAGTATGGCTGTACACAGCAATGCTAGTATGATCAGGCCTTTCACTAACCGGCTTTGCCTTGCCGGCTGCTGCAAAACGTTGTTGTTCATCTATTCACCCCCTGTCTCTTATTACTATTATAAATGATTGTAGGCCGAATGTCACAAGGCTGCTGCGAAAGGTATTGACGTTGTCCCAAGTGTTGGATACACTGGGGGAATTAAATGAAATAAGCATTTTTTCCAGCTGGAAGGAGATTGAATGATGAGTGAAGCGAACAAGGCGATTTCGCCGTTAGTTGAAGCATTGGGCTTACAACCGCATGTAGAGGGCGGTTGGTATAAAGAATTGTGGAAGGCTTCCTTCCAAATTCCGCAGGAGCTGCTGGGTGAGGCTTATTCCGGACCACGTGCCGCAGCGTCCTCGATTTATTTTTTATTGCATCCGCATGAGATGTCGGATTGGCATAAAGTACTATCTGATGAGCTGTGGATTTGGCATTCAGGCGGCCCAATTACCCTTTCCCTGGGCGGCACTTCAGACGACCCAACGCTTAGAAAGGAAATTATTGTAGGCGGCGATGTGCTGAATGGCCAGCAGCCGCAAGCGGTAGTGCCAGCAGGCGAGTGGCAAATGTCGCAGCCGATTGGCGATGAGCCATCGCTGTTCTCCTGTATTGTTTCCCCGGGCTTCCATTATGATGATTTCCAATTAATTAAACGTTAATCCAAATATTCAAACGATTTTATAAAAAGATCCGCCTCATGCAGGCGGATTTTTTTGGTCTTTATGCTGCTGTGCATCGAGCGTCAGAGCTCGCTTACGCCTCTGCACGCGTATCTTCTGAAGCTTGCTGCTCCTGCTCCCTATGCCAGCGGATGAACAGCTCGGCTAGGCCAGGGTCCCACTGGGCTCCCTTGCCTTCTTCCAAAATGGTGAGCGCCTTGCATACAGTCATGCCCTTGCGGTAGGGGCGATCGGAGGTCATCGCATCGAAGGCATCAGCGATGGCAATGACTTTGCCGAGCAGCGGAATATTTTCGCCTGCGAGCCCGTCGGGATAGCCTTTGCCGTCAAAACGTTCATGATGGGAGCGCACGCCCGGCAGCAGATGCTCCATCGCATCAGCCGGCTCAATGCGCCGCAAAATATTTTCACCCAAAATCGGATGCTGCTTGATTTGATCGAACTCCTCGTCAGTCAGCTTGCCGTCCTTCAGCAGCACGGCGTCACGGACACCGATTTTGCCAATATCATGGAGCAGCGCCGACTTGCGAATCGTATCCAGAACGGAATCGTCCCAGCCAGCGAGCTTCCCGATGAGCACAGCGTATTCAGCTACGCGCTCGGAATGCCCGGCGGTGTAGAGGTCGCGAGCCTCAAGCGCCGCAGCTAGGGTAATGAAATAGCTTTGCAGCAGTTGGGCGTTGCGCTTCTCGCGCTCCTTCAGACCATCGACCATATGGTTGAATCCGGCCACAAGCTTGGAAAACTCATCCGAATAAATATCCTCGGCCTTATGGTCGAGATTGCCTTCCTGAACGCTGACCAACGCCTGCTGAAGCGTCTCGATCGGCGACTGAATATCCTTGGAGAGCAGCGATGCGCTAAGCCAGGAAAATAAAATGCCAATAATAAGAATGAGGACGGCCCATTGCCAGTAGGCGGCAGAAGCGGAGCTGGTACTGGCGTACCCCTCTATGCGAATTTGCGTCGCCAGGCTGAACATAAGCATCGGCAGCGTTCCGATAATAAAAGCGCTGAGCAGAAACTTGCGCCTGATTGTCACCAGAACTTGCCCCTCCAGCGTCAAATCAGCGTTAAACCGTTTAATATGCATCGCGCGTATATGCGTAATGAGCGGCGGTATCGCCCTGGTTGTCAGAAAAAACTCAAGCATGGCATGCATCGCCGCAATCAGCACCGCACATGCCGCGCCTATCGCAATATAGTAATAAGGAAATACGATCCATTGCAGCTTTATACTTATATAAGTGAGACTGCCAACGGGAATCGCCAAACCTAGAAAATGGGGACCGGCGATCCGTTTAACCGATAAAAGCGGAAAGTTATGTACTTGCAAATATGCCTCTCGGAGCTGGGCAGAAGTAGCTTCTATGTAAAAAATATCGCGTATAGGCTTAATATGCCGTTTGAAAGCCAACCATTCGCAGCTGAACATGATGATCAGCGAAACGACGAGCAGCAGCGCCAGCCGAAAAATTTCAATGCTGGATAGCTGCAAGGTTGAAAAGATGAGGATGCTTCCTACCCCAAGGACAGCGACAGCCCCGCCAAACAGATAATTACGGATAAGCTGAACAATAAATTTTTTGAAAATAATCCCATCGAGCCGTTCATCGCTTATCATTTGTTTCATAGACAGGCTCCTCACTTCGCATGGAAAATGAGATTTCTGAAGACAACCTCTCCTACAGGTTATCACACTTGCCGAAGACCGCAATAGAAAATTGAAGACAGTCGTTTTCATCGTAGACAGGGTATTCAAACTGCTATATGATGAACGAATCGTAAGGGGATCGGAACTTCTCATACTTAGATTGAAATCATAAAGGAGATAGAAAAATGCGCGAGGCGCTATGGTCAAAAAATTTCATTTTATTAATGGGCTCTAATCTGCTGCTGTTTATGGCGCTTGAGATGCTGCTGCCGACACTTCCCGTGTTTGCCGCGGAGCAGGGAGGCAGCCAAACACAAATTGGCCTAATTATGGGCTTATTTACGTTTACGGCCGTCATTTCCCGGCTTGGAACAGGCTATGGCATAAAGCGGCTGGGCCAGAAGAAGCTGCTGCTTCTTGGAGTAGCCATCAGTCTTATCGCGCTTACCGGCTATTATTTAGCTGCGACCCTTGCCGTACTGCTTGTGCTGCGCGTCGTGCACGGCGTCGGCTTCGGCATTGCAACGACGCTGTTCGGCACAGCGGCATCCGATTTAGTGCCAGCCTCTCGAAGAGGGGAAGGCATGGGCTTTTTTGCGACAGGGAATTCGATCTCATTCGCTTTAGGACCCTTTTTTGGCATTTGGATTATGACGGAATATGGCTTTAAGGCACTGTTTTTAATCGGGGCAGTTGTTATGCTGCTTAGCTTGATCAGTACCTGCTTTGTCCGTTTTCCGCGTGTGGAGAAGAAGGCGCCAGCCGCAGCCGCTCCTGTGGCGGAAACGGGAAGCTGGATGGACAGCGTCGTGGAGCGCAAGGCGTTTATGCCTTCGCTGCTTGGCCTGCTTATCGGCATCCCCTTCGGCACGGTGCTCAGCTTTATCGCTTTGTTTGGCAAAGAGCAGGGCCTGGGCAGTGTCGGCATTTTCTTCCTTGTCGTGGCCATCAGCGAGTTTCTGATCCGCTTTATTAGCGGCCCGTTGTTTGATCGCAAAGGGCGCATGTGGGTGCTGCTGCCTGCTGCTATTCTATGCATTATTGCTAGCGTCATGCTTTATTTTACGCATTCTACCGCGATGCTGCTGCTGTCGGGGCTGTTTTATGGCTTTGGCTTTGGCGCCCTGTTCCCAGCGCTGCAGGCTTGGGTTATCGATCTCGTAGAGCCAGAGCGCAGAGGCGTAGCGACGGCGACCTATTACAATGCTTTTGACGTCGGCATCGGAAGCGGTTCAATATTGCTGGGAGCTGTAGCGGCTGTGACCAATTATTCGACAATGTATTTGCTGTCTGGCGGTTTTTTCATCTTGTACATTGTGCTGTATGTAGGCTTTGAACGCAGGCTGCGCCGCAAGGCCAGCAGCAAGTCAATGCAAGCCTAGCCGGGACATGTCAGAGATATAATAGAAACAGCCCTTCACCATTTAAAAATGGCGGAGGGCTGTTTTGCTGCTATGCCGGAATTTTGAGCTGCTGTCCGATGTAAATGCGATCGGGATTTTTAATTTGGTTTACGTCGCGAATCGCCTGCCACGTCGTATTATAGCGCTTCGCAATCGACCAGAGCGTATCGCCTTTTTTCACCGTGTAGTTGGCATAGTCGGCAGCCTTCGCAGGCTCCTCCTGAGTGGTGCCTGCCGGAGACGACGGGCCGGGCTGGATAACTTCCGGCTTAGGCTTCGTGCTGGTAGAAGGGGAAGCGGAGCTAGGCGTTGTTCCCTCCGTAATACGTCCTTCAACAGCTGGATTTGCTGCTGTCCCAAGCTCCCGCAAATAGCTCGTGAGCGCTTCGTCCAGTGCGCCAAACATGCCGGCCTGCGGATAGCTGGCGAACATCGTATATTCATCGCCGCCGGCTGCTATAAAATCATTCGTCGCGAGCGAATATTGTTTTTTCGCATCGAGCGGAGCGCCGCCTACCGTAACGGAATGGACACGCGAGCCTTTTGCCTTGGCGGTATCGATCTTGAAGGCGATGCCGGATACTTGCGGAAAAGCGCCCTTCGGATTCGGATAATCCGAAACGCCATTTTCCAAAGCGGCTTTAATATCGGCGCCTGTGACGTTAAGCGTCACGATTTGATTGCCGAAAGGCAGCACCGTAATGATCTCGCCCTGCGTAATGATTCCTTCATCAATTGAAGCGCGGATACCGCCGCCATTCGTTAGGGCGATGTCGGCCTTCGTGATTGAGCGCAGGCTGTCGGCAATCAAATTGCCTAAATTCGTTTCTCCCGCTCGAACCTGCTCGCGCTCGCCATCAAGCTTCACAGCGGTTTCGCCAACCTCGGTTGAGAGGATTTCCTGCTGCTCAGCGACGATGGAATCGACCAGCTCAGCAATTTTTTGATCAGGGGCAATTGCCGCAGCAGCTTTGTAATCAATCAGCTTGGCTTCTTTGCTGATTACTTTGCCTTGATCGATCCATAAATCGACGACGCCAATGTATTTGGTATATTCACCGGCGCTTGCAATAAGGGTGCCATGGCCAGCTTCAAGCCCTTTTTCCAGCACCGTATGGCTGTGCCCATCAATAAAAACATCAATGCCGGCAACTTCCTTGGCAATGCCAATGCTCGTATCGGCGCTCGACTCATCCTGTCCGATATGGCCAAGTGCCACGATGACGTCGACCTGGTCCTTCAGCTCGGCGACGATCGTTTTCGCCTCCTCGGCTGGGTCGGTGAACACAAGTCCATCGACATTTTTCGGATGCGTCTTGTAGGCGGTTTCGGGTGTGGTCAGGCCAAAGATACCGATTTTCACGCCGTCCACCTCTTTAATGACATAAGGATGAAACAGCGGCGAATCGTCTTTCTTTACTCTAATGTTGGCGCTCAGAAGCAGATATTCCATTTGGGGTTCTAGCTCGACGAGGCGGTTGTAACCATAATTAAATTCATGATTTCCGGGGACTGCCGCATCGTAGCCCATTGCGTTCATGACGCGTACGACGCTTTCGCCTTCTACGAGCGTGGCAAAGGTAGTGCCGTGAATGGCATCGCCGCCATCAAGCAGGAGCGTGTTCGGATTGCTGGCCCTGTAGCTGTCGATAATTCCGGCCAGCCGTGCAAAGCCGAGCTCACCGTTGCTTTCGGATTCTACCGCCCGGGCATGCATATCGTTCGTATGCAGCAGCGTAATATGCTTGCCGGCCTTCTCTGGGGTGGATGCAGCCGCCGAGACGCTTGCAGCGCCTAGAAGCAGGGCTGCGGTCAAAAGAATGGATGTGAACCACTTAAACTTGTTCAACATAGCAGGTGATACCTCCCATCAGAATGTCGTTTATGGTCGCGCCTTATACGTATTCCACATGTTGACATGAAAATCCTGTCCAAAAGCTGTAGTTGTTGTTTTGCTTTTTTCCTTATATAATGAAACTGAAATATTGCTTACAATTCTTTGAACATATTCTCAAGATAGATAAATGTGGAAGAGCGACTCACCAAAGGAGATGCCCGATGGAGGAACTCAGCGACAAAAAGATGAAAATGATTGAAGCAGCGCGCATGTACTATGAGCTTGACTACAATCAGCAGGAAATAGCCAAGAAGCTCGGCGTGTCACGTCCAACGGTTTCGCGTTTTTTGCAGCAGGCGAAGGTTGATGGTATCGTACAGATCAAGATTATGGACCCGGCAGCAGACAATGCGGACCGCGAGCGGCAATTGCAGGAGCGCTTCGGCTTGAAGCGCGCTATTGTAGCCACGGTACCTAAGTATGAGGATGCGATGGCCAAGCGGGTAATTGGAGAAGCTGCCGCTGCGTTTCTGAATGAAACGGTGCAGGATGGTGATACGATAGCCGTTACCTGGGGCACGACGTTATATGAAGTAGCGACCCGTCTGCCGAACAAGCATGCGAAGAAGGTCAAGGTGGTGCAGCTCAACGGAGGTGTCAGCCATTCCGAGACCGATACGTATGCCCACGAGATCGCGCAGCTGTTCGCTAAAGCTTATCAAACGTCGCCTTATTTGATTCCGCTTCCAGCTATTGTTGACCATGCGGTTGTGAAGCATGCGATTGAAGCGGATCGTCATATACGCAAAATTCTTGATATGGGCAAAAAAGCGAATATCGCTGTTGTTACCGTAGGAGCGCCAACCGAGGATTCGGTGCTGATGCGGGCGAATTATTTTTCCGATGAGGATTTGGGCATTATTTTCTCGCGCGGCGTAGGGGATATTTGCTCAAGATTCATAGATATCAACGGGCAATTGGTCAGTGAGGAGCTGGACTTGCGCACGATTGGCATTGATTTGGGCGAGCTGAAGCGCAAGGAATGGTCCGTGCTGGTAGCTGGCGGCCCAAGCAAGGTCGAAGCGGTGTATGGTGCGCTTGCTGGTCAATATGCGAATACGTTGATTACCGATCACATTACGGCGAAGCATCTGCTGGATTACAAGCCGGAGGCGTGAACGGGACGGGCTAGAGAGACGATAGGTGGAGGGATTTATTAATGAGCAGTACGAATGCAGCGAATGTAGCTGGAGTTATTGATCACACAATGCTAAAGGCCGACGCGACAAAAGAGGAAATCATTCAGCTTTGTGCCGAAGCGAAAACGTATCATTTTGCCACCGTTTGCGTGAATGCAGGCTGGGTCGCGCTTGCGGCTGCTCAGCTGGCTGGCTCTGGCGTAGGCATTACGACGGTAGCGGGCTTCCCGCTTGGCGCAACGACTTCAAAGGCGAAGGCGGCGGAAGCGGAAGATGCGATTGCCTGCGGGGCTACCGAGGTGGACATGGTGCTGAACATTGGGCTGCTGAAGTCAGGTGACGAAGCAGGCGTGAAGAGCGATGTTGAGGCGGTTGTGGCTGCTTGCAAGGGCAGGGCGATCGTAAAGGTCATTTTGGAAACAGGCTTGCTTACGAATGCGGAAAAGGTGCGGGCTTGCGAAATTTGCAAGGAGGCTGGCGCCGATTTTGTCAAAACGTCGACCGGCTTCGGCAAAGGCGGCGCAACAGAGGAAGATATTGCGCTAATGCGCCGTACAGTTGGGCCAGACATGGGTGTTAAAGCTTCCGGAGGCGTACGAGATTTGGAAACCGCGCTCAAAATGCTTGCTGCTGGCGCCACCCGCATTGGTGCAAGCGCAAGCGTCGCCATCGCGAACGGCGGCAAAGGCGAAGGATATTAGGTGAAAAGGGTATGAGCAGTTTATCTTGGAAACGACAGTGGATGACCGATGTGCGGGTGAATGTGCTGGCGGGCATGACGGCGACGCTCGCACTGGTGCCGGATTCGCTGGCTTTTTCGTTTATGGCGGGAGTACCGCCTGTTGTCGGAATTTATGCTTCAATCTGTATCCTGCTCGTTACGACGTTTCTTGGCGGTCGTCCCGGCATGATTTCCGCAGCCACAGGCTCGATGGCGGTGCTGATGCTGACGCTTGTAAAGGAGCATGGCATCGAATATTTGTTTGCAGCTACGATTTTGACCGGAATTTTGCAATATTTAATGGGTGTATTTAAGCTGGGCAAGCTGATGAGATATGTGCCTCAGGGCGTGCTGACCGGATTTATTAATGCGCTGGCGATTCTCATCCTCCTGTCGCAGCTGCGTTATTTTCAGGGCGAGTCGTGGCTGATGTATGCGTTAGTCGCGGCGACGCTGGCGATTATTTATTTTCTCCCGCGTTATTTCAAGGCGATTCCTTCGCCGCTTGTGGCAGTCGTCGTGCTAACGTTTGCCGTTTGGGTGTTTGGCATGGACGGTGTTACTCGGGTCGGTGCAATTGACGCTTCGCTGCCATCGTTTCTGCTGCCGAATATTCCGCTTAGCTGGGAGACGTTAGCTATCATTTTTCCTTATTCCTTGTCGCTGGCTGTCGTTGGATATACGGAGACGATGCTGACGCATAATTTGCTCGATGAAATGACCGGGGAGCGTACGGACAAAAATAAGGAAATGCGCGGACAAGGCGTTGCGAATGTTGTCGCGGGATTTTTCGGCGGTATGGCGGGCTGTGCGCTTGTAGCGGAATCGGTGCTCAATGTGAAAATGGGCGGGAAGCATAGGCTGTCTACACTCGTTTCCGCCTTGTTCCTCTTGCTGCTCGCCGTTCTGTTCGGCGATGTGCTGGCGCAGGTGCCGATGGCGGCGCTGGTCGGCATTATGATTATGGTCTGTATCGCCATCTTCGACTGGCGCTCGGTATTCAAGCCGCGCAGTGTGCCGCTTGCCGAAACGGTCGTGATGGTAGCGACAGTAGCTGCCGTATTATTCACGCATGATTTGGCTGCTGGCGTGCTGGTCGGCGTGCTGATCAGCTTCGTATGGTTCGTTGTGTCGGTGTCACGCAAGCTGCACATTCATAGCGAATGGGAAGGCAGCAAGCGGACTTATCGGGTGTATGGACAGCTGTTTTTCGCTTCGTCCTCTGGACTTGAAGAACTAATCGAGCTGGACTGCAAAGCTGACGAAATTCATATCGACCTTAGCCAGTCGCGCATTTGGGATCATACGGCGCAGCTGGCACTCAATAAAGTGGTAGAGCGGCTGAAGGCAAGCGGCAAGGAAGTGACCGTGAGCAAAGGGGCTGCCTTGCAAAGCTAAACGGGTGGCTGTACAGCTTGATTTTGTCTACAAAGCTAAGCTAGGGTTTGTGTTGGGCATCTGTGCATCAGAGCATCAAAGCGGCCCATATCATAACGGCTGAAAACCAAAAAGATCGCTGTCCCAAAGGCATTAAGCCTGGCGGACAGCGATCTTTTTTTAATTCATAAGCACGTTCATAAGCGCGTTAACCTTATTCGGTTGGTCTTATTGTGCTGCGCTTGCTTCTGGAGAAACAGCTGCGTCTGGATTAGCGCTTGCGTCTGTTTCTTCTTCTGTTTTCTCTTCGAGCGTATTCGTAATCGTTGCTTTGTCGCGAATCTCTTGAATCCAAGTAGCTGATTTCTCTTGAATTTGTTGATTCAGCAGCTGCTTGCGGATTTCTTCCTTCTTCTCTTCAAAAGTCGGGGAAGTTGCCGCTTTAAAGCCGGTTTTCTTAATAATATGGAAACCGAAGCTCGATTTAACGACGTCGCTGATTTGATCAACTTCCAGTGCGAAGGCTGCTTCCTCGAAAGCAGGGTCCATAACGCCTTTGCCGAAGAAGCCAAGATCGCCGCCGTTGTCTTTCGTGCCTGTATCGGTTGATTTTTCTTTCGCCAACGTTGCGAAGTCAGCGCCATCTTTCAATTGTTTCAAAATAGCGTCTGCTTCCTCTTGCGTAGCTACCAGAATGTGCGAAGCTTTAATTTCTTCGCCTGTGCCGTAGGAAGCTTTGTTTTGCTCATAAGCTTCTTTAATTTGATCATCGGTAATGGTAATGGATGGCTCAAGCAGCTTGCGGATTTTCACTTGCGTCTCAGCATCTTTACGCAGGCTCTCCAGCGTTACGCCGTATTGTGCCAGCGCGGCGTTGAACTGCTCGTCCGTGCCGAAGCTTGCTTTCAGCGTATTAATTTCTTCATCGATATCTGCTTCTGTAACCGTAACATTGGAAGCTTTAGCTTCTTGCGTAATCAACTGCTGTGTAATCAGATTGTCGAGCGTTGTTTTACCGCCTGATTTCAGCATTTCCTCATAAAGGTCTTCTTTCGTAATGTCGACTTTATTAACCGTTGCAACGGCTGCATTGTTGCCACCGCCGAATACCGGTTTAATAGCGACGATTACTAGCAAAATAGCTAAAACTGCTGAAAGTGCAATCCATGCTCCGTTGCCGCTTTTACGGGGTGGCGGGGGAGTTGATCCGCCCAAAGGCGCCCCTCCTGCCGCATTCGGTGAAGCTATTGTTGATTCAGTCGTATGTTGATTGTCCTCGTGTGTGTTGGTTTCTTGCTCCGCAGCATTTTTTAACTCTTCTTCTTTACGCTGCGATTCTTGGTTATCCATTCTTCAAACTCCCTTCATCATCTTACACGCTTTTTATAATGGTTTCGCGAAACGTTGCGGTGATCAAGGCCAGCTCACCGTAACCGTTTACGCTTGTCTAACCTACTATAACAAAACTCAGGTTAAAAAACCTTAATCTTAAATAAAAATAAAGGGATTTCAGCAGGAGCTGCTTTTTTGCGCCATGCGTCTTAGCGGTGTACAATGAAGGAGGCAAGCGCTTTATATTTGGTTTGAAGTATAAAATGAAAGTTTCCAACTTTTAATTTTAATAGTAGAGAGGATGTTAATCGATGACGTATTTGCCTGCAAATTCCCGCTATGACGGGATGAAATACAATCGTACCGGCCGCAGCGGACTTCTGCTTCCGGCAGTATCACTGGGCCTCTGGCACAATTTTGGCGGTACGGATCGTCTGGAAAATGGACGGGCGATGGTTCGCCGCGCTTTCGATTTGGGCATTACCCATTTTGACCTTGCTAACAATTATGGGCCGCCTGCTGGCTCTGCTGAAGAGACATTCGGCCAACTGCTCAAGCAGGATTTGGCTGCTTACCGCGATGAGCTTATTATTTCCACAAAAGCCGGATATTATATGTGGAAAGGCCCTTACGGCGAGTGGGGCTCGCGCAAATATTTGGTGGCGAGCCTTGATCAGAGTCTTAAGCGTATGGGGCTGGAATACGTAGATATTTTTTATCATCATCGTCCAGATCCGAACACGCCGCTTGAAGAAACGATGGCTGCGCTTGACCATATCGTTCGCCAAGGCAAGGCGCTCTATGTTGGCTTGTCCAACTACAGTGCGGAGCAGACGGCTGAAGCTTCCCTTATTTTGCAGCGGCTTGGCACGCCTTGCCTCATTCACCAGCCTTCTTATTCGATGTTCAATCGCTGGATTGAAGATGGCTTGCAGGATGTTCTTGATACGGAAGGCATCGGCTCCATCGTGTTCTCGCCGCTCGCTGGCGGCCTCTTGACGAACCGTTATTTGAACGGCATCCCGCAGGATTCCCGCGCGGCAGGACCAAGCTTATTTCTGCAATCCGATCAAATTACGGAAGGCAAGCTTGAGAAAATCAAGCTGCTTAACGCTCATGCTGCCGAGCGCGGGCAGACGCTTGCACAGATGGCGCTCGCATGGGTATTGCGCGGCGGCCGGGTAACATCGGCATTGATCGGCGCAAGCCGTGTGGAGCAAATTGATGATAACGTTGCGGCACTCAGCTCGCTTGACTTCTCTAGCGATGAGCTGGCTCGTATTGAATCGATTTTAAAAGATTAAGGCAAGCGAATTTAGCAATGAGGCACCATCTAAAATAACCATTGTCTTTTTTGAACGCCAGGGCCCTCCGCCTTGGCGTTTTTGCTTCTCCCGCTTTCGTAAAGGCTGTATAATAAACGGGACAACTGACAAACTTTGTCGGATAGGAAGTGAGCCGCTTGAACAACACGTCTCTTAGGGTCAAGGGACTTCTGGTTATAGTATTAATTACCTTTATTCCGCTGCTGTTTGCCGGCATTATTAACTATATGGGCTTAAGACAGGGAATGATTGATTCCGCAACAGAGAAAACATTAAGCCAACTAAACAGCAGTGCGAATAACCTGTCTGCTTGGCTTGCAATCAGGCGGGCGGAAGTATTGGTCATTAGCCGAACCGATGTCGTACGTTATGGAAAAGACGAAGAGAAGCTCAGCTATTTTAACCGTGAGCTTGTGCGGGCAGGCTTTGCCTTCCGCTCCCTTGGCTTTGTGGGCAAGGACGGCATGGCCATACGTACGGATGGCACGCCGTTTGATTTGAGCAACCATTCCTTCTTCCAGACGTCGATTAAAGGGAAGGTGCTGATCAGCGATCCTTTCAAAACAAGCCTTTCGCCAAAAGAACAATTTGTCATAGCCGTTCCGGTCTACAATGAAGAAAATCAAATTGCCGGAATCGTCTATGCAGCTATTGATATGGATATGATTATCCCTTATTTGCAATTGGACAAGCCGGATGCAGCCACCTTCTGGCTGTATAACGAGGAAGGCGTAGTATTGTTCTGTTCGGATGATGGGGTATTGCCGCAGACTGCCATGATGAACGGGAATTTACAGGAAATTCAGGTGAATGAAAAGCTGCTGTCCAATAAGGATGGCATGGAGATCATTTCCTCAAATATGAATGAATACGCAGTATTTCACTCCAAGGTGGATGGTGTGGCTGCTTGGCATTTTATGCTTGAAATGCCGATGTCGGATTTGGAGATTGGGACGCTGCCCGTTCTGCTGAGCATTCTGCTGACGCTCGTTGGCTCAGAGCTTGTCATTGTGCTGCTGTGCTATCTCTTTTTTGCCAATATGGTAAATCGGTTGAAAAATATATTGATCGTCACCGAACAGGCAGCCGCTGGCCAGTTTGATGCCGAGCATCTGTCAGAAATGCCAGGGGACGAGGTAGGCAAGCTGTCGCGTTCGGTGAACGTCATGGTTGTGCGTCTAAGAAGAATGTTTGAACGGCTGGAAGCGATTATTAATCAAAATCAATATTCCTTTGTCGTCCTCGACGAGCATTACCGTATTTCCTATCTCAATAAGAAGGCTGAGGAAATGATCGGCTATAAGACAGAAGAAGTGTCGGGGCATGCGACGCCGCTGCTGTTCATGGACATGGAGGAAATCCGGATAACGGCCGAGGAGCTTAGGGAGAAATTGGGCCGCGAGGTGATACCGGGACTGGATGTGCTCAAGGAGCTGCGCAATGCCGAGTTTTCCTACGAGCGGGAATGGACCTTTATTGCGAAAAATGGCAAACGCATTCCCGTCCTGCTCAGCACGAATGGCCTGCGGGATGCAAATGGGAAATTTACAGGAGCCGTTGGTATGTTTCTGGATATAACCGACAAGCTGCAGGTGGAAAAATCGCGCAATCGGCTGCTTGATATCGTTGGCTCTGCCAAAGATTTGATCGCTTCGGTCGATTCCCAGGGTGAAATGATCTACATTAATCAGGCGGGCAAGGAGATGCTCGGCATCCATGAGGAGGAAATGGATCTTTCTTCGCTGAGCGGGCATCTAAGCAGTGAAATGTTCTTTTATCTCATGAATGGCTCAGAGCTGGCCAAGCAGTACGGGTATTGGGAAGGCAATGTCGAAATTTTGACGAAGAAAAAGCAATTGAAGCATGTATCGCTCGTGCTCGTATCCCATCATAATCGCAGAACAGGAGAGGATTATTTCTCCTGCATTGCACGGGACATATCGGAGCAAAAAATCATTCAGGAGGAGCTGCTTCAGGCGTCGCAGGATGCGGCGGAGGCGAATGCGGCCAAAGGCAGATTCCTTGCCCTCATGAGCCATGAAATTCGAACGCCGCTGAACGGCATCATCGGACTGACCCAGCTGCTCAAGCGCACGGGATTATCCTATTCGCAGAAAGATTATGTGGACAAAATCAGTACGTCATCCGAGTCACTGCTGCGAATCATTAATGATATTCTCGATTTCTCCAAAGTAGAGGCGGAGAAAATCGAGGTTGAACTGCTAGCTTTCCATCCGGAGGAGCTGCTTGGCCGGGTAGCGGATCAGCTCAGCGTCTTTATGGGCGGCAAGGAGCAGTTCGAATTTTTGATCCATACGGCTTACAATCTGCCAAGCACGCTGCTTGGGGATTTGCTGCGGCTGGAGCAGGTGCTGTTGAATCTATGCATCAATGCGATTAAATTTACGAAAAAAGGCCATGTCAGCCTTCGATTAGAAGTGGTAGAGCTTCGTGAAGCGGAAGTGCAGCTGCGTTTTGTCGTTGAAGATACAGGCATCGGCATGAGCGAGGAGCAGCTGGATAGGCTGTTCCAGCCATTCAGCCAAGCGGATGGATCTACGACGAGGAAATATGGGGGCACAGGGCTTGGCCTTGTTATTTCCCAAAAGCTCGTCACGTTGATGGGCGGAAATCTCATCGCGGAGAGCAAGGCTGACCGCGGCAGTAAATTCAGCTTCGTCATTACATTCCCTATGCTTGAAGAAGCGCCGTCCTACAGCATGGAGCTAGGCGAGGAGATGATTGGACAGCCGGTGTGGATCGTGGAGGACAGCCAAATGATGCGCCACCATTGGTGCGAAAGGCTGGAATCGTTCGAAATGGCCCCGGTTCCCTTCGCTTCCTGGAAGACAGCGCGGGAGCGGCTGCGCCGAATCGGTGCCGGAGCGATGCCGAAGCTGATTTTGCTCGATATGGAAATGCCTGATATGTACGGGGCGGAAACTTGGCTTGAGTTCCATCAGGAGGCTGTGGCGGCTGGCGTGAAGACGGCTGTGCTGACGACTTCATTCGGGCGGGACGAAATGCTGCAAATGCCAGAAAAGGATCGTCCGCTTGCCCTGCTTACAAAGCCGGTTACCCGGTTAGCTATGCTTAACGGCCTGAGAGGAGTTTTGACGGAGCGTTCCTTTATTCCGCCTTGGAACCGGGCGATGAGCGAAGTGGCCGTTGAACAGCGGGAAGGGCGCAATGCGAAAATTTTGCTTGCCGAAGATAATAAAATCAATCAAATCGTCGCTCTGGAAATGTTAAAAGAACGGGGCTACGAAGTAGGTCTGGCCGAAAATGGTCATGAGGTGCTGGAAATGCTGGAGCGGGAGGAATGGCATCTCATTCTCATGGATATTCATATGCCGGAAATGGATGGCATGGAGGCGACGCGATTTATTCGGGCCAATCCCAAATATGATGGGCTGCCGATTATTGCGGTTACCGCCAATGTGCTGCGCGCCGATCATGAGCAGTACAGGCAGCTTGGCATGGATGATATTATAACGAAGCCGATCAGCGCCGGTTTTCTCCATTCCGTACTCTCGCACTGGTTGAATCAGACGGGGATATTGCCGGTATCGACGTTATGGGAGGATGAGCCCCATGTGCAGCCGCAATATGAACAGACGGCTTATTCCTCGCTGCCGGTCATTCCGGGAGTAGATTTGCCGGAGGCGCTCGCCAGAGTGAATGGCAAGCTTCCGATTTTGATGCATATGTTAGAACAATTTCAAGCCGATTACCCTTCATTTATCGACAGATTAATCGCTTCAATGACAGAGAGGGATCTCGTGACCGCCAAGCGTCTCGTGCATACCCTTAGGGGAGCGGCTAGCCATTTATCCGCTTATCAAGTGGCGAATGCGGCGACAGAGCTGGAGCTGCTGTTCAATCAGGAGGAAATAGATGAGCAGGAATGGAGCCAGCGGCTGACAAATCTGGAAGAAGAATTGACACATTTGCTCAAATGTTTGCAACAAGACAAGTGACAAAAGTTCGACAAAAAACCCTAACAATTCTCTAACAAATTATTGTAGTCTGTCACAGCTATATTGTATAGTAAGAAGACAGACTAAATTCGACAGAAATCTTCAATCCCAATAAGGGGTGACGCCAGTGTATAAAGTTATAGTTATAGAAGATGACGTCATGATGAGTGATATGCTGTCTATGTATTTGTCAGAGGAAGGCTATTCTGTCAAACAAGCGGGATTGGCAAATGACGGCTTGCGTATTATTTCGGAATTCGAACCTGATTTGGTTTTGCTGGATCTTATGCTCCCGGATATGGATGGGATGGAGATATGTGCATTGATTCGCGAGCGTTCGAATGTGCCTATTATGATTTTATCCATGAAAAATGAAGTGTCAGAACGAGTGCTGGCGTTGAAGTCTGGTGCAGACGATTATATGTGCAAGCCATTCAGCATGCACGAGATGACGGCGAGAGTCGAGGCCTTGATTCGCAGAGCTAATATTAAGCCGGCCGGAGCAGAGGTTGAGCAAGAGCAAGGCGAAGAGGAGCGGGATCCGATCCAGCTTGATTTTGAACGGAGATTGCTGCTTGTCAGAGGCATGCTGGTAGAAACAACATTTTCGGAATATGAAATTATGAAGCTATTTTTGGCGTATCCAGGCAAGGTATTCAGCAGGGAAGAGTTAATCAATGCCATTCGCGGCTTTGATTCCTTTGTCACCGACCGTGCTATTGATGTACACATTGTGAATCTGCGGAAAAAAATCGAGCAAAATCCAAAGGAGCCTCGTCTGATTCGAACGGTTTGGGGCTTTGGCTACAAGTACACAGCCCAGAATTCCTCAGTCAGCCAGGAGAAATAATAGCATGCATTTTTTAGGGACCGTCTGGCTTATGCAGACGGTTTTTTGTATGGAAAATGACATTCTAACAACTATCTAAAGGTAATTGCTGAAATTTCCTAATTATTGTATGAGAACATAGATTTAACTTACTATTGGATCGAAGGATGGGAAATATGAAGGAACAAGTCATTGCATTATGGCCTGCAAAGCTGAATGCCTGCCGCGAGCTGGGCCACATGCTGCTGCGAGTGCAAAATGCAAGCCATAAGCTTGCCGCGGTGCTGGTGCAGCTTGACCATTTTTACCGCATCATCGGAGCTCGAGGATTGGACTATGGTAGCGAGGTGATACAGCAGATTGAAGAGCGGCTGGTGGCGGCTGGAGCGGACCGGGCTGCAATTTGGCAAATGAGCGACAGTACTTTTTTGGTTGCTGTGGTGCTGGATGCTAATCAAGCGGATGGATATAGCCTGCTAGAACGTTTCAAACGAATGGTGCAGCAGCCCGTAGGCTCTGGCTCCGATCGTTATCATTTAACTGCCAGCATTGGCGTGAGCCTGTTCCCGCAGGATGGTACGACAAGCGAGCAGCTCATTTGCCATGCGGAAACAGCACTGTATAGCGGTGTTTTAAAGGGAGAAGGCCAGATTTCCTATTATTCGCGGGCGGAAACAGAGCAAATTAATCGGCATTTTGAGCTGGAGGCTGCCATACGAACGGCGCTGTACAAAGGGCAGTTTCACTTGAACTACCAGCCCATCTATCAAGTGAAAACGGGTAAGCTGCGGGGCTTCGAAGTGCTGCTGCGCTGGAATCATCCAGAGCTTGGCAACATTCAACCAGCTGAATTTATACCCTTTGCAGAAAAAAACGGCATGATATTGCCAATTGGCGCCTGGGTGATCAAGCAGGCCTGCCGCATGCTGGCCAGCCTGCCGGACCAAGCTGCACTGGTCATGTCCGTCAATATTTCGCCGACAGAGCTGGCAGACTGCGCCTATGCTGACATGGTGCTAAATACGCTGGAGGAGACCGGAATACCGCCGCATCGTTTGCAGCTGGAAATCAAAGAGGGCTATAATTATGCGAAATGCGAGCGATCCATTAAAGCCTTGACTAGGTTGCATGCAAGCGGTGTGCTGATCGCGCTGGATGATTTCGGTTCCATGCACTCGTCGCTGGCCAATTTGCAGCTGCTGCCGATTCATGCTTTGAAGCTGGATCGCTCCTTTGTTAGAGAAATCGATAAGGAAGGCGCTGAGCATCATATCGTGGAGGCAATGATTGGGCTGTTGCATAAGCTGGGCATTAGCGTCATTGCTGAAGGAGTCGAATATGTGAAGCAGTATGAGCTGCTGCGAGACTGGGGCTGCGATTACATGCAGGGATATTTGCTGGGCCAGCCCGCACAGCCAGATATGCTGGATTTATCGATGATTCGCAAGCCTGAACGAACAGGCGCATAGTCTTCTGAGATAGAGCTTGCCCAAGCGAAAGCGATAGGGCAGGCTCTTTTTTTTATTAGAATAAAGATCATGGTTCTAAACGCAACAAAGCCTCCAAATCCACTATCGCAGCGGTAGGAGGCTTTTCTAAACGATTGGAATAAATGAGTGATGCGATCCGTATATGCTTCGGTTCCATCGCGTACCGGTTTCGTCGATAAAAAGCGAAAAAATCGTTTACGCTTGTTTAGGTTGGGGATGATGTTCCTTTTAGTCCAGTGGGGGCTAGAGGGTGTTTAGCTAACTTCCAGATAAAGTTTAGTACCATCGCTGTATTGAAAAATAGCAACCTCACGTACGACTTCAACTTTAGAGATCCGTTTCCATTTTTTTCGAAAGTCGAAATTGAGTTCCATTTCACGCAGTTTATGATGAAGCTGCTCAACTGACGCGGCTTGTTCGTTAGTATAATAAACAGGTACAGAACGACTTTTGAAGGTAATGATTTTCATCATGACCTTGTCCACCTCCGATCGTTTTTTCCTATTCTATCCTAAACGTTTTAGCCGCTTATGAAACAGCCGTAAGAATATTGTTTAATTTGCTTATATATTTCTAACATATTGTGTCAGCTGGAAAACACTACTTTCCAGCTAGGATTACATACTGCAGTGCTGCAATAATGGCAAGATGCAACGGGTAAAAACTGCGCCATAGGCTGCGAGGAATTTTGATGGTATCGGCTGCTAGCAGCATGCTTGGCGAGTAGACAAGCAGCAAGGTTGCGACAACGCTGAACATCTGAATGCTCCAGCCCATGTAGAATAAATAAAAGAGGTTGAGCAGCAGGTGGGCCGGAGCCATACCGTGTTTCGGGACATAACGGTAGATGAGGACGAGCACTAGCAAATAAGCGCCGTAGCTGCATGGAATGACTTCGAGCAGCAGCAGCAGGAAGGCAGCCAGTGACACTTGAAGGGCAGGACTCGATCTCAACTGGTCCAGAAGCTTCAGGGACACGAGACAAACGAGCAGAGTGCCCACGGTGTTAATTTCCCAAGTGGCGAAGGCTAGAGAATATGGGATTTGCGACAAAGCCGCAATGGCCGTCATCCGCCATAAGTATTGGTTTATGTTTTTGGTGCGGAAATATCCAATGACAAGCGCATAAGCATAAAGCGGCATAGCAAGCCTGCCAATAATTCGCCATGTATCATCTTCGGGAAACCAGATCAATCCAATATGATCAAGCAGCATCGTAACCATTGCGATAATTTGCATATTCATCCCCCTAAGCTGTGACTATTATAGCATGGGGGTATGAACGGGAGAAGAACAGCGTTTTAGGTGTAAAGCAGGGTAATGACAAGCAGCTCGTAGAGAACGAGTGGTAGAATGGCGTTTTGTGGAGGAATGAAGGCGCGCGGGTCCTGCACGGTACAGTGCAAATACAGCAGGCAGCGGTCCACATGTGCAATATAGCCCTCGTATACATGGCCATCCATCGTATGCACGCGCACAGGCCTATGCATATGTCCGTGGCACAGACGATGAATCTGCTCTTGCACCTGTTGCACCATAGCTGTATGTGCAGGCTCTGCCTGGTACAACACAGCTGCCGCTTGCTCTGCTGCCTTTGATTGCTCTGACATATGAACATCGCTCCTTTGCCCCGCAGCATGCCAGCAGGGAGTCTCATCCTAAATTAAGCTATATGCGGGAGGGGCGGGGATGATGCTGGTTTTTAAGAAGGACGCGGGTCTGCCTTTCAATTATGAATGGAGAGAAGGACGTGATGGAACAGTTTATTCATCGTTATGGAAATGAAAAAAGCGCGGTGCTCTGAAAACCCAGAGCCCGCGCTTTTTTCATACGGTTGGAGTATCGTGTAATGATTTGTTTCATCGTAACGTATTAACCCGTTTTTCATCCAGCATCCTATTATCGCTATTTAATCACACCGCATGCGATGCGAGCGCCGGAATTGCCGGAAGGATCAGTGACGTAATCATCCGCTTTCTCGTGAATAACCAGAGCAGCGCCGCCTGATTTTATTAGCGAGTTAGGTTCGCCCTTGGCGAGCGTCACATTTTTCGAAATGATTTCGGCCTCTACTTTTCCAGACGCGTCAACTTGAATATTCGGCAAATCGCCAGAATGGAAGCCTTTGGGGTTGCTGAATCCGTGCTGCTTGCTTAGCGGATTGAAATGCGCCCCAGCGGTCGTAAATTCGGGAGCCTCGCACTTCCCCGTTTCGTGAAAATGAATGCCGTGCATGCCCGGTGCGAGCTGGTCCACCGCAAGGCGGATATGTACACCGTCAGCTTGCTCCTGCAGGGTTGCTTTGCCGATGACGGCTCCTTTGCTATTAATGAGGTCGAGCTTGATTTCCTCAGAGGGTACCGTTTTTCCAGCGGCATGGGCTAAGGGAAGGGAAGCGCCTCCTAGCGCTAAGCAGAGCGTTGTGATGCAGATTGTTTTTTGGATAAACACAAATTTTCCTCCATTTCCAGTGATGCCATTTAATATGTCCCGCTAATCGCCGGCCTATACGGAAATTAAGGAATAGCAGATATGTGTTTGTCGGGGAATACATGTCCATACCTCTTTACTCTATTTGAATATGATATAGCAGAAACCATGAGAGAGGTGGCATTTAATATGTCAGTAAAATCGAAGTTTCAAGTGAAAAACATTAAATCAGCATCGCGCCAATCGAAACGGGCTCGCACTTCTTCTTGTTCCTGTCAACGCCAAGAGTCAGCAAATGATAACAGAAGTAATGGTTGTCATCGCAGAGATCCAGCAGTTGAAGGAATTCAGGATGCAGGAAAAGAATTAAGCAAAATTTTCAAAAGACTGGAGCATGAAGAGGTTGCTGAGAGGCTGGTCAGAGCGATCCGCTGTCACGATGCTCGGGCGGTTCAGAACATTATCGGCTGCGATTGCCGAGTCGTTCACTTCTTCTGCACAGATCGTTCCGATTGCGTTAGAATCTGCTGTTCGTTTGGTAGAGACCACGCGGTTACAATCTCGTTTGACATTTGTATCAGAAGAGAAAACCGCAACCGTTTCTAGTCGCACGCAGAAGCCAAAATAAGCAAGAACCGCCAAGCCCCTCCGAGGGCTTGGCGGTTCTTGCTATGCTCTATGGCTCAAACGTGTTTCCATAGCTTGATAATCTGTCACCGCGCTTCGCGAATCAGCATACGATAGGACAGCAAGGTTAGGCCGACATAACGAGTATGGACAACAACTATAAATGGAGGGGACGAACGATGCCGCTAATCCCGAATTTCCCCGCGCCGCTGCTCCAGGAGCATGCCGTATGGCACCATACGCATCATGTAATACCCGGCACCATTCCGCCTCGCGGGTTCGGTGATCAATTTATGCGTTTTCACCGCGACTTCATTAACCGTGTGTACAGCTGGTATAACAGCCAAGGCTATGACACTAGGCTGATTGCGGCGTGGCCGGAAATCCCGGATGCTATACGCCGCGCTCCTTGCTATAATCCGGCTGCGGAAAATCGCATTCGAAATAATCCGCGTTCCTTTGCTACGCTGGATGAGCTGGGCAGCTATATCGAATCCAGCGGCATTCATGGCTGTATGCATATGATTTCTGCCCAGCTGATGAACGAGCCGGAAATCAATGACTTTGACTTGGCGCCGCGCCATACGACGTTTTATCAAATTCACGGGTTAATTGACCAGTGGTATCGCAACTGGGAAAATGCTTGGGGCCAACGCGCTGACGCGAAAGGCCAAAGGCAAAGCCAGAGTCAGAGCCAAAGCCAGAACAGCCAGATTCAAAGTCAAAATCAAAGCCGCTCTGTGCGGCAGCAGCGTTCCACTGGCGTCGCTGCTTTAGCGGCTACGTGCAATCGCGCAAGGCGCGCATTACGCTTGCGTAATATTCCGCTTGGCGCGGCACGAACTGCTCCACCCGCACGCTCCTTACGGAAGGCGTCTGCCCGCCGTCCTGGCTTACAGCTACCCCTGATACCACGAGCTCCGACCGCTCGTGCTCGAACAGCTGGAGCAGCTCTTCCAGGTCGGCCTCGTACACGCCGGCCACCTCTTCGGCTTGCAGCTGTAATTCCATCAGCGGCAAGGAGCAGACGAAGCCGAACACATCGCTGACCTCACGGTCGATGAAACTGGCGCCGCCAGCCGTACCTACGGTATCCTCACGCAGCTGCCCAAGCGGGATCAGGTCGTCGAAGCTGGCGGTTACGCCAATCTCCTCCTGCAGCTCGCGTGCGGCGTCGCGCATCGTTTCGCCTGCCGAGAGATGTCCAGCGACGGTAATGTCATAGCAGTCCGGACAAGTATCCTTGCTGGACTGCCGCAGCTGAAACCGGACGTAGCGGCGATCTTCTTCCTTGCGTGTGAGCCAGCAGTGAAAGGAGCGGTGCCAGTAACCCTTGGCATGCGTCTCCGAGCGTGTGGCTGTACCGATGTGATTCATCTGCTCATCATAAATATCGAAATATTCCTCTGTCATTGCACGAACTCCTTTGTATAAAAGATAGGGCAGTTTGCGCGTTTAGAGACTGCGACGAAATAAAGTACCGCTAATTTGTCGACAAAAGCGGGTACTCATTTCCTCGCAGCTCCTTAGTGAGAGCGTCCTGTATCGACAGCTTCAAGCTGGGACGTGCAGTGCTTGCAGCGAGTCGCTTTCAGCGGAATGCTGGACAAGCAGTAAGGGCAGTCTTTTTCCGTAGGAGCAGCTTCGGCGGGAGCCTCCTCGGTTTTGCTGCGGCGCAGCATATTAATGCCTTTAACGAGGAAGAAAATACAGACGGCTACAATAAAGAAATCCAGCATCACATTAATAAACTGACCATAGGCGATAACGGCAATGCCGTTTTTGGATGCATCGTCGAGCGATCGGATAACGGTACCGGCAGCCTCCAATTGCTCCGTATGCTTCGGATCGAGATTAATGAATAAGTCCTTGAAATTGACACCGCCCAAAACCCGTCCAATCGGCGGCATAATAATGTCGTTCACGAGCGAGGTCACAATTTTGCCGAAGGCTCCACCAATAATGACACCGACGGCCAGGTCAATAACGTTGCCCTTAATCGCAAATTCCTTAAATTCCTGTACAATTTTCATCCTAAATCTCTCCTTTATAAAATAAGCTTGCCCGGAAAAATCGCATTAGCGAGCGCAGCAAAACGCAGCCATGCAAAAGCTCTGATTGCTCTTTATTGTATATAAAACAAGCCAGAAACACCATTCCTAAAGCAGCGGCATAAAAAGATAATACTAAAATTACATAAAATAACAATTTTCTTTGCCATTCCGAATACAGGTATTGACAGAGGCACGATGTGTTTTTTTGAAAAAAGGCCATGACTTCCCAGTCTGGGAGCGACTCTTGTTCGTCATTTTGCATCATTTTCTGCTTTTTTTGTGAAAAAAGATATGTAAAAAGAGAGGATTTTATTGGATATTGTCGAATTTCAGTATTGTGAGTAAATTACTGGATATTTGAGGAGTTTTATGAATCACCAATTCGTTATAGGGAATCCCTTTTTTACACTGTTTTCATTTATGATTGTTTGCTTTGCCTGTTTTACACTGTTCAGCATGATTGGCTACCCGCCGTCAGGCAAAAAAATAGTAGCGTTTAGCCGCAAGTTTGGCAGCTCTTTCGTATTTGGGCTAGGGGTTTGGGCGATGCATGTGCTAGCCATATTCGGTTCGACTTATCCATTAGTTCTGGATTGGACTATGCTTTACACTTTATTGTGCTGCATGGCTCTTACCTATGTTTCGATATCGGTATACGAATCTGTCTGGCCCGGGCCGGTTAGAAGGGCGTTAAGCAGCCTGCTGCTTGCTGTTGGCTCAACGATGCTGCATTATTTCAACCTGCTGGGGAGTCAGGTGAAAAGCTATGAGCTGGATCGCTATTTGTTCATGGTGTCGATCATGGTTGCTTTTTTCGGAGCGCTGGTCGCCTTTAATTTGTATGAAAGCAGGGGCAAGGATGGCAAGCTGATCAGCAGCCTCATTCTGGGGCTGTCGATGATTGTTATGCACACGATTGGCATGCAGGCGATGAAGGTGGAGTATTGGAACATCTACACGACCGATAGCATGAACGACTCGATGATGCTTATGTCGTTTTTGCTCGGCATTGCAACGATGCTCATATTGAGCTTCTGCTTGTCCACCTGGATGATCAGCCGCAAATACAGCATGGTCGATGCGAATTACAAGCTGCTGGTCGAAAACTCCCTGGATACGATTGCGATTATCAAAGCGGGGAAGTGGCAATATTTCAATCCTTCCGGACTGCGGATGTTTGAGGCAGACAGCGAGCATGAAATCATCGGCGAGTCGATCTACAATTTTCTTCATGAGAAGCATCATGAGGAAATTCGTCAATTGCTAGGCGAGGAGGAAAATGAGGATTTGCTGCGCCAAAAGCCAGTCGAGCTGGAGTGGAGAACGGTGCATGGCAAGCTGCTGCATACGGAATTGGTTCGAACGAGCACAAGCCACACGGGCAGCCTTGCTTATCAAGTCATTATCCGCGATATTTCGGAGCGCAAAAAGAATGAGGAGCTGCTGATTAATTCTGAGAAGCTGTATATTGCAGGCCAGCTGGCTGCGGGAATTGCCCATGAAATTCGCAATCCGCTCACCTCGCTGAAAGGTTTTCTGCAGCTCATTGCCTCTGGGCGCAGCAACAATAATTATTATGACATTATGAAATCCGAGCTGATACGGATCGAATCCATTGTGAGCGAGCTGCTGATGCTGTCCAAGCCTCAGGCTTATCAGCTGTGCTACCGGGATGTGCGCCAGATTATGGCGGAATCGGTGACGCTGCTGGAGACGCAGGCCATAATGCACAATATTGAAATCCGGGTGAATATGGCTGCGGAGCCGCTTTACGTCTTCGGCGTGGAAAATCAAATCAAGCAGGTATTTATCAATGTCATCAAAAATGCAATCGAGGCGATGGCGAGCGGCGGCCTCATTCGCATTACGCTTGAGCTTGCGCAGAAGGCGCGAATCATCATCCGCATTCAGGATGAGGGTCCTGGCATTGCGAAGGAGCAGCTGTCCAAGATTGGCCAGCCATTTTATACAACGAAGGATAGAGGGACGGGGCTTGGCCTAATGGTCACCTACAAAATCGTCGACAACCATCTCGGCAGCATCAAGGCGGACAGTATTATGGGGCAAGGTACGACCTTTATTATTCAGTTTCCCTACCGCAAGGACCCGGAAGAAAAGGCATGAATAATAAACAGCACAATTTTTGCAACGCGAGGATACGGCTCGACGTACAACCGAATAGCGAGAAAAAAATTATTCGGTGAGGTGTTCTTATGTTTAATCGGTTATTAGCAAGCATTGGCATTGGCTCGGCAAAAATTGATACTTTGCTGGAAAAGTCCCGTTATGCGCCAGGTGAAGAAGTGCGCGGCGTCGTGCAAATTCGCGGCGGCAGCGTGGAGCAGCGCATTGAGAAGATTGAGCTGTCCGTAATGACCGAATACATCCGCGAGAGCAATGACCAGAAGCACAGACATAACTGCGTCATTGGAAAATATCCGGTCAGCCAGCCGTTTGAGCTGAAAGCCGGTGAAAATCGCGAAGTGCCTTTTTCCTTTCAATTGCCTTTCCAAACTCCGCTCACATTAGGGAAAACGCCAATATGGGTGAAAACCGAGCTCGACATTCGCGGCGCCATCGATCCCGGCGATAACGATCGCATTGAGGTCGTGCCTAATGCAGCGATGGGCATGGTGCTGGGAGCGGTGGAGCAGCTAGGGTTCCGTCTGCGTGAAGCAGATTGCGAATACGCTTCGCGTTTGGGACGCTCGCTGCCTTTCGTACAAGAGCTGGAATTTGTACCGGCTGGAGGGCCGTTCCGCGGCAAGCTTGATGAGCTGGAGGTTATTTTCTATCCAGATGCCCATCAGGTGGAGCTGCTGCTGCAAATCGACCGCAAAGCGCGCGGTCTGGGCGGCTTCTTCGCTGAAGCGATGAATACAGACGAAACATTCGTCCGCGTCGCTTTTACGCAGGAGCATCTGCAAGCTGGTACGCAAGCGATTGCGAGCCAGCTCGAAAAAATAATCGCGCGCCACGCTTAACCGACAAGCGAAAAAGTCAGCTTCTTATTCATCGTTTCAGGGGGTTACTCCCAGCGCAAAGATAGACTTGGCGGACAGAGCAGCCGCTATTTCAACTGAATCACCAGGAAAGACACAGGTGGCGGACTCAGGAGCCGCTAATGCGCTGCCTTTAGCCAATTTCAAGGGATGATGAGCACGATAACGGATTTCCTGTCCGCTTATAGCCTGAAATCGGGTCAAAAGCTAGAATAACGGAACCTCAGTCCTCCAAAAAAGGAGCGAGCGTCCCGAATTGCGCGGTCGCAGCCAAAGCGGCTCCGTCACAGTGTTCTCAGTAACAATCGCACGCTTCGTTTCTCAAGCCTTGAAGCGTCAGATGAGCTTGGCCTCGATTAGGCTCTGGGCAAGGAGTAGCAGGGCTACTCCGGTTTGCATACACACCCTAATGGCGCCGAAGTAAAGGTGCCGAGCCCAGAAGCGCCATAGCAAAAGGCAGCAGCCTGCCCGCCGCGAGTTTATGACGCGGCGGGCAGGCTTTTTTTCAATAGAAAGACAGGGCTAGGCGGTTTGATTAGTTGCTATTACTTCCGGTTGCGGGTTATGGCATAATAGATGGAGCATGAATGATTATACTGGAGGAGCTTACGATGGCAGAACCGCTAAAAGCCTTATACGATGGCTTATTTATAGAAAATTTCGGAGCGATGGTGCGCTCGGCTTTGCCGACTTTCGACTTGGCAGGCTTTGCGGCGGCAGTGCGGGCTGGAGAATGGGAGGAGCTGGCGCTCAAGGCGCGCTCGCGCCGAATTACCGAAGCACTGGGCGATTTCCTTCCAAGTGATTACGAGGCCGCGCTTGATGTGCTGATGCAGATCGACTCGCAGTGCCGCGGCCTGCCTTATATTTTCTTCCCGGATTTTGTGGAGGTGTACGGAATGGCACCGGAGCACTTTGACCGGTCGATGCAGGCGCTGGCACGGTTCACCCGTTATTCGACGGGGGAGTTTGCCGTGCGCCCCTTTCTGCTTGCTGAGCCAGAGCGCATGATGCAGCAAATGCTGATATGGGCGGACGATGAGGATGAGCATGTACGCCGGCTGGCGAGCGAAGGGACGCGCCCGCGTCTGCCTTGGGCGCAGGCGCTGCCGATGTTCAAGCGCGATCCACAGCCGATCCTTCCGCTGTTGGACAAGCTGAAGGCCGATCCTTCGCTGTACGTCCGCAAAAGCGTGGCGAACAATCTCAATGACATCGCCAAAGACCATCCCGATGTGGTCGTTGCGCTGGCCCAGCGGTGGTCGGGCGACAATCCGCTGACAGACTGGATTATTCGGCGTGGCTGCCGCACGCTAGTCAAGCAGGCTAATCCGGCGCTGATGGAGCTGTTCGGCTATGCAGCTGGAGAAGGCGAAGAGGGCGAGGAGCGCGTACCATTGACGGTGCATGCCGAGCTTCGGGCAGTGCCTGCGGTCGTCCATATTGGCGAAGAGGCGAGGTTTAGCTGCGAGATGAAGCTGCGGGATGGAGACGCACTCAAGCTGCGCATCGAATACGGCATTGATTTTATTAAAGCTTCAGGCAAGCCTTCCCAGAAGCGTTTCCTGCTGTCTGACCGCGAGTATGGGGGAGGAGCGGAAGTCGCGCTGTCGCGTGTGCACCGCTTCGCCGATTTGACGACGCGCAAGCATTATCCAGGACTTCACCGCATTACGCTATGGGTAAATGGCGTGCAGGCAGCGGAGACGGAGCTGCAGCTGGAGGAGGCGGACAGCAAATGAATATTGGAGCTCGCGTGCTGAAGACCGGCTTGTCCGTTACGCTGGCGATTTTTCTGAGCCAGTTTTTCGGCTTTCCGTCCAGCCTCATTACGGCAGTAGCTGCTATTTTAACCATTCAGCCTTCCATCTACCGTTCCTGGCAGCAAATTCTCGATCAGGTTCAGACCAACCTGCTTGGCGCAGGAATCGCGCTTGCTGCGATGAAAGTATTCGGCCATACGCCGATTGCGGTGGGGCTCGTCTGTATCGCTGTTATCCTTATTTGTATCCGGCTGAAGATGGAAGCGACCATCGGAGTAACTCTCGTCATGGTTATCGCTATTATGGAAGCGCATGGACAAGGATTAGATGTGGCGCTGCAGCGATTTTTAATGGTGCTTACCGGCATGGGGGCCGCTTTTACGATTAATGTGCTCGTATTTCCCCCACGCCCGCGCAAGCAATTTACCGAGCAGGTGCATCTCGCTTATGGGCAAATGTCTTTGCTGCTGCGAACGGCGGTTTCGAACGAGATGAAGGAAAGCGTGTTCCGGCAGGAGAAGGAAACGCTGCATGTATCTGTGCGCAAGCTGGAGGATCGCTACACCTTGTTTGAGGAAGAGCGCAAGGTGCTCGCCCATGCCAAAAAAAGCCATGCCAGACAGCTGCTCGTCTCCAAGCAGACGATTAAGGCGCTGCAAAAGGGCGTTGATCTGCTTGAGGTTGTAGAGGAGCATTATTTTGCCGCCGCCGGTGCGGGGAAATGGGCGCAGCGCTTCGATAACCAGATCGAGGAGCTGACGAAATACCACGAATCGATATTGCTGAAAATCGAAGGCAAGATGAAGCCGAACCTGAGCTTCGAGCCGGAGGAGGAACGTGAAGCGCGCCTGATTACCGACCTGACGGATTATTTCCGCGAGGGGCGGGACGAGCATAAGCGGCTCGTGTTCGTCGCGTCGGCTATATTCGAATATGCCTACCATCTACGGAGGCTGGAGAAGCTCGTGGATCAGGTTCAGCAGCGCGGCATGTCGACCGAGGAATGGAAAGCGGAAGCGAACGCGAGCGGCAGAGAGGCTAAGGTCAGCGCTCAGGAGTAACAAAAAAACCGTCTCTTTTTCAAATGATTGATCATTTGACGAAGAGGCGGTTTCTTTTGCATGGCTATTTTTCACAGAGCTGCTGTAAGTCAATCTCAATCCATAAGCTATTCGGTCTTATTGCTGCCTTTATGGCGTCTTGGATGCTGCATATGGGCTTCGGGATCATTGTCATCGTCTTTGGGAATGAGCCGCGGATCGGTCCGCCCTTCATGATGGTTGTCGAAGTCCAGCTCCACCAGCCGCCAAGTTGCCGTCCCCATCTGGGGATCGGCTGGAAACACCTCGCCGCGCTCCAGTTTCTCTTCACGATTCCACTCATTGCGGTATACACCCGCCACTTCTACAGGCTCGCCCGACATCGGCTCCATCTCATTGTGTTGATGCTGCTGCTCCTGGTCCAACTGCTGCTCGTTCATCGTATCTCCCTTTCCTGGCATGCATAGTCCGTCCAACATGACGGCGGGTCATTCTGCTATAGCATGCCTCGAAAGGGAATATATATGAGTGCTAATGAATATATCGTTTTTCCAGCCGCTTGCCGCCGAACCACATCAGCACAATGACGATGCAGGCGACGACGATGCGCCAAGGCTCATGCGCGAAATTTCCAATATCAAAGCTGAGCAGCGACACGCATAAAATCATGACCGCCTTTCCGAGCAAGGTGGCGATGATGAACGTGCGGAATGGGACAGCGCTTAAGCCCGACACAATGTTAATGAGCGAGGACGGTGAAAAAGGAAAGCAGGCGAGCAGGAACAGCGGCGTAAAGCCGCGATGCTCAATCCATTCGAAGAAGCGGCCCGATTTCGGGAAGCGCCGCTCGACTTTGGCTTTGACATTTTTTCCAAGCTTGCGCACGACCCAGAAGACGCCGATGGCCCCAGCGGAAACGCCAATCCACGAAAAGAGAAAGCCGAACCATAGGCCGAAAATATTCGCATTCGCCGCCACAATCGCCAGCAGAGGCAGAAAAGGCAGAAAGGCTTCCAGCAGAGGCAAAAGGATGCCAAGCAGCGGGCCGAATTCCCGATAGCTTTCCAGCGTTCGCTGCAAATGCTCCAAATCCATATGCTTTATTTGTTCGATCCAATTTTGCAGCAACGCCATACGTTAACACCCTCACTCACTTGATCAAAATATCAGCCGTTCAAAGCGACATCGTATGGCTTAAACAATACCAGAAAATAGTGGCAGCTGCCAAGCTCTCGCATGAGGAACAAGCCCGGACTCCTGACCGATCAGCCAGCTTGTTATCCTTCCTCCAAAATAGACGCCTCGCGGTTGCGGATAAACTGCCGCAGCTTATTGGCAATGTCCCGATTGATTTCCCCGCGCTCATACAAGCTTTGCACCTCGACTCGCTCCGCCTGAATCGCAACCCAATGCAAATCGCGCTGCACGTCGGCGTCGCCTCCATCCTTTTTCGGCGATCTCGGCTTTTGCAGCTTTTCCTTTATAAAATGGTAATGGCTGATCAGCTCGCTTCGTTCCTCCGAACCATGCTCGTCCAGCTGCTTGTCGAAAGAGCCGATAACCGCATCACAGGCTCGCAGCTTCAGCCTTCTCAGCGCCTCGCGATCGGATTGCCCCAGCTTGGCATGCGATTTGGTTTTTCTGAGGGATAACATCTCCAGCAGGGAATTCAACAGCTTCTTCATAATAATCGGCCAAAAGCTTCGGCGCCCTGCCAGCATTTGCTCAAGCTGCTCCAGGCTTTGCTCGAACAGCTCAAACTGCGGCTTGCTGATTTCATCCCGTGCCAGCATGCGGCGGGCAGCTTCCCGTTCGATACGGAACGCTTCAAATCGCATATCAATGATTCCCTCATCCGCTCGTTTCTTTGTCTGGGGCTTCTGAAGCTCCAGCATGCGGAACCAGCGCTCATATTCGGCAAGGACGGCAGAGGTTTCTGCTTCATTTTCCTTGCTCGCCGCCTGATGGATGGCTTCAATGGCCGCATTCATCATTTTGAGCTGCCCTTGGCGCTCTTTCTCCGTCCGTTTTGCTTCATTGCCCGTATCGCTGCTGCTTGCCAGAAGCGGGAGCACGGTGCTCGCCATGAGCAGCGATAACAATATAACCGCTGTCGCAATAAAAATGATGACATTCCGCTCAGGAAACGGATTTCCATCGATAAGAAACAGCGGAATAGAAAAGGCGCCGGCAAGCGTAATGGCGCCGCGTACGCCAGAAAGCGAGGTCATGGCCAAAATTTTAAACGACAGCTTCTCAGTCTGCTGCTCAGAGCCGAATAAACGGCCCCCTCTTGAGAAGGCGTACGTCCATAAAAACCGCAGTAGCAGCAGCATAACGAAAATCAAGCATGCATAACCCGTCACTCGAAGTGAGTTAATCGCGGGATTATCGAAAACGGTGCTGAAGACAACAGGGATTTGCAGTCCTAAAATAACAAAAACAAGCCCGTTCAATATGTACAAAATAACCGGCCATGTATGATCAGGCATCTCATCGTTCCGGGCCCGCGCCTTATCGTATTCATCGCGTTCGACGGCATGGACGACGCCCCCGGCTACAGCTGCCAAAATGCCGGATACGCCAAGATGCTCGCCGGTCAAATAAAGGACAAATGGCGTTAGCATATGAATAAGCATATGCAGCGTTGGATCTTCCAGACCTGACCTGCGCAAAACAGCGCGAAGTCCTGTAATCAGGAAGGCCAGCACGCAGCCGACCGCAAGGCCGCCAGTCGCAATAACGACAAAGCTGATGCTTGCTTTCGTTAAGGAAAAAGTGCCGTTTAGCGCAGCTGCCATCGCAAATTTAAAGGCGACGAGCCCGGAGGCGTCGTTCATCAGCGCTTCTCCCTCCAGCAAATGCCGCAGGCTCTTGGGCAGATTAACCCGCCCCGCTAAAGCATTGACTGCTACGGCATCGGTAGGGGAAAGCAGAGCAGCAAGCCCGAACGCTGCCGGCAGCGGAATGGACGGAATCATAAAGTGGATCGCATAGCCGATAAGAAACACGGTGACGAACACAAGGCCGACGGCGAGCAGAAAAATCGGAGCGCGAAGCCTCCATAATTCATTGCGCGGCGTATGCTTGCCATCGTTGTACAGCAGCGGTGCTACGAATAATATGAAAAATAGCTCGGGCTCCAGCGTCATATGGACGCCGGACGGAATAAGGGTAATCGCAATGCCAAGCGCAATTTGGATCAGCGGAACCGGCACAACCGGAAGATGGCGATTGATAATATTGGACAGCCCGATCAAAGCAAGCAAAATTATTATGGAAGAAAATATAGCCATGTCATCACCCTCTCTTGTAAACGACATTCAACTGCCGTTGTCGCTCATAACGGGCTTATTTTCGCCTGTGTATCAAAATTTTACCCATAATCCATCTAAATGCTTTCATTGGGGGATGAGCTGGTTTTGCATGCGCTTGCAGGTTGGTGGCGGAATTTTGATCATGTATAATAGGAAGGGTATGGCAATCATAAAAAAATTGAAGGAGTGACTTTCTTTTATGCAATACACTTATTTGGGTCAGTCGGGTTTGCGCGTTAGCCGCTTATGCCTTGGTACCATGAATTTTGGTGTGGATACAGATGAGAAGGAAGCGTTCCGGATTTTGGATGCTGCGCTAGATGCGGGCATTAATTTTATTGATACGGCAAACATTTATGGCTGGGGTGAAAACGCCTGACGTACTGAGGAAATTATCGGAAAATGGTTTAGTCAAGGCGGCGGGCGCCGTGAGCGCACCGTGCTGGCAACCAAAGTATATGGCGATATGAGTGATATTCATGATGGCCCGAACCGGGAAGCCGGCTTGTCCGCTTATAAAATTCGCCGCCATCTGGAAGGCTCGCTGCGACGTCTGCAGACGGATCATATTGAGCTTTATCAGATGCACCATGTGGATCGGAACGTACATTGGAATGAATTGTGGAGCGCTTTTGAAACGGCAGTCTCGCAAGGCAAAATCGGGTATGTCGGCTCCAGCAACTTTGCTGGCTGGGATATTGCGGTAGCACAGGGCGAGGCAAAGGCTAGAGGGATTTTGGGGCTCGTATCCGAGCAGCACAAATATAATTTGCTGTGCCGTCTGCCGGAGCTGGAAGTGCTTCCTGCATCGAAGGCGCTCGGTCTTGGCGTTATACCGTGGAGTCCACTGGATGGCGGGCTGCTTGCGGGCAATCACCGCCGGGATAATGGCGGACGCCGCAGTGGCGACACCAAACGTCTGGACAAGCATCGTGCGCAGCTGGATGAATATGCGAAGCTTTGTGATGAACTGGGTGAGCCTGAGGATCTCGTATCGCTCGCATGGCTGCTGGCGAATCCGGCGGTTACGGCTCCGATTATTGGGGTGCGTACGCTGGAGCAATTCGAGCGCTCGCTTCGTGCGGTTGAACTGGAGCTTGATAGCGCGACGCTCGCCCGCATTGATGAGATTTTCCCAGGGCCGGGCGGCGACGCACCTAAAGCTTACGCTTGGTAATCGGTGAATGAATAGCCGTTCATCAAATTAATAAATTGAACAGCACAGGGTCTTTGTTCAGCTCGATGAAGGAGTAGCCTTTCATATGCATGCGGCTGATCAAAGGCTCATAGTCCTCGCGGTGCTTCAGCTCAATGCCGACGAGTGACGGGCCATTGTCCTTATTGTGCTTTTTCGTATACTCGAAGCGGGTGATGTCATCGGTCGGACCGAGCACATCATCGAGAAATTCTCGCAGCGCACCCGCGCGCTGCGGGAAATTTAGCATGAAATAATGCTTGTATCCCTCATAAATGAGCGAACGCTCTTTAATTTCCTGCATGCGGTCAATATCGTTATTTCCTCCGCTAATGACGCATACGACTGTTTTTCCGGCGATTTGATCCCTGAACATATCAAGCGCGGCAATGGGCAGCGCGCCAGCTGGCTCCGCTACAATCGCATTTTCATTATAGAGATCGAGCATGGTCGTACAAATTTTGCCTTCGGGAACAGGCACGGTATCATCTAGCAATTCGCGGCAGATCGCGAACGTCAGCTTGCCGATCCGCTTCACGGCAGCGCCATCGACGAATTTGTCGATATGCTCAAGCGTAACGACTTCCCCGGCATCGAGCGATTCTCGCAGCGACTGTGCGCCTTCCGGCTCAACGCCAATGACTTTCGTTTCCGGCGAAATGGCTTTTACATACGAAGCTACGCCAGCTGCCAGGCCGCCGCCTCCAACGGTTACAAACACAAAATCCGGTACCGTATCCGACGCTTCCATCAGCTCTTGTCCAACGGTGCCATTGCCGGCAATGATTTTCAAATCATCAAAAGGATGAACAAAAGCCGTTCCGCTGCGTTCGCTCTCCTTAATGGCTTCTGCATAAGCATCATCAAACGTGTCGCCGGTCAAAATAACTTCAACACTATCCCCGCCGAAGAAGGACACTTGATTCACCTTCTGGCGCGGCGTTGTGCTAGGCATATAGATTTTGCCTGGGATGCCGAGCGCATGGCAGGAGTAGGCAACGCCCTGCGCATGATTGCCTGCGCTTGCGCAGACGACGCCAGCGGCAAGCCGCTCTGGCGGCAGCGAGCGCATAAGATGGTAGGCTCCGCGAATTTTAAAGGAGCGCACAATTTGCAGGTCCTCGCGTTTCAGCAGGACGTTGCAGCCGTAGCGCTCGGAGAGCACGCGGTTATATTGCAACGGCGTGCGGAGAATGACGTCTTTCAAATGCATTTGAGCATGAACGATATCTTCAAGCCCAACTCTAGGCGAATGTGATGATAAATATTCCATGTGCAGCCACCTTCCGGGATTAACATTTTGCGAAAGCTTCCGAACGCGCTGCGCCGCCAGAGGACGGCGACAGCCGTTTCACCTTTCAGCTTGCTTGTTGTTGCTCATTATAGCATTATCGCAGGCAATGCATAACCATGGAATTAAAGGGGAAGGGCTAGGTAGTATGGCAAAAGAATGAACAAAGGGCGAATGCTGGCGACGGCCCGGGATATTTTCCAATTCCGATAGATAATGATTGACATTAGGTATGAGAATAGCTATCATAAACTACGAAAGTGATAATCATTATCAGTTTGTCTACCTATACAATGATGAAAAATAATATACGATAGTATATATTGATGGAGCTGGTTTAATCGTGGCAGAGTTTAATCGCAAGGAGCATCAAATGAATGATGCGCCAGCCGAAACGGGCAAGCCGTGGAATTGGCAGCTGTTCCCGTTCTCATCAGTGAAGGCGGGCGAGGATGCGCTGTATGTGGCATCTGTCGGTTATGGCGTCTATCAGATTAACAGTGAAGAGCAGTGGATGAAGCTTGGCGCAGGGATGCCGCAATCGGCAATGGTTAATCGACTGCAGCTGCAAAGCAGCGTGCTTCATGCCTGTACGAGCGAAGGGCTTTATCAATATACGAATGGCGAATGGGTAAATGATGGTCTCGCCATTCCTTGCTATCAATACCGGATGCTTGGCGGCACGGGCTATGCTGCAACGGATTATGGGCTGTGGTCAAATTCGGGAAGCCGCTGGGAAAAGACAGCCTGCGCCGACAAGCGGGTATATGATTTCATGAACCTGCCGCAATATCTCGTCGTTGGCCATGAAAGCGGAGTCGCGCTGTACGACCGTTTTATGGATGAATGGTCCGAGTTTGAGCTGGACCGTGCGGTTACAAGCCTTGCTGTATACCGGGGCCATCTCATTGGCGTCAGTGATCGCGGCGAGCTGATGATTGGCGACAAGAAGGGGCGGTTCGACCGCATCCGCTTTAGCAAGCAGTTTATTTTCTCCATTGTTGCGAAGGGGAAAGATATTTATGTATGTACGGATAAAGGCTTGTTCCAGCTCGCTTATATCCGCAATCAGGTAACGCTGCTGTCTGTGAAGCTGGGTATTCCGGTAACGGATGTGGATCTGCAGGGCGACAATTTGTATATGGCAACGTTGTTTCAAGGTATTCAAATGTTGGATGCCTAGTTCATATAAATTTAGCCATCGGCGCGCGGAGGATAGGTTGCTCTCCGCCAGCTGATGGGAAATGAAGCGGCCGATTGTCCAAAATGGCGACGGCTATTTACACTTGGGAGGAATGTAAAGGTGTCAAAGGTAATTGTGGTATACGCGAGCATGACGGGAAATACAGAGGAAATGGCTGAGGCGATTGTTGCTGGAGCACAGGAAGCGGGCGTTGAAGTGGTATCGAAGGAAGCTTTCGATGCAAATGCAGCTGATTTGCTGGAGTACGATGGCATCATTATCGGCGCGTATACTTGGGGAGACGGCGAGCTTCCAGACGAAATTCTTGATTTCTACGAAGAGCTTGAAGGACTTGACCTCAGCGGCCGCAAAGCCGCGGTATTCGGATCGGGCGATTCCTCCTATCCCGTATTTTGCGGAGCGGTCGATACCATCGAAGCGAAGCTGCGCGAGCTGGGGGCGGAAATTGTATCCGAGAGCTTGAAGGTGGAATACAACCCTTCTGATGATGAGAAAGAACAATGCAAAAACTTAGGCAAGCAAGTAGCTGGCCTTGTAACCGTAGCTGGATAATAAACAGGGCAGCTATTGCTGCTTCTTTTGTTAAGACCTGAAAGAGAGAAGGTGGCCGATTATGGAGCAATCCGCAGCAGTAAAGCTGATTGAGGATTACAAGTTGGAAGAGCTGCTGCGCTGCCCCTATCGGTTCATAAAAAGGCAGACGGCGAAGAAACGGGCAGGCGAAGTGAATGGTCGCCAGCTTATGCAATTCGCTGTCAGCCATATTGTGAATGATTTTTATGAGCTTCCGCCCCAAGCCCGTACAGCCGATGTAGTAAAGCAGCTGGCAGAGCGCTGGTGGACAGCGCGAGTAGCTAAATTCGATAATGCCGAGCATTATTGGGATTCGAAGCTGCAAGCGGTTGCACATTTGACGGCATTTTTAATGGAGGAGCAAGAGGCGGCGCCGATTATCCGATTCGAGCAGCATCGCACCTTTGTGGAGCCGCTCGATATGGAGCTGACGCAAATTTTTCAAATTGTCGCCGAAGATCCGTACGGGACGAATACCGACTATATTGTGCAAAAGTTTGTTGTGGACGAGGATGAGGATGTCATCCTGACGTTCCAGCACATGACCGCCGTATTTTGTAACAGCGCCTTCGGCAAGCTGCCGAGCCGGATCGACGTCTTGTCGGTGATGAGCGGCCAGCGGATTTCCTATTATCCAAGCGGCGCAGATATTCCGCAGTCCTTGGATTATATGAGGCTCGTGCAGACTATGCTGCCCGAAGCCGAGCGGCTGCGCAAAAGCAACAATGCGGCGGAATGCCGGAGCTGCCCGCTGCGCAGCGAATGCTTCACCAAGACGGCTGAAGCAACGGCCGAGGCCGTCCTGCAAAAGTCAGCCAGCCTTACTATGTAAGCTAGAGCATCGTTCGATGGTTCATCGAATGATGCTCTTTTTTCATGCCTGCTATCAGGTAGCACTATGAGCTGAAATACGCATTATACCGCGAAAATACAGGGGAAATACGGCTGTGCAAAAAAGTGAAGTTGCAGGAAATTGCCGTATTGTATAAAGTACAAGACAGGTTGCGGGCGGGAATGTGCTGCATTAAAGCCGATTATACCCATGGGATAAATGAAAATTTTGAGGAAATGGAAGGGGACAGGTGGATATGGCAATACGTTCAGGAATAAGGAAAAAAAGATGGGCTCGCGGAGGGATGGCGGCGCTGCTCGTCATGACCTTGCTGCTATCTGCTTGCGGAAAAGCTTCTGAGTCTGCAGGTGCGAACCAAGGAGGGCAGAGCAGCAGTAGCTCGCCAAGCGCTTCATCGGGCAATGAAGGCGCAGAAGCGCCGCTTGAGCTAAGCATTATGACGATTACGCCAAGCGCAACGCCAGCTGCCGATGATAATGTCATTAAACGCGCAATTGAAAAGGCGACGAATTCGAAAATGAGCATTCAGTGGATTTCCAACAACATATATGGAGAGAAGCTGAATTTAACGCTCGCCTCGGGCGAAATTCCCGATCTGATTATGGTTAATGATCCATTCGCAAGCACGTTTATGAATATGGCGCTGCAAGGCGCTTTCTGGAATTTATCCGATTATATTAAGGATTACCCGAATCTCGCAAACCGCATTCCGGATATCGCTTGGGAGACGACGAAGCTGTCAGATGGCGGCAATTACGGCGTGCCGCGTCCACGCTCGGTCGATGGAGAATCGTTCTTTATTATTCGCAAAGACTGGCTGGATAAGGTCGGCCTTGAGGTGCCAACAACGACGGATGAGCTGAAAACCGTTATGAAGGCATTTGTTCAAGATGACCCGGACGGCAACGGTGTGGCAGATACGACGGCACTTGCTGCCTACATTGATCCGGCAGACCTTGGCTTTGGCGGCAATATCGGGCCTGTTCTGGGCGCGATCGAGAGCTCTTTTACAGGAGTGAACGGCAATTGGAAGTGGGATGAGGCGACCAAGCAAATGATCTTTACCGCGTTCCTGCCGGAAACGGAGCAGTCGCTTGCGTATTTGACAGAGGCCTATGCGAATAAAATGATGCCGGAGGACTTGCTGTCGCTTAAGCTGACGCAGGTGCGCGATTTGTTCAAGGCGAATAAAGCAGGCATTATCGTCGACAAGACGGGAACGATGAAAAATATTTATGCCGATGAGCTTAAGAAGGTGGCTCCTGATTTTAAATATACCGATTTTTACCCGCTGGCGAATTTGAACGGCTACAATCCGAAGGGCGGCGGCTACAACGGGATTCTTGCCATTCCGAAGAATGTGCCGGAAGAGAAGATGAAACGGATTTTGGAGCTGCTTGATACGTGGATGAATGAGGATGTATATGCCATTCAGCGCGATGGGCTGGAGGGTATCCATTATCGTGTGGAAAATGGCGAAAAAATCGTCGATGGCGAGAAGCTGAAGGCCGATAATGCGTCTGACTTCAACCATATTGTGAACGTGAGCGATGTCGTATGGGATACGAAAGCTGGAACGGAAGAAGAGACGGCAGCGAATGAACTGTTCCAGAAGGTCAATGAAGAGCGGGCGAAAACGTACGCTGCCAACATTGCCGCGGGGCTGCAATCGGAGACGGGCCAACTGATTTTGCCAGAGCTGAACAAAAAAATCCAGGATTTGAAGGCGAAAATCATCCTCGGACGCGAGCCGATCAGCGCTTGGACGGCGTTCGTAGAAGCAACGCGCAAGGACCCTCAGGTGCTGAAAATGACCGAGGAAATTACGGAATCGTATTTGAATCGAAACGCGAAGTAGATGTACAAGATTTACAAAGCAAAACACCTATGCTATTATCTTAAAACCAATTAAGTGCATAGGAATAATATAAAATCAACCTGCTGCGCCCACCCATTTCATGGAGCGGTGCGGCAGGGTGAGGAGGGGCAGCGTTTAATGAGCCCAATACATTCATATGACACGACGACGGAGAACACAGCTAAAACGACAACTAAAACGACAGTTAAAATAGCAACCGATGCCGATGCAGCTATAACAGTGGCTGATGGCAACAAGCAGAACGCGGGAAGCAGCGGCAGTCAAAAATATTGGAAAAGCCTGCGTTCAAGCCTTCGGCGCGACCAATCGCTTTATTTGCTGGCTTTGCCAGGGCTGTTATTTTTCATTCTTTTCAAATATGTGCCGATGTGGGGCGTACTGATCGCTTTTCAAAACTATTTTCCGTTCAAAGGAATGTTAGGCAGCGAGTGGGTCGGGTTTGCCCACTTTGCCCGTTTTTTCGCTCATTCGGAATTTATTTTGCTGTTTCGCAATACGCTGGCGATCAGCCTGCTGAATTTGCTGCTCTTTTTTCCCGTGCCCATTATTGTGGCCTTTTGTTTGAATGAGCTGCGCAGCATGCTGTACAAACGGATCGTGCAGACGGTCATTTATATGCCGCATTTTCTATCATGGGTTATCATTGCCGGCCTGACCTTTTTGCTGCTGGGCAAGGGGGAGGGGCTTGTCAATGCGATGCTTGAAGCCGCTGGGCAACCGCGAATTGATTTTTTAACGAACCCGGATTCGTTCTGGATGCTCGTGACGCTGCAAGCGGTGTGGAAGGAAGGCGGCTGGGGCACGATTGTATTTTTGGCGGCGATTGCGGGCATTGATCCGCAAATTTATGAGGCGGCACGTGTCGATGGAGCGGGCAGGCTGCGCCAAATTTGGCATATTACACTGCCGGGCATCCGCGGCGTTATCGTAATTTTGCTCATTCTTCGGCTGGGCGACATTATGGATGTGGGCTTCGAGCAGATTTTCCTCATGTATAACGGGGCGGTATCCGAGGTAGCGGAAGTATTCGATACGTATGTGTACAGGGTCGGCATTCAGCAGGGCCAATTCAGCTACAGTACGGCCGTCGGGCTATTCAAATCTGTCATCGGCCTTATTCTGGTGCTGCTTGCCAACAAGCTGGCGAAGCGGCTGGGCGAGGATGGCGTCTACTAAAAGGAGCAATGCAATATGAAGCAACGTTTCGGCGACCGTGTGTTCCAAGCGGCTAATGGCCTGTTTCTCGGGCTGCTGGCGTTGGTGACGGTATTCCCGATTTATTATGTGTTTATCGTTTCGTTCACCGATCCGAGCGAATTTCTGCTTAAGAAGTTCGTTTTGTTTCCGCAAAAATGGTCCCTCGAGGCGTACGAATATTTACTTTCGACGAAGGCTTTCCCGCGCTCGCTCGGCAATAGCGCGTTTCTGGCCGTCATCGGCACGCTGTGCAGCCTTGCGATCAGCTCGTCCTTCGCCTATGCGCTGTCACAGCGTCGGATGCTGCTGCGCAGGCCGCTGATGCTTCTGGTGCTGCTGACGATATTGTTCAGCCCCGGCATCATTCCGCATTATTTGCTCGTTAGAGAGCTGGGGCTGATCAACAGCCTGTGGTCGCTCATTTTGCCATCGCTTGCGAACGGCTGGACGGTGCTGCTGATGAAGGGTTTCTTCGACAGCCTGCCCGCCGAGCTTGGCGAATCGGCAGCGATGGATGGCAGTGGCGCGGTGCGGACGTGGCTGACCATTATTTTGCCGCTGTCGCTGCCGGCGCTGGCGGCATTCGGGCTATTTTTCGCCGTCGGCTATTGGAACCAGTTTTTCTCGGCGCTGCTGTATTTGAATGATGCGGCGCAATGGCCGATTCAAGTGCTGCTGCAAAATATGCTGAAAAGCGCCTCAACCATCGACCTGACCATTCCAGGCCAGGCTGTGGAGGCTCCGCCGTCAGAAATGCTCAAGATGGCCTCCGTTATTATCGCGATAACGCCGATTTTGCTGGTGTACCCTTTTTTGCAAAAGCATTTTGCCAAGGGTGCGATGGTCGGTTCTGTGAAAGGGTAGGCAACGGGCACATGCTGCATGCCGCATGCCATAAGCGTTGAGGCTTAAAAAACGAAGGAAGGCAGGCGATGGCGATGGGAATCAGACGTTTTGCAGAGGGCTTAGGAAAAGGCAGGCGCACGGAAGCGGCGGCTATGCTGCGCGGCTCTTATTTTCGCCGGAGTTTGGCGCTTGTGCTGCTCATCGCCTGCATTCCGGGCCTTGTGATGGGAATTGTCATGCATAAATCGATTACGGTGAAAATGGAAACGGTGCTCCAGCATTTGCACCATGAGCAGATCGAGCAGCGGGCGCGGACGATAGATGAGCAGCTGTCGGCGCTTGAGCTGTCCTTCTCGCAATGGGCTTTCGATCCCGTATTCGATAATCGGCTGCGGCAGCTGGACTTCGTCTATAAATACAAGCAGGTGCATGAGCTGTACCGCACGCTGCTCATTATGAACAATTCGCATACATTAGTAAATCAGGCGGAGCTGTTTCTGCTGTATCCGCAGCCGCTAGTCATGAAGCCGGACCGCTATGATTTTATCGATGATCTGGACAAAATCGAGCAATATAAAGCGCTGCTTCGTCAGCCTGTGGGCGCCTATTGGACCCGATCCCAAGGCGGCAAAGCGCCAATGCTGGTCAATCGCCTGCCGGGCGGAGAGGAGAAGCCGCTCGGCATTGTGACGACGACGCTCGACGAGAATAAGCTGAACCGGCTGCTGGATACGCTCACGCCTTATACAGAGGGAGAGACCTTTCTGCTCGATAGCGAGGGCAATTGGCTCATGAATGGCAGCGAGCCCGCATCGCCGCTTGCGGCAAAGCTGCGCGAAGTCTACTTGCAGCATCGCGGCTCAGGCGAGTCCTTGCGCATGGAATATGGCGATGAGGCATATTCCGTCTCTTACGGCAGCTTTCGCCGCCTCGGTACGGATTGGATTTATGTGTCCGCTGCGCCCATGACGGCGGTTATTGCGCCATCGCTGCTTATTTCGCGCTTTATATTAGCGGTTAGCGCAGGCGGGCTGCTGCTGGCACTTGCGCTGTCATGGATCGGCTCGCTGCGCATCTATTCTCCGGTGGCCGGCCTGCTGGCAAGGCTGATCGGGGACAAGCGCAGCGGCGGCGGTTTGAGCCAGCGGGAGGAGGGACACGACGAGTTGGGCGCACTGGAGCGGCGCTGGCGGGGAATGGAAAGGGAGCGTGAGACGCTGCGCAGCAGGCTGGAGCATCATATTCCAGTCATCCGCGAGAGCTTCTTGCTGCAGCTGGCGCAGGGCCATCTGCCTGAGCTTGCCGAAGCGGAGCTGCGGGAGCGGCTGGAGCAGCTCGGGGGCGCGGCTGCGCAGGACGGCGGCAGCTGGGCGGCGCTGGTCGTGCAGTTTCGAGGTGGCTCCTTCGGTAGCGGCTTCGGAAGCAGCGAGTCGTCGCCGCGGCAAAGTGAAGGCGATATCGCTTCACTTGAAGTATCCGAGCTGCTGGCGGAGCTTGCAGTGCGGCAGGGTTATGCTGCTGAGCAGCTGCATTTTCACGATGGCTCGATTGGGGTGCTGCTGGCGCTGCCTAAGCTGGATGCGGCTAGCGATTTGGCTGCACTAGAGCAGGAAGCCGATCAGCCAGCTGATCAACAGAGCGAAGCTGGGCCATCCGGTAGTCAACGGCATGCCAGCGAGTCGAATGCCGATGAGCAGCATACGCAATTGCTCGGTTTAGCCAGCGAGTTGACTGCTCAGGTGGAGCAGACGCTTGGTCTACGCCTGACGGTTGTAGTTGCGGGTACCGTGCTTGAGCTGCGCCGAGTTCCCACGCTGTTCGAGAAAGCGAAGCAAACGCTGCGCCACCGTCTGCTTGCGAGCACGCAAACGGTTATCGATCTTGCACAGCAGGAGCAGCAAGCCTCCGGTGCAGATAGCCCTTATCCTTTTGCGCTCGAAAATGACATCGTCTATGCGATACGCAGCGGCAGCGGGGAGGAAGCGATGGAAGGCATTAGCCGCTTCATCGGCGAGCTGGCTTCCGGAGAGGCTTCTGCTGCAGAGGCATCTGGGGAAGGTGGCGATGCGGCAGGCGAGCAGGCTCTCAGGTATCGTCTATTGCAGCTGCTTGGAACGATTCAGCATGCAATGATGCAGGCTGGCGCCAATCCTGTACAGCTGTTCGAAGGCAGGCTGCTCCTTGATGAGCTGCAGCAGTTGAACCATACCCACGATGTGCTATGGTGGTTCCGTCATCAAGTGGTCGACGTGTTTATTCGCGAGGTTGCAGGCAAGCAGGAGAAGCAAATTCAGCAGGCCATCTATAAGATGAAGGAGCATGTGGACAATGAATATGCCTCTGTCCTGTCGCTTGAAGCGCTTGCTGACGCCTACGGCATGAATTCCTATACGCTTAGCCGATCCTTTAAGCAGGCGTTTGATTGCAATTTTATCGATTATTTAACGAAGGTTCGTTTAAACCATGCGAAGGAACTGCTGCTGCATTCCGACCTGAAAATGAATGAAATCGCGGAGCTGGTCGGCTACCAGCCGAGCTACTTCAATCGAACGTTCAAAAAAAGCGAGGGCATTACGCCAAGCCGCTACCGCGATGTCGTTCGGAGTGCGGGAGAGCCGACCCGCTTGCACAGCTTGGGGCAGGGGAAATAAGGCCCGAGCCTAACTTTAAAGCAATCATAAGGCAACCATATAGTAACCATAAAAGCAGGAAGAAGAGGTGAACGATGGCCAATCAATCAGAAGAACAGCCAACGATTATATTTCTAATGACCGACCAGCAGAGATGGGATTGTATCGGCAAATACAATGCCCATATTCATACGCCAAACATTGACAAGCTGGCAGAAAAAGGGATTGCGTTCAATCAGGCGGTATGCCAGTCGCCGATGTGCGTCCCAAGCCGGAGCTCCATGATGCTGGGCTATTACCCTTCGCAGCTGGGCGTCCGCACGAATTACGGCGGCCTGTTCGACGAGAGCCGGCTGCCAGCGGAGCCGCTTCCGGCTATTATGCAGCGGGCCGGCTATCAGACGGCGGGCTTTGGCAAAACCCACTGGAACCACGGCCAGGGCGTGGAAGAGCCGGATACGCGAGGCTTTGAGGTGCGGGCAGTCGGGCTGTCCCGTACAAGCGGGCATTATGAGGCAGGCGCGATTATGATGGGCGATGTCAACCCGGAGGCGCTCGAAGCGTATCACCGGGAAACGGCCTCCTTCGGGGGCGGCGAGGAAAATTCGAACGGCTACATTGGCCTAACCAGTACGCTGCCGCTGAACCATCATCGCGACGGCTGGGTGGCGGAGCAGGCGCTTGCTTTTATCGATGAAGGGCTGGATGCTTCGCGGCCTTTGTTTTTCTACCTATCTTTTCTCAAACCGCATGCGGGCTTGAATGTGCCGAAGGAATTTGAGGATTTGTATGATCTGGAGCAAATTCCCGATATTCCGCAGCCGCCTTGGGAGGTGGAAGAGAACACGCATCTACAGGCAACCGATGATTTAAATGCGAACAGCAAAGAGGTTTATTTGGAGAAAAAGCGCATTTGGGAGCAGATGAGTCCACTTGAGCAGAGACGGACAACGCTGCGGTATTGGGCCAATTGCTCGTGGCTTGACCATTATTTTGGCCTTGCTTTGGACAAGCTGGAGCAGCAGGGCCGGCTCGAAAATGCACTCATTGTATTCGTCTCTGATCATGGCGAAATGCTGGGCGAACGGCGCTACCGCTTCAATAAATATAATTTGTATGACAGCAGCGTGCGGGTGCCGATGATTTTGTCGGGCTCCTATATTCAGCAGCATAAGTGGGGCACTGAGGATGAGCGGCCAGCCGAATTAATTGATCTGGTGCCTACATTGACTGCGGCTGCAGGGCTTGAGCGCAATCCGATGCTGCCGGGCTTCGATCTGCTCGGTGAGACGGTGCGGCGGGGAAGCTTCTGCGAATTTCACGGCAAGGGGGTAACCGCACCGCATTCGGCGCCCGTCTATATGTGGCGAACGAAGGAATGGAAGCTGATCCTCTACATCGATGGTTCGGTGCGGGATGCAGCGGCGCGCGTAGACGAAACGAAGGGCGAGCTGTATCATTTGGCGAGCGACGCAGGAGAATGGCATAATTTATATAGTGATGACCAACATGCGGCCACTCGGGAGCGTCTTAAGACGGAGCTGCTGATGCATTTGGCTTCAGCTTGGTCCAAAGGCCCTTTTTTTTACGATAAAGGCGGCCTTCAGGCGCTTCAATAACCGATGGAAAAATAAGGCGAGAGCCAGCTTGGCGGGACAACGATGTCCGTCAAGCTTTTTTGCCGTGCAAGCCACTTGCTCCCTTATGACGCATCCGGCGGCAAAGGTAGACAAACGATTGTTAGTTATGTAACATGGGGCAATACATAAATACTAACTTACATAGTTGCACAAGGAGAGATTGTCGTGTCAGAGGAACTGCTGCTAACGTTTCGTTCGCCGCCGCTGCCCTTTTTTATAGAATCAAACCGCAGGACGTATCAAGCGGGTGAGGAACATCCGAACCGGACCAATATTGGCGTATTCGATATGCTGTTTGTCCATGAAGGCGCTTTGCATCTTTCGGAAGGGGAGCGTAAATGGCTGCTGGGCCCTGGGGATGTGCTAATTTTGCGGCCGGACAGCTATCATTATTCGTATCAGCCCTGCCAGGAGACGACCGTGTTTGACTGGGTACATTTTCAAACGGTGGGTGCATGGGAAGAGACAGAGGGGAGTCAATCGGGCTCCTTACGGGGAGATTATTATACGTATGCTATTCGGCTGCCGAAAAAAATCCATCTGTCCTATCCAGACGAAGCGAAGCTCATTTTCGGACAGCTGCATGATGCCGCGCAAAGCTCGTCGCATGGTGCATTTTGGGAGCGCCAGCAGCGTTTTCTGCATTTGCTGCAAATGCTCGATGAAGGCTGGCGTTCGGATGCTGCCAGAGCAGGCGTATCGGTGGCGGAGCGTGCAGCTGCCTACTTGAAAATGAATTACCGCAGCCCGATCAGCAATGGCATGCTCAGCGAAGTGCTGCAGCTGCATACCAATTATATTACGCGCTGTATGACCGAGGTGTTCGGCTGTACGCCGCAGCAATATTTGCTCTACTATAGGCTGGATCAGGCGAAGCTGCTGCTTATTAAGACAGACTGGACGATCGCCCGCATCGCGGAGGAAACGGGCTTCCGGCAAACCCCGCATTTCTCGCGGCTGTTTGCCTCCCATACCGGAATGCCGCCGCTTAAATTCCGCAAGCGTTTTACGACAAATTAAGCCAAGAAGCGAATAAAAACCCTCCTCTTATGCAAATAATGGGCAAGACGATATTTTGAGCGTTGCGGAAAGCTTGCCCGCACAGCTTCGAGGGGGATATACAGATGATTGAACGTTATTCGGTAAAGGCAAGTGTCGATGATTTGGTTCGCTCGTTTCAGGTTGGGAATGTAATTGATTGCGATGTGACAAGGTTTAATATAGCGCCGACCCAGTCGGTATCGATTGTGATGAATGACCGTTTAGGCGAGCGGACGCTTCAGGATGCCAGATGGGGCTTGTTTCCGTTCTGGGCGAAGGATTCCGTAAATGCGGATTGCGAGCGGCTGTCTGAAAAGCCGTTTTTCGAGCGGATGCTGCGCAGGCAGCGTTGTGTTGTACCGTGCAGCGGCTTCTTTGGCTGGCAGCAGTATGGCCAGGAGCGCGAGCCGCGGGCGATGCATATTGTGGTGCCGAGCCAGCGATTGTTTGGAGTAGCGGGCTTCTTTGATGCCTGGAAAAATTATCAGGGACAGGAAGTACGCGCATTTACGATGATTACGGCTAATTCTTCAGGTGCGTTATCCGGCTGGCAGCCGCGCGTGCCCATCGTGCTCGACGAGGAAGGGCTGGAAGATTGGCTCAATCCGCGCATTCATGATTTCCGTTCGCTGCGCAAGCATCTCGACCCGCTGGAATCGTATCAGCTCAGAGCATATCCGGTAACGAATGCGGTAGGCAATGAAGCGTACGAGTCGCCGGATTGCATTCAGGAGATTATGCCGGACTTTGCATAGCTGCGGCAAACAGGCTCCGGCTGCTGCTTAAGACTTATAGGATGCTTGAGGCCGAGCCTTCGTTCCGAGGAAAGTGTGGAAGCGGAGGTTTTTTCGGCCAAATAAAAGAAAGGGCTTACATTATGGTTTGGCTAGGCAAGATCGTTCCTAGGACAGTTGAAGCTAGGCTGGATATTCGCTATAATGTAACCTATATTTGGAAATATCTGTAGCTTGAAAACAAGCGGCTTTTTGCCGATATGTAAGATTATAAGCATATATAGGTTTCACCTTGAAATATAGAAAAAGGATATTCTAACGCGATCCTTTCTCTATATTTTTCGGACTGAAACGCGCTTCGCGGCCAAGGGCAAGCGACAGCCGTTTCACCTTAAAATATAGGAAAGGATATTCTAACGTGATCCTTTCTCTATATTTTTCGGACTGAAACGCGCTTCGCGGCCAAGGGCAAGCGACAGCCGTTTCACCTTATCAGAGAGGAGTTGGGATAATGGTTCAGGGCTGGGTCACTGCATTGGTGCTGTCATTCGGTATTGCGGTCGCTATTTTCGGAGTTGTCGCCTATTTACGAATGTTTCATAAAGACCGGAGCGCAGCTTCTGTCCGTTCATCCATAGAGCGTCATGCTAGTGCTGACGAGGCTTCCGCTGGTGAGGAGGAGCGTGATTCACGTCTGGACAGGACGCCTGACTAGCGCTGATTTCGCATAAATTATACGCTTGGTGGACGAGACCGTCAAATGCATGCTTTCCCAAGTGTAGCATAAATGTTATAATAGTAAGAAAAGTTCAAACATTTTGAATCATCAAACCATGGTGACGCTTGACCGATGGGAGTCCGGCGGTGTTTTAGCCGAATGTGTTCTCGGAATTTGTTGTTTAGGACGACCATCCAACGTTAAGGGAGGAGATTTCATGGCGAAGCACAGCCAGAATGAAGTCAAGGAAAGCCTGAAAGAACTAACGAGAATTTTCCAACCCAAGGATTCACGCAAATTTGTTAGGGATTACATTCGAAAGTACCGGATTACCGGCGGCTACGAGGAAGAATTAACATTGCTGGTGGAAGATGAAATGGGCAAGCTCAACTCCTCAGTCGGCTAATCGCATGGTTATACGGGCTCTATTCCCTTCAAGGGGAATAGGGCCCTTTTGTTTGAAGGGAATGAGAGAAAACACCGCAATCCATAATTTGTTCACATTCGTGAGAATGACCGCTTTGCTCCTCGAATATGGTGAATAGAGGAGGGAGGTTTGGATATGCTGACGAAGCTTGCGCTTGGCATGGAAGAGCAGTATGTACAGCATGCAGGGAGCATTATAGCTGCATGCCACAAGGAGCTGTCAAAGCGGATTACCTGTGGGGTGACGACGCTTGAGATTGAGCGGTTTACGGAGCGATTCATGCTGGAGAGAGGGGCATTTCCGGCCTATAAGGGGCGCAAAGGTTATCCGTTCGCCATTTATGCCTCGGTAAACGGCATGCTGCGGGGAGGATTTCCCGGAACGGCTCCTCTGTCCAGCGGTGATATGGTCAAAATCGAAATGATAGCCGGGGTGGATGGCGGAGCAGCTGAATTTGCCTGGACGTATGCAATAGGTGAGCCGTCCCCGTTGGCACGCAAGCTGCTGCGCACGGCGCAGCACACGCTGAATCGCGGCATTGCCGAAGCGAGAGTAGGCAAAAGCGCCGGAGATATCATCGTGGCTATCCATACTTCGGCGGCCAAGTCGGGCTGTCTGGTCATGAACAGCATGCCGGATATTGCGGTCCATGGCATTCTCCAGCGGCTTCAGCAGGGAGAGATGCGCCCGGTGGAGCAGCCGGAGGAGCTATTGGCAGAAGGCATGATTTTGACGATTGATTTGATTGTGGGATTAGGCGCACTGGCGGGTGACGCTGCTAGTGTCGAGCCGGGACTTGCGACAGCGCATGTCAAGCATACCGTCGCAGTTACCCGCTCAGGCCCGATAGTACTGACCAGATGAAGCGGATGACGCTGTACGCTTAAGCAGACAAAAAGAAGATCACACCTCACGGAAGGAGAGGGTGATCTTTTTTGCTTTTTATGCGCTTTTGTCTCAGCCCGTCAGGAGCTGATGGCCAGCCTGAACATTTGCCGTGAGCCGCCTTCTGGCCCAGCCGGTATGGCCAATGGCAAAGGCACAAATCCAAATTTCTCGTAGAGCCTTCTTGCGGGCAGACCCTCTAATACATCCTCGCCAAATGTCGTGACGGTCAGCTCTGATGATGTCGGGATTAACATCAAAATATGATTTAGCAGCAAAGTTGCGACCCCCTTGCTTCTGGCTTCTCTTGCTACAGACAACCAGCCAATTTTATAGAGAGGGGCCTGTGATGAAGAAAATAACAAGCCCCCTAGCAAGCGCGCACCTGGCGGACCATCCTTTTCTCTTACGCAAAATGCACGATTTTGCTGTATGTTCTTCTCCAAAGCTTGCAGGAATTTGGGGCTGTCTACCATTGGGCCAAAAAGATGCTCGACCTCGGAAGCCAGTGCCAGCCAGCTCTGTATATCTTCTTTTGTGGCGTTTACAGCTTTCATAAGGCATTTTCCTCCTAATAAACAGAGTGCTGATAGAAGCCATATTATAGTAACATGGGAAAGGCTGTACAACATACTTCAAGAGTTCACCAAAGTTAAAATAGTTCAGTCGTGAAAACGCCACATTGTTCACTAGGCTTGTATTGTTGCTCTTCCGGGTTGTACAAGCATTGGGCTAAGCTAAATACAGACCGGAAGGCGCCGGGTTGGGGGAAAGGCATTCTCTTCCTCCAACAATTGTAAGCGCTTACCATTTATCTGGGTTGAAGGTCAACGTGAAAAAAATTGGGGAGGGTCGCAATTGAAAAAATCCATAGCTGCACTATCCAAGCTTATGCTGGCACTGATGATCGTTTTGCCTGGGATCATGCCTGTCTATACGGCAACGGCATCGGCAGAATCTGCGCTGGCCTTAGAAGAAACGGTAACTACAGCAGAAGGAATTCAACAATCGCAGCAGCAAAGTGAAACAGGGGAGTCGCAAGAGGGACAAGGAGGAGCGGAAGAGCAGCAGTTGCTCGTCGCTCAGGAGGCAGCAGCTGTTGCCAACGAACCGCTGTTTACGGATGATTTTCAGGATGGAGATTTGCAAGGGTGGACAGTTAATAACAGCAGCATTATTAAAGCAGCAGCTGATCCGGCTTCGGCTAGCAATCAGGTGTTGTACGTAAGCGCGGGGGACGAGGCCATTGCATCCGTCAATCAGGATATTGGCAGCGACTACGTGTACGAGGCCAAGGTGAAAAAAGTGGCTGCGGGAGCGTTTCCCGGCATTTTGGCACGATACAGCGATGTGAACAATTTTTATATGTTCCAGCTGGGGGATAATCGGTTCTCCCTATCCAAACGGGTAGGCGGTACTACAACAACGCTTGGAGAATATCCGATTACAATTAATGTGAACCAATGGTACACGATGCGCATAATCGTCGAAGGCAGCAAAATGAAAGCCTACGTGGATGATAAGCTTATTTTTAATGTAACAGATACTTCCCTTACGTCAGGGAAAGCGGGCTTCCGCTCCCGCTGGGAAAAAAGCGCGCTGGATGATGTAGGCATCTGGCAAATTCCGAGCCCGAAGCCGGAGGCTCCGAGCGATTTGCAGGCAACGGGCATCACTTCTTCCGCGGCAACGATTAGCTGGGAAAGTACGGTAACGGGAGCTACCTATCGTGTGTACCGCTCGACCGATGCGGCCGCGGGCTTTACTCCAGTGTATGTCGGAACAGATAAGCACTATGAGGACAAGGGATTGGCTTCCGGGGTCACCTATTACTATCAGGTTGCAGCGGAGGTCAACAAGTATGAGGTTGTTTCTTCTACCATCTCGCTGACGACGGTGCTGGTACTGCCGGCATCTCCAGAATTGCTGCCGGGCATAGTAGCGGCTTACCCGTTCAATGAAACGTCAGGGACGCAGGTATCGCCGCTTGGCGCCAGCAGCAATCAGGGTAAAGCAACGCTTACCGGCGGGGCATCTTGGACAACCGGCAGATCGGGCGGAGCCGTCGATCTCAATGGCTCGAATGGCTATGTATCGCTTCCTGCGGGCATGCTGAAGGATTTGAACGAGGTCAGCTTTGCTTTCTGGGTGAAGCAGGACACGCTCAAGCAGTGGACTCGTGTGTTCGATATCGGGCTCGGCACGAACAATTATATATTCTTTACGCCAGCAACGGGCGCTAATGAGTCGCGATTCGTCTTGAAAAATGGCGGCAGCGAGCAAATTGTCGGCGTCAGCCCTGCACAGCAGGCAACTGATCGCTGGGTTCATTATGCGATGACGCTTTCGGGCTCTACAGGCGTGTTGTACGTGGACGGCGTAGAGGTGGGGCGCAATGCGAATATGACGCTGAAGCCTAAGGATTTGGGCCAAACGACGCTGAACTATATCGGCCGCTCGATGTTTAGCTCCGATCCGTATTTTGATGGCAAAATCGATGATTTTTATGTGTTCAATCGGGCGTTGGGTCCGAAGGAGGTGGCCTTGTTCACGTATCCGGAGGATCAGGCTAAAGTAGCGGCAGATAAGGCGGCTGTGACGCTGCCCGGCGATTTGGCCAAGGTGATGGCCGATCTTGCGCTGCCAGCTAAAGGTGCTAACGGCACGACACTCGCATGGGAATCTGACCAGCCGGCAGTTGTTGATAGGGCTGGGAAGGTCACGCGTCCTGCCTTTGGACAGCCAGACGTGGACGTAACGTTGACTGTGACGATTAAACGAGGCAATGCGTCAGACACGAAGCTGTTCCAGCTCAAGGTGCTGGCAGATTTGTCAGACGAGGCAGCGGTCGACAACGACAAGGACGCGCTTGCGGTCGCGCATGCCGATGGGGCGACAGCGAAGCTCAGCCTGCCGGATGCAGGGGCGAACCGCACGAGAATTTCGTGGCAGTCGGATCATCCGGTTAATCTGCGCCCAGACGGCATGGTTAGCCGTCCCGCTATTGGCGAAGGAGATTTGCTCGTTAAGCTGACGGCGACCATTACGCGCGGCAGCGTATCGAAAACGCGAGTGTTCGACGTTAAAATTTTGGAACAGGATGCAAATACCGCTTATTTATTTGCTTATAACAAGCTGGTCAGCGGCACGGAAACGCTGCATTATGCGGTGAGCCGCAACGGGAAAAGCTGGACGGAGCTGGGCACGAACGCGGCATTCGTTTCGCCTATCGCGGATGGAGCCGATACGTTCAAGCTGAATTCAGAAGATAAATGGCTGAAATATACGTATTCAGGCGGCGCGTGGACGCTAGCTTCCGCTACGGATGTGGCGGGCGTGTGGACGCAGGAGGCAGCTAGCTCCTATACGCTCCCGTCCGGTGCGCTGGCGGGCAGCTTCAAGCGCATCGATGAAGCGGCTTGGAGCCGACTAGTACATGGCCTATCTGTACCGAGGACGCTTGATCCGATCATGACGATCTATACGGAAAAGGGCAGCGCGCCAAGGCTCCCGGATCGGGTGAAAATCGATTATACGAACAATCAGTATACGACGCTTCCTGTCCAGTGGGATCCCCTCGCTCCTTCCGCTTATGCAGGTGTGGGCAGCTTCAAGGCTGAGGGAACCGTGACAGGCACGTCTACCCGCATCAAGGCAGATATTAAGGTGCAGGACAATACTGGCAAAGCAGACGTTATTCGCAACGGCGAATACTGGTTTGATGACGAGGGCGGCATGATTCAGGCTCACGGCGGCTATATCCTCAAAGTAGCGGACACGTATTATTGGTTCGGCGAGGATAAAGGGCATAATTCGGCGGTGCTGAAAGGCGTCTCGGTATATGCATCCAAGGATCTCAAGCATTGGGAGTTCCGCAACAATGTGCTGACAACCGCCTCCCATCCAGAGCTGGCGTCTGCAAAAATCGAGCGGCCTAAAGTGCTGTACAACGAAAAAACAGGCAAATATGTGTTATGGGGACATTGGGAGGAAGCGGGCAACTACAATCAGGCGAATATGATCGTAGCCGTATCCGACACCGTAGACGGCGATTACAAGTACGTGAATCGTTTCCAGCCGGGGGCGATGCAGGCTCGTGACTTTACGCTGTTCCAGGATGACGATGGCAGCGCGTATTTATTCGCATCCTCGAACAATAACGCCGACCTGAATGTGTTCAGGCTGACGGACGATTATTTGTACACGGAGAAGTATATGTATACGCTGTTCCCGGGTGTCAGAAGGGAAGCGCCAGCCGTTGTGAAGAAGGACGGGTACTACTACTTGTTCACTTCGGGGCAGTCCGGCTGGTATCCGAATCAAGGCTACTATTCAAGCGCCAAGTCGATTAACAGCCTTAGCGATTGGTCCGAGCTTAAGCGATTCGGTGATCCGGCGACGTATTACACGCAGCCGTCTTTCATTCTCAGCGTCTACGGCAGCGAAACGACCTCCTACGTCTATGTAGGTGACCGCTGGAATCCGTCGGCATTGATGAACTCGCAATATATTTGGCTGCCGCTAGAAATGGATAAAGGCATCGCATCCATTACGAACAGCGGAGATTTGGATTTGAATGCGGCGACGGGACTTTTTGAGACGGCGACCGATTTGCTTGTGTCGCAGGGCAAGCCTGTAGTGGCGAGCTCGCAAGCGTCCAGCAACCCGGCGACGATGGCGAATGACGGGATGTATTTTCAGGATACGAACAATGATGGCGGCAATGATAACTTCTTCGATTCTGGCAGCACCTCGTTCCCGACAACGTGGCGGGTCGATCTGCAGCGGGAATATGATTTGAGCCGCATTGATCTGAGCTGGAAAGAGTGGAATGGCTCGGAGGTTTATTACACGTATAAAGTGGAAGGCAGCGTAGATGATCAGCAGTATGATCTGCTTATTGACCAGAGCGGCAATAAGACGCCTTCCTTCAACAGCGACAAGCTTACAGGCAAATACAGATATGTGAAGCTGACGATTTTGGGGCAGTTTGGACATACGAACAACGCCGATAAGCCGGTTACCTGGTACCGAGGCCTGCATGAGGTGAAAATTTATTCGTCCGACATGCAGCTGGATGTGCCGCAAGGTTTGCTGGCGACTGCTGTAAAAACATCGGCTGCTGCCGAGGTTACGACCATCAGCCTGAACTGGCAAAGCGTGCCGGGTGCAACGGCCTACACGCTATATCGTTCGGAAAGTGAAAACGGCACGTATGAGCAGGTGTATAACGGAAGAGCGATGGCGTATGACGACAACGGGCTTGCGGTCAGCAAAACGTATTTTTATAAGGTGAAGGCGACCCATCCGGGCGGCGGCTCGGAGCTTTCGCAGTCCGCACATGCGAGGACATTTATTGCATCAGCTGATTTGGCTGCGTATGACAATACGAAGGAAAACGTATGGCTTGACGATGCGGGCAATGTGACGCACACGCCAACGATTACGCATGACGGCTTTTTGAAGCTGGGAAATCTGTATTACTATTATGAATATGTATCAGATACAGACGGATTCAAGCAGGTGAATTTGCATCAATCGGCAGACGGAGTCAACTGGACGTTCGTGGATACGGTGCTGACCCGCGATTCTCATCCAGAGCTTGCGGCTAGCAAATTCGAGGCGTGGAATTTCACGTACAACGAAGCAACGGGCAAAATCGTCATTTGGCTGCATTATGAAAATAATAAGGACTACTCGCTCGGCAGAGCGGCGGTGCTGTCCGGCGATCCCGGCGGGGTGCTGACGTTCCATGGCAGTGTGCGTCCGGCAGGCAACGATTCCCGCGATATTACCTTCTTCAAGGATGATGACGGCAAAGGCTATATCGTTTCCTCGGGCAACACGAATGCGGACTTGTTTATTTATGAGCTGTCTGCGGACTATTTGTCGGTAGAGCGCGTCGTGCTCAAGGTATATGAGGGCAAGCATCGGGAGGCTCCTTCGCTCATTAAGAAAGACGGCTACTATTACCTGTTCACCTCTGAGGCGGCAGGCTGGTACCCGAGCAAGGGCATGTATTCTTCCGCCATTTCGCTTGCAGGGCCTTGGACGGACCTGCGCAGAATCGGCAATAATTCGAACTTCTCGGCGCAATCCGGCTTTATTTGGAAAATGGAAGGCTCCGCGGGGATCAGCTTTGTGAATATGGCGAACCGCTGGGTAGCAGGGGCGGGCGAGGCGAAGCAGCACTGGCTGCCGATTACACTGGGCAATGGCTATGCGAAATATGATTATTATGAAAAAGTGTACTACAACCAGGCAACGGGCGAAGTCGTTCCCGAGCAAAACGGCGAACTGCTGTCGCAGGGCAAGCCAGCCATAGCGAAGAGCGAGCTGGAAAACAGTCCGGCCACCTACGCCAACGATGGCGATTACACGACAAGCTGGATCGCAGCGAATAACAGCTGGCCATCATGGTGGCAGGTTGATCTTGGCGATGTGTACAGCCTGACGAACATTCAGCTTTCGTGGTATTTGCATAATGGCTCGGAGGGCTATCACAGATACAAAATCGAAACGAGCTTGGACGGCGTTACCTTTACAACGGCGCTGGACAAAACGGACAATAAAACCTATGGCTTTACCTCCGATAAGCTGAGCGGCAAAGCAAGGTACGTAAGGGTGCAGATGGTCGATGCCGTTCTGCGCAACAATCCAGGCAACTGGTATACGCCGCAGTTTGGCGAGGTGAAGGTGTATGGGACGATGGTTCAGGTGGAACCGACGAAGGAGACGCCGGTTGGCCTGAAAGTGAACACGGCGACGGGCAAAGCGATTGAGCTGGCATGGACAGCGCTAGCTGGCGTGAGCGGCTACAACGTTTATCGTGCGACGGCTGAAAATGGGCCTTACGTGCTGGTAAATGCCCAGCCAATCAGCACAGCATCGTATGCGGATAGTGGCCTGAGCGCCAATACGGATTATTTTTATCAGGTGTCCGCCCTTTACGCTGCGGGCGAATCGGATAGATCAGCCGTATTGACGGCGAAGACGCTGACAGATCCGGGCACGCCGGGTGGCGGAACAGATCCGGGCACGCCGGGCGGTGGAACAGATCCGGGAACACCGGGCGGTGGAACAGATCCGGGAACACCAGGTGGTGGAACAGATCCGGGCACGCCGGGTGGTGGAACAGATCCGGGTACGCCGGGTGGTGGAACGGGTGGCGGTACGTCGAGCGGAGCAGGTACGGGATCGACGGGCAGCGGCACGAGCGTTGAAGCTGGCGCAAACGGGCTAACCGTGAAGGTGACAGCAGATGCGAGCGGCATGCTGCAGGCGCAGCTGAGCACAAGCGATATGGCGAAAGCGCTAGCTAGCCTGCAATCGGCTAATGCGCTGCATATTCAGCTTGAGCCGAGCAAGGCGGGAGCCGTGGCAGGAGCGAAAGTGGAGATTCCTATGGAATTGATGCTGGCAGGGGATCAGCCAAAAGTACGGTTCATCATCGTACAGGCGGGTGCTGTGCAGATTACAGTGGATATTACGAAGGCCGGGGGAATTGTGGCGGCAGGCACCAAGAAATTAACGCTGGAAGCCGTCCAAGTGGCAGCTGCGGAGCTGCCGGCTAATGTGAAGACGAAATTAGGCGATCACCCCGTTTATGATTTCAAGCTGAGTGTAGACGGCAAGGAAATTCATGCCTTTGGGCAGAAGCAGAATGCGCCAGTAACGGTGGAGCTTGCATATACGCTAAAAGCAGGCGAAAAAGCGCACAAAGTCGTCGTCTATTATGTAGGCGAGGGCGGCGCAATGGAAGTCGTGCGCAACGTGAAGGTTGATGAGGCGGCTGGAGTCGTTCGCTTCCAGCCGGAGCATTTCAGCCGCTATGCGATCGCTTATGCGGATGTGGCTTTTGGAGATTTGGGCCAAGCGAAGTGGGCCCAAACGATGATTGAAGCGCTGGCAGCGCGCGAAATCGTGAGCGGAACGGGCGGCGGCAGGTTTGAGCCGGCGCGGGCTGTCACGCGAGCGGAGTTCGTCCAGCTGCTGCTGGGCGCGCTCGAATTGATTGACGAGCAGGCGACTAGCAGCCTGCGGGATGTGTTGCAGGGCGCTTGGTATGAAGCGGCCGTTGCTTCGGCAGAGAAGCTGGGCCTCGTGAAAGGGCGCCCAGATGGGACGTTTGGCATTCATGACGCGATTACGCGCGAGGAAATGGCTGTTATTTTGGCCCGTGCAACGGAGCAGATCGCATGGGAAAGCACAGCAAGCACGAAGCCTTTCCCTTCCTTTGCAGATGAGCAGTCCATTAGCGGATTCGCACAGGAGGCCGTCAGCGCAATGCAGCAGGCGGGCTTAGTGAACGGTTTCGAAGACGGCAGCTACCGTCCGCAAGGGCAGACGACGAGAGCGCAGGCAGCAGCTGTGATTTTCAAGCTGCTGAAGCTTTAGGAGCAGGAGAATGCTGCGATAGGCTGCATTCTCGAAGCAGAAATAAGCAAGAATAGGGCAGTAGATCGCATACTTGAAGCAGAAATAAGCAAGAATGCGGCGATAGACTGCATGCTCGGAACAGAACTAAGCAAGCATGTGCCTATAGGCTCCATGCTTCAAGGATAATCGGCAAGACAGGTCAGCATCGCAGCTTGCAGGCTCTAAAATCCCGCTCGCTTCCTCGTATGATGGGGAACGCGCGGGATTTATTTTTCCCAGCAGAGGTCGTTGGTTAACTTCAATAGGTTCGCCATGATTCAAGGGCAATCACATCCGCCGATTCAAGGCTTGTGAACCGCAACTTGTGATTGTTGTTGTTACTGTTGCTGATTCCCGGCAGCTCGAGGCACTTGATGCTTTTGGCGGACTGAGGTTCCGCTATTCTGGCTTTTGAACCGATTTCAGGCCGTAAGCGGACAGGAGATCCGTTATTGCCCTCATTATCCCAGCAAAATGGGCATTTGCAGCGAAATAGCTGCTCCTGAGTCCGCGAACTGTGGTTTAACCCTGTTTCTGTTAAAATAGGTGCTGCTGTGTCCGCCAAATTTATATTTGTGCAAGCCGCAATATAAAACCCTTGAAACTAAGAAGATAATGCTGCCTCTTGGTACGTAAATCTACAAATATGAGGTGTGACATTCCCAGTAGAAGCGTGGTTGGAGAGACGATACGTTTGACGCCGGCTTCTATTAGATAGGATTTACTTACGTTTTCATGCACGCCCTAGTTTGAGCGGCTTTTTCCTGAAGCGGATAAAAAGATATAATAGGCTCAAAGAGAATGAAGCGGAGGTGAGCAGGCTGCAGTTGTTTGTGATGCAAGCGGATGTAGGCGGAATAAGCCGGAGCAAGGCGTTTTTGGAGGATAACTTCGTTTGCTTGTATGGCCCGGGGCTTGGAAATTTGGAGCCATTCGACGAGGAAGCGTGCAAGGCACGGTTGATTGAGGCCGATGCTCTGGAGGGTGCGGCGCTTGTTAGCCGTATCGTGGAGCTTCGTTTGTTCGTGGAAGTGATGGCTGATGGCGATTATGTGCTTCTAGTGGATGGGGACAAGGTGCATTTTGGCGATTTGGGCGACTATTATTATGTGTTGGACGCGGATAATAGGGAGGACGGCAGCTGCCATCGAAGAGGTGTGACCTGGCTCAAAAGCTTGCCGCAAGCCATGGCCGCCCCAGAGCTAAAGTCATTTATAGCCGAAGGGCAATTTCCCGCTATGTACGAGCATCCCGTAACCGATTGGCAGATGGAGCTCTGGTTGAGCGGTGCTGGGGAAAGCGGCGGACAGAGTGAGCAGACTTTTGCCATAGATCATGCGACAATAAGGGAAGCGGTGGACATTTTAAGACTGGCGATGCAGAGTGAAGATGTAGAGCGCCGGGAACGGGCAGCCGCCGCTATTTTGCAATATGCGTCCCGTTCGCGCTCTTTGTGAGCAATAAAGGTGCTGAATTAGGAACTCTTTTGCTTGCATAAAAGCTGCATGTCGTCTTTTCATAGAATGCCCAGAGACCATTAAAAGCCCATTTAACAAAAGCAAGGTACAGCTCTTCTCCATTTCTTGAGGAGTCTGTACCTTGCTTCTATATAAGGAAGGGTATTTTATTTCCCTAAATACTCATCCATAAAGCGATCTACTCTTTGAAAATATTCAGTAGGGTAATGGTTAATAGCATCGATGTGCTCCGTATTTTGCGGGTACCATACTTCTGCACTTGGATTATTTTTTAAGGACTCGAAAATCACTTCCGTATTTTTATAACTAATTTGCTGATCTCCTGTACCATGAATGAGCATAACGGGCTTGTTTTGCATCTTTTTTACCGCATCCATCGGTGATATGGAGTCTAGATCAACGTTAAAGGCCCAATTTGCCATCCATGTCGATGTATAACTGAATGGAAACGCAGGCAAGCCTGAAAAGAAAGGCAAACCTTCTCTCAAAAATAGACCAGCATTACGAAAAGGGCTATCGGCAATGACGGCTTTAATGTCATCACTTTCACTTGCGGCTAGCAAGGAAGTAGCAGCACCCATTGAAAAGCCGATAACGCCAATGCTATCACCCGTATGGTCTCTGGATTTTAAATAGCTTACAGCTCCTAGCAGATCGTATTTTTCATTGAGGCCCAGTGTAATCAAATCACCATTGGAATTTCCTTGCGAGCTGAGGTCAAATGCCAATACATTGTAGCCCTTCGGAACGAAATGCTCTACTAGCTTTGGGGTCCGCCCTTTAACTAAACGATTGCTCGTATAGCCATGGACGACAATAATGGTCTTATTGCTTGCTTCACCAGAAAGATTATTTGCAGGAAAAAAGGAGCCTCTAATCGTATTATCATTTTTCAAGCTTGGGAACTCGACCTCTTCGAAGGGAGTTTTCTCGATATTCAATTCGTAGCTGACATTAGTGTCTCTAGGATGGTGCAGCAAAGTGTCTACTACTTTATAAGAGATAAAAAATACAAGAGCCGCCACAAGCAAAAGCGCAATTCCTAGGCTCCATAAAATTTTCTTCCGTTTTTTCACACGCACATTAATTGTATGATCCGGTTGTAAGGATAGTTGGCTCATTCTGACTCCTCCAGTTATTCTCTAGGTTGTATGGGGGCGAACAAATAATAGGCATGCCCCTTCAGATTTTCCCACTCGGGATGATGGATAATATTTTCTCCAAGAGTTAAGCCCACTCCATTTAAGAAAGAGATGTAGCTGCGAGAGATCATTGCTGGAGAAAAGCTTTTGTCGAACTCTCCCAGTAGCTGACCCTTGGCATAGACGGATTCGATCGCATCGGTCATGACCTTTATGCTTTCAAGAACCTTCTGTGTAAGTTCAGGAAATCTGGTTCGTTGTCCTAAAACAGATTGGGCAAGCCGCAATTCATTGGTATAGGAATAGATATCGTTGAATTGTTCTTTCACCATGTTCTTAATCAATGCGCCCGGTGTCCCCTCTTGTTGGAGACAAGCAAGCGACTTCAGCTGAATATCAGCAAGCGGCTCAAGGACGGCGGCGTAATATAAAGCTTCTTTGCTAGCGAAATATTGAAAAATGGTTCCAGGAGTCACGCCCACCCTCTCCGCAATGATGGCCGTTGTGGTATTAGAATAGCCGCCTTCTGCAAACAGGATAACCGCTTCTTTTAGGATGCGTTTGCGCCGCTCCAGTCTTTTTTCTTCATTGACGGGTCTAGCCAAATGGATTCCCCTCTCTTTAAACGAAGTTTTAATTAATTAAATAACTGATTAATTAATTAATAATGTATCTTAAATTGCGCCTTATAGCAAGGCCTTATTTATTTTACTTAAGAGCAGGCTCATGCTAAAAACAGCGGTTGATATTTTTGTAAGCACTTCGTTGCTAGTTGTTTAGCGCAGATTGCTATGCTTGGCCCATCGTTTCGTAATGTTGTGCGTCAGGCGTTATAATAGAATTAAGAAGGCTGGGACGAACGAAAATGAGAATGAGAACGAGAATGAAAAGCCGCACATTTTAGTTATACATATGGAGCTTGGGAAGGGGACGTTTTCAAATGAGTTCATTCATTGAGCGTTTGCGCAAGGGCTATGGGAAAAAGCTGGTTTCGCTCCACGCATGGAATGGCTGGATCGTTGTCATTTTGGCATTGACGGGACTGATGCTGCTGGGCGGTTTTTGGCGCGGATTTCTGGGCGAAGGCCGCGTATGGCTAAAAGGACTCCATATCGTCGTTGGCATCGCTTCGCTTCTGCCCGTCGTTTATTACTTATTTCTTGCCGCTAAGCACTGGAAGCAAATAAAGGAAAAGCCGTGGCAAAAATTTAATGTAATCGTCGTGCTGGCGCTGCTCGCGGGATGGTTTTTGTCTGGTGTATTGCTGTGGCAGTTTAGACTAGTAGGGCCCGGAATATCGAACGCAGCGCTGCTCGTGCATGATTTGCTCACTTGGATCGGTCTGCCTTATATTATCTACCATTCCATTACGCGGACAAAATGGCTCAAGCAGCCCCATCGTCGTACGATAAAGCCGGTTCATGAGGAAGAGATTCACCCAGCGGCAGGGCCGCAGGCCGTATATTCACGGAGACAGGTTATAAAATGGACGCTGGGCGCGGGGATCGCGATTGCGATAGGGCCTTCTTTTCTCAAGTGGCTTGGCGGGGCGCTTGGGACAGGCTTTGGCGGAACGAAGTCGCTGGACGAATTCGTTGCGGAGGATGACAATCAGCTGCTGCCTGCGCCGCAGCCGCTCCCGGCTTCGCTTCCGCCTACGGGCGGCGGGGCAAAAGGGAATTTCCGCGTATATACGGTGACACCGATTCCGAAATTCGACAATAGCAATTGGTCGTTTACGATTGATGGCTTGGTTGATCAGCGCTTGCAGTGGAATTGGGAGCAATTTGTCGCTTTGAAGCGGACGGTGCAGGTGAGCGATTTTCATTGTGTGACGGGCTGGTCCGTCTACAACAATACGTGGGAGGGCATCCCGCTTAAGGAATTGCTAAAAGCCGCAGGCGTTCAGACGAAAGCGCGGACGGTGAAGTTTTATTCCGGCGACGGCGTGTACACCGATACGCTGACGCTGGAGCAGGCGGATATGGACGATGTGATGGTCGCGGTCATGCACGACGGCAAGCCGATTCCAAGCGATCTCGGAGGCCCGGTTAAGCTCATTGTGCCGAAAATGTACGCCTACAAGTCGGTCAAATGGCTGAACCGCATTGAACTGATCGAAGGGGAGCATGTCGGTTATTGGGAACAACGCGGATACGCGAATGATGCGTGGGTTTGAGGGATGAGGAACGACTGAATAGATAGTGTGAGTGGTCGCTTTCTACCTGCCATTGCAGTCCAAAGCTTGCAGCTCCGCCATTTTTCATACCGAAAGGGGAAAACGATGAAAATCAAAGAGAAACACAAGCTCAGAAAACCTAGCGGGGCTTATGACGTAGGCTGCTCTAGCTTATATTATGAGTATGAACGGGATGAACAACAGGATGAAAAACGATTGATTCCTTGTCTATGCTTTTATCCAGCAGGAGAGACTCAGGAAGGGCGCTTGAAAAAATATATAAGGAAAGAGATTCTGCCCGGCACGAGCGGCATTGAAACGAATTCCTATATGAATGCGCCCGTTGCTGACGGCAAGCATCCGCTGCTGCTTTTTAGCCATGGCTACTGCCTTTCTTGTGAAGCTAACACCGTTCAGTTCGAGGAGCTTGCGTCCCACGGTTATATCGTGCTCAGCATCGGGCATTTGGGGGATGGGTCTTATGAGCTGCCTGATGGCAGCATATCGAAGTTTGATGTGAGCGGGCTGCCGGAGGCTGTGGTCGCGGACGCGACAAAAGGCGTGGAGATATTCCGGACATACGCAGCATGGCTCGGTGGAGAAGGGAAAGAAGCGAGCTTCGAGGAGCATCATGACTACTATGAGCGAATCATTGATAGCCAGCCCAATATGATCGCTCGCAATGAACTGTGGGTGACGGATAGCCTTACTGCTCTTGAGCATTTTTTGGCGGATGCCGAGCAGGAGAATGCTGCGTTTTACAGCCATATTGATGCTGAAAAGATTGGCGTCTTCGGCATGTCCTTCGGAGGAAGCGCGGCTTTAAATATGGCGTTCGTATCTGAGCGGGTCAAAGCCATTGCGAATTTGGATGGTTTTTGCTATAGCTCAATGTGGCATAGGCCGATGAATAAGCCCGTGCTTTTGCTGCAAAATGACAGCCCGCTTGCGGGGCATTATCTCAGCTTTCCTTTTCAAAATGCGGTCAGCGAAGCTTATTTAGCAACGATTTTAAACAGCACTCACAGCAATTTTACCGATTACAGCGAGATTATGGCGGAGAATCTGATTTCGAAAAGCAAAATTGGCGATGAAGAGGTCGAAGTTGCCTTGCTTGGCGCCATAGATCCGGATCGGATGGAGAGCGTGATGAATGCGCTGCTGGTTGATTTTTTCGATAAATATCTTAAAGGCAAGGCTGCCAGGGTAATAGACAAAGAGGGCTCGCTGGATGATGTGGTTTTGCAAAGGAAATAGTGGGCAAATGGTTGCTCCTCATGGGATTTATCGGGTACGATGGCGGTATATAGCTGGGTTAAGCCAGAAAATATGTTGGAGGAGCTGAGCGGGATGACTTATTTTAAAAAGGCGGATTGGGTGCTTGAGCGTTTGGGTGCTGAAAATACAGTAATTGTCGATACGCGTTATTTGCTGACTGAGCCTGAAACAGGCCGAGAATCGTATGAAGAGGCCCATATTCCGGGAGCCTATTATGCCGATCTAAGCCATGATTTGTCGGGACCGAAGCGCCCGAACGGAGAAGGTGGACGCCATCCTCTGCCAGAGACGGAAGTATTGGCCGCTTTTTTGGGACGGATTGGAATTGGCAATCATACGACAGTAGTGGCTTACGATAACCAAGGTGGGGCTATGGCCTCACGCCTGCGCTGGCTGCTTGAGTGGATGGGGCATGAGGGGCAAGTGTATGTGCTGGAGGGCGGATTCACCGCTTGGCAGGCAGCAGATTATCCCGTTAGCTCAGAAGAGCCGGAGGCGGTGGCAGGGGTTATTTTTGAACCAGCTTTGCGGGACGAGATACTGGTAAGCCGCTCTTATGTGAAGGAGAGCATTGGCAAGGACGGGATCGTCATTATTGATTCGCGTGAAGCGCCTCGCTATCGGGGGGAAGTCGAGCCGATGGACCCGGCGGCCGGGCATATTCCGGGGGCGATTAATCATTTTTGGGTGGAAAGCCGCCATGTGGATGGCATGTGGAAGTCGCCGGAGGAGCAGGCGGAACGCTTTGCCGCGCTGTCGAAGGACGATGAAATTATCGTGTACTGCGGATCAGGTGTGACCGCTACGCCTAACTTTTTTGCGCTGCAGGAGGCAGGGTTTAAGAATGTGAAGCTTTATGCGGGGAGTTGGAGTGACTGGAGCTCGGATAGCGGGAATCCGGTTGCTACGGGGGAAGAGTAAGGGCTGAGAAGCCGCGTTGGACGGGCGTTCTGAGTACATCGCCACTAGAGGCGAGTGTCTTGGCTGATGTATTCAGCGGGGCTTTGAGTTAACACTGAGTCAACACGCGCTATTTGAAGTCGCTTTCAAGAAGCTCTACACTGAGCGCTAGTTTGTATGCTTCTTAATGTGCCATACAGGCTCTCGCATACCGCATATCGCTGCTCTCCCTGTAAACAAAGAAGGCCGGTCTGCCCCTCCTCTGGAGAGTCGCTAACCGGCCCTGCTTCATGTATAGGTTGTGTAGCGTGTTGGAGTACAGCTTGGGCAAAGTAACAAACCCCGCAAAGTCAACACTTTATTTACATCGAAAATTTGAATCAACGTAAAATCGTTACTACTTAGGTACGACATTTTGACTTACTAGAGATTTTAAACACTATATGTTGTGTTTTGGACCTTGTGAACCTGTGAATTTTACATTATTATTGGGCAACGTTGCAAGATGGAAATCAATATATAGTGGCTCGGACGCCGATTTCACTCGAAATGTTCTATATAGGTACCTAAGTAGTAACGTAAAATCAACAGATGATGACGTGAGGGAACAGGAATTCTCAATTTATATCATTAAATTATTATTTAATCCAAAATTCGACATATAAATGATACAAAAGGGGTATTCCATATATATGAAAAAAGAGGTAGGATTTAGGTGTGTTAACAGTTGCATGATTTAAGAGAACGGTTGTTGATTTTAAAGTTTTTAGTAAAGGAGGACCAAGTGAGTTTCATTGAGACCAAACTGATAATATCAATTATATATCATAATTGAACACTTAAAAGTTGTGTTAACAGTACCATGTATTTCAACAATACAATGATTGAAACAAGGAGATGTAAACATGAAAAAAGGATTAATACCAGTTGCTGTAGCATTACTCACAGCCATCACTATCGTTACACCCGTGACCCACGCTGCTGGCAATGCGGAGTTCATTCATAAATATTATTCAGATGGTCCAGAAAAATACGATAAAAAGTTGGATGAATTTAAAAAAGAAGCATATTTTGAGGATCTTAACGGCAATAAAATCAAAACCCAGATTGTAAGTGACGATGAGTTTACAGGACAAAAAGAGTTTAGTGACTTTACTAATTCAGGGGGAATCAATCCACAATTTACAGAGGATTATGGCACTTATATCTACCAATATAATTGGAAATACTACGTTCCAAACTATGACTCTTATAGTATGTATAAGTTTTATAAAGGACAAGTTACATTTCAAAATGCTTCAAGTTCGACCCAACTCGTTCCCCTAAGTTATTCGCAAACATCTTCAGTTCAATCTGTTTGGACAACGACAGGTAGAATTGAAGCAGAAGCAGGTTTTAAAGTGTCTGTGCTAGCTGAGATGAAAGCAAAAGTAGGGCTAGAAGTAAGTTATCAGCATACATCATACACTGGTGAAACAATTGGGGCTACAGTTCATGTGCCTGCTGGCAGAACTGGTTATATTTATAGATACAAAGCCGGTCAATATACCGGAGGAAGTGGAGCTTGGGACAAGTGGAAAATTGTAAAGGCAACAGGACAATCAACAAATTTAGGGATTTATTATGAGACAGGAAATGCTTGGGGAATTATTGGATCAGACGATCATTGGAAAGGCGGAGATGTAGCGAACGGTTCGCCACTTCCTCCAAAGTGAAATAAATAATTGACGTACCCCGAAGGGGGAACAATTCAGCCCTTTTGCTTCCTAGAGGAAGTCAGAAGGGCTGATGAATTTTCACTCTGTTACTCGCTTAACTAAGATTGCATACATTACGGAGGTTTGTATAATGAAAAATGAAAGAAAAGCGATATTCATTTTAATGATTTGTATTATATTTCTAGCCAACGGTTGTACTAAACAAGAACCTAAAGTTGAAGAAGAAACGAAACCATTTTTTTCCTACGTGGAATTCAGGAATTTATTTTCTGATATGGTACAAGAGCTAGCAATTGAGCAATATGAGAAAGTCGCTCAAACCACAGATGATAATTTAATTGCAATTGATAAGGAAAGCTCTTTTGGTCAAAGAAAGTTTTTAACGGTGGACGGGACTCAAAGTTATAAAGAAACACAAGAAAGAATTGCATATTTTAATAAAGATACGAATTGTCTCGTGTTTGTTGATTTGATTTATTTAAAGCAAAATTTATCTAATGATTTATTGTTTGTAAAGCCGGATTTTATTGATGTAAATGATTATGGAATTTACTCGTATAAATCTCAAAATACGATTTTATCTTTTCATAATATACTTATTCAGATCACTCTGGTTGATAATAATGAAGATAAAAAGGCAGAATTGATTCCTGTTATGAAGGTAACAAATGAAGTGGTCAAGTACTTGGAAAATTACGATATAACCACTTCAAATAAATGAGGTTAACAAACGCAGAGACCGCGTTATTCAAGGCATACTCGTATGGTATTTACAATCCAAATGAGTTTGAGCGATCACTATGAAAACGAAACTTATTGTTATGTGAAGTCATTTGGTCTTTGAATAATTGACAGAATGGAGTAAGAATCACGACAAGAATAGATAGTATTTAAACAGTCTTGTGAAGCTTTTTGCGGGAAACTGGAGTGATTGGAGTTCTGACTCGCAAAACCCCGTAGCGACTGGCGAAGAAGAGAAAGCGTAATCGGCATAGTAGTATGTGTCTGGAAGTACATCGCTCATATAGCGATGTACTTCTTTTCTTTCTGATCATCGGTGTCTAAGTCAACAAGGAATCAACAAACGCTAACTGAAAGCGATCTCATCAAGCTCCAAACAGAACGCATGCTCTTATGCTTATTCAGGCATCGAAAAGCCCACCAATCATACATCCTCGCCGCTGTGTGCACACAAAGAAGGCCGATCAGCCCCCTCCTCTTGGGAGTGGCTAACCGACCCTATAACCTTATTATATGGAACAATGATGAAGGTGATTCAACAATTTCATTTAAATGTGTCTACATTCAACACAGGAGCAACAAAAACAATCAGTCGAGTTTGTCTTTTAATTTTTGATAATCGTAAAGAACACCGTTAAAATCCAAGTGTTTTAGAAAATAATCAGAAGGCATTAGTAATTGGATCAATTGATTAAAATAGTCTACAAACAGGCCATCATATTGCTCAAATAACAGTGATGTTTCATTTAGATCAATTTCTTGTCTCGTTAACATTTTGAAGTGTAGACCATTTACAGAGAAGTTAGAAAACTTATCATTGCTCCCCAATCCATCAACATGAAAGCATCCACGATGTTTAATGTAGTTATACATCTTGCGCATTTTAACTACAGTGTCATTACCGAAGAACTGGTTTATTGATATCTTGACTTTAGCGGCAAGTTGTCCCTCGACTGAAGGGTGGCTAACTCTCAAATCAAGTAATGCGTTTAAACTCGGTAGGTCACATTTGTCAGCGATTTTATTATAGACGTCCTCATCATAGAGAAGTTCATAAGTGTCTACATAATAGTAATACCAGACAACTTGCCATGTTAAGTCAATTGAATTGTTGTAATAGAAAAGAGTATCCCAAATAAACATACTTTCTACGAATTTCATCGAAATATTATCATTTTTATCACAAAGATGTCCATAATCTTCTTCGAGAAAGAAGGCATTATTCCAACGGCCCATAGTGAACATCCTGTAGACATCTACTATTTTATATGCAGATGCTACTGTACCTGGGGTGTATCGACTATAATGGGATTCCGTAGGATTGTATTTATTCCAATGTTGAATATCTTTTTCAACAATTTCCCTCATCTTTGGGATGCTCCTCTCATTTTTAAAAATAGCTAAACGTAAATTTACTATATCATTTAGTAACAAAGTGTAGTAGAACAATGCGATAGAAAAGGCGTGAGTGTTCAAAATTATTGTATTCTTTTTAGCAAGTTGTTTATCTCCTCAGCCACCTTATAATCTACACTATACTTCTACCGAAGTGAGGCTATATCCTGGTGAAGTAGGCTTGTCAGGTGAGAAAATATTAGTAAGTGTGCATATGGTCGATCCAGTAACGCCAATGTACTATCAAGATTGGTATTACCATTTAGGAGGGAAATAATGCAAGGGAAATGGATCATGTCAATCATCTTTTTTCTGATGTTTTGCGGTTACGGTATATTAAATATTGTATTTACAGAATTTATGAATAGAACGACGGCAAGCAATACTTATAAAAAGAAAGTAACAAAAGCCATGATAAAGCGTTATAAAATAGGTGGCTATGTATTTATTTTCATTGGGATCATGCTGATTATTGTGACATGGTTGGGTGGGTTAAAAGGATTATAAGTAGATGCGAATTTAAATGCACGATTTAAAATATTGGTAGGTGTTTAATCATAACTAAAGTATACAAAAAAGCATTTTATACGATATGTATTGGCGTCTTTGCATTTATCCTTTTAATCTCTTCCACTGAGTTGAAATATGGAGTAGTGGCAATTGCCGTTTTCGCCGCGATGTTTTTAATTAATAGGATTAAAAATATACCTGAGAGCGTAACTATACTCATCCTGCTTGTTACGTTTGTGGTATTCGCTTTTTTAATAGGCTTAATGAGGGGTTATACGATACTGGGTATAACTTTGTCATAGTTAAACATAAGTAGGTATTGTTTTGCTGCATCTGCACGAATGATAATTAACAGTGTAGGAGGAAGAGTGAAAATACACTATGGGGCTCGAAGTTTTTTGTCTAAGGTTTTATTAGTTAACTGTGTGTATCATAATCGACGAAAATTTATTAAACAGTTATCACTCAAGAATATTGAAGCATTACGGACATCTGGGAATGGCATGTCATTTGATAAAGTGGTTATTATTTAAATGGCAAACGTAAGGCTCTGAGCAATCGGACGAGATAGAATGGAGTTGGAACAGATGGAGCAAGAAGTAATCGCCTTGGTGTGCAGCACATGCAAAAGTTTATCGGAGCACGTAAAGATGGAGAGTGAGTTTTTTGATATTGTTGGCTTCGAAAATGATGTTATGGAATGGTCTGACTACGACAACGATGTTCCTCCGCTAGATGCCCCCCATTGGATGCGGTCAGATCGCCCGCCAGAGCAAGGTCAGGTTAGAACGGTGAAAGTATGTCATCCTTTTCATATGGTGGTAGGAAACCCTTTTTGGATGCTTTACACTCCGGTATCCTCCAGCCTCAATGGATGGGATTCACATCCCGAAGAGATTGAGCATTCTTCTTTTGTTCGTTGCTCCATCGAATGTGTACTTGAGCAGGATAATTTCAAAGCTTGGTTGCGAGTAAAGGTTTTAGTGGTGTGGATGATTAAGGATTACAATAAGCGATTTCCGATCAGAGATGGGAGTAACGGGTACTTGGAGGATTTTGAAATGTTCGGGAAGCCGTGCATATTCAATTACCAGGATTGGCTATTTATAAGTGCTGGCGCACAGGGAGATCTCGGCGTATGGGGGCTCGTAAAACGAATAGATAGTCAGTACCATATGCTAGTATATGGAGACTGGGGCATACATAGGAACAATGCTTTTGGAGGTAATATCCTACTACCTAAGCATCAGATTGAGGGATGGATCGAGCAGGCGATTCATAATGATCGCTACCAGACGGTAGAGTAACCGTGTTGGGAAATCTATCGCACAAGCTGATGGAGTACTGGATCGACCTAATCGTCTCGAAGCTCTCGTTTCAGCTTTGACTGACGGGAAAGCTTTATCATAAATGACTTCAAAATATCGGATGAGGGAAGCGCATACAGGCGCTATAAGTGTCAATGATCATATTACATGCTAAACCAGAAAGGAGTTCTCTATGATTTGGATTCATCCACCTTATGATGTGGAAAAAGTATCTATTATTTCTGTAGTAGAACGTATTGAAAAACAAACCAGATACATTAGACAAGCTGGGTCGGAACATTTCGCCATTATTGATTTCGTAATTGAGCCCTGTCAGGGACACATCGGCTTTATAAATGAGGCTCTAATTCAAGATGATTTAAGAGGAAATAAAGAGTGGGAGCAAATGTTTCCTATGATTATATGTTACATTTTTGATGCTGTAAAATCATTTATTCAATTTCAATATAATGAAAGAAAACTTGCGATTGGTCATTTCAAATTCAAACTCATGAGCCTTAGAATTCACCCTGGAGATAGCAAATTAATGGATTTTGCAATAGCAACTCATATTGGTTTGAGAGAAATCTTTAAAAATGAAGATGCAGATGAGTAAAGCCTAGTAATACTTTAGGTACTAAAACTGTAGTGAAATTTGCCGGTAGAGCGTTACTCTGAACCCTATTACAAATAAGTACTGAAATAGCGACCGGAGACCAGTAAGAGCTTATTTAATGGGATTAACCTTTTGAAGAAAGTATTTGCAATAGCAGCATTTCCTGACCTCTGCTTCGCAGGAGGCAGGGTTTAAGAATGTGAAGCTTTATGCGGGGAGTTGGAGTGATTGGAGTTCGGATTCTAGTAACCCGGTTGCGGATTGGGAAGAGTAAGGGCCGAGAAGCATTTATAGTATGTGTCTGGGAGTACATCGTCACGTGGGCTGAATGCTCGGGGCGATGTATTTTTTTACGCTCGAAGTCAACATGGAGTCAACGCTCGCTCCTTGTAAATACTTTCAGAAAGCCCAGAACCGAGCGTTTGTTTGTATGCTTCTTCATGTATCGTACAGCCCAACGATCATGTTGATCCCCACCGCTGTAAGCATACAAAGAAGGCCGATCAGCCCCCTCCTCGTAGGAAAATGCTGTATGGGCCCCTTATTCACGATACAGGCGTTGTTTCATGCATTGTAACTAAATTATAAACTCAGAAGCGATTCAATAGCCTTCACATTTTCAAAACCAATCAACAAGAAATCAACAACCGTGTGAGCTTGAATAAGCTAAAACTCCATTTTGTGTCCCGCATGCGGTCTTTCGGAAATACAAATATACTTTGTTGAAATTTATGGATAAGTATGGGAAAATTGAGCTAACATTCTAATTTATCCACGATGAGGGGATGTTGATTTATTTGTGGAACTGAATGCAAAAAATGAAGAGATGAGGAATAAAATATGAGAAGAGCAATTGCATTTATTTTAACGTTATCTTTGATATTTGCGCTGTCTCCCATGCAGACTTTTGCAGCGAAAAGTCAAGAATTAGTGCTACTGGAACAACAGAAGGAGATTTTTAAAGATGGAGAAATTATTGGAACAACATATAGAACTATAACTAGAACTATTATTGATAATAAGATCCTATTAAATACTAAAGAAATTAATAACTTTAATGATGGTAGTGTTACAGAAAATTCAGATGTAACAACAATCGAAGTAATTAATGAGAATGAGGCAGAAATAAATGGTGAAAAGTACGATCTAAATGAGGTGATTTACAGTGATTCAAGCTATGAGAACACACCAATGAATCAAAGATTTTCATATACAGTTCTCGGGAGCGGAGGACGCTACTCTTACATTACTTGGGAGGATCGTTATACTCATATACTTCTCCCTACTCCATATACTACAACTATGACAACTGCTTCTGGAATTAAAAATAGGCTATCAATCGACGGCGCAATGTTTTTAGATACTGGTGGAGCAAAAGATGATGCAGTCACCAAGTCAGTACTTACAGATGGTCCGAATAAATTAGCAGTAATAAATTTCAAGCATTATGCTGGCGATGTTGTCGCAGCTAGAAATACCATTAATATAAATGCTCCCTTACTTATGGCCGCATTAGGGTTAACAGTTTTGACAGCAGCTAGTGTCGTTGGTGCTATTGGAGGAGCAATAGGTGTTGCTGGATTCGCTACTGCTATTTGGTCTGCGGGTAGCGATGCAAATAGTTCGATGGGTAGCGCTTATGCAATTCTACAAAGCATCTAATGAATAGAAAACGGTAATTTCAAGCACATAAGTAAAACTGATTAGCTAATCATTTTTACTTATGTGCAATTTTCATGTTAAACTACACATATTGGAATCAGGTAAATCAAGTGTTATGAAATGGAAAAATACTTAAATAAGTTGGAGGTGAATGGATATTACTTCGGAAATATTAATGATTATTTTGGTTAGTATATGGCCTTTGTTTATTTTATATACACTTATATATAAGAAATATAAAACAAAAAAAGAGAAGGTAGGAATAATAATAAGTGGTTTATTGTGGATAATATTCCTGATCGCTAATTTTATTATATAAGAGTTTTACAAGAGCCTCTGATTTCGTAACTAATCAGCCGACTAGATCCTCCTTTCCACCTTAATTCAATACGTACTGTAGTTTCTTAGTTATTTTACCTGCCAGTCAGTATTTTGCTTAACTCATTTGCAGCCTTATAGTCCACTCCATATGTATGGCTGTACCTATCCAAAGTGATGCCCACACTTGAATGGCTCAATCGCTCACTAACTAGCTTAGGGTGTACGTTCTGCTGGAGCAGAAGGCTCGCGTGCGTATGGCGAAGATCGTGGTATCGGATTCTAGGTAGTCTAGATTTTTGAAGCATATCACGCCAGCGGGATTCAAAATAGTACGGATTTACTGGACAGCCAAACTTGGTTTGTGTAATCAGCAGCGTCCATCTGGTGAGGTGTTGCATCACTCCGATCGAGGCAGTCAGTATACTTCTCATGACTACCAAGCCCGTCTAAAAATAAACAAAATGAAGGCTAGTATGAGTCGCAAAGGCAACTGCTATGACAATGCTTGCATCGAGGCGTTCCATAGCGTTCTTAAAAAGGAACTCATTTATTTGGAGCGGTTCAAGACACTCGAACAAGCATGCAGACGCATCATTGAATACATTCTCTGCTTCTACAATGCCAAACGTATTCATTCGACCATCGGGTATCTCACACCTAATGAATGCGAACGCAGGTACCGAATGGCTGCTTAACTCTCTCGGTTTCTTGTGTCTACTCTATTGACAGAGGTACATCCTGCTTGTTACGTTTTTGGTATTCGCTTTTTTAATAGGCTTAATGAGGGGTTATACGATACTGGGTATAACTTGGTCATAGTTAAATACAATTAGGTATTGTATTGTTGCATCACACGAATGATAATCAACAGTGCAGGAAGCCGGGTTTAAGAATGTGAAGCTTTATGCGGGGAGCTAGAGTGATTGGAGTAGCGACCCGCGGAACTCTGTCGCCACAGGCGACTATAGTATGCGGATTTTGAATACATCGCTATGTGGGCCGAGTGCCTGGGGCGATGTATTTTTATGCTTGAAATCAACAAAGAGACCGCGTGCAGTCTAGACGGCACGCGGTCCTTCTCATGTAAGCATGTTGATCGGACTTGCTTGCTCTAATAATAAGAGATGGAAAACCGCGCCGGACGCGGTTTGAAGGGCTGCAGCGGCCCAAATTTGCTAATTCGTTTAAAGCATCATTCCGATATCATGCTGGCCGACGATAAGCTTCACCGGCTCGAGGTAAACTCGCGTGAGCGGCGGTCGCGCGATGAGATCGATTTCGATATCCGTGATTTTATAACGAGCGATTTTACCATCCCTTTTATCGTAAACGACATTGAATTCCTTCAATCCTACTTGTTGAATCAGAACGGAGGACCCGATCGACAAGGCAGCCGTTTCGAACTTCCCATGATCGAACAACACTTCCGAAATAATTTCATCGTTCATATCCACAATCGTGACCTGTTGGCAAAACTGGTATTGCATGCGCAGACATCTCCTTTAGGTGGTATTGATGCAGAATGAGTGGATTGGATGCCCCATGCCGCTCTTCTTACTTTATCGGATAAATCGGGCTGTCAGTATAGCGTGATTTTTACCAATTCTTTTTATTCTCCTAAGCGTGTTAGTATACTTTCAAAGTAATATGCCACTTGGACCACCAAGGGATAGGATATAAACCGATTGAAGTTGGTTGTGAACAGTGTTACTCTAACAACGGTAAACTAAAGATCTATAGCTTGCCATACACCTAGTAATAGTCACTATTTTAGTTATAGAGAAAGGAAATACTATGATAAAAGTTGATAACTTATCCTTCTCATTTCCGCAAAAAGAACTATATAAAAACATATCATTTACGCTTGAGGAGGCACAACATTGCGCTTTTATAGGAACAAGCGGGAATGGTAAAAGTACATTAATAGATATTTTAATGGATCCAGAAAGATACTTGTTCGAAGGCAAGTTAGTAATAGACCCGACTTGCAAGATTGGACACGTAAGTCAATTTCCACAAATCGACACAACGAAAGAAACAACCGTTTATGAATATATAGGGGAAGAATTTATTAAGATACAAAATGAAATAACAGCTATTTGTACGGAGATGGAAACATCATCGGATATTGATTCCTTATTAGAAAAATATCAATTAGCTTTAGACGCATTGGATTTAATTGGCGGGGAGGATTTTGAAAGCAACCTTAATAAAAAACTTAATCTAGCCAACCTTATGAAGCTTAAAAATCTTAGCGTATCTGACCTGAGCGGTGGGGAATTCAAGCTCATTCAAGTGATGAAGGAAATGCTTAGTAGTCCAGACTTAATGATTATGGACGAACCAGATGTATTTCTAGACTTTGAAAACCTAAATGCGCTTAAGAATCTTATTAATTCTCACAAGGGAATGCTGCTAGTTGTTACGCACAACCGATATCTTTTGAATCATTGCTTCAACAAAGTTATACACCTTGAAAATACAGAAATCCAAGAGTTTGATGGGCGATATATGGATTATACCTTCTCATTACTTCAGACTAAAGTTGAGTTGCAAGAGCTCAAAGTTGCTGAGGATGAAGAAATAGAGAGAAACGAGCAAATCATTGATAATCTTAGAGCTATCGCAACTTATAATTCAGAAGCTTCTAGAGGCAAAGCATTAAAAGCTAGAGTCAAGTTTCAAGAAAGATTGGAAGCACGTAGAATTAAAGCGCCATTTGTTGATATTAAGCAACCGAATATTAGCTTTGGTATCGATAATGAAATTGAAGACGCCATTGTTGTAAATGTAAAAAATTATTGTGTTGCCTTTGATGAATTGCTTTTAGACAATGTTAACTTCGAGATGAAATCTACGGATAAAGTAGCCATTATTGGTTCGAACGGTACCGGGAAAACGACTTTACTCCGAGATATCTTTAAAAATAATCATGAATCAATTGAAATAAATGCTGATGTTAAAGAGGCTTATTTATCTCAAAATCAAGGCGAAGTGCTAAAGGTATCTAATACAATACTAGAAGAATTCATCGACGCTGGATTTAAGAGTTATGATGAAGTTAGAACGTATATTGCAAACTATGGTTTTGAAGGAGAAATCGTTAATCAAAAGATAAAATCTCTATCTGGTGGAGAAAAAAATATGCTTCAATTGGCTAAAGCTGCTGCCAGTAAAGCAAACGTATTGCTTCTTGATGAACCGACAAGCCACTTAGACATCTATTCCCAAATAGCACTGGAGAAAGCTATTGAAGGCTACAAAGGTGCGATTCTGATGATTTCTCATGATTTTTATTCTGTTGTAAATGGTATGGATTATGTTTTAATCATTGAGAATAAGACGATTAGGAAAATGACGATTAAAAAATTTAGACAGATGATTTATGCTAGTCATTTCGATAGGGACTATCTTGTAACGGAACAAAATAAAAGATTAGTTGAAATGAAAATAGAGTTGGCTTTAAAAGATACTGATTTTGAACTTGCAAAAGTATTGGTTGATGAGTTGGAAGAGCTGATTAAGTCGCTTTAAATGATAACCTTCTGATTACATTGAAGACCCTACAAGAATTAGAAGAACATATTAGGCATCTAGGACGATCACTATCAAGAACAAGAGCAGGTTATCGAAAAGATAGCCCGTTCTTTTTTTTGCGCGAAAAATGAGAAAAAGAATTTGACAAGTAGGTGGGAATGTAAAAAGGAAATTAAACTCGAAAGAAAAAGTTGCACTGTGGAACGGTTATGCAACTCCTGATATTAATGAGCGGCAACAGCATGATCAATAAGCTGAATAGGGACAATCAATAGCTGCCGATCCTAATGGCAATGTTCACTCTCTTTTTGAGATCAACCCAATTACGGAGCAATTCTAGCAAATGATAATATGCAATAAAGTTTCATAAATTTCAATGTAACTTGATAATGCTATCGGTTTACGGAAATAACGGGGAAAAAGATAAGAATATGGTACAATTTATTAAGATTAATTATAGCTTGTATATTTGAGAGGGGAAATTAACTTGCTGAAAAAGAAATGGTTAAGTACTGTAGGAATCGCATTATTAGCTTTAATGATGATCTCTGTGCAATATGTGCAGGCAGCTGGAATATCGTTGATCGTGAATGGAAGTTCAATAGAACAGAAGGTTCCTCCTGTCGTAAAGGATGGGAAGGTTCTTATTTCCGTTAAAAATGCTGCGGATATGTTTGAATCTAAGTATCACTGGGACAATCAAACCAAGACATTGACGCTGTCTGATGACAAGTTTACCGTGTTATTCGTTCTTGAACGCGCATCGGCAATCGTTACTATCGGTACGGAGACTACGGAGGTAGCATTAGAGCAGTCGGCACAAATAGTGAATGGCAGCTTGATGGTTCCAGCTCGTTTCCTAGTGGAGTTATACGGAGGCAAGGTGGTGTGGGATCAGACGCTTCAAACATTACATATTACAATGGATGAAGCAATGGAGCCTGCTCTGCCTGGAGCTAAAGGCGACCAAGGCGATAAAGGTGACAAAGGCGAAACGGGGTCAACGGGAGCAACTGGGGCAGCAGGCGCCAAGGGTGATAAGGGAGACAAAGGCGATCCGGGAGCAACGGGTGCAACAGGAGCGGCAGGTGCCAAAGGTGATAAGGGAGATAAAGGCGATCCAGGTGCAGCAGGTCCAGTAGGCCCAGCGGGTCCGATAGGCGAGACGGGTTCTGCTGGTGCAACTGGACCAGCAGGGACTTCTTATACATCTGAAGGGTTTTCGGCTGCTGGTGCAACCACTGCAAATAGTAGTATGCAATTTATAAGTTGGAGTGTGGCTTCCCCACATTATTCGAGTCCTACGTTTAATGCTGCTACTGGGATATTTACGGTGCCGGAGACCGGCAAGTATGCCATAAATGCAACTGTTAACTATAATACAACTGCTTCACTCAGCGTAAGCCTAGGCAGCGGTGTCAACCCAATTTTCACCGTAAAGAAAAATGCCAACTCTGATTTAATAAAAGGTAACTTGCCTATTTTAAATGTTAATATGCCTTTAGTCTTAACTATGAGAGCCCTACTTGAGAGCGCAACGGTGACACTATCTGGTGATGTTCAGTTGCAAGCAGGCGATCAAGTTGGATTATATTATGAAGCTAACGGTCTTACCATTAATTTCAATATGGATGCGGTATGGTCGATTCATCGGTTGTCCTAAGACGAGGCTGTATGAGGAGAGGGCATACCTCTCAAAATAGAAATGCATATTACTAGAAATAAATCTGGGCCGTTCTCTTTGTGATATGCTCCCATCATAGTAGACAGAAGAAAAACAAAACCCCTACTTCTATCGTTATGGGAATTTTTTTAATTAAAAGAAATAAATAGATAAATACAGTGCCTCTTACCAGGTATATGCATGGATTCGTAAATATTAAGCAAGTGGCGCAGAGGCTGTACAGGACCTCCGGGGCCGAAAGAAGCCGCTAGAGGAGCTCAATGAACAGGACCGCTTAAAGCTTCAGATCAAGGAATTTGAAGCACGCAATGAGTATCTGAATATGGAGAATGCACTCACAAAAAAGTTGGCAGAGATCCGGAGAAGAAATGAATCCCATAGCTGGAGTGTTTGGAGCTCGGATAGCGGGAATCTGGTGGCTCCGGGGGAACAATAAGAACTGAGAAGCATAAAATAGTATGTAAAAGTATAATACATCACCATGTGGACTTCGTGCCTTAGGCGATATATTCTTTATGTTTTGAGTTAACATGGAATCAACATGTAACCGTTGAAAATATTTTCATAGAGGCCGAAACTGAGCGTATGCTCTTATGTTCTCTGCTATAGTTCACTGTACAGATTCTGGTCAGTACTGATGGTACAAATTGGACTACAGTAGTGAACGTAACTAATAATACGAGCGGCATTACCGTAGACAAAATTACTGTAGTACCAGCTCGATATATTAAGTTGGTCGTTACGACGCCTACCCAAACCCAAAACGCTGCGGCAAGAATTTATGATTTTGAGGTATACGAAGCCATATCTTCAACATAGTGAAGGCAGCATGGATGCCCGAGGAAGAATCTTTAGCTGGAGCGATTGGAGTGCGGACTCATCTAACCCAATCGCTACCGGAGACGAGCAAACTCCGAAAAGCGTAAAATAGTATTTAAGATTTGAATACATCGTAATGTGGGCTGAATGCTCACGGCGATGTGTGTTTTTTTTCTTAAAGTCAACGCTCGCTCTCTAAACACGCTTTCATGAATCTTTGGACCGGTCGCTTGTTTGTATGCTCTCTTATACATCGTACAGACTCTCGCATGTCGCTGCTCTCCCCCTTGTACGACAAGGCTTCGTGCTTGTGCGACAGCGTTTGACTTGAATGCCGATCATCTAATGCACGTGGATGCGATCTTCGCACAAGGCAGGGGCTGCTTTGATACAAGTTGTAAACTTGGCAAACCTCTGATCGAAAGGTTTCCTCAGTCATGATGTTGGGATGGAGCCAGTATCGGCTCAACTGCTGTTTTAAGTCCCTTTCTTTTTTGAAAGCGCCCTTCCATCATAATGGTGTTGCTTTCCTCGAAGGCATTGAGCAAGTGATGGAGGCTTTGCTTCCAGATTAGCCGAAAGGCTTGACCTTCATTAGGATTTATTAGGTTTGGCTCGTTAAGCACGAGGAGCTTGATGCGGTAATAACAAACCCGAAAAAAGCGCTATGTCGTTCTTCACAGACGACTTAGCGCTTTTTTCGCTTAAGTTTAGGACTACGGGTACGGGGAAGTTGCAAGCCGGAAGTGTTTGCTTAAGGTAAGCGGCGTTGTTCAAATGGCTTGCTTCCGATCCAAAAAGATTATGTGCTAATAGCAGACGGTGGTTGCTTGCCCAGCCCCGTTGGCTCCGCTTGGAGTAACGATTGGACAGAGGCTTGGGGCGGCTTAGCGGTCAGCAGATCAACCAAATAACGTATAGGCGAAGCCAAATGCTTGTTTTTGTGAAGGATGATTTGCGTGTAGAAGGAGGACAGTGCGTCCTCGCGTATCGTGAATCCTGCCAACTGCTCCTTTCGAAGCATGTCTGCCGCTGCGATTTTTGGAATCATGGCAATGCCCATCCCATATTGCACGCATTGCTTGATTCCCTCCAGGCTGCCCATCTCAGAGACGACCTTGTAGGATACCCCATTGTTGTCCATCGACCTCTCCAAGGCGCTGCGGTAGCAGCATCCCTTTTCCGTCAAAATGAAAGAGCTGTTCTCAAGCTCATGAATGCCTATGTTATTTCTGCCATGCAGCGGGTGATCCTTGGAGCAGATGAAGATAAGCTCCTCATTGCGCACGGTGATAGACTTAAGCTCCGGGTCTATTACAGGCATATCAAGTAAAATGCCGATATCCAACTCATTGTTCTTGATCTTGCGAATAACTTCATGATCGGATGTAGGGAAGAAGACGACGTTCGCTTGGGGATAGCGGCTGCGAAACGCCTGGAAATAAGGAGGCAAAAAGAAGGCGGCAAGAGTTTCGGTCGTACCGATTGCCAGACTAATATTAGCCCCGGAACTAAAGTGTTCCTGCGCTTGGTTATAGCCTTCCACGATCTGATCGGCGTAGACAAGCATTTGCATGCCGCTTGCTGTCAGTTTCAGCTTTCTGCTGCTGCGTTCAAATAGCTTTATGCCAAAATGATGCTCAAGCCGCTGAACCTGTACACTGACAGTCGGTTGCGCGTAACCGAGCCGCGCGGCAGCTTTCGTCAGATTCTGGCAGCGTGCGACCTCGCGAAAAGTAATGAAATATTGAATGTCCATAAGCTCCGCCTCAATCATTAAAATTGGCAATGAATAATATTGCAAACCATAGAGATTACATATGAATCTATTTACGTTATAGTATGACATGAACGCTCGGGAAGAGCAATCCATAGCGAACTATAGCGAACTAGAGAGGGATTTCATTATGCGTCATTCAGTTGCAACTACAGCTCTTTTTCGTGAAAAGGCCGCCGTCCCGCTTCTTGCGCTGGCCGTGCTGCTGGCTATTATGAACACCACTATGTTTAATGTGGCGCTGCCGGAAATTTCGAAAGCCTTTAACATGGGGGGATCATCCTTATCCTGGATTGTCAGCGGGTATTCCATCATGTACGCAATTGCTTCCATTACATATAGCAGGCTGGCCGATTTCCGCTCGCTGCGAGCGCTGCTTGTTGCTTGCCTGTTATGCTTCGGCATTGGCTCGATAATTGGTTATGGCAGCACGAATGCCGGTTTATTACTGGCAGGCAGGCTAATTCAGGCTATCGGCGCCGGAGGCGTCAAAGGACTTGCGCTTGTGCTAATCGGCCGGCATGTCCCGGCAGCCCGGCGAGGGCAGGCAGTAGCGTTAATTGTCTCCGCGACTTCGCTGGCTTTCGGTCTTGGTCCGCTCGCTGGCGGCATCCTGGCCCAGATCGGCGGATGGCGGAGTCTCTTTATCGTGACGGCAGTTGTGCTTCTACTCATCGTGCCCTTATACCGAAGTCTCCCAAGCGAAGCGGGTCGTCCCGGACAATTCGATTGGGGCGGCGCATGGCTTGTTGCCTGCTGCAGTTCAATGTTAATGCTGGCTATCTCGCATGGCTCGCTTGCTGCAACGTTGGCATTCATATTGGCTGTGGCATGGTTAGGCCGCCATATCAAGGGCAGTGCCCATCCCTTCATCGATCCTTCGCTTCTGGCAGACCGTCCCTTAATGCTATTGAATGGCATTGGCATGGCTGCCCATATGAATAATTTCACTCTGCTTTTTCTGCTGCCGCAAATGCTGGCGGATATCCATGGTCTGTCGCCGCTCCAGACCGGGCTAATGATATTTCCAGGAGCGTTACTCTCGGTCATTCTTGCCCGTTCTATAAGCTTGGCGCTCATACGCTATGGCGAGCGCAGGGTGATGATGCTTGCTCCATGGGGGATCATCTTGGGGGATGCCCTGCTGGCCTTGCTCAGTACCCGCTATGCATGGGTAGCGGGCGCGGCTTATTTGTTGACCATCGTCTGCTGTACGGCATTGAATGCTGGCGTAGCATCCGAGCTGCCCAAGCTCGTCTCCACGGCTCGCCTGGGCGGGGCGGTTGGCCTGCAGCAACTTTTCCAGTTCATAGGAGGAGCGGGGAGTGCCGCTGTGTGCGGCAGCTTGATGGCAGCAATGTTTGCCGGTTCGGCAGGGGCTGCTTTCGTATGGCTGTTCTGGGGACTGGCTATGCTCGGCGTACTGATCGCAATAGGCGGTATGGTTTATCGCAATCATTAAAATATTTAATGATAGATATTACATAACATAGACTATTATAATGAAAAAAATCTGATATACTATAAATATTCGCAGCGGATAACTTGGTATTAATTTTGGACGTACTCCTCGAAGGAGAGGTTCGCACCTTAACCTTACTCACACAAACCATCATCTTTTAAGGGGAGAACTATGTTGAAAAAACCAGTCTTTGCCGCTATTTTTCTTACTATCGTCATCCTTGCCCTGGCAGCATGCGGAACAAAAGCGCCAAACAATGGAAGTTCAGCCTCGCCTCCTGTCCAGACGGATGCTCCTGCAAGCGTGGCTGCAACGGAGGAGACCAACCCAGAGGATCGTATCATTAAACTGCTGGCCAATACGCCTAATCACAATGACGAGGTGGCGCCGATTTTGGCCAAGGAAGTGGAGAAGCTCGGCTTTAAGCTGGAATTCGAGGTGCCGACCGACAGTATTATTGCAAACAAGGAAGTGCTTGAAGGCTTCTACGATGTTGCAATAGGAAACCATACGGCTGCGCTTAATTCGTTTAATGAAGCTAATAATGGAAATCTTGTTCCGGCTTTTCTAACGACGTTTGCGCCAAACGGCATTTATTCCAAAAAATACGCTTCATTCGACGAACTGCCGGACGGAGCGACGATCAGCATTCCTGGCGACCAGGCCAACGGAGGTCGCCCGCTCCTTATTATGCAGGATGCCGGTCTGATCAAGATTAAGGAAGGCGTCGATGTAACGAAAATTACCCCTTCGGATATTATAGAAAACAATCACAAGTTCAAATTTAAAACGCTGGATACCGGGGTGCTATTGCGCGCTCTCGATGATGTGGAAGCGGGCTTCCTCTACCAAAGCCAGCGCGTCAGTGGCGGACTTAAGCTGGAGGATGCGCTGGGACTTGAAACGGATGAGGTTAAGGATTTCTATATTATTGCCGCTACTCGGCCCGAGCTTGTCGGCACGCCCAAGATTGAGGCTTTGAAGCAAGCTTACTACTCTGATGCCGTTAAGGAGTTTTATAAGACCAGATATGATGAAGGAAGCATCTACTATGCCTGGTAGAGAGGGAGGGATTGAGCATGAATCGCACTAGACGTTTGGCTCTAGCTTGCTCATTAAGCGTCGGAGGCAACCACTCCGGGCTGTGGCGGCATCCTAGCTACTGGTCTGATGCTTCCAGTAACATTGACTACTTTGTTTCCTCTGCACAGAAGGCGGAGCAGGGGAAGTTGGACTTTGTCTTTGTCGGAGATACCCTGTTTGTGAATGATCTCTCCGCGCCGCAGCTTATTAACCGGCTGGAGCCGCTCACATTGCTCTCGGTAATCGCTGGTGCGACCTCGCACATCGGGCTTGTCGGCACGCTGTCGACAACTTACCATGAACCATATCATACTGCCCGGATGTTTGGCTCATTGGACCACATTAGCAAGGGGAGGGCTGGCTGGAATGTCGTCACCTCCGCGCTTCCGGGGACGGCAGCCAACTTTAGCCGTGACAGTCATATGGAGCATGATCAACGCTATCAGCTTGCTGATGAATTCCTTGATGTGGTCAAGGGTCTGTGGGACTCATGGGAGGAAGGGGCCTTCGTTAGAGATAAGGATAGCGGCAGATATTACGATCCAAGCAAGCTGCACACTCTAAACTACAAGGGCAAATACTTTTCGGTTCGCGGTCCTCTGAGCCTGGAGCGTACCCCGCAAGGCAGACCGGTCATCGTTCAGGCGGGTTCATCGGAGGCAGGCAAGGATTTCGCGGCTAAGCATGCGGAAATCGTCTTCACGCATCAGCATGGAATTGAAGATGCCAAGCGCTTCTATCAGGACATTAAGGAGAGGGTTGCGCGATTCGGGCGCAACCCGGAAGAGGTGCTTGTCCTCCCGGGCATAAGCGCCATCGTAGCGGACAATGAAGCAGACTTGCAACGCAAGCATGCGGAAATCGACGGCTTAGCTAATATTGAGGAGGCACTGAAGGACCTTGGAAAGTACTTCAAGGATACGGCGCTCAGCCGCATTCCGCTTGATGCACCGCTGCTGCCCCATCTGGATGCGTTAATTACGGATGGGTTTCAGTCTGAGGTGCTGCGTATTGAGAAGCTGATTCGCGCGGAGAATCTGACACTTCGCGAGCTGGCTCTGCGTCTTGCTGCACGGTCAGGACGCAATCCTTTTGCCGGGACGGCTGAGCATGTAGCAAATACGATTCAGCAATGGTACGAAGAAGAGGCGGCGGATGGCTTCATTGTCAGTTCAGGGCCGATAGTCCCTGAAGGCATCCATGAGTTCGTTGATCTGGTAGTCCCCCTATTGCAGAATCGTGGACTATTTCGCTCGGAGTACAGCGCAGGAACGCTGCGGGGGCATTTGGGGCTGACTGTTCCTCCGAATCGTTACTCGATGGTCCCCATTAAGTAGAAGCTGCGCTAGCCATACATGTATAGATTGGAGGATAGCGGCAGATGATTACACTTCGCAATATTAATAAGAGCTTTGACACGCCTTCCGGGTCTCTTGCTGCAGTGAAGGATGTATCTCTGAATATTGAGAAAGGGGATATATACGGAATCATAGGTTTTAGCGGGGCGGGCAAATCAACCCTCCTGCGCACGATTAACTTGCTTGAGCGTCCGGATAGCGGCACGGTCATCGTCGATGGCAAGCCGCTCGCAGAGCTTAGCAAGGGGCAATTGCGGCAGGAACGGCAGGGAATCGGCATGATCTTTCAACATTTTCACTTGTTGAACAACCTTACCGTATTTGATAATGTCGCCTTTCCGCTGAAGGTTGCCGGCATGCCTAAGGCAGAGCGCAGGAGGCGCGTCGAGGAGTGCTTAGGAATCCTGGATATAGCCGACAAAATCAATACCTATCCATCCAAGCTGAGCGGAGGGCAGAAGCAGCGTGTGGCAATCGCCCGTTCAATTGCTAATCGCCCTGGGGTATTGCTATGCGATGAGCCAACCTCTTCTGTGGATCCGCAGACAACGGGAGATATTTTAAAGTACCTTGCGCAAATTAATCGCCAGCTTGGCATTACGATTGTACTTGTGACGCATGAGATGGATGTGGTCAGGGCGATATGCAATAAGGTAGCCGTTATGGAGCAAGGCATCATAGTAGAGAATTTTTCCATGAATGATCAGAACTATCTGCCAAAGTCCAAAATTGCCAGCTTTCTGTTTAAACGGGATAATTTTTATGCGGACGAGGTGGGGGTAAGCTTGCATGGATGAGGCCATTAAAGAGATTTCAAAGGCAATGCCTGACTTTTGGGTTGCATTTGGCGAGTCATGGTACATGCTTTTAATTTCGATTCCAATTACGGTCGCAATAGGAGTGCCGCTGGGCACAATCCTCTATTTTATTCGTCCTGGCTCAAGGATTAAAGCGCCTAGAACTTACGTCATTCTGAACGGGATCGTCAACATAATTCGTTCCTTCCCGTTTATCGTGCTGCTGGTGGCCATTATTCCTTTAACGCGATTAATTGTCGGTACGGCGCTTGGGACTACGGCTGTCATTGTACCGCTCGTTATTGCCTCCACGCCTTATTTTGCCAGATTCGTTGAACAAAGCTTGCTGGACGTCAATCGCGGGCTCATCGAAGCGGCCGAGTCGATGGGCGCAAGCTGGCCGCGGATCATCTGGAGCGTGCTGTATGTCGAAGCGAGGGCAGGTATCGCCAACTCCATTATCATTATTTTGGTTAGCTTCCTTAACTACTCGTCTGTGGCGGGTCTTGTTGGAGGAGGAGGGCTAGGGGACTTTGCCTTGCGTTACGGCTACCAACGTTATGAGACGTATACGATGGCCTTCACAATCATCGTTATTGTGGTGTGCGTACAGCTATTCCAGTTTACGGGAAACTATCTCGTCAGCAGGCTGGACAAGCGCTTATAACACGGCGCATGCCTATATAGAAAGTTAATTACAAGAAGACAACTTCAAGGAGGGCTATTGTTATGGCTATAAAAACACAACTGCAACAATTAATTGCCAATTATCGTTCGGGAGGAGAAGCGCTGGCAGAGGCGGTACGGGGCCTGAACGAAGGGGAACTGCTTCACCATCGATTGCCGGAGAAATGGTCGATTAAGCAAATCGCGATTCATTTGGCGGATGCGGAGCTGGCAGTATCCTTCCGCGTACGCAACATTCTCTCGGAGAACTCTCCTCCTCTGCAAGTCTTTGAACAGGATAATTGGACCAATACGCTTGATTATGAGGCGCTTGACCTTGAGGCTGCACTGCAGCGCTTCCAGTTGCTGAGGGCGGCCAACAGCGAACTGCTGGAGCGATTAAATGAAGAAGCATGGACTCGTACCGGAGAACATCCTGAGAATGGTTTGATAACGCTGGAAGGGTTGATTGCTGGCCAAATCGCTCACCTGCAGGGCCATATTGAACAAATAGACGTTAGTCTGCAAGACTACCGCAGCAGGTAATTGGAAATGTATCAGAGGATTGAGGTAGAGGATTTTGTTCAAAAGGAGAGGGAAGCGAAGCTGGTGGCCTTGGCTGACCGCCTCGCTGTACGATTCGCCGAGCGGGCGTCCAAGCATGACCGGGAAGGCTCCTTCCCAATCGAGAACTTCGAGGAATTGAGGCAAGAGGGCTGCATGAAGCTGACTGTCCCTCGTGAATTCGGCGGTGATGAATTATCGCTCTATGAGCTGGTGCTGTTCTTGGAGCGAATCGCCAAGGGCGATGGCTCTACGGCAATCGCTCTCGGCTGGCATTTGGGCTCCATTCTTCATTTTCGTACGACACGCCACTGGCCGGCGCATCTGTTTGAACGCTTGTGCAGAAGGGCAGTGACGGCTGGCGAGCTGTACAACGGATACGCTAGTGAGTCCGGGGTCGGCAGTCCTAGCCGTGGAATGAAGCCAAGAACAGTCGCCTCGCGCACAGAAGGGGGATGGCTGCTTAGCGGCAGGAAAACGTACAGCACGCTTCTCCCGATTATTAATCATTTTAGTGTCAGTGCCAGTCTGGAAGGCGAGGGGGCTACAGGGGATTTCTACGTGGACCGCTCGGAGGGAGTGGGCATGGAGGAGACGTGGGATACGCTTGGCATGCGTTCGACAGGCAGCCATGACCTGCTGCTGGATCGGGTGTTCGTCCCCGAGTCATCGCTCATTTCGCTAACCCCTGACGGGCAGAGTCGCCAGCGTCCGAATGACGGGTTGGGCTATCTATTGTTCATAGCTGCTTGTTACACAGGGCTAGCCTCTGCCGCAAGGGATTATACAGTAACATTCGCTCGCACGTATAAGCCTGACAGTCTGGGCACTGCGATTGGAGAGCTGCCGCTCATCCAGCAGCAGATTGGCTTAATAGAGGCGGATTTGATCACCGTACGAACGATGTTGTACACGATGGCGAGAAGGTGGGATCAGGAACCGGAGCAACGCGCACAGTTGAAGGCCGATCTTGGGCTTGCCAAGTATATGGCGACGAATCGCGCCCTGCAGATTGCTGATCGTGCCATGCGGGTGGTTGGCGGCTCCAGCATGTTCCGCTCCAATCCACTGGAACGAATATACAGGGACATCCGGGCAGGTGTGCACAACCCGCCGCTCGATGACCTTGTGCTGAGGGAGCTCGCCCGAAGAGCGCTTGAAGAGCCTGGTGTCTAGCGTTACGATCCTGGTGAAGGAGGAGTCACAATGAATGACATAGTCAAGCACTTGCAATCCCATCGTTCCATTCGCAAATTCAAGCCGGATACAATCTCGGAGGAGCAGTTAGGGCAGATTATGGCTAGTGCTCAGGCTGCTTCAACTTCTTCAAATATACAAGCCTATAGTGTTATAGGCGTTCGCGATACCAGCAAGAAGCGCGATCTGGCGAAACTGGCCGGAGGGCAGCGGCATGTTGAGGAATGTCCACTGTTTCTGGTCTGGTGCGCTGACCTACATCGCGCACAAGTTGCTGTGCGAATGCATACATCTGATATCGAGCTTGAACTGCATCAGAACGTCGAGACATTTCTTGTCGCGACAGTGGATGCCGCTTTGGCTGCGCAAAATGCAGCCGTAGCGGCAGAAGCGCTAGGGCTTGGCACTGTTTTCATCGGAGGTATTCGCAACGATATGCAGCAGGTTGTCGATTTGCTTCACTTGCCGCGGCTTGTCTACCCGGTATTCGGCATGTGCATTGGCATCTCGGACCAGATGCCAACGAAGCGCCCGCGCCTTCCTGTACAGTCAGTCTATCATGACGAGCGCTATAGCGACTCTGGATTTGCCAGCGATATTCATGCGTATGATGAGACACTGGGGCAGTATTATGCCAGTCGAACTGGTGAAGGCAAGCAGGCCAGTTGGTCAGGCGAGATGGAGGCGAGGCTTCGTCAGAACCGTCTGCGTCCCGAGCTTTACGCCGTTATTAAGAGCCAGGGATTCTGTTTTCAATAATCAGCCAGCAGCTACAATAATGGCATATAATGTGAACCTATTGGCATGGGATTGACTAATCGATGCTCTAGTAAGTGCTGCAAGCACACAAATAAGGCCGGTAGCCTCTATACTTGGGGGAGCTATACCGGCTTTATTTGGTTGCTTGAATTATCTCATATTCCTCGAAAAAGCTACGCTGCATCAAAATTTTGACCACCCGAATACCTGCCTCAAAATCTTGCGCATCCAGTAAGCAATTATTGTCTCCGGGGTCCATGTACCGGGATTCTGCAAGTATTGCTTGTATTGATCGGTGATGATATAAGTCCAAGTGGAAGCAGGGCTTTTCAGTCCGAATTTTTCCCACATCGCCGGATCATTCGAACCTCCGAGCTTTGCGAGCATATTCGCCGACTCTCTATTTATTTTAGCCGGAATTTGCTCGTAGGCTTGGATGATTTGCGCATGAAATTCGTCGAGCGGATTATGGTTAACAAGGCTCGTTAAATGGATGCCTTCGCGAATGTAAGAAACATATGCCAGATGGTCAGCCCAGAGCTTGTCGATAAAATAAAGCCGTACCCGCTGCTCCGAAGGGCTCATCGGTGTCTCGCCTTTCAAAATTCCGAGCCGCTCCTCGTATAGCATACGCCTCTGATCCTCCACCATATCCGAATAACCGTTCAGCTCCTGACGGATATGGAAGTTTTGACCCATAATAACACGCTGAATATGGTCAATTTTGCTATGGAGCACCGACTCTTCGAGAGTCTCATCCTGCCTAAGACCCCGTATTGCTTTATCGATGCCGAACCTAAGCAGCAACTCGTCTTCCAAGCTTACGAAAAATACAGAAGCTCCCGGATCCCCTTGGCGTCCGGAACGCCCGCGCAACTGGTTGTCGATCCGGACGCTTTGGTGCATATGCGTACCAATCACGTACAATCCGCCCAGCTTGGCGACAGCTTCAGCTTGCGTGGGATTGCCGTCGCCGAGCCGAATGTCGACGCCGCGTCCCGCCATATTCGTAGACACCGTCACGGCGCCGATCTCTCCCGCCTTGGCGATGAGCTCGGCTTCTTTTGCGTCGTTTTTCGCATTCAGAACATGGCAAGGTACGCCGGCAACTGCTAGCGCTTCCGCCAGCATGTCAGACTCCTCGACGCTTGACGTACCAATGAGAATCGGACGTCCCGCCCTATGGACGGACGAGATTTCTTGTACAAGCGCCTTAAATTTAGCTTCTTTATGGGTATAAATCCGGTGTGGATGATCGATCCGTATGTTTGGCCGGTTCGGCGGAATATGCACGACCTGAAGCTCATAAATAACTTCGAATTCCACCGCGGAAGCTTGCGCGGTAGCCGTCATTCCGCAAATTTTTGGATATAGGCTAAGGAAATGTTGAAGGGTGATCGTACCGAGAATGATCCCGCCGGCTTTCGCCTGCAGCCCTTCTTTGGCCGAAAGCGCGGCTTGCAGCCCGTCCGGCAAATGCCTGTTCTCCGCCACGCGGCCGGTATATTCGTCGATCAGCTCGATTTTACCGTCCCGGACGATGTAATCGACGTCTTTTTTCAATAACAATTCCGCATGCAGCGCATTATTTAACGACATTAACAAATGACTATTATGGCTATCGTACAAATTGCCGCATCCGAGCAGCGACTCTGCTTTCGCAGAGCCTGCTTCATTCAAGTAAACGTTCCGCTGGAACTCGTCGAAATCGTAATCCTCATCTTGCGCGAGCTGCCTGGCTACTTCTGCAAAAAGAATGCCGTCGTTGTCGGAAGAGCCCGGCTCGCCAGCGATGACTAGCGGCACCCGCGCCTCGTCAAGAAGCAGTGAATCCGCTTCGTCGACGATGACGTAGTGGAAGGGACGATGCACGGTATCGGCTTCGTCTAAAGCAATCGTGTCGCGCAAATAATCGAATCCCGCCTCTTTGGCCGTAACATAGGTTATATCGGCGGCGTACGCTTCCCGTTTCTCGGGCAAGCTCATGCCCGCTTGAACCGCGCTTACCGTTAACCCGAGGAAACGATAGATCGGGCCCATCCAATCCGCATCCCGATTTGCCAAATAATTGTTGAAAGTCAGCACATGAACGCCTTCACCGGTTAGAGCATGTAGATAAGCAGGCATAACAGCAGAGAGCGTTTTTCCTTCACCGGTATGCTGCTCGATCAAAAATCCCTCGTGCAGAGCGATGGCAGCCATGATCTGGACATCGTAGGGCTGCAATCCGAGCGTTCTCTTCGCTGCCTCGCAGACTAGCGTATAGGCATCGACAAGCAGCCCGTCCAAAGGCGTACCCGATGCAGCTTCCTTTTTCAGCCGGAGAGACTCCGCTTGCAGCCGCTGATCGTCCCAAGCTCCCAAATTCCGTTTCCTGATGAGCTCCGCTTTGTCCCGATAGCCTTTCAGCTTATGCCGGGTATCTCGGTCTTTGAATTCTCGCATCAACTTGAAAGCTAAATTCATCGGAATTTGATCCCTCCTCGGTAGAAATACACATTTATAGTGGCTAGAGGCATCGACGAATCCATAAAGGTGTGGTCGCTCTCTTGGTTTTTTTCCCTACTCATCCTTTAACCGTCGTTGATACAAAACAACCGATACAATCGTTAATACAACCGTCCATGCCAAAATAATAAGGAGGGGTTTTAATAACTCTCCCGTCGTAAAGTCTGTAGGGGGTAAACCTAGCAAATGAACAAGCTGGCTACTGGGCATGTAATCCAGCACTTTGAAGACTGGATACTCATCCACAATAAATGCTCCCCATGGTGCTCCAGAGAATACGATCGTCACAGGAATTATAGATAATGACGCATCAAGCAACGTCTTGGAGAATAGACCACATATCGTCCCGACTGCTGTGTATAAAATAATCGAAAGAAGGATTGCTGCCACAAACGCCCATATACTAGCTGGTTCATAGCCAAATAGGTACGTAGCAATAACCAGAACAACAACAGACATGACAAAGACTAAAGTGCTTTTACCGATTAAAACATCCATGGTCGTGGCCGGAGTCATCATTAATGATCGTAAAGTGTTACGCTCCTTTTCTTCCGCAATCAAGCATGCTTGTACGAAACATGTTAGGAACACAAACGAAAGATTAAGAACTGTAGCGAAAGATCCAGGCAAAGACGAGGCGGCGCCAGCAGCTCGAAGAAGAAGTGCGAGGATAATTGGGAAAATCAACATAATGGAGAGGGCATAATTGCGTGAAAACTCTTTGTAATCCTTCACAAATATCGCTTGCGCACGTTTCAATGAGATACTCATAGCAGCTCACTTCCTGTCATTTTAATAAAAATGTCCCCTAGACTAGGCTCTTTCGTTTCTAATCGATCAATTAACCCTCGTTTCATCCAGTCGGATATTTGATCAGCCGTTCCATTATTAATCGGGAGCTCATAGGCTTGCCTATTGATTAACTCCACACAAACGACGTTTTCACGATGCTGTTTTTTAAGCTCCTTGGGCGAGCCGATGGTTTGGATTTGTCCTTTATACAAAATCGCTACACGGTTGCATAGCAATTCTGCCTCGGCCATATTATGCGTCGTTAAAAAAATCGTTGTCCCATTCTCATTTAAGCGGCGCAACCCTTTATAAATATGCGCGGAGTTTACCGGATCTAAAGCCGAAGTAGGTTCATCCAAAAATAATAATTCCGGCTCATGGATAATCGCGATTGCCAACAGGACACGCTGACGCATCCCTTTCGATAAGAGATTGACTTTCTTTTTGCGCTCTCCGCTTAAGTTTACAAATTGCAGCACCTTATCGATCGAAGATCTAGGAAGATCATATAACTTACGATACAGCTCCAGATTTTCCTCAATTGATAATCTCTCATATAGACCGCTATTATCCGTCAAAATGCCAAAGCGCATCTTCTGTGCAGACTGATTCATCATCTCTGCTGGCTTGTTAAATACACTTGCCTGTCCACTTGTCGAATTTAATTGCGCAGTTAAAATTTTTATTAATGTCGTTTTTCCTGAACCACTCGGACCTAGAAACCCAAAAATTTCTCCTGACGCAATTGAAAAAGACACATCTGCTAATGCATCCTTATTTCCAAAGCTCTTTCGAATATGTTCGACTTGGATAACATCCATTAATACCACTTCCTTAGAGTTGATGGCTTAAATATATAAAGATTGCACGCTTCCAGCCATCAAAACCCGCCGAAATGTAGCTTTTATCGCCTGAATGGTACCAGCAAATGCTTGATTGGTTCCACATGTCCCTCGGAATTAAAGGTTAAGAAGTGCTTTTAATTCCTGCAATTTTGAACGGGATAATGGAACTACGGCATCTTTACCTGTATTTAATCGCAAGCTGTAGCTATTCTTCGTCCATGTAATAATCTCTCTTACTTTTTGCAGATTAACGATATAGGATCGATGACACCTGAAAAATCCGAAATTTAATAATCTCTGCTCAAGCTCGGTTAGCGTCAAAGCACAGTCATAGTTTTCTCCATCCACATGAACAAGAATCGAACCATCTACACTTTCTATAAAATCGATTTCAGGCGGATTAAATAAAATCACTTTGTCCTTTCTTTTCGTATAAATCTTCTGCAACGTTATATTGGCCCGATCTTGTTCCTGCACTTCCTGTTTATCCTCGTCTGAGTCCCGAATATCCAATGAATGAAAACCGAGCTCGTTCAATCGATAAATGACATCACAGGAAATGAGGGCATCCTCTAAATTCGAAGTTAAAATTAAAATTTGCTTTTCCTTCGAAAGGTCATCCAAAATCCGTTTAAACTGACGACGATCTTGTTCTTCCAAGTAAAAATAGGGCTCTTCCAGTACAAGTGTAGGCTGATGCGCAAAATAGACACGCAGCAATGTCACATACATCCTTTTCGATGAGCTTAGATCCTTGATTTTCACCTTCCGTTCTTCTTTTAAAGCAAAATAATCCATTAACGAAGCGACACGCTCATTCTTCTCGGTTATTTTGATTAGAAAAGTGATTAGCTCTTCCACCGTTAAACGCATATACTCGTTTTGCTGAGCTCGAAATAAATAATAGTGGGAATGATTCACTAATTGATTCATTAAAAGCTGCTTTCGCTTCAAGTCCGTTATAATGCCAATCGATTGGTTCGATGTCATATTTAATTCAATCTTTGGTAGAAATAGTTCCCCATCATCATACACTGGTTCAAATTGCATGCCGTCCTCCTGGTCAGTTCCGCTATAGGATATATTAAACAATTATAAGGTGGGGATCCTTTTTTGTCAGTTTCTATTCATACCTAGCATAGGTCGGAAAAATACGATGAAAGGAGATTTTTCGCTGAAGCGATGGGAGTTCAGATAAGGGGAATCCGGTGGCTGCGGAATGGGGGATGAGGAGAAAACTTGAAAAAAAGCATAGTACGGTGCAAGGAGTACATTGATTATGAGGAGATGTACTTCTTAGCGTTGTGCTTTGGGGCGCGAAAGTCTACACCAGCGCAATAAGAAGGGGCGTTCCGAAGTCGCTGTTGACTTCTGGAACGCCCCTTATTCGTCTACTTCGATGAGATCAAGCTATCCGCGATATATTGCAGCTGGGATTGCATGGTGATGGGATCGTTGAACGTGTCCGCCTTGGAATCAAGCTGGAATACGTTACCCGCTTTGACGGCAGGAAGGCCCAGCCACACCGCGTTCTCATACACGAGCTTCGGATCGGCTGTATCGCCGGACCAGGGTGAAGTGAAGATGATATCGCCGGAATTGCGGGAGCGTCTCCAGCGAAATGGATGCCCAGCCCGTGCCGCTGTCGATGACTTCCTTCTTCCTGTACCTTAGGCTTCAACTCGTTAATTTGGGCTTCCCACTGCTCGATCCAAGCTTGGGCTTCGGCTTCCTTGTTCGTCAACTGGCCGAATTCGATCAGCTGATCCTTATACGTCTTGGCGCCGTAGTCGATGGCAACGACCGGAGCGATTTTTTGCAGCTCGTCGATGCCTTCCGTACCGCTGAACACGACGATCAGGTCGGGATGCAGAGCAAGCACGTTCTCGGGCATCGGCGTGTCGCCCAGGCTTTGCGCGCCAGCAAGCTTATCTTTCAAATAAGGGCTGGCTAGAACTTCTTACTGAACGCCGACCGGCGTGACACCGAGAGCGAGGAAGTAGCCTGTATAAAACGCAGTTCCGTCCACGATGCGTTACGGATTGCGCGAGACTTCGATATCCCCGTTGGCAGCTTTGAACGTAACGGTCTCGCCATCGCCTGCTGCTGCATCTGCTGTTTCCGTGGGAGCAACGGTCGCCGCTGGCTCGGAGGCTGTTGCGCTGCTGCCGTCGTTGACGCATGGGGGTTAAACGTTGACAACTGATTTTTTGGCGGCTCCGAGCAATTTGTCTGCATAGCTGCTTAATCATGCTTCCCGGGCTTCTAGCATTCTATCCTTTGTCAAATATGCATTCGGGTCGCACCAAAACTAGGTTGAAAAATGAGGGGGAATTTCAATATTCGTTCGAGCCATGCCGACCTTGTGCTTCGTGCTTTTCATAGTGAAAGACTCCTTGCCAAGGATGTAGACAAAAATTGCTTTCACGAGTTAATGTGAGATCAGAATGTTATCAGATAACTTGGTTGAACACGGCGTGGAAGGTTATCTCAATACAATAGCCCGAGAAAGGGGAAAAGATATGATTCATTGGTTTCGACATTTGCCGTATAAGTATATGGATGAAGCAGAATGGCCGCCATTCATACACAGTACTTGGTTTCGAGAGCATTATATGAAATTTGTTTATTTGTTGGATAAATTTTATTATATCTTCCTCGGATGTAATAAACTCAGTATTAATTTTAATCAAGCCTAATAGAACTGTGTTTTGTAAGGGGTATTACCGAGTAATTGAAATTTCATGCAAAGAATATGAAGGTTAAAATTATATAGAAGAGAACCGTGCCACAAGCAGCGGCATGTTACTACTATCTTATCAATAGAACCAAGTAACCTTTTGCAACGATACTGGCACTTTGTATATAGAAACTGAACACAGCGGAGGTGCAAGAGGTGCGGGAGTGGATCGAGGGAGCCCGGCTTGGCGACCAAATCGCCTGGGAGCGGATCGTGCAGCATTTTAGTGGCATGGCATTTTCTGTGGCATATGGAAAGCTAGGTGACTGGGGGCATGCGGAGGATGCGGTACAAGAAGCGTTCACGGAGGCTTTTGCCAATCTCACTAAGTTGCAAGAGGCGGATGCATTCCCGGGATGGTTCAAGACTATAGTCGAACGGCAATGCCAGCGTATTCTCCGCCGAAAAATACATTCCACAATGCCAATGGATGAAACAATTATAATGGATGCAGAGGAATTGAATGTGGAGTCCATTATTGAAAGAAAGGAATGGCAGGAGAGGATTCACCATTCCATCGAGGGTTTGTCGGGCAATTTAAAACTGGTAGTCCAATTATTTTATTTTCATGGATATTCGATAAAAGAAATATCAGGTTACCTTAAAGTATCTCCCTCTGCATTAAAAAAACGGTTGTTCGACGCCCGTAATAAGCTAAGAACGTCGCTGCTTGTTACCGACTTTGTATCCATGTTCAATGATCTTTACGAAGGAGGAGTATCCATGCTCCATATAGTAAATGGAGATATCGTCAGCGATAAGTTAAGGAAGGGAAACGTTCGCGGAGATATCTTGGTTTGGAGAGAAGTATATCCGGTAGGTCCGGTATTCGTAGAAACGGGGGAGCTCCATCAGAGGTCGCCCAGAGTGGAATATTTAGAGAGAACTCTAGGCATTCCAGCAGATGACTATGTGACAAATTGTAAGTCGCAAGAACAGATTCTGCGGAACTTTCACAAATACGATGAGATCGTACTATGGTTCGAGCATGATTTGTTTGACCAACTCATGCTGAGCTATTTATTGCACTGGTTTTCAAATCAGGCCCTAGGTCATACCAAGCTGAATTTGCTGTGCATCGGCGACTACCCAGGTATTAATTTGTTTAGGGGATTGGGGCAACTTACATCAAAGCAGTTGGAAACATTGTCAGGTACTTGGCAAAGGGTGGGAGAGAAGGAGCTTGAGACGGGCAGCATAATCTGGGAGGCGTACACATCGCCAAATATTGAATCACATGTTGAAATTTTGAATAAAGACACATCGGTGCTGCCCTTTGCTCACGCGGCGCTTGAACTGCACTTATCACGCCTGCCTTCCCCAATAAATGGGCTGGGAATCGTAGAGCAAACCATTTTGGAGCTTATTCGGCAAGGTGTGGATACCCCATGCAAGTTATTGCAAGAGATCGGGAACCGCTTAAGTGTACTAGGCATGGGTGATTTGGAATTATGGTATCGGTTAAGGAGTATGTCAGAACAACCGCATGCACTGATAAAAATACTAGGATCATCCCATACGTTTCCTGATTATCGGAAGAAAACTACCCCCTCCTTTGAAAATGGAAAAATTGCATTAACTGAGATTGGGGTGGAGGTAGTCGCGGGATTGAAGGACTGGATAAAGGTGAAGGGAATAAATGAGTGGTATGGCGGTTTGCGACTAAATGGTGATTTAGTATGGCGCTGGGACTCTCAAAGAAAGCAATTAATTTATATGCAATAAAGCAATAACTTGCCGTTGCAAACAGCGGACTGAACCGTACCGCAAGCCGGGAGAAATTTTCAGCATCCCCCGCTTGTTTGGCGCGGAAAGCTGCCCTCAAAATGCAGGGTCGGGCGCTTGATGTTAATACTGCCCGCGCCAAGGTGCAGGAGGAAATGTTTGCAAGTGCATCGGGGAAGCTGGCGGTGCTTAATGAAACGATTAATCAGATGATTGGAGCTACCGAAAAAAATGTGGATTTTTTGGCTGATCAGCTGCCAGCCGGCAATATCGGTCCTGTTCAGGGAAATGAGGACCCATTCGTACGGGCGGTACTGGACGCCTACAAACAAAAACACGACGACGTGGAACTGGCTTCGGTGGGCACCGATCAAGGCGTATACGCCAACGTTCCGAAAAGTGCGGTAAATCCGGCAGATTATGATCCGCGCAAGCGGCCCTGGTACATAAGCGCTTAGGAAAATAAAGGAAAGCCTACGATTATCTCGCCGTACATTTCCAGCAATACGGGCAATGTGGTTGTGTCGGTCGCCCAGACTTCCAAGGACGGGCATGGTGTTGTTTCGGTCAGCCTCTCGCTCAAGGCGTTGAGCGATTTAGTGAATTCCACCAAGATCGGGACGAAGGGCTATGTATATGTGCTGGATAAATCTAATGAATTTATTGTGCATCCCAATGAAAAAGCAGGCAGTGAAGCGACAGCTTCGCCGTATCCTGATATTTTCGAGCAAAAGCAAGGAAGTCTCGCCTATGGTCTACGGATGGAAGCAAGCAGCATGCATTTATTACGACAAATGAAAAAACAAGCTGGGTGCTGGTGGGGGTTATCGACGATAGCGAAGTGAGCGCGGCTGCCCAGCAAGCGACCGGGCTAGTACGTACGGGTACTGCTAAAATTCAGAGCGCTGTAACACAGCAGATGAAGCTTTCTTGAGCATCAACGCGGCTATTGATGACCTGACTTCCCAGGTAGAAGGGATTGCTGCCGCTTCGGAACAAATGTCCGCCAGCACCGTCGAGGTTGTTCAGGCCATTCAGTTCTTTAGTGAGGTGTCCGAGCGGAACGCTGCAGGAACAGAAAGTATTTCAGCTTCAATAGAGGAGCAGGTCGCTTCCATTGAAGAAATCGCTTCGTCGGCGGAAGAGCTGGCTCATTTGGCCCAAAATCTGCAAACATTGGTTGTTCGCTTTAAAATTTGAGTGTGATTCTGACAGCGATTTCGTTTGGCAGTGAGAGAGAGGCCCTAGATCACGATCGTAAGGTACGAGGGCGTTGGCGTCACTCCATACTTGCCTCTGGCTGCAGGCCGAATGACCCGCGATTGGAATGAGCAGACCCCGCGCTCAGAGAATGACCAGATAGCTAATGCGTTATTTGCTAAAACGGAAGAGGCTGATCGCAAAGTCGTGGAAAGAGTTGCGGAGGTAGCCGCTAATCGAGGAATTCACGCGCACAGGTGGGTCTTGCATGGCTGTTGCAAAAAGAAGATGCAGCCCCGATTATCGGGTCGACTAAAATCAGTCATTTCGAGGATGCGGTTTCGGCCTTATTGGTTAAATGGAACCCTGAAGAAATCACAAGTTTAGAAGAACGGTATGTTCCACATCCATTGGTATAAATTACGGAAATAAAGCATGAATCAAAAAGGGACTAAGTGGCTCCTATTGCTCCCTCTCACTTTGCATAAACACAAGCAGGGCCGGAAGTCCAACTCTAACGAGTGGCTGCCGGCCCTGTTTTATTTCATCTGCTCGTCCGCTCAGGCTCGCTGTCGAAGCTTCCCCCTAGCCGAAGCTGCTGCTGAACTTTTGCTTGCTGCTCCGATGCGTGCGTCGGTGGTACAATGGCAGATAAGGAAGCAACTGGTTAACCTATAAAATCAACTCGGCAGGAGGCGTTTTATATATGAATAAATTAGCTGCGAATACAGCCTTAAGCAATGGAGTTGGCTCAGATGTAATTGAGCTGGAATCCGGGCAATGCGTAGTTATACAATGCCATCACGATATTGGTCGTACGTTCATTCGGTCGGTTAGAGGAGAGGGCGTATCCTCCGGCTGCAAAATCTCCTATCGCGGGAAGCTGCTTTCTTTGGGCAGCAACGAAGCAGCTGGACAGGTCGGATTCAGCTGTTTGGACGAAGGACTTTATGAACGCTTGAAGGTTAGGGAGTATTTGTTATTTTGGGTGGAGCTGCATGGCATACGAACGGGGATAGAAGAGCTGTTAAGCAAGATCGGATTGGCGGGAAAGGCCAGCGAACGGATTTCTAAACTGAGCTATTCCGAGAAGCGGCTGCTCGGTTTTGCAAGAAGCATTCTTCATAATCCGGAGCTTTTGATTTGGGAGGACCCTGAGCAAAATCTCGATCTGGAGAGCTGTATGATTGTAAGAAGGATGATAGCAGAGCTGCTTCGTCAAAATAAGGCGATTTTAGTTACGTGCTCGACATTGGAGCAAGCGCTCTCGATATCTAATCGTATTTACGGACTGACGGGAAGCTCGCTTGCCCCGATTACGATTCAGGATGCCTCGGAATTCAATGAGTCTGAGCCTGTTCCCGGCGGCGACGAGCCTGAGGTTGCAAGGCGCGAGCAACAGCATACCCCAAGGCTAGCAAAGTTTATGGTAAAAACCGAAGACAAATACGTGTTCCTAGATCCCGGCGAAGTCCACTTTATTGAAAGCATCGAGGGCGTTACGCATCTGTATACGCAGGCCGGCAGCTTTGCTTGCTCATGGACGCTTGCGGAATTGGAGGCGAAGCTCAAGGCGTTCCGGTTTTATCGCTGCCACCGTTCCTATATTGTCAATTTGGACCAAATTGCCGAATTGATCGTATGGAGCCGCAACAGCTACAGTCTCGTCCTAAATGACGATAAAAAATCCAGAATTCCATTATCCAAGGGGAAGTTTGAAGAGCTGAAGACGATTGTAGGGCTGTAATTCTGCTCCGTTCACCGCCAAAATGGCTGCTTTCAGCGCGCAAATGGATCTTTTCATGGGAAATTTGCTGTTTACAGCTCTATTCACCGCTAAGCTGGGATGGAGCTTTCGGCTACTCATGTCAAGGGAAGGTGTAATCACCATGGAATCGATTATTGAGGTTCATGACCTCGAAAAACGGTACAAAAAGAAACAAGCGCTGAACAAGATTAGCTTTCAGGTCCGGCAGGGGGAAATATTCGGCTTCCTCGGTCCCAGCGGCTCGGGCAAAACGACAACGGTGAAAATTCTTACCTCGCAGCTGCTCTATAATTCCGGGCAAGTGAAGGTGCTGGGGAGCGATCCTGCACGAAGCCGACCCTCCGAGTTTCTGGGCAGAATAGGTGTGCTTACGGATAATAGCGGCACTTATGAGCGTCTTAGCGTGTATGACAATCTGGCTTTGTTTTGCTGCTTGTATGGTGTGCCCGAACGAAGAATTGAAACCGTTCTTGATGCGGTTAATTTAATCGGCGACAAGCATACGCTGGTCGGACGGCTCTCGAAAGGGATGAAGCAGCGGGTGACGCTGGCAAGAACGATTTTGCATGAGCCGGACATTCTTTTTCTTGATGAGCCCACATCCGCCTTGGACCCTGTGAATAGCGAGCGTATTCAGAAAACGCTGCGTGAAATGAACCGCCGGGGAACGACGATTTTTTTGACAACCCACAATATGCAGGAAGCGGAAATGCTTTGCGATCGCGTAGCCTTTCTGAATAATGGAGAAATCTCGGTTCTCGACACGCCGCAGGCTCTGCGCCTTCGCTATGGTGACCGTTCCATTACCGTGACTACGCCGCTCGGGAAGCAGATTGTTCAGCAGGATGAGGTGGGAGCGGGCTTCATACGGGACTTAATAAGAAGAGAAGAACTGTTAGCCATTCATTCCAATGAGCCTACGCTGGGGGATATTTTTGTGAAATTGACGGGGAGGGGACTGGAATGACGTTTTCCATACGCCGCTTCAGGGCCATGGTCAAAAAAGAATGGAAGGATGCGATTCGCAATCCGCAAATTTTATTAAATGCGGGAATGCCCGTACTGCTAGCCCTTTTATTTAAACAAAAAGAAAATGATCCGAGCGACCTGACGTTTCTTTCCATTCCTATACTAGTTGCCATCTCCATAACAGGAGCCTTTGTTCAGGCGAATATGATTGCCGAAGAGAAGGAGAAGAACACCTTGCGCTCCCTCATGCTGTCGCCTGCTACAAAGCTGGAGGTGCTTGCGGGGAAAAGCGCGACAACGACGCTGTTTGCTCTAATTGTCATCGCGGCCTGCTTGGCGATTTCCGGTGTGCCCGATGTGAATCTGTTCTTTTTGACAGTATTGGCGGTATTGCTGCTGCTTATTTTTATGGCATTGGGTACGATTATAGGCCTCATCGCACGAACGGCATCGGAATCTTCGATTGTAGGCCTTCCACTGCTGCTGCTGTTTATTTTTGGACCGATATTTGTTCCGACTTTGGATATGCCTGCCCTAATGAATATCATTAATGTGCTTCCCTCGCAGCAATTTGTCGTGGCCATATTAGAGCTTCATCAAAATGGGGGGCTTTCGGAAATGGGCGGAAATCTTCTTAGCCTGATGATGTGGACGGTTCTGTCAGGGGCGCTGTGCTTGCTGGTGTACGGAAAAAAACGGTTCGATAAATAAAAAGGAGGAACGGCCATGAATAAAGTAACCAAAAATATTATTTTAGGCGCTGCCGTGCTCATCGTATGCCTGATTGTGAGGAAGCTGTGGCTGCCTGATGGAATTTGGGGGCTTTTGGAGTAAGCGAGGCCTAAAGCAGTAGGATTTTGAGTTAGCACTAAGAGAGCTTGATCGTTCTTCACGGGACGAACAAGCTCTTTTAGTGCTGTTTCAAATAGACGGCTTGCAAAAATATTTGCGAATGGCACCCAAAATAATTCCATTCATCAAAAGGGCGCTCTTCGCTATAATCTAGTCTGACCGTTAATACCAGTTAGGCTAATAGGCAAGTTTGTAATAAGAAACCTTATGAGCTGTTCGATGAAAGCCGCAGTATTCTGTACATGCAAAGGTGGGCTTAATTTGCTCGATAACGAAATTATAATAGGGCTCGATATTGGTACAACAAGTACGAAGGCTGTCGCCTTCGGTCCCCAAGGACGCATACGCGGTATTCATTCAGTGGATTACCCGCTCATTTATCCCCGTTCTTTATGGGTAGAGCAAGATCCTGAAAGCTTGTTTCAAGCGACTATCACAGCGATTAGAGAAGTAATGCGCCGATCGGGAGCAGCAGCGAATGAGCTGATTGGCATTGGCATTAGCTCAGCTATGCATTCATTGATTGTTCTGGATCGCTCTAATAAACCGATAACTCGAAGCATGATATGGGCAGATAATCGCAGCACCGGGCAAGTCAAGCGATTGAAGGAAGAGCTGGAAGGGGAACAGATTTACCTGCGAACCGGAACCCCTATGCATCCCATGTCTCCCCTATCCAAGATTCTCTGGTTGAAGGAGGAGGACCCGAGCTGCTACGAACAAGCAGGAAAGTTTATCGGCATTAAGGAGTACATTCTGTTTCGATTATTTGATCGCTTCGTCATGGACTGCTCTCTTGCATCAGCTACCGGCTTGTTCAATTTGCAAAAGTTTGGTTGGGACGAAGATGTACTGGAGCTTCTGGGTATTCGAGAGGAGCAGTTGCCAGTTCTTGTGCCAACGACAGAAATATTGAACGGCTTGAACCCCATCTGGGCCGAGCGTATGGGCATAAGCATGGATACTCCTTTTGTTATCGGAGCCAGCGATGGTGTTTTGGCCAATCTTGGTGTAGGAGCTATTGGAGCCGGGGAGCTAGCCGTAACGATCGGAACGAGCGGCGCCATTCGCATGATGTCCGACACGGCGATAACAGATTCGTTCGGACGCACCTTCTGCTATGCATTGAACGAGCAGCGCTGGGTAATCGGCGGTGCAACCAGCAACGGCGGTATTGTTCTCAACTGGCTGCGGGATAAGCTGGCATCAGCGGAATGGGAGGAGGCAGCCCGTCTTGGCGCAGATATATATGAGCTGATGATTCAGAGCGCTGATCGTGTCTCCTCTGGTGCTGACGGTCTGCTTCTCCTACCCTTTCTCTCTGGCGAGCGAGCTCCGTACTGGAACGCTTCGGCGCGCGGTGTTTTCTTCGGCCTTAACCTGCAGCATAAGCGGGAGCATCTGATTCGAGCCGGATTAGAGGGTGTAATCTACAGCATTTTATCCGTTGGGGAGGCGCTGCAGGAGATTGCGGGGCCAGCTCGGGAAATCCGCGCTTCTGGAGGCTTTGCCAAATCACCGATATGGAGGCAAATGCTTTCGGACATGCTGGGACGAGAACTGCTTGTTCCAGAAAGTCACGAGGCTTCTGCATTGGGGGCAGCTATCGTAGCTATGCAAGCACTAGGACACATCTCATCCATGGATGAGGCTAGAGACTGGATTCATATTGCGGGTCGCCATGAACCATGCCTTGATCGCCACGCTATTTATAGTGAACTGTTCGCTATCTACACGCGGCTGTACGAGCGACTTGAACCAGAGTTTAACCATATTTCACGTTTTCAGGAGAGGAACAGAATTTAATGACTAAGCTTACTAAGCAGTTTCAATTGGGAGTTTGTTACTATCCGGAGCATTGGGCGGAGGAATTGTGGGAGGACGACTACAGACGTATGCGTGAATGCGGCTTTACGATTATTCGCGTTGCCGAATTCGCGTGGTCGATCTTTGAGCCGTCGGAAGGAGAGTTTCACTTTGACCTGTTCGACCGGGCTATTGCGGCTGCGCATAAGCACGGGCTTAAGGTCATTTTGGGCACGCCTACCGCAACGCCTCCTGCTTGGCTGACTACCAAGTATCCTGAAACACTTAACGCTGCTCAAAATGGCATGGTATACCAGCATGGCCAACGAAGGCATTTCACATATAACTCTCCTGTTTATAGAAAGCTGGCAGCTCGTATCGCTCGGCAAATGGCTGAGCATTACAAGGATCACCCTGCTGTAATCGGCTGGCAGATTGATAATGAGCTGAATTGTGAAATGAACGTGTTTTATTCGCAAGCCGATCATATTGCATTCCGAAGCTGGCTGCAGGAAAAGTACGGCACTTTGGAACAATTGAATCATGCTTGGGGAGCGGTCTTCTGGAATCAGACCTACAGCGATTGGGAGCAGGTGCACCTAACTCGTCCAACGGTGTCTAATGCCCCTAACCCGCATCAATCACTAGATGAAAAGCGTTTTTTCTCAGATAGCGCCATCTCCTATTGCCGTATGCAGGCGGATATCATTAGGGACATCGTGCCAAGCTACCAGTGGGTCACGCATAACGGAATATTTGGACATCTGGACAACCATAAGCTGACACGGACATCGCTTGATTTTATGTCCTATGATTCATATCCCAATATTAGCACCATTATGCCCGATTCCGGGGATCGTCCTCTGCTGGATCAAAAATGGAGCTGGAACCTCAGTGTCGTGCGCAGCATTTCGCCACACTTCTGCGTAATGGAGCAACAGTCGGGCGCATGCGGCTGGTTTACCCGGCTGGAAACGCCAGCCCCTCTGCCAGGGCAGATGCGGCTTTGGACGTATCAGTCCATAGCTCACGGAGCAGATATGGTGCTGTATTTCCGCTGGCGTACGGCGTCCATCGGCACCGAGATGTACTGGCATGGCATCAACGACTATTCTAATCACGACAACCGTAAAGTGCGGGAAGCCGCTCTCGTGGGCAAGGAATTGCAGTTGGTTGGCAGCCAAATCGTAGGACAGCGTTATCTGGCAGAAGTCGCCATAATCAAAAACTACGACAATGAATGGGATGGCGAGTTGGACAGCTGGCATGGGCCGCTGGAGAGGTACAGCTTGCTCGAATGGTACAAAGCCTGCGTTCGCGCTCATATTCCAACCAATGCGCTCTACCTTGATGAGGAAACGACGCTGGAGGATCTGTGCTCTTACAAGCTGCTGGTGTATCCGCATGCGACGCTCATCACCACAGCCCACGCCAAGCTTCTAGAAGCTTATGCAAAACAAGGCGGTACGGTTATATTCGGCTGCCGCAGCGGCTATAAAGATGAGAACGGCCACTGCCGCATGGAGCCATTGCCGGGCCCGCTTGTCGATCTGTGCGGTATTGAAGTCGAGGATTTCACCCGTATAGGCCCGTATCAAGCAACACCAGATATTACGTTCGAGGAAGATGGAGGCACCCAGCTATCCGTACAAGCACCGGAATTTAATGATATACTCCGCATCACATCAGATTCGGCGCAAAGCGTAGGCCATTATAGTGGTGGAAGCTATTATGAGGGAAGTGTCGCAGTTTCCCGAAATACGCTGGGCAAGGGAACCGTTTATTATTTTGGCGCGGCATTTACTGAGATTGCGGCGACGAAGCTGCTGACTTTATCAGGGCTGTCCTCTCCCGCGGCAGAGTTAATGGAGCTGCCGGAGCAGGTTGAGCTGCACCGCAGACAGCGGATTGACAGTGAGCAAGATACTTGGTTTCTACTCAACTATGCGCATACCAGCCAAACTGTCGTAATCCGTCAGACGATGCGCGATCTGCTGTCGGGCAAGGTGCTGCAGGGCGCTGTGACCATGCGGCCGTTCGATGTACTTCTATTAGTATCAGGTGGAGAAATAAACGAATAGTAAGATACAAGAAATAACTTTGGGAATTTTACCGTGATTGCCAAATGGCTAATATATTTACGGGTGTGCCTAAAGGAATTCCATTAAGCAAACGACCATTTATCTCTATAATAAAACCTGTAAGCGACAACAAGAAGACATAAAGAGGGGGATTTAAAATGAATCGTAGAAAGCGCTTTATCACATCCTTGCTATCCATTGGCATAGGGGCTTCGCTTGTATTGTCCGGATGCGGTAGTACAAATGACAATACAGTAACGCCAGGTACGAATGGCAATTCGGCGAAGGACGGCGGCTCGTTAACGCTGTGGATGTTTAATACGGATGATTATCTAAAGCCCGTAGCTGAAGAAATCGCTGAAGAAATGAAGATTAAGCTGAATTATGAATTCATAAATCCGGAAACATACAAAACGAAAATAAAGGTTGCTATATCAGCTAACGAGCTGCCGGATGTTTTTGCTCAATATGCAGGCAAATCAGAGAGAGAAAGCATCCTTAATTCAAAGATGGCTGCTCCGCTCAACGATACATTGCAGAGTACAGGACTGGAAGGAAGCTTTAACGATGGCATGTTGATTAAGGAAGCGGATGGAAACATCTATTCCCTGCCTTATCGCCCTGATCAATCCTATCTGCTGGCTTACAACAAGAAGCTGATGAATGAACTAGGCTTAAAGGCCCCGACTACGTGGGATGAGCTGATGAATGTCATCAAAATAGCGAATGACAAGGGGATTACCCCGATCACGCTGGGAGGCAAAGATCGCTGGCCGGGTGAAATCATCTACAATCTGCTCGTGCTGCGTGAGGATAAGGATGCCTATACGAAGGCTCAGAATGGTGAAATGAGCTTTTCAGACAAGCCGTTTGTAGACGCGGCGGACAAAATTATCGAGTTGGTCAATGCCAATGCATTCCAATCCGGGTTTCTCGGCAACAGTGACCTGGAGGCGCGTGAGTTGTTCTATGGCGGCAAAGCTTTGATGATTGTTAATGGTTCTTGGATCTTTACGAAGGCGATCCCGGCTCTTGGCGATGACCTCGGCTACGTGAAATTCCCTAAAACGGGCGCAGAAGCTGATCCATTCTCGTCCAATATGGGTGAGAAAAGCACCGCTCCATATGGTCTGTACGTTAATGCTAATTCCAAGCAGCTTGAGCTGTCCAAGGAATTTGCCGTCCGTTATTCGCTTAAGGTGAATGAATCGCTTGCCAAGCTGGGACAAGCAACCTATGCGGAAACCGCAGTGAAGCCGGAGGGCGAGGTTAATGAGGCTTACGCGCAATATTTGAAAGATTACAGCGAATATTCTTTTATCCAAACGTTCTGGGGCAATACGGTACCGGCAGCCGTCAATGAGGAGAACCGGGATCTGAATCAGAAGCTCTTTACTGGCTCCCTGCCATCAAGTGAATTTGTGCAGATGATGGACAAAATCATGAAACAACAATAATGAAGGGACGGGGCACTGTAATGAATAGGTGCCTCTTCTTTTTATCGTAAATCGCAGCTAGCGTTAGGAGGAATCCCGCATGGAGAAGGCTTTATCAAACCGCTGGGTATTGGCATTGTTTCTGCTGCCCGGCTTGACCTTATTTTCTGTTTTCTTTTTATATCCTATCTGCCGAACGGTCTTCTTTAGTTTGCATGAATGGGATGGCATACAACCGATGAAATTTATCGGGTTCGACAACTATGTCAAAATGTTTACCAGTGACCCCAATTTCTATCCAGCTGTGCAAAACGGCTTTGTCTTCGTGCTGTTCTCTCTGATCTTTCAGTTGCCTGCTGCTTTTATTCTGGCCATGCTCGTATCTCGTAAAATCAAGGGCAGCAAATGGTTTCGTAATGTGTACTTTTTCCCGGTCATTATGTCCACTACAATGGTTAGCTTGCTCTGGAGCAAAATATACGATCCTGCCATCGGGCTGCTTAATGCTTTCTTGCGCTCCATTGGGCTAGAATCAATGACCCAGCTATGGCTGGGAGATACGAAGACCTCCTTGCTGTCAGTGGTTTTCGTTCTTGTTTGGCAATTTATCGGTTATCACATGCTTATTATGTTCGCGGGTATTCAGAGCATACCTGATCATATTTATGAGGCTGCCCGGTTGGATGGAGCAACAGGCTGGAAGTCCGTTCGACACATTACGCTCCCCCTTCTGTCCGATGTGCTGAAGGTGGATGTCGTATTGGCGGTTGTCGGCTCATTGAAGGTATTCGAGCAAGTCTATGTCATGACCGGAGGCGGGCCGGACAACAGTTCGACTGTTGTTGCTGTACGGATGTTTCAGGAGGCCTTCCTGAAAATGAACTTTGGTTATGGCAGTACGCTGGCTGTTTATCTGGTCGTACAATGTCTGCTGATCTCCTGGGTGATTAACAAGTTGATGTCGAGAAATACAGTGTATTCGTAGAGGAGTGGCACCAATGCAAAAACAATTAGCAAGCAATCATCCCTTACACCTTCCTGAGCAGCCGTCAAAAATGATTCGTCCAAAAAGTTTGAAAAAAATAGGGCTATACGCTTTTATGTCTGTCATCGGCCTGCTGCAGCTCATTCCTCTGGTATGGCTGGTGCTTATCTCATTCAAGAACAATAAAGAAATTCAGAGCAATTCCGCCTTCAGTCTGCCCGAGACCTGGCAATTTCAAAATTATGTGGACGCCTGGGTCCAAGGAGAGATTGGCGATTATTTCTTTAACAGCGTAATTGTCACAACTATCACTGTAATCGTTGTACTTATGCTCGGTTCCATGATGGCCTATGCCTTGACTCGAATGAGATTCAGGTGGAGCGGACTATTGTCCATCATCATTTTGTCAGGGGTTATGGTTCCCGTCCATGCGACACTAGTACCGTTATTTACGCTGCTTAGAGACCTTGGTTTGTTGAAATCTCAGCTTGCGATTATATTGCCGTATATAACGGTTAATATACCCATTGCGATTTTCATATTGTCGAGTTTTCTGCGTGGACTTCCCAAGGAGCTTGAGGAGGCGGCGTTCATCGATGGATATGGCGTTATCCGCGCCTTCTTCCATGTCGTTCTGCCATTGCTGAGACCGGCTTTAGCATCCGTAGGAATCTTTGTTTTTCTCAACGTATGGAATGAACTGCTGATGGCCGTAACGTTTATTCAGAAATCCTCACTTCGTACTCTGCCTCTAGGACTCATGAACTTCAGCGGCGAATACAGCGTAGAGTGGGGGCCGTTATGTGCGGCAATGTTTATTTCAACGATTCCGCTAGTCATTATCTATTTATTTTTCAGTGAACAATTAGAAAAGAGCTTCACCGCCGGGTCTATCCTGAAATAAGTTTTTCTCCTCTCTCTGATGCTGGCTGGTATAATGGGGACATTCTCTAGCATCTAAGGAGTCGACTGACGGAGGGATATTCATGAATGGGATCAGAAAACTACACAATATGGGAATTCGCAGCAAGATGCTGATCATCAATCTATTGGTTATTTTTCCTAGTGTCCTGCTGTTGACTATTACGCTGTATCATATGACCAAGCAGCAGGCGGTAGAAAGAGCGGCAAGCAGCTCTCAATACAAGGTTTCGCTTATATCGAATACGATTAGCACCTTATTTAACGATATTGAGAACTATTCCAAGCTCGCCATTGTGAACAAGACCTATCAGTCGGTTCTGAAAAGCAATAGAATGGCCCAGTGGCATGAGATTGAAAATATCCAGCTGCTGTACGCCAGTCTCAATTCGCTTGTGGAGTCCAATCCCTATATTAATTCCGTTATAATTCAATCCATTAAGAGTGATAAGCTCTACTATTCAGAGAACTTGACCAATGTAGGGGCTAATGCAGCCGACCTGTATCCGAAGGAGCAGATGATAGCGGCTGCAGGTTCGCCTGTCTGGATTGAAACCTTTGAAAGCCCCTTCCTCGTTAACGCTGAAAAAGTAAATGTAATGGCGGTAGGCAGACGCATCATTGATATAGACGACGGCATGACCACCGGGTTTATTTTCATCAATATCGACGAGCGAAAGCTGTCCCAATTGTATGGTCGGGACGAGGAGCATCTCGACAGTAAAATGATGATAACCAATGCTGCCGGAACGATTATTTCCGCTAATGATCCAGAGCTGCTTCACAAATCAGTATACGATGAGGTATACGCGAACGAAGGGCGATTGATCATCTCATCGATGGAGATGGAGCAGAATGACTGGAAGATTGTATACGCTGTTCCTACTCAAACCCTTATGAAGGATCAATGGAAAATCACCCTGTTCATTGTTGGTTTTGGCGTCGCGGGGCTGCTGATTGCGTTCGCTCTTTCGGCTGTATTTTCCCGTTGGATTACCAGACCCATTATCCAACTGAGCCGAACGATAAAAGCGGTAAGCGAAGGCAATCTGGATGCACGGGCTGTCGTTTCGAATAATGATGAGATTGGCAGGGTGGCTCACAAATTTAATGAAATGATTGGGCAAATTCAAGATCTGCTGCAGACGATCAATCAAGAGGGGCGCCAAAAAAGGCTGCTTGGATTGCGGCTGCTATATTCACAGATCAAGCCCCATTTTATGTACAATACACTCGAAATGGTCAGATCCATGGCACTCATGGTAAATGCGCGAGATGTCAGTCGGGTAGTGAAGGCGATGGGAGATTTCTATCGCACCTCGCTTAATAATGGGCAAGAGCTAATTCCGGTCTCTCAGGAGCGCAAGCATCTGGAGAGTTATCTTTATATTCAAAAGGTTCGTTACAGCTACATTGATTATCGCATTGAAATGGATGAAGCGATTGAGAGCTGCTGGATTGCCAATATGCTTCTGCAGCCGCTAGTTGAGAATGCGATTCAGCACGGTCTGAGGGATAAGCATGAAGGAGCTTTATGCTCGATTACGGGGAGGAAAACGGAGGAAAACGGCAGGCAGCTGCTTATTTTCACCGTTAGAGATAACGGGAGCGGCATGAGCGCAGAGCAGCTGAACCGGATTTGGCTAGGCAAGGAAAAGGATGGGGAACATCATGACTTGGACAGCTTTGGCATCGGCAGCGTACAAGAGCGGATTCTCCTGCTTTATGGAGAGAATTATGGGCTCTCCATTACCTCGACCCTCGGAGAGGGTGTTCAAGCAGAATTGCGAGTTCCTCTTGCGGCCAGCAGGGGGGAGCTTGAGGAAAGGGGGGCGTCTCAGTTATGAAGAAGCAATTATATCAAGTTCTAATTGTAGATGATGAGTATTATTTCCGTCAGCTGCTTATACAATTAATCGATTGGGAAGCACTGGGCTTCCGCATTAAGCATGAGGCCGAGAACGGGACCCAAGCACTCAAGCTGGCGCGGCAGGAGAACTATGATCTCATTATCGCTGACATTAATATGCCCGGCATGTCTGGTCTGGACTTTGTCGAATCGCTGCGATCCGAGTATATAAATACCAAGATCATCTTTATTACAAGCTATGATGTTTTTGAGTACGCCCGTGCGGCTATCAGTTTTGGCGCTTCCTATTATCTGCTTAAACCTATTGACGAGGACGAGCTCACCAAGGCGCTGGCCGCTGTACATGATGAGCTGTGTGAGGAAAATGAGTTTTCACGATCGATGGGCGAATTAAAGCAGCAGCTTGATCAGACCAAGCCCATATTGAAGGACCACTTTATTAGGCAATTCCTGCTGCATGAGCCGACGGTTAGTTCAGAAACGCTAAGCGAGCAAGCTCGTTATTATGGACTTAATCTGGCGTTCTCTTCTTATGCGGTCATTATCGTGGAGCTCGACGAGCTCAATACCCGATTTGCCAAGGAACAGGAGCGGCAGCTTTGGCGGTTTGCCGTACAAAATATTGTGCAGGAAACGTTGGGATCTGCGGGCGTTGATTGCACATTTATTAATATAGAAAAAAATCAGATTGCCGTATTGGCAAGCCTGTCTGAACATAGTGATGCTGCGCTTTTCGACTTATGCGAGCAGTCACGTATTTTTATCGATCAGAAAATGCATCTATTCGTCACATTTGGGCTGGGACAAAGCTACGAGAGCATTAGCCAAGTTTACTTGTCCTATTCGGAAGCGCTGTACCTGCTCAAATATAAGTTCACACAAGGCGGCAATCAGGTCATTGCTTATGCTCAGGAGCATGCGGGGGCAGAGGACGCTGTTTTTTCGCTGCCGATCGCTCGCTCTGAGTGGTTGACCGCGCTCCGTCAGAAACAGCAGGATACCGTTACTGAGCTCATTCGGCGTGCTTGCGATCATCTAATGGAAAGCAGGGCGAGCAAGGAGATAGCCCAGTTTGTGCTGATGGAGTGTGTATCGCTAGGCAGCGCAGCTATTCTTGAACGGGGAGGTTCTCTCCCTCCGGACTGGCTAACGGAAAGGCATCCACTCTTCCGCCAAATGCATATTTTGGAGACGGTAGCTGCCTTGCAGCAATGGCTGGAGACATTTTTCCGAGAAATGGTGTTTGTGGAAATAGAGAAACAGCTTCCTCGCAGTAAAAATTCAGATATTGTGACCAAGGCGGTAGACTACGTAATTGCCAACTATTCCAACGAGAATGTCAATTTGCAGGAGGCTGCACGCAGCCTGGCGGTCAATCCGAGCTATCTGAGTCATATTTTCAAAAAAGAGAAGGGTCAATCCTTTACCGAATATTTGACCAATATTCGTCTGGATAAAGCCATTGAGCTGCTGAATGGTGTATCCTCCGACGGATTGATGTCATTGAAGGTTGTGGATGTGTCCATGAAGGTGGGATATACCGATCCCTACTATTTCAGCAAATGCTTTAAGAAGAAGTTCGGTATTGTGCCTAGCAAAACGATAAGGGGTTAGAGTTTTATGTATAGGTGTATATAGTTTGTAACTATAATGTATATAGATTTAATATATTTAACTTATAAATGGCTCTATGCCATACTATCCCTAACCTAAAAGTTGGGAGATGATTTCATGAGTTCCAATCAAGTTTGGCAATCTGATCATTATGACCGCAATCTTGGATTTGTATCTGAATTGGGCAAGGATGTTGTTCGGCTTTTGAATCCGATGAAGGATGAAAAAATCTTTGATTTGGGCTGCGGAACCGGAGATTTGGCACATGAAATTAGTCAAGCTGGCGCACATGTTACAGGGATGGATTTATCAGAGGCAATGATCGAGCAGGCGCAGCACAAATATCCCAAAATCCAATTTTTTGTTGGTGATGGCGAACATTTCACCGTAAATTCTACGTTCGATGCCGTCTTTTCCAACGCAGCGCTGCATTGGATGAAGAACCCGGGGGCGGTACTGACAGGTGTATGGAATAGTTTAAGCCCTGGTGGCAGGTTTGTTGCAGAGTTTGGCGGGAAAGGAAATGTGGAAACGATCGTTCAGGCCATTGGCGAGGTGCTGCATGAGGAATTCGGCATGGATGCTGGCAAGCTGAATCCCTGGTATTTCCCAAGCATCGCCGAATACAGCGCATTGTTGGAACAGCAGGGCTTCCGCGTCACCTATGCGGCTCACTTCGATCGACCGACAAAGATCAAGGACAATGAGCAAGGCTTGAATCATTGGCTGAGGGGCTTCGCCGACAATTTCTTCAAGGCACTTTTTGAAGAGGAGCGGACTGCCGTTTGTTCGAAAATAGCTGCTAAAGCCCGCAACGAATTGTTTCATGACGGCTCATGGTATGCGGATTATAAACGATTAAGAGTGATGGCGATTAAACCGGAGTAGAGTGATTTTTCCCCGAAGCATCAGTCTCGCCGAACAAAGCTTGAGCTTGACGCAACGTCTGGTGATGCAATTAAAGAATCATGAGAAAACGATGCCGTAACTATGGCAGTAATGATTTCCAGTGCTATTGAATTTGCCAATTGTCCAAATTCAAAGGTGATACGAAGGATAAATTCAACCATTTGCAAAATGCGACTCGCGCCAAATCGGAAGTTGTCATCAAAGCGCTGCTGCTTCATTTGAAATTCATTAAATGAATAATTGCTAGGTTGTAAGCTGTATAGGGAGGGTGAACCCGGGTATCCGGGTTCACCCCTATTCGTTGTTTTTAGGCTGTGAACTTATGATTCGATCTGTGCTTGTAATGAATCACTTTCATGATGTTCAGGCAGCTTTTTTATAAACCAGCTTATTACCAAAACAAGGACGACGAGAATAAATTCGATCCAAAAAACCGTTTGCACACCGGCGACCATGCTCTGTGTCTTCTCCAGCATTGCAGTAGGATCGAGCGAATGGTGGAGATAACGATTGGCTCCAGACGACATGATGCCGACGAACAATGCGATGCCAATTCCCCCTGCAATCTGTTGGAGCGTGTTGTATATGGTTGTGCCATGGGGGACCAGGTGCCGCGGAAGTTGATTCAATCCTGCCGTCTGAGCCGGCATGACGACAAACGATATGCCTAAGAATAAGAGGACATGATTGAACAGAACGGAACCTCGCGTTGTATCACTGTCGATGCTGGCAAACAGCCACAACGCTATGGCGATCAAGAACAGTCCGGGCAAAATGACAAATCGCGGTCCGAATTTATCGAATAATTTCCCTGACACTGGCATCATCATGCCGTTCAAGATGCAACCTGGCATCAGAAGTAAACCTGTTGCGAAGGCTGTCAACTGCATCACATCCTGCAAATAGATTGGCAGCAATGTCGTTGTGGCAAATAGAACCATCATCAGGATTACAACCAATATTGCAACTAGAGAAAAAGTGGGATGCCGGAATACGGAAAGATCGAGCAACGGCTCTTTAATCCTGAGCTGCCGCCATACAAGCAAGAGCAAGAAGAGGCTTCCTATGGCAAGCAACCCGTAACCCTCAGGCTCGGCCCAGACACTGGTTTGGCTGAAGCCGTAGGTGACGCAACCGAAACCGACGGTTGACATCACAATGGATAAAAGATCGACCCTTGGCTTGGTCAGTTCTGTTACATTTTTCAAGTAAAAGCTTGCATAAATAATTGAAAACAGGGCGACAGGAATGACCATGTAGAACAGCCATCGCCAGTGAAAGGTATCGATGATCAACCCCGACAAAGCCGGCCCGATGACAGGGGCGACCATAATGACCAGCCCCATGAGACCCATGGCGGAACCCCGGCGTTCTGAAGGATAGAGGGCGAGAATCGTATTCATCATGAGTGGAACCAATAATCCTGTCCCGCAAGCCTGAACAACCCTGCCCATCAGCAACAATCCGAATCCCGGGGATACTGCACACAAGCAGGTGCCGGCTAAAAATAATGCCATCGCAGACATAAACATCTGGCGTGTGGTGAACCATTGCTGCAATAATGCGGTCACTGGCACCAGTACGCCGATAACGAGCATATAGCCCGTCGATAACCACTGTATGGTCGCGGCAGCAACGTTGAATTCCCGCATCAATCCAGGAAGCGCGTTGGCAAGCAAATTTTCGTTAAGAAACGCAACAAATGCACCGATGAGCAGCGCGGTTAACATCGGTCCTCTCTTTATTCCACTTGCCTCTTGAACGCGTTTGTTCATCTTCTACCTCCCGAATATTCATTGTGTTATGTCCTTTCGTAATGCATTGACACCGATTCGCCAGTCTGGCGTGCAGATTATCCTACACCATCACTTTCTAACAAGGAATAGAAATTATCGCGGTCTTCATCATCGAATTTGCCCAGTGTCCCTACCCTGACAAATTCATGTCCACCATTCATGTCGATTTCCTCGCCATACTTATTGTAGAGCGCAATCATAGTGCCATCCCGATTCAACTCCATGTACCCGTAACAATCTGCTTCAGGCGCTTCATTGTAAAGGAGTGTAAATCTGATTTTTTCTACCCTGTTCATGTAACTCTTCCTTTCCTGTTCTTTGTGTGTAGATCCCTTATCTCCCTAATGACCTGAAGAAAATTTTACGTGAAAAAGGATGAAATGAAAAAAGCGATATCGCTCTTCATACTCGGAAATTCATTCCTATTTCAAAAGAATAAAGGGGGATTCCACGTTATGTCGCTCATTTGCAAATTATCTCTTGACGGGATGAGGTTTGGCGATTATGATAACGTGCCGATTAACTCAACAAAGTAAATCAATAAAAAGGCCGACTTTTCGAAGTGCCTCGGCACCGAATTGTCAGCCTGGATTAGCCCCAGCTATTGGATAACGATAAGTGGGGAAAACCTCATAAGACTTTGTTTCCATTTTTCCTTTTTTATTTATTACTTGGTAACCATCTTCATCTGTAATAGGGACAACTTCTTTAGGCGGATCATTATCGGTAATACCTGAGCAGTATATTGGGATCTTTTCGCCTGCGGAAAGCTCGTCCAACTTTGAAAATAACTTCATAAAATGTTTGAAGTTTATTCCATAATAGTTATCAACTGTACGATTGACCTTGCTGTCTGTAACTACAAGTAATAACGCAACCTCCCCGGAAGTCTTAGTATTGTCAACGGCTCCTACGGAAGCCGTTAAATTCTTAGCGAATGCTACAGACGGATTTCTTAATAAAGGTTTGTTGCTCTTGGCAAAACTATATTTTTGGAACTGATGTAAAGGCTTTATCAATAAGAATTAGCATGGTAGAATAAACGTTTCTAACCATGTTGTCACAAGATGATTGAACAGCTTTAATCAGCAGCATGTCATTGTTTTCATAAAAGTAATCCCGTAGAAATCACATGAAGTGAGCCTCTTCGAACGAAACTTATATCTAAGTTAAGTATAGTCTACAAATATAATTCCTAAGGAGTCATGTCCATTGGCTGTACCCTTGAGTAAATTGACAAAAATACCCCGGATTCTAATCAAAACACCAACCCATCAACAAAGAATATTGAGAATGAATGGACTGTCTGCCATTGAATCTTGCACACGTACAGAAGGCGCCACTGGCACGTTGTTTCTAGAAGACCATATGCTCTTATTCGTAATGGAAGGGATGTATACCGTACGGTTTGGAACCGAGGTGCATACGGTGAACAAGCATGAAATGGTGCTGATCCATAAATCCATTGCGTTCCAATATGAAAAAAGCGGGGAACCGAACTTCGATTATGTACTCAACTATATGATGTTCTTCTTAAAAGACGAATTAATTAACGAGTTTATGAAACTAGCGGATTATACTCCTACTTCAGCATCTAGGACACCGGCTCCGGTATCTGTACATACGATTGATGATAGACTCTTCAGCTATCTGGAATCATTGAAACCGTATTTCAATGAACCGGAACGGATTAGAGATGGGTTGGTTAAGGTGAAGTTATTAGAATTATTATTTGGCATAGCCGATAGAAATGATATTTTCCTGTCTGAGCTTGCTCAGATTAAGCGCCAAGAACGAAAAAGCATCAAGGACGTCGTTGATGCGAATATCACAAATCCCGTAACCTTGCATGATCTCGCCTACTTATCTGGCCGAAGCCTATCCTCCTTCAAACGTGATTTTAAAGCGATCTATAATACTTCTCCGCTCCAGTGGATACGAAATCGCCGATTGGATAAAGCACAAGAAATGCTAATCCATTCGTCCTTATCCGTAACTGAAATTTGCTTCTCAACGGGTTTTGAGAACGTCTCACACTTCTCCAAAGTGTTTAAGCTGAGATTTGGAATCCCACCTTCCGCACTCAAACAACCGCTAAAGTTCTGATGATCTTAACCTTGAGCTGAATGAACAACGGATTTGGACCTCCGAACAAAGTATAGTGTGTATTCATCTGGTACATTTATACATGTCAACCAGACGAAGTCTAGTCCTATAAAATCCAAGGAGGAAAAAACATGCATGACTCTAACCTTCGGCAGGATTCTGCTGCCACCCCTATCGCGTCACTGAAAGGTCATCATATCGCCATCCGTGTGCCAGACTACGAGGCTGCAAAGAGCTGGTACGTGGAGAAGCTGGGCTTCCGTGTCATTCAAGAATGGCCGTTTGGAGACCTGCACCTTGCTTATGTCGCTCCGCCCCATGACGACTCCTTTTACTTTGAGATCATTGGAGACGGAGAGGTAAATGACGCGCCCATTTACCATGATATTAACAGCAGTATGTATAAAGCTGGTCACCATCACCTCTGCATGACCGTGAACGACGTGGATGAAGCGATTGCGTATTTGGATTCAAAAGGGGTCACCATCATCGGGGTGCCCTTTAACTTGGAGGCCATCCATCGCCGCCTCGCATTTTTCACCGATCCGTGGGGGAATTTATTCGAATTGGCTCAGGTGATAGATTAATAAATCCAGATGATTCATCTCTTTTCAAGTATTATCCTCATACGAAAAGAAACGATTGTGCATGCTCGCAGAAAACCCACCCTGGCTATTTAGTCTAAAGGTGGGTTTTCTGCGAGCATAGAGGTGCTTTCACTGCTAGCGAATGGGTCTGCCTGCTGCGGCAGCCTCAGCAGTATCATGTCTAACCCCATCAATCAGCCCGCTGACCTGTTCAGCCGCATGCTGAGTCTGTTCGGCGAGCTTGCGCACCTCTGAGGCAACGACAGCGAAGCCTTTTCCTTGTTCACCGACCATAATGAATTTCCATAGGTGGACAAAAAAACTGCAAAAAGCGCAGGTTTCGGGCTAATTCCGCCTTAAAACCTGCGCTTTTTTTCGTAAAATGAATTCTGCCGAGCTCAATGGGGATGTTCACCGCAGATTAAAACCCTTTCGGGACAACCCCTTCACAATGAGCCTCTATTTTACTGGAGACTATTTAACTACTGCTTCAGCTGGAGCTATAGAAGGAACAGGAATGGGTTCCGCAACGGCTGGTTGATTATCACTAGCTGCCGCAGATGGAGCAGTGAAAGGAACAAGAGCGGGCTCTGTTACGGCTGCTTGACTTTCACTAGCCTCGTCAACTGGAGCGACAGAAGGAACAGGAATGGGTTCCGTAACGGCTGGTTGATTATCACTAGCTGTCTCAGATGGAGCGATAGAAGGCACCGGTTCCGCTGATGAGTTGGCCGTGTGGTTTTCGGCGTTGGCCATTTTATCCTCAGCTACCTTGGGCGTATTGCCTGATGCCCATACCGCAGCGGATGTGCTGATTACAGCTACCGCAAATACCGCTGTAATGGATAGAAAAATGGTTTTTTTGCTCAGGTTCTTAACATTTAGCATCAGAATTAATCTCCTTTTTAATTGTTTTCCGTCACCGGATAAAGAGGCGCCGAGCTGTACGGGAATATTTATTGATTCTGCTATTACGTTTAAAAGGGTTTGCCCGTAACGTATGCGCTCGGCATGGGACATGCCTTTGACCACTTCTTCATCGCAGGACAGCTCGCTCCATGTATGAATGTCCTTACGAAGGATATGAACCAAAGGATTAAACCAATGTAAAGCGCTGGCTCCTAGCGTAAAAGCTTTAACCCATATATCCTTGCGTTTCAGATGAATCAGCTCATGACGGATAATCATGCTCATGTCTACGTTTGTGGTACTACCCATAGGGAGATAAATGACAGGCTTCCAAAGCCCAACAAGAATGGGACTCTGAATGGAGGAGCTATAAGCAAGCCGGACCTTGCTTTTAAGTTCAAGAGCCTGCTTAATCAGGTAAAGCTGGTTAACCGCCTCGCTGTTTAATGGGACGGCAGTACTCGTATTTGCCAGTTGCTTTAAAAATCTGCGGTAACAATACGTTTGCCAAGCTGCAAAAGCTACAACTCCGATTGCCCATATGGCTATTACAAAAAAGGCTGCATTTGTTGAAATCGTCCATTCCGGAAAGAGCGGCTCAGGCTTGAAGCTCAATAATGCTCCGGGCTGGGCATGCTGTACGATCGAAGCAGATTCATTCATGCTGGAATCGTTTGGCGTACGGAATGGGATCATTCGCGAAATCCACTGAATAATAAGAACGACGGGGAATAAATACAATCCTACCGCCATTTTGTTAATCACGTACCGCCACTTCGTAGGCCAAATCTCGGTGGATAGGTGCTGTGACAACCAAATACAAGCGACAACGACATTTCCAGCTACGGTTAGGGTAAACATCAATGTAAAAATGGTATTCATATGCAGCACCTACTTTTCCGACAGCCATTTTTTCAATTCCGCAATATCCTCATCCGATAACTTGTCACCATCATACAAAGCAGAAACCATGTTCTTGACGGAGCCTTGATATAAGCCATCCAGAACTTGCTGCGTCCCTATTAGCTTGTAATCCTCGGCCGAAATAAGCGGTTCGTATTTATTGATCCGTCCATGCCTCGTAGTCGTTAGCGCCCCTTTTTCGACCAGGCGTGAGAGGAAAGTGGAAATGGTCTGTGCTTTCCATTCCTTTCCCCTTAGGGCAAACATACTGAGAAGCTCAGTAGATGTGACTGGCGGGGTGCACTCCCAAATAACCTCCATTAGCTCTACTTCAGTATCCGATAACTTTTGAATCTGGTTCACCGTGAACACCTCTTTACTTCGTTATGCGTCCATAACGAGCTTTGTTACTACATGATGTAGTAAATAAAACCTACTACATTTCGTAGTAGGTTGTCAAGTTAAACGGATTAACGGCCGTAGCTGTAGTGATAATTAAATTCAACATCGTATTCCATTTGAATCTGAAGCATTTTTCAAGTTAGCTTTAGGGAAATAGTAAATGTCGGGGTATGGTGCGCTGATATAATAAAAAACCATTTGGGAGTTAAGCAGCATAGGGCTGGGTTAGGTGAAAGGAGATTTAATGCGGGTTTTACAGAAAGATCCATCCGCCGAGTAATGATTGGTGCGGAAACCTTCCCCGTCCCACCAAGTCCGCTACAGAAATGCCTTCCGGAACAATAGGGGATTGCGGCAGCAGTCCTACCACTCGAGCCAATTGTTTAGGCGGGATTTTGCCGAGTGGCTTGCCATCAAGGGTGATTTTGCCCGATGCAGGTTTTATAAGCCTGGCCAGTGTTTTAAGAAGCGTAGACTTACCGCAGCCATTGGAGCCAATAATAACGCTTATTTTATTGCTAGGTATAACAAGATCTACTCCGTGAATAACCGTTTTATTCTCATAGCCCGCTACGATTTGTTCGGCTTGAAAAATATGTGTCGGTTTCATTATAATTCTCCCTTTCGATTTATTCGGATTAACAAGAAGATTAGATAAGGCGCTCCGAGCAATCCGGTAATGATGCCTACGGGGAATCTGTACTCAAAAGCAAATTGTCCGATTAGATCTGCCGCCAGAACTAAATTAACGCCAACCAGTCCCGCCGGGATGATGTTCGAGAAGCCGGCTCCGACCATTCTTTTTGCGATCGGTCCCGCAAGGAAGGAGACAAAGGCTATTGGACCCGTGGTAGCCGTAGCAATAGCAATCATGATGACGGAGCTCACAATTAGCGCAATTCTTGTCCTGTCTGTGTCCACGCCGAGAGAAGAAGCCGATTGTTCGCCAAGCTCCAATATGTTTAGATGTTTTCCTAGAACAATAATGATAGGAGTAAAGATAATAACCGTTATTATAAGAGGCGGAAGCTCATGCATTTGAGAGCCATTGAGGCTGCCTCCGAGCCATCTGAGCGCTGAAGGGATATCTTGTTGGGCGCTAACGAGCAGAAGATAGGATATGACGGCGTCAAGCATAGCCTGTATGCCTATTCCGACAAGAATCAATCGCCCGATTGAAAATGTTTTGCCCCTGGATAGTGCATAGATCAGTATGACTATAGCTAGACCAGCAATGACAGAAGCAATGGAAATCACTGCTCTGCTTGAATGAAGGATGGTGATGCAAAAAACAGCCGCCGCGCTGGAGCCGGAGGTAATACCGATGACATTCGGGTTCGCAAGAGGATTGCGCAGCATCGTTTGGAAGACATAACCAGCAATGCCGAAAGCAAATCCAGCGAAGAGACCAGCCAGCATTCTCGGTAAACGTATTGTACTAACCGCAAAAAATACGCCTTTAAGCTGCTCTCCCGAGAGCGCAGTAGCAGCTCCACACAAAATAACACCTGCAAAAGCTGCAATAAACCTTAGCAGCCCTGTCCGAACGCCTAGTCCAGTCGCAACATCGTCTCCCAGTGCCAGCGCATTTAGTGCCGGGGCAGCCATAAAAGCGATTAGTAAGCCAACGATTAGAAAAGGGATGAAGGTAGTAATAGCGCTCCAGGTTGCCGAACCGACGCTTCCTACTTGCCAAAATCTGAACTGATCCATAACATAGGAGCGCGGAATCATGATGGCGGTAACCAGAGAAGCAAGGGCGGCGCTGGTGGCCGCCCCCGCCAAAACAAGCTTAATGGGCGTGGCGCCGCCACGTCCCATAGAGCCGATTCCAAATACGAACACTGCCGTAATTCCAGCTCCGGCTAAAGCAAGCCATATATATTGATTGGCGCTGCTAATATTCAAGAACGCAATCCCACAGACGACAAACAAAGATGCGCCTGTGTTGACTCCCAGTATGCTTGGATCTGCAAGCGGGTTGCGAGTGACCGACTGCATAATCGCCCCGGAAACGCCCAGAGCGACACCGCACAATAAACAAAATACGGTTCGAGAAATTCGCTTGTACGTGTCTTAGGAGGTTGTAGATTATCGTGATTTTAGAAAGTTATACAGGTTTAATCGGCACGCATATTTCGCAAAAATCATTGATAAGCATTTCACCAATGTATCTTTCTAAAATTGGTTTATTGTCCATTTGGTATCCGTTGTTATGCAAGTATGGAAAAATCTCATTCCATGCTCTTTCTATAGCTTTCGCTGTATGTTTGATTTTGCAAATAATATACGTTCCACCATCAAGCTGGCCTTCGCAAATGGAATCATCATCTGGATAATCCTTTGCAATGACAATACATGCATCATATCGACAGTTTTCCGGCTTTGTTGTTTCAGGGTTATCTTGTGGCACTCCGAGCAGGATAGTCGATTCGGTAAGCAGCTCTTTCCCCTTAGCCCATTGTTTCAGCTTCTCCATTGCTTGACTATTGGCAGGACCATATGGACCTACTTGTCGCACATAGGCAATACGGTATTTCGGCAAAGTTTCGATTTTAATATTCATTATTTTTTTGGGAAAAGTAAGGGAGAGTGAGAGGGGAATCTAGCTTGTATCCGGCGCGAGCAAAGGATCAAGAGATGGATTCGTTAGAGGAGTTGCTGAACAAGGAGATAAAGTTTGGGTCGTTTCTCAAAGCAAGCCTGAAAGTTTGGACTTAAATAATGGTGTAGAGCGGATAACGCTGTTTAGTAATACACAAGGATTGTTCACAGTCGCACAATTCGTCGATAATGCAGCTGATCGAGCCATTCCACCCATTCCTGTTCATCTTCATGTTTGTCACGGTAATATACGGCTGTTGGCAAATAACTGAAAAAGACGCCCAAACCTCCATTGTGATTGGCCCCGCCTTCGCCACCTTTGCCGGTCGACTCTCCGTCTTCTGTCTTGGTCAGCTCCTTCTGGTATGGATCTCCCAGAAAACGCAGTCCGAAGACATTCGGTAGCTCAAGGTCATAGGAATGGCTGATTGCTCCTGTTGGGGTACTCGTCTCTCTGTCATCCTTAAGACCCTCAAAATATTTTAGATTCATCGAGTAATCCATTCCGTCTCCCCATGGAAACAAGGTTCTACAGCCGGCACCATACATATACTCCCACTCGTCCTCGGTTGGAATGTCGAATTCCTGATTCAAGGTCGAATCGGCCCAATCCTCAAAATTCTCGCTATCATTAAACAGATAGATGCGAATATGTTCACCATCCCGATCTAGACGATAGGAAGGATAATATTCACGGTTACTTTTAACGCTCCTCTTGAACACTTCCAACCGCCCTAGCAGTTCAGCATCTTTTTCTGCATCTAGCTCTTCAGCAGTCACCTCGGTCCAGCCGATTGGCTGGGTATTCCGCTCTACCAGCATCGGCCCAATAGCGGCTTTTCTGACCGGAGTCATCATTCGACGCAGTCTATCCTCCGGCTTCTTAAACGATCTCCCAATTTTCATCAGGTTTTCTTCCGAATCCATGCGTACCGTGCTATCCGGCTCCTCGAACCAGTTGTCCCAGCCCAAGGTTACCTCGTCGCCGGGAACAAAGACAAATTCTATCCCTTTATAGGCGGATATATTGTGAAATAAAAACAAGCCCCATTCGTTTTACATAACGAACGGAGCTTGTCTTTATTCTTATATTACTGATCCTTCATATTTTCTTGTACTTCATCCAATTGGTGCTCCAGAAGCTCTAACTGCTCTTTATTTTGCTGGACGGTGTCCATGTGACCGTAATGTTGCTCTGCATTATCTAGCGCATTTTCTGCATGTGATATTGAATCGCATGCTTGCTCAACGGTTTGTTCTTCTGGATGAGACATCGCTTGCTTAACCGCATGATTTGCCTTTTGGACAGAGTTACTGAGCAAAGTGCTCGGATGATCCTCTTTCCAACTTGTGTCTGTGTGCTTAGCCAAGTGTGCTTTTTCCCCTCTCGATTAGATCATGTTGTCCACACTATAGTTTTGTGAAATATCCAGTAAAATATGCATGGATTGCTGCTAACGAATAGACATATGAGCTATAAGCATGATGAAGCAGGAAGCTAAATCATCAGTTTTAGGAGGAAGAGTACTCTGAAAGTTCAGCAACCGTCCGCCGTTTTCATGCAAGTTGTTGCTTTTATTGCTGTGGGGCATGATAACAAGGCATTCTTGGGAACTATAATGGTTTAATCGGCACACAGATTTCACATAAATCATCGGTAATCATTTCTGCGATGTATCTTTCTAAAATCGGTTTATTGTCTAATGATGCAGGCTTGCTGCACTTGGACTTTTGTTCGACATCATCGCCAACTCCTTTATTGGAAAAAGCTCTGGAAATAGCCGAAAATGGTATAGGTGAGGATTAGAACGAAAAAGCATCCAATCGGGTGCTTTTTTATTTTGTCCTATAGATGCAGTACTCTACATGATTGAATAGCAAGGTTAAGGTAGGAGGGCAGCCATGTCATGCCAATGTCCTTATTCTATCTCTTTTAATGGAACGGATATTTTAGTGGAAATCATTAAATGCTAAAAAAATTAGACGCAATGAAAAATATTAGAACTCTCAGTTGTATTAAAAGTGAAAGGGGGTGCTGAGGTGTACAATTCATATGAGCTCAATGAATCTGTACGGCGGGCCTTGGATCTATATTCACAAAGCATGATCAAAATTGCCTTTGCGTATTTGAAAAATATAGCTGATGCGGAAGAAGTGACCCAAGAGGTATTTCTCACCTATTTGCAAAAGCGCCCTGTATTTGAAAACAATGAACACGAAAAAGCATGGTTGATTCGAACAACCATAAATAAAAGTAAAAATATGCTGAAAACAGGATGGTTCAAAAGCAGAAATCCTGTTCCCGAAGATCTTAGCTATCTCCCACCGGAAGAAAATGGGGTCTTGCAGGCTGTACTAGCCTTGGACAAGAAGTATCGGATTCCGATTCATCTGCACTATTATGAGGGATATTCCATTAAGGAAATTGCCGATATTTTGCAGACCAAGTCGGCAACGGTAGGAACATGGCTCGCAAGAGGACGCCTTATCTTAAAAGAGAAGATTGGAGGCCTTGAGGATGAAGAAATCTGTTTATAAATCCGCGATGTCCCGTGTGAAAACAAGTGAGAATTTTCAAGAGGCAACCTATCAGAAGCTGATGTCGGAAATGGAAAAGACAGCACAACCAAATTTGATCAATCAAAAGGAGTCGTTTAAAATGGAAAAAGCTAAAAAAAGAACGTTAACAGGTTGGACAGTTGGTATTGCAGCATGTGCAGTATTATCGGTAGGCATCTTCGCGATGAATCAGGATACACCAAATACAACAAATGTGCCAAATACAACACCCGAGTCGGCTGCTGTTGCAACAAAACCTCCTACGAGCGGCAAAGCGGTCGTCAATATTGAGGGCGTGATTACGGAAGTAAGCGAAGATGGAGCAAGCTTCAAGGTTGGCGACTTATGGGTAACCGTAACCCCAGAAACCGAATTGGGTATCAGTGGGCCAACGGCTGCCGAGCCGTCTGAAGATCTGCTGCAAAAGGAATTTAAAGTTGGCAATATCGTATCCGGATTTACGACAGAGGATGTAAGCACAGGAAAAGTGAATGCAACGCGCATTTACAATAATATGGCTCCACAGAAATAAGATAACTATGCCGATGAAAGCTGAAAGAGAGAGTGAAAAACTGCAAGACCGCAGAGAGTTATCCCACTGCGTTCTTTGCAGTTTTTTTAGTGTATGGAGGAATTTCCTCAGTTACTTTCCATCGTGTTGCAGCCTACAGCGGTATGCTTTTATTTCCTTTAAATATTTTTGTTACCTCAAGGTTAATTCACGAATATCGCTACTGTGCTTAATCAAAGCTTCCTGCAGCAAGTCCAGTACCTGCACTACGGTATAGCCTTTTCCCTCGCCCAAGGGCTTAAGCCATACCATCCCTAGATGAATGAAGTCATCGTATTCTTTAAGCTGATTGTTAAATGTGAAGTGATGAGCAACAAATACTTGATTGAATCCTTGCTTAGGGACTATTTCTAACAATTGAGGTAAATGATTCTTCTGGATAAGCCGCGGCTCAATTAGAATATTTTTCTCGCTGAAAGCTAATTCCGCCGTTTGTCTCGCACGGTTGATCGGACTGGCGCTAACCGGCAGTTGTATGGGGATCTTTTTTTCAGAAAGCAGCTCGCCCAATTTCCTAGCTTGCTCTTGACCTGATTGACTCAACATAACCTCATCATTATCAGTACTTTCAGGCTGCGCATGTCTAAAATAGAGGTTGAATCCACCTTCGAGAAGCAGCGAAAAGGGATTGCTTACTGTTTGCAGCCATTTTTTTAGCGCCCATCCGGTTTTGGATAAACCAGGTTGCAGGACCAGCAGATTTTGCTGCTGAAGCAGATTTGCCATCAATTCGTGACTACTTTGCGCCGCCTCCATTCCTAGCGCCTCCGTTGTTATTTCCACAATTGAGCTTCCAGCAACCGTCCAGATTTCAATACTTTCTTTCACCCCATTCCGTTCTCCTTGATATTTTTGAGCAGGGATCGGGCCATACATATTTGATTTAGATAACATCTCCTTAAAAGTTATCTCGCCCCATTGCTGCAATCGCAATGGTTCCGGCGCATGCTTCATCAATGTTATTTTCCAATCACTGGTATCGTTCAGTTCAGAAGCACTTACTTTTACCTCATAGGAAAGGTTTAACGATTGATGCTCCCCGGTCCAATCCACTTCTTTGTTAAGGGAAGGATCGTTCAGATCAAAACCCAATTTCTCTGCTTCTTGAATAGCATTTTCAATCGTCATTGTCCCTTGAAGAGCAATTCTCTTTTTGAAGGTGATTTCCCAGCGATCCTTCCCTTGTTTGAGACGTCCACGCAAAATCCAGCCTTTACGGTACAAATCCAATGCAGAAGTATCCAAAAATCGAATATCCAGTTGCTGATGCTCAGCTTGGTCCAGATGAACAAGGTCGGTGCGCAGTTCATGTTTATCCGTAAGTACCTGGTTGCCATCCAATAAAAATTTGATTTCATACGGCATTTCGGTTTGACTCATTCTAATTCCTCCATTCGCAGAAATGAATGTAATAATAAAAAAAGCGGGGGAAGCCCCCACTTTTTGCTTAATGTGCTGGAACTGCTTCTTTGATCACCGGGTAGAAAGTTCGTGCGTCTTTCTTCTCATCTTGAGTTCGAAACACGGTGATATCAAGCTTCTCTCCATTAAGCTCAACCGGGATATGTTCCCTGCCATCGAGAAACGCGACTGTACCGAGAGCAAGTAGGCCTTCTGGGCTTGTACCGACAAAAAAACCTCCGATATTTTTAATCAGCTTTGTTTTTTTGCCTTGATTATCTATTTCTTCCAAAGAGTATTCAATCGTTATCACTTCAGCGAGCTTACTAGCTTCTATTTTATTTACTTCTACATGTCTAATGAAAACAATCGAATCTTCTTTTTCCAATTTGACGAAGGGGCCATCGTTAATCAAATAATGGTACCAGAAATGATGGCCGCCCAATTTCCTCCTTTTACTGCCCTGCTCGCCTAGAAACACATGCTCAAAATAAGAGGTGCTGTTTCCTTTAATTAGTTTGAACCACAGTGCTTTCAGCATGTTCTTCCAATCATCATCTGAATTCCCAGCCGCAAGATGTCCGTTCGATTCAGCATATTCCCGAGCAATTTGCATGGGCTTAGTTCCAATAGCAAATTGTAAGAAATCATTGACCTCAGCTTGTTCCTCAGGAGAAGTTGATTCCTTGCTTCCTACTTTCCAATCATAATTATCATGCAATTTAATAAATAAGTCGTACGAGGGCTGTTTGCTGTCAGGAATTAGGGTTTCCTTAAATACTGTAATCTCATTCTTTTCACTTCCTGGCGTTGAAGCTTCATCGGGCTGCGGGTTCATATCGACGATAACGTAACCTTGTGCAGGGTCCTTTTGATTGTCACTAAGTCCTTTAATCAAAGGGAGGATTCCGTTTTCCTTCATATCCGCTTCCCAAATTTTTTGAAATGTCATCAGTGTATCCCTCCAAAAATGTGTTTTTGAACCTGTAACATCTTGTGTTTTTGAACCTGTAACATCTTGTGTGTTTAAGACCGCTTTTATGTATCAAATTACGACAGCCATAATAAGTTAATATAATTATTATGACCTTTATATACCAAACAAACGATTGATAATAACACTGAATTTAGGTAAATATAATATTCGTTGTCAGCTCATAAACAAGGAGGATACAATAATGTCGCAAATGTTAGATGCTAACGCACGAGAAAATGGAACGCGGTTTTTAATCTATCCGCAAAGCAAAACCATTCCTGGATTCGAACAACCCGAGGTGGTTTATCTTAATGCTCAGCCAGGCTCGATTCAGAGCGGACCGGAAGACAACAGAATATACGTGGTTGATGCTGTTAATAAGATTCCTTTTGGCTTTGAGGGTTCCCCTGCGTTCAAGTACAGATATGAAGGTGAACAGAATCCGCCCGTGAAGCCCGATGCAGACGGCCATTTTGATCATATTCGACCGGGAACGCATGAGTTTTCAGCAATGACCATGTTTGCCACGGTAAGGCGTGTAATGGAGATTTGGGAGGATTATTTTGGACATGCCATTAAATGGCCGTTTTCGCCGCCAAAACTTCTGCTAATTCCCAGAGTGGAATGGGACAATGCTCACTCAGGTTTGGAAGGTTTTTTGGAGTTCGGTTTTCCTAGAGGAAGAAATGGCAGAATAGATCATAATGATGCCTATTGTGAAAATTTTGATGTATTAGCGCATGAAACAGGCCACACCATTAATTTTTCGGTTTTAAAAGGGTTAGATGAAATTCAAAATTCTGATCAATTAACGCCTGAGTATGGCGGGCATCATGAGGCTTTTGGCGATCTAGTGGCAATAGTGGCAACCTTACATTTCGATTCTGTAATTAAACGGTTGCTGGATAACACGAAGGGGAACTTGTTCTCCCCTAACGAATTAACCCGACTCGGGGAATTAAGCGGTGGCCGATCCATACGCATAGCATTTAATGATTTCAAAATGAGTATGGTTGGGCGAGAACCACATGCTTTATCCCAACCATTTACGGGAGGTGCCTTTGATATATTAGTAGAGATGTTTCAACTTAATTTAATTGAACAAGGCTTAATTTCGCAATCGCTTGGAGATCGCTCGTTTCATGCAAAGGGAGATGAGATTTCTAAAGTGCAACGGGAATTTGAAGCCCTTTATCCAGGCAAGGAGGAGCAATTTACGAAAGCATTGCTGGATGCCAGAGACACATTTGGTAAGCTAATGGCCACTGCTTGGAGCAACACAGAGGTGCAAAAATTTAGCTACAACAAAATGCTGGGCCATATTTTGGATGCAGATCGCGAGCTTTATAATGGAAAATATGAAAAAACCATTCGTGGCTGTTTTGACTGGCGTGGAATTACGGCCTCAACCAGATTTCAATTTGATTCGATGAAAACACATCTTGTAGATGAGCTGCTGCCCGTTTAAATGAGGGGCTGAAATGGATTCAAACATTCCCTGCAGATCCGCGCGGTTTTGTAGGGAATGTTTGAATCAAAAATCCCTCCCAAAAAGATACTAAAATGATGTTAGCTCCCGCTCTGTAAAGAGTCAGGGGGCTAATTGTTTATGAATAAATGGCCAACCGAAAATATACGCATCTTAAGCAGTATTTAAAAGGGGCGCAAGAGGCGCTTCTGCATTGAACGTACATTATCCAGAAATCGTGACGATTGAACCGCCGCCATCTTTATATGTATGATGTACCATTTTCGATTTGGCGAATTATCCATTATAATAAGCTCAACAATAATATGGATATTGGGGGCGGTGTTTTCAACATGGCGATCCTTACTTTTCTCATTATCGGCTGGGTCCTGAATTGGTTTAAATTCGAGCGGGTGTTTAGTCAAGCCTTTAAAGAGCTATTTAACAAAGAGGTATCATCGGCAAGTTACTACTTCCTATTTTTTGTCATAGGGGTTTTCGGTGAAATTGTGTTACTGATTCAAGGTGCCTACTACGATTATTTCTTGCAAAAATAGCTGATAGAATAGGCTTTGCAGCATAATAACCGATATCGGTATTTGGGCTCACAATGAGCCGGGAGCTTCTGATATGGCTGGTGTTTCTTCGCATAATGCCCGTTTTCTTGATAAAAATAAAGCGCTTCTGCAGCAGTAGTTTGGAGAAAGCGCACAGCAGCAGGCTGACGCCGGTCATTGACTGGTGCCAGCTTTATTTAACTTTCCCAGCTAACATGGACGCTGCGGCACAGAAATTGTCCGCCAAAACCTTCTTGTGAGTCGATGACAACATGTATCGCTTCTTCCTGATAAGTAAATTCCAATTGAAAAATAGTATTGTGCTCCTCGACAGTAGAGAGATTCTCTTCCTGGACCCCATCAAAACGGAAGATGACATTTTTCGCTGCCTCTTCAACTAAGGAGGGCTTAATAGCAATGGTCAAGCTTTTCTCCTCGCTCGAACCTTCATTTTCCCCATCCCAGCTTGCATCCATTATTTCATCGTAGTGAAAGGGAGGAAAATAACCATAATGTGCAATGAGCTGCTCCGCACCTTGAATCGACTGGCGTGGGGAGAAAATCCGCTTGATCTTATGCGCTTCCTTTAACTGCTCCTGATACATGGGGGCTGTGAAGAGCAGCAGCGATTCCGGATTAATCTCCATCACGATCGCTGTGAAAGCGGCCCAAGATGAAGTGTCAATTGTCCCCGTGGTCACTTGAATGTGATCATAGCGAAGCAGCTCTATTTTTGGCGAATGACTGAGCTTTAACCGATATCCTAATGTATCCTGATGCGCATGGGGGAAATGCAGCCATTCTGGCTCTACGGACAGCACACGGATGCTCCACTCTGCTGCCCTATTCATGCTTTTTCCTCAAGGGTATTTATGTAGGCCAGCGGATTATTTTTCATATCAACCTCACCTTTACGGAATAAAATATTAGCTGCTGCTCGAAATTTATAAATAGCCCGACATTGGGGAATTATTCTAAGGGCGGAAAAAGGCGACTGATCCGCTTTCTTATGAATAGCCAAACATAGTAGGAGGAGATTAAATGAAATTTGAACTTGGGCGCTGCTTGCTGCTTGAGCGATTAGCGGAAGCCGACATGACCATCGGTCAATTAACCGAAGCGCTGCATTATAAACACGAGCGGATGAATGATTTTATAGAAAATAAGAGAATGATGCCCTTGAAAACCGCTATTTCAATCGCTGATACGATTGGATGCTCGGTAAATGACCTATATGAATTAATCGCGCTAGAAGCCGAAGCCCCTCCCAGAGGCGAATAGGAGGCTCATCTAGGGCGTATGCCGCCAAGCCGAAATGCCGCCCTGCGAATCCAATTGTAGAAATAGCCGCCCCTCTTCATGGTACAAATCAGGACAGAAGGCTTCCTCTGCAGCTTCCTGTGCCCCGTCATGCCTATTCCATACGGTCATATTCAGCCCCCTCCCCCATAAGAACAAGCGATCACCATCTACTGCTAATTTTCCCTGTGGATGAGGATAAACATTCTCTATTGGTGAAGTGGTCTCATAGGCAGGGGCCTCTCTTAATACGATTGAACGTTCACCCGTCATCACATTGAACACCATAACGACAGGCAATGCGCCTTCATCCGGCAAATCCTCCTCATCGAATAGATCGCCATCCACTTGTCCCCAGATTGCAATGGTCTGCGAATCTACCCAAGCGGCGGGCAAGTCCCAGTCCACAAGTATTTCCCAAGGTGAGGATACGGAAGCACCGTCTTCCGACTCACGAGTGTTTTTAAGCCAAGCTCGGACATTCCAGGACCGAATAATACCAACAGGCTGCCATACCCAGCCCGTATCTACAACCCACTGCTGATCCGGCGATACATAAAGTTTGGCGTGAAAATAATTAAGATAGCCGTCGTCTTCATATTCGGCCTGTGGACGGCTGCTTAGAAGCTCCCCTGTCAACACATCGGTTAAGTCCACACGATTCCACAGTGTTCCATGAATGAGCAGAGATCGTCCGTCAATCTCGGCAAAGGCTAACGGAAAGGTACATACCTCTGAATGATAGTCGTCTCGAGACAGCTTCATCATTTGTTGACGGGCGAGCAAATCATAAACTGCGGCGTGACGGCCAAAACAGTTCGAAACCGCTGCATATTGCCCATCTTTACTGATTACGACTTGCACGGGATGATGAATATTGAACTCAGGGATATCCACTTGGAGCAGTTGTTCAGCAAGTCCTGTAGCAAGGTTCAGCTTCCACAATTCACATGCATGATTTAAGGCAAGCACCGACCTATTTTGCTCATTAGGCAAAGGATGCATAACAGCGATAGGACCTGGGGAGGCGCTAAGCGCTGGCAAAGAAATGTGATGCAATGGCATATTACCACCCCTTTTCATTAATAGCTCTATTTTAATCTATTCCTATGTATCTTCCAAATACTAGGGCGTGCAAGCAAACCGGAGTCGGTCTACTGCGTCTTGCTTAGCGCTTATTCGAAGCGAATCTCAAAGCAAATTTCAAAGCAGATCTCAAAGCAAATCTCAAAGCAAATCTAAAAGCAAATCTAAAAGCAAATCTAAAAGCAAATCTCATCTGACGATTCAAGACTTAAGGAGCCGCAGCGTGAGATTGTTGCTAAGACCATTGTCGCTAAGACCATTGTTGCTGAGGCCATTGTCGCTAAGAACACGCGGCTCGGAAAGCTCGCTCCTTTTTTTTGGAGGACTGAGGTTCCGCTATTCTGGCTTTTTCAACGATTTTAGGCTTTAAGCGGACAGGAGATCCGTTATCTACCTAATAATCCGAGCAAAATGGCTATTGGAAGTGCATTAGCGTCTCCTGTGTAACTAGAATAAAAAGTGGACACAGCGTTAAGGAACGCCTAATAATAGACGTAACGAAAAAGAAGAGGTGTCCGCGAGTGGGAGAACAACGGCAACGATACAGCTAGAATAAAAAGTGGACACAGCGTTAAGGAACGCCTAATAATAGACGTAACGAAAAAGAAGAGGTGTCCGCGAGTGGGAGAACAACGGCAACGATACAATGAAGAATTCAAAAGACAGACGGTTAAGTATGTACAAGAAAAGACCAAGACCATAGCCGACATTTGTGAGGAGCTGAATATTCCCAAAAGCACCCTGCATCAATGGATCGGTCAATATCGAGCGTTCGATCAGGAGGAGGTCAACTATCCGGAAAAAATCCGTAAGCTCGAACAAACCCTCAAAGAAAGGGAAGCGGAAACCCGCCGTAAAGAGCGGGAAATGGCGGATCTGAAAGAAGAAATGGCGATTCTAAAAAAGGCGCTGCACATCTTCAGCAAAGAAAAGAACTAAGGTTCTCCTTCATCGAAGATCATCGCTCCGAATTTCGAGTGGAGAAGATGTGCCAGGTGCTTCACGTATCCAGGAGCGGCTATTACAAATGGCGCACMGCAGCGCCGTCCGGAAGGCAGCAGCGAAAAGAAAAGCTCACCCAGCGAATCACGTGGCACTATGATGACTCGCTATTCCGTTATGGAAGCCCCCGTATCTACAACGAGCTTCTAAAAGAAGGCTGGATCGTATCGGAGCGTACGGTCAGCTTTATTATGCGCGAAAAGGGGCTGCGTTCCTGCATGTCACGCAAGTTCCGCGTCACCACAACCGATTCGAATCACGAGTGGCCGGTCGCACCGAACGAGCTGCAGCAAGAYTTTTCGGCGACCAAGCCCAATGAGAAATGGGTGGCGGACATCACCTACATTCCCTGTCGCCAAGGTAAGCTCTATTTGGCGAGCATCCTGGATCTCTACACGAAACAAATCGTAGGCTGGCAATTAAGTGATCACATGACAACGGATCTGGTACTAGACGCCCTCAAGCAGGCTTACGCGGCGAAAAAGCCAGAAAAAGGACTCATCCACCACTCCGATCGCGGATCGCAATATGCGTCAAAAGCCTACCGTGAGCAACTCAGCACCTACCAGATGAAGGCCAGTATGAGCCGGAGAGGAAACTGCTACGATAACGCTTGTATTGAAGCCTTTCACAGTATCCTAAAACGTGAATTGATTTACTGTAATCCCAAATTTAAGACCAAGCAAGAAGCCTATGAGCAGTTGTATCGGTATCTGGANGCTTGTATTGAAGCCTTTCACAGTATCCTAAAACGTGAATTGATTTACTGTAATCCCAAATTTAAGACCAAGCAAGAAGCCTATGAGCAGTTGTATCGGTATCTGGAGTTCTTTTATAACCGAAAACGTTCAAACAGCACGCTTGGCTACATGTCACCCTTGCGTTTCGAACAGCTTTATTACGAAAAAATAGCATAATGGGCGTGTCTACTCTATTGACAGAAGAGCAGAAACAGCACGCTTGGCTACATGTCACCCTTGCGTTTCGAACAGCTTTATTACGAAAAAATAGCATAATGGGCGTGTCTACTCTATTGACAGAAGAGCACTGAGTCCGCAGCCTGTCCCATAACCCGTGATCCTAATAAAATAGCGTCTGCTGTGTCCGCCAAAATTATCTTTGTGCAGGGAGTAAAACTATGAAACCAAGCGCATAGAGCTGCCTTAAGGTACGCTTGTATATATTCATGAAGAGTAATATTTCCAGTAGAAGAGGCAATACGATTGACGCTAAATTCAATCAGGGTCTGGCTTGCTTACGTTTGTATACACGCCTTAGTTGGTCGGACGGCTGTTTTGGAGGACTGGCGTCTTTTTTTGCTGAAATAAATGCCAATTCACCACAATAGGCTCAAAAACTTTTAAAATCAAGTGAGAGAATTAGCGAGGATGGGGAGTCTTAGTAGTGAGATAAACAAAAGTCGCACCGTAAGAGGAGGGAAGCAAGTGGAGCTGAGAGACGATCATATGATAATCAAAGCCGTGCTGAACGGAAATAAACAAGCGTACGCGGATATCGTCCGGCGCTATCAAAATAAGCTTTATGGACTGTTTCGAAAAATGGGCTCTTCCGAGGCTGATGCTGAGGATTTGACGCAGGAGACGCTGCTCAAGGCGTACCGCAAGCTGGCATCGCATAATCCGGTGCAAAGCTTTGCTGGCTGGCTTTATACAATAGCTGTTAACTTGCAGAAGGACGGCTGGCGACGGAAAACAGCAGAATCCCCCGTGCAGGATGAAGGCTGCGAACGCGAGACACCCGAATCCAAGCTGCTGCAAAAAGAGCTGCGCTCTGAGCTGGACCATCTGCTGGAGAAGCTGCCTGAGCATTATCGGCTGGTGCTGGTTCTCCGCTACACGAACCAGCTGAGCCACGAGGAAATCGCCAGCATAACCGGCATGTCTGTACGGCAGGTCACCAACATCGTTCACCGCGCTAAAATCAGACTGCGGAAAATGGTAGAAGCCAAGGAGGGACAACGTTATGACATTTTGGAATCGTACAAAAGCTGAAACAGCCGGTCTTAAAGCGGGGGCTGAAGCAGCGACACCGACACCAACACCAACACCAACACCGACGATGGAAGATAAAAAAATAGAAAGCGTCTTGTTCGAGGACAAGCTTCAAGACGATTTTACCGATCGGGTGATGCTGGAGCTGGAGGGCATCGACATAGAGCCAGCGGGAAATCGTGATCCGCTTGATCTTGAGCCGGGCGCCTCATCTATTGCCCATCAAGTCAAACGTCAATATGCGGTCAGAAAATCTTCAAGACGCAAAGCCTGGGGGCTTGCAGCCGCTGCCGTCGTGCTCGCGGGAAGCACGCTGCTATACGCACAACCGACACTTGCGGATATGGTGCGGTCGCTTTTTGCCCAGAACAGTTATGTGGATAACGGCATGAAGCAGGCGCAGGAAGCAGGACTTGTGCAGCATCCGGATGCCAGCGCCGAGGATCAGGGTTATACGCTGAAGGTTAACGAAGTGATAGCCGATTCGACCCGTCTCATTGTAGGAATCGACATTTATGATGCGAAAGGAAATCCGGTAGCTGGCGAAATTCAATCTACTAATGGGAATTTCAATCTTTTTGATGTAGATAGAGGGCATATTGGAGATATCCCTTATGGAATCATGACGGGAGGCAATACGACTACGAGCCGATTCGAATTTGTTTTTAGACGGCCAGTATTGAAAGACAAGCTGCAGCTCGACGCTTACATTAACCAGATCGCCTTGCATCAAGGAACACCGGGTTCGGATGACTTTTCGTCTAAGACGGTCAAGGGTCGATGGGCGCTGCGGTTCGATGTCGATTTGAGCAAGGCGAAAGCCCAGACGCTGCTCACCCCTATCGGCATTTCTTATGAGACGCCAAGCGGCATTCGGATTCAGATGCAAGGAGCAACCCGTACGCCGAGCGGAGGCTCGCTTGAATTTACGACGTCGCTGACGCCGGAGGCGGCGAGCAGGGCATTAAACGGTCAAAGCGGGTTTAATCTGTTAAACTACCATCTGGAGGATGAACAAGGCAATGTGCTTGAGAAGAGCCCAAGCATGACGGAAATGGAATTTTCAAGCCGTCGCTACGAGTTTGACCGATGGAGCGGGTTGACGAAATGGTTTTACCAATTCGATGATTTTGCCTATGACAAGCAGCAGATCCGGTTTGTGCTGGACAGCTATATGATTCGGGAAAAAAGCGAGGCCTCGGTCGTCTTTGATCCGTCTCAAGCTTCGGCCGAAAATCCTGTCCTATTTGAAGACGCTGGCGATTCATTGCTGCTCAAGGGATTAACGGTCAACTCAGATGGGGTAGGGAAAATTCCAATTGGGGGAACGTTCAGCAATCCCAACTTTGCGTCGGATACTTGGATCGCCGTTGATGAGAATGGCAAGGAATACCGGATGTCGGTTGGCGGGGGATATAGCCCTGAACATCCGAATTTGGACGATGGGGCTGATCTTGGATTCGTGATGTTTGGCATGAACAGCATGCCGAAAGAGCTGACGATTAAACGCACGGTCATCAATCGCCAGTACAAGGATGCCGACTTGTCTTTCATCATTCCGTCAGAGGGAACGACTGGTGTCATTCCGCAATAAGCCAGCGGGGCGACAGCGGATGGGCGTTGTCCCCTATGAAACTGTAATTTGGGGTATGATGGCTATTGCAGCTACATGGATTTACGGATTTCTCCTTTCAATCACGAGGATGGGGTGAAAAAATGAAAGAAACGATATTCGTGCTGGCACCAGATTCATTCAAGGAAAGCATGACAGCAAAAGAAGTCTGCATCGCAATGGAAAAAGGGCTAAGGAAAATCTATCCGGCAGCAGGTTATATTCATGTCCCGATGGCTGACGGAGGAGAAGGAACGGTGCAATCCCTTGTGGATGCTACAGGAGGGACTATACATTATAAAGAAGTAAGCGGACCGCTTGGCCAGACCGTAACGGCAGCATATGGCATTCTTGGCGACGGTACAACGGCGGTTATCGAGATGGCATCGGCCAGTGGCATTCATCTGGTGACGAAGCAAACGAAAAACCCGCTTTGCACCACTACTTACGGGACCGGCGAAGTGATTCGCGCTTGCTTGGATCAGGGAATCCGCAAAATCATTATTGGAATCGGCGGCAGCGCCACCAACGATGGGGGAGCGGGCATGGCTGAAGCGCTCGGTGCAAAATTCCTTGATGCACAAGGACAGGCACTTTCGCGTGGCGGAGGGGCTCTGGAACACTTGGCCCGCATCGATGTGTCGATGCTGGATGAGCGTTTGCAGGAAGTGCAGTTTATTGTCGCCTGCGATGTGACGAATCCGTTATGCGGGGAGCATGGCGCTTCGCAGGTATTTGGTCCGCAGAAGGGAGCGACGCCGGAAATGGTTCAGCGGCTGGATGCGAATCTTTCACATTATGCAGATGTCGTTAAGCAGCAATTGCGTAAGGATGTTCGAGACATACCGGGCGCAGGCGCAGCTGGCGGATTGGGGGCAGGCCTATTGATTTTCACGCAGGCGGTTTTGCGCAAGGGTATTGAAATTGTAATTGAATATACAGAACTTCGAGACAAGTTGGCTGAGGCCGATGTCGTGTTTACGGGTGAAGGCGGCATCGATTTTCAGACGAAATTTGGCAAAACCCCCTACGGTGTAGCACAAGCGGCCAAGGAAGCGGGCAAGCCGGTCATAGCTATCGCCGGATACATTGGGGAAGGAATCGAAACGTTATACGCCGAAGGCATTGATGCTGTGTTCGGAATTGTTCCAGGAGCCTCCGATTTGGAGAAGCTTCTGAAGGAAGGTCCAAGCAACGTAGAACGTACTGCCGAGAACATTGCAAGGGTGTTGAAATTAACGAAAGTTTAGGAGAGCTGCGGGCTAATTCAAGACAGTTCAATAGAGACGAGCATGCCCGCTTTATCCTTTGCCATACTTCTACCCTGTTCAGCAGCACCGTGCTCACACATAATTCAGTTATTGAATACCGACGGTGCTTTTGATGATATCGAAGGGGAGGAACGGATATGTTTGATAAAACGGTAACGCTGCAGCCTTATGCGGATATGTCTGTGCATATGGAGGGCTTTGAGGTGGTTTCGGCCCAGCTCGGCGGTGATGAATGCGTGTATGTACTGCTGGTTAACCGCATCCCGAAACGGAAACGAGGCGTGCACGTCCCATCAGCACTGAAGGAAACGTACACCTATAAGGTGCTCATCATAGAAGATAACTATATGGAAGCAGTGGTGATTGAGGGACAGCATTTCAATTATCATTATGTGCAGCCCCTTCGGAATAAACTGCTGTTAGTCGGTGCGCGCTGCTCTTATTATGGCTTAGAGAGATATGATTTGAACGCCAAAGTATGTGACTATAAGGGCGAGACCGTTCGGGAATTTATGCTGGGAGACGGCATTCAGAGCGTGCAGGTAACGGAGAAGGGCACCATTTGGACCAGTTATTTCGACGAAGGTGTTTTTGGAAATAACGGGTGGAATCATCCCATTGGGGCACAAGGTCTCCTGGCTTGGGATGAGCATGGCAACAAAATATACGAAGACCACACGTCGAATATCGCGGATTGTTATGCGCTGAATGTCGTGAATGAACAGGAGATCTGGTTCTATTTTTACACGGACTTTCTGTTAGGCCGTATTTCAGGCGGACCCGAGCAGGCTAAGGTTACCTATATGAATCCGAATATTTCCGGCTCCGCCGGGTTTTGTACGGATGGGTACCACTTTTTATTCGACGGCGGCTACGGCAAGCATGAGACCTTTATTTTGAAGAAAAATGAAAAACGAGACAGCTTGAGTAAGGGGCACAAAATTCATTTTTTGAATGAGCAGGCGGAGCCGCTTAAACCGCTTACTCAAGATTTTCGAGAAAACCGTGTGCTGTTCAGTGAAGGCAACTATTTGTACAAAGTGGCGATTGAAGAATTAATTTAGTTCATATAGACTTAGGAGAAAGTTAGAACGAAGCGAGTAAGGGAGCTGCCAGGATGAAAGTGCAATTAGAAGGCATTACCGTATTATCGAATGATGTATCCCGGCTGGCCAGCTTTTATCGTGATGTACTCGGATTTAAAATCGTAGTAGAAGAAGGTCATTATGCGGAGTTTGAAAATAATGGGGTTCGTTTGGCGATATGCTCCAAGCCGTTAATGGCGGATAATACGAACGACCATCCTTCGTTTACAGAAGAGCATAAGGGACAGGCGTTTGAGCTTAATTTTCAATGCTCTTCTCCAGAAGAGGTTTATGCTCTTTATGATGAATTTGTCTCAAAGGGAGCTACAGCGATTACAGCGCCTCAAATAAAGGCTTGGGGACATACAACAGGCTTTTTCGCTGATCCGGAAGGCAATATTCATTCGTTGTTTGCGCTCAATCCCATCAAAGCGAGTCCACAGTAGGCATTAGACAAACAGACAGCCCGCATCTCATGTTATTAATGAGTGAAGGCTGTCTGTTCTTTTTGCCCAATCGTTATTTTATTCGAGTCCTGCCTGTGCTTTGGATAGCAGCTTTCCTTTGTTGAAAGAGAGGATAGCATTCGCTCCTGTATCTCCTGCGCCATAATAGGAGTAGACGATCATATCTGCAGTTTCGCTCAAGGCGCTACCGTCACCGCCAACAATATTTTTCACCTCATCATAGGTCATGCCAATCACAATCTGCTGATACTGATCAAAGGTAATTCGAACATCGTCCCCTTTGTCAGCCGGGCCATTATCGCTTGGCGCAGACGCATCGACACTGCCGCCAGCTTGATTAATGGCTACAACCGTTGATTTGAGCTCTTCCAGCTCTTGTTCCTTAGCGGCAAGCTGCTGTTCCAGCCCTGCAACCCGCTCCTGCAGGCTGTCAAAATCCGCCTGCGTAGGTCCCGAAGAACCACATGCTGAAAGGGTAAGCAGCGACAATATAAGGGCCACTCCACCTAACCATCGTCTATTATTTTTTTTCATAGAGACAACCCCCATTTTAAGATGAACTCGCTTTTATACAGCAACCAACAGTTTCTGGAAAGAAAAACAATGCCGCCATCCAGTTTACCATAGCAAATACCTGATGTAACTAAGGCTTTGGCTCTGGTCCTAATTTCTTAGTCTTATGTTCTGCTTCCAGTTAACTGAATCGCTTCTCTATATTGGCTGGGCGTTTGTTTCATTTGCTGCTTGAATTGCCGCATAAAATGAATTTCATTATTATAGCCGCACATCTCCGAAACCTTCTTCACGGAAATATCCGTCGTTGAAAGCAAATATTTCGCATGCTCGATTCGGCTCAGAATCAAGTCCGTAATCGGGCTAACGCCAAAAAAGTCCTTATACAAGTGTTGAAAACAAGATTTGCTCATCGTCAGCTCATGAGAGAGTCCGGCTATCGTCCACGGAAGAAAAGGCTGATTGTACATTTTAGTGCGGACAATCGACATTTTATTGTAGTGGGTGCTGCTGATTTCTTTATTGGAAACATGGATTTTGTTGCTTAGCTTAATAAAAAACAGCTTCAAATATAATTGAATCGTTTCTGATTTGAAACGGTTGGAGGAATAGTTTTCATAGCACAAATGGTTAATCATCAACGACAGCTCGTTCATGTCGCCAATGCGGACGATTTGATTTTGGGGGATTTCTAGCTCAGCGAGCAGAGCTTCATCGCCCTCCTGCAGCTTGAAGTGAAACCAGTCATTTGTAAACTGCGCTCCGCATGCGCGGTACATTTGCGGCTCGTCCTCGCTGTAAAGGATGAAGGAATTCGGTTCAGTCAGCATTTCGGAGCCATTTAAGGTGAAAAATGCAGGTGTTTTCAAAAGCAGCAGCATATAGTCGCCGGAGCCTTGCGGCCTATTGATAATAAAATCGCTATCGTGGCTATGATTAAAGCCGATATTTCCAATATTCATAAGCGCCTCCATGGATGCGGGGTATGCCCATTGTATAATCCGCTTGCTGCGTTGTAAATATAATTTGCACAATAGGTTAGTAGATGCGCATAATGTGTAATTGAATGCCCATGCCCTTCTAAATTATGCTGAATATATCAAATTCAACGTTCAGCGTGACGTGGCAAAGAGGGGATATATATGCAAATCCATATAACGAATCAACGTGGCCCTGCTATCGAGAAGGGCATGATCGGACTGTTTTTCGAAGATATCAATTACGGGCTCGACGGTGGTCTTCATGCGGAAATGATCGAAAACCGTTCCTTTGAGTTTTTAGAGACAACAGGGGACAAAGGCAGTGTTCAGGAGACGTATGCCGGACTTTATGGCTGGAGCGCATATCCGCAAGCTGCAAGCGGCGCTATTTTGAATATCGAAACGGACAAGCCGCAAAACACGACAAACCCGCACTATCTGGCGTTCACCGCGACGGATAGCCAGAAGGCTTTTACGAATAAAGCGTATGATGGCGTTTGTTTGAAGAAGGACGTGGCCTATCACGTCTCTTTCTACGCACGAGCAGAAAATTACTCAGGTGGCATTGAAGTGTTTGTGGAGAAAAATGGCAAGAATATGGCTTTTGCTGAGGTTACTTCATCCGTCAAGGGCGAATGGATTCAATACAAAGCGGAGCTGCGCGCTAGCGAGGTCGTTTCTTATGGCGCTTTTGTCATTCAACTGAACGAGCCGGGCACCGTCTGCTTTGATTTTATTTCCATGATTCCCGCAGATGCGGTGTTGGGACTGTTCCGCACAGATTTGGTAGAGCTGCTGAAGGATATGAAGCCGGGATTTTTGCGGTTTCCCGGAGGCTGCGTCGTAGAGGGCTACTCTCTGGATAACCGTTACCAATGGAAGCATGGCATAGGAAAAGCGGAAGAGCGGAAACCAAATACCAACCGCTGGGCGCTGCATGGAAATAATGAGGAAAACCAGTTTATGAGCCCGTACAGCCACTATAATCAGACGCTCGGAATCGGGTATTATGAGTATTTTCTGCTATGCGAATATTTGGGGGCGAAGGCAATCCCCGTTTTGAATGTTGGACTCGCTTGTCAGTATCAGTCTGATGAGCTCGTATGCGTCGATACGCCAGCTTTTCAAGAATACATTGACGATGCTCTGGATCTGATCGAGTTCGCAAATGGACCAGCAGATTCGCCATGGGGACTTATTCGGGCGCAAATGGGGCATCCAGAGCCTTTCGGGCTAGAGATGATTGGTCTCGGTAATGAGCAGTGGGAAACGGAGCATGTCGATTTTTATAAGCGCTCCGATCTGTTCCAGCAAGCCATTCATCGTCAATATCCTGGGATGAAGCTTATCGGCTCAGCAGGCCCGGATATTTCCTCTGAAAACTATGAAAATGCGTGGAAATATTATAAAGACAGAACAGCGAAAAATCCGGATTTCGTGTACGCGGTAGACGAGCATTATTATGTAAAGCCGGAATGGCTGTGCGAAAACGTCCATTTCTATGATAAGTATCCAAGAAACATTAAAGTGTTTGCTGGCGAATATGCGGCTCACCATGGCAATGGCATGAACGCGCCCCATTTTAACAACTGGAGTGCCGCTTTGGGAGAGGCAGCCTTTATGACGGGGCTTGAGCGGAATGCCGATGTAGTCGTCCTTGCTTCTTATGCGCCGCTGTTCGCAAGATTGGGTTATTCTCAGTGGTCGCCGGATATGATTTGGCTTGATGGCGAGCATTCCTATGGCAGCCCTAGCTACTATGTGCAAAAAATGTACAGCACGCTTATGGGAAGCGAACTGCTTAAGGTCGTCCATGACGACGAGGAAATTCCGTTCTCCGTCTCCTATGATGCAGAAGAGGGCGCGATCTTCGTGAAGCTGGTCAATACGCTCGATCGTACCGTTCGGGTAGAGCTGAAGAACGAATTCCAGCTCACCGAGGATGCGGAAGTTTATATTATGCAAGGCGGAGAAGAGGCGGTCAACTCTATCGAGCTTCCGCTTAACGTAGCTCCGCAAAAGCACGAAATCAAGGTGAGCAGCACGATGGAATATGAGGTCCATGCGAAGTCATTTCATGTCATTAAGATGTTTTGCAAGGATGGGAAATAGGGATAGCTTTAACGGTGCAATAGGAGTTATGACGGTGGGTTGAACAGGAACAGGAACAGGAACAGGAACAGGAATAGGATCAGGTGGGGCCCAGCAACGACCAGTCAAGCGGCGGAGATTAGTATCCGTTGCTGGGGCTGGTCTTTTTTTTGTGAGGGGAAATGGGCCTAATTTCTAGCATCGCTTCGAATCAGCTATACGTCGGTCCAGCAGCATGCTATAGTAAAATTTAAGCAGCAGCAGGGGAATTATCCCATTTTCAATAGCGGACTTAGCATTTTTGAACCGACCAAGGAGATGGATTTCATGGAGCATGATGATATCAACATAAGAATGGATAGGCAAAGGGACATATTAGCAGAGGAGCATAGAGATCCTTTCGTAATAACCTTTTTCACCTACGCCAATCAGGATATTTATGGTTTTGTAGCTAAGGGCAGCACGGGATTTTCCAAATATGGCTTAGACATTATTGCCGCAGCCGTATCCACGCTTACGATTAATGCCGTTAACTCTATCAATCAATTTACAGATGACAGTCCTGAGGTAGACATGGGCAGGAACTATATGAAATGCATCATTCATGAAAAAGTCAGTAGGGATTCGCAAATTTTATTGCGATCACTCCGGTTAGGCATGGAAGACATTCAGCGTTCATATGGCGAGCAATATTTGATTATTGAGGAAATAAGGGTGGAGAAGAATTGAATTGAATTGAAATAGACAGGGAGAGAACCGAGATGAAACAAGCATTAATCGTTATCGATGTGCAGGAGGTTTTTTTTAACTTGCCGGAAAATTACTTATATCAAAAAGAGGACTTGGTGCTCCGCATTAACCAATGGATTGCGACTGCACGAAGGGCAGAGGTTCCGGTGATTTTTATCCAGCATACGGATTATAACAATAAAAATGGAGAATTTTATGTCGATTCACCAGATTGGCAGTTGCATCACGGACTGGATATTAGGCCAGGGGATGCAGTCATTCGAAAAACGACATGGGATTCGTTCCACAACACTGAATTGCCTGTTGTTTTGGAGGGGAAATCGATTGAACAGCTTATTTTTGCTGGAGCACAAACCGAATTTTGTTTGGATACAACGATTCGAGCCGCGTACAGCCGTGGCTATAAGTCTAATATTTTGGCGAAAAATAGCCATAGCACCCTTGCGAACGCTGTGCTGACCGCTCCTCAAATTATTGAGCATCACGAGCACATATGGAATGGAAGGTTTGTCAAGATTCGCGACTTAGACGAGCATGTATTTTAACCCTGTATGGCCCATTGCAGTTGAAAAATGCTGTCAACGTTTCTCAACGAGCCGCCGCCACTTTTTTTGATCTATTTTCAGTGAATCTGGAAACTCGATCCTTTTTTGAAGGACTGAGATTCCGCTATTCTGGCTTTTTCAACGATTTCAGGCCGTAAGCGGACAGGAAAGCCGTTATTGCGCTCCTAATTCCGACAAAATGGACATTTACTGCGCATTAGCGGCTCCTGAGTCCGCAGCTTGTGCCTTAACCCGTGATTCGGTTAAATAGCGGCTTCTGAGTCCGCCAAGTCTATCTTTGGGCACACGCACTAGATTGTATTCGCTCTATTTCATATCCCATTTCCTTCATAGCGGCAAGTCCGTCCTCGATGACAAGCATTTTCGTCCCAGTCCATCCGCAGCTTAATCCATATAAGAGCCACTCGCGAACCCGTTTGGGATGATTGAGATTGTAATTCTCTTCAGGCATGTTGTTACTATTATTAGCCAATATAAATCCCGAATTTAGTGGACACCCAGCGATAGGATCATCCCATGTGCGTATGCGGATGTGTAAAGGGTGGATTTTGGAATCCTTTAAATAAATTTTTAGTTCGTGCATACAGGTCTGGCTTTCGACTCGCATAGACAGCGTATATTTATAGTCTACTCCGTCGATTGATATACTGCGCAGCTTGTTCTTCAACTTGATCACCTGTTCATATGAATTTGCTGGCGTTGTTGTACCGTATTTCTTGTACTTATTGATTAGATCGTCTTATGGGAGAACGGGAAATGGAAAGCAGAGATCATTACTTCTACAAATTTCCATAAACGACAATTTCATCAGCCTGCACCAGCACCTCGCGAACCCAAGCAGTGAATGAATGGATAAAGGCAAGCTGGCCCGGGTCTTCTAAAGATAGGGCATCAAGCTCCTGCACAACCTGTTCCCAGACTGCCTTTGGTAGCGGATTACCCCAGCAAGGATCGAAAGCTGCATAAATCTCGCCTGTGCGTATATCGGCAAGCGGGTATTTTTGCTGAATATACGGCAGCATATCGCTGAAATCTTCCTCATAAATAAAAATCCGATTATTGGCTGGTTCTGCATCCTCATAACGAACGGGGCTAAAGGAATAGCCGATGCCATTTTTAGGCCCGTTGTAACGATATTTCATGGTGCGGATCGTTTCCGCCTGCTTTTTGCTCATGGCTCCTTCGGCCCCCATATCCTAGTTTTATAGATTTCCCGCTTATTTGCCACTCATTTCATTTAAAGCATCAGGATAAATAATGGTGTCAAAAATAGTTCCCGTACCCTCATCCTGAATGTTAATGGTGACCTTGAGCTCTTCGGGAGATACGCCTGCAAGTGCTTGATAAGACATTGCCGCCGCTCCAATGCCAAAATTCGCAATTGCATCTAAGCTGTTTTTGTAAGCTTTTTGATCCACGATAAATGTAAACTCTGAGAAAGCTTTGTTATGCTTGACACCCTTAATAAATGCCAAATAGTTCCCGCTTTTTAGATCCTCTATCGCTTGCAGCATGCCTTTTCCTGCTTTTTTCATTCATTCCTTATGAGCAGCTTGCGACATTCTAAAAGTGACGGAACCGTCCGTATTTGTAGTAATTTCGTCAATCCCAATCTTTTTCGCATCAGCCGTTATACTGTCCATATCCTGGTCTTTGAGTATGGAAGCTGGCATCGTAAATTCGGTCTGTAGCAGCCTGTTATCGACCTCGATGGATTGTGATTGCTCGTTTGTGTCCGCAGCTTCAGCTTGTTGATGATTTGTAGAAGCTTGGGAACATCCGGCAAGTGACAAGCACACGATTAGTGCAGCCGCTCCCCAAATATGTATTTTCTTCAAAAAGGTACCCCCAACTTTATTCGGTTAATGTAAATCCTTGGTATTATACCATAAAGCTGAGGTAGAGAAGAGTTCTACTAGATTTATGCAGGCTGAGTGGAGCGCATGAAAAGCTAGAATGCAATGACCTCTCCATCCTCAGGAATAAACGCTTCATTTTCCAAGCCTCGCTCCTTCAGGAAGATTCTAAGCTGCTGGCGCTTGAGTGTACAATGGCTAATGGCATCCATGTGAACAGCGACGAGCTTCGTAGCTGGCGAAACCTTGCGAATACGCAGGATATCTTCCGCTGTCATCGTAATAGTCGTCCCCAATAGCAGCTGTGCGCGTGCGGTATGCAAAATCGCAATTTCCGGATGGTTCTCCCTAAATGTCTCTTCAATCGCAGGCGTATAGACGCAGTCACTGACCAAATAAATAGAACCATCCGCTGCTGTACTTAGGATGAATCCGGATACAGGGCCAAGCAGTCTGGTAAAAATACCTTGGGCATGCTGTCCTTTGATCCGTTTCAGCTGGATGCCGCACCATTCCAACGAGTTGTCGATGGCTTGTACGTTGAGGAAGCCGGCGGTCTGCAAGAAGGTCTGATCTTCCGGCTGGCAAAAGACGGGGGTTCGCTTGTTTAACACCGAGATCGCTTTTTTATCCATATGATCAAAATGTCGATGGGTTAACAATACAGCGTCCATGTCCTCAAAAAAAGGGAGGGGAACGGGCAGCGGGGTTAGCGGATTTCTGCGTAATGTCCAAGTGAAAGGAACAGGCGGAAGCTCGCGGGCGTCACTTAACATCGGATCCACAAGTATTTTTTTACCGTTTATCGTAACGACCAATGTGGCGTGGCGAATATGTTGGATTGAAATTGTAATAGGAAGCACCTCCAAATAATACCGATTGGTCCGTTTTCAAATTAACATACTTTTGGAGTGCCATCAAGCTCCTATTCCTCTTGCGTTACGATGCGAATCTGCATCTAAGAAGATGAACACGGCAGAAGAGTATGCTATTTTAAGACCAATCGGTACATTTCTGGAAAGAGGGCTGCATATGCGCAAGGGACAAATGACGAAAGAACATATTATTCGCCAGTTAGCAGGCCTATTTAATACGAAGGGGTATGCGGGCACGTCGTTGTCGGAGATTATGGAGCGCTGCAATGTCCGCAAGGGCGGCATCTATAACCATTTTGAAAATAAGGATGAAATTGCGCTGGCTGCTTTTGATTATTCCTTTATGCAATTAAAGAGTTTGCTGATGGATGCTATCTCTAACAAAGCTTCCTCCACAGATCAACTGCTGGAAATATGCGATGTCTATGTAACGTTGATTGAACAGGATGCTTGTGAAGGCGGATGCCCCATTCTAAATACTGCGGTGGAAAATGACGACGGCCACCCGCTGCTCAAGCAATAGGCGCAGCTTGCCATGAAAGAGCTGATGACCGAGCTTGGGAATATCGTTAGGGAAGGGATGGGTAGACAAGAATTTCGCAGCGATCTGGATGTGGAAGCAGCATGCAGTGTAGTCATCGGGCTAATTGAAGGCGGAGTCATGATGAGTAAATTATTTGATGATGCTAAATATATTCGGCATTGTGCGGAGCAAGCGAAGGCTTATATAAAGGAACGAATCGTTGCTTAAATGTCTTCGTGACCTGTCTTCTTAACTTTTCACCCTCCCACCCCGTGAAGGCGGATTGCCACAAATTGAATAGGAATAGGAAGCTAATTTTCAAAAAAAAGAGCCAATGCCGCGTTTGACCGCGAGCATTGGCTTTAGTTCTATTATGCTTTTATCATACTTCTAACGACTCACATTTAATGTTTAATGAGGTTGATAAATCTGATAAGCAAAGTGGTAAAGCGTCGTTTCATTAGAGCTCAAAACCGCATTATTGGAGCTGAACTGGATCGGAATAATATCAAAGTAGTGGTAGGAAACCCAGTTATCATAGCCATAAAGTCCAACACCAGGCTGGATGCTGGAGATAGAGGCAGTGAATCCTCCGCTGGAATTAGTAGTGGTAGTCGCCGTATAAAGCAGATTGTTCAGAACCGTTCTGATGCTCACGGTAATAGGGACATTAGCAGCTGCATTTCCGCTTGAATCTCTAGCTGAACCCGTCACGGTAATATAGTTTTGGATGCGATACTTATTCCCATACCCATAGGTCATATAACCTGAAACGTTAGGGTCGGAGGTAATGTTCGATACCGTGACTGCCGCAGCCGCATTGCTCACGCTGAAGGTGTAAGGCTGCGAAGCATTAAACGAAGATGTGCTTAATACTCTAAAATAATAAGTGCCGGCACTCATGTTGTAGGTTCCACTTGTATTTTGGTTAATGGTAGCCAGCTGATTTAAATTCTGGTTGTAGATGTTAACCTGATAGTTTGTGCCAGCCGCTGGATTGTTAAAAGATATCGTGTACTGCTTAGCTGTGCTGACCGTGAATTTGATCCAGTCCTCGTCAAAAGCGTTGTCGATGGTCTGGCTGACGGTGAAGGCGCTTGTTTTTGCTTTGGCATACACAAAGTTGTCATCAGGCTCGGCACTGTCATAAACAGAGGATTGAACGACTGTAAAATAGAACGGATTGCTTGCATCATAGCCTGCCACCGTATTGACGGCCAAATAATAGATGCCCGCTGGAGCGATCCGGCTTACTTGCTCGTCCATTTGCGGACCATAAACCGAATAATGCTCCTCTACCAATTGCAAGGTATCTAAATCTAAGCGGAATAAGTGCAAATCATAATCGACAGCTGCGGATTGCACCGTTTGTAAAAAAGCGGTCAGTTTGCTAGGCGCAGTCGTTTGAAAGTTAAACCACTTCTGCCCGCCAGCTTGGTCAATATAATCAAAATAGACTTGGCCCGTATTGATCGTATAGGCGTTGCCAGGATCGGTATTGTATACCGCCTGAGTGACGGAGTCGAGGGAGCGCTGTTGCAGGCTTTGTGTCGAACTAGAGATGTCTGAAGGTGCAGGCAACGCTTCTGTAAGGTCAAGCTTGCTGCTTTCCGGAATGTCGAAGGATGGCAATTGTGTGCTGCTGGTTGTCAGACTTACCTCGGGAATGGCCTGGGCATTCGCGCTAGGTGTGAAGGAAAACCCGCCAAATACCGCCGTGACTAGTAGAGAAACCGCCAATAAAAGCCGCTTGAACATGGTAAACTCTCCTTTTTCTTCTAGTAGACTACGAATATAATCATTACATATTTATCTATTTTTTACAATTGTATCTTTGTGAACTTTTTGTCAAAATTTATATAAAGGACGAATGAAAATAGTGAAAATAGCGAGAATAGGCATAAAAAATAGCCCCGACATCCACGTTATTGTGGTCGTGAGGGCTATTTGTGTATGAAGTAAAAGTTTGGAGTTGGCTCGAAAACTACTCGTTTACGATGTCAGCGATCAGCTCGCTTGCAACCTCAATGAGCTTAGGAATGACCGCATCGTTCGTGCCGGAAACGTAAATATCGCCCTCATAATGCCGGAAGGGGATCGAAGCTTCTCCGCAGCTCCACATAAAGAAATCGCCTTCTATAGACATCGTGGTAGCGCCTTTTACAGTAAACACCGATGTATATGAAAAATCAGGCTTCGACGCAAAATATTGTTTGCATTCTTCCAAAGAAATCGTCAGCGCCGACGAGTTGTTATTTTGCAGGGCTCTTGTAATGCGATAGCGTTTGCTCATTGAAATACCTCCAATTTAAAATGTTGAATGTTTTTTTATTTGATTGTTTTGCGTTCCGACATATAAGTTGCAAGCCCCAGCACCAGCGCCAGTCCCACAAGTACAGCTCCAACCCATGGCAGTGCGTTTAAGGACAGATGAGTGATGACCCAGCCGCCAATAAAGGCGCCCACAGCATTGCCGAGATTGCCGGCGGAGTGGCTCGAGGTCGAGGCGAGAGCAGGAGCGGCTTTGGCAAGGCTCATAATTCGAACCTGCAGCCCCGGCATAACCGCGAAGGAACCGGCTCCCCAGAGAAAAATCGTCACGACGGCCGCCACTGGACTATGAATCGTAAAGGTTAGGATAGCCAAAATGACGGATATGGCCACATAAAGCCCTAAAATGGCGGGCATCAGCTTCCAGTCGGCAAGCTTCCCGCCGACAATGTTGCCGAGCGTTACGCCGCAGCCGAAAAGAACTAAAATCCACGTTACGCTGTGCTCAGCAAAGCCCGTAACCTGCGTAAGCAGCGGCGTAATATAAGTGAAGACGGCGAATAGTCCGGAATTGCCGAGCGCGCATATTAGCAGGAATACAAGGAGCTTCGGTCTTGCAAGAGCGGCAAGCTGTTGAACGATGCTTGCTGTTTGTTCCTGCTTGATTTTTGGAATGAAAACCAATATGCCTGCCAAGGCGATGACGCCCATGATGGCAATGGCTCCGAATGAGGCTCGCCAGCCCATATTTTGTCCGATAAAGGTACCGAGGGGAACGCCAATAATATTGGCAATCGTCAGTCCGGCCATCATAATCGATACGGCCCCGGCCCGTTTGTTCGGCGGTACAAGATTAGAAGCGATCACGGCTCCGACCCCGAAAAAAGTACCGTGCGTCAACGCGGTAATGACCCGTGCGCCCATCAGGACGGCATAGCTTGGGGCAAAGACCGAAATGACATTGCCGACAATAAATAAAACCATCAGCAGACATAACAGCCGCTTTTGCGGAATCTGCTGGGTGAGCATAGTCAATATCGGGGCACCGATAGCTACCCCAAGGGCATACATCGTAATCAGCTGTCCGGCAGCCGAGATGCTGACATGCAAATCTGTTGCGACATTAGGCAGAAGCCCCATGATGACAAACTCCGTCATGCCGATGGCAAAAGCACCAACCGTAAGAGAGAGAATCGAGACCGGGAACGGTTCCTTGGCTGCCCGTTTCTGGCTTAAACGTTGAGATAACTCCATGATGTAAATGACAACCTTTCTGCTGTGCAAAATAAATCTCTAATCGTTACGGTATGTATCCAAGCAATTAGACCTATTTCCTCATTATTTAGGTTTTTGAGTGTAATATCAAGCTATTTATAAATGGTGTTAAATAAATTTATATTGTAGATGAGAATTATTATCGATAAAATAAAGAAGCACACAGATCAGGTTTTTATCGGAAGGTGAAACGATGGATATAGAGCAGCATGTTAGGCTGTGGAATCAGGCTTCTATTAAAATATTAGATATACGGCATCACGTTATGCGCACGGGGGAGCAAGTGAAGGGCTACCGGCTGCCAGCCAGCGGTTTTTTATATACAGCAAGAGGCAGTGCCCAAGTTGCACTGGACGGAAAATTCTATGAAGTGAACAAGCTGCAGGTGCTGCATGGCGGAAAGGGCATAGGTCTGGATATTTCCGGGGTCGAGGACTGCTTTGAATATTATATGATTTATTATCGGGCCAGCCTTCCGCTGCCCAGCAGCAGAGAGCTTCAAGCCTTACTGGAGCAGCAGCTCCCTTTTCACATTCAATATGCCTTCGTTCCTCATTATCCGATTGTTTTATACAACTATGTTACAAGCCTTAATCAAATGTGGAGACAGGCGGACGCCCTTTCAAAATTCCAAGTTAAAACCTTGTTTTATCAATTCGTCCACGAGCTGCTGCGGCAGCTGGATGCACAGGGCATTCCAACGATGAAGCCGAATATGGTGGCGCAGGCAATCCGCTATCTGAACGAGCGATATGCAGAGCCCATCATGGTGGATGGACTGGCAGAACTGCTGGATTGCAGTGCGGGGCATCTATCCAGAAGGTTTAAAAAAGAGACGGGAAGCAGTCTCATTGAATATTTGACCCGTATTCGAATCCATAAAGCGAGAGAACTCCTTTTGCATACCGATGCGTCGCTACAGGCGGTTGCGGAAAGCGTGGGTATTCCAGACGCGATGTATTTCAATCGTATTTTCAAAAAATATGTTGGCATTTCTCCGGGACGCTTTAAAACGAGCTATGTTCATTTGCCATCCGATCAGTATAATGCTACGGGCAGGTCAGAATCCTCCATTGTCAGGCGTACCTTTCGCCGTTATATTCATAATGGTGATAATCATTATCAATATAAACAAAAAGGGGACTCACGCATACCAATGAAACCGAAACAGTCGATTACGCTCCTTCTTATGCTTAGCCTTACCCTATTACTGTCAGCATGCTCCGGCACATCAAACACGACAGCTGCGAGTGGCAATGGAAACGGCAGCAATGCAGCGCAGCAAACGAACAGCGGGCAAGCAACCCAGCAGCCGTCCACGCAGGAGAAAGTCATTCAGCATGCATGGGGAGAAACGGTTATTAAAGGGGAGCCTCAAAATATTATTTCCTTATTTCCGGCCGCTACCGATTATTTGCTGGCGCTTGGCATCGTGCCGCAGGCGGCATCAAGCAATGAAGAAGGCAGCGATCAATTCCCGACCTATCTTGCTGATCGCCTGCAAGGGCAGAAAAATTTAGGCTGGCAGGTGGAGCCGAATTTTGAGAGCATTTTAGCCTTGGAGCCAGACCTGATTATTGGCCAAGACTTTATGGGCGAATCCTTTGCCAGCTTAAATAAAATTGCCCCTACCTTGTTTGCGGAGAAAGTGAAGGATGAGCAGGGCATCATTCGGATGAAGACGAGCCTGCTTAAGCTGGGCGACATGCTCGGAAGAACGGAGCAGGCGAAGCAGGTTATTGCGGATTACGAGAAGCTGGCTGCAGAGGGCAAAGAGAAAATCAAGCAAGCTATCGGCGATGACACGGTTATGTTTTTGCGCCTGTCTGATAAGGAAGTGCGCTATTATAGCAAACGGAACTATGAAGTTCTTTATGATGATCTAGGCTTGCAAGCGCCAGCTTCTATACCGGATCCAGCGGATTCCATGCAGGTGATCTCGCTGGAGAAGCTGCCGTCTATTGACCCGGACCACATCTTCTTATTGTCATCCGATCCTGCGGAAACGACGGAGATGCAGAAGACTGAAGTGTGGAAAAGCTTGAAGGCTGTTCAAAATAACCATGTCTATTTGGTGGACTATGGCCTATGGTTTCAAGGTCCTGGCGGCCCAATCGGCCAAACGAAAATTATTGAAGAAACGGTTCAATTTCTTACCCAATAAAGGGCGGTGAGCAGAGGAGGAAGATGCGAGATGGCAATATCGGCAATTGAGCAGCTCATTCGCGAAAGAAGAACGATACGTCAATTTAACGATCGGACGTTGGCGAAGGAAACGGTCATTGCTCTGTTGGATGCGGCTGTATGGGCTCCGGTTCATTCACGCAAGGAGCCTTGGCGATTCATTTTGTTCATGGGAGCTGGAAGGCAGCAGTTTTCAGATGCGGTGCTGCATACGTTCTCGGAGGACGAGCGGGAAAAATGGGGACAGAAGCTGCAGCTTGATTATTGCGAACGCATGCAGGCCCATTTGCTCATCGTCATAGAGGCTGACGCTAGACAGCGGGAATGGGAGGATGCTGTTGGTGCAGGCTCCGCGCTTATTCAAAATATCCAGCTGCTGGCGTGGGAGCAGGGAATCGGTGTCGTATGGAAGACGAATGAATATAATTTCGACCCGGATTTTTGCAGGCTTACGGGCGTAAAGCCAGGCGAACGAATTATTGGCACGCTGCATCTTGGTTATTTTGATCCCGATAAGAAGCCTAAACCTCGGCCTCGTACACCTGTTGAGGAACTGCTAACCTGCATTACAGGGGAATAGAAGAAAATTCAGTTCAGCTTTCGAAAAAAAGGAAGGGATCCCGACTTCTTCCGGGATCCCTTCTATGCGGTGCGGAACGAGCCTGCCGCGGCCATGCTGTTCTGACAGCCCACATATGAATTCAGATGTCCATGATACACCAATTCCAGCTTGGGCGTATGCTGGAGATCGCCAGGCGTTACGAGCAGCGGCGACTTGTCGATCAGAATCATCCCGCTTTGCTGGAACATCGTCGCCACGAATTGTGAGCAGAAGTATGAATTTTTGCGCTCCCATTCGATATTGAACAGAATGCCTAACATGCCGACCAAATTGTAGCTATACAAATCTTGATTTTGCTCAAAATGCTGAACCTGATTTCTCAGATTAGCATAAACTACCGGGCTCACCGTGCATCGATAAAGGGCGCACATCGACTCGCCAAAAAACTCGCTGCTCACGTCTTCCCGGACGAATCCGCCGAAGAACGGATTGTTCGGATTTTTCCTGCCGAAGCTGTACACTTCGCGCAGGTCCGAATCAAAAGCGATCGAAGCGTGATTCAGCGGATCCTTCGTAAACGTTCGGATAATCCTTGTGAAGAGGGTTCCCGTATCTGTCAGAAGCACATAAATCTCTTTTTCTATACTCATCCCACATGACCCCCACATTAAAGATCTTTTGTCTGCTATTAACTTTAATACAGGAGAGCATGCTGCGGAACCTTCTGAGGTAATAGATGATCCCCGACCATTGTCTAGTTTCATTAGCGGCATGCGTGATTACACTCGCCTCCACACATGTTCCGGAAGGTGTTCTGGCTGATTGATAATGACTGAACCGTCATCTAATCTGAGCCAGGATTGAACATGCTGCTCACCTTCCGTGAGCTGGATTATTCTTGCACCGCGTGCAAACCCTTCTTTACCATAGCTGTTATAGCCGGTTGCCCGTCCGTAATAAAGATTTATGCTGTGCAGCTCACCCCAAAAATCGTTAATATGGTCATGACCAACGAACACGCCCCGTACATCATTCATTTCAAGAAAAGCAGTAAAAAGCCCCGAATTTACTTTTGGACATCCCATTCCCTCGTAATTATGTCCGTAGCAGCGGTGATAATTCCACACTTCATTGTATTCAGGCAAAGGAATATGGAAAAAGGCGAGTGACGGCAGTGGAAGCCCATTATTTTGCCCAGTTAGTCGCTGGGATTGTTGCTGATACCAACTAATTTGACGAGGAGTAATCCATTCATAGCCTCCTATTGGATGAGTGGAGTGGCTCCCAGAGTCTAATAAATACAAGGCGGCAGCAGGGCTTGTGCTATTTTTTGAACCAATTTCAAGCACACAGTTTCCATATCGATTATCAAGCTCAGGCCCTTTTTTTGTTAAACAAAAAGGAAATCTTTGTTGTAGGGAAATCAACTCCTCCTTCGAGCATCCTTGCTCAGCATCGTGATTTCCGAAGACGGCTGCCCATGGTATACTAAGCTCTTCCGCGATTTTAATCGCATCCATATAAGACTCCTTGGGGCTTATACATTCTTCACTGTGGATCACATCGCCTGTAAAAATAACGAGCTCAGGCATTTCAGCTTGAAGTATGTTTTTCATCAGCGAATACGTCTGTAAATCTGCCTGTTCTCCATTTTTCCAATGCAAATCGGTGAATTGGACGATTGTAAAAGTACCGTCATCCTGAAATTTTAATTTTGTCATCCTTACCCCCACATAGATGCAGCCATTTTAATACTTCATGTTTTATTAAAGGTTATATCTTCGCGATATTCCTTGTTTTTCCTGCTACAACTAATGAAGAGACACGTAACTATCAAGAAGGCAAAAAATCATATGTGAATGAATTAATGAGTAGGGCAGCTCAGTGGGATAGTCGCCAAAGCCGGGGATGAAATAAATTCCCTTATTTTGGGTCTTATAGACTATTTAAATATTTCCAAAATTTCCGATATTTATATAGGTTATAAATCTACTATCGGAAAGAGGAGTAAGAATGAAATTGGATTATTTTTTTAAGAGGAATGTGATTTTGGCTTTGTGTGCAGCGCTTGTGCTTTCGCTTTGCTATGTTTATCCGGCAAAGGCAGCTGCACTAATGGAAGACACTTTTGATGCAGGTGCTGGCAATTGGACACCTTCTAGCGGAAGCTGGTCTGTCGTTAATGAGAAAGGCAATAAAGCTTATTTCCAGTCTGGCACAAGCGAAGGGCGTGCGGTTGCTGGCAGTCAGTCATGGAGCGATTATTCGGTTGAGGCTGACGTACAGGCTGTCGATTTTAATGGATCGACGAGAATCTATGTGGCGGGCCGTTATATAGATGGCAATAACTTTTATGCAGCATCGCTGTACAACAGCAACGGTGGTGCGCTGGAAATTAGAAAGAAAGTGAATGGTTCGACAACGACGTTGGCTAGCAAAGCGGGTTATGCTTTAGAGACTGGCGTATGGTATAAGGTAAAGCTCGAAATGAGCGGAACGACAATCAACATGTATGTAGACGGCAAGCTGGAGCTGTCAGCTGCCGATACCAGCCTGGCGGCGGGTGCCGCGGGACTCGTTACGTTCAAGTCCATCGCCAAGTTCGATAATGTGAAGATTGCAGATAGCTCGCCAGATGCAACGCTGCCATCAACCGAGCCGACTGTGGCGCCAACACCAGTATCGACGCCTGCTCCGACAGCAGTGCCGTCAACCGAGCCATCGACTAAACCGTCAATTGAACCAACGGCGACACCGTCTTCAACCCCATCGGTTGAACCGACGCCTGTGCCAACGATCGTTCCTTCACCGCCAGCAGGGAAGGCAGGCCAGTACAATTTGGCAGGCTTTGCGCAGGGCAGCACGGGTGGGGGCATGATTTCAGAAACAGATTCCCGTTATATGAAAGTGTATGATGCCAAGGATCTTGCTCTTGCGCTAAAGAAAGGGTCGGGATATAAGGTCATTGAAATTATGAACGATCTTGACTTAGGGTGGAATGAGATTCCGAAAGAGGCCCAAGTATCGCCTTTCGCTGCTCATAATAGCGCATTAACGCACCCGGTTTTAATGGAAACGGGAATCAGCAAGGTGACGGTCGATGATTTCAACGATTTGACGATCTTCTCGGCGAATGGGGCAACGATTAAGCATGCCGCTTTTACCTTCAAAAGAAGCACGAATGTCATCATTCGCAATCTTGTATTTGACGAGCTGTGGGAATGGGATGAAGCGACGAAAGGCAATTACGATAAAAATGACTGGGACTATATAACGGTGGAAAACAGCAGCAACGTATGGATTGACCACTGTACGTTCCACAAAGCTTATGACGGTCTTGTCGATGTGAAAAAAGGCAGCACGGGCGTCACGATTTCCTGGTCCTCCTTCCTAGCTGATGACCAAAGTGCTAACAGCTGGGTCACCAAGCAAATCAATGTAATGGAGGCGAATAAATCGGATTATCCGATGTACGCTTTTTTAAGAAGCAGCTCGGTTGGGTTAAGCAAGGATGATATTATTGCCATTGCATCCAGCCAAAAGAAGGGCCATCTGATTGGGGCTACTGAATTCGCCAGCGATAACGCTGCGCTTGAAGTGACGCTGCATCACAACTATTATCAAGACGTGCAGGATCGGATGCCGCGCCTGCGTGGCGGTAATGTCCATGTCTATAACATCGTGATGGACAGCGCAGGAGCAAGAAGCTCCAAAAAACGGCTGACCTCGTCCATGGAGAAGGCGATTTCCGGCAAAGGCTATCATTTTGGAATTACAAGCAACGGTGCGATTTCGACCGAGGGTGGGGCTGTGCTCGTTGAGAAATCTGTAATCATTGATGTCACGTATCCGCTTCGCAATAATCAGGCAGATGCAGGCGATTCCACCTATACGGGAAAAATTGCGGCACTCGACACGATCTATACTCTCGATGGAGCAACCTTCAGAGGGGACAGCAGTTCTGCCAAAAGCCCGCTTTCACCTGTGCCGGCAGCTACTAAGCCTTTTGCTTGGAACGGACTTAAGTCGCTTCCATATAGCTACACTCCAGATGACCCAGCCACTTTAAAAGCAAGACTTGTCGCAGCTGACGGTTCGGGTGCAGGCAAGCTTTCGTGGTCTAAAGTGAATTGGCTCCAAACGAGCTATAAGTCTTAAGTCAGGAATAAGGCTGTCGCCAACTGCGGATATTTAACCTGCGGCTTGGCGGCAGCTTTCTTTTTTTTACCCGCAGGGGAGGGTTGTATTTCTTATCGCTGCTCGTTCCTATAAAATAATAAGCATAAAGCGGAAGAGAAAAAGGTGGCGAGCAGGATGTCCGATCATGAATACGCTTCGCAAGCGGGCGAATATGAGCGGCTGGACAACATGTGGTTCAAGCTTAGAGCGGTCGAAAAAAACGATAGCAGCTCGGGAAGCTGGTCGTTCCGGCTGCAATTCATCGAATCGCATATGCTGCTGCTTGCTGCATCCGGCAGAGGCTGGATTACTGTAGACGGGCGGTATTCGGTGCTAAGGGCAGGCAGTGCCTTTGTTTGTATGCCGGGTCAACTAATCGAGGCATTTCTAGACGTTTCGGGCGAGCGTGGACTTTATGCTGTGCGCTTTGATGTGTTTGAGCAGTCCGAATCGTCGGAGCGGCAAACGCAGAACGAGCGGCAGCCCCAAAATCTGCGGTTTCCCGTCGAAGGAGAAGTCATGGTAACCTCCATGATTGAATGGAGTGCACTTTGCGAGGCTATGGGCCATACGATAAAAAGCGACAATCGCTTGCAGCGATTGCGTGGTCAAATTCAATTTTATGAGCTGCTGTACAGCCTGCTGCGAGATGGCAAGCGCGTATTGGACACGGAGTCCGAGGCCGCAATGGAGCGTGCCAAGTTATATATCGAGCAGCATTACCGCGAGGAGCTGACCATTGAGCTATTGGCGAGGGAGGCTGGCATCAGCTCACGGCATTTTATCCGGCTGTTTAAGCAAACCTATGGTTGGAGTGCCATTGAATATTTGGCAAGATATCGCATTAGGCAAGCCCAGGAGCTGATGAAGCCCGACTCGGAATACCAGCTTAAAGATATCGCCAGCTATGTCGGCTATCAGGATGAGCTTTATTTTCGGCGCAAATTTAAAAAAATAACGGGCACGCCGCCTGCTGCATATATGAAAAATGCTAAAAAAAGAATCGTAGCCTATCATGCCAACATGATCGGACATTTGCTGGCGCTGCATATTACGCCTCATGCGGCTCCAGCCGATCATCCATGGACCGAATATTACCGTCGAAAATACGACACCCATTCGGTTCTGCCCTTAGCGCAGGATGATGATGTGAAAATAGAGCAGATACGCAGTACGAACCCGGACTACATCATCGGGCTTAAAGAATTTACGAGCGCGGCAGCAGAGAAGAAGCTGGAAGAGCTAGCGTCAACTTATTTGATGCCATGGCTGGAGCATGATTGGCGAATGCAGCTAAGATTGCTTGCCCAGTGGCTGGACAAGTCCTCAGAAGCGGAAGCCTGGCTCGATCAGTACGAACGAAAAACACGTGCTGTGCGGGAGCAAGTGAAGAAGGTATGGGGCAACGATCGTCTGCTCATTGCCCGAATATCGGGGCATGCGATTAACATTTTGGGCAGCAGAAGCTTGGGCGAGGTGTTTTATGACGATCTCCAAATTGCGCCAGCGGCAGGCATTATGCTAGATCAGCCCGAGCAGCAATGGACACGGGATGAGCTGATGCATACGGATGCGGATAGGCTTCTGCTCATTGTAGATGACGATGCAAAGGCGCAAGCAGCCTGGCAGGAGCTGCGGCAATCAGCGGCGTGGGGGCAGCTGAAGGCAGTCAGAAATAGGCGAATCGACCAGCTTCCTTCTTATCCATGGACCGAATATACAGCGTTTACGCAAGATTTGGTTTTGGACGAGGTGTTAAAGCTTTGGCGTAATCGTGCATAAAATGTTGGCGAGATCGTCGATAGGCGAGGAGGAAAGTATCCGTTATACTCCTAACAGTGATATTGATTCTCATCTTTAAAAATATAGGAAAGGATATGATTTTTCCATCCTTTCCTATATTTCAACGCGAAACGCTAGCTTTGCCGCCAGAGGACAGCGACAGCCGTTTACGCTTGATGAGAAATGAGATATATCGACCGCTCAGGAGGGTACAGAAAAATGAAACAATCGAAGACAGCATTATCGCTAATCATGATCGCGCTGGTGGCGCTTGTGATGGCTGCATGCTCGGGGAACAATGGACAAGGAAATACGACAGCAACAGCTTCACCATCAGTATCGCCAGAGGCGAGCAATTCGTCCAGCGAGCCAAGTGCCACGGCAGCGGATAGCGTCCGTACGGTAGCCAGCGAGAAGGGCGAAATTACGATTCCGGCAAATCCCAGCCGAGTGATTGGGCTTTCCGTTGTGTATCCGGAATTTCTGCAAGCTTTGGGCGTTACGCCAATTGCCGTGCAAAATTATCACCCGGAGTTTCCGTCTTATTTGGAGGATGCATTCAAAAATACAATAAAAATGGGTATCGCCACGACGCCTGATTTTGAAAAAATATTAGCCGCTGCGCCTGATCTGATTATCACGCCGGTATGGTGGTCGGACAAAGACTACGATCAGCTTACGAAGATTGCACCAACTGTATTGCTGCCGCAACGCGATGACTGGCGTGATGAGCTGAAGGATATTGCTGGCGTATTAGGCAAGCCCGAGGCTGCGGATAAGGTCATTCAAGATTTAGTTGATCATGAACAGGCAGCCAAAGAGAAGCTCGATACTCTCGTTGGGGACGAAACGGTCATGTATATGATGATTATGCCGGATGGCATTGTTCTTTATGGCGAAAATATTGACCGTGGCAGCTTTGTTCATAAGACGCTGGGGCTTAAAGCGGTTGAGAATTTCCCTCAGAGTGAGCTTTCCATTACCATATCGCTGGAGAAATTGCCGGAATACAATCCGGACCATATTATTTTGCAGATGAATGATGATAGCAATGAAACCATCCAGAATTATTACAAAGAAATCCAAAGCAGCTCATTGTGGAAAAACATGACGGCCGTGAAGAAAAATCAGGTGTACCTGGTAGGCGGAGAGGAATGGTTTAATCTGGGTATGTCCCCTCTGGCGAACCGTTTTGCGATTGATGCCGTTCTACAGATTTTTGAAAATAAAGGCCAATAGAGGTATGTCTTTATCTGAGAAGTTTTTTGTTACTTCGGTGGCAGCAGAAAACACGATATTGAGCTTTACGCTGGTGGAGCTGAGCGAGAAGCAAAATGCCGAGCTGCTGCTCCGAACATACGCCCCGATGATTGGAACAGAGGACATGCGCGTAGCAGCAGCTTTTTTTTGCAGCTGGTATGCAGGCGTTTGTGGAGCCATGCATAGCATGCTGGGCACCGCAGATCGTAGAGCCTCAGCCTTGCGAATGACGAATATGTCGGTGCAGCTCAGCCGAATAGATGGAATGCCGCTCTTTTCCTTTCACATTCATGAGGGCTGGCGTGAGACTATTCCCGCCGAGATTCCTGCCGAGGCGCCTGCTGAAAATGCTCAAGCCGCGCTTCCTATTTTCTACCGAGATGAAGTGAGGCCCATTATTGCTGCACTTTCGCAGGCATCACAAACCCCTGCTGCCTTGCTGTGGAAGCAGATTTATAATGCACTCTATGACTATATGGAAGATGAAGCTATGGAGGCAGCCGGTGAGGAAAGCCAGGCAGCAGTACGCGAGCGTTTCAGGCGCTGGGCCTGGGACATGGAGCCGGAAATTTTCGGGCTGCGCCGCAATCCTTTTCGCATGACGCCGAAATTCATGGCACATCCGACTGAACCCGATCAGATGATGTTTGTGAAGGCGACCTGCTGCCTGGCTTATCGGCTCGCAGCGTTTCGTGGCTATTGCGGCAATTGTCCGATTGTTCAAAGATAGAGAATAAGACTATTTTGCTTAAATAGCGTGGTATTAAACAGAGAAGAAGGTCTGCAACCCCCGCATGAATGGGAGGGCGCAGACCTTCTTTTATTAGGCGTCACAAGCAATGGGGGATGGATAGTGTTCCGATTATGCTTGCAATACCTTCAAATTTATTGAGCCAACAGCTTGGGAAGCTCGTCCAGCAGCATATCAATAGTCAGCATATCTTCGTAATTCCACTTTGTTTCGACAAAAGTGACTTTTCCGCTCTTGACGGCAGGGAGCGATTTCCAAAGGGATGTTTCCAGCAGTTCAGCAAAGGAGGCTTCCGCATCTTCATTGTGTGGATACAAGATGAATAGGCGGTCTCCGATGAGCATGTCGTGCATGAGTTCTTTTGAAACCTCAATATAGGGAGAGCCCGCGGTCGGTTCAAGCTCCTTTACCCGCTCGGACATTTGGTAGCCTGATTGCTGATACAATAAAGAGGCAAGACCGCCGGTTTTCATCAAATACATATCTTTGCTCCAATAATAAATTAACACGACCGCTGTTTCGCCTTCAGTAAGCTTTCCTGCCTTATGCAGCTCACTCCACATGTTCTCAGCTTTAGCATTATAATCGGCAAGCAGCTGCTTGGCCTCGGCTTGTTTACCGACGATTTCTCCAATGATGGGGAGGCGCTCGGCTAATGGCAGGCTTTGATCAAAAACGACGGTCGGCGATATTTTTGATACTTCTTCGTACTGTTTATCTAAAACATAACCGAGCATCGTCAGATCGGGAGCCAAGTCTACAAGAGCTTCAAAATTGGTTGGAAAACCAATATCCTGCGCCTTTGTCTGTTCTTTGTCCAAATAGACGGATTCATCAATAAATCGGCGATCAACGCCGATGGGCTGAATGCCTAGCGCCAGCAGATCGCCGATTGAATTGCCTTGGAGTACAACGCGCTCTGGACTTTCGGGAAGCTGTACCTCATGCCCCTGACTGTCTGTATATACGCTTGGAGCAGGTTCAGCATTCGTTTGGCTTGCAGCCGGACTATTGTTCTGCGTCTGAGTGGAAGCAGCAGGGCTGGTGCTGGAAGCTATGGAATTAGCAGCCACTGCCGCTGGAGCAGGCGCTGAGCATTAAGGCTAGACATAACAGCACGGTCGCTCCCATGGAGGCTTTGGTTCCTTTGTACATCGTGAAATCCCCTTCTTCGACATATTGATAATCCTTATCATGTTCCATATCAATATAACGTCGAAACCCCCGTGCTGCATCAGACAATCTAAGCATAAGGGTAGGACGATCTGCTTCTTGCTGGCTGCTGCCAGCCCGTGCTTTGAAGCTTCCGGGTGTTACACCGGTCGTTTTTTTGAAGATACGAATGAAATAAGATAAATCTGGATATCCCACACTGCTGGAAATTTCTTGGAGCGAAGCTTCCGAATGAAGCAGCAGCTCCTTCGCCTTATCCACACGAGTTAGAATTAGAAAATCAATTAAGCTGTAGCCAGTCTTATTTTTAAACTGCTTGGAGACATATGGGGCGCTATAATTCAACAATTGGGCGATGGATGCGAGTGTAATAGGCGTGCTATAGCATTCACGAATATGTCGGATGACCTGCTCCACAAGGTCAGGCTTGACGGTCTGCTTGCCTTGCATTTGCAACTGCTGTTCCACCTCGTAGATGAACTGATAAAACAAGGCTTTGACATGAATTCGCTGTAGGGAATGAGTTTCATGCCACTGCTGCTGCATCGTCTTCACCAAATGAAGCAGCGCAACCGGATCATGGGGAGCGAATTCATATTGTTTATGAAAAGGACTGTCATTATCCGCAAGTTTTCGAATAAATGGAGCCGTTAGGAGCGGCAGCGAAGCTTTATAAAGAATGAGATAATATTCTAATGGTTCCTTAATTCCATCTATGTCCAAGAGGCTGCCCTTGCCGCTGTGCAGAATATGGAAACGGTCCGCCTGAAGCTCCTTCCCGTCAAGCCGAAATCGTGCCGTTCCGCGAACGATATATATAAAAGCGGGCGATGGAAGCCGGTAGGCATTTAACTGGCCTCCAACTCCTATAAGCTGATGGCGAATATCGTTCAGCCGGATGTGCGCATGATGCCACAGTAATAAATAGTCGTCATCCTTCAAAACAACGGCTCGCCTCCTTTCTATCAGGTATATAATTGATAACTATTATCAATTATAACACTTCCATGAATAGTAGTGGTGATCTGTTTGGCTGTTTTCTCCGATTTTATTAGGTCTTCGAGACTATTCAAATTTTACCATTAATTACTATAATTAGAATGTAATCTACTACAATATGGAAGGAGTATTTTGAGATGAATGATTTTATAAAGCGGCATTTGGTCTTCGTATTATGTTTAACGCTTGTCTTGTCAGCTGGGACAATCGGCTTTGTTTATCCGGCAAGCGCAGCGACGCTATTGGAGGACAGCTTTGATGGAGGAGCAGGCAATTGGACATCCACTAGCGGAAGCTGGTCCGTCGTTCAAGACAGCGGCAATGCGGTTTATTCCCAATCGGGCACAAGCGAAGGCCGAACTTCTGCTGGCAGCCAGACATGGACCGATTATGCGGTGGAGGCGGATGTAAAGATCGTTGATTTTAATGGATCGACTAGAACGTATGTTGCCGGCAGATACGTGGATGGCAATAATTTTTATGCAGCGTCCTTGTATAACAGCAGTGGAGGCACACTTGAAATTAGGAAAAAAGTAAGCGGTTCCACGACAACTATAGCGAGCAAAACGAATTTTGGCCTGGCAACGGGTGTGTGGTATAAGGTGAAGCTCGAATTGAGTGGAACGTCCATCAAGCTTTATGTAAACGGCCAGCTTGAGCTTTCGGCTACGGATTCCAGCTTGGCTGCGGGTGCAGCGGGTTTGGTAACTTTTAAATCTATTGCTAAGTTCGATAATGTAAGCGTTACCAACTCAGGCTCGGTGCCAACGACACCAACACCTTCGCCGACAGTGGCTTCAACCCCGACTCCGACGGTGCAGCCAACCCCGACTCCATCCACTAGCCCGACGACTGCTCCAACACCGACACCAACGCCTTCTCCAACATCTGGGCCGACCAGCGAATATCAACTAACTGGGTTTTCCGCAGGCAACACAGGGGGAGGCAGCATCGCCGAAACCGATTCCCAATATATAAAAGTTTATAATGCAACAGATCTAGCCGCTGCGCTAAAGAAAGGCTCAGGCTATAAGGTCGTCGAAATCATGAACGATCTCGATCTTGGCTGGAACGAAATTCCGGCGGCAGCGAAAGTCTCGCCGTTCGCCTCTCACAACAGCGCATTAACGCACCCGGTTCTACTTAATACGGGCGTTAGCAAAATTACAGTGGACGGTTTTACGGACCTGACGATTTTCTCCGCCAACGGCGCGAAGATCAAGCATGCTGCTTTTACCTTCAAGAGAAGCACGAATGTCATCATTCGCAATCTCGAATTTGATGAGCTGTGGGAATGGGATGAAGCAACCAAGGGAGATTACGACAAAAACGACTGGGATTATATCACAATCGAAGAAAGCAGCAAGTTTTGGATCGACCACTGTACGTTCCACAAAGCATATGACGGACTGGTCGATGTGAAAAAAGGAAGCAATGGCGTCACCATTTCATGGTCCTCCTTCTTAGGCGATGACGGCAGTACAGGCAGCTGGGTCACCCAGCAAATCAATGCGCTGGAAGCGAATCAGTCGGCTTATCCAATGTATGCTTTTTTAAGAAGCAGTGCAGTAGGACTGAGCAAGGATGACATTATCGCGGTTGCTGCCAGCCAGAAGAAAGGGCATCTGGTGGGCTCAACCGAATTTGCCAGCGATAATGCAGCGCTTGAAGTGACGCTGCATCACAACTATTATCAGGATCAGCAGGACCGGATGCCTCGCCTGCGGGCTGGAAACGTCCATGCCTACAACATCGTTATGGACAGCGCAGGCGCTTGGAGTGCCAGATCACGGATTACTTCGGCGATGGAGACAGCCATTTCCGGCAATGGTTATCATTTTGGCGTAACGAGCAATGGAGCGATTTCCACAGAAAATGGTGCTGTGCTGATTGAGAAATCAGTCATTATTGATGTTTATTACCCGCTTCGCAATAATCAGAAGGATGCCAGTCTTCCTGACTATACGGGGAAAATCGCGGCTATAGACACGATCTATTCGCTGGATGGAACAACCTTTAGAGGAAATAGCGATACAGCGGGAAGCCCGCTTTCTCCAGTTCCAGCAGCGATCAAGCCTTTTTCCTGGAACGGATTCACAACGCTTCCTTATAGCTATACAGCTGATGATCCAGCGGCATTGAAAGCAAGGCTCGTGGCTGCAAATGGCGCGGGTGCGGGCAAGCTGTCGTGGGCTAAAGTGAACTGGCTGCAAACGAGCTAGGCATCCTGCTTTGGCAGCAGTTGCTGTAATAGGCTTGGAGGAAAGAGCAAAGGGGACTATAATCGCCTTTGCTCTTTCTTATGTTTATTTCAGTTTGCCAATCGTTCACTTAAATGTATAATGATTATTCGAGGTGATGACGATGGCAAGATCCAAGGAATTTGAAATCAATGAAGTATTAGATAAAGCCATACAGCTATTTTGGGCACAAGGGTACGAGAAAACTTCAATGAATGAACTGGTTAACTTTATGGGCATTCATCGTAGAAGTATTTATGATACATTTGGGGATAAGCATGCCTTGTTTATAAAAGCTCTCGAACGATATGAAGCTAAGCAAACGAATAGAATGAAATTTTTGGTTGAAAAGCGAACGCCGGTAAAGGAAATCATTCGGGAGTTGTTTGAAGCGACAATAAAAAATGAAGGGGAACCTCTTGGGTGTTTTCTCGTGAATTCAGGCGTGGAACTGGGCGTGTTGGATCCAGAAGTTGCATCCCTGGTGGATGAGAGTTATTCACGGACTGAGGAATTGTTAACTAACCTTGTTCTGGTGGGCCAGCAATCGGGTGAGATCAAGGCTGACCTTGAACCTGAAATGATTTCTCATTATTTAATGAATGCGTGGTTGGGGCTGCGTACGCTGGTCAAGACAACATCGGATCAACAAAAATTCAACAATATTATTGCTATGACACTGTCCGTTTTAGATTAAAAGGGTCATGCCAACATGATGGGCAAAAGGAGTGACCTAAATGGAAGCTGGTTTGTTTCTGTGATACAAGTTCCCACTTGTCCCTCTAGTGCAAGAAAGAGCTTGTATCTTATGCCTTGAACAAGCCAAGAAATGCCGCTCCAAAAGCAATATTTTTAGCCATAAAAAAATTCGTTACTGTTCGTTCTAAAATGGCTATACGAATAGCAAGTTAGATCTAACTGTTTTTTCACCCTAATAAGAATGATCGTTCTAAAATTGTGCTTGAAACTCATTTACACTAATCTGCACGTTATGAAGGAGAGAATAGGATGAAGTATACCGTTATTACAGGAGCAAGCTCAGGGATTGGATAAATTAGAAGAGCTTAAAACGGCCATTCAGGAAATAGATCCTAGTGTAAATGTTATTGTTCAAACAAGTGACCTGTCTGTTACAGATCAGGCTTACACTTTGTATAGCAAGCTAAAGGAATACGAAATAGACACTTGGATTAACAATGCGGGGCTGGGAGAAGCCGCTTTTGTAGCAGATCAGAATTTAGATAAAGCCCAAACGATGCTGCGTGTTAATATCGAATCCTTGACGATCCTTTCTACTCTGTATGTGCGAGATTATGCAGATGTCGAAGGAACTCAGTTAATTAACGTCTCATCCGCGCTCGGTTATGCCATTGCTGTTGGGAATGTTGCTTATTCAGCATCTAAATATTATGTTAGTGCCTTCACAGAAGGGCTTGCAAAAGAGCTAGAACTGAAAGGTGCCAAACTAAAGGCAAAGGTTTTAGCACCGGCTATAACAGAAACGGAATTTCTAGAAAGCGGCACAAATACAGAATTATTCAAAAAAATTCAAGTGGAATTAAATGATGTTGATATACCACAGATCAATAGCCATGAGGTACTTGTCAAAGTAAAAGCTGCAGGCGTAAACCCACTGGACATTCTTAATCTGAATGGCAGTGTGCGGATGATTGCCGACTATAAGCTGCCATTCACTTTAGGGAATGAACTATCAGGCGTTATTGAAGCCGTTGGTGATAAGGTATTGAATTTTAAGGTAGGTGACCCTGTCTATACGAGGCTGCCGCTTAATAAAATCGGTGCTTTTGCTGAATATGCGGCCGTGAATGAAGATGCTTTATCCATCATGCCTGACCATTTGTCTTTTAATGAAGCGGCTGCGGTCCCCCTTACTGCCTTGACTGCTTATCAAGCCTTGCATAATGTACTCCATGCCCAGCCGAAGAAAAAGCTTTTCATTCCCGGAGGAACCGGAGGATTCGGCGCTATGGCAATTCCCATTGCCAAATCAATGGGATTATATGTGATTACAAGTGGCAGTGAAAGAAGCTGCATCGATTCAAATATAGCATGCGGAAAAAACTTGGTGCGGCAGTGGAGGGTATAGCTTTAGGTTAGGTGTGGGCTAGCATTCACCGAGGGTTATTCCACTAGTTCGTTGATATTGTGTAGACCCTGTGTAGACCCTGTGAAAAGCGCTTCAAAAAGGAAATACCGTAATGGGAGTCAGGGAAGGCATTATTATCGACAACATTCATGATATTAATATTTAAGAGCAATAAAGAGAAGGAGCAAGGGCAGTTAAAGCTGCCTTTGCTTTTTTTGCTAGTACTGTTAATTGTACATCTCTAATTGTGCTCCCAATTGCACATCTCCCTTTCATTGCTTGCTTTGTCATAGCAAGGTAAAATTAAGAATAAAAGACGCAGCTTTTATCAGGTTGGTAACAGGGGAGGAGGAGTAGCGGTGTACAAGGTTCTCTTGGTTGATGATGAATGGCTCATTCTTGACGGCATTTCCTCCGTGATGGATTGGGCTCGGCTAGGTACACAATTAACAGGAACAGCGCAAAATGGTTTGGAAGCGCTAACAAAGTTGAGGGATAATCCGCCGGACATCGTTATTACCGACATTCGAATGCCGGGCATGGATGGCTTGCAGCTCGTAGCTGCTGTTGCGGAGCAGTATCCCGGTATCTCTTTTATCATGCTGACCGGCTTCTCGGAATTTGATTATGCCAAAACAGCTATGCAGTATGGGGTGAAGCATTATTTGCTGAAGCCGTGCAGCGAGGAAAGCTTGGTGGAGGCCATCACGGAGATCGTTCAGGAGAAGAAGGAACGGGCCAGCCAGGAGAGCTTCGTGCAATCAATCAAGTATGATTTAGAGCGCGTGTTGCCGCATGCCAAGGAGCATTTTCTAAAGGAGTTCGTAACGAATAAAACGTATGGCGTAAGAGAATGGCAGTATTTTGGCGACCTGTTCGGGCTGCATTTTCAAACGCAAAGCGTACGCCTGCTGCTGGTGGAAATCGAGGGCGAGCATGAGTATGAGCATCTGTTTGCCGTGAAAAATATATCCGAGGACATCTTTCCTAACCCCATACTCAGCTCTACCGTAGGCCAGCATGTTCTTCTGCTCATGGAAGACGAGCTGTCCGAGGCGCAATTTTTCGAGAAAATTGACAGCATCCGCGCCACCTTCACGAAATATTATCATTTTGACCTAACCGCCGCCCTCAGCGAGCCGGGAGAGCTGGCGCAGGCGCGGCGCTTATATACGCAGACGCTTGTCTGCTTGAACCATCGATTTTATCTCGGTGAAGGCAGTCTTATTATGGAGCGCGACATTTCCCCATCTGGGGAAGGGGATCGTTCTGAATGGGAGTATGACCAAGAACGTTTAATGACAGCAATTAAAGCAGGGCATTGGGCAGAAGCGGAAAAAGAGCTTCAGCAAATGTTTCAAATGCTTTCTGAGCTGCGCTATGACATATCCACAACGAAATCCTATTTGATCCAGATGTACATGGAAATGATTCGGCTGTGTGGATCTTCCGAGATGAAGGCGTATATGGATAAGCTCCCGGGTTTAATCGAAACGAGCACCTTGCAGTCTTTTCAACAATATGTGATGGGCATAGCCCAAGAGATTGCTCTCCACAACTATGAGCGGAATCGATGCAGGCAGTCGCAGATGGTGCTTCATATGAAAAATATTGTCCAAAGCCGCTTCAAGGATGAATCGCTGACTTTGCAATCTATTGCCGGGGAGATTTATATGAATCCGGATTACATAAGCAAAATGTTTAAGAAGGAGACAGGGGAAAAATTTACGAACTACATGATGAGCTTTCGGATTCAAAAGGCGCTGGAGATTATCGGACAAAGCGAGGAATTTACAATAGCGGCGCTGGCTGAGGAAACCGGTTTCGGCGGCAATTCGTCTTATTTTAGCAAAATGTTTAAGAAGTATACCGGATTTTCTCCTTCGGAATATAAGAAAACGCCATAGGCTTATCGTTTACACCCTGAAGTCGTCGAGATACGGCCGCAGGGTGTTTTTTTGCAAATATAAGCATTTATAAGTTTCACTCTTATAAATAGGCTTATATTTCTCGGATTGAAACGCGCCGCGCCGCCAAAGGACGGCGCCAGCCGTTTCACCTTGATACATCACGGTTTTGAACATAAAACCATCGGAAATGAACATGTGAAAAGAGAAGCCGTACTTGTATATTTATAAACATAAATATTAATCGATTAACATTTAGGGTGGGGGCAGAAGAATGGAGTTGAAGCTGGAGGAAGAGCAGCAGCAGGCGCTCAAGGGCAGCAGAGCTAAAACAAGCAAACTCGTTTTCCTCAAAAAGGAATGGCTGCGGAATAAATATGTATACCTCATGTTAATTCCGGTCCTAGCGTATTATTTCATTTTCCACTATGGACCGATGTACGGCTTGTTGATGGCTTTTCAAAAATCTTATAGCCCAATCAAAGGCATTTTGGAAGGGAAATGGATTGGCTTTGACAATTTTACGATGTTTTTTAACAGCTATTATTTTTGGCGAATTATTAAAAATACGTTGATCCTCAGCTTTTACAGCATTTTGTTCGGCTTTCCGGCACCGATTATTTTGGCGCTGCTGCTTAATGAGGTCCGCAAAAAGTGGTTCAAGAGCACGGTACAGACGATCAGCTACATGCCCCACTTCATTTCGGTCGTCGTTGTTGTCGGAATGCTGAAAACGTTCTCGTCGCTCGATGGCGGCTTGTTTAATGTCATTCGCAGCTTCTTCGACCTGCAGCCGATTATGTTTCTAGCGGAGAAGGATATGTTTCGGCCGATGTACATTCTTTCGAACATTTGGCAGGGGGCGGGCTGGGCCTCGATTATTTTTCTGGCAGCGCTCAGCAATATTGATACCCAGCTCTATGAAGCGGCGAAGATGGATGGGGCTGGCAGGTGGAAGCAGCTGCTGCATATTACGCTCCCGGGCATTATGCCGACGGTTGTCATTATGCTGATTTTGCGTTTGGGTGCGGTTATGAACGCCGACTTTCAGAAAATTTTGCTCATGCAGACGGCACCGACCTATGAAACGTCAGACGTCATATCCACTTTTATTTACCGTTCCGGCATTTTAGAAGGCAACTATACGTATTCGACCGCTATTGGATTAATTAACGGCATTATTAATTTCTCGCTGCTGTTAATGGCCAATGCGATTAGTAAAAAAGTGAATTCGACCAGTCTCTGGTAAACGGGAGGTGACCTATGAAACGCTCGTCAGGGGAATATGTTTTTGACTTTTTCAATGTGATTATGCTGTGCTGCATTATAGCCGTATCCTTTTATCCGATGCTGTATGTGCTGAATTCTTCTATAAGCGATCCAGATCAATTGCTGCGCTCAAGGTCGCTCATGCTGCTGCCCGAAGGCTTCCAGCTTGAGGCTTATAAATATGTGTTTCAAAATCCGAAAATTTATAACGGCTACTTGAACACGCTCTTTTATGTCGTAGCAGGAACGCTGGTTAATTTGCTAATGACGGCTTTTGCCGCCTATGCGCTATCCAGAATGGATTTATTCGGCCGAAAAACGTTTATGCAGCTCATTACCTTTACGATGTTTTTTGGCGGCGGCATGATCCCAAGCTTTCTGCTCATTCAGAATTTGGGACTGGTGGATACTCGCCTGGCGATGATCATCCCTGGTGCAATCAGCACCTTCTACTTCCTGATTATGAAAACGAGCTTCGAGAGCATTCCGATAAGCTTGATCGAATCCGCCAAGCTGGATGGAGCTAATGATTTTCTAATCTTATTTCGTATCGTCCTGCCTTTATCCAAATCGATTTTGGCGGTCATGTCGCTGTATTATGCTGTAGACCATTGGAATGATTATGTGGGCCCGATGCTCTACTTGCGAAGCCAGGAGCTGTATCCGATCCAGATTGTAATGCGGGATATTTTAATTAGCAGCAGTACGGAGTCGATGGGTGCCGGCGTGGACACAGGCTTTGCAATCGGAGAAAACATTAAATACGCCACGATTATTATTTCTACGCTGCCGATTATGCTGGTGTATCCGTTTATTCAAAAGTTTTTTGTTCAAGGCGCTTTAATCGGTGCCGTGAAACAATAAAAATCAATTATTTTTTGGAGGCGATTTGGGTGAAAAGAAAAATGGGGTTGGTCATTTTGTCCTCGGCGCTGCTTGTCGGCCTGATGTCGGCGTGCTCGCAAAACAATGCGCCAAATGAAGGAGCGGCAGCAGGCAGTCCGGCCAATGCAGGGGCGTCCAGTCCAGCAGCCGGAGAAGAGAAGCTGACGGAAATACCGCTGCCCATTACGAATGAAGCGTTCACGATTAATTATTGGCGTGCGAATGATGCGAAGCTGACCGCCTCGATGGACAACTTTGGGGAAATGGCCTCGTATAAGAAAAAGGAAGAGCTGACGGGAATCAAGGTGAAATTTACCCACCCGCCGCTGGGACAGCAAAAGGATCAGTTCAACCTGCTCATTGCAACGAAGGAGCTTCCAGACGTCATCTACTACAACTGGGCGGATGCAGTAGGCGGTCCTGAGAAAATGATCGAGGACGGGCGGATTATTCGCTTGAACGAGCTGATCGACCAATACGCGCCAAACCTGAAAAGCATTATTGAATCCGATCCGGATGTGTTGAAGCAAATTGCTCTCGATGACGGCACGATCTATATGTTCCCGCTTCTGAAGCTGGATGCGCTCAAGCTGAATGCGACAACGGGCCCTATCGTGCGCAAGGACTGGCTTGATAAGCTCAATTTGAAAACGCCTACAACGATTTATGAGTGGCATACGGTGCTTAAGGCGTTCAAGGAACAGGACCCGAACGGCAACGGCAAGCAGGATGAGCTTCCGTTTACAGGCAACTGGGGACCGGGAAATTTGACGAAGCTGCATGATTTTTCTCCAGCCTTCGGAGTCATTGGCGGCTTCGAAATGAAGGGCGGAAAAGTGGCTTTCGGGCCAATCGAGCCTGAATACAAAAGTTTCCTCGAGACGATGGCAGCTTGGTATAAAGAAGGGCTGATTGATCCGGAAATTATGACGAATGACGGCAAAGCCTTTGACTATAAAATTACGAATAATTTAGCCGGCTCCTACTTGGGCGGTGTGTTCAGCGGCATGGGCAAATATTTCAACCTGATGAGGGATACCGATCCGGATTTTAATCTGACAGGCGCTCCATGGCCGGTATCGCCGGATGGCAATGCCTACGCGACCTTCAATATGAACAATAAGGTGCTGACCTATGGAGAAGCGATCACATCAAGCGCCGATGAAGACAAGCTGAAATATATCGTGCAATGGATGGATTTTAATTACAGCGCGCAGGGCAGCGACTTGTTCAACTTTGGCATCGAGGGCGAGAGCTACGAGAAGGACGGCGATGCTATCAAGTTTACGGGTCTCATCACCGACAATCCGAACGGCTTGACCTATGATCAGGCGCTGGCTTCTTATGCGCTATCGATTATGGATGGCCCGATCAATCAGGACAGCAAATATTTGGACGCCCTCTTGTTCGATCAAGGCCAGCGGGATGCCAACACGGAGTGGATGAAAGCGAGCTCCGAGCTGACGCTTCCTCCTATCCGCCTGACGTTGGACGAAGCAAGCACGGTCACTTCCATTATGAGCCAAGTCAATACGTACTTGAACGAGACGATGACAGCGATCATTAACGGGCAGAAGCCGATTGCCGAGTTCGACAAAATGGTAGAGACGATTAAGAGCATGGGCATTGATCAAGCTGTCGAAATGCACCAAGCGGCTTACGAAAGATACCAAACGAAATAAGCGGCAGTGTGAAAAATGCATAGACGGATGAAGGCTGCTGTATGGGGCGTAATACGCCCCAAAGTAGCCTTTTCTTCGTGAAAATAGAGCTCCGGTTTCCGCTAGTGTATCTGGTTTTTGCCGATTGTGATATATCTAGTGTATGACCTGTGCAAAGGAGCGCTCTGTATAATGACGGTATATCGGAATCTGAGCATCAAGCGAAAAATGTTTCTCATGATCTTTCTGATCATGACCCTTATTATTACGATTGCTTACAGCTCCTTATATTATGCCTATTCGATTTATGACAGACAGCTATATGACAAATCCTATCGACTCTTGAATTTATCGTCCACCACGATAGATATGGAGCTGAAGAAGCTGGAGTCGATGTCGCTCACCATTATTTCAGATTCACAAATTCAGCGAGGATTAAAGGATTTGCTTCAGGACGATGCAGAATATGCCGGTTACATAACCCGTAAGAAGATAACCGATCAACTGTGGGCGCATATTAGCAATGCTGAACGTTATGTGCAATCTGTTCATCTTATCGACTCCAGACAGCGGGTCAGCAAATATGGGGACTCCCCATCCTTCTCAGAGGAAAAATACGCCCGCATGATAAAAGAAGCTGTGGCGGGAAAAGGCGAAGTCCGCTGGCTTTACCCGGATGATTCCGACCCTATGCTAATTATGGTCAGGGAGGTGCGGGCGTATGAGCCATTGACGCTGGAGCCCATCGGCATTTTATTTTTGCGGATTAATATTGAGAGATTAGTGGAGGACTATGCAGGCACGGCGAGTCAGAGTAGTGATATTTTGCTTAAATCAGGGCAGGATGTCATCTATCCGTACGGGCAAATGCCAGAAGGTGTGGCTGTTGCCTTTCAGCCGCTAAAGGCGGGAGACGGCTACGAGATCAAGAAGGTGAACAACGAGCCGACCTTTCTGTCGCAGAAAAAATCCTCCTATACAGGCTGGATGTATTACAATATCGTCCCTTACAATCATATTTTTGAAACGGTCGTGTGGCTGAAAAATTCGCTCGTTATCGTCTATAGCCTGACCTTTATTGTCGTTGTTGCCATCGGGATGGCCTTTGCCCGCAGCTTGACGAGGCCCATTCGCCAGTTGATCAGCCAGATGAAGGAGGTGCAGTATGGCGACCTGGACAGCATGGATGCCAGCATGTCCGCACCTGCATTTCAGCAAATGGATGAAGTAGGGCTGCTGCAGCGAACGTATCGAATGATGATTACTCGCATTAATACGCTGATTAAAGAAAATTACGCCAACCAGCTTATCATTAAGGAAACGGAGTTCAAGGCGCTGCAGGCGCAAATTAATCCTCATTTTTTGTATAATGCGCTCGATTCTATCCATTGGCTGGCCAAAAAAAATGCGCAGCAGCAAATATCCAGCATGGTCGTCTCGCTTGGTTATTTGCTGCGCTCCTCAATCAGCTTAAAGCAAAATGTGATTACGGTTGCCGAGGAGCTTGAAACGGTGAAGCATTACATTACGATTCAAAAATACCGATTTCAAAATCGGCTGGATTTTCATATGGATGTGCCTGCTTCCTGTTATGCCGCTGCCATCCCTAAGCTTACTTTGCAGCCTCTATTGGAAAATGCCGTGCAATACGGTTTGGAGCCTATGATTGAGCCCTGTACGATCCGGCTTTATGCGGAGTGGGGGGAAGGGAAGCTTGCGCTCATTGTCGAGGACGGCGGGCCGGGCATGGAGGAAGCTTATGTGCAGCGTGTGCTGAGCGGAGAGGCGGAGACGCGGGGGAACGGGATTGGCATTTTGAATATTAAAAATCGGATCAAGCTCGCTTTCGGCGAAAGCTATGGGCTAGGAATTGACAGCCGGGCGGGGGGCGGAACGAAAGTCAGCGTCCTTATTCCGCTTGTGCAGGAGGATTAAGCAGATGATGCGAACGACCATCCGAATTGGCATAATGCTTGGCTTGCTAGCCGCTCTCTGGGGCTGCATCCCGGGGGATTCCGACCCATTGAACAAGCTTAAGGAGGAGCCGATTACGCTTCGCATCGCTTGGTGGGGCAATGAATTTCGCAACAACGCAACGATCGAGGTTATCCATATGTATGAAGAGCTAAATCCGCATATTAACATTGAATTTGAATACAGCGCTTTCAATGAATATTGGAGAAAGCTCGCGCCGTACGCGGCGGGCAATGCGCTGCCGGACATCATTCAGATGGACATTTCGTATTTGTCCCAGTACAGCTCGCTTGATTTGCTGGAGAATTTGGAGCCGTATATTCGAAGCGGTATCATAGATGCGTCCTCCATCAGCGAGAGCCATCTGTCCAGCGGGAAATGGGGAGACCAATTATACGGCATGAATTTGGGCGTCAATGCGCTATTTGCCGTATATGACCCAGAGGTTTTCAAGGCCAGCGGCGTAGAGCCGCCTACCGCCTCGTGGACCTGGGAGGATTTTGACCAGATGGGAGAGCAGCTCAAGGGCACAGGCGTTTATTTAGGAACGGTATTTACGCCGGAGCAGTTTTTTGCTTATTTTCTTAGACAGCATGGCTTTACCTTGTTTGCAGAAGATGGCACTAGTCTAGGTTATGAGGATGACAAGCTGTTTATCGACTATTTTGGACGAATGCAAAGGCTCGCGAAGGATAAACTGATATTTTTGCCCGATATTTGGACGTCCGATATTAATAAATCGGACGCAGACCCTTTTTTTAAAGGGGAGGCTCTATTAGGCTGGGGCTATTCCAATCAGTTCATCAACATCGTGGAGCATTACGGCAAACAGCTGGCTATCGTGCCGCTGCCTGGGCCAAACAGCAAGCAAGGGTTATTTTTGAAGCCGGGCATGTTTTTTTCGATTTCCAAAAATTCAAAAAATAAAGAAGAGGCCGCGAAATTCATCAGCTTCTTCGTCAATAATTTAGAGGCAAACAAGCTGCTGCAGGGAGAGAGGGGCGTGCCCGTATCTTCCCAGTTAAAGGAGCAGCTGAAGCCGTTCGTTAAGCCTGAGCTTGCGCAAATCTTTGAATATCTCGATTGGGTGGAGAAAAATAGCAGTCCCATGGACCCGCCGGACCCGGTCGGAACGGCAGAAGTGACCGTGGTGCTGCGTGATTTGCATGACCTGCTGCTATTTGGCAAAATAACGCCCGAGGCGGCGGCCACCGAGTTTCGGGCGAAGGCAGGCGAAATATTGGCGCGCAACAAAAAATAAACAATATCTAATGTTATAATGACTAGTAGACTGACGGAGCTAGAAGGGTGATAGCATGAGTGTAATTCGGTTGGAAAATGTGACGAAGAAATATGAAGACGCCATGATTTTTCGCGATATTTATTTTCGCGTGAGCCAAGGGGAGCGAATTGGCCTTATTGGGCGGAATGGAGCCGGCAAGTCGACGGTATTCAAGCTCATTATGGGCAAAGAAGAGCCGACAAGCGGCAAAGTGGAAATAGATCCAAAGGTGAAAATCGGGTATTTCTCGCAATTTTCAGAAATGCGCGGTAGTCTGTCTGTCCAGCAAGAGCTGGAAATGTGCTTCGAGCAGGTTGCTCTGATTGAGCGCGAGCTGCAAGCGGTTGGGGAAAAGCTGGGCTTGGTATCGGATGATGGCGAAATGAATGAGCTGCTGGCGAGGCAGGCGGAGCTGTTCGAGCAAATGGACCATTTGGACGGCTGGAACGTTTCCGTAGAGATCAACACCGTTCTGACGAAGCTGGGCTTCAACGATCGTTCACGCAATCAGCCGATTGATGAGCTGTCTGGCGGCTGGAGAAACCGTGCGGCTTTAGCGAAAATGCTAATTGAGCTGCCGGATGTTGTATTGCTTGACGAGCCGACAAACTACTTGGATATGGAAGGCATTGCGTGGCTGGAGCAGTGGCTTTACCGGTTTAATGGCGCCATGATCTTGATCTCTCATGATCGGCAGTTTATCGACAAGGTCGTCACGCAAATTATCGAGATTGAAAATTATCATTTTCAGCCATACGATGGCAATTATACGGACTATATTCGTAAGAAGAAGCTGCGCAAGAAGGAGCTGGACCGCCAGTTCGAGTGGGAGGAAGAGCTGCTGCTCATGGAGTCGGAAGCGATCGACAGCCGCGCCAGCAAAAAATCGTCCAAAGACCGGTTATCCCGCAAATTGGCCGATAATAAGAAGCGGGTTGAGCCGAATCCGGTGAACGTGCTGATTACGGATATTTATGAGTTGCTGCGTTTCCCGGACAAGCTGTGCGAGGTTAAGCAAATCGGGCAAAGCTATGAGGAACGCGCTATTTTTCAGAACGTCAGCTTTGACATTCAGAAGGAGGATCGCCTCGTCATCGTTGGCCCGAACGGAAGCGGGAAGTCCACGCTGATCAAGGTGCTGACGGGGCAGGAGAAGCCTGAATCCGGCGAGGTCACCTGGGAAAAAGGGGTCAGCTACGCGTATTTCAACCGGATGTGGGAGGAGCTTGATCCTAAGGATACAGTGAGCCACGCCGTCAATACGTATGGTCTAGGGCTCGATGCGCCGCGGAAAAAGGTGAACAAATTTCTGTCGATGCTGCAATTTTCCGAGATGGATTTAAGCAAAGTGATTGGCAGCCTGTCCGGCGGCCAAATGGCCCGGGTTGCATTGGCGAAATGCCTGCTTTCGGGTGCAGCCGTCATCATATTGGATGAACCGACGAATCATCTGGATTTAACGAGCATACAGGTGATGGAGCAGGCGCTGATACATTTTCCCGGCGCTGTTGTGACCGTAAGCCATGATCGGTTTTTCATTGATAAAATTGGCACGAAGATGCTGGTGTTCGATCCGGAATTGGGTATTACCCAGCAAAATTTATAGCAGCGAATGGGCTGGAAAAGCTCAAAAAAACGGTACTTCATCAAAGGATGGAGTGCCGTTTTTTTATTGAAATATAGAGAAAGGATATCTAACGCGATCCTTTCTCTATATTTCTCGGAATGAAACGCGCCGCGCCGCTACAGGAGGGCGACGGCCGTTTCACCTTGAAATATAGGAAAGGATATCTAACGCAATCCTTTCTCTATATTTCTCGGAATGAAACGCGCCGCGCCGCTACAGGACGGCGACGGCCGTTTCACCTTGAAATATAGGAAAGGATATCTAACGCAATCCTTTCTCTATATTTCTCGGAATGAAACGCGCCGCGCCACTAAAGGACGGCGACGGCCGTTTCACCTTGAAATATAGGAAAGGATATCTAACGCAATCCTTTCTCTATATTTCTCAGAATGAAACGCGCCGCGCCGCTACAGGACGGCGACGGCCGTTTCACCTTGCGCCAGCGCTTCTTCTGTTATTTTACGAATATCGATGGGGGAAAGAGTGCCTTCATGGATAATATCTGGCAGGATGTGCTCGAGGAAATACTTCACGCAGTGGAGGTCGATATTTTTGATTTTAATTAACGCATAACGGTACATGACGATAAATTCCTTCTCGGTATTGCCGCGCTGGAGCTCAGCGAATGCCTCGTAGACCTGATCCATTTTATCAGCAACTTCCAAAATGAGCCCTTCTACCGAATGGTCTTTGCCCTCGCGCAGCTGTCTGCGGAAAATAGCCTGAAATTCCTCAGGAATATGGTCCTGAATAAAATGCTCGACCATGCCATCCTCAACCTGCTGCAGCATCGAACGCAGTTCAAGGGAATAATGCTTGACGGGCGTTTTAATGTCTCCAATAAAAATTTCCCCATAATCATGGCTGCTCGTAATTTCATAAAGCTTCTTCCAATCAATCGTGACGCCGTGCTGCTCCTCGATATCGGCAAGCGTCTTGGCGTACTGGACAACTTTCCAGGAGTGAGCCGACACGCTGTGCTCTTCGAATTTGAATTTGCCAGGGGTGCGGATAATGCGTTCCAAATCGTTTAGTGATCTAAAGTACGTATGAATGCCCATAAGTGCCATCATCCTTTATTTAGTTGAGTATGATTCGACTATACGCCAGTTATGTCAGCTCAGGATTAACGCCGTGTGACGCTCAGGTCAATTTTCAAATCCATTGATAGCGATTCTCAATGTTGCTATACTGAGAGGATAAGCTGGACAAGGCTCGAAAGCATGGAACGGAGGCATCATGTACGATAATCAACCCCCAAAGACGGATTTATTAAGCATTCGCCGCTTTATGGAGCAGCATTTCAATGAGCCGATATCTGTGGGACAGCTGGCAGAGATGGCCCATATAAGCCCTAAATATTTTGTGGATTTGTTCAGAAAAACATATGGGCAAAGCGCCATTGATTATTTGACCGACCTGCGCATCAACCGGGCAAAAAGATATTTAACGGAGACGGACTACCGTCTGCGGGAAATTGCCCACAAGGTAGGCTACAGTGATGAATTTTACTTCAGCCGCAAGTTTAAGAAAGAGGTTGGCGTATCCCCCTCCGCCTTTGTGACCCGTCCCAGACAACGCATTGCGGTATGTTCTCCTTCGCTTATAGGGCAGCTGCTTGCGCTGGGCATTATTCCGGTTGCTGCGCCGCTCGATTCAAAGTGGACGCCTTATTATTATAATGTGTACCAGATGAGCATTCAGGTGCATATGCGCTATGGGGATTTGCAGCGGCATGAGGAATGGGACAAGCTGACGAAGGTCCGTCCCGACGCAATCGTAGGCTTCGATCATTTGCGCGATGAAGAAAAGCAGAAGCTGGGCAGCATTGCCCCTGCCCTATTCGTTGATAAGGGGCAGAAGGATTGGCGAGAGCAGCTTCGTCAAATGGCCTCTTTTTTAAAAGGCGAGCAGCAGGCGGAGGAATGGATTGATGGATATGGGCAGAAGCTGGAATCGGCCCGGACGAACATCAAGCATGCCGTGCAGGAGGATACCTTTGTCGTATTGCGGATATATGGGAAAAAGGTGCATGCCTACTGCAACCAAGCTATTTTTGAGCTGCTGTATCAGGAGCTGCAATTGTCTCCGGCCTATGAGCAGGCTTCGTTGTACAATGTGGAGCTAACACTGGAGCAGCTCAGCCATCTTGACCCGGACCGCTTGCTGATAGTAGTATGCCCTGAGGCAGAGTCGCGCTCGTACTGGCTAGCGCTTCAACATAACAAGGAATGGCGGGCGCTCAAAGCGGTTCGCAATCATTTTGTCTATCTGTTGCCTTCGGACCCATGGTTCGAATACTCAGCCATAGCGATGAATCGGATGCTGGACGAGATGCTGCTGCTCCTAACCGGATATTGTCCAAAGGCAGGAACGGATAAAGTCCATGGAGACTGCATAGGGCATCCTTTATAATTCTCCTAAGTGAGAATTGTTATCATAGGAGGGTATTTCGAATGTTCCAGAAGTACAGTTTTTTGCGAAAAAGGTTAAAAGCAAGCGGGCTCTCGCTGCTCATTATAGGAATGGCGCTTAGCCTGCTGAGCGCTTGTGGCTCCACGAATGCCGAAAACCCAGCTGAGCCAAGCCAGACAGCTGCTGCTGCACAAGAAAGTCAGGCTCCTGAGGTTAGCGAAGCCCCTGAGGCTTCAGAGGAAGTGTCAGCGACGAAGACGGTAACGGATGAACAAGGGCATGAACTCGTTATACCAGCCAAGCCATTAAAGGTATTCGCCCCCTATATGGAGGATTCTCTGCTGAGCTTGGGCGTAACGCCTATTGCCCAATGGGGGAATAGCGGGAAAGGCCAAGCCTACTTGCAGGATCGGCTTAAGGGTGTGCCAACTGTCGAGTTTTCAGGAGGACGTCCGCCTTCCCCAGAGCAAATTATGGATTTTGAGCCTGATCTGATTATTTTGCATACGGCCCATTATGCCGACGACGGCATCTATGAGCAGTATTCCAAAATTGCGCCTACGTACGTTTTCGTCAATGCGGCTGGCGATTTAAACAGCTCGATAACGAAGCTGGGAGAGCTGCTTGGCAAACCTGACGAGGCGAAGCAGGCGCTGAGCGATTATGAAAAGAAGAAGGAAGAAGCCAAGGCCAAGCTCGCTCCAGTTGCTGATGGGAAAAAGGCGGTTTTAATTAATTTTAATGCCAAAGGAATGTACCTGATTGGCGGCAACTACTTTGGAGGCTATGTACTTTCGCATGAGCTAGGCATAGGAAAGAGCAAGCTGGTTGAAGAGAAAAACAGCGTGGATGCCTCGCTCGAAATTCTCCCTGAGCTGGATGCCGATTTTATTTTTACAATCGACTACGCGGGCTCAGGCGCAGCCAACATTAAGGAGCTGACCGACAATGCGATTTGGAGAAGCATGCCTGCGGTCAAAGCGGGCCATGTTTACGCGGTTAGCGATGAGTATTGGACAGGCGGCGGTCTAATCGCATACAGCAAAATTATCGATGATATTGTTCGGTTTCTAGCGCCATAATGAAAAGCGAAGCTAAGGGACATTATACGGCTGAAAGCAGCGAGAGAGTGGTGCATGCAAGCCACAGGCAGCTGGAATACCGCATTAGGATAGCCGTGCCGAAGGAGCCGCCTCCGGAGAAGGGCTACCCGATCATTTATGCGACGGATGGGGATGCGGTGTTCGGCACATTCGCTGAGGCCGCCCTTTTGCAGACTCGCAAGCCGCATGGCTATGACCCCGTCATTATCGTAGGCATCGGCTATCCTTCCGGTGAACCGTTCGATATGACCCGGCGCTGCTATGATTTCACGACACCTGCAAAGCTCGAAAATTTGCCTGCCCGGCCGAATGGCCAGCCATGGCCGGAGCATGGCGGAGCTGATGGCTTTCTCGATTTTTTGGAGACGGAGCTGAAGCCGGTGCTGGAGAAGGAATTTCCCATAGACAAGGAGCGGCAGACGATTTTTGGACATTCGCTGGGGGGCCTGCTCGTCCTCCATGCCTTATTCAGCCGCCCTCAGTCCTTTCAGCGCTTTGCTGCGGGAAGCCCGTCCATATGGTGGAACAAGCATGCGGTGCTGGAGGAGCAAGCCGCATTCGAAGCAAGGCTCCCTCAGATCGATCACCCGCCGAAGCTGTTGATCACCATTGGCGCGGAGGAACTGCCGGATATGGTGAAGGACTCCGAGCAGCTGGCGGACAGTCTAAGGCCGCTCCAAGCCAGCGGATTCCATGCTGCAATCGCCAAATTTCCCGAGGAGAGCCACGTTAGCGTGCTGCCGGGAGCGATAAGCCGGGTCATTAAATTTGCCTTATCCGGCTAGTGGATTGTTACTGACACCCCACAGCTCGGGACGCTCCTTTTTTGAAGGACTGAGGTTCCGCTATTCTGGCTTTTGCTACGATTTCAGGCCGTAGGTGGACAGGAAATTCGCTATGGCTCTCATCATCCTGTCAAAATGGCCATTTGCAGCGCATTAGCTGCTCCTGAGTCCGCTGCCTATGCCATAACACGTGATTCTGTTGAAATAGCGGCTGCTGTGTCCGCCAAATCTAGCTTCAAAATTGAAAATAGATCATTGTATTTAGGCAGGCCCATGCGCATAAGCATGGGCCTGTTTGTTTTGCAGGCAATCCGAAAAAAGGACCCCCTAAAACGAAATTTGAAGCCTTACCGGAACGGAAGCTGCCGTCTACAATGGATAAAGAAGGCATTTCAGTCTATAGAGCAAGATTCCAACGTAGTATGGGGGATTTATAAGGTGAAAATACGGCACGAAGCACAATCGGCGGCAGCGCTTGCTGCAAGCACGAGAGCGGCCAAGCGCAGCAGATGGTTCAGGAAGCTGTACGGCCAGAGGCATGTGCAGGTGATGGCGCTGCTTGGCATTTTATGGATGATTATTTTTAATTATGTTCCGATGTACGGCATCATCATAGCGTTCAAAGAATTTAATATCGTCAAGCCGATCAGCGCGGCGCCTTGGGTAGGCTGGTCGCATTTTCAAGAATTTTTCCAAGATGAAAGCTTCGTCAATGTCATGCGCAATACGCTGGGCATTAGCTTGATCAAGCTGGCGATCGGCTTTCCACTGCCGATTATATTCGCCTTATTTTTAAACGAGGTGCGCTCGGTGCTGTTCAAAAGATCGGTACAGACGATATCCTATTTGCCGCATTTTCTATCGTGGGTTATTCTTGGCGGCATTCTGACGACTTGGCTGTCGGATGTCGGCATCGTCAATCATGTACTGATGGCGCTTAACGTCATTAAGGAACCGATCTCGTATCTTGCAGAGCCGGATTATTTCTGGGGCATTATTATTACCTCGGATATATGGAAGGAGCTTGGCTGGTCCGCCATTATTTATTTGGCCGCGATTTCGAGCGTATCGCCTGAAATGTACGAGGCGGCTACGATTGACGGTGCTGGCCGCTTTCAGAAAATGTGGTACGTCACGCTGCCAAGCATCAAAGCAACGATTTCGATTTTGTTCATTCTGGCGGTCAGCGGCGTGCTGAACTCCAACTTTGATCAGATTCTGGTGCTGAGAAATGCATTAAATGAAAGCGCAAGCAATGTGATTGATATGTTCGTCTATCAGACGGGCATGCAGCAGGGACGGTATTCCTATGCCACCGCAGTCGGCTTGTTCAAATCCGTTATCGCCCTTATCTTGCTGCTCATCGCCAATCGTGTAACGAAAAAAATCAATAACACATCGTTGTTTTAGGAAGGAGGCGACTGGCTTTGCTCAGCTTGAAACGAAAAACAAAGGGAGAAGCAGCATTCGACCTCTTCAACGGCTTCGGCATGCTGCTCGTGTGCTTTGCGACCTTGTATCCCATCTGGTACGTCCTCGTAAATGCATTCAATGAAGGGCAGGATGGCATGCGCGGCGGCATTTACTGGTGGCCGCGGGTGTTCAGCGCGGAAAGCTTCGAGGCGGTATTCCAGAGCGCGGGCATTATGACGGCAATGGGCATTACGGTAGCGAAAACGGTGCTTGGCGTGCTGCTGCATGTTTTTTTCACCGCGATGGTAGCCTATGCGTTTTCCCGCAGGGGACTTATTGGCGGCAAAATTTACATTTTAATTGGCACGGTTACCTTGTTTTTCGGCGGCGGCCTGATTCCTACCTATTTGCTAATTAGAGATTTGCATTTGCTGGACAATTTTCTCGTGTATATTATTCCAGCGATGTTCAGCTTCTTCGACCTCATTATATTCATGACCTTCTTCCGGGAAATTCCGGATGGGCTGGAGGAAGCGGCGAAAATCGACGGAGCGAATGACTGGGGCATTTTCCTCAAGGTGGTGCTGCCGGTATCGCTGCCGGTTACTGCGACGATTGCGCTGTTCCATGGGGTGTATCAGTGGAATGACTATTTTGCCGGCGTCATTTATATGAACAACATGGATTTGCAGCCGATCCAAACGTATTTGTACCGGGTAGTGGCACAGTCCAGCTCGAATCAGATGGTAGCCGCCATTCCGGGCGGCGTTGGCAAAACCGTTACCTCACAGTCGATCAAGCTGGCGACGATGGTCGTTACGACGCTGCCGATTGTGCTGGTTTATCCTTTCCTGCAAAAGTATTTTGTCAAAGGCATGATGATTGGCTCTATTAAGGGCTAGTCTACTCAAATAGAAAAGGGGAAAATAAACATGGTTAAACAACCTGCAATAAAACGTTTGCTGGTGCTGCCGCTTGCCGCTGCACTCGTATTTACGGCAGCCTGCTCATCAAACAGCAATACGAACGAGGGCACAACGAATGGAGGCGCGTCTCCAACTGCTGCTGCTGAGGTGAAGCTGACGCAGGAGGATAAAGGCTGGGAAGTGGATAAAAGTCCGATTACGTTCGATTGGTATATTAATTTCGCGTGGTTTCCTAATAAGTGGGGCGTAGATGACACATCCAAGTATATTACGGAAAAAACAGGCGTAGATATTAACTTCATCGTCCCTGCCGGCAATGAGGCGGAAAAGATGAATACGATGATCGCCTCCGGCAGCCTGCCTGATTTCATTACGCTCGGCTGGTACGAGGATGCCGTCAAGAAAATGATAGAAGGCGAGATGGTGCTCCCGCTTAATGAGCTGGCTGACCAATATGACCCTTACTTCTACAAGGTGACCGATCCGGCGAAGCTCGCCTGGTACAAGCAAGAGGATGGCCATATCTATGGGTATCCGAACGCCTCCTCCTCACCGAAGGATTACGAGAAGTTTGGCGACAGCATCACCTCTACGCAGACGTTCCTCGTGCGCAAGGACATGTATGAGGCTATCGGCAGCCCGGATATGCGGACAACAGAAGGTTTCCTTCAAGCCTTGGCTGATGCAAAAGCGAAATTTCCCGACATTAACGGCCAGCCGTTAATTCCGCTGGGGATGTATGATTTTAATGAAAAGGGCAACAGCTCGCTGCAAGCTTATATTCAAAATTTCTTGGCTATTCCTTATGAAAAGGATGGGCAGCTGTATGATCGCGACACGGACGCAGAATATGTAAAATGGCTTAAGACGATGCGCCAAGCGAATGAAAACGGCCTGCTCTCGAAAGACGTGTTCATCGACAAGCGTCCGCAAATGGAGGAAAAAATTGCCCAAGGCCGCTACTTTGCCATGCTGTATGCGAGGTCTGATCTGGCTAACCAGCAAAATGCGCTATTTGCAAACGATCCTAACTCCATTTATATTGCGGTGGATGGGCCAGCTAATGCTGCTCAGGATCAAGCAACGCTTGCAGGGCCATCCATTTCCGGCTGGACCGTTACCCTCATCTCCAAAAATGTGAAGGATAAAGCACGAGCGATCCGCTTCCTGGACTACCTTATTTCGGAAGAGGGCCAGCGGGATATGTTTTTCGGCAAGCAGGGCGTAACCTGGGATACAATAGACGGGAAAGACCAGTTTTTACCTGACGTATTGGAGCTGCTTAATTCCGACCGTGGGGCCTTCGATAAAAAATATGGCGCCTCCCATACGTTCTGGATGCTGATGGATACGAATCTGACGCCGGAATGGTCGCCGCCAGCTGTTGAGCCATTCAAGCAGATGGAAGACTGGACGCGCGGCAAAGCGCTCAGCCTGTCGCAATTTGACCAGCTTGACCCGACGGGGGCATCCGAGGAAGGCATTATGAAGACGAAGCTGGATCATGAATTTGGCAAGGCGCTTCCGAGGCTGCTGCTTGCGAAGTCAGATGCCGAATTCGACAGCTTGTGGCAGGAGTATTTGAGCAAGCGCGATGCTCTTGGCTTTGGCACCGTTCAGGCCTATAAGCAGAAAAAATATGAAGAGAACGTAGCGAAGCTGGCAGAATTCATTAACTAATACAGGTCAGGCCCGGGCATACATCCCGGCATTAGGTGCGCCAAATCCATCATGGACTGGCGCGCTTTTTGCCGCCTGCAAGCAAGTCAGGGGGCTGGGCCGCGAAGATGGAAGTGAGCCTAACGTGGGAAGGCAAATTCGGAACTATTTTCAATCGACGGCTTATTGGCTGGGCAGAAGATCGATGCAAAGTCGACTCGTCGCCGCGTATGTTTTTATATTGCTGTTTCCAAGCATTGTGGTGTCCAATTATTTGTTTGGGGAAATTAGAGACAGCCATATTAATGAGACGCTTCGGCAGGGGCAGTATTTAGTGGAGCTGGAGAAGGTAAATATTTTGAATCAAATTGAAGCGATGGAGCTGGCAGCCCAGCTTACGATATTAAGCGCGGATATTACCGAGTATATATCTACACACAAGGAATTTACCACGGAGGAGCTGCTTGATTTATATTGGGGGCCGCTGACCGATGTTATCCATATTCAAACGAACAATCCGAACATCGCCCATTTGCGCCTGTTTGCAGACAATGACTATATATCGGAAATGTGGCCGATTGTGTTTCATGAGCGGCGTATTCAGACGGAGCCTTGGTATTCAGAGCTTGCGGAGCTGGATGGCAAGGAGCTGTGGGTGTTTAAGGAGGAGGACGCCGATATTTTGCACCGGAATGTGACGGATGTGCATAATCAGATGCCCAAGGTTTCTCTTATGCGGGTCGTCCGGGCAGGGAGTGAACGGATTGGCGTCATTCAGGTGGAAATGCTGCTGAAGCATTTTGCGCCTAAAGCCTTTGCAAGCTTGCAGGATGAGGGCTCGCAGATGATGCTGGCCGACAGCAAGGGAAGCATCGTGCTCGATGAGCTCCAAGCCTTCGCGGGCAAGGGCAGCAATCCGAAGCTGCGCACAGCCATTAAGGAGCAGTTCGCCGCAATGAAGGAGCTTGGGCAGCAGGAAATACGTTTTACCGTTGATGATCATCCTTATTTGCTCATTCGTACGCCCGTAGAGCAAGCGGAAGCAGAGCTGCTTCATGTCATTTCCTTGGAGTCGGTGTATGAACGCGTATCGAAGGGGCAATTTCGAATTATGGCGGTTAATGTGGGGCTCATTGGCTTGCTGTCCATTATTACGTATATGATGAATGCTATTATTCTTAAAAATTTGCGGCGTTTAACCGACGCGATGAAGAAGGTCAGGCGAGGCGAGACGCCGGCGGGACTTCCTCTCAGCGGAGGCGGGGAAATTGGCGAGCTGGCATTCCATTTTAACAAAATGATGCAAACGATTAATGAACTGATTGCCCAAGGCGTAAGGAAGAAGGCGCTGACGAAGGAAGCCGAGCTGCGGACGCTGCACAGCCAGATTGATTCCCACTTCTTGTACAATACGCTGGAAAATATAAAAATGCTGGCCGAAATTGAAAACCAGCGCCTCATCTCTGACTCGCTTACGTCGCTGGGCGGCATGATGCGCTACAACTTTAAGTGGTCTGGCGAATATGTGCGCTTGCAGGATGAAATTCGCCATATTCAAAACTATATCGACGTCATGAATATTCGCTTCGACGAGCCCATCGTCCTTGAACGGAGCATGGAGCCGGGCTTGCTGGAAGTAGAGATGCTGAAAATGTCCTTGCAGCCGATTGTTGAAAATGCGCTTAAGCATGCCTGGCCAGAGCTGGGAGAGGAGCAGCGCCTCATCCAGATTGCCGCATTCGAGCAGGCGGAGGGCGGAATCGTCATTACGCTGCGCGATAATGGCGAAGGAATCGCTCCGGAGCCGCTTGCGTTGCTGAATGAACGCATCCAGCTGGAGCGGGCGGGGGAGCGCCTGATGGATGAATATGAACGAAGCGCAAAACCATTGTACGGCATAGGGCTGCGTAATGTGCATCAACGCATCCGCATTTATTACGGCAAGCCCTACGGGCTGCAGGTGCGCAGCGAGGAAGGCCAGTTCACTGAAGTTATGTTGACGCTGCCCAAGGTGCTGATTGCAGGAGGAGGGGATGACGATTAAGAAGCTGCTGATCGTGGATGACGAGAAAAATATAAGAATCGGCCTGAAAACGATGATTGAGCGTGAGTTTCCAGATTACTACCATATTCGGCTAGCCATTCATGGGGAGGATGCATTGGCGCAATATGAGAGCGAGCAGGCGGATATCGTCATTACGGACATTCGTATGCCGGTGATGGATGGCATTGAGCTGATCAAGCAAGTGATGCAGCAGCCGGAGGAGGAGCGCAAGCCTGTTTTTATTATTTTGAGCGGCTATGATGAGTTTACGTATGCGAAGGCGGCGATTGAGTACCAGGTCAGAGATTATATTTTGAAGCCGATTCGCCGGGATGAGCTGTTCGAGGCGCTGCGCAAGAGCGAAAGTATTTTGCAGGCACAGGCAGAGCTTGCGCGCAAAACAGCTGAGGGAGACAAATACCGCGAGCAGGTTCGAATGAGCCGCCTGAAAGAGTGGCTCATTCAAGGAGAGCTGCTGCAGGGGCAGGAGGAGGAGCTGCGTCCTGATAATGATATGCCCTTCGAATCAATCACCTTGCCATGCCATGTTGCTGTTCTAAGCTATAAATCCGAGAATGGGGAAGCGGTGAACCGCAATGAGCGGGGGCAGCTCATCGAGAGTATGCTGGAGCAGCTTGGAGGGACGGTCGATGCTTCTTTTGTGGATGGCGGGGGAAGGCTTGTCCTAATTGGAGGGCTGGCCGCGCAGTTCCACGAGCTGCTGAGGCTAACTGGCGGCAAGGAGCTGGAAGGGCTGCGTTTGGGACTAAGCTCAGAGGCGGCTAGGCTTGAGGATTTGCGCAGCTGCTATAAGCAGGCAGAGGAAGCGCTGCACTATTCCTTTCTTTATCCCAGCAGCCGCCTGCTCCAGCATCAGGATATTTGCGCGTCGCAGCGCCGCATGCATCCGCTGCCGGATGAAGACATTCGCAAGCTTGGCAATATGCTGGGCACCGAGCGGGAGAAGGAGCTGCAAGCGCTGCTTAAAGCTATTTTTCGTATCGAGGAATTGGCTGATATAGATATCGGTTATTTGCGCCAGGTGGGCAAGCGAATGAATGAGCAGGTGCTCGATGAAGTGTTCCGCCTATACGGAGAAGCGTCTATTGACGTGCTGAAGCTGTATCGCAGAGTCGGCAGCATGGACAATTTTCGCAGCTTTCACGACTATTACCGCAGTCTGGAGCATCTGCTGTACAGCGTAAATGAATATGTGAAAGGCATCCACTCTGCCTATAACGAGCATGCGGAAATTAACGCGGCTATCGCTTATATGGAGATGAACTACGCCCGGCCGCTCAATATGGCGGTTGTCAGCAATTATGTCGGCCTCAATTATTCTTATTTCAGCGAGGCGTTTAAGGCACATACAGGAGAAAGCTTCGTCTTGTTTTTGAAAAAGCTGCGTATCCGCAAAGGTAAGGAGCTGCTGGAGAGCACAAGCGATAAAATGCAGGACATCGGTAGCGCTTCAGGCTTCGAGAGCAGCAAGCAATTTACCCGCGTGTTCAAGGAGCTGGAGGGGATTTCTCCGCAGGAATATCGGCTTAAGGTTAAAGCTGCTGCCAGCTTGAGCGAATAAACGATAAAAGCAAATATTTGCAGCTGCATTGACACCAGCCCGCCAATTGGCGATGATGAAGGTATTCGTACATGAAGGAGCATCATTTAAGTGGCGAATATCGAATGGAAGGGGCTGACACATATGCAATTAATCGTTGAGCAGCCAGCGGCGAGCTGGTATAAGCAGCAGTTGGAACTTAAAAATGGAGAGTCGGTCAGAATATTTATAAAGCTTGGCGGCTGCAGCACTGTAGTGCCGGGCTTGTCTCTAGGCGTTAATAAGGAACTGCCAATAAATCCGGGGCTCAGCGCTACCGTTGAAGGAATTACCTTCTTCATGGAGGAAGCCAATTTGTGGTATCTCGACAATAAGGGGCTGCGCATTACGTTCGACGAGCAGCATGAGGAAATTGACATGATCGTGGAATGAAAAAAAAAGAGAGGCAGGGGCCCGTCAAGGCTCCTGTCTCTCTCGTTTCTCGGACTCTTCTCCATTGCCGCCAGCAAACAGCGAGGTCATAAACTTCACCTCTGGATAGGCTTCGCTTGGTCCCTCCAGCAGGCTGTCGCCTTTATTTTTCAAATAATGGTCGAAGAAGCTAAGGGTATAGGCGTTAATAATTGAAGCAACCCGGTCCGTACTCCGCTTCCCGGTCATGCCAATTTGCCGGAGTATGGGGGTAAGAAACTGCACATCGGCAAAATTATAATGCTCTGCGCCTGCTACATACACAACCTGTCCTCCGTGATCAGCGACGCTGCCCATATGCTTAAGCTGTGCCCCGACATCGCGATAAGCCCCGCTGTGAGTGCCAGCATAGCGGCGATTCCAGCATAAACGGTGCCCCTCCAAAACCTCGTTAAATGAGGAAGAGCGGTCTGTTTGAATGAGGCATAATCAAACCGTCCCTTTTGTGAAATTTCCTCAAGTACTGACGAACAAATCACAGGTGAGGTTAATCCTATTTTATCCTGCCAAAAACGCCTGAACTATAGTTGTTCCCTTACAAAACGGGACATCCAAGCTTACAGTGTTGTCATGTAGCCTCGTCGTTGTTTTCCTGTCATGTGAAATAGCAGAAGCCTGTTTTGTCCATTGTGCTGGATGGCAGCATCCAGTATATTGATAATGATTATCATCAAACAAAAAGAGGGGTTTTCACATGTCTGCGAAACAAGTCAGAATGTTCATTGCCGCTATACTGCTATTAACCTTCGGTTTATTAACAGCTTGCGGCTCTACGGGTGGTGTAGAAGCGACGGAGTCGGTACCAGCTTCAACCGAGTCAACCGAGTCTGAGACGGCTGAACAAGCTGCAACAGCTGCGACAGAGGCAGCAACACGCATCTACAAGGATTTTAGCGGGCATGAAGTTGCGATTCCAACACATCCGCAGAAAATCGTCATGCTCGGCGACATTCCAGGGGATTTGCTGGCACTGGGCATTACACCTGCCGGGAACGATTGGGTGAACGAGCCCTACATTTATAAAGATGATTTGGCGGGGGTTGTCGATATTGGCTACCCGCATAATATGGAGAAGGTGCTGGAGCTTGCTCCAGACCTGATTTTGCAGGCTGGATATGGCGGGCCGGATGACACCGAAATTTTTGAGAAAATGTCCAAAATCGCGCCCACGGTCATCTTCAATAGAGATGCGGCAACGTTTGATCGCTTGCGAGAGGTTGCTGACATCGTCAATAAGAAACAGGAGGCGGAGGCTTGGATTGCCAGCTATGAGATTAAGGCGAAGGCGATGTGGGATAAAATCGGCTTGAAGCCGGGAGAGTCGGCAACGGTCTACCTAAGCCTGGCTGGTGACTTCTATGTCATGGGCCATTTCAGCTTAACAATGTCGCTGTACCAGTCAGGCGGCTTTAGCCCAAGCACGAAGGTACAGGAGCTCATTGATAAGAAGGAAGTATTCTCTCTTATTTCAATGGAGGTGCTGCCTGATTATGCGGGGGACCATGTGTTTTTACTCAGTTCACCCGGTACAGATGATGAAGTGGAAGCGAAAAAGCTGATGGAAGGCCCGCTTTGGAAGTCGATCCCCGCTGTTAAAAATAATCAGGCTTATACGGCTGATATTAGCTGGAATGCGAGTGATCCCATTACAATGGAACGTTTTCTGGAAGAACTACCGAAAATTATGGGCATGAAGTAGGCAATCGTTTACAATAGACGAAGGGTCTACATATTTTCCATGAGGAGCTTGATTTTATGCCATTAACAAAACCAAATCAGGAAAAATTGGAACACTTGCTGCAAGAACAGGAGTATACCCATGCCTTGGACTACTTAATGAAGCATGCCCGTGAAGGCGTGCGTTTGGCGAAGCGAAATTTAGCGGATTATTCTAAAACCTGCGTATCGCGAATTGGCGGAGATCCCGATCTTCCTGATGAAATAGAATGGCCGCTTGATCAAGAGGGCACACCGATGACTTTTTTGGCGCAGCTGCGTCTGGAGGAATTGGCACCGCATGATGCGGCTTCGCGGTTATCGCATGGCGGCATGCTTTATTTTTTCTTAGGAGTGGATGAGCCCGCTTATCATATTGACCATTTCGTCCTGCATTTGAAAGACGAACAGCTTGCAGGTGCCAAGCGCCGCCTTGCTCCTGAGGAAACGTCACTGGAGGATGCGGACTATACAGGCTATGAGGTGGTGGGCCGAGCTTCTATTGAGCTTCCAGGCTATGGCTATGTTGATGAAGAGCAAGTAGAAGATGATGAGCATGATTATGAGGAATACGAGGATTTAACCGATGAATTGAGCGGCAGCGAAGATGGCGATCTTGCCGTCATGTTTGGCTATCCGGCAACGCAGCATGGCGACTGCGAGATTGAGGCGGCGCTGATGCTGATGACGGGCAAGCATTATGAATACAGCCCGGATAAGGCGATGAAGCAGCTCGCGGACCACTTCGGAGGCGATGAAGGACAGGCTGAGCAGGAGGTTGCGGATACGCTTGTGCTGCTAGCTCTTGATTCGGATAATGACGTAGGCTTCTGCTGGTGGGATGCCGGGGAACTGCAATTTTATATACGCAAAGAAGATTTGCTTGCAGGGAATTTCACGCGTACGTATTGTTCGCTGTATTCCAGCTAAGGGAAGCTAACGGCGTATAATTGTGAAGCGAAATGAGAAAAAGCATGTTCACCGGCATCAAGCTGCTGGCGAACATGCTTATTTAAGTTGGGCAGGCGTTAAGCCTTGTCACCTATAAAGCTCTCAATAATAAATTGCAATTGAGCTTCCAAGGAGATGGGATCATTGAAATAAGAGCCTTCAGCGTTAATGAAAAAAACTTGATTTTGCTTCACAGCAGGAAGCCCTTTCCATAGGCTGCTCCCGTAAACGACGTCCGGGTCCCCATCGTCCCAGCCCCAATTGCTGGTGAAAATATAGTCCCCGGCATACTCCGGCAATTGTTCAAGGGATAAGCTTGAGCCAAACTCGGCGCCATCAATAAGAGCTTTTTGAATAATAGCAGGAGCCTTCAGGCCAAGATCGCCATACAGGATTTCTCCGCCCCTGCCGCCTTTATTGCCCCAAGCATAAATGCCTTTCGCATAAGGCTGCAAAATCGAGACGGTTTTGTCTCCGACAACCTCCGTAATTTTAGGCTTAACCTCGGCGATTTTTGCATTCCATTCTTCAATCCATGCTTGTGCGACCTGTTCACGGCCGGTTATTTTTCCGAACTCGGTTAACAGCTCCGCAGGGGTGCCTGCTCCATATTTAAGCCGTACAACCGGAGCAATTTGCTCCAGCTTCTCATATTCGCTTTCCTCCAGAAAATCAAAGACGATAATTAAATCCGGATCGAGATGCAGGATAGCCTCCAAGTTAGTGCCATCCCCGAGATCCACAATTCCATCCAATTTGCCTTCATGATAAGGGTTAACGAGTGCTTCTCCCAAAGCAGCGACTGGCTTCAAATCCAGCTTAAGCAAGTTTCCGATGGCGCTGCCTGTCAAATCAACGATCCGTTCCGGGTTGGCAGGTATGGTTACCGTTCCTTTGCTATCTGTATAGGTTTTAGTTGCAGCAGAGCTGCTGGCTGGAGAGGCTTCCGCCGACGGCTGGCTTGAGCTTTGTGCTGCAGGACTGCTGCTTGTCCCAGGCTGATTAGCGCCTGCGTTTGTTGCGCCAGAGCAGGCGCTTAACAGTAAGGTCATACATAGCAGCAGAGCTGCCGCCATGGAATAGGGCTTGTTTATTTTTGACACAGAAAATCCTCCACTTCGCGTTGAATGATAATGATACTCGTAATCATTCACACTATAGCACTGTGTATAAGGAGGGACAATGGCAAATTTAGTACGAAATGCAGGCGATTTTGGTATAGGGCCGTTTTGCTGGTATTTGGCTCTAAACTCGGATAGCGGCAGCCCATAATATTTTTTGAAGCTGCGGCCCAGCGTATGGGCGTCGGGATAACCGACAAGCTCCGCCGTTTCTTGAAGGGAGGTCTCGGTTTGCGCCAGCAAGTCGGCAGCCTTCCTTACGCGGATTTGAGTCAGCAGGCGGATGGGGCTCTCATTCATTTGTTTTTTGAACAGCTTGGTTAAATAGCTTACACTGCAATCGAACAGCGCCGACATCGTTTCCAGCGTAATAGGGTCCCTGTAGCTTTCCTGCATATAACGCAGCATCTGAGCCAATAAATCCGGGCGAGCCGGTTCAATTCCTTGACGCTGCATTTGCCAAAGCAGCTCATGTACAAATTGATAAAATAAAGTCCGCGCGTGGAACAGATGAAGAGGATCAGGCGTCATCCACGCTGAATGCATCTTACCAAGCGTCTCTAACAAAGGTAAAGGATATAACGGCACAAAGCCGTAAACATATTGGAAAGGGCGGTTCAAATCATGGTGCTGCATTAGCTTATGTGAAGGGGCCAGCATCAGAACGGGCTTGTACAGAACAAGGTAATACGTGAAGGGCTCTTCTGCTTCGATGGTGAGATACGCACTGCGTCCGCCGTGCAGGACATGAAATCGTTTCATGTGATGCTGGGATTGATCCAGCTGTACATGTGCACTGCCGTCAAGGACATAGAGAAAGGCGTTGGACGGCAATCGGTAGGGGGACAGCCGTTCTCCAGCTTCCAGCTGGGCATGGCGAAAATCCATTACTTTCACAGAAGCATGATTCCAGAGCATTATATGGTCATCTAGTTTCATTGCAGTGTTTTATCCTCCTAAGTAGGGCCTTATTCTTCTTTCTTTATTATATGGATACTTATTTTCAGCGTAAATAAGCGAGGGCAGAAAGAAGGGGGAAATTTGAAATGGTGTTGCGGCGGGTTTTGTGGTAGTATTTACTCTTATATTGAATGAGGACGTGAGCAGCGCGTGATTAATATTACGATACCAACACCGGATGTAACGATTGAGAAGCAAATTTCTCCTGAGCTGAGCAATATTTATGGCTTTACTGATTTTCACCTGATTCCCCGCGACAAGGGCGGCATCTTCATGTTCTACAACAAGAGCAAGGAGCTGCTGTTTGTCGGCAAGGCAAGAAAGCTGAGACCAAGAATCAAGAAGCATTTTGAAGATTCGGTATCCCCAATGAAACCGCATCGCGACGAAGTGACGACGATTGTGGTTTGCATCATTGAAGAGCCAGTGGATAGAGAAATTTACGAGACGTATATTGTGAATAAGCTAAGAGCGAAATACAATGTGGACAAGGTGTTTTTCAAGTAAGCGTCAAGGAAAACGTTTAAGATTGAAAATAAGCCATGAGCATCGTCTGTCGAGACGTTGTTCATGGCTTATTTTTTCGCATCTGTTATGCTGCTTGAGCGCCAGCAGCCGGGTTTCTTCTAATGCGCAGCGCCATTAATGCCGCGAAGAAGCATACAAATCCGGCGATGACGAACGCTTGCGAATAGGTGCCGAACCAATCGCGCATAACCCCTGCACCATAGGCCGCGGTAGAAGCGCCGAGCTGGTGGGCAACGACGATCCAGCCGAAAATCATGCCGGATTTCTCCTTGCCGAACGTTTCGCCAGCCAGCTTGGCGGTCGGGGGAACCGTTGCGATCCAGTCGAGACCATAGAAAACGGAGAACACGACAAGCATGGCTGGCGTCGCGGTAAGCGCATAGGGCAGAAACAGCAGCGACAGGCCGCGCAGCCCATAATACCAGAACAGCAGCTTGCGGCTGTCAAAATGGTCGGATAGCCAGCCAGAGATCGTCGTTCCGAACAAATCGAACAGACCCATCATGGCGAGCAGGCCGGCAGCAGCAACCTCCAGCATGCCATGGTCGCCGCAAGCGGCAATCAGATGGGTGCCGATTAAGCCGTTGGTAGAGAAGCCGCAAAAAAAGAAGGTGCCAGCGAGCAGCCAGAACGTCGAATTTTTCATAGCCAGCCAGAGATTACGCAGCGGAGTCAGAAGCAGGTTCCCCGTGAATTCGGCTGGTTTTACGATTTCGCTGGAGCCGTAGGGAGCGGCACCAACATCATAAGGGTGGTTGCGCATCCAGATGGCTACGGCAGCGAGAACAAGCAGAACGCCCGCTATAGCTGCAAAAATAGCATAGCGCCAGCCGAAATCAGCCGTCATTTTTGCAAAAAGGGGCAGAAACAGCAGTTGGCCGGTAGCAGCGCTTGCTGTCAGCAAACCAATGACTAGGCCTTTGCGCTTAACAAACCACATATTGCTGACCGTTACGCCAAGCACATTTGCCATCATGCCCGTAGCAAGGCCTGAGACCAGCCCCCACAGCAGGTTGAACTGCCATAAGGCGTGGATGAACGGTGTGGCTGCCAGGCTGACGGCAAGCAGCGCGAGCGAGCTTATGACGACTTTGCGCACCCCGAAGCGCAGCAGCATGGAGGCGGAAAATGGCCCGACTAAGCCGTATAGCAAAATGCCCATGGAGATGACGCTGGAGATGCTGCCGCGGCTCCAATGGAACTCATTTTGAAACGGGACAAGCAAGATGCTCGGCAGCGAGCGGATACCCGCCGACACGAGCAGTGTGGCGAAGGTCAGCAGTACAATGATCCAGCCATAATAAAACCGGGATTTCGGCTGCAGCTCAGCTTGCGAATGAAGAAGGCTCATATAAATCGATCTCCCTTTATATTTTTGTTGTACATACAAAATTAAAAACCATGCAAAATAGCCGGTGCCACGCTTGAAGTGGCTTATACAACCGGCATGCACATTCTAGCGCTCTAGCTGCTCGCTCGCTAATTCATGAGCATGGGTTAGCTGGTCAGCTAGCTCTTTGCCGAGAATCGCTTGATATTTTTCCTTCAGTGTGTGTGAAGCTTGGCGTAGTGACGGTACCAGCTCCTTGCCCTTGTCGGTTGGATAGACGAGCACGGTTTTGCCCTGCACTTGGCGCTCCACCAGCTGCTTTCCCTCAAGCTTATCTATAAAACGCGTCAGAGTGGAAGGGGTAATATACAGCTTCTCCGAGAGCTCCTTCTGCGTAATGCCTGGCTTACCGACGACGAGGCGAATCAAATAGCCATAGGCTGGCGCAAGTCCCGTCGTCGCAAAGGCTTCATCCGCCATTCGCGTTATTGCCCGGCTCAGGCGGTTCGTTGTGAAATACATGCAGCTATGCAAAAAAGCATCATCCTGCTGCACGGCATCGGTTTGAGGCTGCTCTGTCATAAATATTCCTCCTTCTTTTATTTTGTATGTACAACGAAAATAAATGATTTGGCTGCGTTTGTCAATCCACAAGCTGGTTGACCTACTGAATGTTTTTTTGAGGCACTAAGTTGAAAAATGGGATTAATTCCTTCTATTTTTGATGAGGTGATGTATAATTAATTGAAAATAGGCATGATTTATTATACATTTATTTAGGAGGTTGTATGGGAACTGCAATTCTTTTTATAGCTTTTGGTTGGATGGTGCTTATAATTATACTATTGCTTAACAGACTAATGAAGAATGAGCTTTTTGCTCGAAGAAGAGAGAATATAGGCATGTGCATAAATGGCATTCTGCTAGCCGTATTGTTCACCTTTACAAGAGATGCTGCTTATGTTCCATTTATCACGATCCCATTTATGATTGTATTTATAGTCCTGCTCTGCATTGTTGTGTCTAGGACACGGAATAATAGCAATACATAGCAATAATACACTGGAGCTATACGCAAAAATAAAAGGTTGCCCTGCTTACGCCTATTATCAGGCATGAGCAGGGCAACCTTTTTAACTTGCTCTTAAATGAAATGGGACGCTTTCAGCAGATGCTGCCGTTACTTAATATATTTTTTAACTATCGGTAGTTAAATTATTGACAGACTGTTTTCCTGTCGCTTATAATCATTTCCAGCAGGATGGATGAAGAAAGGTGCGGAATGCCTTGAAGAAGAAGGAGCTTACAACGAATCAAATTATAGAGGCGGCATTTGAGCTTTTTGCCGAGCACGGCATTGAACGAACGAGCTTAAGCATGATTGCGGGCAAAGTCGGCATTACGAAGCCGTCGATTTATTATCATTTTTCGACAAAGGAAGAGCTGGTCAGCCGGATTTATTCGCATCTTTTTGAAAATCATTATTTCGAAAGCTATTTTCAGGCGGACTTTGCTGCGGCAGGGGATTTCAGGCAAGCCTTGTATGAAGGCGGCTTGAAAATGCTTCCCGATGGGAGTAAAGAGCATGCCGCCTCTTTAAGGGTGTTAAGTGAATTTATGCTGCTTGCGGAGCGCGATGAGCTGTACCGGTCACTTCTCGGAAATATGCAGCAAAATTTTCTGAACGGCTTCCATGATCTATTGATGAAGGGTGTGGAGCTGGGAGTGGTAGCACCGCAAAATGTCGTATACAAAGCCCATATGCTGGCCTTAGTTATTGATAATTTATCCCGATGCATGATGATGAAAGTTGCGATGGAGTACCATGAAGTATGGATGGAAACGGTCAATAGTGTATTGATAGACGCTAAGGGGGAATAACGAATGAAAGTTTTTTTCATTACGGGCACATCTAGAGGCATTGGCGAGGAACTTGCTAATCAGCTGTTGGCAGAGGATCATCATTTATTTTGCCTATCGCGGGCGGAAAATGAACAGCTAATTGAGCGGTCGATTCAGAAAAAGACGAGCATGACCTATTATCCTTTCGATTTGAATCATCTGCTGCATATTGAGCATATGTTTACGGTGCTATTCAGCATGATTCCGCAGGATACAGAAATCACAGGCCTCTATTTAATTAATAATGCGGGAATGCTAGCTCCGGTGGCGCCCATTGAACAAAATCCAGCTCAAAGCATCATTGAAAATGTGAACATTAATTTGCTGGCTCCGATGATTATAACGGCTAATTTCCTCAAGTTTGCCCAGCAGTACCAAGTGGATAAGCGGATTATGAATATTTCCTCTGGATCTGCCCGCTATTTGCTGCCTTCGCAAAGCTGTTACAGCACTTCGAAAGCGGGTCTGGATTCTTTTTCAAAAAGTGTGAGCTTGGAGCAGTCGGTTCAGCCATTTCCAGCCAAGGTCGTGTCCGTCTATCCGGGGATGATCGATACCCAAATGCAAGCGGAGATGCGTTCATTATCCAAAGCGGATTTTCCCTACGTTGATCAATTCATTCAAATCGCGGAAGAAGGCAAGCTGCAGACACCTGAATACACGGCGGCAAAATTAATTGAGCTGCTGTTTAGTGAAGATTTTGGCAGTACCGTCGTGGTTGAAAACTTATAATCTATGAGAGAGAATCATTATCATTTATAATAGAGGGAGTTGTTGCGACAGTTATCTCGTAGAGCGATCCAGCATACGGGAAACTGAGGAGAGGAATTGAAACGGTGCGATGAGTATAGAAGATCATATCTTGTTATGGAACCACGCGTTAGTTCGAATGATGGATGTTCGTCATATCAGGATGGAATTTAATGAGAAGCTGCCGGCTTATGACTTGCCCGCGAGTGCGTTCTTGTTGACGGCGCGAGGCAGTGCAAAGGTTTCATTGGATGGCCATATGAGCATGGTTCGGCGGTTTCATGTGCTGCATGGCGGCAAAGGAGCCCGGCTGGAGATCGAAGCCGAGGATGTATTTGAATATTATTTAATTTTGTATAAAGCGTCATTAGTGCCACCTTTCCGGCGCGAGCTGCAGCTTCTTATGGAGCGGGAAAATCCGTTCCAACAGCAATATGATTTTACACCGCAATATCCGGTTGAATTGCTGGACAAGGTAAAGCGGATGCATCGTGAATGGAGCAGGCTGAATACGCTGGAAAAGCTGCATGCCAAATCGCTGTTTTATCAATTTGTGTATGAATTGCTGTGGCAAATACAACGGCAGGGCTTGGAGACGGACAGTCCAGATTTATCGGAGCAAGCCATTCGTTATATGACGGACAATTATCAGCACAATATTACGATTGAGTCGCTGGCGCAGCTGCTAAATTATAGTCCGCAATATATATCCAGAAAGTTTAAGGAGCAGACGGGAAACAGTCCAATCAACTTTCTCATCATGCTAAGAATGGACAAAGCGCAGGAACTGCTGTTGACGTCGGATGCTACCTTGCAGGAGGTTGCCGCTTCTGTGGGCTATCCCGATATGTTTTATTTCAATCGGATGTTTAAAAAGCATGTGGGCGTAGCTCCCGGCCAGTACAAAAAACGCAAGCTTGCCGGCGGCAAGATACAATATTCTGCAAAAAAATCGTTAACATCCTCCATTGTGAAACGTGTCGCTCAACGATATATTGGTGATGAGTATGAAAATCATTATCAATATAAACCAGAGGGGGATTTTACGTTGTACAGAGGTACGAAAACATCTATGACAGCAACTTTATTGCTATGTCTCATGCTGCTGCTAAGCGCTTGCGGCACAGGAGGCACGAATACGACGACGGCAACAGCAAACGGGGGAAGCCAATCGGCGAACGTACAGCCAGCAGATGCTGCTCAAGGAGGAGCCGCTGATGGCCAGCAAGGCAGCACAAATCAAGCGAGCTCAGCACCAACGGAAACAACTAAAACGGTATCCACCGTGTTCGGGGATGTTACGATACCAGTAAATCCTAAACGAATCGTAGCGATAGACTATCTGGGATCTCTCGTCGCTTTAGGTGCGAATCCGATCGGTTCATCCGAGTGGCTTATGCAAAACCCGTATTTAAAGGATAAGATCGATGGTGTTGAAAATGTGGGGGATTCCATTGAAAAGGTTATGGAAATGGAGCCCGATCTGATTATCACATTGACAGGTGATCAAAAGAAATATGAATTGTTAAGTAAAATAGCTCCAACAGTTAGTGTTCCCTATAATAAATTCAACAATGTTCATGAGGAAATAAACTATTTCGGCGAGCTGCTTGGCGTTCAGGAAAAAGCAACCGCTTGGCTGGACGATTACGATACTCGTATAGCTGCCGCTAAAGCGAAGGTGAAACAGGCGCTTCCTGAGGATGCGACGGTTAGCGTGCTTGAAGATCAGGATAAATCGATTTACGTCTTCGGTAATATTTCTGGCCGGGGCGGACGTGCAATCTATGAGGCACTGGGGCTCAATCCGCCAGTAGGACTTACTAAAGAGATTATGAAGGAGAAATATTACCCGATTTCGCTGGAAAAGCTGGGCGATTTCGCTGGTGATTATGTTGTCTTGACCAGTCCGAAAGCATTGGATGAATACAAGTCTAATCCGTTATGGAGCCAATTGGATGCGATAAAAAATGATCGTGTGTTTCTATGGACAGAGGATCAATCATGGTTCCAAGATCCGATCGCGATGCTGTCTCAGGTTGAAGAGCTGGCAAATTGGCTGATCGAGAAATCGAAGTCCTAGATTGGAGGAAGCAGAGTGACACAATCCACAGAGTTATACGATGTAACGATAATCGGCGGGGGCCCGGCTGGCATGTACGCGGCCTTCTATAGCGGTATGCGCGATATGAAGACAAAGCTGATTGAAGCCAAGGAAGAGCTTGGTGGAACGATGCTGATTTATCCGGAAAAAATGATTTGGGATGTTGGCGGCGTGACGCCGATCCTATGCAGGCAATTGATTGCGCAGCTGGCACAGCAAGCGCGGACTTTCGATCCGACCCTTGTATTTGGACAGCAGATTGTCGGTCTGGATCGATTGGAGGACGGAACCTTTCTCCTTACAGCGGAATCGGGAGAGACGCATTGGACGAAAACGGTCATTCTCACGATCGGCTACGGCATTCTGAAAATGTCGAAGCTCGATATTGAAGGAGCAGATCGTTATGAGGTGAGCAATCTCCATTACACGGTGCAGGAGCTTGAACCGTTTCGCGGCAAGCATGTTCTGATATCCGGCGGCGGGGACTCGGCGGTAGACTGGGCAAATGAGCTGGAGCCGCTGGCGGCCAGCGTTACGATTATACACCGCCGCGAGCAATTTGGCGGACATGAGAAAAATGTTGTGCGGATGAGACAGTCCACGGTTAATGTTAAAACGCCATATGCGGTTACTCAGCTGCATAGCAAGGATGGTAAAGCAATCCATCAGGTGACTATCAGTCAGGTGGAGAGCGGAGAGACAGAAACGCTGGACGTTGATGCCGTAATTGTAAATCATGGCTTGAAGAGTGATTGTGGAGCTATTCGTGAATGGGGATTGGATATTGGCGTTCGTAGAGTAAAGGTAAGCAGCAAGCTGGCTACGAATATTCCGGGTGTTTTTGCTGCCGGAGATTTTGTAGATTACGAATCAAAGCTTTATTTAATTGCCGGAGCGTTTACCGATGCGGCCTTTGCCGTGAACAGCGCCAAGCTGTATATGGAGCCAAAAGCCGACGAGGTTGCTTATGTTTCCTCGCATAATAGCAAGTTCAGAGAAAAAAATCTGGCGCTTGGTGTTCGGGAAGAAGACGCGTAAGAAGGGAGAGTGCTCCGTTGGGTAAAGTGGGCAGAAGCCGAAGCATCGGCTTTGCCTACACTATTACGGGTATTTCTTATATCAGGCTACTGCTTTGCTACCATCGCCTTGAGCTCTGACAACAACTGATCCAGCTGACCGTACTCCTGCACCATCGTATGGATCTTCACATCCTGCGTCTCCATACTAGCATGAACCTCTTCAACGGAAGCCATGTTCTGTTCAGTCGTAGCAGCAATATTGACCATCTCATCGACCATGCTTGCATAACGCTCATGCAGATCACCCGCAGAACTGCCTACTGTATCAGAGTGCTGCCTCACGAGCTCCATATTTTCGCTGATGCGATCAATAAGCTGCTGTACCTGACGTGAAACATCCCTGCTGGTTGTCACTGCTGCTTGTCCGCTTGTTACCTGCAGGTGAACAGCGCTGATTTGCGAACGAATACCGGATAAAATCGTCGTAATTTCATGTGTCGCAGCTCTTGAACTATCGGCAAGCTTTCGTACCTCGTCGGATACGACTGCAAAACCTTTGCCATGCTCGCCTGCCCGTGCTGCTTCAATGGCGGCATTAAGCGCCAGTAGATTCGTTTGCTCTGCAATATCGCTGATCGTTCCGACAATCGAGCTTACGCGATCATTTTGCTCATTAAGCTGGTTCATCATGTCGACTGTATGCAGGATGATCGCTCTAACACGCTCAATCTCTTCTGATAGTGCAGCCATTTGATCCCGATTTTCCACGGTCAACGCGGCATTGTCTGCAGAATATTGTCGCAGCAATTCCGTTCCATCAAGCAAGCGCTTGACGGCCGTGTCTATCATCTGCGTCGTATCGCTAATATTCATAATGGTTCCCGTCTGGGTCTCAATGGCAGCTGACATGGCCGAGAAGGTCGTCGTTACCTCTTTGGAGATTTCTCCGGTAGAACGAACCGTCGCTTGCTGGCTGCTGCTGAATTCGGTAAGCACAAGAATCGAGGATTCCAGCTTGGTAAGCAGCGCCTCCGCCATATCCTTGGAGGCTACTGCCTCGCGCTGCTTGTCTGTTACCTGCTTCTGCAGCCGCTGGGTGAAGCTGGCCGAGAATGCTAGCGCCCCTGTTGCAAACATTAAATACAAATACAAATAGGCGAGCGATTCTCCTGGGAATAGCTTAGGCTGAAGCACAGGGTTCATAAATAAATAAGTGCTCAGCGCTGCTCCCAGTATGCCTGTGAAAATAATAGGCCGATAATCGGCGTACAAGGTGATGATTGCGAGATTAACATAAACAATAAAATAAGTGCTTACGACTGGATTCGGATCGGAAATGATAAGGAAGGAGACAACTATCGTTAAAATGCACGGAACCATATACTTAATATAGTCTGTAAGGATACCTCTATAAGTCATAAAAGTGACTATAGCACTCGTTCCACCTCCAACGAGGGCAAGAAAAAGAATCATATTTTTATCCAGACCGATAACAATATCCGTGACCACTCCTAGAAAGAGCACGCCCCAAAGAATTTTGATTAACAATCGGTTCCGCTTATCAAGCTCCGTTAGTACTCTCTTCATACGTAAATCCACCTTTTTATAATTTGTAAAGCTAAGCCGATTCAGTTCTAGACTCCTGCGTTGCTAGCATGTGCAGTGAAAACGCCCTGCTGCGAATAGGAAAGCCAATTATATTTTTGTTTATTCGAATAAATTTGCTCCACATTTAATACCATTGGAACCACATAATCTCCTTTATAAAACACCTTCTCTCCAAGCTTCTCTAACGGCACCTTGAAAGTAACCCGCAATGCCCTAAAAAATACAGGCTCCAGCAACGAAACATAATATTTGATCTGCCGTTCCTCCGCAGTATAGACAAGGGAGGAGAGCAGCTCAGATATGTATTGTTGCCCACGATACGGCTTTAATAAGGCTATTTTGTCAATTTCCGCAATTTCTCCCTGTGCGCCTATCAGCTCCGGGTGCTCCTGAAAGAATCCGGCTTCGTTAATCGTGCTTGCAGCACTGTACGGCTTAATCTCAGCCGTGCCTACATAATGTCCCTCCATCGTGACAATCATAAGTCGCTCAAGTGCTTGAGCGGAAAACTCAAGATCAAATCCTTTCTCCCTCCAGACAGTTGTCCAAACACCATTAAACATCGCCAGCTCCAGCTCATTCTCCACTCGCTTAAACATACGTATGGTCTCCTTTGGTTTTTTTCTTTCTCCCAAGTGAATTATGTATATAGATTATTTATCGGGATAATCCACTTAATAATGTACATGCGTTAGATAATTACTTACTTTTCGTCTATTTGCAAAAATCATCAGCTTTATATCTATCCTTTCTTTACAAATCGAGGGTTCCAATATGGATCAGTCTGCTAAATTATTGATTCAAATAGAGCTTCGAATCCATATTAAGTTATTGAAAATCCGAGCGGCAAAAAGAAAAGCAATAGGGCTGACGTACTTGCTGCTTGGATGTTATCCTTTATAATAAAGGATGCAGGTTCAGCATTTATTTTCGTTTCGAGGTGTTTTTATGGAATGGCAGGATACTATCCAATTATGGAACCGAAGGCCTGTTCAAGTGCTGGATATTCGCCATCTTACGATGAAGCCGGGAGAGAAGCGGTTAGCCTATCGGCTTCCTGCAAACGCTTTTGTATATGCCAATCAAGGCAATGCGAGGCTAGTAATGGAGGAGCTAGAAGCTCCTTGCGATAATGGTTATTTGCTGCATAGTGGAAAAGGCGCCAACCTGAGCATATGGAGTGGGGATGAGCCGTTTGACTATTATTTAATTTTGTATAAACCGCTGGTCATGATAGGCAATCAAGTAAGGCATGGTGATTTAGAGCAGCAGGATGTGTTCGGGAGGCGCTATGCCTTTGAGGTGATGCATGCTATGTCGCTGCTGTCGTTGCTGGAGCAGATGTCTCAGCTGTGGGCAAGTAGCGAGGAGCTTGATCGGCTGCAGGTAACGGGAATTTTCTATCAATTCGTGGTGGAACAGTTTCGCCAACTGCAAATGGTGAAAGCCGAAGCTACAGTACCAGATTTACCAGAGCAAATCGCTGAGTATATTCACGAGTATTTTCATAAAACGGTAACGATGGAAACGATGGCTGGGAAGTTCCATTACAGCACGCATTATTTAGCAAGGGTGTTTAAGCGCAAATTCGGCTGCAGCCCCATGGAATATTTGATGCAAACTCGGATCAATCGAGCCAAATATCTGCTCACGGAGACGGATACGCCGATTCGCAGCCTTGTTGAAAAGGTGGGCTATACCGATATTTATTATTTCAGCCGCCTGTTTAAGAAGCTGACAGGAGTAACTCCTACACAGTTTAAAAAGCTTAATTTGGGCTCAATAGGTTCAATTCGTCCAAAAATGATGCCCGAATCGCACATTGCCCCTCAAGCTGGACAAAGCTATATTGGTAACAGCGAGAATCATTATCAATATAGCGCTTGGAGAGTGAATGAAATGAAGTTAGGTTTTAAGCCATCTTTTGCCGTTACATTATTATTTAGCTTGTCGCTGCTGCTCGCTGCATGTGGCGGTACTGCTGCAGAGCCGCAGCAGAGCGCACAAGGAAGCAATGCTCAGCCAGGTGCAACTGCTACGGCTGATACAGCAGCAGAATCACCAGCAGCAACGACAAGAATGTATAAGGATGCACTTGGACGTGAGGTGGAAATTCCATCGAACCCTAGCAAAGTGGTTGTTATCACCTATGGCGGCTATTTGCTGCCGCTTGGCATACAGCCGGTCGGTGTTGATCAGGCGGTGCTTGATCATTATCCAGAAGAGCTGGCAGGCGTTGCTAGCATTGGTGAAGGGCTTGGCAATGTCGAGGCCGTTTCTGCGCTTGAGCCGGATTTGATTATTTTACCGGAATACCATGACGCATCGGCGTACACCCAGTTTGAAAAGATCGCGCCAACGGTAGCTGTCTCATGGGGCGGCGATCCAGATATCATCAATACGCTGCGGGACATGGGCGATATTATGAACCGCAAGCAAGAGGCGGAAGCGTGGATTACGAAATTTGAAGCGAAGCTGCAAAGCGTCCGCGATCAGCTTGAAGTAAAAGTGACGCCAGGCGAAACGGCTATCACCTTTATTCTTTACCAAGGAGAGCTGTTTCTTGGAGGCGAAGGCGGTACGCTTGGCAAATTGATTTATGAGGATTTCGGCTACCAAATGCCGGAGCAGTTCAAGCAATATTCGGATGGCGGAGCCGCCCTTTCCATGGAATCGCTAGCGGATCGCCCAGCCGACTATTTCTTCACGCAAATGACCGACGAGGAACTGGTCGACATGAATAAGCTGTTCCAGGAGCCGCTATACCAATCCATCCCTGCGATCAAAAATAATCGGATTATCAACGTAACCCGCGATAAATGGAACTTCGGCCCTTATTTGGCGGAGCAAGCGGTTGATGAGATGATTGAGAAGGTAGCCCAGCTGCAGAAATAAGCAGGTATCATCGATCCTGAGTTTGAAAATAATGCTGAAAGTCCGGGAGCTTACCTCCTGGGCTTTTTTTGCTTTCTACACCGTCCAGCTTCCCGGCTGTCTTTCTGCTAAAATAGACGTAACCAATCCTTAAAATAAAAGCATATAAGGTGAACATCATGGAACAGAGCCGGGTAATGGCGCTAGCTTTAATTGAATCCCATATCGAAATGAAACATATTCAATATCAGCGAATTGATGGGGAGCAGACGATAAGGCTTAGGTATGCGGACAGCGGAGGTCTGCTGCTTGTAGCAAGCGGAGCAGGCATTTTAGAGGACAGCGGAATGAAAAGAATGCTGCATCGAGGGAGCTTTTGCATCAGCATGCAGGGGGCTGAGCTGGTTGTTACGGCAGAGCAGGAAGAGCCGATGGGGTTTTATGAGCTTGCTTTTCGGCATGATGCATTACCGGACATTGCCGTATCTTGCTATTATGCGGAGTTGTCCAAACGTGCCGCCGGGTCGCTTATTGACCGCGTGAAGGAGCTGTATGTGAATCGTCTTTACGATGGGACATTGGAGCGATTCCGCCTGCAAATTGATTTTCAGGAGCTGCTTTACAGGCTGCTTAAGGCTGTCGAACAGAAGCCGGGCCTCAGCCAGCGGGAAGTGCTGCTCCTCACTGCCCGCTATATGGAGCAGAATTTTCAGGAGCCGTTATCCCGCGATAAAATGGCCGATATGGCTGGCATGAGCGCACCGTATTATTCGCGCGCCTTCAAAAAGGCGCTGGGCAAAACCCCTCAGGAATATTGGACCGGGATTCGGCTCAATCAGGCGAAAAAAGCGCTGATCCAAGGCGCAGACAAAATTAGTGAAATTGCCGAGTACGCCGGATTTGGCGAGCCCTATTATTTTAGCCGAGTGTTCAAAAATGCTTTGGGAGTTTCGCCAACGACTTACCAGAAGCAGCCACGCCGGAAGATCGCTTGCTTATATCCGCCTTTTATTGATGCGCTGCTGGCGCTGGGGGTGGTACCCTGTGCAACGATGATCGATCCCGATCATCCGCTGAGCGGACGCTTGCAGGCTTCCCTGCATTTGGGAAGCTTGGAGGAGAATTTCGGAGAACGGGAAGCCATACTGCTGGCGGCACAGCCGCCTGAGCTTATTTTGTGCAGCGATTATATTCACCCTGATCAGGAGCAACTGCTGAGCCGAATTGCGCCAACCGTGACTGTAACCTGGCGGAGAGAGCGGCGGGCCGACCTGCTGGAAATTGCGGGCTTGATCGGAAGAAGAAGGCTTGCCGAGCAGCTGCTTGCAGACTTTGAGCAGCACGTAGCAAGTGCACGTGAACAATTAAGCCGGATTTTGGCGGGGCACAGCGTAGCTATGTTGAGGTTCCATGCTCAGCAGCTTCGCTTGTATGGCGGACCAGAGCAGGGCTTCGTCGGTCCCGTCCTCTATGGCGATTTATTGCTGGAGCCACCGCAGCTTGTTCGGCAGCTGACTTGGGATAAATGGTGGGCAGAGCTTGATCCCTCGCAGCTGCCAATGCTTGACACCGATCATTTGCTCCTCGTCATTGACCCGGGTATGGAGGAGGAAGCTAGCGTTATTATGGCGAGTGAAGCTTGGAATCAGCTTCCTGCTGTCAGGAACGGGCAAACCTATAAAGCGGACTATTATACGTGGATGAGCATCGGTATGGAGATGGATAAGCTCAAAATAGCAGAAGCGCTGAATTTGTTCGTCTATGGCCGCCAATGACACAAATGTCCTATAAAAAAAGTCGATTTGTCCTTGGGGAAATGGTGAAAAAAGAATATAGTGATAACGATTATCATTATACTCAGGGAGTGGTTACAGGCATGTTTAAGGCAGGGGCGTTGCCCGGCATAATGCTGGCGCTAGTTATTTTATTTACAGGATGTGGGGCTGCGAATAGCAGTTCGACGGAAGCAGAAGCAGTGAAGGAGCCCATTTCAACGGAGGCTGCAGTATCAGCCGATCGGGTCGTTACGGATGAAATCGGACATGAATTGACAATTCCAGCCGAGCCGAGCAAAGTTATCGGCATCTATTTAGAGGATGAATTGACAGCTTTGGGCGTTACCCCGATTCGCCAATCGCGAATTGGTTCATGGAGCAGCCAAGACTATTTGGGGCTTACGGTTGAAGATATTGATATTGATGGAGATGTCGAGGCGTTTGTTAAGGCGGAACCAGATCTTATTTTGACCAATGTGTATGATGAGAAGCAGTATGAGCATTTGTCTAAAGTTGCTCCGATGTATGCTTTTACGGATGCACGCGAAGACTGGCGCGCGACGATTCGCACACTCGGCGATTTACTTGGCAAGAAGGAGCAGGCGGAAGAAGCAATCGCGGCGTATGACCAGAAAGCAGCCGCTGCTGCCGCTGCTCTAAAAGCGGCTATTGGTGATGAGACCGTTGCTATTTTGCGTGTTCATGCCAAGTCGCTAAGACTATATGGTGGGCCAGGCTATGCAGGTCCTGTTCTATACAACGAGCTTAAGCTGACGCCGAGCAAGCTGGTGCAAGAGCTCGTTCTGGATACCAAAATCGAAGGCGCGTTCGACTTGTCGCTGGAGATGGTTCCGCAGCTGGATGCCGACCATATTTTTCTGACCGTAGATACGGGCGCAGAGCAGCAAGCGAAGGAGTTGCTTGAAAGTACATTATGGTTAAACCTGCCTGCTGTTAAAAACGGTAACATTCACGAGGTTAATTTTGGAACATGGATGAAGAGCGGACCGATCGCTGACGGCAGTAAAATCGACGATGTGCTCGCGGCTCTGATTCCTTAGCCTGGCTTTAGGAAAATCGTTGATAGATTCTATTTCAAATGCAAAACAGCCTCGGCATGCTGCCGAAGGCTTTTTTTTATAAGCTGTATCTATATCATCTGTTACATTAAGCCGATAATTACAATATTATACGAAGCGGATAATAGGGGATGAGAGAGAAGTATATGAAGAAGATAGTCGTATTGGTAATAGGATTTTTATGCTTAGGCTTGCTGGCTCCAGCAGTTTACGGTGCAAATGATACACGAGAAATAAAGATATTGCTCGATGGAGTTCCCCTTACCTCTGAAACTGCTCCTGCTCTGCAAAAAGGACAGGTAATGGTACCAGCGGAAATGATCTTTGAAGCGCTAGGGGCGGAGCTTGTTTGGTACAACAGTTATAAAATATTTATCTCCTCCAAAGCTGATCAAATATTGTCATACCAGATGGGGGAACAACAGGCCTTTATTAACGAGGATCCTGTATCGCTTACGCTGCCAGGGGATTGGGTAGACGGTTCAGCGATGTTTCCTGTACGGATTGCGGCGGAAGCCTTTGGAGCCAAGCTGATGTGGGATAAAACGAATCTTACGCTGCAAATACAATCCGCTCCAAAGATAGATGCTGAGGTTGTTGAGGCTTTTGATGGCCTGTATGTGGCATTAAAATATATAAATACGGAGCAGGAGTTGGTCACCGAACAAGTCCGGCTTTCGGGGCTCTCTCCCATTCAAAATAGTATGGAGGCAACGGAATACTTAAAGGCTATGCTGCCAATTGGCACAAAGGTTAGGGTAGATTTTCGAAGTGGGCGGGATAGAAATAAGAATCTGTGGGCTTTGGTATATAAGGACGATGGAACGATTGTTAACCAAGAGTTGGTGAGCCGAGGGTACGCTAAAAACTCTTTAGTTAATGAAGATCCCTACCTGAAAGCACGGCTGCTGCCTTTCCAAGAGGAGGCCCACATGAAAAAGCTAGGGATTTGGTCCAAAACAGAGCCCTACATAACCGATTCGATTAAAACGGCAAGTATAGATGGAGAAATTGCGCTTGTAACATCAAGCGGGCAGTTATGGACGTGGGGGCAATTTTATGAGAAGCCTATGAAATTATTGGAAAATGTTAAACAAGTCAAACTGGATGGGGACCTTGGTATTGCTTTGAAAAATGACGGAACTGTCTGGGTTTGGGGTTTTAATAATGCAGGTGGTTGGGGCAATGGCTTGGAAAAATATGAGGTGACCCGCATTCCCCAGCAAGTGGAGGGGCTTGAGAAAATATCAGCTATAGAAAATCATAACTCGGCTGTTATGGCTATAGATGATTCAGGAGAAGTATATGCTTGGGGGTCAAACTCCAATGGGAAATTGGGAGAGGAATACGATATCAATAAGATTATTCACCCAAGCCCTGTTAAGTTGCCATGGAGCAATGTGAAAGAGGTTAAAATCGGATTTACCTTTACAGCTGTATTGAAAAATGATGGCACGGTGTGGAAGACGAATCCTGACAGCTCCGAGCTTATTCATGTTAAAGAGCTTTCCAACATTACGAGCATTGAAATGAACAATACAGCCGTACTCGCTATAAAGAAAGATGGCACGGTGTGGGGGTGGGATGAGCTGCGAGAAAGTATTTTTGGTAGCAGCTATTATTTTGCCAAGTCTCCAAAGCAGATTGATGGTTTAAGCCGTATCGTAAAAACTGTAGCTGGAAAATATCATTTTTTTGCAATTGATGATAAGGGAACATTATATGGTTGGGGAGAAAATGTCGCCGGAGAGCTTGGTATGCTTTCGATTGGCGAGGCGGTGGAAAAACCAACGAAAATTATGGATTTGTCTCCGGTAAGAGATGTATTCGCGGATACAAGCAAATCCCTATTTTTAAAACAAGATGGGACGTTATGGGGAGTCGGGCATAGTCCGTACTTTATTTTTGGCGAGAATTATAAGAAAGGTTGGATGGATGATCTAAATTACAGTGAGTTAACGCAAATTAAGCTTCAATAATAGCTCAGTGTGGAGTGAAAAATCAATGATAAGAAAACTCTTTATTAAAAATGGTTTCGTGTTTCTACTGGTTATAGCATGCATGCTAATGCCTAACACATCGGTATTTGCAGCAGATAAGCCAGTTGTGCAGCCGATACGTCTCTTGGTACAGGATAAAGAAATTAAACCTGTGGTTGCTCCCATTATCCGTGGAGGAAGAGTGTATGTCGAGTTTCGCAGTGTTGTGAAGGAATTGGGTTTTACTTTTCATTTTGATAAAAACAAGAAGATTATTACGGCAAGGTCAGAGGTACGCATTTTTTAAAATTGATTTAAATAGTGGGATGGCTTACGTTAACGGAAGGCAGTTTGTTTTTGATTGGGAAACACCTACTATTATTGAATCTGGGGCGAACACCTTAGTCCTTGGACATTTGTTTCAACCTACTGAGTATTTAGTTGCAGAGTATTATACAGACAAAAGAATTGTAAACGTACATGAAAGTATGTGGCCAAAACCCAAAAAGGCCGATCTAAGAATAATTCGATCCATTCTTGAGTCATACTTTCAAGATTTTAATCCCGTTGCTCAGATAACAAGCATTGAATTAGAATCTTGGGGCACCTATGTCACGATGCTCACGGGTGTATTCATACCAAAGATGGGGAATGAGTTGCTGGATCGCATGGAGCATGCAACTATTAGAATGAGTAATGAAGAAGGAAAAGGCTGGGAAATACATGATGTCTCATCGGAAATCGAATATCTTGATTATGAGTCACTCTCCCATGAGGAGGTAGCTGTACCTGATAAAGATAAATCCGCTATCTATACTTTAGTGGAGGCAAACGCGAAAGCAATAGATGATGAAAATTCCTCAGCTTTGATCGAGATGATCAATCCCGTTTATTGGGCAAGTGAAGGCTCTTTTTCCAAGGAAGAATTGAATAAATATTATACCTCTGTTTTTTTAAATTACGATTACGACTATAGGCTGGAGCAAGCGACGATAGTTTCATATGAGCCGAATAAAGCAAAAGTATATTATGTGTCTACGGTAAAAAATAGTGAAGGGACTACAGAAGAATTTACTCGGCTCTATGAGTTGCAGGATGTAAGTAAAGCAACTGATGGCAAGTGGTACTGGGAGCCCGATAGCTCTATCATGATTTATTCGGAGCTTGTCTCATAAAATAAAAAAACACAGCAATGCACATTTCGCGCCGTTGCTGTGTTTTTTTATGGAGCGAATATTTCACTCCATTACCTATTTTCTAAACGCCATTAATTTATTATTTCGTACTTACAAGCCAATCAGCAAGCTCTTCCGTTTGGGTCAGAATAGCGATCGGGTCCCAGTACCAGGAACGCTCTTTGCCCCAAATAAATACCCGGTTATTTTTGACGGCGTCAAGAGATCCCCAGATCGGGTCTGCTTTGAGATCGTCGATGGACTGCCTGTCGGTCGTGAGCACGATATAATCCCCGGCATATTTAGGCAATACCTCATTAGATAGGGTTGCCCAGCCTGGATCGCCTATCTCAGCAGCTACTTCAGCAGGAGGCTTAAAGCCAAATACATTGTAAATGGGCTGTCCGCCTTTGCCATAGTTGGCGCCGACCGCCGAAACGTCTTTCCCGATCCATTCCAAGACGGAGAACGTGCTTTCTGCCGGAATGACCTCAAGCACTTTTTGTTTCGCTGTTGCGATACGGCTATCATAGTCGGCAAGCCATGCGGTTGCTTCCTGCTCCTTGCCCAGCAGTTCGCCAAAATAGGAAACTTCCTCATGTACCGATTTAAGCGAAGCATAAGGGACAATAACAGTTGGCGCGATTTTGCTTAGCTGATCATTCATTTCAGTATACATGTCATCCATAATGATCAGATCTGGCTCTATCGAAAGAATTTTCTCTATACTGCCGTTCCCGTCTCCCAGATCCTCTACGTCCTTTAAAGCATCGCTTAAATAAGGATTTGAAAGATGGTGAGTGGAGGTTCCAACCGGAATCACACCGAGTGCCAGCAGGCTGCCTAAATATTCTCCAGCCACTACGCGTTTCGGATGCAGCGGAACTTCAACATCACCCATAACGGTCGATACGATTTTGGTTCCTTCTTGCTCAGGCGCGGGGCTAGCCGTTGCTTGAGGCGTACTGCTCGGTTCTGTAGAGCTTGCTGCTCCAGTAGCAGCATTATTGCTAGTAGACGCTTGTGTTCCGCAAGCGTTGAGAAGCAGCATAAAGCTGAGTAGTATTACCGCCGCCATGGACGGTTTTAATTCTCTAAACATAATAGACTCTCCCTCTTTGCTCCGTTGATAATCGTTATCAGCTACATTAGTATAGCGGAGCGTTTTTGGAGGGGCAATGGAGGATCTCATGATTGTAGAAGGACAATCTTCTACCGGTTTAATTGCAGAACGCTGCGCTCTGAATAGGGAGGGAGAGACGCCTTTATATTTTTTAAACAGCCTGCCTAAATAATAGGGGTCGCGATAGCCGACGCCAGCCGCTATTTCGCTTAGCGTGGCATCGGTTTCAAGCAGCAGAGCTGCCGCCCTGTCGATACGGACTTTGATCAAATAATCAATGGGGCTAACACCCGTCCGGCTTTTAAAATAGGAGGATAAGTGAGGGACGCTGTAATTCAGGCTTTCTGATAAGGACTCCAGTGTGATGGGCTCGGCATATTGCTTCTGAATAATCGCAATGATTTGCGCTGCTAAATCACGCTTTTCTGAATAAGTGCCCTGTACCTTCAATTGATTTAATAGTTCGTGGGCGAACTGGAAAAGCAGGTTTTTGGCATGCAGCTGTCCAAGCGCCTCCGCCTTGTTCCATTCCTTGTACATGTCGGTCAAGCAGCGGTATAAAACGACAGGATGGGCAGGCGCAAATTCATATAGCGTGTGAAAAGGGCGCAGCCGTTCAGCAAGCTGAACAATGTGCTGCGGCGCAGGCAGTGGAATCGTCGCTTTATAATAAACACTATAATATTCAAAGCCGTCCTCACCAGCCTGAAAATCAATGGCTGCTCCTTTACCGATATGCAAAATCTTAAAACGATTAAAAGGGTGCAATTCCACGTTAACTTGTACCTGCGCGCTTCCACGAATACACATAATAAACAGGCTGGCAGGCGCTTTATAGGGGCGAGTGGATTCTCCCGCTTTCACAACAATGTGGCGAACATCCAGCAGTTTGCAATAGGTGTAATTCCATATCACGATATGATCATGTACGTCCATCCTCTGAAACCTGCTTTCTCAATAAATGCCGAGCTGCTTAGTGCTTATACATTCAATTATAATGGACAGCTCTTCTGATCAACAACCAGCGGTGCCGCAAAATAGAAAAGGGCTGCCCTTAAGTCATCGTGGATGACTTGGATGGCAACCCCTTTGGTCAGTCTAATTTTAATTATTGAATCAGATACGATTTTTGCAGCAGTCTTTGCATAATGGCAGCGACCTCAGCTCTGGTAATAAAAGCTTTAGGAGCCAGCTCGGCGCTGGTTCTTCCGGATACGATGCCTGCTAGCACGCTGTCGGCTATGCCATTTTTCGCCCATTCAGCAGCATTCGCTGCATCTTTATAAGGGAGCAGAGTTTGTGCTGCCGCCTCATTCGCAAGCTGGGCTTTCAAATTCGTCAGCGTCATGGCTTTAGCGATAATGACCATCGCTTGTTCCCGTGTAATTTTATCGTTCGGACGGAACGTACCATCTTCAAATCCATCGATTAAATGATAGGCATAGGCGGTATGAATGGCGGAGCTATACCAATCCGAGGCGGATACATCTGAAAATGAAGCCGCACCGTTTTCAAGTCGCAAGCCTAGTCCACGGACGATTACGGCTGCAAACTCTGCGCGAGAAATGTCGCGATTGGGATTAAAGAGGCCATTTTCATTTCCTTCAATAATCATTCGCGAGCCCATATCGTTGACTGCCTTTTTCGCCCAATGCTGCGTGACATCGCTAAACTCAAAGGGATGCCAGACTATCGCATACGTACTGTTGGTTAGGCTATTTACTTGTGCAAAATAGGCACCATTTTCTTGGACGACCTTTGTCGGCACATGGCGCACCGTTCCATCTGGTTCAACGACAACTCCCGTTGTAATTTTGTTCGGGTCAATGCCGCTCGGAATAGCGATTGAGCGCTGTACATAAGTGTTGAACTTGGTAATCTCAAAGGTTTTATTGCCGTAGATGCCTTTGACAGTAAACTCAATGGCAGGAGCGACAAGCGTGAGTCCTTCTTTAGCCACAGCATTGTTTACTACATTTTTCATATCAGTTGTTGGCGTGGATATTGTAATTTGAATTTTTATGTCCTGCAAAGATAGAGCGTTGCCAAGCTGGGCGGAAACAAAGCTGCTATTGATTTGCAAAACGGGAATTTTGTAGGATGCACGATCTGTTCTGATTTCAAGAGTGGCTTGATAATCTTCCATCGTTTTAAGCATCTGACCATTGATTTCACCGATGATCACATCAGATTGGCTGCTTACCGGAATCGTGACGACGGCAAACTTGCCTTCCTCTGCAAGCTTTTTCTCCAGACTTTTTTGATCAACTATAATGGTTGTGGTGGAACGGTTGTTGATGATACTAGTGATGGAAGTGCCGATATTTTCAACCTTACCATTGATCCATACTTCAACACCGTTACGGGTAGTTGTCGAATCTGTTGGCTGTACAGCAGGTGAAGATCCACCGCTGCCACTATTGCTAGTTGTCGTAAATGGCGTGACGGCGTTAGAGGCAGTGGAAGCCATGCTTTCGCCTGCAGCGTTAAGCGCCTTGACTGTAAAAGTGTAGCTCGTACCATTTGTTAAGCCAGTAATGGTGATTGGGCTAGCTGTTCCGGTAACCGTTGCGTTTCCTGGAGAAACGGTTATTTGATACGCTGTTATTAAGCTCCCGCCGTTGTCTGCTGGGGCGGTGAAGGAGACAGTTGCCTGCCCATTCCCTGCTGCTGCGGTGACGTTCGTTGGGGCTGTGGCAACGGTGGCTGGAGTCGTGCTTGCTTCATTGGATTGAAGGCTCAGGCCGCCTGTACCGCCTGCTTTTACAACAAAGTAATAAGCTGTGCCATTGCTTAGATTTTGCACAATCGTGCTAGTGCCTGTCACTGTTGCGATAGGCGTATTGCTGTACTGCCCGGAAGCATTTGCTATAAAAATATCGTAATAGCTCGCGTCTGCTGAAGGGCTCCAATTCAAGGTGACTTGTTGATCGCCGCCTAGGGCAATAAGATTTTGCGGTTGATCAGGTGCGATTAGTACATTAACCGTTACACCAGCTGAATTGCTGGTAGCCGTAGCGGTTGGGTTGCCCGTCGCGCTGCTGTCTGTGTTTGTGATGACAACGTAGTAGTAAGTCGTACCTGCACTAGTAGTTGGTGCTGAGTACGAAGCGCTAGTTGCACCGCCGATAGGCGTACCGCCAACCGTGCTATTGGTTGAATTGCTATACCACTGATAGCTCAGTGTTGCATCGCCACTAGCTGCAATACTTAGGTTCGCGTTGTCGCCCACGTTCACAGTCTTATCCGTTGGCTCAGTATCGATAGTAGGAGTGGATGCGTTGGTTAGTGCATTCACGGTTACGACAGCTACATTGCTGGTAGCCGAGTTGGTGCTGAATAAGAAGCGCTAGTCGCACCGCCGATAGGCGTCCCGCCAACTGTGCTGTTGCTTGAATTACTGTACCATTGGTAGCTCAGTGTTGCATCGCCACTAGCTGCAATACTTAGGTTCGCGTTGTCACCCACGTTCACAGTCTTATCCGTTGGCTCAGTATCGATAGTAGGAGTGGATGCGTTGGTTAGTGCATTCACGGTTACGACAGCTACATTGCTGGTAGCNATGACGACCTCAGTGTTGCATCGCCACTAGCTGCAATACTTAGGTTCGCGTTGTCRCCCACGTTCACAGTCTTATCCGTTGGCTCAGTATCGATAGTAGGAGTGGATGCGTTGGTTAGTGCATTCACGGTTACGACAGCTACATTGCTGGTAGCCGTAGCAGTCTGGCTCCCTGTAGCACTGCTGTCCGTATTGGTCACGACAACGTAGTAGTAAGTCGTGACCGCACTAGAAGTTGGTGCTGAATAAGAAGCGCTAGTCGCACCGCCGATAGGCGTCCCGCCAACTGTGCTGTTGCTTGAATTACTGTACCATTGGTAGCTCAGTGTTGCNAGTTGGTGCTGAATAAGAAGCGCTAGTCGCACCGCCGATAGGCGTCCCGCCAACTGTGCTGTTGCTTGAATTACTGTACCATTGGTAGCTCAGTGTTGCGTCGCCACTAGCTGCAATACTCAGATTCGCGTTGTCGCCCACGTTCACAGTCTTATCCGTTGGCTCTGTATCGATAGTAGGAGTGGATGCGTTGGTTAACGCAATCACGGTTACGGTTGCAACATTACTGGTAGCCGTAGCGGTTTGGTTACCTGTTGCGCTACTNTGTATCGATAGTAGGAGTGGATGCGTTGGTTAACGCAATCACGGTTACGGTTGCAACATTACTGGTAGCCGTAGCGGTTTGGTTACCTGTTGCGCTACTGTCTGTGTTTGTGATGACAACATAGTAGTAAGTCGTGCCTACGCTAGAAGTTGGAACTGCATACGAAGCGTTAGTCGCGCCGCCGATAGGCGTACCGCCAACCGTGCTGTTAGTTGAATTGCTATACCACTGATAGCTCAGTGTTGCATCGCCACTAGCTGCAATACTCAGGTTCGCGCTGTCGCCCACGTTCACAGTCTTATCCGTTGGCTCAGTATCGATAGTAGGAGTGGATGCGTTGGTTAACGCAATCACGGTTACGGTTGCAACATTACTGGTAGCCGTAGCGGTTTGGTTACCTGTTGCGCTACTGTCTGTGNGTATCGATAGTAGGAGTGGATGCGTTGGTTAACGCAATCACGGTTACGGTTGCAACATTACTGGTAGCCGTAGCGGTTTGGTTACCTGTTGCGCTACTGTCTGTATTTGTGATGACAACGTAGTAGTAGGCAGTGCCTGCACTGGAAGTTGGTGCTGCATACGAAGCGCTAGTCGCACTGCCGATCAGCGTCCCGCCGACGTTGCTGTTCGTCGAATTGCTGTACCACTGATAGCTAAGCGCCGCGCCACCGCTAGCCGCAACACTGAGGTTTGCGCTGTCGCCGACGTTCACAGTTTTATCTGTTGGCTGCGTATTAATCGTTGGAGTTGCAGCATGAGTAAGAGAAATCACGGTAACCTTAGCTGCATTGCTGGTAGCCATAGCAGTCTGGTTTCCTGTAGCACTGCTGTCCGTATTGGTCACGACAACATAGTAGTAAGTCGTACCTGCACTAGAAGTTGGTGCTGAATACGAAGCGTTAGTCGCACCGCCAACGAGTGTCCCGCCGACGTTGCTGTTCGTCGAATTGCTGTACCACTGATAGCTAAGCGCCGCGCCACCGCTAGCCGCAACACTGAGGTTCGCGCTGTCGCCGACGTTCACAGTTTTATCTGTTGGCTGCGTGTTAATCGTCGGAGTTGCTGCATGAGTAAGAGCGTTCACGGTAACCTTAGCTGCATTGCTGGTAGCCGTAGCAGTCTGATTGCCTGATGCACTGCTGTCCGTATTCGTTACGACTGCGTAATAGTAGGTCGTGCCCGCACTGGAGGTTGGTGCCGAATACGAAGCGCTAGTCGCACCGCCGATAAGCGACCCGCCGACGTTGCTGTTCGTCGAATTGCTATACCATTGGTAGCTAAGCGTCGCGCCACCGCTAGCCGCGACACTTAGGCTTGCACTGCCGCCGACGTTCACGGTCTTATCAGTCGGCTGAGTGCCAATAGTTGGCGGAGCCGCATTAGTGATGATTGGTTCGTCAATTTGAATATTATTAATACCATGCCAGGTTGGGCCTGTTGAATATAGAAGCACCTTATCAACATTGTAGAATGCTGATCCTAATATCACTGTTTTCGAATCGTAATTATTCACTAATTCATCTGTAGTAAATGAAGTATTTCCCACTTCCGTTCCATTACGATAGCCTACTACAGTAATAGAAGCAGATCCGCCCCAATTAGAGTAAAAGAATTCCTTTAACCGAAACTCGGCTCCGTCAGACGATTGCATGCCCATGCCTTTCCAACCACTAGCTATATTAGAAGCATAACTAGTCAAAGCATGGAAAGAGTCACTTTGTTGAGTATCCCCATGTATCAGCTTTTCTGGAATAATTGTGCCGCTCGTATCGCTGATATTGTAAAACTGCATATTAATACCTGCGATATTGGCAGATCCGCCCTCGCCGTCTTCGGCAATACCGTCGTTCCACGCCGTTGCTTCATTCGTGGTAAACGTGACAGTTGTGGGGGTGATGGCAGCGGCAGCCACGTCTATGAATGGATTCATAGAAAAACTGCTAGAAAGAACGACCGTTAAGCTTAATAAAATTATAAAAGCCTTCTTGAGATGTTTAACCGAGCGTATAATATGGATCACTCCCTCAGATGTAGGTGCTCTTAATTAAATGGTTTACAGCGGTGTACGGCCTAATTTTATTTCTCGATGTTTATGAATCCCATTCTTTCATACAATTTGCTGCTAACGCTCCCCCATTTCCACAGTTATCTGAAAATAGTAGTAGATAATATAACAGACATTATTCGACAAATAGCTGTCGATTTCCTTTGCTTTATAACAGCGCTATCCATAATATTTTTTCGTTAAAAGCACGCCAAAAAACCGCCAAAAGGTTGGCGGCTCAAGGATATTTTGGATCTCGATATCTCGATCTAATAGATGAAGTACCGTAAGGCAGCTTCATACGAGTCGTTTCAGGAGTTTCCCCTGTACAAAGATAGATTTGGCGGACACAGCAGCTGCTATTTTAACCGAATCACGGGTTATGGCACACGTCGCGGACTCAGGAGCCGCTAATGCGCTGTCCAAAGCCATTTCGATGGGAGGAAGAGGGCAATAACGGATTTCCTGTCCGCATATCGCCTATAATCGGGTCAAAAGCCAGAATAGCGGAACCTCAGTCCGCCAAAAAAGGAATGAGGTTCCAAAACTGCGTGATCTCAGCAACAATCGTATGCTGCGGTTACCTAGCCTTGAGTTTCCGAGGTCAGATCCAGCCAATTCCGCTCTTCTGCTGTCAATGTAATAAGCGAGCCCTCATCGCAGGATCGCAGCTCCTCCAGTGACTGTGCGCCAATTAAGGCGCAGGTCGGGAACGGCTGATTTAGCACGTAAGCGAGTGCGATTTGAATGGCGGTAAACCCTTTGCGGGCAGCAAGCTGCTTGGCACGCTCCAGCCGCTCCCAGTTGCCGTCGCTGTAGAAGACGCGGACCAGATCGGCATTCGACCGATCCTCGGGTGTAAAGCGTTCCGTGAAGAAGCCTCTGGCTTGGGACGACCACGAAAATAACGGCATTTGCGTTGCTTCATGCCAAGCGGATGTCTCTTCATCGGCGGAAACGCAGCCTGCCCAGAACGGTTCGTTTGCTTTTGCCAGGCTGAAGTTAGGGCTATTGAAGGAAAAGCCCACCAAACCTTTGGCTGCTGCGTAATCATTGGCTTCCTTAATACGCTGCCATGTCCAGTTGGACACGCCAATCGTCCGAACGGCGCCTGAAGCGACATGCTCGTTCAAAATTTCAATGACCTCGCCAGCGGGAACGGCTGGATCATCGCGGTGCAGCGCATACATATCAATGTAGCCGGATTGCAGCCGCTCAAGGCTGGTGTTCAAATCGCTGCGAATCGCTTCACTGCTTACACGGGGGCCATTTTGGTCATGATGTGCGCCTTTAGTCAAAATGACCCACTGCTCCCGATTGCCTCTTTCTTTCAAATAACGGCCGATAACTTCCTCGCTTTGACCGCCGCAGTAAATATGGGCCGAATCAATGGAATTGCCGCCGATGGCGAAAAACGCATCCAAGTTTGCCGCAGCTTTATCATAGCGGTCATGAAAAAAATAATCCGAGCCTTTCATAAGCCGGGATACCGGTTTGTCCAAGCCTTGCACCTTTAAATAATCCATTGTTGTCGTGGCCTCCTCAATAGGCTAATGTGCTTGAAGCGTTTAAGCTTATAAAATAACTCTTTGGCGCTCGCGTGCAGACTGCAGGCAGGCATCAATCACTTTCATATTGCGAATGCCATCCGCAGCACCGAAGGTTAGAGCTTTGCCTTCTGTAATGGCACGTGCCATATGGTCGGCTTGCTCGGTATAGGCATTTACATAAGGGACTTCAACTTCCTTGCGCTCGCCGCCAGATGTGACGAATATCGTGCCGCTTTCTGGAGTAGGCGTAACAAAAGCGGAAGGAACCTCGATTATTCCATCGCTGCCTAATATCTCAAGCGGATTGCGGAAGGCGGACCACATGCCGCAATCGAAGGTGAGCGATACATTGCCCTCGAATTCGATGAGCCCGAACGCCATCATATCCACATCATCATGCTCGGGTGAAAATTGGGCGTTTACCGTTACCGCTTCAGGCTCCTTGCCCAGCAATAGGCGCGCTGCATTAATCGGATAGCAGCCTACATCGTAGAGGGAGCCGCCGCCCCAAGCCTTGCGGTAACGGACGTTCGCTTTATCGCCTGCATTGTTGAATGTAAAAGCACTGCGAATGCCGCGTACCTCACCGATGGCACCGTTTGCAATTAAGTTTTTAATCGTTTCATAGCGGGGATGGTAGCGATACATAAAAGCCTCGGAAAGCAGGACGCCAGCTTGCTCAGCGGCTTCAGCCATTTCTGCTGCTTCGTGTGCCGTAAGGGCAAGCGGTTTTTCGCATAAAATATGTTTGCCTGCCGCAGCAGCCTTGATTGCCCATTCCTTATGCAAATGGTTAGGGAGCGGTATATAAATGACGTCGATGGAGCTGTCCGCCAAAAGGGCTTCATAGCTGTCGTATGCAGTCGGAATTTGGAGTTGTTCGGCGGTTTGCTTAGCCTTGTCTCCGTCGCGGCTGGCGATGGCAGCCACTTCATTTAATTCAGATAAATGCAGCCCTGGAATAACAGCGCGTTTCGCAATTCCAGCACAGCCAATAATGCCCCATTTCAACTTCTTGCTCATGATTCAACCTCGCTTTGTATGAAAGTTTATGATGATATTGCGATTATAGAGGATGTGAATTAAAATTAAAATGATAATATTTTGCACCCTATTAAAACAATATTGTCATTGAGGTGTTGGATTTGCATCGTCAAAGCCATTTGCTTACCCTACCGAATATGCCTTACTTTTGTTTTCCGGAATCGGTTGGCAATTACAATGAACAGCCCGAGCATAGCGTATATCGGGAAGCGGGCGCGCTGAATAATTTTAATATCCATTATGTCGCATCGGGCAGAGGATTTGTCGAATTGGACGGTGTCGTTCACGAGCTGCGCGCGGGGGAGGCGGTACTGTATTTTCCACTGCAAAAACAGCGTTATTACAGCAGCAAGGATGAGCCATGGGATATCCGCTGGCTCCACTTTTATGGCGGCAGCGGGCTGCGCGATTATTTGATTGAGCAGGGCTTGCACAAAAGCCCTTTATGGAGACTTCGTCAGCCCGCGGTTTGGGAGAAGGCTCATGAGGAGCTGCTGGGCGAGGCGGACACATATCGTATGCTGCATCCGGCGCATCTCTCTATGCTTACTTATGCTTTGCTTACGATATTCGTCGAGCAGGCAGTGGCGCTGAAACAGGGGAAGGCGGAAACGTCCGCCGACCGAATTATGGAGCTGCTTCCGCTGATGCAGCAGGAGGCGGTAAAGCCGTTTATTTTGGATGAATGGGCGGATAGGCTCGGAGTGACGCCTTATTATTTCTGTAAGCTGTTTCGAGCGGCGACGAGGATGACGCCAATGGATTTTATTACGCGCTGTCGCCTGCAAGCAGCCAAGCAATGGCTATTGGAGCGGAAGGATGACAACATTGGGCAAATTGCCGAGGAAGCTGGCTATCCGAGCGTCAGCTATTTCAATAAGCGTTTTATGCAGCATGAAGGCATGACGCCGACTGCCTATCGCCGCCTGTACGGGATGCATGGGAAGGAATAATGGGAAAATAAAAAAGGTTGGATTCCCTCGATTAAAGGAGAATCCAACCTTTTTCCAATTGCGGACTACATGCATTCGTTAGCCGATTGTAGGGTGTGAAAATCTAGGAGGAGTGTTTTTTTAACTCAGACTTTTTGTAAACCAACTGCCGGGAGAACTCGGCTTGTTTTTTCGCGCTTTCGGCGATTTCTTCATTTAATTTATTCATACGGGTCAGCTTGCTGCTTAAATCGCTGGGCAGGCTGCTTTTTTTGCTATCCTTTTGCAATTGCTTCAGCTTCGCTTGCGCTTTAGCGGATTTATTTTTCTCCAATACGCTTTGGGCTTCTAAAGCAGCAATTTCTCTTTTGAGCCGGCTTATAATCGATGTAGTGAAACTAATGGACATTCAGGCACCTCTTCATCTTATCTTAGAGCATTCTCTCATTTTACTATAAAGTGCTTAGTAGCGCGAATGGGTAGGAATTTTCCTTTTCCTTGTATTGCGGGAAGATGAAATTTAATAGCATAAAAGACACACACCATAATCTATCAACTTCCATACAATAATATCAACTCTATCAATAAGGAGGTGATATTATTGCCTAGAAAAGGAGTCAGTCGCAGCTATAGCAGCAAAAATTATAGTAACAAAAGCCACGGAAACAAAAGCCACGGAAACAAAAGCCACGGAAACAAAAGCCACGGAAACAAAAGCCACGGAAACAAAAGCTACGGGAATAAAAGCTATGGGAATAAGAGCAAAGATGATCGAAGCTGCAACAACAAAAGCGGAGGCAGCAACAGCTGCATTCGGAACATTCTTAAGGGTATTGGTGTAGGTACTCCTAATATTCGCATTCATTTTGATGGCACCTCCCATGTAGGCGTGTTCATGGGAGTGGCCAATGGTTGTGCCATTCTTAATGTGAAGGGTGTGGTTACTTATATTAAAGTCCTTTCCATAACCGCTGTGGAAATTGGGGTTAAAGTGAGCCCCGTCCGAAACGGGAAATGGAAATGTAGAAAAGCTTAGCATTGACAGAGCAAGGCTGCCTTCTATGCGAATAGAGCGGCCTTATTTTCTGCGCTGGGTATGCAGCCGATATTGATGCGGCGTATGTCCCATCTGCTGACGAAACACCTTGCAGAAATAAGAGGGGGTGCCCATGCCGACACGGGTGGCGATTTCAGGTACGGTCAGCGTCGTTTCGATTAAATAGAGGCAGGCATGTCGGACGCGCGTCGCTTTGGTATAGTCCATAATGGTTGAGCCCGTAGCCTGCTTGAACAAATGCACGACATGATAGCGGGACAGATGCAGCGCATCGGCCATTTGCTCCAGCCGGAACGGCTCCTGATAGTGCTGTTCGATCCACTCCATCATTTCCTCTGCCCTGTGGCTCTGCCGTCTTATTTGCAAGGCAGCTTGGCTGCCGGGCTTCTGGCGAATGGCTTTTAATTGCCGCAGCAGCTCCAGCAGCAGAAAATGATCGTCCTCTTCTTCCGCGGATTCATCAGCAGCAAGCTGCTCCCGCGTTTCCTTAAATTGCTTCAAAAGCAGCGCAAGCGGTGATGACTCAGAAATGCCGTACCAGGGCTCGCCGCCGGGCCGAAGCAGCAATTCCTCGAAAAAAGCTTTCAGCAATGGGAAGGAGCTCCAGTATTTTTTGAGTGGCGACGGCTCAAACATGAGCACGGTGCGAACGAACGGCTGCTCTGCCGATACATCCATCTGTACCCGATGAAGCTGAAAGGGATGAAAAACCATTAAAGTATTTGGCTCGACCCGGTAGCGCTTGCCTTCTACAATGAGATCCCCATGTCCGGCATGGACATAGGAAAATTCCATTTGGGAATGGGCGTGAAAAACTTCCCAGAAGCTGCTGTCGGATGAGATGCGATAGTTGAATGAAAACTGTTCTTCCATTTTGTGCACGGCTGCCGAGCCTCCCTTATATTGCATGTAGCTGAAACACTTCAAAAACCGCAATATAGTTGTATTTTATCACAATTCCCAATCATAAATGAGGTTGATTTTCCTTTAAAATTAAGAGGGAAAGATTAACTCATTTGCGGACGGGGGAGTTCGTTTTATGCTGAAAGTAGCGGTTATTGGAGCAGGAGCCATTAGCTCCGCTCATTTGGAAGCGTATAGAACATTTGGCGAGCGCTGCAAGGTTGTAGCGATTTGCGATTCCTACACGGATAAGGCACAGGCGAGACTGGAGCAGTTTCAATTGGAAGGCGTTAAAATTGTAGCTGATTATAAGGAACTGCTAGGGGAGGATATCGATCTGGTATCGGTATGTACGCCGCCTTATACCCATGCGCCTATTGCGGTTGATCTTCTGAACGATGGCAAGCATGTACTCGTGGAAAAGCCGATGGCCTCTTCCTTGCAGGAATGCGACCAAATGAACGAAGCGGCCCGCCGCAGCGGGAAAATCCTGTCCATTGTGGCGCAAAATCGCTTTAAAACGCCAATGATGAAGCTGAAATCGGTGGTAGATAGCGGTCTGATGGGGCCTATCGTTCATGCTCAGGTTGATTCCTTCTGGTGGCGTGGACATTCCTATTACGATTTGTGGTGGCGAGGCACATGGGAGAAGGAAGGTGGCGGCTGTACGCTGAACCATGCGGTGCACCATATTGATGCGCTGCTGTGGATGATGGGACAGCCCAGCGAGGTACAAGCATTTATGACGAATACATCGCATGATAATGCAGAGGTCGAGGATCTGTCGATGGCAATGCTGCGCTTCCCGCAAGGGGCGCTCGGCATCGTGACTAGCTCCGTTGTGCACCATGGCGAGGAGCAGCAGCTGATTTTCCAAGGCAAGCAGGCCCGTGTGTCCGTTCCATGGAAAATGAAGGCTTCTATCTCGCGGCCGAATGGCTTCCCGATGGCTAATGAAGAGCTGGAGCAGCAGCTTCAGAAGCTGTATGAAGACCTTCCGGAGGTGGAGTATATCGGCCATCTCGGACAGATCGATAACGTGCTGACCGCGATCGAGACCGGCGCGCCCGTTCTTATTGACGGTATCAGCGGCCGCAGCACGCTTGAATTTATTACGGGTGTTTACAAGTCGGCAAGCACAGGAGAAAAGGTCGTGTTCCCGCTTGCAGAAAACGATCCCTTCTATACGCGTGAAGGCTTAATGGCGAATACGCCCCGTTTTTATGAAAAGACCGCTTCGGTGGAAAATTTTAAGGAGGCAGCCATTACGACAGGCAGCAGTCTGGAAAATAAAGCGTAACGCTCACTTTGCACACAGCCTAGCCCAAGCATGCCGATGCTTGGGCTAGGCTGCTGTTCATTTGGCTCGCGATTTTTAAAGGGGGGAAACTTAAGCTTCCCCAGTAAGCTGCGCTCTATTTCTCTATTTGTGTATAGCTTTTTCCCCGTTTGCGGTAGATAATACAAGAATAGGATGGAATTAGCTGGGAGAAAGCAGGGGTGTGCCATGGAACTTCAGATCATAAACGAATCAAATTCGGCCGATAAGAAAGCTGTGCTAAATAAGCTAATCGCCTTTAATAGGGAGCATTTTCCGAAAGAGCTAAGCGACAGATACCAAGAGATTAATCTGATTTTAAAAAAGGAGGATGGCGTCGTATACGGCGGGCTTCTGGGTGAAGTGTGCTGGAACTGGCTGGAGGTGCATATTTTGTATGTCGATGAGCCGCTGCGGAAATTAGGCTATGGGTCGAAGCTCTTGGAAGAAGCAGAGGAGCTTGCCAAAGCGAAAAAATGCGATTTCATTAAACTGGACACGTTAAGCTTTCAGGCGCTCGATTTTTACAAGAAGCATGGCTACGAGGTTTATGGCACAATAGACAACGCCGGGGGCCATCAGCATTATTATTTGAAAAAGGATCTTTAGACGCCCACAAGTGATGGAGGAGTGAAAATGGCGGATTTATACGAAATGCTGCAGCAGCGAATCGTAAGCTGGGCTGGTGAAAACGATGAAATACAGACGATATATTTGATGGGATCGCGAGCAAGAACGGATAAGCCGTTTGATGAATTTTCCGATCTGGACATCGTCATTTATTCGACCAATCCAGATTACTATTTTGAGCATAATGATTGGCTGATCCATATTGGGGAAGTTTGGACGAGCTTTATGTACCGGACGGCAGGAGGAGATCCTGAGAAATTAGTGCTATTCAATGAGGGACTGCAGGTGGATTTCTTGTTTTGTCCTATCGCTGAACTGGAACGTTTGGCTGCTGTCGGACAAGTGCCGCAGGGCTTTAAGCGTGGGGTGAAGCTGCTGCTGGACAAGACGGGCAAAGGCGACAAATTGATTCCCAAAACAGCTGTCCCTGACCTGCCGCCACCGATTACGGAAGCTGCCTTCCAGCAGGTGGTTCAGCAATATGGGTTTGCCTGCCTGTATGTGGCGAAGCAGATTTTGCGCGGTGAATTATGGGTCGCGGGCGAAAGGGATCACGATTGCAAACAGCTGCTGCTGCAAATGATGGAGTGGCATGCCAAAGCGATTCATGGACAAAACTATGATACTTGGCATGCCGGGAAATTTATTGCAGACTGGGCAGATGATGCAGTTATAGCGGACTTAAAACAATCGTTCGGAGGTTTTGATCAGCTTGCTAGCTGGAAAGCCTTGATCGTCTCTTATGAATTATTCGGCCGTCTGTCTTTAGAGACAGCGCAAGTTTATCATTATGATTACCCGCACAGCTTGTATAGCAATATCAAAACTTGGCTGCATGCGAGACAAATGGTGAAAAATAAGTAGCCTTAAGGTTTTACTGCTTCATGCTCGGAAAAGTAACGGCAGTATACAAAAGGCGCCTCCTTTCTTGTATAAAAGAAAGGAGGCGCCTTTAAGTATTCTTATGATTTAATCCAAATAATTGTAATACTCTAGAATGTCAGCAATCGTTTGTTTTTGTTCTTTCGTTAATGTATAGTCGGTTGATTTATTGGAAATGTCCTCAAACCTAACAATAACTTCTTCGGTACTTGGAATTTGGCTGTCAAGCATGTTTTGAATGGTTTTGTTAACATTAATATCAACAATTTCCGTCATACCAGCACCAAGTATATCAACATCGCTTGATTTATTCAAAGGATTAAAAGAAAGTTCTTCTAATTTATCTCCTGCACGTACTTTAATGCTAGTAAATACGAATAGAGCCTTTGAAGTATCCTCTTGGAATCCTACTCTTAACAACATATACTTTTTGGAATCTTTAACGCCGATGTAAGGGTAAAATACTAATCCTTTTGTAACACCTTCGGATGGAGAGATGAAAGTGATGTTCTCAACCTTATCTTCCTTGATTTCAAAACCGGATTCAAGCTTTGTTTTGCGTTCCTTGATTTTCGCCGCAATATCCGTTTTTAATTTAGTATACTCGTCTTTATTCTCAGCTTTAATTGCTTTTTCAATTGTAGCAGAAGCATCAAGGTAGCTGCCCTCTTCAAATTGCTTCTTAGCAGTAGCAAACAATTCTTCTGAGCCTTGTGAAGTTTTTGCTGTTGTTTCCTTAGTTGTGGACGCAGTAGTGGGTTCGCTAGAGTCGTCAGCTAAACTTCCAATAATTGCAATAATAATGCTTAGTGCTAGGAAAACGCCAAAAACGATAAGGATAATCTTCAAACAGCCTGGCTTTTTTTTCTCATTCAATGTCCAATTGATCCCCCTCAAAATCTTTTTTATTTAGTTCTATAGTATCACTTAATGATTCCATCATCAACAATTTGAGAGAATTTAAACCAAATAATTTGGCGATATCAGTCGAATGTGGATGTAATAGATTGTATTTTGCGGTGTTATAGACCCGATTATTTTCAATACTTTCTATACATATTTAAAAGGTAATGAAAGGATCACATATTTATATTCTCACGATTTTCCAAACCTTCCACGCCATGCTATGATCCGGAATAGAGATGCTTGAAAAAGGAGACTTGAACCCGCCATGTGGATAATCCTGTAGAGGTTAGCAGCAGAATAGAATGCCGATTTAGTAAGGGGCTTTAGCTTGCTATTGTATTTGGCGTTCCTTTCGCAAACCTTACAGGATAAGCAGGGCTGGGGATTTCATATACCCCTGTCAGCGGCTGCCTATAGGCAGCCGTTGTTCGTTATGGGGCAGAGCAGCATCTCGGGTGAATGCCTAATGTCTTCTTATCCTCCAATATTGAATGGGGGAATTACACATGACTTCTTTGAAAGCTTCGATGAAAAATAAAATTGCTATTGTGACCGGCGCAAGCCGCTCCACGGGCATTGGAACAGCGATCTGCCGCGCGCTCGCGGGCAGTGGCATCGATATCTTTTTTACGCATTGGCAAGCGTTTGATGAGGTGGAAGGCAATGGCCTCGAGCAAGCTTGGCCGGAGCAATTGCGCGGCGAATTGGAACGTCTAGGCGTAAGGGCGAGCCATATGGAGGCTGATTTTTCCAACCCGGATATGCCGTCTCTCATCATGGATGAGGTGGAGCGGACGCTGGGCAGCCCCTCGATTTTAATTAATAATGCGGCTTATTGTGTGCCGACAAATTTTCGGACCCTGAATCTAGCGCTGCTTGAGCAGCATCATGTGGTGAACAACCGGACAACGATGCTGCTCAGTACCGAGTTCGCGAAGCGCTTTGAGCAAAACCAGCCGATAGGGACGAACGGAAGAATTATATTTATGGTTTCCAAAGGACCGGATGCGGACAATCTCGCCTATACGGCTACGAAAGGCGCTTTAATCGCTCTCATCGAGCCGTTTGCTGTGGGGCTTGCTCCGCTGCAAATAACGGTCAATGGCTTTGATCCGGGGCCGACCGATTCGGGCTGGATGGATGATGAGCTGAAAGCCCGCCTGCTGCCGCTGTTCCCGATGGGACGTATCGGTCTGCCGGAGGATGCGGCGAAAGCGATCTGTTTGCTGGCCAGCGACAATGCGCAGTGGATTACGGGCCAGATCATTAGATCTGAAGGCGGATTTTTAGGGAAATAAAACATATAGAGGAGAAATCATATGAACATTTATTATTCGAAACTTGGAAGACAGATGGATGGAAGAACCCCTATCGATCGAGCCGGTTATTACGTGTTATATGAGGATGGAGAGGCAGGATATAGCTTATGCAAGCCAGAGCATGTTGAAACTATTACTACAGAGAAGTTTGTTCATGCTTTGGTAGAAGGGTGCAAAGTGGCGATACAGTCTTTTGCAGATAGTGATCACAATAAGGATGTATATGCTTTTAATTTATACGCTGATGAGCATAACAGCATATACATTTATATGAATACGCTAGAAAGTTTTGAGGAAACGCTGAGAAGTTATCCGAAACTTAAAAGTGCTCACGAAGTGAACAGCTTGAAATATAATCAGGGTGATTTCGAGTTTCAATATTGGCAGGAGCATATGGGGATGCATGGACTTGTTATCGATTTTTTTGAAAAGCTGGCTTATTTGACAGAAGATTTAGAGGAAGAGGAGACTCCTGCTAAAGATAGTGACCCTATTGTTGCATTTGAGACTGGAATTATGAAGGCAGGTTTTCAAGTTCTTGTGCTGAAAGCAGTCAAACGTTTAATTGAGGAAGATGCTTTTCAATCACTAAACAAGACCAAAAATTTTATTGCGTTTGCCGCTACCGGAAATGACTATTTGGATTATAGCTTAATTATGAGAAAGACGATTGATCCACAATTGTTTTATGAGATATTCCCTGATTTACAGGAGAAGGATGAGCAATTCAAGCAAACGATGCAGCAAAATCAACAACTGTCAGTCGGGAAATACTTGGACTATTGGCTGGATGCACTGGAAAGTGAATTTGCAGAGGTATCTCCATTTCAATTTGATAAAGCGGAAATCGATGTTTTCTTGCAGTTGGAGTCTTTTGGGAATGCCTTGGCAGTAGAGTGTATAGCGCGTCTGGAAAAGCTGGCGGATAAGGAGGAACTGGAACAGGAAGACAATCAGCTCATTTATTATTATGCAGAAGCCATACATTTTGCCGGAGGACTTTCACCCGAGCAGAAATTAGAATGTATACGCATCGCTGAAAGATTAGATGAAAATCAAGAGGAGACTTTCGGATTAATACAAGATTGGGCTACGCTTTTGAAGTGAATTAATGATTTGGGTTAGATTGAATCACCAAGGTATTTGAATATTTTATTGTAAGCGGCTGCTATAATGCGGCCGCTTTTATTTTTTTAAGGCGTATGCCACAATAAAATGACGATGGATATTTCTAGGAGGGACGGCGTATGGCGTTATTGTTTATTCCCGGCCGCGGGAAGGACAAATGTCTGGAGGAGTTTGCGCTGCCGGATTTTAGGTTCAGCTTCCAGCTTTATGGCACACACTGGCGCAGTGCAGAGCAGGGCTGGTCTTACCCGGAGCATGACCACCCGCTGCTGGAAATTAATCTGGTCGTTGAGGGTTTTCAGAAAATGATCATTAATGGCATTCCTTATGAGCAATTCCCTGGTGATCTGGTCATTATTCCTCCCGGCTATACGCATGAGAGCCAGACGAGTGACAAGGAGGGAGTCACCTACTTCTGCTTGCACCTGGATATAGAGGATCGCTCGCTGGCCTACTCGATTTTTCATGATCCGCAGCTGTTTTATGCGGCTGCTTCTAGGGTGGCGGAGCGGCTGCGACCGATTCTTGACCAAATAATCGAAGCCTCCCGCCATTCGGCTGCAATGAACCAACTGGAACGAATGAAGCTGCGGACTTATGTGCTGCAATTGATCATTGTGATGATTGAGCACAGGTTGGAGGGGATCGATAGCCTCAAGTCAGAGTCAGGACTAAGGGATGAGAGTCGAGGACCCTCGCTCGAAATTATTAAGCTGCGCGAGCAAAATGCGCTGGAATCGCGTGTGCAGGATTTATTTTATGAACAGCAGCCGGAGCTGCCGCTAGACCACTCGCTGTTTCCACCGCATCGCTGGATTGGATTGTTCACATTGACGAGCCCCGACCGTGAATTTTGGACGAAGCCGGACCGCTTCTGGGCGAAGAGCTTGCTGGAGGATGTTTTGGCCCATTACGGAATCGGCGTCATTATTATTGAAGCCTCGCGTATGACCGCCGTTCTATTCTCGACAGATATCGCTGTGCCCGCATTGGAGCCGTACATAGAGGAGGCCAGATTATGCCTGGAGCAAAAGCTGGCTGTACAGTTAGCAGTCGGACTTGGTGGCGTAACTGCAGATTTGGCGTCAATTCGTGCGATGTATGAGCAGAGTATGAGAACCTTTCAGGGTGGCCTGCCCGATTCAACGAACAATCGAACGATGAATGAATTTGTGCATCGCATTATTCGAAATGCGATGTCGCACATTCAATATGAATATGCCAATCGAGAGCTTTCTCTCAGCATGCTGGCTAATCGGCTTGACGTGACGCCCAATTATTTAAGCGCCCTATTTACTTCCGAGACGGGCTTGTCCTTCACGCGGCATTTGACGCAAATTCGGATGGAGCGGGCGAAGACGCTATTGCGTGAAACGAATCTGAAAATCTATCAAATTTGCCATAACACCGGCTACTCCGATCAAGCTTATTTCAGCCGCTTATTTAAATCGCTAGAAGGCGTCAGCCCGTATGATTACCGGATCCGGTCGAGTACGACCTGAAAAAATGACCCGATTGTAGAATAGTTCAAAAAATCGTAAATCCCCCTTATTCTCGGGCCTAGCCTGCAAGTGGTATAACTGACTTGTAAGGGCTTACATTATGATGCAGGGGGATATAAAGATGAGAATGAAGCAACCTTTTACCATGCTGCTGGCCGCCGGATTATTGGCAGGCTCCTTGGCTGCTTGCAGCTCCTCGAATGACCCATCTTCTAGCGGCACCTCAGAAAGCGCTAACTCGCCAATCAAGCTTACTTACTGGAATACGAACGGTCCCGGACTTGATGGACTGATTAAACAGTATCAGGAAGAAAATAAAAACATTACGCTGGATGTGCAAATTGACGAAGCCAACCATAAGCAAAATCTGTTAACCGCGCTTTCCGCGGGCAGCGGAGCGCCAGATATCGTTATTTTGACGGTTGATGATATTCCGCAGTTTAAGAAAGAGGATTATTTCTACAATCTGAAGGACTTTGGAGCGGATGAGCTGCAAAAGGATTATCTCGATTCCCGTTGGAAGCAGGGCACAAGCGCGGATGGCAGCTTTATTTTTGGCATACCGACCGATTCCGGCCCTATGGCGATGATGTATCGCATTGAAGTGTTCGAACAGGCGGGGCTGCCGACGGACCGCAATGAGGTATCCAAGCTCGCCGCTACGTGGGATGACTATTTCAAGCTGGGCGAGACGATTAAGGAGAAAACGGGCAAGCCGCTGACGACCGACGCCTTCTTTGGCGCGTTTCTGCCTAAAATCCAGCAGGGCGGGGAGTTCACCTTTTTTGACAAGGACGGCAATTTGACGATGGATACGAATCCGGCGGTGAAAGAGGCATGGGATTACTCGGCGAAGCTTGCACAGGCAGGATTGACCGCGCAGCAGCCGGATTTTTCGAATGACTGGAAGGTCGGACTGGATACGGGCGATTTTGCGACGATGTTTGCGCCTCCGTGGATGCTCGGCCTCGTGAAGCAAAATGCTCCGAATGCGAAAGGGAAATGGGATATTGCGATGATGCCCGGCGGCTCGGCGAACTGGGGCGGCTCCTTCCTGCTTATTCCTAAGCAAAGCAAGCACGCAAAGGAAGCTTATGCGTTTATTAAATGGATCTTGGCGCCGGAGCAGCAGCTTTCGGTCTATGAATCCAATGGCAATTTCCCTTCGACACCGGGTGTATACAAGGATGAAGCGTTCACCTCGAAAAAGGATGATTTTTTCAATGGCGCACCAGTAGGCGAGATTTATCCGAAAGCAGCGGAGCAGGTGACGTTAATGGATTCGATTAATAATTGGTCGACGATTACGAATGAAATTGGGCAGCAGCTTCCGAATGTGGAGAAAGGGGCTGACCCGGAGAAAACGTGGACCGAGCTAGTGAGCAAGGTGAAATCGACGTTGGCCCGTTAGGAAAACGACGGTAGAGCGCGGCCTTCCGGCTGCACTCTACCTTTGCTGTTCGAGGCTGCATGAATGAAATGCTGCTAGAGAGGAGGCTGGAAAGTGGAGAGGAAAATGGAGAGGAAAATGAGGACTGGGCATGCCGCTCGCCGGTTTAATCAACGTATCAGCGACCATATTTCCGGTTATTTGTACACGCTGCCGTTTTTTGCAATCTTCATGGTATTTGGCTTTTATCCGATGCTGTATACCATTTATATTTCCTTGTTTAAATGGGATATGCTCGGGGACCGGACGTTTGTCGGACTGCGGAATTATCGGCTGCTGTTAACGGATGACCCCTTGTTTTGGAAATCGATTGGCAACACTTTTTTAATTTGGTTTGAATCCGTGCCCTTTCAAATTTTGTTTGCGATATTGCTGGCGGTGCTGCTCAATCAGGCGTTTATTAGAGGAAAAGGCGTGTTCCGCTTTTTTATCTTTTTGCCAAATATCACCTCGCTTGTGGCGGTGAGCTTGATTTTTGCCAATGTATTTGGGGTGAAATACGGCCTGTTCAATTATTTGCTGACGCTGCTGGGCTTGGATCGATTAGATTGGGCAGGGGATTCATGGGCTACGCAGCTTGCAGTCGCTGCGCTTGTGTTTTGGCGTTATCTCGGCTTCCACATGGTCATTCAGCTGGCAGGGCTGCAAAGCATCCCAGGGGATTTGTACCAAGCCGCGACGATTGATGGGGCCAGCAAGGGGCAGCAGTTTTTCCGCATTACGATCCCAATGCTGACGCCAACGATTATGTTCTCGACGCTGATTGCTACGACGGGTGGTCTCCAGCTGTTTACGGAGCCATTCACCTTCATGTCCGATTTGTCGGGAGCCGTCGCGGCCGTTAATGGCGGCACAAACAATCAGGTGCTAACCGTTGTCATGTATTTATACAAAACAGCTTTCACCGACCATGCTTTTGGCTATTCTTCAGCGATTGCCAATTTGCTGCTGATCATCATTGTTATATTTGCTCTATTTAATTCGCTGCTAGTCGGAAAGCTAAGGAGGTAGGAGGCGGCCATGCGAAATCGGACGGGGCGTTCCATCGTTTATGTATTGCTGCTGCTGTTTGTCGGCTTTTCGATCTTTCCCTTTTATTGGATGAGCGTTATTTCTACCCGTACGGCTGGCGAAATTTCGGCGATACCGCCGAAGGTATTTTATGGAAGCCGCCTGGCGGAAAACTTTGATAAGATTTTCAATAATGAAAATGTCGATTTTTTGCGTACGATGGGCAATACGGCCATTATTGCAGTCAGCATCACCGTGTCCATGCTGCTGCTCAGCTCGCTGGCAGGCTTCGCTTTTGCCCGGCTGAATTTTACGGGAAAGGGCTTTATGCTGCTGTTCGTACTCGGGACGCTGATGATTCCGGCGCAGCTCGGCATTATCCCGCAATATTTGATTATTACGAAGCTGCAATGGCTGAATGATTATCGCGCGGTCATTGTGCCGGGCATGGTAAGTGCCTTTGGGGTGTTTTTCATGCGGCAGTATATCGAAGCCTCCGTTCCGAACGAGCTGGTGGAGGCGGGGCGAATCGATGGCTGCCGAAACCTGCAGCTGTATGCCTTAATAGCTGTTCCGGCAATTGCTCCCGCTTATGCGACGCTTGGCATTTTGACCTTTATGGGGGCGTGGAATGACTATTTATGGCCATCGATTGTGATGAAATCGAATGAGATGCTGACGGTGCAGGTAGCGCTGCTGCGCTTGGATACGTCGTCCTATTTTCAGGATAAGTCGCTTGTTATGGCGGCTTCAGTTATGGCTACGCTGCCGTTGTTTCTAATCTTCCTGTTTTTCAACCGCCAATTTATAGCCGGTGTGACCGATGGAGCCGTAAAGGGCTGACATTTACCGCCCGCCGGCCGCATCCTAGGTAACGCAGAACGAGGCTGATTCTCCGGCCTTCGTTGGCAGGCGTGGGATAGCTAGGCGGTTTGGGGATATTAGTTCATAGCATAGCTTTCATTTCGAAAAAAAAGCCACGCTACCGGCATGGGCTCCTGCTCATGGTGGTGGCGCGGTTTTTGTTGTGTAGGCGTGTAGCTGCTGAGAACAGTATTGCTGAGACTGGGCAGCTAGGGACGCTCCCTCCTTTTTGGCGGACTGAGGTTCCGCTATTTGGGCATTTAAGCCGATTTCGGGTCGCAAGCGGACAGGAAAACCGTTATTGTCCTTCTAACCCCGTCAAAATGGCGATTAGCAGCGCAATAGCTGCTCCTGAGTCCGCCACTTGCGCCATAACCCGCGATTCTGTTGAAATAGCGGTTGCTGTGTCCGCCACTTGTGGAATAACCCGCGATTCTGTTGAAAGAACGGCTGCTGTGCCCTCCGCTCCGTAACTATCTTTGTATCCTTGTGCACAAAGCAATCCCCTGGATCGAAAAGCATGAGGTTGACTTTGGGGATGCAAATTTAGTGACGAGCAGGACAAAAGTAGAAGCTATATCTCATAAATAGCTGATAGCCTTAACTATTAACGGTATCAAATAGGTAAGGTAATAAAACATAAATCCCAACAGCAGCGCGCGGAAATCAGCTATTTATGCAAGAATTGGACATCATGTACAATGGATTATTATGATTATGTAACACTCTGTCTAATGTAATTAAAACTGAGTGTTATATAATATTACACAAAGATAGCGTTGATTGAAGAGAAGGAGGGATGGCATGGACGCTCCGAAGGAAAATCAACCAGTGGAAATTCGCATCGACGATATATCCATGTATTTTGGCAGCGGTGACCGCAAGGTGGCTGCGCTGCAAAATGTAAGCTTTGACGTCCGCCAGGGCGAATTCGTCTCGCTCCTCGGCCCATCCGGCTGCGGGAAATCGACGCTTCTGCGTTTAATGGCCGATTTGCTGGAGCCTACCTCGGGCCAAATTACGATTGGCAGCCAGCATCCCCGCGAGGCGCGCCTGCGCCGCAAATTCGGCATTGTTTTTCAAAGTGCTACGCTGTTTGAATGGCGCACGGTCAAGGACAATATTGAGCTGCCAATGGAAATAATGGGACTTAAAAAGTCTGAATATTCTGAAATAATAACGCATTTACTAGAGCTTGTCGGCCTTTCCAAATTTCAAAACCACTATCCGTGGCAGCTTAGCGGAGGCATGCAGCAGCGGGTCGCGATTGCCCGGGCCTTGTCGCTTGATCCGCCTTTGCTGCTGATGGATGAGCCCTTCTCTGCACTTGATGAATTTACGAAGGAGCGGCTGCAGCTTGATTTGCTTGATATTAAAAAACAAACGAATAAAACGATCGTTTTTGTTACCCACAGCATTCCTGAAGCGGTGTATTTATCCGATCGGATCGTCATTTTATCGGCCCATCCGGGTCGTGTTCATTCCATAATCAAGGTTGAGCGGGAGGAAGGAAGCTTCGCGCATACTCGCAGATCGGATAAGTTTCATGCGATGACCGATTTGGTGCGGAGCTGCTTCCATGAGGAGAGTGATTCGCTTGACGAGCAAATCGTATAGGCGATGGGGAATCAGTTGGCATGTAGTTCTGTGGACAGTATGCGTGCTGTTGCTATGGGAAGCATTTGCTTGGCTTATAGCCGATGTATGGCAGCTGCTGGCTCCAGCTTCAAAGCTGCCTTATGTGCACCTAGTACTGAATGCAGCTGTGCAGTATTGGCCTGTTTTAGCCGAGCAGGGTGCCATTACATTCGGCAATTCGCTTCTAGGTTTCACCATTGGCTCTGCGGTCGGCTTCCTTCTCGCGGTGCTGATGAGCTTATCCCGCACGCTTGAGCATACGCTGTCGCCGTATATGATCGCCTCGCAAATGGTGCCTATTATCGGGCTTGCGCCAATCATTTACGGCATCGTTCATGATCCAGCGTTGTCGCGAACGCTGATGTCGGGCTACGTTACCTTTTTCCCGGTTGCCCTGTATACGCTGCGCGGCTTGCAGAGCATTAAGCCGGAGCAAGAGGAACTCATGCGCTCTTACGCAGCCTCAACATGGACGCTTTACATGAAGCTGAAGCTCCAAGCCTCGCTGCCCGGCCTGTTTGCCGGACTTAAGCTGTCTGCGCCGCTTTCTATAACCGCATCAATCATTGTGGAGCTGATGGGAGCGCCGAACGGCATCGGCGTGCTGATGATTAGCTCGCTCTATTATGGGAACGCTCAAGTATACATGTTCTGGGCTGCGGTGTTAATGAGCATGGCTATTGGCCTGCTGCTGCTCGCGGCTATTAGTATAGCGGAGCGTCTTATTACGCCATGGCAGCCAGAGTTCCGCTCGCAAGGGAGGGACGAATGATGAAGGAGATGGCTGCTGTGCCTGCTAATCAATCTGCGGTACTGTCGCGGGAAAACACTGTCAGACGAGTGAAGAAGGGGCGAAGGCGAAGAGGAAGCAAGGCATGGCTGCTGCCGCTGGTGTTCGGGCTGCTTTTTCTGATGGCTTGGCAAACGGGCCTATTCCATAAGCTGTTTCAGCTGGAGTTATATCAGCTGCCGCTGCCGTCGGCGATTGCCTCGTCCATTCAAGAAAATGCCGAGATGCTGTGGCGCTATTCGCTGTTTACCGGCATGGAAATCATCATGGGCTGCTTAGTAGGCTCGCTGCTGGGGCTAATCGCCGCTTCCGCTGCGTCTTTTGCTCCGAAAGCTCTAAATGGCGGCATCGCTGTGCTTGCGGCACTGAATGCCGTCCCGATTATTGCCCTTGCTCCCGTAATGAACAACTGGTTTGGCAGCGGAGCAGCTTCCAAAATAGCTATCGTCTCCGTTATGACCATGAGCACGATGGCGGTCGGCGCCTACAAGGGCTTGCGTTCCATTGATCCCATGTATGTGGAGCTGATGCATGTGTATGCAGCAAGCCGCCGCTCCGTATTTATAAAGCTTCGTTTTAAAAATGGTCTGCCGCATTTTTTTACCGCACTGAAAATCAATATGTCGACGAGCATCATCGGCGCCATTGTCGGCGAGTTTTTTATATCGTCACGGGGGCTGGGCTTTCTGCTTTCCGATCAAATCAAGCTCGGCAATATGCCGCTTGCCTGGTCCTGCATAACGATTGCCGCTGCGCTCGGCATTGTGCTTTTTTACCTTGTACAGCTTGCAGAGCAGCTTTCTATTCCTTGGCATGTTGCGCAGCGCAATCGGTAGCTCGCTTCATACGGAGCCTCTTAGATTCGCCTGCTTAAGCGCGGGCCTGCCGACCTCGCCCCGCCACAGCAGTCTCAGTCTAAGTCTCAGTCGCAGTTTCAGCAGCTAGGGAAGACCCATATAAATAGATGCGATTCGATAGGGAGAGGAATGGTCTTCATGATCAAGAGAAACCGAAGAACAAGCTTGGCAATGATGGCAATGGCATGGCTTTTGCTGCTGGCAGCTTGCGGCGGCGGAGGCAGTGAGCCAGCAAGCACACAGATGCCTACTGGATCGGAAGGGGCGGCAGTGGAGGAGACGGCAGCGGCTGAGGCGCCGCTTACGAAGGTGAAAATTCAGCTGAAATGGGTGCCGCAGGCGCAATTCGCCGGTATTTTTGTCGCTAAGGAAAAAGGCTTCTATGAGCAGGAGGGGCTCGATGTCGAGATTATTCCCGGCGGCCCAGATGTCGTCATTGAGCAGCAGGTCGTTAATGGGGCGGCGGATATTGGGGTGACGAGCTTTGACAGTCTTTTGGTCAACCGGGCTAATGGCTTGCCGCTCGTATCGGTCGCCCAGCTTATTCAGAAAAGCTCCTACCGCTTCGTCGCCGACAAAGCATCTGGCATCGACGAGCCGGCGAAGATGAAAGGCAAGAAGGTCGGCATGTGGACGGGCAGCCAGCAGTTTCAAGTGCTCGCCTTCATGGAGAAAAATGGCCTTGATCCGAAAAAGGACGTGGAGCTTGTGAAGCAGGGCTTCACGATGGATCAATTTTTCAATAAGCAGCTTGATGTGGCTGTTTCGACGATTTACAACGAATACCATGTTGTGCTTGAAAGCGGCGTGAAGGAAGACGATCTGTACGTCTACGATTTTGAGGATGCGGGCGTCGGCATGCTGGAGGATACGCTGGTCGTGAAGGAGGAGTGGCTGAAAAAGAACCGGGAAACCGCCGTTAAAGCGATTCGCGCGACGATGAAGGGCTGGAACTACGCCATTGCCAATCAGCCGGAATCGGTTGACATCATTATGAAAGCCGTAACTGAAGGCAGCACGACGAAGGAGCATCAGACGACGATGTTGATGGAAATGGCCAAGCTGGTCAAGCCGGAAGGCTTTACGGAGGCGCAGGTGGGCTCGTTCGTAGACGAGGCTGTGCAGCGGACGGTCGATATTTCGCTGAAATATGGGCTGATCAAGAAGGAGCCGGATTTGGCGGTGGCAGTCGACAAGACGATTTTGGCGGATGCGGCGAAGCCGTAAGCCCGAAGCGAAGCGGGATTTTGAGACTGCGAGAAGGCGAGCCTTATTGGAATTAAAGAATCTCTCGGGCTCGTGCATAAATGGCTGTTGCAGGGCATAGACAACATAAACGGCAGATCGAGCACATAGACGGCAATCGGCGGGAAGGATGAAGAAGCTGATGGATATCCACGAAGCAATGGATGATGAAGCTAAGCATGCAGCCATGCAAGCAAGTGAGCTAAAGGAAGCGCTGCTGGAAAAGGATCGGGCGTACCTATGGCATCATATTACACCTCATAATGATCATCCGATGATTGTCGCGTCAGGGGAAGGAAGCTGGATTACGGATGTGGACGGCAATCGCTATTTGGATGGCATGTCAGGGCTATGGTGCGTCAATGTGGGGCACGGGCGGAAGGAAATTGCCGAGGCGGCTGCCGCGCAAATGACGACACTGGCCTATTCGCCGCTCATTCAATCCCATGTCCCGGGCATCGAGCTGGCGGCGAAGCTGGGTGATTGGCTGGAGGGGGAATATCGGATATTCTTCTCTAACTCCGGCTCTGATGCGAACGAGGTTGCGTTCAAAATTGCCCGCCAAGCATTTCATCAACGCGGAAAAGCGACCAAGCACAAGTTCATTTCGCGCCATCGGGCTTATCACGGCAACTCGATGGGAGCGCTAGGCGCAACGGGGCAGGCGCAGCGCAAGCTAAAATACGAGCCGCTTGGCGTGGGCTTCTCCCACGTGCCGCCGCCCTATTGCTACCGCTGCCCATTCGGCCAGACGAGCGGTGCCTGCGAGCTGCAATGCGCCCAGGCCTATGAGGACGCGATCATCTGGGAAGGGCCAGACTCCGTCGCTGGCATTATCGTCGAGCCCGTCATTACCGGGGGCGGCATGCTCGTGCCGCCGGACAGCTATTTGCCAAAGCTGCGAGCCATTTGCGATAAATATGACGTCCTGCTGATTGTTGACGAGGTCATCTGCGGCTTCGGACGTTCGGGGCGAAAATTCGGGCACCACAATTATGGCGTTAAGCCGGACATCGTCACGATGGCGAAGGGGCTGACGAGCGCCTACTCGCCTTTATCCGCAACGGCTGTATCCGCCGAGCTGTATGAAAGCTTCAAGGAAGCAGGGCCGGACAGCCACTTCCGCCATATCAATACGTTTGGCGGCAATCCGGTTTCCTGTGCCGTTGCACTGAAAAACCTTGAAATTATTGAGCGCGAAGGGTTAGTTGAGCGCTCTGCTCTCATTGGCAGGCGGATGCGCAGCCGCATGAAGCCGCTGCTCCGGCATCCGAATGTCGGAGAAATTCGGAGCTTCGGCTCCGCCGTCGGCATCGAGCTGGTCGAGGACAAGGAGACGAAGACGCCTGCCGCTGCTGCATTTGTCGCTGGTGTAATCGCGGCTTGCAAGGCACGAGGCTTGCTCATTGGCAAAAACGGGGATACCGTGCCGGGCTTTATGAATATTTTGACGCTCAGTCCGCCGCTTTCTTCGACGGATGAAGATATCGCTTTTATCATCGAAACGCTGCTGGCGGTGTTCGGGGCCGCTGGCGGAGCATCGGAGGAGGGGATGCGGCATGAAGCCGCTTCAGGCTAAGGAGAACAAGCATCACATTCAGGCGGAGCGGCTTCAGCAGCGGATTATGGCGCTGGCTGCGATCGGCAAGATTGGTGAAACAGGCGTATGCCGCCTCGCCTTATCCCCGGAGGACCGCGCAGGAGTGGAGCTCGTAAAGGGCTGGATGGAGGAAGCAGGCATGACGGCGCGAATCGATCCCTTCGGCAATTTAATCGGCGTGTATAAGGGACGGGATGAGCAGGCGCCTGTGCTTATGCTGGGCTCACATATTGATTCGCAGCCTTATGGTGGCCGATTCGACGGCGTCATTGGCGTCCTCGGCGCAATTGAAGCAGTGCAGACGATGGCGGAGCGCGGCATTAGGCCGGAGATGAATGTAGAGGTAGTCGCCTTTTGCGATGAAGAGGGCTGCCGCTTCAATATAGGGCTGTTCGGCGCAAGGGGAATGACCGGGAAGCTGGAGGAGGGGGAGCTGGCGCGAGCCGATAAAAACGGCATAACCCGCAGGGAAGCGCTGCTGCAATTCGGCTGTGATCCAGCACAATATGACAGCTATTCTTTTGAGGCGGGATCAATCCGAGCCTTTCTGGAGCTTCATATCGAGCAGGGCCCCATACTGGAAGCGAAAAATGAACCAATCGGCATCGTCAGCGGCATTTCCGGTCCCGTCTGGTGGACGGTCGAATTGACCGGCTTTGCCGGGCATGCCGGCTCTGTGCCGATGGCGATGCGCCGGGATGCGATGGTCGGCTGCGCTAAGGTTATTGTCGCGCTGGATGAGCTGGCCCGGCGCGTGCCAGGTGCGCCGACGGTCGGCACCGTCGGATCGGTCGCTGTTTTCCCGGATTCGCGCAACATTATACCGGAGAAGGTCAGCTTTACCGTTGATTTCCGAGACATTGAGCTGGAACGGAGAAACGGGCTGGAGCGGGAGCTGCGAGCGGTGATCGAGCAGGTCAGCGTGGAGCATGGCCTCGCGTATGCGATACGCGAGGATACGAACAGCGAGCCGAGATATTGCGCGGACTGGCTGAAGACGATTTTGCACCGCGAGGCTGCGGGCATGGGACTTGCGCCGCCAGAGCTGATGAGCGGACCGTTTCATGATTCGCTCACGATGTCTTACGTGTGCGATTACAGCATGATTTTTGTCCGCTGCAAGGAGGGCATTAGCCATAATCCGCGGGAATATGCCGCGCCGGAGGATATTGCGCTTGGAGCTGAGCTGCTGTACCGCGCGGCTGTGAACATTGCTAAGGGGAAGGAGTGAGGTGGTTTGAGCGAAAACGGGATGAGCAAGGTGTCGATTGCTTTAATTCAAGCGGCGAACGAACTGCATGGCGGCGAGTCTGTCGAGGCGCATAAGGCGGCTGCAATAGAGAAGCATATCCGCATGATAAGGGAAGCTGCGGCTCAAGGTGCGCAAATCGTATCGCTTCAGGAAATTTTTTATGGCCCTTATTTTTGCGCGGAGCAGCAGACGAAATGGTATGCAGCTGCGGAAGAAATTCCGAATGGGCCAACGACGCGGCTTTTTCAGGAGCTGGCGAAGGAATGCGGCATCGTCATCATTTTGCCGATTTACGAGCGGGAGGGCATCGCCACTTATTACAACACTGCTGCCGTTATTGATGCGGATGGCGCTTATGTTGGCAAATACCGCAAGCATCATATTCCTCATGTCGCTGTGGGCGGCGGCGGGGGCGGCTTTTGGGAGAAGTTTTATTTTAAACCGGGCAATCTCGGTTATCCCGTCTTTGATACGGCGTACGCCAAGGTTGGCGTGTATATATGCTATGACCGCCATTTCCCGGAAGGGGCGCGGGCACTGGGGTTGAATGGAGCGGAAATCGTGTTTAATCCATCGGCGACGGTTGCGGGAACCTCGGAGTATTTGTGGAAGCTGGAGCAGCCCGCCCATGCGGTGGCGAATGGCTATTATGTTGCGGCGATCAACCGTGTGGGTGTAGAGGAGCCTTGGAATATGGGCGAGTTTTATGGGCAATCGTATTTGGTCAATCCGCGTGGGGCGATTACGGCAATCGGGAGCCGGGATAAGGAGGAAATCGTCATGGGCGTGCTGGATAAGGAGCTGATTCGTGAAGTCCGCGAGGTATGGCAGTTTTACCGTGACCGCCGCCCGGAGACGTATGACAATCTCGTCAGCTTGTGATTGTAAACGGACAAACGGATAAGCGGATAAGCGGATAGTGGATCATTTTCATCATAAATAGGCGGTTTAAAAATAGGAGGGGAAGCAGCTATGGGCATCGCCTTTATATCGGAGCAATCGCTCCGGCGCAATTTCGCCGAGGTGAAGGCAGGCATGAAGCCGAAGGAAGCGATCGATGAATCGAATCGCTGTTTGTATTGCTATGATGCACCGTGCATTACGGCCTGTCCAACAGGTATCAATATCCCTTCTTTTATTAAAAAGATCGCTTCTGGCAATTTGAAGGGCTCCGCCAGAGCGATTATGGATGCCAATCCGGTCGGCGCGACCTGCTCGCGCGTATGTCCAACCGAGGAGCTGTGCGAGGGCGCATGCGTGCTGAATCATTCCTCCACGCCGATTCGCATTGGCGATTTGCAGCGTTATGCTACAGATTGGGCGATTCATAATGAGCAGCAGCTGTTCACGGCCGGCAAGAGCAACGGCAAGCGCATCGCGATTATCGGCGGCGGCCCAGCCGGGCTGTCGGCAGCGCGGGAGCTGGCGCGGTTCGGCTTTGCCGTTACCGTATTTGAGGCGAAGGAGCAAGCGGGCGGTCTAGATACGTATGGCATCGTCTCCTTCCGGCTGCCGCAGGAGGTTTCGCTCTGGGAGGTTGAGCAAGTGCGGCAGCTAGGCGTAGACATTCGGACGAATACAAAGGTTGGCGTAGATGTGGGCTTGGAGCAGCTGCGCCGTGAATTTGATGCCATCGTGCTGGCCATTGGCATGTCGAAGGTACCTTCGCTTGGCATTGAAGGCGAAACGCTGGACGGCGTATTTGACGCCATTGATTTTGTGGAGTCGACGAAAACGGCTGTGCGCACCGACATAGCGGGCAAACGTGTCGCCGTTATCGGCGCAGGCAACACGGCCATTGATGCGGCGACCTGCTCGGTACGACTTGGCGCCATGAATGTGAAAATCGTCTACCGCCGCAGCGCCGCCGAAATGACGGCCTATGCGTTCGAATATGACTTCGCCAAGCAGGATGGCGTTGAATTTCAATGGCTGACAGCACCGGCTCGCATTATCGGGAATGCCAAGGGGCAAGTGACGGCACTCGAATGCCTCATGATGGAGCTGGAGGAAACGGAAGAAGGGCGGGCGCGTCCCGTACCGATTCCCGGCTCGACGTTCAGGCTGGAAGTGGATGCTGTTGTTTTAGCAATTGGACAAACGCGCCATCTGCCATTGATCGAGCAGCTAGGCATCGCGCATACACGCGGCATTGTAACGGTAGACGAGAGCAGCTATCAAACGTCCGATCCGCAAATTTTTGCCGCTGGGGACGTTATTTTCGGTGAAGGCCAAGGAGAAGCGATGGTCGTCTCGGCCGCCCAGCAGGGCAAGAAGGCAGCTTATGCTATTTATAAGCAGTTAATCAAGCTGCAGGAGGAGCCGGCATAAGGAAAGCAGCGTCAAAATTGGCCGGGTCGGCTCCGCATGCGGTGAAATCCAGTATGTGACTGTTGCATGGGAACGACAAGGCAGCAGGCTCATCAATCAATGCCAAGCTGCTATAAACGCAGCTGTACAAATTCGCATCTTATCGAAGGCATAAGGAGGGAAACGACAATGGCTGATTTACGCATTAATCTAGCGGGTATTGCCTCTCCAAATCCTTTCTGGCTGGCATCTGCGCCGCCTACCAATACGGGCTACCAGGTGCAGCGCGCATTCGAGGCAGGCTGGGGCGGCGCAGTGTGGAAGACGCTGGGCGATCCCATTATCAATACGTCCTCGCGCTTTGCCGCCGTACATTTCAACGGGCAGCGGGTTGCGGGCTTCAACAATATTGAGCTGATTACGGATCGTCCGCTGGAGGTCAACTTAAAGGAAATCTATGAGACAAAAAAGAGATTCCCGAATCATGCTGTCATTGCTTCGCTGATGGTCGAGCCAAGCCGCGAGAAATGGCATGAAATCGTCAAAAAGGTCGAGGCGGTCGGCGTAGATGGCCTTGAGCTGAACTTTGGCTGTCCGCATGGCATGGCGGAGCGCGGCATGGGGGCTGCTTCCGGGCAGCAGCCGGATCTGGTCGAAGCGCAGACGATGTGGGCGAAGGAGGCGGCGCAGACACCGGTTATCGTCAAGCTGACGCCCAATATTACCGATATTACGGCGACGGCAAAGGCGGCGACGCGGGGCGGCGCGGATGCCATTTCCTTAATTAACACGATTAATTCGCTCGCTGGCGTCGATCTGGATTCTTGGCTGACGATTCCGCATGTGGGCGGGAAGGGGGCGCATGGCGGTTATTGCGGCCCGGCAGTGAAGCCAATTGCGCTGAACATGGTCGCGGAATGCGCTCGTAATCCGCAGGTGAACATTCCGATTTCGGGAATCGGCGGCATCTCGAATTGGCGCGATGCGGTTGAATTTATGCTTATGGGCGCAACGGGCGTTCAAGTGTGTACGGCAGCGATGCATCATGGCTTCAGCATTGTCGAGGACATGATCGACGGCTTGAACAATTACTTGGATGACAAGGGATTATCGTCGGCGATGGAGCTGATCGGCAAATCGGTGTCCCGCTATTCGGACTGGGGCGATCTCGATTTGAATTATCAAGTCGTTGCCCGCATTCATGAGGAAGAATGTATCGTATGCAACAAATGCCATATCGCCTGCGAGGATACCTCGCATCAATGCATCGAGCGGCATACGGACGAAGGCGGGCGTGCTTTCTTGAAGGTGAGGGAAGAGGATTGCGTCGGCTGCAATTTATGCTCCATCGTTTGCCCAGTGGAAGGAGCAATCTCAATGGTCGAGGTGCCGTCTTCCGAGCTGCCGATGTCATGGAATGAGCGCCAGCAAGCGATCGCGGGCATGGGCGGCAGCGAAGGGAATGCCAAATCAAGTGCGAGAGAGGCGGTGTAGCAGATGGAGAAGATGGCGAAACTCATTCGAAATGGAACGATTGTAACGGCTGCGGACACGTATCAGGCGGATGTGCTGATTGAGGGGGGCATCATCCAGGCTATCGGGACGGGGCTGGAAGCTGCTGGTGCGGCTATCGGCGCGGAAATCATCGATGTGTCTGGAAAATATTTGTTTCCCGGAGGCATTGATCCGCATACGCATCTGGATATGCCTTTCGGCGGTACGGTGACGGCGGATAATTTTGAGACGGGGACGATTGCTGCTGCGTTTGGCGGAACGACGACGATTATTGATTTTTGCCTGACGGATAAAGGCAAGCCGCTGGCGGATTCAATTCAGAAGTGGCACGCGAAATCGGCTGGAAAGTCGGCCATCGACTACGGCTTCCATCTGATGATTGGCGAAATTAACGATGCGGTGCTGGCCGAGCTGCCGGATATTGTCCACACGGAGGGCATTACGTCGTTCAAGGTGTTTATGGCTTACAAAAATGTTTTCCAAGCCGACGACGGCACCCTCTACCGAACGATGCTGACGGCAAGCGAGCTGGGAGCGATGGTTATGGTCCATGCCGAGAACGGCGATGTCATCGACTATCTCGTTGCCAAGGCATTGGCGGAAGGGCATACGGAGCCGATCTATCATGCGCTGACCCGACCATCCATGCTGGAGGGAGAGGCGACAGGAAGAGCGGCAAAGCTTGCAGGATTGACGGGAGCGAGGCTGTACGTCGTGCATGTCACCTGCGAGGAGGCGGTAAAAGCGATTGCTGAGGCGAGGGAGCAGGGCTTCGACGTCTGGGGTGAAACCTGTCCGCAATATTTGCTGCTCGACCAATCGTATTTGGAGCTGCCGGATTTTGAGGGAGCCAAGTACGTATGGTCGCCCCCGCTGCGCGAGACCCGGCATCAGGACGTCTTGTGGAATGCGCTGCGCACAGGAGGGCTGCAAACGATCGGCTCGGACCAATGCTCCTTTAATTTCAGCGGGCAAAAAGAGCTTGGACGCGAAGATTTCAGCAAAATTCCGAATGGCGGGCCGGTCATCGAAGACCGCTTCTCCCTGCTTTATTCCGAAGGCGTAGCGAAAGGGCGATTGACGCTGAACCAGTTTGTCGATCTCGTCTCGACACGCAGCGCGAAGCTGTTCGGGCTGTTTCCACGCAAGGGCACGATTGCGGTAGGCAGCGATGCCGACATCGTGATTTTCGACCCGACGATCCAGAGGGTTATCTCGGAAGCAGCGCATCATATGAATGTGGACTATAACCCGTTTGAAGGGATAGCTGTAACGGGAGCCCCAGTCAGCGTGCTGTCTCGCGGCGAGTTTGTCATTCGCGATCTAGCCTTCGTCGGACGGGCAGGCGCCGGACAATATGTGAAGCGCGCGCCCTACAAACAGCCCGTGCAGGGGGAGCTGCCTGCTGCTTCTTATAAAGCGGTCGGCATAAGCAGCAAATAGACGGTTCAATGATAGCAAGGAGGGATCGAAGTGTCGGAATATCAGCAGGTTTTGGAGGAGAAGGCGAAGCTGGACAGCTATATGGTCAGGCAGTTTAAATTTATCCACATTGAGGAAAATTTGAGCGGAGCGACGGTAACGCTCCAGCATCCGGGCGGAGAAGCCGCAACGGTTCAGCTGCTTACTGCCGAAGCGCGCAAATATTTAACCAATTTGCTGATCAAGCAGCTGGCGCAGGCCCGGGCATCGGCTGCTGCAGCCTCTTCCAGCTCAGGCGCTGCGCCATCAGCGTAATCCTCGCCATCCGCTGCCCCCTTAGCGGATGGCCTCGCGCGTATATTCATAGGCGTTCACTGCGAGCTCAATGGCGAGCCGCTTATCGGCGTTCATAAAATCTTCGCCCAGCAGCGCAATGATTTTATCAAGGCGATGATAAAGCGTCTGCCGGGCGATGAACAGCTCGCGGGCTGTATCCTGCTTGGAGCCGGAGCGGATTAAATAGGTTTTCAGCGTCAGCAGCAGCTGGCCGTGTTTTTCCTTGTCATAGGAGACAAGCGGCTCAATGTATTCGCGGATCAGTTCATCCAGCATCCCGCTTTTTTTCAGCGCGGAAATGATTTTGTACGTATGCAGCTCGTCGAAAAAGGGGGCTGGCAGCGGCCCGGCATCCCGTTGTATAGCAAGCGTCTCTTTGGCTGCTGCATAGCTTTCCGCTGCTTGGTCGACCTGTGCGGCCAGCTTGCCAATGCCCCAAAGCCCGGAGAAGAGCGCCGGCTCCTGCTTCATCTCCGTCTTGCGCAGCCGCTCAACTGCTTGCAGCAGGCGCTCCTTCCATTTTTGGCGCTCCAGCTGATCCAGCAAAATAAACACAATTTGCCCTTGCAGCAGCAGCGGGAGCAAATAAAAGCCCTCCCCCTCAAAAATCGCCCGCGCCACCCGGTAGCGCTGGAGCAGCAGCGATTCAAAATCCGCCGCTTCCATGTGCGAGGCTTCCAACTGAAACACGCATACCGCTACGCTGCCAAGCTTGGCAGACGGTTTAATACGGCGAATATAATCGTTGATTTCGGTTAGGCCATGTTTGCCGGAAAGCCAGTCGCCAAGCCAGAGATCGTCTTGGTAGCGGCGTTTCTCCTCGGTATATTGGGTGCGCATCATTTCCTGGGCTACCGCAGTCGCACAGCGATCCAGCGCAAGAATTTGAAATTCAGTCAGCTCCTGCCTCGCGTGAATGAGCAAATCAGCGAATAGATGGCCGAGCGCCACAATGGGCCGATGAGCAAGCTGCTGGCTCAGCAGCGGAGCGGAGAACATTTCATTGTAAATCCACCGCTCGTAAAATTTGTCGGCTTTCGCTTTCGTCATGAAGGGGACAAACTGGGCTTCGGCATTCAAGGGAAAAAAAGCGACCTGCGCACCCGTTGTTTGCTGAAGCAGCTCCAGAAGGGGCCTCAGGCCCTTGCCGGACAAGAGCAGCTGTCCGAGCTGCCTGGATAACGTCTCCAGTTCGGACACCATTTTATGATGCTGATTAATGAAGTGGGCATGAAGATCCTGAGTGATATCAATGTAGCGGACTTGCTCGTGGAAGAGGAGAATGGGGAAATGCTCGCGTTTTGCCAGCTCCAGCATCCGTGCCGGCGGTCTGGAAGTATAAGTGACCAGCTCAATGCACAGCCCAGATGCGCCGGAATCGAGCAATTGCTGTAGAAAAATCAGGCTTCGTTCTTCATCCTCCTGCCAGCCGATGCCTGTCGTCAAAATCAGCTCGCCGCCGCTTAAAAGCTGGCCAGCTTGAATGACCTCCATAATGTGGACCCATCTGACGGTGCGGTTTAAGGCATCTTCACTTGCGAGCACCTCGGCTTTCTGGAACAGCGGCCGTTGTAAAATATCGCGGATTGTCAGCTGCAGCAGCGTTTGTACGATAGTGTCCACTCCCCTCATGTGAAGATAGTTGACACTATTATACAGGATTTTCATTTGAAAGTAGATACCGACCCTATTGCGTGCGGCTGGCAGGTTTGGCTTTGCGAAAAAAGCCGAGCAGGAAGGCGATAAACAGAATGGCTATTTGCACAGGAGTTACGTACCTTACCGTATATTTCAGCCCAATCCACAGATGAACCGTATTGTTCGGTTCGGCAAAGGAGGCGCTGTAAATCAATACTGCGACGATAATCGCGCATTTGCGGTACGGAATTTTCAGCAGTGAGCTGAGCGCCAGAACGGCGGCCATAAAAAGCAGCGACAGCTTGACGAACAGCCCGATAATAAGCAGAATCGTTACGACTACATCGAGCCGTTCCAGAAAGTCAGCAATGCGAATGAGCTGGACGGCTTCAAGAAAAGGCATCATGCTGTAGCCTGAGAGCGCAGGGCCGAGCACGGACATAATGAGCATATTCATGAAAACCAGAAATAGGGAGACGATCGTATAAGCGCTGTAGGTGGTGCGAAGCCTTGAGGCAATCGGCTTTACATATTTCCAGAACATTAACATCGTTAGCATCTGTGCGAATGGAAACGCGACGATATCCGGCACGGCCGCTTTGAAAATCGGCGCTAGGCCATCACTCATAATTGGCAGCAGGCGGTGATAGTCCGGCAGTCCGGTCTGAATAAGCAGCGCGATAAGCAGAATATAGCTGAAAAATACGATCGGAAACAGCAGCTCCACCAGCCGAAAAAATACCTCGACTCCTTTCCAAATCGCATATAAGGACAATAAAATGATGAGCAGCATAATGCTCCATTGCGGCGTTTTGTTCAAAATGGTCATGACGGTCAGCTCGCCAAAATCGCGGACGTTTCGCATCGATTCATAGGCAAATATAAGTGCCTGCGGCACAGCAAGCGTAAAACCCAGCCATTTGCCAAACAGCTGCTTATAGAGCTCTGGCATGTCAGCGTCTGGGGACCGAGTTTGAATGCGCAGCAGCATCCAGAGAAAAATCCCGCCAATCACTGCCCCGAGCGCCATCGCAAGCCATGAATCCTGCTTCGCATCTACGCCCAGCTCGAAGAGGGGGGTGCTGCCGATCTGGAAAAGCAAAATCATGATGGCAAGCTGAAACTTGCCTATTTTGGGTGCCTTCGCCATCGCATTTTACCCCTCCTTCGAGCGTGTATTAGTATGCAGCGCAGGCTGCGCGTGCAAATCTGGCGTCGCTATTTTCTCGTTTTTGATTGCGCCTCTTTGAAGGTAAAGTTGCTGAACCCAATGCGGGCAAGCTTGAATTTGACATCCAAATTCAGCACCGTCTCGGGAAATTCCTCATTCCAATCCTTCTGTATTTGCTTCCACTGCTGCGGATATTTCATGCTTATGGCTTTGCCGAATCCGACGATATCCGTCTTCAGACGGCTTGCCGCCTTCCAGCTCGTTTCCATCCCTCGTTTAATTTCTTCGGCGATTCTTAGCTCCTCCTGCTTTAACAGCCCCGGCTGCTGAAGATCGTTCGGGCAAGTATATTCAAGGAGTGTCCCATTAGCTTTGACACTTACATTCATGACCCATCTTCCATCGGCCCGCTGCTCCGGCTTCACCGTGGTGGAGGCTCCCCCTATAATAACGGAGGAATCCTTTTTGCTCCCCTGACCTCTGCAATCAAAGCTAATGGTCGTCCGCTTGACCTGATCGGACAGCCACATGACGCCGGCCGCTTCATCCGGTGTGAGCCAACCGGCCAGCTTGTCACCGGAAATAACGCCAAGGTCTCCCAGCTTGATTTTTGCTCGGGTATAGGTGTTCTGCAGGGAGCTTACGGAACTGAGAGGCTGCTTGGAACCGGAAATTTCCAGCTCAGGAATGCCGGTTGCCTGCGTAGGGCCAAGCAGCTCGAGTAAAATGCGATACATTGTCATATCGGGATAGACGGAGCTGCTTGCAGCTTCGTTTTCGACCAGACGCTGGACAGCGGTACCGGGAATTTTCTCCACAGGGAGCAGCTGCTCAATGAGCTTGCGCGCTTTGCCCTTGGCAATGAACATCGACACCGTTTCGCGGGCATCGGTGTTGCGCATATAGATTTCCATCAGCGGCGAGATTCCCTTCTTCGCGACCGTCTCGCTAATGACAATGATTTGATTATGGGCAAAATAAAGCTTGCGCGACATTTCGCGGCTGGCATCGCCGATGGCTTTGCGAATGCTATCTGCCTCGGTCGAAAATACGTTCACCGGGGCATCGCCCGTAGCAGCGCTATTGCCTTGAGAGGAAATGGCCTGCGGGATGACCATCTGGTAAGATACAATCCATTTCCCTTTTTCCCAATCTACTGCCGTGGCAGAAATAATGCCGATTTCATTCATTTCAACGCGATTCCAGCAGCCTCCCAGCAGCATGAATATGAGCAAAGAGCCTACGATGCGGGTAAGCAGGCGATACATATGCGGATTCCTCCTTTCAGCGTACGCCGCTTGTACAACCGCGGGCTCTCGACTAGATTTGGGCAGCTAAGCTTTATTCGGCCTTGCTAGTGCGATTAATTTTGTTCGTAGCTTCTCGTTTCAGCAGAGCTTTATGGGGTGCGCGAATGAACGTATCCTTCATGGCCGACCAATTGAAGGGAGCAAGCGGCGTCATATACGGAACGCCAAACGATTCAAGTCCAGCCAAATGGATGAGCATCGCCATAAATCCGGCGACAATGCCCATAAAGCCGAACACGCCAGCGAGCAGCATGAACGTGAAGCGAATGAGCCTAGCGGAAATCGCAATATTGAACTGCGGAATGACAAAGCTGGATATGGCGGTGAAGGACACGACCATGACCATGCCGGCGGATACGATTCCGGCATCTACGGCGGCTTGTCCTAAGACGAGTGCGCCTACGATGGAAATGGCTGGACCAATAGCTCGTGGCATCCGTACGCCTGCTTCACGCAATACTTCAAAGGTCATCTCCATAATCAGCGCCTCGACCAGCCCCGGAAACGGAATGCCCTCCCGCTGGGCAGCAAGCGTGATGAGCAGTGTAGTTGGCAGCATTTCCTGATGGAATGTTGTCACGGCAATATATAGGGCTGGCAGCAGCATGGAAATGAGAAAAGATACGAAACGAATCAGCCGCAGGAAGGTAGCGATATCAAAGCGGTGGTAATAGTCTTCCGGTGTCTGGAAAAATTGAAACAGCGTGACCGGCGCAAGCAGCACGAATGGCGTGCCATCTACAACAATCGCAATTTGTCCCTCCAATATGCCCCCGGCAACCGCATCTGGACGCTCGGTGTTCATCAGCGTTGGGAAGGGGGTATATCGTTTTTCCTGAATGAGCGCTTCGATATAGCCGCTTTCAAGAATGCCGCTGACTTCAATAGCCTCAAGGCGTTCACGAATGGTCTTTACAGCTTCTGCTGAAGCGACGCCGTTCAAATACAGCATCGCAATTTGCGTACGTGTTTGGCTGCCAACAACCATCGATTCGATATGCAAGTCCGGCGACTTAATGATTTGGCGCATCAGATTAATATTTGTACTCAAGATTTCATTGAAGCTTTGCTGTGGCCCGCGCAGCACGGTTTGGGTAGTCGGCTCACTGACTGTTCTGCCTTCTTTGCTGCTGACATTAATCATCAGCCCGCTGCTCGCTTCCTGGACAAGCAGGAGACAGTAACCATTCAGCAGCATATCGATCGCTTCTTCTATGGAATCGGTGCAATAAGTCGAGCCGACCTGTATAATCTGTTCCTTAATCAAATGAATTAAAGCGTTGCTGCGCTCCTCCGCTTGTTTATCTTCCTCCATTAAGGGGCGCAGGACGGATTCATTTAACGTCGCCTCATTGACCATTTCGCTCAAATAGACGAGCGACATCGTAATCTCTGGAGCCAAGTCGCTTGCAAAAGGCTTAATTTCGAGATCAGAGCTGTGACCAAGCAGCTTAGTAAACGTATCTATATTGGATTTGAGCGAAGGGCTGAACGGTTGTTCCTTATGCTTCTTCCGGGGAGAGCCGCCCTTCGGCTGATTCAAGCCACCTGATTTTGTATGGTTGAAAAACATGCCAGTGCCACCCTCCTTGAATAGGATCGGAGTGCGGCTAGGTAAGGGATCACGCCAGTCGCCAAAGCTCTCCAAGTCATAATTTGGCTAAAAGCTTACCCTTTTATGTATGAAAAGGAATAGGGGTAATAGATAATAAAAGCAATTGGAAGGAGTGTGACGGAATATTCGACAGCAGCGAACAACGGCAGCCAGATTCATTGGCTGTGTATTATTTGCTTTATTATTTGTGGTTGCGGGGTTTTAACATTTTCGGGAGGCGCAGGGCTTTGCCGAGATGCTGCCTGATTTTGTTCCATTGCGGCTTGAAATCATTTATGCGACAGGTATAGTGGAGTGGATATTTGCGCTGCTGCTGTTCGTACCTTCTGTGAGAAGGAAGACGGGGAATTGGATTGTTTGGTATTTAGTGCTGATTTGGTGGGTTTGGTGGGCGACGCGTTTGCCAAAGAGTCGTAACGGGTAAGCGAGTGGAGCGCAAGCCTATAGTGAAAAGAAAAAAACAGCATGACCGATTCAGCGGTCATGCTGTTTTTGTTGATTGCTCAGCGGCTGCCTGAAGTTTAAGGCGTTACCGCTGCGTTATTTTTTTGCAGCCTATTAAGGTGCTGTTTGTGGATCAGGCTGTTGCTCTGGCTGCTGTTCAGGTTGTTGCTCCTGCTCCGGTTGTTGTTCTGGCTCTTCTTCTTGCTCTGGTTCTTCAGAAGGTCTTTGATTGTTATCTACGATGTTCAGACCCCTTACAGGATTCGTATTCGAGAATGCATTAACATCCGTGAATGTAACTTGACCATCTGTGATGGTCATCGTGAATACAGTCCAATAAATCTCATTGCCTCTATCGGTTGGCACTTCGTACACTTTAATTGGTGTAGGGGAAGAACCACGGTACACTTCAATTTTGGCACCGGAAGCCGAAATTGTGCTTGCTCCGGAGAAGTGATGCACATAGAAAGTGTACGTGCCGTTTGTATCTTTACGGATCGTTGTTGTTTCAGGTCCATACGAAGTTACATCATCCAAGTCTAGATCAACCATTTTGGTATTGTTATAATAATAAGCTTTACCACCATACCAAGTGTGGAAGATACCGCCTTGTGCAGCTGGTCCAATTAGATGCGAATCCAGATCGGCAGGGTCCTTGCCCCATGTCAATACGATACGCGTTTCATTTTCGGACGGAATGCCGATTGCAGTTTGATTTTCATTCTGGTTATTTACATTTACTGCCGATACAGCAGTCATGTAGGTTGTTACGTATGGCGTGCCTACGCCGCCCAGCTCACCTGTGTAAATGCCAGGAGCCAAATAAATGTAATATCTTCCGTTAGCATCGGTTACAGCTGTTCCAACAACAGGGCCACTTGTAGCGCCGAGGCCTTTGCGGAACTCAATCGTCAGGTTAGCTACAGGATTACGGGCAACATCAATGATGGTACCGCCGAAGCCTGTCAGTTTAACCGAACCGCTTTGGCTGCCTGCGAACTTGGTTTTGGCTTCATTCGCTTCCACATGAACGTACAGCGTGGAGCCATAGCTTTGAACCGGATTAAAGGTGATTTTGCCGTCCGCATATTGCAAGCCGCTCAGCTCATAAGCTGCACCGTTCAGCGTTGCGGAAATTGCGAAATCAGACAGGCTCACATCCTCCACTTGCTGATCAAAAGAAACATCGACTGCGCCGTTCGTTACTTGTACAGTGGAAATCGTCGGGTACCCTTGCTCATAAACGGCTACTGTTACAGGAACCTGTACATTGTACAAGCCATAGGTTGCTGTAATGAAGGTTGTACCTTCGCCGACAGCTTTAACCTTGCCGTATACGACTTCAGCTACAGAAGCATCTGAACTGGTCCAGTTGGAATGAGTCGTAATATCTTTAGCGTTAGCTGTGTATTTCACGCCTGTCGCAACGATTTGACGTGTTGCTCCAATCGCTGAAAGCTCAAAGCCTAGAGCAGGTTCAGCAATGATGCTGGAAACCGCAGGATCGGCTTGCAGGTTTGGCTGGCTTGGCAGCGAGCTGAAGTCTACGCCGTCTGCATTGACCACTGCATCAGTAATCGAGCCTTGTCCAAGGAAGGAAACGATCGCATCAAGTACGGCATTTGCAACGTTAGAGCCATGTTCCAGGTGGAAAACGGTATTCAGTGCGCTTGCGAATACATCCAGCTGACCGATAGAGCCGTTCTCGCCTAGCGTGATGGCTGCTTGTTCAGCATAGACGGAAACCGAATTAAATACGCCGTTTAACGAAACTTGTGCGTTATGTGGAACGTTGCTTGAGATGGTGATGTTTCCAACTTGTCCAACCCCTGGCTGTGTTTCGATAATAGCGCCAGAGCGAATCGTAACCTGCTGAACATCGGTTCCATTTTCCAATACGAGACGAATGCTTCCATCTTGCTTGTCTACAATGACGGTTGCCAGAGTGGAGTTTTGTACGTGAATACTGTTAGGGCCGCCACCATTAATGGTCGTCGATCCGCTAACGGTAACGTTCTGGAGCGTTACATCGCCATTGCCGATGCTAGTTTCCAAGTACAGATTACCCGAAATCGTTGTGTTTTTAAGGGTAACATTGGCAGCGTAGATGCGGACATCGCCAGTCACCGCACCCAGCGTGTGCTCACCTGCGGAATTAATGGAAGTGCTCGTCGATCCGCCATTATTTCCACCGTTATTTCCACCATTGTTTCCACCACCGCTGCTGCTGTCTGATGACTTCGGCGGGTTTGTTGGAGTCGGGGTAGCAGACGGTGCTGGTGTAGCAGTTGCACCGAGCGAAGCGGCTGCCAGCTCATAGGACGATTTGTTGAAGACGAATTCGTAGGCTAGACGAGCTAGCGCTTGACGATCTGCTACGCCCGAAGGATTGAAGCGAGTTGTACCGTCTGCATTGGCTACGCCTTTAATGAAGCCGATTTGGTAGGCGAAGGAAACGGAGCTTTTCGCCCATGCCGATACAGTGGAGAGATCCGAGAGCTTCTCATCCAGCGGCACCGCTTTAGCAGCTTGCTCCAAGCCGAAGGCGCGAACAAAGAATACGGCGAGCTCTTCGCGTGTAACGGTTTTGTTCGGAGCAAATTGGTCGGCGGAAATGCCTTGCGTAATGCCGGATTTCACAAGTGCGCCAACATAGCCGTTATACCAGCTGTTGCTGGCCACATCTTTGAAAGATGCGGCGCTTGCAGCATCCTGCTCTTTGCCTAGAGCAAGCACAAGCACTTTAGCTAGTTCCGCGCGAGTAATAGAGTTCGAAGGCTTAAAGCTGCCGTCGCCATAACCGCCGAGAATGCCTTTTTCTACTAGAGCGGTTACTTCATCTTTAGCATAAGATTTCTCGATGTCTGTGAACGACACGGAGGAGGCGGCTGCCTCTGCGCCAAAGGCGATATAGTTCGTGGAAAAAATCGATAAGACCATTGCAAAAACAAGTGCGACTGAAATACGTTTGCTTGCCATGTTGCCAATCATCATAACTCTCTCCCTTATCTATTCTCTGTTTGCCAAACAATTGCATATTGTGCATAGGACCTAAAACAATAAGACTATGTACTCACTCTGCATAGAAGATAAAATAGGTCTTTTTGCTCAATAGTATAATACTACCATGGAAAATAATGAATAGGGAAGATGTTTTATTGAATTTATCAAAATGTTTTGTTGAATAAAGCTGAATAAAGTAGAAAAAACGCATGTATCTAAGGATTCAAGCGATAAACTAAATATGGGTAATTGTTGCAAATTTACAAATAATCAAAGTGACCTTTACATTCCCCTATCAATTCTCTTATAAACTAGTTGTGTTGAAGCATTATCCAATCTAGTTAATAGGAGGATGTACATGTTAAAGAGGTTCCATGCTCGTGCAGCCAAGGTAGCACTGGCAGTCGCGACTATTGTGGCAGTAACAACTGTAGGGGGAAACAGCGGAGTGAGCGCAGAGGATGAGCAATCGCCAATCAAAAATGTGATCATTCTCATTCCTGACGGCATGGCAAATGATGCAACGGCGCTCGCCAGATGGTATAAAGGCTCTTCCTTAACGCTTGATCAAATGGCGAGCGGCATGGTCCGCACCCACTCGGCAGATGCGCCGATTGCGGATTCTGCTCCTGCGGGCACCGCTTTTGCTACTGGACATAAATCGCATACGGGGTTTGTTGGCGTTTTGCCAGACAAGGCTACGATGCCGGGCCAAAAGGCTATCGCCCCGGGCGATGAGAGAAAGCCGGTTGCTTCTGTGCTGGAAGCTTCCAAGCTTGCGGGAAAAGCGACGGGCATCATTGCAACCTCGGAAATTATGCATGCGACTCCGGCTGATTTTACCGCTCACTATCCAGACCGTAAAAACTACGATGCCCTAAGCAAGCAGCAGGTATATAATCAGGTCGATGTTGTATTAGGCGGCGGCAGCGATTATTTGGTTCCGTCCGGCCGCAGCGATGGCGAAAATTTGGTTTCCTCCATTAAAGCGCTCGGTTACGACTATGTCACGACGCCAGCGGCGATGAAGGCCTCCAAATCGGGCAAGCTATGGGGCATGTTTGCTCCGGCAGGCCTGTCCTATGATATGGACCGTGATCCCGCTAAGCAGCCAAGTCTCGCCGACATGACGCAAAAAGCGATCGACATTCTTTCCAAGGATAAAGACGGCTTTTTCCTCATGGTAGAGGGCAGCAAGGTGGATTGGGCAGCTCATGCCAACGATCCAATCGGTATTATCAGCGATGTGCTGGCCTTTGATAATGCGGTTAAAGTAGCGTTGGATTTTGCGAAAAAGGACAAGCAGACAGCCGTTGTTGCTGTAACGGACCATGGCAATGGCGGTTTGACGATCGGCAGCGCCGCAACGACAGGCACCTACGATAAGGAGCCGTTGTCCACCTTCATTGGCCCGCTGAAGAAAGCGAAGCTGACGGGTGAGGGCTTGGAGGCGAAGCTGGATGCGAAGAGAACGAACATTAAATCTGTGCTTCAGCAATATTATGGCATTTCGGATTTGACGACGGAGGAAATGGCGGCGATTAAAGCTGCGGAGCCGGGCAGAATGAATTATGCAGTAGGCCCTATGATCAGCAAGCGTGCAGGTATTGGCTGGACAACTGGCGGACACACCGGCGGAGATGTGGTGCTGTACACATATGCTCCGAATAATGACCGGCCATTTGGCGTCATCGACAATACCGATATTGCGAAGTATATGGCTCGCGTGCTGGATCTTGATTTGGATGCGGTCAGCAAGCAGCTCTTCGTGCCGGCTAAGCAGGCTTTTACGGCTAAAGGCGCGAAATACGAGCTTAACCTGAAGGATGCGAAAAACCCAACCATCCTCGTGACGAAGGGCAGCCAGAAGCTGGAGCTGCAAATTTACAAAAACATCGCCGTCCTGAACGGAAAGAAAACGACCCTTAAAGGCGTCATCGTTTACAACGGAACCGATGCGTTTGTGCCGCAGGATGCTGTAGATCTGATTAAATAAGCGATGGATTGTGAAAATAGTGCAAAGAGCAAGAGCCCGCATTGGCTGCGGGCTCTTCTTTTTGCTGCTATGCGCTATATTGACTATGGAATGATTAGCCTGTTATGTGGTGGGCCGCTTATTTTCCCTCTATGCTTGCAGCGGAAACCTCGCCCAGCGCTCGCAAAGTCAACAGAACATGCTCCAGCAAGCTCGGAATATCCTCCATTTGCTCCTCGTTGATTTTGCGCTTGAACGATAGCTTAATCTCGTTCTGATGCTCCGCCTGCCCCTCTGAGTAGACAAAGCTGAGCGACTGCACAGGGACAGGGTTTTCCGGCCAAATCCGCTGGAATACCGCTTCAATCTGCGGACATTGCTGCTCGAAATCCTTCACCCTCATATGAAAAAGCAAGCTCAGCTCGCAGCCGGGCGCCTCTCCCGGCAGCTCCAATAGCTCGGCGGCCAGCTCCTTCAATGAGGCTTCGAGCCGCAGCTCGGCGGTTACGGCTTCCTGCCCGGTTAAGTGGAAGGCAAGGCTGAAGGCTCGTCCCATAACGGACATTTCCATCGTATCTTTGCGGCCTGTTATCTGAATCGTTTCGTCCAGCGTATCCAGATCGTACAGCTGATTTTCAAAAGCAACCTTCAAATTATCGAATACGGTTGGATCAAACATCTTTTTTCCCTCGCAGTGGTCATATTTTTAATGTCGAAGCAAATATTGAAGCGTTTCAATAGAGCTGTGTTCATTATACAATGGTTTTCTGGCGAAGGTGAGAACGATCAGATTTGAAAGAGGTGATGGGATGGCGTTTGATTCACATTTAGATCATTTCTTACTGCATTATTTTAAGAGCCTGCCTTTAAAAAGCCCGATATTTTATAATGCGCCAGTAGGCATTAGATTCGAAATGGGCGGAGACATATGTGAAGCTGCGGCTAGAGCTGAGAAAGTCAAAAGCAGAGCGCTGGCTTTATTTAATGCGATTAATCGATGCGAGGATTTTATTTATTTTGTACTGTTCATGGATAGCTGGGACGAGCACCCGGTTACTCTTTTTGAAAAAGATGTGTATAAGACTTTCAATGATTATATTAGCGGCATTCCTATAAGTGAAGTATCAAAGCAAGAGCAGGAATATCGATACAAGAGCCCGGATGATGCGGATGATATTGTGACGGTAAGGTACTATGCCCGCGTGAAGCTTCAAAATTTGAACGTTAATTCTCTTTTAGAGGCGATTGCAAATCGTTCGCTTGGTCTTGAGCCAATTATTGATGGGGACATATATATCATTAATGAAACGAACAAAACGATTTTTCATCTCTATGATGACAGAGGACTGGACATTATCGCTGAAAAAGTGGAGACGTTACGGGGGATATATGAGCAGTATAATGATTGGATTTTAGATTATGATCGGAAGAAAGTGGACGAATGGTTTACGCTGTGAAGCTTTTTGCTGTGAATTTTTGGAGGGATAATTGGAATGGACGAGCGGGGAACCACATGCTCCAGCTTGAAAATAAAAGGTTTATCGCGGACAATGGACTGACGCTGTATACGACCTGTGAGCCATGTCCTATGTGTACAGGGACGATTGTATTGTCGATGATCAAAAAAGTCCTTAACATTTGCAAAAGAGTCAACTGCAAAACCCACCGCTAGCCTTTATCCGGCTGTTGGTGGGTTTGCTTTTTTTAGACGAATGGATACATTGATCTGATTAATCCACTGTAATCTTCAACACAACCGGATAAGAGCTGCGAACATCATTCGTCTTCACGACGAGTGCTTCTGCTGTGCGTTCCCATACAGGCTGCTCCTCGAAGCCGAGTACTTCGATCTGCTGAATAATGCCTTGAAAATCGTGGGATTTCTCCTTCAGCGACGTAATTTTAACCTCGCCGTCCTCTGGATAGACGAGTACGGTGGCATACAGGCTGCTTCCCTTCACGGTAAAGCGGATATCCTGCGGTGTGAAAATTTTGCTTTTACCGTCCGTAAATTGTCCCTCTACAGCCTTCGTCGGTCCTTCCCCATAAGTGCGCCAGTAGCTTGTATCATAGATGGCCTCGCCGTTCGTCTCAAGCCATCCTCCGATCGCGAGCAAAATGTCCTGATCCTCCTGCGGGATCGTGCCATCGGCTTTCGGGCCAACATTGAGCAGCAGATTGCCGTTTTTGCTGACGATATCGACCAAATCTTGAATGAGCTCCAGCGGCGATTTATAATCATTGTTAGGCGTGTAGCTCCATGAGTTTCGGGCAACAGCCGTATCGGTCTGCCAGTAATACGGCTTCAGCTCAGCGAATTGTCCGCGTTCCACATCGGGAACGGCGCTGCCGAGCATGTAGGCGTCATGCTTATAGTTAATGATGCCCTCGAAGCCAAGCTCAGCGGATTTATTGTAATAATAGGCTGCGAGCTTTTTCAAATACGGCTTGAACGAGGCATGCTGAATCCACCAGTCAAAATATAAAACTTTCGGCTCATAATTATCGATCAGCTCGCAGCAGCGAATGAGCCAGTCTTCCATATATTCATCCGTCGGTGGCGATTCATACAAGTTATGATGATCCGGCTCCGGCATAGAAGGCCAATACAAGTCGCCGCACGCAAGCGGTTCATGGATATCGGATTCAAACTCCTTGCCATGCGACAGGAAGAACCAATGCTCTGCACGGTGTGACGAGACGCAGAAGGTCAAATCCTTTTGCTCGAAAGCGGTTTTCATCTCATTCAGCAAATCCCGTCTAGGTCCCATTTCATAAGCGTTAAAGCGGGAAATGGCGCTTTTGTACATTTGAAAGCCGTCATGATGCTCCGCAACGGGCATCACATATTTCGCTCCCGAGCGCTGGAACAGGTCGGCCCACTCTTCGGCGTTGAATTTTTCAGCCTGGAACATCGGGATAAAATCTTTATAACCAAAGTTTTTATGCTCGCCATAGGTGGCAATATGGTGCTCATATTCCTTGCTGCCCTGGATATACATATTCCGCGGATACCATTCGCTGCCGAAGGCCGGAACGGCGTACACGCCCCAGTGAATGAAGATGCCGAATTTAGCTTGCTTATACCAAGCCGGAACCTCAAATGCGCCGAGAGATTGCCAATCGTCACGATAAGGGCCCTGCGCAATCGTTGCGGCTATTTGGTTCAAATACTCTTGTTTATTCATGGTTTCTGTTACCGTCCTTTCCGATTTGAAATCTACATGGCTATTCTAGCAAGCGTTAACAGGATTAAGAATGTGGGACACTAACTTTTATTTGTATAAAATTAACCATGGAAGCGGGTTTGCCCCATGAATGCTCATTCCTTGCTCGCCTATTATTTGTCCCATATGCAGGTGGAGCTATTTATCGCCCATCATAATACGGTCAGCACCGAATGGCAGGATCTCGATTTTACGCCGGATTACAGCAAGTTTTATTACATCGAGCATGGCAGCGGCTGGCTCAAAATCGGGGACGAGGAGTATTCGCCTGCTCCAGGCGAGCTTATTCTGGTGCCGGAGGGCGTGCCCCAATCGTATTCGGTCATAGAGGGGAGTGCCACATACCGCAAATATTGGTGCCATTTCAGCGCCAAGGTTGGGGAAATCAACCTGTTCAAGCTGCTGGATGTGCCTTATCTGTGCACGGCTGCTGATCAGGAACGGGTACGGACGATTTTTGCCGAGCTGGTGTTTTATGCGAACGACCAGACAATCTATGCCAGGCTGCTTGCAAAAGCGAAGCTGCTGGAGCTGTTTTCATTGTTCATTATGCAGCAGGGCGAGGAGAGCATCAGCTTGAAAAATGCGGCTGCCACCCAGCGGCTGACAGAAATTTTGAGCTATATCCATATGAATAGCGGCAGCGATATCACCATTCAAGACCTGGCAAAGCGGGCGTGCCTGCATCCGAACTATTTTATAAGAATGTTCAAGGAGCAAATGGGCGTGCCGCCGATTCAATACATCGCTCGTTTGAAAATCGAAAAAGCGAAGGAGCTGCTGGCCGATTCAACGCTCAGCGTTAGCGAGGTCGCCGAGCAGGCGGGCTTTAATGACCTGTTTTATTTTTCAAAGCAATTCAAGAAAATAGCGGGCCTGTCTCCGACAGAGTTTAGAAAACAAGGGCCATAAAAAACCAGCTTCATTCTCCCATTGTTCTCCATTACGGATATCGTTCCCTGATCCAGCAAATAATAAAGCGTCGCAACTTATTGGCGCTGTCAGAGAAGTCTGATACTGACAATGATGGAGGGTAAAGCATGTTCAAACGCTTGGATGAAGTGTTGATCGAAATTCCGAATGTCGGGCGGCCTGAGCCGAACGCGGCGGCTGCGGTGCAAGAGCTGCTGGGCGGAAAATTTGGCGAAATGTCTACGCTGAGCAACTATTTGTACCAGTCGTTTAATTTTCGCTCGAAAACGAAGCTGCGCCCGTTTTATGATTTGGTTACGAGCATTACGGCGGAGGAGCTAGGCCATGTCGAGCTCGTCTCCCACGCGATTAACCATTGCTTGCATGGCTCCACGACACCGGGCAAGCCGGATGAATCGCCGCTGAAATCCGTTAAGGACTGGCGGATGTCGCTTCCTTTCCTGTCTGGCGGACAAGGCGCATTGCCCGTTGATTCAATGGGGCGGCCGTGGACGGGCGAGCATGTATTCAACAGCGGAAATTTGGTCGAGGATTTGCTGCATAATTTCTTCCTGGAGGTTGGCGCCAGAACCCATAAAATGAAGGTGTATGAAATGACCTCCCATCCGGCTGCGCGTGAAGTAGTCGGCTATTTGCTCGTACGGGGCGGTGTCCATGTCGTGGCGTATGCGAAAGCGCTGCAAGTGGCGACCGGCGTCGATGTGACGAAGCTGATTCCAATTCCTTCTCTTAATAACAAAGCATTCAATGAAGCGCGCAAGTATGAGGAGAAAGGCGTTCATACGAAGCTTTATACGTACAGCGATAATGATTTTAAAACGATTGACCAAATTTGGAAGGGCACGCATCCAGAGGATGGGCAGCCGCTTGAGGTTATTCATGGGTTGCCGAAGGGCGTGCCTGTACCGGAATATCCAGAGGTGGAGGAGGAATTCGCGCCGGGCATTTCCGCTGAGGATTTTGCTGCCATTGCGGAGAGGCTGAAGGCCGCGGGTAATATCCATTAACCTTGCCTGCACACAGGATGCCAAATGGAGACACAGCCCCGTTTCCATGAAAAAGAACGCTAAACAGCCAACACCTGCCGTCTATTTTCGGCTAGTGCTGGCTGTTTATTTAATAAACCTATGCTAAGGCTGATCCGGAAGCTTAAGCTCCTGCAACGGCGACAAAATGTCCCGGCTTCACTTCAATAAAGGAAGAATGCTCCAGTCCGTACGGATCGGCTTTGGCTGCCTCTGTATGCGGCAGCAGCCGCTTCTTCGACTCAATCGCAGGATCAGGAACCGGGATAGCTGCGAGCAGCGACTTCGTATAGGCATGGAGCGGATTCGAATACAGCTCCTCGCTTTCAGCCAGCTCAACAATTTTGCCCTTATACATAACCGCGACCCGGTCGCTAATATGCTTAACCATGGATAGATCATGGGCGATAAACAGGTAAGTCAGGCCAAGCCGCTGTTGAAGCTCCTCCAAGAGCTTCACAATTTGCGCCTGAATCGAGACGTCAAGGGCAGACAGCGGCTCGTCGCAGACGATAAATTCCGGCTCGACCGCCAGCGTGCGGGCGATGCCAATGCGCTGCCGCTGCCCGCCGGAAAACTCATGCGGATAGCGCAGGGCATGGGAGGCGTTCAGCCCGACCAATTCCAGCAGTTCCTCTACGCGTTTGAGACGGTTTGCCTTGCCCTTCGTTAGGCCATGAGCGTCCAGCGCCTCGCCGATAATATCGACAATGCGCAGGCGCGGGTTAAGCGAAGCATAGGGATCTTGAAAAATAATGCCCATATGCCGCCGCATTTGCTTCATCTCGGCCCGGTTTAAATGCTGGAGCGGAATGCCCCGGTATAGCACTTCCCCGCCAGTCGCTTCGTTTAACCGCAATATCGTGCGGCCTGTCGTCGACTTGCCGCTGCCTGATTCGCCAACGACGCCAAGCGTCTCGCCAGCTTGAATATCAAAGCTTACATTGTTAACCGCCTTAACGATTTGGCCTTTGCCGAGGTCGAAGTGCTGCCTGAGCGAGCGCACCTGCAGCAGCGGAACATTGTCCTCCGGACGGGCTAGCAACGGCTTCGGCTTTGGCTTCTTCTTCTCATCGAGACGCGGCAGGGCGTGAAGCAGCTTCACCGTATAAGGATGCTGCGGATTTGCGAAAATTTGCTCCGTCGTGCCGCTCTCCACGATTTCTCCATCCTTCATGACGACTACGCGGTCGCACATCCCCGCTACAACGCCCAAATCATGCGTGATCAATATAATGGACGTTCCGAGCTGCTGCTGCAATTCCTTCATTTGCTGCAAAATTTGCGCCTGAATCGTTACATCTAGTGAAGTCGTAGGCTCGTCTGCGATGAGCAGCGAAGGCCTACAGGCAAGGGCAATCGCAATCATCACCCGCTGCCGCATGCCGCCGGAAAATTCATGGGGATATTGATAGTAGCGGGACTCGCTATCAGCTATTCCAACCATATCCAGCATTTCAATTGCCGCTTTGCGGGCCTCCTGCTTGCCAAGCTTGCGATGCTTGATTAAGCTTTCTTCAATTTGCCGGCCGATACGCATCGTCGGATTGAGCGAAGACATCGGGTCCTGAAAAATCATGCCGATATCCTTGCCGCGTATTTTCTCCATTTCGTGCTCTGATTTATGAGCGAGATTATCGCCTTGAAACAACACCTCGCCGCCTTTGACGATGGAGGGGGGAGAAGGGAGCAAGCGCATGATCGTGCGGGCGGTTACGCTTTTGCCGCTGCCCGATTCGCCTACGATGCCGAGCGTTTCCCCTGGATGCACTTCGAAGCTTACCCCGCGTACCGCCTCAACCTCTGAATCGCGAGAAAAGAAGGAAACGGACAAATGATTGACTTGTAATAATGGTTTCATATCGTCACCTGTGCAAATCATATTTAGTAGAATGTTGACATTTTGTATTCCTTAAAATAAAATCTACTATATCTATCGGAATAATGCAATTAAAATGCTGAATTAAAAGGAGCGGACAGGCTTGACGGTGCAAGACTTGAAAATTGGAAATGGCATCACAGACTGGGCGGCTGCTGTCTATCGTAAAATGCTTCAGCATCCAGCCTACAGGCTGCTGCTGCTTATTGCAGGCGCACCCGTATCCGCATTCGTATTCGCGGTTTATGTATATCGCAAAGCCCGGTTTGGCTATCGCCGGCTTGAGGAAGAGACGAGACAAGAGCTGCTGCAAGCAGGCAGCATGGACAAGCTGCTGGCGGAGGCGCTGGATCAGTTGCAGCGCAAGCAGCAATTTTTCGGTCAGACGCCCGGCGCACACAAAACGGAGCAGGAAGCGAGGCGAATCGCTGCCGCTAAATTTAAAGAGCAGCTTGCCGCCCGCGTATTGGAACGGCTATCGGAGGAGCCGCAAGGGAAGCTGACGTTCAGCGATACGTTTGACTCCCTGCTCAAGCGGCCCGCATTTTTCGTATTATCGTTTATTCCTGGCCTGCTGATGTACGCCATTATGGCGCTTTATGCGAACCCGTATGTGAAATATATTGCCGAGCGTCTGATTATGGCGATATTTGTTATTTTCGGTGTAGCCTTGTTAGTTTTTACGATTTTATATATTTCGCCAATGAATCCAGCAGCCAACATATTGGGAGAAACGGCTACCGCGGAGCAAATTGCGGCGTTTAACCAGCTGTATGGGCTGGATCAACCTTATCTTGTTCAGCTATGGAATACGATTAAGGGCATATTGACCTTTGATCTGGGCCGTTCCTTCGCAGGCAATGAAAGTGTAACGACAGCTATTGCCGGCAAATTTCCGGTTACGCTGACGCTCACCTTCGTATCGACGTTGATCGCCGTATTGATTGCTTTGCCAATCGGCATTATTTCGGCAACGAGGCCAGGCTCCTTTTTCGACTACACCTTTATGTTCATTGCTTTGCTAGGGCTGTCGATTCCGAATTTCTGGCAAGGATTGATTTTTATTTTGAATTTTTCAATTAAGCTATCCTGGCTGCCAGCAACTTATAATCCGCAAAATGCGCTGTCGGCGATTATGCCGATCATTGTTCTAGGTACAGGTCTGACGGCGGCTGTTGCGCGCATGACTCGATCTTCGACGCTGGAGGTTATTCATGAGGATTATATTACGACCGCCAAAGCGAAAGGGCTGGCCCGCCGGCAGGTCATTTGGAAGCATGCTGTAGGCAATGCGCTCATTCCAATTATTACGGTGATTGGGCTGCAATTTGGCGCGATGCTTGGCGGGGCGGCAGTGACGGAGAAGGTGTTCAATATTAGCGGGATTGGGAGCTATATTGTGGACAAGCAGTTTATTCCGGATATTCCGGCCATTATGGGCGGGGTTGTCTACACGGCAATTACGATATCGGTTATTAACGTCATTGTGGATCTGCTTTACGCCTTCTTTGACCCGAGAATTCGCTCCAAAATGAAACAATACTAAAGCAGGTGCTATCCGTGTCCAATGTTTTCATAAACAAGCAGCAAATTCGATTTAAATTAAAATCCAGCCTGGAGTACAGCCAGTCCAGCTTCGCTGGCATTGTCTCCCTGGCTTTGGCGCTTGTACTGCTGCTCAGTAGCTATACGCCTGCCGACGCTTCGTTCAAGCCGGGGGGACTGGCCCTAAGCGCTGCCTATTTCGTTTTTGCGCTGCTGCAGCTTGCAGTATGGGCGTTCATTCGGCGCGATTTGCTTAAAGGGGGCGGCGAGCTTCGCCGCTCGACTAGAGCGCTCGGCTATGTGCTGCTGCTCAGCCTGGCGACGGCGAATGTGTTCATTGCCACCGCAGCATTCCAGCTCATTAAACGGAAGAAGAGCGCAGCTTATACGCTTGCGGTTTATACCTTGCTAACTACGTTGCTAGTGCTCGCCGTATCTGCTCTAAATTTGTTCAAGCCTTATGTGGCGAATACATTTTTGCTTGGCATGCTGCTGCTTCTCATCTCGGCGTTGGCCCAGCTTGCGAGTCTGCTGCTCGTTGCCAAATACGCTGACAAGGCGGAATTGCCGCGCTGGATGTGGTTGGTCGCCTTGATTCTAATCGCAACGGCAGTGAGCGGCAATCTGTTCGCGCTGTTCCTCGGCTTGCTGCTTATCGCCAAGCTGCGGGATCGAAGCTTTACATCCGGCTCACGGCTTAGCGATGTGGTGGAGCGGCTGTCCAGAAGCTCAACGTCGATGCTGGGACTGCTCTTTATTTTGTTCCTGCTGACCTTGTCGGTCACCAGCTATTTGATCTTTGATTATGGAATGGCTATCGATAATAATTATGGAGCGATTTTGCAGCATCCAAATCTCGCTTATCCGCTGGGGACGGACAATTTCGGCCGGGATTTGCTTTCACGCATCGTATTCGGTGCTAGAATATCGCTGATTGTCGGCTTTTTATCGACGCTCATTCCCGTCCTAATCGGCGGTGTGCTGGGTGCGGTGTCCGGCTATTACGGCCGCCATGCAGATAACATCATCATGCGTGCACTCGATGTGCTGTACGCCATTCCAGGCATTTTGCTGGCTATTGCGATCATTGCCGCTTTTGGCGCCAGCACGACTAATTTGATATTAGCGCTCAGTATCGGCGCTATTCCGACCTATGCCCGAACGATGCGGGCGAATGTGCTGCTCGTTTCGACGCTCGAATATGTACAGGCTGCGCGGGCTTTCGGCTCAGGAGACTTCGTTATTTTGTTCAAGCATATTGTGCCGAACGCTATTGCTCCGATGATTGTGAAATCGACGCTTACGATAGGCACAGCCGTTATTTCAACGAGCAGCTTAAGTTACCTCGGTTTGGGCGTCGAGCCGCATATACCGGAATGGGGCAATATTTTGCGGCTGGGCAGTGCTTATCTGGAAACCCACGCCTATACGGCGATTTATCCGGGGCTGGCGATTATTGCGCTCGTGCTGTCGTTTAATTTTCTCGGCGACGGCCTGCGGGATACATTAGATCCGAAGCTGGATTAGGGCAGTGCTAAAGCTGCAATTGCAGCTGTATTTGCTTTTATATTTGCTGTAACCTCATTCATATTCTATCCAAAGCTACGTTACGAAACGATGTATGGGCGATGTGCGAATGTGAGTTAACTTATAGACTATAGAATAATGACAAGAGGAGAGAGAAACATGAAACACACAAGCAAGCTATTTTCACTCATTCTGCTCAGTTTGGCTATTATGCTGAGCGGCTGCACATTGACGACGAAGGATGAGGCTGCCAGCACGCCGCAAGCGACGGAAGGCGCAGAGGCGGTTGTCGACAGCAAGCCGGTTGATATTGAATTGCTCGGAATGAGCAGCAATGAGGCTGATCTGAACATTGTACGTGACCAGCTGGCGAAAAACGGCTTTAACGTAAAGCTGAACATTCAAGCCGATTACGGTACGTTTAAAGCACAACAGGATGCTGGCAACTATGATATAGCGTTGTCGAGCTGGACGACAGTAACGGGAAACCCGGACTATGCGGTTCGCTCGCTGTTTAAAACCGGCGGTGACTATAGCATTATGAGCGACAAGGACATTGATGCCCTCATTGATACGGCTTCCACACAAACACCGGATCAATACACAGAAACGTATAAACAATTGGAGCAAAAGCTCGTTTTTGACAACGCCTATATTGCTCCGCTTTACAGCTCGCTTAAATCGCAAGCGTTTAATCAGGAAGTGCTGAACAAGGACAGCGTTCGCCTATCGAAGTCTAGATCGCTCCCGTGGGAAGAGCTGGATTTTAAAGATGCATCCAAGCGCAATACGGAAGCGTTGGTGCTGCAATCGGCCATGGCGACCTTGACTTCGCTTGACCCGATTAAAGGCAATGACGGCTCCATTAACATTATCAACACGAACCAATACGTGCGCCTGCTGAACCTGACCGATGACGACAAGCTGACGGCGGAAGGCTCATTGTCGTATAATTTTGCGATTGCCGAAGGCAATTCCGATTATTATTTCATTTTGCGTGATGATATTCATTTCGCGGAAATTAAAGACAAGCTTGTTGCCGATTCTGGCGAGCGTGTAGGCGCCGACGACGTTATTTTCTCGCTGGATCGCGCCAAAAATAAAGATTCCGTTCCTGACCACCGGACGTATACCCTGCACGAGCATATTAAAAATGTCGAGCTGATCACTGACCCGGCAGCGCTTGAGTCTGTAAAGCTGTCGAGCGGCAGCGGTAATGTGAAAAATGAACTGGAAAAAGGGCTCGATGCCAAAATTTCCGAGCTCGTGTCGGATAAAGCACAAGCAAATAGCAAGGAAGGCAAGTACCAGGTTGTGAAGCTGACAACAACGGTGCCATTCCCGCAAGTGCTGAATTATTTGGCCCACCAATCTGCGGGTATCGTATCCAAGAAGCAGGTAGAAAAAATTAATACGTACGATGTAGCCAAATTCGATGTGAACAAGGATATTCCTTACGGCGACCAAAACACGGTAACCGAGGGCAGCCAGTACAACAATACGCTGTACACAAGCGGACCTTACATCTTGGCTCACAAAAACGACTATGAAGCTGTCTTCTATAAAAACCCTGGCTACATGAAGGGCACGAAGCATGAGCCGAAAATTACGGTGATTAAGGTTCGCTTTATTAAAGATGCCGATAGTGCATTGTCTGCACTGCGCAGCGGCGAAATTCATCTTTATTACAGCGTGCCTGAAACGAAGTTTGACATTGTGAAGGGCGACAGCAAGCTGGCGCTCCAGACGCTTCCGAGCAACGCGGCTTCGTACCTGCTGTTTAATACGAAAAACCGTCCGGTTGCAGAAAGCGCAGATTTGAGAAAAGCGGTGCTTTATTCGATCAATCAGGATGAGTTTTTAGCCTATTACGGCGGCAATAAATTTAAAGCTATTTCTACGCTTAGCCCGCTTGTGAAAACAGGCCTTGAGCTGAAGGCTGATCCGGCAAAAGTAAAAGAGTTTTTGAACGCCTACCAAGCAGGCGCAGCAGCTAAATAATAGAAAGAGATTGCCCCCCTCCTTCGTGATGGTCGGGGCAATCTCTTTACTCATATAAGGACAAGCGTTAGCACAGATAAAGGAGACGAATAACATGGATGCAAAGACAGGAACGGTTATTAAACTATCGCAATGGGATGCGCTATTGCTGGAATCGCTTAAGTCCTATGGCTGGACGAATGAACAATTGATTCGCAAGGTGCATGAGGGCGATTTACCCGTAGATACGAGCCCCTTTCAATTTGACTACAGCCTATTGAATGCTTTAGCCAGCAGCGATGCGGAGCTGTTTGCACAGGCTGTGAACGAGGGCTATCAAATAAAATACAATACGATTCGCGGCATTCACAGCTGGATTAAAGTTGCTTTTCAGCAAGAAGCGGAGCTTCTGTTGGAGCCAGGAGGCGAATCGGTCCATGCTTGGCTGACGAACGCTGAAGCTGACCAGCTTGCCTCGGTGCTTTCTTACGGTTGGACATTGTCCAAGCTGGATGGTGCAGCTCCCCAATTAACCGAAGCAGCTGATACAGTCAATGTACCGGACGCACCGGGCGCGGCTGGCCGTGATGCCTATCGCATTTATCCGGCGGCTCAGTAACCAGCTGCTTATTCCGCAGCACTAGGACCCGGTCGAGCGGTAGCGCCGAACGCCAATTTGCCAGATGAGCAGACAGGGTGCAAGAAACAGCAGCCCTGCCAGCGGCAGAAAAGCATACATCGGGCTTGCCTCGCGGCCGAGTATGTATTGCAGCGGCAAATAGTTGGCACAGCCGAACGGGATAATGAAGGTGAAAAATTGCTGAATGCGCCGATGGTAGATGCTCAGCGGATATTGCGTCATTTCCCGCCCGCCATCGGTTAAAATATTAGCGATCTCCAGTCCCTGCACGGTCCAGAAGCTGAACGAAGCGCACAAAATAAAGATGCTGGCAAAAATAATGACGCCGCTTGCTTCCATCAGCACGAGCGCCGTTATTTTAAGCGGCGACCATGGAATGTCCAGATTCATGATCGTCCAGACGAGAACCACAATTCCGAGCAGCAGCCGTCCGACGCGAGAAAATTCAAATTTGGAGCCCAGCACCTGAATAATGGTGCCGCGCGGCCGAACGAGCAGCCGGTCGAAATCTCCGCTGACGACTAGCGAGGAGAACATATCAAATCCGCGTGCAAAGCATTCGGTAATAGAGAAAGCCATATGCGTCACAGCAAAGCACAGCAGCACCTCGTAAAAGCTCCAGCCTTTCATTTCCCCGAAACGCTCGAACATGAAATATAGCCCGGCAAATACGGTAAATGGCGTTAAGCATTGTCCAAGCACGAGAAGCAGAAAAGAAGCGCGGTACTGCATTTGCGCTTTGAACAGCAGCAGCATGTATTTAAAATAAAGCGTCATCGCCGCATCAGCCTCCTTGTACAACGACGCGTCGCAGCGCCTTGTTCATCGCGATTTTGCCAAGGAAAATAAGGGCAGCGAGCCACAGCAGCTGAAACAGCAGTCCCGTTCCGGCATCTAGCGTGGAAATGTTGCCAGTGTAGACGCGAAAGGGGAAGTCAACGGTCCAGTGGAAGGGCAGAGCGTAGACGATCCGCTGCATCCAATCCGGCATAAGCGGCACCGGAATAATCATGCCGGCGAAAAACTCGCCAAACACGCTGAACATCAGCAGGGAGCCGGCCGGAGACATCGTAATAAATACGGAAATATAAATGAGCATGGAGATGGCCACGATCAGAAACAGCCCTATGATAAGCGAGCAGACGAATAGGAAAAAGGCGGCAAAGTCAGGCGGCAGCTCAAGCCTGTAGGGCTGAGGCAGAAAGACGCTGACCAGCAATATCGGCAGGCAGCGAAGCAAAGCGCTGGACAGCCGCTGGGCGAGCAGCTTGGCATACCAGAGGCCGTAAATGCCACTGGGCCTGCACAGCTCATAGGCAATATTGCCGCTTGTAATGAGCTGAAACAGTTCATTGTCTCGCAGCCATAAAACGATGAAGGCAAGGAACGCTTGCTTGAGCCAGCAATAGGCGACAACCTCGGAGAGGCTCATCTGTGGTGCGGCGGCACTGGTCTGGGCATAAAAGGCTTCAAACACCATAATGAAAATAAAGCCGAAAAAAAACTGCGTCCCGATGCCGGCGTATGCGGCGGCACGGTATTGCAGCCCGTTGCTGAGCCGCAACCTGAGTACGGCGTAGTAAGGTTTAATCATAGTGCGTACTCCTTGTACATTTGCACGACAATGTCTTCAATGGACAGGCTGTCGTTAGAATGGCCCCGTTCAGACGTTGAAGCGGATGCCTGTTCCAGCTGTGAAGCTTGCGGCGCCTCAACTTTTCCGCCATAGCGGCTGCGCAGCCCCTGCACGGTGCCGTCATAAAGCAGCTTGCCTTTGCCGATGAGCAGCAGGCGGCTCGCGAGTGCCTCAATATCAAACATATCATGGGTCGTCAAAATGACGGTAACGCCTTTTTCTTCATTGATCGTTTTAATGAACTGCCTGACGGCGATTTTGGATACGGCATCGAGCCCGATCGTCGGTTCATCGAGAAACAGCAGGCTGGGACTGTGCAGCAGCGAAGCAGCAATTTCACAGCGCATGCGCTGTCCAAGACTGAGCTGGCGAACGGGAGTGTGCAGCAGCGCTTGTAAATCCAGCGTTTCTACGAGCAATGCCAGAGTAGCCCGATATTCCAGTGGGGGAGTGCGATAGATGTCGCGCAGCAGCTCGAAGGAGTCCAATACCGGAACGTCCCACCATAGCTGCGAGCGCTGTCCAAACACGACGCCGATATTTTTCACATATGAAACGCGATCCTTCCAAGGGGTGTACCCCATAATCGAACACGTCCCGCTATCCGGTACGAGAATGCCGCTCATCGTCTTAATTGTCGTCGATTTCCCTGCTCCGTTCGGGCCGATATACCCGACAATTTCACCGGAGCCAATCGTGAATGAAATATCCTGCAGCGCCTCCACGACCGTATATTCCCTCCGAAAAAGCGATTTTACCGCATGCGCCAGGCCCGGCGGCCGCTTCGACACCAGGAACGACTTGCTTATTCCGTTAACCTCAATCAAGTGCTTTCCTCCTCACGTTGTTAAAATGACAGGGAGAAGATAGTAGCATTTTATGGGAAGCGCTGTCAATCGATTTTTTTATTAGCTAGGATGTGTATGCAAACTGGAGCTCTTCTTGCTACACCTTGCTAAATGCATACTAGAGGCTCATCTTCTCTGACATTTCAAGGTTTATGGAGCCACAGCATGCGATTGTTGCTAAGAACACAGTTGCAGAGAACGCTGTGGCTAAGAATACGCAGCTTGTGGGGCTCAACTCCTCTTCTGAAGGACTGAGATTCCGCTATTCTGGATTTTGATCCCATTTTGGACCTTAAGCGGACAGGAAATCCGCTATTGCCTTCATAATCCTCTCAAAATGATGATGGGCAGCGCATTAGCGGCTCCTGAGTCCGCGCCTATGCCAAAACCAGCGATTCGGTTGAAATAGCGGCTGCTGTGTCCTCCAAATCTACGTTTGTGTCCTTGTGCAGGAAGCAAACCCCTGGAACGAGGAGCGCGAGGTTGCCTTTTGGTAAGTAGGTTCACATTCATGCGGGTTGCATTCGCGGTGGTTGCGGGAGTATGTTTGACGCTTGCATCTATCGGGATTTGGCTCGCTTACGTTTGCATACACATCCTAGATTTTAGAAAGAAACGATGTCAGGATTTAAGAAAAGTAAAAGCGCCTTGAACAGGCGCTATTTTAATTGCTTTATCTGAAAATATTGTGAGAACACAATTCTGTTTTCTTCTATTTCAATTGTGTTCAACCAAATCCTGCAAATTTGTCTCCATCAAAATAGCATCTGCTTTTTTCTGTGATACTCTTTTAAAACCGCATTTTTCATAGTATTTAGCAAGCCTTGCGTGGCTTTTAAAAGTCTCTTTCTTTTTAGAGAGGGTGGATTGCATTGGTTTTGCAAATAAGAATACCATTCCATTTGCGTTTCTAATAAGATTTTTAAAAGTATATTGAATTAAATTAATACCTGTGTGTTGTCCCCGAAACTTTGGATGTACATCGACTCGTCTTATGTAGAATAGACTTCCAAATGAAAAGGGATCATTATATAAATCGTGCTCCTCAATCTGATCGGCCCGGTTGCCTATAATACAATGGTCTTCATCCAGTGTGTCTAACCACATGGACCACGAATCTTCCATATGTTCTTTCCATTCAGCCGGAAATTCAGTAATGCTGGAGTCTGTAAAATATTCTGTGTAAACTCTCAAACCCTATTACAATAGAAGAAAGGCTGGTTTGAGAGGATGGCACCGATGGCGAGATTCAATAAGGAACAAGTGAAGGCATTTATTGAAGGAGCTATTTGCAGAGACGCTGCAATCCATGCTAGAGGCTGAGCTCGACACGGAGCTGGGCTATGAGAAGCATGATGTGAAAAGCAAAGCGACACGCAATAGCCGAAACGGGAAAACGAAAAAGACAGTAACAAGTGAATACGGCGAGGTGGAGATTGCCGTCCCTCGTGATCGTCATGGCGAGTTTGAGCCCGTTATTGTGAAGAAGCACCAATCAACCGTCACCGGTATTGAGGATCAAATCATCGCGATGTACGCAAAAGGTGTCAGCACAAGAGATATTCAAGATCATCTCCACCAACTATACGGGATAGACGTCTCTCCCACGATGATCTCAAACGTGACGAACAAAATCGTCCCCCTCATTAAAGAATGGCAGAATCGGCCGTTGCAGGGCATCTACGCGGTCGTATTTATGGATGCGATTCATTACAAAGTGAAACAAGACGGAGCCATTGTGAACAAGGCAGCCTACATGGTCATTGGCATTGATTTAGATGGCAACAAGGACGTATTAGGCATGTGGATTGGGGAAAATGAGTCCGCTAAATTTTGGCTTAGTGTATTAAACGAACTTAAAAACCGTGGTGTACAGGACATTCTGATCACCTGTGTGGATAACCTCACGGGCTTCTCTCAGGCGATCTCTGCCTGCTATCCGAATGCCGAGATTCAGAAATGCATCATTCACCAAATCCGCAACTCCATCCGTTACGTCTCGTACAAGGATCTGAAAAAGGTAACGGCTGACTTAAAGCCGATCTACAAAGCGGTAACCGAAGAAGCCGCCCTGCTCGAATTAGATCGCTTTGAAGAGCAATGGGGAAGCAAATACCAGCTCATGGTGCGCTCCTGGCGTACCAACTGGGATGAACTCGCCACCTATTTTAAATATCCACCTGAGATTCGTAAACTCATTTATACGACCAATATGATTGAGAGCTACCACCGTCAGCTTCGGAAAGTGACAAAGGGAAAAAGCATTTTCCCCACCGANCCTGAGATTCGTAAACTCATTTATACGACCAATATGATTGAGAGCTACCACCGTCAGCTTCGGAAAGTGACAAAGGGAAAAAGCATTTTCCCCACCGACGAGTCCCTCCTCAAAATGCTTTATTTGGCTACGATGGACGTTACCCGAAAGTGGACAGGCCGTGTGCAGAATTGGGGACAAATGCTCCTCCAGCTCTCCGTCTTTTTCCCTGAACGGATCGGTCAGCACCTCCGTTAATTTTTGCTTCAAGAGCGTTTACACAAAATTATTGACAGACCCNTGCTCCTCCAGCTCTCCGTCTTTTTCCCTGAACGGATCGGTCAGCACCTCCGTTAATTTTTGCTTCAAGAGCGTTTACACAAAATTATTGACAGACCCTAATGCTGATACTCGCAATAACTAATTCGTTACTTTCGTTATCTAAATGGTATTCTGCTTTCAGTTTTTCTTCTATATCTTGTGCATTTGTTTCTTCTAATATCATATCTAAAGATGCTACTAATTTAATACCATGCCTAATGGGTGAGAAATCAAAATTTTCTTCAAATTCAGGATATTCTAGATATTCATTGAAAGTTCTATGAGTGACCGATGTGTACAACTGAATGCTGTCATTTTTTGAGTCTGTCATATTAAGAGCGAACATGTCTAAGTCTCCTCTGGATAAAAGTGTTATAATAGATAAATATTATACTTATTTTTAATGGGAATTGAAAGTTGTGCTATTAAGAAAATATCTTTTGGGAGTTAATAGGACTGAAAGCACAAGCTAGTTGCTACATGATTTATATAAATTTTTAGACGTAGAAAGGAGATTGTATGAGTAACATTGTAGATTTATATATTGAAAATAACTTCATTCCTTTGGTTAACAGTCTTGATGCTAATCAAGAGGTGACTTCGAAAATATCTATTGATATACATAATAGACTTTCATCTATTTTATATAGATGGAGAGATGAAGAGTATCGTAATACGCTGCTAATGCATGGAATTGAAGAGGCAACGTATTACCAACCGGGATCTAACATTGGTGTTAATTCACTTGTAGTAGTGGGGATAAGGAATAGTTTGTTAGAAGATGCTGCTAGTACATTGTTAGCGGCAAGGGGGTTAGGTTTAACAAAGCCGATTATTTCTGATCTACAGGTTAGGGTTATTACTTCTGATGCAATAAGCTTTTTATCAAAATATGATTTAAATATTAAAGCTCAAGAAGTGGGAAAACCGCAAGAAGATCCTTTTGAGGAGCTTCCCTTTAAGTACCCACTAGCATGGGAGGTTATGAATTATCTTAGTAAGTGCAAAACTTATGTGAATTTTCAAAAAGATAAAAAACATAGCATTTCACATCTTAATTGTGAAACTAATAATGATAAGAATATCGAAATTGAAAATCAAAGTGGGATGGACTCTAAAATAGGTCCTTCGCTAAATGAAATTCTTGAAACAGTTAAAAGTGGTGAGCAATCTTTTTTCTTCACAGACTCTTTCAAGGCAATATCACGTAATCCTGAAAAACTATATAAGGTTATTGAAACAGTATTAAATGCGGATGCTCCATTTGTTACGATTAATTATTATTTAAGCAACGGTTATGTATCCCGAAGACCTAGTTTGTTAAAACCGTTTCACGACGCAAGAGAGATAGAATCGAAATTGAAGAATACTGAAGGATTAAAAGCCAATCATCGAAAAATTCTTAAACAGTTGGTTTAGGACATATAAAGTAGTAGCGACCTTGGTTTCCATCTATCAGACAGAAAAGAATAAATAAACTAAAAAGTGTTTTGGTACACATTTCTGAAATCCTCCAAGCCAAACCTACAATAATCCATTGTCTCCCAACGCTGTTTTCTATATATTTTTAAAGAGACAGATGATAAGGGGGATTGGAGCAAGCTCATGATACGTCGTTTTTTTTCTTATTACCAGCCTTATAGAGGGCTGTTCATGCTGGATTTTGGCTGTGCGGTGCTGGCCGGGCTGCTAGAGCTCGCTTTTCCGCTAGTAGTCAACCGGTTTGTAGATGATCTGCTGCCAAAGGGAGAATGGATGATCATCTTGTGGGCGTCGCTGGCGCTTCTGGCCTTGTACATTGTTAATACGCTGCTGTTATTTGTCGTAAATTATTGGGGGCATATGCTCGGTATTAACATCGAGACAGATATGCGCAAAAAGCTGTTTGAGCACATTCAGAAGCTGTCCTTCAAGTTTTTCGACAATACGAAGACGGGGCATTTAATGACGCGTCTAACCAACGATATGATGCAGATCGGCGAGATGGCGCATCATGGACCAGAGGATTTATTTATCGCTGTTATGACGCTGGCAGGCTCTTTCGTGCTGATGATGCTCATTAATTGGAAGCTTGCGGTGATGACTTTTATCGTCGTGCCGGTCATTATTTGGTTCGTTATTTATTTCAACCGCAAAATGACGAGCGCCATTCATCAGCTGTTTACCGATATTGGCGATTTCAATGCCCGGGTAGAGGATAATGTTGGCGGTATTCGCGTCGTTCAGGCGTTTGCTAATGAGTCGTATGAGAAAGAGCAGTTTAACACGAACAACAGCCGTTTCCGTCTGACGAAGCTGCTTAGCTATAAGCTCATATCGCAAAACGGAACGATCAGCTACATGATGATGCGCTTAGTTACCGTATTCGTCATGGTATGCGGCACTTGGTTTGTTATTCAGAACGAGCTGACGTACGGCGAATTTATCGGCTTTTTGCTGCTGACGAACGTCTTCTTCAAGCCAATTGAGAAAATTAATGCGATTATTGAAAGCTATCCGCAAGGCTTTGCCGGCTTCAAGCGTTATGTGGAGCTGCTCGATATTGAGCCGGATATTGCCGATGCGCCGAATGCGGTGGCGATGGGCGAGCTTAAGCGCGACATTCGCTTCCAAAATGTTTCCTTCGGCTATGAAGGCGAGGAGAAGGTGCTCAATAACATAAGCCTGACTGTCGGCAAAGGGGAAACGGTCGCTTTTGTCGGGCCTTCGGGTGCGGGGAAAACAACGCTGTGCAGCCTGCTGCCGCGTTTTTACGAGCTGAATGAAGGCTCCATTACGGTGGACGGCGTCGATATTCGCCAGATCAAGCTGCTATCGCTGCGCAGCCAAATCGGCATTGTGCAGCAGGATGTATTTTTGTTCTCGGGCTCGATTCGTGAAAATATTCTCTACGGCAAGCTCGGTGCCACCGAGGAAGAAATATGGGAAGCGGCTCGAAGAGCGCGCCTGGATGATTTTATTCGTACGCAGCCGGAAGGGCTGGATACGGTCATTGGCGAGCGTGGGGTCAAGCTGTCCGGTGGGCAGAAGCAGCGGATGTCGATTGCAAGAATGTTCCTGAAAAATCCGCCGATTCTGATTTTGGATGAAGCTACGTCGGCGCTTGATACAGAGACGGAGCTGATTATTCAGCAGTCGCTGGCTGAGCTGTCGGAGGGCCGGACGACGCTCGTTATTGCGCACCGATTGGCAACGATCAAAAACGCCGACCGCATCGTCGTCGTTACTCCACAAGGCATTGAGGAGCAGGGCCGTCATGAGGAGCTTGTTCACCAAGGCGGCATTTACAGCAGGCTCCATCAGGCACAGTTTGGTTAATAGCCAAAGCAGATTACTTAGATTAAGCGGACCAACTCAACAACCAGATCGAGCAGATCAAGAGAATCCAGAGCGAAAGAAAGCAGATCAAGAGAAAGCAGATCAAGAGAAAGCAGAGTAAGAGCAAGAAGCAGAGCAAGAGAAAAGCAGTTCTCTTGCTCTGCTTCTTTATTTACCTGATGGAAGAGGAGAAGTGTTCAGAATCAGTTCAGTTTTATTTTATATAATAAATAATAAATGGTTTAAAGAAGATTGTACGCTCAAAGAGGTGATAGAGCAGATGATAATAAAAATAGCGCTTGTATCCGATGCCGAAGCCCTTATCGCACTGAAGCAAGCAGCAGGCAGAGGTCTTGCCGGACGATTCGGAGCATACAGGCTGGAGCCTTCCATTACGTCCTTGGCGGCTATAAGAAAGCAGTTTCAAGACCATATTTTTCTCAAAGCGGTTGTGGAGGGCGACGCCATCGTCGGTTCGATTCATTTGCATGTGCGAGGGGACGTTCCCTATATTGGCGGGCTTATCGTACATCCGGAATATTTGGACCAAGGGATAGGAGAGCAGCTGATGCTGGAGGCGGAAGCGCTGTTCAAGATGGGCCAGCAGCTTGATGCTCCTATATCGCATTATGAGGAGCAGGGCTATCGCAAGACCACATTCGTCTATAAACGTTTAATCCGGTTTCATTGAAAAATACCGTAAAAATATGAGTCCGTCTGGCGCATAAGATCGTGAGAAAAAACAGCTGCAAGCAGGGTCTGAGAAGACCGATGCTTGCAGCTGTTTGCTTATGTTGTCTTATTCTGCGGAGCCAATCGTTTCCCCCTGCACAGGCTTAATGCCGCCTTCCCATTTCACTGCAATCGCTGATGAGGTGAACAAATCCTTACCGTCAGACAGCTGAAAATGCAGATGGGCCTCGCTGGAGTTGCCGGAATTGCCCGTCTGTCCAAGGACATCGCCTTTGCTGACTTTGTCGCCTGGCTTTACAACTGCTGAACCTTTTTTCATATGGGCGAGATAGCTGTATTCTCCTCCATGATCGATGACAACCACATTGCCGGCAGGCGCCTTTTCATTCATAACGCCAACGGGCTCGTTATCGGCAATATCGTTAACAACCGATACGACTGTGCCGTCCGCAGGGGCAATAATATCTTTGCCAAAGGCGAAGTAGCTTTCATTTTTCAAAGGATCGCCTTCATAGGAAAAACCGTCCTTCGCCTGCACAAAATCATAGGCGTAACGCTGGCTCTCATATTCATAGTGATAATTGATTAACGCATTGTTTCCGCCCCAAATGACAAGCCATTCCCCGCGAAATGGCAGGCTGTAGCTATTTTTGGTCAGGATGCTGTCTGTTTCCGTTGCAGGGGAGAGCTCCTTCACTTGAAGCCCAATAATCGTGCCTTCCGCATCAAAAATGCCGACAATTCCCTTAGTTCCGGAATCGCTCACCCATGTGCGCTGTTCAACGCCGCTTTTGTTCAAAATGGAGGACTTTTCGAGCGACTTCACGCCGCTCATAAACGACTCCGCCATTTTTAGAAAATCAGCCTCGCTAACCTGCTCCTTAAACGGAGCGCTAAAGCGCTCATAAATCCCTTTATAATTGCCTGCAAGCAGCGCCTCTGGCAATTGCTCCGGCGTTATCAGCGCTTCACTTGGGTTCGTTGTCGACTCTGCCGCAGTTGGCGAGCTTGAAGCTTCACTGGTTGCTCCGCTATTGTTCGTCGCTGCGGTATCTCCACCCCCACAGGCGGTTAAAATTACGGCTAGCGTTCCGACAGCAGCAGCTATTTTAACCGAGGTGCTGGCTTGTTTGATCATTGTAAATGATGGTTTCTTCATTCCGATCTCTCCTCTATATTCCTATAGTCTATAACCCTATACTAGCAAGCCACACTTAGCTGTACTGAAACAGCAGCTTAACGTTGTCTTAACTTTCAGCAGCAGACTGGTTTAACGAATTAAGCTTCCGTTAAGACGGCATAGCGTATTTAATCAAAGCTATCATGCTATGATGGAGAAATAGTGCAATACAGCATTGAATTTGAAAGGAGGCGGCGTAGTGGAAAATGCAGCGATTTTGCTTGTGGACGATGAACAGGCGCTGCTGGAGCTGTTGCAGACGGTGCTGCACAAGGAAGGTTATACGAATATTGACAGCGTCGGCACAGGAGAAGCGGCGATTGCTGCCTGTACGGCGAAAAAATATGATTTAATCGTCTTGGATGTGATGCTGCCGGGGCGCAGCGGAATCGAGGTATGTCCGTTTATCCGGCAAACGACAGATGCTCCGATTTTATTTTTGAGCGCGCGCACTTCCGATTTCGACAAGCTGACCGGCTTTGCCATCGGAGGTGACGATTATATTGCGAAGCCCTTTAATCCGCTTGAGGTAGTTGCGCGTATCAGGGCGCAGCTGCGGCGGTATTTTGGCGCGTCTACTCCAGTCAATGGCGGCAGTGCGGCGGAGATGGAGCGGGGACCTGCCAGCCCTATTTTTGATTATGGACGATTTAAGGTGGATGAAGCAGCGGGCGAGCTGACGGTGGAAGGGCAAGCGGTAGCCTGTCCGGCACTCGTGTTTCAGCTGCTATTGTTTCTATGTAAAAACCCGAACCGGATTTTCAGCAAAAGCGAGCTGTACGAGAAGGTTTGGGGCGACGACGCCTTCAGCGACGATAATACCGTGATGGTTCATATTCACCGGATTCGGGAACGAATTGAGGCTGATCCTTCTAATCCGAAGTTTATCGTCAATGTGAGAGGGCTTGGCTACAAGCTCGTTCAAGGGCCGCTGCGGGAGAATGGCACGCGATGAATATGCGGCGGCAATTGACGTTGAGATTTGTCCTTCAGCTGGGGATAGCGGGCACAATCGTATTGCTTATGTCTGCTGTAACGGTAGTCTGGATGCTGCAAAAGTTTAACGAAATTAGCATTACGCGTGATTTTGCCAGCGTTGGGCTGGAGAGACTAGTTGAATCGTCGGAGCTTGGACCAGAGGGGATTCGCTTTGATCCCAGCCTGCTGAAGCAGGTGAAGGAAAATGGCGGCTGGCTGCAAAGTCTGGATGAGCTCGGACAGGTGGAAAGCTCCTATAATACGCCTGCGGATGTTCCCAAGCAATATGGACCGGGCGAGCTGGTCGCTTATTGGACAGGGAAGCAGCCGTTTGCTTACCATTTGGCCGTATGGATTCAACAGAAGAACGGTAGGCTGTACACGCTCGTTTATGGCGCGCCTAATTATATGAAGCCGATACTAACGCAGGTGAACGAAGGCGGATTTACCGCTCAAGGCGGTCAGCTTTTAATTCCTGATGCGATGGGAACCGAGCTGAAGAAAGGCCAAGTGTTCGTGCAACTGCTGGATCAGACAGGTACGGAGCTTGCTTCCTATAATAAGCCGGACGCCATTCCGGTGCAATATACCGTTCAGGAGCTGGTGCTTCGGACGCTCTACTCCGACAGATACGGCTATCTCATTCAATCTTCCTACAATGAACAGACGAAGCAGACCTGGATTGTTGGGCAAAAAAATACGGGAACAGGGGCCGCGGGCAAGAAACCGCTCATTCCGGCCGAAGCGCAAATTGTCATCATTGGCGTCGTTGCGATGTTCGCCGCGATGCTGATCCTGTTCTTGCTGCTGTCGCTATGGCAAGCGCGGCGGTTTGGCGCTCCTTTGCTGCATATGCTGGTATGGCTGGATGCCATCGGCAATGCCGTTTACCAAGAGCCGCTGGATCGCAAGGGTTTGCCGCGCAGCCGGATGCCTTCTGGCAAATGGCGGCGGCGATACCGTGTTTTCGCCGATGTCATATTATCCATTGATAAGCTGTCTGCTGCTTTGCAGCGCGAGCAGGAAATGCGGAAGCAGACGGAAAGCTTGCGGGAGGAATGGATTGCGGGCGTGACCCATGATTTGAAGACGCCATTGTCCTCCATTACGGGCTATGCTCATCTGCTCGTGGAGCCCAAATATGATTGGTCACAGGCGGATGTGCGCAAATTTTCAGCAACGATGCTGGAAAAATCGGCTCATATGGACATGCTGATCAGCGACCTGGCGATGACCTATCGGTTAAAGACGGGGATTTTGCCGCCCGAGATCGAGGAAGTGGAATTGAATGGCTGGCTGCGGGACACGCTGCAGCTGGCAGCAGATGATCCCCTGTTTGGCAAAGGTCGAATCCGGTTCCAAGCATCTGCTCAGAAAGCTGTATGGGTTCAGCTCTATACCCCGTGGCTGGAGCGTGTCGTTAACAATATTGCTGCAAATGCGCTTCTTCATAATGCGCCGGATACGGTTTTGACCGTCTCGTTAATCGTTTCGGAGGAGAAAAAGCATGATAGTGTGACGATCAAATTTGCCGACAATGGTGGCGGAATGGACGAGAGCACGCTGAATCGGCTGTTTGAACGGTATTATCGCGGCACAGATACCGCCTCCACGCCGAATGGCTCGGGCCTTGGGATGGCGATTGCCAAAGGGCTGACAGAAGCGATGGGCGGCAAAATCACGGTCGTGACTACTCTGGGGCAAGGCACGATCATTCGGCTCATTTGGAGAAATACGATAGTAAGGACAGATGCGGCTGGAGCCTCCGAGTAGAGGAGCTTTAGAGGAGAAAATGCCCTTTTTGCTTCCTTCCGGTTTGGGGGAAGGTTGGAATGGTGCAAGGCTGGATGCATAAAGCTTCCAGCCTTTCTTTTTTAGTCGAGTGATGCTTTTGTTATATTTTATAGTTTTTTTGCGTAATGAAGAATGCCATGAAATCAACGAAATAAGCTTTTGATTTGCCGAGGAAGAAAAAAAGAATGGCACAAAACCTGACTTGTTTTTTATTTTCGCGCTTAAAACGGAGTTTTGACACAAAATCTCGGATTTATATATCAACTGATGTCACATGTCACTTCTTATAACTTTTAAAGAAAACTAATGTGACAATGGACGAATTGAATATTTTTTTGCATTTTTATCAAGAAAATTCTTTTAATATGCAGATGAAAAAGGTAAAATGAAAAAAACTCATTGTCGGTGCAGTTCGATAGTGCGCGGTCGCGGTAAAGCGGCAGTTTTCAAGCAGACCAATTTAGAGTGAAGGAATGATTTCGAAAATGACAGTCGTTGTTGCAGAAGAAACATTAAACCCTTATAAAATTGCCCAGCAGCAAATCGATACGGCGGTTGCCCATCTGAAGCTGCCTGAGCATGTGACTCAAATTTTGAAGCATCCGATGCGCGTGTTGTCCGTTAACTTCCCGGTTCGTATGGATGATGGTACTGTACAGGTTTTTGAAGGCTACCGCTCCCAGCACAATGATGCGATTGGGCCGACTAAAGGCGGCATTCGTTTCCACCCGGACGTTACGCTTGATGAAGTTAAAGCATTGTCGATGTGGATGAGCTTCAAATGTGGCGTTGTTGGCTTGCCTTACGGCGGCGGCAAAGGCGGCGTTATCTGTGATCCTCGCAAAATGAGCAAAGGCGAGCTGGAACGCGTAAGCCGCGCATTTATGGAAGCTATTGCCGACTTTGTTGGACCGGATAAAGATATTCCTGCACCAGACGTGTATACGACGCCGCAAATTATGGGCTGGATGATGGACACGTACAGCAAGATGAAAGGCAGATATTCCCCAGGTGTCATTACGGGCAAACCGCTTATTATCGGTGGCTCGAAAGGTCGTAATGAAGCGACAGCTCAAGGCTGTGTTTATACGATTTTGGCGGCGCTCCAAGATAAGCATCTTCCGGTACAAAATGCGACTGCAGCTATTCAAGGCTTCGGCAACGCAGGAAGAATCGCAGCTCGTCTGCTTAGCGAAGCAGGCTGCAAAATCGTGGCGATCAGCGATTCGCGCGGTGGCATTTACGATCCAAACGGATTGGACATCGATCAAATTTCCGATCTTAAGGACAATGCATCCATTTTGGACTACGGCGAATCCTTCGTCATTTCCAACGAAGCTTTGCTTGAGCTGGATGTTGACATCTTGGTACCAGCTGCGCTGGAAAATGTAATTACAGCTGCAAATGCAGACCGCATTCAAGCGAAAATCATCGCTGAAGCAGCCAATGGCCCAACGACGCCAGAAGCAGACCGCGTTCTGTTCCAGAAGGGCATCGTCGTTATTCCTGACGTCCTTGCAAATGCAGGCGGCGTTACGGTATCCTATTTTGAATGGGTACAAAACCTGATGAACTACTACTGGAGCGAGGCTGAAGTGCTTGAGAAGCTGGAAACAAACATGATCCAGTCTTACGTGGCTGTTCGTGATTTGGCGAAAGAGCACAGCACTGATCTTCGTACAGCGGCTTATATGATTTCCATCAAGCGTATTGCTGCAGCGATGGAAGCAAGAGGCTGGGTGTAGAACGACCTTTAATTACGGATCGGCTTGCAATCATTTTTACAATCAATAAAAGGTGGCGATACACATGGCTGAACAAATTCGCATTGGCATTGTAGGTTACGGCAACTTGGGCCGCGGCGTGGAGCTTGCCATCAAACAAAGTCCGGATCTGCGTCTGGATGCTATCTTTACCCGCAGAAATCCAGATTCCATTCCGTCTGAGACGAAAGCATATTCCATTGAAGACGCAGAAAAATTCACTGGCGACATTGACGTTATGATTTTGTGCGGCGGCTCGGCAACAGACCTGCCGGAGCAGGGTCCTGCTTTTGCCCGTCTGTTCCACACCGTCGACAGCTTTGATACGCATGCCCGCATTCCTGAATATTTTGAGCAGGTAGATGCAGCTGCGAAAGCAAGCGGCAAAATCAGCGTCATTTCCACAGGCTGGGATCCAGGCTTGTTCTCCCTTAGCCGTCTGCTGGCGGAAGCGATTTTGCCGGAGGGCAAGGAGTACACGTTCTGGGGCAAAGGGGTAAGCCAAGGCCACTCCGATGCGATTCGCCGTGTCAATGGCGTCAAGAATGGCGTGCAATATACGATTCCTGTTGAAGAAGCGGTCAATCGTGTGCGGAGCGGGGAAAATCCTGTGCTCACAACGCGTGAGAAGCATCTTAGAGAATGTTATATCGTAGCAGAAGAAGGCGCAAATCAAGAAGCGATTGCCGATGAAATCCGCAATATGCCGAACTATTTTGCCGACTATGATACGGTTGTGCATTTTGTAGACGAAGCGACGCTGAAAGCAGAGCATTCCGCAATGCCCCATGGCGGCACGGTACTGCGCAGCGGCAAAACCGGAACGAACAGCACGCAAATTATTGAATTTGGTCTTACGCTTGACAGCAACCCTGAGTTCACAGCAAGCGTGCTTGTCGCTTATGCGAGAGCAGCCTACAAGCTTGCTCAAGAAGGTGGAGCTGGCGCGAAAACCGTCTTTGATATTCCGTTCGGCCTTCTGTCGCCGAAATCCGCAGCACAGCTGCGTAAGGAATTGCTGTAATTCGTTCCACAACAAGCTAGCTTGCATTTTTTTGCTAGTTGCTATTAAAGAAAAAAAGCCGTCCTTCAGCAGTTCATTCTGCTAAGGGACGGCTTCTTTTTTTTGCTGTATTGGCATGGAACAGCTAAATCGGCACTATTTGAGCAGGCATTACTTCGAATTGCATATAACGCATCCGTGACAAGTAAGATAGATGCCATGCTTCCCGCATTGCGGATACCCTGGTGGAATCGTCGGCCAATCGTCTCCTTCTTCAACGAGAGACCAATCCTCATAATGAGTGGCATCGACATCCTCGGGTCGAAAGGCGGAAACCATCCGGCCAAACCGCTCTAGCGTGCTTTTGATATAGTCCAGGTTCGGCTCGTAGCTCAGTTTGCTCCAGCCTAAACGCGCCAGCGCTCCGTCTACAACCCGAAGCAGAAACTGCTGATTGGATGAAAAATCATCCGGGTCCCACGGCAGCTCATCGAGGCTAAAGCCGACGGTTCCAATGCCGACTATGTTTTGATCGCGCTGAGCCAACCAAATGACAAACTCTTTCTCGCGGTTCGTTTGTGCAAGCGCCGATCCACTAAGCGCAATAACATCCACAAATACAGAGGTGAAAATATTGGACATGTGAATTTCTTCATCGTGTAACTATTCAGGCAAAACGCCCATTTTCACCAGCTGCTCCTGCAAATCCGTATAGCCAGACATTATGTAGGCGGGAGCGTGCTCGGTTAACGGCTGCACTTGGCGGTGGTTGAACCAAATGGAGATCCAGCCTGCTTGCAGGGCGCCTACTACATCATTATTCCAAGAGTCGCCGATGTAGATGCTATTCTCGGGCAGTGTGCCTGTACGCTCATTCACCAGCTTGAAAATCCGCGGGTCGGGCTTGTCCCAGCCGACTTCGCCGGAAATGAACTGACGGTCACGCGGAATCAAATCGTCGATATCCATCGCTTCGATTTTGCGGCGCTGATGGGCGCCAGCTCCATTGGTAATGAGGCCAACGATATACCCGGCTTTTACAAGCCGCTCAAGCATGGCTTTTGCCCCCGGAAACATTATGATGTCGTATTGGCAGCCAATGTAGGCAGCCTGCATCGCTGCGGCCTGCTCGTCCGTGAGCACTACATCGAACTCGCCTAGCGCCAGCTGGAAGCGGCGCGTCCGCATCAGCTCCGTCGCAGCCCCAGCCTCCAGTGCGCCAGCGCCGCCCATTTGCTCAGACAGCACATCGCTGTAATGCCGCATGCGGCGATAGGCTGCTTCATAGGGGAAGGCTTCGCCGAGCTGAAGCACTTCTTGTACCGCTTTAGTGAATGGGGGCAAATGGTCATATAGCGTATCATCCACATCGAAAAAAATGCCTTTTACAACGGGAGCTGCGGAATGTTTTTCTGGTGCAGCGTCATATGCGAATCTATTTGTTAAGCGGTTATCCTTCACGGCGAGTTCTCTCCCATTTTCGTCTATTTCATCGTTAGTTGCTCTAATAGTAACCCAATTCGTCCTCGCCTTGCCAGCAGCAATTGCGTTTATACAGGCGCAGCTCCTCTCGGGTGGCGTGCGAAAGCGCATAAATTTTTTTCAGCAGAAGCTGGCGGGCTAAATAATACAGCTCAACATCACTGGCATTTTTGCGAAGAATGAGGTCGATCATATCGCTTGTCAGTTCTGTTTTCGGCGGGCGGTTTTCATTGGCGTTTTTTTTTGAATAGACTTTCGGCTCCCAGCCCATTGTTTTCATAAACAAAAATTGCGATTCCGCATAAAGCTCAGTAATGCCAGCAAAAGAAATGTGCTGCTCCAAATTCCTGATGGCCAAGTTCAAATTGGGGGTCGTGCTGCCCAGCTCTCCGCTCAGAAAACGGGTTTGTACATTGACATATTCGGGATCGAAATACGGATTATTCAAAAACTCCTCGAACGTAAGATAAGGATTGTAGTTATCGGGATAACGCTTATTTTTGTATTTAAAATAAAAGAAGGAGGCGATCTGCTCCACCGGATCACGCAGCATCGTTACATATTGGCAGGGGCGGGCGGTGGTATAGTGGAGGCCGAAGGGGAGGTGGCCGCATAGCGCATCGGCCTGTTTGAGGGTTTGACGCAGCAAACCGGGTTTATCCGCTACCTGAAAATAGTAAACCGCAATCGGGCAATGCTCGACAATCGCCTGCGTGAAGGAGGTTCCTCCGGTTTTCGGAATGTGTGCATACAGCAGCAATGGCTCCTTGGATGTTTTCATGATGCTGCACCTCGCCTCATTTGTAAAAAAGTAGTTGGTGCCAAAGCCGCTTACAAGCAGCCGTTGTCTCTTAAATAATCTAAAATGAAGCGGACAGATTCCTTAGGCGTATGCTTGTCGCTTGCGATCATTATTTCAGGATGCCCTGGCGCTTCGTAAACGGAGGAAATGCCTGTGAAATCATGGATTTTACCGGCACGTGCTTTTTTGTACAGGCCCTTCGGGTCCCGGCGCTCACATTCTGCAAGCGGGCATTTGACATAAATCTCAATAAACTCGTCCTCGGAAAAAAAGGATCTGACCCGCTCGCGATCGGCCCGGTAGGGGGAGATGGCAGCGACCAGCACGATCAATCCGGCATCGGCGAACAGCCGGGCGGCTTCGCCAATGCGGCGGACATTTTCCCTGCGGTCCTGCTGGCTGAAGCCGAGCCCTTGATTTAAGCCAAGCCGAAGATTGTCCCCATCCAAAACATAGCTGTGCATATGGCGCTTAAACAGCTCATGCTCTACTTCGAAAGCCAAAGTCGATTTGCCAGAGCTGGGCAATCCGGTAAACCATAGCACGCAGCTTTTATGCCCGTTCAGCTGATGCCGCTCGTCCTTGCTTACTTTGGGCAAGTGCCGCTCATTAGGGGGCGTTTCATGTTTCATATTTCCACTTCGCTTCCGGAGGGCGCTACGGTCCTTTTTGTACTAAAATATGTTGCGCTGTGACAAGCGTTCGTACAAAAACACAAAATCAGGCACAGTGGCCTGTGCCTGATTTTATGGAGACGGTACTGCCCGTTTATGCCGGCCATATTGCTTTGCTGGACAGGTGACGCTGAGTTCTCCTTCATCTCGATTGAACCTGCAGCGCTAGCGCAGCAAATAGCCGCCGTCGGGATGCAAGGTCGTTCCTGTCGTGTAGCTGTTCGTCATTAAATAGACAACCGTATGGGCGGCTTCTGCCGCTTCCCCAACTCGGCCCAGCACATTCATATTCGTGTAAGCATCATAGGAGGCATCGCGGGTTGCCTGCTCGGCGCCCTCCCAATTAAATGCCGTATAAATCGTGCCCGGCGAGATGACATTGGCTCTTATTTTCTTCGGTGCGAGCTCGACAGCTAGCGCCTTCCCCAAGCTTTCAATCGCGCCGTTGCAGGCGGCATAAGACGCGCCATCCGCGAGCGGCCGCTGGCTGAATGCGCCTGACATGAGCACGACAGAGCCGTCTGAGTGAATATAAGGGAGAGCGTATTTTACCGCATAATATTGCGGCCAGAACTTCGCCTTGAAGCAGCTTTCCGCTGTCGCTTCATCTGAAGTGATCGGCCCCCGCACATACGAGGCTCCCGGAGTGAACAAGTGGTCGAAGCTGCCGATTTTCTTGAAAAAGAGTTCCAGCTGGCTGTTGTCGCGATTATCCAGCGCATGCGTCTCCACCTTGTCAGAGCTAAGCGACTGACGGGCTGCTGCCAGCTTCGCTTCGGATCGTCCGGCAATGACGACGGACGCCCCTTGATCAAGTGCCTGCTGGGCCGTCGCCAGGCCAATTCCCGAGCTGCCGCCAATAATGACGACGCGTTTATTTTTCAAAGATAGAATAGTCATAGGTAAGCCTCCTGATTTTCATCGATGGGCGAATTTCGCCATTACCGCTATTATTGAAGAGATCATAAGCGCTGCCAAGTACGCAGTTTTTTCGTACATAGTCCGAAATTTCGTACCATCAGCAAGCGCGCGGAGGTTAGGCGGCAGGTGTGCAGAATTGGCATTTAGCTGGTATGATGGTAGAGAGAGGAGTAGACTAGGATGAATTTACAAGAGCCGAGATTGGCAGGAGTTATTGCAACGCTGGAAGTAATCGGAGGCAAATGGAAGCCGCTCATCCTGTTTATTTTACTCGTAGAAGGTACGAAACGGTTTGGCGAGCTGCGGCGGTTAATTCCCGATGTGTCGCAAGGAACACTTGCGAAGCAGCTTCGTGAGCTGGAGGAAGACGGGCTTGTGCAGCGCGAAATATTTCAGGAGATCCCGCCCCGTGTGGAGTACAGTCTGACCGAGCATGGACTTAGCGTATCGGCAGTGCTGGACAGCATGTGCGGCTGGGGCAGGAAGCATGCCCGGTTTGTGCAAGAGCTGGAAACCAATAAGGCCACGGATTCCCAGCCAGCGGCATCAGCCGAGGTGAAAGGGAGTACGGACCGGACGTATGAGGAGATGAGTTCAAATGCAATTTCGTAATTTAGGAAAAAGCGGTTTGAAAGTCAGCGAGATCAGTCTGGGAAGCTGGTTGACATATGGGGGTTACGTGGAGCGGGAAAACGCCGTTAAAGCGATTGAGACCGCCTATGGCTTAGGCATTAATTTTTTTGATACCGCCAATGTGTATGAGCGGGGCGAGGCCGAGAAGGTGATGGGCGAAACGCTGCGTGCGTATCCCCGCGAATCCTACGTGCTCGCAACGAAAGTGTTTGGCAAAATGGGCGATGGTCCGAATGACCAAGGGCTGTCCCGCAAGCATATTACGGAGCAGTGCCATGCCAGCCTGAAGCGTCTGGGCGCCGACTATATTGATCTATATTACTGCCACCGCCATGATCCGAATACGCCGATGGAGGAGACGCTGCGCGCATTGGACGATTTGGTTCGCCAAGGAAAAGTGCTGTACGTCGGCATCAGCGAATGGACAGCGGCGCAGATGGCGGAAGCGCATGCGATTGCCGATCGTTATTTGCTGGACCGCATTATAGCCAATCAGCCGATCTATAATATGTTTAACCGATACATTGAGAAGGAAGTCATCCCTTTCGGGGAGCGTGGCGGTATTGGCCAAGTGGTATTCTCGCCGCTGGCGCAAGGCTTGTTGACGGGCAAATACAGCTCGGCAAGTGAGCTTCCGGCGGACAGCCGGGCAGCAAAGCTTGAGAACATGCGTAAAAATGTGACCGACGAGAAAATCGCCAAGGTGCAGCAGCTGGGCAAAATCGCTGCGGAGCTAGAGCTGTCGGTTGGACAGCTGGCGCTGGCCTGGATTTTGCGCCAGCCGAATGTGTCCAGTGCGCTTGTGGGAGCCAGCCGTCCGGAGCAGGTCGAAGAAAATGCCAAAGCGGCGGGTGTAGAGCTTAGCGCTGACGTTTTGGAGCGAATCGAGGAAATATTGGCTTAATAAGTGATTGAAATTAGTGAGCGTAAATAGAGCTGGCCGCTTGGGGGTTATTCCTCAAGCGGCTGTTTCATTTGGAAAGAATCCATATTTTCATTTTTTATAAAATAACGCGGTTAGAGGGGGAGAAATAATTGTTCCAAAAAAAATGAAATATAAAGCAACAATAAGGAAGAATCGACTTCCTCCGAAGTGAATCTTATATGCACTGTTTTCATCGAATGCTGCACGGCTGGAGAATTGCATCTGGATGTGATGGTTGCTGAGATCACCCTGTTTAGGATGCTCTTACCATTTTGTGAGGACTGGCGTTCCGCTATTCTGGCTTTTATCCCGAGTTTAGGCCGTAAGCGGACAGGAAATCCGTTATCGTCTGCATGAACCCGTCAAAATGGCCATTTACAGCGCAATAGCGGCTCCTGTGTCCGCAGCCTGTGCCATAACCCGTGATTTTGTTGAAATAGCTGCTGCTGTGTCCGCCAACAGACAACATGGACAGCCTTTTATTAGATTTGTATAAACGATTGTTCTATTTTGTCCATTGCTCTTTACTGGAATAGAAGGCTACAATGAATAATATAGTGAGAATGAATATCAAATTCAAGATCTGGGAGGAACAAGCGTGTCAGAACAGCTAGAATTATACGATGTAACGATTATTGGCGGCGGTCCAGCAGGACTTTATGCTGCTTTCTATAGCGGGATGAGGGACATGAAGACGAAGGTGATTGATGCTCAAGAAGAGCTGGGCGGACGAATGCTGATTTACCCGGAAAAAATGATTTGGGATGTAGGGGGCGTCACCCCGATTTTATGTGAGAAGCTTATTGGACAGCTCAAGCAGCAGTCGCAAACCTTTGACCCGACCATTGAGCTTGGGCAGCAAATTCGCAATTTGACGAGGCTTGAGGACGGAACGTATATGCTTGAAGCATCTACGGGGGAGAAGCATTGGACGCGCACCGTTATTTTGGCGATTGGCCGGGGCATCTTGAAGATGGCAAAGCTGGAGCTGGAGGGCGCCGAGCGCTACGAAGTATCCAATTTGCATTATACGGTGCAGGAGCTGGAGCCGTTTCGAGGCAAGCGGGTGCTTATTTCCGGCGGCGGCAACTCGGCTGTCGACTGGGCGAATGAGCTGGAGCCGATTGCGGCGCAGGTGACGGTCATTCATCGCCGGGAGTATTTTGGCGGCCATGAGAAAAACGTCATCAAGATGAAAACCTCCTCCTGCGATGTCCGCACGCCATGGGAGGTCACGCAGCTTTACAGCGGCGACGGATCGACGATCAGTAAGGTAACGGTGAGACATTTGGAGACGGAGGAAACAGAGCAGCTGGAGGTAGATGCTGTCATCGTTAACCACGGGCTGAAGTCCGATTTCAGCGGCATTAGAGATTGGGGCATCGGCATGGATGAGTGGTGCGTATACGTCACTCCTAATCTGGAGACGAATTTGCCAGGCATTTTCGCCGCAGGCGACTTTGCTTCTTATGACAGCAAGCTGAACCTGATTGCCGGAGCGTTTACGGATGCCGCGCTAGCGGTCAACAGTGCCAAGCTTTTCATAGACCCGAAGGCGGATGGGGTTGCTTACGTATCCTCGCATAATTCCCGCTTTAAGGAGAAAAATCTAGCCCTCGGCGTTAAAGAAGAAGATGCTTAATGAAGGAAAGAAGATTAGCTTAGATAGGATGTGAAAAATGATGCTGCTCTCTTCGGCAAATGCTGGCCTGCCTAAGGCCCAGCATAGCTTCTATATGCCTGTGCGGCTGCGGGAGCTTCAGCAGGGCCTGGATGAAAAACATCAGGAAGAAGCGGCTCCTCTCTACCGTATGCTCATCGTGTGGGGCGGAGAGGGCGCGCTTTACATTCATAACTATTATCATGAGCTGTCCCGTGGCAGCGTATGGCTTAGCGGCCCTTCGCTGCCTAAGCTTCAGATAGAGGCGCATACGGAATTGCGAGGCATTTTGCTGGAATACAGCTGTATGCCAGCTGCTGGTGAAACAGGAGCGGGGCTGGAGCATCCGGCTCCGCTGCAGCGCTGCCCGGCGGTCATCCTGCGGCTTGCGAGCGAGCTGGCGAATGTGTGGAATCAATGTGATTCCCATTCGCCTTTTTGCGTTCAGCAGCTTTTTACGCAGCTGCTTGCCGAGCTGCACCGGGAGCTGGCAAGCCGGCAAAAGCCCGCCAGCTCATGGCTGGAGCAAGCAGAAGCTTATATCGAGCAGCATTTCAGCGAGGATATAACGCGGGAGCAGATGGCGAGCCGCGCGGGGGTCAGCCCAGAGCATTTTTCGCGAATGTTCCGCAAGCATACGGGCCGGACATTCAATGCCCATTTGACGCTGCTGCGCATTCGCAGCGCACAGCAGCGCTTGCTGGCCGGAACGGCCCATGATCTCGGCACGCTGGCGCAGGAGGTTGGCTACAAGGAGGGCGTTTATCTCAGCCGCAAATTTAAGGAAGGCATCGGCTTGTCGCCGACGGCTTATTTGCGCAAAAACAAACGGCTCGTTTCGCTGAATTTGAACCATACCGCGAGCCTAATGGCGCTCGGCATTATTCCGGAGCTCGGCGTATATACGCCCTGGCTGGAAGGGATGCGAGGAGGCTTGCAGTCGGGGAGGCACCAAAGCCAAAGCCAAAGCCAAAGCCAAAGCCAAAGCCAAAGCCAAAGCCAAAGCCAAAGCCAAAGCCAGAGCCAGAGCGGGAGTGGGAGCTTCAATCCGTATGGGCATACGCCGCAGACGTTTTACGAGGCGATTGCAGCAGCTAAGCCGGATATCATCATCAACTACAGCGGGGCTGAGGAAAACAGGAGGCTGCTGCCGCTTGCTCCCGTTATCGAGCTGCCTTTTCAGACGATGAGCTGGCGAGAGCAATTTTTGCTGATTGCTGGCATTGTAGATCGCAGACAGCAGGCGGAGAACTGGCTGGCGCAATACGATGAGCAGATCTACATCATTAACCGCCAGCTTGACCGAGAGCTGGGCAGCAGAGGTACGGCAATCGTCTGGGAAATTGGCCGCAATACAGCCTATTGCTTCAGCAGCAGCTTTGGAAGAGGCAGTCAGGTGCTTTATGATGACATGGGCTTTCGCCTTCCGGCAAAGCTGGTGGAGCAAAATATTTCCGCCAAGGGCTTTATTGAAACAGGCATTGAGCTGCTGGCTGCTTATCCGGCGGATCATATTTTTATAACAGGACCGCCAACTAACCCTGACGACAAGCAGCGGCTGCGGCGTTTATTCCAATCGTCAGGCTGGAGAAAGCTGGACGCTGTACAGGGAAACCGCGTACATGTGCTGAAGGAGAAGGGGCAGTTTTACGGGTATGACCCGTTGTCCTCGCAGGCGCAGCTGCAGGAGCTGATAGGCTTGCTGGCACCGCATCACAAATTTGCATAGTGCCGGATCATTTTAAGGCATAGTCATTTGCTCGCTTACACGTTAAAGTGTAAATGAGAATGATTATCGACATAAAATGAGGGGGATTTACACGTGTTTTTGAAAAATCAAAGCCAAAATCATAAGCGCCGCATGGCTGCTATGCTGGTTATGCTGCTGCTATGCGTAAGCATCTTTACCGCATGCGGTACAGCAGATTCGAACGAGACTGGCAAGGCGAATGCTGGGAGTGAAGCGACAGCGCAGGCATCCAGCGAAGCAAGCGATGGCGGAGCGGCAGAAGCAACACCAGAGGCTAGCGCTGATCCTAATGAGGTCAGAACGATTTCTACCGTAAAAGGCGATATTGAAATTCCGGCTCAGCCGAAGCGCATCGTGGCTGAAGAGTACCTCGGCAGCTTGATTGCCCTTGACGTTGTGCCAATTGGGGCGCCGGGATTAACGCTGAAAAACTATTATTTTAAAGAGGCGCTTGCGGGCGTTGAAGATACGGGGGAATATGGCAAGCCGTCTGCAGAGAAAATTGCAGCTCTTGCTCCCGATTTGATTATTACGGGCAATGGAGAAAGCTACGAGCTGCTCAGCAAAATTGCGCCTACCCTCTTTATTCCGTATGGCGATCTCAAAAATGCTCATGAAGAGCTGACGTATTTCGGGAAGGTGCTGGGCAAAGAGCAAGAGGCGAAGACATGGCTGGAGGAATTTGACCGTCGCATTGCTGAAGCGAAGGCGAAGGTTGATGCGGCCATTCCAGCAGACGCGACCTTTTCCATTTTTGAGCATATGGAGAAGTCGACCTATGCCTACGGAGATAATTTTGGACGTGGGGGCCAGCCGGTGTATCAGGCGCTTGGACGCAAGCCGCCAACCGAAATAGCAGACGTCATTATGGAGAAGCAGTGGGCCGAGCTGTCAGCAGAGATTGTTCCGCAATATGCTGGGGATTATATTATCATGACCTCGAACGACTGGACACAGGCTGATTTTGAGGCTGATCCGATTTGGAGCAACCTTCCGGCAGTGAAAAATGGCAAGCTGTATGTATGGCCGGAGGAGCGTTCATGGTACTACGATCCGCTCGCGGTTCTGGCTCAGACTGAGGAGCTTGCGGAATGGCTTACTAAAGGCAATTAAACATTAACTGCATTAAGCATCCAAAATGAAAAGCCGCCGAAGCGATCTCGGCGGCTTTATTTAATTCTCGAACACTTGCTGGCATACAGGCTTACTCTTGCTTGGCTTGCTCCGTCAGCATTTTTACAATTTCCTGAATTTGCAGCTTCAAGGACACGGGATCATTTCCCCAGAACAATTCTGGATCGAGATTGAACACATGGTTATTTTTAACCGCATCCAGCGATTTCCATAGTCCTTGGTTGCTTCCCCACACCTCGGAAATCATGTCTCCCTGGTCGAGAAAAATATAATCGCCTGCGTAGTCTTCAATGACCTCGTAGGAAATTTGGCGATAGGCTTCCTTGCCGATCATTTCCTGCTTTTGCTTGTCAGGGGGAGTCAGCTTCAAGTGTGTATAAATCGCCTCGCCGCCGCGATAGCCGCCATCTCCATAAATGTAGAAGCCGCTGTCTACGACGAAAACGCCCATGAGCGAGAAGGTATCTTCAGGTTTAATCATATTAGCAAGCTTCGCCCGTTCTTGTCCAACAAGCTGGTCAAATTCAGCGAGCCACTGCTCGGCATCCGCCTCTTTGCCGACAGCAGAGGCAAGGAAACGCAGCGTCTCATGGATATCGGTGTACGTGCTGAAGGGCAAAGCAACCGTCGGGGCGATTTTGTCATATTGCTCCAAAATTTTCTCGTCGCCGGTCCACGTTACGATGATATCGGGCTTCAAGTCGAGTATTTTCTCAAGATTGCGTTCGCCTGTGCTTTCGATGCCGTCAATTTGGTCTTGGATAACTTTGTTCTCAAGCTCCCATGAGGTGGAGCCGACGGGCTTAATGCCCATGACAAGCATCTCCGGCAAATAGCCGTCTGTTACGATACGCTGCGGATTAATGGGCACCTCAACGTCTCCCCGATGCGTCTTTACGATGCGGGTCGTTGCTTCTGGAGAAGCTTCGGGCTCCACAGCTGCAGAAGGAGAAGGCGATGGCGAGTCCGAGGCAACGGCATTGCCGCTGCTATTGCTGCTGCCTGCCGAGTTTCCGCAAGCAGCGAGCGATAGTGCAAGTAGAAGCAAGGCAAACAATTTCGTAACTTTATGTAACTGATACATGTGATCCTCCGATAAAATAATAATGATTATCATTCGCGATGATAATTCTATTATAACGGCAGCGGAAGAGAAAGGTCGATGTGATAAAGTTGGATATTTGGCTGGGAAAATTGTTGGATTTACCCGTCTGTTGTTGAACCTTCAGCTGCATCGGATAGTAGAAGCTCCACCATTATATCTAGCTGCTTCTCTAGCGACACTCCATCGTCCATCCAAAACTCATTCAGCTTCAGCAGATAGATTTTATGGCCCTGCTCCTTCACGAGCTGCTGCCAAAAGCTGCGCTCCATGAGTTTGCCTCTTACAGCCTCAGTGTCATCTGCTGGCACAATCAGAAACATATGCTTGGCGGCATAAGGCAGCAAATGCTGTTCCCGCAAGGCTAGATGGGTGTTCGCATCAATAACTTCCTTCTGAATAGCAGCGGGAGGCGTCAGCCCGAGCAGCTTATAAAGGATGAAGGCGGAACGAACAGGCGGATGAAGAATCATCCATGAATCATCATATCTTAGCTCATATAAGCCGAACGTATCATCAGGGGCTAAAAGCTGCGCTAGTCGCTGCTTCGCCGCTGCTCCTTGCTGCTGCAAGCCGGCTATCCAATTTTCCGCCTCCGCTGTACGCCCAAGCAGCCTGCCTATCATGCGCACCTCCTCCAGTTTGTCCATCTCGCCCCATGGCAGCATAATGACGGGAGCGATATGTTCAAGCGCCTTGAGCATATGAGGCATGTTGTAATGGTAGGTAGGCGCAATAATTAAATCAGGTGCTAGCGCTCGAAGCTCCTCGACCTGCTCGATGTCTGCCAGCTCCATGATGCCTTGCAGCCGGCCACGCAGCAGCGACGAAGAGCGGAGCACCTCGCGCGGTGCGGCCAGCGGCTCAATGCCGACAGCAAGCAGAGCTCCAAGAAACTGCATGCCCACAATGCGCGTTGCATGCTTCCTGCTGCGGAAGCTGCTGGGCGACAGATGAGTGATTTTTTGGAACGTCTTGCCCAAATAGGAGCCGTCCGCAAAGCCGGTTTTATAAGCGATTTCCTGCATTTTATCGTTGGTGAGCAGCAGCAGCAGCTTGGCCTCGTCAATGCGCAGCCGGTATACATATTCGGCGAAGCTCCAGCCGGTTTCCTTGCGGAACAGCGAGGAGAAATAGCTTTCGTTGAAGCCGGCCATTTTCGCCAAATAAGCACGGCTGAGCGGCGAGCGGTAATGCTGCTTCATATAAGCAAGCACCTGATGAATAGGCTTATCCTTTTTCAAATAATGGTTGCTGTACAAATCGCGGGAAAAAAGCAAATCCAGCAGCTCATGCAGCATGAAATGCAGCCTTGGCGTATTTTGAATAGACCCTGTCAGCTTAACCACCTGCAGCAGCTCATGCAGCAGGCCCGCAGCCTGGCGCGGAAATTCGAGCAGCTGCCCGTGTTCTGGCAACTGCTCGCTGCTTAGCTCATAGACCAGCCGGTTTTTTCCACGCTCCGTTATTCGGTAGCTGTTGAACGAAATGCCGTAGATGGGCTGGAATGGCTTGCCATCCGTGCTTCTGAGATGCAGATTATTTTCTGCTTGCCGCAGCAAAATCGCTTGCCCTTTCTCTACTGGATAAGTATTGCTATCCGACCCGACAACGATTGCTTCCGTTGGAACGATAATCGCCGGGAAAGTCGTAAAGGCAAGGACGGACGGGCTCGTCGTCCCGTTATCTGCAAGCAAGGAGGCTCCAAGCAGCTCATAGGTAATGGGGTTCATCGTTAATCACCTGTTATTTTTATTTGCTAACCAGTCTATCATTGCTGAATAAAGAGTACAATTCACATTAATGCTTTTCATTCCGGCCCGATGCTGATACAATTTTAATTGAAAACGTTTCTCAATAAAGGTGGGTAAATAAGGATGAAACATACGTTGGAAGCCCAACATATCGAATCTTTATATAATGAATGGATTGGTGTAGAGCTAGGCGTTCCGGTGGAGCAGCTTGCAGATACGGTTAAGCTTCCTGAGCAATGGGGAGACGGCTATTTGCAGCGCACGCGCCTGCGGCCGGGCATGGAGCTGCATACGATTGATGTGAAGCTGCATGAAAATCATATTTTTTATATTGACGTGCAGTATCCGCATTTGGAAATTTCATTAACGCAGCATGGCAATGGCTGTTGGACGATTGAGGGCAGGCGAGGGGAGCGGGCGATGGGCTCGGGCGGGACGCAAATGATCTATTTGCACGATACGCGCATCCATTTCGAGCAATTGCATTCGGATCGGTTGGCCCATATGGAGCTGCGAATCGATTTTAGAATATGGAAGCATCTATTCTCGTATTTCCCTTGGCAGGCTGGCGATACGTTTTATTGCGAGCAGCAGCAGCTGACACCGGAAATTAAGCAGGTGTTCGATCAATTGAAGAATTGCCCGTATACCGACCCTATTCGGCAGCATTATTTGGAGGGCAAAGCGTTTGAGCTGATTGCCTTGTTCTGGTACGGGCTGGAGCAGAAGAGCGAGCTGGAATCCGCCGCTTCGCGCTTAAAGACAGCCGATGTGGAGCGGCTTCATCTGGCGAAAAACATTTTATACCACAACCGCACCAATCCGCCGGGCTTGCTGGAGCTGGCGCGCCAGACGGGACTGAATGATTTTAAGCTCAAGGCAGGCTTTAAAGAGCTGTTTGGCACAACCGTGTTCGGCTATATTCGCGAGGAGCGGATGAGGGAAGCGAAGCTGCTGCTGGAGCAGGGGAGAATGAATGTCAGTGAAGCGGCGATTATGGTCGGGTATACGAATATGAGCCATTTTGCCTCGTTGTTCCGCAAAACGTTTGGGGTTAATCCAAGCGAATATGCCAGGCAGCAGAGCCGCTCGATGTGAGTGGCAACCCGCTTGAAAAGTATAGGAGAGCCGGAGCCACGGCGACGTTAACGTTAGAAATGACGATAACGCCGCCACGGCTCCGGCTTTTTCTCATATAAAATGGCTGCTATGCGGCTGCATCTCCGTCCACCGTCAGGAATAATCCGTCCAGAGGTAGCTGATATTCATTAATGATGATAATGTTTCTCAATAGTAGTGTCATAAGGGGAGGATTTTCGCTTGAATATACAGGAATTGATTAAAGACAGAAGGACGATCCGGAAGTTTAATACACAGCCGCTTTCGCAGGAGACGATCCTGGAGCTGATGAATATCGCGGTGTGGGCGCCAAATCATAAGCTGCGCGAGCCATGGCGGTTCATTTGTGCGACTGAGATGGAGTCGAAGGCGAGGCTGGCGGATCATATGGTGGGTTCGCTGTCGGAGCTCAAGCGCTATAAGCTGATGCCGAGCAAAATCAAGCAAATGTACAAGGACAAAATTCAGCTAATACCTGCGGTTTTGTTCAAATATAGGAAAGGATATGATTTTCTCATCCATTCTCTATATTTCTCGGAATGAAACGCGCTGCGCCGCCAAATGACGGCGACAGCGGTTTCACCTTGGTCGTCGTGAAGGAGGAGAAAAGCAAGGTGAAGCGCGATGAGGATTTTGCAGCGGCGTGCGCATTGATTCAGAATTTTCAGCTGTGTGCTTGGGAGCAGGGCATCGGCATGCTGTATTTAGGGTACTTCGATCAGAAGCCAGCACCTGGCAACCGCATTTCGGCTGATAAAAAAATGACGTGGCTGTAGGGCAGCACGTCCCGATGATTTTTGCCTGAAGGAGAGGAAGCTATCATGGCTGGAAAAACAGCTGGAGAAATCGCAGGGAAAAAGGGAATCGCAAGGCTGCTGGAATTGGCGGGAGAACGCCGAGGGCTGCTTGCTGTATCAGGGATTTTTTCCGCATTAAGTGCCATATGCATGCTGATTCCATATATATCGGTCTATTTTATAATAAAAGAACTGCTGGAGCATGCGGCGAACCCGGCAGCAGCGGACAGCGGGCTAATGATTCGTTGGGGCCTCGTTGCACTAGGCGGCCTGTTAGCCAGTTTGCTCCTGATGTATGGCGGCGGTCTGGCTTCGCATATTGCGGCGTTTCGGATTTTGTATGGCCTGCGGGTGAAGCTGTCCTCGCATATTGGCCGTCTGCCACTCGGCTGGCTAAACAGCACCTCGACCGGAGCAGTCAAGAAGACGCTGGATCAAAATGTTGAGAAGGTCGAGACGTTCGTCGCGCATCAGCTGCCGGATCTCATTCATATGGCAGTCACGATCGTTATAATGATTATCGCCATGTTTTGGCTGAATGTGTGGCTCGCTGCTGCCTGCCTGATTCCGATTGTGCTGGGCTTCGTGCTGCAAATGCTGATGATGTCAGGCTCGAAGAAGCAGGAAAGCATCAAGCAGTATTATGATTCGCTGGAGCGGCTGAATGGTTCAGCCATTCAATACGTGCGGGGAATGCCAGTCATTAAAGTATTTGGGCAGACGGTGTTTTCCTTCCGTCAATTTTATGAGGATATGGTCAAATACCGGGATTTTTGCGTGAAATATACGGATCAATTTCAGTATGGTTTTTTATCGTTCAAAGTCGTTCTCGGCTCATTCACAGCCTTCATCCTGCCAGTAGGCGTGTTCCTGCTCCAGCGTGATCCGGGCAATGTGGCTTTTGCCGCTGTGCTGCTGTTCTTCCTCATTTTGTCGCCGGGCATTACCGCGCCGATGTTCAAGATTATGCATCTTGCATCTGGGCTGCGCGACATAAATGAAGGGGTTGAGCGAATTGACAAAATTTTCGCCGAGCAGCCCGTACCAGAGCCGGAATTTCCTAAACGTCCGGTTTCCTACGAGGTGACCTTTCATGATGTATCCTTCTCTTATGGACAGGCCGACAGTCTCGTGTTGTCCAACGTGAGCTTTGTGGCGCAGCAGGGGGAAGTAACGGCGCTCGTTGGGCCATCGGGGGCGGGGAAATCGACGGTGGCAAGCTTGCTTCCTCGCTTCTGGGATGTCCGTGAAGGAGCGATTCAAATTGGCGGCGTCGATATCCGCGATATGGCGACGGAGGAGTTAATGAATACGGTAGCGTTTGTTTTTCAGCAGACGTTTCTATTTTACGATACCGTCTACAATAACATTGCGATCGGCGTGCCTGATGCTAAGCCAGAAGCGGTATATGCAGCAGCGAAAGCGGCACAGTGCGATACGTTTATCACTCAGCTTCCGCAGGGCTACCATACGCTGATTGGCGAGGGCGGCGTTTATTTGTCAGGTGGCGAGGAGCAGCGTATTGCGGTAGCGAGAGCGATTTTGAAAAATGCGCCAGTGCTTGTGCTGGATGAAGCAACGGCTTTTGCCGATCCGGAAAACGAATTTGAAATGCAGCTTGCATTGAAGGAGCTGACGAAGGGCAAGACGGTTATCGTCATTGCGCACCGGCTGTCTACGATTCGCGATGCGTCGCAAATTATTGTCATGGACGAGGGCTGTATTGCCGAGCGTGGCAAGCATGAGCAGCTAGTCGCCGCCGGGGGGCTGTATTCGAAGCTATGGAACGCTTATACGGCAGCAACAGGCTGGCGAATTGGAGCAGGGAAGGAGGCAGGGAACAAACATGGGAATGCTGAGCAATATAACAGCAGGTAATCCAAAAGCATTATGGAAGCCAATTGCATATACAACGCTCTCCAACCTGGTAGCGATTATTCCTTTTATTATGCTCGTTGAGGTGGCGCAGCTTATCTTTACTTCGTTTGCCGAACCGGGTACAGCTCTTGATATGACGAGGCTTTGGTGGGTATGCGCCAGCATGATTGGGGCGTTGGTGCTGCTTTATTTAAGCGAAATACCCGCCTATCGCGCGCAATTCCGCGGTGCCTACACCGCAGCGGTCGATGGCAGAAGCCGTCTTGCGGAGCATTTGCGCAAGCTGTCGCTCGGGTATTTGAATAAGCGTGATCCCGGCGATCTCGCCAATATGATGATGGGGGATTTTGCGCTCGTTGAGCATGGTATTTCCCATGTGGCGCCGCAGCTGTTTGCCGCTGCCCTTACGCCGATTTTAGCTTTGATTGGGCTGTCGCTGCTGGACTGGCGGCTCGCTTTGGCGCTGTTCGCGACGCTGCCCTTTACCATTGTCATCGTACTGGCGACCTCGGGACTAACCCGTAGGCTGGGTGCGAACCATATGGCGGCGAAAATCAATGCCTCCAATCGGCTCCAGGAATATTTGAATGGCATTCAGGTGATTAAGGCTTTTAATTTGACGGGAGAGCGCTTCGTGCGGCTTGAGCAATCATTTAAAGATTTTATGCGTCACAGCATTCGGATTGAGGGGCTTCTGGGTCCAGTCGTGCTGAGTGCAATCGCCTTTCTTCGCGCGGGATTAACGCTAATGACCATTGTCGGGGTATATTTGCTTGCTGGAGGCAGCCTTAATTTGATCACCTTCGTTACCTTTTTGCTAATAGGCACGAGAATTTATGATCCGTTGACGACGGCGCTGACTAGCTTTACAGAGTTCCGCTACAATGAGCAGGCGGGAAAACGAATCATTGAGCTGATGAAGGAGCCCGTCATGCCTGGAGAGAAGCAGCCTCCTGCTGGTCATGATCTCGTTTTTGACAAGGTGACGTTCGGCTATAATGAGCATGCCGTTATTCAGCAGGCAAGTCTAAGCTTGCCGTCAGGCTCCTTCACCGCGCTGGTCGGCCCTTCGGGCAGCGGCAAAAGCACGATGCTGCGGCTGATTGCCCGTTTCTACGATCCAAGCGAGGGGCAGGTGCTGCTCAGCGGGGAGGACATTCGGGAGATGAACCCGGAGGCGCTGCTGCGCAAAGTATCCATGGTATTTCAGGATGTGTATTTGTTCCAGGATACAATTGCGAATAATATAAGTGTCGGCAAAGCTGGGGCGACCCAGCACGAAGTAGAGGAAGCGGCTCGCCAGGCATGCTGCCATAATTTTATTATGAAGCTGCCGCAAGGCTATGAAACGCTAGTTGGAGAAGGCGGAAGCACATTGTCCGGCGGGGAGAAGCAGCGCATTTCAATTGCGCGGGCGATACTGAAGGATGCTCCGATTGTGCTGCTGGATGAAGCGACGGCTTCGCTCGATCCTGAAAATGAAGCCGATATTCAGCAGGCGATCGACCGCCTCATTCAAGGGCGTACCGTTATTGCCATCGCCCATCGGCTCAAGACGGTTATGAGTGCCGACCAAATTATTGTGCTGGATCAAGGCCGAATCGTTGAGCAGGGCCAGCATGAGGAGCTATTGGGCGCGGACCGCTTGTATGCGCGGCTATGGAAGCTGCAGCAGCAGACGGCGGGCTGGCAGATTTCTTCTTAGATTTTGCATGGTGTTTGGATAGAGAAAGGCCATAAGGGAATGTCGAATGGAGCTTATCCATTCGGCATTTTTATTTTTGAAGGGATCAGGTTAAAGCTTGTCATAAATGGTTGAATTATAAGAACATATGTTCTATAATGAGGAGGGGTAACTGGAACGAATTGGAATGAGAGAGGGCTGGAACAGAGTATGCCATTAAATATTAATATAGTTGAACGTATGGCACATTATAGTGTGGCGGGTTTAAGTGCTGCGTTTATTCGGCAGGGGCAGTTGAGCGCGGCAGAGAGCTTTGGTGTTCTGGAGCAAGGAGCCTCGCATCTGGTGAATAGCGATACGATTTTCAATGCATGTTCCATTAGCAAGTTTTTAACAGCTATGCTCGTTATGAAATTGGTCGAGGATGGTCTTCTAGCATTAGATGAGGATATAAATGATAGGCTCACTTCATGGAAGGTTCCGGGTCATTCATGGACTGCTAGCAGCAAAGTGACTCTTAGGAAGCTGCTTAGCCATCAAGCGGGCATTGTTGATCCAGAGGGAGGATTTGGCGAGCTTCATTCCAGGGCGCTTTTTCCTCCAATGGTGGCGTTGTTAGAGGGAGAGACGTCTTATTGCAAAGGGCCTATTAAGGTGGAATATGAGCCGGGAAGCGACTTTCAATATTCAGATGCGGGCTATTGCATCATTCAGCAGCTCATAGAGGATGTTTCAGGGAAGCCCTTTGAAATCGTCATGAGCGAGCTTATATTTGAACCTTTACATATGAACAACAGCACGTTTCGTCCATCATTATTAGAAGCAATGAGCGGGAGAGTTTGCTGTGGACACGATAAGCATGGAAAGGCAGTGGAAGGGAAATATCCGATTTATCCTTATCCGGCAGCAGCCGGGCTTTGGACAACGCCGTCGGACTTGGCCATTTTAGTTGTGGAATTAATGAATGCTCTTAAAGATCAAAGTGAAATAGGATTGTCCGCAAGCTATGCGAAGGAGCTCGTTACCCCTCAAGGCGTTACAGAATGGACGGGGCTTGGCCTTTTTCTAGACCATTCCAAGCATGAGCTGGAAATTTCCTCGCTCGGCTGGGGCGTAGGATTTCAATGTATGCTAGTTGCTTTCCCATTCACAGGAACGGGAACCGTTATTATGACGAATACCGATTTAGGCATTCATCAGTTAAAAGGGATGATTGGGGAAATGATCTCTCCGTCTTGAGCCTGAGGCAATATCCGCTTTCCGTTCAGTGAAATACTGGATAAAGGTCCGTTCCGGTTGCCCTGTCCATTCCTTTAAAGTTAAGGCAAGAAGCTAATAGGGAATGGATGGGATAATATGATTAGGAATTTAGGTGCGGAAGCGGGCCCGCAATGGGAGGAGCCAGCAAAGAAGGTTCGTCTGTTTCAGGGGGAGGGCCTGCTGGCGTCACTAGGCATATTTGGCTTTGTGCTGGCAGCGGTATGCGTGGTCTGGATGCTGCTCTATGGTGGCGAGGTTGCGCCAAAAGGGGATGTAAGCAAAGCGGCTTCCTTTAATGCGGCATTGGGTATTTTTTTGCTTTCGACAGCGGCGATATTGCCTTTGTCCGCTATGAGCACGAGAGGCAAGGCGATTTTTCGCTGGTCTTATGCGGTTCTTTCCATGTATTCGTATTTCGCTGAAAATGTACAAAATATGCGCGGCATGAATCCGCGTTTTGCAGAAGGCGGTACAGTCTTTGATATAGCTGTGGCAGCCGGTTTTAGCCTTGTGGCCATGCTGCTGATCGTGTTTTATTGCGTGTTGGCCGTTGCTTTCTTCCGCAGCAGATCGTATAAGCTAAGACCGGAGATGGTGCTGGCGATCCGCTATGCGATTATGGCGATATTGCTTTCCTTCGCCGCTGGCATTTGGATTTCCTTGACGGGGGGCCGCATGACAGGCGGGAATGGGAATATCATCTGGCTTCATGGTCTGGGTTTTCATGCGATTCAAGCTGTGCCGCTTGTCGCATGGCTGTCGGAGCGCACGAGGCTGCGCCCGCAGGAGCGCCGCAAGTGGGTGCATGTGGCGGGAGCTGCCTATATACTGGGCTTGCTTGAAGTAGGCTGGCAAACTTGGATCGGCGGAGCCATGCTGGAATGGTCGCCGCTGCCGCTGCTCGCTTTGTTCTTCTTCTTGCTGTCTCTCGGGGCTGGCTGCTTTATGTTATGGCAATCTGTAATAAGCGGGAAGAGTTCAGAGGTGAGCAGCCCGTCGTTGGAACGAGAGGGATAATACGTTACAGGGAGAAGCCTTGCATTCTTGTGCAGAGAATGCAAGGCTATTTTATGTTATTTTAAAATATAATAATTTATAAGTTTCACGCTTATACTCAGCTTATATTTCACCGCGAAACGTTAACTTTACCGCCAGAGGACGGCGAAAGCCGTTTCACCTTGAGTATAGTAGTAAACAGAGGAGGGCTAGGTTATGGACTGGGTATTACATATGAACGCGGCCATTGGCTATATTGAAGATCATTTGGCTGATGAAATTGATTATGCGGAAGCAGCCCATATAGCGGGATGTTCACTCTATCATTTTCAGCGGATGTTCCCCTACATTATGGAGGTGTCGTTATCGGAATACATTCGCAGGCGACGGCTCAGTCTGGCAGCGTTTGAGCTGCAAAACAGCACGGTAAAGGTTATCGATGTGGCGCTCAAATATGGTTACGATTCCCCTGAAGCGTTTGCCCGTGCTTTTCAGCAGCTGCATGGTACTACACCGACTGCTGCGAGAAGTGCCGGTACAAAGCTGAAGGCCTATCCGCGACTATCCTTTCAAATTTCAGTAAAAGGAGCGGCAGCAATGAATTATCGAATCGAGGAGCTTGGCGCATTTTCTGTCGTTGGTCTTTCCGAGCAGGTGCGCAATAGCGAGGTGTTTGAGACAGTACCGCGTTTATGGGCTGAGGCAGCACAGGCTGGACTGTTTGAAAAGCTATGGGAAATCCGCGCAGCCGAACCCGGTATCCGTGGCATACTTGGCGTATGTGCGGACGGAGGGCACGGGCAAAATGAGTTTTTGAACTACATTTTAGCAATTGAAACAGAGCAAGAGGCTCCTGAAGCTATGGTCCGCCGAGAGTTTTCGCCATCATCATGGGTGGTATTTGAAGTGGAGGGCGGACCAGATCAGCTGGCCGGTATTTGGAAGCGGCTGTATACGGAATGGCTGCCTACCTCAGCCTATCGGCTCGCCGAATTGCCGGCTATCGAATGTTATTTGCCGCCAGAAGAAAACCGTAATGAGCTATGGGTGGCGGTTGAGGCGAGAGCTTAATAGCCCGACAGCCGAGCTGCTGCACGATTTAGTTGGCGAATAGCGCGCATTTCGGCAATCTAGTAAGTGTGAAATATAGCAAAAGAAGAAGCCGTCTTCGCCTCGCAGCGCAGGTGGCTTCTTCTTTTTTACTTGGAGTCCTATCTATCCTACTGCCTGCTACTTGCTGTTCACTAAATGATCCGCATGAGTAATGCGGTTTCTTCCGCCCGTCTTTGAAGCATAGAGTGCAGTATCCGCTTTATGGATCAGCGTCTGGTCGGTGTCGCCTGGTGTAACGGTTGCTGCGCCAATGCTGACTGTAATACTGTACTCTCCCCAATCCATAGAAGCGGTTGTCGTGCAGTATCGTTCTGCGGCAACGATCGCTTTTTCCTGATTGGCGCCGGAAAGAATGATGACGAATTCCTCGCCCCCATAGCGGGCGGCAATGTCCTTCTCCCGTGACATCGTTTGCAGCAAACGGGCCAGGTTGGTCAGCACAAGATCGCCGACGGGATGTCCGTAGGTGTCATTAATCTTTTTGAAATGGTCGATATCAATAATGAGCAGCGAGAAGGGCTGCTGTGTTTCTTGGAACAAGGCAAGCTGTGCCAGCAGGCTGTCCTGGAAAAAACGCCGATTTTTAAGCCCGGTCAGCGCATCCGTGGAGGCCATCGTTTCAAGGCGATGGTTGATCCCTAGCAGCTCCTGCTGTTTAAGCTCGTACTCCTCATGCAGGAGCTCGAGCTTCTTATTGGCTTCATGAGTGGCCTGATACAACTCTTCAAGCTTCGTCTTGGTTTGTAAAATATCCTTCTCGTGCTCGATTCGCTTGCGCATCACTAACACAACGCAGTCAATGAAGGTAACCCCGTCACGCTCCTGGCGAACCCCGTTCAGCAATACAGGCACATCTTCATGGCTGCTCGTCCGAAAAGAAAAGTACATTTCATCGACGCGCCCATACAATTGAATGTACGGATAAAAATACGTTTGAAAAAACATTTTGTTCGTCACCGACATGGTGGAATGAATATGCTGGCCAAGCAGCTCATCGCGCTCATAGTGCAGCATGTCCAGTAAAGTCTGATTAACCGATTGAATCAAGCCTACGTCCGATATGGAGAAATATCCGCAGGGAGCTTTATCTAATTGAATATCCATATAAGGGCTGCCTTTCTTTAAAATATAGGAAAGGATATGATGTTCCCATCCTTCCTCTATATTTGTCGGATTGAAACGCGCCGCGCCGCCAGAGGACGGCGAAAGCCGTTTCACCTTGCCTACTAAACACTGGCTAAATATTCTTTAATCATCTGGCTCGTCTCTTCAGGCTGACTTAAATGCGGATAATGCCCGGTCGCTGTCATCTGCCGAAGGACGCTGTTTTTGAGATGGGCATGCAAGTAATGGCCTACTTCAACCGGAGCGATACTATCGTCGGTGCATTGAAGAATCAGTGTAGGCACAGATGCATGCTGAAGGCTGACACGGCAATCGGAGAAAAAAGTAACTTCTGCGAACTGCCTCGCGATATGCGGGTCTCTGGAGCAGAAGCTTTTTTCCAATTCCTCGCTTAATTCCTTGCGCTCGCTATTTTGCATGACAATGGGCGCCAAGTAGCTGGCCCAGCCAATGAAATTCATTTCCATCATGGAAAGCAATTCTTCTATATCGCGTTTGTCAAAACCTCCGTAATAATCCGGAAGATCGTTCACATAGCGCGGAGAAGGACCGAGCATAACGATACGCTCGAAATATTTAGTATCATGAATGGAAGCGAGCATGCCAATCATGCTGCTAACCGAATGGCCGACGAAAATAGCATCTCGCAAATCCAGCGTTTCCATTACATCCAGCACATCCTGGGCGTAGCCCTCTAGGTCATTATATTTTTTTGAATCATAATTGTGAATTTGCGATTTTCCAGAGCCTACATAATCAAACAATACAATTCGATAGTTGTCTACAAAGCTAGGAACCATATAACGCCACATATCCTGATCGCATCCAAAGCCATGAGCAAAAACAATCGTTTTGCTGCCTGTACCCATTACCTTTACATTATTCCGTTCCAAAACGTCGATAGTCATATGAAGCTCCTCTCTGAAGCGCCTTGATGAAGGGATAGCGATGATTGTTGGCTTCTTGTTCATTATATCGGAAAATGGAGGAAGATTGATGATGGTTAGCAAGATTCAATGCTGGAACTAGAGAAATAAAGCATGAAGCAGACGTCACAGTTTGCTGGGGCTCAGGGCTATTTTCCAAAAAATGCGAGTATTTCTTAGCTGTATGGGGTAAAAGGGCATAAAGCATAAAATATCCGGTACCGTGAAGAGATTCAAGTTTTTGCCAAGTTTGACCGATAAGTATAAGAGTGAGTTAAGCAGGGAGGAATAGCACGACCATGCCACAAACGATCAAGACTCTGCGCCAGCGGTGGGGTGGAGGCCATATAGAAGAATATCGCAAGTCCACCGCATCGTTCGCCCCCAAGCAGCAATTCGAAAGCATTTCCCTTCAAAATAAACCGTTGATTACGGCTTTCCACGATAGTCTCTCTACCATTAAGGATCATCTCACAGGCAATTATTTATTTCTGCTGACTGATGCGAAGGGCGTTCTGCTTGCCATGGATTACAGCGACAATTTGAAACAGACGGTTGCCAAATCGAAGCTGCGCCTTGGCATGTACTTTACTGAAAAAAGCTGCGGCGTCAATGCGATTTCGGCAGCGATGGCATCGAATGGACCGGTATATTTACTGCCGGAGCAGCATGGAAGCCCTCTTTTTCAAAGCTGGCACTGCTTCTCTACCCCTCTTGAGGTGAATGGGGAAACGGTCGGTTATTTGGATGTGTCCACGATTAATGCGGATATGAAAAGCGAGCTGATTGCGATAGCCAAGCTGATTCCGACCGACATGCTGTTCCGTTACGACAAGCAGCAGGCTGCGGAGGATTTGGACCAAGGGCTGGGCACGGTGAAATTAACGGAACGCCAGCTTAAGGTGCTGCAGCTGATCTCACAGGGAATGAAGGTCAAGGCGATTGCATTGAAGCTCAAAATTAAGGAGAGTACGGTCAATCATCATAAGCGAATGATTTTTGAGAAGCTTGGTGTGCAATCGAGTACAGAAGCGGTATCTATCGCCAGTAAATGCGCTTATTTGTAAAAAACAACCTATAGTTTTTTGTAGGTGGAAAATAATAGGGTATATGCTACACTTTCGTAGTACACAAATAGAGAATATTTATCGGAGGGTATTATGTCTAAAATGTCTAAAAAGAAGCTAGGTTCCTTATCGCTGCTGCTCGTGCTTGTAGCTGTATTGGTTGCAGCATGCGGAGGCAGCACGAAGGATGTTGATTTAGGGACGACAGCAAAAGGAACGTATAGCAATGAATATTTCGGCGTATCGCTGAACTTCCCGGAAGAGTGGGAATATCAGGATTCGGAAACGATGAACCAACTGACGAGCGAGGTTGGAGAAGCGATTGTCGGCAACGATGATAAAAAGAAAAAACAGCTCGACTACGCTCAAACGAAGACGCTTAATTTGTTGATGGCTTCGCAATACCCAATCGGGGGAGAGCAGACGGGAGCATCCGTTATGGCGATTGCGGAAAAGCTGAGCATGCTGCAAGGCATCAAAACAGGCAAAGATTATTTGGAAGCATCCAAAAAATTCATGGTCGAGAGCCAATTGCCTTACGAATACAAAGATATCGTCTCGACGAAAGTTGGCGGCAAAGATTTTGATATGATGGAAGTTACAATCAATGCAGGCGAAGTGACGGTAACGCAGCATTACTACAGTGCGATTCTGGAGGGCTATGCGTTCAACCTGATTACGACTTACTTGGATGATGAAACGAAAAAAACGACGGACGATGTCATAAGCTCCGTTACGTTTAAATAAGCAAGCGCACTATTTGCGGTTGAAAATAGAGCATTAACAGCCCGGCAGCTGTCCTGAATGGACGCTGCCGGGCTGTTGTTTTTTATATGGTTGCAGATATGTCGAGGCAAGGCTGTGTTTATCAGTACTTTACTCTACACTAGTCTTCACTACACTAAGCTAAATGCTTAACGCTGCGAATGAGGCTTACCAGAAAAATCTGCCCGCCAATACGTTTTCTTGCAGAAGCTTTAGGGTGTCGGCTGGTAGCTCTTTTTCCATGCGGGAAAGCACATCCGCTTTCTTGTAATATTCATTCGACATATGAATCGTCTGATGCTCATTTGAAGCATCCAGACGCAAAATGCGATCAGCGCCATTCTTCGCCGTCCACGGTGTCCATGCTGGCAGGGAGCTGGCATTTGGATTGCCGGTGTAGAGGAAGTTTTTCCAGTAACCGTGAATGGCTGCTGTCAGTTCATTGCGACCAGGCTCATTTTGCTCGGAGAAATAGCCGTCAGGGAAATACGCAGCAATGCCAGCTTTGCGTCCGAGAATGAAATCCATGTCAGCGCCGTGCGTTGCGCCAATCAACTGCTGCAGGCTGCTCGAAATGACGCCGTCCTGTGTGCCCCATGCAAAACGGTACGCATAAACGGCTGGCTGTCCAGAGCGTGCCGACAGTACCTCGGCTGCGCGCTCTGCATTGAAGCCGGAATACAGCTCGCTGCCATATTTGATAGCTGCTGCATATTGTGGTCCCTTCACCGGGTCCTTCAGCAGGCTGCCGTCAGCGAAGCCAGCAGCGAATGAGGGATCGCTCAAGGCGAAGGCGGAAAACTCCGTCGCTGTGCTGCCCAAAATCATCGGAAGCTGCGCATATTTGCCGCTCTTCAATACGTTAAAACCCTCCGCTGGCAGCACCGTGCCATCGCTGAATAAATGCGGGAACGGCGCCATGCGGATGGCCGTTCCACCAAACTGCTGCACGAGGTCGGCAGCAGGCTGCTTGCGCAAATATGCCGCGAGCTGCTCGGCTGTTTGGCCAGCCACCCACTTGGCAGCCGCCGCTTCATCGGCGGCTGTGCCATCCGCAGCGGCCAGCTTCGCCAGCACGCTGTTCACCTTGGCGTCGCCGTCCGCCGTAGGCGCGGTCGTCATGCCGCCGCTGAGCACAATGGCTTTCTGAAACAGCCCTTGGCTCAGTGGAGAGATGACGGCCGCCATGACATCGCGGCCGCCGGCCGATTGGCCGGAAAGCGTCACATTGGCCGCGTCTCCGCCGAATCCGCCAATGTTGCCCTGCACCCATTTGAGCGCCTGGAAAATATCCAGCAGCCCATAGTTGCCTGAATCCTGAACCGCATCGCCTGTTGCTAGGGAAGGGTGATGGAAGAAGCCGAGCGCACCGAGGCGATAGTTGATCGATACGACGATGCTGTTCGTCGCTTCGGCAAGCAGGTCGCCTTTGAAATCTTTGCCGGAGCCGGTCATATTGCCGCCGCCGTGCGCGAAGACAAGAACGGGCAGGCTTGTGCTGCTGTCAGCCGGCCGCCAAATGTTCAAATACAGGCAGTCCTCGCTGCCTGCTGCCTTGCCAGCTGCGAGCTGGGTGCAATTCGCAGCGAAAGCGGTCGTCGCCAGCGTGCTTGTCCAAGCTGCTGGCGCTTGCGGTGCTTGCCAGCGAAGCTCGCCGACTGGCGCCTTCGCATAAGGTACGCCGAGCCAGCTAAGCGTGCTGCTCGCTTCATCCTTGGCGCCTTTAATCGCGCCATAGGCGGTCTGTTGCGTCACATCGGCAGTGAAAGGCGCTTGTGCCGCTTGTCTAATTATAATCGCGGCCAGCGTTTCGCCGCTGATTTTATGCTTTGCTTTCAGCGCTTGCGCCGTGGCGGTGGCAAGCTGGGCATTGGTCAGCTTGCCGCCAGTTTTCAATGCGGCTAGCCCCTGCTTGGCTGCAAAAGCCAGCACCTCGGCTTCTTTATAATCTATGCCAGCTTCATAGCCGAGCGCCTTCAGCAGCACCCGGGCATATTCCTGCGCGGTGACAGCCTGCTGTGGCGCGAAGCGGCCATCCTTATCTGCAAGCCAACCGAGATGCGGATGAGCTTTCAAATAGTTAACCAGCGGCTGAAGCACTTTGCCTGCTTTCGCCGCATCAGGGAAGGAATCGCTTCCCGAATAGCTAAGCGCTTCTTTCTCTAAGCCTTTCAAACGAAGAAACAGCGTCGCAGCTTGTGCACGAGTCGCTTGCTTGCTCCAATATTTTTCGCTGAGCGCTTTGCCATTGCCCGTAATCATTCCTTGATCGATGAGCGACTGAATTTCGGCAGATACTGCCGCAGCAGCAGACACCGTCATGCTCGCATAGCTGTAAATGGGCATGCTTCCGAATAAAACAGCAAGCAGTAAAGCAACAACGCTTATTTGTCTGACCTTCCCCATTGTACAATCATCCTCTCTGTTGTCATCCTTTATGATGCCTTTTCATTATAAGAAGTTGCTTTCAATGCCACTACGACGATAACGACATCTAACATGTTCAAATCCGACTTATTGTAATCGCTTTCATTTAAATGATCATTTTGTATAAACGGGTTTGTCGAAATGCCGCCAAATATCGAACACATGCGTGCTCAGCGAGCTAAGCGAAAGCTGGCGGACGCTGCTGCATACCGTAGCCGATTATTTTGGACGAGTGGGGCAAGCAGGGCAGGTCATATACAGACGGAGGCAGAGGCTTTGCTGCTGCGGTTTTGTATGAAGATTTGGGATTATGCCCGTCACCGGCGGTACAGCTGGGTTCTGTTCCTTCCAAAGCGGTTGGCTCGCACATGATCAAGGTGACGCTTGAGGAGCTTGCGCTGCTATCAGCTGACCATCTGTTTATCACGTTCGACAAGTGGCACAGCCAAGCGGAAGGAGAGGAGCGCCGGCTGCTGGAGCAGCCTGAGTGGCGCAGCCTTCCCACTGTGCAGAATAGCTGTGTGTACGAGGTTGATTTTCTTCTTGGATGAACAATGGCGTCATTTCCAATAGTAAAAAAATCGATGATATATTGCGCGCGCTTGCTTGAAAAAATGCTCAAAGTCAGTCGTCGTCACCGACCAAATTCGATGATTGCGCGGCCCCGGCTGGACGGTGGAGGACCAGATGATGCGATAAGCCTGAGCGGCGGTATCAAAAAAGATTTCCGGCGCCCACGTATTTTGCGTATCCGGCTCCGCTTCCATAACGGGAATCAGCTTCGCCTCTTCCCAGTGCAGAAGATCGGCTGAACGCGCATAGCCAATGCTTCGGCTGCTCCAGCCATCGGTCCAAACGAGGTGGTACAGGCCGCGCTTCGGGTCCGGCCAAATAAACGGGTCGCGGATTAGCCCGCTGCCCAGCTCCGATTGAAAGACTGCCTCGCCGCCCGCGAAGTCGCGCCAGCTGTAGCCATCCTCGCTTTCGGCTAGAAACAGCCGCTCATCCGTTTCTTTAAAATAACTGAACATATACATGGCAGCACTCTTCCTTTGCTAGCTTATTTAAGTCCTGAAGTGGCGAAAATATGTAATAATATGAGCGCCGGCTCCGTCAATTCGAATATCGTTGGCACGTGGCGGCAAAAAACCTTCCGTACGGCTGCTCATATAATCCCAGTAAGGCTTATCTTTCATACGTTCCTGCTCATAAATGCCGTTAGGATTGGAATAATTGTAGATGCTCATGCGGTCGGTAATGATAATAATTTCGCTAATATCGGAGCGGGAGTAGGCCGTATTGGACAGCAGGTCAGTAATCGACTCATTGCTGCGGATTTGCTGATAAATGTCGGCGCCCCAGCGCCCGTCCTCCAAAATTTGAATCACATTTTGATTAATGACAATAGACAGTGCTAGCGAGCGAATCGACTGCATCTGCTGCGTCAGGCTCTCATTAGTCTGCTCCAGCTGTGACAGCGAAGCATCGCTAATTTTAGCGGACATTAGCTGTGAAGTAGAGTAGTAAACGATGATCGCCTGCACCGCAAGCAGCAGCAAAATAACCAAGCTGCTTACGATAACGAGCGTTGGCTGCAGCTTATAGCGCTTGAACCACTTCATCTTGTTGGCCTCCATCTAGGTTAAAGTGAAAATCTGAGCGAGAAAGTTAAAACCTATCTAACTGTTTAATGTTTCGGGTGGCAAGGAAGCGCTTGTGTTTTAATTTGTAGGACTTTAGATGGGGGGGAGGTATAGGCGGCGAAAGACGCTTGCGAGAACAGTAAGGCTGCTGATAGCGAATGAAATAAGGGTTTTGGCAGTGCGATAATATGGAAAAAATCACAAGTGAAAGAAGAGGAGCGACTAGGCTTGGATAGCTTGCATAACGGCTGCTGAACGTAGAAAATTGGTTATTTATGCAGAAAATCAGCGTATTTAGGAGAGTAATGAGGAGTTTGGTGAGTTTTTGTGACGAAAAGATCCGAAAAATGGATTGACAATATTTTATAAAATAGGGTAAAGTATAAAATAATTATGAAGCGAAGCACGCTTAAATCCTCCTGGGTTTTTTGCGTGCTTTTTTGCGCTTTATGGGGGGATGGGCTGTGCCATTTTACCTATGAAGGAGTCCCCGCATGAAGAAAAATCAATTTATGTTAACGGTTGTTGTAGCGCTTGCCTTTAATCCAGTATTGCATGCCCAGGCAGCAGAGGCGAAGCAGCAGCTAAACGATATGGACGGCCATTGGGCCCGTATTCCCGTGGAGCAGGCGGTACAATCCGGTTATGTGAGCGGTTATGCGGATGGTACCTTTCGACCGAATAAGCAGGTAACTCGAGCGGAGCTGCTTGCCGCAGTCGTAAAAGCACAGCAGCTTAAGGTCGCCAATATGGACACGCCTTTTCTGGATGACACCGGATGGTTCCGCCCTTATTTGGCTGCCGGATTGAAGCTCAGTCTATTGAAGATGACGGAATATGATTCTGCCAAGTTCAAGCCGAATCACGCGATCACGCGCGGAGAAGCGGCGAGGCTTTTCGTTCGGGCAGCAGGCGAGGACAAGGCGGGGAGCACGAAAGGCTATGTCTATATGTCCAAGCAGCTTGGCCTAATGAAGGGTGATACTGCCGGGAGGATCGGGATGGGCCGCAAGATGACGCGTGCGGAAGCGATTGTGGTCATTTATCGGTTGCTGAATTGGCAGTCTGCGCAGCTTCGGGCTGCTGGGGGCATTACGGAGCAGTCCGCTTATACATCTACGGGGGAGCTGAAGCAGCTGGTTTTGTCACTCGAAAGCTTTTCGGGCGATGTGATGGTTAGTGGTCAAACGGTGCTGCTTAATCCTGAAGGCAGCGGAAAACCTGCAGATTATAAATTAGTGTTGGAGTATGACAGCAGGAAAAAAGCAACGATGATATGGCTATATGAGAAGCCCTCATTACATAAGGAGTTGTTAATGGAACTCTTGGCCCGTTATGTAGGCGAGTCTGCGGATACGGCTTACCGGGATGCGGTCAAGCTGGACGCTGGAAAAGCGTTAGAGGCTAGACTGCTGAAAACCTATAAGGGGAAGAAAATCATAATGGACAAAAGTAGGGCCAGCAAGTCTTTGGCTATTATTATTTATGCAAACTAATCTAATCGGAAGAAGGTTAAATAAGATGGGGAAAATGGGATTGCAATGGTGGAAAGGCTCTATTGTATGGCTAGTGTTGGTGGCGGTAGTGTTTACGGTTACGTTGTCGTTAACGTCCGTAGATTCTAAAGTTGCTGAGGCAGCCGCGCCTGTGTTTAAGGATATTTCAGGACACTGGGCGAAGGAATCGATTGAAGCTGCGGTGAAGGCGGGAATTTTGAACGGGTATCCGGATCAAACGTTTAAGCCGCAAAATCCGATTACGCGTGCGGAGCTGCTCAAGGTTATTGCGCTGACGACGAAGGTGGAGGCAGCAGCAGCTCCTGCTGGCAAGCCGTGGTATGCAGGCTATCAGAAGGCGCTGACTGATGCGAAAATCTATGCCGCAGGCGATTTTACGGGCGATCTGAGCAAGGCGGTAACACGCGTGGAAATGGCTAAGCTTGCCGTTCGTGGAGCAAATGCTGAGTACCGCGGTGCGAAGCTTACGGCGGATGAGTTGATGTTCCGCGCCGTGAATGCGGGCTTGCTGTCGCGCACAGGTGCCAAGGCGGAAACGATAGATCCAGATGGGACGACTACTCGGGCACAAGCGGCGGTTATCGTCACGCGCCTGCTGAAGCTTGCTGGTGGCGGGAAGCTATCGGTGGATCAGGGGGCTTCTAGTGCCGCTGAGATTAAATGGCATGATCATAATGTGATTACTATGTTAGGCCAAGATGATTTGGTGAAGCTACCGTTTACGAAGGAAATGAGAAAAGATTTTGAGGTTTCTATTTTGCAACTCGTTATTATGGATCCACTCGATAAAAACGGCTATTATGCTGAGTATTTGGATGGTGCTAAATTCCAAATATATGGAAAGTTTGTCGATCCTAAAAAAACGCCAGGATTAGTATTTGGATATAAACTCGTCGGCAAAAATCTTGTTGTTGACGCTAACCGTAGTGAAAGTGCGGCTAGTAGCTTCTATATGTACACTGAAGGCGATGTTGGAGCGACTGCAATTCAAGATAAATATAATTACTATGATATGAAAACTATCGAACGTGAAGGAATTTTTAGAAATAAAATGACACTATACTTCGGTAAAAAAGGTAATGTCGAGCATGCCTGGTCTTTGCCGTTTATTCCGAAAACTGATATCGAGAAACAGTTGGGAAAATACGGTGGTTTTCCTATTCATCTTAGAACTTATAGTGGTCAAAAAGACTACTATTTGACGGGAGTTAAAGACATATGGGCAAAATAAAACAAATAATGTCCTTGCTATTGATTTTCTCAATAGTAATAGGTATTTTTCCTTCTCAACCATCATTTATATCAGCAGCTGTAGCTAGTTCAGAGACGATGACAAAAAGCTATAAAGTAAAGTTGGGAAAGGATGGTTATTTCGATCTTTCATCAAGCAGAAGTAATTCTACTACTGTAAATGCACCTTTTCCAGATGGATACAAGATAAAATCCTTTGAACTATGGACAATGGTAGCTGATAGTAAGGGCAAATTGAAACTAACTAATTCAGGAAGTTCACAAAATAATTTTAGTTTCGCGAATGATGAGATTACAGTGAAAAAGTTCTCGGGATCCAAAGTGACAGCTACAGCTGAAGGTTACAATCCAGATATGTACTTTGCAGTAAATAGACGTTCCAGCGGAAAAGAATGGGTATTCAAAGGTATTGATGGTGTTACTTATAACGTTACTCCTCCTATTGGAGACGCGTGTTGGCAGGGGGGCCTATCAATTTGCCCAGGTATATTGCCATCAAAAGATGCTACTGGAAAAACTATATCCAACCAGATGAAGGATTCACAAGGGTGGGCCGTTGTTACAAACCCCCAATTTAATGGGCCAACTTGGTATGCTTTTCAAGATAAACCTGTTAATATCAGTAAATTAATTTCGTCAAGTATTGGAATTGTAAATGCAGTTGCCACAACAAAGGACAGTAGGGAAATATATCATAAGGTTGTGGATGCAAAGAAAGGAAAAGATGGATTTGGTTATATTTCAATAGTAGTTCCAATGGATAAAAGCAACACTACTTGGGACTACAACGAATGTAATGGGTGCACGGGAAATGCAATAGGAATGAAATACCCAATCTCTGCAATCACTGATTGGACAGGACAAACCTACTATTACGAAGGTGAAGTCCGAGTCACATACGAAAAACTACCTCCAATAGACCAGCCCTACCTCGACTGCTCCTGCAAAGCTGATCCATCAATAATAGCCTTTGCAGACAAAGACGTTGCTGTAAACTCAACAATTACTGCAACGATAAAGCAGCGAGGCTCGCTCAAAATAAAAAACTGGAAAGTGTTTGGCCGCCTTGAAGACGGGACCCAATATCAGACGCAGACCGTAGCTCAAGTATTGGATACGATCAGCTATAAATTTGCATTCACAATACCGAAGGCCCAGTTGAGTGGCCGAGACAGCTTCACCGAGACATTTGTCATGCGCGCCATAGTCACATTCACGGACGGAACGACAGCGGAGCAGGCCATTGAATGCACGACGACCGTTACAAAGCCGGGAGCATCTACGCCAATCGCTACAGCTTCCAATGGAGGATCCGAGCCGACGCCTGCGCCAAGAACAATCCTCGAAGTGAATGCAAACTGGAGTCCAACCTCCATTTTCACCGGTGATCGGGCTACATTATCGGCGACAGCCCGAGGATATACCGATTATTCGTGGGAATTAACTGAAAATTTAGACAAATTTAATTTTGATCAAAAAGCTTTCTCTCATCCCACGGTGACCTTTAATGAACCGGGCGTTTATAAGGCTACGCTGAATGTATCTAACGACTATGAAAGCCAATCAGATACGGCGTTGCTTTATGTCAATGACCCGAAACCAGTCGCCATCATTTCTGGTGTAACGCGCTGGATTCAGGGGAGGTCCTTCCCGCAGCCTTATCATCTGAATAACTCGTTTTCACCACTGTCGGAGCGGGGAGTGACCATTGATTTCAGCAAGTCGGAAATTCGCTATAAGAAAAATGATAGTGGTCCTTATACGGTCGGTGTATGGCCTGCTAAAGCACCGGATCAGCTAGGAGCCTACACTCTTGAAGGCAAGGTCCATGATTCTCAAGGGAGAGAAAGCGAATGGACGGCTTATCCATTGGAGGTTGTTCCTGATCAGCCGCCTGTAGTGGCGTTTTTAGCTGCCGAGCAAGGCGTGCGCGATAACGAAAACACGATTTATATGGATGCAAGCAGCCCAGATGGCGACAAGCTGGAGCGCCTTTTGCTTGAAGAGCGTTACGATGGTGACAATGATGGCGATTTTAATGAGGAACCATGGCACACGTTGTATAACGGGACTTACAAGGAGGTGCATAGTGTAAAATATGCGACAGTTGGCAAGCGGCAGTACCGGGCAACGGTTACGGAGGATTATGGCTTGTCAGCACAGTCTGCTATTGTGGCAACGGACATTATTAATCGCGCGCCAAGTGTAGATTTTACTGCAGTCGGCCTGACGCAGCAGCCGGATCAGGGGGAGAGCAGCGGTCCGCCAATTACCTCATATTCTCCGGAATCGATTTTGCGATCATGGGTTAATAAGACGCCATATGAAGGCGGGGCGACAAATAAGGCAAGCTGGAAATCAAATGGAGTTAATCTGACGACCCGCAATGCGCTATGGGCAGATTTTAATGGAAGCTATAACTTGGCGAAAAAGGTGAAGCCGCTGCCGGCATGGGAAGGCAGTATCGGTCAAATTTATGCTGGCTACAAAACGACAGTGATGACCGAGGCTGGGTATTATTATGCTTATAGCTACAAACCGCCAGAGTCTAAAAACTGGGTGTTTTCCATTCGTGATGTATGGACAGGCCAGATTGAACATACGTATGTGCATCCCGGAAGTACATTCAAAGGGGCATTTTATCAATATCATCCAACCCAAATGAAGCAGGCTTATTTTCTAGAAGAAGGGACAGTGAATGTTTCTGGGGATGCGCTGCGCATATATGACATCGAGACCGGGCAGCTATTGGAGGAATACCCTAACATCGCACCCCCAGCGACTGGAGGTGCAGCGGGCAGCAGCTATTGGGACGATCCGAGCAATAAGGTCATCGGCACTGCTTTTTCGCCAGATCGGCAGTTTCTATATGTCGCGTATCGGGAAAGCAACGGAGGACGGACATTCGATATTCGGCAAAAGCTTTATGTAGCTAAATATTCTGTCGCGCAAAAAACGCTGTATTGGACAAAGCTTGTGCATGCGGGAATAGATGCATGGAACGTTTACCAGATCGGCAGTGTAGATGTCGATGCAAATGGCAATTTGTTAGTGGCTGCCAACATGCGAAGAGGTACGGAAGATAATTGGACGGCATTATTTTATGTCGTAAACCCTAATGGTCAGCTTATAGCCAATCATGTTACGGGCAATGGCATGCTTTCTGCTATTACGATGTCTGCTGACCGAATGAAAAGCTATGCGACTTCCATGCGTTTTGAGTTTGGAAATTACGGATATTCTCAGGTGAGTGGCGTTCTGTCTTACGGTACAGCAACGAATAGCTTTACGAGGCCGGAGAAAAACAGCGGCACGATTGATGTATTGAAATTCCCTTACGAGCTCGCGAAAACAGCGGTAAATAAGTCAGGAGTTATGGCAACGCCGTATGGTTTTTTGATAATGCCGGACGGTTCCATAACGAGAAACGATGATAGAAATCCATACCGAATGCTGGATCATTTTATAGTGGCCAATGATAAAAGCCCGTCGCCAAGCGATCCGATTATGACGCAAATTTTATGGCCTAAAACAGGCCTGATCGGCCCTTTTTCACAGCCTTCGGATGAATTTTGGGCAATGGCATCCGGTGTGAAGCTATTTAATAAAATCACTTATCAGACATCGGGTGGCCAGCAAGTTTGGGCAAGCTCAACATTTCAAAAATTACAGCATTGGGCAGGTGTATTGGGCATTAATCAAACGCCGACTTTAGGTGCGGAAACTTATGAGAACAAAGCCTATTTTGTGACGGAAACGATGAAATATTCAGATGGAAATGGCTATGATGGAGTTGCTTTTAACGCTTCATCCAATGTCCTTCCGAATGGTTCGGTTTTAGGCATCGGAACAGATGTTATCTATACGGGACCATATTCAGGCTCACTCACGAGCAAAAAAGTAGTGATTCCTTTCACAGGTGAATCAACAGGAGATTTGCCGCGTCTGCTAAACGATGCTACGGTTGAGATTGATAGTGAGGCATGGGGCGGACTGCTTTACGATCCGAATAGCATAATGAGAAATCAGGTGCTTGAATTTGAGCTATCCATTAATCATTTATCGAATGATAGACCAGTAGGGGCAGCTATTCAAATTCAAGATGAAAAAAATATGTACGCATTGGAGTGGACGAGCAGTTCCCTTACGCTTTACAAAGTGACGAGCGGCAACAAGACCGTTTTGGCTCAGGCAGCCATGCCGCGAAGTGCGGGTATCCCTTATGCTTTCAGGCTAGAATCGCTCGCAGGTGTACACCGAGTTTCTATTAATGGGGTTAACAAGCTTGAAGCGACGGACGCTACTTACAAAAAAGGCTCAGCAGGCTTAATGTCGCTTGGTCAGGAGCAGGCCTCGTTTAGCCAAGTGAAGCGCACCAATTATGGCGATTCTATTCCAGAGGAAACTTATGAAGCCGTGCTTATAGGAGAACAGATTTTATACAATAAGCTGTTTAATGATCCTGAGACGGATGCGAAATTAGCGGAAAAATGGAGCTACGCGCATAACCCAAATTATTTTGCCAATACGCTTGGCCTTAGCCAGTATGATGGGAGAGCTTTCGGAACTGCGTTAAATTCGCTCGAAGAGCCTGGACTGTATGCAATAACCTATTCGGCACAGGATAATCCCGGTCTGGCTGATTACCGTTTGTTCTCGGAGCCTATTACAAAATCGCTTTATGTGCACCGCAGACCGATCGCGCAGCCGAATATTTGGTTTACGGGCACCATTTACGCTGGAGGGGAAGCGTTGGATTATTTGACGCACGATACGTCGTATGACCCGGATGTTCCCGGTTATTTGGCGGATCGTTTGTTTCGGACACGCTGGGCGGACGAAAGCGCTTGGACAACAGGGAAAAGATTGCTTTATAGCCGTCCCGGCATCGAGCTGATCGTTCAGGAGCAGGTGAAGGACATGCATGGGGCATGGAGTTTCTGGGCGGAGACGAGAGTTTATAAGGAAGCGCTGCCTGCAGTCAATCAGTCCAAGCCGGAAATGGTCATTACCTATCCTGCTGGTTCTTCTTCTGCACCAACAGTTGTCCTTAACGAGCCTAATCTAAAGTGGATATATCGGGATAAAGAAAATGATCCGCAGGAACAGTTTTATTTGAAACTAACGTATGTGGATAATGGCCAAACGGCGCTGGAGGTAGAATACCCGGGCAGTGATGCCAGCTTCCAGCTTGAAGCAGGCACGATAGATATTGGACGCAAGGTGAAGGTACAGGGGCGTGTATTCAGCCGTGGAGTATGGTCGGATGATAGCAATGTCGTATATTTTATCATTGATTCGCCGCCAACAACCTACTTGCTTAGCTACAACGGGGCAACAGCCTCGGAGCCGATCTATACGAATAACAATCGTCCGAATTTGCGTGTATTTACTGTTGATCCTGAAAATGACCAAATCACAGCAATCGATTATGAGGTATTTTTCCATGCTGTGGATCGCAGGGTGCTGGACACTAATATGGCGAGTGCTGCAGCCAGTCATATACCAGCATTCAATTTGCAGGAAGGTCTGCATTATTGGAAAGCGAGAGCCTATGACAGTTATGTATGGGGGCCTTACAGCAGCAACGGCTATTTCTTTGTGGATACCGTGCAGCCGGATGATGTGGAGGAGCAGCTCGAAATCAAACCGACCTCGGTAACGGTTAATTTTAATGCTTTTAGCGATGCGTCCCCATCCTCAGGCCATGCAGCTCGAGTCTTTTATATGCAAAAGGTTCATACAGATGGCAGTGTGACGACGATTGATTTAAATGGCGATGGTTCGGCCGAATACAGCATAGCCCTGCAGCAGGCGGCACGTTCTCATCAAGTAACAGGATTAATTCCCGGACAAGCGTATCGATTGACGGTCATAGATACGGATGTAGCGGGCAATCTAGGGAAATATGCGTATATTTATTTTGTGACCAATCGCCCGCCAACGATTGATGTAGACTGGTCTCCGAAACCGATTTTTGAAGGGGATATGGTAACGTTCGAGGCGATTGCAGCTGATCCGGACAAAGATACGCTGGCTCTAAAGATGGAGCTTCAGTCGCCTTCCGGGCAAAAATATGCGTACGAGTATACCGTTTCCTATCCTTACGCCAAGACAGGGCCGAAGCTCAAAATGGAGCAGACTGGCGCATGGCAGCTTAGCGTAACGGTAGATGACGGTTTAGCCGAACCAGTAACGATCTCCCAAACCGTTCAAGTGCAGCCGCTGAAAGTGGCGGGAATGGTCAATCATACGGACGATTGGAACAGCATTCGTAAATCCTATAACAAAAAGCAGGGCGGAGATGAAGAAACTCCGCGTGCATACAGCGTATTTTGGGCAGGCGAAAAGTTCATTTTGGTAGCGAATGCGACAGAAACAGGGACGGATACGAAGCCAGAGCGCGTTGAAGTTGCCATGAACAGCTATAAAACGAAGCTGGAGGTGAAAAATACGGCGGGCACATTATGGGCTGGCGCGCTATGGGATGCTTCCTTTGAAAAGCTTAACAAAGGAACATTAAGCTTCACATTTACAGCTCATTATAATAATGGAACAGTGAAGCAGGATGTTGTCCAGGTGTCGATAGATGGCACGATTAATGATGTTCTGGGTGTTCATCGCGTGCGATAGAGTTTATTTTGTGCAATTAGAATAATCAGGACGGCTCATCTGGTCTATGCAGATTTGCTGGGCCGTTCCAATGTATAGCAGCAGGCTCTTAATTATAGCGAAATTAAAAGCAATATTTTGTTGTTGTCACTTTTTTGGTATAATTTGTTGCCAAATAGATTGAAGCAGTACGTAGATTGTCGAAACTGGAGGGAAAATGATGATAAAACGGCTTGATCATTTCGTTTTAACTGTCAGTAAATTAGAAGCGACTATACACTTTTATACACAAGTTTTGGGAATGAAGGAAGAGACGTTCGGTGTGAATCGAAAAGCTTTGCGTTTTGGTAATCAAAAAATAAATTTGCATGAGGCTGGAAAAGAATTTGAACCCAAAGCTGAGCACCCTTTACCTGGGTCTGCCGATTTATGTTTTATTACTGATATAAACATAGAAGAGGTCGTGCATCATTTACATAAAAATGGGGTTGAAATTGAGGAAGGGCCAGTAAAAAGAACAGGAGCCCTTGGCCCGATTGTCTCTGTTTATGTTCGAGATCCAGATCGGAACCTCATTGAATTATCACAGTACTTAGTATGATTATTTGAGAAGTAAAAAAGTTGATGGTAAGTAAAGGTCAGCCCTGCTTTATATTATCCCCTATAAGTAAACAGTGTGGAGCAAGCTCGTTACAATTTACTTATAGGGGATTTTTCATGAGTAAATTTTGCACAGGCAGATTTTCACTCAGTAGAGGCTGGTATGTTTTCGACTCCTGTGAAGTTAAGGAGAGGTGGATTCTATTAGACGTAAAAGCTCTTGGGGCTGGTCAATTAAAAAACTAGGTTTGCCGGATTCCAGCAGTTCTTTAGGGTCGAGTCCCCAAGTGACTCCGATTACCTTAATGCCGCATTTATGGGAAGCTACAATATCCCGCAGCTCATCGCCGACGTAGATCACGTCGTCTGGCCGGAGCCGGTTTTGTTTCAAATAGGTTTGAATGGTTTTATGCTTTCCGAACAGACCGCTGGAGCTGCGTATGTCATGCAGGGTGTGAATGCCACGAGGCTGCAAAAAATCTGCGACGTTGTTTGCAGCGTTGGATGTAATAACGGATAGCTTGATGCCGCTTTGCAGCAAATGGCTTAATACATCTTGCATCCCGTCACAAAATGGAATCGAAGCAACATGCTCATTGTATTTCCGTTTGAATTCCTTGCTGATTTTGCGAAACAGCATAAACCGATAAAAGGGAACGTCAAGCGCTTTAAATCGCTCCTGCAAAGATAGCTGGCTCAGCTTCTTATATTCCTCTTCGGTTACAGGCTTAAAACGATATTGTGCCGCCATTTCATTATAGATGGTAAATACAGCGGCAGCAGAGTCGGCAATCGTACCGTCAAAATCAAAAATAACATGCTTGTACATACCAGTATCAGCTCCCTTGTTATGCCTATTTATACTATAAAAAGTAGACGATAACAACAAGGGTAGTTCATGACGGAGCTTTGCGGGTATGGGCATTTTAACATTTCTCTAGCCGTTGACCATCGAATAAATGAACATAGCGACAAGAATATTGACGATAAAAGCGGAGCCTGAGATAAGCAGGGAGAGGAGGACTTTCGCGGCAGTAGGAAGCTGGCTGCGGAATAGATTAACGTTTCCAAGCATGGCAATGGCACCAATTGCACCGCCTACAGCACCGCCCAAAAAGAGCAGCAGCAGAGGCAATGCGCTCAAAATCCATTCATAGCTCTTTAGTTTTTTTGCGAGCAGCACTTCGCGGCCATTCCATGTCACCTTCGGTACGTTATCAAGCATCGCCCGTCTAACCGTAATTTGCTGCGTCTCTCCATTGAGCGGGAAGAGGTAGCCATCATTTGATTTTTCAATTTTATTGCCATTAATAAATACGGAAAAGCGTCCTGCAAAACCAGTAGTAATTTTTAATTCAGTGTTTTCGGCCAAAATAGTTTGGAATTTCATAGATAATTCTCCTTCTGTTTATAAAAATATAATAATCCATATCCTAGTACTATTTCGATCTTTTTAACTAGAAAATGAATAGTCCTATATTCCTAATTAGGAACAATACACTAATCAGAAAAAGAAAACAGCACCTGCCAGTAATCGGCAGATGCTGCTTGTTTGTAGCAATTAAGAGCGTTTAAAGATGAGGAAGCCATCTTCAACAGGAATCGTTTGTCCATTGATTGCGGAAGCTTCTTCGGAGAAGAGGAAAGCTACAACATCAGCAATTTGCTCCGGCTGAATGAGCTTTTTGCTCAGATGCTGCTCAGCAAGGAAATTTTTGAAATCATCGCCATCCTTGATAATCGGTGTTTCGATGAAGCCTGGTGCGACTGCAGTTACGCGAATGCCCGCATCAGCAAGCTCCAGTGCTGCCGATTTTGTCATCATGACAACAGCAGCCTTAGCAGCTTGGTAAGCAAAGCTGCCTTTAGCAGCCATGTAACCGAAGATGGAGGCGGTGCTTACAATAATACCTTTAACACCAAGCTCTTTCATTTTCTTCGAGGCATAATAGATGCCCAGGTACACGCCAAATTGGTCTACAGAAATAACATGGTTGAAGTATTCTGGTGTGTGATCCTCAAAGGAGCGAATGTCGCCAACGCCGGCATTGTTGAAAATTCCATCAAGCGTACCGTGCGTTTCAACTGCTTTGTCGATCATGTTTTTAACATCTTCCACGCTGGAAACGTCAGCGCGGATTGCGGAAGCTTGTCCGCCAGCTTGCTTGATCAATTCAGCTGTTTCTTTGGCAGTAGCTTCATTGTAGTCGGAGGATACGACGATAGCGCCTTCGGCCGCAAGCTTCAAGGCAGTCGCACGTCCAATGCCGCTTCCCGCACCTGTAATGATGATGACTTTATTTTCAAGCTTCATTGTAGATAGTCTCCTTTTCGATTCGTTGTATATATTTATTTGTTATTGTCCAACCATACCGCCATCGACCGTATAAAGCGATGCCGTAACGAAAGATGCTTCATCGGACAGAAGGAAATTCATTACAGCAGCTACCTCTTCCGGCTCACCGTAACGGCCCATCGGCGTTGCGGCTTCATTGGCTTTTTTGAATGCCTCTGGATTGCCGAAGTTTTCTTCAATTTGGTGCATCATGCGCGTATTGATCGTACCTGGAAGAACGGCGTTGACACGAATGCCAAGCGGAGCAAGCTCATTAGCTGTAACGCGAGTCAAGCCGATTACGGCATGCTTGGACATGATATATGGGGACATGCCAGGTGCGCCCATGAGGCCCGCCAGTGATGAAGTGTTCAAAATCGCGCCGGATTTTTGTTTTTTCATAACAGGAACGACGTAGTGAAGACCAAGGAATACGCCGCGAACGTTAACGTTATATACAAGGTCAAGTGCTTTCACGCTTTGCTCTTCGATGAGCCCGGATGGACCTTCGATGCCGGCATTGTTAGCGAAATAATCGATTGTGCCGAATTTTTCCACGGCTTTATTTACGTAGTTTTCAACATCTTCTTCTTTGGAGACGTCTGCTGCAACGATTAGGGAGTTGGAATCGTCTAGGCCAAGCTCAGCAACGACTTGCTGCAAAGCTTCAAGCTTCAAGTCTACCAGTACCAAATTAACTTTACGCTCTACAAAACGGCGGGCAAGCTCTTTTCCAATACCGCCAGCGGCGCCTGTAATGACTGCGGTTTTCGTTGTTGTTGTAACCATGTTTTATCTCATCCTTATCGTATAATTTAGTCGAGCGCAGCTTGTATGAATAAGTTGTATGTGTGCCATTACAGGTTACACTTCACATTGTTGTCACGACAATAATCAATACTTTCTTAAATGTCACGTAAGTGACAGGTAAAGAATGTATGTCTACTTATAGACGGAAATTGAACATATGAAACTTAATTGTTGATTTTTGCTTATGATGTATAAATGTATTCCACTGTATGCAAGCTTTGGGTGTTTAATAGGTGTGGGAGATTAGATAACATTTATTATGGAATATCGAATGAGATATAATAGGGACAACATTACCTATAGGCTTTGGAGGCTGAGCGCATTGGCAACGGAGAAGCAACTGGACCGAAGGACGAGAAGGACGCGTCAAGCGATTAAAGCTGCATTCGTGTCGCTCATATTAGAGCGAGGATATGAGGCTGTGACCATACTTGATGTGGCAAAGCGGGCGGATTACAATCGCGGAACTTTTTATAAGCATTTTGTCGGCAAAGAAGAGCTGCTGCAAGAGATACGTAGCGAATTTCTGCTTGGCTTTGCAGAGACTTTGCTTATTCCATACGAGGGGATGGATCTGGTAAAGGCTGAAGATATTTATCCTTCGGCGCTGCAGCTGTTTGACCATATTGAAAAACATAAAGATGAATTTCAGGCGCTGCTTTCCGTAGATCGCAGCTTTGGGTTTGAGCTTTACGACGTGCTTCGGGAGTCGATGAGGCGCGATATGCACATAACTATGGATGTGGGCAGCCCTGCTCTAGACTACGAAATTTTGCTCAGCTACCAGATGTCAGCTGCAATGGGCGTTATTCTTTATTGGGAAGAATCGGGCTTTAAATATTCCACCTCCTACATGGCGGACCAGTTAATTGGGCTGGTAAATCGCAAAATGGACAAAATCACGTTCAAAAAAAATGCGCCTTCGTCTGCTCCAACCGTAAGTGTCTATTCCCCTTATAATCAGTAATGCCTAGGAGAAGCTTGCGTTCGTTAGGGCAAAGGATCAAGCTTTTGTTACAAATTTTTCTATTAATTGATATTGTAGGCTCAGCTAGGAAGATGTATAATTTTTCATAGGGGTCGTTCCCAGCTCTAACTATCGGGTATCTTTCTTGCAAAAGGGTCGGCTCTTCCAACCAAAATAGGGAGGAGGCGCGTCTGTCTAAAAATATAGACAAGTATAAGTCGTTATCTTCGTTTAAGTAGGTGGAACGACAGTACTTCGGATTTGTGAGTGGTTACCATACCCGAATAGGAAAAGGAGTGAATTAAAGAATGAGCAATCGTCAGCTTTACCCATTTATGAAAGCGCTTAAATTTCTAATTATCGTAAGTTTATTGCTTCCCCTCTACTGGGCAAAGCCTGTGCAAGCGGTGGAAACCGGGAATACCTTGCTTCAGCAAAGCGATTTTGAGGATGGTACGGTGCAGCAATGGGTTGGCCGCGGCGGTGTGGAGGTTTTGGCTGCAAATGCAGCAGCAGCGCGCAGCGGAGCATACGGCTTGGCGGTAAGTGGACGCACAAGCACTTGGCATGGGCCTTCGCTTGATGTGACAAGCCAGCTTGAGATTGGGCAAACGTATGAGTTTATTGGTTGGGTCAAGCTGCCTGCTGGAGCAGCAAACGCCAATATTTCAATGTCTCTTCAGCGCACATTGCCTGCTGGTACCCGGTATGAAAATATCGCATCTGGAGCGGTCACAGCGAGCGGCTGGACGAAGCTGCAGGCTACATTCAAAATGCTAGAGCCGGCCACACAGGTAGCGGTTTATTTTGAGGTGCCAGGAAGTGCAACCGCTTCCTTTTACCTTGATGATTTCCGGTTTGAGCGGCAGCCGGATCTTGGCCCAATTATAATTGAAGACATACCGTCGCTTAAAGCTGCTTTTGCCGGGAAATTTTTAATTGGCTCAGCTTTTACCAATGATGAGCTGCTGACCGTTCCGGATAAACAGCTGCTTTCCAAGCATTTTAACAGCGTCACGCCTGGCAATGTGCTGAAGTGGGACAGCACGGAGCCGCAGGAGAATGTGTTTAATTTTACGGAGGCAGATGCTGCGGTAGCTTTCGGAGTGCAAAATGGCCAGCAAGTGCGCGGGCATACACTAGTCTGGCATTCACAAACACCTGACTGGGTGTTTCGTGATGCGAACGGAAATTTAGTCAGCAAAGCGGTGCTGTATGCACGCATGCAAAATCATATTCAGACTGTAATGGAACGATATGAGGGCAAAATTTATGCGTGGGATGTAGTTAATGAGGTTATCGATGCATCGCAGCCAGATGGCTTGCGCCGCAGCCTGTGGTATCAAATTGCAGGGGAAGAATATATTGAAAAAGCGTTCGAGTTCGCCCACGCAGTGGACCCGACCGTGAAGCTGTTCATTAACGATTACAATACGCATGAATCGGCAAAAAGCCAGGCACTGTATAACTTAATTACCCGTTTGCAGGCCAAAGGCGTTCCGGTTGATGGCGTTGGCCACCAGACGCATATTAGTCTTTATTATCCAACACTTGCGGAAATTGAAAGCTCCATCATCAAGTTCAAAGCGCTTGGACTGGAGACGCATATTACGGAGCTGGACATTAGCGTCTATTCGGATAATTCGCAAGCCTATGATACATTCCCCGCGGAGCTGAAGCAGCGCCAAGCCAATTTGTACAAAGCGCTATTTCAGGTATTTTTGCGGCATACGGACACCGTAACGAATGTAACCTTATGGGGCAAGGACGATGCGCATACGTGGCTTCGCACCTTCCCGGTAACCCGCAACAATTGGCCGCTGCTGTTCGACGAGCGTTTGCAGTCCAAGCCTGCCTATTGGTCGGTGCTGGAAGCGGTCCAGACGCCTGAGGGGCCGCTCGTTCCTGCTGCACCGACTGGCCTAACAGCGACAGCTGGCAGCATGCAGGTTCAGCTTGCTTGGAATGCGGTAGCCGGCGCGACCTCGTATACGGTAAAACGGGCAACGACGAGCGGCGGGCCATATACAACGCTTTCTGCTGATGTATCTGGCAGCGTCTATAATGACACAGCCGTTACGAACGGAACGACCTATTATTATATTATTCAGGCGGCCAACAGCGCTGGGACGGGAGCAGCCTCGGCTGAAGCTGTCGCCACACCAAGCGGTACGACCGATCCGGAGCAGCCTTCTGGCGCCTTAGCAGTAGCTTATCGACTAGGGGATAATAATGCAGGGGATAACCAGCTTAAGCCGCAGTTCATCATAAAAAATAACGGGACGACTCCCGTCGCAATGAGCGGACTAAAGATCCGCTACTGGTATACGATTGACGGGGAAAAACAGCAAAACTTCTTCAGCGACTATGCCCAAGTAGGCAACGGTCATGTATCGGGCAGCTTCGTCAAGCTGAGTACACCGCGGACAGGCGCCGATTATTATGTAGAGCTGTCCTTTGGCTCTGGCGCGGGCAGCATCCCAGCGGGCGGGACATCTGGCGAAATTCATACGCGCATTCATAAGAGCGATTGGACAAATTTCAGCGAGACGGATGATTATTCTTTTAACTCGACACGGACGACTTATGCAGATTATACGAAGGTCACCTTGTATCAAAACGGAAATTTAGTGTGGGGCACGGAGCCTAGCTAACAGGGGAAACGAAAAAAAGGAAGTGCGGAAGGCAGATCGTTGCCTTTCTGCACTTCCTTTTTTAACGTCCTGCTGAACCAGCCTGTCCGCCAAAAGAAGACGATTATTTAACACGTGAGCAAGTCTATTATGCTCTACTCTTTCACTTATTCCAGCTTAGTTTGCTTGGCAGCTAATTTTTCAGCAATTTCTTCTGCCTGATAAATCGTCGTATAAGGATCAGCAGAAAGGTATTTATGAATATCGAGCTCATAAACCCGGTTGTTTTTCATGGCATCCATCCCCGCCCATATTTCGGGAATATCTTCTTTATCACTGTTCTCGGACTTCATAAGCAGAAGATAATCGCCGACATATTCTCCGAACAGCTCGGAGCTGATATCCATGCTTTCCTCGCCTTTATCGATTAAGTCCTGCTTAATCTTTGTGGCAGGGGTGAGGCCGAGCAAGTCGTATACCGCTTTACCGCCTCGGTTTGCACTTTTTCCAACGATGCCTACATTAGTGAGCCAATTAAAATCAGCTATCGTAAAGGTGGCACCAGCTGGTACGGCAGCCTGTGCTTTTTTACGTGCGGCTTCTGCCCTTTGGGTAAACTGCTCGTTCCATGCTTTTGCTTCCGTCTGGCGATTCAGAATTTCGCCCATAGCGGTCACTTCCTCTTCCATGGAAGCATATTCGTCGGGCACGAAAACGACCGTCGGAGCAATTTTGGAATAGGACTCATAGGCATCTTTGCTCCATGTAATAATGAGATCAGGCTCAAGCTCTACCATTTTTTCAAGTGAAACCTGATTGTGATTTCCGATATCTGCTGTATTCTCCAGAGGTTTGCGCATAAATTCGCCATAATCGAGAAGGCTGTGAGGCACTCCGATAGGAGTGACGCCTACAGCGAGCACATGCCCAATATTCCAATCTACAATGATGCGCTCTGGCTGAGCAGGGATTTCGATCTCTCCAATGGACGTGTTTATCATCCGGGTTTTCGGAATTTCGACTGCATCTTCCACTTGATCGGTAGTCTCTTGATTAGTGCAGCCAGCGAGAAATACTGCAAGTACCAGCATGGCGAGGCATGCCATTTTGTAAAAAGCTTGTTGTCTAAACATTTTGTACCCTCTTTCTAATTGATAACAATTTTCATTTAAATCCCACTTTAGATGAATTTTTCAGATTGTACAATGACCAATTCGGACCGAGGGCATACCCGTTTCGGAACTTGATATATATTTGTATTGAGAATTGTTATCATATATGATGAGAACGTATGCTTGTTTTGAAGCTAACGATAGGAGCTTTCTTAATGGATATAGAGCAGTATGCAGCGCTGTGGGACAATAGGCCAATTCGGCTATTGGATGTACGGCGTTATGAATATGAAAGTAATCAGGTACCGAGCTCGCAAATATGCCCGTCCAACACTTTTTTATATGTAACGCGCGGCCGAGGCATCGTGTGGCTGAATCAAGAAATGCACAGGGTTGATACCTGCTATGCCATTCATGGCAGCCAAGGGGCGCATTTAAGTGTCATAGCCGATGAGGCGATAGAGCTTTATTGGGTTGTTTATATGTTTTTGGGGCCTTTGCCCGTGGAAGCTGCGGATTTGAATGCCCACTTTGGCATGCAGCTGTCCTATCCTTCACCGCTTTTGGAGCATGTGGTGCAGCTGCAGAAGCAATGGGAAAACATTGATTATTTGGAGCGTATCCAATCGACCGCCCAATTTTATCAATGGCTGTACGAGCTGTTAAAGCAAATTCGGCAGCATCGCGCGCTAGCTTTGAGCCCTGACCGAACCATGCAGGTCATCGGCTATTTGGCGGAGCATTATAAAGAGCAGATAACCGTTGAGCACGTAGCCGTTATTTTTCATTGCAGCCCCCGTTATTTAAATCGTCTGTTCCAAAATCGGCTGCATACGAGCCCGGGACGTGTGCTGTCCCAAATTCGCATGGCCCAAGCATCGAGGCTGCTCAGACAAACGGAAGCGACTCTGCAAAATATTGCCGAGCAAGTGGGATATGCGAATGGATTTACATTAAGCCGTTATTTTAAAAAAAATTTTGGAATTTCACCTATGTCTTATAGGGAACAGCTTAAAAAACACGGGCCAGCCTTTGAAATAGGAGCTGGAGATCTCGGTTCAGCTGTAAAGGTATGGTTAGGAACGGATAGCGAAGGGACGGCAAATCGGGCAAACAGCAAATCCATCGAAACCAGGACAAGAACGATTGCTACGCCAATGGGCAGCATTCAAGTTCCGGATAGGCCTAGTCGGGTAGTCGTGGATTGGGATATCGGCCACGTATTGGCGGTAGGGGTTACGCCGCTAGGAGCGCCGCATTCTTTGATCGGGAGCAAGGAGTGGTTTGCGCCCTATATGAATGCGGAGGTGAACAATATCGGCAACCATAACCAAATCTCTCTGGAAAAAGTGCTGGAACTGGAGCCGGATTTGATTATTACCTGGAACCCCTGTGCATACGCCTCGTATGCCCGCATCGCGCCAACGGTTGTTTTTCAAAGTGAAGCGTACCAGACTGTAGCGGAGGAAATTCAGGCGATGGGTCATATTTTGAATCGAAAAAAGGAAGCGGCTAATTGGCTGGACGAGTTCGCACGGCGAATTTCTCTAGTACGCCATCATGTAAGCACATATGTTTCGTCTGAGCGGACATTTACAATAGCTGACCCGAATTGGTCGGAGCATGTCGATTTGGTTGGGAACAGCAAAGGCCGTGGAGGCAGAGCTGCCTATGAGCTGCTGGGGCTCAAGCCTGCCGAAAAAGTACGCCGTGAGATCATGGAGCAGAGGCTTGAATACGCCCAAATTGAAAGAAGCGCGATTAGCAGGTTTCTTGGCGACTATTTGCTCATGCTGAATAGTTCGCAGGGCAGCCCTTCTGCCCAATCGATGCTAAAGTCTGAATTGGATAAAAAGCCGTCATGTGAAGTCATTTACTTGGAATGGAATAAATATTTTTTATCCGATCCTTTGTCGTCCCTGCTGCAGGCGGAGGAAATCGCGCAGCGGATCACGGCAGTGGGTCCCATTCCTATGCGGTAATCAAACCAAACAGGACGAGGAGGAAGGAGGGATGGGAAGGGACACAGCAGCCCTTCATCCTCCAAAACCGCGAGCAAACATGGCATACATGTATGCTGAACAAGGAAGCCAAATGTTAAACCTTGCCCGAGTTTACCTGTGTATCGATGGAGCCGCCCTGAATAATAATTTGTACGGCAGCAGCGATTATAGGAGCTATTGGCAGGATGACAAGCTTTTCACCAAAAACCTCGTGCTCCTCCTGCATCGCAATCGTATCGGTGACGACGATTTCGCTGATATTAGGCGATGCCAGCAAATTTCGTGCCCCTCCCGAAAACAGCCCATGTGTCGCACAAACATAAGCGTTCCCGGCGCCATTTTGCTTAAGGGCATTAACGACATTGACGATTGTATTCCCGGTATCAATCAAATCCTCAATGATAATCGGCGTTTTGCCCGCTACATCGCCAATAATATGCGTAATCTCCGTCTGGTTGTGGGCCGGGCGGTTTTTGATCATAATGGCGAATGGGCAATTGAGCTCGCCAGCAAGCTTTTCCGCTGTGGAAGCACGTCCTGCATCGGGAGAGACGACGACCGGATTTTCAATATTTTTGCTTTTTAAATGATGGATAATAAGGTCGAGGGCGGTTAAATGGTCAACCGGAATTTCAAAAAAGCCTTGAATCGGATCGGCATGAAGATCAATCGTTACGATGCGGTTCGCGCCTACGGTCGTCAGCACCTCGGCGACTAGCTTCGCCGAAATCGGCTCGCGTGGCGCGGTTTTTCGCTCTTGCCGGGCATAGCCGTAATAGGGCAAAATCAAATTGATTTTATTTGCCGAGGCACGTTTGGCAGCATCAATGAGCACAAGCAGCTCGACCAAATGTTCATTAACCGGATGGGACATCGCTTGAATAATAAAGACGTCGCAGGTGCGGATCGGCTCTTGATAGGAAACGTGAATTTCGCCGCTTTGCTGGCGGGTAATAGCGACATCGCCAAGCGGCTGCCCAAGCAAAGAGCAGACCTGCTCAGCGAGCTTGCGGTTGGACGTGCCGGAAAAAAGCTTTATTTTTTGCATCATAAGCCTCCTATAGAAACAACATTTCACCGATTTTTTCGCTTTGAAGCTTGTAGTTATGAAAAACGCTGACCATTGGCATCGTAGTGCCGGACATCTCCAATGTGTCTTTACAAAAATTATTCGCGGCAATGAAGATTTATTCGATGATCATGTTTAGTATATTGAGCTCAAATTACAAATTGGATATGCTAGAGAGGATGAAACAGAGATGAAAAAGGAGTATGAAAAAGGAGCTGAGGGCATGGGCCAATCGTTGCGAGTAGCAGAGCTGACAGAGCTTGATGAGCATACGTTAGAGGAGTTAGCCGGGCTCATTGTCGAGGTCGTAGACGATGGAGCGTCGATCGGCTTCCTGCCGCCACTTAGCAGGGAGGATGCGAAAGGGTATTGGCAAGGCGTATTGGAGCCGGGCACTTTGCTGTGGGTTGCCAAGGAGGGAGAGCGAATTGTCGGTACCGTACAGCTCCAGCTGGCGCAAAAGCAAAATGCGTCCCACCGGGCGGAAATCGCCAAAATGATGGTGCAGCCCCAGCAGCGGCGCAAAGGCATTGCCAGACTGCTGATGCAGGCAGCGGAGGAGCGGGCTGTTGCGGAACAACGAAGCCTGCTCATCCTAGATACGCTAGAAGGAGCGCCGTCTAATATTTTGTACCAGTCGCTGGGCTTTATGGAAGCAGGGCGTATTCCGAAATTTGCCCGTTCAGGTGATGGCAACCTATATGCGACGGTATTATATTACAAAGAAATATAGTTGGTTTGATTGTCCAAAGCCCAATTAGGAGCAGCAGCTTGCCGCTCTTAATTGGGCTTTATATTGAAGCACCCTCACACTTACTGGGGCTTTGCAAACTCCCGGTCATAAATCGAGCTGACGAGATTTAGCACTTTGGCGCTTTGGTCAGTAAATTTCAGCGCAGAGGTTTTGCCATTTACAAGATAAGAGCCAGGCGCTGCGAGCTTCTGCTTGCCGACCGCTGCTTCATAAAGCAGGGAAGCGCCTTTGCTCGGATGCGGGAAAAATAGCTTCATGATGGGCTTTATATAAAAAGGCAAACCGGAGCTTTTTCCTTTTCTAATCGTATTATTGCCGCCCGGATCAACGCTGATGATGCGCAGGCCTTCTGCAGCAAGGGCTGGAGCCAGCTCCTTTGTCCACAAGGAAAGAGCGAGCTTGGAGGTGGAGTAGGGACCGAACAGCTTCTTGAATTCCGTTGGGCGCTCCAACGTTTTCGCGTCGAATTTCTTTAAAGTTTTGAAAGAGCTGGTCGAAGTATTAACGATCGTCTTATAGCTTCCTTTTTTGAGCAGCTCCTTCAGCTCCATAAAGACGGCATAAGGCGCGACCGTCTGCAAATCAAAATGCTGCTCCCGCCCTTGCTTGGTTATGGATAGCTCCGAGAAGCTGCCTCCTGCATTGTTGAATAGCACATCCAGCTTGGCTTCTGCTGCTTTAATTTGCTTCATTGCCTGCTTTAAGCTTGCAAAATCAGCTAAATCGGCTTTGTAAATGCGAAGCTGTCCCTTGCGCAGAGCAGCTTGAATCTCCTCATCGTCCTCTAGAAAATCGGAACGAATGAGCGCGGCAACATGCCAGCCTTCCCCAAGCAGCCTGCGAGTGAGCGCTAGCCCAATTCCATTGTTAGCGCCTGTAATGAGCGCGGTTTGTACATCTATTTGCTTGTTCATTATGTTTCCTCCTCGATAAGGTTGGCAATCAAACCAGCAGCTAGCTGTTGATGCTGCTCTTGATGGCATTAGCGTACAACTTGGAGGCGACTCCAAGTCAAGCAGTCAGGCAAAACTTTTTGAAACAAAGGACTTGCAAGTTTTTTGAAAATATAAGAATTTATAGGTTTCACTCTTATAATCAGCTTATATTTCTCGGACTGAAACGCGCCGCGCCGCCAAAGGATGGCGACAGCCGTTTCACCTTGGATCGGATATAGTTTAAATCAAGTTAGTGATTGATCAATCAATACCAAATGAAAGGTTTGGTGCGTTTATGGCAAAAGGAACGGCAACAGCTGCCAGCAGGCGTTCCGACATCGTATCTGCGGCTATTGAGGTTTTTTCTGAAATTGGTTATTATCGCGCAACTACAGCGCAAGTAGCCGAGCGGGCTGGAGGTTATGTATCATCTGTTCTTCGAATCCGTTCCAGCATCTGATGAGGCAACGCGCAAAGCATGGCTGGAGCAGATTTCCTATATGGCAAGCAAGGCTTGATCAGGCAGCTTATTTTGCTTAATTGTAATTGATCAATCAATCATTTTTTGTAAGTATGTTTTTGTAAAATAAGGCAGGCCGTAGCTCCCCAGGGAACGACGTGCTTGCCTTTTTTGAATTTATTTTTAGATTTGCGTGTAAATATTAAATGTAGAAACCAGTCGAATGCTGAAACATGTTACAATCTTTTCAAAAGAAAAATAAGCTTTCTAACGGAGGCCATTATGCAGCCATTTACGAAAAGAGTTATTGAAATTATAAAACGCATTCCAGCAGGCGCTGTCATGAGCTATGGGCAGATTGCCGAGCTTGCGGGAAGCCGCAGAGGGGCGCGCCAGGTCGTGCGGATTTTGCATACGCAGAGCAGCATCCATCAGCTGCCGTGGCACCGGGTTGTCAATGCGCAAGGCGAAATCGCCATCCCGAGTGAAGAGGGGAATATGGAGCAGCGGTCCCGCTTGGAGGAAGAGGGTATCGAGGTTAGTGCGCAGGGCAAGCTGGATTTGGCAAAATATCGTTTTAATCCGGCACCAGCGGACATAATGGGAGCGTGGGATAACCTAGATCCAGACGATGTGGACCAAATGTTTTAAACCCGGATTCAGAGAAACGAGGCAGATGGATGCGTAAAATACAATCAAGCGGTTCGGGCAAAAAAGTGATCTTAACCGCAATAACCTTCGTGTTATTGTTGACGGCATGTGGACGCTCGGAGCAGCCAGCTCCATCCTCATTGCCTACATCCTCGGCAGCGCCACAGGACACGCCTATGGCAGCATTGCTGCCAGAGCAGCATTATGGTGACAAGCTGCAAATGCAGGACAAGCGGCAGAAGCTGTATCATTTTATAACGACTGAGCTGTCTGGAACGGCGGGCATTTATACGAATTTGCAGGATACGGAGCAAAATGCGGAGCTCACGACGGGGCATGAAATGCTTAGCGAGTCAGCGGGACTTATGATGCGCTACAAAGCGTTAACGCAGCAAAAGTCTGCTTTCGAGGAGGAGTGGGCCCGCGCCAAGCAATCGTTCAATATGGAGACGGCATTCAGCTACCGCTTCAGCCCCAAGCTGCAAAAGCGTTATACGCTGAACGCAGCGGTTGACGATTTGCGCATCATCCGGGCGCTTTATGAGGCCGGCGATGTTTTTCAAAATGAAGGCTACAAGCAGGAGGCCGACAGCTTCGGCAAACGTTTTTACGAGCATAATGTGAAAAATGGCTATTTGTATGATTTTTATGATGAAACATACAAAATAACGAATGATTTTATTACGCTCTGCTATATCGATTTGAAGACGCTGGGGCTGCTGCCTATCGAGGCGGGGGAGCGGCAAACGCTGATCGCTAATATGGAGAAAGTCATCAAGGACGGTTATTTAACGAATGAATTTCCTTTCTATGAGACGCGTTATGATTATGGCAAAGGTAAATACAGCTCGGATCATATTAATATGGTGGAATCTTTGTTAACTGTGCTGGTATTAGCCGAAATGGGTGAAGAAAAAGCCGAAAGCATCCGATACATAAAGGATAAGGTGAAGGCGGGTACGCTTTACGGCCAATACACGAGGGAAGGCGCAGCCACGACGGATACGCGCTCCACTGCCATCTACGCGATAACGGCGATGATTGGCTCCGTGATTGGCGACCAGACCCTATATGCCGACAGTATTGGCAAAATGAATGAGTTCCAAATCGAGGAGGTCGGAAGCCCGCTGCTCGGCGGCTTTGGCGACACGGCAGCTCAGCAGGCCTATTCCTTCGACAACCTAATGGCTTTGCTTGCTTATACTTACTAAAAGCCTTTTTCATAATTTTCCTTAGCAGAAACTTTGGTGAAAAAGGCAAGCGGAGTGAAAGGTTTGAGCTGGAGAAGCGGTAGCGTTCGTTTTTACCCTTGAATTTCTTCCTATTGCGGCTTAATCACAGAAATTCAAGGGTAATGGCGATCGTAAGCCAAACCTTTCGCGCAGCGATGATCCTTTTTCACCAAGTTTATAAAAGTTATTAAGAAAGAAGGCGCCCACCATGATAGCAGACAGGGCCAAGCACTATGCGCGGCAAGCCTACGCCTTATTGAATAGATACCTATCGCCTGCCAGCTTCGCTGCTTTGGCAGTGTTAATTATTACAATCATCGCCTTGTTCACGCCCCCGTATATTGGGATGGCGGACAACGGGGACTTTTTTCGTATTTTGTACAGCAACGGCTTGTATTTTAACGCCCCGGATTATGACAGCCAATATCTCGGCTACTTTGTAAAGAAATTTGGCATTTTGCAATATTACAATGAAAATGGGACAACCTTTACGTCCTCGCAATCCTGGTTCATTCAATTGTCAGTTGCGCTGAATACGCTGCTGGCCAGCAGCCAGGTGTTCGATGTGCGTTTTCAGGCGGCCATATTGACGATTCTTTACGTCATTGCGATTTATTTGCTCGTTGAGAGCCTGACTTGGAAAATTGACCGGAAATACGGCTATATCATTGCGCTGCTGGCGATTTTTATGTTTGGCGATACGGGATATACGGCGTTTTTCAATTCTTTTTTCAGCGAAGGCATCGTGCTTATTATGATGATGCTCGTCTTTGCCTCAGGGCTGCTGCTTTACCGCCGCCGTTACAATGATTACGCGATGCTCGCCGTGTTTACAGTAAGCGGGTTTCTGCTGACGACGAGCAAGCAGCAAAATGCACCGGTTGGCGTCATTATTGCCGTCATCGGGCTGTTCTACCTGTTCATCCATGTGAAGCGGACGTTCCGCGTGCTAATGCTGACATCGCTCACCGTTCTGATGCTGGCAGGCATTGCAACGTATGTGCTCATTCCGAAGGAGTTCGTCAATATTAACAAATACCATGCGATGACGCGCGGGGTGCTGATGGGCTCAGACGATCCGGAAGGCGCCTTGGAGGCGCTCGGCATGGACAAGCAATATGCGATATTGAAGGACAGCATTTATTATGAGCCGTTTACGACGGTGGATGTGGATTCGCCGATTTTAGAGGAAAACTTCTATAGCCAGTACGGCTTTGGTGCGATTGTCGGCTATTATATCAGCCATCCGGATCAGGCTGGCAGCATGCTGAATTTGGCAGCGAAAAATGCATTCACCATCCGCCCCGCGGCGATGGGCAACTATGAGAAGTCAGCAGGCAAGCCGTTTGGCCAGCAGACGGTCTTTTTCTCCGGCTACAGCTTGCTCAAAGAGGCGCTTGCACCCAAAACCTTCGGTTTCATCGTCATTTGGATGATTGTCGTCGTTGGCGTATATATGCCGGCTTTCGTAGCGGCGATCAGGGCGCGAAATTTAAGGCGGGCTTCGCGCCTGCCGCTCATCGTCATGATGATGCTGGCCGGCTTGTCCGGCATCTTCGTCTCGATTATCGGGGCGGGGGACGCCGATTTGGCGAAGCATGAATTTCTGTTTACCGCGGCTTTTGATCTCATTACGTTTTTGGTTATCGCAGATGCTGTGCGCCGCAGATTATGGCATAGCGAGCAGGAGCAGGATTCGCCAAACGAAATACATCTAGAGAGGGTGGGAAGGTGAGAAGGTGAAAAAAAGCAAATGTAGACAACCATTACCGAAAACGCTATTGCACCTGCTGCTGTTGCTCTGTTTGCTTTGTAGCTCTTCCATTTCTTCTCTCGCTGCTGCCGCAGAAAGAGAGGCGGAGCCGATCCACGTGCTGCTGCTCTATGACAGCTTGGCCAAGGACTCGCCAAAGGCTGGCAATGTCGAGGCGCTGCAGCAGCAGCTTGCCGCATTCGGGGCGCAGGTGACAATCCTCTCCGTAGATGGTTACTCAGGCGGCATGCTGGAGCAGTATAGCAAGGTGATTCTGGTGCGAAATGCAGCGGATATGGAGCTGACGAATGCCGCTTTTGTTCAGGATAGGGCAGCCTATCGGGGCGATTATTTTCACATCGGCGAGGAATTGCCTGCTCGGCAGCAGCAATCGCTGCATATTGCCATCGAACAAACACCGAGCGAGGAAACGATGCGGCTTGCGATTGGCCCATTTTCAGATGAGGCAGTGCGTGTGCAAAACACCCCGTACATCGTGATGGAGCAGACGGCAGCCAATCCTTCGGTGAATCTTCAGGCCGAGGCCTACGGCAGCTTCACGCCCAAGCAAAATAGCGGTGCGAACGGAAGCTCCCCCTACGCGGTGAGGAATGAGCATACGGCGTATGTGCCTTATTTTCAGAAGGGGAATTTGAGCGAGCTGGCGATGTCGTATGTGCTGAAGGATTGGCTGGGACTTGCCGAGCCGGGACTAACCTACTTGCTTTTTAAGGAAATTTACCCGTTTTCGGATTTAACGCTATTGGCCCAAATGGCCGATACTTTATATGATGCGGGCATTCCTTTTGCGATAAGCGTCCAGCCGGTGTTCAGCAATTCGGAGTTTCCGGCGATGCAGCGCTATCTGGAAACGTTGAAGTATGTCCAGTCGCGAAACGGCACTGTGCTGGTCAATGCGCCAGTCGTAGCTTCAACCATTGGTCAAAATGACCAGACGCTGAAAACGAAGATGACCTCGTTCATTGACGTATTAGCGGCTTACGGCATTGCCCCGCTTGGCATGGGAGCAGAAATGTATTGGTCCTACGATAAGGAATACGCTGTGGATGGCATGGGCTTCTTTAATTCGGCGGTGCTGCTGCCTAATAAGAAGCTGATGTACCGTTCGCAGACGAACGTTTCCCAGCCCTTCGCCTCATCGCTTTACAGCATAAGCCCGAGCTATCTTGCCAGCTTTGACCGTGAGGGCAAGGCTTGGGAGCCGCTTCCGATGAATACGGCGCTGACGTATGATTTTGCTGAAAATGAAGCGCAGCTCAGCGCCGATCTCGCCAGCATTACAGAGAGCTGGATGACCTTCACAGATTATAAGCAACAAGGCCACGAGGTGCGAACCGAGGCGCATGTCATCCTGTCGCAAGGCGGCCATATGACCATTAATGGTCAAGCGGTAACCTTGAATGATGCGCTGCGGCAGGTCAGCTCTGATTTTGAATATGCAGATAAGGGCACGGTAAGCTTTACCACCTTGTTTAATGTGCAAAATAAAATTTTTATCGTCATTATTATTGTGTCGCTCTTCATATTCGGCTTCCTCTTTATGATCGGATACCGACTGTACAGACGCAAATACTTCAAATAAGGAGACAGCTATGACAATCGCAGACATCCTCATGTTGATTGCCGTTATCTGTATTTGGTCGCTCCTGCTCGTCAATGTGGTGCTGATTATTGCCGGATATTTATTTTATATCCAGAGCGAAGGAAAGCCTGTGCCAGAAATCAAAGGGGAGACCCCCTTTGTCACCATTATGGTTCCGGCCCACAATGAGGGCAAGGTCATTACGAAGACGGTCGAATCGCTGCTTGCGCTCGATTATCCGCATGACCGTTACGAAATTATTGTCATTAACGATAATTCCTCGGATAATAGCGCGGTGCTGCTTGCCGAGGTGCAGGCGAGATACGCAGGACGCAACTTAATTGTTATCAACACCGACAAGGTTACAGGCGGCAAGGGCAAGTCGAATGCGCTCAACATCGGCTTTCAGCAGAGCCGAGGCGAACTGATCGCCATTTATGACGCGGACAATACGCCGGAGCGCACAGCGCTTCGCTATCTGGTCGGTGAAATTACGAATGATGATACGCTGGGCGCGGTCATCGGGAAGTTCCGAACGCGCAACCGCGATACGAATCTGCTCACCCGCTTCATTAACATTGAGACGCTGTCCTTCCAATGGATGGCGCAGGCGGGCAGATGGAAGCTGTTCAAGCTTTGCACGATACCCGGCACGAACTTCATTATGTGGCGTCATATCGTCGAGCGGATTGGCGGCTGGGATGTGAAGGCGATTGCCGAGGATACCGAGATCAGCTTCCGCATTTACATGATGGGGTACCGAATCAAGTTTCAGCCGAAGGCCGTCACTTGGGAGCAGGAGCCGCAAACGGTCAAGGTATGGTTCAAGCAGCGGACGCGCTGGGCGAAGGGCAATATTTATGTCATTGTGAAAAATATCCCCTTGCTGTTTGACCGCTCGGCGACGAACATCCGCTTTGATATTTTATACTTTTTATCGATTTATTTTCTGCTTCTCACGTCGCTCGTTATGTCTGATCTGCTGCTCATTCTTCACGCTTTAGGTTATGTACATACGACGATTGCCGGATTCAGCTCCTTCCTCTGGGTGCTGGCGGTCACGCTATTTATAGTAGGCACTTATATTACGCTAACAACGGAAAAAGGCGAGCTTAGGCTGTCCAATGTGTGGATTATTATGCTGATGTACGTATCCTATTGCCAAATGTGGATGGTTGTTGCCGCCTACGGCTTATATACCTACCTCAAGGATTTAGTGTTTAAGCGTGAAGCGAAATGGTACAAAACCGAACGTTATTAAAGCTGGAGGAGAGCATCATGAAAAGACGCATATTCGTAATTACCTTCATTTGTATGGCGCTGCTGCTTGGACAGCTGGGTCAGCTTGGAGCAGCAACAGCAAGCGCAGCAGAGGCACCGGGAACAGAGAGCTATGATATTCCATTCATTACAGCAGATACATCCATGTCGGGTGTGATGGCGACGCGCCAGGACTTTTTTCAAATACCGTCCTATTGGAATGTGAGCAGCGTCGTCGTCAATATGGACTACAAGGTGTCGCAGCTTGCGGACAAGGACCGCTCCAGCGTCACTTTGGCGATTAACGGCGTAGCCTTCTATTCGTTCCGCCCGGATCGCACGGTAGAGAAAAAGCAGCGCCTGAGTGTGACGATTCCTCGCGAGCTGCTGGCGGAAGGCACAAACACGCTGTCGACAGAAGGAAGCATTCAGACGATCGTCAATGATCAAATTTGCTCGCCGGATGAGGAGCGGGACAATTGGCTCCAGCTATACAGCAGCTCCAGCGTGGATGTTCGTTATGTAAGCAAGCCGCTGGACGGCTCCATCCGTGATTTTAATGAGCGCTTTACAAGCCTCGACACGGTCAGCAAAAGCTTGAATACGATTGCAGTGCCGGCACAGGCTTCTGCGAAAGAAATGGAAGCGGCCGTCTACGCACTGTCTGGCTTTGCCAAGGCGAATACGCTTCAGGACAAGACGATTCCGCTGCTTGCCTTCGATGATGAATATTATGCAGGCAAAAAGCTCGTTACGGCTGTCGCCTTGTATGACCAGCTTCCGAGCGGGCTGAAGACAGCTGTCGGCACACCGGATTTGAACGGTAAAGCGCTGATTCAGCTCGTGCGCCAAGGCGAGCAATGGGCGCTCGTTGTAACCGCGAAGGATGAGGCGCTGCTTGTGAAGGCAAGCCGCCTTGTGGCGAATCAGGCATTGATGAGCCAGCTCAGCTCCGACCGTAAAATCGTCGATGAGAGCACCGATGTCTCGACGCCTGTGGTCAACATTAGCCGCAATGTCGTTTTGACCGAATCAGGCGACGAGCTGAAGGGCCCTCGCCATCAGGAGAAAGCTTATTTTGTGTCGCTGCCAGCCAATCGTTCCATCGCTGACGCAAGCAAAATCAGTCTCGATTTCCGCTATGCGAAAAACTTGGATTTTGACCGTTCGATGGTGACAGTGCTCATCAACAATACGCCAATCGGCAGCAAGAAGCTGACGGAGGAGCTGGCAAATGGCGATTCGATTACATTGCCAATTCCGAAAAATCTGGACATTTCCGGCAACTTTTCCGTCGTTGTCGCCTTTGATCTAGAGCTGAAAAATGCCGTTTGCGTGCAAAATCAGAACCAAATGCCGTGGGCTTTCGTGACGAAGGATTCCATGCTGCAATTGAATACGAAGGATCGGACGGAGCTGTTGTTCAACAACTATCCGTATCCATTTTTGAGAGATGGAGCATTTAACCAGGTAGCGGTCGTGCTGCCGCAGGAGCGCGATTCCTACACGTATCGTACGGTAGCGAACCTGTTTAACCTGCTCGGCCAATATGCAGAGGGCAACACGGGAGACGTTCTCTTTTATAGCGATGATGTTGCTGCTGATGTTTTGAAAGCCCGCAACGTCATCGCGATCGGAACCTTCCAAAGCAACAAGGTGATTCGTGATCATAATGCTGCGCTGTACTTCAAATATGATGCGAATGGCGCAGGCTTGCAGTCCAATGAGAAAATGAGCATCGACTCCGATTACGGCAAGCGTATCGGGACGTTGCAGCTTATTGACTCCCCGTATGAGGCGGGACATGGCTTGCTTGCCGTTACTGGGGCAGACTCGGAATATTATTATTTAGCTTCCAAGCTGGTCGCCAGCCAAGGAACGGTATGGAAGGTGTTCGGCGATGGCGTATCGACGGACAAGGACGGCAACATTAACGCATTTCGTTTCAAAAAAGAAGCCGAGCCCGAGCAATCCTCCGTCATTAGCAATGTGATGGAACGCACCGATGTGCTCAGCTTCGTGATCGCGGCGGCACTTGTTATGGTACTGGTGCTCGTATCGCTGATTTTCCTGGCTCGCAAATATCGCAGAAGACGGGGTGATCGCGATGAGGCGTAATCAGAGCAGTCTTATTTCCGACAGCGGCTTCCTGCTGCTCATCGTCGTCAGCTTCATTTGCATCGTATTTACAGCGGGAGATCCTGACCGTTATTTGCAAAATGTTATTTTTCTGAATGTCGCTTTCCTGATTGCGATCATTACGTATTTCACGAATGTGACGACAGGGCTGATTCTCAACATTGTGTTTATTTTTGGCTTTGGTACCTATACGCTATATGGAACGCTTGTGGGGGGAGAGGCGGTCAGCGGCGGCAATTATTTCTGGCTCGTCATGACGCCGGTGTTCACCTTGGTGACGTGGATGTTCACGCTTGCAGGCAGACAGCTCCAAACGGAAAATGAACAGCTCAAGAAAACGAACAGCCGGCTGGCGACGATGGATGAAAATACGAATCTGCGCAACAGCCGTTCGTTCCAAAATGACGCCGCCGTCTTCATGGCGCTGTCCACCCGGTATCAAATTCCGCTCACACTGCTTGTTGTGAACGTGAAATATTGGGATGAGCTGCGGCGGATGGTCAGCGAGGAGCGGATGACGGAAGCGATCTTCGAGCTTTCGCAGATGAGCCAGACAAGCATTCGGACGAATGATTCGATTTATATGTTGAGCAAGGATAATCCGACTTGGGGACTGCTGCTGTTCACAGACCGCCAAGGGGCGAATATCGTCATCGAGCGCTTGAGGCATAAAATCCAGGAGTTTAATTCTGCCGAGTTTTCACATAAATACAAGGTAGAGCTGAGCCTGAAAATCGGAGCGCTGCAATATGAGCCGGAAGCAATCCCGACGCCGCTTGATTTCATCGTGCAGGCGCGGAAGCAGCTGGAGTATGATGTGTAAAATATAGTAGCAAGGTAAAAAGCGAAGCATGAAATAGCCCCTGAGGCTGCTTTCACGCTTCGCTTTTTTTAATAATTAGAAACTTGCGATATATTTATTTTTTTACAATTTATCAATTCCCCAAACTTGAAAACCTTCACCCAATTGTGTGGATTTAATTTCTTCTGCGTTCTTAAAGTCATATATCCAATAGCTTTTCGATATCATTTCTTGAAAATTCAATAGTTCTTTTTCAGCAGCAGCTACAATTTCAGGAGAGAGTTCATCTTTAGAATATTCCTCAGCAGCAGCGAATACCGACATAGACGAAATGATAAATACAAAACCAATTACTAAACATAGTTTCATGAATTTTTTCATTTTAATTCCTCCTATCTTATACACCATAAGCCCACATATCTTTGCGGCCTTCAATCCACGTTCGATCTCCAAGGCCGCCGTGTTACATTCATAATTTAATTGATTACCAAATTCCTTCATAAGTACAGACTTGTTTGGAATCTAAAAAGTTTCTTTATTATGGGAAAAATGAACTAACAGCAAGAGTATGACTTTTCATCAAACGTCTGCATTGCTCTTCAGGTGTTTATCCGCTGATTGGAGCAAGGCGAAAAAATAGACCATAAAGCCGTGCAGAGCACCTTGAAAGCTATTCGCAATTTATGAAAGCTAAATTCAATATCAACTTAAGTTAAAATTAAAATAAAATGTCGAATATTAAGGAGGATTGTAAATTTAGATGTGGAATAGATAAATATGGTAATCATCTTTCTGGTTGATTTTAGGAGGGGATAGCAAGTGCTTACGGGCAGACTCCATATGGCACAGGCAGGGGAGAAGCATCATTCATTTCTATATCGTGTTTATGCGAGTACCCGCGAGGAAGAAGTAGAAGCATGGGGCTGGGAGGAATCGTTTCAGCAGGCCTTTCTGCGCATGCAATATGATTTACAGAAGCGCTCTTATGAATCGCAGTATCCGGATGCGGAGAACTATATTTTAATGAAGGATGATTTCCAAATCGGGGTTTGCATGCTTGTTCGCAAGGCAGATAGAATGATACTCGTTAATGTGGCACTGCTGCCAGCTTTCCGCAATTCTGGTTATGGCACGTACTTGCTTCAGGAGCTTCAGGAAGAAGCGGCTGAGAAAAAGCAGCCTATTCAACTGCATGTGATGCGGGGCAATGAGGCGCTCCGTTTATACGAAAGACTAGGCTTCCACATGGTAGAGGAGCAAGGCATGCATATATTGATGGAATGGAAGCCATAGACTCCTAAGACAGGACAGGCCTCGGCTCACCTATTGTTTTTCAGCAGCTTTAAATGTTCAATCGGAGGGGATTATAAAATGAGCGAGGCTTTTATTGGTGAAATTCGCATGTTCGCTGGTAATTATGCTCCACAGGGCTGGGCGAAATGTGAAGGCCAAATTTTATCTATATCAGAGAATGAAACGTTATATATGCTATTAGGGACTACCTACGGTGGTGACGGTATGTCGACCTTTGGACTACCGGACTTGAGAGGGAGGGTTCCCATTCATAAAGCGACCAATTATCCCTTAGGCATGAAGGCAGGAACAGAAAACGTCACACTCTTAACTACTCAGTTACCTACCCACACTCACTTACCCCAAGTAGTCCAAACTATGGGCAGTGCCTCTTCTCCTCAAAATAATACCTGGGCGAAAGCAGCCGTATATTCCACAGGACTTGATAGCAGCAACAATCCACTTCCAAAGGCTCCTATGAATAACAACAATCTTTCTTCCTTCGGTGGCAGTCAGCCCCATAACAATATGATGCCTTCCTTGACCGTTTCTTTTATTATTGCACTTTTCGGGATCTTTCCACCCCAGTCTTAATTGTTTTATAGATTTCATTCTTTTTATATAGGAGGTTGAAAATGAATCCATTTGTTGGCGAAATTAGAGTGTTCCCATTTGGTTTTACACCGAAGGGCTGGGCTCCATGCAATGGGCAATTATTGCAGATATCAACAAACACAGCGTTGTTCGCCGTTCTTGGCACGTATTATGGCGGGAATGGAAGGGATAATTTTGCGCTTCCGAATTTACAAGGACGGGTTCCCGTTCATGTCGGACAGAATATTCCACTTGGTAGTATGGCAGGGGAAGCCAATCATACTTTAACGGTAAACGAGATGCCGATGCATACGCACCAGCTCGCTGCCTCCTCGGAAACGGCTGATCAAATATCTCCAGCGGGGAATGCTTGGGCAGACACACCTTATACGCCTTATGCGCCTCCTTCTGCGAACGTCACTATGAATGCAGGCGCTATCGCCACTGCAGGTGGCAGTCAGCCGCATAACAATATGCAGCCATTTTTGGCGCTGAATTTTTGTATCGCTATTACAGGAATATACCCACCAAGAAGTTAAAGGAGGCAGCCTTATCATATGGATGCATTTACAGGGGAAATACGCATTTTTGCGGGGAATTATCCACCAAATAATTGGGCGTTGTGCAATGGAGCTATACTGCAGATTCAATCCAATTCTACTCTGTATTCTATTATTGGGGCACAATATGGCGGAAATGGATCGACAACCTTTGCTTTGCCTAATTTAATGGGGATGGCTCCTTTGGGACAAGGAGCAGGTCCCGGGCTTACGCCAACAACGGTAGGCGAACAGGGTGGAGACGCTCAAGTAACGCTTCTCTCTACTGAAATTCCTACCCATACACATATCGCTACTGGAATAGCAGCGGAGCAAAACTCCGATGATCCAGCCAATCATTATTGGGCGGAGACGAAAGCATCAGGACGGCCAGCCGTTCAGCGGCCGCTATATAAAGCAGCAAATAATACGCAAATGAATCCACTAGCGCTTACGCCAGCAGGCGGCAGCCAGCCGCATAACAATATGCAGCCGTACTTGGCAATGAATTTCATAATATGCCTTAATGGGGAATATCCTCCAAGAGGATAGAGGAAGCACAGGCTGATTGAGATGGGATAGTGATGGAAGTCTCTCTTTTGAGAAAAAGAGTGATTACTTGTGGCGGGTGCAGGAGATCTCGGCAGATGCCGGATATAGCACCCGCTTTTTGAGTGGACTAGTGAAGTTTGTAAAAAGTATGAAGATTTCTATTAGAACAAGGGGAGATGCGGTTATGAGGCATCAATTAGTGGGGCAGAAGGAAGGCAAAGTCACGATGAGGCGAGGAGAGTTTGGCAGCCCTATCAAGCGAGTTGCCGTTATGCTGCTCGTGCTTGCCGTTATGCTTAATCTGCTTCCGGCAAGTCTGAATGCAGCTGCGGGGACAGCGGATGGGACTTATGATTTTGGTGATACCTTAGGGGTAAATGATTCAGGCGGAACGGGCTTCAGGAAGCAGGGAGATAAGTTTGTCGTAACAAATGGCTTTGAACAGGACGGAACTTCTTTATACTCGGCGCATATGACGACTCCGAACACGACTGGCGAGCTCGTCATTAAGGCGGAAGGGCAAAATGTGCTGAGCAGCTTTACCTTTAACAATTTAGGTATTTCTGCATATTCTGGTTTTCCGTATCCCCCCCAACTTAGTTTGCTTAGCATTACTTTAAAGGATGCTGGAGGCACAGTGATTGCTACGCGCTCGAACACAGGTAACGTTAACCTGCATGAGGGCGGAGTCATTAAGAAGTTTCAGGTTTCGACTTTATTAGGTAATGGAGCCTCGTACAACTACTCGAATGTTGCTTCTGTAACGCTTCAATGGCGCTTCTCAACTAGTGACGAGCCATCCAACTTGAACATTGATGATATTACTCTGACCAATATGATTAGCCCTGTCCCTCAAGACACCCCGATATTCAATCCGGCGGCGGGAGCAGTCGCGTTAGGAACAGAGCTGGAAATTGTATCGGCAGGAGCCGAGCATATTTACTACACGACAGATGGAAGCACGCCAGCGACAGCTGTAGGCGGCTCAACGCTGGAATATAATGCGGCAGCGAAGCCGACAATTAGCGCAGCGGTGACCGTGAAGGCAATTGCGACGAAGATAAATAAGCTTAATAGTGCTGTAGGCAGTGCAAGCTATACACAAGCTGCAACTGCGAATTTGACGGGCCTCGCGCTCAGCGGCAGCCCAAGTGGTTTTGTGTTTGCGGGCGGCACGTATGCGTATAACGGAGTGACAGTCGCGAATGGAGTTGCGAGCGTACAGGTGACACCGAGCGGGGCAGGCACGCTGACCGTAGACGGAACGACGGTACTGAGTGGAGTAGCTTCGACGGCAATTACGCTTACGCCGGGAGTGGAACGCACGATTACCGTTGTCGCAACAGAAACGGGAAAAAGTGCAAAAACGTATGTCATTAAAGTGACACGTGAGCAGGTAACCCAGGAAACGCCAACGTTTAACCCTATAGCGGGAGCGGTCGCTTTCGGAACGGAGTTAGAGATTCTGTCAGCAGGAGCCGACCACATCTACTACACGACGGACGGAAGCACGCCAGCGACAGCGGTAGGCGGTTCGACGCAGGAGTATAATGCGTCAGCGAAGCCGACGATTAGCGCAGCAGTGACGGTGAAGGCGATTGCCACGAAGGCGGGCAATTTGAACAGTGCTGTAGGCAGTGCAAGCTATATACAAGCTGCAACTGCGAATTTGACGGGCCTCGCGCTCAGCGGCAGTCCAAGTGGTTTTGTGTTTGCGGCGATTACGCTTACGCCGGGAGTGGAACGCACGATTACCGTTGTGGCAACGGAAACGGGAAAAAGTGCAAAAACGTATGTGATTAAAGTGACGCGCGAGCAGGTAGCGCAGGACACCCCAACATTTAATCCATCAGCGGGAGCGGTGGCATTCGGTACGGAGCTAGAGATTATATCGTCAGGAGCCGATCACATCTACTACACGACAGACGGAAGTACGCCAGCGACGGCTGTAGGCGGCTCAACGCTGGAATATAATGCATCAGCGAAGCCTACAATTAGCGGAGCAGTGACGGTGAAGGCGATTGCTACAAAAGCGGGCAATCTGAACAGCTCTATTGCGAGTGCGAGCTACACTCAGGCGGCGACAGCGAATTTGACGGGCCTCGCGCTTAGCGGCAGTCCAAGTGGTTTTGTKTTTGCRGGYGGWACGTACRCGTATAACGGCGTGACGGTAGTGAATGGTGTKSCGAGTGTAACRGTRACRCCAAGYGGAGCAGGSACGCTRACCGTRGATGGARCGAYGGTAGCAAGCGGAACAGCTTCAGCGGCGATTACGCTTACGCCGGGAGTGGAACGCACGATTACCGTTGTAGCAACGGAGACGGGGAAAAGTGCAAATACGTACGTCATTAAAGTGACGCGCGAGCAGGTAGCGCAGGAAACGCCAACGTTTAATCCAGCAGCGGGAGCGGTGGCATTCGGTACGGAGCTAGAGATTATATCGTCAGGAGCCGATCACATCTACTATACGGTAGATGGAAGTACGCCAGCGACAGCGGTAGGCGGCTCAACGCTGGAATATAATGCATCAGCGAAGCCAACGATTAGTGCAGCAGTGACGGTGAAGGCGATTGCGACGAAGACAGACAATCTGGACAGTGCGGTTGCGACCGCGAGCTATACGCAGGCGGCGACAGCGAATTTGATGGACGTTGAGCTGGGTGGTGTGCCAAGCGGATTTGTTTTTGCAGGCGGGACGTATGTGTATAACGGCGCGATTACGCTTACGCCGGGAGTGGAACGCACGATTACCGTTGTGGCAACGGAAACGGGAAAAAGTGCAAAAACGTATGTGATTAAAGTGACGCGCGAGAAAGTAGCGCAGGCAAAGCCGACATTCAATCCAGCAGCGGGAGCAGTCGCTTTTGGCACGGAGCTGGAGATTGTATCGGCTGGAGCTGACCACATCTATTACACGACGGACGGGAGTACGCCAGCGACAGCGGTAGGCGGTTCAACGCTTGCGTATAATGCGTTGGCGAAGCCGACGATTAGTGCAGCGATGACGGTGAAGGCGATTGCGACGAAGGCCGATTATTTCGACAGTGACGTCGAAAGCGTTAGTTATACGCAAGCAGAGGCAGCAGACCTCATTAAGCTTTCCTTAAGCGGCAGTCCAAGCGGTTTTGTGTTTGCCAGTGGTACGTATGATTATATCGGATTGACAGTCCCGTATAACGTCTCCACTCTTACCGTGACGCCAAGCGGAGACGGAACAATTAAAGTGGATGGCGCGACGGTAACAAGCGGTATCGCTTCTGCCCCAATTAGTCTGAATGCTGGCGTAGAGCAGACTGTATTGATTGCTGTAGAAGAAGCAGGAAAACTTTCTAAAACCTATACGGTGAAGGTGACGCGCTTAAATATTCATGTTCCTGGCGTACCTACTGGTGTCACAGCTACCCACGGCAACGCACAGGCAATCGTTAGTTTTACTGCCCCTGCCGATAATGGGGGAAGCCCAGTGAAAGGGTATGAAGTGACAGCGATGCCAGGAAACATTACGGCCTCTGGCATCAGCAGCCCAATAACGGTGATGGGACTTACGAACGGAACCAGTTATACGTTTACAGTAAAAGCACTCAATATTGCGGGCAGCAGTGCCCCGTCTGCTCCGTCTAATGCGGTAACACCGGCTGCTCCTTCGAGTGGTGGAGGCAGCAGTGGAAGCTCTAGCAATCCGAGTACGCCAACGACTAAAAGCGTAAATGTCCTTATAAACGGAATTGTGTATAACATAGGCTCGACTTCAACTGCGATGGTCAACAATCAAAGCGTAACGACATTGACCGTCAATCAAGCAGCGTTGAACAGCAGGCTTGCGGACGAAACAAGCGGAGTTGTCGTTACGTTTCCGGTAGATATCCAATCGGGTGCGTTGATTGTGAAGCTCAATGGGGATAATGTGAAGGTACTGGAGCAAAAACAAGCTCTTGTCAAAATTCAAACGGGAAGCGCCACTTATACGCTTCCTGTTGAGCAAATTACAGGCTCTTCTGATATACGAGAGCTTCTAAAGCAAACAGGGCTGGAACAATTGGAGTTTCAAATTGAGGTGGCAGCACTAACTCCAAGCAGGCTGCAGGAAGTGAAGTCAGCCGCTGCAAAGGGTGGCTTCGAGCTTTTTGGAGAGCCGTTTGATTTTACCGTCAAGGTTGTCAATGGGACGACACGGCAGGAGATTGCAAAATTTAATACTTATGTAGAACGTGAAATAGCGATTCCGAGTACTATTGATCCACAGCGAATTACAACGGCGATTGTGGTCGAGGCAGATGGCAGCATCCGTCATGTTCCAACAAAAATCGTACAGGTGAATGGCAGTTATTGGGCGAAAATATTCAGCCTTACTAACAGCACTTACGCTTTAGTCTGGAATCCAGTTAAGTTCCAAGATGCTGCTGGACATTGGGCTGAGCAGGCAATTAATGATATGGGCTCGCGTATGGTCATCAGCGGTGTAGGTAGCGATCGTTTTAATCCGAATGCGCCCATTACCCGTGCTGAATTTGCGGCTATTATCGTAAGGGGTCTGGGGTTGAAGCTGGAGACCGGGGCTTCCGGATTCTCTGATGTGCAGGCCGGCGCTTGGTATAATCAGGCGATTCAAACGGCTGTTGCCTACAAGCTGATTAATGGCTTTGAGGACGGAACCTTCCGGCCCAATGAGCCAATAACCCGCGAACAAGCGACGGTCATTATCGCCAAAGCAATGGCCGTCACCGGACTGAAAGCGGGATTGCCAGCGGGAAATACAGATGATATATTACGGCCTTATGCCGATGCGAATGAAGCGGCAGTGTGGGCGAAAAGCAGCCTTGCAGACAGCTTGCAGGGCGGAATTATTTCAGGCCGATCGGGTGCGCAGCTGGCCCCTAAAGCTTTTATCACCAGAGCGGAAATTGCAGTGATGGTGCAGAGGCTGCTCGCTAATTCGAAGCTGATTTAATAGTTTAAAACATTAAAACATTAAAACATGAAACAGCCCCTGAAGACTTATGTCTTCAGGGGCTGTTCGCGCTGCGGCAACCCATAAAATTATATTTGATAAGCGCAGGGCTTTTCCCTATTTTTTAACAAATGCTTGACATAGAAACGTATTATGCGCATAATACACTTAAAGTGTATGAACTACTTGGTACACACACTGGAACAAGAATGAGAGGTAACGGGATGAAGACAAATGAAGGCTGGACGGAAGTCGCTTTCAATGGCCGTGACCCGGTCTACTTGCAGGTCGTCAAGTTTTTTAAGGAGCAATTGGTCATTGGGAAAATGGAAGCCGGACAAATTATTCCCTCGCGAAGGGAGCTCGGCGCACTGCTCAAGATCAACCCCAATACGGCGCAGAAAGCTTATAAGGAAATGGAGGAACAGCAGTTGATCGTAACAGAAGGAAACTCGCCAAGCCGGATTACTACGGACGAGAACGTATTGCGGGCTATCCGCGCGGAGCTGATAGGCGAGGCTGTGGAGGCATTCGTTGCCTCTGTTCGTAAAATCGACGTTCCGGTGGAGGAGCTGCTGGAGCTGGTCAAGCATAAGTATACGGAAGATAAGCAGCTGAGTGGCGAGAAGCAGGGGGGAGGCGCGCAGTATGATTGAGGTGCGGGATATACATAAAAAATATCGTCGGCGCAAGGTGCTTGATGGTGTCTCCTTTCAAATCGAGAAGGGTGAAATTACCTGCCTGATTGGCACGAATGGAGCGGGCAAATCGACCATTATGAAAGCCATTATGGGGCTGACGCCGATCCGCAAGGGCGAAATCACAATGGATGGTCAAAAGCTTGGCAAGGAGCGGTATGAGAAAATTTCTTTTATCCCGGATCATCTGACGATGCCGCCTGCGATGAAGCTGGATGAAGCGATGGTATTCATGGCGGACTTCTACCGCAGCTGGAATGAGGATCGGGCCAAGGAGCTGATGACATTTTTTCAACTGGAAGGGAAAGAACGGATCGGCCATTTGTCCAAAGGGACGGCGGCGAAGTTCAATCTGCTGCTGGGACTTGCGCTGGATACCGAATATGTGCTGATGGATGAGCCGTTTTCCGGCATTGATATGTTCAGCCGAGCGCTCATTACGGAAGTTTTTTCGAGCCATCTAATTGAAGATCGCGGTGTGTTGATTACGACGCATGAGATCGCAGACGTTGAACATCTTATTGATCAGGCCGTGCTTTTGAAAAATGGTTCGGTTATCCGCAATTTCAACTGCGAGCAGCTTCGTATGGAGGAAGCCAAGTCAATTGTGGATGTCATGAAGGAGGTGTATCAGGCTTGAAGTTTTATTTGAAGCTGGTACATATGGAAGTGCACCGTTTTCGCTATTTGCTTGGCGGATTAATGGCGTTAACGCTTCTCATGCAATTTGGCGTAGTGCTGCTGTGGTCTCTTAGTGAGCGCAGCATTAGAACAGGCCCTGGCTGGAGTGAGAAATTGAATACGTATCATCCTTTCTCTGAGACCGGGAAGCTGACGTTTAATGAGCTGATGTTCAACAATCAATTTTGGTTTTCCTTTCCGGTACTGATCAGCATTGCAGTTATCGCCGGTTATGTTTTTCTCATTTGGTACCGCGATTGGCTGGGGCGCGATACGTTTATTTATCGGCTGCTGATGCTGCCGAGCAATCGCGGCTGCATTTACGCAGCGAAGCTGACAGCGATTTTGCTGTTTACGTTCGGACTGGTCTCCTTCCAGCTGCTGCTGCTTCCGCTTGAAATGATGCTGTTCAATTTGGTTATACCAGAAGCGCTGCGCGATCCGTCCTATTTGTCGCAGGCGATTTTGCAAAATCAAGCATTGAAAGTGCTCATTCCAGGCCAGTTTGATGCATTTGTGATGGCCTATGCGATTGGGATTTTGACCGTACTTGCTGCTTTTATGGTTATTTTGCTGGAACGAAGCTATCGGGTTATTGGCATTGGTTATGCTGTTATTTATTTGTTCGTATGCGGCGCCGCGCTGCTGGCTCCTATTACTTTGCAGCGGCCGGGGAATACGGCTTCCTATTTATATCCAGGGGAAACTTACTCTATTATGCTGGCGTTGACCGTCATTCTCGTTTTGGTATCCGTATGGCTTAGCATCAGACTGTTAAATAAAAAGATTACCGTGTAAGGAGGGGCAAGATGAAACGTTATATCACTACGCTGGCGCTCGTCCTGCTCGCAGCAGCAGGGTTCAGCACGTATTACGCTTTTGGCTCGGCAGACCATTTGCCGGAATATCGATTAGAGACGCTGGAAGGGGATGCGAATGAAGCGGCTAATCTGGTATTAGTCGGTTCGTATATAGGCGGGAAGGGCTCGCAGCCTCTAAATTTAACTGTACACGGCAGTGAGTATCGAAGCAGGAAGTCCCTTTATGAATCGTATATAACTGATGCTCGTGAGTGGTTTTATGAGCAAGAGGGCATGAGAGAGCTTATTGAAAAATATCCCGCTTTCATGCGGGGCAAAGCGGAGATAGGCAGCTTTTATCAGGATCAGGACTGGCTAGCCTACGCTGAAATTCCATACAATTCGGCTACTAGTGACCCGGAAGGAACGATAGAGGTAGAGATGCTGAATCGAAGCACTGGCAAGGTCGCAGACTATTCGATTGCATTAACTCCTTTTTCTCAGCAAGGCATGAGAGAGCATGCAACCATATATGATGTACAACTGCAAGCAGATGGTCTTCATGTGATGGTAAACCAATATGAAACAGATAATAGGCCATCAGGAGCAAAACAGTATTTTGATTATATAATCGATTCGGATAGCGGTCAGCTCATTAAAAGGATTGCCCTGGAATTTCTAGATGCTGCTGGGACCAAGCTGACTCCCCTTTCATCTGCAGCCACCCAAAATGATTATACAGCACCAAATGATTATTTTGTTTTAAGTATCGTTACGCAGGAACAGACGGGAGAAGCCAACAGCAGCAGCGTTCCGACAAACGTTCCGGCAGAACTTTATGTGTATTCGTATAAGAGCGGGATAACGCAGCGCTTGCCGGATGAAATGCAGAAATTGGATGCGCGTAGAATGGGGGGGCGCTACATTTCAGGCGGTGACCTCTATTTTACAAATTACAATGAGACGCTGATTGCGGTATCACGTTATAGTCTGGAAACAGGGGAAAGACGAGGTGAGACTTGGTCACTGTTGTCAAGCCAGATTGGCGAGGGCGAATTGCAGAGCTTTTTTATGAATGGAGAGCGTCTGTATGTTTTGCTCGGTAAGGAAGATGCTCGAACCGTTGTGGTAATGAATGCTGCAACTGGCGAGCCATTATATAAAGGCAGTGTGACAGCTGAGGGCAGCGAGGAAGAGAGACAGATCGCATTAAGCGATATGGCGCTAAATAATATGAGCATTAAAGAATAGACTAGCAAACATCCCAAATAAGAGGGTGAGGTGCAAGGCATGCAGGCAGCAGCTAGCCTGGATCATACGGTCGAGGCGCTCAGAGAGCTGGAAACTTGGAGCTATCAGTTGGCCTTTTATATTTTGCAGGATGAGCGGCTTGCCGCTGAGGCGGGCAAACAGGCGCTGCTTGCCATTGGCCAAGAGCAGGACTTCCATCTCCAATCCCCCGCTGAGCGCCGAGAGAAAGTGAAAAAGATGATTATGCGCAAAGCGCTTATCGTAAGCGCAAGCAGCGGACGCCGTTCATAACGGTGTCCGCTGTTTTTTCTATTATTATCAATTGTTTTTCTATAGCACCGTCAAACGGGCATCGGCTTCGAAGGACAGCAATGCCACTCACCCTTGAACTAGGAGACGGGGGAGTGCACCTGCCGATATTTGGACGGGGACAGCCCTTCGCGCTTCGTAAAGTGGGAGGTGAAATGGGACGTATGGACAAAGCCGACCTCCTCGGCGATTTTGCCAATCGGATAGGAGGTTTGCGCGAGCAAACGCTTCGCCTGCTCCATGCGATAGACTAGCAAATATTCGACGGGCGTTACACCATACATTTTGCTCATGCATTTGGCTAAATAATTAGGATGATAGTTTAAGTGAATTTGCAGCATTTTATTCGTAATGGGGAGTGCATAGTTTTGGCGGATGAACAGCTCAATCTTTCTGGCAAGAGCGGCGGTCGTAGAGTCTGAGGCTAGCGCCTGCTCCTCCTTCAATTCATGCAATAAGGCTTGAAAATGATCCTGTCTTTTCCAATTGCGCAAGGTGGGCGGCACCTGCTCCAGCTGGGAAAAATGGACCAGCAGGCTGAGAGCCTGAGCGGACAAGCTTCTGTGCTTTTGGATAAAAATAGAGCTTAAATCGCGGTTGTGCAAATAGGCTTTTGCCCGGTGCGACTCCATGAGAGAGGCTTGCTCTTCAGCAGCAGCCTGCAACGATTCGCTTGTGCGCCAGCTTCCGAAAATTTGAAAATGAATCCAGACAATTTCAGTAGGCTCCGTGCATGGAGCGAAGCCGTAATGCAGCGCATCGGGGCGCAAAATGAGCATTTGCCCCTGCTTCAGACTCCACTGCTCCTCCTCCTCGCTAATAAATAAGGTGCCACGGGTGACCGCAATTAGATCAAAGACGCCAATGCTTCTGCGTCTAATATGCTGCTCGCCCGGCGCGTAGACGTTTGTACCACAATCGATAATGCAAGGAACCGGCGGTGTGATAAAATGCAAAACGGTTGGTTTCAACGTGCACCTCCATCATACTTGAGTCGGCTTTGTATGAATGAACAGCTTCGTTTTTTCTCTATCATACTCAAGGCGGCTCACAAACTCAATCGAAAAAAATAGAAGGCAGGCAACTTGCGCAAAAAAAGGTTACACGTTTAGATTTAGGAAATCAGGTTGCGAATATGAAAGTTTTGGTTGAAATCATTAAATCCTATTCAAAAATACCGTGCTATGATAATAAAAAAGCGCTTACATATGCTTGTGAAGTAAGCGGAAAGGGGTGCCTGCTGTTTCCTATTTGAATGAGGAGCTAGAATGAAGGAGCGGTTTCTCACTAAAAATCTAAACGATTAACAAGGAGGCTGTTTTGTGATAAAGAAGAGATGGAAGACGTTAACGGCTAGACGGACCATAGCTTTATTTTCAGCAGTAGCCATTATAGCGGGATTATTTAGTCCATTAATCGGGAAGGCCTGGGGTGCGGAAGCAGAGGGCGGCGGCTTGCAGGTGGAGATCGGAGAATATGGCGAAATCAGCTCGCTTAAAATCAAAGGCGATTTATACCCGACGGAATATGTGATGAACAAGACGGTAGCGCCGGAGCAAAATACAGCCGATCACCAATGGATGGGCGAGCTGATGTTTACGTATCGCTTGGGCGATAACGGGCAATGGAAGGAAGTGTCGACCAATCAATCAGGTGATGTGCGGCAGATCGCAAGAGATGGCGATGTGACAACCGTGACGTATGCGGGGTCGCAAAATGCTGGAGGCATAAAGGATTTCACTTTGGTGGAAACCTACACGCTAGAGGAGGATGGAACGCTAAACTGGACCATTCATCTGACGAATACGAGTGGGCAAAAGCTGGAGATCGGCGATTACGGCGTACCGCTTCCTTTCAATGAGCAGTGGAATTACGGGGATGCGATTTATGAAACGCGGGTCGTGAGCCACTCCTTTGTTGGCAATAACAGCTCATATATGACGGCAAGCCGTCCTAGCGGACTAGGCTCCTACCTGCTGATGACGCCGGATGCGCAGACGAAGGCCGGCTTTGAATACCAGGATCGGTGGCGGCAGGAGGAACGCCCGAACAGCAAATGGACGGGAGAAAGCGGCAAGTGGATAGAAGGGCTGAACGTCTATTACATTCACTCCAATGTGATCAAGAAGACGAACCGCGGCTATTTGCCGAATACAAGCCTCATCCTGGAGGCTGGGGCTGACAATCAGTATGGCTTTAATTTTCATGCTGTTGCTGATGAGCATCAAATGAAGCAGAAGCTGTATGAGGAAGGACTGGTCGATGTCAGTGTCGTTCCCGGCATGATCGTTCCGACTAATCAGAAGGCGAAGTTCGATTTGCGTACGAAGCAGACGATTAACTCCGTTAAAGATGATGCGGGCAACGACATTCCGCTGGTAGAGAGCAAGGCTGGCGACCATCATATTTACGAGCTGCAAATGACGAAGCTGGGGCCGAACGATATTACAGTCAATTATGGGGATGGCCTCAGCACCGTTTTGCAATTTTATGCGATTTCGCCTATCGATGAAGCTTTGGCGGCGCATTCTGAATTTATGGTGGATTCCATGCAGTGGCAGGCGCCAGGCGAAATTTATGACAAAGTGTTTGACGACTGGATGATGAACACGAAGAAGAAAATGGGCAATTTCAACGGCTATTGGGGCTGGGGCGACGATTGGGGGCTGACGCATGGGCAGTTTCTGGCGGAGAAAAATGCCCTCGATCCGGTGGCGAGAGAGGTCAAGGCAGTCGACGAATATTTGGAGACGGCGATTTGGACAAATTTGATGAACGGGCATCATGACGATTATTTGATCCATGACTTTTTAATGCCGGAGCCGAATACGACGCCGACCTATCGGGGTTATGCGTATCCGCACATTTACAACACCTTCTTCAGCATGTATAAAATCGTTAAAGAATACCCTGATCTCATCGACTATGAGCATGATGCAAATACGTATTTGCTGCGGGCCTACAATATTATGAAGGCGCTCTACGAAGGGCCGGTTGCCTACAACTGGAATACGGGATTGATGGGCGAGCTGACGACGCCGGCGATTATTCAAGCGCTGCAGGATGAAGGCTACGTCGTCGAAGCCAGCGATATCATTGGGAAAATGGCAACGAAATATAATAATTTTAAAAATACGAAGTATCCGTACGGCTCGGAATACAGCTATGACAACACGGGCGAGGAAGCGGTCTACACCCTTGCCAAAATGCAAAGCGATAATGCGGCCGAGCAGCTCAAAGCTCAAGAAATGATGGGCAAAATTAATGCCAAAACACGGGCCTCGCGCGGCCATATGCCGGTGTGGTATTACTACACGGACCCGGTTACGATTACGGGCGAAAACTGGTGGAATTTTCAGTACACCGTATCGCTCGCCGGTTATGCGATGGATGACTGGATTCGCTATCAGTCAAGCGGCAACCGGGAAGTAGAGCAGCGGCTTTCTTATGCGGCGAAAATCGCCAACATTGGCGCTATCAACACGGGACAGATCAGCGACGATCCGGCCAACTATGGCGCTTCGGCATGGACGTATCAAGCGGAGAAGGGCAATCTTGGCACGCTTGGACATGGCGGTGGCGCATCGCTCCCACTGCTTAACGGCTGGAGAGGCATGACGGGAGAATCCGACCTTGGCTTGTTCGGCGCTCTGCAAATTTTAAGCGCGGACGTTGCGATTGATCCGATTTTTGGACTGACAGGGTATGGAGCGAATGTGACGGAGGATAGCGGTTCTTATTCAATTGAACCGATAGATGGGCTTTATAAGAAAATAAATCTGATTACCGAAAAGCTGTATTTGACGCTTGAGCGGGACCAGTTTACGCATGCGGAACTGTCCAAAACCAAGGATGCAGCTGCGCTGAATATTAAAAATCTGACGCCGGGTACAGCGCATCAAGTTCATTTGACGCTGGAGGGCTTGAAGCCAGGAGCCTATGCCGTAACGGTGGATGGGCAGCCAGCAGGCAAGCTGAATGCGTTTGGGGCAAAAGCGATTCTTGCGGTAGATGCGCCAGCAGCCGCAAATTATACGGTTGAGCTGAGTGAAACGACGCCAGATCCGAATACAGCGCCAACGGTTCATGCGGGTGATGATCAGGAGATTCATTTGTATGATGATTTGGTGCTGAAAGGCAGTGTGCAGGATGATGGCCTTCCGGCCGGAAAGCTGACGGTGCAGTGGAGCATGGAATCCGGCCCCGTGGGCGGTGTGGTGGACTTCGGATTTGCGACCTCGTCTGTAACGACAGCCCAGTTTAATGAGCCGGGTAATTATGTATTAAAGCTCAGTGCAGATGATTCGGAGCTGAATGCCAGCGATACGGTGAGCATTACCGTTAATCCGCCAGCGGCCCTTCCGGACGTTATTGCAAGCTATAACTTTAATGAGACGTCGGGCACGATTGCCGCAGATTCTTCTGGCAGCGGAAAGGATGCTTCCCTTAAAGGCACGTCTGCATGGGCAAGCGGCCGCTCAGGCAACGCCGTCAAAGTAGGCGGTACGGACGGTTATGTGCTGCTGCCGGACAATGTGCTGGGACTTACGGAGAAAATTACGGTTGCGGCTTGGGTGAAGGCCGATCAATTGAATGATTACTCCCGATTGTTTGATTTTGGCACAGGAACGCAATCCTATATGTTTTTGGCGCCGAAGGTAGGCTCCTCGATGCAATTCAGCATAACGACGGGCGGAAACCAGCCGGGAGCCGAGCAATCGATTACCGGACCCGCGCTGACTACGGGCGAATGGAGGCACGTAGCGGTAACGCTGGATGGTTCGCTAGGCATTTTGTACGTGGACGGCGCAGAGGTTGGACGCAATGACCATATGGCATTAACGCCGAGAAGCCTCGGCAAAACGAAAAACAACTACATCGGCAAATCGCAGTATAGCGATCCTTATTTAAATGCCAGCGTCGATGATTTTCAGCTGTTCAGCCGTGCTTTAACTGCGGCGGAAATTGCGGCAATGGTTGCTCCGCCAGTTGATGAAATCGAACGCATTGAAGAGGTGCAGGTGTCCACTCCAGTGGACGTAGCTCCGAAGCTGCCAGCATCGGTTAAGGTTTATTTGAAAGATGGAAGCTCCATTGATGCATCGGTGAGATGGAACGACATTCAGCCGGAGCAGTACGCGGAAGCGGGCAGCAGCTTTACGGTAAAAGGCCTCGTTATTGGCACAAGCTTGGAAGCGACGGCAAATGTAACGGTAATGGCCCGAGAAATACAAGGTTATCCTTCGCTCGTTGTTCGCTACAATTTCGATGAGACGGAAGGAACGATCGTCCAGGATGCATCCGCTTCGGCGCTGAATGGCACGATTAACGGAGAATTGGGCCGGGTAAACGATGGACATACCGGAGGAGCGTTGCAGTTTGATGGCGTTTCTGGCAATTATGTAGACGCGGGCAATAGTGAGGCTTTGCAGCCTAGCAGCTTGACACTGTCCTATTGGATTAAACGGACGGAAAATATGAATGACCGCGAAAATGTGCTGCTCTGGTTCAAGCCGGAGAGCAATTATGCGGGCAATGGCTTTTTCTTGACCTACAATGGCAACTCGAGCATCTTTTATGTCGATGGCGCCAACGGTTTTTATGTAAAGCAATCGCCGAATGATTTTCTGCCGCTGAATGAATGGACGAATGTCGTCATTACATTTGATTCCGCGACCGGCGAACGGGCGATTTATAAAAATGGGGTGGCGCAGACGCTGGGCACAGACGGCACACCGAGGAAGATAACTGCTACTGCGGATGTCAAAAAGATCGGCGTTTCCGGTTATGGCAACGGGGCTCAGCTGCATGCGGGCCTTGATGATTTCCGGATTTACAATGGGCCGATGACGGCCTCGCAAGTGAAGGGTTTGTATGAAGGCAAAGATATTAAAAGCGTAGATCAAGCAGCAGCAGCAACGACCGTTGGCACTGCGCCAAGCCTCCCGGCAAGCGTTCAAGTGACGTATGAGAACGATGCGAGAGGAACCGCTTTTGTCGTCTGGGATGCAATAAGCGCCGAGCAATATGCGGCGGAAGGCAGCTTTGCTGTTGCGGGAACGGTTGATGGAACCTCGCTCCGTGCGGAGGCCATTGTGACGGTGACGGCAGCACCGGTGGAACCGACGCCGACGCCGACACCAGCACCAACCGATACGCCGGTGACGCCAACTCCGACACCAGTGCCAACGGATTCGCCGGTGACGCCAACACCAACGCCGTCACAAACTGCGACACCAGCACCAGCAACGTCGAGTCCGACTCCATCATCGACGCCAACACCGTCGCCATCGGCAACGCCACTACCGGAAGCGAATCAAGTGGTGACGGGCAATGAGCTGGCAAGCAGCAATGGTGGGATCGTTAAGCTTCAGCTTGCCGCTGGCAAGAGCAAGCTTGTACTTCCCGCGAATGCCGGCACATTGCTGGGAACTTCAACACTTCGTGTAGAAAGCAGCGGAGTAGTGCTTGAAATTCCAGCAAGCGTGCTTGCGGATTTGGCAAAGCTAATTGGAGCAAATGAAGCTGCAACAGTGCAAATTATTTTGTCTTTGGATAGGCTGGAGCAGAACGTTCAATCCGGCAGCTTAAAATCATCCGGGGAAGCTTACGCGTTTACTTTGCTGATCCGCACAGCAAATGGTACGGAGAAGGAACTGCCCAATTTCTCCTCGCCAGTTGGCGTTCAATTGAGCTATAACGCGAGCGCGGATGAAGAAAATCTGCTGGGCATTTACTGGTATAACGAAAACGAGCAGAAATGGGAGTATGTCGGTGGCAAAATCGACAAGGCTGCCAAGCAAATCAGCACCTCCGTACCTCATTTCAGCAAATATGCGGTCATGTCTTATAAAGCAGCTTTCAGCGATGTGCCTGCTTCGCATTGGGCGTATGATGCAATCCGTTCATTAACGGCCAAGCATATCGTTCTTGGGCTTTCAAATGAACGGTTTGCCCCGCAAAAAACGACGACCCGCGCTGAGTTTACAGCGATGCTCGTCAGGGCGCTCAATTTGGATACTGCTGTCGCTGGCACAACTGGCACAGAGAAAAAGTTCGACGATGTATCATCTGACAACTGGTTTTATGATGAGGTAGGGGCAGCGGTAGCTGCGGGACTCATTCAAGGGAAGGATGCACGGACGTTCGCTCCGAATGAAGCGCTGACCAGAGAACAAATGGCTAGCATTATGGCCCGAGCTTGGGCGATGCTGAATGATGACGAGCAGTCTGCCAACCAAACGGCTCTGGACTTCGCAGATGCAGGCGACATATCGGAATGGGCAAAGCAATCAGTAGCTTTAGTAACCGAGCTGGAAATTATGAATGGCAAAAATCAAAATCGTTTTGATCCAGCTGCTATTGCAACGCGGGCTGAAACGGCCCAGGTTATTAACAAGTTTCTGCAAAAGCTGGAGTAGTCAGCAAAGATTGCGTTTGACACAATAATAGGGTCGTCAAACCATACGAAGAAGAGCCATCCCGATTCATAGGGGATGGCTCTCTTTTTTTGCATAGATATGGTTCAATTGAAGCTCTATTCAGCACCCGGGCTGCTAAACGTCACGTTGATTTCCACGATTTCGGAGCGGGAGCCGAGGCGAATAGGCGGTCCCCAGAAGCCGAAGCCGGAGGAAACGATCGATTGCAGCTGTTCCTTTTTCAAATAGCCCCAGTCATTCTCGAACACAAGCTGCGTAATGAAATTCGCCGGGAATATTTGGCCGTGATGCGTGTGGCCTGATAACATCAGATCAATGCCGAGCTCATCGGCAATATCGAAATCGTAAGGCTGATGCTCCAGCAAAATGAGCGGCTTGGCGGCATCCATGCCTTGAACGAGCTCACTCAGCGGAGCGCGCTCCGTATCGGAATGGTCTTTGCGTCCAAGCAGCGTGAAGCGGTCATCAATGGTAACTGACTCGTCATACAGCACCTTCATGCCGCCCGCTTCAACGGCGTTAATAATATCCTCGATATGCCCATTATATTTATCATGGTTGCCGAGGGATGCGTACACACCGTAGGGCGCCTCGATCGTTGCCATGACCTTATCAATGCCATGATCCAAATATGGCTGAATTTGATCATCCAAAATATCGCCAGGAAATAGCACGATATCCGGCTTTAAAGCATTAATGCGCTCGACGAGACGGACGGCATGATCTTTGCCGGACAAAATGCCAAAATGCATATCGGAGGCCATGACGATTTTTAATGTATTTTTCGCTGAATCGCCGTCTTGTGCGCCTTTGGGAATCGTAATATCATAAGTGCGGACAACGGGGCTGTATGCCAGAAACGAACCGTAGCCGAGCAGCGCTAGGAGCAGGACGGGGACGGCAATGCCGGACCATTTGGACACCGACTCGCGTGGCAATGACGTAAAGCGCAGCAGTCGTGCGATGAGCTGTACGGAAGGAATAATGAGCAGCAATAAGCAGAAAATAGCGAGCCAGTACATGCCAATGGCAATTAAAATAGCATTTTGCGTAATCATCGCGATGATAAAAGTGCAGGGCAGCGCAGCGGCCACGACCGTATAAATGAGCTTGCGGGCCCCCGTATGCAGCGGCTTAAGCCACCGCCAAATGCTCCAGCTTTGATAAAAAACGAGCGAGCCGAAAACGGCAAGCATGACAATACCCATAACAATAAACATGATAACTCTCCCTTTTATGTCTCTTTCTATGTTTTTACGTAATTAGTTATTTTCTGCTGAAGGCGATGCTAAGGCCAATTAGGCCGAATACGGAGCCTTCGACGATATTCAGTTTGCTGGACAGGCGTGGACGTTTGAAAATAAACCGGCGCAGCACATCGGCAAACATGCTGATCAGCGTAAAAATAACGATGGCTTGCAGCACAAATATGAGTCCCAGCGCGATCATTTGCAAAGAAGCATAGCCGCTTGACTCATTGACGAATTGCGGCAGCAGCGCTAGAAAAAACAAGGAAACCTTAGGATTCAGCATGCTCATGAAGATGCCTTTTTTGTATAAGGAGGCATAGGCCAGCTCATCGGCGGTGCCGAGCGCAAGGGGCGATTGCTTTTGCCGAAAAGCTTTATAGGCCAAATAAAGCAAATAGGCGGCACCGGCATATTTCACGACGGCAAAGGCAGCTGCCGATTGGTAGACAATCGCGGAGATGCCGAGAGCGGCTGCGGAAATATGGGCGAAGAGGCCGGTGCATAGCCCAAGTGTTGTGATGATTCCTGCTTTTTTGCCACGAGCGATGCTTTGGGTGAGCACGTACAAATTGTCTGGTCCCGGCATTAAGGTAAGCAGCACCGCAACGCCTAGAAATGATAAGAGGGAAGCCCATTCCAAGGTCAACACATCCTGTTCTATCAAAAAGTTACTTACTTCCTTTAGTATACTAGGAACGGCTCCCCGATCTCAATCTATACACTTTACTAGAGTCAATCGCGTGCCAAGCTAGAGGGAATGATAAAGGCAAACACTGCGTTTCATGATATTATTGTGAAAGCATTCAAGGGTTTATTGCAAGCTAGACAAAGCGATTAAAGCCAGATTTAGAAATATGGAGGAATGTGGAATGAACCATTCGTCAGATGAACAGTGGCTGGACTGGGTAAAACGGGTTCAAGCACTCGCGCAAAACGGGCTTGCCTATTCGGAAAATGCTTTCGATATTGAGCGTTATGAGGAGCTTCGCGCTATTTCGGTTGACATGCTGGCGTATGCAACAGGCATAGGCCGGGAACAGCTAAAGCATACTTTTGCCAGCGATACGGGATATGCGACGCCGAAGGTCGGCATTCGCGGCGTTGTTTTCCAGGATGAGCAGATTTTAATGATCAAAGAAAAGCAGGATCAGGCGTGGGCGCTGCCGGGAGGCTGGGCGGATGTTGGCATTTCTCCTTCTGAGGTTGCAGTGAAGGAAATTTGGGAAGAATCCGGCTTTAAGGTTAAGCCGAAGCGGCTGCTCGCGGTGCTGGACAAAAAGAAGCACGAGCATCCACCAGATATTTATCATATTTACGACCTGTTTATTGAATGTGAAATTATTGGCGGAGAAGCGGCAGTTGGGCCGGAGACGACCGATGTTGGTTTTTTCACAGAGGATGCGCTGCCTCCGTTATCCGTGCAGCGCAATACTGAGCGGCAGATCAAGATGATGTTCGAGTTTTTGAAGCAGCCGGATAAGCCGGTCGTGCTGGATTAATGGAAATAAGGGCAGCCCTGCCAGTAGTTTTTAACTACTAGCGGGGCTGCCCTTATTTGATAGGCTGAATTGGATTCAGCGATTAGTTTTTAGAGAGGAGATTGTACAGCACCTGTGCCACCTGATCCTGTAATGATTTCATGATCGGCCAGCTTTTGAATAGCCTCTTGTGCATAATCGGCAATCTGGTTCGCATCACTGAAGCGGGATAAGGACGTGTTTGCGCTGCCTTCAGGCAGCTCGCCAAGCTTGTCAAGCGAGCGGTACAGCAGCGTAAACAGCTCCTGCCGCGTAATTTGGTGATCCGGCTAACTGATTGTCGCCTACGCCAGTAGTAATGCCAAGACGTTTTGCCGCAGCCAGGTAGCCCGTATAATAGGTGCCAGAAGTTCCCTTGTCAATCATTATTTACTTAACCTATTGAAATTGTCGGATATAGTGGAGGAGAGCTAGCTGCAATCCTGCCAGATCCCCTTATTATTTTTTAATCCATAGCTTAGAAAAATCCAGCCAGCCGAAGGAATCGATAGCCAGCCCTTGAAGGGCTAGCGGCAGCTGCGTCTGGAACCGGGAATGGTACAGATAAAGCAGCCAATTATCCTGCCGCAGCCACTGCTCGGCTTCCTCAACAATTTGGGCGCGCTCGGCAGCGGTTGGGAGGCTGACATAGCGGGCAAGTATGCTCCGCAGCCGTTCTCGCTGTTCCCTAGTCAAAAAATGATGCAAATTGCTGTCTTCATTATAGAAAAGCCGCAGCAGGCCTAGTTCGGTATCGTTTTCAAGCACCTCAGTTGCCAGCATCAAATGGGCAGCTTGCGCGAGCTTTTGGGGCGAGACCTCGGCAATGACATAGGAATGGAGGTTCAGATGAAGGCCTATAGCAGCTGCCCGCTGCTGCAGCCAAAGCATGTCCTGCTGCTCAACAGGCCTCCCGTGGTAATACAGCTCAATGGCTTCACCGGCATAGCCGCTTTCTCGGAGCAGCGCTTCCGCATCAGCCAGCGAGCCGGATTCATAGGAAGCGAGCTCGCTGCTGGCGACTAGAAAGCTGTTGGCAGGTACGGCGCGATTGCCTCCGAGCTCCGCAATCAACAGCTCGCGGTCAAGCAGCAGCCGCAGCGCATGGCGGAAGGAGGACTGATGCTGGATGCCCGGCATGCTGAAGTTGAAAACTAAATAGCGGCAGCCATCAAGCAAGGAATCCATCGCTCTATTATTTTCCGCAGCATGATCGCCGGCTGCGGCGTCCAAATGCGGCAAGGAAAATTGCCGCTCCCGCGGCGCATCCGAAGGAATATGCCATACCTCCACGAGGTCAAGCCAAGCCCGCTCGCGAAAATAGGGGTCGAACGCTTCAAGCCGCAGCACCTGCGCTGCATTTTCCACCATCTTGAAAGCGCCTGTCCCAAGCATCTTTTTCTCAGAAAATGGTTCATTATGCGGCAAAATCGACATGGCCGCACAGCTGAGAAAATGCAGCAGAAACGGATTAGGCTGCCGCAGCCTGAAGATCAGGCAATAATCGCTGACGATTTCAATGTCCGCGATATCCTCATATTGCCAGCAGGAGGGAGAATGGACCTCCTGCAAACGCTCCAGCGTGAATCGCACATCCTCGGCCGTTAGAAGCAGCCCGTGGTGGAAGCGGACCCCTTTGCGCAAATAAAAGGTCCATGCCGTGTAATCTTCGTTGTTTTCCCAAGCGTGGGCAAGCGAAGGCAGGAAGCGCTGCGACGCCGAATCAAAGTCGATCAGGCGGCTGTAGATCTGCTCGAGCAGAAACACCTCGGTAACGGTAAAAGCAAAGGCTGGATCAAAGATGCCCAGCTTCCTCGTCACGGTAACCCGAAGCACGTCAAGATTGGCGGCACCTGCCTGCTCCAGCTGGAAGCCCATGCGATTTTCCAGCATGGCGCGCAGCTTGTCACGCAAGGCAGGAGGCAGCTCGTGGCTGGAGATGAAAGCGATGGCCTCCTTCATTTTTCCCTTCGCAAGCAGCTCGTTGAAATGCTCCGTCAGTACATCCTCCAGCTCGCGGATAACCGTCAATTGCGAAATATGGCCGCGGCCCACCCCCGCGCTCCATGCCGCAAAGCCTTCTTCCACCAGCCTGCGCAGCACCAGCTTGACGTTGCGAGGCGTACAGTTCAGCACCTCAGTCAGCTCGCCAATCGTAATCGGTATCGTTGCGCCTTTGTGCTGCTTGCCGGGCAGCGACAGAAGCAGGCTAATATAATGCTCTTTATGTTTCATCCTATACAATCCGTCCTTTGCTCTGGCTGGCGCAAGCGCGCCCCATAAAAGGTGAAATTTTAATTTCAATCTTACTCTTTTTATTCTCGTTTTCCCAGCTAAAATTAAGTCTACACAGAAAGAGGGGAAACGAACATGTTTATGCAGCTAGACCGCAACATTAAAATTCGGATTTTGACGACCTTCCTGACCCGCTGCGTAGAGGCGATGATTTTGCCGTTTATGGCGATTTATTTTACCCAGCGGCTGGGGGCCGGAATGGCTGGCTTGCTGCTGCTCATTAATTTGCTCGCGCAAATTACAGCGAGCCTGTATGGCGGCTATATGGCAGATCGTTATGGACGAAAAAAGGTGATGGCATACGCGCAAATAATCCGCTTTATTTCCGTCCTCGTCATGACGCTCGCCAACTCGCCCTTTCTCGATTCAACTTGGCTGACCTTTTCCATGATGCTGCTGATTAGTCTCTGTAATGGCATGTTTAATCCAGCGGCCGAGGCTATGCTGATTGACGTCAGTACAAAGGAAAATCGCGCTTTTATTTATAGCATTAATTTCTGGGCGATCAATTTGTCGATTTCCATTGGTGCACCGATCGGCGGCTTTCTGTTCGCGACGCACCGGACCGAGCTGTTTATGATTATGGGACTGGCGAGCTTGGCTACACTTATGCTGACGTTATTTTTAATTCGGGAAACCCATTTTCCAGATGCGGAAAGCAGGCTGCAATATAGCAGCAATGGCCCGATTCGCAATATGGTGCTGAATTACAAGCTGGTAGCGCAGGACAAGCTGTTTATTATCTACAGTGTGGGCGGGATGCTTATTCGCTCGCTGGAAATCCACTTGTACAACTACATTAGCGTCCGCCTGCAAAAAGAGTTCGAGCCTCAGCAGCTGCATATGCTGGACAACTTCACCTTCGAGCTGACAGGCATTCGGCTTGTCAGTCTGCTGCAAGTAGAGAATACGCTTATCATCGTCTGCCTCGCAATTTGGGCAGCCAGCTTTGTCCGCCGTTTCCGCCCAGCACGGATTATGTATATTGGCGTTATTTTGTACACGCTTGGCTTTACGATCGTCGGCTTCAGCAATTCTGTATGGTTGCTTATCGTATCGATGCTGGGAGCGACGGTTGGCGAGCTCATGTTCACGCCGATTAGACAAGCCTATTTGGCCGGCATTGTGAAGGATCATGCGCGAAGCTCCTACCTTGCGGTCAACGGTTTGCTGGGACAGTTCGCCGGAGCCTTCGGAGCTATCGGCATTAGCCTGGGTGCCGTGCTGCATTCGAGCTACATGGCATTAATCATTTTTGTAATGGGCATGACGGGGCTGCTGCTGACGCATTATGTATTTCAGCGGCTCGCGCCAGAGACGACTCGTCCGCAAGGTTCAGCACCGACTGCTGCGAAAGTTTAGAAGCGGATATTTTTTGGAAGCGAAGAAAATAGAGGAGGTTGTGCAGCATGAGTAAAAAACAATGGGCTGGCGCGATGCCAGCCGTACAATTCAGAGTAGCAAGGCCGACGAACCAATTGGCTAAGGTGGCTGCTTTTTATGAACAGGGGCTGGGACTGGAACGAATTGGCTCCTTCGAGGGGCATGACGGGTACGACGGCATGATGTTCGGTCTGCCGGGGGCGGACTATCATTTGGAGTTTACGCAGCATGTCTCTGGGCCGCCGCTTGCCCCGCCGTCTGAGGATAATCTGCTCGTATTTTACATTGAGGAACGGGAACAGCAGCTCTTAATCGCAGAGCGTCTGCTGGAGCTAGGCTACCCCGAGGTGGAGCCGGAAAACCCCTATTGGAAGCAAAAAGGCATCACCATCGCCGATCCCGACGGCTACCGTATCGTGCTGCAAAATACGTCTGGGCTGAGCTAATTGAAAGTTGATCTAAAGAAACATTATTTGGAGAAATCAAAACCCAAGCTAAAAAAGCTTTGCTTACTTGTATCTAAAAGTGAGCAAAGCTTTTTTAGCCTGTCTAGGTTAACCAAACCAATTTGTCTTAATAGGGAGCGGAGAGGGCATAGTTTATGTTTTGTTTATGTTTTGGGATATTTCTCGTTGAATGGATTTGCCCCAAAGACAAGTCAATTAAAATGTAGTTAACGTTGAAAATTAAAAATAAAAGAATTATAATATTATCAAATGATAGTTTTTGCTATCAATTGATAATATTATTTGTCTTAGGTTTTTTCAATGCCGATCAAGTATTAGACCCATCTCTTCTGACACTTCAAGGCTGGTAAACTTCAGCCTACAAGTGATGCTGAAACTACACAGCTAGGGGCGCCCACTTCTTGATTGGAGGACTGTGGTTCCGCTATTTTGGCTTTTGATCCAATTTCAGGCCATAAGTGGACAGGAAATCCGTTATGTTTCTCATTATCCCGTCAATATAGCCATTTACAGCGTATTAGCGGCTCCTGAGTCCACATCCAGTGCCGCAACCCGTGATTCAGTTGAAATAACGGCTGCTGTGTCCGCCAAGTCTATTTTTGTGAAGGGAGTCAACTGCTGAACCGATGAACTTGAACTTGAACTTGAAGCTGCCATTCGGTAAGTATGCTCACGTTCATGAGGGGAGACTTTCCCGGTCATGGAGGCAACAAGTTTGGCACTAAATACGATCTGGAGCCGGCTCGATTACGTTTGATTACGCGCTCTAGCTTCCCTTCACCACAAATGTTTGAAAACTGTTGAACACATGAAGAGAGGAATGATAGAAGATGAAAGAAAAAATCTCTATTCCCCACCCCCCAACGTATGGTCCGCTCGGCAATTTGCCTTTGATTGACATAGACTCGCCAACCTTATCGCTTGGAGCATTGGCAGATAAGTACGGACCTATTTTTAAATTTACTGCACCAGGACTATCCAGTTTAATCGTGTCAGGCCATGAGCTCGTGGCTGAGGTATGCGATGTGACCCGATTTGACAAATATGTATACAACGAGCTGCAGAACGTTCGCGCCTTCGGCGGCGACGGATTGTTTACTAGCTGGACGCATGAGCCGAACTGGAAAAAAGCGCACAACATACTGCTTCCTACGTTCAGCAAGCAGGCGATGAAGGGTTATCATTCCATGATGATCGACATCGCCGAACAGTTAATCCTCAAGTGGGCACGGCTAAATCCGCAAGACTCCGTCGATGTAGCCGATGATATGACCCGGTTGACGCTGGATACGATTGGACTGTGCGGGTTCAATTATCGATTCAACAGCTTTTATCGGGAAGATCATGCCCCGTTTGTCCAAAGCATGGTTCGCGCCTTGAACGAAGCGATGCTCAGAGGCTCCCGAATGAAAATTCAAAATATGTTAATGATCAAAACAAAACGCCGGTTTGAAGAGGATATTCAAACGATGTTTACGCTCGTGGATAGGATCATCGCTGAACGAAAGGCAAGCTCCGAGCCGGGACAGACGGATTTACTGGCACGCATGCTGGAAGGCAAGGACCCGGAAACCGGAGAGATGCTGGACAACGAAAACATTCGTCATCAGATCATTACCTTTCTAATTGCTGGTCATGAGACGACGAGCGGGCTGTTATCCTTCGCGATATATTTTCTGTTGAAAAATCCGGAAGTGCTTTTGAAGGCTCAGGAAGAAGTGGGCCGAGTGCTGACAAGTGAAACCCCGCAATATGAGGAGGTTCTTCAGCTTAATTACATCCGATTAATATTAAATGAATCGCTGCGATTGTGGCCGACAGCACCAGGATTTGACGTTTATGCAAGGGAGGATACGGTCATTGGCGGGAAGTATCCCATTGCAAAGGGACAGAGCTTTAGCGTGCTTCTGCCTCAGCTTCATCGTGATCCGGCTGCTTGGGGAGAGGATGCAGATCTTTTCCGGCCTGAGCGATTCGAAGATCCGACTAAGGTTCCCCATCATGCTTACAAGCCTTTTGGAAATGGAGAGCGCGCCTGCATCGGTATGCAGTTTGCCCTCTATGAAGCCACATTAGTACTGGGCATGGTGCTAAAGCATTTCGACTTAATCGATTACGACAATTATATATTGGATGTAAAGCAGACTCTGACACTGAAGCCTGGTGATTTCCAGATTCGGGTTAAACCCCGTCAGCAGATATCCACGAGAGGAACCGTAGGAATAACAGACGCAGCAGAGACCAATTCTGGAGATTCACGATCTGTTGCTGCGGACCAGACTAGACCGGCCATAATCGGAACATCGAGCGGCAATGAATCGCTGCTTGTTTTATATGGCTCAAACCTGGGTACATCGGAAAGTATTGCCCGTCAGATCGCGAGTACAGCTGTTAGTTACGGAATTCATAGTGAGGTGGCGCCACTCAATGAATGGAGTGGGAGATTGCCGGGCAAAGCCATTGCGATTATCGTTACGGCTTCATACAACGGCAAGGCGCCTTACAATGCATCGGCATTCGTGGATTGGCTGAAAGAAGCAGGAACAACTGAAGGGCAAGGCGTTCGATATGCGGTATTAGGCTGCGGAGACCGAACTTGGTCGGGAACGTACCAGAGCATCCCGCGCTTTATTGATGAGAGGCTGGATGCTTTAGGTGCCAAAAGACTTGTATCCCGAGGTGAAGTCGATGCAGGGGGCGATATGGAACAGCAGGTCAAGGAGTGGCTGGATGCGATGTGGCGGGCGGTTACGGATGAGCTTGGCATACAAGTGAATCGCATGGAGATGGCCAATTCAAGTACGCTTCAGCTGCAATTTGTTGAGGGGCCGTCTCAAGTGCCTTACGAAAAAACCTATCAGGCCTCCTATGCGACTGTTCAGAACAACCGGGAACTGCAAGCCTCTGAAAGTGGACGAAGCACGCGCCACATCGAACTTCTTCTTCCCGAAGGCATCAGCTATCGCGAGGGCGACCACATCGGTGTGCTGCCGCTTAACCGGGACATAAATGTAGACCGCATTCTGAAGCGGTTTGGCATGGATGGCAGCGAAATGATTTGCTTGAGCAAGGGCGGTTCACAGCTGACCCATTTGCCCTTAGAACGATCCGTCAATGTGCGTGAGCTGATCAAATCCTGTGTGGAGCTTCAGGCGCCCGTCACACGTGCTCAGCTGCAGGAATTGGCCGTTCATACCGTTTGTCCGCCCCATCGTCGTGAGCTGGAGGCCATGATGGAGGATGAGCGCTACACCCAGTATATTTTAGGCAATAGAGTAACGATGCTGGAGCTGATTGAACAATATGAGGCCTGCGAGCTTCCTTTTGTCAGGCTGCTGGAATTGCTGCCTCCGCTGAAGCCGAGGTATTACTCTATATCCAGCTCTCCTCTGCTCCATCCGAGAGAGGTTAGCATTACGGTAGGCGTCGTCAAGGAACCGGCATGGAGCGGCAAAGGAGAGTATGCGGGAGTCGCCTCTACTTATTTGGCTGATCGTGTACCAGGCGACCGTGTTCTCATGTTTGTACAGACGCCAGAATCCGGGTTTGGACTGCCAGAAGAAGCAGCTGCGCCAATCATCATGATCGGTCCAGGAACGGGCGTTGCTCCATTCAGAGGATTTTTACAGGCGAGATCCGTCTTGAAACAGCAAGGGGTGGCACTCGGTGAAGCCCATCTGTTCTACGGGTGCAGGAACGAAATGGATTTCCTGTATCGAGATGAGCTGATCCAATTCGAACAGGAGGGTGTTGTGAAGCTTCATACCGCTTTCTCGCGGGTGCCTAGTGAACCCAAAACCTATGTACAGGATTTAATGAAGCAGGTGTCTTCATTACTGATGGATCTAATAGAGCAGCGTGGCAAAATATATGTGTGTGGGGACGGCAGCCAAATGGCCCCTGCTGTGGAGGAGACATTAAAGGCTGCGTATGAGAAAAGGCATGGAGCAGGGCCTGAAGCAGGCGACCGCTGGCTCGAACAGTTAGAGGAGGAAAGCCGGTATGTAAAGGATGTATGGGCCGGCAATTCCAAGCCAACCGTGTCCTAACATACGGTAGTATGATGTAAAGACCAATGAAAGCTAAAGCCGAAGCGTCATCCCTGGAGATAGCGCTGCAGCAAGCCATTTCTCCGGGGAGACTTTTCAGTTGAGACTAAGCCATCTATAGCAGGGAGCGGATTCAATTTTGGAACAGTCAGCCGCATTCGTGCTTATGTTATAATTTCAATGTAATATTCCTACCATATGATTGGACAATGAATCCATTACACCATAATTCTCTCCAAGGAGTGAACAAATATGAGAACAGAAATGTCATCGATCAAGCAATCGAGGCTTAACTCTATTCTGGATGAAGCAACCAAGCTGCTTATAGAGAAGCCCAATGCGTCGATGAATGAAATTGCAGATTCGGCAGGAATCGGGATCGCTACGCTGCATCGGTATGTGGAAAGCAGGGAGCAATTGATGATTTATTTGGGCTTGCGCGCAATCGAGGTCGTCAGTGAAACTATGAAGGACATTCGGCTCGATGAGGATAACTGTGAAAACTACATCCCGATGCTCATTGAAGCGCTCATCCCATTAGGGGATAAGCTTCACTTCATTGCCCATGATACAACCATTAATTACAACGAGGAGATTATTGGAGCAGATCTAAAGCTGAGGGAGCCCGTGCTGCATGCAATCGGCTTGCTGCAGCAAAAAGGTTATTTTCGCCATGATGTAGATAAGAACTGGATTGTGAATGTCCTGTATTCCCTCCTGTTCCTGACATGGCAGCAAGTCGTAAGCGGGGATATTGCTAGAAAATCCGCAGCAGCCTTGGTCGTGGACACATTCTACCATGGTTTTAAAACTCCCTGATTCCCTGATTTACATAAGCCCGGCCAAGCACAGCAAAACGGCTCTCTGCGCCGTATTAGGGGGGACGAGAGAGCCGCTTGCTCGTTCTATGATAAAGGTTATTGAACGTTTGCGTAGAAGTTCGAATAATTAAGCTGGCCGCTGCCATTTGTAATTTCGGTGCCATATTCTATGCTGCTGACGTAGCGGGTTGTTGGGAAATAGCTTTTGCCAACGAGATAGTCGGTAAAATTTTTCACATTGATGGTGAAGTTATCCGTTGGCGTGCTGCTCCATGTTGCCGTACCTGTGGTATGCAGCCAAATATCATAGGCATTGTTATATTGGCCATTCGTGGCAGGATCAATAGAATAGGTTACTCCGCTGTTAATCGCTTTATTGTCAGAGAGCCGCGTCGGCAGTCCGCTGCCCGGTGTATAGCCTTCTGTCCAGTGCCAGCCGCTTACAATCGAAGGGAAAGCTTTTACGCCGCCTGTTGTAGTTGGCCAGTTCCACACATATCCAAAGTTCGTATTGCTGTTATGATAAACGGTCTGCCACCAGCCGGAAATGCCCGAGCTGCCCCAAGAGTTGTTGAATAAATAATATTTATTGTTGTTAAAATTTAGTTTGGCATAAGGTGTGGAGTTATCGATTTTGTAAAGCGCTTTCATTTAGTATTTTAGCAATATGTGGAGGGAGTAAACACCCCGAAAATTAGTGATTTAATCATACTATTTTTAGGGTAACTGTTAATATGAGGTATCCTTGAAAAAAGAAAATTTGAAGTTTTCTGGGCATTTTGCCCTAAAAACTAAAGTTTTCCCGCACGAAATCCGAAGTTAATTAAAGGGTGGAATTCCTTGTTATTGGAAGGATGCGTGTGAAGATGAATAACAAGAATATCGTGCAATATTTTTATGAGCATCAATTTCTCCCGGCGCTGGATCAGAAGATGACTGCGATTGAAGAAGAGCTTCAGCATCATCAGGAGCAATGGATCAATCAGTTTCTGGAAACCTTCAAGCGTATTTGCTTGCGAATTAGGGAAATGCAGGATTCGGATCAAAAAGGCCCGATTTCGCTTATCCATTTTTGCTTGCTGCGCAGGTCGATGATGGATCATTCCTGTTATTTCATTGAAGCGTATTCGGAAAGATGGTATGAGAACTCGGCGCCGCTGTTTGAGGAATATGATGCCGCTTGGCTATATCACTCGCTGCCGGCGTTTATACAGGAAATGACCGAATCGTACGAAGGATACGGGGAATGTGCCAAGTCTACAGAATTTGAAGCGATGATGCTGAAAGCAGTGGGCTGTTACCATTTATTTGCGGTTGCGCTGCTGCGGGCAGCGATGCCGGAAGCCATTATGCTGGAGGAATATAAGTCTATTAAACGAGAGCTCGCTTTGCGTATCAGCATTGGCGAATATACAGATCTTAGCGAGGATGTGCTGGTCGATTATCAAGGCTTGCAGGATGTGAAGGAAATTCGCAGGCGGCTGGAAGAGAGCAAGGCAAGCAGCATTGCTTATGGATGCTACCGTAATTTAAAGCTGCCCCAGGTGCGAGCGGAGTCGAATGATTTGCGGTATGCGGATTTTAGTGGCAGCGATCTGCAGGGGAGCCGCTTTCAGCGCTGTGATCTGATGGGTACGAGATGGAATGGCTGCCTTGCACCCAAGTCGGATTTTCGATATTCGTCGCTGCCGGAAGCAGATTTTCGCCATGCCGATTTGCGAGGAGCCGTGTTTGATTACGTGCGCGGCCATGAGCCGAGAGATCATCGGAGGCCGGGAATGATGGGCGTGCGTTTCGATCATGCAGATCTGGAAGGGGCGAGCTTCATTGGAGCGACCTTTGGCCGGACAAGCTTTGAAGGAGCAAACCTTCAGCATGCGTTATTTTCCCGTCAAATAAAAGATAGCTACAGCTTTTCAGATGAACAGATTCATAGCATACGGTGGGTTGATTAAACGAGCATGGGAGGGAATTCATAAGCTAACAGAAATAAAAAAAGCCTAGAAGCGCGGCACATGCGCTTCTAGGCTTTTTGTTTTAAAGGCTCGTCAAAAAAAGCTTATTGGAAAGAACTGCTGCTCTTGTGAGTTGGAATCAGCTTTGCCGCATACGGCATAAAAAACTGCAGGATTGCACCGCCTAGGCAGACGGTTAATAACGTTCCAATCCCTATGGGCCCATGAAATAGAAAGGCCATCAATAAGAAAAAGAGCTGAATCAACGTTCGGGAAAGCAGAATGCCCATGCCGCTCCTATCCCGAATCAGAAGCATTAAGCGATCCATAGGAATGGGCGCGACCTGCGTCTGCAAATAACAGGCAATGCCTGCTCCAACGATCAGTAAGCCGAATCCCAGAAACAGCAGCCTGCTTAGCCACATCTCCGGCTGGGTGAAGGCTTGCAGCACATAAAGCCACAGATCGATGCCGAGGCCGGCAATAAAAGCGGTAAGCAAGCCTTTAAATTCGGGCCTTGTTTTGGATAATAGCGAGTTGCCGCCAACCATGATAAGGGCAATAATCATTTCCCAGCTGCCCACCGTAAGCCCGATTTGGTTGGCTAGGCCGACCAGAAGCGCATCAAACGGCGATGCTCCAAAGCCCGATTCAATCGTGAGGGCGATGCCCAGAGACATCATAAAAATGCCTGTCGTATAAAAGAAATATTTCACGTTATCCCATCTTTTCCTGAGCCCTCGGCAGCTAATCCTTTTACCATTAATACATGCGGAATCCCGTCCTCCATAAATAGGTCCGAGACGGTTTTATAGCCCAGCTTATGATAAAAGCCTTCTGCTTGCTGCTGTCCATGCAATTTGAATCGGCCATATCCGAGCCCCTTGGCTATTTCCTCTAAAGTTTGCACGATCACTTTTCCCAGCCCAAATTGCCGGTACGGGGGCAAAATACAGATGCGCTCAAGCTTGGCAAATCCATCTACCGTTCTTAAACGCCCAGTTCCGGCCGGTTTTTCGTTATAATAAACTAAAATATGCTGTACCCGATCCTTCAGCGCATCAAAATCGTCGAATTCATCAAATTCATCCTGCAAGGGAGTGCCTTGCTCTTCGACAAATACTTGCTGGCGGATTTGCAAAGCAATGGTTAAATCAGCTTGAGTTTGTATAATGCTTGAATACAAATGTCTCACTCCTTTTCGTATAGGTATAAGTGCTAGCATTAAAGCTTTTTAATAGTATAAATGAATTGAGTTTTGTTGTAAATGCAACAAAAAGAAAAAAGTGAGGGGAAATGAGACCAATGAAAGATATTCTTCGTGAAATCGGCATGATTGCTCGGGCTTTGGATTCCATCAGCAACATTGAATTTAAACAATTTGATCTGACAAAAGGGCAGTATTTATATGTGGTGCGCATTTGTGAAAATCCAGGCATCATCCAAGAAAAGCTGGCGGAAATGATTAAGGTCGATCGCACGACTGCTGCCCGGGCTATCCAGAGGCTGGAGGAGCAGGGCTTTATCGTGAAAAAAGAGGATGACAGCAATAAAAAAATTAAAAAACTGTTTCCGACAGAAAAAGGCGAAGCCGTTTATCCATTCCTCAAGCGCGAAGGGGAGCATTCCAATGCGGTTGCATTAGCTGGATTTTCAACGGAAGAGGCGGATAACATCTTGCAGCTTCTTCAGCGGGTGAGAAAAAATATTGAAGTGGATTGGGAATTTGTGAAAAAAGGAAACAAACGCAAATATTAATGCAGCTTGCGGTCACCTTTCTTTGGCGTCAGGTGTTCTAGAGAGTATACAAACCAAGAAGGAGGTGCTCACAACGCATTATAATCCATTGGAAGCATCGGAGCTGGAACGGCTAATCAGCGCTGTTCAAGCAGGGGAGACGGAGCATTACGCTGCGATTGTACAAGCTTTTCAGCAGCCGCTATATCATTATTGCTGGCGGATGCTGGCGAATCGGCAGGACGCAGAGGATGCGGTTCAAGATATTTTTGTCAAAGCGTATGAGGCAATAGCGGGATATGTGCCCAAGGTGCATTTTTCGGCGTGGCTGTACCGTATTGCCTATCATCATTGCCTGAATTTGCTGCGAAGGCGGCGTTTGCAAAAGCAGTGGCTGCGTTTGTTTCGTCCGAGCGAGATGACGGCTGCAAGCGCGGAAGAGGAGCTGGACAATCGGCTGTATACGCCTGCGCTTGCGGCAGCTCTTGCAGCATTGTCGCTGGAGGAGCGGAATTTGCTTGTTTTGCGAGTGTTTGAGGAAAAATCGTATGCCGAGCTTGGTGTCATAATGGGAAAAAAACCGGATGCGCTGAAAAAGAGGATGAGCCGCATTAAGCAAAAAATTAAACAGCAGCTGCAAAATAAGGGGGAAGAGGCATGGAGCGAATCCGCTTCGATCATGAATACAACGATATAACGAGCAGAGCCGCAGCAAATGGAGGACTTCCAGCTATCGATGTCACTGAAGCGGTAATGAAGCGAATTACAGGGGAAGCTGCGTCAGGCAGGAAGGGACAGACGTCCTTTATGCGCCCCGTAATGAAGCGTACGACGGCATTCAGCGGAGCGCTCATGCTGCTGCTCTTGCTATCGGTTAGTGCCTATGCGGCAAGCCAGTATATTGAAATTCGCAATTCGGCTGGCGAAATTAAGGTGAAGACGATCGAGGAAATAACGCCGCAAACAGACAGTGCAGACAACAAGGCGTACCAAAACTATTTAAATAAAGCCCAAAAATTTGCCAAGCCGGGCGAGCTGGTTGCTTTTTATGTGTTAGGGAAAGAAGATGAGGCACTGTACACCTACAAAGAAAAGCGGTTGGGCACCTATGCCGCCTTTAAACAGGAGGCAAATCGGACTGGCGCGCAGCTGCTGCCCCAGAAGCTGAGCGGCTACAGCTTTGTTTCCGGCAAAGTGGCTCCTTATATGCCTAGTACCGATGCGGACAAGCAGACGGCAGCCTATAAGCAAGTGCTGTCGGAGCTGAAGGCACAGGCTGCTGCCGGAGCAGATGGAAAGAAGCTGTTCATGAAAGCTGTGCCATGGAATAAATCGGGCGTGTTAAGCGCGGTTTATACCAAGGGGCATTATAAATCGGAATTAACCAAGAACCCTTTGGATGGCGGTGAAATATATTTATTGCTGCCTTCCGGTCAAAATGCCGAGAAGATCAAGGTAGAGGGAATAGAAGTAATATATAATAAGCGGACTATTAGCGAGAAGTACAACTATCATTACGCCCAGTGGTACGACGAGAATCAGGATGCTTTTTATATGCTTACAGATCGCGGAAATAAGCATTTAACAAAAGCTGAGCTGCTCGCGCTGGCTGGCGAATCGATTAAGGTGCTTAAATAGGCTTTGATTTAGAAGCCGAACGTTTGCTTTAAATCAGCGGCTTCTGCTGGCAGGGCGAGGACGATTTTAGACGGATCGGACGTAGAATAGGTAACTTTAATGACTGTGCCCGGCTGCAGACGGGCTAGCATTGTATCCCTTATCTCCTTCGTCATGGTCACTTGAAACGTGTCCCCGTCCGCCTTCGTTATCGCCAGATCCAGCCGCAGCTTGAGCTTGTCGTTCGGCGTGCTGCAGAGCGGGGTGGCATTCAGCACTTTGGCATAGGCTGCCCCATTCTGAAAGGAAACAGCCTCGACAATATAATGATTCCGAAGCCTTTGGCCATTAAGAGAATGAACAGCGGCATGCCAAGCCAATAAAAAGGGTCCTGCCAAATATAGTTGGCGATAGCGGCATACAGGCCAAGAGCGACCATTTGCAAAATGCCAATCCATCTCATCCATTTATGCATCGCGGGTTCCCCCTTCGTCCTTTTCTAAGGCGTCAACAAGCCCATGTAAATCAGCTCGGAAGGATTAGCAGGGTTTTGGCCAAGCCCGATTAGATCGCCGGGGCGCGGGATTTGCAGCTTGGAGACGAGGGTTTCCATCGTTTTCTGATAGCTGCGACCGTCTGGCTCGGTGACGTTAAGTGCAAGAATGACAATCGGATCAAAGTTGACGAGCTTGCCTGTATCGGTAATCGAAAGCACGGTCGCAGTTGCGGCTATAGGAATTGCGCCAGTGGACGCCATATGCGCCTGCTTGGCTTGATTGAGGCTTTGATTCATCATATCACGATGCTCCTTAGGGACAAAACCTTTCATCATCATGCCAGTGAACCCCTTGTTAAGCTTCTTATCCGCATACTCCAAAGCCTCTTCTTTGCTTTTCTTCTTTCCGAATAAGTTAAACATAACAACACCTCATTTTCATCGTATTTTGTAGCTTAATTTAAGTATGAGGCAGACTGGAAATCCTTTCAATACAATCGGGCACATGTAAACAAATCTTAAAAAACGATGCTTGAGCAGCGAAAATGGGTCGTTTTTTTGTGCCGGAAGGCGCTTTGAGCAAAAAAACAGCCCGTTTCGGCGATTCAATGAGCCACATCGCCCATTGTTTTGCGGTATTCGCTGCGGCTGTCCCCTTGCTTCGCCTATTTATTTCGCAATAAATAGACCAGCTTGCGGTAATACAGCGCTGATTCCTTGTAGCGGCGACTGTCTTCGGAGGCGACAGCTAGCGTTTCATAAAGCTGCTCCAGACGCATCGTCTGCTGGGTCTGCTCGAAATAGGGCAGGCAGGATAAGGCGGCCTCTATAAAAGCTTCCCTTTTATCGCTCGACAGGGCAAGCTGGCTTTCATAAAAAACGGCGGTCCTTTGCTGATCCTCCGTCAGCGGGTAGCTGGCAAGCAAGCTAAGCCCTTGCGAGAGCAGGCCCCAGTTTTTGGAGGCGAAGGCCACCTCGCAGCGATAGATCAGTAGAAGCGGCGCAAGCAGCTGCTTCATCTCGTCCGTTTCCTGCTGCGCGAGCTCTTCAAAGCGTGCGATTTCATCGGATGCTTTATCCAGCTCGCCGAGGTGCGTCAGCATAATGATGCGATTATTCATAATGGACGGAAACAGGTCGCCAGGGCTAGGCGTATAGACGAGATGGGCTTCCGCCATCGACAAAGCGAGCAGAGCTTCCTCATAACGTCCCATCGCAAAGCAGCAGCCGCTGTAGGCCAGATGCTGGCCGGATAATCGATGATACAGCCGTTCGCTGTACACATACTGCATCGTTTGCTCATAAATCGCTTTAGCCGATTCATATTGCTTGCTGTAAACAGAGGCTTCCATTAAAAAGTTTTGCACCGTTAACCAAATTTCAGAGCCTTTTTCCACAAGTGTGCTTAAACGCTGGCTATTATTTAATGCTTCAAAATATTGATTTTTGGAGCGGTAATGCTGAATCTTATACAAAAATAGCGCCTTTTTGAGCGGAATGGGCAAATCCGGGTCATCCTCACGCCCAAACTTCTCTAAATAATAGTGAAGATAAGTACGGTGAATATATTCATAAGCATCGCCATTATTTATCTGTTGATAATAGACGGCTTTCATTAAAGCGGTAGTCAGCTCAATCGTCAGCGCGTCATTTTTGTCATCAAGCTCATTGACATCAGTCTCAGCCAGCGCTGGAACAGGCTGCGACAGCCGGGTGAAAATCTCCTCAGCGCGCTCAAGCGTGACCTCATCCTGCAAGGCGGCGTGAGTTAAATACTCGGGCGAGACGGAAAGGCGGGCAGCAATCAGCTTAGCCAAATCGTCGGCAAACGGATAACGCTCCGCCAAAATATTGGCGAAATGCGCTTGCGTCACCAGCCCCTCGACCAAATCCTTGCGCGCTAAACTGCGTTTTTTACATAGAAACTCAACCCGTTCCTTTAGCAAATTCATCCTCCTCAGGTTAATAATCTTTCATCTTGCCCATCTGGTTGCATCATTTATCTTATAATAGTAACTTACCCCAAGCTCCAAGGGGAATAACCCGATGCTAAGGAGCTGCGAGGAAATTAGCGGTACTTTTTTCGTCGCAGTCTCTAACGACTAGAAGGAGGAAAAAAATGCAGTTCAAAAAACGAATATTGGCTTCATGGATGGTGATGTCGCTTTTCATAGGCGCGGCCATTCCCTTCTCCAATGCTGTTATCGCGGACAAGGTTCCACAGATTGTGCTCGGCAGCGATTTTGAAGATGGCAGCCTGCAAGGCTGGAAAGCCAGAATCGGACATGAGAAGCTTAGCCTCAGCAAGCAAGAGGCGAACACCGGCAGCGGGAGCATGCTGGTAGAGGGGCGAAAGCGAACCTACAATGGCCCCATGCTCGATCTTAGGAAGCAGCTGCTCCCTAATAAAGAATATGAAATTTCGGCGTACATTAGGCTGAAGGAAAAGCCTGCCAAAGATATAACGATGCAGTTGACCGTTTATAAAAATTCAGGGGCGGCAAGCTGGAGCCCGCTGAAGCAAATGACAATCAAGAAGGAGGAATGGCAAGAGTGGCATGAGCTCAAGGGAACGTTTCTTCATGGAGACACCCCATCCGAGCTGAAGCTGTACCTGGAAACGCCCTACATAACGGATGATACAGTTGATACGACAGCTTTTTATGTGGATGATGTATCGATTGCGGTTATTTCTGACATGGCGATAGAGGACGATATTCCGGCAATAAAGGAGGTTTATAAAGACGATTTTACGATTGGAGCGGCGGTATATCCGTGGCAAATGGAAGGCATTTATGGCGATTTGCTCAAAAAGCATTTCAACAGCTTAACCGCAACCTACGAGATGAAGCCGAAATTTCTGGCACCGAAGCAGGGGCAATATGCCTTCGCGGCAGCCGATCGTTACGTCCGTTTTGCACAGGCGAATGATATGGTGGTGCGCGGCCATGCGCTGATTTGGCATACGGATGCGGCGGAATGGATGTATTGGGACAATAATGGCAAGCCAGCTAGCCGAACGCTGGCGCTATCGCGTATGAAGCAATATATCGAGAAGGTCATGAAGCGCTACAAGGGCAAGGTGTATGCATGGGATGTCGTGAATGAGGCGATTGCGGACACCGACGGCGATAAAAACGGGCTTCGCCAAACGTCATGGTATAAAACGATAGGACCGGATTACATTGAAAAAGCGTTTGAGTTTGCTCGCGCCGCCGATCCGTCCGCCAAGCTTTATTACAATGATTATGGTACGGAAACGCCGCAGAAGCGTCAGGAGATTTATCAGCTGCTTAAGCGCCTGAAGAGCAAAGGACTGATTGACGGCGTAGGGCTGCAATCCCATTATAAGCTGGAGTCGCCATCGGCGCTGGAGATCGAGAAAACGATCAAGCTGTATGCTGGGCTCGGCTTGGACATTCAAATTACGGAGCTGGATATTGATACCCGGATCAGCTTCGGCACGGCAATACCGGAGGCGATTGCGGTACAGCAGGCCTACCGTTACAAGGAACTGCTGGAGCTTTATAAAAAATACAGCAAATCGATCTCATCTGTGACCTTCTGGGGTGTGCAGGATGAGAAGACGTACAACAATCAAGCGCTTTTATTTGATACGGAGCTGCAAGCTAAGCCAGCTTATTGGGGAGTGGCAGATTCGTCCCAGCTGCCGTCAGATCCACAAAGCCGGACGGCTGCTCTAAGGGCTTCGCCAAGAGTGCAGCAGACAGCCGATCCCATTTGGGATCAAGCGGTCTCCTCTCAGCTTACGCAATTGGGCAACGAGAAGACGAGCTTTAAGACGCTATGGGATGGGACAAATCTTTATGTACAGGTCATTGTAGCGGACAAAACCCGCGATGACGCTGATCAGGTAGAACTGTATGTTCAGGAAAATGGGCAGGAGGGCAGCGATAATGCACAAGAAGCAAGACGGCTGATTTTCCCTCGTCTGAATCATCAGAAGGGCAGCTATTCTTATGTAACTAGAGCGCTTGCCACTGGCTATATGGTGGAAACGGTCATTCCTTGGCAAGCAGTCAAGGGCTCAAATGGGCGGGAAATTGGTTTTGAGGTGAAAATCATAGATGGATCGTCCGGCGCAAGCAAGCCCATCTATTGGAACGACAGTGCTTGGCCGAGCGATTCAGTGGGCAAGCTGGGAGCGGTCTGGCTGGCCGATATGCCGAAATAAGGCTGAATCACCGCCGGAGGTGTTCTTAACCGACAGTTAGACTGCGGCGAACGCCTTTGCCTTGGCTTTTGAGCTTGGTAATTAGAGTGGGTCTATAGCGATTGAGGATAAAGCGGATGACAAAATAGCCGATTAAGGAAAAAACAATACTATTGACGATGGAGCCAATCAGAAAATTCATGCCCAAATGGCCGAAGGAAGCAAAATGTCCGACCTTATGCGTAACCGGCGGCGCAAGCGCCATATGGGCGGGATGGTTGGCGGCTGGAGCGCCGACGAGGCGATTCAGCCAAAATCCGACTTTATAATTCAAATAAAAAAGTCCCGGCCAAGTAAAAGAGCCGATCGTCGAAAAAATAACGCAGGCGGCCAAATTGCCGCGAAGCAGCCGAGTCAGCAGCAGGGAGATCGGCAGTCCGACGATAAAAGTCGGAAACCAGCAGTGCAGAAAACCGAGTACGCTGCCAAGCGCAACGACATGGTCGCTTTTTTTTATACGGAGCAGGCGCAAGCAATAATATTTGAATTTTCGCAGCATTTTTGTTCTCACGATGAACGGCTCCCAGCTGTTTATGATGAAAGTATCATAACATATTCGTGTGGTGGAACAAAGACAGATGCTGCTTCGGAAGGCTGCGTTTTCGCCAAAAAGAGACAAAAAAGCAGCATACCGACAAACAAGCCTCTAAATACGCTGCAATAGCGTATTTAGAGGCTTGTTTAAAATATAAGGATTTATAAGTTTCACCCTCGAAACGGCAGCTTTGCCGCCAAAGGACGGCGACAGCCGTTTCGCCAAAACGATGGCGTCTAATAGAAAGGACGCCACAGGCGTTTTTCTTATGACCCTTTATTTGTAATAGGAGGTTGTGAGCGGAACGAATACAGCTCCGTCCTCTTTGGCATCGGCATAAACGTACAGCTGGTTTGCGCCGCCGATATCCACTTCAACCGTGACAAGGCCGTCGGCCACGTTAATTTCTGTCGTTTTCAAAATCGTATCCGTACCCGTGTCCTTCACCGTTAACTTGCCCAAGTCTTGCCCAACGGCTGCGATTTGAAGATACAGCTTTTGGTACTTTTTCTTAGGCTCCAAAATAAACGAGCTTGAACGGGAGCTTTCTGCATTATCAAATAGGGCTTCTTTATAATCTTTGCCGTTATAGGTTGTTTGCGCAGAATCTTTCGTGCGGTACGTATTGGTGGTCAAGGAGCTTGAGATGGAAACGCCTTCTACTTTTTCACCAAGCTGAATCAATTGCGTCTTGCCATCATAGTCAACCGCAACGCCAAGCGCATCGGAAATTGATCTTACTGGAAGATAGGTTGTGCCTTTATAGCTAATCGGAACAACGGTATTATTATTGCCATCCCGCAGCTGCACAGGCTTGCCATCCACCTTAAAGGCAATGTCTTTATTCAAATAAGCTTTAATTTCTTGCAGCTTCGTTGCGCCGTAAGCACCTGTTGCCATGCTTGCAACAATCGTCGTGCCAAGAACTACAGCTATCGTGAGCTTTTTCAAAATAGGCCACTCTCCTGTTCTGGTTTGAAAAAATGGTCGTACGCATATCTAATGCCTGGGAATGCTTACCCTATTATAGGTGCGGTGCAACAGAGGGGCAAGCCTGCTGGGACTATTTTCCTCTAAAAATAAGTCTCTAGAAATGGATTTGTTTTTGAAACGCGAGCCGTACATGCCACGTACAAGGAAGGAGAAATGTGGTTAATAGGTATAGAAACAGAACATGATAAGGAGGAGAAAAAATGTCAGGTGTTTGGATTCAGCATTCGGTTGTTTTTAGCTTGAAGCACGCGGAGGGCTCCGATGAGGAGCAGCGCTTTCTGGAGGATGGACGTACCATTTTGAGTTCGATTCCGGTCGTTCGCGATTTTGAGGTGTATTTGCAGGTAAGCCCTAAAAACGATTATCGTTTTGGCTTTTCCATGGTATTCGAAAGCAATGAGGATTATGAAGCTTATAATGCGCATCCAATGCATGTAAAGTTTGTTGAGGAGCGCTGGGTTACGGAAGTAGAGAAGTTTCTGGAAATTGATTATCAGAAACATGTCACGGTCGTTTAGAAGGAGGAGACAACGTTGGAATTGCTGTTGGAATATGGCTGGGTATTAGTGGTCTTGGTTGTTCTGGAGGGTTTGCTGGCAGCAGATAATGCGCTCGTGCTAGCTGTAATGGTTAAACATCTTGATGAGAAAAGCCGGAAGAAGGCGCTGTTTTACGGATTGTTCGGCGCATTTATTTTCCGTCTAGCCTCCTTGTTCGTTATCTCGCTGCTTGTGAATGTATGGCAAATTCAGGCACTCGGAGCGCTGTATCTCTTATTTATTTCAATAAGCAATATCATTAAGTTTTTACGAAGGTCCAAAGAGGCCGAAGAGGAAGAGGAGACAGAGGAGCAGAAGGAGAAGAAAAACTCCAAAGCTGGCTTCTGGTGGACGGTTCTGAAGGTCGAAATCGCTGATATCGCCTTTGCGATCGATTCTATTCTGGCAGCGGTAGCGCTGGCAGTGGCCTTGCCTCCAAGCGGTCTGATGCAAATCGGCGGCATGGACGGCGGACAGTTTATCGTTATTTTCCTCGGCGGTTTTATCGGGCTTGTCATTATGCGTTTCGCGGCGAACTATTTCGTGAAGCTGCTGCATTCCCGTCCCGCGCTGGAGCTGACAGCATTCGTTATCGTCGGCTGGGTCGGCGTTAAGCTGGCCGTGCATACGATGGCGCATCCATCCATCCACTGGCTGTCGCATGATTTTGTAGAAGGCTCTGTATGGAAAGCGACCTTCTACATCGTACTCGTCCTGATTGCTGTTGTTGGCTGGTTCTTGTCGGGCCGCAGCAAAGTGGAAGGCGAGCATGGAGATGGATCGGGAAAAGCCGCAAGCTTGGATAAACATACGGGTTAATCAAATGACATAAACCGTTTAATAAATGAATGAATGAATAAATGAATGAACAAGGGGAGCCATCTACACAGCTTTATGCTGTGAGGTGGCTCTTTTATTCCGCATAATTTGACAATTGCCTGTCATGCATTGCCGAGTGGACGAGAAAGGCATATAATTAAAACGGCAAACATCGTACTTTTTCGTACAAATATGAACATTAGGGGAGGCTGTACTTGTGAAGAAAATCAAGGTGCTTCAACAAATTGTAGATGCTGGCGTCGTCGCTGTACTTCGCGCTGATTCGCCGGAGGAAGTTGTAGAAATGTCCCGCCATGCGATAAAAGGTGGGATTAAAGCGATTGAAATTACGCTGACCGTACCGTTTGCGCTGCGTGCGATCGAGCAGCTCAGCAAGGAATATTCGGTAGATGCGGACCCGCAATCGGATCAATTTGCTATTATCGGAGTGGGAACGGTACTTGATCCAGAATCGGCACGCGCGGCGATTTTGAGCGGCGCGGAATTTGTCGTTTCTCCGGCACTTAACCCTGATACTATAAAGCTGTGCCATCGTTATGCCATTCCAGTTATGCCGGGCACGATGACCGTTAATGAAATTCAACATGCGCTGGAGCTGGGTGTTGATGTTGTGAAGCTGTTCCCTGGCAATCTGTATTCGCCAAGCGTTATTCCTTCGATTAAAGGGCCTTTGCCGCAAGCGAATGTCATGCCGACTGGCGGCGTATCGCTGGATAATCTCGGCGAATGGGTGAAAGCGGGCGCGGTTGCTGTTGGCATCGGCTCCGATTTGACGAAGGAAGCTGTGAAAACAGGCGATTACACCTTAATTGAGGCAAAAGCACGCGCTTATATGGAAGCTTACCGCAGCGCGAAGCGCTAAAATTAACGTTCGGCCGCTGCTTTTTATGTAAGCGCATTAGCGAAAAGCGGCAGAAAGCGGCTATTGCAAGGCGAGTGGGCAGCCTATTCGCAAGCAATTAAAGGGCTTTTGACGCATTTGGATGGCGAAAGCCGTTTGCGTTTGATAAAGTAGGAGTAGGTTGTTCAAGATTTTTAAGGAGGCTACTTAAAAGATGGAATATCGGATTGAAAAGGACACAATGGGTGAAATTCAGGTTCCTGCGGACAAGCTGTGGGGCGCTCAAACGCAGCGCAGCTTGCAAAACTTCAAAATCAGCGGAGAGCAGATGCCGATTGAGGTCGTTCATGCTATGGCTATTATTAAGAAAGCTGCAGCTATCGCCAATGAGAAGCTGGGCGTGCTGGATGCAGAGAAATCTGCGGTTATCGGTGAAGCGGTAGATGAAATTTTGACTGGCCGCTGGGATGAGCATTTCCCACTCGTCGTTTGGCAGACGGGCAGCGGTACGCAAACGAATATGAACGTCAATGAAGTTGTAGCTCATCGCGCCAATCAACTGCTTGAGGAGCGCGGCAGCGCCGTTCGCATTCATCCAAATGATGATGTTAACCGCTCCCAAAGCTCTAATGATACGTTCCCTGCGGCGCTGCATATTGCTGGCGTAGTAGCGGTGGAGCAGCGCCTGATTCCGGCTATTGATGTGCTGGCAAGAACGCTGCAGGACAAGGCTGAGCGTTTCAACGATATTGTGAAAATAGGCCGTACGCATTTGCAGGACGCGACTCCGATTACACTTGGCCAAGAAATTAGCGGCTGGTACGCCATGCTGGTTAAAACTCGCAAAATGATCGTGCAAAGCGTAGACGAAATGCGCGAACTGGCGCTAGGCGGCACAGCGGTCGGCACAGGCCTTAACGCGCATCCGGATTTCGCGGTGCAGGTAGCGGAGGAAGTAACGACGCTTACGGGCAAAACGTTTATTACAGCAGAAAATAAATTCCACTCGCTAACGAGCCACGACCAAATCGTCTATACACACGGTGCTGTTAAAGCGCTGGCGGCTGATTTGATGAAAATCGCCAATGACGTTAGATGGCTGGCAAGCGGTCCGCGCTGCGGAATTGGCGAAATCTCGATTCCTGAAAATGAGCCGGGCAGCTCGATTATGCCAGGTAAAGTTAACCCGACGCAAAGCGAAGCGATTACGATGGCGGTCTGCCAAGTTATCGGCAACGATGCAACGATTGCTTTTGCGGCGAGCCAGGGCAATTTTGAGCTGAACGTATTTAAGCCGGTTATCATTTACAACTTCCTGCAATCCGTTGCTTTGATGGCGGACGGCATGATTTCCTTCAATGACAACTGTGCGGTTGGCATTGAGCCGAACGAAGCCGTGATCAAGCGCAATCTCGATCAATCGCTCATGCTCGTAACAGCGCTTAATCCGCATATCGGCTATGAAAATGCAGCAGCCATTGCGAAAAACGCGCATAAAAAAGGGCTGACGCTGAAAGAATCGGCAATTGCGAGCGGCCTCTTGACGTCCGAGCAGTTCGACGAATTTGTGAAGCCGGAAGCGATGATTGGCAAACGCTAAGCCAGTGACACAGCAGCAAGTGCTGCATTGTTCTTGCTAGCGGTACGATAAAATTTTAAATAGGTATAAAATTTAGCCTCTAGTGTCCTAAGAAATATAGGATGCCAGGGGCTTTTTTCTGTGGAAAATGGGATGAAAACAGACTGAACAATTGATTCTCGACATATTGAACATTTGATCATTCGGAGGGGCGACAAGCGAAATGTTAAGATATTATATTCATTTTCATGACCGAATGTTAAGACAATGTAAATTTAGATAACAATTAAAGATAGCTTAACAATATTTTTTTGTCAAAATGTTTACAATAGGCCTACTCTACTTTATATTAAATATTAAATAGAGAGAAAAAGGTTTCTTTTTTTCATTGATTCATAATAATATGAAATTTTGATAAGGGGTTGATGAATGAAAAATGCACAAATAGCAAAATAGTTGTGGATTTTTCTTATTTTCATCTGATTTATTGCACGAAATGACAACAATTATCGACAAAATGATCTCAATGTCACATATATGTGAGAAAAAGAACTATCTATGGAATTAACCTAGGAAAAAAGGAGAGATTGTCTATGAGGCGAAAGTTTCAGGCGTTCAAGCGGCCAGTAAGCCTGTTTTTGGCTGCTATTTTGCTTGTAGGAACGATATTGGGTGGTTTTGGTGCACCTGTGCAAGCGGCTGTAAGCAATGACAACATTGTCATTTCACAAGTGTATGGGGGCGGCGGCAATGGAGGCGCGCCACTCAAACAGGACTTTATAGAATTATACAATCCAACCGATTCACCGATTTCCCTCGCAGGCTGGAGTGTGCAATATGCTTCGGCTGCAGGAGCTTTTACAACGAATATACACAATTTAAGCGGAACAATTGCCGCTAAAGGCTACTTCCTTATTCAAGAGGCGGCGGGAGCAAGCACGACGGCTGCTGATCTGGAATCGCCAGATGCAATTGGTACGCTTAATATGGGTGGTACCGCTGGTAAAGTTAGGCTGCTTAATGCAAGCAGCGCAGTGATTGATCTAGTTGCTTACGGTTCAACAGCGACTGGTGGAGAAGGTGCTCCAACTGGCGATTTGGGTGCTGCATTAGCAGCTATCCGCAAAGCGCTAAATCCGGGTGACCGCGCGCTGGATACGGATAACAATAACGCCGACTTTACAGTAGCTGCTCCAAGCCCTAGAAATTCTTCTTACGGCGTGGTTGCAAGCGTAACGGCTAGTCCAGCGGCGGGCGAGGTTCCAGCAGGAACATATGTAACCTTGTCTACAGCAACGGTTGGATACAGCGTGTATTACAGCGTCTACAGCCCGGATGCGCCGGTTGCTCCGGAAAATTTTGCAGCTTATGCTTCGCCTATCGAAGTTACAGCTCCAATGACCATTCATGCGTATGTGAAAAATGCAGAAGGCACAATTAGCGGCCTGACTGAATTTGCCTATACGCTTGCGAACCTTACACCGGTTGCGATTTCGGATGTGCGAAGCGCGGCAGTAGGCTCTAAGCTTGTGACGCATGGGACAGTTTCCCATCGCACAGAATCTGGCGGCAAAGTAAATCTGTTTGTTCAGGATGCCACTTCTGCTGTCGTTGTTAGAGGCGCGGATTCAGGTGCGCAGCCAGGCGATGACATTGAAGTTTACGGTCAAACCTCGCTGTACAATGGCATGCTGCAGCTGGACACGGATCTGGTAACAGGCGGTTATGTGACAGTTAACGGTCAGGGTGCGGTTCCTGGGCCAACGGTCATTACTTCAACGGCTTTTGGCACGGGTGATGCGGTTCGCAATTTGTCCGAAGGCCGTCTGGTGCAAATCAATGATATTACAATCAAACGTGCGGCAAGCGGCGTGTTTTATGCGACGGATGCTGCCAGCAGCCAGGAAATTGCAATTTATTCCTCGGATGCGGCGTTTGCTCTGAACAAAACGTTTGAGCAAGTAACTGGCGTAATGACGTATTACACGGGTGTCGGTATGGAGCTTGTTCCAAGAAACTCTTCCGATATCGTAGAGCGCAAGCTGTCTGTAAATGCCAGCGTACCTTCTGGCGGTATTGCCACGGGTGGAACGGTTGCGCTCAGCACGCTGATGGATGGCGGCGTCATTCATTTTACAACGGATGGCACTACGCCGACAGCGGCAAGCGCAGTCTACAGTGCGCCAATTGTCATTAATGCAGATACAACGATTAAAGCAATCGTAGTGGCGGGTGCCGACACGAGCTCTGTATATACATTCGAGTATACGGTGCTGCAAAACACAAACGGCATCAAAATTCATACGATTCAAGGCAAAACCCATCGTTCTATTTATGAAAATGTAGCGGTAACCAATGTTTCCGGTATCGTTACATCAGTAAGCGCAAGCAGCTTCTACATGCAGGAGCCAGATAGCAGCATCGATAGCGATCCTGCTACTTCAGAAGCGATCCAAGTGTATAAAGCGGCTCACGGCGTTGCCCTAGGAGATGCGGTAACGGTAGATGGCACAGTTGTCGAATATGGCACGAGCCCGGCACTGACAGTTACGCAAATTACCGCTACAAATGTTACGAAGGGACTTCCTTCGCAGCCATTGCCTGCGCCAATTGTTATTGGTGCAAATGGACGTATCGTACCGAACGCCATTGATACCGACAGCTTTGGAGCATTTAATCCCGATGGCGATGCGATTGATTTCTTCGAAAGCCTGGAAGGCATGCGCATCCAGTTGAATGATGCCCGCATTACTGGCCCTTATGCCAACTCGGTTACGCCAGTTACTTTCGACAATGGCGCTAACAATCCGATTAAAACCGATGCAGGCGGCATTGTGCTTACAGGTGATGGCACGCAGCCATTCGACAGCAGTCTGAATCCGCAAAAAATGTATATCGCGGCTAAGCCGGCCGGCCAGGATATTAAAACAGGCGACCAATTTAATGGCCCGATTACAGGTGTATTGAATTATACGAGCAATTTATTCAAGCTCATTCCGGATGGCTCATTGCCAGCTATTACGTATTCCTCCCGTGCGCAGGGTGTTGCGTCCACGGTAGCTGCGGCTGAAAAGCTGACAATTGCTACCTTCAACGTAGAAAATTTCAGCAGCAGCCAAACGGCTAAAGCTGCAAAAATCGGCGGCATTATCGTAAACAACCTCAAAACGCCTGACATTATTGGGCTTATGGAGGTTCAGGATAATAATGGCGAAACAAACAATGGCGTTACGGATGCGAGCCAAAGCTTCCAAGCGTTAATCGACGCTGTTGTTGCCAAAGGCGGCCCGACTTATGCTTATACGGACATTGCTCCGGTAGATGGGCTGGATGGCGGAGCTCCGGGCGGAAATATCCGCGTAGGGTATTTGTACAATACAGCGCGCGTAAGCCTTGCGACTGGAACGAAAGGCGACTCGACAACTGCTGTACAGGTGAAAGGCGATGGCAGCCTGTCTGTGAATCCGGGCCGAATCAGCCCAACGGATGCAGCCTTTAATGCTTCGCGCAAACCGCTTGCCGCTGAATTTAATTTCCAAGGCAAACGCGTTGTAGTCATTGCAAATCACTTTAATTCCAAAGGCGGGGACGGCCTTCCTTGGGGAACGATCCAGCCGGTTATCCGCAGCAGTGAAACACAGCGTGCTCTGCAAGCTGGAATCGTAAATTCCTTCGTATCGCAGCTTGTGGCTAGCGATCCTAATGTGAACGTTGCGGTATTAGGCGATTTGAATGACTTCCAGTTTTCGAAGACGCTTGATATTTTGAAGAAGGACGCTCTGACTAATCTGGTTGAGACAATGCCGGAGAAGGATCGTTATTCTTATATTTACGATGGCAACTCCCAGACGCTTGACCACATTCTGGTTAATGATGCTCTGAAAGACTATTCCAATATAGAAGTTGTCCATGTCAATGCAGACTATACAGATTCAATGGGACGCGTGAGTGACCATGATCCGCTGCTTGCCCAGCTTGATCTTGGCAGCAAGCCGGTTGTTGGCAACGATGATTTCTCCCTGCGTGTATTGCACACCAATGATACGCATGCGCATTTGGACAATATGGCGCGCCGAGTAACGGCAATCAATAGCTTGCGCGACGATAATACACTGCTGCTTGATGCAGGCGATGTATTCTCGGGTACGCTCTATTTCAACCAATTCCATGGACTTGCTGATCTGTGGTTCATGAACTACCTGAAATATGATGCGATGACCTTCGGCAATCATGAGTTTGACAAGGATGCAGCGACGCTCGCAGCGTTCATTAATGGCGCAGAATTCCCGTTCGTTGCGGCAAATGTGGACTTTAGCGGCGAAACGCAGCTTGGCAGCAAATTCGTAAACAGCATTCCTCAAGTGAGTGATGCAGCGAATGATGCTAAAATTTACCCAGCGCTCATCAAAGTGGTGGATGGCGAGAAGGTTGGTATTTTCGGCCTGACAACGCCAGATACAGCATTGCTTGCATCTCCAGGCAACGTTGTATTCAGCGATGTGAAAGCAAGCGCAGAAGCGACGGTTGCGCAGCTAGAATCGCTTGGCATCAACAAAATTATTGCGCTGTCCCATATCGGCTATACGGAAGATCAGAAGCTTGCGGCTGAAGTAGATGGCATTGACATTATTGTCGGCGGCCACTCGCATACGCAATTAAATGAACCTTTTGTATACCGTAAAGATCTAAGTGCAGCAGCAACGCTTATCGTTCAAACGGGCGAATATGGCGTGAATCTCGGTCAATTGGACGTGAAATTCGATGCTGCGGGCAAGCTGACCTCATGGGACGGCAAGCTGGTAAATGTCGATCAACAGGTTAACTCGCAATATGTATTTGCGGCTGATCCAGCTGCTGCAGCTAAAGTAGCGGAGTTCAATGCTCCTTTGACTGAGCTTAAGAAAACGGTGGTAGGCAAAACGGATGTGGCGCTAGATGGCCTTCGCAAAAACGTGCGCAGACAGGAAACGAATCTTGGTAACCTGATTGCAGACGGCATGCTGGACAAGGTGAAAAATAGCCCATTAATCGACAAAGCAGGCATTGCCGGTTATGTGACGATTCAAAATGCAGGCGGCATCCGCGATTCGATTCCTGCGGGCGATATTACACTTGGTCATTTGCTGACGGTTATGCCTTTCGGCAACAATCTGACAGCACTGAAAATGACGGGGCGTGAAATCATTGCTGCGCTCGAAAATGGCGTCAGCGGCTCCACGCCAACTAGTGAGGAAGGCAGATTCCCGCAAGTGGCAGGCATGCGATTCTACTATGATATGACGAAGCAACCGGAGATTTACAACTCCGTGCTCGGCGAAATTACGTCGCAAGGTCAACGGATCCTAAAGGTTCAGGTACTGAACGACAAGGGCAAATATGTTGACATTGATAAAGAGGCTTATTATATCGTAGCGACGAACTCCTTTATGGCAAACGGCGGTGACTTCTATCTGTCCATGAAGGTAGCGAAGGATGCTGGACGCTTCTATGAACTGAATTTTGTAGACTATGAAGTATTTAATGAATATTTGAGCAAGGTGGGTACGGTAAACATTGGAGTAGAGGGGCGTATTACGAATGTGCAGAACGCATTCGATCTGCGTGTCCTTCATACAAACGACACCCATGCTCATCTGGATAATGCACCGCGCCGAATAAACGCGGCGATGGGCTTGAAGAGTGAGAAGGAAAATGCATTGCTGCTGGATGCGGGCGATGTATTCTCGGGTACGTTGTATTTCAATCAATTCAAAGGACTTGCTGATCTATGGTTCATGAACGAAATGAAATACGATGCCATGACGTTCGGCAACCATGAGTTTGATAAGGATGCAGCGACGCTGGCGGCATTCATCAGAGGGGCCAACTTCCCGTTTGTCAGCTCGAATGTTGATTTCAGCGGCGAAGCAGAGCTTAATGCTTTGTTCAATGATGATATTGTGTACTCCTCGTCTTCCGATGATAATAAGGCGGAGATTCACAAGGCGATTATTAAGCAATTTGTCGGCGAAGAAGTTGGTATCGTTGGATTGACAACACCAGATACTGCACTGCTCGCTTCTCCAGGACAGGTAAGATTTGAGGATTATGTAGATAGCGCACGGGCAACAGTTGCAGCTCTTGAGCAGAAAGGCGTCAACAAAATCATCGTGCTGTCTCACTTGGGCTACGGCGAGGATCTCAAGCTGGCAGCAGCAGTTGAGGGCATTGATATTATCGTCGGTGGCCACTCGCATACGCAGCTGAACGAGCCGACTGTTTATCAGAAGACGGCTGACGCGGCTTCTACCCTGATTGTGCAAACGGGAGAATATGGCGTATATCTAGGCAAGCTCGATGCGATTTTTGATGCTCAAGGCGAGCTTGTAGTATGGAATGGCGAGCTGGTTAACGTAGACGAGAAGATTGGCTCGAATTATAAATTTAACGCTCACCCTGTGCATACGGCGAAATTGGAGGAATTCAAAGCGCCAATCGCAGAGCTTCAGAAGACCGTTGTCGGCAAGACGAACGTTGCACTCGATGGCCTTCGCAAAAATGTGCGCAGACAGGAAACAAATCTTGGAAACCTGATTGCGGACGGCATGCTGGACAAGGTGAAAAATAGCCCATTGATCGACAAAGCGGGCATCGCTGGTTATGTCACGATTCAAAATGCAGGCGGCATCCGCGATTCCATTCCTGCTGGAGACATTACACTTGGCCATTTGCTGACGGTTATGCCATTTGGCAACAATCTGACGGCGCTGAAAATGACAGGTGCAGAAATTACTGCGGCGCTCGAAAACGGCGTCAGCGGATCTACGCCAACGAGTGAAGAAGGTAGATTCCCGCAAGTAGCAGGCATGCGCTTCTCCTTCGATTCGACAAAAAAACCTGAGATTTATAACTCCGTTACTGGTGTTATAACTCAAAATGGTGAAAGAATCGTGAAAGTAGAAGTATTGAACGAGCAAGGGAATTATGTAGCAATTGATCCAAATGCGTATTACATCGTAGCGACAAACTCATTCATGGCAAACGGCGGTGACTTCTACCTTTCTATGAAGGCGGCGAAGGATGCTGGACGCTTCTACGAAATGAATTTAGTTGATTACGAAGTATTTAACGACTATTTGGAGAAAATTGGTACAGTAGATATCGGTATTCAAGGAAGAATTACTGATCTGTTAGGCTCTGGAAACCCGGGCACAGGAAATCCTGGCACGAGCAATCCGGGAACAAGCACACCTAGCCCGAGTCCAACACCTTCTGTATCCCCGAGTCCAGATCCGAGCCCGACGCCAACTCCGGTTGTGCTTAAGGACGTAGCAGGACATTGGGCAGAGCAGTCGATTAAGCAGGCGGTAGAGCAAGGAATTGTAAAAGGATTCACCGACGGTACGTTCCGTCCAGAGGCGAATGCGACTCGTGCAGAGTTTGTAACGATGGTAAGCCGTGCATTTAAGCTGGAAGCTGCAACGACAGTGCCGAATTTCCGCGATGCGGATGCAATTCCTGTATGGGCACGCTCCTTCGTAGCACAGCTGTTAGAAGCGGGACTCATTAGCGGTTATGCGGACAATACGTTCCGACCAAGCAACCCATTGACCCGAATTGAAATGACGGCCATTATGGTACGTGCACTAGACCTTCCGGTTGATCCGGCTGCAAAGGTAGATTTTGCCGATGCGAAAGAGATTCCGGCTTGGGCAGTTCCTTATGTAGCTGCGGCAGCCAAAGCAGGCATTGTACAAGGGGCGAACAATAAGTTCAATCCAAATGCTAAGGCAACGAGGGCTGAGGTTGTCACCTTGCTGCTGAATGCAACGAAATACGCTGAAGCAAGCAAATAAGTAAAAGGCAGTTAATGAAATAAGCGAGGCCGTCCCAAGGCAGTATTTACACTGCTTTGGGACGGCCTTTGTTTTGATTAAACAGCAGCTCCATCAGAAATTTGAGCAATTTGTTCATTAAGCTGACCGCTGCATAAACCGCCATGATAGCAAATAACATGCTGGATGGGGTAATCTGCAAGCGCTTTGAGCGATTGCAGCGCCATTCCATAATCGAGCGTGGCAGCAAATGCAGGAGGGGCAAGCTTGCCATTTTCTGCGATCAGCGCATCTCCGGCTATTAATGTTTGGCTCGCGTGATGATATAAGCTGATATGTCCGGGTGTATGTCCCGGCGTATTAATAATTCTGATGCCGCCGCATACATCAAGCTTGTCGCCGCCCAGCAGCTGCGCTGTCACATTTGCGTGGGGCGGATGCTCCAGCATTTTTCGAAAAGCGGCGCGGAATGCAGCGGGCGTTTCCGGCGGAAACATCAGGTCGAGGTTCGCGAGCGCCTCGTCGGTTATTTTGAGCAGACGCTTGCGTCCTTCGATGTAGGGCTTCTCGATGTCGCTGCTCCATACACGCGGAGCGTAATCAGCCTGTTCAATGACAGCTGGCAGACTGCCAATATGATCGATATCTTGATGGGTAAGTACGATGTCGGTTATTTGCTCGAGGAGAACGCCTTCTTGTGCTGCGGCCTCCTGAATCAATGGAAGCTGCCCAGGGTGGGCAGTGTCTATAAGGATTTGGCGATCATTATCCCAAATAAGGGTAGGGTAAATCGTTGTGGATTTTCCCATGATGGCAGCTGTAATCTCCAGCATGGCAATGCCTTTTGCAAGTAGCATACGATCCCTCCGATCAACATCAGCTCAGATTGTGCTTGGCCAAGCTTTTATATCATAAGGGATAAATATAAAGGTGTAAATAATAAAATATTATATTATACCACATAAAAATATTTTTGTCAATACTTAATTGAGGTGGCTGCTAAGCGGGGTGGAGGGGCGCGGATTATGATATGATAGTTGGAAAGGGCGGCTTCTCCAAGTGTTATATGGTAGGAGAAGCTGGCTTGGAATAACTATTTCTGATGTAAAGTAGGTTATTGCGATGCATTTATTATCAGTCGAACATATTACGAAAAGCTACGGGGAAAAAATGCTGTTCGAGGACGTTACCTTCGGTCTCGAGGATGGCGACAAAATCGGCATTATCGGCGTCAATGGAACGGGCAAATCGACGTTTCTTAAAGTGATTGCCGGGCTTGAGCCAGCCGATGCAGGCAACATTTCCATTGGGAACCGGGTGACTATTCGCATGCTTTCACAGGACCCGGTATTCGCTCTAGGGGAAACGGCGCTTGAGCATGTGCTTGGCGGCGATTCGCCGCAGCAGCGTGCTGTGCGCGAGCATGTGGAGGCGCTTGAAGCACTGGAGCTTCATCCAAGTGACGAGGCGCTCCAGCAAAGGTTGATTAAAGCGAACCAGCGGATGGATGAATTCGACGCTTGGACGCTTGAGAGTGAAGCGAAGATTGCGCTCGCAAAGCTTGGCATTCTTCATTTTGACGAGAAGGTCGAGACGTTTTCCGGTGGACAGCGCAAGCGGGTAGCGATGGCGGCGGCTTTGCTCCAGCCTTCGGACATTTTGATTTTGGACGAGCCGACGAACCATATTGACAATGATTCGGTCGCTTGGCTGGAAGGCATGCTGCAAAAGCGCAAAGGCGCACTGCTTATGATTACCCATGATCGCTATTTCCTTGATCGGGTCAGTAATCGGGTTATTGAGCTGGACGGCGGACGTGCTTATTTCTATGAAGCGAACTACAGCCGCTTTCTAGAGCTTAAGCTGGAGCGGGAAGAGCGCGAGGCGGCAACAGAAAGCAAACGCAAAAACCTGCTGCGCAGCGAGCTGGCCTGGATTAGGCGCGGAGCCAAGGCGAGAACGACGAAGCAGAAGGCGAGAATTGATCGCTTCGAGGACTTGAAGGCGCAGGCGCCTAAGCAAAGCGCGGGAAAAATGGATGTATCGGTTGCCTCGACTCGCCTCGGACGCAAAATCGTCGAGCTTGAAAAGGTGACGAAACGTTTTGGCGAGCGGACGCTCATTCGCGATTTCAGCTATATTGCCGTACCGGAGGACCGTGTAGGCATTATCGGACGCAATGGCAGCGGCAAATCTACGCTGCTTAAGCTGATTGAGGGCAGGCTGCAACCGGATGAAGGTACAGTTGAACTGGGCCTCACCGTTAATCTCGGCTGGTTCTCGCAGGAGCATGAAGAGATGGACGAGTCGCTGCGCGTCATTGAATTTATCCGCGAAGGTGCGGAGCAGGTGAAGACGGCGGATGGCTCGCTCATTTCAGCAGGGCAAATGCTGGAGCGGTTTTTGTTCCCTCCTGCGATGCAATGGAGCCTGATCAGCAAGCTGTCAGGCGGCGAGAAGCGCCGTCTCCAACTGCTTCGCGTGCTGATGAAGGCGCCGAACGTGCTCCTTCTCGATGAGCCGACGAATGATTTGGACATTGCGACTTTGGCCGTATTGGAAGATTATTTGGATGATTTTCCGGGCGTCGTATTCGTCGTATCCCATGATCGTTACTTCCTTGACCGGACAGTCGATAAAATTTTATCCTTTGAGGATGGCGTCATTACGCAGCATACAGGCAACTATAGCGAATATCAGGAGTTTGTAGAAAAGTATGGCTCGGCGGCGGCTGGTACATCGCCAGCAACAGGTGGCGCCTCGGCGGGCGGAAGTACGAAATCTGCTGCTGGGGCAGGCTCGGCGAGCGCTGCTGGAAGCAAGAGTGCGGCGGGGGAATCAAACGCAAAAGCCGGAACGGGCGGCGGCAAGGAACGTGCGCTCAAAATGTCCTACAAGGATCAAAAGGATTTTGAGCAAATTGACGGCTGGATTGAGCAGGCTGAAAATGATCTTGCGCACATTGTACAGCGCATGGAGGAATCCGGCAGCGATTCGATGCTGATTCAGCAGCTATCGGAGGAGCAGCAGCAGCTTGAAGAAAAGCTGGAGCAGCTCATGGAGCGCTGGACTGAGCTTAACGAGCTTGCGGAGCAAATTGCTGCTCAGAAGAAGGTTTAATTAAAAGCGAGCCTATAAAACGGGAGAGGGAGATGGAGATGTTTTCAGAAGTACGCAACATTTATTGTATTGGGCGGAATTATCGTTTGCATGCATTAGAGCTGGGCAATGAGGTGCCTGAATCGCCAATGGTATTTACAAAGCCGACTCATGCGCTTGTGCCGATGGATGGCAGCGTAGTGGAGCTGCCGGGCGATCAAGGCGAGGTGCATTTCGAGCTGGAGCTGGTGCTGCGTGTGGGCCGGGCGCTTCAGCCGGGCATGGATCCTGATGCATGCATCGACGGTTTAGCGATGGGGCTTGATATGACGCTTCGCGATGTGCAAAGCAAGATCAAGGCCAAAGGCCAGCCATGGCTTCCGGCCAAAGGCTTCAAAGGCTCCGCTCCCCTTGGCGCATGGCTGCCGTATCCTGGTGCGGAAGCGCTGAAGGCGCATGATTTTGCGCTGCTTCGCAATAATGAAGAAGCACAGCATGGCAATTCTTCCGATATGCTGTTTGATATTGGCACGCTGCTCCGGCATATTAATGACAACTACGGACTTGGGCCCGGTGATCTTATTTTTACCGGAACGCCAGCAGGTGTTGCGGCCTTGCAGGATGGCGACAAACTCTCGGCATTGTGGCAAGGCAAAGAAGTGGCTAGCTGTTCAATTAAGCTCAAATAATCGGTCGGATTCAAGCAACTAAAAAACCTTCAAACCCGCGCAGGTCGCAGAGTTTGAAGGTTTTTTTGCGTCGCAGCCTGCCCTTGGGGGAGAGGCTGTGACAGCTAATTATGTGGTTCGCCTATACGTTTAGGCGGCCTGATTTTTTTTGAATTAAGCGTTAAAAGCTTTCAGCATCCATACATGTTTCTCAAGCGCGGTGTGAATCGCAAGCAGCATATCGGCTGTCGTCTCATCATTCGCTTCTTGCGCAATCGACATGCCGGCTTTGAGCTCCTCGATAATCGTCGAGAAGTCCGTTATAAGAGACTCAACCATAGCAGTAGCGGTTTCTTTGCCTGTAGCATCTTTGATGGAAGCCGTCTCCATATATTCTTTCATTGTTGCGACAGGCTTGCCTTCCAGTGCAAGCAGGCGCTCAGCCAGCTCATCCACATTCAAAGCGGCCTCTTCATAAAATTCTTGGAACTTCACGTGCAGGGTGAAAAATTGCGAGCCCTTCACATACCAATGGAAGTTGTGCAATTTAATATAAAGGACACTCCAGTTAGCGATTTGTTTATTTAAGACCTCATGTGTTTTTTTCATGATCGTTCATCCTTTCGTTTCCTGATTTTATGTTTCGTAAAGAGCAGCTTGTTTGGCGAGAACGCAACGGCTGGAATGGCTGTTGTTTAATTTATAATAATTACTTATTTATAATTATTACAAATAACAAGCGTTTTGTCAAGCTCGCCTCACTGCATTCATCCGATAACATACTATAAACGTCCGGGCATTATTTTAAACAAGCTGCTAAACAAACAGGGCTATTTTATGCGTTTCATTGTCTTTTTAACCAAAGGCGGTATCCGCCATAAGACAAGGCGAAAAAAGCGGCGTACACACCCGCGAATAAGGTGAAGCTGGCCCAATCTTTAAACATATTTTGTCCCATATAAGCAAATAGCAGCATAAACGGGATTTTGCCAAGAGCCGAGGCAACGGCATAAGGAAGCAGCCGTACAGAAGTAACCGCAGGATAAATATTGACGACCATATGCGGAATGATCGGAATTAGACGCGCTGTCAAAATCGTCAGAAATGGCCGTTTTTCCATCGTGGCCTGAAGCTTATCCAGTTGGCTGAATTTATGGAGGAAAGCTTGTCCCTGCTCACGGAAGAGATAGCGAGCCAGCAAAAATATGATGATGGCAGCAAGTGAAGCAGCAAGCCAGCTAATCAATGCCCCGAGCAGCGGTCCATACATAAAACCGAGTAAGGCAATCATGATTTTGAACGGAACGACGGGCACGAGTACGAGAAACAGAGCGACGAGAAAGACGATAAATACAGAGGGCGTGTCATTTTGCAGCCAATCGAGCAGATTGTTTTTGTATATAAAAACGGTGGCGAGCAGTAAAGCATAAATAATGGCGGAAACCCATTTCAGCATAACTATCTCCTTTAGCATGTCCTTAGCGGTACTTCTTTAATCTTAGCCTTTGCATAGTAACGGGTGCAACAAAGGATAGTGTGAAATGCCAGTACCACATAAACTTGGTACTAGCTGGATGCTGGCCTTTCGCTAAAATAGGAAAAAAAGCCTATGGGGCATAGAAGGGGGAGCATTCGTTGAATAAGAAGATGAGGCATTGGGGAACGATTGCATTATCATTCTTCCTAATAGGAAGTCCTATTATTTGTATAACTTGGTTGATTTCTATTTTTGTGTTGCTTTCGACTAGTTCGAGGTTTTATGGAAGCTTGGTGTGGGCAACCTCAGCAACCGTACTAATTTTAGTATTATTCTGGCTGATCGGAGTTCTTAAAGATGACCAAGTGACCACTCTGATTGCTTTGATAGCTGTTTTGGTGATCATTACTACTCTAGGTTACAGTAAATATGAATCACATATAGAGAAGCTGAAAATCGTCGATGATCAGGCGATAAATATGAGAGATTATGAACCTTTCCGAGAGGGAACGAAGGCGGTATCCCTGCCAGAGCCGGCATCGCTTAAAATCCGCAGCAAGCTGCCGCATTTGGATGGCTCAACCGCCCTATATCCGATGTATGCGACATTCGTTCAGGCGGTATATAAGCAAAAGGAATATCCCTACTATGGGCAGGACAGTGAGGTTCAGGTGAACGGCACGGAGGATGCGTATAATCGTCTAATTGAAGGCGATGTCGATCTTATTTTTGCACCTGCACCGTCCAAGGATCAGGAAGCTCAGGCGAAAGCGGCGGGTGTGGAGCTTGCGCTGACGCCGATTGGCTATGAGGCTTTTATCTTTTTCGTAAACAGCCGCAATGAGGTGCAGGACTTGACGCTGGAACAGATTCAAAGCATATATGCCGGAGAAGTGACGAACTGGAAGCAGGTTGGGGGAGTGAATGAGAAGATACGGCCGTTCCAGCGCCGAGAGAATAGCGGCAGCCAGACGATGCTGCAAAAAATCATGAAGGAAAAGCAGCTGATGGAGCCCGCGAAAGAGGATGTTAATTCCGGGATGGGGGATATCATTAAACAAACCGCAAACTACCGCAATTATAAAAATGCGATCGGCTTTTCATTCCTTTTCTACGCCACCGAAATGGTGCAAGAGCAGCAAATCCATTTGCTGAAAATAAACGGCGTGGAAGCGAACCGCGAGAATATTAGAAACGGTACATATCCGCTTACGGCGCCGTTTTATGCAATTACAGCAGGTAGTGACAACCCCAAAGTACAGCCTTTTATAAATTGGATTTTGTCTCCGCAAGGCCAATATTTGATTGAGAAAACGGGGTACACGCCGCTGAATCCGTAATATGTATTTTGTAACGAACGGGCATTACAAGGGCGTGTATGCGAGCATGAGCGAGCCAGATCCTGATCGGAATTAGCATCAAGCGTATTCCCGCATCAACCAGGAATGAAACCTCTTATGGATGTGATCCGGATGTGATCCTACGTGAGAAAAGGCAGCTTCATATTTTCGTTTCAGTGGCTTCCGCCCTGCGGAAGATAGACTTTGGTGGACACAGCAGCCGTTATTTCAACAGAATCACGGGTTTAGGATATTACGCGGACACAGGAGCCGCTAATGCGCTGTCCATCCCCATTTTGACGGGATTTTTAGGGCGATAACGGATCTCCTGTCCGCTTAAACCCTGAAATCGAATAAAAATCCATAATAGCGGAATCTCTGTCCTTCAAAAATAAAGTGCGCGCCCCAAGCTCAGCTATCAGCACTTAAATCAAAATGAAACAATGCTTCTTATCCTTCATTCAGCCCTTCTTAACAGGAACATGCATCGAGGACTCGCGGACGATCAACCGATGCGGAATAATGGTGCTGGACTGGTGAATCGGCTCGTCTTGGATGAGGCGGACAAGCTTCTGCGAGGCGGTGTAGCCAAGCTGATAAGTGCCGATATCGGTGGAGCTGATCGGAGGCGTGGCAAGCTCTGAGAGGGCGATATTGTTAAAGCTTACGATGCAGATATCGTCTGGAACGGAATAGCCAAGCTCCGTTAATCCACGCAGAACACCGAAGGCGACTACATCATCAATGACGATGAGCGCGGTAGGGCGATCAGGCATTTCCATCAGAAAAGACATCGCTCGAAAACCGCTTTCCTGCAAAAACTCCCCCTCAACGACCCATTCCGAGTTCAGCTTCAGCCCAGCGTTAGCTAAAGCTTGGCGATACCCCTCCATTCGGTCGTAAGAAACGGTCAAATTCCGCGGTCCACTGACAAAGCCGATTCGCTCGTGGCCCTGCAAAATCAAATGCTGGGCCGCATCATAAGCCGCCTGCACATTATTGTTGTTGACCGTTAAAATATGCGGATTCGAATCGTCTGTACGCCCAATTAGCACGCTCGGAAATCGCTGCTCATTCAAATATTGAATAAGCGGATCTTTCACGCGGGCGGATAAAAGAATGACGCCATCAACCCGGCGTCCAAGGACGAGCCGGGATACCGTTTCAATTTCATCATGCTCGCCTGTGGCGGTGGTAAGTAGCATGTCATAGCCGGCTCTAGTGGAATGGGTCAGTATGCCGCGCAGCAGCTCCCCGAAGAAAAAGTCCTGGAACAGCTCCTCCGCAGGCCTTGGCAGCATAATAGCCAATGTATTGGTTGTTTTGGAGACGAGGCTTTTAGCCATCGCATTCGGATGATAGCCCATTTCCGCCATAATGCGTTTTACTTTATCTGCGGTTTCTTTACTGATGCGGGGGTGCTTGGAGACGACCCTTGATACAGTCGAAGGAGACACGCCTGCCGCTTTTGCAATATCTTTTATCGTTACCATCGTTTAATCGGGCTCCTGTCACTTGAACTATGCAATCGTTTGAACACTACAGTTACATGTTAATGCAAGCGCTATCGAAAAGTAAATATGCCTGCATCACAAAAGTGGAAAAATGATGAAATTATAAGCAAATGGAAGGAAAATGCAGTGAATAAGCGAAACAAATGGATAATTCCAGCAATTTGAGCTGTGCAAACGTTTTAACAAACCTTTGTCCATATTGTATGATGAATTCATTAATCAAGCGCTTACATTGCGATTATCGAATAGACTCAAGCTATTTTATTGATTTCAAGCTGCTTGAATACTTTTCGCACGATCATTTGTACAAACGTTTGCACAAAACAGAGGGAAACGTTTGAAGCATCGGTATCGGTAGGCGTGCAACAGAGGCAACACATTATGGAGGGGGATTTTTAATGATGAAAAAGTGGTTGGGAGTATTAATCGTCTGTGTGCTCGTATTTACTTTGGCGGCATGCGGCAATACGGGAAAAGGCAGCAATAATGCGATTACGCCGGAAGCTTCTTCGCCGCCTGCAGAGTCTGGTGGAAATAATGCGGTGACTGAGGAAGAAGGCGAGCTGCTGCCGGAGGATGGAGCAAGTCTCATCATCTGGGAAGGCAAATCCCAGCGCGCGTTTGTAGAAGCTTTGGCGCAGGAGTTTACGAAGCAATACGGCGTTCCCGTCAAGCTGGAGGAGGTTGAAAATCCGGATCAGGTGACGAAGCTGACTACAGATGGGCCGGCAGGGCTGGGAGCGGACATCGTTGTATTCCCGCATGATCAGATCGGGCGCGCCGCTTCTGCGGGTCTCGTGCTGCCGAATGATTGGTTCGGAGAAGAAACGGCAAGCGAAAATGATCCCAATGCAGTAAGCGCGGTAACTTTTGAGGACATCCTATATGGCTATCCCCGTTCCGTTGAAACGTATGCGCTGCTTTACAACAAAAAGCTCATTTCAACCCCTCCGAAAACGTTTGACGAGGTCATCGCTTTCAGCAAAACGTTTAATGATCCGAAAAAAAATAAATATACGATTATGTGGGAGCTTCAGCAATTTTATTATGATTATGCTTTCCTTGCTACTACGGGGGGATATATGTTCGGCAGCAATAATACAGATAAAGAGGACATTGGCCTAAACAATGAGGCGGCTGTCGAGGGCGCCAAGTTCCTTGCTTCGTTGAAAGAAAGCCTGCTGCCGCTCAATACAGGAGATATTACATTTGATATTAAAAAGGGACTGTTCATCGAAGGCTCCTTGGCGATGGATATTAATGGACCATGGTCACTCGCGGATTACAAGGCGGCCGGAATGGATCTTGGCGTAGCGCCGCTGCCATCGATTGACGGGAAGCCGATGAGCTCTTTCTCTGGCGTTCAAGGCTATTATGTAAACGCGTTTACGAAATATCCGAATGCGTCGAAGCTGTTTGCACGATTCCTGTCTACGAAAGAGTCGCAGCTTCGCAACTTTGAAATGAACGGCACGATTCCGGCAAATTTAGAAGCTGTTCAGGATCCTAAAATTCAAAACGATGAAATTACGAAAGCCTTCTATGAGCAATTTTCGCATTCTACGCCAATGCCAGCTATCCCGCAAATGGCAAGTGTATGGGGGCCGATTACAGCAGGCATCGCTGATATTTGGGACGGGGGAAAAGATGTGAAAGCGACTCTCGACAACTCGGTAGCGCAAATTAAAGATGCTATTGCCAATCAATAGAACGATAGCGACAGCTTGTTTTCACCCGCCGGAGGAGCAGCGGCGGGTGATTTTTAGTCGGAGGGAGGCCGGAGCGCAATGAAGCAGCATCGCACAATTGCTGTACTATTATCGATCGTGCTGCAAGGTTTAGGACAAATTTATAACCGGCAGTGGTTAAAGGGCATTCTTTTTATGCTGATAGAAGTGGCGGGCTTCATCTATATTGCTCCACGACTTGGTGGGGCGATCTGGGGCCTTGTTACATTAGGAGAGAAGACGCAGAAATTCGTAAAGGTTGGCAAAGTGGCGCAAATGGTCAAGGGCGACCACTCGATTTTTTTAATATTGGACGGGTTGATTATTTTATTTCTCGTATTTGTGCTGCTGGGCGTGTACGTGTGGAATATCGCGGATGCATATCGCAATGGCAAGCTGCGGGATGAGAAGAAGGCTGTAAACACGTTCAGACAATCGTATGAGCATGCTACGACCTTTTATTTTCCTTATTTTATGCTGGCGCTTCCGGCGCTGGGCGTGCTTTTTTTCACGATTATGCCTATCGTATTTACGGTCATGCTCGCTTTTACAAACTATTCTGCTCCTGATCATATTCCGCCGGCGAAGCTTGTCGATTGGGTAGGGTTCAAGACGTTTGTCGATCTTGTGAAAATGAAGTCATGGAGCCATACGTTTGTTGGCGTGCTGTTCTGGACGATTATTTGGGCCGTGCTGGCGACGGTTACGACTTATTTTGGCGGAATTCTCGTTGCTCTGTTGATCGAGCAGAAAGGTATTCGCTTCAGGAAGCTGTGGCGCACGATTTTTATTATTCCGTATGCGATTCCGCAGCTCATTTCATTATTGGTGATGAAAAATTTGTTTAATGGCCAATTCGGGCCGATTAATCAATATTTAGGCTACTTTGGGCTTGGCGAACTGCCGTGGCTGACCGATCCTTTCTGGGCCAAGGTGACGGTCATTACCGTCAATATGTGGATTGGCATACCTGTCAGCATGGTGCTTATTCTGGGCATTTTGACTTCAATTCCGCGTGATTTATACGAGGCTGCTGATGTGGATGGGGCGTCGACGCTGCAAAAATTCCGCATTATTACGATGCCGTTTATTTTGTTTTCAACGATGCCGATTTTGATCATGCAGTTTGCAGGCAATATTAATAACTTTAATGTGATTTTCCTCCTGACGGGAGGCAATCCAGCGAAGGGTGATTATCAGTTTGCTGGGGCGACCGATCTGCTGATTACTTGGCTGTATAAGCTGACGCTCGATAACAATAAATATAATGTGGCTTCCGCCGTTGGCATTATTATCTTTTTAATCGTAGCTATTTTCTCGATCTGGAATTTCCGACGCTCGAAATCGTTCAAAGAGGAGGATATGATCCAATGAGGAAATGGAAAAATAACGTCCGTCTAACCTTGAGCTATGCGCTGCTGCTGTTGATCTCGGCAGTCGCAATTTATCCGGCGCTATGGGTCGTGTTGTCTTCGCTGCGTCCGGGGGGCTCGCTGTACAGTGAGCATTTTTGGCCCAGACAATTTACGCTTGTCCATTATGCGGAGCTGGTTACGAGCAAGGCCTATCTATATGGCACATGGTATTTGAATACGCTGAAAATTGCCGTCGTCACGATGATTTTATCGACGATACTCGTTACGCTCAGCATGTACGCCTTATCGCGTTTCCGCTTTCGCGGACGCAAGACAGCATTGACGGTTATGCTGGTGCTCGGGATGTTTCCGAGCTTTATGAGCCTCATTGCGATCTACATTATATTGCTGCAATTAAATTTGCTTGATACGCATATGGCGCTTATTCTCGTCTATTCGGCTGGGGCCGCGCTAGGCGGATTTATTGTAAAGGGCTTCTTTGATACGATTCCCCGCAGCTTGGATGAAGCGGCCAGAATCGATGGAGCATCGCATTTGCAGGTATTTGCGAAAATCATGCTGCCGCTGTCAAAGCCAATGCTCACCTACGTGGCGCTGACCTCGTTTACTGGCGTATGGGGCGACTTTATTTTCGCAAGGCTGGTGCTGCGTACGAAGGAAAACTGGACAGTGGCAGTGGGAATGTGGGATTTGGTCAATTCGCTGCAAAATAGCAATTTCACGATGTTCGCTGCTGGCTCCGTGCTGATTGCGATACCGATTACGCTGCTCTTCATCTTTCTCCAGCGGTTTCTCGTGCAGGGACTCACATCTGGCGCTTCGAAGGGGTAAGGCGATGGGGATTAGAGCCGATGATGGAAAGTACGCCAGCGTTAAAGAGGCATGTCTAGCTGCTCTTATTCTGTTGCCGCTGCTGTTGCTCGTTGCCGCTTGCAGCTCCGACTCTGGCTTCAGCTCCAGCCCCAGTTCTAGTTCTAGTTCTAGTTCTAGTGACAGCGACAGCCCCAGCCCCACGCCCAGCTCAGAAGTAGGCAGCTATGAAGTGGATGAACAGCCCTCCACTGTGTATTATGAAATATTCGTGCGGTCGTTCTATGATACGAATGGCGACGGCATTGGCGATCTGAACGGTGTAACCGCAAAGCTGGATTATTTGAAGCAGCTTGGCATAGGGGGGATTTGGCTTATGCCCATTCAGCCCTCGCCAAGCTATCATGGCTATGATGTGACAGACTATTATGCGATAAATCCCGATTATGGGACGATGGAGGATTTGCACAAGCTTCTGGAAGAGGCACATGAGCGAAATATTAAGGTCATTATGGATTTGGTCGTAAATCATACAAGCACGGAGCATCCGTGGTTTAAGGAAGCAGTGGCAGATGCTGCAAGCCCTTATCGCAGCTGGTATCATTTTGCTGAACAGGATGAGCGGGTGCAGTTGGACGGGGCCGTTGGGAGCAATCCTTGGCACGCTGCCGGGAGCGGCCGTTATTTGGGTGTTTTTTGGGAAGGGATGCCGGATTTGAATTTTGATGAGCCTGCCGTAAGGGACGAGATGATCCAGATTGGGCAGTTTTGGCTCGAGCAGGGCCTTGATGGCTTTCGGCTTGACGCAGCCAAACATATTTATGGCGATTTTGCTTCGACGGTTAACCGTGATGCTGTGAAAAATAACAACCAGCGCTGGTGGCAGCAATTTCGCAGCGGACTTGCGAAGGTGAACCCAGGCGTCTTTCTCATTGGCGAGGTATGGGATTCAGTGACGATTGTTGCGCCCTATTTGGATCGGGCATTTGATTCGGCTTTTAACTTTGACTTGGCGGGGAGCTTGCTGCGCGCAGCGAGTTATGAGAGTGACCCGGATGCTGCTTTTTCCCTGAATCGGGCCTATAAGCTGTATGGAGATGCCTCTGGAGGGGCGTTTGCTGATGCTCCTTTTCTGAGCAACCATGATCAAAATCGTGTGATGTCACTGTTGAACGGAAATGCAGCGCATGCCAAAACGGCGGCCTCTTTACTGCTGACACTGCCCGGCAATCCCTTCATTTATTATGGGGAAGAAATCGGCATGAAGGGCATGAAGCCAGATGAGCATATTCGCGAGCCGATGCTTTGGTACTCCGCATTAAGTGGCGGTGAAGGGCAAACGACATGGGAACGTTCCAGCTCAAATGCCAACCCGAATGCAATATCTGTGGAAGCGCAGCTCAACGACGAACAATCGCTGCTGGCGTATTATCAAATGCTGATTGGCTGGCGCAATGAGCTGCCGGCTCTGCGGGACGGCGGCATAGAGGAATATCGTCTTGATCCGCCATTGAGGCAGGTTAGCTCGTATATAAGGGCAACTGCTAAGGAACGGGTGCTCGTGCTTATTAATTTGTCCAATGAGCAGCAGATTGCCGAGCTGCATGAGCAGGAGCCGTTCGGCTTATTCGATAAGGTGATACGCGCGAGCCATAAAGAGGTGGAGATTCAAGAAGGGCTCATAAGCTTGCCGCCATACAGTGTGATTATTGTAAAATGAGGCGACTGGAGTGGGGCTGAGTTTAAGGCAGCCTTGCTTGAAACGTAACCGCGCTTGAAGCGAAACTGTGAAAAAGGAGAAAGACAGGCGAGTTTGCTGCCTGTCTTTCTCCTTTTTAAGGTTAAAAATAAAGCTTACGCCTGCTGCTATTCGCCTGCTGCTATTACAGCTTTTGTTGCAGCAGCACCTCATAGCCATAAGCTGGCAGCTGCAGTGTGATACTGCTGGACTCTGCATATCGGGTTTGTTCGGTATGACGAAGCAGAGACACCCACTCATAACGCCCGCTTAGCGCTTGGGCGGCTTCTGTTGCTGCTTCTGCTGAGGCTCCTGCTGCAGGCAAATCGCCAATTCTGCTCGTTATTCCGTTCACTGATGTGCTTTCTAACGTGCTGCTGGCCTTACTGCTCCTCGTGCTTTCCGCTCTCAGATCTACGCTGCTTTCGTCTGCACTTGCGGCGACCTCCCGCGAAGCTTCCTCGACCGCTTTATCGTCTAAGCGAATGCTAACCTCAGCCGGTTCGGCTCCGGCATTCATCGCGATAACGATTCGCTCGTCGCCTGAACGGCGCTCATAAACGATGATGCGCCCTGTTTCATCGGCTTGGATGAAGCGAATGTCCGCACCGCGAAGAGCGGCATGGCTGCGCCGCAGAGCGATCGCTTGCTTAAAGAAATCAAGCAGCGCAGCGTTCTGTCCCTCTGATTCCCACACCATGCATTTGCGGCATTCGGGATCGCCGCCGCCATTTAAGCCGATTTCATCGCCATAATAAATGCACGGGACGCCGGGATAGGTCAGCTTGAACAGGGTGGCCAGCTTCATCGCGCCAAGCTCATCTCCGCAAACTGTCAATAGTCGTGGCGTATCGTGGCTGCCTAGCAAATTGAAAGCCGTCTCGGTTACCTGCTGCGGATAAGCGGCGAGCTGAGCGCCAAGCGCATTAGCGAAGGTGGAAGCATCCATTGTCTGATAAGCGAAAAAGTCGAGTACAGCATTCGTGAACGGGTAATTCATGACGGCGTCGAATTGATCGCCCTGCAGCCACATAATCGAATCATGCCAAATTTCACCGAGGATGTAGGCTTCGGGATTCGCTTTTTTCACAACGGCTCGGAACTCGCGCCAAAACTGATGATCCACTTCATTGGCGACATCGAGCCGCCAGCCGTCGATTCCGATTTCTTCAATCCAGTAGCGGGCAGCCTTAAACAAGTATTCCTTAACATCGGGATGCTCGGTATTGAGCTTTGGCATCAGCGGCTCGAAGGCGAACGTCTCGTAGGTCGGTATGCGGTCTACTACACGCAAAGGCCATTCCCGCACATGAAACCAATCGGCGTAAGGTGATGACGCGCCGCGCTCAAGCGCATCAACGAATGGTGGAAACGTTCGTCCGGAATGATTGAATACCGCATCCAGCAGCACGCGTATGCCCCGTTGATGGCAGGCGTCCACCAGCTCCTTGAGCTTCTCATTCGTGCCGAAATGCGCATCTACCTTCATATAATCCTCGGTATCGTATTTATGGTTAGTCGTAGCTTCAAATAAAGGATTGAAATAAATAGCGTTTATTCCAAGCTCGCCGAGGTAGTCCAGATGGTCAATGACCCCCTGAAGATCGCCTCCAAAAAAATTGCGTGGAGTCGGATCGCCGCCCCAAGCCTCAGTCACTTTAGGATTCAAAGCAGCATCGCCGTTTGCGAACCGCTCGGGAAAAATTTGATAAAATACAGCATCCTTCACCCATGCAGGAGGGGCAAATACATCAATTGGATTAATATACGGATAGTCAAAAAAGCTGTTCGAGTTTTCTGGCATCGCTCCATGAAAGCCTGTTTCCGTCAAAATAAGCTGCTCCAAGCCGCTAGTCAGCTGGAAGGCGTATCGCAGCCTGCGAAAAGGCGGTATTACCGCAGCTTCCCAATAGTCGAACAAGGCGTCGGAGGATAGCAGCGACATCTCAATCAGTTCCTGGGTTTCCTTCCAGGCATATTTGTCGCCAACGATGGCGTGGACTTGGTCCATATCGCCTTTTTTGGTGCGCAGGCGGATATGCAGCGTTTTTCCGTCGTAGGCATACGCCCAGTTTTGCTTTGGTCGATGATAAATAGCTTCCAATAACATCATTCCACTCTCCTCAAGTTTAATGGCTTAAACGAGCAAGAAGAACGCAAAAAAGGTACAACCCGCACCTTCTTAGCGAGGTTGTACCTTCTTCATAATCGATCCGTATTCGATCGTAATGTTTTGGGTAGCATTGCCTTTATCTTCAGCTTTGATTATACATCTAAAAGGGAAATGATGCCATCATTTGTTTTGGAAAAATGAGCTTAAGCATGGACCGAAGCGGCATGAGCCTGGGCTTCCAGGAAACGCTCGGCGTCGAGCGCCGCCATACAGCCGCTGCCAGCAGCAGTAATCGCTTGGCGATACTGGCGATCCTGTACATCGCCACAGGCGAATACGCCAGGGATGTTCGTCTCGGAAGTTCCGGGCTTCACAATAATGTAGCCTTGCTCATCGGTGTCGATTTGACCGCCAAGGAAGCCTGTGTTTGGCGTATGCCCGATCGTAATGAACACGCCGTCTGCCTCAATCAGCTCTTCTTCGCCTGTTTCATTGTTGCGGACTTTCAGGCCCTGAAGCCCGGTATCTCCGGCTGCCACCTCGAGCGGGGTGCGATCGAGGCTCCAGGAGATTTTGTCATTGTCGCGAGCGCGGTCTTGCATGATTTTCGAAGCGCGCAGCTCGGAGCGGCGGTTAACGACCGTTACTTCCGACGCGAAGCGAGTCAGGAACACCGATTCCTCCATGGCGGAGTCGCCGCCGCCGACAACGAGAATCTTTTTGCCGCGGAAAAAGAAACCATCGCAGGTTGCGCAAGTGCTGACGCCGCGTCCAATGTTCTCCTGCTCGCCGGGAATGCCGAGATATTTCGCCGAAGCGCCGGTTGAAATAATGACCGATTCAGCTTGCAGCTCGCCGATTCCTTCAACATCAAGCGTATAAGGGCGTTTGCTGAAATCAACGCTTTTTACAGAGCCTGTGCGGAACGTAGCGCCGAAGCGCTGCGCTTGCTTGCGCATATTGGACATCAGCTCGCTGCCGAGAATGCCGTCAGGGAAGCCGGGAAAGTTTTCGATTTCGGTCGTTGTCGTCAGTTGGCCGCCTGGCTGCCAGCCTTCAATAACGAGCGGCTCCATGTTGGCGCGAGCCAAATAAATAGCAGCGGTTAATCCCGCAGGTCCAGTACCGATAATAATTGTTTTATGCATAAATGATTGCCTCCATTCGATAGCTTCTGATCATAAATTCTAGTTTAAAATTATTACAATTAACGGGTACTGTCAAACATGTTCATCTTAAATTCATCTATATGTATTATGGTAAAGGAAAGTCGAACAAAAGGGGTGATCCGCATGCCGAAAATATTAGTCGTAGATGACGATCCAAACATTCGTGAGCTAGTCAGCATTTTGCTGCGCCGTGAAGGTTTTCAAATTATAGAAGCACAGGATGGACAAGATGCGCTGGAGCGGTTGGAGACGGTGCTGCCGGATTTGGCTGTTATTGATGTCATGATGCCGCGCATGGACGGCTGGACCTTATGCGAAACGCTGCGCGCCTCGTATGATATGCCGCTGCTGCTGCTGACCGCTAAAGGCGAAACGGCGAATAAGGTAAAAGGCTTCGGCCTCGGAGCCGATGATTATATGGTTAAGCCATTTGAGCCGCTGGAGCTGGCTGTACGCATTAAGGCTTTGCTTAAGCGCTACCGCATCGCGGCTTCACAGACCGTGGAGCTGGGGCAGCTGATTCTCAATTTGAGTGAATTTCATGTCACGATGGCTGGCAAGCGGATCATGCTGCCGCCTAAAGAGTTTGAGCTGTTGTTCAAGCTGGCAAGCTACCCGGACAAAACGTTTTCAAGGGAACAGTTGATTGAGCAAATATGGGGCATGAACTATGAAGGGGATGAGCGGACGGTGGATGTGCATATCAAACGGCTGCGCGAGCGCTTTACCGAGGAAGAGGCGGGCATTCGGATCGTCACGATTCGCGGACTCGGCTATCGAATGGAGGAGCTTGAATGATTCGCAGCCTGTATGTTCGCGTGACCTGGACGTTTCTGGTCATAGTGGTCATCAGCATGGGCATCGCTTATTGGATGGCGGATCAAATTTTCACAAGGGATTTAAGCGGACAATTTCCGGCTCAGCTGGATCGCTCGATTGTGCGGATTGAGCAGCTGTATGCGGCTTCCTCGCCGAAATCCTTGAGCATATTCATCAAGCAGGTTGCCGATATGCAAAATTTAGCGATTGTAGCCGTTGGCCGTGGTGGCGAAATCATTGAGGCGGGCAAGACCAGTGCGGAAATCACACAGCTTCTAACCCCGGCAATTATCGAAAATGTTTTCGCTGGACAATTGCAAATGCTGTCCAGCGAGGAGGAGGGCGAAACCAGCCGGCCGTCGTCGCCTCCGGCTTTGGGGCGCAAAGCTGTGCTTGGCGAGAGTGATTGGGCGTTCTTCGTTCGGCCCGATCGCGTGCCGGAAATTCGCAGCTTTCAGCGCAACACCTACACCATATTGATCACCCTGCTGGTCGTCGGCTGTATTCTAATTCCGATTGCGGCCCGCTACTTGGTCAAGCCGCTGAAAATGATGACCGAAGCGACGAAGCGCATCGCCACCGGAGATTTTACTGTGCAGCTGCCTGTGCAGCGCCGGGATGAGCTCGGCAATTTGGCCGACAGCATCAATCGCATGACAGTAGGCTTGTCGCAGCTGGAGACGATGCGGCAGGATTTTGTATCCAACGTCTCCCACGAAATTCAATCGCCGCTGACTTCAATCGGCGGGTTCGCCGAGGTGCTGCGCAGCGAGCAGCTGACCGATGAGGAACGCGATCGCTACGTCGGCATTATTAAGCAGGAGAGCAGCCGCTTGTCCCGGCTGAGCGAGAATTTGCTTAAGCTGGCTTCGCTGGACTCGAAGCAGCATCCCTTTGAGCCGCGTGCGATCAGGCTGGACCGCCAGCTGCGCGACGTTGTGCTTTCATGCGAGCCGCAGTGGATGGCGAAGCGGCTCACGGTTGAGCTGCTGATGGAGGAGACGGTCATCGTCGCGGATGAAGATCAGCTGAGCCAGGTTTGGAACAATCTGCTGGCGAACAGCATGAAGTTTACGCCGGATAATGGGCACATCCGCATTACGCTGTCCGAGGAAAACGGCTGCGCAATCGTGCGTATTGCCGATAGCGGCAGCGGCATTTCCCCCGCTGATCAGGAGCGGGTATTCGAACGCTTCTATAAAGCGGATGCGGCGCGGGACCGGATGAAAGGCGGCAGCGGACTGGGGCTGTCGATTGTGAAGAAAATCGTCGATATTCATGAAGGTTTAATTGAAATCGAATCAAGCGTATTAGCCGGCGGGAGCAAAGGGACACCATCCGGCACAACGATTCGGGTCATGCTGCCGCTTCATTCAGCACTGCTGCAAGCGGCTCCGACCGCCAGCGGTGAAAATGACGTTGGCTAGCTGGAAACAGGAGCCAAGACAAGGTATGATGAGGAGAGCTCTACACGAACAATTAGCGAAAGATGGAGGCGGCGACGTATGGGAAAAAAGGTACGCAAAGCGATTATCCCGGCAGGCGGACTTGGCACAAGGTTTTTGCCAGCAACGAAGGCGCAGCCTAAAGAAATGCTGCCGATAATAGATAAGCCAGCGATTCAATATATTGTAGAAGAAGCGGTGCAGTCGGGCATCGACAGCATCGTCATTGTGAGCGGCCGCCATAAACGGGCGATCGAGGATCATTTTGACAAGTCGGTTGAGCTTGAAGGAGAACTGGAGGAACGCGGCAACGAGGAAATGCTCAAAGTTGTGAAAGAAATTTCGCAGCTGGCTGACATTTATTATGTTCGCCAGAAGGAGCCGCTTGGTCTGGGACACGCGGTGCTGTGCGCGCAGCGTTTTATTGGCGACGAACCATTTGCGGTGCTGCTCGGAGATGACATTTTGACATCTGAGCCGCCGTGCCTGAAGCAAATGATCGATCGTTACGAGCAGTATTCTTCCTCCGTCGTGGCTCTTATGGAAGTGCCATGGAATCAGACGCACAAGTATGGCATTGCCGATATTCGGGACGAGGCGGGACATATCCGTGAGCTGATCGAGAAGCCGCTGCCTGGGCAGGCGCCGTCGAATTGGGCTGTTGTTGGGCGCTATGTGCTGGAGCCGGCTATTTTTGACCTCTTGTCTAAGGCCGAGCCAGGCAAAGGCGGGGAGATTCAATTAACGGACAGCCTGCAACGGCTGAACGAGCTGTCGCCGATTATTGGGCATCGCTTTACGGGCAAGCGCCATGATGTTGGAGATAAGCTGGGCTTTGTCCAGGCGACGATTGATTTTGCGCTGGAGCGCGAAGATTTGCGGGAAGACGTCCGCCGCTATGTGCTGGAGCGTCTGGCTGCCTATACGCATAGCTAGTCTGCATGAGGCGATGATGTATTTTTGTGTCAATTTAGTAAATTAATTTCCTGCTCATCTTTTTTTAAGGTTATTTTCATAAACCGGTTTTATAATAACACTACATTAAGTAGTTATAGCAAGGTGTGAGGCAGTCTTGGGAACAAGTGACATTCAGACAAAAGGGCTGGAGAGGTTTTTTGGCCCGCTGGAGGCAAGGATTATGACCATCCTGTGGTCGCAGCCTGATAGCTACATCAAGGATGTACAGCATAAGCTCGAACAGGACAAGCCATTAAATTTCAACACTGTTATGACCGTCATGAATCGGCTTGTAGACAAGGGGCTGCTCGTGAAATCATCAGGCAAGCCTTCGAAATATACGCCTGTGCATACGCAAGAGCAGTTTCTGAGCATTCAATCCAGGGAGCTTCTTGAAGATCTTGGCCCGCTCGTCGTCAACTATATGTTCGATGCGATGGAAGAGGTTGATGAGGAACTGCTGGATAAGCTGGAGCAAAAAATCAAATCGCTTAAAGAGGGCAGACGCCATGAGCTGGAGTCTTAGGTCGAAATGGATGTTTGGCTTGTGCCTGATGCTGATTGGGTTCACGCTGCTGCAAATGGGCATGTATGCGACGCATACGCTGTTCGGCTGGGAGAAGGCGGCGTTTAATGTATTTGAAATTTGCGAGAGCCTCATTAAGAGGTACAGCCTGCTGCTCCTTAGCTACATTATGAAGCTTGCCGTTTTTGGGACGTTCGTGCATCTGTTGTACGTTACGGTGAAGCATTGTCTCGGCGTACGGGCTGCAAACCGTAAAATGAGCATTTTAGAGCATGGCGGTTTAACGGAGGAACTGAATGCGCGGTATTTTGCAGGCAGCAAAGCGATCATGGTCGTTTCGCATCAAGAACCGATTGCGCTGACGCTTGGTTTTCTTCGTCCCAAAATCATTTTATCTACTGGGCTTCTCGGTCTGCTTGATAAGGAAGAGCTTGAGGCGGTCATCGAGCATGAGCACTTTCATTACCGAAATCGCGATCCGCTGATGATTTTGATTTTGCAGGTAGGCGCAACGGTGCTGTGGTACATGCCGATTCTTCGCTTTGGAGTCGAGCAGTACAAAACGACCCGTGAGCTGTTAGCCGACCAATTCGCATTGCAGCGCCAGGTGAGCGAGCATAGTCTTGGCAGCGCGCTGCTCAAGCTTGTGAAATACAGCCGTGGGGAACGGAGCAGCCGGACCTTTGTCCATGCTTCTTTCGCCGACCATTCGATTAATTATCGGTTAATGAGGCTGCTGAATCCCGAGTCGCAAGAGCTAAGCATGCGTTGTCCAGTGGTGGCATTGGTATTATCCATACTGACCTTCGGATCGATTTCCGTCATGTATCTTCCTATTATGCTGTAGAAGTTCAAGCTTGACGCCATACTAATCTTTCAAAATGCAAGCTTTATGCGAAGCGCATAGCTCCCTTCAGGGGAAGGCGCGCTTCGCCTTTATATAACTTACAACACTACACAATGTAGTTTTAAAAACAAAGGAGGATTTTACAATGAAGAAGAAAAATGTGGTTATTGGTGCTGTCGTTGCGGTTGTTTTGCTAGGTGGAGCAGGTGCATATGCCATGTATGATTCGTTTACGGGCAACAACAAGGAAATCAAAAGTGTTATTGGCACGGAAGCGGCCGCTACAAACAGTGCAGCAGGTACGACTAGCACAGGTTCTGGCTCTACTAATAGTGCAAGTGGTACGCAGACGGCTGCTGTTGGCGCTGTGGCGGATATAAACGGAGCATGGACCATTGATTCCACCTCCAATGTGTATTTCTCGGTTACGACTTCCCGTGAGACAGTTAACTTCGAAGTAAATGGTGTAACAGGCACTTGGAATGTAGATACGGCGGATGCGGCAGCTAATGCGGCGGATGCAAGCCTCGATATGAACGTACTAGATTCGGGCAATAGCCAGCGCGATGGGCATGTGAAGGGAGCGGATTTTCTCGATGTGACCAACTTCCCGAACTCCACGTTCAAGGCGACATCATTTGAGGCGCTGCCAACGGAAGTGAAGGACGGCGAAACGTTCCCGCTCATCATGACTGGCGACTTGACGATTAAAGGGATAACGAAGGAAGTTACTTTTACAGGACAAGCGGCATACAGCGACGGCAAGCTGAATGTGGAGAGCGAGACGGTCGTCACGTTTGAGGACTTCGGCATGCAGAATCCGCATAACGTCGTGATGGATACCGAAAATAACGTTACCGTGCAGCTGCGCCTTACTCTATCGCAAAATGCCTAACACGCGATTGGCGAGCCGCCAAGCGGTATCTTCTTTAAGCAAGAGCAGGGCTTAGGCCTTGCTCTTGCTTTTTTTATGGAGAAGGAAACGTAAACATATATCAATAAGGTAATTATCTTATTTTGGCTAATTCAAAAGGAATGTTATGATAGGCTAAAGCTGATGCGGGTGAAGCGAGCAGGCATGCTCGCCTAATTCAACCATAAGTTTATTAAGCTTATTAAATTTTTTAAATTTCCCATCATTTAAAAATGGAGATCATTTACTATTTCATATAGAATAGAGGGAAGGACGATTAAAGTTTGATTGCGTCAGGAGATGAGCACAGGTGCATTGCCAACATTGCGGAAATAAATACGAGCCTAGTGCCGTTTACTGCAGCAAATGCGGGAAACCGCTGCTTCAGGACGCGCAGGCAAATGAGCAGACGCAGGCCATTGTCATTCAAGAGCATGAATTATTCATTCGGGAGGCAAGCGCCTCATTAGTGCCAGAGCAAGCGCCAGTACGAAACAGAAGAACCCGTGCCGGAGCTGGGCGTAAGTTTATTATTGCGCTTGTGCCTGTTGTTGTGTTCATTTCGACCTCTGCCGGGGTATTTTCTTATTACATATATGAAAGCGATTTGAATGATCATGTCGCCGAATGGCACGAGCAAGCGAAGCAGAAAGCTTGGGGAGGCAAATATCACGAAGCGATGGTCCAGCTTGAGAAGGCAGCGAAGGTGCGTCCAGCCTACGGTGCTCTTCAGGATGATATGGATATTGTCAACGAGGCGGTTGCGATCGAAAATAAAATTAACCTCCTTGCCAGCGAACTGGACAATGGATCTTTGACGGAGGCTGGACCGCTAGTGAAGCAGCTGAATACGCTGCTTGCAGGCCGGGAGGAGCAGATTTTTTCTCCGCTGCGCGAGGCGTTTGCCGATTTAAATGTTAGAATGGTCGTTGTACAGGTGCAAAATGAGCTGGACCAAATAAATTCGCTGGATGCTTTGGCGGTGAAGCTTAATACCGTTAATGGTTTAGGCGGCGAAGAAGCGGTAGCTGTGCGCAAGCAGATTGTGGACAAAATCGCGATTGTATGCCAGCAGCAAACGAAGGAGCTGCTTCAGAAAAAAAGCTTCTCCGAGGCGATCGCCATGGTACAGAAGGGAATGGCCTATGCCCCGGAGGATACGAACTTGACGAAGCTGCTTGAAAGCATTCATGCGGAGAAGCAGGCTTTTGAGCAGGCGGAGCAGGAAAGAATTGAGCGTGCGATGCAGAAAGCGGCGGAAGAGGATTTGCTTAACCAAACGGCGGCCGTTGAAGTGGTGAAGGTGGATACGAGCTTTGATGAAACGGGCATCTTCAAAATCCATGCCTTGCTCAAAAATGCTGCCACTAGGCCGATTTATTCCGTTGAAATCCAATATTCGGTGCGCGGCAAGGATAAACAGATTTTAAAGAAGGGTACGTCTATCGCCATGCCTAACTATATAGAGCCTAACGAATCCTTTACTTTCGACGCAACTGTGGAAGGCATTGAAGAGACCGATGCTACTGTCGTCATCGATCATGTCACATGGTATTTGGACTAGGAGAAGATATTGATGAGAAAAGGAACTTGGCTTAGCCTTATAATGTCCGTTGCTTTTCTGCTTTTTGGAGCTGGAGCGGTCGTATTTATCCGTTCCGAAATTCCCAAGCAGCTCAGTGGCAAGCCGCTGCTTGCCGTGTCAGATACGCGCTCGGAGAAAACAGGCAAGCCGCTTAAAGACGTCATTTATGAAACGCAGAAGCTGGTCGTCATGATTGAAAGCGGCAATGGCAAGCAGGGATCAGGCTTTTTGTACAATAATCAAGGTGATTTGATCACCAATGCGCATGTCGTATCCGGCGTTCATAAGGTGAAAATCCACACGTCTGATGCACGGGAGCTTGATGGCGAAGTAATTGGCATCAGCACGGAGACGGATGTCGCGGTTGTCCGCGTCCCAGGACTGGTTGGCGAGAAGCCGCTTAAGATGGTTCGCAATAAAAAAGCGGAAATCGGCGATGAAGTGATGGCGATCGGCAGTCCGCTTGGTTTTCAAAATACAGTAACGACTGGCATCGTTAGCGGCTTGGGCCGTAATTTTACGATTGAACCGTATTCGTATAAGGATTTGTATCAAATTTCTGCGCCCATTGCGCCAGGAAACAGCGGTGGCCCTCTGGTCAGAAGAGAGACAGGCGAAGTGCTCGGGATTAATTCAGCAGGCATTGAGCAAGGTTCGATCGGGTTCAGCATTCCAATCGTCAATGTGCTGGCAACGGTGGAAGCCTGGTCGACGAAGCCGATGGAGGTGCTGCCTGAGCAGGAGGGCACGAATAGCACGGGCATGGCAAAGCAGGAAGCGACGATGAGTGAATATGCCAGCTACTTGGTTACTCATTTTTACGACAGCTTGAACAATGCCGATTATGTTTATGCCTATTCCTTGCTGGGCGGCAGCTGGAAAGAGGGTACAAGCTATGACGCATTTCGGGAAGGTTATATGCCAACGCGCAATGTCGTCATCGACGATATGCATGTCACGGTCAACAACGATCAGCAAGCGACTGTAACGGCGATTATTTCAGTAGATGAACGAGTAAGCGGCAAAAACAAGCTGAGCAAATATCAGGTGATTTACGAGGTCGGCTATGAGAACGATCAGCTCAAGCTGATAACCGGCAGAGGCAAGGTCATTGAGCAGGCCGCACATGAGAAAGAACAGCATTAACGCTAATTGCAGAGAAAGCCAGCATACCGAATGAGGAATGCTGGCTTTTTGTCTGCTAAATAATTGGAGGGAAATAATGATTAATGTTTTTGAATTGACATTTTTTCCTATTCCTATCGATCCGAGGGTTATTGCGGCAATGTGAAATAGGAATGATTATTTACTAATAATTTCTTCATTATAAATTCTAATTATTGACAATTTAATTTTTATAGTTACAATAAGTTAATGAACACTACTAATACCAAATTAAAGAAAGGTTGATCATTTTTGAGAAAAAGAATAAGTTTGGCTCTATCTTTGATCCTGTTTTTCACCCTCTTTCTTAATAGCTTTAGCTTTGCAGCAACTCCAATAGACTCATCTGTTAAAGAGAATATTCAATATCAAAAGGATTTATATACCGCTATAAAAGAAATTGAAGAAAATAACTTAAATAGGAATCCTGACGGCACCTTCGAAATTATTGGAGAACCCTCAGTAGAACAAGAAATTCTCGATCATCTTGTAGTCAGTGTCCATAATATTAATGATCTAATAGAGTCCGGTAATCTTGTTACGGACGAAAGTTTTCGTGTATACTCAACAGGAGATATTCAAAAGGGTAACTTAGAGACTAACAAAACCGTTTATGTAGAATATGATATCTTTTTTGAAGATGTCATTAATAGGGATCAAGGCATATCCGTTGAGATGGGAGAAACAAACTACTCCCTCTCTTTTAATGGAAATACTGTACATGCAGATAGTTATAATCCTCCTGTTGGTTTGTATTTTTATTGGTGGGGATGGGAACTTTCTCTATCTGAGTATGCAACGCAGGTTTTAATTAATGGTTTGAATACCGGAGCAGCTTCTGCTGCTGTTGCCTCAGCGTTACAAGCGGCCGGTATTATTACTGCTGGTACTGCAGCAGTAACAGGAATTATTGCTGCAGTAGTATGGTTTGGAGGAGCTGCTATTGGTTTAGCAGACAGTTTGGGTGGAAACAAAGGTATCTATTTTAGAGGTTTATATGCTCCTCCTGTTTACTATGTTTGGGCACGTTCATAAGATAGTATAAGTTTGGAGGTAATAAAATGAGCAGTTGGCTTTTATACATTAATTTATTTATCGCGATTGTTCTTGTGGGATTAGGTATCTTTAAATTAATCACAGATATATCACAAAAGAAGATATCTATTATCCTGATAGTAGCAGGAATCATCGGTATTCTAAGCTCTATTATCCAACTTTCAATTCGAACTTAAACTTTTTTTGAAATTAATATATATTTTTGGATTAGTAGTGTTCCTGAAAGCATCATATTTTTCAGGTATCCAAATTAACATTACGGAAATGACACACTAAAGCTGGTTTTTTCGAAAATGGGAAGGGGTGCAGCCAGTAATCTTCTTGAACTGCTGCACAAAATAATCCGGATCTGGATAGCCGACGCCAGCAGCGATGTCGGCTATTTTGCTGCTTGTTGTGGCGAGCAGCAGCTGCGCCTTATCCACGCGAATTTGATGGACGTAATCGTTGAAATAAATACCGGTTGCCTTGCGGAACAATTGCCCGAGATAGAAGGGATGGAGATACGTTTTGCCGGCAATTTCCTTCATCGTCACCTGCTCCTGATAATGCAAGGCTACATACTCTTTGACAAAAGCGATAGGATCATCCGAAGACATCCCCATCCCCATCTCAATTCCTATCTCCGGTTCCGCAGTGCCGCCTGCGCTGGAGGCTGTGCTGGGCAAAGCCTTGAGCAGCCGTTTTTTCACCCGCAGCAGAGCGCCAATCAGCTGCTCCTCCTCCACTGGCTTCAAAATATAATCAACAGCGCCACAGATAAGCGCCGTCTTCACATACTCAAATTCGTCATAGCCGGATATGACAATAAAGCAGGTATCCATGCGCCCTGTTACTTCCTTCATAAGCTCAAGCCCTGTAATGCCGGGCAGGCGAATGTCGGTAATGACTAGCGCGGGCTGCTCGCGTTCGATTAATTCGAGCGCCTGCCGTCCATTTTCCGCATCCCCGCATACATTAAAGCCGTACTTTTCCCAAAAAATAATTCTTTTTAGCCCTTCACGCATCCGCGGCTCATCTTCAACGATCAACGTTTTCAACATCGACGATTCTCCTTTCACCTATAAATTCATCCTTAGCGAAGGCAGCGGGCATTTGCAGTTCAATCGTTGTGCCTTCCCCATAACGGGAATCGAGGCTAAAGCTGAACTCGCTCCCAAAATGCCACTTGAGCCGGTCATATACATTTTTCAGCCCCACATGCTTGCCCTGCTGATGCTGCACGCCGGATTGCTCCAGTCGGGCAAGCCAGTGTCTGAGCTTCTCCTCTTCCATGCCAATGCCATTGTCCGACACGCGAATGACTACGCGAGTGCTGTGAAGCTTAGCCGATACGGTAATGCTGCCGGGCTGCTCGGAATATTCAATGCCATGAATGCAGGCATTTTCAACGAGCGGAAGGATGCTCATTTTCGGCAGGGGCAGCTCCAGCACCTCCTCATCAATATCGAGCTGATAGGAGAGACGGTGGCCGAAGCGGAAATGCTGAATGTCCAAATAGTCGGTGACGAATGCCATCTCCTCTTGAAGCGGAATCATATCCTCGCCCCAGCTCAGCGATCGGCGAAAGCCGCGGCCGAGCAGCTTAATGACCGATGCCGTTTCCTCTTCACCTTTAATGACGCAATTCATTCGAATGGCATCAAGCGTATTAAACAAATAATGCGGATTAATTTGGCTTAGCAGAGCATTAAACTGCGCCTGCCTCCGGTCCAGCTCCGCCACGTACACATCTTGGATGAGGCCGTTGATCTGCTGCGTCATTCGGTTAAATTCCTCGGTCAGCTGCCCGATTTCATCGGATGCCGGTTTGGCCTTCAGCATTTCAAAGCGCTGGTTTTTCACCCGTTTAATGCCGCCGAGCAGCATGCCCAGCCTAAGATTGAGCGACCGGGCAATGAGCAAAATAATAATGCTCGGAAATAGCAGATTTGCGCACGTCAAATAAATAATAAATTTGCGCGAATCAAGCAGGCTTTGATTGACAACCTCATTAGGGTAGATGCCTACCATCTCCCAGCCTTTCAGATAATCGACGCCTTCAAACGCGCTGGCGATAATGGTTTTGCCCCGTTGAGCTTCTTCATGGATGAAAGCTGGCGGCTCTGCCTCCGACGAATAAATGACATCGCCCTGAGGATTCAGTAAATAAATTTCACCGGGAAACGAATGATCGAACAATGTGTTTTCCAAATAATGCGGCAAAATATCTACTCTGAGAATTTTATGGTAGCTGGAATAGGCTTTGTAAAAATCAAGCTCGCGAATCACGCTCAAATAAGGAGCGCCGCATTCGGCCGACCCTGCTCCCGCGCCTGTCTCCTCGCTGGCTGCTAACGAAGCAGCTGTTGCCCCAGTTTGCCTGCAAGTCGCGGTCGGCGTGTTCGTATAAAGCAGCCATTTTCGGCTTCGCGCCTGATCGGTAGTCGCTTGATACCAGCCCTCCTGCTTCGTCTGCAAGTCGATGAATTGCAGGAGGCCCGAGTGAATCAGACTGTCGTTGTCGGTAAACAAATACGCATTATAAAACTGCTTATTCAGTGGCACGAAGCGGTTAATCGAGTTGTTCAGCACCTCGCCATAGGCTGCAATAACTTCGCTTTCGCTCGCATAAGTGCGATCCAATGCGCTATAGAGGACGCCATCATTATAGATGACCGAGGAGAAGCTGATGACGCCCTCCAGCATTTTGCGAAAGTTATCCTTGTTTCTTTCAAGCGATTGCCGAAGGTCCTGGACCTTCTCCGTTCTGACATTGCCTGCGGTGATCGTATAGAAAAACGTATTCGTCAGCATGACCGGAATAAAAACAGCGGCAAAATATAAAATCATCAGCTTGTTTCGCAGCCGCAAGTCGTTCCAGCGGAAGGGACGGAGGTTTTGCATCATTTTCATCGCGTGCTGCTCCTTTGGCTAAAAACTAACAAAACCATTCTGTTAGTATAATAGTGTCATTTGAAAGCTAATTAAGCGTTTTCATTAGTAAAATTAACACTTATTTGTTGAAATAGCTACCCTAAATTAAGAGAATTTGGTAATTTACCAGCCCATAGCTGAAGCAATAGCTGTCAATCTCATTAGATTTGCGGGGTATGATGTTAAGGTTTTTCGGGTACCTGGGCAGCTTCCTGTTTGATACAGTTAATTTATATTAAAGGGAGGGTGGCAACGATCTTGAGTAAAAAAATAGCGCTTACATGGATCATGGGGGCATCTTTGGCCTTGTCGATGATAGTAGGAGGATGCAGCACGGAGAGTACGAATACGGCTGCTGGCACCAGCAAAAATAACAGCGGCGAGGAACTGACCACATTCAGCTATTTCATCTTTGATCCCGGCGACAATGTTCCCGAGCATACAAAAATTGGCGACATGATTGAACAGAAAACAGGAGTAAAGATCAAATATGAGCGGCTCGTCGGCGAGAAGGAGCAGAAGGTAGGGGTAATGATCGCCGGAGGCGATTACCCTGACCTCATCAATACGGATCAGACGGTTAAATTCGAGGATGCGAATGCGCTTATCCCGCTGGAGGATTTAATTGAGCAGCATGCCCCGAACATTAAGCGCATCTATGGGCCCTATTGGGAACGGCTGAAAACAGCAGATGGACATATTTATGCGCTGCCGCAGGTTGCGCCTACGGGGACGCCGATTAAGGGCATTAGCGCAGCCTTCTGGATACAGAAGGAAGTGCTCAAGGACGCAGGCTATCCGAAAATTACGACGTTTGACCAATACGTCGATGTTTTGCGCGCCTATTATAAAAAATACCCGCAAATCGATGGCGCGGATACGATTCCTTTTGAAATTTTGACCTATGACAACCGCAATTTCACGTTGACGACTGCGATGCAATTTTTGGCCGGCGGCCCTAACGATTCTCGGGCTATTGTTGACCCGGTGGCGAACAAGCTGGCCTTCTATCAGACGGACGAAAACATTACGAAGCGGTATTACGCCAAGCTGCATGAAATGTACCGGGAAGGCATGATCGATAAGGAAGCCTTTGTGATGAACTATGAGCAGTATTTGGCTAAGCTGTCCAGCGGCCGGGTGCTGGGGATGTTTGACCAGAAGTGGCAGTTCCAGACGGCGCTTGACTCCCTGAAGCAGCAGGGCAAGGCGAACCGGATGTTTGTGCCGCTCCAGCTTACCTTCGATGATACCATTCAGCCGGATTATTTGGATGTGCCTTCGATGAATTACAATATGGGCTTCTCGATTACGATAAATGCGAAGGATCCTGTAGCGGCGATCAAATATGCCGATTACATGGCAAGCGAAGAAGGACAATTGCTGCGCAACTGGGGCGTGGCGGGCGAAGACTATACGGTCAGCGACACCGGGCGGTTTTATCGCAATCAGGAGCAGCGGGACTTTTTTGCCGATCCGAAAAACGGCTTGAAAACAACCGGCAACATCCTCTGGTACTGGCCAGGCTCTTCGGGCACGATGGCTGACGGCAACAGCTACCAGCAGTATCAGCAGCCGGAAGAGATTGCCGCCGGATATGATGAAATGGATAAGGAACTGCTGAAGGCTTACGGCGCAACGACTTACGAGGAGCTGTTCGACGGCCCGAATCTGAACCGCAAATATTTCCCGCTCTGGAGCATCGAGCTGACGGAGACAAACAAAGTATTCAACCAGAAGCTTAACGATATTAATAAAAAATATCCACCGCAAATGGTCGTTGCCAAAAACGCCGATGACTTCGAAAAATATTGGAATGAATATGTCGCTGCCGTAGAGAAGCTGGACGTTCAAGGCTGGCTCGATGAGCTGACGACGAAGGTGAAGGACCGCCAAGAGAATTGGTAAGGAGCTCGCGGCGAGGAGGGAGAGAGAGCGTGCGATGTCTGTAACGGTTGAGCGAGTGAAAGAGCATGCCGGAATCAAAAAAAGTCGGGGCAAGTGGAGCAAGCTGCGCAGCCAGAAGGCGCTAATGGTCATGTCGATTCCTTTTGTGGTGTACGTCATTATTTTTGCATACTTGCCGCTGTATGGGTGGATGATGGCTTTTCAAAATTATAAGCTTGGCTCGGCGATGCTGGATAACGAATGGGTGGGGCTGGCCAACTTTCGCGAATTGTTTCAAGATGAGAACTTTATCCGCGTCATACGCAATACGCTCGCGATGAGCTTGATTAATCTTGTGTTCGGCTTCGTCAGCTCGATCGGTCTGGCGCTATTGCTCAATGAGGTGCGCAAAATCATGTTCAAGCGTATCGTCCAGACGGTCAGCTACCTGCCGCATTTTTTATCGTGGGTTGTGGCCGCGAACTTGATTATGAACGTGCTTTCCATAGATGGGGCTGTCAACAAACTGCTAGTGAGCCTGCATATTATTAAGGAGCCGATCATGTGGCTTTCCGAGCAGCATTATTTTTGGTGGATTATTGGCGCCTCAAATGTGTGGAAGGAGATCGGCTGGAGTGCCATTATTTATTTGGCAGCGATGACGACGATTGATCCTTCGCTCTATGAGGCGGCAAGCATCGATGGAGCGGGACGGTTTCGAAAAATAAGGCATATTACGCTGCCCGGCATTCGCAGCATCATCGTTATTCTGCTTATTATGAATATTGGGCATATTTTGGATGCGGGCTTTGAACAGCAATATTTGCTGCAAACACCAATGGTGGTGGATTATTCCGAGACGATCGATATATTTGTACTAAAATACGGCATTAATTTGTCGCGGTTCTCGTTTGCAACCGCCGCCGGCATTTTCAAGACGGTTATCAGCGTCGTGCTGCTGCTGGCCGCGAATCGCATGGCGAAGCGGATGGGGCAGGAGAGGCTGTTTTAATCGGAGAAAAAATGAGCTTTTTGCCGCCCGGTCCTGGAGGGCAAAAGCCTGTTTTACACTCATGCTAGGCGATAGGGAACAGGAGGAGACGATGACAACGACGACACTCAGCAGGTCAAAGAGGTCGGCAGCTGACTTGCTTTTTGACCTATGCAATACCGTATTTCTGCTAGCACTGCTCGTGCTTACGCTTTATCCGGTTTTGAACACGCTCGCCGTTTCCTTTAATCAGGCGCAGGATACGGTTCGGGACAGCACCTTTCTGTGGCCGCGAGAGTTCACGACACTTAATTACAGCACGCTGTTTCAGGATGGGCTCATTTATCATGCTTTCTTTATTTCCGTTGCCCGGACGCTGCTCGGTACAGTAAGCAGCGTGTTCTGCACAGCAATGCTGGCCTATACATTAAGCCGCAAGGATTATGTGCTGCGGGGGCCGATTTCCTTCATCTTCATCTTTACGATGTACTTCAGCGGCGGCCTGATTCCAACCTATATGCTCATTAAAAACCTCCATCTGTACGGGACGTTTTGGGTGTATGTCATCCCGGGACTTATTGGCGCGTTCAACCTTATAGTCATGCGATCCTTTATGGAAGGCTTGCCCGAGAGCCTGGTAGAATCTGCGCAAATAGATGGGGCGACGCATTTCTCGATCTTTATGCGGATCATATTGCCGCTCAGCCTGCCCGTCATTGCTACGATTGCGCTGTTCGTCGCGGTGGGGCAATGGAATAGCTGGTTCGATACTTTTTTATATAATTCCTCGAATATTAACTTAAGCACGCTGCAATATGAGCTGATGAAAAAGCTGCAATCCGCCAATATGAGCGTTGGAGGCACAGCAGAGTCGGCCTTCGCCAGCAGCAAAAATATTCAGGCGAACATCGTAACGCCAGCGTCGATCCGGGCTGCTATTACAGTTGTAGCTACCGTGCCGATTATTATCGTATACCCGTTTTTGCAAAAATACTTCGTTACGGGGCTGACGCTCGGCGGCGTCAAGGAATAAAGGAAAGCTTGTCCACTTGTTGCAGCGGGAGCTGAAGCTGGTCAGGAATTGGAAAGAGCGGGCCTACGTTATTCGTAGGCCCGCTCTTTTTTTATCCATTATTTTAGGACTGCTGTGTGACATCGGAAATGTCAGCTAAATCCTCATCGCTCTGGCGGCCAGAAGGGGAGTAAATCAGTTCCAGAGCTACGGCGTCATTGCGCTGAAGCGGGAAGCTCAGCAGCGTGGATGGGATAACTCTGCCATTCAGGCGCAGCAGATAGCTGATATTGCCACCGATCGGAATGCCGCTGATCGAAGTAATTTGTCCGTTGAAGCCAAACCGGACAACTCCGGTTTCCCACAGCGCCTGATAAATCGTCATGCCGATACGGTGGATAACTCGGTACGCCTGAGTAACGTTTGGAAACACCCGTCCTCCGTTAATAACGACCGTTACCCTCCCTTGTGGTCCCGGAGGGAACGGAATAGGAATCGGCAGCGGAATCGGGAATGGGAACGGTGGGAACGGCCCCGGAGGGAACGGCCCTGGTCCCGGAGGGAACGGCCCTGGTCCCGGAGGGAATGGCCCTGGTCCCGGAGGGAATGGCCCTGGTCCCGGAGGGAATGGCCCTGGTCCCGGAGGGAATGGCCCTGGTCCCGGAGGGAATGGCCCTGGTCCCGGAGGGAATGGCCCTGGCCCCGGAGGGAACGGCCCTGGTCCCGGAGGGAATGGCCCTGGTCCCGGAGGGAATGGCCCTGGCCCCGGTCCAGGCGGGAATAGTCCCGGGCCGCCGCCAGGCATTCCGGGCATCAGCATGCGCGGGCCGCCACAGCCGCAGTCTTGCCCTGCGCGGGAAGACGGAGATGGCGGGACATAAATCTGCACTTGCTCATTGGTGAAACCGTAAGTATCGTTCATGCGATAGGTCAGACTCCTTTGCACGTCGAGTTAGGCATTTAACTATCCTACTTCATGTTATGCGGCGAATGCCTATCCTTGTGCATAGTTTTACTGGAAAGCTGGAAAACAACCAAGCGTAAACGGCTGTCACCGTCCTCTGGCGGCAAAGCTGCCGTTTCGCGGGTGAAATATAAGCCCATTATAAGGGGGGAATTATAATCGGCTTATATAAAAAAAGCGGAGCCTCCAAGTGGAGACTCCGCTTTAAACGGCAAGCTGTATTATTTAACAGCTGCTTCGTAACGTTTGCCAACTTCAGCCCAGTTTACAACGTTCCAGAACGCTGCAATGTAGTCAGGGCGTTTGTTTTGGTAGTTCAGGTAGTAAGCATGCTCCCAAACGTCCAGACCAAGAAGCGGTGTTTCGCCTTCCATGATCGGGCTGTCTTGGTTCGGCAGGCTTGCAACTTTAAGCTTGCCGTCTTTCACGGAAAGCCATGCCCAGCCGCTTCCGAAGCGGGTAGCAGCAGCTTTTGCAAAGTCAGCTTTGAATGTATCGAAGCCGCCCAGCTCGCTATCAATCGCAGCTGCCAGTGCGCCAGTTGGAGCGCCGCCAGCGTCAGGACCGATTGTTTCCCAGAACAGGCTGTGGTTAGCATGTCCACCGCCATTGTTGCGAACCGCTGTACGGATCGCTTCAGGTACGCTAGCCAGATCAGCAATCAAATCCTCAATGGATTTGCCTTGCAGCTCAGGAGCGGACTCCAAAGCAGCGTTCAGGTTTGTTACATAAGCGTTGTGGTGACGGTCGTGATGGATTTCCATCGTCAGAGCGTCGATGTGGGGCTCAAGAGCGTTATTAGCATACGGAAGTGCTGGTAATTGATGTGCCATAATATAAACAGCCTCCTAAAATTAGAATATGTAAATTACTCTTCTTATTATCCCCTATCCAATCACATAAATCAACATTGATGTTTCAAAAGTCGAATTTTAATAGATAAGGTAGACTTAAGTAGCATGTCATATTGTTAAAGTAATTATGCATAAGCGGGAGAAAAACCAATCAAATGCACGAAAATCGGCTAAAACTTTATGTAAGCGCTTAATTTAAAGCGTTTTCAGTCATAATTCGCTAAATTCTTAGATTTTTTTAAACAAATTTTAAAATTTTGTGAAGGAAAACGATAGAAGATGTAGTATAATGATTAAATTGCAGCACAATGACATGGTATAGAGGTGTGTATCGATAATGAATGTTCGTTCCTTCCAATTATCAGATTACAGGTTGCTAACGGCTCTTCTTGCGGATGTATTAACTGAAGAATGTTACGAGCAAACAATGGAAGCTTTTGCGCGTCAATTGTCATGGGATAGCGAGCTTGTTCTCGTCGCTCTCTATGAGTCGGAAGTTGTAGGTGTCATTATCGGTACGATTGATAATAACACGGGCTACTATTATCGTGTTGCGGTTCATGCGGACCATCAGCGTCAAGGAATTGGCAAAGCGCTTATCGAGTCTTTGCGCCTAAGATTCCAACAACGCCAAGTAAAGAAAATTTTAATTACAGCTGATGAGCATAATGAAGCCGTTTTGCCGCTTTATGAATCGCTGGGCTATGTGTCCAAAGATTTTTTCCGCTCTTTCCAACAGCTAAGTATTATAGCAGGTTAGGACAAGCCTCTGGCTGTCCAATAACCGTTTGCAGGGCATATCTGCATCGCCATTGCTTTTGGCGATGGGATATGCTTTTCTATTTTATAAAGAGGGCTATTTAAGCGCTGCGCTTAGCGCCTGCAAGAAGGAGAACAACATGGATCCCTATCAGCATTGCGTCATCAGGAGCTCCAAGCACGATGGCAGCATCCACCGCATTTGGCAGCATAATTGGCTTATTCCGGCACCTCTGCTCATTCCGCAGCATGCCGCACTTGGCTTTAAGGTGACGATCAACTTTGAGACACCCATTGTGGAGGCCAGCGGCAAGGTTTGGATGAGCCAGGTGCCTGCGGTTTCTTTTTTTCTGCCCGGACAGTGGTATAATGTGGTTGCGCTGCTTGAGGAAGGCGGTATTCGCTATTACTGCAATCTCGCTTCACCATTTGCTTGGGATAGTGAGCTGCTCACCTATATCGACTACGATTTGGATGTCATCCGACTGCCAGACGGCAGCCGAGAGGTTGTAGATGAGGATGAGTTCGAGCTTCATAAAGCGAAGTACGACTACCCGCGAGATGTGCAGGAGCATGTGCTGCAAGGGCTGGATGAGCTGCTTTTGCGGATGGACGAGCAAGCTGTTCCTTTTGATGACGAAGTGATTATCGCTTATTATGAAACATGGCGCACAAGCTTATAGGGCGGAGGCGGTTAAGGAATGGATAGATTTTCATTTGACGGCGGCAGCAGCGGCGAAGCTGAAGGACAGGAGCAGCTTGGAGCGCTTAAGCGCCCGGGCTGGTCGAAGGAGCTTTGGGAATGGGTAAAAACCGTTGGCATATCGTTCATTCTCGTTACAGTGCTGCATCTGTTTGTGTTTAATCTTTCGACCGTAGAGGGACATTCCATGGAGCCTACCTTGCAGGAGAAGGAATGGCTGTTTGTAAATAAATTCGTTTATTTGATCGGTACGCCCAAAATCGGCGATGTCGTTATTTTGGAGGACCCCTCTGCGTTTGGCAAAGAGCAGGAGCTGCTGGTAAAACGCGTCGTGGGCTTGCCAGGGGACCAAATTGAAATTTCGGACAAGCATTTGTATCGCAATGGCGAGCTTGTGGACGAACCGTATATTGATACGGACATTGAGGATTTGGACATGATGCCGCTCACCGTTGAGGCAGGCAGTTATTATGTGATGGGCGACAACCGTCATGCGCGGGCGAGCAAGGACAGCCGGATGTTTGGAACGGTTCCGCTTTCAGCGATTGAGGGCAAGGCGCAGTTTATCGTATGGCCATACAAACAAATAAAGTCGTTATAGATTTAATTAAAGCGTTTATAGACCCAGCCATAGTGATTGGAGAACGGCGAATCAAACATCAGGCTTAAGCTTATGGGAGGTGAAGGGATGGAGGAACGAGCGTATTACGCTGCATTGAAAAAAGAAATGAAAGCCGCCGCGCGCAGCCTCGGCATCGACAAAATTGGCGTCGCTTCTGCTGATCCGTTCACCACCTTGAAGCAGCGGCTTATTTCGCACCGTGAGCTTGGCTACGAGTCTGGTTTCGAAGAGCCGGACCTTGACAAGCGTACCAATCCGGCGCTGTTGTTTGACCAGCCGCAATCGATTATCGCCATCGCGATCGCTTATCCCTCCAAGCTCCATCAACCACCTAAATCGGAGCCGGGAGCGAGAAGGGGCATTTTGTCCCGCTCGGCTTGGGGCGAGGATTATCATAAGGTGCTGAGGAACAGGCTTGGGCGGCTTGAAGCTTGGCTCGTAGAGCGCGTACCGGGCTTTCGGGCTGAAAGCATGGTCGATACTGGAGCTTTATCCGATCGGGCCGTTGCCGAGCGCGCTGGACTAGGCTGGAGCGCCAAAAACTGTGCAATATTGTCCGAGGATCTTGGCTCGTGGATCTACCTTGGCGAAATGATTACGAATTTGCCGCTGGAGCCAGATGAGGAAGTGACCGATGGCTGCGGCGAATGCACCAAATGCATTGATGCTTGCCCGACGGATGCGCTCGTGGGCCCAGGCCAGCTTAATTCGAGCCGCTGCATTTCGTTTATTACTCAGACGAAAGGTTTTGTAGAAGACGGCTACATGCGAAAAATCGGCAACCGCCTGTACGGCTGCGACACATGCCAGACAGTATGTCCGGTAAACCGGGGCAAAAACTGGACGCATCAGCCAGAGCTTCAGCCGGATCATGAGCTGGTTAAGCCGCTGCTTACCCCACTGCTGACGATTGGCAATAAAGAATTTCAACGTCTATATGCGAGCAGCTCTTCTGCTTGGAGGGGCAAAAAGCCCATTCAGCGCAATGCCGTTATTGCGCTGGGCAATTTTAAAGATCCCAGTGCAGTTCCGGACCTCATTCAAGTGCTGCGCCAGGATGTCCGCCCGGTTATGCGGGGAACGGCAGCATGGTCGCTGGGCCGCATTGGCGGCGCAGAGGCAGAGGAAGCGATCCGGCAGGCATTGCTGCAGGAGGCGGATGATGACGCGCGGCGCTATATGGAGCAGGCGCTGCATTCGCTAGCAGAAGGAGCCGATACGGTCCCTCGTTGATCCAGCCGCCGCCTGCGTTTGGCGGCTGCTGGAATAGGGTACGCCGTTTGCGCTTCCAACGTTTGCGAATGTCAAGTTTACATGCTATTATAGGGGTCATTATAGACAAGTTTAAGTCGGGAAAGGGTCAGGTGAGTTGCTTTTTATGTGGAGTTACATTATTCCGATTGTGACATTAATCGTGGGGGCAGTCGGTGGGTTTTTCATCGGCGTATTCTACTTGCGCAAACAGCTAGAGAAAATGCAAAGCGATCCAGAAATGATTCAAAAGATGGCGAAGCAAATGGGCTATAATCTGAATAAGCAGCAGATGACGCGTGCCCAGAACATGATGAAAAACCAGAACCAGAATATGAACAAAAATCAGAAGATGCCGCGCAGATAACGGCATCAGCTGTTGATTAGCGAAAAAGAGGGTGGTCCGCATGGCGGGAAAGAAAGATTACGTCAACTCTAAAGTCATTCAGAACCGGGAGCAGATTGAATTTCATGTGAAGGAAATTTTGAAGCTTGTTGGCGAGAATGTGGAAAGGGAAGGGCTGCTGGAGACGCCTGCACGCGTCACCCGCATGTATGAAGAGATTTTCGCAGGTTATGAGGTTGATCCGAGCGAGGTGCTAGGCGTTACGTTCGATGAACAGCATGAAGAGCTGGTTATTGTAAAAGATATTATCTATTACAGCCAGTGCGAGCATCATATGGCGCCATTTTTCGGCAAAGCACATATTGGTTACATTCCAAGCGGCAAGATTGCTGGCCTCAGCAAGCTGGCTCGCCTAGTAGAAGCCGTTACAAGACGCTTGCAAGTACAGGAGCGGATAACGAGCCAAATCGCGGATATTTTAGACAAGGAATTGCAGCCGCATGGCGTTATGGTCGTCGTGGAAGGCGAGCATTTGTGCATGTGCTCCCGCGGGGTGAAGAAGCCTGGCAGCATGACGGTGACGTCGGCGGTGCGCGGAGAGTTCCGTTCCAATCCGGCTCTGCGCTCCGAATTTTTAGCTTTGCTCAAGTCCTAATTTTTTTCGTAGTAGCGATTGGATAACCAAAGACCGCTCCACAGGCCAGTGTGCATCATGCGCCAGCTTGTGGAGCGGTTTTTTTTGATCGAAAAATGTTGGGCTTGCAAAAAAGGGGGAACCATTATAAGATTAAGTCACTAACTTGCAATACAAGTTAGTTCTTTTTTTAATCCGCTACCTTGCTTTGCAATATAGTGGGATGGCTGCGAAATGGAGGTTTGATCGTGTCTAGTCAATTGGTTAGAGGGGTACTGGAAGGATGTCTGCTGGCAGTTATAGCTGAGGAGGAGACATATGGGTATGAAATTATGGAGAAGCTCGCCGTAAATGGCTTCGTGTTCGCTAAGGAAGGCAGCATATATCCACTCTTGCTTCGATTGGAGAAAGAGCAGATTATAACGAGTACGCAGCGGCCCTCTGCATCTGGGCCAAACCGCAAATATTATCGTCTGACCCCGGAAGGGGAGCAGCAGCTTGAGCTGTTTCGCGGCAAATGGAAAGAGCTAAGTGTCGCAGTAAACCAAATTTTAGGAAATGAAGGTGTGTAGGATGCTGAATCCACGAAATGAAACGTTATTAAACGAAATGAAGTTTTACGTTCGCAGCAGCTCTGTTTCTGACAAGAAAGCCAGTGAAATACTTATGGAGCTGGAGGACCATTTATTAACGGCCCAACAAGATGGGAAATCGTTCGAGCAGGTTTTTGGGCAAAATCCTAAGTCCTATTGTGATGAAATCATTCGGGAATTGCCTAAGCCAACAAAGCGGGAGCAGCTTGAAACGTATGCCCTCTTGCTTCCTTTATTGCTTTTATGGCGTTTTATAATGGGCTTCACTGGGGAATTGATTATTCCGTTATATGAAACCATCGCTTATATCATTTTATCCTCTGCATTGGCTTGTGGGCTGTTGATCGCGTTAAGAAAGGGAGCTTTCATGCCGAAGCGCCAATCCGTTTGGATTACTTGTGCAATAAGTCTGGTTACTCTGGGAGCGTATTTTGGATTCGTTGTGTTTGCTCATCGTCTTCTGCCCGCTCAGCCGCAGCTCGTGTTTCATGGGGGTTATGCTTATGGGATAGCCTCGGTCAGCTTGATCATTATTTTGATCTCCTTGTTTGGGCCGCTATTGAAAAAGAAAAAATAGAACGTGCTTGCAATAATCCTCAAGTTCTCATATAGATCTGGAAGGACACACTCCATAAGACTTGAATGTTTTCGCTGGCTAGGCGAAAGGCATTCGGGTCTTTTTTGTTTTTTTAGGCATCCCAAGCGGTGGGCTGGAACTGCTCCTAGATGATGGAACAATTTGTACTATTATCCCTAAAAAAGGAATGGCTTAAGTAGGGGTTGTACGAAAAAAACGTCAAAAAAGTCATTAAAGTGACAGTAAAGAAGTCATTTAAAGGACTAGTGCCACCTGAATTTGATCCTATAAAATGGTATTAGACCCTCGTATTAGTTTATACAGTGGGGAGGGCGACGGAATAGAAGCGGGAGGAGGAGAGAACAGAGACAATGCCAATACGAAGCAAGTGGCAGTGAAAAAGATGAGAGGAGTTGTTGGTTTTGAGTAAAAACCGCAAAATGCGGATCAAATGGGTGCTCGTTCAGGCGCTTGCAATCGCACTGCTGCTAGGAAGCGTGCCATTGCAGCCAATCTCGAGCGTCCAGGCGGCAGGTAATTATAATTATGCAGAGGCATTGCAGAAAGCGATTTATTTTTATGAGACTCAGCGTTCAGGACCGCTTCCGGACACGAACCGTGTCGAATGGCGTGGCGATTCCGGTTTGCTCGACGGAGCCGATCATGGCGTCGATTTGACAGGCGGCTGGTATGATGCTGGGGATCATGTGAAATTTGGGCTTCCGATGGCTTTTTCAGCTACTATGCTGGCATGGTCGGTTTATGAATATAAGGAAGGCTATGAGCAGGCTGGCCAGTTGAACGAGATTTTGGACAATTTGAAGTGGGCTACCGATTATTTTGTGAGAGCGCATACAGCGCCTAATGAGCTTTGGGGGCAGGTTGGAGCCGGCAATGCCGATCATGCTTGGTGGGGACCAGCAGAAGTGATGCAAATGGCGCGTCCTTCTTTTAAAATCACGGAAACCTGCCGTGGCTCGGACTTGGCAGGAGAGACGGCGGCGGCACTCGCTTCCTCCTCTATCGTGTTTAAGCAATCAGATCCGGCTTATTCTGCGCTTCTGCTCCAGCACGCGAAGGAGCTTTACAGTTTTGCAGACACATACCGGGGCAAATACTCAGATTGTATTACCGATGTTGCTTCTTTCTACAATTCGTGGAGCGGATATAAAGATGAGCTGACTTGGGCAGCAACTTGGCTGTATCTGGCAACAGAGGATAACGCTTATTTGAATAAAGCCATTCAATCCGCTTATGACTGGGATACAGACAGCTCAAGCAACACTTGGGCTTACAAATGGACAATCGGCTGGGATGACAAGCGTTATGGCGCGCAATTGCTGCTCGCCCGGATTACGTCTGAGCTTGGCAGACCAGAGGCGAGTGACTTTATCGCATCGACTGAGCGCAATTTGAACTATTGGACCGTTGGAACAAACGGATCGCGAATTACGTATTCGCCGGGCGGCCTGGCATGGCTGGATTCATGGGGCTCCCTGCGCTATGCGGCGAATGCTTCTTTCCTGGCATTTGTATATTCGGATTTTGTAGCGGACCCAGTCAAAAAAGCGCGCTATAACGATTTTGCCGTTAGCCAGATTAAATATATGCTTGGCGATAATCCGCGTAACAGCAGCTACGTGGTCGGTTATGGCGTAAATGCACCGGAGCACCCGCATCATCGTACTTCACACAGCTCGTGGACGGACAGCCTAAGCAACCCGACCTCGCACCGTCATACGCTTTATGGCGCATTGGTTGGCGGACCGAATGCATCGGATCAATACACCGATTCCATAACCGACTACGTCAGCAATGAGGTAGCGACGGACTACAACGCAGGCTTTACGGCTTCCCTTGCAAAAATGAACCTGCTATACGGCGCAGGCCAGCAGCCGCTTGCAAACTTCCCTCCGGCCGAAACGAAGGCCGATGAAATGTTTGTAGAAGCGCAAGTGAATCAGTCCAGCTCGAATTTTACTGAAATCAAAGCTTTCCTGAATAATCAATCGGCATGGCCCGCCCGTATGGGAGACAAATTGTCCTTCCGCTACTTCATTGATTTAAGTGAGGTATATGCGGCTGGCTACACCGCAGCTAATGTAAGTGTCACTGCCAACTATAATCAAGGCGCAGCCGTTAGCCTGAAGCCATTTGACGAGGCAAATCACATTTATTATGTGCTGGCGGACTTTACAGGCACGAAAATCTACCCTGGCGGCCAACCGCATTTCCGCAAGGAAATCCAGTTCCGTATTTCCGGTCCTCAAGGGGCATGGAATCCGGCCAATGACTATTCTTACGCAGGGCTTACATCCAGTCAAACGGTGAAGACGGCGAAAATCCCGGTATACGATGCAGGAACGCTCGTATTTGGGCAAACACCTGATGGAGGAGGCGTAACACCAACTCCTACACCATCTGCGACACCAACACCGACACCGACACCGACGCCAACGCCGACACCAACACCAACACCGACACCGTCGTCGACGCCAACACCAACGACGACGCCAAGTCCGACGCCACAGCCGACGCAGACTCCGGCTGATGGCCTGAAGGTACAGTACCGAGCAGCTGATACGAATGCCACGAACAATGCGATGATGCCGCAGTTTGAAATTTTCAACAACGGTTCAAGCGCTGTAGCTATGAATACGCTTAAGCTTCGCTATTACTTCACAGCTGATGGCACGCAGTCTCATCAGTTCTGGAGCGATTATGCACAGATCGGCAGCAGCAATGTGCAGGCCGCATTCGTGACGATGAGCACGCCGACTACGACGGCAGATACGTATTTGGAGCTCACCTTTACGACAGCTGCAGGCTCGATCAGCGCAGGCGGCAGCAGCGGTCAAATTCAAGGCCGCATTTCAAAAACAGACTGGTCGAATTTAAACGAAGCGAATGACTATTCCTTCGATGCAACAAAAACATCATTCGTCGATTGGAGCAAGGTGACGCTTTACCAGAACGGAACGCTTGTATGGGGAATCGAACCTTAGTAATAGAAGTTAGCTGCTATTCCAAATTAGGGAGGTAAGAAGATATGAAACCGATATTTACGTTGAAAGCTTCGAAAAAAGTAACGGGACTCGTCCTATCAACAACGCTGCTCGTCACGCTGTCCACCGGACTTTGGGGCTCTACGCCCAAAGTATCCGCGGCTGCTGCTGCGGCAGTCAGCATTGAGCAGTCGCGCTTCCTGCAAATGTACGACCAGATCAAAAATCCGGCGAACGGTTATTTTTCACCGGAAGGCATTCCTTATCACTCCATTGAGACGCTGATTAGTGAAGCGCCGGATTACGGTCATATGAGTACTTCCGAGGCTTACAGCTACTGGCTATGGCTGGAGACGCTGTATGGCCACTATACGCAGGACTGGAGCCATTTGGAAGCAGCCTGGGACAATATGGAGAAGTATATCATTCCAGTCAATGAAGGAGACGGCAAGGAAGAGCAGCCGACGATGAGCTTTTACAATCCGAACAGCCCAGCGACGTATGCAGATGAAAAGCCGTTCCCGGATCAATATCCGGTGCAGCTTTCCGGCAAATATGCCGCGGGCAAAGATCCGCTGGATGCCGAGCTGAAAGCGACGTACGGCAACAACCAAACGTATTTGATGCATTGGTTGATCGACGTTGACAATTGGTACAATTATGGGAATCTTCTAAACCCAACGCATACATCTACTTACGTTAATACGTTCCAGCGCGGCGAGCAGGAGTCGGTGTGGGAGGCAATCCCGCATCCATCTCAGGACAATCAGACCTTCGGCAAAACAGGCGAAGGCTTCATGTCCCTCTTCACGAAGGAAAATCAGGCGCCTGCTAAGCAGTGGCGCTACACGAATGCGACGGATGCGGACGGCCGCGCCGTACAAGTGATGTATTGGGCGAAGGAGCTTGGCTACAACAATACCGCTTACTTGAATAAAGCGAAAAAGATGGGCGATTATCTCCGTTACGGCATGTATGATAAATACTTCCAAAAAATTGGAAGCGCTAGCGGCGGAACGCCAACTCCGGGAACGGGCAAGGATGCCAGCTCGTATTTGATGGCATGGTATACGTCGTGGGGCGGCGGCTTGGAGCAAGGCGCTGGAAACTGGGCTTGGCGTATCGGCGCAAGCCATGCGCACCAGGCTTACCAAAACCCGGTTGCCGCATATGCGCTTTCAACTCAGGATGGCGGACTTATCCCTTCGTCTGCGACGGCACAGACGGACTGGAACGCATCGCTTAAACGCCAGCTGGAATTTTATACGTGGCTGCAATCGTCTGAAGGCGCAATGGGCGGTGGTGCAACGAACAGCTGGAATGGCCAATATTCCGCTTACCCGGCAGGCGTGAGCAAATTCTACGGCATGGCTTATGATGAAGCTCCGGTTTATCATGATCCGGATTCGAACACTTGGTTTGGCTTCCAAGTATGGCCGCTTGAGCGCGTAGCTGAGCTGTATTATATTTTGGCTGAAAATGGCGACCTTAGCTCGGAAAACTTCCAAATGGCGAAAACCGTTATCCAGAAGTGGGTGGACTGGACATTGGATTATGTATTCGTTGATGAGCGTCCGGTTACTGACGCTGACGGCTACTATTTGAATGCGCAAGGCCAGCGTATACTGGGCGGAACCAATGTGAACGTAGCGACTGTAGCTGCGCCAGGCGAGTTCTGGATTCCGGGAGGCCAAGAGTGGAATGGCCAGCCGGATACATGGAATGGCTTTAGCTCCTACACAGGCAATCCGACCTACCATGCGACTACGATTAATCCGAGCCAGGACGTTGGCGCGCTCGGCACTTACGTTAAAGCACTCGCGTTCTTCGCAGCGGGTACGCAGGCAGAGACGGGAAGCCTGACGCCGCTGGCAGCCGAAGCGAAGGAAATGGCTGGGAAGCTCCTTGATACGGCTTGGACTTTCAATGATGGCGTTGGTATCGTCACAGAAGAGCAGCGTGCAGATTACAACCGCTACTTCACGAAGGAAATTTACTTCCCGAGCGGATGGACGGGGACGTTTGGCCAAGGCAACGCGCTTCCGGGCAGCGGTGCAGTAGCCTCCGATCCGGCAAAAGGCGGCAATGGCGTCTATATCGGCTACGCTGATTTGCGTCCACTGATTCAGCAGGATCCGCAATGGTCGTACTTGTCCAATCTATACAACACGTCGTGGAACAATACGACGCAAACATGGGATAACGGCGTACCGACGTTCAAGTACCACCGTTTCTGGTCGCAGGTAGATATTGCAACGGCTTATGCCGAGTATGACCGTTTGCTGGGTACGCCAGCAGCTCCAACCGTTCCTGGCGCTCCGGCGACACTGACAGGAACAGCTGGCAATGCACAGGCGAGCCTGAGCTGGAGCACGACGCCTGGCGCAACGAGCTACAATGTGAAGCGCGCTGCAACAACGGGCGGGCCATACACGACAGTAGCGACTGCGGTTAGCGGCACAAGCTACAGCGATACAAGTGTTACGAATGGCACAACCTATTATTATGTGGTTACTGCCGTAAATGCAGTAGGCGAATCCGTGAACTCGGCACAGGTGGCGGTTACGCCTACTGCACCGGGCGCCGTCGTACCTGGTGCATTCACCGTGACAGGTACTGCAGGCAATGCATCAGCGGCACTGTCTTGGACAGCAGCTTCTGGAGCAGACTTCTATAATGTCGAGCGTTCCTCGGGAGGCAGCGCATTTGCATCTGTAGCTACTGGCCTGACAACGACGGCATACACGGATGCGAGTGCCGTGAATGGCACCAATTATACGTACCGAATTGTTGCTGAAAATGCTGCTGGAACGACGCTGTCCAACACGGTAGCCGTGACGCCTGTCGCACCTCCAGTCGGCGGCAATCTCAAGGTCCAGTATAGAGCGGCTGATACGAATGCTACGAACAATGCGATGATGGCGCACTTTAATATTTTGAACGATGGCACGACTGCAGTAGACTTGAGCACGCTGAAAATCCGCTACTACTTCACGGCGGACGGCACGCAGCAGCATAGCTTCTGGAGCGACTATGCGCAAGTGGGCAGCAGCAATGTGCATGCCTCCTTCGTGACTATGAATTCGCCGACTGCAACAGCTGATACGTATATGGAAATCAGCTTCACAGCTGCAGCAGGCTCCATTGCAGCGGGTGGCACAAGCGGCCAAATCCAGACGCGTGTCTCCAAAAATGATTGGTCGAATTTGAATGAGGCCAATGACTATTCCTTCGATGCGACTAAAACTTCGCTCGTCGATTGGAATAAAGTAACGCTTTACCAAAACGGCACGCTTGTATGGGGCATTGAGCCTTAGAAAATGCAGCAGCGGCCAAGTAAATAATTTGCCGGAAGGGAAGAGGAGTCGTGCTGGGTGAATATGCCTTGCGCGGCCCTCTTTTCTTTATGGAAAAACCCTCTCAGGCAATTGAGAAAATATTGTGTTAATATCCATAATTTGATAAGATTAAATTGGAAAACTTTTGGAAGGAAGCGATGCATTCAAGCGATAGTCGGCTTGTGCGAAGCAGGCCGCTGCAATAAACATTTCAAAGCGCAAAGGAGGGTGTTTATCATGTATCGCCTTCTCGTGGTAGATGATGAAGCTTATGCTTTGAAAAGTATCATGGAGACGGTAAATTGGAGATCGCTCGGAATAAGCGAAGTGTATGGAGCGATGGATGTAGAAGAGGCGCGAATCATCTTTTGCGACCAGCGGATTGATGTTGTTATCTGCGATATCGAAATGCCGGGTGAAAATGGATTGGAGCTGCTCGAATGGCTGAACCAGGAGCAATTTTCGGCCAGCGTCATTTTTGTTACGGGGCATGATCGCTTCGAATATGTCCAGGCGGCGCTGCGTGCAGGCTGCTTCGATTATATGCTCAAGCCTGTCAGACATGAGCTGCTGCTGGAAACGGTAGCACGCTCGCTGCGCAAGCTGGAGCAGGATCGGGAGCATAATTTGCTGAAACGGCGAATGGGCAAGTTTGAGAAGGTGCTGCGCCATCACAAGCAGGAGCTGGTCGAGCGCTTCTGGAACGATGTGCTTTATCCTGCGGGGAAAACGCCGAATAATGAAGCGCTGCTTAGCCAATTGTCCTTAATGGAGCCGGATGCAGCAGATAGCGGCGAGTTTATGCTGGTGCTCGTCAGCATCTCCGGCTGGAAAGCGCGTTTTGGCATAAAGGATGAAGAAATATTGGAGTACGCGGTCATGAACCGTGCAGAGGAAACCGTGCTGGAAAATTGGCCAGGCGCTGTTCTCAAGAGCCGCAATGGCGAGCTGTTCATCGTCGTCTACCATGCACAGGAGCAGGGGAGAAGCATTGCCGAGTTGCGCAGGCGATGCATGGGGCTGGTCGAAGATTGCGGGGTTTATTTTTACAGCCGGGTAAAATGCTATATCAGCTTGCCAGGTGCACTATGTACTCTCGGTAGCCGCAGCGCCTCCTTGCTTAAACTGGAGCGGGAGTGCGCGGGTGACATGAAGGACGTATGGGTTGAGGGCGAGCAAGCGCACCAGATGCCGGAGCAGCTGTTTGGCCGCAAGGATTGGCCTGCGGAAATTGCCTTGCTGCTGCAGAAGGGCCGCCATGCGGAGCTGTATCAGGCTGTCGATGAATGGTTCGCTTCCTACGACAAGGAAAATCCACTTTCAAAAGAAGATTTGAAAGCGCTCTATTATCATTTGCTGTCGTCTCTCTATCAATCCTTCAATCAAAGCGGCATCTCAATTGGGTACGTTATTGACGCGATCAACGTCAAACGGGAAGGAAGTGCGCCGTGCACGAAGTCGCTTGCCCATTTGCGCCTGTGGACGAGGCAGGTCATTGAGATGGCCATTGAGCATGCGGCGAATCAGAAGGAGAGCGAGCCGACTATAGTAGAGCAAATCGAGCAATACGTAAAGTCGCGAATGTCCGAGGAAGTCAGCCGGGAGGAAATTGCCTCGCTGCTGCATTTTAACCCTGCGTATTTATCCCGATTGTTCAAAAAGGAGACAGGCTCGTCGCTAACGGATTATATCGTAAGCCAGCGTATGGAATACGCGAAGAAGCTGCTCAGCCAATCGGATCTGAAGGTGAGCGATGTGGCGGAAATTACGGGCTACAGCAATTTTTCTTATTTTTCACGGCTGTTCAAAAAGCAGGAAGGCTATTCGCCGATTGAGTTTCGCAAGCGCTACAAAGGTGAGGCGGGAATTTGAGCTGCGGTAACGGTTCATCGTAGAAATTATATGCAAAGCAAATGCCCCGCTGCTGGAAAAGCTCCAGTGTGCGGGGCATTTGCTTTGCGGCAGGCCGCTTGGTTTAGGCGCTGGCTGCTGCCGGATCAGCTTGATCAGCGAGCACCTGCTGGTTGACTTGGCTGAGGAAAAGCGCAGCGCGCTGAATGTATTCGCTCGGATGCTCGCGGAACAGCATTTCATGCTGTCCTTGCTGCACGATCCACGAGCGGGACAATGGATTCGTCTGTTTGTCTGCGATATGCTCAGCCGTCGTGTATGGCGACTTCACATCCTGCGTGCCATGTATAATATAAATCGGAATATCGTAGCTCGTATTCATCATTTGCTCGGCCGGCACGGAATCGATGCCTACTCCTGTCCATAGCGGAAGCAGCGCTCCGATCAATGCTTCAGACGGAAAACGCGGCAGGCTCACAACCTGACTGACATTGTTGAACAGCGAGTCAGCGCTTGGCACGAACAGGCTGTCAAGAATCATGCCATTAATATCTTTGGATTGCAGTGCAGCTTGCATGGCGGTTCCTGCCCCCATCGAGAAGCCCCAGACGATCACTTCCTTGGAGCCTTGCTCCTTCACATATTGAACGGCGGCGAGCAATTGCTGGGATTCTTCCAAACCGCCAGTTGCTGCCGTTTTGTCAGTAGCAGAGGCGTAGCCGTAATCAAAAAGCATAACATTATAATGAAGGCCATTAAGCAGCTTCGTTAAATCATACATCGGTACCCAAGTTTCTTCACGGTTAGCGCCGTAGCCATGGCTGAACACGATCGTGCGTGCAGCTGGCTCGCTGTTCGAATCATCGCTGTAGGCAGGTACGTACCAGCCGCTGACGTTGGTTTTGCCGCTGATGCTTGGAATGAGCACGTCCTCGTAATCAAGCCCGATTGCAGCCTTCGGATTGGAAGTGAGCGGAGCGACGTAGGGATAGGCGAGCATCCAAGCCACATAGGCGTGGAAGATAACGACGACGATCATGCATAAAGCAAGCAGTGAGGCAATAAGGGCAACCAATGCGTGCAACCTCCTGGTTTTTGCGCTCGGGCGTGGCAGTTGGAGCTTATCCAGAGAAGGGAAAGGGTGCAGTCCCTGGGGGAAGGTTCCCTCCATTGAAACGGATGTCATCATTGTTGTGCTCATATCCCTTCTCCTCCTCTCGAACTATGTAAACGCTTCTCATTTCTAGTACTTTAATCGTATGCGGAGCGGGAGTGCCTGTCAATTGATGTCGACGTATTGTTAAGGTGTTGTAATGCTTTTGTAATCAAAGGATCTTTTCTTTACGATTAAGCCTTCGATGAGTTATACTGTGTGAGAATGAGTTTCACTTAATGAAACGAGGGAGGTGTGGCACATCATGGCGGAGGAAGGGAAATCAACCGTACGCGCAGTCGAACGAGCGCTGGATATTTTGATCTGTTTTACAGCGGGAAAGGATCTGGTTATGACGGAAATCGCCGAGCGGACAGGGCTTCATAAGAGCACGGTCCATCGGATGCTGGCCACCCTTGAAGATAAAGGCTTTATAGAGCGCGACCTGGTAACGGAGCGCTACCGGCTTGGCATGCGAGTATGGGAGCTGTCTGCACATTTATCCCGCACCGATGATCCAGCGGTCATATGGCAGCCGGAGATGGAGCGTCTGCGAGATAAGCTGGGCGAGACCGTAAGCATTTACGTACGCGACGGTTCGGAGCGGATTCGCATTCAGGCCGTGCAGAGCAATCAGCCTGTGCGCCGGGTGGCGCCAATCGGAGCGAGGCTGCCGCTTTACGCAGGGGCATCCAGCAAGGTGCTGATCGCTTACGCCGATCCGCTCGTGCGGGAAGAGATTTTTGGCGATCCGTCGTGGCTGTTTACGATTGATCTCGATCAATATAAGATGCAGCTTGCGGACATTACGGAGCAGGGCTATGCGACGAGCTTTGAGGAGCGGGAGCCTGGCGCAGCCGCGTTTTCCGCGCCGATATTTGGACGGGAAGGCAAGCTTGTCGCAGCCTTATCCGTATCCGGTCCGGCAAGCCGCATGACGATGGATAAAATGCGTGATGCCGCTCCTATTTTGCTGGAAGCGTCCAAGCGGATGAGCACGATGATGAAATAGCGTTCAGCAAGGCAGCTGCATGCTTGCATGCTGAACGGATGAATAGAAAAGCAGCGCCCGCTTCACTTGAGGAAAAGTGAAGCGGGCGCTGCTTTTTTTAATTCCTTTTGGAAATAATGGGGGGAGGAGGTTTGAAGATGACGTATGTGGAAATTTTGATCCGGACGATTGTCGCAGTAGGACTGCTGCTGCTCATTCCCCGGATTCTCGGAAAGCAGACTCTTTCGAATATGACGTTTAACGATTTTGTAACCAGCATTACGCTGGGCTCTCTGGCGGCGAATTTGGCGTTTAATGCCACCCTGAAACCCACATACATCGTGCTGTCGCTGGTTGTGATTACAGCTATGTCTTTCCTGCTTTCTCTGATCGCTCTCAAAAGCCGAAAGATGCGCAGCTGGATCTCGGGTTCCCCTACCGTGTTGATAGAAAACGGCAAAGTCATGGAAACCAACATGCGTAAAATTCGCTATACCTTGGATTCGCTGAACCAAGCGCTAAGGGAAAGGGGCGTTTTTAATATTGAAGAGGTGGAGTATGCCTTGCTCGAAGACAATGGCAGAATCTCTATACTGAAAAAGGATGCATACCGGCTTATCACCAAGCAGGATATGGGGCTTTCGCTGCAAGCGCAGGCTTTTCCGGTGGAGCTGATTATGGATGGCATGGTGGTGGAGGCTAATCTTAAGCTGCACGGGCTGACCCGAGAGTGGCTGGAAAAAGCGTTGGGGCAGAAGCATAGGGGGAAAACGCTGGCCGATGTGTTCTACGCCGTAAGAGGCACGCAGCAGCAGCTCATCTTCGATTTCTACGAGGATGGCATTAAGCAGCCTCTGGATCAGGAGTAGAAAAGAGACTCAGCAGCGGTCAGTGAATGGGGAACGAGCAGGCCAGACTGCTTCATTATGTTCGACGCGTTTCCGGCGATTTCTGCTTCGCTGTATGTGCGAAAGTGAAGCTTGAGGCTTGAGGTCGGATATTTTCCCGTGCCCCTAAAACAAAAAGCAGCGATTCTCCCGTTAAGGGGAAATCGCTGCTTTTCTGAATTTCTGCGAATCAAGGGAAAGCTTAGGCTTCCTACATGTTAGCAATCATTTGACGAAGCACGGTTTGCAAAATACCGCCATTACGGTAGTAGTCTACATCAACCATGGAGTCCAGACGAACGATAGCTTGGAATTCAAATGCTGTGCCGTCTTCACGGGTTGCTGTTACAGTAACCGTCTCGCCCGCTGTCACATCATTGGACAGTCCAGTAATATCGAACGTTTCGCGACCTGTAATACCAAGCGTTTTCCAGCCGTGGCCTTCTTGGAATTGCAGTGGCAGTACGCCCATGCCTACCAGGTTGGAACGGTGAATACGCTCGAAGCTTTCAGCAATAACGGCTTTTACGCCGAGCAGGAATGTACCTTTTGCCGCCCAGTCACGGGAGCTTCCTGTGCCGTATTCTTTACCAGCGATAACGACAAGGTTTTTGCCGGATTTTTGATACTTCATGGAAGCATCGTAGATCGACATGACTTCGTCAGTTGGCAGGTAAGTCGTTACGCCGCCCTCAGTGCCCGGAGCCACTTGGTTACGGATACGGATGTTGGCGAATGTACCGCGCATCATTACTTCGTGGTTACCACGACGCGAGCCGTACGAGTTGAAATCTTCTCTTTTTACGCCATTTTCGATCAAATATTCGCCGCCTGGGCTATCTGCTTTAATGTTGCCGGCAGGGGAGATATGGTCAGTTGTAACCGAGTCGCCCATAAGCGCAAGCACATTTGCAGAATGGATGTCGGCAATGTCGTTAAGCTCCGTACCAAGGTTTTCAAAGAATGGCGGATTTTGAATGTAAGTGGATTTTGGATCCCACTCGTAGCTTTCGCCTTCTGGTACGTCGATTGCATTCCAACGATCATTTTGCGTAAATACATTTTCATATTTATCACGGAACATTTGCGGATTAAGCGCAGCCGCAGTTGCTTCCTGAATTTCTTTCGAAGTTGGCCAAATATCTTTCAGATAGACCGGGTTGTTGTCTTTGTCATAGCCAATTGCATCCTTGGAAAGGTCGATGTTAACCGTTCCTGCAAGCGCATATGCAACAACAAGCGGAGGAGAAGCCAAATAGTTCGCTTTCACCTGAGCATGAACACGGCCTTCAAAGTTACGGTTACCGGACAATACAGCCGCTACCGTCATGTCGTTGTCAGCAATGGCTTGGCCTACTTCATCAGGAAGCGGACCGGAGTTGCCGATGCAAGTTGCGCAGCCGTAACCTGCAACGTGGAAACCAAGCGCTTCAAGCGGCTCCATCAGGTTCGCTTTCTTCAAGTACTCCGTTACGACGAGCGAGCCCGGCGTCAGGGAGCTTTTCACATATGCTGGCTTGGTTAGTCCGAGAGCTACTGCTTTCTTCGCTACAAGGCCTGCACCGAGCATAACGCTAGGGTTGGAGGTGTTCGTACAGCTTGTGATAGCCGCGATAACAACAGCGCCAGTGCCCATTTTGCTAGCTTGGCCGTTCGGGTGCTTCACGTCAACGAGCTGCTCGATCTTCTCATCTGACATGCCGTATCCGCCTTTATCGATTGGCGTGCGGATGATGTTGTTGAACTCATCTTTCATTGCTGTCAGCTCAACGCGGTCTTGAGGACGCTTAGGACCAGCAAGGGAAGGAACAACAGTCGACATATCAAGCTCAATCACATCGGAGAAGACAGGATCTGGCGTCTCATCTGTGCGGAACATATCTTGTGCTTTGTAATAAGCTTCAACCAGAGCGATTTGCTCTTCTGTACGGCCAGTTGCACGCATGAAGTTAAGCGTCTCGCTGTCGACTGGGAAGAAGCCAACGGTTGCGCCGTACTCAGGAGCCATGTTGGCAACCGTTGCACGGTCAGCAAGGCTGATGTTGGACAGGCCGGGACCGAAATACTCGACGAATTTGCCGACAACGCCTTTTTTACGAAGAATTTGCGTAACAGTCAGCGCAAGGTCAGTCGCCGTAGCGCCTTCTGCCAAGCTGCCAGTCAATTTGAAGCCGATAACTTCAGGTGTTACAAAATAAAGCGGTTGGCCCAGCATGCCTGCCTCAGCCTCGATACCGCCAACGCCCCAGCCGACTACGCCAAGACCGTTGATCATTGTTGTATGGGAATCCGTACCAACGAGGGAATCCGGGAAAACAACCGTTTCGCCATCGATGACTTTTGTAGCAGCTACAGATGCAAGGTACTCCAGGTTAACTTGGTGAACGATACCTGTTCCCGGTGGTACAGCGCGGAAGTTATCGAACGCCGTTTGGGCCCAGCGCAGGAAGCGGTAACGCTCTTCATTGCGCTCAAATTCTACCTTGGTGTTGTATTCAAGCGCGTCCGCGTTGCCGAATGCATCAACCATGATCGAGTGGTCGATTACGAGGTCAACCGGTACGAGCGGATTGATTTTTTTAGGGTCGCCGCCAGCGCGTTTAACCGTATCACGCATAGCTGCCAGATCGACTACGACGGGAACGCCCGTGAAATCCTGCAATACGATACGTGCAGGAATAAACGGAATTTCTTTGTCCTCGCGTCCATCTGCCCATGTTGTCAGCTGCTTCACATGCTCAGGCGTAATGGCGCGGCCGTCGAATTGACGTACAGCAGCCTCGAGCAGGACTTTGATGGAGAAAGGAAGCTTGGAAATCTTTCCAAGGCCTTGCTCTTCCAGGCCGGACAAACGGTAATACGCAAAGGATTTGCCGTTTACGTCAAGCGAGGTGCGAACGGAGTAATGATTTTGTTGAGACATGGTTCAAGTTCCTCCTTAGGTGGCTTTACTTTTGAAAAAGAAAAGGAAATATTCTTCAGTGGGTGTTTCGCTCTGTGAAACACGATTTCAAATTTGCTATGCTTCTAGTATATCGCTAAATAGGGGCTCTCGTAAAGTCCAATTGTACCCGCTTTCTCGAATATTGGCGCCCATTTTAGGCATTTAGGCTGATGGACGAATGTAACCTCCATCCGCAAGGCTTGTTTTAACCTAATAATGGATTATTATGCGAGCTTTTGGCTAGAGCCTCATGTTTGGAGGAATGTGAACATATAAATAAAATGATTAGGCGCTCCGCACCCTTGCCTGGCGTCCGCCGCAGCACGTGCGGATTTAAAGCTTGCTTTTTAGGAGGGAAAGCCGATGTCCTTGCGATCAGACAAACAAACGGCAGGCCGCCGTGCAGGCAAGCAGGAGCGGCAGCCGCTGCTGAACCTGTCCGCCTTTCAGCCGCGCTCCGCCCAGCGGCACGCGCAGCAGCATGCTCAAGAGGGAACGACGAAAGGCGGAGCTCAGCAGGAGAAGCACCAGAATCAGCAGAAGCCAGAGACAGCCGCTGCTGAGCATTCGCGAATGGCTGCTTCTTCCATGACCTCGCTCATGCGCTCAGGCGATTCGCCGCCGCTGCTTGGAGAGGAAGAGCAAGGCTGGAAGCCTGCCGTGCATCAGTATGTAAGCCTGTACAATCAGGCGGAAACCGAGCAGCATGCAGCAGCGGTAGATGGCTTCGTCGCGGATAAGGATCATTGCGGCAGGCTCCGCGGCAGGCTGAACCGGCTGCGCGAGCGGGATTTGCTGCGCGGCGTCCTGCCTTCGCGCAGCGAGACGAAGGCGGAGCTGGTCAGGGTGCAGGAGTCTGGTACAGAAGCGTCCGTGCTCATTCGGCTGCATATTAAGCGGCAGATTGAGCATAGAGGATTGCGTTATATAGAAGAGCGGAAAGAAGTGGAGCGGCTATGGCTGGCTGCTGCTGGCGAACGCTGGCACATCGTTCGCATTGAGCCGATCATTGCGGAACGGCGTCCACGCTTCGAGCATGCTTTTCAGGATCAAAATTCGGTTGGAGAGGAAGAGCAGCAGCAGGAAGAAGAGCATTTCCGTCTTCGCTCGGTGCCCTACTTGAATTATGACCTGTTTGCAGCATTCCAGCCCCAAAGCGCCCGCGCGCTGTATCGGCGCGATTTGGCCGCCGCTTATGCCGACCGTTGGTGGAATGTACCAAACCCTGCATATGAGGAGTTTGAGGTCAATTGTACAAATTACATCTCCCAGTCGGTCTTTGCAGGCAATGCTCCGATGAATTATACTGGTAACAGGGGCAGCGGCTGGTGGTACAAAGGCCGTAACGGAGGCAGGGAATGGTGGAGCTACAGCTGGTCGGTGTCGAATGCGCTGACGAACTACTTATCCACTCCCCGGCAGTCAGGACTTCGAGCCAGAGTCGTTGACTCGGCTGAAGAGCTCCAGCTTGGCGATGTGATCACTTATGACTGGAACGGAGACAACCGTTTTCAGCACAGCACGATTGTAACGGCTTTCGATGCAGCGGGTATGCCGCTTGTTAATGCGAATACTGTACCCAGCCGCCATCGCTACTGGGACTATCGCGATTCTTATGCCTGGACGGAACAGACCAGGTACCGTTTTTTTCATATTGAGGATCAATTATAAGTTATTATTTATTATTTTACCGGAGGATATGCGATGGGGACGAAAGTAAACGTAGCACTTGTTTATGGAGGAAAATCAGGCGAGCATGAAGTTTCGCTGCAGACAGCGTTCGCAGTAATGGGAGAATTTGATTACGATAAATACGCAATTACCCCCTTCTATATTACTAAGCAGGGCGAGTGGAGAGTGGGCGGCAAGCTAGGCAGCAAGCCGCAAACCGTCAGCGAGCTGCGTCTTGCAGCAGCCGCTTCCGGAGAGGGCTTTCCGCTTGCTCCGCTGTTTGCCGGTTTAGATACATCAGGTGCAGCAACTGGAGCAACGGCAATTGATGTCGTATTTCCGCTGCTGCATGGCACATTTGGCGAGGATGGCACGATTCAAGGCTTGTTCGAAATGGCTAACATTCCGTACGTCGGCGCAGGCGTGCTGGCATCGGCAGTAGGCATGGACAAGGTGACGATGAAGAAGGTATTTGCGCAAGAAGGGCTGCCGCAATGCGTGTTCCGCTACTTCAACCGTACGCAGTGGGAGAAGGACGCTGCCTTTTTTGTAATGGAATGTGAAGTGGCTCTCGGCTACCCATGCTTCGTTAAGCCAGCCAATCTGGGCTCCAGTGTCGGCATTTCCAAGGCGCGCAACCGCGAAGAGCTGATGTCGGCAATCGACTACGCTTTCAAGTATGACCGCAAAGTCATCGTTGAGGAATTTGTCGATGCGCGAGAAATCGAAGTCGCGGTGCTTGGCAATGACGAGCCTAAAGCTTCTGTGCCGGGCGAGGTTATTGCTTCTAATGAATTTTACGACTATAAGGCAAAATATGTGGATGGCAAATCGGTCATGCAAATTCCAGCCGAGCTTTCGGAGGAAATTTCAGAGTCGGTCAGGGAAATGGCGATTCGCGCCTTTTTGTCCATTGATGGATCGGGCCTTTCCCGCGTAGATTTCTTCATGCGCAGGTCGGACGGCCAGCTGTTTATTAACGAGGTTAATACGCTGCCGGGCTTTACGCCTTTCAGCATGTATCCGCTTATGTGGAAAGAAACAGGAATGCCTTACCGCGAGCTGCTGGATAAGCTGATTGAGCTTGCCTTGAGACGGCATGGCGAGAAGCAAAAAATCAATTTCGGCGCTAGCGAAGCGTAATAAAAGCAATGGAAATTCACTCTAGAGAAAGGAGGGAGTTCATGGGATTTTCAACCGAGTTTAATTCTGTATGCAAATTCAAGTCAGAGCAGGAGCTTCATGAATTGCTTGAATACGGCAAGGGCAAGATGGTAAAGAGCGGATTTCGCGTATACCCTACCGGCCAGAAGGTCATTGCGTATACGACGAACAATGAGGCCATTGCCATAGTCCGCATCCTCGCTTCGATCGCTGAAATTAATTTTCAAGGCGAAGAAGTGACTGAAGTGGAGATGGAGCTTGTGAGAAAGCTGACTGAGGAAGAGGCTAAAGTGCAGACTGCACTAGCTTACGAAATGTTTTTTGGTGAGCGTGAATAGCGGATGCTGGTTAGATTCGGGTTCGTAGCCATGAGCATGCTGCTGGAAAATGCTTCGCCATCGCGGACGATGACGTTTGCAAATTTTACGAAGCTTGGTGACCGCGAAGCGGCTCTGCGCAAGCTGGAGCGGATCGCCGAGGACAATTTGCACAGTACGCTGCGGATTTTGAAGCATGCCAAGGCGAGCGATATTCAGATGTATCGCTTTTCCTCAAAGCTGATTCCGCTGGCGACCCATCAGGATGTAGCAGATTGGGATGCGTATCCGGCGCTGCGTGAAGCTTTTCGTGAAATTGGTCTGTTTGTGCAAAATAATCGGCTGAGGGTTTCGTTTCACCCCGACCATTTTTGCGTATTCAGCACGCCAAGGCCCGAGGTGCTGGAAAGCTCCAAACGGGACATGGAATATCATGTCCGCATGCTAGAGGCGATGGGACTGCCGGAGTCAGTCAAGTGCAACATACATATTGGCGGTGCATATGGCGACAAGATGGTCGCAGGTGCACGCTTTATCCGGCAGTTTCATGCGCTCCCAGAGCGCTATCGGCACCGCGTAACGCTGGAGAACGACGATAAGACGTTCAATGCAGTGGAGACGCTGGAGGCGGCTCAGGCCGTGGAAGTGCCGATGGTGCTTGATGTGCATCACCATCAAGTGAATGATGGCGGCGTCTCCTTGGACAAGCTGTGCAGCAGCCTTTGGCCGCAAATTGCTGAAACGTGGCTGCTTGAAGAGCAGCGGCTTAATAGCGAAGCGGCAGAGGCTGCGGACGGTGCGGAAAAAATGAGCCTGCCGCCCAAAATCCATTTTTCCAGTCCGAAGGAAGGTCCGAATCCGCGCAGTCATGCCGACTATTTGAATGCAGGCGAGCTGCTGTTGTTTTTGCGGAAGGTGGCGGCGGTGACGCCGCAGCTTGACTGCATGCTCGAAGCGAAGCTCAAGGATAAAGCGCTGCTGGCGCTTATGGATGATTTCCGCATATTGGCGGCTAGAGGCGAAGGCGTTCGGATTGTGGACGGCGGCAGTATTGAGGTAACCGAGCTATAAGATTTTCAAAAGCATGCAGCACCGTCAGCTATCGTTGACGGTGCTCTTCTACTAGGAATGAAAAGTGATGGTGTAGGGGAACATGTAACGCATCATGATTGAACAGAAGGCGGTGACTCCCTTGTTTGAATGGATTGCACTCGTATTATTAGGGATGGCAGCAGCGATGTTCGGAAGTATTGTCGGCCTGGGCGGCGGCATTATTATAGTGCCCGCGCTTATGTATTTGGGGCCTTCGCTCATGGGCGCTCCAATCGACCATGGCACAGCGGTAGGCACCTCGCTTACGATGCTTATTGTAACGGCGCTTGCCTCGACGCTATCCTATGCGAAGCGCAAAATCGTCGATTACCGCAGCGCCTGGCTGCTGTTTACGACAAGCGGTCCGGCTGCGATGCTGGGTGCGGCTATGACAGGGCTTTTGAAAGGCGCCGCCTTTAATTTGTCCTTTGGCATTTTTATGCTGCTTATATCTGCTTTATTGATTGTGCGAAATTATTTGAAACCGGTTGCGCGGGAGTGGCCGGTGCAGCGGACGATGGTGGATTCAGCTGGCGAGCAGCATACGTATGGCTATGCCATTTGGCCGATGCTTGTAATTGGGTTTGGTGTAGGGATCATTTCCGGTTTGTTTGGCATTGGCGGTGGCTCCTTGTTCGTACCGCTAATGGTGCTGTTATTCCGTTTTCCGCCGCATGCGGCAACTGCTACGTCGATGTTTGTCATTTTTTTATCCTCGATATTGGGCAGTGCCACGCATGTATGGCTGGGGGAAATCAACTGGTGGATTTTGCTGGCGCTTATTCCGGGCGCATGGGTTGGCGGAAAGCTTGGGGCCTATGTTGCAAACAAGATGAGCGGCAATGGGCTGTTATGGCTGCTAAGGGTTACCCTGCTCGTTCTGGCCTGCCAATTGGTCTATGAAGGTATTAGGCAGCTATAGCCATTTTTAGAATCTAGCAAAAAGACAGGAACGCATATTGATTTATAAGCGTAATAATAGATAATGTTAATAGTTAAACTTATTAAAGAGAGTTGGGTGATGCACCGTGAGTGATCAGCGTGAACCTTCAGTTGTAAGCGGCAAAAGCTTCACTGCGGTTGCGATAAATTGCGCGGCCAAAGCGGGCGAATGGATCAAGACGAAACTAGGAAACTATAATAGACTGGATATGAAATATTCTTCTCATGATTTAGTAACGGAAGTAGATAAAGGCTCGGAGCAGCTGATTAAGAAGCTTGTTCTGACTCATTTTCCTCATCACTCGTTTTTGGGTGAGGAAGGGGTTGAGCCCGGGCCTGAGGCTTCAGCACAGGCGCTCGCCGATCAGAGCGAGGCGGAATATTTATGGATTGTCGATCCGATTGATGGGACAACGAATTTCGTCCATGGCTTTCCGTTTTTCGTCGTATCAATTGCGCTCGCTTATAAAGGAGAGGTCATCGTTGGGGTCGTGTATGACCCGATGAAGGACGAGTTGTTCCTTGCCGAGAAAGGCAAAGGAGCCTATGTATCCGGCAAGCGGATGCAGGTGTCGAAGGAAGATACGCTCAGCAGCAGCTTGATCGCGACGGGCTTCCCGGCAGATCATCTGTATGCGCTGCCGCTGAATTTGAAGGGCATTCAGGCGCTTGCGCCGCAGGTGCGCAATCTTCGCTCATCGGGCTCGGCTGCGCTCCATATGGCTTATGTGGCAGCAGGCCGCCTGACTGGCTTCTGGGAAATCGGGCTGAACAGCTGGGATTTGGCGGCAGGCTCCTTGCTTGTACAGGAGTCAGGCGGCATCGTTACAGATACACAGGGCAAAGGCTATCACCTCGGCGTCCGAAATGTGGCGGCTTCAAATGGGCTTATGCATGAGCCGTTTTTGAAGGCGTTGGCGGATGCTGAGGCGACGGAGTAGCAAGGAGCAGAGCAGGCTGAGGATGTGGTCAGTCATCTGTTTAAATAAGTGCGCAGCGATCTATAGCGCAGCAGCAAAGAAGCAGCCTTCTGAGGGCTGCTTCTTTGCTGCTGCGCTAATGGCATCCAAACATTTTCTCAATGTCTTATATAGAGCAATGTGATATCAGGCAATACCACATCGTTTGTGCTACCGTATTACTGTTGTTTCTTAAGCGAAATAATTTCAGCTTCAGACAAACCAGAGGCCTCTGCAATAATCGAAATTTCAATGCCGAGTGCTAAAAGCTTCTGGGCAACTTCGAGCGCTTTTTTTTGCTCGCCTTGAAGGACTCCTCGAGCCTCTCCACGTGCCTTACCTTCGGCAAGCGCTCCCTCAATCATAGATGCCTCATCATGAAGGGATTTTTGCCTGTCTTATATAATCTGCGAGCCTCAGCATCCTGACTAAGAAATTCTAATGTAGTCATAGCCTTCTTTAATACAGGCTCGTTCATAGTAAGCACCTCCCAATTGAATTTATGCGTACCCTTTAGAAAAAGCAGCCAATTGACTAGTCCGCCATGTAGAGCGGGCACTGCACGATCATCCAGCTTCGGCAGCTCTAAGAAATGCAGTTCGATATCCTCAATAAGTGGGATGCCGCTACGCTCTTCCGCAGATGAAATACACTATGATATTGATTATTGGGCAAAAACGAGTAATGCAATATATTAACCTTTAGAGCTCGAACCACTCCAGCCTGCCAGCATATCGCTGAGCTTCTGTTTCCCGCTCCATGTGTTTCAACCAGCCAGCCGCAAGCTCGCCGCGGATATGAAATAGACAGTAAACATAAGCCTCACCATCGGTCATATCTTCGGTTCCAGCTGCTGTTTCTATCGATACCTGCAGTATTTTTGGCCATGAAGAATCATCCTGAAGCAGGGCGAAGCTGTTCTCATAACGCTCAAGCCTGTATGGTTCCGTTACATGAATAGCATCAGCCAGACGTACCACAAGCTCAGGCAGGATCGAAGGGTTTGTGGTCTTTATGCCATATTCCCAGCCCATAACGATGCCTCCTTTATATTCAAAAATAGAAAATAAAGCTGCCCTCTTATCAGGGAGGGCAGCTTTGCTATGTCAGCCATTCATCCAAAAGGGCGCTGGCAGCTGCGCTGAGTTAATTCCGCAGCTGGATTTGCTGAATGCGGTGCTGGGCATCCTTTTCTAAAATAAGCATAGCCCGCCTTTTCGTCGGCAAAATATTGTCGTACAAATTGACGGCATTGATTTCCTTCCAGATCGTTGCTGCCGTCTCGACAGCCTCTTCATCAGAGAGGCTTGCATAGCGATGGAAGTACGAGTCCTTGTTCTTAAAAGCGGTATGCCGCAGCATTAAAAATCGTTCGACATACCAGCGCTCTATGAACGTTTCGGGCGCATCGACAAAAATCGAGAAGTCGAAAAAATCGCTTACAAAAGAGTGCGCTTCTTTGCTAACCTGCAAAACGTTAATTCCTTCGACAATCAGCACATCCGGCTGTTCGACAAACTGATATTGCCCGGGAATAATGTCATAGGTCAGATGAGAATAGATCGGCGCTTTAACACGGGGATTTCCCGATTTAATTTGCCCCATAAAGTCCATCAGCGTCTTGACGGCATAGCTTTCAGGAAATCCTTTGCGCTTCATTAGCCCGCGTTCCTCCAGTACCCGTTTGGGATAGAGGAAGCCATCTGTCGTAACGAGATCGACCTTGCGGCCGTTACCATGACGGGAAAGCAGCCGCTGCAGCAGCCGTGCCGTCGTGCTTTTGCCTACGGCTACGCTGCCTGCAATGCCGAGCACAAACGGCACTTTAGGCGCCTCCATATGCAAAAATGCAGCCGAAGCCTGCTTTAGCCGCTCAGCGGCTTCGATATGCAGGTTCAGCAGATGGGTAAGCGGCAAATAAATCGCCTCAACCTCTTCAAGCGAAACTTGGTCATTGAGGCCCTTCAGCTCATTCAGTTCCTCCTCCGTGAGCGGCAGAGGGGTATGATCACGGAGCGCCGACCAAGCGGCGCGGTCAAAGTCCAAATATGGGTTCATCAACATGTCCCTTTCTATTACAGAAGGCATCGGGTTGACCTCTCCTAAAGCTTACTGAAAGCGTGCTCCGCCGCTTCAAGGGTCGCATTGATGTCTTCATCCGTATGGGCGATGGTCAGAAACCACGCTTCATACTTGGATGGGGCCAAATTAATGCCCTGATCGAGCATCAGCTTAAAGAAGCGGCCGAACAGCTCGCCGTCCGTATCCTGTGCTTCATCATAATTCGTAACCGGATGATTGCAAAAATGGGCCGAAAACGATCCGCGAATTTGGTTAATCGTAAGCGCGAAGCCATGTTTGTCTGCTGCTGCCTTCAGTCCTCCTGCAAGCTGACCAGCAAGCCGATCCATACGCTCATAAATGCCAGGCGTCTTCAAAACTTCCAGACAGGCGATGCCTGCGGAAATGGAGGCAGGGTTGCCCGCCATCGTTCCAGCCTGATAAGCAGGGCCGAGCGGCGCGACTTGCTCCATGATACTGCGGCGTCCGCCATACGCGCCTATCGGCAGCCCGCCGCCGATGATTTTGCCAAGCGCCGTAAGATCCGGCTCAATAGCAGCTTGATCAGGGAAGGCAGCGAACGTTTGCGAGGAGCCGTAATGGAAGCGGAAGGCGCTAATGACCTCGTCATAAATGACAAGCGCTCCAGCCTCGCGCGTCAAAGCGCACAGCTGCTCTAAATAACCTTCATGCGGCATCACCATGCCGAAGTTGCCGACAATAGGCTCTACCATAACGGCAGCCGTCTCGTGGCCGAAGCGTTCAAGCGCTTGCTTCAAGGCCGGAATATCATTGAAAGGCACCGTAATGACTTCTTGGGCAATGCTAATCGGAACGCCAGCGCTATCCGGTATGCCAAGCGTGGAAGGACCGGAGCCTGCTGCGACGAGCACCAGATCGGAATGGCCGTGGTAGCAGCCGGCGAATTTAATAATTTTGCTGCGTTTCGTGAATGCTCGTGCCACGCGAATGGTCGTCATAACCGCCTCGGTGCCGGAATTGACGAAGCGCACTTTATCCATAGAGGGAATCGCATCCTTGAGCATGCGTGCCAATTGAACCTCAAGCTCGGTCGGTGTGCCGTACAAAACGCCATTTTGCGCGGCGCGAACGATCGCTTCGGTAATATGCGGATGGGCATGTCCCGTAATAATGGGGCCGTAAGCCGCCAAATAATCGATATAGCGATTGTCGTCGACATCCCAGAAATAAGCGCCCTCGGCACGCTTCATAAAGACGGGGGCGCCGCCGCCAACACCTTTGAACGAACGTGAAGGGCTGTTGACGCCGCCTACAATATGCTCAAGCGCTTCGGCATATAGCGCCTCGGAGCGTGGTCTTTGAATCGTCATAACAATAATTCCCCCTTGAAAAATGGTGCAGCATCCCACTTGGAACGCGAGATTGCCTGCCTAAATATCTAACATCAAAACGTCCTCATTCCACTCGGAATGAGGACGACAAACATCAATCTGCTGCTTATTCAAGCAGCGAACTTCCAGTTCCAGCAATAATACATGCTACTGACTCTATTCAATTGTCGGTTTCTGTGTAGAGCTTGGTTTGGCTTACGGTGATGGTGTAGCCGAAGCTCCTGGACTGCTGCTGCCATCTGCGTCAGGTGAAACCTCAGGCGAAGCGAGCGTATCGTCGCTTTCCAGCAGCGTGTCCACATAAGACTTAAGCTCGTCCTCATTGCGTACGCCAAGTACAGAAGCGCCGCCAACATCTTCATCCGTAATCATTTCCATCGGCGGAACCTGAGCGGTACCAGCGACATGAGACTCCATGCCAAGCTGTCCGAGCTTGAGCATATCGGTGACGGTCAAATTCGTTTCAATATAAGGAGAGACGTTCTCCAATATTTCCTTCATTTTGAGAATATTCCAGCCCGATTGCATCTCCTTGGCAAGAGCCTGCAAAAACTTGCGCTGGCGCTCCGTACGTGTAAAGTCGCTCATCGCATCGTGGCGGAAGCGTACATATTGCAGCGCTTTATCGCCATCCAGCAGCTGGACGCCCTTTTTCAAATCAATATCGTAACGGTTGCCGTCGGCATTGTCGGTATAACGCATATCCTTCTCGACATCGATCGTGATGCCGCCTAATGTATCAATTAATTTCTTAAAGCCTTCGAAATCGGTATATACATAATACTGAATGTTGAGTCCAAGCAAATCGCTGACCGTCTTCATTGCCAGCTCAGGCTTACCAAGTGTGATAGCAGTATTAATTCGTCCCCGTCCATGTCCTTCAATCGGGACATAAGTATCGCGGAGTATCGACAAGAGATGTGCTTTCTTAGTAGTTGGGTCTATGGATAATACAAGCATAGAGTCTGAACGCGGAATTTGTCCTTCATCCAAGCCGCGAGCATCACCGCCCAGCAGCAAAATGTTGACGCGCTCCGTTCCTTCCCATTTAGGTGCTTCGAGTCCAGTGTCCTCAAAATTGGAAAATCTTGATTCCTCTTTAGGTTTATTGAAATCCGACGTAGCATTATAAACGCCATAAATCCAGTAACCTGCATAAGCAATACCGATTCCCAGCAGAATAAGGACAATTGTCAGAATCCATTTCCACGTTTTTGATAGCTTAGCTTTCTTCGGCCGTTTTTCCATTATGCTAGTAATGCCCCTTTCAAAATTTCACAGTACCCCGTCTTCCATTCATTCCCCTTGACTGCCATTGTAAAACGTTTCTCTAATAGCATTTACGTGCCCTGCCATCTGCTGTATGATTACATATTGTAAAATTATAATTCGGAAGGACATACGGAAGCAAGTTTTATCAGAATATAGGATAATGAAGTGTGATGACCGTGAATCATCGCTCTTTTTGCAAACGGGGGATTAGCATAATTTCCCGGGGAATGTCGACCGTATTAACGGAGAGGAGCTAGACTAACAAATGCTGGCAATAGATGTTAAGGATCTGCGCAAGCAGTTTAATGTACAGAAAAACCGGGAAGGGCTGTCCGGGGCGCTGAAAGACCTGTTCAAACGCGAGTATACGGAGGTTACAGCCGTAAAGGATATTTCCTTTCAAATCCCGCAAGGCGAAATCTGCGGCTATATCGGTGAAAATGGCGCAGGCAAATCGACAACCATTAAAATGCTGACCGGCATTTTAGTGCCAACCTCCGGCGATTTGCGTGTCAATGGTTATGTTCCCTACAAGGACCGCGAAAAGTTTGTCGCTGAAATCGGAGTTGTGTTCGGACAGCGTTCGCAGCTATGGTGGGATATCGGGGTTATTGAGTCGTTCCAGCTGCTGCGTAAAGTGTACCGTGTATCGGAGGCCGATTTCCGCAAGCGGCTGAACAATTTGATTGAGCGGCTTGATCTTGGCGATTTGCTCAACCGTCCTGTCCGCAAGCTGAGCCTCGGCCAGCGGATGCGCTGCGAGCTCGTCGCTTCGCTGCTGCATAATCCGTCGATTTTATTTTTGGATGAGCCGACGATCGGGCTGGATATTATTGTGAAAACAGAAATTCGCGAATTTCTGAAGGATTTGAACCGTGAGGAAGGCACGACGATTTTGCTCACGACCCATGATTTGCAAGATATCGAAGCGCTGTGCTCGCGTGTCATTATGCTCGATGATGGGCGCATTATCTATGATGGCGGTCTGGAGGACTTGAAAAACCGCTGGAGCAAGGGACGCGAAATTCACTTTGAGTTCAGTTCGCAGACGAAGCTGGCGACGCTTCAAGCGCTTACTGGCGATCTTGATGTGACGTGGAAAATGGACAATGATTTGACGGCAACAATGTGGCTGCCGCATGCGATCAATGTATCTGATGCCTTGTCCAAAGTCGTAGGCGGTGCTGCGATTCAGGACATTAAAATTGTGGAGACGAACACGGATGAAATCGTTCGTGAAATTTACCGCTCCGGCTCGGCTAGCACAGAATCAGAGCAGCAGGCAGCGCTTAAGGAGACGACGGTCTCATGATGGGCGCTTATCTGGATTTTATTCGCATCCGTTTTATTACGATGCTGGCATACCGCGTTAATTATTACAGTGGTATCGTTATTTATGCGATTAACATCGGGGCGTATTATTTTTTGTGGAAAGCGATTTTCGGAGAGCAGCAGGAGCTGGCGGGCTTTACCGTCGCCCAGATGACGACGTATGTCGCGGTATCGTGGATGGCTAGAGCGTTTTATTTTAACAATCTCGACCGTGAAATCGCGAATGACATTAGGGACGGCAGCGTTGCTACCCAAATGACCAGACCGTATTCCTATTTGCTCGTGAAAATGATGCAGGGCTTCGGCGAAGGCTTATTCCGCCTGCTGCTGTTCATGATTCCGGGCATGATCATCGTCTGCCTGATATTTCCGGTGACACTGCCGACCGATCCGATGACATGGATGATTTATTTAGTTATGCTGCTGTTCAGCTTTCTCATTAATTCACAAATTAACATTTTAACGGGGCTGTTTGCCTTCTTCGTTGAAAATAACGAGGGCATGATGCGGATGAAACGCGTAATGGTCGATTTATTTTCCGGCGTTGTCGTGCCGATTGCCTTTTTCCCAGGCTGGCTCGCAGCGATTATGAAATGGCTGCCGTTTCAGGCCATCACGTATTTGCCGAGCTCTGTATTCACAGGCAGGACGCCGGGCAGCGAAATAGCTGGCGTGTTTGGCCTGCAAGTAGTATGGTTCGTCGTGCTGCTTGTGCCAATCTGGTTCACATGGCGGGCAGCGCGCAAGCGTCTGTTCGTGCAAGGAGGTTAAGTCAGGCATGCTGTACGCACAATTATTTTGGGAATATATTAAAAACTACGCGAAGACACGGCTGACCTACCGGATGGATTTCTGGATCGAGATTTTGTCCGATATGATGTTTCAGTTCATGAATCTGATCTTCATTTTAATTGTTTTTCGCCACACCCCAACGCTGGGCGGCTGGTCGGAGGCAGAGGTCGTGTTCGTCTATGGCTTCTTCATGATTCCATATGGCATTTTCAGCACCTTTTTCAGCATCTGGAATTTCAGCGAGCGGTATATTGTCAAAGGGGAAATGGACCGGATTTTGACGCGTCCGGCACATAATTTGTTTCAGGTGCTGCTCGAAAATGTCGATCCGCCTTCCCTGATCGGTTCTGTTGTCGGTGCAATTATTATGTTTGTTTGCTGGGGCGAGCTGGGTCTGCCATTCCATGTCATGGATATTGTGCTGCTGGCGGTATTCGTTATTGGGGCTGTGCTCGTGTATGCGGGCATTTATACGGCCTTGTCGGCAATTTCCTTCTACTCGGATGCTCCGACCGGCATCGTGCCGCTCATGTACAATATTCAAAACTATGGGCGTTACCCGGTTAACATTTACAATAAAATGATTCGTTTCGTACTGACCTGGCTGCTGCCGTTCGCATTTGTCGGCGTCATTCCCGCTTCGTATTTCCTCGAAAAGAAAGCGGATGACCTGTCGCAGCTCGCGCTGCTGACACCGGTCGTAGGCCTCGTGTTCTTCACGCTCGGCCTGCTGCTGTGGAACCATGGCGTGAAGCGTTATCGCGGTGCTGGTTCGTAATGAATAGTTGTTTAAATGCGGCGAGGAACTATTCCTCGCCGTTTCAATGTAAGTCAAGAGTGTCCAATACACGAAGTAATGTTCATAGTTCTACATACATATAGAAATGGGAAGCGGAGGTTGAATACATGTCTACGATAGTAGTGGGACAAGCGGTGCCGGATTTTAAGCTTCCGGAATCGGATGGGACGCAGGTGAGCCTTAGCGATTACTTGGGCAAAAAGGTTGTGCTTTATTTTTACCCGAAGGATAATACGCCCACCTGCACCGATCAGGCTTGCGATTTTCGCGATGCCTATCCAGGGATGGTTGACCGCGACGCCGTTGTCATCGGGATTAGCCCTGACAGCGTGAAGTCGCATGAGAAGTTTATTGCGAAGAAGGAGCTGCCGTTTCTGCTGCTCGCGGATGAGGAGCATGAAGTATGCGAGCTGTTCGGCGTATGGCAGCTTAAGAAGCTGTACGGCAGGGAGTATATGGGCGTCGTACGCTCGACCTTTCTAATCGACGCCGAAGGCAAGCTTGCACGCGAATGGCGCAAGGTGAAGGTAAAAGGGCATGTGGAGCAGGTGGTAGAGGCTCTGAAGGAGCTTTAATAAAATCGGCCTATTATTATATATATCATATAGCGCTAGAGTAAGTGGCGCGCAGCAGGAGCTTAAACCTGCCTGCGCGCCTTTGTTCATTTATGGCGCCGCTACATTTTCCCATTTGCTGCGTCTATAATAGAGGAAGGATTGTTGAACGGATTGCAGGCTTGGCTAACGAATAGGTTTAGCTGTAAGCGTAAGTGAATGAGAAGAAGGAGTTGGCATGAAATGACAGGCATAAGAGGAAAGAAGATAGCAGGATGGTTTAACGGGCACACAGTGGCGCGTAGTGCACTGATCGGAATGGCTGCCGTAACAGCGTTTGCTGGTGCTGGCAGTGCAGCGGCGGCCGCACAACCAAGCAGCCAGGTAGAGGCAGTGCAACCGGCTAGCAGCAAGGCGATCGCAGTCGAGGTGAATGGCAAGGCGGTGGTATGGAATGTACAGCCGCTTATTAAGGACGGCACTACATTCGTGCCGCTTCGTGAAGCAGGCAAAGCAGCTGCTGGCAATATCGAATGGGATGGGAAGACGCAAACCGCAACGATTAAAGTAAACGGAGACGTCATCGTCCATCCGGCGGGAACGTCCGTAATAACGGTGGACGGGCTGGCCATGAACATGTCCGCGCCTTCTCTAAACATAAAAGGCACACTCATGCTTCCGCTGCGTTCAGTAACGGATGCGCTCAAAGCATCGCTGCAGCTGTCACAGACGAAGGAGTTTCTGACGATCCGGATTCAGACGGATGCAGTAACGAAGTATGGCAAAGAGGATGCCGCGATTGACGCCTATTTGAAGGGCGAAGGCTTCTCTGGCATGGCGCTTGTAGCGAAGGACGGGGAGGTGCTGCTTCGTAAAGGCTATGGCTTTTCCGGAACGAATAAATTGAATCGTCCGGATGCCAAGTCCCGTATCGCTTCCATTACAAAATCATTCACAGCGGCATCCATTATGCAATTGGTTGAGCAAGGGAAGCTGAGCCTAACCGATCCGGTGTCCAAATTCGTAACGGGTATTCCCCGCGGCGATGATATAACTATTCATATGCTGCTGTCGCATACGTCAGGGCTTCCATCTGAATTTACACGAAGCGGCGACGTTACCATCGAGCAGACGATTGCGGAGCTTCGGACGAAGCAGCTGAAATACGAACCGGGCACTACTTATTTGTATAGCAATAACGGTTATGTGCTGCTAGCTTATGTACTGGAGCAACTGGCTGGCGAAAGCTATGCCGACTATGTGAACGAGCATTTTCTAACTCCGCTGGGCATGAAAAATTCAGGGACGGCTACGCCTGAAAGCCCGACCATTCAGGGCTATATTTTGCAAAAAAATAACGAGTGGGCCGCAGCGCCGTATTATGTATCGCAGTCGGGAACGGGAACGCTGTATTCGACCGTCGATGATTTGCTCAAATGGGATCAGGCGCTTCGGGCAGGCAAGGTCGTAAGCGAGCAGTCGCTTGAAGCGATGTACACGCCGCATTCGGATAAAAATTACGGTTACGGCTGGATTGCAATTAACTTGAACGGCGAGAAGGGCGTTTTCCATAATGGCAGCGGTAGTGGCTATGCAACAGGAATGCTGCGTAATTTGGATAGCGGAATGACGGTTATTTTGCTCGGCAACCACGCCGGCATGGATATGACAAAGCTGCTGCAGCAGGTGCATAAGCTGGCGGCAGAACAGTAATTTTGAAGTTTGGGATGGCCGCCGCTCGCTTGAGCGTTTCCGGCAGGGCGAGGGCGGTCATTCCATTTTGCCGAATCAAACAAGCTTTCAACCACGTTAATTCCCCATAGACAAATAAATGAAATGTTCGTAAGCTACAGCCCCTCCCAACTACAAATACATATAATCCCAAAATATTATCAAAGATGAGACCTATTTTATAGCGGAAAATGTAGACCGATGGTGCTAAATGAATGGTTCGAAACAACCATTTTTGTCCAATATTTTGAAAGAACGGCGTGTGCTATGGTATTATAAAAAAATAAGAACATATGATCTGTTTTTGCGAAAGGGAGATCACAATGATGGATATGATCAAGCCGCCGGCTGAGATGTTATTTGAAGCAGAGCTGCGGGCGCTGCGTGAAGAGGATACCGGAAAGCGTCCGCCCGAGTGGCTGCTGTCTCCGGCCTATGTGCGTGACTTTATAATTGGCAGAGACAAGCCGGCTGTCGTGGACGGCAAAGAAGTCGCCATTACCCGCAAATTTTACGGAAATGATGTGCTGATCGAACGGGCCGTTGTCACTTTGGCAGGCAACCGGGGCTTAATGCTCGTTGGAGATCCAGGCACAGCGAAGACGATGCTCAGTGAGCTGTTGTCGGCGGCCATATCGGGGACGAGCCTGAATACGATTCAGGGCACAGCCGGGACGACGGAGGATATGATCAAATACTCGTGGAATTATGCGATGCTGCTGGACAAAGGCCCATCTGAGGCCGCGCTTGTGCCAGCGCCTTTATATAATGGAATGAAACAGGGCATTATGACCCGCTTTGAAGAGATTACGCGCTGCCCAGCGGAAGCGCAGGACAGTTTAATTAGCATTTTGAGCGACAAGGTGATGAATATTCCTGAGCTGGACGGCGGCGTATTATTTGCGAAGCCGGGTTTTAACGTTATAGCAACGGCGAATATTCGCGACAAAGGCGTCAACGAAATGAGCGGTGCCTTGAAGCGCCGATTCAATTTCGAGACGATTAAGCCTGTCAGCAGCATGAAGATGGAAGCGGAAATTATTAAAAATCAAGCCCGAAGCCTGCTTATGCATAGTGGCGTTGACGCGGAAATTGACCTGAATGTGGTCGAGCTGCTGGCGACGACATTTATGGAGCTCCGCTCCGGCATTACGCGCGAAGGCTACAAAATCGACATCCCCGCAGCCTCCATGAGCACGGCAGAAGCTGTTTCTGTCTATGTTCAAAGCGCGATGACCTCCTATTATTATGAAAATAAATCGATTTCGCTTGATCGGCTCGTGCAAAATATGCTCGGAACGATTGCCAAGGAAAATGAGAAGGATTTGTCCATCCTGAAAACCTACTTCTCCAAGGTCGTCAAAGAACGCTCCAAGGAAGATGTAATATGGAAGGACTATTACGAGGAAAGAAAATGGATTGGTTAACGGGCGAGGCTGACAAGGAGCTGCCGTCCTTATTTGATCAGCAGGTGTTTAACCTGAGCAGCGGCACCGTTTATTTTCCCATCCGCCATCATAGCCCTGCGTGCTCCTTTCATCTGCTGAAGGTGATGAAGCAATATAAGCCGGACATTGTTTTGATCGAAGGGCCAGCGAGCGGCACTCCGCTCATTCCGGTGCTTGCGGATGAGGCGACGGAGACGCCTGTCAGTTTGTATTGCACTTACGAGGATGAACAAGGCGGAAGATCGGCTTGCTATTATCCTCTGTTAAGTTATTCTCCGGAGTATGTGGCCATGAAGGAAGCGGCGCATCTTGGCATACCGGCGGCGTTTATTGATCTGGATTATAGTCACGAATCGAGAACCAAAGCTGAAAAACAGGAGACGTCCATCCAGGATGAAACCTTGCTTGCCAGCTCCGATTTTATTAATCGTTTATGCCGTAAAATGAACTGCCGCAGCTTTGATGAGCTGTGGGAAAAGCTGTTCGAAATCGAAGGGCAAGCAGCAACGACGGAAGCTTTTGTACGGAATGTATTTACTTACTGCGCGTTATCTCGTATGTGCTATTCGGAGGAACAGCTTCGTGCCTCCGGAGATATGGCGAGAGAGAAGTATATGAGAGAGTGCATCAAGCAAGCTGTGTCCAAGCATAAGCATGTTCTAGTGATTACTGGCGGCTTTCATACGTACGGCCTGCTGGAAGCTGCCCAAGCATACAGTCCTGCGAGGGAAGAACAGCAGAAGGAGCAGCAGGGAAAAAAAGGTGGAGCCATCCAGCAGCAGCTGTATCCGATGGTCTACACGTTCGAAGAAGCGGATCGCTTGAATGGATATGCGAGCGGGATGCCTTATGTGAACTATTATGAGCTGATTTGGAATAAGCTGCTGCAGCATAAAACAGAGCCCTATAACCAGACAGCGCTCGCCTTGTTATCCGAGCTGATGCGCAAGCTGCGCAAAGGCCAGGAGGAGGTTTCGACGAGCGATGCGATTGAGGCATACAGCATGTTTCAAGGGCTTGCGGTGCTTCGGGGCAAAAGGGAAGGCGGGGTGTACGAGCTTCTGGACGCCGCGCTCTCCTCCTTCGTGAAGGGGGAGCGGACGCTAGCAACGGACAAGCCGCTTGAGGAGCTGCGCTTGCTTCTGACAGGGGATAAAATCGGCATTGTCGCTCCCAATCCGTTTACGGTGCCGATTGTGGAAGATTTTAAGAATCGCTGCTCTGCGTCAGGGCTTCAGATTAAGACGACCGGCAAGCACAAGAAGGTGCTTGATCTGTACGCCAAGGCGGAGCATCGTCTGCTTAGCCAACTGCTGCAATGCGCGAGCTTCCTCGTTCCGGATTTTGCAATACGGGAGTCTGGACCAGATTGGGTCGCCTATCGGCATATGAATCTCGTTCGTGAAACTTGGGTCTACGCGTATTCGTCCCGCATTGAGGCGAGATTAATCGAAAACTCGCTGTATGGAGGAACGCTCAAGGAGGCGGCAGCACGCAAAATCGGGGAACGGATACAGGAGCTTCCCGATCATCATAGCGGCGAAATCGCGAATGCGCTGCTGCAGGCTCTTCTTATGGGCTTGCAGGATACAGCGAGGCGGTTATATGAGCAGGTGCAGGCCGCTTTGCGCAAGGATGGAAATTTTCTGTCGCTGTGTCAAACGCTTACGGTATTAAATCGTTTGCGCCAGCATGGCAGACTGCTGGGACTTGCGGCAGACGAACAATTGCCGCTGCTCGTAGCGGAAGCTTATAACAATGCGGTAGATAAGCTGCTGGGGCTTGCAGCCATCCATTCGGATGAGCATCCAGCGATTATACAAGGGCTTAAGCTGCTGGCGATGCTGGCGGAGTCGTCTGAATCGCATTTTCAGAATGATACGTTCAGGGGGCATTTGAGCGAGCTGCTGTCGGACCCTAAGCTCTCCCCGCAATTGGAGGGAGTGGCGATGGCTATATTAGCGGGGCTTGGAGACCGAACACGTGAAGAGATGGTGGAGCGCGCCAGAAGCTACGTTCGCGGAACGCCGGAGCAGGCCAAGCAGACGGCGAAATATTTGCAAGGGATGTTTGAAATCGCGCGCGATGCTTTTTTGTACGATGATCTGCTGCTGGGAGAATTGAATTATTTAATCGAGGAGCTTCCTCCTGATGATTTTATTGCGATGGTGCCGGAGCTGCGGCTTGCGTTCACCTATTTTACGCCAATGGAGACGTCGCTAATTGCAGAGCGGGTCGCTAAACGGCATCAAGCAGAGCCGGAAGAGCTGGAGCGTCCGCCCATCGACGAGCAGACGCTTATACAAGCCAAGGCGCTGGATGAAGCCATTCGGAAGGAGTTTGCCGCATGGAAGCTGATTTGAACAGGCAGAATGAGCGAAGTGAGCATGAGCATGGTGAGATGGGACAAGCCCCGATTGCTCCCCCTGCTACAGGCAGCCGTACATCGGCCGAGGCCTTGAATCGCTGGCGGCTCATCCTTGGGGAGGCTGCCGAGGAAGGCTTAAGCGAAGCCGAAGGCTATTCGCCTGAACATTTTTCATATACAGAAATGGATGAACTGCTTGCCTATTTATATGATCGCGAATATGGCGAGGAGCAGGGCTACAGAAGATCAGCAGGGCGGGGAGCCTCAGAGCTTACCGTTCCCAAGTGGCTGCATAAAGTGCGGGAGCTGTTTCCGAAGCAGACGGTGGAAATATTGGAGAAGCAGGCGCTGGACCGTTATGGGCTGACCGAGCTTCTGACGGATAAGAAGCTGCTTCAATCGCTTGAGCCTAACATGAATCTGCTCAAGAACATCCTGCAATTCAAAGGTCGGATGAAGGGCGATGTGTTAAGAAGCGCGAAGGAAATTGTTCGTGCAGTAGTGGAGGATTTGCGGCAGAAGCTCGAATCGCAGGCGAAAGCGAGCATACTCGGCAAACGCAGCCGCTACACCAGCAGCTCTGTGAAGTCGCTGCGCAATTTAAATTTTAAGAAAACCATTTCTCGAAATTTAAAAAACTATGATCGCACAAAAGGCAGATTTGTGATCGACCGTCTTTACTTTGACGGCAATGTGCAGCCGCATAACAAATGGAACATTATTATTGGCGTGGATGAGAGCGGGAGCATGCTGGACTCGGTCATTTACAGCGCGGTGATGGCGAGCATTTTTTACAAGCTGAATGCGCTGCGCACGCACTTGTTTATTTTTGATACCCAGGTTGTTGATTTGACGAGCAGGCTGGAGGACCCCGTGGATCTGCTCATGAACGTTCAGCTAGGCGGCGGTACGCATATTGCCAAAGCGCTGCGCTATGGCGAGACGCTGATTGAAAACCCTGGCAAAACGATTTACATTTTGGTCAGCGATCTGGAGGAAGGCTACCCGATTCAGCATATGTATAAGGCTTGCAAAGATATTTTGGACGCAGGCTGCAAGCTGCTGGTGCTGACCGCACTCGATTTTAACGGGGACTCTGTTTATAACAAACATGCGGCGCAGACGCTCACCAATATGGGGGCTCATGTTGCGGCGATTACACCAAATGAGCTAGCCGACTGGATCGGCGATATTATAACTTAATTTTTGGGAGGACTCGGAAAATGATAACGGAAAACCGTGAAGTTGAAGCCTTGGTTGAAAAGTTTGGAGAAGCACTCTCTCAGGAGTATTCGAAGAATACGGACCGCAGCGCAATCATTATCGATTATGTAATGGGCAGAACAGAGCAATTCCCGGATTTGCTGCCTGATTCCATGCAATATGCCTACCGTTCGATGGATCTATTTGAGAAGCTTGCGAAGAAGGATGACAGCGATGTGTTTTTTCGTGCGGGTGCACTCATGCTGCGAATGGGACTCAATGCTAGCCGAAGCTATTATTGGCAGGGATACAGCCTCGCGATCTGCTTGGGCGACGGGCATTATGCTTTAGGGCTGGCAGGAAAAAGCAAAGCGGGAAGCCAGCGCTTGCAATCACTGCTGCCACGAATGGAGAAAATACATAAATTTGCCGGAGATAAGGCGATTATGGATGAGCTGAAAAGCAGGGTTAGCAAATGCAATTTTGGCAAAAAGGATGCTGGAGATACAGGCGTTATTATTAATACGCTGCTGCTTCTAAAGTTGTATTCCCTGCTTGATCATACCTCGACCCATCAATTTAACAGCCAAAGACTCGCGAGCGAGTTTCCGGAAATATTGCAAGCGGTATTGGCCGAAAATACGGAGCAGCTTCGCGAGCTGCTGAATGCTGCGGTGAAGCCGATCATCGCGTACCCGTTCAAAGCAAAGGAAAATTATTCTGTTAGGGAGCTGAACGCGGATTTTATAACGAGCCAACGCGAAAAAACGATTGCGGCACATTATCCTGATCTCCAAGCACAGGAGACCGGAGAAGTTTCCCGCATCGAATTTAATCGGACATTGACCCAGATTCATAGCGCTTTGTTATATGTCATTAACGTTAAAGGCGGCAAGCAGCTGTTTCTGGACGAGCCGGGGGATGTAGGCTTAGCGCTGCTTGATGCAGTCAGAACGCTGCATGAAGTATATCCGCTTGAGGTCCGCCAGCATTTGCTTGCCCTCGACAGACGCGCCAAAAAGCCGGACGAGCTGCTGGAGGGCATCGTTCCTTTCCAGGAGCCTTATGAGTTAATTGAACGGCTAAGCGGAGAGCTGAATAGCTATATGGTGCCGTGGAGCGCGCTGCAAAGCTATGTGCTTAGTGTGCCGGATCAAGCTTTGCGTGCTTATGAAATTTTACGTTCGGCGTATTACAAAGCTTATTTGCATAAGGTGCTCACAGATGGCGGGATTGCATTGTCAGATGAAGCCGGCACGCTTACGCAAGCGGTATTCGCTGTATTAAGGGGACAATCGGAGGGAGGACGTCATGGTCTGTTTCTCGCCCGTTATTTGGAAGGGGAAACTTCCTTCGAGGATTACTGGAAGGATGAAACGAATCGCTCGTTGTTTGACCCAAGGAACCGGGACAGCAAACGCAAAAGCCTGCTTGTAGCTGTAAGCTTCTTGCCTCCCGATTCGCCTTATATAAGGCGGCTGGCCATTTTGATTACACGACCGGAATGCGATGCACTGACTCTCGTGTCGGAAATGTACCATTCCTATTCGTTTAGCGGACAAAAGCTGCTGGAGCTTTATGGTGAAGATCCTGAGGTGAGCCGTGAGCGTCTGCTTTCGGGCTTGCTGATGCTTAATGGCATGAGAGATTATTACTACCGTTCGATGCCGCAAAGCGAATATCGATCCATTATTAGAAATAATTTAACGGATTCATTGAAGCAATATAAGAATTTACCTACGGATTCTCGGCTGACGGTGCTTGAAATTGCCTTTGAGGATCGCGATGCTTTGACCCTTGAACAGCTGACGGAAGCAATCCGTGCGGGGCTGCTGGATTCATCGAAAAAGGCAAGCGGAGCTGCGCTGGCTGAATTCAGCCGAGTGCCTGACGAAACATTATATTTAACCCTTTATCGCACCGAGAAAAAAGCAGCGATTAAAGAGCTGGTACTAAACTCCCTGCGCAGCGTAACAGGCAGCAAGGCGGCATACCAGCAATTGCTGGAAACGGAAAAATCGGAGGACTGGCGCACGCTTATTCAAATTTTGCTGGATACGGCTGATTTAAGCCCAGTTCATGCGCACGCAGCGCTTGCAGATCAAGCGGATGCCAAAAAAACGGCCCGCCTCAGCTGGCTGTCCGTAAATGATTTGCCAGCCTTGCTGGATTTGGAGGGGCAGCAAATAGATGACCGAATCAAGTCGTATTTGATGCTTCAATCGATGGATCATACGACGGCTCCGAATGAGCGCTTGAACGAGCTGCGTTCTTATGTAAACAGCGATTCGCTTTCAAATTTCGCAGCGGAGCTCATTCAGCTGTGGATTCAAAGCGAAGCGCCTGCGAAGGAAAAATGGGTGCTGTATGTAGGCGCATTGTTCGGTGATCGCAGGCTGATACAAATTTTAGCTCCGCAAATTAAGGAATGGACGGAAAATAGCCGCGGCGCAATGGCGGCGGAAGCGGTCAAGGCTTTATCTTATTTAAGCGAGCCTGCCGCATTAATGGCCATTGACAAAATCAAGCGAACCGTCAAAAACCGCCAGGTAAAGGGCGCGGCTGAGGAGGCGCTGCAGCTGGCAGCGGAAAATCAAGGACTTACGCCAGAGCAGCTCGAAGACCGCCTGGTCACGTCGCTTGGCTTTGATGATAAGGGTGCTCAGCAATTCAGCTATGGCGAGCGCACCTTCCAGGTGAAGGTGAACCGGAGTCTGGAGGTTATCGTCATCAATGAAGAAACAGGCAAACCGCTCAAAAGCTTGCCTGCGCCGGGGCAAAAGGATGATGCGGAGCTGGCTGCGAAAGCGAAGGCTGATTTCAATTTGCTCAAAAAAGATTTGAAAACGATGGTCGGTATCCAAGCGCAGCGACTGGAAGAATCGTTGTCTAAACAGCGGCTATGGTCCGCCGAAGAATGGACGGCGCTGTTCGTGGGCAATATCGTCATGCAGAAGTTTGCTGTGGGCCTCATCTGGGGCATGTATGAACAAGGCAGTCTTACAGACACGTTCCGTTATATGGAGGATGGCACCTTTAATACGGTAGATGAAGATGAATACGAGCTTGCTGATGGAGCCAAGGTCGGCTTGGTTCATCCGCTTGAGCTGGATCAGGAAGCGCTTGAGGGCTGGAAATCACAGCTGGACGATTATGAAATCAAGCAGCCATTTGAGCAGTTGAATCGTCAAATCCATCTCGTGGAAGAAGAAAATCAGCAAAGCACAGTATATGAGGATTTGCCGAGATCAGAGCTTTCGCCTACAGCGTTCCCTAAGGCGCTTGAGAAATATGGCTGGTACAAAGGGTCAGCCCAGGATGGCGGCTGGTATAGCGAGCTGTATAAGGACTATGGTGATTGGCTTGCCGAGCTGCGCTTTAGCGGGACTAGCATCACCTATTACGAAGGCTTGGAGGACATTACGCTGGAGCTGCTGCAATTCCATGCGAATGAAAAAGGCCAATACAGCTATTACAGTGATATTCCAGCTCTAGCTTTGGGCAAAATTCCAGGTCGTGTATTCAGTGAGACGATCTATGATATTTTGCGGGCATCAGGGCGCTAGCATGTCAGCTGCCGCATTTGAGACGAGCTTTGGGCAGTTTGCCAAGCTATGCACCGAGGATTATTTGGTTCGGCATTCGAATAAGGGCTTATATAATCGGGCGTTAAAGGATATCGGCAAAGGCACTGATGTCAAATATGCTTGGGGAGCATCATCCGTCAGCTGTGAGTTGAATGATGGAACGATCTGCATATTGGAAAATACGCTGACAAATTGGAAATGTACGTGTCCATCAGAAAGCTTATGCAAGCATGTGCTAATTGCCATTTTGTTTTACGCACAGCAGCTGCCATCATCATCTTCTTCGTCTTCTTCTGCACACGAGGAAGGAGAGTTAGAAGGCAGCAAGCAACAGCCAGACGGCACTGCGGAACGCTTTAATTGGCTGCTGGCTGCCGAGCTTTCACCGCTGATCAAGCCGTTTAATGTATCCCTTGTGGAAGAAGTGCTGTTTCGGCTGCGCTACCCGGAAGAGCTGGAAGTGACACAAAATGCGCTTCTTACGGTCTGTCTCAAGCTCCAAGGTGCTGAGGTTTCGTTCACTGAGGAAGCAAACCCGGCTAAGGCGCTTTGCAAAATAAAGGAGAGGGCCGGAGAGCTGTTAAAGCTGGAAGCCCTCTTGCGTTACCGAGCTTCAAAGGGACTGGATGATCTGGAAGCGCTGCGCGGCAAAGTGTATAAGGTCGCTTTTTCGCCCGATACCGTAAGGGAATGCAAAGAGCTGCTTACTGCGATGCTGCGGACGGGACTTGCCCGTCTACCCCAGTCGTATATGGCACAACTGGAAACGCTCGCTGTCACAGCACGCAGTGGCCAGCTGCCGGACGTGGAGCGCGGCTTGCGCGGCATTCAGGGCGAGCTCGAGCTGTTTTTCAACCGGCATGTCCGATTTTCGATGATAGAGCTGCTGGATCGCGTCACCAAGCTGTATCTTGCTCTGGAGCTGCTCGAACGGGAGACGCTTCCTGCTGCTCAGAAGGAGCAGCTTATCGGGACTTTTCGCAGCAAATATTATGAGCTGCCGAAGCTGCGCCTATACGGTCTTGGCGCCGAGCCGTGGGAGACACGTTCAGGCTTTAGGGGCATCACTTATTATATGTACGGGCTCGATGATGGGCAGATGTACACCTATAGTGACGCGCGCGCTGTGTATTATGAAGGCAATGATTTTTCATTTGCCAAGCATTATGCCAGCTATTCGCCTTGGCTTGCGAGCTTGACGATGCGCCAGTTTGCAGGAGAAGAGCTGGTGTTCGAGCACATTAAAGTGAACGAGGAGCGCAGATTATCCTCAGGCGAAGGGGCTAACCTTACTCTCGTTGCCCGTCGATCCATTAACGAGCTTAATGTGGGGCGGCTCGCCTCGGATTTGCCCGCTTTACGGCGTGTTGGAGCGGGGGAACCAGCATTATTTTCAGACGCAAAGGAACGGCTTGTTTTAATTAAGCTGGCGCGGATCATAGGGAATCGGTTCGATAAAAGCTCGCAGAGCCTCTTACTCGAAGTAGAGGATGAAACAGGCGAACAGTTGGAGCTGATCCTTCCTTATCAAGCGGACTGGGAAAAGACCGTCAAACGTCTGGAAGCCGGATACGGCGCTGCGTCGCTTGAACAGTTTTATGCATTTGTGCGAATAGAGGGCGGCCAGGCTTATCCGATCAGCTTTTTGCATAATACGAAGTTGATTAGCTTAAAGCTGGATATGTAGGGCCAATAAGCAGGTGGAAAAAGGAGCAATGGAATGGCTTTGGAGCAGGTTTACGATGGATTGCAGCGGCTGCGCAGCTGGTTTGAGGAGCTGCTGCTTCGTGGGACCGCGCAGCTTGCCTTGAAGGATATCGAATGGCTGGAGCGCGAAGCGGAGGATGCTGCCCGATTGCAGATGGACTTTCTGTCTACGCTGCTGAAGCAAGTGGCCAGCGAAGGGCGCAAAATGGTGCTGGGAGGCGGCGAGGAGCAGCAACTGCTCCTTCATAGCTCCCGGCTTTATCAATATGTTCAGCTTGCTGGACAGAAGTAACAAGCCTCCTTGCTTTAGGGAGGATATCAGCATGCGAGCTGGAGCCACTTCCAGCATGCAAAGAGAAGGAACCGGACACTGTGGCGCTGCGCAGGTCGGTTCCTTCTCTTTTTTTCTAGGAATATGGATGAATGATAGCTTATTCTGCAAGCGGGATGAGGATGGTGAATTCCGGGTTCGGTGCATAAGGGTCACGGCTCATTGGATAAAATTCCAAATGCGTCAAGCCATCCGAAAGTGGCCTATGTCCGTTTTGTCTGATCCAGTTATATACGTATTCGTAGGAAGCCTCTATGTTTTCGTTCGCCTGATGATCGTATGTGGCATAGGTCAGACTGGGAATAGAGAGACTGTACATGCCTTCGGGCACACAGCCTACTGCTTCTGCCTGAACCGCCGCATAATGAGTAAAGCCTGTGCTTGTCGTGTGAAAAGAAAGCCCGAGCAGCTTATTGCGCTCCCGCACATGGTTGATTTCCGTCACACGCTGCTGGAATTGCTTCTGAATTTCCTTAATTCCGCCTGCTGCTGCTTCGGCAAAGGTGCCTTCCCATTGTAGTCCTACGACGTGAAAAGCTTCCCGCTCTGTAAGGACTACCTCCTTCAAAACGTTCATTCTAATCCCTCCTGTGCTGGACTATTTTCCATTCGAGCGTAAACGGCTGTCGCCACCCTTTGGCGGCAAAGCTTCCGTTTCGCGTAGAAATATAGAGAAAGTATGAACAAATCACATACTTTCCTATATTTCAATCAATATCCGTACGTGAAACGCTTACACTTCCTAAACCGCCGCCTATCCACTGCCGTCTTGTTATCTTGTTCAGCCGTTTAGAGCCTGCTTTACTATTTCTCTATAAACGGGGTATTTCCTTTTGCATTTATGGGAAAATTTAATAGGTTTTGTGTCGTCCAAATGACAGCTGAAAATGCTAGAATCGCTGCCGCGCAAGGGATGGGAAGCGAAAAAGTCAATCTATCCGCCTTGAAACAGGTCTAAATCGAGAGAAGCATGGCGAGAATAAATGCTAGAGAAGATTTTATTTTTAAAAATAAAAGCATTTATAAGTTACACACTTATAAATGGCTTATATTTCACCCGCGAAACGGTAGCTTAGCCGCCAGAGGAGGGCATCAGCCGTTTACGCTTGAGAGGAAGGCAGGTTGTCTAATGATGATTCATTCAAAATACCAATCTACCGCTCGGCAAGAGGAGACGGATGTATGGCAGGAGCTGCCGCAGATGCTTATTCATCGCATGCTCCAGCGTGTGGAAGGCGTTCTGCTAGGCAAGCGGGAACTGGTAAAGCAAATGTTCACCGCGCTGCTGGCGGGTGGGCATGTGCTGCTGGAGGATAAGCCGGGAGTCGGCAAAACCGTGCTTGCAGAAGCGTGCGCCCGCGTCATTGGCGGGGAGTTCAAGCGCATTCAGTTTACGTCGGACATGCTGCCGTCGGATGTGCTGGGCGGAGCGGTGTGGGATGCGGCTCGAGGCGAGCTAAAGTATGTAACAGGCCCGATTATGGGCAATGTCGTGCTGGCGGATGAAATCAACCGCGCCTCCGCCCGCACCCAGTCCGCATTGCTTGAAGCGATGGAGGAGCGGCGTATTACGGTGGATGGGGAGACGAGGCCGCTCCCGTCGCCGTTTATGCTGATTGCTACGCAAAATCCGCTGTGTTTTGAAGGGACGAGCAGGCTGCCGGAAGCGCAGCTGGACCGTTTTATGATGCGGCTGTCCATTGGATATCCCGAGCCGCAGTTTGAGAAGCAGTTGCTGGAGCAGTATGCCGATGGGCAGCGGCAGGAGCCTCATAAAATCAGGCCAGTGGTCATGCCGGAGGAATGGCTGCGGATGCAGCGGGAAGTGCGGCTGGCTCATGTGCATCCTGGCCTGATTGAATATATGGTTCAAGTGGCAGACGCTTCGCGGAAAATGCCAGAGCTGTCGCTGGCGATGAGCCCGCGTGCCGGCAGGGATTGGCTGCGAGCGGCACAGGCCTCTGCATATTTGGAAGGCAGAGGTTATGTGCTGCCGGATGATTTGCTGGCGACAGGCGAAGCCGTGCTTGCACATCGGCTGGAGGTATATCCGGGGGCACCTCTTCGGATGACAGCAGCACAGCTCGTAGAGCAGCTGCTGCGCACTACACCGCTTCCTGCAGCCGTGCTGCCGCAAGCGGCGGGAGGGCGGCGCTAATGGCGGTTTCCAGTGCGGATAACGAGGCAGTGAAACTAGGGCAAGTGGATGCTGGAGAATGGCAAGCGAAAGCGGCGGGTACTGAGCGTGAGGCAGAAGCGGAGCAGGAGTTGGGACAGCAGAGGCTGGGCCGGATAAGGTGGGGAGGCTGGCTGCTCCTGCTATCGGGATGGTGCGCTGCTCTTGCTGCTGTCATTCAGCGGGGAATGGCGGTGGAGTGGTTTATGTTCGCAGTGCTTGGCTGCATCATGCTGCTAAGTGCCGGATTGCCTTGGCTTGCTATGCGAGGCATGGAGGTGCGCCGCCAGCTTGACGAAGGCACAATTCGCGATGGGGGAGAGGTTGAGGTGCAGCTGATGCTGGGCCGCGCTTTCCCTATTCCGTTCATTTGGCTGGCGCTTGAAGATACGATGGTCAATGGGAGTACGGCAAAGCAGGAGCGAGTTTCTTATCGCTATGCGGCACAGCTTCATTTCGCAACGAGACTCGCGCTTAGCTATCGGGCGCAGCTTATTCGGCGCGGGGAACATAGCTTTGAGGCGGTTACCGTTACGGTAAGCGATTATTTAGGATTAACGGCTGTTAGCCGAACCTTTGCTTGCCGCAGCGGGCTGCTTGCGGTTCCCGCATTGCCGGAGGCTGTAGCAGCTCCGGGTGCGGCGGCGCTTCGGGGAAGCGGCTTAGCGACTATCATTAGGCTGCATCCGGGCAAGATGGATGCTCAGGAGGCGGGATCAGGGCGTGAGCCGTCTGAAGGCCAGCATTCCGGCAGACAGGGAGGAATTGGTCCTGAGATGCGGCCGTACCGGGATGGGGATTCGCTGCGCCATGTCAATTGGAAGGCCGCCGCGCGCGGGCGGGGGCTGCACACGAAGGAGCATGGCACAGCGCTTCATCGCCCATTGGTGCTTTTGGCCATTGATAACACGGTGAGCGCTTATGATGGTGACGAAAGGTTTTTTGATGCCTGCGCCGGGTGGGCTGCCGGCGTGCTGGAGCAGGATTATTTAGCGGGAAATCGGGTGCAGCTCATTGCTGGCCAGGCGGTTCTAGACGATGGTGCCACCGATGCGTGTGTGAAGACGGAATCCATACAGCCTTCGTTGTCAGCACAGCAAGCTGGCGGCTCAGGAAAGCTTTTGGGAGCGGAAGCGAATGAGCAGCAGTCTAGCGAAGCGGGAAGCTCGGCTAACACGGAGGGAAATGTATGGATGGAACCGGGTGCATACGAGGACAACAGCGCAGCCGCAAGTATGCAAGAGCTGCTGGAACAGCTCGCACGGCTGAAGCTGGTACAGCATGGCCGATTTGTTGCAAGGGTAATTGGCGAGCTTGACCAGATGCCTAGAGGAGGCATATTGCGCTGTTTTACCGCCGATTGGCGCAATAGCGCAAGCTGGGGGCAGCTGGCCTCGCGGGCGGCGGAGCAGGGCTGCCAAGTGCTGCTGTATATGCTGATCAAGCAAAGCACGCCTTCTTTTGCGATGCGCGAGCAGCAGAAATGGCTGGAGAGCTTCGGTGTCCGCACATATTGGCTGACGTATCCGGAGCGGATGAATGAACAGCCGCAATTAACGAAGGGAAGGATTCGTTATGGCGATATTTAATGCGCAAGGGGAGCCGGCATTCGGCTACCGCCTATGGACGAGCTTGCTGCTGCTTGGCTTGCTTGCCGAGTGGATGCTTCCATGGTCGGAGGCTGGCAGCCGTTATTATATTGATGTGGCTCAGCCTCTAATTGTATTTGTAGGCTGTATTGCTATAGCGGGCTTACTGCGAGCACCTTGGTATATCATGCTTGTCGTTTATTCCGCCATCGGCATTACAGGCTTGATGCGTCTTTACAGAGGCCCAGATGTGGGACCGCTGGAATGGGCAGCTGGTTTTGCCAGCCGCTTTGCCGAGGAAGCTGGCGGGCTGTTCAGCATAGGAGCAGTAGCGTGGGGGATGTCAACAGAGCTGCAGGCGCTGCTTCTGTTTACCGGCTTTGCGCTGCTTGTGCCTGCGCTGCAGGCTTTAATTTGGCTGCGCCAGCTGGGGCTGGCTTTGGCCGGCATAACAGCAGGGTATTTGATTTTACTGCATGCATGGCTTGGCATGGATGTGCTGAATGCGCTGCTGCGTGTGACGGCGGAAGGCCTGCTGCTTGGCGCGATTGTCATGTTTGCACGCATGAGAACGCTGCAGGGAGAAGAAAGCAAGGAGGAGGCGCAGACGGCTTCTTATCGCTGGTCGGCTTCTGCTTTCATCGTTGTGGGGCTGTGCCTGGGCGCCGGACTTCTATTCTCTGGAGGAAAATCCGCCGCAAATAGCCCCGCAGCTTGGACAAAGCCGCTAACTGCAAGTCTGGAGCAGTATGTGCTTGGTTTGGAGCACGGCAATCCGAAGGCTGCGCTGGCCTCGGCTGGCGCGAGCGGAAGCTACGCTTCCACAGGCTATGGATTTGATGACAGCACATTAGGCGCTCCCCTAAAGCAGGATGAACGGCTTGTTTTTACGGGTCTGTCTCCTGTTCGCACGTATTGGCGCGGGGAGACGAAAGCTTTTTATACCGGTAAAGGCTGGCAGGAAACGGAGCAGCGTACGGTGCTGCTGCCCATTCAAAATGGCGGGGAACGGATTGCGTCCGCTAGTGGAGAGGGAAGTGTGGAGGTAGAGGCGGTAGAAGCCCTTGCAGAGGTAGAATCGGAGGCAGTTTTAGAGACAGTGATAGATACAGAGAAAGATACAGAGACTGGCAAAGAGAGGGATATAAAAAGCCAAGGGACAGGTGCGGAGACAACCGTCAGCCCGGATCGAATCGTCGTTCAGACGGTGCTGCTTGAACAGGCGGAGCGCGGCTTCCCTCTTTTTATGGGCGGAACCTCCGGTACTTTGCTGGATTTAACCTCTTCGCAGCCAAGAAGCAAGCTGAACACTTATTTGAAAAATGAAGCGACGGGCACGCTGTACGCTCCTTCGGATAAGGTACTTATAGACCAGTACACTGTCCAGACGCTGCTTCCCGTGATGGATGAAGCTGCCTTGCGCAGTGGCGGTATTCAAGCGGGAGAGAAGGAAGCGCTGGCCGAATATTTGCAGCTGCCGGAATCGCTGCCGAGCCGTGTTGCTGCACTGGCAGCAGAGGTATCGGGAGGCGGAGTAACAAGCCGCTATGATCAGGTGAAGGCGGTTGAAGCTTATTTGCGAAGCAGCTACACTTATTCTGCTGAAAATAGTGCGGTTCCTGAGGCAGGAGCAGATTTCGTGGACGATTTTTTGTTTAAGCAGCATGAAGGGTATTGCGTGCATTTCTCCAGTGCAATGGTCATTATGCTTCGTACACAAGGCATTCCGGCTAGATGGGTGAAAGGCTTTGCGCCCGGAGCCGTGTCCGCGGAGCAGCCGGATGCACGAAATGATGCGGCACATGCAGGCGTGAAGCTGACCGCTTATGAAGTAAAGGGCAAGGACGCCCATGCCTGGGTGGAGGTGTACTTCCCAGGCGCTGGGTGGGTGCCTTTTGATCCGACGCCGGGGTATGGCGGCGAAGGGACAGCTGCGGGAGCAGCGCTCGCGGGCTTGGCCGGCACAGCCGGCAGTGCGGCGGCAGGCGGCGAAGGGGCCGCCGGTGCGTTTGCCAGCGCCGCTGCGCGCCCGATGGGGCAGCGCGCGCAAGCGCTGGCTGTGGCGGCGGCTGAGCAGGCCGCCACAGCTCTCGCGCAAGGGGCGGATGCCCTTGCGCGTGCGGCGCTTGGCGCCGCCGAGGCAGCGGCGGGGGCGACGCCCGCCGCTAAAGGCGCCGCAGGCGCGGCTGCGCTGGCGCTGGCAGCCGTGCTCTGCGCTGCGGCGCAGCGCAGGCGGCTGCGCCTGTGGCTGGCGCTGCGCCGCTACAGCGCCGCCTCCCGCGGCGGGACGCCGGCCCGGGGCAGCGGCGGCGTCCAAAAGCAGTTTGCCGCAGTATCGGCGGCAATCTGGCCACAGCTGGACCGCTGCGTAGCCAAAAGGCAGCCGCAGCAAACAGCAAGGCAATACGCAGCAGCGCAAGCCGCTCTGCTGCCTGCCTCCCAGGCCGAAGCCTTGCAGCGCTTCGTCACATGGGATGACGCCGCCCGCTATGAGCAGCGGCGTGCCTGGCAAGCGCCGCTGCCGGAGGAGCTGTCGGCAGCGGCCGCCCTATTATGTGTCCGCAGGCACTCCGCGCGGCGCACATAACCATCCAGGGGCAAGCTAAGCTTCACCAGCTTGCTCCGCATCCCAAAGAAGCAAGCAGTCCACTAACCATGCGGCTGCTTGCTTCTTTTTTTCCTATCCAATCCTGCCAGTCCCCACCAATCCCATGCATCCCGCGCGCTCCTTAAGCTCAAACGACGCACAGACAAAAAAGCTAGTGATGAGAACCATTTTCAAATATAATAAAATGGTGTTTGATAGGACAGATAACGTTTATCTGTAACGGGATGTGAATCGAATGAGTCGTATAAATTGGAATGACCAACTGCTGCTGTGGCATGAAGCGACGGTTAAAGTGCTTGATATCCGGCATATAGCTCTGGGGAAAAATGAAGAGCTGCGCGGCTATCTACTGCCATCCAGCGGTTTCATATGGGTAACACGCGGACAAGCGCAGGTGACGCTGGATGGGAAGAATTATGCTGCCCAGCGCTTTCATCTCCTGCATGGCGGCAAGGGGATGTGCTTAAACATTATTCCTTCGGCGGATGTACTTGAATACGATATGATCTTTTATAAAGGGAATCTGGCGGGGCAAGGCAATCGAAAGCTTCAGCAGCTCATGGAGCATAGCAACCCGTTTCAAATCCAATATGGCTTTGCTCCTCAAAACCCGCTTGCGATACATGCGATTGTGCGGAAAATGGAAGAAAGCTGGGGCAAGCTAAGCATGCTGGACAGGCTGGGTGCTAAGGGTCAGCTTTATCAGTTTGTGCATGAGCTGATGGGCCAGCTTTCAGATCAGGAAATTGCTCCAATTGTGCCGGATCTGGTGCGGCAAGCCATGCGCTATATTGAAAACAACTACCCGGAGCCGATATCGGTTGAAGGTTTGGCCGGACTGCTAGGATGCAGCGCCAGCTATTTGTCGCGTTTATTCAAAAAACAGTTGGCAACGACGCCGAACGACTATTTGATTAAAGTCCGCATGGATCATGCCAGCCACCTGCTTTCGGAGACGCAAGCTACGCTGCAGGAAATTGCGGCGAGCATCGGGTATCCGGATGTGTATTATTTTAGCCGAGTGTTCAAAAAGCATACCGGGCTGCCGCCGCTTCGCTTCCGCTCCCGAGCCGCAAGCGGCAAATCAGTTCAGAATAATCCATTCCATCGTTCAGGGCAAGCCATTGTCCCCCATCCAACGCAAAGCTACAATTACAGTGATAATAGTTATCAACTAGTTGGAGAGGGAGATTTAACGATGTATAAGGAATTAAAGTTGTCGGTGGCTGCTGTTATGCTGCTCTGCATGGCTCTATTGTTCAGCGGCTGTGCAGGCTCCGCAGCGGTAAATGATCGCTCCATAACGGCAGAAGCGGCGGCAACGGGGGAAAACAGCGCGGTGCAGCAGGCATCGCAAACCAAGGTTGTGCAGCATATGTTGGGCGAGACGGAAATTCCGGTTAACCCGCAGCGAATTGCGGTAAGCGGCCTAGAGGATATTTTGTTGGCTTTGGACGCACCTATTGTGCAGGCACAGGCGATGAAGGGCCAATATTTATATGAAACGCTGCAAGAGAGAAATATTCCGGCCATCTACACGCCAGACAGCTTGAACTACGAAGCTATTTTGGATGCGAAGCCAGATTTGATTATGGCGCATTTGCTGCCGACCGATAAAGAAAGCTATGAAAAATTGAGCAAAATCGCTCCAACGATCGTTTACGATCGCGGTGACTGGAAAACCTCCATAGCAGCTATCGGCAAAGCCATTGATCGGGAGGAGCAAGCCCAGGCGGTCATTGATGCGTACAATGAGAAGCTGGAGCAAACGAAAGAAGCCGTTGCGAAGGCTGTAGGCGCCAACCATTCCGTCGCGTTTATTCGCCCGTCCCAAAGCGATGTGCAAGTCTTTTTCCCGGCGTTCGTCTATACAAGCCTTGTCTACAAGGATGTTGGTTTGGCTATGGATGCATCTGTCGCGGAATTGGAGCAGAAGGAAGAAGAGGGCATTTGGGGAGTAGGCGAGTCGCTGGAGAAGCTGCCCGAATTAACGGCTGACCATTTATTTGTGACGGTTGGCGGATCGTTTGATTCGGAGGAGGAAGCCCAGATGGCTTTGGCTGAATTGGATGAAATCGAGAAAATGAAAGTGTGGCAGGAAATTCCTGCGGTTAAAAAAGGGAATGTGCACAAAGTATCAGCGAGACATTGGATGCTGAATGGTCCAACAGCTGATAGCATGAAGCTGGACGATGTGCTCAAGGCGCTCGTTAAATCTTAAAGCAACGCAAAATGTTTAAAGGGTGGCCTTCCGGCATGGAAGGTCCTTTTTAATGGCATTTAAATTCCTATTTTATCCATATGAGGCGTATCTCCTTTAAAAAAAGTGGATTATCGTCACTCAGCCTTGACTCGCTCAAAGCGCCTTATATATAATTACTACATTAATTGAGGGAGGCTCGGTAATGAACAAGCCAAATGAAATCATCATTGTTCTGGACTTCGGAGGACAATACAACCAGCTAATCGCACGCCGCATTCGTGATTTGGGCGTATACAGCGAGTTGCTGCCATTTAATACATCGGTTGAGCGCATTCGTGAAATTCAGCCGAAAGGGATTGTATTCTCAGGAGGTCCAGCTAGCGTATACGAAACGAACTCGCCGCTTGTTGACCCGGCAATCTACGATCTGGGAGTTCCGATCTTTGGCATTTGTTACGGCATGCAGCTGATGTCGCATCAATTGCAAGGCAAAGTAGAGCGCGCAGGCAAACGGGAATACGGTAAAGCAGAGGTTGATTTTACGCCGGACAGCCGTTTGACGCAAGGCCTCGACGCTCGCCAGACCGTATGGATGAGCCACAGCGACCTCGTAGTAGAGCCGCCAGCAGGCTTCAACGTTGACGCAAGCACGGAGCATGCTCCAATTGCGGCAATGAGCAACCCGGACAAGCACTTCTATGCAGTGCAATTCCATCCGGAAGTTCGTCACTCTGTATTCGGCAATGAAATGATTCGCAACTTCCTCTATAACATTTGCGATTGTGACGGCAATTGGTCGATGGAGACATTTATCGAGGATACAATCCGCGATATTCGCGACCAGGTTGGCGACAAGAAGGTGCTATGCGCCCTTTCCGGCGGTGTAGATTCCTCCGTTGTTGCGATTTTGCTGCACAAGGCGATCGGCGATCAGCTTACTTGTATGTTTATTGACCACGGCTTGCTCCGCAAGGGCGAAGCAGAAGGCGTTATGGAAACGTTCGTGGGCAAATTCGATATGAAAGTGGTCAAAATCGATGCACAAGAGCGTTTCATGAGCAAGCTTGCGGGCGTTGACGATCCGGAGCAAAAACGTAAAATTATCGGCAACGAATTCATTTACGTTTTCCAAGAAGAGTCGGATAAATTCGATGACTTTGAATTTTTGGCGCAAGGCACGCTGTATACGGATATCGTTGAGAGCGGTACAGCTACAGCCCAAACAATCAAGTCCCACCACAATGTCGGCGGCCTGCCGGACGACATTAAGTTCAAGCTTGTAGAGCCGCTTAAAGCGCTATTCAAGGATGAGGTTCGTAAAGTCGGTTCCGAGTGCGGCTTGCCAGATGCCATCGTATGGCGTCAGCCATTCCCAGGTCCAGGTCTTGCGATTCGCGTGCTTGGCGAAGTAACCGAAGAGAAGCTGACGATCGTACGCGAGTCGGATGCGATTCTCCGCGATGAAATTGCCAAGGCTGGCCTTGACCGTGAAATTTGGCAATACTTCACTGCGCTTCCGAACATGAAGAGCGTAGGCGTTATGGGCGATGCTCGCACGTATTCCTACACCGTAGGTATCCGCGCCGTTACGTCAATTGACGGAATGACAGCAGACTGGGCACGTATCCCTTGGGATGTGCTTGAGAAAATTTCGGTTCGTATCGTAAACGAAGTGGACAACGTTAACCGTATCGTCTATGACGTTACGTCGAAACCGCCAGCTACGATCGAATGGGAATAATGAAAAGAAACTCCGAAATCCCTCTACATTTGAGGGTTTTCGGAGTTCTTTTTTTATAATCGCTAGATATAGTGTTCGAATAGCTTACTCATATAAGGACGAGGATAAAGTCACCCCTGTGCAGAAATGGTTTTTATTTCATAGATTTTTTGGAGCGTATGGAGAAGCTGCGTCTTCTTGTCATCGTCCTCTGCGTGGAGATACCACTCCACAAGCCTGTACCCGAATACGAGAAGGATCAACTCGTAGACGCAATTAACGGCGATAGGAGATACATCTCCATATTCCGAAAATCCTTTGTAATACGCGGGGACACATCGCTGGTAGTATTCGACCATATGATCAATATCCGCCTCATCCGCAATCAGGCTTGCAAGATCCTCGCCCAGGTAGCCCCATCCGCTAGTATCCCAGTCTAGGAGAATTATTTTTCCTTCTGCACAGATCAGGTTGGTTACCCAGAAGTCCCGGTGGCATAGCACGAGGGGCAATTTTTCAATACGGGTGAATATTTCATCTGCGTTCTCATCAATTTCAATGAGCATTTCCCGCACGTGCATCGGAAATTCGCAGTCCTCCGAGCGTATATAATTGTAGACGACAGGCCATGACCTGTAATGCAGATACGTATTTTTCATCAAATCAGCATGGCTCAGGTTGGTCAGACTCTGAAGCACGGCTGGCTGCTCCGCATAAAGCTTGCCTTGATAGCGTCCTAATTCCAGCGCGGCCTGTTCATACATATCACCGGTCAAGTCTAGGCCGGACACGCCGTCTACATATTCCAACCACAGTTGGAATTCATTTTCATCGTCATTGATTTCGGCGTGATAACATATCGGCCAGCGAAAGGAATCCGAGAACGTCGCTCCCAAATCAGAAGCATAGAGATCAAATTCCCGACGCCATGAACTAGGATCGCCGTAACGCTCCCATTTCTTCTGAATTTTTAGAACAATACGGTACGGCAATTTCTTTCCATCAGCAGTTACGGCTATCCCTGTTACCTGGTACACAGCTCCCACAGTCCCGCCATGTAACGGCACGGTTTGGCATTCGGCGGAGATGATATTCGTTTTGAACAATTGGCTTAAAGCATAGTTCAGCGTTTCGAGTTTGATATTCATTTCTTCACGCTCCCGTTTTTTTCGTTTGCTTGCTCCACATGGCGATCGATTTGTTTTGAGCCCTCTTGTCGATAGCTCGTTTTGTCTTGGACAAACTTGTTCTCATGCTGCTGGGCAACATAACTCTCCCGCCTGGAATTTCTTCTATTTTTGTATATCCATAGGTTTCTAAATCAATCATGTTTTTTTGTTAGCTCCTCATAATGTTGTTTTTTTGGACGCAAAATGCCGCGGACAAGCAGCCTCTAAAGAAGCTGCTGTCGCGCGGCATCAGGACATAGAAAAGATACGACCTTCATCGTATCCCGCAAACAGCAATATTCACGAAAGGTTACTTTAGATGGCATACCAAATAATACGGGCATTCTTCCCGCTTTTTTCATGTATGCCTTCTATTCTGTTTTAGGACGAAACCACCATATAAGTCGTCGCCATTAAAATCATCTCCCTTCGTGTAAGGAACTTGCTTATCAATAAGCTACTATAGGATAGCATGTTATGGGAGAAACATCCATATCGGGTTTTATTTGAACGCACTGCAAATACGCTATCAACCTATCTATGCCATGTCGTCAACGCTTTCCATCCGACCAGAATATGGCCAGATGGAGAACAGCGCTTTGAACCGTTCCTTGAAAATCTGTTGCTTCGCTTGCATCAACGCCTTCCAGGGCGCGTATCTCTGTGCTGCATAAATAAAAAACTCTCATTCATTTGCTTTTAATAGCAATTGAAAGAGAGTTTTTTTTAATCATAACTAAAACCAATTAAACGCTTGTCACATGCTCCTCGCATTCCATAGAACAGAAGCCGTGATGGGTTTCCTCGCAGTCCGGGCATACAATATGCTGACGGTGGCAGGTATCATCCGCGCAGTTGATGTAGGTTTCCGCTGGGGCTTCACAGTGATAGCATTTTCCGACGACGACAGCTTCATCCGTGCGGTTAATGGTCACCGAAATCCGCTCATCGAATACATAACATTTGCCGTCGAAAAGCTTTCCTTGAACTTCCTCGTCTTTGCCATAGGTGACAATGCCGCCATCGAGCTGATAGACATCCTTGAAGCCTTCGCTTAGCATGACGCCAGTCAGCTTCTCGCAGCGGATACCGCCAGTACAGTAAGTAATGATCGGCTTGTCTTTCATATCCGCCATATTTTCGCGAAGCCATTCTGGAAATTCCTTGAAGGTTTTAAGATCAGGCCTGATTGCATTGCGGAAATGTCCGAGATCGTATTCGTAATCGCTTCGGCCGTCAAGCACAATAACGTCTTCCCTTTGCAAATAGTCGTGGAACTCTTTGGGAGACAGATGCGTGCCGGTTAGCGTATTAGGATCAAGCGGTTTGTCGTAACGGAGAGTAACGAGCTCCTTTTTGTAACGGACGAACATTTTTGGAAAAGCATGCTGATCGGCTTCATCGATCTTAAATACGATATCGGCAAATAACGGATTGGAGCGCAGGTCACGCATATATTGCTCCGTTTGCTCAATCGTTCCGGAAACTGTGCCATTGATGCCCTCGTCCGCAATAAGAATGCGGCCGCGCACGTTTAACTCCTTGCAGTAAGCCAAATGTTCGGCTGCGAATAGCTCCGCATCGGGAATCGCAACAAATTTATAATACAATAAGACCTGATAGTTGGAAGGGTTGTTCATTGCCAAATTCCTTTCTGTAACTAAGTTGAGAACATATTAGAGAACATATTATATTGTAATAGACATAGGACATGTTCACAACACCAACTGTGCTTATAATTTCTTTAGGATGACATCAATTTTCAAAATATAGGAAAGGATACGATTTTCCCATCCTTTCTCTATATTTCTCGGAATGAAACGTGCCGCGCCGCCAGAGGACGGCGAAAGCCGTTTCACCTTGACCCAATCGAGTCATTTTCTGCTATTTGATACAAAGGGAGTGCATTTAAAATGAGCGTTGTTTGGACCAAAGACAACATTACAGATGTGTCAGATCAAGTAGTCATTATTACAGGCGCGAATAGCGGGCTGGGTTTTGAAACAGCAGCAGCACTAGCTGAAAGAAAGGCAAAGGTTATACTAGCTGTTCGGAACATGGAGAAGGGAAGCGCGGCTGCCGGCAAAATAAAGTCGGTCTATCCGGGTGCACATGTGACACCGATGCAGCTTGACCTTGGTGATTTGAATAGCATCAGGGCATTCGCATCCGATTTTATGAATCAATACGACTCCTTATCTATTCTTATCAATAATGCTGGAATTATGATTCCCCCGCATCGTTTGACCAAGGATGGCTTTGAATCACAGTTTGGCGGAAACCATTTGGGCCATTTTGCCCTGACGGGCCTGCTTTTGCCAAAGCTTATTTCTACCCCAAATTCGAGAGTAGTTACCGTAAGCAGTATAGCTGCTCATAACGCTGCTATCCATTTTGACAATTTAGACGGTTCCAAGGGATATAGCGCTATAAAATTTTATGGACAAAGCAAGCTGGCCAATCTCATGTTCGCCAAAGAGCTTCAAAACAAGTTTCTTTCCAATCACGTAGATGCCGTAAGCGTAGCCTGCCATCCTGGAATATCGAATACCAACTTATTTTCCTTCGATTCAGGAAAACAGGCCAATACATTCATGCGTATGCTTACAGGATTATTAAGTCAGCCAGCCCATATGGGGGCTCTGCCTACCTTGTATGCTGCTACAGAACCGTCAATCAAGGGCGGGGAGTATATTGGTCCAGATGGGAGAGGCGGCAGGAGAGGCTACCCTAAGAGTGACGAGATCATTAATAAATTATACGCTGCTGATATTTCAAACCGGCTATGGAATATTTCAGAAAGCTTAACGGGTGTTTCTTACAAGTTCAACTAGGATTTGAATGCAAATCGGTATCGTGCTGCTACCTCATTTTTTGACGGACTGAGGTTCCGCTATTGTGGCATTTGAGGGGATTTTAGGCCGCAAGCGGACAGGAAAGCTGTTATAGCTCACATTATCCCGTCAAACTAACTAATAGCAGCGCATTAGCGTCTTCTGAGTCCGCAACCTATGCCGTCTCCTCTGTTCTGGTTGAAATAGCTGCTGCTGTGTCCGCCAAGTCATTGCACGAAGCCGCCTTTCGTTATGTGCGTTCAAATTCATATTCGAGGAATTCATAAGCGAGGACATTTTAAGGCAGGAGCGGAAGCGCGTTTGACGTGAAATTCAATTAGCATCTGGCTCGTTCACATTTGCATATATATCCTAAGTAATAAACCATCTGTAACAAAAAACTCCCTTCTGTGCGCTATACAGCAAACTGAAGGGAGTTTATTATTATTTTTTGCTCTATGATGAGCTTACTTAGGAAATTGCAAAGGGATAAAATGGTTGAATATCCCCGCTGCTTTGATTTTTTCGGGTCCGCTAATTTTGGTAGTGCACACACTTAAAACGACATAGCTTTGGCAAGTCGTTACTTTCTCAATAATCGTTATGCCAAGCAGGTCCACACCCAAATTGATAATTAAACTATTGTTTTTCTCTTTAATGTGCCCTTTCAGCCACTCAGCGTATTGCTGCTTGCTAGGTACTGTTAAAGCAGCTGCTACAAGTAGGAATAGAACGATAATAACCGTATATTTTTTCACACCCAACCATCCTTTTAGAGCATAGTCATATTTCGAATCAGTCTCGATTTCCCTAGCAGCCTCGAGCCATTACGATGTCTATATTGTATTGGATTATGTTAGCATGTCTACAAGCATTATAGCTATTATAGCTAGTAAGCAACTTAAGAGGAATACATTTTTGGAATTTATTTGATGAGAGAGAAAGGGTGGTAAAGATGAACAAGTATGGAGTTGTGGCTGTTCATGCTGCGCGGCTTATTTTAGATGACAATAATGTGAAGCCCGTAACAGCCTGGAATTCAGCTGCTACCAATGTATTTGGCGAAGGTACTTCTCAACAGAAAAAAGGATGTCCTAAAAATTCCTTTCTTGGCTTGTGTGAGGAGGGGCTAGTGAATGGTATTCATAAAGGTAAATATACGTTTACTGATGGGCCGCAGTTAAATAAGCAATATGCTGTTCGTGCTGTTCAAATATTAAGGAGCAAGCCTGAACTGATTGAGGATAAGTCTGCATTATGGCGGGAAGTTTTGAATGGTGTTCAGAAACAGCACAATTCACAAATGGATGTTGTACTCGCATTATGGAACAGCAAGTTAATTGTAGAGGAGTAAAGGGGTATGCAGATTTTCCTAGGTGCGAATACGTAACGTCATAAAATCCTTAACGCATTCGCACCTTAAGAAACTGTCTAACTATGATTTAACCACCATCATTTTGATTGCTTTGCCAGCCATTCCATAAGGGTGACGGCTTTGCCTTCAACCTTTACAGGCTTGCCATTATAGTCGCTCGACACTTCATTGTTCAGTACATAAATCCAGGACCAGTGCCCATTATATTCATAAGGACTGTTATCTCCTTTGCCTTTGACATACTGGCCGCTCAAATCGAGCACAGTGTCAAAATAAGAATAATGGACATTAGGCGCACCTGCAGCAATAAGCCTCTTATAAGTTGGCGTTGTGTTTTTTGCAGTTTCCACGGTTTGATCCGCTCCGGCGGCCGTAAACCAGATAGGGATATTTTTAAGCTTGGCGATATCTTTATTGGTTAGCCAAGTATCAAAATAGGCCTCTGCCGCCGGATAAGCAGCTGCAAAATAATTAGGATTCTCAAGAAGCATTTTAAGGGACATAAAGCCGCCGTTTGAACAGCCGCCAATATATATTCGCTTCGGATCAATATTCGCTTTATTGTCTTTGACATATTGTTTGATTAAAGCCGTCAAGGCGTTCGTATACATGCTGCTGCCATCTTGCGTATATTGCCCCGTGCCGTTATTCATCCAGAAGGTAGGGGTTTGTGGTACGAGAACAGCCGCATCGCCAAAAAATTTCTGTACAGCGTCTTCAGCTAACGCCGTTACCCGGTTGCCCAAAAGAGCAATTCGGGGATCGGTTCCCCCTTCTCCAGCCCCGTGCAGCCAGATGATCAGCGGGAGCTTCTTCCCATCGGTGTCAGGCAAATAAGATGCATAGGTAAGCGCAATGTCGCCATATTTAGCGTCTTTATAATCGAATTTTCCTGTTAGATCAAATTTGTCAACGGATTGCTCGATAACCGTATACGGGGTCTCCTGCGTTGTTGTCAAATCGTTGATTACATTACCAGCGGCGTCCTTGAGCACCTTCTGCTGAATAATCGTATATTGAAGGTCTACATATTGATTCGTAAAGGTCTGCAGATCAAAGTTAAACGTGCTTGCTGTAGCCAGATCAGGGTGGACGCTCATCTCAATCGTAATGTATTGGCCTGTTTGCTGGTCTAGCTTGTTGCCTTCCTCGTCTGAAAGGTAGGTGCTATTTATGCTTCTGCTGCCGCTATCGAAGCCTTCATAGGAGCTTTGGGTATCGAAGTTAAACATGGGATAATTTCGCTCTACTAAAATTTTGAAGCTGTCTTTAGCCAGCGAATTTCCTTGAATGGTGCTTCCTGTGTTCAAGACGATTTTATGCACGCTGGGACCCCAGTCAAAGCCTTTCACAACTAAGGAGTACGAGGGCTGCTTAGATTCGGAGCTTGAATTGTTTGCGCTTACATTTGTAAATGCAAAATGGGTTGAAGTAACCGCCAAAACAAGAAGGCTGGAAAATAACCCTTTATTCATCTTCATCATCATTCTCCTCCAGTTCAATAGCCTGCTGTAAGTAAGCGTATCACCTCAACCATAAAATGACAATATGATTTAAGGACTAAGCGCGACCCATTCTTTTACGAGCCAGCCTATTTGAAAGGATTCATAAAAATTGTCCGAAAATTCATATCCATTTAAGGTTGCATGTCTATAATTAATATTGTTCACATCCATATGGGACAGAAATGAGAGGCTACCACTATGAAAAAGACATTAGCAGCAAGCATGCTGATGATCAGTATTATGTTCAGCAGCACATTGGCGTCAAACGCAGCAGCAGCGGACAACTTGAATCGACTACAAGGCAACCAAAGTTCAATCGCGAGCGCACAACCAGATGGAGCGGACAACCCTGCTTCCAAATAGTCGAGCATACCTTAACGATTGCAAATAGCCAAAAAAGACTGATGAATGCTCATCAGTCTTTTTTGTACGCTTTTCCAGATGGAGCAGGGCGGAGGAGCAACTTGCTGCTAACCCCGCCTAACCGCTCAAGAAAGATGAACATAAAAGCTTGTAGACTCGCCTACTGTGCTTTTCGCGTAAATTTTCCCTTTATGCTGGTCGATAATGGACTTCGCAATCGCCAGACCAAGGCCGTAACCGCCTTGCTTGCGCGCCCGGGAGGAATCGGTACGATAAAACCGGTCAAAAATGCGGGTCAGATGCTCGGCGGCAATTCCTTCACCGGTGTTGGTGACCGCCAGCACAATATCGTTCTGCTGCTTCTGGAGCGACATGGTGACCGTTCCTTTGGCACTCGTATATTTGACAGCATTGTCCAGCAAAATCATAACGACTTGCTTAATCTGCTCACTGCTGCCCTGCACCATTAAATCGGGTTCAATGTCGTAGTCCAGAGACACATTTTTCTCAAAGATAACAGCCTCCATCGTTAAAATAATATTTTCAACCGCATCACTCATATTGAACTTGCTGTAGATCATGCTTGTTCGGGCATCATCCATTTCCGTTAAATACAGCAGGTCATTGGTCAGCTTCGTCATTCTTTCTGTTTCTGATTTGATGTAATGCAGCCACTTCGCCTGGTTGTGAATGGTATCTTCACTGTTGGAGAGCAGCACATCCGTATTGGTGTTAATGATCGTAAGCGGTGTTTTCATTTCATGCGAAGCATCGGCAATAAATTGCTTCTGTTTATCGAACGCTTCTCTCACGGGTCTGATCGACTGATTGGCGAAGAAACGGCTGGTGAAAAACAAGATGATCAGCATCGCGAGCCCAACGACAGAAAACGTATAAATTAAATTGGTCAAAATATCTTGCTGGGCAGTGACGTCAAGGAAAACCAGATTATAGCCTTCATTCGTCTGCTGCTTGAGAAAAGCCCAGTGGCTCCCATCCAAGCTGAACTGTCCGGTATTTTTAGTGACCGTCGAAGCCTCCTGCACCGCAGCTGCATAAAATTCACTGTCCATTTCGAATGGAGAGGTCGTGCTTGTAATGTTCCACTCGGCATCTGTTTTCAGCGAAAAAGCAACTGAACGCTCTGGACGTGAATCCCCATTATCCATAGGCCCGCTATCCATAGAACCTTTATCTATTGCCCCGTTATCTAGAGGTGCAGAAGGAGATTCGCCCTTGTGTCTGCCGGAGGGGGAAGCATCAGAACCGCCTGAGGGCTTCTGATAAAAATCGGCTACCCGGTGAATCTCATCATTAATATCTGCCTGCACATTCCGGTACGTAATGACGTAAATGGAAGCGAAGGCGATCAACATGACTACCGAAATGATGACCAAATTCACGATCAGGAACCGATTTCTGAGCTTCGTGAACATTAGGCAGTCACCTCTAATACATACCCTACGTTTCGAATCGTGTTAATGCGTACGGACGAATGCAGGAATGTAAACTTTTTCCGTAAAAAAGAGATATAAACCTCCACATTGTTGTGCTCCGCTTCTGAATCAAAGCCCCAAAGCTTCTCAATAATCAACTCCTTGGAGGTAATCGCCTGCTTCCTGACGATCAGCAGCTCGAGTAGAGCACTTTCCTTCAAATTAAGCTTTATTTCTTTATCTTTAACGGAAAGCTTCAAATTCGACGTGTTTAATTCGATATCCCCGAACTTTAAGGCATCCTCCGGCAGCACCTCGCCTTTGCGTCTTAGTGCAGCCCGTATTCGGGCAAGCAGCTCCTCGGATGAAAAAGGCTTGGCGATATAGTCATCCGCCCCATGATCAAGTCCAGCCACCATATCGGTAATTTCTCCTTTTGCGGTCAGCAGAATGACGGGGGTGGATACGCCCTCTTTACGGAGCTGCGTCAATACGCTGATTCCGTCCATTTCAGGCATCATAATATCAAGCAGCAGCAAATCATAAATGCCGCTCCGCGCATAATCGAGCCCAGAAACGCCATCATGGACCGCATCAACGGAGTAATTATGCTTCTTTAATATTTGGCTTAAAGCTTCAGCTAAATGAAGCTCATCTTCTACAATTAAAATTCTCATGGCCAGTCATCCTTTATATATAGGTTGTGTATGAAGGTGAAACGGCTGTCGCCGTCCTTGGCGGCTCGGCGCGTTTCATTCCGAGAAATATAGAGATAGGATAACGAAATGATATCCTTTCCTATATTTTTAATAAGGCCATTATATCAGGATTACCTTTAGTCAACCTTAATGTTTGCAGCGGAAAGGGGAATGGCGATCGGAAGCCGATCTTTTCATGAAGTGAAGCCCCATTCGCACCACTTTTTTTAAAATTAAAATTTTGTAAATTCATTTAAGTTTCGTTAAAGGTTTGGGGACTAAGATACGAATATAGCAAGCGAGAACACAATGCAAACAACGAACCAGATCGCCAAGCGAATAACATGCGAGACCAAATAGAGAGGATTTGAACGATATGGCCATTGAGGTTTTCAACCGATACGAGAACAAATATTTGCTTGATAGTGTTGCCTACCGCAATTTTTACCTTCAACTGTTGGAATACATGGAGCTGGATGATTACAACAAGCAGCATGAATTTTACTCCATCACCAACTTGTATTATGACACCGAGCATGATGCCTTGATTCGCAACAGCCTGTCCAAGCCGAAGTATAAGGAAAAGCTTCGCCTCCGAGCTTACGGCACTCCTAAGGAGGATGCGAAGGTTTATCTGGAAATTAAGAAAAAGGTGTTCGGGCTCGTTAACAAAAGAAGAACGGGACTGAAGCTGAACGAAGCCTATGAATTTGTCCGTACGGGACTTCAGCCAGAGCTGCAGGGGTACATGAACAAGCAGGTGCTGCAGGAAATTACATATTTTCTTCAGCAATATGAATTGCAGCCTAAAGTGTATCTGGGCTATGACCGCAAGGCGCTGTTCAGCAAAGAGAATCGCGACCTCCGCATTACCTTCGATACGAATATAAATTGCCGGCGATATGATCTGAGGCTTGAGAGCGGCAATTATGGCGAACCGCTGCTGGCCCCTGGACAATGGCTCATGGAAGTGAAGGCAGAGAAGACGATCCCAATGTGGCTGTCGAGAATGCTGTCCGAGCATCAGATGTATCGCACAAGCTTTTCGAAATACGGCAATGAATACAAAAAAATGCTGAAAAACAGCAAGCTAGAAATGGAGAGTGTCCTTTATGCTTGATTCTCTTTTTTCCACAACGCTCACGACAACGGATTTGACCTTTAGCTCAGCCGTTATCACGATTTTGTTATCCCTTGTTCTTGGCGGAATGATCAGCTACACCTATATGAAAACGAACCCGAATGGCTACTCGCAAAGCTTTACACTGACAATGGTGCTGCTGCCCGTCATCGTGGCCATTATCATTTTGCTTATCGGCAGCAATATCGCTAGAGCGTTCAGCCTTGCAGGAGCGTTCTCGATTATCCGGTTCAGAAGCGCGCCGGGCGATCCTAAAGATATCACCTTTGTATTGTTCACCATGGCAGCAGGGCTTGCCTGCGGAGTTGGCTCGTTCGGTTACGCGATCTTGTTCACGATTATCCTTTGTGTACTCATGGTTATCCTTAACCGCGTTAAATTTGGCGTAAGAAAGACGCTGCAAAAAGTACTGAAAGTAACAATCCCGGAAAATCTGGGGTATGAAGAAGCATTTGCTGAAGTTTTTGCCCAATTCAAAGTGGGTTACGCGCTTAACAAGATTCGGACGACTGAGCTAGGCAGCTTATACGAGCTGGTTTACACCGTGACCATTGATGAGCAGACGAATCAAAAGGAATTCCTCGATGCGATTCGCTGCAGAAACGGCAATCTGGACATTTCATTAACGATGAGCCCTACCACGTATGATTTTTAAGCAAACCAAACCCGAGAGGATGATTCATATGAAAAAGAATAAATTTCGCGAGATGCTAGGTGTTTTGCTCATTTGCTCGGTCGTATTATCGGCTTGCAGTACTTCATCGCAAGCAGCAACAACAACATCAGCGGTTACTACATCAGCCACTACCGCAGCAGCGGCGGCGAGTTCACAAAGCGGCGAGACCACTGCTGCTGCGCCAGCCAGTGTTGCCGTATCGGATGTAGTAACGTTTGATGAGGCGGACAAGGCGGTGGATTGGAGTGCCGAGACGTCGACGGCCATTAAGCTGAATGGAACAAGTGCAGCTGTTACTGGTTCAGGTGCGAAAGCTTCGGGCGGCTCCGTAACGATTTCGGCAGCCGGCACCTATGTGCTAAGCGGAACGCTGAGCGACGGGCAAGTTGTCGTGGATGTACCGGATGACGGAGATGTTCATCTCGTGCTTAATGGAGCTGATATTCATGATAACGACAGCGCTGGAATCTACATCAAGGAAGCGGGCAATGTAGTCATTACGCTGCAAGAAGGTACGGAAAATACGATCTCCGATGGTGAAACCTACGTATTCGCGGATGCTGCTACGGATGAGCCGAGCGCAGCTATTTTCAGCAAAGCGGATCTGACGATTAATGGCACAGGCAAGCTGACGGTAGTCGCAAGCTACAATGATGGAATTACAAGCAAAGACGATTTGAAAATCGTATCTGGAACCATCGATATCACGGCTGCGGATGACGGTATTGTCGGTAAGGATATGGTTGCTATTGAGGAGGGCACGGTAACGATTAAAGCCTTAGGAGACGGCATTAAATCGACCAATGACACCGATGAGGGCCGTGGATTTATCGCCATTGCAGGTGGAACGTTCACCATTGAAGCGGGCAATGACGGCATTCAAGCTGAAACGGCGCTGATTGTGGATGGCGGCACCTTCAAACTCGTAACAGGTGGAGGCAGCGTGAACGGTGAAGTGAAGCAGGAGGAAGGACCAGGCGGAATGGGCATGCAAAGAGGCGGAATGAACGCCACTTCGGCAGCCGGCACATCTACCGACGCAGCGGCGTCAGCCACTACGGAAACGACGGAAACCGATTCAACTAGTGCTAAAGGGCTAAAGGCGGGTGGAGATATGACGGTCAACGGCGGTACCTTTACGGTTGATTCCGCAGATGATGCCTTGCACAGCAACAGCAATGTGACGGTAACAGGCGGCGAAATGGAAATCGCGACTGGTGATGACGGCATCCATGCCGACGCACTGACAACGATTGCCGGAGGCAGCATTAACATCACGAAAAGTTACGAAGGCATTGAAGGAGCAAACATTACGATCTCCGGCGGCGAGACGCATGTCGTTGCTTCCGATGACGGCATCAATGTAGCGGGCGGCAGTGATGAAACGAGCGAGGCGGCAGGAGGCCGGGCAGATCAGTTCAGCGCATCCTCCAGCAACCTGCTTACCATTAGCGGTGGATATGTGACTGTGGATGCAGCAGGCGATGGACTGGACTCGAACGGCTCGATTACGATGACGGGCGGCACGGTTATTGTGAATGGACCAACGGGCAACGGCAATGGTTCATTGGATTACGACGGCAGCTTTGACATTAGCGGAGGAACGCTTGTGGCAGCAGGAAGCTCAGGCATGCTTCAGGCCACAGCTGATGATTCCAGTCAAGCCACAATCGCGATGACGTTCTCCCAAGCTCAGCAGGCAGGTACGCTAGTCCATCTTCAAGATAGCGACGGCAACACGATTATGACCTTTGCTCCATCGAAAAACTATCAAGCTGTAGTCATTAGCTCACCGGAGCTTGCGCAAGGCGGTTCCTACACCCTCTACACAGGTGGAAGCTCGACCGGCAGTAATACAGATGGCATGTATATTGATGGTACCTATACAGGTGGAACGAAAGTGACCGATTTCGAAGCATCAAGCAGCGTAACTTGGTTGAATGAATCCGGCGTAACGACTGCCAGCAGCGGAGGCGGCTTCGGCGGTGGTGGAGGTGGAGGCGGAAGACCTCAAGGCGGAGGCCGATAATAACGGAAATAGATAAAAAAATGCCCTTTCGGACATCTTATCCGAAGGGGCATTTTTTGCCGTTAGCCGCATTTTCTTCAAACGCTTTCATTTTCGGAAGGTTGCGATTAAAGGGACGGATTTAAGGCCGTTATCAGAAAATTCGCAATGAAACCCGAATGATTAAAGAGCGCTTATTGTAAATGTTCGTTTTAAATCATTGACAAACAAGGAAGCAATTGATTAAAATGAGTTTCTAAAAATAGATGCATCAGTGCGCAGTATAATTTGACTTGGGGAGGCTAGTGAATAGCGATGGAACGATTTTTTCGCTTGAAAGAGCATGGTACGAACATTCGTACAGAGATTATGGCAGGACTGACGACCTTCATGACCATGGCGTACATACTGGCTGTTAATCCGATTGTGCTCACACCAGCCGGATTTGACTGGGGAGCCGTATTTTTGGCCACGGCACTGTCAGCAGGTATTTTCACGATTGCCATGGGGCTGTTCGTTAATTTCCCCGTAGCTCTCGCGCCCGGAATGGGGCTTAATGCGTATTTTGCAGCTACGGTTATTTCTTCACAGGCGACTGGAAAACCGATTTCCATCGCGATGGGACTTACAGCGGTTTTTATTTCGGGTATTATTTTTATTATATTGACCGTGACTCAAATCAGGCAAATGCTGATTATTGCCGTACCAGACAGCCTTAAGCATGCGATTACTGTCGGTATCGGCTTGTTTATTGCGATTATCGGCCTGAAGGGCAGCGGCATTATGACGATTGCCGTATCCAGCTTCACGGATATTAAGCAGGGCGCTTATACCGACGTATCGGGCTCGGAGACGGTTATTCACCTTGGCAGCCTGCACAATGGTACGGTAGCACTCACGGTTGTGGCGCTGTTCATTATCGGGATTATGATGGTGCTTCGCATTCCTGGGGCGATTTTGTGGGGGATTCTGCTCACGACGGCCATTGCGATTGTTATCGGTCAGGTGAACGTCAGCGAGAAACTGAGCGGACAAACATGGGTGCCTGATTTTTCAAAAATGAATTTATTCCACTTTGATTTCCCTGGTGTATTGGAAGTTGGCCTCGTGACCGTCATTCTGACGTTTACGTTCGTCGAGCTGTTCGATACCTTCGGAACGCTTGTCGGCACGGCGAACCGCGCTGGCTACATGAAAGATCCGGTGGAAGGCAAGAAGCGCATCGGCAAAGCGATGTTCGTCGATGCTATCGGCGTTAGCGGCGGCGCAATGCTCGGAACGAGCACAGTGACAGCGTTTGTGGAAAGCTCCTCCGGTATCGCGCAGGGCGGACGTACAGGCCTCACCTCGGTTACGACAGGTATCTGCTTCCTGCTGGCTGTGTTCCTCTCGCCGCTCGTTGCACTTGTGCCTCCAGCAGCTACGAATGCGGCTCTCATTATTGTCGGCGTGCTGATGATGCAGTCGATCAAGGAAATTGATTTTTCGGATATGGTTTATGCAATTCCGTCATTTTTGACGCTCGCCTTGATGCCATTTACGTACAATATTGCGAACGGCATTTCGTTCGGTATCGTATCGTACGTTGTATTGGCCTCGGTTGCCAACCTGTCAGGCAAAGCAAAGGAAAAATACCATATTCACTGGCTCATGTGGATACTCGCCGTGCTCGTCATCGGGCGCTACGTATTCATGGGCGGCGAATAAACAACAAAAAGCGTTCAACCCGCTCATGCAGCAGGGTTGAACGCTTTTTTTACGTTTAATAAGGATAAAGAAATTCGTACAAGCCATTACTTGAAAAACAGGAAGCTCGTTGGCAGCTTGCGGAGCTGGCGATCGGAAGGGCTATTAATGACGCTGCCGTTCCAGATCAGCGACGAGGAGCCGCCGCCATCGAGATTAAAGCCATTAACGGCGCCGTAGCGCTTAAGTAAAATTTGCAGTTCTTCCAGCGTCGCGCCGGAGCTGCCATTCTCGTTATAGCCATCGGCGACGAGAAGTAGCAGCTGATTGTCCTTGTAGTTCGCGATGACCGTGCGAGGTGCGCGCTTGGGGCTATTTTTCCACTTATCGGGAATCGGCATGGCGGCACCATTTTGCAGCAGAACAGGCACGAACGAAGCGCCAAACTTCATGTGCTGGCTATCGAGCTGCGCCTTGCTCGTGAACTTACCGCCGACGAGCTCGTTATCCTCGTTCAAGCCGACAAAAAATAAATCGGCAAACGATGGTTCAAAGCCATTCACATATTCGCCGTCAATCATCGTCGTGCTTAGCGGGTAGCGAACGCCCTGAGCGTCTGCGAAGCCTCCGGCATTGATGCCGATATACGCGCCAAGGCGCTTCACCGCTGCGAGCGTCGTCTCCGCGCCGCCATACTTGTCTCCACCGAGCGACATTTTCATCGCATCGTCTGATTTCAGCTCGATTTTCACCGCGTAGCTTTGAAAGTTTTGCGTCTTGATTTGGAAGAGCTGGGCGCGAAGCTTGTCCGTATTAACGGTAGCCGACGGTGCTCCAAGCTTGCTCGTAATGAGCTGGTCGTAAATTTCAAGCGGTATGCGGGCTTGGGCAGCTGCGGTGCTGGCGATTTGCTTCATTTCCGCATTGGTCCGGTTATACAGCGTAATTTCCTTCTTAATCAGCTTTCCCGTCTGCTCGGCTGTTGTACGAGCCTGCTCCAGTCCCGCCGCTGTCTTTGAGGTGAAGGCTGCGGGCTCTTGCCGCTGCGCTTCAGCCTCGTGAACGGGAAAAGCAGTGGTGGACAGCTCAACGGCCACCTCCGACAGCAGCAGCCAAAGCAGCATGCCGAGAAAAGGGGTACACGCGAGCAGCATCGTCCTATTGAGTGCTTTTACGGATACATTCATTTCAACACATCCAGATTTTTTTGCAGTTCGTTCAGCTTCTTCTTCACTTCATTAAGCTGGGTGTACAGCTTGTTGCTGTTGTCGGTCTTGGAATCGGCATTATCCTTCGTAAAGGTCAACAGCTCATTCAAGGCATCCACCTTGGCATCGAGCTGGGCCAGCTCTTCCTTATAGGAAGCTTCCAGCTTGTCCATCCGCTGCGTGTAGTCCTGCTGCATCGCAGCGATTTGCGCGGACGTCTGGCGCTCCAGATCAGCTGCGACGTCGCGCTGGATTTTGTCGCTGTACCATTTGGCGCCCATAATGCCGCCGGAAATGAGAATGATCCAGACGATAACGAATACGAAAAAAGCGCGATTGCTCCGTTTGCGCCGCCGCAGCGGCTCATGGTGGCTGGAGAGCTCAGCTTCTTGCAAGTTGCTCATATTTTAACGTTCACCTCATTTTGAAAGTCATATTGTGTGCTGCAACGAGGCTGAACGAACTGCAATCGTAACCTGACTTATACGGCTATAGTATTGGACGGAAAAAAAGCCATTTTGTTGCGCGTGTCACTACATTGTAACAAAGAATAGGGCGCAGGTCTTGTTGTCCTTTTGCGGAGGCTGGCAGTTGAGGTATAATAAGGGTCAGGCGATTGTATAGCAGCAGCGGCTGCAGCAAGCCTGTAAAGGAGGCTGTATAGACATGTCAGTTGAGTTTAATGAAACCCAGAATGAGTCACCATCCTATGAAAAGGCGATATTCGCCGGAGGCTGTTTCTGGTGCATGGTTTCTCCATTCGAGGAGATGCCCGGCATTATCGAGGTAGTATCGGGCTATACAGGCGGTCATGTGCCGAATCCAACCTATGAACAAGTCTGCTCGGAGACGACAGGCCATACTGAAGCGGTGCAAATTACATTTGATCCGGCGATTTTCCCCTATGAGAAGCTGCTTGATGTTTTTTGGCAGCAGATCGATCCAACCGATCTGGCTGGCCAGTTCGCGGATCGCGGCAACTCGTACCGTCCCGGCATCTTTTATTATAGCGAGGAACAACGGGAGAAGGCGGAAGCCTCGAAGAAGGCGCTTGATGCAAGCGGCCGATTCGATAAGCCTGTCGTAACGCCGATTGAACCGGCGCAGCCTTTTTATTTGGCGGAAGATTATCATCAGGGCTTCTACCGTTCAAATCCGCAGCGCTACAAATCTTACCGCAAAGGCTCTGGACGTGAGGATTTCCTCGCAAACCATTGGCAATATAAGAAGAGTCTGGGAGAGCTGAAAGAGCGACTGACGCCTATTCAGTTCGAAGTGACGCAAAACAGCGGCACGGAGCGGGCATTTACCGGCGAATATTGGGATCATAAAGAAGAAGGCATCTATGTGGATATCGTGTCGGGAGAGCCGCTGTTCAGCTCGCGCGACAAGTTTGATTCAAGCTGCGGCTGGCCAAGCTTTACGAAGCCGATTCAGGAATCGAAAGTAACGGAGCACCGCGATATTAGCCATTTTATGATCCGTACGGAGGTCCGCAGCAAGGCGGCTGATTCGCATCTGGGGCATGTTTTTAATGATGGCCCTGGACCAAATGGCTTGCGCTACTGCATTAATTCCGCAGCTCTTCGTTTTATTCCAAAGGATCAACTTGAGGCAGAGGGCTATGGCGAGTATGCGGCCTGGTTGAAAGCTTAATTTGAGGAACGGGGGAATGGACATGCAAGTGGAAGAGGCTATAAGGGGAAGACGTACAATCGGAAGGGTCAAACAGGACCCGATTGATCGCCGTCTCATTGAAAAGCTGCTGGAGGCGGCTAGCTGGGCGCCGAGCCACCATAATACGCAGCCATGGAAATTTATCGTCATGACAGGAGAGGGCCGCGCCAAGCTGGGCGAAGGCTACGCGCGCGTTGCGCTGGCTTCACTGGAGACCGGCATAGGTACCGCTCTTGAGGACCGCCTGGCGAAGGAGCGCTCTAAAGCCTACCGGGCGCCTGTCGTCATTGGCGTCGTATGCTCGCCGGCAGAGGACCCGCGCGCTGTCTATGCGGAAGAGCTGGCGGCCGCGCATGCCGCTGTGCAAAACCTGCTGCTCGCGGCCCATGCCAATGGACTGGGCGCCATCTGGCGCTCAGGCGAGCCCATGTACCATCCGCTGATGAAGGACACATTTGGCCTTGATGCGGAGGAGCAGTTTGTTGCCCTTATTTATCTCGGATATCCCGATATGCAGCCATTGGAAGCGAAACGGACATCCGTCTCCGATAAGACGGTATGGCTGGAAGGGTAAAATGAATTATAGATTTTAATAGCCGAAGTCCCAAGCCTTCCTGAACCGCATTAGCATGCGGGGATGGGAGGCTTTTTGGCGTGGAATAGCAGCTTCAGGACACTTAAGCCGATAAAAAAGTCGTGAAACTGGCAGTGATAGGTCGTCCAAGCGGCGGCACATCGAGGGAAGGCCAGACTACAATGAAGAAAAACAGATGAGCAGCCTGGTGAATAACCGCGAGCTTGGTCACTGCCCTTCCAGAGGAGGAACTGAATATGCTATTTTCTAATCCTATATTAAGCGGTTTTTATCCTGATCCGAGCGTGTGCCGTGTCGGGGACGATTATTACTTGGTGACGAGCTCGTTTGAATATTTTCCAGGCGTTCCGATTTTTCATAGTACGGATTTGGTCAACTGGCGGCAAATCGGGCACTGCCTGACGAGAGAAAGCCAAGTAGCCCTGCACGGAAGCCCAAGCTCCAGAGGGATTTTTGCGCCGACACTAAGGCATCACAATGGGCGCTTCTATATGATTACGACGAATGTATCGGTAGTCAAAAATTTTTACGTATGGGCGGACAGCCCTGAGGGCCCTTGGTCGGAGCCGGTATGGCTTGAGGATTGGCCGGGTATCGATCCGTCGCTGCTCTTCGATACGGATGGGAAAGTCTATATTACCGGAACGAGCGTCATGTTTGGCGGTGAGCTTCCGGGCATTTACCAGGCAGAGCTGGATTTGCAGTCGGGCCATCTGCTTAGCGAGCGGAAGCTGATCTGGGAAGGAACAGGCGGTTCCTTTCCTGAAGGGCCGCATCTTTACCGAATCGGCGCGTGGTACTACCTCATCATTGCCGAAGGCGGTACCGAATACGGGCATATGGTCACTGCGGCGAGGAGCAAGGAGCCGTTTGGACCGTTTGAAAGCTGCCCGCATAATCCGATTTTGACGCAGCGCAGCACGGATAACCCGATACAGGCGACCGGACATGCCGAGCTTATCCAAATTTCCGAGCAGCAATGGTGGGCGGTGTTTCTTGGCATCCGCCCGATAGGCTACCCGGCGGCGCATCATTTGGGCCGCGAAACGTTTGGCGCGCCAGTGACTTGGACTGCGGACGGCTGGCCGATCATTGGCAACCATGGCCGGGCGGCATTAGAGCTGGAGGCGCCGTCATTGCCGCTCAGCGAGCGGGAAGCGTGGCAGGAGCTGGATGATTTCAATCAACCGCAGCTCGCGCTCAGTTGGAATTTTTTGCGGAATCCGAGCGAGTCAAGCTGGTCGCTTGCGGAGCGTCCGGGCTGGCTGGCGCTGCACGGCAGCGCCTATACGCTGGACGATACGGAGTCGCCTGCATTTGTTGGCCGGAGGCAGCAGCATTTTAAGGCAAAATGGTCGACTTTAATGGCATTTCAGCCGCAGCAGGACGGAGAGGAAGCGGGGATGACGGTGCTCATGAATGAGCGCTACCATTATGAAATTGCACTCGCCAGGCTGGAGGGCAAAAATCGGGTGATTTTGCGCCGCCGGATCGGAAGCCTTTGGAAAATTGAGCATTCGGCGGATTACAACGACACTCTTATCGAGCTCGGCATTGCAGCAAATGAAACCCATTATACGTTTACCTACTCAGTACCGGATGGGCAGACGCATGTATTAGGAACGGGAGAATGTGCCATGTTATCCAAAGAGGTAGCTGGCGGCTTTACAGGGGTGTATGCCGGACTTTATGCAACGGGAAATGGAGAAAACAGTACAGCGCCAGCGTACTTCGACTGGTTCAAATATGAAATAGAGGCATAGCAGGAAGCGTATGGCAGCTGGGAGCGATTTTCGACAAAGGTTTCGACAAATTTCCCGATAAAGATTGATCTTCCTTCCTAGAGCGTGCTAAGTTTCATGATAATGGCATTGAAATTTTGGCTCATTATCTATGTAGTCGCGGAGAACGGGGGGCTTGTGGATGAACAGTCGATTGAAAATTTTATCGTGGAGCTCGATCCGAACGAGATTGATTACCAGCGTTTTACTATTTACATTGCCGCTCATCGTATTGCTGCTGTATAACAGCTTTTATTCGATTGATGTCGTGCGCAATCAGGTGGCCAACTCGAACCGGAATATGATGACCTTGTATATGGATCAGATTGACCAGAGCCTCGAGGATGTTGATCAATATGTGAACAGCATCGCCGCTGTTGATCCGGATTTGCTCGTAATGGGCACGACAAGGCAGCCGGATGAATATTATATGGCGAAAATCAGCCTGTCCAACAAGCTGTCGCAAGCGCTGGCGATTTATAAAAGCATGGACGCTTTTTTCGTCTATTCGGATCAGGAGAAGGAATTAATGCTTAGTCCGCAAGTAGGCAGGCCCTTCGGAGAACGGGAAAGAATGCGGGGGTTTTTGAACCAGGTGATGCTCGACAAGAACAGCAACGGAAGCTTGCTGAATACCGCTCATTGGAAAATTACGCAGTTGAATAATCAATATTATATTTATCATATCGTGGAATCGGGCGGCAGCTATATTGGTGCCTGGGTAAATGCCAATCGATTAATTGGCGCGCTGGGATTGATTGATCTGGGTGAAAAGGGACAGTCGCTGCTGACGACGAGCGATGGAATCCCGCTAACGACGTCCAGTCTGTTTCAGGAACATGGTATTGAGCTCAATCATAGCTTGGCTGATTATTATATGACCGGGGATCAAACCCGGTTTCTTGTCGTAGGCTCCCCTTCGCTTCGAGGGGATTTTAATCTAGTTGCGGTCATACCAGATGAAAAAATACTTGAAAATCTCCCTTATTTGCGGAGTCTGATCACCTTTGTCGCGCTGGGCTCGCTGATCATTTTACCGCTTGGACTGCTTATGCTGCGCCGGGAAATATTGATCCCGCTGAACCGGATTTTAGCGGCGATGAAGCGGATACGTGAAGGCAATCTGGACGTCCGAATCAAGGCTGCTCCTAGTGCCGAGGAGTTCAAGCTAGTTAACGAAACATTCAATACGATGATGGCGGATATTCAGCAGCTGCGAATTGATGTATACGAGGAGCAGCTGAGCAAGCAAAAGGCGGAATTGCAGCATTTGCAGCTGCAAATCAATCCCCATTTTTTCATGAATTCTCTGAATATGATGTACAGCCTCGCCCAGGTGCGCAATTATGAGCTGATTCAAGAGCTGACGCTGTGTTTGGTAGGCTATTTCCGCTATATGTTCCGCAGCAACCTCAGCTTCGTTTCCTTGAAGCAGGAGCTGGATCATGTAAGCAACTATGTCCGCATTCAGGAGCTGCGTTATCCGGACAGCCTGACAAGCAGCATTGACGCGCCTGATTATTTGATGAATGCCAGCCTGCCGCCGCTCATTATTCAGTCCCTTGTTGAAAATGCCGTAAAATACGCCGTTACGCTGGATGAAGCGGTGCATATTCATATTCGCATTGAGCTTCTGGATACGACCGATGAACCCAAAATGCGAATTGTCGTGCAGGACACAGGCAAAGGCTTCGAGGAAGAGGTGTTGAAGGAGCTTCAGGAAGGACGGAAATTAATGAGGGAACAAGGCGGACAGGTCGGCATTTGGAACATTTGCGAACGGCTGCGGCTGCTCTATGAAGGCCGGGCGCAAATATCATTCGCCAACGCTCACGGTGGAGGGGCGATTGTTGAAATCATCCTGCCGATGAATGCGGAAGCGGAGCATAGCTAGCGAAGGGGGAGTTTACATGTATTCGGTACTCATTGTCGATGATGAAGTGCATGCGGTCAAGGCGATTGAATCGGCCATCGATTGGGACAAGCTTCAAGTGAGCGAAGTGTATACCGCCTATAATATCCGCCAAGCGAAGGAAATATTCGATCAGCAGGCCATCGATCTGATGCTGTGCGATATTGAAATGCCGCAGGGCAGCGGATTGGAGCTGCTGGGGTGGGTGCGTGAGAAATACCCGAAGACGGAGTCGGTGTTTCTGACCTGCCACGCCGATTTTGAATTCGCGAAGCAGGCGATGAAGCTCGGCAGCCTTGATTATATTCTCAAGCCGATTCCCTATGCGGAGCTGGAGAAGGTTATTGTCAAAGCGACCGACAAAATCAATAAGGACAGCGAGCTCGCCCAGTTCAGCGAATACGGGCAATATTGGTTTAAGCAGCAGCCGATTATGACGGAGCGGTTTTGGCTGGACATTTTGAACCAGACGATTCCAGCTTATGAAATCTCGATTAAAGAGGCGGCAACTGAGCGTTATTTGCCCTATATGGAGCATTTGCGGCATTTGCCGATTCTGATCTCGGTTCAGCGCTGGCGCAAAAAGCTGTCGGTACGCGATGAAAAAATTATGGAAATCGCCCTGCGCAATGCGGCGGAGGAGACGATTTTGAACCATGGCGCTAGCGGGCATTTGGTGCAATGGGAAAAAGACAAGCTCGTTGCGCTGCTGCCGATGGAGATCAATAACGAGCCGGAGCTTGCGGCTTTGCGAGACGCCTGCTCCTTGTTTATTTCGGCTTGCAATGCCTATTTCTATTGCGATCTTTCCTGCTACATTGGCGAGCCCGTGCCTAGCTACCAGCTGTCGGCGATGGCAAGGCGGCTAGCCGGCCTCGATCAGAACAATGTTGCGCTTAGCAATATCGTTTTGCATACTAGCGGCAGATCAAGCCTGACGCCAGAGATGAAGCTGCCCGATTTAAGCCTGTGGGCCGTGCTGCTGAAGGAAGGCTCCAAGGACAAGCTGCTCGCGGCAATAGACGCTCATCTTAAGGAGTGCATTCGGCTGGGAACGCTTGATGCGAAGCGGCTGCATACGTTTCATCAGGATTTTCTGCAAATGATGTATTATATGCTCCAGTTGAAGGGTATTGGGGCCCATCAATTGTTTGGCGATGATGAGTCTATTGAGCTGTCGAGCCGGGCGAGCCGTTCGGTGACGGACATGTATGCCTGGATCGATCATATTGTGACCAAAGCGGCGGATTATGCGAAGTCTGTTGAAGAGACTCAGACGGTAGTCGAGCGGGTCATTGCTTATATTAAGCTGAATCAGAACAAGGAAATTACGCGCGAGGAGCTGGCGAATCATGTGTTTTTGAACCCAGACTACTTAACGCGTATTTTCAAAAAGAAAACAGGCTTGTCCATTTCCGATTATTTGCTCAATGAGCGTCTGCTTGTAGCGAAGGAGCTGCTGATGCAGACGGATATGCCGGTCAGCGCGATAGCGGTTCACGTAGGCTATGCGAACTTCTCGCATTTTTCAAGGATGTTTAAGAAGTACGCAGGCGTCAATCCGCTGGAATTCAGGCAAAACTATGAGCTCGAACAGCAGGGCCGTTGAAATGGTCGGAAAACGCTTACCAAAAAGTCGTCTGCGGGGCAGTAGCGGGTATGGGGATTCTCTACAATGAGGATAGATTCACTCGTTAGAGACGAGCCGAATCTCGATACTATAAAGCATCGGGGGAATTACGAATGAGAAGGATAACAACAATGATTAGCTTGGTCCTCGTGCTGGGCATGGTGCTGAGCGCATGCGGCGGCGGCAACAAAGGCAGCAATGGAGAAGCGGGCACAGGCACAGCAGGAGCAACCAATTCGGGCGGCAAAACAGATGCGGCAGCAGAGCTTACCGTTGCGTATGTGACGTTCGGCAATACGCCTACTGACCTGCAGGCGGTTCAAGATGAGCTGAACAAGCTGACTAAAGAGAAAATCAATGCAACGGTGAAGCTTCTCCCAATCGGTATCGGCGCTTGGAACCAGCAAATGAATCTCATGCTTACGAGCAACGAGAAGCTGGATCTGATCGTAACGGGCAGCAGCGCGACGTTTGGTTATGCGCCGCAAGTAGCGAAGGGCCAGCTGCTTCCGATTGACGATCTGCTAGAGCAGTATGGACAAGGCATTAAATCGGCAGTAGGCGAAGATTTTATTAAAGCAAGCAGCATTGGCGGCAAAATTTATGCTGTGCCTTCGATTCGTGATTTGGCGGTCAATTATGGCGTGCTGGTCCGGAAGGATCTTGCTGATAAATACGGCATCGACGCCTCCAAGATCAACTCTCTTGACGCGTTGGAAGGAATGATGAAAACGCTGAAAGAGAACGAGCCGAGCATGGCGGCTATCTCTCCGGGAGCGGCTGGGCAATCGATTGCTGACTACCTGCTCAAGCTTGATAAATTAGGTGACGGCTTTGGCGTTCTGATTAACAACGGGCAGGATGATTTAAAAGTAGTCAACTACTTTGAGACGCCAGAATATGCGGAGCTGCTCAAGCGTATTCGCGGCTGGTATCAAGCCGGTTATATTTTGAAGGATGCGGCGACGAACAAAGAAGGCATCGCGGATTTGATTAAAGCGGGACGTACCGCTGCTTATGTGGCTAACCTGAAGCCTGGCATCGAAATGCAGGAATCGCGCATTGTGGGTACGACAATTGTGAAGGGTGAAATTACGGCTCCAGTTTCCAAAACAGAAACGGTAACTAACATTATGTGGGGCATTCCGCGTAATGCGACGAATCCTGAAGCATCCATGAAGTTCTTGAACCTGATGTACAGCGACAAAGATATTATTAACTTGATGGACTGGGGCATTGAAGGCAAGCATTATGTGAAAACCGATCAAGAGAACGTTATTAAATATGCAGATGGCGTAGATGCCAACAACAGTGGCTACAACCCGAATACAGGCTGGTTATTCGGCAACCAGTTCATGTCCTATTCTTTTGAAGGGGACAACCCGGATATTTGGAAAGAAACAGATGAATTTAACAAAAACGCAACAAAATCCAAGGCACTAGGCTTTACCTTCGATTCCGCGTCGGTAAAAACCGAGTTTGCTTCGGTAACGAATGTTCTGAATCAATACAAGCTGGGTCTGGAAACAGGTACGCTTGATCCGGACAAAACACTGCCAGAATTTATCTCCAAGCTGAAAGCAGCAGGCATCGACAAAATCGTAGCCGAAAAACAGAAGCAGCTTGATGCATGGGCGGCAGCGAAATAAAATAGGCAAAGCAATCTGGCACAAACACAGCAACCGCCAATCCTCCTCGTGAGGGTTGGCGGTTGCTTGTATTTTACCGATTACGCTTCGATTTCCAGACCAATGCCGAGCTCCCGAGCCTTTTGCACCCAATAGTTCGCTGTTGCAATATCAAAGACGGCCATTCCCATCGGGCAAAATAGAACGGGCTCAGCCGGATCGAATCCAGCAAGCGCGCTGCGGCATACGACATCGGCGAGCGAGCGGGTACCTTCTTTCTCCAGCCCCCGCTCCTTATGGAGCATCTCAATGTCGGTGTTTTCCCGGCATACCTCATCCCAATCATCGACGATGATGGCGTTTACGCTGCTCAAGGCTGCCGCGGTGTAGTCGCGCAGCGAAACGTCCAGCAGCAGGCTGCCTGGAAGGGGCGGAAGATCAATGTAGCGCTTGTCGCTTACCGTACAAGTAATAATGACGTTGCAGCGGCTGTATAGCTCTTGCCAGCTGCCTGCCACCTTCGTTCGTCCACGTAGTCCGACTTTCTTACCAGCGGCGGCATCGGTGACAGCAGTGCTGACAACATCGGCAGCAGTAGTTGCGGCAAGGTTGATATCGTCCAGCTCAACTCCGCGAATGTCATAAACATAAGCTTCATCGATTGTTTCGCCGAACAGCTGCCCGCACATGTCGTAATGCAGCTGGCCGACTGGGCCGAAGCCGATAATGCCGAGCGTTATGCGATGCGGCTTGCTTGGCTGCTGCGCGCTGCGCGCACGCAAATATTGGCGAAGCAGCACAGCGCTAACGGCAGCTGTCCGTGCTGCGCTCGGCAGCGGTGCATGGACAATCGCATACGGCTTGCCCGTGTCTGCATCATTCAGCACCAGCAGGCTGTGCGCTCTGGGCAGTCCGGCATGAAGGTTGCCAGGAAAGCTGGCAATCCACTTTATGCCGGCTGTGTGCATGCTGCCACCGACATAGGCGGGCATGGCAATGATTCGGTTTGCCGCATGGCCGCCGTATCGCAAATATGGCTTTACCGGCTGGGCATAATCGCCGCTATCCATTACATGCACCGCATCTTCAATCTGATCCGCCAGCTCCTGCCAATGGAGTCCAACGGCACGGATATGTTTTTCCCCAAGGTAAATCAAGCTCGTTCCCCTTCCTCATGGTGGAATTGCTGCTGAACCCAATCATCATTGTAGACCGTATCCATATAGCGTTCGCCGCGATCATGTAAAATAACGGTGCAAACAGAGCCATCTGGCAGCTCATGCATCATCGATTGAAGGGCAAAAATAACGGCGCCGGACGATGGCCCGGCCAAAATCGCCTCCTGCTTCACCAGCATCTGGCAGCCAGCAACTATATCGGCATCGTTCACTTTTATCGCATAGTCCATAAATCGGCTTTGCCCGAACGGAGGAACGATGCCGGCTCCGAGGCCCGGAAACAATCTGCTCCCGCTGACACCGCCAAAAATAACGCTGCCCGCCGCATCGACCGCCACAATTTTCGTATCCAGCTTATGGTCGCGGGCATACAGCGCGCACCCGAGCATGGTGCCGCAGGTGCTGACGCCGCCAACGACATAATCAACCCGGCCCAGCGCCTGGACAATTTCCTGCATGGTGCCCTCATAATGCGACAAATAATTATGCTCATTGTTGTATTGATTCGGCCAGTAGCTGCCCGGAATGTCGGCAAGCAGCTGCTGAACGCGGTTCAGCCTGGCAGGCAGAAACTCGCCCGTGTCTGGGTCTGGCTCCTCAACGAGCTCAATGTCGGCGCCATAAGCGCGCATAATGCGGATGTTTTGCTGCGTCGTTCTAGGGTCTACGACGCTAATAAACCGCATTCCGAGATAGGAACAGATCGCGGCGAGGCTGATTGCCATATTGCCCGAGCTGGATTCGACGATGACAGAGCCGGGCCCGATGCGGCCCTGCTCCAAGGCCGCAGCAATAATGCGAGCGGCGGAGCGGTCCTTCGCGCTGCCATTCGGGTTAAGCATTTCCAGCTTGGCATGCACGGTAATTCCGCGATCATTCGCAAACAGCTTTGACAGATGGACGAGCGGCGTCTGACCGATACAAGAAAGCCAATCTTTTCTCATGGGCGATTACCGCCTCCTAAAAATAAAGTTTTTTCGACTTGACCGCTCCCCGCTCAAGCGTCTCATCCTCCGCTGCCCGCGTCACCACGATGCCGGACAGCATGCGACCCCGAATCATTTGGCCAATCGCTTCAATTTTTTGCTCAATGGCTTGCTGAATAACGGCAAGCATGCTATCTTCCAAAATTTTGCTGCGAATATGGATGGACAGTTTATTGCCCTGCAGCCGGACGCGCAGCTCGGCGTCATTGACGAATTGCTGGACGACGCTTTCGATGTCGTAGAGGCTTATTTTTTCCCCGTGCTTCAGATCGGTTCCGATCCGTTTCGAGATACAGCTGAATGTTTGCCTTACCTGTCCATCAATCGTGACAGTGCCGAAATCCCTAACCACATCGTAGGTGACATAACGGACGGCGGGAAACAGGGTACGCTTAAATGACGTAAGCACAAGCACCGTTTCATTGTCATCGAGCGTATCAAAGCGTGGATCTACTTCGTCTGCGCGGAGCGCTTCGGCATGAATGCCGGCATCTAGCACATAAACGCTATGCTCGTGAGAGTAGGAAGCAATGGCGCCGATCTCTATGGAGCCGTAGGTGTCGAGAATATCGCTTGCGCCGATGCCGAACCGTGCAGCCATATTGGCCTGCCAGGCTGGCGGCGCAATTTCGCCGACAATAATGATTTTTTGTATGCCGAAGGCCTTCGGATCTGGTGCGGCGGCAGCGATGGCATCGAGAATGGAAGGCATCGTATACAGCAGCTGCGGGCGAAAAGTGGCGAGGCGCTTGATATGCTCCTCTATCGGCAAGGCGAAGGAAAGCGAGTCTGCTTGGAAGCCAAGCTGCTGAAAAATCGTAATGGCGGTGCTAGCCGCATGTCCCGTTCCCATATCGGCGAGCGCCCTTGTGACAACTGCCGGGCCCCTTGCCAGCCACTCCCGGAAGCAGGCCGCTTTGCTGGCGATATATTGCTCGTCATCCTCCGGAGAATAATAAATCGCTTTGCGTATGCCGGAGGACGTTCCCGACGTACGGTACACGGAGAGCCCGGGTTCCGTACGCAGCTCCTGCGTGAAATAATGCGCCTCCAACCTGTCTGCCGTCATCAGCGGCAGTTCTGGCAGTATGGCGGCGTTTGGATCAATGCCTCGCTCTGCAAGCAGCTCTCCATACCAAGGATGAAAATGGCAAATAAGAGCAAGCTGCTGCTGAATCGTCTGTTTTGGCTCCATCTATGCATATGCCTCCTAACTAATGGACCGCTGGCGGTCACGTATTGGGAATCGAAGCAAAAACGACTTTGTCGTCCTTCTGGGACGAGCGAAGAGCTTTGCCCTAGAATTCTAAGCGGATATAAGGATGAAACTTATAAATTCTTAGAATCGAACAAACATTCTGACAGGCTGCCTTAATTAAGCATATGATGCCGCAGCATGATGGTTCGTTCTATGCCGACAGCGGCCTACAACCATTTTTGAAAAGGTTCGTATGCTAATAGAGAATTGGAATGGAGGGGTAAAGTGACGAGGAACAGAAAGTTAGCGAAGGGTTTGCGAGCAAGGAGCCATGGTGGCAAGGGAAGCAAAAGTGTACGTACTAAAGGTCGAATTATTGGGGGTAAGTGGAGCAAAACGATTGCGATGCGGAAGGATCTAACGCTGAAGAAGCACATCCCGCGGACAAAGCTGGCGACGAAGGACAGCTTGCGCAGCATGCTGAAGCAATACGGAATGGTCTATGTGAAGCCGTCACATGGCTCACAGGGGCGCGGGGTCATGAAGATGCAGAAGCTGGGGGCGAAGTACACGTATCAATTAGGTTCGAAAAAATCGACCTTCACCACTTACGAGGCAGCTTACCGTTCGATTCATAAGGAAATGAAGGGGAAGCGATATTTGGTGCAGAAGGGCATTCGCCTGCTAAAGCATAAAGGACGCCGTTTCGATATTCGGCTTATGGTGCAGCGCGCACCGCAGGGCGGCTGGGCAGCGACCGGGACGCTTGGCAGAGCGGCCCATCCGGGCAAAATTGTAACAAATGGCAGCCAAGGCGGCTCGATCTATTCGACCGTGCAAGTGCTTAAGTCACATGCTGGGCCAGCAGGGCGCTGGAAATTGCTGAAAAGCATGGATCGGCTTGGCCTTCGTACAGCGCGGCTGCTGCGCGGCATTTCTCCCGGCATCAAGGAACTGGGCCTCGACTTTGCCATCGATGCGAAGCTAAAGCCATGGATTCTAGAGGTGAATACCGTGCCGGCCGTTTGCCCGTTCTCGCTGCTTGCCGATAAGTCCATGCTGCGCCGTATCGTCCGGTATGGCAAAGCCTACGGAAAAACCTACCAGCTGAAATGCACCAAGGCGAAGCGCGGAAAATAAGCGAGGAGGCCGTGTCTATCGCGAACGGGTGACCTTATGTTTGGCCTGCCAAGGAGGCAGGCCAGGCGTAAGGTCTTTTTTTCAGCCTGCTTGTTTCCCACGGCAGTGGCCTACTTGAACGTATATTCATGCTCAAAGCGATTGATAAAATAATCCATCACCGGCGCATTCGGCCGGTTTTTCGCCCGAACCCAGCCAAAGTGGACAGGCTGCTGAAAAAAATCTTCAATTTCCAGCATCGCAAATTGCCGGATCGTTTCGTTGGCGTTTTGCCTAAAGGAATAGTCGTGGCCGATCGAGACGGCCAGCCCCTCCAGCAAAGCGCTTTGAATGGCGACATCGTAATCGGTTCGAAACAGCACCTCCACGGGCCCGTGCTGCCTGGTAAAATCATGGATGAACTGGTCGACGTGGTCGTCCTTGTACAGGACGAATGGGTATTGCCGCAATTCCTCCGGCGATATGGTAGCTCGGGAGGCAAGCGGAGATTGGGCGCCAATGAGTGCGACCATTTTTCCCTTGCACAGTGAATGAAACGAGAGACCGTCTATCGGCAGCTTGTCTTCCCGCATGGCAATCATGCCGAGATCAGCCATTCCCTCCCGCACGCTGCCAAGCGTATTCAATGAGCCATCCTCCGTTACCTCGATGCGGAGAGCGGGATGCTCCTTTTTCAGCCAGGCGATCACTTTAACCATCGTCTTCATTTGGGCGGGCATCGTGGACAAGCGAAGCTCGCCGCTTAGGCTGCTCAGATTGCTAGCGGCTTCGAGGCGGATTTCCTCGATTATTTTGGCTGCTTCATGCACTTTTTTTATAATGGCTGCACCCTCAGCAGTAGGCAAGGTTCCGGTTCGGGCACGTTTGAACAGCTTCAGCCCGAGTTCTTTTTCAAGACTAGTGAGGGATTGGCTGAGGGCAGATTGGGAAATATGAAGATTCGCCGCTGCTTCGGATAAGGATTTGGATTTGCTTAGTTCGACGACATACATCAACTGCTCAAGGTTCATAGGTCGCTTCCTTTACATAAGTTTTGCTTAATTAAATGTAAGTATAATTAAATATATTTAATTTAACAACAGGAGTACAATAGCGGTAAGGCAATATAAGCGCTATCATTTTGTTGCTAAAGGAGATGCTGTTTATGAAAGCTGCTGTTATTTATGGAGCTAAAGATGTCCGTATCGAAAATGTGAACGAGCCTGCAGCTGCGGCAGGCCAAGTGAAAATAAAGGTGGAATGGGCCGGGATTTGCGGAAGCGACCTGCATGCCTACCATCATGGGTTTGGCGTATCGGCCGAGCCTCATCCCGTTACAGGTCGCGGCCTTCCGCTTGTGCTAGGCCATGAGTTTGCGGGCGTTGTGACCGAGCTTGGCGAAGGAGTAACCAATCTGGCTGTTGGGGACCGCGTAGCTGTAGAGCCGATCGTGTATGCCGAAGATGATTATTATGTACAGCGAGGCAAATACAATCTGGCTAGTCCGTTTGCTTTCCTTGGCTTGCAGGACGACGGCGGATTTGCTCAATATGCAGTCGCAAATGCCAGCAAAGCTCATAAGCTTCCGGATAATGTAACACTTGAAGAAGGGGCATTGATGGAGCCAACTGCCGTAACGGTTCATGCCGTTAAGGAGAGCCAGTTGAAGATCGGTGATTCGGTCGTCGTTTACGGGGCGGGCCCAATTGGGCTGTTAACGATTATGGCAGCGAAGGCGGCTGGAGCTGCGAGCATTATGGCTGTAGATATTTCGCCGGAACGTTTAAGCAAAGCGCTTGAAGTTGGCGCAACCTCGGTTGTGAACAGCTTGGAAGCAGATGCAACGACAGAAATATTGGCCCAGCATGTGAACGGCGTCGATGTGGCCTTTGAAGCAGCAGGCGCACAAGCGACATTTACCAGTGCTCTTGAGGTCATCAAAAAAGGCGGGCAGCTGCTCATTATTGCCGGTTATGCCAGCCCGGTTACTTTGGATGTGAACAGCATCTTGGTGAAAGAGATATCGATTAAAACGTCACTGGCCTACCATCATATTTTCCCAGAGGTCATCGCCATGGTTTCTTCGGGCCGCCTTGATGTGAAGAAGGTCATTACGAAAAAAATCAAGCTGGACAACCTCGTTGAGGAAGGTCTGGAGCTGCTCATCAAAGACAAAGCGCAGGCTAAAATTTTGATTCATACCCAATCCTGATTCTATTATTAAAAACAAATAGGCTGTTCCAAAGGTCATGCAAATGGGCCTTGGAACAGCCTATTTGTTTTTTTGGCTGGCACGAGGCTCTCAATGGTGGAGCAGGAGCGTCGTAATAGTGCAAATGAGAAGTCGTCTGAGCGGTAGAGGGCGCAAGGGTGCATGCACTATCATCAAAGTATAAGACAGCGACAAGCTCATGCTGAAGAAAGAAGGGGTTCACCTATGGAACAAACGACGGGAAATAAAGGGACAGTGGCAGCGGCAGCTCCCCAGCAGGCAAAGCAGGTTGCCAAATCAAACGTGAAAAAGAAACAGTTCAAGCGCTATTTGCCTTTGTTTCTGATGATGCTTCCGGGGCTGGCGTATTTGATCATTAACAATTATGCACCGATGTTCGGCCTCATTATCGCCTTCAAAAACATCAATTTTGCACAAGGGATTTGGGGCAGCGAATGGATCGGGCTGCAAAACTTCGAATATTTGTTCAAAACGACAGATGCCTACATCATTACGCGGAACACGATTTTGTATAACGGCGGCTTTATCATTTTGAATTTGGTCATAGCGGTAGGAATAGCGATTTTGCTCAATGAGATTCGCAGTAAAATTATGGCCCGCTTTTATCAAAGCGTCGTGCTGCTGCCCTTTCTCATATCCATGGTTATTGTCAGCTATTTGGTTTATGCGGTGCTTAGCATTGAAACGGGCTTTATGAACAAGACGGTTCTGCCGTTTCTGGGACTCGACGCTATTTCCTGGTACAGCGAGGCGCAATACTGGCCCTATATTTTAACCATTGTGCATGTGTGGAAAAGCGTTGGCTTCTACTGCGTCGTTTATTTGGCGGCGATTATTGGAATCGATCAGGAATATTATGAAGCGGCAACGCTCGATGGCGCATCCAAATGGCAGCAAATTAAATCGATTACGCTGCCGCTCATATCGCCAGTGATTACGATGATGACGCTGCTTGCGATCGGCCGGATTTTTTACTCCGACTTCGGCTTGTTTTATCAAGTTCCTATGGACGCAGGAGCGCTCAGTGATACGACAAACGTTATCGACACTTATGTATATCGCGGCTTGATGCAGCTCGGTGATATCGGGATGTCCTCTGCGGCAGGCTTGTATCAATCGTTGGTCGGATTCCTTCTGGTTCTGCTAGCCAACTACATTGTACGCAAAATCAACAAAGACAACGCATTATTCTAAGGAGTGAATGACATGACGCATGAAAATAAATTATGGCAGTGGTCAGCCAACCTGTTTATGATGGCCGTATCGATTGCCTGCCTGCTGCCCTTCGCCTTGCTGGTTATATCTTCTTTCACCGATGAGCAGGCAATTATCAGCAATGGCTATTCCTTTTTTCCAGAACAATTCAGCTTGACGGCTTACCGTTATTTGCTTGATCAATCGCAGGAACTGCTGCGGGCTTATGGCATTACGATACTGGTTACCGTTCTAGGTACATCGGTCAGCTTAATTATTACATCTATGCTGGCTTACCCGCTGTCGAGAAGAGATATTCCGCTGCGCAACCCACTGGCGTTTTTCGTCTTTTTCACGATGCTGTTTAACGGCGGGCTTGTGCCGACTTACCTCATTTACACCCAATATCTCGATATTAAAAATACGATCTGGGCGCTCATTATTCCGGGCCTCCTGATGAATGGCTTTAACGTTATGCTCATGCGCACGTTTTTCATTACGTCCATTCCTGTCCCGATTTTGGAATCGGCTTACATTGACGGGGCAACTGAATTCAGAACGTTCCGTTCGATCGTGCTGCCGCTGTCGCTGCCGATTTTGGCAACGATTGGCCTGTTCCAGACGATTGGCTATTGGAATGACTGGTTCAACGGGCTCGTTTATTTAACAGATCCGAAGCTGTTCAGCATTCAGAACATTTTGAACCGGATACTGACGGACATTCAATTTCTGTCGAACAGCGGCCTTGGCTCCAATGCAGGTCAAAGCATGGCCAAAATGCCAAGCGGCACCGTGCGGATGGCGATTGCAGTAGTCGGCGTTATTCCAATCCTTATCGCGTATCCTTTTTTCCAAAAATATTTTGTTAAAGGCATTACAATCGGGGCGGTAAAAGGATAGGGGGACGACGGCGATGGCGGAACGTTTACGGCATGTGCTTGCAGGAGAGGAAGAAAACTACATTATGCCTCTTCTGTGGCAGCGCGGCGAGGAGGAAGGGCAGATCCGCGAGGAAATGGAGCGAATATATGCTTCAGGCATTAAGGCGGTCATCGTGGAATCGCGCCCGCATCCAGATATGCTTGGTCCCGGCTGGTGGCGGGATATCGATATCATTATGGACGAGGCGCGCAGCCGCGGCATGAAGGTGTGGTTTTTCGATGACGACCATTTTCCAACGGGACATGCAGCAGGCAAGCTGAAGGAAGCTCCGGCTGAGCTGCGCAGAACGTATTTGGCGGAGCGGCATATCGACGCTGTCGGGCCGGCTCCGCAAGCCTCCTTCCTGCTCAATACGCTGCTCCATCCAGGCGATAAGCTGGTCGCGGTTGTGGCGGTTAAGCGTGGAGGGAAACTAGGCGTTACTGGCGCTGAGCAGCTTAGCGGATTTATCGAGCTGACATCCAGCGTGCAAAATAGCGTGCTTTACTGGGATATTCCCGAAGGCTTCTGGCGCATTTTCGTCCTGATTGAGACGGCGGAAGGCGCGGAGGAAGCGAAGCGGAACTATATTAATCCGATTGTGCCGGAGTCTACGCAGGTGTTAATCGACGCGATTTATGAGGGCTATTACGAGCGGTATCGGGATGATTTCGGCAAGACGCTGGCAGGCTTTTTCTCCGATGAGCCGGGCTTCTACAACGATAAAACGACGTTTGACTTCAATTCCCGATTAGGCAAAAAGGGTATCGTCCTGCCGTGGCGCCACGACATGCTGGAGCTGCTGTCCGCCGAATTCGGGCAGCCTGCTGCGGCGCTGCTGCCGCTGCTTTGGTACGAGGGCGGCGAGCAGACGGAGGCGCTGCGCTATACGTTCATGAATACGGTCAGCAAGCTGTATGCCGAGCATTTCAGCGGCAAGCTGGGCGACTGGTGCCGCGAGCGCGGCGTCGAATATATCGGTCATATCATTGAAGACAACAATGTGCATGCGCGGCTCGGCTGCGGGCCGGGACATTTCTTCCGCTCGATGTGGGGCCAGGATATGGCGGGCATTGACGTTGTGCTGCATCAAATTATGCCGGGTTTTGACGAGGTGCCGTTTACATGGATCGCCGGGGAAACGGACAGCGAGTTTTTCCATTATGCCCTTGCGAAGCTTGGCTCGTCACTGGCGCATATCGATCCGAAGAAAAAGGGCCGGGCGATGTGCGAAGTATTCGGCGCCTACGGCTGGAGCGAAGGCCTCAAGCTGATGAAATGGCTGACCGACCATATGCTCGTTCGCGGCATTAACTATTTCGTACCCCATGCTTTTTCGCAAAAAGAGTTCCCGGATGCCGACTGCCCGCCGCATCTGTATGCACGCGGCGAAAATCCGCAATATCGCTATTATCGCCAGCTGAACGATTATACGAACCGCATCAGCCATTTGCTGAACGGAGGACGCCATTATGCGACGGCGGCGGTGCTATACCATGCGGATGCGGAGTGGTCAGGCGCTGAGGCGATGCTGATTCAGAAGCCGATTAAGGCACTGATGCAGGCGCAAATCGATTGCGATGTCATTCCGTTTGATGTTCTGGCAGCAGGAGCTGCCATGGTGAGCGGCGGCGAGCTGCTTGTGGGAAATGAGGCGTATCAATGCCTCATCGTGCCTTATGCTGAAGCGCTGCCGGCAGTGCTCGTGGAGCAGCTGGCAGAGCTGGCTGAAGCAGGGCTGAAGCTGCTGTTTGTAGATGGGCTGCCTGCCCGCACCATTGAGGGAGGCGGAGAAGCGGCGGAGCTTAAGCGCCTGAAAGCGCTGGAACACGCAGCAATTGTTCCGCTTGCAGAGCTTGCGGCGACGCTGCGCGATGAAGGTTTGTACGATATTGAGACGGCGGATGCCGCGCCGTACTTGCGTTATTACCATTATGGACATCAGGACAGCGATGTTTATTTCTTTTTCAACGAGCATCCTTATGAGGTTGTGGATACGGTTGTCAGCTTTCAAACTTCTGCGCGGATGATGGTTTATAACGCCTTTGACAATCAACTGAGCGATGCGAATGTGGAACATATAGATGGTGTGAACCGCCTGAGAATTAGGCTGAGTGCTTACGAGACTTTGATCGTGCTGTCTGGCGAAGAGCTGCCGCAAGCGACGGTGCAGACGCTGCCCAATTATACAGCATGTGTGCCGATAGAGTTGTATGGCGAATGGACGGTTTCAACCTCCGGCTCATTTCAATATCCGGTATTTGAAAGCTATGGGAAGCTGAGCGAGCTGGAAAATATCAACGGCCCGCAACGGCTGCCGGATTTCACCGGAACGATCCGTTATGAGCTTGCATTCGATTGGGATGGCGAGGGCGAGCCGTTGTACTTGGATTTGGGTGCGGCGTTTGAAACGGCGGAGGCAGCGGTGAATGGCGTGAAGCTGGGTACGGCGATTGCCCCGCCTTATCGCTTTGCAGCTGGAATGGCCATTAAGCCGGGAACGAACCGGCTTGTCATTGAAGTGACTAATACGCTGGGCAAGCAGCAGAAGGATTTCTTCTCGCGTTTTATGCAGCAGGAGCCGGGTGGCCTGATTGGGCCCGTACAGCTGCTTGTAGCGCCGAAGGTCTAAGGGGTAAGGACTAAGGGCCAAGGCAGCAGCGAAATTTGTAGAGCAGTAAACCGAAGCGTGGTGAAAACGATGGAGTAAGGCTCCTTTTTCGCCGCGTTCTATACTTAGATGGTTAAACCGAAAGGAGCTAGACACTATGGAGCAAATCCCTCATTTAGTGAGCGAGAATGGAACATCCACTTTGTACGTAAATGGTGAGCCTTACCTTGCGCTTGGCGGGGAAATTCATAATTCCAGCGCTTCAAATCTTGCCTATATGCAGGAGAAAGTGTGGCCAGAAGTTCGCAAGCTGAATTTAAATACGATTATTGCCCCGGTCTATTGGGAATTAATCGAGCCAGAGCAGGGCACGTTTGATTTTTCGCTCGTTGAGGGGTTAATTGAGCAGGCTCGTGCGGAAAATATTCGTTTAGTGCTCCTTTGGTTCGGCTTATGGAAAAATGGCAAGTCCAGCTATGTGCCGAGCTGGGTGAAACGGGATTATGCGACGTATTTCCGTGCCTGTTATGCCGATGGCTCGCCTTCGGATACGATTTCTCCGCTGTGCGAAGCGGCGGTAACGGCTGATGCGGCAGCTTTCAAGCGTCTGATGGCGTTTCTTAAAGCGTTTGATGAGGGAACCCACACCGTAATAATGATTCAGGTGGAAAATGAAATCGGCTTTCTAGGCAGTGAACGCGATTATTCAGCAGCGGCGAACGCTGGATTTGAAGCGGCTGTGCCTACGCAGGTAGCTGAGGCCTATGGCGTGCAGGGCAGCTGGGAGCAAGCTTTTGGAACGGATGCAGGCGAATGGTTCATGGCGTACCATTACGCGCTTGGGGTTGAACGTATTGCGAGCGCAGGCAGTGAGTCATATCCGCTGCCGATGTTCGTCAACGCATGGCTGGAGCAATATCCATGGCGGGCAGGCACGTATCCAAGCGGCGGGCCAGTCGCCAAAGTGATGAAAATGTGGAAGCTTGCAGCACCAACCCTTTGCCTGTATGCCCCGGATATTTATTTGTCCAGCTTTGCGGACGTATGCCAAGAGTACACGCAGGATGGCAATCCGCTGTTCATCCCTGAAGCGCGGCGCGATGTTTCCTCAGCTGCCAATGTGTTTTACGCTATGGGCAAGCACGATGCACTAGGCTTTGCGCCGTTCGGCATAGAAGGCTTTTTTCCTGAGGAAGCTGCAAGCGGCGGACCAGATTTCAGCATTATGATGGCGCTGAATATTGATTTTTCCGGGTTTGTCGTTAATGGGACAGGGCCTTATCTTGCCCAAAGCTACAAGCTGCTTGGCGGCATGCTCGGGCTAATTCAGCAAAATCGCGGCACGGGAAAAATGACCGGCTTTCTCCAGCAAAACGATGGCGGCTGCATTCTTCCCTTTTCCCGCTACGATGTGAAGCTGTCCTATAAACGGCCGGCAGAAGGGACGCCTCCAGCGGGCGGGCTCATCATTGAGCTGTCCGAGGATCGTTTTATTTTCGCGGGGATCGGTTTTTCGGTGGAGCTTCTGCCCAAACAGGGCGAACGCGCGAAGGTCGGCTTGATTCGCGTGGAGGAAGGAACATTCGAGCAAAATGAGTGGGTTCGAGGCAGAGTGCTGAACGGTGATGAGTCTGCGTATCGCATTGCGGTAGGCGATTATGCCTCGGCGCTATATATTGAGGCTTATACGTATAAATAAGGCTTATACGTACAAATAAAGCTTGATATGTACAAACAAAATCGTCGCTGTACCTAGGGCATCTATGCAAACGTAAGAAAGCCAACTGCTGATCGAATTTAGCGCCAAACGTATTTCCGTTACCGGGAGTGCTACTCCTTATCAAAGCGGGCATACTTACTTCAAGATAGCTTCGTTCTCTTCATCAGTGCGAGCATACGTGTTGAAAGATTGCTCGTTCTTTTCACCAATGACCATACGTGCAGAAAGATAGCTTCGTCCTTTTTGTTTCAGGGATTTAAATCGTGCGTAAGGGAGTGGCTTGGCGGACACAGCAGCTGCTATTTCAACAGAATCCAGGGTATGGCACCGTTTGAGGACTCAGGAGCAGCTAATGCGCTTGAAATAGCCATTTTGACGGGAAAATGAGGGCAATAACGGATTTCCTGTCCGCGTAGAACCTGAAATCGGGTCAAAAGCCTGAATAGCGGAACCTCAGTCCTCGCAAAAAGGTCTGAGCATTCCGACCTGTACTGCGTGAGCTCAGCATCAATCGTAGGCTGCGTTTCCACACCATTAAAGCGTGAGATGAGATTGACCTCAGTAAGCTCTAAGCTTGCAGCATTAGGTAGACTATGTTTTGCATACACACCTCAGTTGATCTAAACAAGCTGCTTAATCATGCATATGCAAAATAATATAAAAAAAATAGCCCTCCTGGCTTCCGCTTAACGCGTTCCTGGAAGGGCTATTCGTCATCGATAGGATGGCGCGCTGGATGAATGGCGGACGATAAATTGCGTGTCGACGGCAATTTTAGTTTTGACCGCATGGTCCTGTTCGATAGCTTCAATCGCCAAATCAACGGCAAGATGGGCCATGCGCTCTTTTTCAACATGTACGGTCGTGAGCTCTGGCGAAACAATTCGCGCCTCAGAAATGTTGTCGAAGCCAACGACAGAGGTGTCCTCGGGAACGCGGAACCCAAGGTCAGTCAGCGTCTTAATGGCGCTGATCGCGATGTAGTCGCATTCGCAGAAAAAGGCGGTTGGCAGCTGGCGTCCGGCCGCTTGATAGGCCGCGAGCTGATTTTTCAGCTCCTCCTGAAATGAGGTTATCGTCGGGGCGACGGAAAAAATGTCTTTCTCGTCGATCGACAGCCCCCGCTCCTCTAATGCGGACATGAATCCTTTGCGCCGATCATCAAAATTGCTGATCCGTACATTGGATGCCAAATAACCGATATGCTCGTGGCCAAGCTGGCATAGATGCTCACCCGCCTGATAACCGCCCATCACATTGTTGATCGTAATGAAATGGACGGGAAGCGTCTCAAAGCAGGTATCAAGCACGACGAGCTGTGCGGGCAAGCGGTCAGCCAAACTGGCAATTTGCTCTCTATCGAGGTTCGTGCCGAGCAAAATGACGCCATCGCTGCGGATATCCTCCGCCAAGGCATGGCTGTCACTGGAAAAAGCGTTGACGTCAATTGACGTAAACAGCAGTGAATAGCCCTTGGCCCGGCAGCGTACCTCTATGTAATGAATGAGCTCACGGAAAAAAGGCTGCTGATAATATTGCTCCAGTACGATGCCAGAATTGGCTAAAACGAGAAAGGTCAGCGTTTTGCTGGCGGCTTCCGGCTGTGCAGCTCGTGTTTTAGGCAGATAGCCATTGTCCTTGGCAACCTGCAAAATGCGCTCGCGGGTTTCTTGTCCGATTCCCGGCTTGCCGCTGAAGGCAAGCGAAACTGCTGATTTCGAAACGCCAGCAAGGGCGGCGATGTCTTCCATTTTCACAATAAGTGATTCTCCCTTCGAGCTTCAAGCCGTTTGTTTAGTAAGTTTAGTGTATATCCAGCGGGCATTAAATGCAATGGACATTCGTGGTTTAGCTAAATAATTTAGTTAATATACTAAATTAAAGCGTTTTATTTATATAAACTTATTGACTAGTCGCTGCTTTGCTGCTAAATTGGGAATATGAATGCAGGAAAAGTCCATCAAAAGTTTCGTTTTAGTTTAGTTTGTTTCGCTAAACTTGTAATAGGCTAGAAGCAGCAGCCAATAGGAGGATGCGAGGATGATTTTTAGTGAGGAAACGAAGATCGGATACATTTGGGCGAGCCCCGAGGGACGGAAGGTTTTGCTGAAGCATGCTCCTGAGCTTGCGCATTCGCCTTATCTTTCTTTTATAAAAATGAACACACTGCCGCGCTTCGCAACCTCAAACCAAGCGTTAATGCGCTCACCGGAATGGGTGGCGGAGGTGCTGGCTGAGCTTGCTGGCATTGAATACGTAATTGAGGATGAAACGGCGCAGGAGGCTGCTTCTGCTTTAGATACGGTGAGCAAGGAAGCTTCAGCAGCACAGCTGCCGAACGAGGCACCGCTAGAGGCTGAGGGGTCGGCGAAGCTGCTCGCGCAGAGCGAAGTCGCGCGCTGGGCCGTTTATGAGCTGGAGCTGCATGGCCCCGCTCATGGCAACCCTTTCACGGACGCGGCTCTCAGCGCCGTGTTCAGCCAAGGAAACAGAAGCCTGACCGCACAAGGCTTCTACGACGGAGACGGCATCTATCGCGTGCGCTTCATGCCCGATGCCGAAGGCGAGTGGCGCTACCGCACGAGCAGCAGCGTCCGCGCCATGAACGGCATTGCCGGCAGCTTCGCCTGCCGCGGGGCCGAAGCCGGCAACCACGGTCCGGTGCGGGTAGCGGACACGTATCATTTTTCCTACGAGGACGGCAGCCGTTATTTGCCTATAGGTACTACCTGCTATGCGTGGACGCATCAGGGGCTGGAGCTGGAGGAGCAGACGCTCGCCACGCTCGCGCAGACGCCGTTCAACAAGCTGCGGATGTGCGTATTCCCTAAAGCCTACCTATTTAATGATAATGAACCGCCGCTTTATCCGTATGAGCGCTTGGCAGATGGACAATGGGATTTCACGCGCTTTAATCCGGCGTATTTCCGCCATTTGGAACAGCGGATCGCTGATTTAGGAAAGCTGGGCATCGAGGCGGACTTGATTTTGTTCCATGCGTATGATCGCTGGGGCTTCTCCGAAATGTCGAAAGCGGCAGATGACCGCTACCTGCGCTACATTACAGCGCGTTTGGCGGCTTACCGCAACGTCTGGTGGTCGCTCGCCAATGAATATGACCTGATGTGGGCGAAGGAGGAGCCGGATTGGGAGCGTTTTGCCCAGATCGTTACGGATAATGATCCATACGGGCATCTCATTTCCATCCATAATTGCTTCGGTTTTTATGACTACACCCGACCTTGGGTGACGCATTGCAGCGTTCAGCGAGTGGATGTGTACCGGACAGCGGAGAACACCGACCAGTGGCGCAAGGACTGGAATAAGCCGATCGTCATTGACGAATGTGCCTATGAAGGCGATATCGATATGGGCTGGGGCAATATTTCGGGCGAAGAAATGGTGCGCCGCTTCTGGGAAGGTGCGGTTCGCGGCGGCTATGTCGGCCATGGAGAGACTTATTTGCACCCGGAGGACATTTTGTGGTGGTCGAAGGGCGGCAAGCTGCATGGCACAAGCCCAGAGCGGATTGCCTTTCTGAAAAAAGTGCAGGAGGAAGGGCCGGAGCAGGGCCTAAATCCATTGCGATCCGAGTGGGACGCACCATCGGCTGGCATTGCCGACACTTATTATTTGTTTTATTACGGCTTCAATCAGCCGCGCTATCGGAACTTTACGATGAAGCCGGGCATCGCGTATGAGGTGGAAGTGCTGGATACGTGGAACATGACGGTGACCAAGCAGGCTGGTATTTATGAAGGAACGTTTCGCATTGAGCTGCCGGGCAGGCCATATATGGCGATTCGAATGCAGCGTGCAAATACGAATGGATAATAGCTTGGCCTAATCGTTCATTATGAGTCAACAAGGGGGAGTCAGCGGTGAAAAAGTTGAAGCTTGGCTACGCGCCAACAAGGCGGTTTGTTTTTAGTGCAGAGGATGCGTTTCGGTATAAGGTGCTCATTAAGGAAAAAATCGAAAGCTTCGGCATGGATATTGACATTGTCGATCTGGAGGGTCTCAACAGCGAGGGGCTGCTCTATGATGATCATATTAATGCGGAGGAGATTGCAGAGCATTTCCGGCGTGAAAATGTCGATGCGGTTTTTTTCCCGCATTGCAACTTCGGCACGGAGGATACCGTTGCCCGCGTAGGCAAGGCGCTCGGCAAGCCGGTGCTGCTGTGGGGCCCGCGCGATGAGTCGCCGCTTGAGGACGGCATGCGCCTGCGCGATACGCAGTGCGGACTATTCGCTTCCGGCAAGGTGCTGCGCCGCTTCAACGTGCCGTTCACCTATGTAACGAACACAAGGGTCGATGATCCGGTGTTTGAGCGCGGGTTCACGAACTTTATCGCCGCGGCCAATGTGGTCCGTAAGTTTCGTTCTTTAAGAATTTTGCAAATCGGGCCGCGCCCTGCTTCCTTTTGGACGATGATGTGCAATGAAGGCGAGCTGCTTGAGCGGTTCGGCATTGAAATTCATCCGATTACGCTCGTCGATATTCAGCGCGCTTCGCAGCGCATTGAGAAAGGCAATAGCTCCGAGCTGGCGCAAGCGATCGACTACATTAAAGCGAAGCTCGACTGGTCGGAAGTGACGGAAGCCGATGTGCGCCGTATTGCTGCGCTTAAGGTAGCGATGAAGCAATATGCGGTGCAGACAGGCAGCACAGCGATTGCAATCCAATGCTGGTCTTCGCTTCAGGATGCGATGGGCATTATGCCTTGCCTAGCCAATGCAATCCTCACCGATGAGCAAATTCCGGTTACCTGTGAGACAGATATTCACGGCGCTATTACGTCAGTCATGGTGCAAGCTGCAACGATGAATCAGCATCCAACCTTCTTCGCGGATTTGACTGTGCGCCACCCGGAAAACGCCAATGGCGAGCTGCTTTTCCATTGCGGCAACTTCCCGGTTTCCTTGTCTGTCGAGAACAAGCCAAAGCTGCGCAAGCATTTTCTGTTTGACGATCATGCGCCGGGAACACATGAAGGAGAGATTAAAGGCGGCGGCATGACGCTTGCCCGCTTCGACGGCGACCACGGCGAATACCAGCTGTTTTTGGGCAAAGCACGCGGGATTCAGGGACCTTATACGCGCGGTTCGTATGTATGGGTCGAGGTTAACGATTGGCCGCTATGGGAAGAAAAGCTGGTTAAAGGCCCTTACGTTCACCACTCCGTCGGCATTCACGCCAATGCGATTCCAGCGCTGTATGAAGCGTGCCAATATATTCCTGGCTTGAAGCCAGATGCGGTTGATCCGACAGAGCGGGAAATTCAGGCATGGCTGCGCGGCTCAGGCTTGTAATCGGGATAGAAGGCAACGCGGAGGAAAACAACGAGGAGGGCTAGCGATGGGGAGCAACGCAAGCATGAGCAGCAAGGAGCTCAAAAGCAAAGCAGCACAAATCCGGATGGATTTGCTGCGCATGATTCATGGCGCAAAGACGGGACATACGGGCGGTTCATTGAGCAATACGGATATTTTAACGGCCTTATATTATAAAATTATGACGATTGATCCGGCCCGTCCAAAATGGCAGGAGCGCGACCGTTTTATTGCAAGCAAAGGGCATTCTGTCGAATCATTATGGTGCATTTTGGCTGACCGCGGTTTTTTCCCGAAGGAGGAGCTTGCGACGTTCAGCCAGTTTGGAACAAGGCTCATCGGCCATCCGAACAATAAAGTGCCAGGCATTGAGATGAATACGGGAGCGCTTGGGCACGGGCTGGCGATATCGGTAGGCATGGCGCTTGCTGCGAAGAAGGATGCGAGAGCGAGCCGCGTATTTTGCCTAATGGGCGACGGCGAGCAGGCGGAAGGCTCGGTCTGGGAAGCGGCGATGGCTGGCGCTCATTACAAGCTCGACAATTTGGTTGGCATTATCGACCGCAACCGGCTGCAAATTAGCGGTTCGACGGAAGAGGTTATGGGACTGGAGCCATTGGAGGAAAAATGGGCCGCTTTCGGCTGGCATGTCGTCTCCATCGATGGCAATGATATAGACGCGCTTGTAGAAGCTTTCGAGTCTGCCCCGGCTGTGGCTGGCAAACCTACGCTCGTTATGGCGAATACGGTGAAGGGCAAAGGAGTGTCATTTGCTGAAAATGTTCCGCATTGGCATCATCATGTGCCTAACGATGAGGAGCTGGCAAAGGCGCTAGCTGAGCTTGAAGCCGTCATCAACAGCTACTCACAGGAAGGGCAGGTGCAATAAGCGATGGCGAATAAAATACCGAATCGGCAAGTCATTTGCGAGACGCTGGTGACGCTGGCGCAGGAAGACAAAGATATTATGGTGCTGGCGAGCGACTCGCGCGGCTCGGCGGCAATGGCGCCTTTCGCCAATGCTTATCCCGAGCAGTTTGTAGAGGTCGGCATCGCGGAGCAAAATATTGTCGGCATCTCAGCAGGCCTTGCCCACAGCGGCAAAAAGCCATTCGTGACGTCGCCGGCTTGCTTCCTGAGCATGCGCAGCATCGAACAAATAAAAGTCGATGTCGCGTATTCTGGCACAAATGTGAAGCTCGTTGGCATTAGCGGCGGCATTAGCTACGGCGCACTCGGCATGTCGCACCATTCGGTGCAGGATATCGCTGTGGCACGGGCGATTCCGGGGCTAGCGATTATATTGCCGGCGGATCGCCATGAGACGAAGCGGATGACCGAAGCGCTTGCCGTACATGAGGGCGGCGTGTACGTCCGTATCGGCCGCAATCCGGTCGAAGACAGCTACGAGTCGGATGACTACGAATTTGTCATTGGCAAAGCGGTTACGATGCGTGAAGGCAGCGATATTACGATCATTGCGACGGGAGAGACGGTACGCATCGCCTTGGATGCGCAGGCAGAGCTGGCGGAAGCAGGCGTGTCGGCACGTGTGCTGAACATGCATACGATCAAGCCGCTTGACGAGGAAGCCATTGTGCGGGCTGCGCAGGAAACGGGCGGCATCATTACCGTTGAGGAGCACAGCATTCATGGCGGGCTGGGCGCAGCGGTTGCCGAGGTAGTCGTGCAGCAGCATCCGGTACCGATGCGGATTTTGGGCATTCCCGATGAGCCGGCGATAGCTGGGAAATCGTCCGAAGTGTTTGACCATTATGGCATTAGCAGCAGCAATATAAAAGCGGTTGCTCTAGGCATGCTGAGAAAGTAGAGGGCCTTGGCGATGGACAAAAGCTATCTGCTGACGATTGATCAAAGCACGTCCGGCACGAAGGCGCTCGTCATTAATCGCGCGGGCGAGGTTGTGTCCCGCAGTGCTGCGGAGCATAAGCAGTATTATCCGCAAGCAGGCTGGGTGGAGCATGACCCGCTGGAAATTTATGAGCAGGTGAAGCGGACAGCGAAGGAAGCACTGGAGGCGGCAGGCATAGCAGCGGGCGAGCTTGCGGCCCTTACCATTACGAATCAGCGGGAGACCGCTGTAATGTGGGATAAGGAGACGGGCGAGCCCGTTCATCGCGCCATTGTGTGGCAGTGCCAGCGTACTGCTGAGCGCTGCGATGCGCTAAAGGCAGAGGGCTTGGAGCCGCTTGTACAGGCGAAGACAGGCCTGCTGCTTGATCCGTATTTCTCGGCGGCAAAATGGGGCTGGCTGCTGGAGCATGCCGCCGGCGCCAAGGAGCTGCTCGCAGCAGGCAGGCTGCTCGTCGGTACGATCGACAGCTGGCTGCTATGGAAGCTGACGGGCGGGGACGTGCATGCAACCGACTATACGAATGCGAGCCGAACGTCGCTGTTTAATATTCATACGCTCGAGTGGGATGCGGAATTATGTGGGCTGTTCGGCCTTCCACCTGCGCTGCTGCCCGAGGTGAAATGCTCGGATGAGCGGTTCGGTTACACGAACGACTCGGATTTATTCGCTGAGCCCGTCGCGATAGCGGGCGTCGTTGGCGATTCGCAAGCTGCGCTTTATGGGCAGCTGTGCTTGGAGCCCGGCATGGCGAAGGCAACCTACGGCACCGGGACGTCGGTGCTGATGAATGTGGGGAGCAAGCCAGTCGCTTCCAGCAATGGGCTGGTGCTCGCCATTGCTTGGGGGCTCAGCGGCAAAATGACCTATGCGCTGGAAGCGGTCATTCGCACCTCCGGCGACAGCATGCGCTGGGTGCGGGATAATCTGGGGCTGTTCAGCTCGTTTAGCGAGCTTGCGCAGCTGCTTGAGGAGACGCCAGACAATGATGGCGTCTATCTAGTCCCAGCCTTCGTTGGGCTGGGCGCGCCCTATTGGAAGCCGCATGCCCGGGCGGCGATTACCGGCATGAGCCGGGGAACGGGCAAGGCGCATATTGTGCGCGCCGCCCTGGAAAGCATCGCCTATCAGGTGCGCGATGCGGCCGAGCTGATGCAGGCGGAGACCGGCATCGCTCTGAAGGGTCTGCGGGCCGATGGCGGAGCGTCGGATAATGCCGTGCTCATGCAGTTCCAGGCGGATATGCTCGGGCAAACCGTCGCTAAATCCGGCGTAGCGGAGCTTTCCGCAATGGGCTCTGCCTATATGGGCGGCGTAGGTGCAGGCTTTTGGGCGAATGAGGAGCAACTGGTTCAGCTATTGAGCACTAAGGAGAACGCTTATCGCTCGTATGCGCCTGCGATGAAGCAGCAAGAGAGAGACCGCTTGTACAAAGGCTGGAAGCAAGCGGTTGCCTCTGTATTGCATGACGGCTAGTTAAGTCAACAATTAAACGACTTTTTGTATGACTTTAGGCAACGAAGCATGTTATAATGCTTATAGATTATGCGTACAATGCAAAGAGAGCCGTGCGTCAACACGACTCTCTGCGCAATAGCCGCTTTTAAGGGCGGTAGGCTCCGCAATGAATGAGATACACGAATAGACCGCATTCCTTTGCTAGAGGGCGGTCTATTTGCGTTTATTGGACAGCAGCGCTACGATAAGCGTACCAAAGGTAAGCATAAGCATGAGTGCTTCGAAAACTGTCACAGGGCATCCCTCCCTTCTTGAGGAGGTAGCCGACCGCGCCTTTAAGCCTATTCTATTACTTTGCGATTATACCATGGAGTAGGATGAAATGGATAGATATGTATATTTAGAATAAGCTTTAGCAGCGCAAAATAGCCAACATTGACGCAGGTACAAGCTTTAAGGTATAAAAAGAGTGTAAACGCTTTTATTTTCACATCGAGAGGAGAATTACCTTTATGACATTGGAAATTGGATTGCAGCTGTTTTCTGCCAAAACCGAATTTGCACGCGATCGCGCCGGCACTTTAAATAAAATTGCGGAGATTGGCTACAAAAACATCGAAATCCCACTCGATTTTACAGGCCAGGATATGTTTAAGCTGGGGGACTTAAAGGCTGCTGATTTGAAGCAAATGGTAGATCAAGCAGGCTTGAATGTGATTGCCACGCACATTTTCGTCTCGGACGATGCGCAAATCGCTGATGTCATTGCCTTCAATCAAGAGCTGGGCAGTACGAAAGCGATTATTCCGATTTCATTTTTCACCAATTACGAGGATGTCCTTGCCTTCAGCGAGAAGCTGAACCGCTATGGCAGCCAAATGCGCGAGCAGGGCATCAGCCTGCTTTATCATAACCATTTCCATGAGTTCCAGAAGTTTAATGGAAGCTATGCGCTCGATATTATTTTGGAGCATACTTCTCCTGAAAATGTCGGTTTCGAGCTTGATACCTACTGGGCGCTTCGCGGCGGCGTTGATGCTGTAAGCTATATCGAGAAGCTGGGCAGCCGCTGCGAATTTATTCATCAGAAGGATTTGCCGGCGAGCGTTAACCCGGTTAACCTTTTTGAAACGCTTGATGAAAATGAGCCTGTGACGATGGGAACGTTCATGTCGATTGGCAGCCCGGATGCATTCACCGAAATTGGAGAAGGCACGATTGATATTGCGGGCATTTTGCGGGCGACCCAAAAGCATACAAGCACTAAATACATCATTGTAGAGCAGGACGCAACAAACAAAGGCGAGCTGGAAAGCATTGAGATTAGCTATAAAGCTTTGACTAAGCTGTTGGCTGAGCTGTAGAATACAGCAATTATAAACGACTGCTATCATAGTTGAAAAAGTAAGAGCCGAGATCTGTTTTGCAGATTTCGGCTCTTTTTGATTTTGCCCAAGTAATTCCCAGCCGACCCAAAATCGAATGGGCTAAAGCATTGACTAATTTCGCGAAAAGATTTATAGTGATAAATAGTTTAGTGATGAAATATTTATTAATTGCGCTTTATGGCTAAGCGCTGGAATGATTGTTCGAGGAAAGCAATTACGATGAAAGCAATCAAGAAAGGAGTGAATACATGCCAAGCAGGGAAGACGTCGTCGAGCTCTCCACTATGTTCAAATTGATCATGAGAAATGCAAATACAGAGTGGAACAAGCGGATGCAAGGGAATATGTCGTTGTCCCAGTTCAAGCTGCTTTATTGGCTCAAGCAGGGTGGTCAGCAAAGAGTGTCCGATCTGGCGGAGAAAATGTGCATTTCCGCTGCCGCCATAACGGGATTGGCTGATAAGCTGTCTGCTGACGGCAACATTGATCGGGTTCGGGATGAGGAAGACCGCCGTGTCGTATACATCGATATTACCGATAAAGGGAAAGCTACACTCGACCAAATATCGGATGATCAAAAAGAGACGCTGAGCATGATGTTGGATTGTTTGGACCCAGAGGACATCGCGCATTTAAAACGGATTTTCAAAAAGCTAAGCGTTCAATTTCATACTTAATTCACACCGGATGAGAGGAAGAGATTTTATTTATGGAACATTTATCACAAAAAAGAAAGCTGACCATTATGGTGGCAATTATGTTCGCTATGTTTTTTGCAGCGATCAACCAAACCATCGTCAGTACGGCGATGCCAAGAATTATTGCGGAGCTGCACGGTATGGAGCTGTATACATGGTCGATTTCGATCTACATGCTCACTTCAACCATCGCGACCGTTCTTGTCGGCAAGCTGTCGGATATTTACGGACGAAAGCCATTTATATTAGCCGGTATTTTATTTTTCATTATCGGCGCTTTTCTTGCAGGAACGTCGACTGACGTTTATCAAATGATTTTCTATCGTGCGATACAAGGTGTGGGCGCGGGTATTATTATGGCAACAGCCTTTACCGCAGTAGGCGACTTATTCCCGCCAAGGGAACGCGGCAAATGGACCGGAATTATGACAGCCGTTTTTGGTTTTTCCAGCGTTCTTGGCCCAACCTTCGGCGGTTATATCGTTGACCACATGGCGTGGCACTGGGTGTTCTGGATTTTCCTGCCGATCGGCATTATCGCCTTCATTATGATTTTGATGCTGTTTCCGAAGACGGAACGCAAGCAATCCGAGTCGATTGACTACTTGGGCTCGCTGTTTCTGACAACTACGCTTGTGCCGTTGCTGCTTGCTTTTACATGGGCAGGTACGAAATATGCTTGGGGCTCTGCCCAAACCATTGGTTTATTCGCAGTAACGATCGTATCAGCGATCATTTTTGTAGCCGTTGAATCCAAGGCAAAAAGCCCTGTGCTTCCGCTTCATTTTTTCAAAAATGGAATTGTAACGCTCTCTAATGTGATTGGCTTCCTGATGAACTTCGGGATGATGGGCGCTTTGATTTACCTCAGCTTCTTCGTGCAAGGCGTGCTGGCGATTTCGCCAACCTATGCCGGATATGTAACGATGCCCATGTCGATTGGTATGGTCATTACGAGCGCGATTGGCGGCCAATTGATCAGCAAATCGGGCAAATACAAAAAATTCGCCTTAATCGGCATGCCGCTCATGGTGGCAGGCATGGTGATGATGGTGTTCATGAACAGCGTGTGGATGGCGGTTCTGGCGATGACTGTTTTCGGCCTGGGCCTCGGCCTTGGGATGCCGGTATTCTCGCTGGCCATTCAAAATGCGGTTCCATTCAAGGAGCTTGGCGCCGTTACGGCGGCAATGCAGCTGTTCCGTAATATGGGCGGTACCATCGGTATTGCTGTAATGGGCACCGTGCTTTCAACCAGCTTGAAAAATAATCTGACGGAGCTTGCCCAGTCTGGGGAAGCGGTTGACCTAAGCAAGCTTGATCCGAAAGTAGCCCAAGAGTTTGCCGTATTTGCCAATCCGCAAATGCTGACGAACCAGCCGGAGCTGGAAAAGCTGCATCAAAGCTTGCCAGCCGACCTTCAACCGTTATTTACTAAAATGGTTGAAATGCTTCGCGAGGCGCTCGCTTCGTCGCTTTCTACCGTGTTTCTGGCAGGTACGCTCATTTTGGTGGGCGCGGTTATTCTGACCTTCTTCCTGAAAGAAATTCCGCTCCGCACCTCGAATGCAACGCCACAGCCGGCAAATCCGGATGCAGCGTCGGATACGGATGCAGGCAGCAAGCTGCGCGGCAAGCTTGTCGGTCAGACGACAGAATAAGCAAATTCAAATCTGTACGCTTCTACATCAAAATGAATGCCATTAATTAAAAAGCTCTCCTGCATGAGGTCAGGCTTCACAAAAGCCGACTTTAAGCAGGAGAGCTTTTTTGTAGAGGAAAACCAGAAGTGATTGATGTGCAATCAGGCATCTCTTGCGCAGCGGAATCCCATATTGCCGGAAGCGCTGTCGGGCGTATTGGAGCTGCGGGCGGCAACCCGATAACGATTGCAGTAGGAGCGATGGCACAGGTAGGAGCCGCCCTTCATCACCTTGCTTTGTCCTCTTGGAGGTCCTTGGGGGTTTAGGAGCGAAGCTGATTGGTGATAATCAACACTAAACCAGTCAGCGCAGAACTCCCATACATTTCCGACGACATTGTACAGGCCATATCCATTCGGCAAATAGGCATCTACAGGCGCAGTCCCTGCATACCCATCCATGTTAGTATTCAATGTTGGAAATTTCCCCTGCCAGATGTTACAGCGATATTGTCCGTCGGGCTTCAAATCATCTCCCCAAGGATAGCGCTTTTGATCCAGTCCGCCACGAGCAGCATACTCCCACTCCGCCTCCGTTGGGAGCCGTTTCCCCGACCATTTGCAATAGGCTAAGGCATCGTTAAAGGAAACCTGTACGACAGGATGATCCATCCGGTCTTCAATGCTGGAATCCGGCCCATCCGGATGCTTCCAGTCGGCGCCCTCCACGACCCACCACCAAGGTGTGCGTTGCACAGATCGAGTAACCGTTCGCGCACATGCCTCCGAAACAAAAAGATGGAATACGTAGGACCAGCCATATTGTTCCGATTCGGTTGCGTAGCCAGTAGCATCAACAAATTGTTTGAATTCCCGGTTGCTGACCGCATAGGCATCTATATAAAACGGAGATAGCTCAACCTCGCGAACTGGTCCTTCCCCGTCGCTGGGAAACCCTTCTAAATCGTCGGTTCCCATCTGAAAAGTGCCACCTGGCAATAATATCATAGAAGGCTGAGGCGGATTTTCGGAGGGTTTGCTTGCTCTCAGCGGTTTATGGAAGCAAGTAGATGAAGATAATGGAGCTGTGCTGCTGTCTTGGCGTCTTGCTGCACAACAAGACTTGTCAGGCTGATGATTCATTTCATCACTCATTAATCGATATCCCTCTTTTTATATGATTTCTTATCTACGGATCACGGATACGCAAGCTTACTCGTGCTTGATACCATGTTGCAGCAGTCGGCGTCTATACGCCATTGGCGACATGCCCTCAGATTGCTGAAAAGCCCGGGAGAAATGGTGCTGGTCTTCAAAGCCTATTTGACTTGCAATATCTTTAATCGGGTAGGAGGTCAGCATTAGCAAATCTCTAGCCCGCTGGAGTCGGGCATGGCGAACGTATTTCATGGGAGACAAACCATAAGTCGTTTGAAACAGCGTCCGCAGCTGCTCCTTGCTAAGCGATACATAGGTGGCAAGATCTTCAAGTGATGGCGGCTTATCCAAGCGTTTTTCTACATAATCACAAATCTCGAATACACGGTCATCATAAGAGACGGGGTGTTCAGGAAGCCGGTAACGGATCGTTTGAAACAGCTGCTGTACCCACAACATGCCCTTTGCGCGAATTTTTAAATGCTGAATCGTTTGGTCTGTATTTAATTTGAATAAAGGAAATGGTTTGTCGTAGCCCTTTTCGCTCGATTTAATGTCCTTTTCGTCAAATGGCTGCAGAAAAGCATTATAATCGTCTGCCAGCCTTCTCCATTCTTCAATTAAAGCGTGTATGTCTTCGGAAGGAGCATCAGAGACGACATGGGGAAATCTGTAGGAATGAATAAAATCCATCGCTCCGACCTTGGCTTCACAGGCCAATGACAAATAATGAAACGGCTGATCGGCGCTAACCTCTCCCCAGGCTAGAGCTGTTTTGGGAGCAATGGAGACGATGTCTCCTTTCTTAAGGGGATAACGAATGTGATTAAGCTCAATGACAGCTGTCCCAGACAAGACGATCCAGAAGGTTGTGTAAGGGAAAATATACATATGCTCACGCCTCTTCGATAACTTCCATTCCTTTAACCAGCGGATATTAATGTTCAAGTGATCCAAAGAGCTTTGATTGCTAAACTCAATGAGATTTTTCATGGTGAACGACCTTTCCTGGCGGCAGTCTGTATTTTTGAAACATATTAGCTTGCTTGTGATAAATACGAGCGACAGTCATGATGCTATAATTGTAAGCATTAACGAGCTTTAATACAAGTAAGTTAATAGGAATAATAAGTTTGTGTTTCAAATATAGGAAAGTCTATCATTTCGTTATCCTTTCTCTATATTTCTCGGAATGAAACGCGCCGCGCCGCCAAAAGGACGGAGACAGCCGTTTCACCTTCAGACCAGATAACTGGATGACATTTTGCTTGTATACTCGATATGAAAGAATCCAGGGGGAAATGGTATGAAGAAGATTACGGCTCTATCGCTTGCAATGATGCTGACATTAACAGCCCTTTTAACCGCATGCTCGTCGGGCCAGCCCAATAAAGAGGGGGCGACCGCAGCTGGCACTTCAAATGATGAGGTGACATTGAAATTGTGGTATCCGGGAACGGATCAAATTGTAACGGATGCTGTTAACGCAACGATTCAAGGGTTTGAAGCGAAAAACCCGGGAATAAAGGTAGAGGCTACCTTTATTCCATGGGCTGATTATTTTCAAAAGCTGACCGTTGCTTATTCAGGGGGACTGCAGCCAGACGTGCAGGGCTTAGGATTCGGGCAGATGATATCTACGGTAAGCCAAGGCAAATACTTGAATTTAACGCCATATATTGAAGCGGATAAATGGGAGGGGCAAGCCGACTTCTTCCCTGATATTTTGAAAGCCGGCCAATATGAAGGAGGTCAATACGGGCTGCTGCTGCCAGAAATACGTCCCCTCGCTTGGCGCAAGGACTTCTTTAAGGAGGCAGGCTTAGATCCGGACAGTCCGCCGAAGACGTTTGATGAAATATTTGAATATGCCGAAAAGCTCAAGGTCGTCGAAGGCGGCAAAACGGTTCGCGGCGGTATCGACATCCAGACCAGCAATGGGGAGCAATCTTATTTATCCCTGCTTCTGTTGCTTGGGGAAGATTTTTATGATGCGGAAGGGAATCCGACGTTTGACTCCCCGGTATCCGTTCAGCTTGTGCAGAAGCAGGTTGATTTGTACAATTCGGGAGCCATTATTCCGTCCAATCAGCAGCAAGTCTCGGGAACGCCGTTTCAAAACAGTCAGGCAGCGATGGCATTTACTTCAACGCAAGGCGCGGCGTCGCTGCAAAAGTCGGTAGGCCAAGGCAAACTTGGCTGGGCGCTGCCGCCAGCAGGGCCGGATGGGGAAAGAACCGCGCTCATGTTAGGGACGTTTCTGTCCGCTGCCGGTCAGACGAAGCATCCGCAGGAAGCATGGGCATTTATAAAGTATTGGTTTGAAAAGGACAATGTGCTGGAGTTTACCTCCAAGACGGGATCGATTCCGCCGCTTCAATCGCTTAAAGGTGAATATGTGAAGCTAGGGGAAGGAAATGAGATTGCCTTCGAGGCGCTTAAAGATGCAAGGGGCTACGGCGCCTCAGGCAACTGGTCGATTAACGTAAAGTATTTGCGTATTGCGCTCGAAGAAGCTTTTAACGGGATAAGACCTGCCGAGGAAGCCTTGAAAGAGAATGCCAAAAAGGCTAGAGAGGAGATTGCAAACGCCAAATAAATTTGCAATCGAGGACAGGGACGGATTACAAGCCGTCCCATCGATCTCAGGAGGGTGTTATGCAAAGAGGCTGGAACCGTTTCATACCTTATTTTTTAATATTACCGAATGTCCTGTTGTTTACATTGTTTATTTTGGTGCCGCTGCTCTGGATATTTTATTTAAGCTTAAACGACTATACGATGCTGAACACCCCGAAATGGGTAGGTCTGAAAAATTATTCGCTTTTGCTGAAAGACAGCATTTTTCATCAGGCCGTTAAAAATACAGCCTTGTATTGGATGGGCACTGTCGTCCCTAGCATGCTGCTGGGCCTAGTGCTCGCTAATTTGCTTTCAACGCGGCTGAAGGCTTTATCTGCGTTCCGTGCGCTCATCTATTTGCCGGGCGTCATTTCGTCAGTAGCGGTTGCGATGACATGGCTATGGATGCTCGACCCGCTGCAGGGACCTGTTAACAGTCTACTTGGGCTTATCGGAAGCGATGGGCGGAACTGGTTGCAAGATCCCGCAACCTCGCTGCCGACCGTCATCGTCATTGGTATTTGGACCGGAATAGGCTACGCCATGATTATTTTTTTGGCAGGCATTCAAAGTATTTCTGAAAGTCTTTATGAGGCGGCGAGCTTGGATGGTGCTTCTGTACTGAAAAAATTCTGGTACATTACGGTACCGCTGCTGAAGCCGATGACATTATTTCTTTTTGTTACGTCAACGATTCGATCATTTCAGGTGTTCGATTTGGTATTTGTATTAACGGGCGGTGGCCCTGCGAATTCAAGCACGACGATCGTTACGCAAATCGTGGGTGCCAGCTTCCAAGAGTATCGGATGGGGTATGCCTCTGCAATGGCCGTATTCCTTCTTGCATTAACGCTGTTTATCACCTTGATTCAGTATGCCATAGGCAGCCGGAATCAGGCAGGCGAGTAGAGGTGAACGATGAGATTATCTAAAGCAGAACAAGGATTGGCTTACACGGCCTTGCTTTTATTTTCGCTCGTAACGATATTGCCATTATTGCTGGCCTTCTTTACTTCCATGAAGGGAGATGAAGAATTTTCACTTCAAGCGATGCGGCTGCTGCCTTTAGAGTGGCATCCCGGCAATTATGTGAGGGCGCTTGAAATGGGGGACTGGCTAACCTATTTAAAAAATTCCGTGTGGGTAACGTCGATTGCGCTGACAGGGAGCCTTTTGTTTAACTCCATTGCCGGATTTGCTTTTGCGCGTATAGCATTTAGAGGCAATTTGCCGATTTTTCTAACGCTGCTGGCTGGAATGATGGTGCCTGCGCAGGTTATTATTATTCCGCAATTTCTAATTATGAAGTCGATTCCTTTATTTGGGGGAAATGATTGGCTAGGAGCGGGCGGTAGCGGATGGCTCGACAGCTATTATGCTTTAATCGTTCCGGAGCTTGCAGGAGCGTTTGGCGTATTTATGGCGCGTCAATTTTATTTGCAATTTCCTAAGGCGCTCGATGAGGCTGCTTATATCGACGGTGCCGGGTATCTTCGCTTATTCCTTCGCATTTATGTGCCGCTGAGCGGTCCATTGTTTGCGACGCTTGGCATTTTTAAATTCGTAGGCGTTTGGAATGATTTTTTCCATCCGCTCATTTATACGAATAGTGCTTCTATGCGCACGCTCCAGCTGGGTCTGCAAACCTTTCGCGGCGAGCACCAGGTTCAATACAATTTATTGATGGCAGCATCGCTTCTTATATCTGTGCCCATTATTGCGATGTTTTTCATATTCCAAAAGCAATTTATTCGCAGTATGGTCGCGTCAAGCGTGAAAGGATGATTACTAGTGAAAGCTATTATGATTATGTTCGATACGCTGAATCGTCATATGCTCTCCGCCTATGGAGGGCCTGATTGGATTAAAACGCCTAATTTCAAACGGCTTGCCGAGCGGACCGCTGTGTTCGACAACAGCTATGTGGGAAGTATGCCTTGCATGCCCGCCCGGAGAGAGCTGCATACCGGCAGATACAACTTCTTGCACCGAAGCTGGGGACCATTGGAGCCATTCGATGATTCTGCCATCGAGAGGCTTGGAGAAGCTGGCATATACACGCATCTTATTACTGATCATCAGCATTATTGGGAGGATGGCGGGGGGACGTATCATACCCGTTTTAACTCCTTCGAATTGATTCGCGGACAGGAAGGCGATCCTTGGAAGGCCGAAGTGAACAGCGCTGATATTAATCTTGGCAAGGACTTTCCTCCTCAGGTAAAAAGAATGCTGGTGCAGGATCGCACGAACAGGAAGTTCATTAAGGAGCAGGAGCAATTTCCGCAGGCGCAAACGTTTGCGAGCGGGCTTGAATTTATCGAACGGAATCAGGGGGAGAGCCATTGGTTTTTGCAAATGGAAACGTTCGATCCGCATGAGCCATTTTATAGTCCCGAGCAATTCAAGCAATTGTATGCCCATGAGTACGAAGGCGGTCTGGGCGATTGGCCGATGTACGGACCGGTGACCGAAACCCCGGAGGACGTCCAGCATATGAGGTATGAATATGCCGCATTGTTAACGATGTGCGACCACTACTTGGGGAAAGTGCTTGATAGTATGGACAAGCATAACTTATGGGAAAGCACGCTGCTGATCGTCAACACCGATCATGGTTTCCTTCTGGGCGAACACGACCAATGGGCAAAATGTGTGCAGCCATTTTATAACGAGGTTGCGCATACGCCGCTTTTTATTTGGGATCCTCGAACGGGTGTGCAGGGGGAGCGCAGGCAAAGCCTTGTACAATCCATTGATATACCGGCCACGCTTTTAGAATTTTTCCAAGTACAGCTGCCTCCTGACATGCAGGGCGTTCCGCTGCGTCAGACGGTTGAGTCAGATAAGCCAGTCCGCAAAGCGGCATTATTTGGCATTCATGGCGGACATGTGAATGTCACCGATGGACAGTATGTGTATATGAGGGCGTCCATATCTGAGGAGAACCAACCTCTGTATAACTATACGTTAATGCCAACGCATATGCGCAGCCGGTTTCATCCCTCTGAATTGCAAAAGCTGGAGCTTGCCGAGCCCTTTTCTTTCACGAAAAAGGTTAAGACGCTTCGCATTCCAGCGGAGATGAGAGGCAACCTCCATGCATTCGGAACGCTATTGTATGATGTAACGGCAGACCCTGAGCAGGCCCATCCGTTAAAGGATCCAGAGGTAGAGTCAAAAATGGTCGAGCTGATGACGAAGCTGATGCGGGATAATGACGCTCCTCCAGAGCAATTTGAACGTATGGGGCTGAACAGCCCGCCGGTTGACCGATGAGAGCGAGTGGCTGCTTCTTTATGGTAAAATAGCTGTATTTCCTGCCTATTTATAAAGGATTGAATGGAGGACAGCTCATGGTACAGAAAAGAGAGGCGGCGGTCGTAGCATTACCGCTCTTTCATGTCGTCGGTTATAAAGTGGAAGCGAGCGTTCAAGAGTTTGAGTCGGGACTTGGGAAGAAGACTTATCTTTCTTTAATCGAAAGAAAAGCAGAAATTCAGCACAGGAAAAATGACCATATTCTTTTAATCCAAATTTATCCGATGGCTGCTGATTTTATTCCCCAGACAGATCGGTTCACAAATATCGTTTGCTGCGAAGTAAGCGAGCTGGGCAATGTGCCCTTGCAGATGGCAAGCCATACGGTTGCTGAAAGCAAGTATGCCGCCTACACGCATATTGGGCCCGAATCGGAGCTTAGCCTGTCGTATAACTATCTTTATGGCGAGTGGATGGAAGAAACGGGACATGTGCCGCAGCATTATGATTTCGAAGTTTGGGATGAACGATATCAGCCGGAAAGTCCGGATAACGAGATTGATATATTTGTTGCGTTGAAGGGATAGCCGAGGTATGACATACGAATGTAATAACGAACGAAGAACATAACAAAAAGCGAAAGCCCTCCCGCAGCGGAGGGCTTTTTTGGCAAGGCAGCAATCGGGCTGCTACACGAGCTTGCGGACGGTGAAATTCTGCTGCAGGACGTACCATTTTTGGGGAAAGGGCACGCCGAGCACCCAGTAGCTGACTCCTCTGAGCTTATAATCCTTCACAATATTGAATTTGGCTTGTACGCTGCGGGCGTCCTCATACCAGACCGTATGCTGCGCGCCTTGTTCATCATAATAAGTATAATGAGGCGACTCGGCTATCGGATCATATTGAATCGTCGCGCCATATTTAGCGGCCCGGGCGACGGCTTGGGGCGGATTCACCGTAGGCGCCCATTTGCCGCCTTTCACGTAGGGCAGCGTCCAGTCATAGCCATAGAGCGGCATGCCCATGACGATTTTGGAGGCAGGGATGACGGATAGCGCATAATTCAGCACCTTAACAACTTCGTTGAGTGGAGCGACAGCGAGCGGAGGTCCGCCAGACCAGCCCCATTCATACGTCATCAAAATAACGAAATCGACAATCCGTCCATGGGCCTCATAATCATGCCCCTCGTATAACGTGCCTTTCTGTTCCGCGCTTTGCTTCGGGGCAAGACAAGTAGATACGAGCAGATGATAGGGATGCAGCGTATCCACCAGCTTTTGCAAAAAGGCATTATAAGCTTCGCGGTCCGCTGCCCGAACATATTCGAAGTCTACATTCAGCGCTATATAGCGCTTCTGCTGCATCACGGACAAGACGCTTGCAATGACCGCATTTTGAATCGCAGCATCCGTCAGCACAGCATGGGCAATATCACTGCTGAAGGTGCCGTTCTCGAAGTTGGTCAGCACCATCATCGGTGCTGCTTTCTCTTGAAAGGCAGCTTCAATAATAGCGCTGTCGTCGAGTGGCACGAGTGTACCGTCCAACTGGACACGATAACTGAAGGGGCTGAGATAAGTAAGGTTGGCGCCAATTTCATGTACGAGCGCTACGCCGTTTGCGCCGAATTTTTCCGTATAGCCGTTCACTTCAATGATAGGCTTCTCTGGCTGCGGAATGACGAGTATTTGTCCTGTCTTAATGAGGGCGGGGTTTTTGAGCTCGTTGGCGCGCATGAGTTGTTCGATTGTAACGCCATATTTCAGGCCAATCGACCATAGGCTTTCTCCCGGAAGCACCTTATGATTGCCAGCCTCTGAAGGTATAATGATTGCCTGGCCTATGACGAGCGGAACATCAGCGGATATGCCATTTGCTGAAGCGATAGCATCTGTGCTGACGCCGAAGCGCTGTCCGAGCTGCCACAGCGTATCGCCTTTTTTAATGGTATGGATAAACATATCGTGTCCAACCTCCCCCAAGCATAAGTTCTTTATCTACTTATATTCGACCGTTCTATGAAAAAAGACTTCGGCTTCGCTTTTTCGACTTGTGTGGTGAGGGTGGGCTACTACCACTATTCACTCGTAAATAAAAAGGCCCCCAAAATAAAAATGGGGGCCAAAAGCGGCATTGTAGCTTTTCTGATTTGTTTTGTTTTAAAAGTATGGTGAAGGGGGCGTAGTGGAATGAAAGGCTTGAACTGGAGAAGCGTCAGCGTTCGCTTTTACTGTTGGATTTCCCCCTCTAGGGGGCTAATTCACAGAAATCCAACGGTAATGGCGATCGGAAGTCAAGCCTTTCATGCAGCGCAGCCAACGTTCACCAATCTTTTACGACGATAACCGAATCGAAAAGCGGTTATCGATTGGGGCCACCAGATTAACAATAACGCTTTGACACCCAGCCGGGTGGCTATCGTCGCGAACGGAAGGCATCCAGTGCTCGAAGGCGCCGGACGTCAGCTCAATCGCTGAGCCATCGGCGGTTTCATAGCGGCAGGAGCCCTGCTTCAAGAAGTAGTTGCTGCTGCCCGCAATGGCTTCGAGACCTTCGCCGCTAAGCTTGCCGTCTTTGGCAAAAATAAACGTCAGCTGCGTCATCACATCCTCCTGCACCTTATCGGAATACAGATGAATGTCCCAGCCATCTGCTGTTTGCGTTAGCTCGGATTCAATAAACTGCTCCTGCAAATGGGTCGTTTCCCGTTCTCCATGGGGAAGCAGGTACCAAGGAGCGGCCGCTGTAACGCCGTCTGCTTTCAGCGGCGGAAGCAAGCCCTTTGGAATTGGCCCGTTGTAGCCTTTATACATGCGTTTGCCGAGCTTGTAATGCCCGTCCTCCGCTTGAAACTGGTCGAAGCTGACAACGCCTGGTGTAAAGGCGGTCGATACTTTAACGGCGAGCAGGTTCGCCGAGCCATGACGGAGCGAGAAGAAAGATGGCGCATTCGTCATGACCGTTGCGCTTGTCTCTCCATTGCGGACACGGACTAGCGGCGCGCCGAAGGCGGTATGCGCAGAGCTGTGTGTAATGTGGAGCTGATGCCCTAGCTTTTTCATCTGCTGCAAATCTTCATGAATCGGGTGCTGCCCGTTGATCACTTTTACATACTGGTCTGGAAGTGAAGCCCGCTCAATATGGCTGATGTCCATTTGCTCAGGATAGAGCAGGTAGCCAATGAGCGGATGGTCTGTCACCGAGAAAAACTGCTTATAGAAAGGACCTGCATAATCGGATAATGCGGCAAATAGCGGATCGCGGTCATAAGCAGCCATCAAGCGGTAGGTGAGAAAATAGCCGGACATATCCGAAGGCTGTCCATAATCCTGCCTGCCGGAATAGTCGGTTACGACTTCACCGGATGGGTGGACCAAATATTGCATCATTCGCAAATTGCTGCGTACGCTCTCCAGCAGCTCGGGGCGATCAAGCGATATCGCCGCATGGTACAGTGCAATATCGCTGACGGCATTGTAGATGCCATTGCTGCGCTCAGTCCATTCGCCATCAGCCGTAATATCAATGCCTTCCGCAAGCCAAGCATCCGCACGAGCGACGAGCGCCGGATCAGGGAACGACTTGTTCAGCAGACCTAGCGCCGCTGTCAAAATCCAGCGGTGGTTTGGCGTATGGCAGCCGCCTTCAAGCATGGCTGGCGTTGCCCGCTTCAGGAACAGCGCAAGCAGGGAAGCGGCCTTTTCAAAAGCAGGATGGTCCACACTTTGCTGCACCAGTAGCTCATAAAGCTGTGCAAAGCCAATAACGACAAAACCGGTGTCCGGCGGCGAATGGTAGTTGGTTGATCCTAGCGTAATCGTTCCGTCGCTATGCTGGCGGTTCAGCATATATTGCAGGGCAAGCTCAAGGTTGGCAAGCAGCTGGTTGTCGCGGTAGAACGCCGATTCCGGACTGCACAAGGCAGCTGTCCACTTTGCGATAACAGCGCCTGTTCCGACATGGCTTGGATGGGGCAGGCCTGTAAAAGAGTCGATGATGCCTCCGACATTGCGGCTTGCGGAGTCCTTAATTTGAAGGTTAAGAGATGGAGTGACAAGCTGATCATTCAATTGCACCAAGCGCTGATAGATGGAGTCCATGATGTTGCTCCTTTTTAGGTTTGTGGTTGTTTTGAATGCTTGCGGTATTGAGCGGGAGTGCAGCCGTATTTCTTGCGAAAGACACGGTGCAGATAGCTTGCGCTGGAAAAGCCATGCTGCTGGGCCAGCAACTCGACCGTCTCGCTGCTTTCAAGCAGCTGCGTGCACACATGGGTCAGCCTGACCTGTTCTACGTAGCTGCTGAATGTTTGGTCGGAATGCGTTTTGAAAATGCGCTGCAGCTGGCGCGCGCTAATCTGGACGCGCTCTGCCACAAGCTCCAGCGTGAAGGGCTCCTGGAATTGTCTTTAATAAACTGCTCCGCCGGCCTCCACAAGGCCAAGCGCTCCGCTCGCATAACGCAGCGTGACGGCTGCGTTGTCCTCGACTTCTTTGCCGGTCACATAACCAAAGCTTGCGCTCACGCTGCTTGGCATGCCCAGAAACAGCCGCACCAAGTACATTGGATGGCAGCCGAGATCAGTTAGTGCGCCGCCGCCGCTTTGAGCCTGCTTGAAGAATGCCTCCGGCAAATAGCCGAGCGGTTCAAGCTCGGTGGGCAAAGCGCCGCTATGGGACAGGCGAGCGCGCACAAGCGTTAACTCGCCAAGCAAGCCATCGCGAGCCAGCTGCTGTGCGGCTTGCGTGAACGGCGTATTCAGCCGGGGCAGCGATACGGTCATCGCAACGTCAGCTTGCCGCACACTCTCCAAAATGTCGTCGCACTCCGCATGCGTCAAGGCGATGACCTTTTCGGTAAAAATATGCTCGCCCGCCGCTGCTGCTGCTTTTATGATTTCCGGATGGTCGACCGTTGGCGCAGTCACAATAACAGCGTCGATGGAGGCATCCGCCAGCAGCTCGTCAAGCTGCTCATAGAAACGGATTCCCCGGGCTTCAGCTTCCGCACGGCCGCGCTCCGGCTGCTCGTCCCAGATAGCGGCGAGCTCGGTGCCTGGATGCTGCTGTGCCTGCAAGGCGTAGTCCTTCGCATGCACATGCCAGAAGCTTAATACAGCTGTGCGAATCGGTTTTTGCATGAAGAGAAGCCTCGCTTTCAGTCGAAGTATACCGCTTTACCTGACGCAGCGGATTCATAAATGGCCTCTAGTATCTCCGAAACAACGCAAGCCTGCTCTGGCGTGACGACCGGCTCCGTATCATTCAGCAGCGCATCAAACCACAGCCTCATCTCCACATCCTGCATCGATTCCTTCTTGCCTTCGTAGAAATCGACGCCCTTCGGATCGAGCTTGATTTGATTCTCGTACAGTTTACCATATTTCTCGCCGTTTAGGCGCAGTCCATCTGTCATATCTGCGCCGCCTTCTGTACCGCTAAGCGTCGTGCGGGCTTCCTTCGTATCCAGCGTATTCAGCGCCCAGCTGGCTTCGAGCATAATGGTCGCGCCGTTCGGCGGCTCTGGCGGTGAGCATTTCAACCAACTGGCGCATCTGCCGAGCGGCCAGCGGCTGACATCGCTCAGCATCCGCAGCGGCTCGCGTCTGGATGGCATCCAGCTGGGGTTTGGAAGCGGCATGGTGCTGAGTGCTGGCGGAACGTCAGCCGCACAGAGCAGCATTCAGCTCGCTTCTGATGAGTATGTGAAAAGTGTAGTGCTGAACCAAGGCAGCCGCAACGGCGGCATGCACATCTTCTATGCCAAGTTTACGACTAACAAAGGGCAAGTGCTGTCTGGCGGCACAACGACGTCCGATGCGGTAACCTTTACGGCGCCGGAGGGTTGGTATATTGCAGGTTTTTATGGCAAGGCGGATAGTGAGATGGATCGGCTGGGTGTCATTTATAAGAAGCTGTAGATGTATTTCTTGAATATGCTTAATGCTTCCTAACAAAACAGGGCATTCTCTCACTAGTCAAAGACTAATGCGAGAATGCCCTGCATTTTTAGCGGAAATTAGTTTAGAACGTGTATGGAAAGGTAGCTTCATGCTATTTATTTCTCGTTTTAGGGGCTCATGCCCCGTGCAAAGATGGATTTGGCGGACACAGCAGCAGCTAATTTAATCAGATCACGGGTTATGGCTCGGGCTGCGGACTCAGAAGCCGCTAATACGCTGCCAAAAGCCATTTTGACGGGATAATGAGGGCAATAACGGATTTCCTGTCCGCGTGCGGCCAGAAATCAGAGCAAAAGCCAGAATAGCGGAATCTCAGTCCTTCAAAAAGAAGGGAGCGTCCCGAGTTGCGCAGCCTCAGCAGTATTCGCATGCTGCGGGTACCCAACATTGAATAGTCAGATGAGACTGGCCCCTACTGAGCGCAAAGCAAGCAACAGTCCGACTCAGGTCTGCATACATACCCTAATATACAGAAATATTAACGAGGCTTCCTTTAATAAATAGCGTCTGCAACGATTCATTATTGAGGGTTCCAAGCGTTAAAAGTTGAGATGGAGTCGAAGCAGATTGAAGAGGAGCGATTTCACCCGATTTCGTCAAAAACCATGAACCTTGATTTTCTGTAATATAATATTTAACATTTTCAAACGTAAAGGATACTTCATGCCCCGTATTCAAATCCTCTACTAATTGGTTATAAGAATAATCGGAGTCGGTTTCAACTATATACCAAGGGCCTCTCTGCGGTTTGCTGTTATAATGCCAGTCGTGCCTGTGTGGAACATTTGGGTTAATTTGCGTGTTGCCATGGTTGGTATAGTCAATATCCAGCTCAGCCCTGCCATCGGAGCCGTAATACCTTCTTTGTTCTAGTTGGCCTTGTTTAATATTATCCTTCGAACTATATGGTATTCCGGTAACTGGCAAGCTCCGCGCATTTTCTACAATAGAATGATAAGGTGCTGGACTGCCATTACGCTTCGCATTGTCATAAGAGAGAAAAGTATAATTGCTGGCATTTGCTTTTGTTAAGGCAGCGAAGTTGCCCGTTACACTCGGAAAGCCAATAACGATTTGTCCAGTTATTACGCCGCCCGCACGTCCAATAGTTGGTGTTTTATATTGTTTAACTGTATAATCGGCATTCAGTACACCTTGTGGAGCAGGCATAACGATGGAATTCAGGAATACGGTGCTTGAAGGGAATACGACTTCTACGTAACGACTTTTGGTGCGTCCATCTACAAAGATAGGTTTCGTCGTATAGGTGCCCTTCTCAATTTTAAATCGGGTAACAAATTCATTATAGGCATCGCGGGCATTGGCGAAAGGTTTATTATTTAAATCTAATAACCCACTGTAGCTAGGATTTACTCCTGATCTGAATTCAATGGTTGCTTTTCCAGATATATCAACATAAATCGCACGTATTTGAACGTTAGCCATGTATCCTATATTTCCCTCGCCAACAGCATTACTTTGAGCGATAACAGAGCTCGGACGTATAATCGCCCCTGGCCCCATAATATCCGCTATGACTTTGTTGTCATAATAAGTAGCTCCGCCTCCAAAATGGTCATACCATTTGTCCTGCAAGTAAGCGAGTGTCTGAGGCGTCCAGGATACGACATAAGAATTAGGTGTATTCCAGCCATCTCGCATACCATATGTACTTTCTGTGATGGAAGTTTTAATAGAAGCAGGGGCATCATCCCACATCGATTTTGCAAAAATCTGAATATCCTCTTGCAGCTCAGGCTTAACTCCGATTGCCCCATCTACTGAAGCGACATAAACCGCGCCGCTCCAATAGGCTAATGCTGCGGCTTCAATGCCACCTTCTGCAACGGGAAGCGAGCTTGCCTCTGTCTTTTTCACAGGAATTGCGATAGTAGCTACTAGTGAAACTAGCAATAAAGCTGCTAAGATTTTTCTTGAAACATTGAACATCCAAATAAACCTCCATTTTTTTGTGATTCCTAAGTATTAGGTCTATTTTACTGATTTAAAGTAAAATTATTATTAATATACTACAAAAGTTGGGTTTTTGCGATATTTGGAATGATATATTTGGAATTTTTCGTTTTAGATGATCTTTTTTACTTTATATAGGGGAAAGGAGAAGGGGATGTTGTTTTCTGTTTAAAAGAAGCCATCGGTTAAATGCGTGCAGCTACATGGGCTGCACGCATTTAACCGATGGCTTTTCCATGCCTGATTAAGCTTGCTGATTGGAGAGAAAGAAATCCCGTCAGCTATAGCTCAAACTGTCCATCATACTCCATTGATCTAGCCGTATTTCTAGCCGCCTGTGGGCCTAAAATACGATCCACCATATGCAGCGACATCTCGATGCCTGCGGAAATGCCAGCCGAGGTGATGACATTACCTTCATCTACATACTTTACATTTTCGACGACTGTCGTCTGAGGGAACTGCGTCCGCATGCGTTCGATGCTTGCCCAGTGTGTCGTCGCCCGCTTGCCATCCAGCAAACCGATTTCTGCAAGCAGAAACGCTCCCGTACAGACAGAGGTCAACCACGTCACCTGCCTGCTCTGCTGTGTGATCCACGCAAGCAGCACTTTATTATGAATCTCGTGGCGTGTGCCCATACCGCCAGGAATAACGAGTACATCAAATACAGGAGCATCAGCGAAGCTGTAATCGGGCGTCACCTTAAGGCCATTCTTCGCCGTCACGAGCGCCCCATTTTCAGAAATTGTCGATACTTGGAACGGGTGATAGGCATCCTCCTGCCCCCAGTTCAGCGCTGTTACTGCAAAAACCTCAAAAGGGCCGGCAAAATCAAGCACCTCCACATCATTAAACAAAAGAATGCCCACTTTGTAATTTTCCATCGCTGTATTTCCTCCGCTTCATATTATTATTAAAGCAGCTCATCAGGAATATCAATCACTCTAATTTCATTTCCGCTTGGCTGTCCGACTGTTGTATAAACGATTTGATTTTGTGTAGGCGACCATGCCATATAACCAGCGTTTTCTGGAAATGGCAGCATGCTGGGTGCGGCTTTACTGTCTATTTTATAAATGTACAGATTAGGAGGCTGCCCAGGGTATTGGGCGGCAAATGCAAGATGGCTTCCGTCTGCTGACCAGCAGTAGCTATAAATAACCTCGAAAAGCTTGGAAAGCTGCACTTGTTTCGTTGCACGCTCGTTAATGTCATATATATTTATTTGCTTTAAGAAAATTCCGTTGATGCTGCGCTCCTCTGTTTTTTCCAGATAAAGCAGCTTGCTCCCATCCGGTGAAAGCGCAAACTCACTGCCATTAGTTAAGTTTGGATCAAGCGTGTCCGGCTCGGAAAGACTCTCGGAAAGATTGAGTTTGAGAACGCCTTGTTTTCCGGTTTCGAGATAGGCGATTTGATTATGGATAGAGAGAGTATTAAACCAAGCGATATTTTTGAACAAAATGGTTTTTTTACGAGAATCAAGTGTGACTGCCCCAAGCTCTCCTTGTAGGCTATTAGAATCTGTTGTTGTAAAATAGGCGATTTGATCGGCGTTCATCCAAGCCGCATGAGATATAGAGGACCCAGAAACGAGTTTTCTGCTTTTTCCTGATTTCATGTTTTTGATCCATAAATTCCGATCTTGGATGTAGGAGATTTGCTGTCCATCAGGTGACCAGTTTACATATGAATAATGGGTTCCATTGTGGTCAGGGCGAGCAACAATATCATTAGTAAATGCTTTATCGCTTGAGGAGCAGCCGACTGTCAGTAAAATGAGGAGCAGCAGCATTATGGAATAGGGATGTTTCATTTTGGTGCCTTATCTATTAAATATTGAGGAACCCACTCTTCAACTTCCCAAAAAGGTTTAGTTGCTGCATCATCAAATGTAGCTGGATAATCTTTAGGATATTCGAACGTTTTTGAATCCATTAAGTAATTGATCGTTCCTAAGTTTGAAGGTACATCGACGATCTCATTCACTTCCTTTTCCATGAGGCTGACTCTGAAAATAACATTTTTTATAAATTGTTGTTCTGCTGCTGTTTCTTTCTCAAGATAGCCTTCTGAGACTGCTAGCTTATGCCCAGAGAATATAGAACCATTATGTGCTTTCCACAAAAGATCCTGATTCGGAGTAGTCTTGAATTTTCTCCATTTGATTTCATTTTCAGACCAGATCTCCTCTGTCTTAGTATTTTTTGCTACAATAAATGAGCCTTGAGCCCAATAGATGTCGGCTATCATTTGAGCATTAACGTACTGCCAGTATGGTGAATCTGTAAATCTCTGAGATTGTTCCTCCCACTTCATAAATCCGATAATATCAATGCCGTAATTGATTTTAATATCTTGTGTACTCGGGTTTGGATAGTGTTTCCCTTGATACTTTTCAAAAAATTTAGATACATACTCAATTCTTGCTGAAGGTTTGTCTAAAATATTTTGTAAATCCGCGGGCATCATTATGCAATGTTTAGGATCGCTGCATGGAGCAGCATGTGAATAGACTTTGCCTTTTACTGTGGCTCTGCACCAGTTGCCGCTAGTATCTTTTATAGCTTTTGCCTTATTTGTAGATGCAGTTGTAGCTGTGCTTAGTAACATAGGTATACTGGTATTATAACCGTACTTTACCAACGGATCTTCTTTAGTTTTACTCGACATTATTTTTACTGCATTGGTTTCTTTTAAATTTGGATCAACCTCAACTTTGTCTAACTGATCCCGTTTTTGTCCAAGTACCAACTCGAACCTAATCGTTCCTTCTCGTCCATCGATTTGTTCAGTATAACAATGGACGAATGCATGTGGAAAAATGACTTTTCTAATGGTTTGCTCATTTCTTATAATGAGGATGGTGCATTTACGGTAATAATCCTCATCTATTCCGGCATTTGATAATGCCCAAGTATAAAGCATGTCGGAGTTATTACTATTGGCTGCTACAGATGGAAATAAGCGTAGAGGGGCTTTACCTCGAATATAAAGGGTGTGAGAAGCTTCAGTAGATTTTGCCCATGAATCTGTTGGTGTTTTGTGCTTAAAACTGAATTCGGAAATCTGACCGTTTGTTAAAGCGATAGGAGTACGTTTTGATTCACTTTCAATCTTTAATGAAATACTCATCCTACATCTCCCCTTAATGTATCTGATTCCATATATGAATAAAATTTACATTCGTACTAAACTTATTCTGTAAAAGCTCTAGAAATCCTTTCGACAAATTTTTCGAATTTTTAATGTAATTTCGTAGGCATAATTATTTTTGAAAAAGAAGTTTTTTAGGACGAACGCAATAAGATTCGGTATTTTATTAAACTTGCAGCGTTTGGGAAGGGATAGGAATGCTTCGTTCGGACATATGGCTCAATACCACCTTTAAGCTGGGGTACTTGCGAATATTCCTCCCATAAATCCACTTCCCTTATAGCTGTCTGTGCATAATCCCGAGTAAATTCCTGTCATATTATGATATTTTACCTGCCAAAAACGAACTTTAATAAAAGCTACTCTTTTTAACGTTCGTATTTTGTTGACAGCCCCGTGGGGATTAGATAAACTGGAAGAGGTCAGAAGCGGAGCAATCCGTTCATTATAGTGTTGGTCTCGTATAATCTCGGGGATTGGCCCGAAAGTTTCTACCCGAAAACCACAATTTTCGGACTACGAGCAAGCTTGAAGCTGGTAACTTCAGGCATAAAGAGCGCCATGCGGTTCCCGGAAGACGGGAGGCTGCGCTGTGCGCTTGGCTCGGGTCCCGCAGCATACGTATGATTAATACTCTTACGGTAGCTGTCGGGATTTTTCTGTTGGAATCGGGCAGTTTAGAGGATAAGGAAAGCTTCGGGTTACGGTTTTATATGGTTTTTATATTATATAGATGAAAGAAGGTTTGAACGCATGTCTGCGAAGGTAGGCGTCATCATGGGCAGCAAGTCGGATTGGGATACAATGAAACTGGCTTGCGATGTGCTGGAAGAGCTTCAAATTCCTTATGAGAAAAAGGTTGTATCGGCGCACAGAACGCCCGATTTAATGTTTGAATATGCGGAAACGGCAGCGGAGCGCGGACTTAAGGTCATTATCGCGGGGGCTGGCGGAGCTGCACATCTTCCCGGCATGGTCGCCGCCAAAACGGTGCTGCCGGTTATTGGCGTTCCTGTCAAATCGTCGAATCTCAGCGGCCTAGACTCGCTGCTGTCCATCGTGCAAATGCCAGGCGGTATTCCGGTTGCGACTGTCGCGATCGGCAATGCAGGCGGCACGAATGCCGGACTGCTGGCTGCTCAGATGCTCGGGGCATTCGATCCGGACATTCAGGCACGCGTGATCGCAAGACGCGAGCGCGTTAAGCAGGAAGTGCTGGAAAGCAGTGAGACGCTATGATGGCTGAGGCAGACAAGCAGCGGCCGGATAACAACCGCACGCTGCTGCCAGGCAGCACAATCGGCGTACTCGGCGGCGGGCAATTGGGCCGGATGATGGCGCTCGCAGGCAGCGCAATGGGCTACAAATTCGTCGCGCTTGATCCTGCGGTGGATTCGCCTTGCGGACAAGTCGCAGACCAAGTAGTCGGCGCTTATGACAATCATGAGGCAGCGCGCGAGCTGGCGCAGCGTTCGGATGTCATTACGTATGAATTTGAAAATGTGAATGCGGAAGTTGCCGCGATGCTGATGAAGGAGTCTTACGTGCCGCAAGGCAGCAAGCTGCTTTATACGACGCAGCATCGGCTGCGGGAGAAGCGGGCGATTGAGGCGGCGGGCGTAAAGGTTGCGCCTTACAGCGAAATTCGCAGCAGCACGGAGCTTCATATAGAAGCTGAACGTTTAGGCTTGCCATGCGTATTAAAAACAGCGACGGGCGGCTACGACGGCAAGGGGCAATGGGTCATCCGCGCCGCGGAGGAGATCGACGAGGCGTACGAAACGCTTAGCCGCGCTGGAACTGAGCTGGTACTGGAGAAATTCATCTCTTTTGAAAAAGAGTTGTCGGTCATTGCAGCGCGCAGCCCGCAGGGCGAGGTGAAAGCATTCCCCGCGTCGGAAAATATTCATATCGACAACATTCTACATCTGTCGATTGTACCGGCGCGGATCGATGAGGGCATTCAGCGCAGAGCGGAGCAGCTGGCGATGCAAATCGCCGAAGGGCTGGGCGCTGTTGGATTAATCGCCGTTGAGCTGTTTTTGACGGCTGACGGTGAGCTGTATGTGAATGAGCTGGCGCCAAGGCCGCATAACAGCGGACATTACACGATGGAAGCGGCGCATACGTCGCAGTTTGAGCAGCATGTACGGGCGGTATGCAATTTGCCGCTTGGGCGTACGGAGCTGCTGACGCCAGTCGTGATGGTGAATGTGCTCGGCCAGCATGTAGAGCCGATCATTCAGCGTTTTGGCGCTCGGGATGAAGCGGCAGAGCGCCTCGGTGTAACGCCGAAGCTGCATCTGTACGGCAAGAAGGACGCCGTTCACAAAAGAAAAATGGGCCACATTAACGTGCTTGCTCCAGATGTGGAAGCAGCGCTGCAATGGATAGATGAAACAACAATTTGGAAGGTGGAGTAGCTACATGTTAGAGCGTTACAGCAGACCGGAAATGAGAGCGATTTGGACCGAGGAGAATAAGTTCCAAGCATGGCTGGAGGTTGAGCTTTGCGCATGCGAGGCTTGGTCGGAGCTGGGCATTATTCCGAAGGAGGACGTGGAAGAGCTTCGTAAAAACGCGAGCTTCAACATCGACCGCATTTATGAAATCGAGCAGGATACGCGCCATGACGTTATCGCCTTTACGCGCGCTGTATCCGAAACGGTTGGCCCTGAGCGCAAATGGGTGCACTACGGCCTGACATCGACGGATGTTGTAGATACGGCTACGGGCTACCTGCTGCTGCAAGCCAATGCGATTTTGCAAAAGGATATTGAGCGTTTCATCTCGATATTGCGCGAGAAGGCGATTCAGTACAAAGATACGCCGATGATGGGACGTACGCATGGCGTTCATGCTGAGCCAACTACCTTCGGCCTCAAAATGGCATTGTGGCACGAAGAGATGAAGCGCAACCTGGAGCGTTTCCTGCATGCAGCTGATGGCGTGCAATACGGCAAAATTTCCGGTGCTGTCGGCACTTACGCGAACATCGATCCTTTCGTAGAAGAGTTCGTCTGCAACAAGCTGGGCACGAAAGCTGCACCAATTTCGACGCAAACGCTGCAGCGTGACCGCCATGCGGAGTACATGGGCACACTGGCGCTCGTTGCTTCGTCGCTGGACAAGTTCGCTACGGAAATCCGCGCTTTGCAGAAGAGCGAATTCCGCGAGGTGGAAGAGCCTTTCGCCAAAGGTCAAAAAGGTTCATCGGCTATGCCGCACAAACGCAACCCAATCGGCTGCGAGAACATTTCCGGCTTGTCGAGAGTTATTCGCGGACATATGCTGACGGCTTACGAGAACATTCCGCTGTGGCATGAGCGCGATATTAGCCATTCGTCCGCAGAGCGCGTTATTTTGCCGGATGCTACGATGCTGCTGAACTACATGCTGAATCGTCTGGGCAACATCATCAACAATCTGCAAGTATTCCCTGAAAATATGAAGCGCAACATGCAGCGTACGTTCGGCGTGCCGTTCTCCGGCCGCGTCATGACGAAGCTGATCGACAAAGGCTTCAGCCGCGAGCAGGCTTATGACACCGTTCAACCGCGCGCGATGCAGGCTTGGGAAGAGCAGCGCCAATTCCGCGACATTATTGAATCGACGAAGGAAATTACCGAGCTTCTGTCGACGGAAGAGATCGACGATTGCTTTAACCCAACATGGCATTTGAAGCATGTGGATACGATTTTCACCCGTCTTGGATTGAACTAAGGAGGCTTACTGGCGTATGACTGCAATCTCTCAAAGCTTGTCCACTGCTGAGCCGTATGTGAAAGCGCCCCTGCTGTACAAGGGGAAGGTTAGAGAGCTTTACGATCTGGGCGAGCATTTTCTGATCGTTGTAACGGATCGCATTTCGGCATTTGATTATGTGCTTGACCCGGCAGTGCCGGAGAAAGGCAATGTGCTTAACCGCCTGTCGGCTTTCTGGTTTGAGCAGACCGCTTCGATCCAGACGAACCACGTCGTGCATACCGATGTGGACAAGCTGGGCGAGCTTATTACGGAGCCTGAGCTGCTTCGCAACCGGATTATGGTAACTCGCAAAGCGGAGCGCATCGATATTGAATGTGTCGTGCGCGGCTATATCACAGGCGGCGGCTGGAGACAATATCAGCAAACGTCTGCGATTAATGGCATCGAGCTTCCGGCAGGCATGCGCAAAAATGAGCGTTTTCCGCAGCCGATCTTTACGCCAGCGGCGAAAAACGACGTCGGCCACGACGAGGATATCCCGTTTGAGCGGATGCAGGAGCTGGTTGGCGCCGAGCTTTCCGAAGAGCTGCGCGACCGCAGCATCAAGCTTTACGAGTTCGCTCACGCTTATTGCGCCGAGCGCGGCATCATTCTTGCCGATTGCAAATTCGAATTCGGCCTGATTGACGGCAAAGTGATTCTCATTGACGAGATTTTCACGCCAGATTCCTCGCGCTTCTGGGCAGAGGGCAATTACGCCTATGACATCGAGATCGACAGCATGGACAAGGAGCCGGTGCGCACCTATTTGCTGGGCTCGGATTGGGACAAGAACAGCAAGCCGGATCCGCTGCCGGAAGCGGTTGTCGAAGAGACGACGAAGCGGTATCAGGATATTTACCGCCGCTTGACAGGTGCGGAAAGCTACTAGCTTTTCCGCGCAGGCAGCAGCGTTGAAGCCAGCAAGAGCAAGCTAAAGAAATAGATCAACAGCGATACAAGCAAAACGATAAAAGCAAAGCGATTTTGCTGGAGGGAGCCTGTGGGGTGCTCGCCTAAAGCAGAAGAAAAGCGAAGCAGCGTTAGCGCTACATTATTATTTTCATTATCAGGAGGCCAACAATGAAAGCAACCGTCTACGTAACAATCAAGGAAAATGTACTTGATCCGCAAGGAACAGCTGTACAAGGAGCATTGCATTCGATGGGTTTTGCCGAAGTGGAAAAAGTGCGGATCGGCAAATATTTGGAGCTAGAGCTGGGCGCAATCGACCGCAGCGAAGCGGAGAAGCGCATCAAGGAAATGTGCGAGAAGCTGCTTGCGAACACGGTCGTTGAAGATTACCGTTTTGAGCTGGAGGGATAGGCGATGAAGTTTGCGGTTCTGGTTTTTCCAGGTTCCAACTGTGATATTGATTGTTACAAGGCGGTAGAGGAAGCGATTGGCCAAAAGGTAGAGTATGTATGGCATACATCGACGGATCTTTCCGGTTTTGACGCGATTTTGGTGCCAGGAGGCTTCTCCTACGGCGATTACCTGCGCTGCGGCGCGATTTCGCGTTTTGCTCCTGTCATGAATGAAGTGAAGAAAGCAGCGGAGGAAGGCAAATTCATCCTCGGCATTTGCAACGGGTTCCAAATCCTTACGGAAGCAGGCTTGCTGCCAGGCGCTTTGATTCGCAACAGCGGCCTTAAATTCCGCTGCCATCAGACGCCGCTGGAAGTTGTGAACAATGGCAACCCGTTCACGAACCAGTATGCGGAAGGCGATATTATCAACATTCCGATCGCCCACGGCGAAGGCAACTACTATTGCGACGACGCGACGCTGGCACAGCTGGAAGCGAACAAGCAAATTATTTTCCGCTATGCGGGCGACACCAATCCGAACGGATCGGTATCGAATATCGCGGGCGTGAGCAACGAGCGCGGCAACGTAGTCGGCATGATGCCGCATCCAGAGCGTGCAATCAACCAATTGTTCGGCTCAGAGGACGGCAAAAAAATGTTTACATCGATTTTGAATGCATGGAGGGAACAGCATGGCGCAGCAGTTAACAGCTAAGGAACCGACAGCGGAACAAATCGCGGATCAGCGGATTTATACGCAGTTCGGCGTAACGGATTATGAATATGAGCTGATTTGCGGATTTCTTGGCCGCCAGCCAAACTATACGGAGATCGGCGTATTCAGCGTCATGTGGTCGGAGCATTGCTCTTACAAAAACTCCAAGCCGATTTTGAAAAAATTCCCGATTACCGGACCTAAAGTTCTAATGGGACCAGGCGAAGGCGCGGGTATCGTTGATATTGGCGACAATCAAGCGGTCGTATTCAAAATCGAATCGCATAACCATCCATCCGCGGTTGAGCCTTACCAAGGCGCAGCTACAGGTGTAGGCGGCATTATCCGCGACATTTTCTCGATGGGCGCACGTCCTGTTGCTTTGATGAACAGCTTGCGTTTTGGCCGTCTTGAAAATGAGCGCGTTAAATATTTGTTCGAAAATGTTGTCAGCGGTATCGCTGGCTACGGCAACTGTATCGGCATCCCGACTGTCGGCGGTGAGGTTATGTTCGACGAGAGCTATGAGGGCAATCCGCTCGTTAACGCGATGTGCGTGGGCCTCATCGATCATGATAAAATCCAACGCGGCGTCGCTAAAGGGGTAGGCAACCCGGTGTTTTATGTCGGTCCGGCAACTGGCCGCGACGGCATTCACGGCGCAACCTTCGCTTCGGTCGAGCTGTCCGAGGAATCCGAAGAAAAGCGTACGGCGGTTCAAGTCGGCGATCCATTCATGGAGAAGCTGGTTATGGAAGCGACGCTTGAGCTGATCGATTCCGGCATCGTGCTTGGTATTCAAGATATGGGCGCAGCAGGCCTAACTTGCTCCAGCGCCGAGATGGCTTCGAAAGCCGGCAACGGCCTTGAGCTGTACCTCGATGAAGTGCCGCAGCGCGAAACAGGCATGACGCCTTACGAAATGATGCTGTCCGAATCGCAAGAGCGCATGCTCTTCGTTGTAGAGCCGCAGCATGAAGCGCAGGCGAAAGAGATTTTCGAGCGTTGGGGCATCATTTGCGCCAAAGTCGGCAAAGTAACGGATGACGGACGTCTCCGCTTGTTCCACCAAGGCGAGCAAGTGGCAGATATGCCGGTAACAGCGCTCGTTGACGAGTGCCCGGTTTATGACAAGCCTTCGCAGGAGCCTGCTTATTACAGCGCAAATGCGGCAATCGACACAACAGCTTATCCGGAAGTAACGGATTTGACGGCTGCGCTTGAGAAAGTTCTCGCTTCGCCAACGGTGGCAAGCAAAGAGTGGGTTTACAATCAATATGACTATATGGTGCGTACGTCGACCGCGGTTCAACCGGGTTCGGACGCAGCAGTCGTGACAATCAACGGTACACGCAAAGCACTTGCGATGACAACGGATTGCAACAGCCGTTATGTATACCTTGATCCAGAAGTGGGCGGACGCATTGCCGTAGCGGAAGCTGCGCGCAACATCGTATGCTCCGGCGCAGAGCCGCTGGCAATTACGGACAATCTGAACTTCGGCAGCCCGGAGAAGCCGGATGTATTCTGGCAGATCGAGAAATCGGCAGACGGCATGTCCGAAGCTTGCCGCGTATTGGAAACGCCAGTTATCGGCGGCAACGTCAGCTTGTACAATGAAAATGCAAAAGGCGCGATTTACCCAACGCCGGTTATCGGCATGGTAGGTCTCGTTCATGATATCGATCATATTACGACTCAAGGCTTCAAAAACGAAGGCGACGTCATCATTCTCGTCGGCGAAACGAAAGCTGAAATGGGCGGAAGCGAGCTGCAATACGTGCTGCAAGGCGTGAACGAAGGACGTCCTCCGGTGATTGATCTAGCTGTTGAGAAAAAGATGCTCGGCGCTGTGCTGAGCGCGATTCAAAGCGGCTTGGTCGCTTCGGCGCATGACTTGTCTGAAGGCGGTATTGCGGCTGCGCTGGCAGAATCCTGCATAAGCGGCAAGCTTGGTGCAGAAGTTAATGTAAATACAGAGCTGCGCGCTGATCATGCATTGTTCAGCGAATCGCAATCGCGTATTTTGCTGTCGGCGAAGCCGGAGCAAGCAGCAGCGCTGCAAGCATTGCTGTCTGAGCAAGGCGTTGCCCACGCGGCAATCGGTTCGGTAAAAGGAGCTGCTCTTTCGATCAGTATCAATGGCAAATCCGGCATTCAGGCGCCGGTACAACAACTGGAGAAGGTCTGGAAGGATGCGATTCCATGTCTGATGAAATAAAGCAGCCTAAGCTTTGGTCAGGCGATTATTATAATCAAGGCGGCGGTCGGGAGGATTTCTTCGACAAGCTGCGCGAGGAATGCGGCGTCTTTGGTGTCTTTAACCATGCAGACGCAGCATCGCTTTCCTACTATGGTCTTCATGCATTGCAGCATCGCGGCGAGGAGTCGGCCGGCATTTGCACCGTCGATACGACGGACCGCAATCGGTTCAGCTACCACCGCGGCATGGGACTCGTTAAGGAAGTATTCGACAAGGAGCGCCTAGCGGGGCTCCCTGGCGATCGCTCGATCGGCCACGTGCGCTATTCGACAGCGGGAGAGAGCAAGCTGGCGAATGCGCAGCCGCTGATCTTCCGCTATCGCGATGGCGATCTTGCGGTAGCGACGAACGGCAATATCGTAAATGCGCCGGAAATCCGCAAGGAGCTGGAAAACCTGGGCTCTATTTTCCAGACGACGAGCGATACCGAGGTTATTGCGCATTTGATCGCCCGCTCGCCGAAGGATTTTGTGACGGCAGCGAAAGAAGCGCTCCAACGTATTGTTGGAGGCTTCGCCTTCCTGATTATGACGAACGACAAGCTATTGGTCGCTTCTGATCCGAACGGACTTCGTCCGCTCGTGGTAGGCCGCATTGGCGACGGTTATGTGTTTTCCTCCGAGTCGTGCGCGTTTGAATCGATTGGTGCCCAATATTTGCGTGACGTTCAGCCGGGCGAACTGCTTATTTTTGATCAGGATGGCATGAAAGAGGATCGTTATGCGGAAGTGACGCGCCGGGCGACCTGCGCGATGGAATATATTTATTTTGCCCGTCCCGACAGCGACATTCATGAAATCAATATTCATTCCGCGCGCAAGCGGATGGGCAAGCAGCTCGCGATGGAATCGTTCGTCGATGCTGATATCGTAACGGGTGTGCCGGATTCCAGTATTTCCGCAGCAATCGGTTATGCGGAGCAGACGGGCATTCCTTATGAGCTTGGACTTATCAAAAATAAATACACCGGACGTACGTTCATCCAGCCTTCGCAGGAATTGCGCGAGCAGGGCGTGAAGATGAAGCTGTCCGCCGTGCGCAAAGTCGTAGAAGGCAAACGCGTCGTTATGATTGACGACTCGATCGTTCGCGGCACGACGTCGCGCCGGATCGTCAATATGCTGCGTGAAGCAGGAGCGACGGAAGTGCATGTGCGAATTACATCGCCGCCTTTCAAGAACCCTTGCTACTACGGCATTGATACGCCAAGCCGCGATGAGCTTATTGCTTCTTCCCGCACCGTGCAGGAAATTTGCGAGTTGATCAATGCGGATTCGCTGTCCTTCCTTAGCGACAGCGGCTTTATCGATTCGGTTGGCGGCAATGACGGTGCTTATAACCGCGGCATGTGCCTCGGCTGCTTTGATAATGATTACCCGACGCCTGTGGATGAGGAATCGGACAAAAGCTGCAGCTGCTAGACTTAAGGCAGTCTGGCTGCAGCATGAAGCATTGCTTGTGTAATTAGGATTAATAGTGCTGCATGCGTGCGCGCCTGGTTCAGGCGTGCCGGCTTGGCGGCTACGATAAAGGGGTTGAACGATGTGGCAGAAGCGTATAAAAAAGCTGGCGTCGATATAGCGGCTGGCAACGAAGCGGTCGAAAGAATGAAGAAGCATGTCAAGAAGACGTTCCGTCCTGAGGTGCTGACGGATCTTGGCGGCTTTGGCGGCCTGTTCGGCCTAAACAAGGATAAATATGAGGAGCCGGTGCTCGTATCGGGAACAGATGGTGTTGGCACAAAGCTGAAGCTGGCTTTTGCAATGGACAAGCATGACACGATCGGTATCGATGCGGTTGCCATGTGCGTCAACGACATCATTGTACAAGGCGCTGAGCCCTTGTTCTTCCTCGATTACCTCGCTTGCGGCAAAGTTGTGCCGGAGAAAATCGAAGCGGTAGTCAAAGGCATTGCAGACGGCTGCGTACAGGCAGGCTGTGCACTCATCGGCGGCGAGACGGCGGAAATGCCGGGCATGTACCAAGGCGACGAATACGATATCGCGGGCTTTACGGTCGGCGTTGTCGATAAGAAAAAGATCATCGACGGCACGACCATTGCGCCCGGAGACGCAGTCATTGGCCTTGCGTCAAGCGGCATTCACAGCAATGGCTATTCGCTCGTTCGCAGATTGCTGCTGGAAGAAAGCGGTTATGCGCTTGATCAGGAGCTGGCAGAGCTTGATGGCGCGAAGCTTGGCGATGTATTGATCGAGCCAACGCGCATTTATGTGAAATCGGCGCTTAAGCTGATTGAGCAAGTGAAGGTGAAAGGCATGGCGCATATTACAGGCGGCGGCTTCATCGAGAACATTCCGCGTGTATTGCCGGAAGGCGTAAACGTAAATGTGGAATACGGCTCTTGGCCGATCCACAACATTTTTGGCTTAATGCAGGAAAAAGGTTCGATTACGAATCGTGACATGTTCACGACGTTTAATATGGGAATTGGCCTCGTAGTTGTTGTACCGGCTGATGAAGCGGAAGAAGCGCTTCGCGTAGCAAATGAGCTTGGCGAGAAAGCTTACCGCATTGGAACAGTAACGGAAGGCAGCCGCATCGTCACGTTTACAGGAGCGACGGTGTAATGGCAGCGAAGCGTATAGCCGTATTTGCATCTGGTCAAGGCACAAATTTTCAAGCCTTGGCCGATGCGGCATGGCAGGGGGAGCTCGATGCAACTATCGAGCTTCTTGTTTGTGATAAGCCGTCTGCGCCGGTTATCGAGCGGGCGCGCAAGGCTGGCGTAGAAACGTTCGTTTTTAAGCCGAAGGACTATCCGTCCCGCGAAGCGCATGACAGCGTGATTTTGGCGGAGCTTGAGCGCCGTGGCATTGAGCTTATTGTACTGGCAGGCTATATGCGCATCATTACGCCAGTGCTGGTGGAGCCTTTCTATGGGCGGATGATCAATATCCATCCTTCATTGCTGCCAGCGTTTCCCGGCATTAATGCGATTCGCCAGGCGCTTGATTACGGCGTGAAGCTGACGGGCGTCACCGTGCATTATGTGGACGGCGGCCTCGACAGCGGCCCGATTATTGCCCAGCAGGCAGTCGGCATTGCGGACGGCGAGTCGGAGGATGAGCTTGCGGTACGCATTCATGCGGCCGAGCAGCAGCTGCTCCCGCAGGTCGTGCGGCAAATTGCTGGCGGACGGGTTCATTTGGACGGACGTTTGGTGCGGATCGATGTGAACAAGCAAGCTGAGTGATTGGGCATTCATAACGATAAAAGTAGTTAGAGCGTAACCGGGTTAAGACAAAAAGGAGGGCTTTGTGGAATGGCTATTCGTAGAGCATTAATCAGCGTATCTGATAAGACGGGTATTGTGGAGTTTTCGCGTGAGCTGGCAAGCCAAGGCGTAGAAATTATTTCGACAGGCGGAACGTTCAGCTTGCTGGAAAAAGAGGGCATTCCGGTCATCGGCATTTCCGATGTGACGGGCTTCCCGGAAATTTTGGATGGACGCGTCAAAACGCTGCATCCTGCTGTTCATAGCGGCCTGCTCGCTGTTCGCGACGATGCAGAGCACCAAAAGGTGATGGAAGAGCTGGGTCTCAGCTACATCGACCTCGTTGTCGTGAATCTGTACCCGTTCAAGCAGACGATTGCGAAGCCCGATGTGGAATATGCGGATGCGATTGAAAACATCGATATCGGCGGTCCAACAATGCTGCGTTCAGCTGCGAAAAACCATGCATTCGTTACCGTTGTCGTAGACGCTGCGGATTATGCGGCTGTGCTGGAAGAAGTCAAAGCAGGCGGCGACACGACGCTTGAAACGCGCAAGCGCTTGACGGCGAAAGTATTCCGCCATACGGCTGCTTACGATACGCTGATTGCTGAATATTTGTCCAAGCAGACAGGCGAAGAGCTTCCAGAAAGCTATACCGTTACTTACGAAAAAGTACAGGATCTCCGCTACGGCGAGAACCCGCACCAGAAGGCTGCTTTCTACAGCAAGCCGCTCGCTTCGGCAGGCAACATTACGACAGCAGAGCAATTGCACGGCAAAGAGCTGTCCTACAATAACATTAATGATGCAAACGCTGCGCTTGCGATTGTAAAGGAATTTGATGAGCCGGCTGTAGTTGCCGTTAAGCATATGAATCCTTGCGGCGTAGGTACTGGCGCTGACATTCATGAAGCATATCAAAAAGCGTATGCGGCTGATCCGACTTCCATCTTTGGCGGCATCGTTGCGGCGAACCGCGTGATCGGCGCAGACACAGCTGAGCTGCTGGGCCAAATTTTCCTTGAAATTATTATTGCCCCGGACTTTACGCCGGAAGCGCTTGATATTTTGACAAAAAAGAAAAACATTCGCCTCATGAAGCTCGGCGAGCTTTCCGTTGCTGCGGCTGACCGCAAGCCTGAGCTGCTCGTGACGACGGTTGACGGCGGCATGCTCGTACAGGAAAGCGATGTTCGCAGCCTGACGGAAGCAGACCTGCAATTCGTAACCGACCGCAAGCCGACTGAGGAAGAGCTGAAGCAATTGCTGTTCGGCTGGAAAGTCGTGAAGCATGTGAAATCGAATGCGATTTTGCTGGCGAAAAATAATATGACGATTGGCGTAGGCGCAGGCCAAATGAACCGCGTAGGCGCTGCTCGCATCGCAATTGAGCAGGCTGGTGCGCAGTCCGCTGGCGCTGTACTGGCATCGGATGCCTTTTTCCCAATGGGCGATACGGTTGAGCTGGCAGCAAAAGCTGGCATTACGGCGATTATCCAAACGGGCGGCTCTATTAAAGATGCCGAATCGATTGCCGCAGCAAATGCCAACAACATTGCCATGGTACTGACTGGCGTTCGTCATTTCAAGCATTAAGAGGGAGCTGACAAGATGCGAATTTTAGTAGTAGGCGGCGGCGGCCGCGAGCATGCGATCGTATGGGCGCTGAAAAAAAGCGAGAAGGTCCGCAGCATCTATTGTGCGCCGGGCAATGCAGGCATCGCGCAGCTGGCAGAATGCGTGCCGCTGGCTGTCAATCAATTTGACGAGCTGGTGGAGTTTGCGAAAGATGCGGCTATCGATCTCGTATTCATCGGTCCGGATGATCCGCTAGCTGACGGCATCGTCGATGCGTTCGAAGCGCATCAAATTCCGGTATATGGACCGAATAAAGCGGCAGCGGAAATTGAAGGCAGCAAAATTTTCATGAAAAATTTGCTCAAGAAATATAATATTCCGACGGCTAAATATGAGACGTTTACCGAATATGAGGCGGCTTCTGCTTATTTGCAGGCACAGCAGACGCCAATCGTCATTAAGGCGGACGGACTTGCGGCAGGCAAGGGCGTAACGGTGGCCTTTACGATGGAAGAAGCACAGCAGGCGCTGAAAGAAGCGATGCTGGATAAAGTGTTTGGCGATGCGGGCAACCAAATCGTGATCGAGGAGTTCTTGGAAGGACAGGAAATGTCCATCCTTGCTTTCGTAGATGGCGAGACGGTGCGGGCGATGGTGCCGGCACAGGATCACAAGCCGATTTTCGACGGCGATAAAGGCCCGAATACGGGCGGTATGGGCACATATACGCCGCTGCCGCATATTGATCAGGCGATTATCGACGAGTCGATTGCGAACATTATTATTCCAACGGCGAAAGCGATGGTCAGCGAAGGCCGCCCGTTCCGCGGCGTATTGTTCGCCGGTCTGATGATTACGAAGGATGGCCCGAAAACGATCGAGTTTAATGCACGCATGGGCGATCCGGAAACACAGGTTGTGCTTCCGCGTCTGGAAACCGATCTTGTCGACATCGTTTTGGCCTCGCTGAACGGCAGGCTGGAGCAGTTGGATATTACTTGGAGCGATGAGGCAGCGGTCTGCGTCATTATGGCTTCCGAGGGTTATCCGGCTTCATATCCGAAAGGCCGCGTTATTGAAGGGCTGGCGAAAGCCGAAGCGCAAGGCGCGCTTGTGTTCCATGCTGGAACAGCTGAGAAGGACGGTCAGTTCGTAACGAGTGGCGGACGCGTGCTAGGCGTTGTCGGCCGCGGCCGTGACATCGCAGAAGCGCGTGCGCGTGCTTATGATGCGGTGGGCGTTATTCATTTCGAAGGCATGCAGAGCCGTTCGGATATTGCGGCGAAAGCGCTGGTTTAAGAAGTTTCTTTTAGCTAGAAAGCGATCTTTATATGATTTGAGTATGCTAAAAAAACAGGTATGATTTCTCTTTAAAAGCGAGAGATCATACCTGTTAGTCTATCCAATGTATTTTTTAATGCTGAAAGTCGCCAATGTGCGGCTTTATTACGTTTATCAACATCATGACTTTACTTCTATAATGAGAGCTTTAGAAGTTCCTTTTAGTACACGAATCGTGCTGCTTGGTGTAAGTTCGATTATGCCAAAAGGTTTATAGGTGAAAGCACTGAAATCATAAATGTAATCATATACAAACTTACCTTGATTCACGAAAACAATTCTGCGTCTATGATCCGTTTCTAACCTATCTAAGTGAGTGGTGACCCCGACAATTTCATCTATTGCTTGCCCATTGTAGAAAGGATTATCAAGTACATAAGCTTTATCCCAAACAAACGGAGTCAACTCAGTGAATGGGACGGAGCGATTGTCATCCTTCAACTTCATCATATTCTGATTAATAATATGAGAATTTTCAGGGAGTCTTTCATATGTAATAAGGAAGAACACTAAAATCGCTATAGCCGCTATAGCCGCTATAGCGATTAGACCAACTGCTATCCATCTACTTTTTATGTTTTTTTTCATATGCTCCTCCTATTCGCATTACTAATAAATAAGTATAACATATGACTTTAAATATCCTTCCTAAACTGTTTATAGTTGAGTCGGAATTTTATTGAGTAGAAATTAGTATAGTATAATCATCTCATTATTATTTATTTTCGTTTGAACCCTATTTGCTAAGTCGGTATTTGAGACAGCGAAGGGAACATCGTACCAGTTTACAGTGTCTCTCCCCTTCTGATTGTTATGCAAATCCATTTGTTTATGTTGCAATCCATTGAATCCGAACCAAGACTTATTTCTTAATTCGGAATCAGTATCTCCAGTATTTTCATGAGCAGTACCAAACTGTTCTGCTAATACTCTTCCAATATTTAATGTCATTATTGCATTCCACAGAGCGTGTCTAAATGCATTACCCTTGTCTCCATCTAACCAACCTGGATAACGTCCAATTGTAATCGCATCAGTATTATTTTTCGCTGCGTTCACGATTAAAGCTTCAGCAGGATAAAGAGCAACTAACCATTTTTCAGCAGTTGTTAACGCGCTCCAGCCTGTATTAGATTCACGTGATGCCTGTAATTGTATTCCACTAAAAGTTTGAGCTTTACTTTGCATAGGGAATACAATTTCAACAATTTCCTCAGGGCTAAGCTGGGAATTTTCTTTTTTTAACTCGATTATGCTGTAAATAAACTCAATATCACCTTGTTCTAAGTACTTGCTTAATTCTTCAAAATTATCAGAAGATCCGCTTCTATTTGATTCAAGTTGAGCTTTAATCTCGCTTTTCATTACTTCTAAATCAGTTTCAGAAGCTTCTTCAATAATGCTAGCATAAACAGCATCAGTGATTAAAACTTTTCCGTTACTTTCGGAATTATTAGCATATGAGTTTCCTGGTAGTAGTAACGAAGCGGACAGAACAGATAGTACTATAGCCTTTGTCAGTAACTTCTTTCTCAATTTTATTACTCTCCTTCCAAATTATGATACTATTAAAAACTACCATATTATTCAATAGAATACAATAGTTTTAATTTTAAAGATTATAAATGGGATATTTATATAAATGTGTTATTGAAACAGGATATTGATTTAAATAATACAGTCTTGTTATCAAAAAATGAAAAATTTAAAGAGGAAATGGACTTTTATTTAATAAATAGTGATGATTAATCGCCACGTTTTTGCTGTCAAATGCGGGCGAAAGGTGTAACTAATTTGTAACGCACTGCGTCTATGAATGCGATAAGATAAATCTATCAGCAGGGAATAGAAGGGTGAATCGGATGAAGTATAACACACGAACTAGAGTAAGCAGCATGAAGACGCGCAAGAGAACAAAACGAAAACTAGCAATTGCAAGCTTTCTACTTGTAGCACTAGCCTTATGGCTTGGCGGCTGCGGGACTAAGGCTTCATCGAGCCTGGAGGTTCTTGTGCCTGGCAAAGAGGGCAGCGCCAACATCCAGCAGGGTACTTCATCCGAGGATACCATCCATATTAACCATCCGACGTTGTCGGAAGGGACAAGCAGCGGTACGGACACGGCAAGCCATCCGGCGAGCACCGATGATTCCCATTCCCCTCAGAAAGGAACGGACGGCGCATCCGGTGCTTCGAATGGTTCCGGTACATCGGGTACATCCAGTGGCACTGGCGGAAAAACGCAAGGTGAAGGTTCCAAACCGGGAAAGAGCGTAACGTCCAGTACATATACAACTAAGCCTTCAAGCTCGGCTACACCAACGAGCAAGCCGGCTCCCACGCCAACGCCTTCGGCGTCTCCGCAAGGAGAGAAGGAAACGGGCAAGCCGGATAAGGAGCAGAAGCTTGTCGCCTTAACCTTTGATGATGGGCCAGATAACCGTTATACACCAGCAATTTTGGATATCCTGAAAAAGAAGGGCATTAAAGCAACTTTCTTCGTAGTCGGCGTTCAAGTGAAGAAGGACCCCGAGGTGCTTCAGCGCATAGTGGACGAAGGCCATACGATTGGCAATCATACGACTCATCATAAAGATTTGACGAAGCTGACCAAGAATCAAATATGGGACGAAATCACCACGACGGATAAGCTGATCAAAGATGTAGTCGGCTTTACTCCAAATCTGGTGCGCGCACCGTATGGTGCTGTGAATAGCACCGTTAAGCAGCTAATGAAGGACAAAGGAAGAGAATTGGTAAGCTGGAATGTAGATACCCGTGACTGGGCGGGAACGTCTGTAGCTGTGATGAAGCAGAACATTAGCGAGCATACGAAGCCGGGTGGTATAATACTGATGCATTCTTTTGGAGGCAAAGGGATTAAAAACACGGTAGACATGCTGCCAGACGTCATTGATAGCTTGCAGAAGAAAGGCTATACGTTTGTTACGATTGACGAAATGCCTTAATTCCGGTCTGCTTTCGGGCTGTATGTTTAAGGGGGCTTAAGCAATTGTTTATATCCAAAATAAGCGGGGCGCTGCTTGCAGCCGCCTTGCTTTGTTTATTAGCAACCGGCTGCCGTTATACGGCGGCTCCTGCGGATTTGCTTGAAAAGCCTACTATCGCCTCGGATAAGCAGGCACTCGTTCAGGCTGTGCAGAAAGCTTTGCCGCCTCATGCGCAGCTTGCGCTTCCGATGCGGGATGACAATCTTGGCGCCGTGCGCCTGCTCGATGTAGATGGCGATGGCATAGACGAGGTGCTCGTTTCTTTTAACAATGAATACAGCTCTCCTGAGCTAATGCTGCTCCGCTATCGGGGCAACACCTGGAAGCCCTATTATACGATTCAGCAGCCTTTATCGATGCGCATGGACTGGATGAAAGTAAGCGATTATGACAAGGATGGCAAGCTCGATTTGGCCGTCGGCTGGATCGGCTCCTATGATGGCTCCAATATGGTCGAGCTGTATTCGCTTAGCCAAACGCCAGTGCGCAATGAGGAAGGCAAGCTTGTGCTTGAGCCGGAGGATTCCCTGCCTTATTTGTACGCGGAAGCAGGCGATCTGAACGGAGATGGAAAGCTGGAGCTGGCGGTCGTCACGGGGGATTGGGCGAATCAGGAAGTGCAGCTGCCGAACTATAAGCTGACGGTATATGAATGGACAAAGGGCAAGCTTCATGCGCTCCAGCAGCTCGATCTTAGCAATGATGTCATTAATTATGACCGGCTGTTGATTGGCAAAATTTCCGAGCGGCATACGGGCATCGTATTGGAAGCTGCGGTAGGCGCCCATTCGATGTATACGTTTATGTATGTGTGGGAAAAAGGCAAGCTGCGGCCAGTTGCGTTATCCGGGCAGGGCGAATATGGAAATGCGCTCGTGTCGGGAACGCCGACGCAAAATGAAGATATTAACGGTGATGGCATTATTGAGCTGTCCCGGCCCAAAGAGCCTGCAGGCTATCCGGATCTCCCTTATGCCGGGATGCTGTGGGTGAACGAGTGGCTGCAATGGGATGGAGATAAGGGCTTCAAGTCGATCAAGGAAGAGTTTACGAGTAACAGCTACCAAATCAGCTTTACGATTCCGAATCAGTGGAAGGGCCGCTATACGCTGAGAAGCCCGGAAGTCCACCGGGAATATGGCCTCGTCACCTTTGAATATTGGAATGAAAAAACCGGCTACAAGTCCGAGCTTGGCACATTATATGCGGTTCCATTAACGAAGTGGGGCAGCGTCCAGGAAGAGTGGAAAGAGACAGACCGCTCTTACCATGTCGTGTTCAATTATGCGGGCTTGGTGTACATTTTTGCACAGCAGCTTGCTCCTCCAGGAACGATGGATATCAGTGATCGCCAGCTGTTTTATGCAATGCAGCTGAATAAGGATCAACTGCCTGAATTGCTGGTACCGAGGCCGGACTAATGGAAAAAGTGGGTGGACCTATGCGTATTTTGCTGCTGGAAGATGAAGAAGCGATTCGCGGCTTTGTCCGCATTAATCTAAAACGCAATGAGATGGAAGTGACGGAAGCAGGCGACGGTGAAACGGCGCTCGCTTTGGCTGATTCGGAGGGACCATTTGATATTGCGCTGCTTGATGTGATGCTGCCGACTATTAGCGGCTTCGAAGTATGCGAGCAGCTGCGCAGCAAATTCCCCAGCATGGGCATTATTATGCTGACCGCGAAGTCGCAGGAAGAGGATAAAATACACGGGCTGGAGCTTGGCGCCGACGATTATGTGCAGAAGCCATTCAGCCCAGGCGAGCTGATTGCCCGCATCAAGTCGCTCTACCGCAGAATGCAGCCGAGTGCTGCGCTGCTTCAGGCGGTGGCTAGCCAAGAGCTGGCGGCGGCTGCTCCCGTGCAGGAGGTAATGGATGATGAGCTGACCATTGGGCCATTCCGCTTGTCGGTATCTGCGCGCAAGCTATGGAAAAACGATGAGGAAATTATTTTGACCCCGACCGAATGGACGCTGGTGCGGCTATTAATGGAGCGGGAAGGCAAAAGCGTCAGCCGCGATGATATTTTGAGCGAGGTTTGGGGCCGTTATTATGTGGGCGACCTTAAGGTCGTTGACGTAAACATTAGGCGGGTGCGCCAAAAAATTGAAGACAATTCCTCTGAGCCTGCTTTCATCGAAACGGTATGGGGCTTCGGCTACCGCTGGAGAAGGGGCAGCAGCGGATGAACAGTCTGAAGACGAGAATCGTGTGGAGCTATTTGCTGCTGATTGCGCTCGTTGTCGTCGTGCTCGGCGGACTTTTTGCTACACTGATTACCAACTATTATTATGGCAGCGCACAAAGCTCGGTTAAGCAGCGGGCTGTATCTGCCCTTGCCACGCATAACCGGACGATGGCTTCGCTGAAAATGCATGATCAAGCCGATTACATGCTGCAATATATGGTGGAGGGCGATACCCGGCTTCAGCTGCTTGATGTGTATGGCAACGTACGCATGGACTCCGACGGGCTGGTGGAAGATATACATTACAACACGCTGGACGTGCAGGCAGCGATGAACGGGAATACGGATATTTGGCAGGGCAATGATCCTTATTACAAGGAACGGGTCACGTCGATTACGATACCGGTCTGGAACGATACGCATGTTGTATCCCTGCTGCGTTATTCGGCCTCCATCAGCGCTGTGGACGATATGGTAAGCCAGCTGCTGCGCATGACGGCATTCGTGGGGCTGGCAGTTATTTTGCTGTTTCTGGGCTTAAGCCTGTGGCTGGCGCAGCGTATTGTACGGCCTATTCGCGAGCTGACACGTGCGGCAAGATATATGGCCGATGGAGACTGGACGAGGCGTGCGACAAAGCGAAGCAATGATGAAATTGGACAGCTGGCGGAAACGTTCAATTCGATGGTCGTGGAGCTGAATCATCGGGAGAAGCTCAAAAATGATTTTATCTCCTCCATTTCCCACGAGCTGCGAACGCCGCTTACGTCGATTAGAGGCTGGAGCGAGACGCTGAAGGAAGGCGATCCGGCCGACAATGAGGAAATGAAGCTGGGGCTGCAAATAATTAGCCATGAAACGCTGCGCTTGTCGGGGCTTGTGGAGGATTTGCTCGATTTCTCCAAGCTGTCGGCAGGAAGCATGGAGCTTCATGCGGAGCTGCTGGATCTCAACAGCCCAGTGAAGGAGACGGCGGCCCAGCTTGGTGTCCGGCAGGATCAGACGGGCGTGAAGCTGCTCGTCACGCTAGGCAAATCGCCGGTGATGGTGTATGCGGATGCCAATCGCTTGAAGCAGGTTATCATTAATTTGATTGACAATGCATTCAAGTTCACGCCAGCAGGCGGCACCATTCGCGTGTCGATCTCCATTACGCCTGACGAGAACTTTGCGCTGCTGACAGTTGCCGATACCGGCTGCGGCATCGAAGCCGAGGACATTCCCCATGTGACGGAGAAGTTTTATAAGGCGAATACGGGGCAGGGCGGAAGCGGGCTTGGGCTCGCGATCTGCAAGGAAATTACCGAGCTGCATGCTGGCGAGATGAAAATAGACAGCGAGCGTGGTGCTGGAACGGTAATCACGATCGAGCTGCCGATCAGCCATCAGGACAAACCAGCAACATAGCCAGAATTTATCAGCCGCCCGGAAGGGCGGCTAATTTTTGTTAAACAGCAGATTGCGGTTGAACAATACCCAGACGATAGCAACGACGACACCAAACGTTAGCATAACGGAAAGCCAGTGTTCAGTTAGCCATACGATCCATGCAGGCATATAAGCTCCACTCCTTCCTTGGCGGCCTCGAAAGCTGCCTAATTGAATAATAACTTGCTACATTAATATGTCCGAAGCGCAGTTAGACCATCAGAAAAAGCTTTGCCTAATTGTGGTACAATATAGGGGATGGTCATTTCATACTGGGAGGGATTTATATGTCTTTCACTGTTCAGATTGGTCAGCAAGCACCAGATTTTACGCTTCCGGCGACGGATGGCAAAAGCTATTCGCTGCAGAATTTTGCCGATGCGGACACGCTGGTCGTATTTTTCACCTGTAATCATTGTCCTTATGTCGTTGGATCGGACGAGCTCACGCGCAAGACGGCCATCAAGTTCAAGGAGAAGGGCGTTGCTTTCGTCGGCATTAATGCGAACAGCATTGCTACGAAGCCGCATGATTCCTTTGAGCATATGGTGGAGCGAATGAAAGAGCTGGAGTTTCCTTGGACGTATTTGCGCGATGATACGCAAGAGGTAGCCAAAGCTTATGGGGCGCTGCGTACGCCGCATTTTTATGTTTTTGATAAAGAGCGCAAGCTGGTTTATACGGGCCGGGGAGTTGACCAGCCTAAAGATTCGAGCAAAGTGACGGTTTATGATTTGGAGCGTGCACTTACCGAGCATACGCTGGGCAAGGAGGTGTCGGTGCCGTACACCAATCCGATTGGCTGCAACGTCAAATGGGATGGACAGGATGAGCACTGGATGCCGGTTGAAGCTTGCGATCTAGTATAAAATAACGGATTGACAGCAGCATCTGCGGGTGCTATTATGACTTTAACAAATTCAAAGTATTCGGGTAGGAATTAACATAATTAAGACGCTGTATGGAAACGGCAGGAGGTTTTGGACATGGAGAAGCATCTGGTATTGCGCCATGAAGGATTGGAGCTGGCAGCTACGCTGCATTATCCGACGGATGAGAAGAAGAACGACGACTGCAAACGGCAGGCGATCATTATTTGCCATGGCTTTGTTGGAAGCCGCATCGGTGTGGACCGCTTGTTTGTCAAAGCAGCCCGCGCCCTTGCAGCCCAAGGCTCGTATGTGCTGCGCTTCGATTATGGCGGCTGCGGCGAGAGCAATGGCGATTACGGCTCGCTTGGCTTCGACAGCATGGTCGATCAGACGCGCACAGCGCTTGACTACATCACGAGCATGGAATGCGTCGACCCGCGCCGGATTGTATTGCTTGGACATAGCCTAGGCGGAGCCGTCTCCATTATGACAGCCGTCAAGGATAGACGGGTCAAGCGCCTCCTTCTATGGTCGCCAGTTGCTTATCCCTTCAATGATATTGTCCGAATTGTCGGCAGGAAGGGCTATGATGAAGCGGTTGAATCCGGCTTTGTTGATTATTCCGGTTTTACGCTGAAGCCCGTCTTCTTCGACTCTCTGCTTGAGCATCAGCCGTTCCAGGCAGCAACGCGCTTCTCCGGCGATGTCCTGCTCGTCCATGGCACGAGTGATGAACTCATTCCCGTCGATTACAGCTTCCTTTATCAGAAGGTGTTCTGGACCCGCAGCGAGGGGCTATGCGACAAGGAAATTATTTTTCAGGCGTCGCATACGTACTCCAACCGCCAGCATCAGGAGGAAGCGATTCGCATCAGCTCGGAATGGCTGGAGGGGCTGGATAAGAAGCAGCAGGAATGGCATCACTGGAGCATTTAAATTGGAAAAAAAGGTAGTGCCGCTTACGGCGGCATCCGGCTTTATGGCAGGACCTGTCACGCGGGACTAACGCGTGAGCAGGTCCTGTTTTTGCTTAATTTGTTACTCCTTCTATCATCCTGTGGTATAGTAGAAAGGTAGAAAAGGCAGCTAAGCTGCTTTTGCGAGCTTTTTGCTGCGTAAATTGTCATGTTATCTATCACGCTAGAGGATAGATTTGAAATTATAAAAATATAAGCATTTATAAGTTTCAACTTATAAATGCTTATATTTCTCGGATTGAAACGCGCCGCGCCCCAATTGGCAACAGCCGTTTCACCTTGGATCATTCGGATAAAGGCGGGTATCATTCATGAAATTGGGAAAAAGAATCGGTTTATCGTCCAGCATTCTGCTGCTGCTGCTTGTACTGCTTGCAGCTTGTGCGGGAGGCAGTAAAGGGGAAGCGGTTCCATCCGCTTCGCCAGAGCCAAGCGCTTTGCCAAGCCCTAGCGTCTCACCGGGAGCACTGCCGTATCAAGCGCCATTAACGGGAATTGGTCGGCAGACAGAAGCATTGGAGCGGCCAATTGCTGTCATGATCAACAACTTGAAGCCGGCTCGCCCGCAATCGGGATTGTCGAATGCCGATGTTGTGTGGGAGGTGTTAGCGGAAGGCGGCATTACGAGGCTCGTTGCGCTGTTCCAAAGCACGGATGCGATAACCGATTCCATTGGTCCGATTCGCAGCATCCGCCCTTATTTGATTAATATTGGCGAAAGCTACGGCGCTGTTCTTGCCCATGCAGGCGGCAGCAATGACGCTTATGCGATTTTGCAGCAGCAGAAGAAGCCGTATTTGGATGAAATTTCGAACGCGGGCGCTTATTTCTGGCGCAGCAAGGAGCGCAAGGCGCCGCATAATCTGTATTCGGATTTAGAGAAGCTGCGTTCCGGAGCGGAGAAGAAAAATTACAAGCAGGATACAGCAGTGCCTGCCTACGTGTTTGCAGAGAACGGCGCAGCGGAGGCAACGACTTCTGCGACGGCGGTAACGATTCATTTTACGCTGAAGGATTATAAGGTTTCTTACGCCTATGATGAGGCGAGCAAGCTATATAAGCGTTCCATCAACGATGAAGCGCATATTGACCTTAACAATAATGAGCAGCTTGCGGCTTCGAATCTGGTCGTACTGGCTGCAAGCCATAAGACGCTGGACAATGAAGGCAGGCTCGCGGTTGATTTGCAAGCAGGCGGAGATGCGATGCTGTTCCAGCAGGGTCGGATGACGGAGGCGTCGTGGGTACGGGCGCCGGATAATATGATCCGGATCGTGAAGGATGGCAAGGAGCTTGCTCTGGTGCCGGGCAAAACCTTTTTCCACATTGTCCCAAATGCGAAATCGATTGCTGATCATGTGATGTATGGGTAAAAAAAGCACGGTTCGGAAACACTTTTAGCAGGTGAAGAGTGCTTCTGTGCCCGTGGCAATATAAGCTTAGGCGCTGTCTCTTTACGAGGCGGCGCCTTTGTTTTGGAAGCGGAGGAAATGAACGTTATGACTGCATAGAGTGAAAAAAAGAAATTTTTTTCATGAACGTTAATATTCCGTTAACAATTTTAAAGTAAACTGTGTTAAGATATTCTGGGCTTATCCACCAAAGGTCACCAATGGTCGACAAAATGCTCAAACAAAACATCCAGCCGGTAAAGGGGATTACGATGTTCAAGAAAAAAGATATTTTCTTTAAAACGTTTGAAGAAATGGCCGATGCGCTCGTTGTCGCTGTTGAGTATTTCTCAAACGGATTGTCGGATTTGTCCGATGTCTCTGCTTTCGCCAAGACGATGAAGGAATACGAAAGCCAGTGCGACAAGTATGTGCACACGATTTTGAAGGAATTGAACAAAACGTTCATCACTCCGATTGAACGAGAAGATATTATGGCGCTGACGACCTCGCTTGACGATGTGCTTGATGGAATCGAGGCTTGCGCTTCGCGTTTCGAAATGTACAACATCAAGGAGAAGGATGAGTACATCCAGCTGTTTGGCGACATTTTGCTGCGCTGCGCGCATCAGATCAAGAAAGCTATTTATTTGCTGACACAGAAGAAGCTGCTGGCTATTCGTGAGCCGAACATTGCGCTGAACGAGCTGGAAAATCAAGCCGATGATCTGCTTCGCGTATGTATTACAAGCTTGTTCGCGAACGTAAGCGATCCGATTGAGCTGATGAAACGCAAGGAAATTTATGAAATGCTGGAGCAAACGACCGACTATTGCGAGGATGTTGCCAATACGCTGGAATCGATTATTATGCGCAATAGCTAACGCGGAAAGTGGGAGTCAACTCTAATGGATTCATATATTTTATGGACGGTTGTCATTCTGGCACTCGGTTTTGATTTTATTAACGGCTTCCATGATACCGCGAATGCGATTGCGACGTCGGTATCGACCCGTGCGCTCAAGCCTCGTGTAGCGATTTTGATGGCTGCGGTGATGAACTTCCTCGGTGCGATTATGTTTACCGGGGTAGCCAAAACGATCGGAAGCGGCGTTGCGAATCCGGCTGATTTGCCGAATGGTGTCGAAGTCGTTATCGCTGCGCTCATATCGGCTATTATCTGGAACCTGGTTACGTGGTGGTTCGGTATTCCGTCCTCCTCGTCCCATGCGCTCATCGGCTCGCTGGCTGGTGCGGTTATTGCGGGTTCAGGCATTGGCACGATTAATGCTTCTGGTTTCACAGATATTGTTAAAGCTCTCATTTTATCGCCGCTGATTGCTTTCTCGGCTGGTTTCATCATTATGTGGCTGCTCAAGCGGATTTTCGCCAAATCGAGCCCGCATCAGGTGAACAAGGGCTTCCGTTTCAGCCAAATCGTAACGGCAGCCTTCCAATCGTTCTCGCATGGTACGAATGATGCGCAGAAGGCGATGGGAATTATCACGTTCGCGCTCGTTGCGGCGGGTGTTCAAGATAGTTTGGATGTGCCGCTGTGGGTTAAGCTATCTGCTGCATTGGCAATGGCGCTTGGTACGTCCGTCGGCGGTTACAAAATCATTAAAACGATGGGTACGAAGATTTTCAAAATCGAACCGATCAATGGTTTTGCTGCCGATGTAGGCTCGGCTGTCGTTATTTTAACGGCTACGGTGCTGCATTTGCCAGTAAGTACGACACATGTTATTACGTCCTCGATTCTCGGTGTAGGCAGCGCGAAGCGCTTCTCCAGCGTGAAATGGTCGATGGCGGGTCGTATTTTGGTCGCATGGGTCATTACGATTCCGATCACTGTCCTGATGGCAATGGCCGTTTACTGGGCAATGGATTTGTTGTTCATTTAAGCTTGCATAGCGTTTAGAAGCCCGGTCCGTTAGTGGATGCGGGCTTTTTTGTTGGGCGGGGAGGGCTGGACGGTGAAAAATAAAGCTTCTGCCAGGAGCGCTTGCTGCTGGCAGGAGGAGCGCGCCATGCGGGGCTGTTCGCTTCGCATGGCGACAGAGGAGAGACGCCGCCCAACGCTGCTCGCGCTGGCGGCGGGAGGTAACACTCTCCGGCTTATGCGCTTTGTTGCGCACTCAGGCCGAGATAACGGCGCTGCTCTCCGCTGCCGGGGCTTAGCGCCGGCGTTTTCTTCTGCGTCTACGGGCGGCGGGACTTGAGCCTGAGCCGCTGCCGGACTTGCGGCGCTTGCGCTTAGGGACGAACTCTTCCACGTCATCGGTGGCGTCGTCTCCGGCCCCTTTTTTCCCAAAGGAGCCCATAATCACCTTCACGAGCGGAGCCATCTGGGATACGCTGCTCATCACCTTCTGAACCTTCGTCACCGTGGTCAAAATGCCGTCAATACCGCCTATGCGGTCGACAAAGCCTTTGATCTCTCCCAAATTAGCGAGCGAGAATCCGCCGCCCTTGGCAGGGGCTACGGTTTCAGCAAGCTCGGCTGCTGTAGCTGGAACGATAGTTTGGGACTCCGGCTGTACGGCTTGAACCGATTGAAGCGGAGGCTGGAACTCTGGGATCGCATTTTCATTCAGTAGGCCGGATACGCTAGCGTTATGGTTAACGGCGGGGCTGAGCTGGCTCTGCCCCTGGCGGCTGCTGCGATGCTGGAAATGCTGCGGCTGCTGAGCATGCGGGTAGCGGGGATATTGGGGATAGCCGCCGGGATTATTGCGATAATTCACGCTGATCACCCTTTTAAATTTTATAGTCGAATCGCCGTGCCTCATGGTGGAATGCTCTGCCTGTGGAAGACGAGGCGCGTTGTGCAGAGCGGTCATGGTGAAGCGCGGGCTCCCTCGCCTGAGCGGCGGTGAAGCGGTGTACACTTGGTATTAGTCTATGGCATAGGCAAACGTAAGGATTGGACGAATGTCACGGGTATTGAAGAAAAATAACGGCAGATGCCCCACGTTAGCTCTTCTGTTCTGTAAAGCGTGAATACGGTAATGCTTGAAAAAAACGGGTAAAAAAGCTACAATGTGAGCATTGGAAGTCCGGTTTGAAGACTAGAGGAGTGAAGAATATGCAGCTCAAAAAGCTGAACGATAAAGCGGTAGATCAATTGTTTGAGGCCATCTTAACTTTAAAGTCCGTTGAGGAATGTTATGTGTTTTTTGATGATTTGTGCACGGTCAATGAAATTCAGTCGCTGTCGCAGCGTCTGGAAGTAGCTCGCATGCTCGGCAAGGGCAGCACGTACAATCAGATTGAAGCGGAGACAGGGGCGAGCACGGCTACGATCTCGCGGGTGAAGCGCTGTTTGAATTATGGCAACGACGGGTATAAAATGGCTTTAGAACGTTTAGGACGGTAGGTGCGTGAAAGCCATGACAAAACCCGGCATTCTCGTTATAAGCCACGGCTCGCGCGATGCGCAGTGGGTGCAGCTTGTAGATGAAGCAGTAGAACGGGCAACAGAGACGATGCAGCGGGCCGATGTGCCCGTGTATTCGTCTTTTCTTGAAATTATAGAAGGTCGGCTTATTCAGGACGGCATTGATGCGCTGGAGGCACAGGGCGTAACCGAGCTGTATGTGCTGCCGCTGTTCATTTCATCAGGAAGTACGCATATCGATGAGATTGGGCAGGCTTTTGGCTTTGCGCCGATATCGGATTTTGAGGGCGATCTGGGTACTTTTCGGGTGAACGCGCATGTTCATATGGGCATCCCGATTAATGATGATCCAGAAATCGCCGAGCTGCTGCTGCAAAATATGAAGCCGCTCAGCTCAGAGCCGAGCCGCGAAGCGCTGCTATTAATTGGCCACGGCAGCAAGGAGCCAGTGTTTCATGAGCGCTGGCAGCAGGGATTGAATGCGCTAGCTGGTCGTATACGCGAGCTAGGCGGTTTCGCGCGCGCGGAAACGGCTATGCTGCTGCCTGATCAGGCTGCTGAGCGGTTGAGAGGCATGCAGGTGGAATGGCCGGAGGAAGCGGTTATCGTCGTGCCACTATTTTTGAGCAATGGCTATTTTACGAATGAGGTCATACCGGAGCGCTTGTCGGGACTGGATTATCGCTATAATGGAAGGCCGATGCTGCCTGACCCGGCGATTGAGCGCTGGCTGGTGCGGAATATGACGGATTGGCTGGCGGGGCTGGAAGCCGTATAATAGGGGAAAGTGGAAGGAACGCACGGCATTATAGGGACGAAGGGCAAGAAGGGTAAGAAAGGCAAGAATTACGCATGCGCGAAGGCGATAGGTAGGCCTGCCGACACATGGGAAAATGGAAAAGGCTTGGAGGTCACGCTGATGTCAGCATATAAAAGAGCAAGATTGATCTATAATCCTTCTTCCGGCAGGGAAGAAATGAAGCGCAGGCTTCCAGATATTTTGCAGCGGCTGGAGCGCGGCGGCATTGAGACGAGCTGCCATGCCACGATAGGCGAAGGCGATGCGACGCTTGCGGCTGCCGAAGCCGCGGAGCGCGGCTACGATCTGATTATTGCGGCGGGCGGCGACGGAACGCTGTATGAGGTTATTAATGGGCTGGCGGAGAAGCCGAATTTGCCGCCGCTGGGCATTTTGCCGCTCGGGACGACGAATGATTTCGCTAGGGCGCTGGGCATTCCGAAGCATTGGGAATATGCGGTCGATCTGATTATTCAGCAGTATACGCGCCCGATTGATGTCGGCAGGGCGAATGAGCGTTATTTTATTAATATTGCGGGTGGCGGCTCGTTGACGGAGCTGACGTATGATGTGCCGAGCAAGCTCAAGACGATGATTGGGCAGCTGGCGTATTATATGAAGGGCATGGAGAAAATGACGCGCCTCAGCCCGACGGAGCTGAAAATCCAGGCCGCAGGCGTTGGCGATTTTCATGAGGAATTTATGCTTTTTCTCATCTGCAACAGCAACTCGGTTGGCGGGTTTGAGAAGCTGGCTCCAGACTCGAAGCTCGATGATGGATTGTTTGACGTCATTTTGCTGCGAAAATGCAATTTGCCGGAGTTTATCCGCCTCGTGTCGCTCGCGCTGCGCGGGGAGCATATGAATGATCCGCATATTATCCATTTCCGCACGAATGAGATGAAGGTCACGACGCCAGACTACGTGCAAATCAATCTCGACGGTGAGTACGGCGGCAAGCTGCCGTTTACGTTCTCGGTGCTGCCCTCGCATTTGCGAATTTTTGCCGATGAGATGGGCGAGTCGACCTATCGGTAGTATAATGGATTTATGTGAGCGGAAGAGTGAAGCAAGTTTAGTGCTGGATGCGCTGAATTGGATAGGAAAGATCAGGGATTCGTGTATGATGACGAGTCATTTTGTGAAAAAGTATAAGAGCAGAAAGTTGGCCGCTTAGCGGCCTGCTTGCGTTAATGGCGATATAGAGCGGAGCGGGTAGAGCAATGAACAGAAGGAATAACAGAGGTGGCGGCGGACGTGGGCGCAGCAATTCCCAGTCGAAGCCTCCAGAAAATGTGCCGGTAAGCAAAAATGAAGAGGTCGTCCTCGAAATTATCGGACTGACGCATGACGGGGAAGGGGTAGGCCGCGCTGAGGGCTATACCCTTTTTGTGCAGGGCGCACTCCCTGGTGAGCGCGTGCGCGCGAAGGTCATGAAGACGAAGAAGCAGTATGGCTATGCGCGTTTGCAGGAGCTGCTGGTCGCGAGCGACGACCGCGTCGAGCCGCCATGCGATATTTACAAGCAATGCGGCGGCTGCCAGCTTCAGCATATGGACTATGACGCCCAGCTGGGCTGGAAACGCCAGCATGTGGTGGACAATCTGGTGCGGATCGGGAAGCTGAGTGTGGCTGGGGAAGCTGAGAAGGCACTGGCAGGCGGCTCTGCTGAAAATAAAGCGGCGGACGCAGCCGTTATTGTGCATCCTACCATTGGGATGGACGAGCCTTGGCGCTATCGGAATAAGGCGCAGGTGCCGATTGGCATGATGACGGGAAGTCATGGCAATTTCGGTGATGATGCAGAAAGTAAGCTGATTGCTGGTTTTTATGCGCGTGGCAGCCACAGGATCATTGATATGGACGATTGCCTGATTCAGCATGACCGCAATGATGATATTGTACGGGCTGTGAAGGCGATTGGTCGCGAGCTAGGCGTAACTGGATATGATGAGGAGAGCGGACGCGGCGTACTGCGCCATGTGATGGCGCGTACGGGCTTTGTAACGGGTGAGATGATGGTCGTGCTTGTGACGAATGTGCGCAAGCTGCCGCAGGCTGAGCGCTGGGTGGAGCGTATCCGCGAGGAGCTGCCAGGTGTGACGAGCATCGTTCAAAATGTGAATGAGCGGAACACGAATGTGATTTTTGGAGATGAGACGAAGGTGCTATGGGGCAGCGACGTTATTTATGACGAGCTCGATGGTATTCGCTTCGCGATATCGGCGAGATCGTTCTATCAGGTGAACCCGCTGCAAACGGTGGCCTTGTACCGCAAAGCGGTGGAGTATGCGGCGTTGACCGGGACGGAGTCCGTCATTGACGCTTATTGCGGGATCGGAACGATATCGCTGTTTCTGGCGCGGCAAGCTGGGCGCGTCTACGGCGTGGAGATCGTGCCGGAGGCGATTGAGGATGCGAAGCGCAATGCGGAGCTGAACGGGATCGGGAATGCGACGTTCGAGGCAGGCCCTGCCGAGGTCGTCATTCCGCGCTGGCGCGAGGAGGGCGGCATTGTGCCCGACGTCATCGTCGTCGATCCGCCACGCAAAGGCTGCGATCCCGAGTTGCTGGAGACGATTCTGGCGATGCAGCCAGATAGGGTTGTTTATGTGAGCTGTAATCCGTCGACATTGGCGCGGGATTTGCGGGTGCTGGAGGATGGCGGGTATCGGACCGTGGAGGTGCAGCCGGTGGATATGTTTCCGTGGACTACGCATGTGGAGTGCTCAGTGTTACTAAAATGGGAGGGCGCAAAATAATACTGCGCCCGGCTCAGTTCACTTCGTTCGGGGGATTCATGAAGTTGTAGTGAATTTCTTATACATGCCCTATGTGAGCTATTTTGATTTTCTGAATAAGTTTGTGGATAACAAATTTCAGGACTTTCTCATCATTGATGTCCAGTATCGATATCTTGTTGAGCTGTTACTTAAATTTCTTGAGCTGCTCATCCAAATCAACAAAAAGCCGATCTGCTTCTCAAGATCGGCTTTTTGTTGATTTAAGGAGTTCTGTTCAGCGATGATGTGGTTGTTTTGCATTTGAAATTGTTCTAGGCTACTTATTTTTTGGCTATAAGCTTGAAATAACTTCTGGAAATCGTTCTGGAGCTGTGTGAGGCGTCTAGTGACCTGTTTGAACCTGGATGAGTGTTTGTGGTCTTGGGTCGATTCGACTAGGCCACAGGCGGCTTTGTAGACCTTCTCTAGCTTGGTATGATTCGTTATCAGTTCTTGTAGATCGTTCTTCACGATCTTAAGAAGCTCTTGCGAGTTAATGAGATGGGAAGAGCAGTACTTAGAGGTATGCTTCACATACCCACCACACACATATGCCCCTCCTTTCAATTTTTTTTCCGCGATCCTTCCGATACCTCATTCCATGTCCACAATCCGCACAAATTGCAATGTGTGCGAACAAACTTTCTTGACCGTTACTTTTTGTTAGCTCCCTTAGTACTTATCCGCTTTAGAACAGACAAGTGTTCTTCCATCGTGATTATAGCGGGATGGGTATTCTTAAGAATAATTTGCTGGTCTGGATCCACTAGCCTTCTTTTTTAGTAATGAAATCAAGAGTTTCTTCACGATGGAAGTAGAGATTACCAGTATAGCTTGGGTTCTCTAGTATTGATTTGAGGCTGCGTTCTTGCCAAATCATTCCTGCGTTCTTGAATCCAGCTACAGAACGTGAAGTATGAATGCCCTTATCGGTAAGGTAGGATTTGATCCTAAAGAAACCCCGGCCCTCGTAAAGGTACAGGTTAAAAATCTCTCGTACGATTGGGCGTAGATGTCATTCAGCACTAGTTCCCCAAACTCAGCCTTATAACCGAATGGGGGCGAGAAGCATTTATTTTTCCTCTCTGAGCGCTTGCACGATATCCATGCTTAATTCGGGTAGCTATTTTCGCGCTTTCTTCTTCAGCAAGTATAGCCCTTAGTTGAAAGTTATATCTGCTTGTATTGGTTAGAGTATCATGATTATCCTCTGGAAGAACGAGTCGAATACCTAATTCCGACTCAATCTCAAAGGCTGTTTTAAGACACTCTATCGTATTACGTCCAAGCCTCGATACAGATTTCGCAATCACAGCGCTGAATTTCTTCTTACGGGCGTCTGTCATCAAGCTTTGAAGCCCGCTCCGATTAATGATCCGCGCACTGCTTATTCCATCGTCTGAGTAGACTTTGTGCACTTCCCAACCATTGCTCATAGCAATATGAGTCAGATAGGATTCTTGATTTTCAAGACTGTTCTTTATGATTATGCTCAGAGACAATGAAATGAAATGGATGAAGAGGTGCTTTTCCCATGAAGGAACCTGTATTTGACTGGAAGGATAATACTTAACGAGAAATGGTATGGAAGAAGGGACGCCTTAACTGGTGTCTCTTTTATTTTTATGTCCATAGGAACTGAAAAAGTGCTTAGCTTGGCAATCTCTTTGCTTCCCAAATGATGGTTCTTGGTGCGGTCTTATGCATTGAAACGATTGTACTGAGTTAGCAACAATTCGTATCATAAGGGCATATCCAAGACGAGAGTATCTGAAAAACTTTTACGTACACTAAAGGACATTAATAGTAGATTTATAGCGAATTAGAGGATATAACTATTTAATGGGGATGTTAAATGGCATTAAATACAAGCTGATGGGGGGAGCACCTTTGTTTATTAAGATGTTGCAGGCATTGCACGGGAATTGTATTCTGGTAAGTTACATAGGAGATGATGGGGAAATCCATCATGTCGTTATAGATGCAGGATTCGCTAAAACCTATAAAAGAACATTGAAGATGGAAGTTAAAAAAATATACGAAATGGATCAAAACATCGACCTCTTTATCCTTACCCATATCGACCAAGACCACATTGGAGGAATTAACAATTTCCTTAGAGAATTTGGAACGAAGGAAGTGGGGGAATATTGGTTTAACGGGGACTATCATCGGCTGCCGGAGGAAAAACCAGAGATCAGCTATCGTCAAGGAATACAACTAGGCGAGTTTCTATCGACAAACCGCAAGAATTTTAAAAATCGAGTTGATTCAAGCTGGGAGCCTATCCAACTTCACGGAGCGAGGTTTACGATTTTGTCTCCACATCCTGATGAGTTATCTGCCTTTTTAGAAAAGTGGGAAGAAGAGAAGACGAGAGTTGTGGGAACCAAAATTTCTGCAGCGGCATGCGATTGGGAGTTAGACATTGAAATGTTGGCTGATAGCCCTTTTGAAAACCAGTGTTCATTGGAGAATCGGGTTAGTATCGCTTTTCTACTCGAGGTGAAAGATAAGTCCGCATTATTCTTAGGGGATTCTCATCCGTCGACGGTGATTGAGTCGCTGAAGCGGTTGGGATATTCTTACACAAAGAAATTGGAAGTGGATTATATGAAGGTGTCTCATCATGGCAGTAAATATAGTACAAGTTCAGAATTACTGAATCTAATTGATTGCGATAAATTTCTCATTAGTGCGAACGGCTCAAATTCATACTTTTTCCCCCATAAAGAAGCGTTGTCAAGAATCGTATTTCGGCCCGATAGAGATAAGTCGAGAAAAATAACACTTATTTTTAATTATGTAAATAAAGAAATTAAATCGATCTTCACCGATTCGGATCGTTCCTTTTACAATTTTGAATGTCTTTATCCGAAGGAGGGGGAGAATGGGTACGTTATTCCATGCAATTCAGAGAGCTGTATGTAAATTAGAGATAGGCACGGGAAGTGGTACGGGCGTACTCATTCAAATGCAGGAGCAAGAATACTTGTATCTTTTAACGGCAAAGCATTGTTTGTTTGACAAGAAGCCAAGTGCAGAAGCACATGGTAATATCAAATTGTTGATAGATGGAGTTTATGAATCTCTGGAATTGGGATCTCTTGATCGCATTTTGTATAGCAACGAGAAAGATATTGCAATCATAGTGATATCTAAACATGATGGTCGTCAAGTTCTTAACAAAATACCAAAATTGAAAATTATAAATCCTGTCTATACTGAAAACGACTGTCTCTTCCGGGGCTTTCCATACCCTTATAACCAACAAAATACTGACCGAGGAATAAATATCACTAACGTTAAATATTCGGATGAAAATATCGTCACTACAACGACTGCCTTGGATACTGTGGATAGCGATTCGAATTATAACTGTAAAGGTTTTTCAGGCGGAGGTGTATTTTGTCGCCATGATGAAGAGTACTACCTGACGGGGATCTTGTATGAAATTGAAGAGCCCTTCAGGCAGTTTCCAGTCTACATGATAAAATACTTTAACGACTTGCTGGTTCAACATGAATACTTACCCATTCAGTTCGACTCGTTGGAGTCTCCACTGAAGCGAAAATATAATCCACAGTGGTTTTTGGATCGCATTAAGCGAAATATCGCCAATGCAGACGAGCGATACTCTGAAAAGCTTCATGTTGAAATGCAGATGTCCGAACTGATCGATGCAATCGAGTTGAACGATAAGTTCCTAGCAAACATAATTGCAAAATGCGAACAATTGCAAGAAGGTTACAAGCATTTTGATGAAATCGAGGATAGTGAAGTCAATTGTACGTTTGAAAGACTATTGGAAACGAAGGAGCAACTCTCTTCTCATCAGAGAATTGCTACTTGTTTAAGCGATCTGGTCGAGATCGTTAAGGAGCTTAAACATTTCGTGGACCTGTACCTTAAACAACAGGGGCGGGGGTACTTCTTTATAAAACAAGTCGATGAAATGCTCAACTATGTTCAAGATAATGTCTTCAAAGCTGCTGTAAATCCATACATCTTAATTTCAGGCGCCGCAGGAGTTGGAAAGTCTCATTTTATGGCGCACAACGCTTCCCGCTTATTTAGCGCTAACAAAGTCAGTCTATATGTATTGGGTCAATTACTGATATATGATGATACGATTAACAACCAGCTCAAGCGGCAGTTAGAAATCGATTGCGATATTGAAGAATTTCTTGAGCTTTTTAACAAGTACGGTGCAGAGCAGAATGAGCGTGTGGTAATCTTCATCGACGCGATTAATGAAGCACAAGTTAAACGTGTCTGGAAAAACTCCATTGGCGGTTTTGTGGAAACACTTAGAAAATATCGCAATATTGCTTTGGTTATGAGTTTAAGGAATACATATGAAGCAGACACGATTCCAACGAATTTTTTTGAGGCTCAGAAAGTGCTTCGCGTCGAATTATCGGGATTTGACGATATTGACGAAGCGGTCAGAAAATATTTTAATCACTATCAAGTTCCTTTTACGTTGAATGATTCGCTTAGGCACGAATTTAAGAACCCGCTGTTTTTAAAGTTGTACTGCTCGATTAATCGCCCTGGTCAGACGATTGATCCAATGAAGAACATATTTGATAACTACTTTGATAATGTGGAGAGCAGGTTGAGAGAACGCATAGAAGGATATCCATTACATGCGAGCCCCTTGCATCAGGCATTGTCTTGCTTTATTAACAAACTACTAATACAGGGCGGTAACTATCTACTCTATGAGGAAATTTATCTCGAGGTTAAAGAGCTGGTTAAGAAATATAGTTTGTCAGTGATAAATTTCTTCGATGAACTCATCAAGGAACATCTAGTCACAGTCAGTACGATGAGCGATAAATCCAACAATAAATTCACGATCGCGTATCTAGCATTTGAGATATTCGGCGAGCATATTGCGGCAAAGCGAATTGTTGAAGAAAATAGCGTCGAACATTATACCAGTAACCAGGAGCTAGAAGCGTTCTTTTCTGACGAGAATCCATATGCACATGTGCTTATAGGAGATGGAGCTCGACAAGGCATATATAATGCATTAGCAGTACTTATTCCGGATATATCACCTCCCTTGTTAGAAATGTACGATTGGCCGGAACATGTAGTAAATAACAAGCATATTGATTTGATTCAAGCCTATTATCACAGTCTAAAATGGAGAAGACCAGAAGCGATCACGGGGATAAGTCATTCTTTAATAGTGAACGAAGTCTTTGTTCTGTGCTATCAAAAACCAAGATATATGTATGATTTTTGGGATGAGGTGCTGAAGTATACTCTGGATGAGAGACATTATTATAATGCAGATTTCCTATATCGGCAGCTCATTCAACTACGTTTGGAAGAATTCAATAGCTTCTGGACCGTGTATGTAAGTAAAGACTTTGATGAAAACGATTGTTTTAAACAGATAATGAATTGGGTCTGGAAAAGAGGCGAGGAGAGTTCTGTTTTTAGTAGGAGCAAGTTGCTGTTATTAGGTATGAATATAACATGGTTCTTAGCAAGTACGGATGAAAAGGTAAGAGACTTATCGATCAAGACGCTTGTAAAGCTGTTCAAAGACAGCGGCGATGAATTAATCTGTCTACTTGAAAAATTTTCGTATGTAAAAGATTTATACATTTTAGAAGGCTTACTCTGTGCGGTCTATGGATGCGTGCTGAATAATACTCGATCTGCTGAATTGGATAAAATTGGAGAATACGTATATAAACAATATTTCAATGGAATAACATTGATTCCCCACCTAACGATTCGCGGTTATCTAGTTAATATTATAGAATACACGATATGGAAAGGCTTCGGTCAATATGTGGATGTCACTCAGATTCGTCTAATTGATAGTGGTCGGGATCATTACTATGAGGTTTGTCAAGACGAGATTGATATATTGAAGTTGAATTCTTCTGAACAACATCTTGAGAGGTTGGATCCTTATGGTATGTTCAGCGACGTAGATGACTTCGATTTGTTTTATTTATATCAGAATCGAATCATTGCCCAGCTTGAAAGCTTGTATACTGGTATTAAAGTTGACAACAGTGATCGTATCGATTTCCAGTTAGAGAATGTTATTAATCATATTCTGCCTGATCATCGTGAAAACTTGACGAGAATGGTAATCAAAGAAATATTCAAAGCAGGGTACAATTATGTGAGATTTGGAGAATTTGATATTGGAATAAGCGACATGAGACCGAAAAGAGTAAACCAGCTTGGACAAAAATATGAATGGATCGCTCTAAATAAAATCTTGACGATCTATTTCGAAAGTAATCCGGTAATTTGTGAAACTTATTACAGTGATGGGGTGCCGGAAAGTTTCGAGGGAGTATGGCAAATGGGCTTCTTTCGGAAGATTGATCCGAGTATCGACTATCATCATCCCTTTGATGTCTCAAAATCCTACGAAATTTCAGTGGTGAGTTTAGATTTGTTGTTAGAGAAATTCTTGAGGATCGTTGAACAAGACATGGCCGGGATTACATGGCTAGCGGTGAACGCTATACATTATCGGATTGATGAGCATTATCATCTTACGGAACCGTTCTTGCTGGCTAAAGATGAAGTCGACTCATTTCGTAAATTTCTGATGACTGTGAGTACTATTAATGAAAGACCATTAGAGGATTTATATATTAAGGAAATTTATTGGTCACAGGCTTATAAAAGTTTTTTGAACAAAATACACGCGAAAAGAGAAAGTGGCTTTTTACAAAAGAAGATAACAGATACTTACACATGGGATATTAGCGATGGTGCCATGGGGGACTATATTAGTTTTAGCATCCTTTCGCCGATGATAATCAAGGAGTTAGGAATCCTTCAGAGCGATGAGTTTCTTACCTTTGAAGATGAAAACGGAGTATGCATATGTCGTAGTTTATATGAAGAGAGTTATGAGGATAAGCTTCTGCTAAGAAAGGATTTTATTTCTGACTATCTGCTGCAAACGGAGAGCATTTTGGCATGGCCTATATCAATTGGTAAGGTTATGAAACATCTGATTACGTTTGATGGAATGAAATACGAAATCTTAGATGTTTGAAGATTAAGAGGGTTGACGATGTATCGTCAATCCTCTTTGCAATTTGCAAACATAGATTCCATGGGGCTGATTTTTATCTATTTTAAGACCTTCCAACAACTTTGTTCTGTAAAATGGAGAAGAGGTGTCCCAATAAATGGTTCTTAAAAAAGGAATAACTTCCGTAAGGCATACCCTATCTAGGTCTGTTTCGTAAAAGTTGGACTTTACGTCCATATATTACTCTTGTGGGTGCGTGCTTTAACTCTGTACAATAGAGAGATATATGATGATTTGGACTAACGTGTATTTCACGTCAGCATGGGATTATCGACGCTGTTACAATGTGAGCTAGAGATGTTCTTTACACATTTCAAGGATTATATAGATTGGAGGCAAGGGAATGCCTATCCCAGATTATCAATCACTCATGCTACCTTTAACTCACGGGGGACAAAAAGGATCTCACCCTAAGGAACTTAATTGAGACACTCGCGGATGAGTTCAACTTGACTGAAGAAGAACAAAGGGAAATGCTACCCAGTGGCCGACAAACCTTGTTTCAAAATAGGGTGGCTGGGCATCCACATGGCTTGACGGAATTATTAAGAAAAACAGACTGGGACTCTTGAGACTATATACATCCAGGCTAAGCGTTGATAAGGCATGGTAGGCCGTTCTGGAAATCAAAAGTTTGCGGGGGCTCTACAAGGCTATAGGGCCAGGAAGGGAGTATTCCTCACAACGTTGAATTTCTCTAGGGAAGCGCATGATTATGTATCCTTAATTGATAGTGAAATCGTTCTCATTGACGGGTTAACATTAGCAAAACTTATGATTGATTATGATCTAGGTATATCGAAATTTGCCGTATATGAAATCAAGAGGACCGATTCAGATTATTTTAGCGAGTAACAGTATCCAACCTCTAGACCAGTGAAGAAACCTTCGATAATTCTAATTGAAGGGCATGAAGCTGAGATATTAAATTCTGGAGTTTCCATAATGCTTAATGTTTGATATAGAATATGTACTAATGACAGATGATAGGAAATAAAAATCTTGCTAACAGACAGAAGTGAGGGAATTATATGGCAGTAAAGAAAAGTGAATTATACAGATCCCTGTGGGCCAGCTGCGATGCATTAAGAGGCGGCATGGATGCCTCACAGTACAAGGATTATATATTAACCCTCTTGTTTGTGAAGTATGTTTCAGACAAATATAAGGGTGTGGTTTACGGTGACATCGACGTTCCTGAAGGCGGTAGTTTTGATGATATGCTTCTGCTGATTGGTAACAAAAACATTGGCGAGGGAATGGATGTAATTATTGCCAAACTTGCCGAAGCAAACAATCTCAAAGGAGTTATTGACAACGCACATTTTAACGACGAGGACAAACTTGGCAAAGGAAAGGAAATGGTCGACAAACTGAGTGAGTTGCTCGGCATATTTCGCGACCAAATGCCGGACTTCGGCCGCAATCACGCAGAAGGCGACGACATCATTGGCGACGCATACGAATACCTTATGCGGAACTTCGCCACTGAAAGTGGTAAAAGCAAGGGGCAATTTTATACCCCAGCCGAAGTGTCACGCATACTTGCTAAAGTGGTTGGAATCGAACATGCCAAAGCGGGTGAAACCACTCTGTACGATCCAGCTTGTGGTTCTGGCTCCTTATTAGTCCGAGCAGCCGAATCTGCTCCAGTCGATGTTGCCATATACGGCCAAGAGAAAGACGGAACCACCGCAGGGCTTGCCCGTATGAATCTCGTTTTGCATAATCGAGCGACCGCTGAAATTAAAGGCGGTTACAGTACGTTCCCCGACCCTCAGTTTAAGAACCCTAATGATGACGGAGCGTTGCGCCAGTTTGACTTTGCGGTCGTTAATCCTCCGTTCTCCGATAAGAACTGGACACACGGCTTGAAAGAGTATGGACGCTTTGATGGTTACGGCGACCGCCCACCGCAGAAGAATGGTGATTTCGCTTGGCTGCTCCACGTTATCAAGTCACTGAAGCGAAACGGCAAGGCGGCAGTCATACTTCCCCACGGCGTATTGTTTCGTGGCAATGCAGAGGCGACAATAAGGCAGTCACTTATTGACAAGGGATTAATTAAAGGCATTATAGGCTTGCCAACGAATCTATTCTACGGCACGGGTATACCCGCCTGTATAATTATTATCGACAAAGAGAACGCCGACGAGCGGGATGGCATTTTTATGGTTGACGCGAGCCGCGACTTCATCAAGGATGGCAATAAGAACCGTCTGCGAGAGCGCGATGTTTATAAAATTACAACGGTATTTAATCAGCGGATTACATTACCGAAATACTCGCGATTTGTGCCGAATGACGAAATAAAGCATAAGAATGCTTATAACCTCAACATACCGCGTTACATAGACGGTGGCGTGGCTGAGGATTTACAGAGCATCGATGGTCACTTAAATGGCGGTATACCGATTGCAGACGTTGAAAGCCTGTCTCTCTACTGGAATACATTTCCCAATCTAAAAGATGCGTTGTTTCAGCCTCTCCGCCACGGATTTTATTCGCTTGCTGTGGACAAGGACTCAATTCGTGACACCATATACTCAGACTTGGATTTTTCCGCATATGCTGACAAGGTGGAAAACACCTTTGAAAGTTGGAAGGATAAGGTTGACGACAAATTACGCACTGTAGACGGCACAACTAAGCCGAAACTGCTGATTGCGGAGATTGCCGAACAAGTCTTGGTGAAATACGAGCCTGTCACACTTATTGATAAGTATGATGCTTATGAGGTTCTGTTGTCCTACTGGAATGAAGTAATGTCTGACGATGTATACCTGCTTGTTCAAGAGGGCTATAAAGCAATTAGAGACATTGAAGTGTTCACCAAAACCAGCACCAAGAAGAAAAAAGACGGTACGGAGGAAACGAGAACCACAGAAACAGGATGGGATGGCAAACTTGTGCCGAAAGGCATTGTAATAGAGATGTTTTTTTCTGCGGAGAAAAAAGCAATTGATGATATCGAAATGATTATTGTAGCAGCGCAAGCAGAACTCGACGAGATTATTGAAAACGCAGAAGATGGCTCAGCAATCAATGATGTATTAACAGATAAAGGAAAGCTGAACAGAACTGCACTAAAAGTACAAATTGAAGAGATACGTTCAAGCATAGAGACAGAAGAAATTATGGCCTTGATTGCACTTCTGAATTCCACTATGCCAAAAAAGAAAGAAGTCGAGGCGGTTGTCCGCGCCAATCCGCTTTGTAAGAATGCCGTGACAGATAGCGGCACAATCACCGCCGCGAGCATTAAAAAGCGTATATCAGAAATTAGAACGACCGCCGAAGTATCTGAACTCTACGCGGACGATTACGAGGCTTTAATGTCTTTGCAGGAAAAACATACGCTGATAGATGAGCGGAGTGCGGTTCTAAAAGACCTGAAATCCCTACTCGATAAGAAGGCACGGGAGCAGTACGTCAAACTCACAGACGACCAGTGTATGGAACTGTTGCTAAACCTTAAGTGGTATTGTTCGATTTTAGGTGGCGTATACGCGCTGTACACGGCAGTAAGTCACCGGATAGCAGAGCGGGTGTTAGAACTCGCCGACCGCTATGGGCGGACAATGCCAGAACTTGAAGCCGAAGCAGCAGAACTCGAAAGCAAAGTGAAATCTCATCTGGAAAGGATGGGGTTTGTATGGTGACATGGGAAACAACTACAATCGGCGAGTTGCTTGAGTTTAAGAACGGTCTTAACAAAAGCAAGGAGTTCTTTGGGCAAGGTACGCCGATTGTGAACTATATGGATGTGTATAAGAATCGCGGTTTACACGCCGAGCAATTACGCGGTCGAGTGACGCTAAGTGCGGAAGAAATCAAGCGGTTTGATGTCCGTAAGGGCGATGTATTCTTCACAAGAACATCGGAAACACCTGATGAAGTCGGGTTCGCAAGTGTTATGCTTGACGAAGTTGACGATTGTGTTTTTAGTGGTTTTATTCTGCGCGGCAGACCAATTACAGACAAGCTTGACATAAACTATTGCCAGTACGTCTTTATGACTGAGGACATTCGCAAAGCAATAATGTCGGGTTGCACATATACCACACGGGCATTGACAAATGGCAAACAATTGTCTGCTATAGAAATCCAACTACCTGAAAAGTCCGAACAGCGCTATATTGCCGAAACACTCTCGGACGCTGACACTGTACTCTCTCTGTTAGAGCAGCTGATTGCTAAGAAAAAATCAGTCAAGCAGGGCGCAATGCAAGAACTACTCACAGGCAAACGTCGGTTGCCAGGGTTTAGTGGGGAGTGGGTGAAAAAAAAAATCCGTGAAATTGGTGATACAAGTTCTGGTGGAACTCCTTCAAGGTCTATTCCCACTTATTTCAATGGCAATATCCCTTGGGTTACAACCAGTGAATTGAATGACAATTATATTCGTTCAACGGCAGAAAAAATCACTGTTGACGCTTTGAATAATTCATCGGCAAAGCTCTTTCCAAAAGGTACGGTATTAATGGCAATGTACGGTGCAACTATTGGAAAACTCGGGATATTAGATGTTGACGCCACTACAAATCAAGCCTGCTGTGCTTTGTTTTTCAACAAGGATATTGATTCAAAATTCATGTATTTTCTGTTGCATTATCTTAGAGCTGAGATAATTGAACTGGGGAGTGGTGCTGGACAGCCCAATATCAGCCAAACGATAATTAGAAATCTGACTTTCACAATCCCGCAGACCCTCACAGAGCAAACTGCAATTGCCTCAATCCTCTCCGATATAGACATGGAGATTGACGCGCTGACAGTGAAGCTCGAAAAGGCGCGAAGCATAAAGCAAGGTATGTTGAGTGAATTGCTAATGGGTAGAATACGGTTAATAAAGGGGGATGTGGACAATGGCCAAAATTAACGAAGCCGAGCGCAAAACACAAGACCGTGCACTTGGCTTGTTCCGAGACAAGGCTGTTCTCGGATATGAGTATTACGGCGATTTACGCCATCAGATAAACAGTAATGTCATAGCTGAGAAACTAATGGCTTTCCTAGTGAATAAGCAGAAGTACAGCGAAAGCCTGTCTGCAAAAGCTGTTGATGCTCTTGTCCGGGCAGCTGGCAACCTGCAACAGGGGCTGTATAAGGCGAACCAGGACGTATACTCACTCCTCAAATATGGCGCGAAAGTCAGGGAGAACCCCGGCGATCCTGAAAAGACTGTTTATTTTATCGATTGGGAGCACACTCATAATAACGAGTTTGCCATCGCCGAGGAAGTGACGATTAAGTCGGAAAGCGAACGTCGCCCAGACCTTGTCGTGTATATAAATGGCATCGCCATAGCTGTGATTGAGCTTAAAAAATCCACCGTGTCGGTTTCACAGGGCATAAGGCAAACCATCTCCAATCAAAACGAGCATTTTAACAAGCCATTCTTCACCACTGTTCAGTTCACTATGGCTGGCAACAATGGCGAGGGCTTGCGCTATGGAACAATCGAAACGCCTGAAAAGTATTATCTAGAATGGAAAAACGACATCGTCAACACAGAGGCACAGCCGCTTGATGGCGTTACGCTTGATATTCTCGAAAACTGCGAACAGCTCCCTGACAAACTAGACTGGCAATTGTTCAGTATGTTTTACAAGCGGCGGTTTCTTGACCTGATTCATAACTTTATCGTGTTCGATAAGGGCATTAAAAAAGCATGCCGTCATAACCAGTTCTTCGGCATCAAAAAAGCGCAAATGAAACTCAGTAACTCACAAGGTGGAATTATCTGGCATACACAAGGTAGTGGTAAGACGCTGACTATGGTATGGCTGTCCAAATGGATTTTAGCGAACAACCCCAATGCTCGCGTGTTGATTGTCACTGACCGTGATGAATTGGACGATCAAATGGAGAAAGTTTTCAGAGGTGTAGATGAGCAAGTTTACCGAACGAGTTCCTGTGCTGACCTTGTAGAGAGATTAGATAGAACTGAGAAACGACTGATTTGTTCATTGATTCATAAGTTTGGTGTGCGTAACAGTTCGGAAGATAATGAAAACCAAGCGAAAAAATCGACTGAGCAATTTATAAAAGAACTAAAAGCTGTTCTGCCGCAAGACTTCAAGGCAAAGGGAGAATTTGTCGTTTTCGTTGACGAGTGCCATAGAACTCAGAGTGGGTTACTTCACGAAGCGATGAAGGAGATACTGCCGAACGCAATATTTATTGGTTTCACAGGTACACCACTACTTGTAAAAGACAAGAAAACAAGTATAGAAGTTTTTTCGCCGGGGTATATTCATACCTACAAATATGACGAAGCCGTCGCGGATGGTGTTGTGCTTGACCTACGGTACGAAGCCCGCGACATCGAGCAGATAATCACCGCGCAGGACAAAATTGACGCCTACTTTGAGGCTAAGACCCGAGGGCTGAATGACGCTGCGAAGGCCAAACTCAAGTCCAAGTGGGGCAATATGCAAAAGGTATACAGTTCCCGCAAACGGCTTGAGGTAATTGCTGAGGATGTAATAGCAGACTTTGATATCAAGAACCGGCTCGCCGATGGTAACGGAAACGCGATGCTTGTGGCAGAATCAATTTACTCCGCTTGCAAGTATTATGAGATTTTCCAGTCACGCGGATTCAAACAATGCGCAATTGTTACATCGTTTGTGCCGCTTGAAAGCAATCTTCGCACCGAAGCTGAAGATGCAGAGGAGTTCGAGAAATACGAGGTCTACAAAAAGATGCTAAACGGTCAGACTGCGGAGGACTTTGAAGCTGAAGTAAAGCGGAAGTTCATTGAGGAACCGGCACAGATGAAGTTGCTCATTTTAGTCAACAAGCTATTGACGGGTTTCGACGCACCTCCCTGCACCTATCTCTACATTGATAAATCAATGCACGACCATGGCCTATTCCAGGCAATTTGCCGTGTCAACCGTCTCGATGGAGAAGAAAAGGAATTCGGCTACATTGTGGACTACAAGCAGTTGTTCGGAGATTTGGCGAATGCTCTTAACAAATATACATCGGGTGCGTTTGAAGGATACGCCGCTGAGGATATTGAGGGCTTGATTAAAGACCGTCTTACTGAAGCGAAGAAATACTTTGACGTAATTCTTGAGGAACTCGAAGACCTCTGTGGAGGAGTTCCGGCCCCACGTTCCGAGATTGACTATATCCATTACTTCTGTGGCGAGAACGGAGTAGGCGGCATAGATGACGAATTCTACTCTCGGAGCCGCGAGAAGCTGTACAAACTTGTGAACCGCCTTGTCCGCGCTTACTCTGAGATAAAAGGTGATATGGTGAGTGTGGGATATACCACTACTGAGCAAGCGGATTTTGACAAGAAAGTCATATTCTATATCGCATTGAAAGAAACCATTGGTAACGCTAGCGGCGACTTTATCGACCTGAAATCATATGAAGCAGATATGCGCCGCCTTATCGATACCTACATTAAAGCTGAAGACAGCCGTAAAATCGGCGAGTTTGATGATTTCACCCTGCTTGACTTTGTATTAGCGCAGGGAGAAGAACTTGGTGGCAAAGGCAAGGAGGCTGTTGCCGAGGCAATTGAGAATAATATTCGTAAAAAGGTAGTTGAGAAAATTCTCGTCAATCCTAAGTACTATGAGAAGATGTCCGCTATCCTTGATGAACTCATCAAGGCTCGGCGTGAAGGTGTGATCGCCTACGAGAAACTATTGGAGAAGTATATTGAATTGGTTAAGAACGCCGAGAGCCCTGAAAACAATTCACACTATCCCGAAAACATTCGACACAGCGGAGCGCTACGGGCGTTTTACGATAACTGTGGTAATGATGAGGCGCTAGCAATCGCTATCGATAAGGCTGTACGAGAAAGCAAACAAGTAGATTTTCGGCATAATGGGTTTAAGGAGCGAAGAATTAAGCAAGCTTTGTTTAAAGTGTTGAATGACAGAGACGAGGTAGAACGGGTTTACAACATCGTTGTGGAACAAGGAGAATATTAGATGATGTTAATCATTTCGGGTATGCCGATTGAGGTGTGCAAAAAGAATATTAAGAATATGCACCTTTACGTCAAGCCACCGAACGGCAACGTGATGGTATCAGCTCCACTCTCAATGAGCGACGAGGCGATAGAGCGGTTTGTGCGGACCAAAATCAGTTGGATAAAGATGCAGGTCAGTAACTTCGATAATCAGTTACGCCAATCGGAGCGGAAATATATTTCCGGTGAAACGCTTTACGTTTGGGGTAAGCAATATTACATACAAACCCAATACGGAAATAAGAATTCACTTGTTTTGTCTGGCAATAAGGCTTTGTTGACTGTCCGCAAGGAAAGCGGTATCGAACAGAGAGAAAATTTTATCCGCGAATGGTATCGGGAAATGTTGAAAATCGAGGTAGCACGTTTATTACCCAAGTGGGAGAAAGCAACGGGCTTGAAAGCGTCAAGCTGGCAAACGAAGTACATGACCACTAAATGGGGAACGTGTAACACAGAAACAGGTAAAATTTGGATAAATGTACAACTTGCCAAAAAAACTCCGGAGTGCCTTGAATACATCATCCTTCACGAATTGATTCACCTTGCCGAAAGGAATCATAATGAGCGGTTCGTTTCACTGATGGACAAGTATATGCCAATGTGGAGAGAGGTCAAAGTAACACTGAACTCCCAGGCACTCGATTTTATGGAATTAAAGTAAGGAGTGTCGTGTTGGGATATATTGAGTTAAGTTGAGATGAGCCAGAGCTCAACCTTCGTGTTGTTGGCTTAAGGCTTAACTTCTTTTTGCTAAAAAGAAGAATAAACTTAATAGGCACAAGTTAACCTTGAACCTATTAATGGAGGGCACATCATATAAGTTTTGTTATCACTGAGTACTCGACACATGTGGAGTGCGTGGTAAGAATGCAACGGATGGTTACGTAGAAATCTTTTGTTTGTAACACTTTGCGCGATTTATGACATTTACGACCGACCGAAGGCAGTGACTACAGAAATAAGATCATTAAAGACAAGATTAAGGTTTCTGTCGTTTTGGACTTGGATTTGGATGTCGAGTGTGTAGATATGTTGAATTTATTAAAGTGAGTAAGTCTTGAATGAATGAAAGACACGTTCCATGGGTAGGTGGAATGTGAGTATAGGGAGGTAGCAGAACCGATGGGGTTCCTGCTCCTCTTTTTGTTTTATATTTCCAAATGTAATTTTCCATTATAACAGGTGATATTTGGAGGGATCCATGTTGTAAGAATTAAATGAACTGATTTGAGAATCACATAATGAGTCTAAATTATGCGACGAGCGTGATTTACAAACGCTCCTGCACAACGGAAAAGCTCTCGTCGGAATCGCTGAATGGCATATGACTGATGGATCGGGTCACAGCAATGGTGCTTAAGTCTTTCGAACAAATTGTAGGCAAGTAACTTTAAGAGCAGGTCAATTTCATTAGCTGCAAAGGACTGCGTTGGAATGCGGTAAATGGAAAATTACCTTCCTTGATATAATTCTCCATGCAACAGCGCTGGTTATAGAAACACCATACGTCGATGGCTGCCAAGCTTCCGTTGTCACCATGGCCTCATATTGCCAAAGTAAATCAAGTTCAAGCGGGGACTGCTCTCCATCCCAGCGTGGCATTTTGCGGATCACGGCTACACGGCGCATTACCATACACCGTCTCCACGGTGGAATCCAGATCGAGAATTAGTGAGCTTGGCAATTGCGGCGCAAGGATATCGATATTTAATTTTCGGAGGGCTGGCGCCAACTGATCGTGGGCTTTGCCCAGCCGAAGCAAGTCTTTGTTTAAGAACGTGTGATTAGGTATCCGTCCACCATACGAAGGGGCGGCTAAGGCATTGCCTTGCAGCGAGCGGAAGTGAAAAAGACGATTGCAGCCCAAAAGCCAGCTCATGATAAGGTACTGCAAGATACGATATGTGGCGAAATCGCGTTTGTTGCTTTGGAGAGCCCTAAGGTTCGTAATGCTTGTTTAAGACAAAGGGTTTCAAGGAAACTAAGTATGACTTTACTGCCTGAAAATTTGTTGCATTTATAAAAAAAACTTTTTCAAAGAATGTGATTTTTGTGTTAAACTTCACCTTATGGGTGTTCCTCTCTTTGGGTGATGTTGTCTTCGCAAACACCATTCTACCAAAGTTTGGGGCACTTTTTTATGTTTTTATGAGGTTAGACTTTCGTAATTCAGGTTAAATTGAATAGCCTACCGCCAGCTACCAATGCTTTGGTGGTTTTTGAATCCATTTTAAGGGAATAAGTTCATATTCCCTACATATTGACATGTGCATATAAGCAATTTGGATCCTACGAATGTCGTATGTTTTGTCTGTTCATGATATAATATGTTGAATAGATGTAAGTTATTGAATGATTTCAAAGGTGAAAAGTAGTGCTTTGGTATGGCTAGATCCAAGGGGATTTTATATGAGAATAATACTAATTGTCTGTTAATCAGGAGGGAATTTATGCTTCACTATGTGGAAGATGATCATTTCGATAACTATCATATAATTGAGCCGTTAGGTGAAGGTGGTATGGGAGTAGTCTATAAAGTGACCACTTCTGACGAACAGAATGAATATGCTCTGAAATATTGTAAATACATGGATGAAGGGTCTTTAAGGAGATTTAAACGAGAAGTTAGAGCTATACGAAATATTGATCATGGAAATGTAATGAAGATTATAAATATGAATTTGGAACATTCACCCCCTTATTATGTTATGGGATTAGCAAGTTATTCAGCTTATGATGTTTTAGATGAATTGGCAATTAATCACGAACGGGCAATAGAAATATTTTTAGATGTATGCAAAGGAGTTCAAGCTTTGCATAATGCAGGGCAATGTCATCGTGACATAAAACCACAAAATATAATGGTAATGGAAAATGGAACAGTAGTGGTTTCCGATTTTGGGTTGGTTAAATTTGTAGAACGGGATTCAACAGTTCTAACAAAAACAATGGCATTAATAGGAACTGAAATATATATGGCACCAGAGCAGTTCCTCCCTGAGGGAGCAAGGAACGCGGATGCCAAGACGGATATATATCAATTAGGTAAAACACTATACCAACTGTATACTGGCAAGTTTCCCGCATTGTTATCTGATGAGGGTGTTCCAGCAGGGCTTTGGTATATTATTCAAAAGGCTGTTCGTCAAAACCCAAAAGAACGATTTGATAATGTAGCAGAGTTAATAGATTCCATCCATGATTTCAAGGCTTCGTTGGATCCGCAACACAATCCAGAAAAGGCTTTCTCTTTGGTTATACAAGAAATTAACGATAAGCTCAGGAATAATGTGTATGAAAAACGAAATATCGAAACTTTAGTTTTGTTATTGATGAGCGTATCAAATGATGATGAATTTTTCCTGCAATTATTTGATCAAATTCCGATCACATTGTTACAAGCGGCAGTTTCTGATATGTCCGACGATGTGGAGCCATTATTATGGAAGTATAGCGAAATTATCGAACGCTATATAAAACAAAAACACTTTGGCTATGCCGAAGTAGTTGCCAATAAGATGGATGAATTATATAGATACTCCAATAACTTAAGCATCAAACAAGCTGCTCTTGAAAGCATTCTATGTGCTGCAGTGGATTTGAATAGATTTAAAGCGATGAATGTCTTTAATTCTATTCTTATTCGTGTGTCTGCTCAGGAAGAAGCCTTAATGGTAACTGATGTATTAAGAAAGCATATGACGAGATACCAATATGTTTATTCTCAAGTATCAAAAGGTCAATTACATGTAATGCTGCATCCAGTTTGGGAACTGGCAAACAAGATAAAAGTTTAAGTCGGTTTTTCTAAAATGTATTTACTTAAGTATGATTTAGGTTACTTTGTATTGATAGGGACTTCTTGATGAATAAGATCTTCCCATAACTATATTTAAATATAGAGGTGTATTTATTTGGTTACTATGCAACAAAAACAAACTGATTCTAACATCACTAACACCTTACCCCCATTAAACAAATCGAGAAACTTTTCAGTTGTTTCTTATTTTAGCGGCTGTGGTGGATTGGATTTAGGGATAGTTGGCGGGTTTTTATATAAAGACAAAGAATATAGTAAACTACCTTTTCAAATTTTAGGTGCATATGATCACGATATAAAGTGTATTGATACATACAAAGCTAATATTGGAGATCATGCTAAGAAAGAAGACTTGTCGGAAGCGGATCCCTCCACAATGCCAGCAGCAGAAGTACTGATTGGAGGCTTCCCTTGCCAAGATTTTTCCTCTTGCGGACCTCAAGGTGGACTGGCTACAATTCGTGGTCAAATGTATAAAGCCATGATTAGATATATGAATCATCATAAACCCAAACTTGTAATAGGTGAAAATGTCCCGCATTTAGCCAAGATGGGGGGGGGGAGCATCTTGGAAACCATATTAACTGATTTTCGTGACGCGGGCTATAGATTCGAAGTCTGGACCATGCAGGCAAAGGATTATGGTGTCCCTCAAGGAAGAGTCCGGCTAATTTTTGTAGGAGTTAGAGAAGACCTAGAGGGCTTCCCGGTCATGCCGACACCCACAAATGAGGTTAATTCAATAGAATGGGCAATAGGAGATTTAATAAATATAACTGATGACAGTGTCCCTAATCAAAGTCAATTTTTTAAAGCCAATAAGGCGAAAAAAGGAAATGGGCAAGGGGATGAAGCCAATCGTGCTGATGAACCTGCATATACGATTAGAGCAAACGCAAAATCAAGAGTTCATTTTCACTATAAGCTTGAACGTCGACTGACAGTTAGAGAGTGTGCTAGAATTCAAACATTTCCGGATTCGTTTGTTTTTGCTCATTCTAAAACGTCGAGTATTATGCAAATTGGTAATGCAGTCCCCCCCGTTCTTGCACACCATGTAGGTACATCGATAGCGGACTATCTTCAAAACATAGCCGAGAGGAAAGATACTCGTGATTAAAAATTCTGTTGACATAACTCCTACTCCTCGAGTACTTCGAGTACTAGGAGAGATTCCATTTCAGCCTTGGCAATGTTTTGGAGAGTTTATTGACAATTCGCTTGATGCATATATGGAAATGGAGCGTCTAGGCCTTGGCGAAGGGGATAATCGAATTAGTATTCGTTGGTCATCTGAAGCTGTTGGAGAACAGAATAGAACGATTGAAATTGTAGACAATGCAATGGGAATGAGCATTGATCAACTGACGAAAGCAGTGAAAGCAGGTTATTCGAGTAATAATCCAACCAGCAATTTAGGTCTTTTCGGTATTGGATTTAATATTGCCACTGCACGTTTAGGAGAAAAAACAACAATATATTCAACACGCAAAGGTGAAACAGAATGGCTAGGAGTAGAAATTGATTTTAATGATCTTATAAAAAAAGGTAGCTTTTCGGCACCGGTCGTTTCAAAAAGTAAAGATTCACCTGAGGAACAGGGAACATTAATAGTGGTCTCAGCTTTAAAGGAAGGAGTTTATTCAAATTTAAAACACACTGAAAAGCAGATAAGAAGAATAATTGAAAATGTTTACGCACCGCTTATGGGTAAAAAAAATATAGCGATTTTTATTCAAGGGATTAGATTGTCCCCTAAGAAGTACTGCATGTGGTCAGCATCAAGATTTGTTATGCGTGGAGGCAATAAAGTCGAGGCTGTTCAAAAAGTAGATAGAATCCTGGGAACCGCATTATTCGACGTCGATAAGAATAGATACTTATCTTCCGAGCAGGAAGCTGATTTTCGTTACAAAGTCACATCAGGAGAGAACCTGCCGCCTAATATAATTGAGAGGCAGAAAAGGTTAAAAGGCTGGATTGGCATACAATGCTATTTTGACACTAATGATTTCGGCATTGACTTTATAAGAAATGGGAGGAAAATTCTTATTTCAAGTAAAGTTTTGTTTACATATGATAACCCTCTGACAGGTACTTCAACGCTTGAGTATCCCATCGAATTGGGAAGCACTGTTGGCGGAAGAATCGTTGGTGAGTTGGAAGTAGATTATCTTATACCAACATATCAAAAAAATGACTTCGATAGAACAGATATTTCTTGGCAACAAACCGTGGAGGCATTAAGAGGGATTGGGCCGATTTTACCCAAACAAAGAAAAGCTATGGGGTTTGAAGGAGATAACACTTCTCCCGTCGGTTTATTAGCGACAGCCTACCGGAGAACCGAGAAAGGGACAAAAAATTTAGCCGTAGATCGTGAGACTGCGAGAGAGTTTTTAATGAGATTTCTCAAAAATGATCCTGACTTCCTGGATGATACCAAATGGTGGCAAGCGGTTGTGGAGGCTGACAGAACGAACGCAACTTTGGGAGGAGATACTGGGCCAGAGGCAGATACCGGGGAGAGACCTTCCGATGATCCGTTTCAATATTTAAACGTAGCACATCCTGAAAACAAGGATGTAATTCCTCCACGTCCTCCTGGAATCTTTACAACTGTAAAGAATGAAGAAGAGAGCAGTTCTTCTACATGTGATGAACTTTTACTTCGTTCTAGAGAAAGTGTAACTCTTTCGGGATCGTATACCTATGATTCAAAGCCTTCTTTTAAAGTAAGAGCTAGGGAGGTAACAAAAGGTGAGATAAAAATTAATGGCTTAGTTGCCCCGTGCGCATTTTTTTCAGAAGGTGTTGAATGTGATTTTTTTTACGACGAGAAGCATACATTTTTATCTCAGTATCCCAATACACCTAAAAGTTTATTACTAATTTATTTGGCTCATAAATTCATGGTTCGTGAGGGAGAGAATGATCTCCTAACAATTTATTCTCAATTATCAATTGAGAAAATGAAGGAAGCCCGAATTGATAAGATAAGTCTAAAGGAACGTGCGGAAGAACTGTTCCAAATCCTTAGGGAGAAAATGATAGATGGTTTGGCACACAGATACTCTGATGTTATAGCATGTGTACAGGAATCACCTGGAGAAACGGAAGATACTGTCCAAGCAATGTTATCCAATGGGGACCTAATCAGCGCATTTAATTTAAAAACATCAGACGGGATAGATGCGCTGGAATTTGTCCCAGTAAAAACATTGATTAGAGTAATAAGCCAATTCCCCGAAGAACTTTTCGACGGTAAAGTGTTCAAAGCCATGTATAACAATTTAGCTTGTGCGAGTTTAGATCAGAAGGCATATGATCGTTTAAAAGACGGAGCACGTGAGCGAATAATTTCATTTTTAAAAGACGCCGCTGTTATTCTGGGTGAAAGAAGTGGAAGTCTAAGTAAAAATGAGCTTTATCGTTATTCATTGAGTGTAGAGTTTCTTATGGGAGAAATTGTTTCATGACATTTCTAACAGAAGCTATAATGACCGGACTTGATTGGCGCGCTTTAGAAAGAGTTGTCGCTCGCTTGATGCTGTTGGCTGGCTGGAGAGATGTGGCAGTGATAGGTGGTAGTGGTGACAAAGGTGCGGATATCATTGGAATACGTGACCTAGACGGTAAACCGAAGATATGGGTAGTTCAGGTTAAGGCTGTAATTAGAGGTAACTACGTAGGTACACCAGCGATTAATCAGGTTATTCACGCAATGTCCTTGTACAATGCCAATGTAGCCGTGGTTGCCACAAATGGGGATTTTAGAGATTCTACAACTAAAAGGAAACAGGATTTAAATGATCATGGATTTGATCTAAGGTTATGGAATGGTTCATTTCTAAAAAGTTTGGTTCAGCAATTACCGGATATCCCACATTCAGCAAAAGAAATGCGTAGTTATCAAAGGGATATAATTTCTAAAGTGGTGGGAATGTATAACGAAGGCTACAAAAAGTCTTTATATGTGGTAGCCACTGGACTGGGTAAGACCTTTATTGCAGCAAGAATTATTAGACATCTTTGGGAGAGTGGACATAAGCGAATATTATTTTTATGTCACGCACAAGACCTAGCGTTGCAACTGGAACAAAGTATTTGGTCGGAAATATCTAAGGAAGTACCAACGCATTTATTTTTCGAAGGAGCACCACCTTTAGTTATCAATGGAATAAACGTAGGGTTATATCAGACCTTTTATGGTTATTTAGGTGGGATTGAGCCTAATACTTTTGACGTGGTGGTGATTGATGAGGCTCATCATGCATTAGCCACTGGATTCAGGAAATGCATCGAACACCTTGCGCCACAATTTCTTGTAGGTATGACAGCCACGCCATGGCGTGGTGATGGAAAATCAATTAGTGAAGTTTTTGGGAACCCTATTGCTCAGGTTTCATTAGTTGACGGTATGGCTATGGGATACTTGGCGCAAGTGGATTATAGGCTGTTTTGTGACAATATCAACTGGAGGGTCATTCCCAACATATCAAAAAAACGTCTTTCTATTCGAGAACTTAATAAAAAGCTTTTTATTCCGCAAAGGGATGAAGCAATAATCAGTGAAATCAAGAAAGTATCATCTCAAACCTCTAGCCCGAGGATTGCTATATTTTCACCATCAATTAAACATGCTCACAGATTTTCAATAATGCTAAATGCTGCCGGGATTTCATGTGTTGCGATATCGGGACAAAATAAAATTGAAAGAAGAAAGATGCTACTAGCGTTTGCACTAGGGAAATATTCCGCAATTATTGCTGTTGATCTTTTAAATGAAGGAATTGACATACCTGATGTTAATTTGCTTGTCTTTTTGAGAGCAACACATTCTAGGAGGATTTTTATCCAACAATTAGGAAGAGGATTGCGTTTATCCCCTGGGAAGGAAAAGGTAGTCGTTCTTGACTTTGTATCGGATATAAGAAGGATTGCCGATGTAATGAATATGGATACTGAGGGAAAGAAAAAAGGAGGGGATTACGAGGTCTTATTTTTACAAGATGGAATGGTTTCTTTCAACGATCGCAGTGCTCATAGATTCGTGAATGAATGGTTGAAAGATATTACTGATCTAGGTGATTATGCTGATTCTGAGAAGCTTGTTTTTCCGGAGGGATTATAATGGAAGGTAAAATTAAACTGCCGCGTAATGTTGTACAAAATATACGTAAAATAGTACATCAACAAGCTGATGAAGTGGATTACTTTAGTCAAGATAGAAACAAGAACAGCACTTTCTTTAACAATCTTGTTGCAGATCCAAGAGTTGGCGGGGTTTTGAAAGACTATATGGGACAACAACGTATAAGGACTTACATTAAAGATAGTATTATGAACAGGTACTCTAAAGATAGAACCAGCGCACTTTTTTCATGTAATCTGGATCAAATACTGTCTACACATCTATCTGAGGTTGTTTATCTAATTGAACGAAAAACACTAAAATCATCCAACGTTTATTTATATAGAACTGAAAGCGATTCATATATTGTAGTCGGCGAAGGAACGGTAATTAAATGGGAGACTGCTTTGCGGAGAGTACTTGAATTTATTGAGAATTGCAACGTGCATGAACGGAAATGGGAAATCTGTCTCCATCTTGCTTCTACGAAAGACTCACTGACTCATAGTGATAAAGAACATATAATTAATTCTCTAAAATACATTGATGTTAAAGTCATTTTTTTAGAAAGAAAACCTGAAACAATTGAGAAATGAAGTGAAGTTGCTTAACTATCCTATTTAATCGAAAATGTAGATATTACACACAAAAGGATGGCTATCGAAACTCTTAAGGTGATTTTGAAAAAATTTAGGCTGTAGTGGCAAATTTGACGAGATTAGATAGAGTCAGAACAATGGCGAAGATAATCGAAATGTTGAGACTTATAAAGATAAATTAGTGCTAGAGATTAAAGGAACTTAATAACTATGGTAAATTACTAGCCTGTTTAAATTAAGGTTGCCCACTACAGGAGCATCCTTTTTGTTATCATACATGGAGAGATTAAGCTATTTGCAGATTCAGAGAGTATTTCATTTCGAAATTGAGGTGTGGAGTATAGTGCCTGTCAAGTTTCTATTTTGGAATATTAACCATAAAGACCATACGGATTTACTGGTGCAACTAGTTAAAAAAGAAAAGGTGAATGTGCTGCTGTTAGCTGAAGCTGATCAAGTTGATCCGGCAACGCTTTCTATAAAATTAGGCACTAAAGTGGATCCTGCTTTTACGGCCAGATTTGTTAGTAAACAAAAAGTAATGCTGTTTGATAATTTGAGTGCAGCTACTCCCAAAATAAATGAAGATAAAAGAGTCTCTTCTTGTGTGTACACCATTAATGGATCTGATGTTCTCGTTGCCGGGGTGCATCTTCATGATAAGTACAGCGTAGATGCAAGTAATTTATATGATCTCGCGGGGCAACATCGAAGGCTTATCAACAAATATAATATTAATAAGAAAATAATTGTCGGTGATTTTAACATGAATCCATATGAAAAAGGGATAATGGGTGCAACCGGTTTCAACGCTATTATGTGTGCCGAGGAAATTGAATATAATCCGATTCGTACATTTGGAATGGTGAAAAGTGATTTTTACTATAATCCTTCATGGGAGGCTTACAGTCTGCCCTATCCAAATGGAACCTACTTCTATCGTTCAAAGGTTGATAGCTATAATCCTTATTGGCATTTACTAGATCAGGTGTTGGTGTCTTATGAACTATTAAAGACCAAGGCATTTGTAAATAAATCGTTTAAAATTATAAAAAAGGTCGGTTCAATTGACTTGTTGAAGACGATGAAAAGCAAGACTACCGGCGTTCAGAAATTAGTTCCGAACAAGGAAGAATATTCTGATCATTTACCAATTTCATTTGTGATGAATCTATAACATTGGGAGTATAGAATGGAACGTATACAATGGGTTGATGCCAATTACGAATTAATAAGTTACACTCCAATTTGGGAGAATATACAGGCAATACTTAGACAAATGTCATATTGTTTTGAGGAACTCAATCATCAAGATAATGAACATAAACTAGACTATGTGATTGAGGTGGTCGGTTTTCAAGACATTCTGGAGCAAAGCCAACCATTATATTGGTTAAGAGTAAATCTGTTTTTAATTCACAATCCGGCTCATACTTTTACGATTCTGACTCTTCGTTGCAACGAGGACTCAGCGTTTCCTTTACTGCTCGATGTGAATTATTCCAAAGAATCCGATCCTATTTACATTGAGGAACTAAATAGTTTAAACATAGCATTAAAGAGAGAGTGCGTTATTGGCCTCCAGAGCGTGACTGATGCAGTGAATAATTATCTGTTTCAGATAGATCGATATTCGGAGCTTAGAACTCCTCATTATGATCGGTATGTGAATACGGGAAGAATGATTGCTGAAGCGACAAAAACAAAGAGATGGACGGACGAGGAGAATGAACTTTTTATTAAGTTAATCGATGAATACAGGAAGGCAATCGCTGAACAAGAACGTTCCGTAGTCAAAGCGATAACAAGGGATTTTGCATTTAAATTGAAAAGAGAATCCGAATTGCTGCAGGAGCGAACTGAGCAGGCTATTTACGAGCACTTAGCATATTTTGATGACTTATTGGCGGGCGCGGGTGAAATAACAGATTACGCAAAAAAAGACGTAAAGCATTTTGCTAAACATACTAGACCAAATGGGGGGAGGGAGTTAAATGTTGCACGGATTTTTAGAGGCCCCCGACGTTATTGAATTTCGGCAAGAGCTCTGTAAGTAGGTTCAGTTCTTCGATATTGAAAGGAGTAAATAAGTTATTCTACGTTGAAGCCCAACTCTTTTCGTTGATAGAATTTTTGGGACTTATGAGGGGGAAAGGCCCGGACTATACTTTTAATGCTGTTCCCGGATGTCCTTGCTGAAGAGCTCAATATAATAACGGACCATATCCAAAGCGCTGTGCTCTAGAAATTGTTGCAGGGTAAACACATCGACATTATTTAAGATATAGAATTTCGCCATGGTTTGCCTGAAAGTGTGAGATGAATCGTTCGCATACGTAGCGCGCATTTCCTTCAACATTGATGAAAAGAGTATCCGTTTCAACGTCACCACGTTCGTTCAAATATTGTTTTAATAGGGTCTGTCAATAATTTTGTGTAGTGCGGCCGGGCAAGGTCGTTCATTCTAGTGGGTGGGAGTCCCATCAGGATAAAGCCTAACCAGCAGTCCTGTAGCTAGTTCTTGGAGGCTAANTGTGTAGTGCGGCCGGGCAAGGTCGTTCATTCTAGTGGGTGGGAGTCCCATCAGGATAAAGCCTAACCAGCAGTCCTGTAGCTAGTTCTTGGAGGCTAATCGGTAACGGTTGGTTTTAAGCGTAGAACGGCAATATAACGGGCCGAAAGCGCAAGCTGAAGTGATTGAGCCCCGAAAATACGTGGAGACAGGCCGATGTAGTTACACATGCAGAAGGCAGAATCGGTTCAAGCGATAAGGTGAGCTTGAACGGGCACTCCGGGGTCTTAGAGCTTGGCACGTTACAGATCGAGAATGAATGGCAACCCGGGAGACCCTATCTCTTCCTCAAAGCAGCGGTTATGCCGTACAAGCGAAAACCAAGCAAGGAAAGCAAATGAGAGATAGGGAGTCGGATGGCTGAGTAGTATCAAAGAAGCTGCGTAATGGCAGTGGAGAGAAGGCAGCCACATCAGAAGGTCTTGACGAAGGACACAATTGCCACACGCAGAGGTGGAAACGAATTGAAAACGAAACTTGTTAAGATAGCACAATTAGCCAAAGAAAAGCCCAAAGAGCCATTCACAAGTCTGATCCATCTGCTGGATGAAGAATCGCTATTCATGTGTCACCGGGAGTTAAACGGGAACAAAGCCGTCGGAGTGGACGAAGTAACGAAAGCGAAGTACGAGGAGAATCTAAGTGTGAATATAAAGGATCTCCATCAATCCCTGCGTAGGATGGCGTACAAACCGCAACCGGTCAGACGTGTGTATATCCCAAAGCCCGGAACCCATAAGATGAGACCACTAGGCATTCCAGCATACGAAGATAAGATTGTGCAGCTAGCTGTAAGTAAAATCCTGTCCGCGATATACGAACAGGACTTTTTGGAATCTTCATTCGGATTTCGCCCCGGACTCGGATGCCATGATGCATTGAGAAAGGTAAATACGATCATCATGACGAAGAAAACGAACTGGCTTGTAGATGCTGATATAGCGGGGTTCTTCGATCACGTAGACCATAAATGGATGATGAAATGCCTGAAGGTTCGAATCAAGGATCGCAAACTGTTGCAACTGATTGAGCGCATGCTTAAGGCGGGAATAATGGAAGAGGGAACTCGTCGGCAAACCGAACAAGGCACGCCGCAGGKCGGAATTATTTCTCCGGTACTGGCGAATGTCTACTTGCATTATGTACTCGATCTATGGTTTGAAAAACGAATGAAGAAGCAGTATAGAGGCCAGTCGCATATGGYTCGATATGCGGATGATTTTGTATGCTGTTTCCAATCCGAAGGCGAGGCTAGAAACTTCTATCTACAATTGCAGGAGAGGCTGGAAAAGTTCAACTTGCAGATCGCTCCAGATAAAAGCAAANTGCTGTTTCCAATCCGAAGGCGAGGCTAGAAACTTCTATCTACAATTGCAGGAGAGGCTGGAAAAGTTCAACTTGCAGATCGCTCCAGATAAAAGCAAACTCATAGAGTTTGGCCAATTCGCTGAACAAAACAGGAAGAACAGAGGAACAGGCAAGCCGGAAACTTTCGACTTTCTGGGCTTTACTCACTACTGCGGAAAAAGCAGGAATGGGAAGTTTAGAGTGAAGAGAAGAACGAGCAGGAAGAAATTCCATTCAGCTGTTCAACGAATGAAGGCATGGATAAAGACCAACCGAACCCTTCCTGTTCAATCGCTACTCGAACAGCTTAAAGCCAAACTCACGGGCACTACAGATACTACGGTATCACCGACAATGGCCCCATGCTGTCGAGTTATTGGTACAGCACAATGAAGCTGCTATTTAAATGGATGAATCGGAGNCGGTATCACCGACAATGGCCCCATGCTGTCGAGTTATTGGTACAGCACAATGAAGCTGCTATTTAAATGGATGAATCGGAGAAGTCAACGAAATAGCTATACTTGGGAAAAGTTTCTATTGCTAATGAAAGAAAAACCATTACCGAGACCGAAAATATATTCGAGCGTGTTTAACAGTAAGGTTCTCGTGTGAATCTTTTGATGAGGAGCCGTGTGCGTAAATAGCGCAAGCACGGTTCTGCGAGGGGGGAGCGTACAATCCTATAAGGAAAGGCGCTCTTCTACTCTACAACTCCTAAACCTACTAAAATAGAAGTAGAAGAAGGGTTGGGAGAACACATGGGATTATGGACAAAAGAGCAACTGCGTCATTTCATCAAGGAGAAAAAATTGGTGACGGCACAGGATGCGCAAAATGCGCTTAAAGATCTTTTTGCAGAGACCATTCAAGAGATGCTTGAAGCGGAGATCGACACGCATCTAGGCTACGACAAGCATGATGTCAAGAACAAGCAGACAACGAACAGCCATAATGGCAAGAGTCGTACAACGGTCATGAGCGAGATATGGAGAGCAAGAAATCGCTGTTCCACGCGACCGTCAAGGCGAGTTCGAACCGCTCGTCATCAAGAAGCACCAATCCAACGTAACGGGCATTGAAGACCAGATCGTAGCGCTTTACGCTAAGGGTGTAAGCACACGAGATATTCAGGATCATCTGGCTAACCTTTACGGCATCGACGTCTCGCCAACGCTCATTTCCAACGTGACCAACAAGATCGTACCGCTTATTAAAGAGTGGCAGAACCGACCGTTGCAAGGCGTGTATCCGGTGGTCTTTCTCGATGCCATTCACTTTAAAGTGAAGCAAGATGGTTGCCATTGTAAACAAAGCAGCTTACATGGTCATCGGCATTGATCTGGATGGGAACAAGGACGTGCTGGGCATGTGGATCGGTGAGAACGAGTCCTCGAAGTTTTGGCTTAGCGTACTCAATGAGCTGAAGAATCGCGGTGTACAAGACATCCTCATCACCTGTGTGGACAACCTGACCGGCTTCTCGCAAGCCATTACCGCATGCTATCCGCAGACCGAAATTCAGAAGTGTATCATCCATCAAATTCGCAATTCAACGCGCTACGTCTCTTACAAAGACTTGAAAAAGTGACGGCTGATCTAAAGCCGATTTACAAGGCGACCACAGAAGATGCTGCTCTTGCAGAGCTTGATCGATTGGAGGAAATCTGGGGTACGAAGTATCCACTAATCGTCCGTTCCTGGCGCAATAACTGGGACGAACTGGCGACCTTCTTCAAATACCTACCAGACATTCGGAAGCTGATCTACACAACCAATATCATCGAGAGCTACCACCGCCAACTCCTCAAAGTCACGAAGGGTAAAAGCATCTTCCCTTCGGATGAAGCTCTACTCAAAATGCTCTATCTCTCGACCAGGGACGTCGTCCGCAAATGGACCGGTCGTGTTCAGAACTGGGGACAAATGCTGCTCCAACTCTCCGTTTTCTTCCCAGATCGAGTCGGCCAGCATCTACGCTAACAGGCCAACTCCCCCTCGGGGGAGTTCCTTATAAATGAGTTTACACAAAATTATTGACAGACCCCAGATAACATTACCCGTGTTAATGTGGAATCAATAGAATTAACACAGGGCTATTAATGGATTTCTTCATTAATAACCCTGTGTTTGCTACCACTTCGAAAGAGAAGTAATCGGGTAGAAAGCCAGACTACTGTTTATCAACCGCCTAGCTCCTCCAAGATCTCCTGAAGTTTTTCAAGTTCATTCTCCAAAGAGTCCCCATCAAGCAGCACATCTTCAAGATCACTGCTGCTATGCGTATCGCCACTGTACCCATCCTTATATTCCCATATGCTCCAGTCCGATGAATCTTCCACATCATCAGCAGTAGAAATGGAAGAGGAGACACGTTTTAGCTTATCCACCTCATAATGATTACCGTTGTGCTGCCACATCTCCCAAAGTTGCTCATCGCCATATTCGTCTTGATGCTCCTCAAAATACATGAGTCTGTCAATTTCTCGTTTCAGATTTCGGATTTTTTTGGCTTCGGATTTTTCATACAGTACAGCGACGTATTCGCCGTCCAGCCGGACACCGTAAAATTTCTTAGCTTTTTTAGTCATTTTGAAGTTTCCCCTTTACGTTGAAGTATGTATTGATACTATCATGATTGCAGGGGACAAGCACGGACAGTACATGACGGTTTTTGTCCACGTTATTTAAATAGTTCTTCGACTGTCATGTTCAATTTAGTTTCTATATGCTCCTTAATGAGTGGGTTTTCCTCTAGAAAAACAAGTATATCCCGATCCCTTTGCCTGTATTCCTCCGCAATATCATCATTGTTTAAGTAATCATAATCAATGCGGGCTTCGCCGGTCATTTCCTTATGATCCTTTATTATTTGGGCTACTTCGATAGTATTAAGGACAATTTCTATGTTGGACCGGACAAATTCCTTTTCTAGTACTTTTTTAAGATCGAGTAGAAGCGATACCTGATGTGAATAAAGCAGTGAGTTTAGGTTTAAATAAAGCGCATCAATTAACCGATATATATTTTCGCGTTCTAACAAAGCGGTATACTTAAAATTGCGGTTCAAATCCATTATGTAGGAGTCCCGATCGTCATCACTCATTTTGTCAGTCATATATTCATACATATATTTCATGAAGTCCCCGATTTCTAAAAGAGTAGCAAGATCGAGTTCATTTAATTCTCCAGTGATAAGAAACTTATAGACAAATCCTTTCTTATCAAGAGACTGCGCAATGATCCCTTGAACAAAGACTGCTTCGGTTTCCTCTAGATAAATCTCACCATTTTTATTTTTTAATTCTTTAATATCAATACCAAATGACCCAACAAACTGCATAAAACGTCTTTCGATGGTTTTATATGAAGGGGAGACTTTGCCGTTTTCTGATTTGTTATAGAATTCGTCCTCAATTGATTTTGCCAGCGCATGCATAGATATTTTCTTAGACATACTTGTTCCTCCTAAATTCTTTAATAATTGATTTTTGAAATTATTGTACCGTGGCTTGTCTATTTATATGACGGATTGTAATATGAAGTGTGACACCTAAAAATGACCCATGACCGATTCGTGTGTAGAATGAAGCTACCACACTACCCCTACACAGGAGAATCAGCCATGAGCTGCCAACATCTTACCATAAGAGAGAGAAGGCAGCTAGATTTACTCCATCAATTGGGATGGTCGGCTAGAGCAATTGCAAGTAAGTTTGGGCGTCATCACTCCAGCCTATCTCGCGAGCTCAAGCGTCAAGGGACAGAAGAGTCTTACTGTGCAAATCGAGCCCAGACATCGTATATCACCAAGCGAGCCCGTTGTAAACCTTCGGGTAAATGGAATACTGAAAGGCAATGTTACATCACGATGAAGCTCACAGATACCTGGTCGCCTGAACAGATTAAAGGCAGGATGAAACGGGACGAGCCCCATCTTCAGGTATGCCATAAAACGATCTACCGATGGCTGTACCAAGGAAGGCTTGTTAAAGGAAATACAGCCTTTCTAAGGCATGAAGGAAAACGTCGTCAACCGTTAGAGAGGCGCGGACGTTTTACGCTCGGGTTATCCATTCACCAGCGCTGCAAAGAGATACGTAAGCGAGATGCCTTCGGGCACTGGGAACTGGATACGGTTGTTTCTAATCGTGGAAAAAGCAAAGCCTTCGTAGCCACATTAGCTTAGCGTAAAACAAGGTTCTACCACGCGATTAAAATGCAGGATCGTACAGCCTCTTCCATGGAAATCGCCTATAAACAGGCTGTCCTATCGATCCCGGCAACGGCCTTCGTAACGGCTACCGTTGATCGTGGTAAAGAATTTGCCTGCCACGAACACCTAACTGCTTTACATGGGATGAAGGTGTATTTTGCCGATCCTTATTCCTCTTGGCAGCGAGGTGCGAATGAAAATGCCAACGGATTGTTAAGAGAGTTCTTTCCAAAAGGCTATGATTTCGCAGACGTTACAGAAGAGGAAATAGCATGCGCTGTGTTCCTTATTAATAACCGTCCTCGAAAGTGTCTAGGATGGAAAACCGCACACGAAGCTTTTCAGGTTGAAGTGTCGCACTTGGCTTGACAATCTGTCACTCATAAAAAAGAAGCCACTATCTAATAGTGGACCAAACGCCCCTTGAATGAAAACAAAACCTATAATATATATTAATACTGGTGTAGCAATTAAATTTCCAGCCCATTTTAGGTAACGCCCAAATTCTACATTCATAAAATTCTCCTTATTAAGATAATTAATTTATAGACCATGTGCGCCTCTTACTTAAGTGAATATTACTCTATTCGTATGGAGTATAAGGAGAGTAAGTTTTTTCAATAATTGCCTTCCGGATTTTATTGGAAAATAGTTTTTAAATAACCGTAGGCTGTATGTATATCTAATATATCATTATGATCGCATAAAATTAAATGCTTTATCCTCTGTATCTTAATAAAGCTATTTTTCAAATTACTGACAAGTCTATTCAAGTACTCTTTGGTATTCCATTTCTAACATGCAAAAGGAGTTTTAGTTTATCTTTCATAGATTTAACTTCTCTTTCAGATGAACTATTTTCGATCATATCTGAATAATCTTGAAGCATGTTTAGATAAGCGAACATAATTATTAGATGGGCATTTACCCATTCAGGAAACTGCGGTGTGGTGTAATATGAAAGTATTGCAAGACAGCTATCCAATCTATCATTATCAGAAGGATACATATTGGTTGCTGTATCTGGATCATTCGAAAGGAATCTATTTACTTGTAGTACTAGTAGGCACCCAAGAATTGCCTCAAATGCTTCTTGAGATTTATTTCTAATTCCTTTTATCAATGATGTTTCATTAAGCTTTAGCATAAATATTGTGGCTAATGCGTCTGCTTGAAGTTCAATTGCATGAGGATTAGTATTATTATCCCACGATTTTAGTTCTTGTGGCAGTTTCTCTAAAAGAGAATAAGCATCGTTTGCTTTTCCGGTATGGCCGAGTAAATGATGAGCAATTTCATGGCATATAACAAATTTATCTGTCAAAACTGCAATATTAGCTGCTCTCGCCATTAATTTTTCGTCTAAAGACTTAACGACGAGATCTGGATCGAGGTCAATCGTAAGAGGACGTGTTTTTCTCCAATCTTGAGCCATAAGCGCAATTCTCAATCCATGATCTTCTAGAATATTGTTAGACGTTTTTTTACCGACAAACTCGAAATAATAAATTGAAAACTCATATAAGCAGTCAGCTAGACCAACATGATAATATATCAAATCCCCACGAAATTCTCGTGGTTTTATAAGGGCTGCAGCTTGGTATTCATGACTTCTCAATTTGGCAACGAATAAATACTCAAGTCGGTTTGTGTATGATCGCGGGATATGTAGTTTCAACAGATCCTTAACAATATCCTCTACAATGCGATCATTACTAAATTTAGGAATATGTCTCCATATTTTTTTGGTCGCCCTATTTCCTTGTGGCAATTTAATCTTCATTGCTTTTTGATAACTTATTCCTACAAACGAAGGCATTACATTCTTATAAAAATACTGTCGGGCGTTCAAGGTATCTCCCCCATTTCTAACTTTATTATATTCATTAACTCAACTTTCGCACCTAGAAAAATGACTTAAACTCTTGAGCGCGTAAGGAGAATTCAGTAGATTTACTCGTATTGACAAAAAACACCTCGCTTGTTTGGTATCATGGAAGTGTCGAGCTTACCATGCCAACAAGAAAGGTGCGTAATCCTATGTTACAACAACATTCCCTGTCTGAACAGTCTCGCTTTTCCAAACTTTTTGCTACTCTTCTCATTGGAAAAACCTTGCGGCAAGCGGGTATTTCCAAATCTTTCGGTCTTTCCAGTCTAGCCATTTTTCATATCGTGTTCTCTTTGGTCTTCGAAGGAAAGAACTGGTTCCGCCTTTTAGAAAGCGACCGCGCAGCAGATCTTCCCGGCAAAGATGTGATCTACCGTTTTTTGAATAAAGCTTCATTTGCTTGGCGACGCTTTTTGCAGGCCTTGAGTCTTCGCATCGTGCGTCATTTCGAATCGGTCATCTCTTCTCAGCGCGTACGTATGTTCATTGTCGACGATTTCGTTTTGAGCCGAAACCGGAGTGAAAAAGCAGAGTTATTGACTCGAGTTTTGACCACTCTACGGGTAAATTCACCAAAGGATACACCATGCTGACACTAGGTTGGTCGGACGGATTTAGCTTTGCTCCGCTTGATTTTGTCATGCTGTCCTCCGCCAAAATCACCAATCGGTTGTGCGAGATGTCTTCGACTCTTTCTAAACGCAGTCACGGATACAAACGTCGTATGGAGGCCTCTTCCCGGAAGCCAGATGCTGTCGTAGCCTTGCTAAAACAGGCACTACGTGCAGGATTCACCGCCGACTACGTACTTATGGATAGTTGGTTTACTCAAGCTCCACTCTTTCGTGAACTCGCTGCTCAAGGGCTTCCTGTGATTGGTATGTTGAAAGAAATGAAGCAACGCTATCTGATACAAGGGAAGCGAATGACACTGCGTGAGGTGTTTCAAAGCCTTCCTGCCTCGAATACAAAAGATATTAAAGGTTCCGTTATCGTACAAACGGCTTGTGGGCTTCCTGTGCAACTTGTTTTTGTCCGCAACCGGAATAAAAAACGGGAATGGCTTGCCATTTTAAGTACGGATGTGACACTGGATGCCGTTGAAATTGTACGAATTTACGGTATGCGCTGGAGCATAGAAACCTTTTTCAAAGTCACTAAAAGCTATTTGAAACTGGGAACCGAATTTCAAGGTCGTTCCTTTGACCAATTGATTAGCCACACGACCATTGTATTTAGCTGTTATTTGGCGATGGAGTACGAATGACGGCAGTCGAGTGATGACCGGACACTAGGCGGATTTTTTTCATCTTTGCCGATGAAGTCCGTGATCTGGATTACCAGACCGCACTTCAGCAACTCTTGAACTTATTCCTCGAAATGTCCCAGGCGAAAACAAAGGAGAACAAAACGGCTGTTCTTTGTCAACTAAAGGAATGGATCTCTGGTTTACCCAGATATATCAAGGGTTTGTTTGGAGATTTGAATTGCGAAAGTTGGGCTAATACTAATGCTTATTTAAAATGAGATCTGAAAAAATATAATTGATTAATAATCGCTACTCATCATAGGGAGGGGGAAATCAAGTAAAGCACACATGAGTAAGAAAATGATCAATAAACATTATATACAGGGTGAAATTCAGTGGGGAATTAGGATACCCTGCAGGAGAATCTAATTGTATTTTTTGCCCTTACAGAGATTGGTAGTGTACATTCAGATTCGAGCCAAATGTAGAGAATTTGCTAAGCTCAGTTTATCAATGAATTTGAATATGTGATTAGACCAAAGTAAATGAAAAGATTCTCATCGAATATATGTTGAATGAAGTGCACCTATCTGAAGAATATTTAAACGGTACAATTTCAAATTATAAGGTCAGCCAGAAACTTCTGGTTGGTCTTTTTTTAGTTGTTTTAAGATATCGGAATCTGAGATAACGATGGATGAATAGAGGTATAGAGCACGTCATAGAACTGTTCTTCCACTACCTCCAATGAGACTATGCTTGAGCTGGTCGAGAAAATTGACCAAACATCACAAGCGAAGTTTGGGGATGAAACCATCGTGGAAGTACTGATGATTGTCATGAAGATGATAGGATAGGATACTAGTTATGGTCAAGTTGTAGCGATTGACGTGACTAATTTATTCAAAAAAGAGCAGAGGTTATATAAAAATTAAATTTAAGATACAGGGAGTAATCAACATTGTAAGAATATATATTTTTACTTGCGAACCATTGATGTCATAGTTTGTTTAGATGATATCTCTACTTGCTTATTAATTACCTATTTGATATAATTCAACCAATATTTATATACTAACCCAATTGTTAGTTGTTTTGTTGATAGGGTCTAGTTTATCTAGGCTTTTCAATACTACTCATAACGGTTGGTTTTTTTTCTATTCCTACATATGTGAGAGAAGGTGTCTAAATGTTTAACCAATATGATGAGTGGAATGTTGACTCTTTTCCAAATCCTGAATACAAATCAGATGAATCACGATATTCTCATAAATTTGTTGTAGTTGAGGTGCTAGCGAAACGAGAACATCAAAAGACGACATATCTCATATATCTTAAATGCCTTGTGACAGGTAGGAGAACTTATCACCCTATTACGGCATATCTATTTGGTTTGGAAAAAGGGAGACTGAGTAGTGGAACCCTCAGGCAATATGCCTATGTAGTTACAAGCTTTTTGAATCATATATGGATTGATTATGCAGACAATTATCAAATTAATGATTTGACTGATCTGAAATTTGAACATATGACATCATTTTTGAATTTTCAGCTATTCGTTGGAAAAAAAATTCGCACAGATCAGGATAGAGAGTTCCAGGCAAAACCAAATGTTGTAGAGACTGTTGATAAGAAGCGAGCGAGATTATCAGATTTTCTCTACTATCTTGCGATCATATTTCCTATGAAACATATTTTTATCAATCATTTTACCGTTACCCTAAATTCTTATGGCGTTAGATCTGTATTTTCAGAACATATAAATCAAAATCGCTCTGCTAAAGTATTAAGTAATCGTAATCAGGGGAGTAGACAAAAAATCTTGCACGGGCTTCCTTTTGATCTTATTCCAATTTTTTTATTGGATTCCATCATAAGAAGGCCTGAAATGGCGCTCCCTATCTACTTTGGTATTTTCGGAGGTATTCGAATAGGAGAAATCTGCAACATAAGGCACCAAGACTTAATTAAAACAATTAATGGGCCAAACGGCGAGGATGGATTTACTGTCGATATAAAAAATCAACGTATTATGTTCGGCCCTAATGGATCCACTGGCCATCATGGAAAGGTTAAAATCAAACGCAGGGATCAACGAGTATACAATATTAATAATATGCTGGTAGTTCTATACAAGAGACATATTAAGCTTTTAGAAACTTTTTATCCAAATCGTCAAATTGATTACTCACATGCTCTATTTCTGAATTCATATGGTAAGCCATATACCTCAGCTGCGATGTCTAAAGCATTCAATACCATTAAAAATCAATTTCTTAAACGTTTAAGCATAGGGACAAGGGATGAGATTCAGTTAGCAAGTAACTTAGAAAAATGTAAGTGGGCATTTCATATTACCAGAGGCATGTTCTCCAATATCATTGCAAAATCAGGTTCAAGTGCTCTCGACCTTATGTATGCTAGAGGAGATTCTTCATTGTTATCATCTTTACCTTATTTAGAGGGAACTAGTATTACAACTGAACAAATCGAAGAAACATTGAGCAAAATCGACGAAAAGTTTAAAGAGTTCGGAGTAGTTATTTAGTAGGAGGATTGCATGGATAAAATTGTGATTGAAAATGAGTGTTATATTAACACAAAGCTGGCTGCAGCAATAATTGGGATTAGCGAATTTAAATTTAGAAGAATAATTATTAAAAATGAGGTTGAAATTAAATTTAGAAAAATAAAAGGTATAAATTATTTGAATGAACAAAAAATCATTCAGTATGCTTCCTCAGTGAATTGGGATGTATTTATCACCTTAAAGGAAGCGAAAGAAATGTTGAATATTCATGAATATTCATTTAATAGGTTGATTTCAGCAGAACCTAACAAAGTGATTAACAATCCTTTTTACGGAAAAATTATTTCAAAGAATGTAATACTCAGTGCATTGAGTGAGTCGAAATATGACTCAGCACTCGAAATTACAATATCAGACATATGTGAGTACCTTCAATTGAGCTATGGAACACTTGAAAAACATATTTCTCGTCATTTAGATCATATCTATATTCGAAAGAATATATTACATGGTTACATTGTTAGTAAGTCGTTAGTAGAGGAGTGGATTGTTGATAAAAACTTTGATACTTCAAATTACTATACATTTGAGCAAACGATGTTAAAGCTTTCTATTAACTGGCAAGGTATAAACATGCTCATGAGAAAAGACAAGTTACAAGGTCAGAGTAGTTTGTTTTATAATTTCTTATTTACAAAAGAGTCAGTTGATAAGTATCAATCCTATATAGAATTTTTAAAAAATGATTGTTTATCAGCAGTAGAAGCTGCAGATGAGCTGAAAATTGGAAGAAAATACACCATGGGTCTCATACGTTCAGGCCAACTTGGAGAATTGTTTATATATGATTTCAAAAACGAATGGTTTGTTACACGACAAGAGGTAGATAAATATAAAATTTCAATAAGAAAACTTCAAGATATTTATTATACGCATAAGGATTTATGTGCGAAGTATGATAATTTGGTTGCAAATAACTTGTTCAAACACAACAAAGAGAAAGGAATAAAGCAAGTACTCGTTGTTCTCCCGGATTCAGACGTGTTGCAAAAGCTGTTACTTAAGGCAGATGTGGATCGATGTATATCGTTAGCAAATCAAGACCCTTATTTGAGAACTCCTTATGAAAGTTTTAAGAATGCTGAAGATGTATTTCTTTGTTCTATTTCGGAATTCGAGATAGATCTATCTGTAAAGAAAACATTCGAAATGTATTGCGAATTTGCTTTAAATAAAATGAAGACGAGTGTAAAACATAGCAGGTTTCATCAAGAAGGAAGAAATTACTCGAATTTTATCAAAAAACTCTGTACATCAATTAGCGGTAATGATCAAAATGAATTGTTACCTATACGTCAAAATATTTGGTTATACTCGCATGAAGAAATTGATCAACAAATGAAACTATTAACCGGTAAGAATATTAGTATATTTCAGCAATTTTTGCGATATGTTTTAAAGATTAATAAAGAAAAGTGTAAGTTTGGTGATGTGAGTTGGAAAATTGTTAAAATTAATAAGAATTCAAATCCGTTAATTGTGAGTGAAGAAACATACATTGAGATTGAAGCTAATTTGATTAATATTCAGATGCATCTTTCTCAGGCTGTTTCTAATAGATTATATGCAATGAATTGGTTATTTTTATTGTTACACTTTTCGATAGGATGGAGATCAGGAGATAAGGCGAACTTGGCAATTCCAGATTTAAAATTTATTCGAAAGGACGGTGGTATTGTAGATTTTACATATGTGCTGAATCAAGGATTATCATTAGACGAAGCATACCGTATACGTAGTCAGTATCATTACACAGACTTAAGAGCAAATAAGTCGAAATATAACGATCGTGTTAGAGAAGGTAAGGAATTGAATTTCTCAGTTAAGAGATCGCACCTTATTGTTTTAATGACTGCTATTACTCTTTGTACGCTTCATATGCATGAGAATGGATACAAACATTTAATATGCGATATGCGTGGTGTTTGTGGTCCTATTCGCACAGTAAGCATTAGAAGATTTATTAAAAGATCTTTGTCTCATCTTACAAATTCCGATTTAAATACTATTTCATCTTCATCATTATGTAACACATTTATGAGTCGCTTGCTATACAAAGCTGCTGAGGATGGAAAGAACTCCAATTCTTCCTTAATCTTGACACAGGCTTCACGTGGGCATGCACGTTTAGGTAATACAATGATTGAGCATTATATTGCACAATTAAAAGATGGGCCGTGGAGTAATTTACTTGTAAGTTTGTGTAATGAAACCTTTTTTGGCGGGGCAAAATTAAAGTTAATTGAGTCCATCATTAGTTTATGTGGATTTAAGCCTGTAGACAGTTATGAGAATAAAACAAAAATGATAGATTCAATGGATCAAGTGTTGAATGGTATCACGGGAGCAGAGCAGTTCGCCACAATGATTAATACAATACAGACTCAAAAAGTAAATTTAGCAATAAAAATCATCAAACAGGATATCTGTCAAATTGATGAAGAGGAGTTTCGATCATGTATTTCAGCACTAGTTAGAGGAGAAATGCCTGCTAAAATACGTGATGCTCAATGTCTCGCTGGTGGAGTGGACCACTGCCCATTTCCGTTAAATTCTAGTTGTAAGGGATGTGATTTTTTATTGCCTGAGGATTTAATTCTAATCAGTATCGGAAATGAATTAAGAGAAAGAGTAACAAGAATGGCGTTAGCTAGTCACCTGGGTCAATTGCAAAAGGAGTTTATATGGATTTACAGACTATTAAAGCTGGTACAAGAGGCAACAGAGGAACTTGGAGAGGAAGTAACGCTTGCATTAATACCACACTATCATGAGAGCATGGAGACATTAGAGCTGGCGCTAAAAAATAAAAGGATGATGGAGTACGAATTAACTTTATTGGGGGAGTAAAATGAGAGGTTTAGTTGCAAAAGTAAAGGTGAAAAAATTAAATGAAATCAGTGTATTGGCCAAGGAAGTAAATACGGTTTTTGATTTGCAAAAGATAGATGATTATAAAAGAATATTTAATGACTTGGTTCATGAAAAGACTATTGTTAAAGGAAGCTATCATGAGGATCAATGGGTAGTCAAACGTAATACGGTTAGACAGAAAAACGCGTATTTTAATTTTGCCCAGATTCAAGACCCTCTGCAGACAGAAATTCTACGTGCCTTTGTAACAATTAAACTAACTACTACTGAAGCAACTTATGTCTGTAAAATGTTTAATAAAATTATCTTATTTCTGACCAGACATGAGTTAGACAACTCGAAAATTACAACTGAGAGATTTAAAACTTATTTGTATTTTGAATCTCGCGAAAAACCTCGCCCCCAGAAATCTATTCAAATTATTGCCTATGCTTGGGATTCGTTTTTAATTTTTAGTAATTGGAACGAACATTTAAAAGAATTAAGAAAAATTATTACTCATGCGATTGACACATTAGATATTCCTCAACAATCTCGTACATTGCCAAGCTACGCAGACGTTCTAATTTTTAATGATGCTTTAACTGAATTTAAGCAACTTTGTGAAAAAGAAGCAGCGGAGAACCATCCCATAAGGCTACTTACTTATTACCCATTATTTCTTTGGTGGAAAATAAGCAACATCATCCCAATACGCCCTACTGAATTTCTTCTTTTAAAACGTGATTGCGCACAACAAGAAGGAAATCGTTTTGTGTTAGAAGTTGAACGTATAAAAGACGAGAATGCGATATCTAATAGCCTCAAGATTGAAAATAAATTACCTATTTCCGAGGAGCTTTACAACGATATTAATCGGTATATAGAACTTTCTAACCCGTATCATCGTTCATCTGTAAATCAATTATGTTCATTCACAACGTATCTTCAGATGCTACAAACTGAAGATAGATACTCGAGAGTATCTATCGATTATAACAAAGTAACATCAATATTTTTTAATGAATTGCATTTGCTGCGCCTTTTAAAGCTATTTTATGAAGTTATCTATGAGGATTACCCCGATTTATTGATAAAAGAGTTTAATGATAAGGGACGTTTTGTACCCAGAACTCTTGATAGGGTCAAGCTCGGAGATACCAGACACTTTACTATCTACCAAATGAGAATGAGAGGATTATCAGCCCTTACAATTGCAAGATTAGCCGGGCATAAAGATATTTCCACGCAAGAAAAGTATCTGAGGCATGGAAAATGGTTTGCACAGTCAGAGATTGCTTTGCTCGAAGAAAAGATGTTAAAAACAAAGGCTTTAATAAATAAGAGTGGATATTTCGATTTGGAAAAATGGTTAGAAGTAATGGATGGACGTGTCGAGCAATCTACTTTTAATTCAACTCAATTAGATAGTGACCTCACCAAACTTCCCATTGTTGGCCAACATGGAGAAGCATTAATTAGATGTTTACAAGATCCTTCTAAATGTTCTTTTGAGGGAGAGTGTACAAATTGTCCTAACTCGTATCTCTCTCCTGAGGATTTTAATATTGAAATTAAACAGTTTTATGAGAGACGTTCTTCCTATATCCAAGATCGAATGCTTGAAATAATAGATGTTTTGAATGTAATGGCAAGCAAAATGAACTTTAATTTCGAAAAAAATACAGAAGAAGATCCTTGGGAAATGGCTAGGTTAAAACAAATGGCAAAAGAGATTAGGGAGTTGCAATTCCAACAGGCAACAATTAATGCGAAACTGAAAAAATATGAACGTATATACCGAGGAGGAAAGTTTTGAAGACCAAGCAAAAACTAACTAAGGAAGAGCTGGAAGCTTTCTTTTTGGAGTACAAGCAAGCATTTCCTCTAAAAATCAATCCTTATAATTTTAAAATGTGGTTAGAACGGCAGCACAATATTAAAGTGGATCGTAAGACGATTTTAGGGCGTATAAATGATAAATTTGAACTAGAAAAGAAAAATAAACTTATAAAAGTTCAAATAGAGGAACGTGAATGCGTAGAAGCACGTAACATTTTGAGTTTAATTGAAGATTGTCAAAATGACCCACAAGCTCTTCGCAAATTGGGGAATCAATTGCAACGTGATTTTGATATGATGAATTTTCTTTCGAAAGACAAACTGAAGTTTGAGAAAGAAAATGAAAAACTACATTTAAGAATTGTTAAACTAAATAAAGAGGTAACTAAACTACAAGTAGAAAATAATAAATTAATGGACGATGTGGATTTCTACACTGTTAAATCTGATCAATTATTAGCTTTATCAGCGAATAGTATTTATTATCACTCAGATGAAAATATAATTCTAAAAATGCAGGATTCAGCTATAAAATTTTACCCGCCATCCTTGAAAGTTATTGAAAACCCTAATTCTATGGTGCAACAAAAAGCAAAGGACCCTAAAGTTTTGTTCATTGAAAAGCTTCAAGAAAAGAGTAAGAAAATTATATCAACCCCTAATATTATGGATAAACCAAAAACAGAAGAGATTCCTCTAATTGGCGGTGCTTTTCAAGATAATAATTTAGTCAGGGTAGTGGAACAATGTGAGTATCTGGATTTGAAAAGTGCGATGATTTATTTATCTACTGAGGTTGTTAATTATTTTAATAGCGTGCACTTACCCAAATTACAACTACGCGAAGGTATCAAGTTAATTAAACAGAAATGTCATCCCGATTTTATACTAACTTTACATTCGAGTTTACGTTTAAATCTATCCAATCTGGAGGATAAGACGATCGTCGCCAAATCAGTAAAGTTGCTGAAAAAACAGATCGAAATTGCAGATAATTACTACTACGCTGACCAACTAGTGATTCATCCGGGAAGTTATGTTAGGATGAATGATTACCAGTCTGGTATCAAACTATTAATTGAATCTTTAAATGAAGTAATTACTAGGGAACAAGATGTTAAAGTTGTAATTGAGAATATGGCAGGAAAAGGAACTGAGCTCGGTCGGAATTTTTATGAGATGGCTAGTATATTGGATGGGGTTAAATACAACGATAAATTAAAGGTTTGTTTAGACACGTGTCATCTGTGGGATTCTGGTTATGACATAAAAGAACGTTTTGATGAAGTATTGACGGAATTCGATAAGCTAATAGGTACTGATATGGTGGGTATGCTTCATATAAATGACTCGGTAGGAGACAGGAAGTGCAAATTGGATCGTCATGCTAATATTGGTGCGGGCAAGATAGGGGTAAAAGCACTTTCTGAATTATGTAAATCATCAGAATTTAAGCACGCTGTAAAGATACTAGAAACTCCTTCCATAGGTGGGATGCCAGCATACCGTCACGAAAGAAGGATATTGGAGGAGTCTGGTATTCATCCAAATTGGATAGAATGTATTAGAAGAGAAATTCTGTTGCCCTTTGAGGAGATGTATGGTTAGTAATATTTTTAATCATGTCAAACATCTGTGAAAATGTCAGTTGTATCGTCCTTATATTGGCCCTCTCAATAAGTGTTATGTTGCGAATACATCTTGTTTTGGAACGTGTTTGGTTTTGTATTACGCTTAGTTAAGCTGTGTCAAACGTGTTTTTCCACGGTTAATCGTTGGCGGGTTTGCGTTAGAGCGCAGAACTCGCCTTTTTCTTTTGTGGATGCTAGCGCCCTAGTCATATGGATTACTTGAGTAGCAGCGTCATTATCCTTAATTCCCAGATGAACAGCTCGCCTGAGAGCATTTGACGTATTTCCACGGCTGTGTTGGCGATCAATCCCTGTTGAGTAGTTTAGCCCAGACATAGATTTTACCGCCGTAGGAGGTTCAAATCGGCCATCGCCTTATTAAAATGGGAAAGTGATTTCCTTTCATTGACGAGTTCTTGTCCCACGGTGAGCTTGTCGTTAGGTGAACGAAAGACGATCTGTCAGTCACTGTACAGGCCCAATGGTGCTGTAGAGCTTGTTCCTGTGGATAGCCTTCGTGGCATCAATAGGCCGGAAGAGCGCGACAACGACATACCCGTAGCATCGTTGATGGCTGCATATAGGGCAAATCCTAGAGTGCGTTCGTCGAGCCACTCCACACCTACTTGCGCTCTGCGCTGGCGTGGCTGATGAAACAGTGATAGCCGTCCTTGTTTGATTTGTTTAGGTCCGTTATTCAATATAATACCTCTCAAGCTAGAATTGCTCAATTCGCTCTCTTTGTGTTCTTTCAGTAAGGCTGCTTCCTCAGCGTATGTCATCTGTTTATTCATAATTTTCTCCTGTCCCATAGTCACATTGTTTCCAAACAGTTATGGGGTGACATTATCACAGAAGAACAACATAGTAATATTTTCAATCACGTAGCCCATCTATATGCTGTGCTACAATAGAGGGTGAGCTTTCTCACCCTAGAGGAAGGTAATAAATACAGTGTTAATCTTTGAATGGATACATTGAATATATAATCGTGTATTGATTGTGGAATTAATGTTCTGTTAAGGTTATGCTAGACTGCATTGAATCATATTTTATGTCTGGAAACGTATTGCAATTTATTTTGGAGTTGAGAGAATTATGATGACTGAGGTAAAAAAAAGGGTTCTTATGGTTGATGGTATGGCACTTCTCTTCCGAGGCTATTATGCTACATCTTATTCAGGGAATATTCGAAAGACTAGCGCTGGATTGCCTACTAATGCTGTTTATGGGTTTCTGTTATATTTTTTCGATGCAATAAACGAGTTTAATCCGACCCATATAGTTTGCTGTTGGGATATGGGGGCAAGTACCTTCCGGAATGAGAGCTATAGCCAATACAAACAAAATCGTTCAGAAGCGCCACTTGAACTACGTCCCCAGTTTGAATTAGTTAAAGAAGTCGTAGCGGAGATGGGTGTACTTAATATTGGTATAACCGGTTATGAAGCTGATGATTGTATTGGAACCCTATCAAGAATGCTTCAGGAGAATTCTGAAGTGTATATTTTGACAGGAGATCATGACATGCTTCAACTGATTACTGAACAAGTAAAGGTTGTAATCATGAATAAAGGAAGATCGAATTACACAGTATACGATATAAAAACGCTCTTTGAGACAAAGCAATTAACGCCATTGCAAGTTATTGATTTAAAAGCATTTATGGGGGATTCTGCAGATAATTATCCTGGTGTAAAAGGAATTGGGGAAAAGATAGCATTAAAGTTAATTAGTGAGTATAAGTCAGTCGAAGGCTGCCTTGAGAATTTGGACAAGCTTCCAAATGGCGTTAGAAGTAAAATAGAGGCTAATTTGGATATGCTACATCTTTCTAGAGATTTAGCTCGAATTAGACTGAATGTTCCAATCAAATGTGAGTTGGAACAATGTATATGGCAATTACAACGCGATGCAACAATTAAAAAATTTGATGAATTGGAATTTAGAGGACTTATTAATATGTTGGAGGTTATATAGATTTAACTCATAAATTTAATTTCTTTCAAAATGAGTTTAGCCAGTTATTAACCTGGCTAAACTCATTTTGCGAAAATTATGGACAGATCCGATTAAAGATGAAATTAGATATATGTTATACGATAAATGTTACTGCACCTGGAGTTTAATCGATTCAATATGTGGAAAGAGCACAAAGACGAATTGAAGAATACATTCATTTTTATAACAATAATCGTCCACAATGAAAACAAACCGGCTGTTTGGCAGGGCATTTACTCAACAAATTCCATGTTTAATCTTATTAGATTTGGAATGTGAAATATTATAATTATTCATTTAGCAATTCATCATACAATGTATAGATTGGTAATTGGCTAAATTCTTCTTGTATATTTACGGGTAATTTTTGATAAGTATACTTTGCTTCAACTTTGTTTTTTAGTAAAACATTGCAACAGAAATGAAGTCCTATATATTCAGTAAATAAAAACTTATTTTTTAAGTGTACTAAGACTTCAATATCACTTTCGCTAAAAGGAATTGATTTTCGTATTTTTATTTGTAAGGTATTAATTTTGATCACTGCCTCATCAAAAGAAAAGAGATTATGCGGTGAAATTATATAATATTTGTCTAAAATATGTTCTGCAATATCTAAGAGTTCTTCTCGTTTTGAAATATCATATGCTTTAATGCATCGTAAATAGAAAGCAGTTGTTATGTTAGAAACTAACTGATTATCGAAAGGATCAAACTTGTCAAAGGATTCTTTAATAAGTTGAAAATTTAGATTTACTCCATATGACAAAGACTCTAAGTCTAAAAATAAATAGAAACTATGCGTGTACAACATGTTACTCTCATTATCTTGTACTTGCACTAACGCAGTAATAATTTCCGGAGAGAAAGCATTTATTAATTTTTTCTGTTCTGTTGGTTGGTAATAAAGCAGAAAACACTTATTCCCGACATTATACTTAATTATACGGGAGTTATTCTCCTCAAAAATATCGAAACCATTTAAATTATCTTGAAGAAAAGTTTGAACAAGATACTCAAATTGTTCGAAAATATTCTTAGTAGGGTCAAGTTGCTCAATTATTAGATCCTCAGGGACATTAAAAGCTACATATATTCGTTGAATATCGAGCATAAGACCATGCAATCTATTTATTGTTTCTAGCCATTGAATGATTTTAGGATTTTGTAGCAATCCAGGATTATCTTTCAACAAAAACTGCTGTGATTCGTAGAACCAAGCGGTGATATATTCTAGAGCTTTTAGTTGTGCAGTCAATGAAACGAAATTTAACAAACTAAATGTTAATTGATTGGTTTTACTGTCATATACGATTCTGAAAGCATCATCAAAATCTCCTATATAAGACTGTTCTTTCCTTGTCGTTTTCACATTAAAACTATAGGTTTTCCCACCTAAATTGATCTTAGTTTCTTCGGAATTCCTTATCTCAGCTATACGCCCTAAATTTAAAGGGACTAATAAATCTTGATCAATGCCGTAAATAGTGAAGTCATGATCGAAAATATTACTGGTTGCTTCATTAGACGGATCGTATGTTAGACTTTGCACGCTGTAGCTATCAAATGAAACCTCTTGATACTTCGCACTTTCGATTAAAATGAGGGGTTGTTGTTTCTGTACTTCTAGAAACTTATGGCATACGCTTTTCAAACTAGTTTCTTCTAATGCCCTTAGTTCAATGATTCTGGACTCTTGATTTTTCTTTTCACCATAAATTTTTAAAATGGCTGATAGCTCTTGAGGTAGTAAATGTTTATAGTAAATTTTCGAGGTATCGTATTTAAGTTCAACAACTAGATATAGTATACCTCCATGCTTATAGTAATTATGAAGGTGTTTAAGTTGTAGATTGTACATAAGATTTCCAACTGTAAACTCTGTTACTTGTTTTCCTTTTACTTGTACGGGGACTTTTCCGATAAAAGATTTAACAGAGCTTGTATTATCCTTATTTACAATAATCTCTCCATCAAAAGAGATCCCTTTATCTCCAGCCGAAATATTTGGGATTAAACAAGCTGTTGGGTGATTAGCCTTACTTATTACCGCATCTACTGCTAATCTTTCAATTTGAACAGATGATAATTTTGTCATAAAGCACTCCGATTTTCTTAATTTTTATATTCGAATATGAAATCTAAAAAAAGGTTTTATGCATTTTTAAGAGTGGCTAATTCTCCAAGTATTATACAGTTGAATTCCTAAGTTCACCACATTAAATTGATTGAACAATTATTAAGAAGTAGACAGAATATATAAATAAAAACGCCATCCTGCATCAATATTTCTGTACAGATGGCGTATTCTTTGAAGTTTAAATCGATTTTCTTATTCGGAGCTCTTCAGAATTCGCGTGTAGAATGCATGAAAGAGCTAAAAGTTTGTTCAGCGCTCTTTCTGGTTGTTAGTCATAATCCAAATGATGCTGAAAAACTTCAGCACATTCCTCGTTATGTTTCATAGTTTCTAAATTTGGAGTACTAATGGGCGTTCACTAAAGCAGTATATCAACATTCAAGTCCAGTTAAGTTGAGTATAGGAAGGTATTAAGAGTTATTGTCTGAAACGATTTTCAATTTTAAAAAGTTTATCTTGTTGAGAAAGTCTAAGCACAATATGATTGTCTGTATTTAGTTCATTTGGGAGTTTATCCTTTAGTATCGAAAATATTAATTGTATATTATCACCTTCAATATATTTTGCGACCTTGATTAATTGGTTAATATGCATAAGTTCCTTTTTATCATTTAGGATAAAATGTAGAACCGGAATCTCTTCTTTATCTGCAAATAGTATATATGCTAAATCAAAGCATAAGATCTCACCTTGTTTTTTACCTGAACTATTATTATCGTTAAAACAATGAAAATCATATACATTTTTCCCTGTTTTTTTGTCAGTTTTGATGCCATAAGTTATTCCGTATGTTTCATTATAAAGTTCATTAGATACATCAGAGAAAAATTCATTGAATTTCACGAGCTGATTTTTTATTTTCTCTTGAGACTTAATTGAAAATGCATCGTGATCAATAATTTTTAATTCATCTTCTAAGTCGGTGATTTTTTTTTCAATTTCTTTTATTTGAGTAATAGAGTTTTCTATTTCACCCTTTTGACGGTAATTTTCATTCAAGTCAGAAATGATTTTTTCTAGATCGCTAAAGGTGTCGGATTTAGTCACCTTATTTATTAAGTCAACTTCAGCCGATAACAATATATTTAGTTCTTCATTTAATTTATTTATTTCCATATAAATTTCAGGTAACTCCTGGCTGATGAATCTTATCTTTTCAACAATCATTTTATTATGGTAAGAAACTAAGTCTTCAAATGTTTTTTGAAGATTGGGGATAAAATTGTTAGCTTGTTCATAAATCCTCTTCAATTGTATAAGATCTATGTTCGATTGATCCTCTTTTAGCTCCATTTCAGCTTCATGTATTAAATCCCTTCTAATACTCAATTCGCTAATTTTAGAACTGATGAGGCTTATTTGATATTTTGTTTCGTTTAGATCATTTAAATTCTCTTCGAAATTTGGATTGAGATTCAAAGAATTTTTTTTAAGTTCAACTTTATTAATTGTGTTTTGAACCATTGCTAGCGATAGTTCAAACTCAGTTTTACTTTGTTTCTTCTCGAGTCTATTTTTAAATACAATCTCGGATTTCATTTTTTTAAATATTTGAGATCTATCTGTAGTAGTTATTCCGAATAAATATAAATAAAGAGTTTCATACTCTGGGAGAGAGTTAAACTTTGTCAGGACTTTTAATGTATTATTTATACGATCGTCAGTATACCTGATACTGTGTGAGATAATTTCTCTAAAGGTTGGTTTTTTGACCGATCTATCTCCAATTATTAAATCGTCAAGTTTACTCTCGAATTCTTTATCTTTAATTTTCTCTCCGTTAATCCTTATTATTTTGTGTTTGTTGTTCAAAAAATTTCGTTCAATTATAATTTCACGAGCATATATATCATCAAAGCTGTCAGTTAGTGTTAGAGTAATCAGAACCTTGTTTTCAATCAAATAGCTTTTTACTATTTCAATTTCTTTTTTTGTTTCTTGATCCGTATAAATAAGCTTTGGGTCGGCCCCAAGACAAAAATCAATTAACGTTAATACCGTAGTTTTACCGACACTGTTTCCAGTCTCTTTTTCAGTGACACCTACCGTATTATCGACAATTAAGTTAACTCCTTTATGAAATCTAATGTCTCGAATGAGACCGAAATTATCTTCTATTTTAAGTTGTTTAATCAACATAGTGTAACTTCACCACTTTCAGTTATAAACGCAATGTCAGATAAATAAAGCCAATCTAATGAGAGAATAAAAGTGAAAAAGGACATATTACTTTTCGCTTTTACATCACTATATAAGCTAATTAGTTCAACATTATTCTTATTAAATAATTGTTCAAGAATAATTGATCCGTTGTAGTAAATACTTAATTCGGGATTAATATCTTTAGGCAGTAACATGAATGTATCCCTCCGGGTCCTCGAATACTTTACATCTAATAAAAGCATCTACAATTATTATGGAGACACAAAGTTCAAGTTCCTCATCGGCTAAATCAACGAAATTATCAGTTTCTCGAATGTATGACACAGTTCTATTTATAATTCTTAGAAATTTTTGATTATTGTTGAAATCATCTAGTAGCATTTCTTCTGTGTAAAATCTAGATAGTTTATCGAATACAGACATGCTTTTATTGTTACCTTGTCTATCAAATTCTGCATAAAGTGAATTAAGTTTGGAGTAGTAGATTTTGTACTTTTTAATAATACTTCTTACCTTCAAAAGATCGTTGTATTCAATCTTCCAATCTATATTGTATTCATTTAATTCTGTCTGTTCTTCTGCTACTTTTAAATCTTCTTTCGAGAGTAATTTAATTAGTTCAGTTAAATTAGAGGTTATTTTTGCTGGATCTGGTCTTTCTCCTAGTTCAGCGGCCACCAGTTCATAAATATCTCTTTGCTTATCTATTCCAGCTTCTAATACGGCTTTTAATAGCGAACCTTTATCAATTATATCTACTTTTGGGTTAAAGCTAATATTATGTTTATTAGTGAATTTATTATTCTTTAGTTTTGAAGCATCGGAAAAAAATAGAAATTTTAATGTATATCCTTTCTGTTTATATTCTTTTAGGATATCTTTTGAAAGAGTAGTGTTAATTTTGGCTTTTGTATCAGTAGATGAGACTTGTATAATAGTTTTGTTTACTTGATCTATTAAATCAATTGCTTCAGCATTTTGGTCGAGAATGTTTGCATTTTCTAATTGCATGTCAAACATACTACGGCAAAAATCTCTATAAAAGAACTCTGCGTGAATATTTAAGTTGAGTATATTTAGCTTCCCGTTACTTTTAATTCGATAGCTTAACACCTCAATTTTCTCAGTTACATAAGAGTAATAGAAATCTCTATTCATAAGTGTAATCTCCCATGGAAAATACTTAGTTTATTACTAAATTGTACACTAATTTAATCCATTTTGAAGTAGTTTTTTGAAATTTCCTAAATCAATATCCGACGTTGAAGTGCAAAAAGACACCTGCAAACTAAAGGGGAGGACTGATACTCATTTGTGAGACAGGTATTAAAACTCCCTACAACTCAAGCAGCAGGACCCGTAATCAAACAGCGAAAGATTGAACGTTTCATACTTTCATGTGTATCAGTGGGCGTTTCCTTGCGAGATATGATCATTGTATGGACTATTCCCTTTATAGCTTCCTGGTCTTCTGTATCCTCCTATCATGCCTGAGACGTGCAGTATCTTTCTTGGTTGCTACGAAGCAGGGTGTCCGGGTTTCAGAACCAAGAAAAAAATGCCGTATCTTGCTTGCCTGCTATACTGTAAGCCAAGATTTCATTGTTATACAAGTCTAAGATACTCAATAGATATAAGATTGTTCCTTTTAAAGGTAAGTGGGTGATATCCGATACAAGTTTTCGAAAGGGAGCTTCAGATTGATACTGATACTTTTACTGATAATCTATTGAAGATGCAGGATTTTCAGTTGTTTTTGTCTCTTATGTGCAAAAAAATATATAGCGAGAAGGGCTTCAATGCCAAATCAGGATCATTTCTTTTGAAGCCAATCAGTAATTTTAATGAAAACATAACGAAATTTATGTGCTTGTATAGTAAACCTTTCTTCACGACCTGCTGTATGAGTTGCCCTCCAGCGATAGGTCTTGTTGCACGAGCAATTCCAAGCCATGTATAAGCTTGCTTCACGCACAATATCGCTCAAATGGGTTCCATACAGCCATTACCATCTATAATGATAACTCCTCTTTAGCTCGGTGTGCTTTTTTAGCGTGTCCAATTAATGCCTTAGAAAACGATTCTTTGCTTTCACTTGTTCAAGTTCTAAAAATGAATTCGGGCCCCTTACCAAAGCTGTATTGCTTGCCGACAGCCTGCTCGTGCCAGTGGAGTATGCTCTTTGGATACCACGCCATCCAAATCTTAAGTTGTGTCACATTCTTAATCCCAAGCTTATTTGTGATCCCCGTTGCAGGGGCTCCAATTAGTCTCATTTGTATGGCACATGCATTTTCATTTCACGGAGTATCTAACTCTTGTTGCCAAATAAAAAACACCTGTGAGAGAATGCATCCACATCTTACGACATAGAAGCATTCTCATACAGGTGTTTTATTATTTCTAACGTTATAGGGGAAACCCTTACTATAATTTTTTAGAAATAACTTTTCTGTTTTTATTAAACTATTTTTTATATAAATCAATTGTCTTAAGTATCTCTTTCGCAAATTTTTCTACCATGTTTATTTCTTCGGTATCTCGTTGAATTAATAACGCATATAGGCCATCTAGATGCTTTTCTTTTTCTAACCGTTTAGCATTGTTAGATATTTTGTAGGTTGAAAATATATCGCTTGGGTTTATATCCAAGGCAACGAGTAGTCTTTCTAAAGTATCAAGCTGTATGTAGGTTTGGCCTTTTTCAATTGAGCCAATATACGATTGAGGAATTCCTACTTTTTCACCTAGTTGTTCTTGAGTGATTCCACGTGCTTTTCTATGTGAACGTATTCTTTGACCAATAAATTTTGCTAACTCTATCATAGTCATTCCTCCTCTTAAATAGAGTAGGAAACATCACATCTAATTTGAACATAGTAATTCTATATATTTCATGTTGAAAATAACTAAAATAACATATATTATTGGACGTGATATTAAAACTAAAGGAGCCGCTCCAATGACATCTACGACAATACTTAATCCAATAGTCATAGAAAACGTAATACAGAGTAAAATGCGCGGTAAAGTTACCTATCAGAGTTATATGTCAGCCTCAATTGCGCTTAATTTAACCTATGTAAAACCATACGATCACCCATCAGGAAAAGGGTATCAACGTCCTGTAGATGCATCAAGATGTAGTGATTTTGCCATGTATCTATCAAAAGGTTCGGACTCTTTATTTACACCGATTTTAATAAATGCGGGTGGAAATTGGGAATTCAGTAGTTACGATAAACAAAGACCATCTTTAGGTAGATTAGTTTGTAAAGCGAAAGCATCGCTTATGGACGGGCAACATCGTATTGGTGGAATCCAGCAGTATATTCAAGAAACTCAGTCAGAGATTAATATTCCTTTTTTGTCGTTTCATTATTTAGATGAAGATGAGGAAATCCAATTATTTGATACGATTAATACGAAAGCAAAAGGGATTGGATCATCATTAAGTAAATATTTACGGAGAGATACAGATGACGTAAGTTGGATTGCAACGGAGCTCTTAATAAGAAGAGAAAGTCCATTTTATGAAAAGGGAAGCATTATCGGAAAAAGAAGTAAAGGTCGCCACATTACTTTACAGAACTTATATCGAACAGTTAATTTGCTTACGTCAAGAATATCTACTTTGCAAAAGCAAGAAAAACTAATTGCAGCAATTGAATATTACAGTGCTTTACAAGCAAATTTTCCTAATGAGTGGGCAGATTATAAAGGAAGTAAGCTAACTCATATTGTTTGTATCGACGCATTTTCTATTGCTGGCAGCCATTTAATTGCAAAATCTCTAACTGAAAATAAAAGACATATAGATATTAAAGTGATCAAGCAATATGTATCAAAAATAAAAAATAAAATTGACTGGTCAGCAGATGGGCGCTTGAAATATGTAAAAGGAATGAGTGGTTCTAAACAGCTTGCTGTTGAACTAAGAGAATTTATGGAGCCTGAAAATAAGGATTAAAAAAAGAGAATCAATCATTTATCGTCGAATTTACCAAACAATAAATGAATCAAATGTTACTGTTCCGTTTTATATTCACTGTCATACAGGTTGAAAAACAACATAAGATAATGACTTATAATACTTCTTTGGTTATGAGGGAATTCACAAAAAATTGGGCGTCCCACTCGGGATGCTTTTTTCTTTAGAGCGGCTAATTCGGTTCAGAATTGCTTGCTTACTCCCGTTCAAATAAATTACTGTTGAGCTTGCACTTTCGGGGATTTAAAAAGTTATCGAAATAACTACGGAACACGCAATATCAAAGTACTAAATATTCCAGTTAATTTTGACCTCAGATATTAACGTTCATGGAGAATGAGTAATCTAAATGGAAGGGAGAATATTCAATTATGCCCCGAATGAACAATCGAAGAATAATGGCTAAACATTATGCACAAGGTGTTATTGCACATCTCAATCTTCTAGGTTACCATGATGAACAAGCAAAGTTGGTTTTTTTTCGACATTATAGAGAGATGAAACGCATATTTGGACTTGAGCCAAATGTAGGCGAGTTTGCAAAACTAATTGATGAATTTGAACGAGCTATAAGACGAGAAGAAGACAACCTAAAGAATCCAAATTATATTAAAGTGGGCCCTCTTCACGAACGGTTGATAAAGTTAAAGTCCAAACAAGAAAAATGGAAGAGTACTATGGCATTTGAGCTTACAGAATCCATGCTGCAAAAAATAAAAGAATGGGATTCTTGTCATACAACTGATGCAACAGAAGCGAAATTCGCATATATCTTCATACCCACTGGATTAGGTATTATTATTAAGGTGACGTGTGACATATGCAATCGAGTTCTAGATCTGACAGATGATTTTCAATAACATGTAATTACAATGCATCTGCGGAGTTAGCATAATGAAGTAGACAGCAGTCGGCACTCAATTGATTGCTGTCTACTTTATTTTCTACACAGAACAACTTAATGTTATTGAATATGACTAAAGTGACTACAAAGTGCTTTAAGATAGGAGTACGGATATTAGCAATATAGATGAGCTCATTAAATCCTTCGACCAGCCACATATCGAATAAAGAACTTCTCATTTAATATGTATCCAAAGCACGAGTCAAGCTGTGCTCAAGTTATAGCTTTTAAGCAATTAGGTAATCTGAAGGTTTATGAGGAAGTATGCAAATAGCAGAATAATAACGTAAGATAGAAGCTATAAAGAGTTCCGATAAGAAGAGCAGTTAGGAAGGAGATTTAAAAAATGGATGAAAAAACAAAGGAAGATAGGATTCAGTATTTAAGAAGTAAACGTGACGATCCTACTGCTAATTATCGATCATATTTAATTAATACTTATAATTATATACTAGAAGATTCTATAAAAGATAATAAAGGATGGAGCAAAGCCTCATCACGATTAATGCTTAATTATGTATATAAGGATGAACCAGATCATATGGGCTTGGAAATGATAGATCAATTTAAAAAAGATCTGCGTGAACTAGGGTACATCAAACTTATTAAAATAGATAATACATGGCGTACATTCATCGTTAAGGAACTTGATTTTTAAATTTCAAGAATGGTTCGGTACCTTGAGTGATATTGAGAATAATCAGAGCGTACCTTAACCTGGTGCTTCATTATGAAAAAGTATTGGAGATAGTAGGAAAGGGATAAAAATAAAAATGATCGAGATGATAATAAAAGTGAAGATACCACACATTTCAAATTAATTGCGCCGGGTATGGATGGTGAGATGGATCGTGAAGTTACAGTGATTTATCAGAGACCAGCTATTTACGGGAGACCGTCATTTCTTATGTAATCGAATTCTAAGTATGTAAATTCATAGAAAGTGGCCGGTAGCCATGGTGATGCTGCAATGAAGATAAGTTTGATTTCAATATTAAGATGAAAATTCCTTTGGAATTACCGGGGGTTAAGCTGAGCTATTCGATATCAAGCTCACGATCACTCGGAAAATAGAGATTAGTGGCGTCGAGTTTTCGGCTTATCAAGACAAGAACCCAATCTATGTATCACCCACGATACCTTATTACTAGTGGAAGCAGGACAATATTTGTTAAACTGCCGTTTTCTCTGGTATAGACAAGTGCCAGGAAGACAACCGAAAAGATATGATTTCGGCTCCCTAGAAATTCATCCGAGAGCAAGAGTAGAAGTTGGCGGATATAGCCTAAAGAGTTGATTTTAATAAAGATTATTTTATTAATGTAATGCCCCACGGAAGGTGGACAAACATAGAAATTTTTAAAACACTACATAAGAATTGACCAGAATCTATATCAAGTGTCAAAAAAATGAAGTACTAGACTGAAAACCAGCTAATAGATGTCAAGTACTTGAGACTTGGTTAATAATTAAAATGCTGTTATACTTTTTATGCATTACAAATAAACCTTCATTGACGTGAAGGTGTGGGGAAATTTGGATTTTAGTTTTGGTAGGGCTGACCCTTGATGAGGATGGCGTAGACGTGATGGAGAAGCTTGTTGGCGCAAGCAATCACAACCACCTTGTAGGGCTTGCCCTCTTTCTTTTTCTTATCGTAATAAAGCTTCAAACGATTGTTAGCTCCGCGTCGCAGCCCACATTGAACCGCTAAAAATAGAGCTCTTCGAAGTCTTTTTGAACCTTGCTTTGTTATTCGGTTACTGGTAGCTGTAAACTTACCCGAACTATAGACACCAGGATCAAGCCCAGCAAAGGCAACTAGCTGTTTGGCGTTTGTAAATTGACGTGCATCACCGATTTCCGCTATAATCGCTGCTGCGAGTTTATTGCCGATGCCTGGAATGGTCTTTACTAGTTCCACCTCTAGTAACTTGGAGGAAACATCTTCAATCTGCTCTTCTAACCTGCTTAATTGGTTTTGAAATTCAATTAAGAGGCATACCATTCCTGCCAGAGCTATACTTTGCGATGAACTCCTTTTCTCGATGGAACCATTTAGTGAGACCTGTCTCAACTGCGCTGCTTTTTCTCCAATCCAGGTCTTTGAATGTGATTTCCCAACTTGCTTCAGCATAATATTTTCCACATCTTCATTCTCATTGCTCAGGCAACACTGCAATACCTTAAGTGCCGTAGCGGAAAACAGATTGCGGAATACCAACTCATAGGCGGGAAATACTTGATCTAGTAAGGCTCTCGTATTTAGCTTCGCCTGTACGTACATCGAGGTTATAAACTCATGCTGCCTTGTTACATGCTGCAGATCCGTATACTGCTCATCCCATGTACGATGTGGCTTTACATCGCCCCGATAGTACATGTCAGCTAAGTGCCATGCATCCGCAGCATCGGTTTTGACTTTTCGTAGTTGTGTGCTTCTAGCGCGTTTAGATTGCAGAGGGTTAATCACATAATGCTTGTAAGTTCCTCGTACAAGATAGGCGACCAACCCTCTATGGTAATGACCGGTGGCTTCCATAACGATGACGGGCTCCATCCCCGAGAGCTCTTCCAGTTCATCAAGTAATTCTCCTAACCGTTTAAAGCCGCTTTCCTCATGTTTGATACACTCCAGTTTTGCATAAGGCTCATTCCGCCTAACAAAAGCCTGTACAACGCTGATTCCTTTTGACACATCCAACCCTACGACTGGTTCCATAATACGCTCCCCATTTCATAAATTGCCGGCACTTCCCATGATGGTTCCAAACCCATAGCTTCGCTTGTGATGCGAGATCCTTGTCTCTACCAGCTCAAACATGGTCATTGGAAGGAAGTGGGAGAACTGTTTTCACCACGGGGTTTGCCCCAATAAAGTATACGTTCTCCCGGCTTACCGCCATCATATGACACCTAAGAAAAAAGGCCAACCAGAAATCTCTGGCTGACCTAATAATACGAATAAAGTATTAGAACGTAATAATACAGTTATAGACTGGCGGGCAAGCCGCTCTCGAGTAGCGCATCGGTGAAGGTCGTGCCCGGACGCCTACACTGAAGCTCATGCTCTTGGTTCTTCCGATCCGGTCCCGAGCGACACGGCGCCAACCTGGTCACTGCGCTGCTGCAGCTCATGACTCCTGATTCTCCTGTGTAGGGGTAGTGTGGTAACTTCATTCTACTTACGAATTGGTCATGGGTCATTTTTAGGTGTCGCACTTCATATTACAATCTGTCAATTAAAAACTGGTTTCAGCACAGTATTACCGCTAATTTCCTTGATAATGGATTCTTCTGTAATAACTATGAAATTCCGTAAGTCTCTTTCGGCTATTTTTAAGTTCGAAAAAGAGGAGAACAAATATTGTTATGACATAATACTCCAACATTCGACAAAATAGGTCTGTTATACTGAAGTTGAAGAGTTGCTACTGGTTACTATAAATGCAGGAGGAAAGTGAATGATCGAGAGAAATTATGATAGTAGTGCAAAAGACCCTCTACTTACGACCTTATCTAATGATCCAGGGGATGAAACTCAGAAAAGATTTAGATATCAACATACTTTTACTGTATTGATTGCTATTGAAATGTTCGCAGGTAATATTCCATATAAAGAACTATATTGTGAACATCATGAAGACATTTTAGCTGTAAGGGAAGATGGTAATTATGATGGATTACAAGTAAAAACAAGACAAGTTTCAGATGGCCCATTTGAATTAAGGGATCCTGCAATAAAAAAGAGCCTACTAAGATTTATAAAACTAGAAGCTGATTTTGAGAATTCCTTCTCCAACTTTACGATTATTTCAAATTGTTCATTTCGTGATGATGACTCTGCAAAAAGTTTAATTAATCTTGTAAATCAAGTAACGAATACGTCACTAATATCAGATATTAAGCCACGTGACCTCCGGAAATACATAGATGAACTTGTAAAAGAATCAGAACTCTCAATTGAGACTGTTCTAACTACAATCAAAAAGATAAAAACAATGGTAGGTCCTGGGTTAGATGATATCGATGCAAAAATTATTAATGATCATTTAGGGAAAGTGCATCAATGTAATGGAGCCAGTATTGAAAAATTAAGAGTTATTCATAGAAGATTATGCGAGAAAGTTTACTTTGCTTCTTCAAGATTTCTGGAAAATGGAATATATGATTATGCAGAACTTGCAACTGGAAGAATAAATTCAGTAGCGGAAGAAATAAATGCCAAACGAATTACTAAGTTAGCTGTTGATAGGATCGTGCAAGAAAATTTTAATAAGAATCTTTTTTTGAGTTCGAGATCAAATGCAGCAGATATTACGATAGCCAAATCTAATCAACTTTTAAAACGTAAGATGTCTTCAGGATTTATTGATTTTGAAGAAATCGAGATTATGGATGACTTACGAACTGACGCAGAAGATTATTTTTTAACTAACAGCATTAAAGCTGATAATCAACAAGAGTATTTAAGAGAATTTCAACAAATTAAAAAAATTGTCCTTAATCAATCCATTGAGGCAAAATCAAGATGTAAAAAAGAAGATTCACCTTACGGCGCTGAAATGCTTCATTCAGTTGAGGATCGTTTGAGGGAAGTAGCTATAAATAGAACCAAAGATGTGTTTGAATGCCCATATGAGATATTAAAAGGGTTAGTTGGTGTACTTACAAACGAATGTAAAGTAGCTTTCAGTAAAGAGCCACCAGGAGGTTGGTTGAACAATGTCGATGTCACTAATTGAGCAGATCATTATTCTTGATGAACGAGACGATCTAGATAATATTCGAGCCTTGCTTTTAATTTATACACTTATCGGAAATAAGAACGATAAGATAACGATTGAATTAGTAAAATTAGCTAAGATGGATTTTTTATTGAAATATCCGTCTGCGTTAGATAGTGTATTAACTAATTTGAATAAAAAGAAGGATATACATATCACAGAAGCCGAAATGAATAATATTGAGACAAATATATTATCATTTAGATTTAGCCCATGGAGTTCCAACTTTAGAAAATTAATGGTTCTTCTTAATGCGAAATCTTTGATTGATTGGAAACTACGAGAGAAATCTTTAGATATATATCAGACTTCAAAAGGGCTATCGCTCTATAATGATATTTTGTCCTTTGGTGAATTTAAAAATATGCATATACAAAGTAAGGCGATAAAGACTAATATTTTAGCACTATCAACAATAAAGCTAGATAGTCTACTGTCGACAGCTCTTACGGAATTAACATTGAGATGAGGAATAAAAATGAATATCACTATAACTAATTTAACTATAAGATGTCGAAAAGAAAATTTCACCATTAACTTTGCTGAGACAATTACATATTTTTATGGAAAAATGGGTGCAGGGAAGTCAACCATATTAAGGTTGATAGATTATTGCTTAGGCAATGAGCTAGTTGAAACTCCTGCACTTCAACAAGAATTTATTGGTGCCGACTTGAATTTGATAATTAATGGGAAGCATGTACTCTTATCACGTGATAAAGGTTCGAATCAGCTTAATGTAACATGGGTTCCTATTGACACGGAAGAATCGCTAAATGCAATTGTTCCTATAAATGCAAAAAAAACATTAGGTTCAAGGTCTATTATTCCAAATACGGAAATTCAAACGCTATCTGATTTATTATTCTATCTGTCCGATATGAATCCACCGAAAGTAAGGAAAAGTAAGATAAAAGAAGACACTGATTTGATTCGATTAAGCTTCAGAGACCTGATGTGGTATTGTTATTTAGATCAGGATGCAATTGATAGCTCGTTTTTTAATCTTGGAAGAGATGAGCATGATTTTAAAAAGTTAAAAAGCCGTGATGTTATGCGATTAATTTTAGGATTCCACCAAGAGAATGTTGCACAGCTTGAAACCGATTTGTTTGAAACTAGACGCAGAAAGTCTACTCTGTATGAAACTGCAGTAAGAATTGATAGTTTTCTCAGAGACAATAATATTGCAGATACACCACAAATAGAGTTTGAACTTCATAGTTTAGGACAGGAAATAGAAAATCGGAGATCAGAACTGAATAATTTAAGGCATAATTTAGTAAGAGAAAATTCACATGTTATAGAACAATATAAACAAAAAGCGAGAGAACAATCGAAGGATTTAGAGCAATTATCTACTGCTTATCTTGATATAACTAATCAGCTCAGTAGAAGAGTAAAATTGCAAAACGAATATAATTTAGCATCTTTAAAGGTGAGCAGGTCGACAATTGCGCAAAACTTATTAAGGGGAATAGACTTCCATAGTTGTCCTCAGTGTGGCCAAGAGATTGAGGATAGAATTATTGAGGAAAGCAACTGTAAGCTGTGTTTACAAGAGCATCCCAAAGATATTCATAACAATGATGTAGAAATCATTCAATTGGATTTAAGAAATCGTCAAATTGAACTTAAAGAATCTATTAATAAACTTGAAAGGCAAAAAGAAGCAATTGAACGAGAGAAAGTATATATTGCAGAAGAGAAGATATTTAATGATCAGAGAATTAATGATTTGGAGAGAGAATATGATTCAGCATATTTAGCTGCCGCAAGAGATATTGAAAGACATATCGGTAATCTTGAGGGGAGGAGAATAGAACTAAGTAATTTATTGCCTTTACCCATGAAAATTGTTGAGTTATATAAAGAAGTTGAAAACTTAGGAGCAGATGAACAACGTTTAAAAACTGAGCTAGATACAGCAAGACGTAATGCTGAGCTAGATGCAAGTAATTTGGATGAACTGAAATCTTTATTCCTCGATAATTTAACTTTAGTTGGATTTCCAGGCATTGATTTAAAAGATTATTTAGAAATCAATACAACTGACTTTATTCCTAGAATAACACGTTTTGGTGAAGATGAAATATTTACAACTGAATTTGCTAATTTAGGTAGTGGCGGAAAAAAGACGATTTTTAAGAGCTGTTATATTCTTGCTATTCATCGTTTAGCTGCTAGAAAAAATATTAATCTACCTTCATTTTTGATGATAGATACTCCTATGAAGAATATTAGTGAGAGGGAAAATAAAGATATCTTTGAAGGTTTTTATAATTTAATTTATATGCTCTTTACGAGTGAACTTAAGGATAAACAATTAATTATGGTTGATAAGGAATTCTACAGTCCTAATGGGACGCCATATGAAGGTTATTTCCTAAATAATGATAAGCTTAAGGTTTTTCATATGACCCCCGATGATCCTGAAAATCCTCCATTGATTAAATATTATCGTGGTCATTAACTGAGTTGTACAAGAGGGAAATTTAGAGCGCGTTTTAGACGTTCTAGAATAATTGCAATGGTTTTGTTAGTACAGGGATTTTAATCGCTTAACAAAGAGATAGAAGATATTATAGAGGCTCTTTTTCAATAGTTCGTTCAATAAAGTGAAAAGACAACAATAATTTAGTGCAACTTAACTTACTAATTCACTAAATTTCCTCAGTATCACAAGGCTTCGAATTGTGGATTTATCCCGACATTGTCCACTTCCAATTATAATATAATTGGCGGACACTTTTCAGTGTTCGTTTTTGTTTGTTCGGACTCGAAGGGTAAAACGCGTCGGATTTATGGTTTTGAGCTTCTATGAGGTCGAATACGGCATATCTATGATAATGTATATCGATATCTCTAAGCGTAGTAGTTTTTGATGCCACCTGAATATAACTGCTAATCGATCTATCTTAGGACACGCCACTCGTGTTCACTAAAATTTTAATGATATAGTATATTTTAGAAAGTTAATAAAGTAATCCTGAATTGACAACTTCATTCAACCTGTGAGACCATTATTTTTAAATTAATAAGAGGAGGATTACCATGTTAGTGTCAGGAGAGGTTGTAAAATTCGACAGCATGAAAAATTTCAGATATCTTTCTCCATTGGGGTCTGGAGGAACCGGGGATGCTCATCTTTTTAAGGATGAGACGACGGATATGTTATTTGCATTTAAAAAATATGCTCCTAAGAATAATAACAACTCAGATGATACCTATAGTCGCTTTGTAGACGAGATTAAAATACTATTTAATATATCTCATCACAGTATTGTCAGGGTTTTTAATTATTACTTGTATCCCGAAGCCAAAACTGGCTATTTGCAAATGGAATATGTAGAAGGTATAACTCTTGCTGATTTTGAACCATATTTCGGAAAAAGCTGGGAGGATATCTTTAAAGAAGTGATTTATGCTTTTGAATATTTAGAAGAAAAGAAAATATTACATAGAGACATCCGTCCTGCAAATATACTAATAGACAAAAATGAAGTTGTAAAAATTATAGATTTTGGATTTGGTAAAAAATTGGAGCCCGAAGAGACTGGGGGGGAAAGTATATTTCTTAATTGGCCTGTTACGCAATGGCCTAATGAGGTTCAATTAGAGGGTGTTTATAACCATCAATCTGAGATTTATTTTATAGGAAAAATGTTTCAAAACATTCTTAGAGGTAAGGGAGAGGTAGAGCGATTTAAGTTCAATCATATTATAGAAATAATGATTAAATTAGAACCAAACGAACGTTATGCTTCATTTAATAATATCTCTCAAGCAATTTCTGAAGGAGTACTGAGTGAGATAAATTTCTCAGAAAATGAGAAGAATACGTATATAAAGTTTGCTGATGCGTTAGTAGATCACATTTCTTACTATAACGATAAATACGAGTCAATAAATGATATTGATAATATACTTAATAAGTTAGGGGCTCTAATTCGTAGTAGTTCACTTGAGACGTTTATACAAGATAACTCTCAGCTTATTAGATGTTTTATTAAGGGGAGTTTCACATTTAATAAAATATGTGATATAGAAGTGGAGAATGTTAAAAATTTTTATAAATTACTGGTTGGGCTGGATTTGTTGAAGAAAAAAATTGTGATTGACAATATTCAAACTCGTTTAGGCGGCGTGAAAATTAATGTTATTGATGCTGATTTACCGTTTTGATTAGTAAGCGTCCAATTTCAAATGAGAGATACAACCTTATCCATAGTTGTTCTTATGCAAGTGTTCTATAAAATGGTATATGTCAAGAGGAATATCCAGGCTATATGAGCGAACTGAGGATGTCTGATTGTAAGACACAGGCCTGCTTAATAAGTTTATCAGCGAGCGCCGCAAAATTTTGCCACATCGTGTAACTGGAACAAGTGCAACGACCAACGCCTGCTGAATATTGTAATCAAACGTTCGCGCCAAGTAGCATTGCTGTCATACAGAGCAGAATAGAATCAAGATATTCTTGCAAAATCCGGCTGAGAGAAAATTCTCGGTCGGATTTTGTACTAAATAAATGTTTAGTCAGACTACTATAAAGGAATACGATTTAGACATGTTTAAAACTATGCATAGGATGTAAGGGGTATTAATCAAAATAAGAAATGTTAGGCTAGAAAACATAGATTTCTGGGATGGTTAAGCTGGATTGAGCAACTGCAGCATTTTAATCTTGGTTCTTGCAGATGTGACTTAGCATGGAGTAATCAATAGCCACAGTGATTTAAAACCTGAGTACTTTAATAAGTGTTTTCAATCGATAGAAATTACATATCTCTGGTTTTTGGGGAATCATTAACATCAACGTAGTTTTCTATATCTTCTCAAACTATGTATACCTAGTTCCTTGTAATACTTCCGCCATGTTCATCATCAAGAAATTTTGTGATAATGGGTGTAATATTTTCTTGCCGAAAAAGTACTTATGGAAAAAAGATTTCTTCGATTGTAATAAAAGAGAGGCCTAAATAAGCAAATAATAATGAAATGTATTCTAAAATATTAAAGGAAATCGCGAACAGGGATATAATTATTTTATAGATAAATGATTTAATATCTGCATTCAATGAGGCTGCAAATGAATTTCTTTATGATATATATAACGATACTCAGCTAAAAAAGAATTTCTTGGCATGAGTTAACAAGATGATTATAGATTTTCAACTCTAACTTTAGTTATAATGTTACATCTCAATGATTAAGTTCTTTAATGAGGATAGAAGAATGTGTTCATCCAATCTTCCTTCGTTGCAGGTTGCTGCTACAGTGAGCGCTCTCGTCAATGTAACTGCTCGGGGTATATATTCTGCGCTTGGAACTTGCTCTAATATCTTGAGCTCGATCGGTGTCCGTACTCCGCAGTTTTACTTGTTCTATTACTTGTAATACGTATATTCAGTCATTAGGGTCGGTTTCGTAATCTCTAAAACAGGAAGGAATAACGCCATGGAAGTATGCTTTTGTGGAAGTCAAAAACCATCAAATCAATGCTGTATACCAACTAATCCCCCAATTATAATGGAAATCCCTCCGTTTATTAGGTCTTCAAAGCTTCATCGAGTAGGATATCCATTGATTGTAAACCAAGTGAAAATTAGATATGGAGTTGAAAAAGGACCAGCCATTCTTGCCCAAGTCGATCCTCTGATAGCAGATGTACTCGGCTTTGATTTAAAAAAAGTACATTTAGATAATGCAACTGAACGTAATACTATAATATTTCCACTCCATGCAATCAGATATCATCAAAAGCAATTTATGCACCGCTTGAGGTTTATCCAGAGGGAGATAAAAAAATTAGCACGCCGCGCAGCAAGTGACCCTTTAATTGAATTAATCCAATGTGAGGATATACCACTCCGCTGTGAATTTGAGTCTTTTATTTCGCGCATGGCAGCCTATTTGGACGCTGTGGGACGTTATATCGCCAAAATGCTTAATGTATCTGTAAAAAATCACGGATCTCATAATAAGATTCAAAATTATCTAAGAAATGAAATTGAAGCTAAACGGGAAGAACATCAAGCAATTCTACAAGTATACGAAAAACACGGAAAATGGTCGAAAAAGCTCCTTAATATTCGAAATGAAATCATGCATGAAGGCATGAGCATGGATATGACAATTCCTGAGGACTATTTCGAAACGAGAATTTTTGATCCAACATTGGATGGGGAGTCGGTTGAGGAATTGGTTCTTACTTTTTGGTCAAGAGTGCTTGAACTAACTCGGTCGCTTATTTTATTGACTTCTTAAACGACATAAAACCAGAATAATGGATTGTGCAGGGGGGCGTCGACGTTAAGTCCTTATGTCTCCCGTTCCTGACTGATGCGCCAACACTGCTTCCGTTGTAAGCAATGGTGCGTGACTCATCTTAATGCTCAGCTTTGTAATCGGGGTTCTGGTGGTCTTGAGAAGTCTAATACCTATTTTCCGAAGTTTGATAGGATAGCAAAACGCAGTGAAAATGGTCTAATATAAAATTTATGAGAGAGGTGTTTAGTATTGATTTAAATGGTCTTATAAGTACTATAGCGACTGCGATTGCCGCGATTGTTGCAATTGTTGGAGGTTTTTTATTCAGCAGATTACTAACACTTTCGAGCGAAAAAAACGGCTTCGTCCGCCGGATAAAAGAACTTGAATCTGATTTACTGTTTAGAAACAAACAATCTGAGAATATATCTGATTGGCTCTTATGGGAGGATGCTAAGGATTTCATAAGGGAAAATGGTAAAGAGATTATTTTTAACGATGCCAATTTCGAGGAAATTATTAATCCGCATGTTTCCCCTTATAGAACAGCGGATGAATATCGACCCTATATTCAAAAATTAGTTGAGGTAAAGACTGACTTTTTTAAATTCGCGGAACAATTATTACATGATGAGGAGTATCCTGAGGATTTTGATGATTTCTACAAAATTATTAAGCCTGCTTACTTAGACCGAAGATATTATTATGAAACAATATTTGATTTATTTGATAACGCTTCGAGTAGAAGCTTCCCTACAATGAGAATTTCTATACCGAATATCTCCAACATTCCGACTAACGGTAATGAATATAGAGCGAAAATACTAGAAAGGGATCGTTTAGACGGAGAAATAAAGAATATAGAATATCAAATTGCTGTCCAGAAGAAGAGCCTTGTAACTTATGGGAAACCTGATGGACTATGGTTAGGATTATTAGTAATTGTCTACGCATGTATTGTCGGGGTAATCTGGCCAGTTACGTTACTACCATATCCCCAAAAAGTATATAATGACATGTTAACCAAATGGGTTTTGTTTGGATGGTTCTTTAGCGCATTGCTTGCCATATTTGTTTATCTAGGATGGTCAACTTATCGGCTTATACGTAAATGACACTCAAACTTACTCTGATGAAAACTACGATCAGTTGATTCCAAAACTAAGAGAGCTAGATATGATTGTATATTCTATAATCTTTTGATGTAGCTTGCTCTTTAATTTGAGTAAAAACGGCGACTGCTTTCATCTTAATAGAGATTTTTAAAATGCCTACAATATATAAAGCTCCTGCTCAGTTTCTAACATTCTGAGCAGGAGTAATTAGTCTCTGCTAATTGTAGAAGCTATTTTGCAGTAATTCTTTCAAGAGAGTGAAAAGATAACAGGAGGATATTGCTATAAAAACGGTGTCAATGTGATATTTGGTTTCGGAGGCGTGGTCATCCCGTGCACCAGATAATAGTCTTTCAAATGGGACTGTAGATATGGTAACGGGCATTGCGAGGAATTGGTAAAGTAGATTCAAAAAAACAAGCTGAATGAGTATCACGCTTGCTGGAAGAGCCCCTCGTACAAAAACTTAAAGATAAAAAGCATGAATGGGAAGGCAATGGAGAAAAGTATAGATTAACTATAGAAAGTCTTATGAAAACACTTTAAGAATTCCTATATGGAGAATGAAGTGCAACCCTTGGGATAGACATTGGAATAAACCACTGACCCGTTTCCGTTGTCTAAACAAGAAGCTTGTAAGACTGTTAAACATCGATCGTTATATTTTCCTAATAAAAACAATGATAGCTGCAGAAAAATTGGGAAAATGCTTTGGTACCCATTGATAATTATAAAGATACCCAAAAATTTGAAAGTAGATAACATCAAAATTCCTTTTTTATTTCAAGTTCCGTGTGCAGGAACTATAGCACAACAAGATACGACGGCAGCCAGCACTGAACTGAACTGCACTGCACCCCGTCAAGTAGACAGTATAAATAAACGAAATCATTTAAGCGGCCTTGGTTCTAAATTCCATCGGACTAAGGCCGTTTAATTTTGCTTGTAACCGTTCGTAATTGTAAAAGTGAATGTAGACTTCAATGGCTCTTTTAAGCTCTTTAAAAGTATGGTACTTGTTCAAATAATACTTCTCGCATTTTAAGGTCCCTCAGAAGGATTCCATTGGACCGTTATCGATGCATCGCCCAACTTGAGACATACTCTGAACCATTTTGTTGCCATCCAGAAGCTTCTTAAAGCCCAATGAAGTGTATTGGTAGCCTCTATCGGAAGCATAGGACTGCTTTCTGGAGCTGCTTGCAAGGCGAGTTTCAACGTTTGGAATACAAATGGATTGTTATTAGAATGCCCTAATACATAGGAGACGATCGATTTATCATGGAGATCGAGAATAGCGCTTAAATACACTTTCTGACTGTTGCCATACTTGAATTCCGTTACATCGGTGAGCCATTTTTCATTCGGCGTATCCGAATGGAAGTTGCGGTTTAGGACGTTCTCCGCGACCTGTTGTGGAGTAGTGTTGGCATACTTTTTCTTCTTCCTTCGAATAACGGACTGAATTCCCATGACCTTCATTAGCCGCTTTACGCGTTTGTGGTTAATGGTTTTTCCGGTTTGTCTACACATATGCAGAGTTAACTGACGGTACCCAAAGATGCGCTCCACTTTCTCATGGATGGTCATCATCACCTGAATCAACTGCTCATTCTCATGCTCACGAGAACTGGGTTTGCGATTTAGCCATTTGTAATAGCTTGAGCGTGCAATTCCTGCAATTTCGCATAGAAGTTGAACGCTAGTTGGCGCGTCCTTTTGAAGTGCCTGAATGGCAAGGTAAATCGTTTCCTGCCGTGTTTGATTTAGCGTCGCCTTCTTTCTATTTCCTCTAACTTTTTTAAAAATACATTTTCTGCCCGAAGTCGCTCCATTTCGCACTCCATCTGCTCTTGAGTTTCTACTGGTCGGCCTCCGTTAGCGCTTCCGGGGCTTTCTTTCTCCCCCGGCCATCCTTTAACGCATCCTGACCGCCACCTTCGAACTTCTGTACCCATTGGTATACTTGCTGATAGGAGACCTTAAACTGTCCAGCTGTCTTTTGGTAATCATATGGATGGGTCAGACAGTACTGGACGATTTCGATCCGTTCTTGCCAAGTCGTAGTGCGCCCTTTTGTCATAGCTTTTTCTTCCCCTTTATTGGCTTTTAAGCTGCTATGACCATTATACTTGTTCATCCAATTGAAGAGCTGCCTCGTACTAGCAATCTTGTATTTATCGATGATCTGGTACTGAGACAAGCCTCCCTCAAGGTAGTCCTTCACCGCCTGGTGCTTAAGCTCAGCACTGTACTTCTGCAGATGTGTACGACGCTCCAGCCCTTCATACCCATGTGTCTTGTATCGACGCTGCCATTTCATTAAAGTCGTCTTGTTAATTCCATACTTCTTCGCAGCTACTAGAAAACCAATCTCCCCGTTCGATACCTCTTCGAGGATGGCGAGTTTCTCCAAAGCGTTATATTTCTCTCTAGACATGAAAAGGCTCCCCTCACAGTGTGCAGGCTTTTATTATTTCACCTGTCTACCGTATGGGGAGCATATCACACCATGATCGGCTGCCGTCGTTCATTGAAGTAATGGGCAGTTTAACGCGATCTTAAGAAGGATATTTATGGGCAATACCGAAAAATAAATGAAGAAGACTAATCGATGTAATAACTAGAGGCATTGTTTTCAAGAAAGGAAATGGTTTAGAGGATGTTACGAGGAAAGACTGCTTGGCATCAAGAAGATAGATGAAATCTAGTTTACGGGAAACGATGGTTGAAATAGTTAAATTATATTGCAGGAGGGTCAAAGGAGGCAGAAGATCAGTTGCTCTTTTACAATCCGGAATGTGCAGTTTCGTTTTACTCGGCATTCTAACCGAGGTTATACAATTTGAACTTAAAGATTCCAAGAGTAGATTATTAGGTGAAAAGACCTAATGTTTTTTGTTTCATTTACCGAAAATATTATTGTATATAATTGTAAGGGGTTGAAAGGGATATGCGTTACGAAAAAGGAAAAAGAACGGCGAGAGTAGCTTACTTAAGGGGAAACATAACTAAGATGTCACTGGAACTAATTACGATAGGACTGTGAAGAGGTATGAATAGAATAGAAGAATTAATAAATGAATTAATCAGCACCGTTTATTCAAGTACTAACAGTGCCTTATCTGTTGCCGATCAAATAACTTTCTTTTGGGGTACCATGCTTCTTGCAGATGATAGTCCACGTCGACTTACATATGCATATAAGAGCAGTCTTAATTATACGTGGAAGTCTCTACGGATTGAAAAGGAGTATGCCCTTAAGATAATACAAGACAGAATTCTTCCGATTATGAAATCACATCGATCTTACTTACCAAAAAGAATTGCTAAAGGAGGTGATAAACTCACAATAACGGCAATTCAATGTGTAAAAATTATTGAGATTCTAAGTGAAATATATAATAGTCAGGAAAGTTGGTATCTCTGGGATGATCCTAGTGATTTATCGATGTATGATCATTTACTTAGTCAGCTATTTGAAGAGTCTGTTGATGGTCAAGAAGTATGGATTCCAGAGAAATTTGCTGATTTTTTGACATCGTTTGCAATGCATCATTCAGATCACCCAAAGAGTATTCATGATATTAATTGTCGTTCCGGTCAACTACTGACTGCTATGAATACTCAGATGCATAAATTGTGGGGCAACGCTGCATTTAAGCTCACTGGTTACTCAATTTCTCCAGTAATGACTCGAATATCGACTTTTCGACTGTTGCTCAATGGAGTTAAAAAATTTAGTATCTTGAATTTAAATACTGTAAGTGGAATCCGTAAACAGACAAGTTACAAATCCAGTAGAAGCAATGAAATGCACGATATTATATTTATATATCCTCAAGATGTTAAAAATAGTTCTTTAGAAAGGTACAGCGAGTTTCCTTATGAGAGGGATCTATTTTATCTTCGATATGGCCTTGAGGTTTGCAATGATGAAGGAGGTTGGATAATTGCTGTCTTATCTGAGGATTTTTTAGATAACCACATGAACGAGTTACTAGCCGAAATTGAAAATATTGCCACAATTGAAGCCATAATAAGTTTACCAATGCTTGAAAAAACAACAGGAATTCCTAGTAGAAATTTTCTAATCCCCATTCAAGTTGGTTTGGGAGTAAAAAGTATACCTTTTGATAGTATCAAAAGGTATAGTATCTCAGATTTCACACATAAAGAAATTTCTACGTTTTGGGATGACTACAATAATGATAATGGCACCTTAGCGCCAATTAATTCAGAAACTGAAGTGACTAAGACTCCAGAAATATACCAGCTTATACTATCATCGATTTCTAATTATACAAACGAAAACAGTCAAAATAATCTAAATTTCTCATCTCGTATAATAAATGGATGGTATAAATACTTAGAAAGTTTGGGAACCGTTAATGAAGTTACAAATGCACTTCAAATATTAATACGGGATCAGTATATTGAAGCAGTAATATCAGGAGAGGGACAAGTTTTCTTCCGTCTTAAACAGTCTAATTCAAGCAATAATAACAGTGATTCTAGGTTGAAAAATGTACTTTCGCTGGAACAATGGAAACTATATCAAATTTTCTGTAATTCAGATTCTCCAATAGCGATTCATAAAGCTAGGCAAAGTTTAGAGATTGAAGATCAGAGAAAGTTAACAATACAGCATGCATTAGATACCGTTTATTTGTTGAATCGATTAGGATACTTAGAGCGAATTGATGAGTTATTAGACGGGGATAGATACAGTTTTATAGATACCTGGATGGTAGTTCCTGAGGGAGAGCGAATATGGAAATACACAGTTTAACTTTAGACAATTACAAGCAATTTAAAGTTTTTAATGGTATTTTTGGAGAAAGAGATAATGATATAAGTAAAGTTTCTTTGAAATTTTTGGTCGGAAACAATGGGTCAGGAAAAACTACAGTTATGCAAGCTATTGGTTTAATCTTCACAAGAGCAATGAACGATGAGTCACCTGGATTTAGGTATGAAATCATTTACAGCATTGTACGAGGAGCTAAAACAACTTATATATTGCTTACGAATGATTCAAGTAAGTATCGCTTTAAGGGTCGTTTACATATTCGTATTTCAAATGATAGTTTAGCTAGTGTTAAAAAAGGTCGAGTTATTAAGGAAAGATTTAGCGAGCGAGATGACCTTCATCCACGGAGAATAGTGAGTTTTGCTTCAGGGCCCAATAATTCACTTGAGGGAGTACTAGTGGATTCACCACTAAATGCTATAAATAGTGATATTTATGACGAATTGCATAAGAAAGAAGTAAACAGCAGTAATCTCAACTATCTTCGCCAGTTACGAGGAAAGCTACTTTATGAGCCAAGTAGTCTCAATTTTGATTCAAGTAACGCCATTCTAATTTTAGTAGCTTTATTGTTGTCAAATCCAGAAAATAGTCATGAGGTCGAAAACTATATTTCTAAAAAAAACGAGCTTCTTTTAATGGTTAAGAATATTACACCATATTTCATTTCTCTCGAGATTGATGAAGAGAGTTTTAGAAAACTTCAAAATTCGAATGAGGATAAAAAAAGGTATGAGAGACTATTCTTAGAGCTAGTTAATCATTCGGAAGGGAGTTCAAAGGTGAAAATTGTTTTTCGAAAAGATAGAACAGCTCCACTAGCTGTAAGAGTAATCACTTTCTCAGTTGAACAACTATTATCAAATAACCCAACAGAATTTCTTACAATGTTGATGTTCGCTTGGAGAGAAGACTATCTATACACTACAAATATTTTTTTAAAACATAATGATACAGATAATTTACTTGACCATACAAGTTTAAGTGATGGTGAATATTTATGGTTATGTCGAATGGCACTAATTATCTTATCTCAACAAGAACATGATGAGAATACATTATTTCTATTTGACGAACCAGACGTATTCCTAAATGAGAACTGGACAATGCAGTTTATTAGTAAATTACACGAATTTATAAAGTCTACAAAAAAGAATGAAAAAAAGGAGAGATATAACCGCCAAGAATATTGGATTGCTACGCATTCCACACTAATATTAACTGACGCATTCCCTGATCAGACCTATATGATTGAATCATTCATGGAGTCAGATGATTTCTCCAAAGGGGCTTTCGAAGCTCTACCACTTTCCACATCGACTTTCGCTGCTGATCGCAGCGAAGTTAGTATGCAGTTGTTTATGGACCAAAGAATTGGAGAATATTCAATGCAATATATCAATAATAAGCTTGATAGGGATCAGACTATTTCAGTTGAAGCTTTAGAAAAAATTGTCGATAAAATTGGTCCTGGCTATCAACGTTATCGTATGCTGGAGTATTTACATCAGTTTCGAAATCCTTCTAGAGGTTCATCTAATAGAATGGAGAATTGATATGCTTATCGATCTAAATAAACCTACTAAGATACATAAAGAAATGAAATTGGCTGGAGAATGTTTTATAGATCTTATTGAGTACTGCCATAAGTTAGCGATATACAACGGCGAGTTTAATGGAGATTCATTTCTAAAGGTGCGCAAATATAAAAAGTATAGAAATTGTTGTTTAATGCAGCATCAAGATGCAATGCAAAATCGTATTAAGGAACTGTTTGATGGTATTCCTAGTACTATAATGCCTTCAGTAATTTCTTTTCTCAAATCTGATCTAAATTATGCTAGAGGACATACAAATGGAGCATTCCAATTCTCAGGATATCTTGATGGTTTGAATTTCCCGGTTATGTTTACAAAAAAAGGTGAAGAACAAATTATCGATACCTTATCCAAGGTTTTTGGTAAATTATATAGGGATTTCTTTGATCATAAAGCAACTGGAGCTCAACACAATAACAGGGAGAGATTTAAAAATGAATATTTTATAATGAACTCTCAAAGAAAAAAAGTTTGTCCAGCTTGCCTAGGATTATTTTCATTCGGAGACTCACAGTTAGATCATTATTTCCCTAAAAGTTTATTTCCAGCACTTGTAATTCAGCCTTATAATCTTGTTCCAATTTGTTCGAAATGTAATTCTACGATAGGTAATAAAGCAACACAAGGAAAAGGCGATCGTGTTCCTGCTTGGCCTTCGAATACTTATGCAATAAATTCACCGGGATGTCTGACGAGCATTTATCTGCCTTATATACGTTCAGCAGAAAATAAAATTATATCTGAACTTTCTGGATATCCCGGGAATAGGAAAGTGAAAATAAAAGCTTTATCTTCGGTTAACCCTATTGAAAACGATCGTATTGAGCGGCATGTTGTAACATTTAATCTAGAAAAAGTCTGGACAGATAGAATTCCCCACCATTTTAATATCCTCATGGAAGCAGTTCGGAAGGAATTTGAAGCAAACTATATTAAAGATCAATCCTTGAGCAAGGAAGAAGTCAGACATTTTATATATGAGAAACTGGTAGCTCCTACTAATAAAGAATATGTATATAATACTGCTTACCAATTTGAGTACATTAACTATGTTTCAGCGATTGCAACTGTATCTGAAAGTTTTGATCCTTTTTATGAGGAATTAGAGAGGGAATTAAATGAGTCTAGAAAGAAAGCCAGAAAGAAAGAACTCAAAGATCGTTTGAATAAAGCCTGAATTTTTCTTAAATAAAATGATGTAATTAAAGGAATTTTTGAGTAGCGGACGATCTAGTCAGCTACTTTTTAATGTGATTATATGCATGATGTGATCTTTAGCCATGATAGATAATGAAAAGGGGGAGTTTTTATTGTATCTTCATAAAGTATGTATTAACAAGTAATTCATTACACCTACGTTAAGGTGAATTGGAAATTCCCAAAACAAATTAATAAAAGAAAATATAAATGGGAAAACAAAAAGGTTCCCTTTTGAATTGTAAGGTTTAGCTGAAGTTTTGAAAGAGAAAAGTAGCTCAATTCCCACTTATTTTCAAGTTCCTTTCCGATAATTACCCCGGGGTGAAGGGAATAGGGGAAAAAACCGCACTTAAATTACTGAGCGAATATGAGTCAATCGACGGCATACTAAGTAATTTAAACCTTTTACCGAAAAGTATTAAAGCGAAAATTGAGTCTGATTTAGAGATGCTGCATCTTTCAAGAACTCTTGCCACAATTAACATTGAGGTTCCGATTGAATGCTCCTTTGATGAGTGTTTATGGGAGGTCAATTTGGAATCAGCAACAATGTTATTTGAAAAATATAGGCTAACCTCTTTATTAAAAATGATTGGTTAAAGACTAATTAGCGAAGGCTATCGAGGACATCTCGATAGCCGTTTTATTTTTTATAAACCTCATTAACCATTCTCTAATTTCCTGAACTCAAAACAAATAATGATACCCATCGCTTCGGATAAAGCGTGAGTTACTTTACATTCTAAGGCCCATGCAAACGAGCATGGGCTTGTTTGATTTGTACACCCATCTATGCATGACTACACTTGCGAACAGCGCCATTTTCATAGAGGAATAGAGCTAATATTAAAAAATGGTAAAGGTTGAAAAAAGGTGAATCCACACAATTTAATAAATGTTAATCCGTAAAATATAGATAATATCTTGGAATCGATCGAAATTGTATAGTCGTTACATGGATTGCGAAGTTTGTTGATTATTGCTAGTGCTATCGACAATCGGGTTGATCTGAAGCTTCAAACGGAACATAAGAGAGATGACAGCTGTGGAGACAACAAACAAAATGCCAGAGCACAGGTACATGAAGGCTAATGGCAGGAACGTGCTAAGCCATCCGGAAACCATGGTCATGAGTACCATGGAGCCCATGAAGATCGGGCCAAATGCCCCGTTAACTCTTCCAACATAAGCTTCATCCGTCGTTTTCATGACAATGGAGTTAATTCCTACTTGTATGAAGGGGAGGACAAAACCGCGAATGAACTGCATCGCCAGAGATAAGGAGAGATAAGTTGAAAATCCGATGCCGATCACGGAAAAGGCGCTAAAGAGATTGCCGATGGCTAAAATTTTCTGAGAGGGTACAAGCTTCGAGATCCCTACAACCAATAAACCTCCAGCAACGGTTGCTACAACATTGGTACTGGCAAACCACTGATAATATTCTTTATCCAATTGCAGCTGATCAACGACGATGAAAATGCCGAGCGGCTGAATGATACCGACCGCGAGCCCGCCTAGGCCGAAGGCGATGCCAAGCAAACGGAGTACCGGATTTTGAAGAACATATGTAAAGCCGCCGCGCAATTCAAACCAGAAGGACTCCCTCTTGTTCCCGATTTTGCCCAGCTTGTCTGGTGGCAGCAAGGTTAAAGTGGCGGCTGACAAAACAAATGCGATGGCTACTAATGCAAGCGAAACGTTGATGCCGTATGCGCTATAAACGAAAGTACCAAATACCGGACCTATGACAACAAAGACGCTAGTCAACGTTTGGTACATCGCCATGCCTGTCTGAATATGCTCCTCCGGTACATGCTGCTTAAATAATTTCATCCCGGAGGGCTGTGAGAATTGCGATAGAACCGCGGATAGCAGCGTCGTGAAGAATATCGCTTTCCATGAGCCTAACAATAAGGCCGCCAAGATGGCCAGCAGCGATAGGGCACTGAGCAAATCGCAGTAAATCATCGTTTTTTTGGGTTTCCAACGATCCGCAAAGGTTCCGCCGATGACAGAGAAGATGAGAATCGGAGCAAATTCGGCGACATAGAGCATCGACACGGCAACGGTATCGTTGTTCGTCATTTCCATAACGAACAGTAGAATGGCAAAGTTCCGCATCCAGACGCCTATTTGCAGAAACAGACTGGATATCAGAATGACGCGTATAAACTTGTTACCGAAAAAATCGGACGCAGATAAAAACCGTTTTACTCTTTGCACCATGATTGATCGCTCCTAATAATCTTGATCTTTCCATCTTTGATTAAAAATACCACGAACCGCCCGCACCTACAACAGAACCTTAAAATGTGGATACATTATGCGATTTCAGCTATTAACGATTAATAGAAAGGAGGTGAATACAATTTGGAAGACCTGAGTCGTTTGGAGTGGATTATCTTGCAAATGCTCGTGACCTCAAACAGCCGTACAACGGATATGCTTGAGATTATAACGATGGGGCGGCTGCACCCCATTGTTGCGAGTCAATCTCATGTGTCCGGAGGGAAAATATTGCGCGAGTCGTTCCTGATTACGGAGAGGGAGCAACGTTATGTGTCGCAGAATATCGTTTTAATTGATCCGGCCTACGTTCCCCCTGTGCTGCTGGAGCGAATTATCAGTGAGAGGGAAGGAATCGGCCATGTGCTGAGAGCAAGCCATACTCGGGATATTAGAACCATGATTCAGAACGGCTGGAGGCTCACAGCCGAGGCCGTGGATTTATTTGATAAACCATATCGCCTTCAATTTCAAGAGCATCGCCGGGTTCCATTTAAGGAATATAAGATGACCTTTCCTCCTTTTCAGGATAGTGGGGTACATCTTATCGAATATTTTAATCCGGATATAATCCGAATGAACACCAAATCGACCCAGCCATTTATGGATGAGGAAGGGGACCACGATAGAATGAACAGACAACAAATGTTTGATGAAGTAATAAATATGATTACTAGACAGATGAATATACAGATGAATCCAGACGAGGTTGATGAGACGATGCCGCTTGGGGATGAGGGGCTCGCGCTTGATTCTATTCAAATTATCGAGCTTGCTGCAAGAATAGAGGCACAGCTCGGGTTGACGATAGCCGATAGCGAGCTCATTGAAATTAGCGGGTACACAGTCGGGCAACTGATCGGCACTTTGCATGAGCGAGCCAATGCGGTATGAACGAGCGTCCGCTAATAAGTAAGGATGGCATCAAAAGGCTGCTGCTAGAAAATCAACTGTTTGTCTCAAGACCGGATGAGCTCAACGATGATTCGCTTATTATGATGGATTCATTGTGCCTCATATGGTTTCTCGACATGCTGGAGCATCGCAATCATATCCATTTGCAGCTAGAAGACGAGGACTACGGGCGCTTCGACTCCATTCATGCCATTTACCGGCTTATCCAGGAGAAGGGAGTAATGATCAAGAGGCATACGAACACGATGTGAGAAAGGAGTACGCGATGTTCAATCGGGTAGTGATAACAGGGATCGGATTAATGATTCCAAGCGGCTTCGGAGAAGAGGCCGTTAAGAGAAGCGTGCTTACGGGAGAACATCGTTTCAGGCCGGTTACACGCTTCGACAGCACGCCTTTCCGGACTGCTTTCGCAGCGGAATCCGATTTCAAGGGAAGCTTGCTCGGACTGGGGGTACGCTTGGCCGAGGAGGCCGTTGCTTCCTCCGGCCTACACGATTTATCGGATTCGTCCATCGTACTCGGCCTGCAAGGCGATTACAATGCGCTTCAACAGTACTGGAGGTTGAAGTCCTCAGGGCAACATTCAGCTATACCGCTATCGGAATTTCTGCCATCCTACCATTTGAAGGTATTGGCTGACCTTTATCGGCTTAAGGGCAGCGGCAAAACAATAAGTTTAAACAATGCCTGTATTGCTTCCAGCAACGCGATTGGCGTCGCTTATGAGCTTATCCGGAGGGGGCAATCGGATACTGCGCTTTGCGGCGGATATTCCCTGGTGACCGAGGAGATGTTTGCGAAGTTCAATTCGGGCCGCACCTTTGCTGCTGACGGCCGAGTAAGGGCATTTTCGGCCAATCGATCAGGCATGCTGCTGGGAGACGGAGGCGCTATGCTCCTGCTCGAAAGCCTGGAGCATGCCGAGAAGCGCGGCGCTACGATTCTGGCCGAAATGCTTGGCTGGGGGCTGTCCTGCGACGCCTTCCATGTGTGCCAGCCTCATCCGGATGGAGCTGGTATGGCGCTCGCCATTGAGCGGGCATTGGCCGCTGCTTCTATTCAGAAGGAAGAAATAGATTATATTCATGCCCATGGGACAGGCACTCCTCTTAATGACCGTGCAGAAACAGCGGCGATTAAGCAGGCGTTTGGCACGAGGGCTTATGATACACCGATCTCATCGACGAAGACGATGACGGGACATATTCTGGAAGGTACGGGAGCGGTTGAGACGGCTCTCTCCATCATGGCTATGAAGCACGACACGATTCCGCCCACGATGGGTTATGAAGAGAAGGATCCCCATTGCGACTTGGACTATGTACCGAATTACCCAAGGAAGAAGCAGCTGAACAAGGTCATCAATTTAAATGCCTCCTTCGGAGGCAACAATACAGCTATTGTTCTGCAAAAATCGATTGAGAGGGGGTAATTTATGCTGAAGTTGACAGCGACTGCATGCATCGGTCCATGGGGGCATTCCATCGAAGGTCTGGCCGATTATGCGGATATGCTTAAAGCAGAGGAAGAACAGGCCCGATCCATTGCGATAGAACCCGTCCCCGGTTTTATCGAATCCGCCTTCAATCCCATGGTGTATCAGATTTTGAAAAACCATGTGGAGTCGGGGACGATTCGCTCTCATCAGAAGCTGGCTATCTTGCTTGGCAGTGCATTTGGCGATACGGCCACTGCAGATCGGGCAAGCCAGAATTTGCTTCAAGGCAAAGTCCATAATCCTTTATTGTTTTATCAATCCGTTCCTAATTCCATTCTTGGCTACGCTTCTAAACAATTTGGCTTTACCGGTATGATATCAGCGGTCTCCCACTTCGGGAACGGACTTGTTTCCTTGCTCGATCTAGCAGAAATCTATATGGATCAACCTGATGTTGAGCAGGTACTCGTCATTGGTGTTGAACTGCAAAGCAGCCGTTCCGACGAACTGCTTGCGGAGCTTGTTGATTCAGAGGCGGCCATGCGATCATGCGATCATGCGATCTCGCTCTTACTGGAATGCGCCAAGGGAGATGATTTCTCAGATTCTGGCGAGGAGCTTCTTATTTATATTGAAGCAGTCGAAAGCTTGACTGAGCCCTTGAGCACCGAGCCACCTGTACGACCGTTTGCAGGCAATCAAGGGCTAGCGGATCTGGTCATTGCAGTCGATCGGTTAAAAAATAGGGAAGTAGCCGCCCCGGTTATTATCTACGATTATGAATTCGGAGGAGGCTGCCATGCTATTAAACTCAATCGATAAGCAAGCATTTTATCAGGCGTTGATTTCAAACTCAGCAGAGCCCTCTAAATTGGCGATGAAATTCTCTTCTTCCGTAACGTACGGGCAGCTTTTCGAGGAAATCGAAAGTGGGCGGCAGCAGCTAGCGGAAGCAGGCGTCAAGGAAGGGGATCTCGTTGCGCTGCAAATCAAAAGCTCCCTGACTTTTGTTTATTTGTTGTTTGCCCTATGGAAACAAGGGGCTCAGGCGATGCTGCTGGACAGCCGATTGAAACGGACGGAAACCGAGGCGTTGCTGCAGGAATATAGTCCACACTATTATATTTGCTCAACCGATCAGAGTCATCCGCTAGCAAGCTTTGCCGAAAAAGTTTCCTTCGAAATCGTGAAGCTCCAGCAAAGCAAAGGCTGCGAGCATGAATGCGTGCTTCATTTGTTCACATCGGGCTCTACGGGCAAGCCGAAAGCAATCGGTAGAACGGCAGAAGCGATCCTTGGCGATCTGCACAAATTGACAGCTGTACCTTTATTATCACGCGATGATCGTGTTCTGGCCTTGTCTCCGCTTACGCATACATTCGGTTTGCTTAATGGACTACTGCTCACCTTATTCACGGGAGCTTGCTTATATTTTCCACGAAATCACCAGAGCCTATCTATCCTTCAGACACTCCGGGAGGAAAGGATTACGGTGATGTATGGCGTTCCGTTCCACTATCAATTATTAGGACAAGCGCCTGGGCCTGGGCCGCTCCCTGAGCTTAAGCATGCCATTTCTGCAGGGGAGGCTCTTTCTCTAGAGGTTTATCAAGCTTTTTACGAGAGATATGGCGTCACGATCGGTCAGCAGTACGGGACAAGCGAGACCGGAGTTCTGACCATGGACTGGGACGGCAAATATCCGGAGAGCGTCGGTCGTCCGCTACCGGGAGTAAGCTTGCGAATTGAGAACGATGAGGTGCTGGCAGAATTGCTGGAATCGCCTTATCTGCCTCGCACCGTGAACGAAAGATGGAGCAAGGGATGGTTCAACACATCGGATACCGGTTCCATTAACGAGGAGCAGATTTTATATTTAGCCGGGCGTTCAGACAGTATCAAGATTATCGGCGGACTTAAAGTGAATCTCCAGGAGATCGAGCTTAAGCTGAGGAACCACCCCAAAATCCGTGATGTGCTTGTCTGTTTATCAGAGGACAACAAGATTATTGAAGCTCATGTCGAGCGGCAAGAATCATTGCTGGAGTCCAGCTTGCTGGAATGGTGCCGAGAACACATGGCCGACTATAAAGTACCTAGAAGGTTTTATTGGACAAGCAAGCTTCCAAGAACATCGACGGGCAAGTTGATTCGGATGAATCCCCATTTACTGAATCGTGAGGAGGAACGGTTGCAGAAGCAGCTGTACCAGGAACCTCAAAAGGTGTCCCTGCTGCTGGAGCTCGGATCCGTATACGAAAAACAAGGCCGGCTGCTGGAAGCCAATGATCTCTATAGGAGAGCGAAACGTTGTTCAGTCTCTAGTGAATATATGTTAAAGATTGAGAAAGAGCTTGCGCGCATTCACAACCTTATGGAGCACGCTGCATTCACGAAGAAAGACTATGCGGCTTCATTAAATAAAGTGGTAAGTGTTTATTGCTACGGGAGAAGCGGCACGCATTTGATGAAAAGTCTGCTGGACGGCCATCCGAATATTATATTAACCATGTTGAACGGTATGGAAATTTTCAAGCTGTGGCAATCAACGATCAAACCGCGTGAAGGGCGCATGGACAACCAGGAAATCGTTGATGCCATATTCAAAACGTTCCCTGGCGAGTTCAACGAAGGCTGCATATTCGAAGAACCGAAGCAGAACGGGATGTGCGCCTTAGGTGAAGATAGAGATCAGATTTTCGCGATTGACCGAGCCCAATTTAAGACGGCATTTCTGGAAATTACGGAGACGGCTGATCTGATGGACATGACTTTTTTCTATCAAGCCGTACAGCTTGCGGCATCCTACGCGTTGGGAAGAACCTATGACTTCAACTCAGAGCTTCCAGTCATTATTGAAGGGGGCATTCACTTCGGAACGAGCGTTGCGGAGACTGAGCAGTTCATTGAGCTTTTTCCCTACGCTAAATTATTTCATATGATTCGAAATCCTGTTATTGCGTTTGCTTCCGCATTGAACTACCAATTGCATGCAGGCAAAGCGAGTGTCTATAACTTATGCTTTCAACTGCAAGCTCTATTCCATGGTGTCCCTGTAACGGCACGCTGGACAGACCGGACGTATTTGGTGAAATTAGAGGATTTGCATGTAAAGCCGGAGGCTACTCTTAAGCTGATATGCAAGCATCTGGGCATCGATTGGGATGAAAGTTTGCTTCACAGCACGTTTGGCGGCATGAAATGGTGGAATTCATTAACTTCCGAGGTTGTATCCGGATTTAATACACGTACCATCTCGAAATCTTATGATGAGTTATTGTCTTCTTTCGACAAATTCAGGCTCGAGAGCATGCTTCGAATTAAATACCGGGCATGGGGATATCCCGGACACGACTATTACAACTACGATAACCTGATGGAGCTCTTGGCATTCCCGTTTAAGTTTGAGAAGCAATATGGAGAGTTCGTAGAGAACCCTGCCATTATTCGTACGATGGTCCATCGTCTATGCATGAAATTACTCGCAGAAGAGCATGAGCTTGGCGACACCGACAGATTGGAATATCAAGTCCAATTATTGTCTGAGCGTCAAGCGGACAGTGCAGTGCGATAAGGGAGCTGGGTGAGAGTGGGTTGATCCTATTCGGTACAAAATCAGAAACGTTGGAGAGGCTTGAGAGACTAGTCAAGTGTGCAATCGTTCTACCCCAGCTTCAATTTACCGCATATGAGTGGCGTTATCGCCAATCGGAAATTTTAGACAGCCTTAAGCAGCTTTCATGGTCGGGGGCGCCACTCATTGTACGAAGCAGCGCGGCTTGGGAGGATGGGATTGCCGCTTCCTATGCAGGGCGTTATGATTCCGTTCTTGACGTGAATGGAGAGAGCGAAGCCATACAGGCAGTTAACAGGGTGCTTGCATCCTATCAAGACGAGGATCCGGTCCATCATGTATTCATACAACCGATGCTTCCATATGTTGCGATCAGCGGCGTCGCCTTTGGCGTCAATCCTAATAATGGCGGCAATTATATCGTCATCAACTACGATGATGTCAGCGGCGCAACCGATGCTGTCACCTCAGGCACAACCAATCATCTCAAAACCTATCATTATTTCAAGGGCTCGCCACTGCCTGCAGTGAGGCCACTGAATCAAATTGTTGACTTAATGGATGAACTGGAGCACATATTCGAGACACCTAGGCTGGATATTGAGTTTGCAGTGGACAAGGCGGGCAAGCTTTATCTTTTTCAGGTTCGACCCTTGTTATTAACCTGCGATTTAGCAAGCCTTGACCATCAATCTGCGATACTAAAACGGATCTATGACAAAGTAGGACAAGGTCAAGCGAGGCAGCCTTACCTTTATGGACACAAAACGGTCTATGGTGTCATGCCAGACTGGAATCCAGCTGAAATAATCGGCATTCGGCCCCGGCCGCTCGCGCTATCGCTGTATAAAGAATTAGTGACGGACAGCATATGGGCCTATCAGAGGAGTCGATACGGATACAAGAATGTCAGGAGCTTTCCTCTGCTCATCGATCTGGGAGGGTTTCCATATATCGATGTAAGAGTCAGCTTCAACTCCTTTTTGCCAAAGGAGCTGGATGCCGAATTAAGCGAGAAGCTGCTGAATTATTATATGCAAAGCTTAATCGATAACCCCCAGAATCATGACAAGGTCGAGTTTGAGATCATATTTTCTTGTTTCACCTTCGATCTGGATACCAGATTGGAGATACTCTATGAGCATGGATTCACAAAGCCGGAATTGAAGCAGCTTAGTCTTTGTCTGAAGGATCTCACGAATCATATCGTATGTACGGAAAATGGTTTGTTACAAAATGATCTGAGTAAAATCAATGAGCTGGAAGCAAGGTGTTCGGAATTGCTGGACAGCTCAATCGACAAGGTGTCGAAAATTTATTGGCTGCTGGAGGATTGCAAGCGTTATGGTACGCTGCCATTCGCCGGGCTGGCAAGAGGAGGATTCGTAGCGGTACAAATGCTTCGATCCCTCGTCTCCATTGGTATTCTATCGGAAAGCGACTACCATCATTATATGAGCAGTCTGGAGACGGTCAGTACACAAATCAGTATGGATTACGCTCAGCTAGACATGGAGGAATTTCTAGCGAAATATGGACATTTACGACCTGGAACCTATGAAATCTGTTCGCTTCGGTATGATGAAGCACCGGATCAGTATTTTGAATTTTCTTCGTCGCGCGAGCTTAACCGTGTGATAGAGAAGCCTTCCTTCTTTCTTTCGCTTGCTCAATATAAACGGATTCAAGCTTTGCTGACAGAGCACGGTCTATTAGACGGCAATGTGCTTGGACTATTCGACTTTTTTAAGACCGCGATTGAGGGAAGGGAATATTCCAAGTTTGTATTTACAAAAAGCTTGAGCGAGGCGATTCGGCTATTCGGCCAATTGGCGGAGGAATACGGTATTTCGAAGGAGGAGGCTTCCTTTGCCAATATTGAGGTGATCAAACGGGCTTACGAGTCAGATTGCGATATACAGGGCTTGCTGCTGGATAGTGTTAAGGCTGGCAGACAAAGATATGAGGCGACCTTGCAGCTGGAGCTGCCGCCATTGATCACCGAGCCCTCTAATGTATGGTTTTTCAGTCAACCGGAGCTTGAGCCGAATTTTATTACCATGAATCAGGTAACCAGCAAGATTGCATTCTCGCATGAAGATCATGAAAGCTTGCGGGGAAGCATTTTATTCCTTCCGAGTGCCGATCCCGGTTATGACTGGATTTTTTCCAAAGGAATCGCTGGCCTTGTAACGATGTACGGAGGCGTCAATTCACATATGGCTATTCGTGCTGGCGAGCTGTCGATTCCCGCGGTAATTGGAGTAGGAGAAAATTTGTATAACCACTACGGCAATGCCAAGGTGCTTGCCATCGATTGCGCGGGAAAAAACATGAGGATCATCCAATGATTATGATTGGCATTACGATGCGTGTCGAAGAGGTAGCAAGCCATGGTGAGCGAAGAGACGCTATTGACCAAAGCTGGATCAACCTTTTAGCCACCTGCGGCTATACGCCGATTTTGCTGCCGAATCATTTGCCAACCGTTCAGGAAATGCTGCGTAGTCTGCCGATCAGAGGCATGATTATGACGGGAGGCAACGATCTTCTAAAGTATGGCGGGAGGTCACCGGAGAGGGATGAGGTAGAGCGATTTCTCATTCAATATGCATGTGACAGCGGCAAACCGCTGCTGGGCGTATGTAGAGGCATGCAAATGCTTCAGGATTTCTGGGGCATTGAACTTGCGAGAATCGAAGGCCATGTTGCGGTGCATCATGCTGTGCACACGAACGAAGGCAGCTGGAGCAAGAACAGCTATCACCGCTACGGAGCCCGGAAGTCTGTGGAGAAGCTCGTTGTAACCGCAAGGGCTGCCGACGGGACCATTGAGGCGGTAATGCACAAGCAAGCCAGCATCAAAGGGATTATGTGGCATCCAGAACGGGAAATGCCGTTCGAGCCAAGCGATATGAGCATGATAAAACAATTATTTGGAGGAGAGAATGAGAATGAGTATGATGATGCACGGTGATTTTACTTTGCTGGCCAAACAATATGTCAACCGACCAGGTTATTCGGAAGATATTCTCCATTCGCTGATGTCGCATACGGGAGCAGCTAACGAGGGCTTTGTGGCAGCAGATGTAGGTGCGGGAACGGGGAAGCTAACCGAAATACTGGCTAAGCTAGGGATGAGGGGTGTAGCTGTCGAGCCTAACGATGCGATGCGGGAAGAAGGTATTCGTCTGGATACTTGCAATAAGCAGTTTGCTTGGCAAAAAGGTTTTGCGGAGGAAACGGGCCTAGCGAATGATTCGGTAAACTGGGTGTTTATGGCCTCTTCCTTTCATTGGACTGATCAAAAGCAAGCGTTAAGCGAGTTTCATCGTATCTTGAAAGAAGGCGGACATTTTACAGCTTTATGGAATCCGCGGGATGTTGAGCGAAATGAACTGCAACAGCAGATTGAAAGCATAATAAAACACTATGTCCCTGATTTAAAGCGTGTTTCATCAGGCTCGCAGAGCCACATGAGCGGCGTCGAGGAGGTGCTGTTATCTACGGGGCAGTTCGATCGCTTAATATTTATGGAGGCTCCACATACCGTTGTTATGACAAAAGAACGTTATTTGAACGCTTGGCGTTCGGTAAATGATATTCAGGTGCAAGCGGGGCAGATTCTGTTCGAGAAAATTATGGATGAGATCAGCCTATGCTTAAGCCATATGGATGAAATTGAGGTGCCTTACAAGACAAGAGCTTGGACAGTCCAAGCGATATAGAAAGCGGGATGCATGAGATGAAAGCTATTCTATTGGCGGCAGGACGTGGAAGCAGATTAGGCTCCCATACCCTGCATGAGCCGAAATGCCGCACCATGCTGCTAGGCAAACGATTAATTGATCGACAGCTTGAAGCGTTCCACGAGGCTTCCATCCGCGATATCGCGATCGTCCGCGGATATATGGCGGGTAGGATACAAGTGGCTGGAGCAACATACTTCGAGAATAGGGATTGGGAACGAACGAATATGCTTGCCAGTCTGTGCTGTGCTTCCGATTGGCTGGAGCGCGAGCCTTGCATCGTTAGCTATACCGATATCGTCTATACGTCTGAGGTTATTGAGCTTATGCTGGGCGCAGATGAAGATGACGATATTGTCATTCCTTACAATATCAACTGGCTTCCCTTATGGGAAGCCCGATTCCCTAATCCGTTAAGCGATGCCGAAACGTTCAGACTGGGGAGCGACAGCCGAGTGATTGAAATCGGCGGTAAGCCAGCAACTCTTCAGGAGGTGGAAGGGCAATTCATGGGGCTGCTCCGTATTTCGCCAAAGGGGTGGCGGTTGATTCAGCAATTTCTCTCCACACAGGATCAAAGCCTAGTGGAGCGCATGGATTTGACAGCTTTGCTAGCCGGATTAATCGAACAGGGGATTGCCATTAAGGCAATTCCTTATCGCGGACTATGGTTAGAGGTTGATCACGAATCAGACCTGCTGCTCTATGAGAACGAGTATGGAGACAGGCTATAAACCGGAAGGAGGGATTTACGGTGTTCAAACTGGATTTTGTACCCTATAACAAGAACCGAATTGATTGTTACTGGAATAATGTGATCGCCATTTTAATGACGAGGGATTCGGCATTCGAACGCCTGGTCCCTCTCATTACATCGCAATACGAAATAGAGATTCCGAGGCGTGAATTAATAACTGACGCAGCTTACAAGGAAAAACAAGAGAATGGGGAACTTGTCCCGTATATGACAAGGAATTTGCCAGACGAACTATACGATGAATATTTTCAGAAAGTAGAATTGTCACTCTATACAGATACCAATGTAGTCGAGCTCGTCAAAGGTTATTTGAATGAGGGCATGTATTGTATTCTGCGATTGAATCGTTTCCATTTTCCCTTCTGCCTGGAATGCCGTAAAACGAATTTGATTCATCCCGTATTGATCTATGGGTATAGCGACGAGCTATCCACTTTCTATTTGGTGGAAGACTGCATTCCACCAGGAAATATCATTAAGCATGAATTAAGCTACCAGGATTTTCAGCTTTCCTACGACTCGATTCCCGCAGATCAGTTGTTTGGATTGAGGCTGCGCGTTATTAAGGAGCAGCTGGATCCGCAGTTTCCTTACAGAATCATCCAGTCGAACATCGAAAAACAGCTTTACGGCGAAACTATCGTAACGGAGGAAAAGACGATAAAGAGAGGTCTAGGTGTATTGGAATACCTTCGCGATCAGTTTTGTGAGATTACTCTCTCTGCCAATGCCCTAAACTCCAGTGTGACTCACCGACTGACATACTCGTTATTTTATCAGGAACGCAATCTAATGCTGATTGACTATTTGCAAAAGCAAGGCATATTCGATCGTAATGACTATGATGAATTGCATAAGGGTTTCACTGATCTGTACAACAATTGGACGTTAATCCGAACCAAGGTCGTTCAATATTATGTCAAGCCGGATCGGCCAGATGCGCAAGCCTATGCATTGACTATGCGGCCTTATTTGGATGCTTGCATGAAAGAAAGCGAGCTTCTCATGCAGCTGCTAGATTGCTTGAATAGAGCCGAGGAGGGGACAAGTTGAACGAATCGGGCCGCGTATATTGGATTACGGGACTTGCGGGCTCAGGGAAAACCACAATAGGTAAACAAGTATATACCCGGTTGAAGGCACAAAGCGATGCGGTTGTTTTTCTTGACGGCGATATGCTAAGAGAGGCTTTCGGCCATGATCTTGGCTACTCTATCGCTGACCGACACGCAAGTGCCATGCGTAATGCAAGGATGTGCAGGATGCTGGCTATGCAAGGATTGGATGTGGTATGCGCGACGATCTCTATGTTCCATTCCTGCCGGGCCTGGAATAAGGCGAATATTTCGCATTACTATGAAATCTACTTGCGCGTTTCCAAAGAGACGCTAATTTCTCGAAATCAGAAGGAGCTGTATACCGGGGCTTTGAACGGACAGGTACAGGAGGTTGTTGGTATGGATATGGATTTTGAAGAACCATTGCAACCTGATTTAATTGTCGTTAATGAGGCATCTGCTTCTTTAGAAGCGATTGTTACACAAATCTTGAAGCTGCCTGAATAATCGGGAATTGGCGGAGAGACGGAGGAACAAGGTTATGTTGAAGATTCAATTCTATTCCTTAATATCTCAACAGTCGATTACGATAAACAGGAAGTCGCAACGGCCATTGCAGCTGATCCAAGGGGATCAAATCATGCTGCTGCTGGCGCTTAATCCGATTGAGCTTATGCAGGAGCAGCGATCCATATCTTTGGGGGGAGAGGAGATTCTGCTTGCCACCGGGCCACTGTGCATAGCGCCGCAGCAGGATCTTACGATTAGCTATAAAGGGATTGTCTACAATATAGAAGGTGATTCCTCTGACGAGAAAGCGGAGTGGACGATTTCAATCACCAAACCCGCTGATCGGGAAATGGCACAGCAGCTATTGAAAAAGCCTGTTCAGACTGAACAGGATATCCATGCATTAGAGCGGTATCTTCGACTATTCATTCAGTCGAATCCGATAAGAAAAGGATGCGGAATGGAATCAGTACGCAGGTCATATGAACAGGTCGATAAACGTATAAGTTTCGTTTACCGCTATATGCTGCTGCATTATGAGAAGCCGCTTACGCTTCACGATCTTTCGAAATTAGTAGGCTGCCATCCCGTCTATTTGAGCAGCGTGTATACGAGAGTGTATCAGGTATCCCCGATGCAGCATTTGCAGCAGATTCGAATGAGAAAGGCTAGTGTGTTTGTTCGAAACACGACTATGAAAATGAAAGAAATCGCTCATTCGATAGGTTATGTATCCAGTTCCCAATTTGGCTCTATTTACAAACGTTATTATGGCGTTTCGCCGAATCGGGATCGCGTAGCGGCCATGATGAAGACGAATTGGATAGAACCCCATTATTGAGCCTTGCCATACGTCCCATGTCTATGGGACGTTTTTTGTTGGAACTATACTTTACAAAGTATAAACTATAGGTGCTCATCTTTTCTTTATTTTCCATATTATATATAATTGAGAAGGAGATTGGGCGATAGGTTAGACTGTCCGCAGAATGGGAGTGTTTTCTGTGAAGAAGATGAATTGGTATTACCGTATGATACTATCCTATACCTCTATTTTCTCTGTCGTCATTTCCTCCCTCCTATTTATTTTTTTTATGGTGCTGCATCACGATTCGGATAATAAATATATCGAGACTAATCAAGCCATTCTGGAACGGATGGTATATAACACGGACGCCAGCTTAAAGCTGATCGAACGAAATATGGCCAGCGAGCTTTTATCGGATAAATGGCTGCAGAAATTTTACTCAGAACGTCCAAAGACAGCCTTTGACGATTTTGAGATTCAGAAAAAATTAACGGAAATGAAAGCTTCCTTTCCATTACCTAATTCGATATATATCTATAATGAAGCTGAACAACGAATCATTTCCGATTCAGGTACATACTCCCTCCAATCATTTGGAGATATCTCCTTCATTCAGGCTAATTATGCGCAATCCACGACTGAGAAATGGACAGTCCCGCGATTAGTAGATGAATGGGGCTTCGACGAGAACTCGCAGAAGGTTGTTTCGCTCATGAAGCATTATTATCATGGGAATAAGAAGCAGGGCGCTATCGTTGTTAACGTGAAGGTTAACTCTATCTTGGATCATTTAAACAGCATAAGTGAAAGCGATTACAGTTCGTTTGGATTAATGGATAAAAGAAATTTTGATCTTGCAAATTCGAAGGAGGGGATAACTGACTCCACGAATATTGTTTATTCTGAATATACAGGCTGGGCATACTATTCGAGTAGTGCAGCTGATAAAAGTTATGCAGCGTTATCTGTTTTTTCCGGCAGATGGATGTTAATCGTGGTCATTATTATCGTATTGGCCCTTGCTGGTTTTATTCTAGTAACACATATTTACTATAAACCGATTCAAGCCATCCTCAATAAGATGGGGCAATGCTTCATGAGAAAAAGTGAAGAGGTCGGCGTTAATCATGTGAAAAACGAATTCACGTTCATTGAAATGGCATTGGATCAGCTGCTTAAGAAGTCCTCAGACTATGAAAGCTTGTATAAGGAAGATAGTCTGCTTCGCCAGCAACGTCTATTCTACGATTTGCTGGCAGGGCATCAGACCTTGACCGACAAGCAGTTCGAGACCCAAATGACTGTTCTTAACATGCCGTATCTATTCGATCGCCTCGGTGTCATCATCGTTGAAATGGATTATTATACACGTTTCACGGAAAAGTATAAACCAAGTGATCAGCAGTTACTCAAATTTATTATAGAAAACGCTTTTCACGATTTAGGACAGCAGTATAAGCTTTTTGTTTGGCATGCTTGGATGGAGCCGAATCGTATTGCGTTTGTTGTTCATCAATGCAAGTCAGAAGCATCGGTTTTGAAATCTACAGCAGAGCTTGCGAGTGAATTTCAAGCCTGGATTGGGCACAATCTGGAGTTGACGGTAACGATAGGAATTGGTGCAGACTCAGATAGCATTGAGACAATCGCGGAATCGTATCGCAATGCTAAGGAGAATGTTTGTTTAAAGCCGGTTATAGGAACGAATACGGTGATTGATAATCGTGTAAGCTCAGGAAAAGTTAGTATTGACAAGTACGCCTATTTGCAAGCAATAGAGAGTATTGTACATTCGTTCCGAAAGAATGAATGCGATTGGAATGAAAAACTGATACAGCTGTTCAAGCAGCTAAGAGAGATGAGATTTGACAAACAGGAGATGTCTGCGTTCGTTCAAAGCTTTGTAATGCAAATGGAGAAAGAAATCAACGTATTGTATCCGGGAATTCAACAAATATGGAAGAATGAATTTCTGTATAAGTTCACAGAGCTTTGTAATCATCCGGAGACGTTGAACGAGCTTGAGGAAGAGCTTATGAGCACCATGTCGGCATTCGAAGCGATTGCAGCTCAAGATCGTCAAGCTAGAAGACATCATAGTATCGCTTTCCAAGCCAAAAGCTATATCGATACGCATTTTGCTGATCCTGTTCTTTCTCTTTCGGGGGTCAGCGCCTATCTTAAACTTCAGCCCAGTTCATTAAGCCAGCTTTTTAAGGAAGAGCTAGGCGAGAAATTTATTGATTACGTTCTGAGAGTCAGGCTTGAATATGCGAAACGTTTATTATCCGAGACGGATGAGCCGATTCAATCCATTGCGGAGCAGATTGGTTATCAGAACGTCATTTCATTTTACAGAGCATTCAAAAAGATTCAAGAAATTCCTCCAGGAGAATATCGAAACATACATCGAGTCCATTCGAAATGATGAAGGAAGCGATCTATTCTTCAAAAGAATTTGGAGGTCAGACGAAGCTATTTGCCTAAGGAATAGACAAAGTTGGACTAAATGGTTCACTTGTTCCCTAGTTCTGCCGATATAGGTATAAGAGCCTAATTTTGGAGTTGAATAGGGAGGACTAGAAACAGCAATGAAATTATTAAACCAGTCATCATGGAAAAAAAACATGCAGCGCACTGCCTTGGTCGGCGGAGCGGCAATTCTGCTGCTAAGCTCGGCGGGCGGCGAGACGGCCTATACCTTGGGCGGTGCGGCATATGCTGCTGAAGCACAATCGACAGTGAAAAATGTGACAATCACATACCCGGCATCCGCCGTAACGGTTGCGCTGAATGAAAGGCTTCCGCTGCTCGCGAAGCTGAAGCTGTCAGAGCCGGTGGCGCTGCGGTATGAATCAGGCAATGGCGCGGTAGCGCGCGTGAACAGCGATGGCGTTATTATCCCTGTTGCTGCAGGGAAAACTAAAATCCGCGTTCATGTGACTTCCGCTTCCTATAAGGGCAAGCTTGAGCTTCCGGTAACGATCCGCGGAGCATCAACTTCTTACAAGGCTGTGGCGGCTTCAAAGCGCGTGTCCGCAGGGGGACGTTCCTTCAACGTTCAAACCGTAGCGATTCCGAAAGGAATGCCCGTAACAGCAGGTTTGCCTAGCAGAACGGTCGGGTTGACGCAGGGCTTATCTGGAATTGCTTCATTGTACAATGCTGCGGCCGCGATTAATGGCACGTATTTTGAATCCTATGGCGGCATTCCTGAGCCTTATGGCAACATTATTAGCGATGGCGTTGTCGAGCATATTGGCAATACGGGAACGAGCATTGGTTTTCAATGGGACGGGTCGGCGCTAATGGACACGCTGCAGGTGAAGATAAGCGGCAAAGTAAGCAGCGCCGGGAAATCCTCGCAAAGCTGGTACGTGTATTTCGTTAATCGGACGCCTACTCCAGGCAGAACGGCAGCCATCATGTATACGCCGAAGCGCGGAAGCAAAATCGGCATGACCACAGGCTCTGCCGTAACGGTGAGCAAAGGTGTCGTCACGAAGGTCAGCAAAAATACGAATGTCGAAATTCCGAAGGACGGATATGTCCTCTTCTTTACAGGTGAGGAGGAGCATTTGGCGAGCCGTTTCCAAAAAGGCAGTTACGTTGACTACACCGTCAGCTATAACGATGTTTCGGGCAAGGCGATTGACTGGAGCGAGGTGCATACCGCAATTGGTGCGGGCCCCCGTCTAGTGAAGGATGGCAAGCTGGCCGTTGATCCGGCGAACGAAGGTTTTGTCAGTCCGAAAATTTTGACCGATTCTGGCGCGCGAAGCGGAATTGCGATTATGAATGACGGTTCGATTTTGCTAGTTACGGTTCCGGCTGCGACGATGAAGCAATGGGGACAAATTATGGTCAGCTTAGGGGCTAAGCAGGCGATGAACTTGGACGGCGGCGCATCTTCCGGCCTGTATGCGAACGGCAAGCAAATTACGCCAGCCGGACGCGAGCTCAGCAATGCGCTTGTATTCAGCTCCTTGCCGAAATGGTAACGGCTGCTTCCAAGCTCCTTAATGGACAGCTTGACAGCACAACTATGGCAGCACAGTGTGGGGAAGACTATGGCCTGCATTGAAGCGGCAATAGCCAAAAAAGCGTTCAGCGAGACGACGTCTCGCTAAACGCTTTTTTTTACTTGCTCGTTGCTTGCCGGTTGTACGTAGAACTTGTTGAACAGGCTTGAGCCCAAATTAGCCGTCTCTAGCTCTGTTCCTCTTCTTCTGTCTCGGAGGAGAGCACAAATGCATCATCCGCTCCGGGATATTCACGTTTCAAATCGGCATGCAGCGAGCGGTTTTCATAGCTGAAACGGTTGTTAGGGCGCTGGTCTTGGCGCCATGGCGAGCTTTTGCCAAGCGGAAGGCCTGGCCGCTCCGCTGCGTAAGGCCCTTCCGGGAATTCCTCCGGCACGAGGTCATTTCGCTGTGATTCTACGGTAGAGACGTCGGTGGAGCGCTTGCGGTCTTCTTCGGTAAAACCGTCCATGTAGATCATCCTTTCCTAGTCCATCTTGCAATTGCAACACCCGTGCTTTCATTGTTCCCTGTTCACAGGGCATCATGCAAAACATAAGGTTGCCGCCGTATATAAAAGCTTGTCAGATTGAAAATCATATGATACTATACTGCTAATCGAATATTTGAACGTGAGGAAGCACCTCTCTATTGCTCTGGTTGAGCTATGGGGAGGTGCTTTTTTTATGTCCTTTTATTTGAAATTGAAGCAGACTGGGAGAGATGAGAAGATGCAAATTTTCTTTTTGAACACATTTGAAAAATCCTCGATGGAGGAGGGGGTACAAACTGCGCAATTGTCAATTTGTGAACATGAGGGCATTTGGTCGGTGCTATGGGCCGATGGCGAGCATACGGCAACTGCACCTGATGTCTGGTTTGAAGGCATCTCCTGGGAGGACATGCTGCTCGCCTTCCGCCATGGCGTGGCAGTACGAATGGGAGAGGGCTATACGCCCGTCATTGAATCTATGCTGGAAGGCCGGCGCAATACGGGAATGGGAAGCTCGCAGGCTATGGTGCAGTGTTATGGCGAGCTGAATGCGGATCAAGCCTTGTTTGAGCAATTAAGAGATTGGCGCAGAGCTAAAGCAGGAGAAGAGAAGAGGTCGGCTTACCTTATTGCAACGAACCGGATGTTATGGATGTTCAGCACATTTGTTCCGCATACGGCTGAGGAGCTGCTGCAAATTCCCGGCTGGGGAGAGAGCAAGCAAAATCGGTATGGGTCTGAAATTTTGGCCATTACAGAGAATTATGCCCGTGAAACGAGCTTCCCGCTTGACTGGGTAGAGCAGCAGCTGGACAAGGCAGATTTTACGAGGTGGCTGTACAAGCAGAAGGAAGTAAAATTCAAAAACGAGATGGACAAGCAGCTGCAGAAAAAGCGGATTCTCAGCTGTTTGAACAGCGAGGAGACACTGGAGCAGCTAGGCGCAGGCCTCGAGCTGTCCCGCAGGGAAGTGATGGACAGAATCGAGCAGCTTGAGGCTGAAGGCTATGATGTTGAGCCGCTTATTGCACGCGAGCTGCTGCATATGCCAGAATCCGAGCAGCAGCTTGTCTGGGAAACGTTTGAGCAGTCGGGCGACCGTTACTTGAAGCCCGTGCTTCAGCAAGTATACGGGGCTGAGGGCATGAAGCATGAGCAGGTGGATATGCTGTATGAACGGCTGCGGCTGCTCAGAATTCGTTACCGCAAAGCTCATGCAAACCAGGCGCAAGCAATATAAATTCAGTTCGTTAAAGGATGGCGGGAGAGAGCTTCACCGGATTGGATGAATCAACGGGTGGCGTGTTATTCGTTATTTGTCCGAAGGAGTCGCGAGCCCGCCATCTGGCCAAATGGGCTGCGCATAACGCATATGCCTATTGCGATCCAGAATATGGTGCAAAGCAAAGCCGATTACATAGCTCTTTTACCTCGTTCATCTAGTACTTTATGTCCGAAAATAATAGGGGTCCATGCGTTTTGCACGAAAAAACCTCCAAATTGGATTGTAAAGCAATTGAAAATGAACATAAACTCATAGGTCTTAAGGTTCAAAAATGATAAAAATAGTATACTTGTCCTATTTATGAAAGTATAATGAGGTATATAAAAAATCGCGATCTTTGTCGAAAAGGAGCGTATTCCCGTTATGAAGGCTGAGTATATTAATCCGTTTCTTGAAGCGGCAAAAAGTGTAATTGAGCAGGTCATCCAGATAAAGCCATCGGCAGGGCAATTAGGCTTGAAAGATGTTAAATTCGTTGAAAATTACATTTGGATACAAATCGGCCTGAACGGACAAATGAACGCTGTTATCGTTTTTGGACTAAGCGAATCGGTAGCGATGAAGATGATATCGGCTATGATGGGCGGCTTCTCGATTTCTGAAATTGATGAAATGGGCAGAAGCGCCATTTCTGAGCTTGGCAACATGATTAGCGGGAATGCGAGCACGATGTTATCGAATCAAGGCGTCCATGTAGATATTACACCGCCGAAGGTTATTCAGTCTGCTGCAGCTGCTGGTTTTAAAGCACAGCAAGCATTAACCGTTCCGCTCCTTATGGAGGGAATTGGTGAATTGGATATTCAGGTGCTGGTAGCATCGTAATCGTAACGGCGAAAAACTCCTTCGGGAGTTTTTTTACATGTATAAGGTTTGATATAAGAGCTGAATTTATATTTTCATCTTTTTGCAGGCAAAGCTTTCTACGGCTGGGATAAAGTATTTAATGATTTGCCCATTTCCTGATGCAGCTCATAAAGCTCGAGTACGCTTACGGGCTTTTTGGATGCTTGCTCAATATTTTGCCCTTCGGCCGTCCATAGGTAGGGGAAGATGGAGAAGGCCTGATCGCCTTGTATCGTTTGGGAATCCACAATCCAGCTGTCCCAGCGCATGGTCTTGTAAAATAATTGGAGATCGCCATTCAACGCCCAGCCTATGAACTCGGAATAAGTACATTCGGTATCTTCCCATTCAAGCGTATCAGGCGCCATATAAAAAACAGTTTTAAAATTGGAATGAATGGCGAAGAAGCCGCCAACTAGATCATAGGCTACGACTAAAATATTTTGAATGGGACTGTTCCATGTTGCTAAAGAGCCTGAAAGCCGCTCATTTCCTGCCCCTAATATTTTTAACCAGCCATAATCGACAAGTATTCCTCCGCATTCCAAGGCAATCGCGCCCAAATAGGAGCGATTCGTAACTTGCAGGTGCTCCAGCGTTTTTCTGCCATCATCGATCGAGCAGCTTACTATAGTAATGGGATTGACGGCTTCGGATACAAGGCTTTGAATTTCTCCCCATGCGTCCTCCGGCACCATTAATTCCTTGTAGGATTTCATTTTGTTTAACCTCCCTTTCCCTATTATTGTACTGAGGTAGAGGCCTATTGTCCAAAATCAAAAAATGGCGTGAGCCTATGCAATGTTTTGCAAAGGTTTCTTTGCTTAAAATGCCCTGATCAAGTAGAATTAGCTTTAGGTGATGACGGATGTTAAATGGCAAAGTTGTGCTTATTTCCGGCGCTTCCAGCGGGATTGGAGCGCTTGCTGCAAAGCAGCTTGCGCGGCGCGGCGCCATTGTGGTGCTGACCGGACGAAATGTGGAGAAGCTGAAAGCGCAAGTGGCAGAAATCGGCAGTAATAGCTCCTATTTTCAGATGGATGTAACGAGCATGGAAGATGTGCAGCAGGTCATTCAATCTGTCCTGCAAAAGCATGGGCGTCTCGATATTTTGATTAATAATGCTGGTTATGGACAGTTCGAATATTTTGAGACGATGCCGGTCGAGGCATTTGACCAGATGATGGATACGAATTATATGGGTATCGTTCGCTGCACGAAGGCAGTGCTGCCATATATGCTTTCTCAAGGCAGCGGTCATATCGTAAATATTGCCTCACTCGCAGGCAAGATCGGCTCAGCCAAGTCAACGGCCTACACGGCAACGAAGCATGCGGTGCTCGGCTTTACCAATTCGCTGCGGATGGAGCTGCGGGGCAAAGGGATTGTCGTATCGGCGGTTAATCCCGGACCGATTGACACGCCGTTTTTCTCGCTGGCAGATCCGTCAGGCAATTATGTGAAAAATGTCAGCTTCTTTATGATGAAGCCCGACTATGTAGTCAAAGCCATCGTGCGGCTTATTGAGCGCAGGAAGGCGGAAATTAATTTGCCGAAATCGGCGGCGTTTGGCATTAAGCTGTATCAGCTTTTTCCACGTCTAATTGACCGAGTATTCGGCGGTATGCTGGATCGAAAATAGTGTTTTGAACAAGAGAGGACTCGAACATGAGTAAGCAAAATTGGTTGGATTTAGGTTTAAATGAACAGCTGGCGGAAGCGCTAGTTGAAGAAGGTATCCAGGAGCCTACTGCGGTGCAAGCAGAGGCCATTCCCGTACTGCTCGGAGGGCAGGACGTTTCTGCGCGTTCGCAGACAGGAACAGGCAAGACGCTGGCGTATTTGCTGCCTTTGCTCCAGAAGCTGAATGCCTCGTCGAAAGAAATTCAAGGCGTCGTTATTGCTCCTACGCAGGAGCTGGCTATGCAGATCGTGCGAGTAGCTGAATTTTATGCGAAGCCGCTGGGCCTCCGTGTACAGCAGCTAATTGGCGGCGCAGCGCTCAAGCGTCAAGTAGAGAAGCTCAAGCTGCATCCGCAAATTGTCATCGGTACGCCAGGACGTATTCATGAGCTGCTTAAGCTGCGCAAAATCAAGCTGCATGCGGTCAATCAGGTCGTAATTGATGAAGTGGACCAAGTTTTCCAGCTGAGCTCGACGCGTGAAGTGGAGACGATTCTTTTTGCAATGGGACAAAATCGTCAGATCGCTTTTTTCTCGGCGACTTATCCCGAGCAGATGGCCCGCTTTGAAGGCCGCTGGATGAATGAGCCGTACCGCATTCAGGTTGCGCCTGAGCATCGCGTATCCGAGACGATTACGAATTATTATTTCGTATGCGACAAACGGGACAAGCCGGATATCGCCCGTCGCATCATTCGGATGCTCAAGCCCAAATCGGCATTGCTGTTTCTGAATGAGACGGATACGATTTCAAACTGGGAAGCGAAGCTCAGCTATGAGGGGTTTACGGTAGAGGCGCTTTACGGCGATGCTGACAAGCAGCGTCGTGCTGCTACGCTTGCGCGCTTCCGCGAAGGCGCATGCCAGCTATTGCTTGCGACCGACGTTGCAGCGAGGGGACTCGATATCGAAGGCTTGCCGCTCGTTATCAACCTGGAGCCTGCGCTTGATGCCGATCATTATGTGCACCGGGCGGGCCGGACGGGCCGTATGGGCCGCACGGGAACGGTTATTTCCATTGTTACGCCGCAGGAGCATTTTATTATGGACAAGTTCCGCAAGCAGCTCGGCATCGATCTTCCAGAGAAGGCGATGTTAAGAGGCAAGCTGGTTACACCTGAGGAAGCGCGGAACGATAAAGCCTCATTCAAACGCTCGGATTATACGGGAGCACCGAAGAGCCGTCAGGCATCGTGCAGCGACTTCGCGCAAGGAGAGGCCGCGAGAGGCGAGAGGCCGCGTGGCGAGTTCAGACAAGGAGCCGGCGGGAAAGCACCGCAAGGCGAGAGACGCCTAGGCGATGTTCAGCCAGGCAGCCGCAGAACGGATGCAGCAGGCTCTGCAGCGCAGGGAAGAACAGCGGGAAGCGACGCTGCCGCAGCTAACGAGCCGCAGAAAGCGGCTGTTCAGGCAAAACCGAAGGCGAAGGTGCTGTCCAAGCAGGAGCGCCAGAAGAAGAGCAAGGATAAAGGTGCGCCAAAATGGCTGAAAGCGAAGCGCGAGTCGGGCGATACGAAGGACTAAGCCTTTAAGCAAAATAAGTTTATAATGCAAGCCCCATTTCCAGCAAAATGGAAGGAAGAGGCAAGCGAGCGCCCAACCATTATTTATGGGCGCTCCGCAAGCCTTTTTAACTTCAGCCATTAGCGGAAATTGGGCTTTTTTTAATTATACGCAAAGATCCGAAACGATTCTGAAACGATACGGATGGGAAATTTTGAATTTTGCCTTGAAATTCGGTATGCTGAATAAGCGATATTAATTTTATAGTTATGAAGGTGAATGGATAATGATAGAGCCCGTATTGGAAGTTGCCGATTTGACAGGAGGATATAGTCCGCGCCGTCCTGTCCTGCATAATGTGTCGTTCCAGCTGCATCCGGGCGAAATGGTCGGCTTAATTGGCCTCAATGGCGCAGGCAAAAGCACGACGATTAAACATATTCTCGGCTTGATGAAGCCGCAGCAGGGTGAGGTTAAGGTTGGCGGCGTCAAGCTGGAGGATGATCCGGACCGCTACCGCTCTGCCTTTGCGTATGTGCCGGAAACGCCGGTGCTGTTCGACGAGCTTACGGTTGAGGAGCATTTGCGCCTGACAGGAATGGCCTACGGCGTTTCTGTTCAGGAATTTGATAAGAAGCGAATGGATTTATTGAACGAGTTCCAAATGAATGCGAAAAAAGGAGCTTTTGCCGCCCATCTGTCCAAAGGGATGAAGCAGAAGGTCATGATTATGAATGCGCTGCTGTCCGAGCCGCCATTATATATTATTGACGAGCCGTTTCTTGGGCTGGACCCGCTCGGCATTCGCTCCTTGCTGGAACGGCTTGTAGAAGTGAAGCAGAATGGCTCGGCTATTTTGATGAGCTCGCATATTTTGGCTACGGTCGAAGCTTATTGCGACAAGTTTATTGTGATGCATCATGGGCGCATCGTTGCCAGCGGAACGCTAGCCGATGTATGCGAAGCGGCGGGCATGGCGATGCGCGGCGGAACGCTGGAGGATGCGTTCTATAAGCTCGTTGCAGGAGACAAGCTATGACGGCGAAATCGCAAGCAGCTAATCCCGAGCAGCGTCAGCTGAAGGAACAGGCGATGCAGCAGTTGTGGAAAAAACGTGCGCGAAGCTTCCGCCAGGAGACGCTGCCGTATTTTCGCTATATGGGACAAAGCGGCTTCCCGCTGTTTCTCTCGTTGTTTGTCATTACCGGAGTGCTTAGCTATTTCAAGCTGATTCGGGACGTGCCTGCTGATTTTCCGACCACGTTGGTTGGCATAGTCGCACTAGTGCCCGTACTTTGCTGGAGCCCCTTCCGCACCTTTCTGCAAGCGGCAGATGTCGTCTTCCATATGCCGCAGGAATCAGCGATGCGCCGTTATTGGGGGCTTTCCTTTAAGCGAAGCATAATCGCTATGGTCGCTTTATGCGCCTTCCTGCTGCTTGCTTATTGGCCTATATACAGGCAGGGCACCGCTCCAGCGGATATGTGGCTGCTGGTATTGGCTGCGGCTGTGCTTCGTTTTGCCAATACAGCTGCTGCATGGCGCGAGCGTCAGCTGGCCTGGAGCAGCATGAGAGTGCTGTTTCGAGTAGCTCGCTGGGGAGCGACAGCGCTTGCTTGGGCGGGGATGCTCACCCGTGCGCCGCTGTATGCAGGAGGCTTTATTATTTTGCTCATCCTGCTATTTGCCCTGCTGTACAAGCTTCCGAGCCGATTCGTTATCCCTTGGGAACGGCTAGTCGAAGAAGAGTCGGCGACGAGAAGAAGGTATTACGTCTTTTTCGGTTTGTTTATTGATGTGCCTACGATGCCATCGCGAACAGCCGGCCGAAAATATCTTTCCTGGATCATGAACTTTATTCCGTATCGCCGCCGCTTTACTTACGATTATTTATATGCGGCTTCCATGCTGCGAATGGAAATGGGAGGCATTTTGCTAAGGCTGCTCGTTCTGTTCGCACTAATTGCCTATTGGATGGCGGAAGCGGTTTGGCTGTCCGGCTGGGGGGCTGCCTGTGCCTATGCGGTATTTATGCTCATTGTCGGGGCCCAGCTTGGCGGACTTCGCCATACGCATCGTTATACGGTATGGCGGCATGTTTATCCGCTTCCTGATGCCCAAAGGCTGGAAAGCCTCATCCGGCTTGACCGCTGGACGATGCTCATCATTGCCGTGCTTATGTGGCTTCCGTCATGCATTATGCTGCTGCGTGCCAACTGCCTGCTGGCTGCTGCAGCAGCGCCGATTGCAGCACTCGTCTATGTGCTTGCGATTCGCCCGCTGAGGCTGCGCCGCGCTTTTGCCGCTGATGCGGAAGAAGATTAGGGCGCTGCAACTGCCAGATGGACCTATGGCATCTGGCTGCCCATTATAGATGACAGCCCCGCTATAGCGGTGACAAAGCAAGCAAAAAACGTCCAAATCCACTGATAAAGGTGGGCTTGGACGTTTTTTACTGGTCATTTTCTGTTCGCTTAAGAGGTCAAGACGGCTGCACAAGGACAATCAGCAAAGGCAGCACGATAAAGGAGGCGAGCGTCGTCCACAAAATACAGCGGGAAACGAGCTTTGGCGATGCCTCGAATTGCTCCGCCATAATGACGGCGTTGACTGCCGTCGGCATAGAGGCGAGTATAAGCAGGACGGCGAACAGCATGCCCTTTACTTGCAGCAGCCAGAGCAGCAGCGCTGCTATGATTGGAGAAAGCAGCAGACGGATCGCGATAGCCGTCCAGAGCGGCTTGCTCATGACCGAATCTGCTGACTTTTTGCTGCTGCGCGCCCCGGCCATCTGTGCCCCTAGCAAAATCAGCACGACAGGCGCATAGGCGCTCGACAGCATTGATAGGCCTTCTGCCACAGCCGCAGGCATAATCATATCGGTGAACCGGATAATGACGGCGAGCACAACGGCGTATAAAGCGGGAAGCTTGCAAACCGATTGGACCGCTTTTTTCACCGAGAAATGGGAGCGGGCAGCGAAATAAACACCGACGGTATTGACAAGAATCATTTGCGAGATGACGTAGACGGATGCTTTGGCTAGTCCCAGCTGACCGAAGGCGAGCAGCACCAGCGGCAGTCCATAGTTGACACAGTTCGTAAATACAGACACAAGCGTGAGGCCGGCTTGATCTGCTGGAGAAAGCCGCAGCAGCCTAGAGGCGAGAACAGCCACGAGCCAGAGAGCGACCAGATTGATGATGCTGAATGCGCTCGTCTGAATAATATCTGCCATTGACAGCTTGGCGCTGATCAGCGTCTCCAAAATAAGAGCCGGGCTGAGCAAATAAAGGGCAATGGTCGATAAGGGCTTCGTCTCCAGTCCCCGCCAGCGCTTCAAGGCAGCTCCTCCAAGCACAGGCAGCGAAATCGGCAGAAACACGCCATATACGATAAGCAAAAATGAATGCAGCATACGAATCAGTCCTTTGCCAAAATCAATATGCCTTATTTTTGCATAAAGCTTCTATTAGCGTCCAAGACCCTTTTCCTATATACTCATAAGCTTTGGCTATATGCGACTTTCCTCCTCGCCTACGTCAGCTTGAGATGCATATGGCGCAAATACCGCCAGCGAATCATGAGGAAATAGGTTAGCTGGAGGAGGAAAAAGCTAATATAGATCAGGAGTGCTGCCTTCAGCATCGAAATATCGAGCAGCAGCGCAATATTTATAAAAGCGACGATGCCATGCACAAGGGCAATCGCAAAGGGCAGGAAAAACATAAGGAGCAGCTGCCTTGTAACGAGCCGGTTCAGCTCCTTGCCGCTGAGGCCGATTTTGCTAATCATCTGGTATTGCTTCTCATCCCGCTCCAAATCGGCATACAGCCTAAAGTAGATAAAGCTGACGGCATAGGTGAAAAAGACGCCGCCCACAAGCACGCTAATAATGAGCAAAAGCCCGTTAAGCTGCTTGAATTCATACCATTCAATCACGAGTGACCGTATATAATAATGGCCCTGCGTGTCCTGCGGTATTTCCTTCATAACGCTCTGCGCTGCGCTGATGGTGTCGATCCAATTGGGAATGACATAATAATACGTGACCTGGTTCGTGTCGTCCTTCATGCGGATCATCGCTTGGAAATAGTCATCCGATACGACGTAAACATCATTGTAATTGTTTAATACGAAAGAAGGCAGCCTTTTTACCACAGTAAGCTTCCGCTGCTTTTCGTCCGGCGCAACGTTGCCTAAATCCACAACGGGCTCAAATGCCGTGACGTTCTGAGCACGGGAGACTTTGCCAGAGGCGATAAAGGCTTCACTGGGCGCATGAAGCGTCTCGGCGGAGAAGCCGAGTGTAGTGGCAAGCTGATTGTATTCGGACAGGCTCATGACCGACTGCCAATCTTCCGTGTATTTAATATGCGAAGCGCCTTTCGTATAAGCAAAGCCGCCCTCTGATAGTCTATGCTCCAATAGCGCCAGGTGCTGCTTCGTTTGCCTTTCATTCTGAGCTAGAGATTCACTATCGCCACCGAAGGATTCATAAATAAAGGCGTAGGGATTGTCTTTTTCCGACAGCTTCGGATCACCGATCGCCAGGCAGGTGCCCATGCCGCACAAGGCGACCGCCGTTACCGTTGCGACCATAAAAAACATATTGGCATTGTCTCTCATTCGGTAAGCGAGATCGGAGAGCGTCAGCAAATTGATTTTACGCAGCAATAAGCTTTCCCGTCCGCGCAGCGCACGAATCACATACACGCTGAGCTGTGTAAACAGAAAATAAGTCCCCAATATGACACAGCCAATGGCGGCTGCGAGCAGTGCCAGCGAGAAGGCGCGACCCAGTACAAAATAAAAGACCATTCCGTAGCCTGCAAGCAAAAGAATGGCAGCAAGCAGCGATAGCAGCACGGAAGCTTTTGGCTCCTTCTTCGGCTTCTCATCCGAACGAATCAGCTCAAGCAGCTGAGATTTCCGCCCAAGGCGCGACGCGAGTATGGACAGGAGCAGAAATACGATGAAAAAAGCGCCCGTCGTTATGATCACGCTTTGGATGGGCACGAGGAATTCGAGTCCTTTTTGCAGCACCAGCAGTCGTTCGGTTATGAGCAAAAAAAGCTTGGTGAACAAAATGCCAAAGCCGATTCCAAAAACAGTGGAGAGGAGGCCAATGATCATATTTTCCACAAAAATCAACCTGCGGTACTGCTTGTCGGACATGCCCAGCAGCATCAAAATGCCGAATTCACGTTTACGCGCCTTCAGGAAGGCGCCAGCAGAATACATCAAAAACAGAAATGAAAAAATAACGATTAAATATTGCGAAATTTTCAGCCCCATCGTCCCAAGCATAGAGGCAGTTGGACTGCTGGCGGCGATTTGCCCCTGCAAATCCGGATGATACAGCAGCACCGAATAGATGAAAAAAATCATGACCGCGAACGAGCTGCTCATAAAATGTGCAGCATACGTCCGTTTGCGGCGCAGTACATTATTAAACGCGAACTGTCGGAAATTCATTTTCAGTCCCCCCAAGCAGAGCAAGCATATTAATAATTTTCTGATAAAAAGCCGCGCGGTTGTCTCCGCAATTCACTTCACTGTAAAACTGGCCATCCTTTATAAAAATAACCCGGTGACAGTAGCTCGCCGCCATTGCGTCATGTGTAACGAGCATCATGGTGGCATTGTCCTCGCGGTTGAGCTTGCTCATCAACTCCATCACATCACGCGCTGATTTGGAATCGAGGTTGCCGGTCGGCTCGTCGGCCAGCAGCAGCTTTGGGCTGTGGATAAGTGCTCGGGCAATGGCCGTACGCTGCGCCTGGCCGCCGGATATTTCATAGGTCCGCTTGTCCGCCAGCGCGGCAATGCCGAGCTTTTCCATGATGGAGGCGGCCCGCAGCTTCATTTCCACGATGTTCGTGCCGTCGAGCGTGAGCGGCAGCATAATATTTTCGCTGACCGTTAGCGTATCAAGCAAATTAAACGATTGAAAGACGAAGCCAAGCTCCCGCCGGCGGAAAAAAGCTAGCTTTTCCCTTGACAGTTCGTACGGGTCTTGGCCCGCAATGCGCAGCTCGCCGGAAGTGGGCTTGTCGATGGTCGATACCATGTTCAGCAGCGTCGTTTTGCCGCTGCCCGATGGCCCCATAATGCCGACGAACTCGCCTTGCTGGATCGTTAAATCAATGTTGGTCAACGCTTTATAGGTTACTTTTCCTGGATAAATTTTGTTCAGATTTCGTGCAAATAGCAATTCCAATTCGATCTCCCCTTGCTTGTTTGTCAATAAACCCAGTATACCCCTCATGCGCGCCGGCTCCTATGAGCTTAGCTTTCATTTACCTTACAGCTTTGTAAGATAACGCTGCTTGCTTTTGTATCTCTAGGGGAAGCGAGATCAATTCATCTTTCTAGTTCGTATACTGAACGCATGGAAGGGAAATATGGCCTTTCCTCATCAACGAAAGGAGCTGTTGGATTTGAGTGCATATCTCGTGATTGATATTGATATTTCCAACCCGGCAAATTTCAAGGAATACGAAAATCAGATTTTTGCTGTCATTGCACATTTCGGGGGCCGCCCAATCGTTCAAGATAGCAACGTAACGACGATGGAAGGAGATTGGCAGCCGAAAAGACTCGTCATTTTGGAGTTTCCTAACAAACCGAGCATCGAAGCCTTTTACAACTCAAAAATGTACGAACCGTTGAAAAAAATCAGATGGGCAAACTCTACCGGGAAAGCAATCGTCGTGGAAGGCTTGTAATTACGAAAAACAAGCAGATTGCCATCATAAGGGCAGTCTGCTTGTACGTTTAATGCTCAACGGACTGAACAGCGGCAAAGGGGAAAATAATCCGCATTGTCGTGCCGCTGCCTTCCCCTGTTTTTGATTCAACCTCGATCTCATGATTCATTTTATCAAGCACGGTACGGACGATATAGAGGCCCATGCCCGTCGATTCCTTGAACGCCCGTCCATTTTCCCCAGTGAAAAAGGCGTTGAAAATGCGGCTCAAATCAGAGGCAGGAATGCCGACGCCGCAATCGATCACCTCAAGGATGACCGAGCGCTCGCTGCGGTAACCATTAATCGTTATTTTTGCACCGCTGCCCGCTGAATAATTGACCGCATTGGCAATCAACTGCTGCATAATAAAACGCAGCCATTTGCCGTCGGTCTCTACGACTAAATTTTCCTCGATTTGCATATCCGGGTATACGAAGCTGCGAATAAACAGCCGCCTGTTTTCCAAAATCACCTCGTTGGCAAGTTCCCGCAATTGCATTTTCTCCACCTGAAAATCCTGCTCGAACGTTTCCAGCCGGGCGACGTACAGCACCATATCCAGCCCTTTGCGGATGCGATCTGTTTCTTCCCGCATGCTGTTATTGCGCGCGTCCGCTTCTTCCGACAGCATGAGCTCGAGTACGGAGAGAGGTGTTTTCATCTGATGCACCCACTGATTCATAAAGGTCAGATGATTTTGCTGCTTGCGCTCGCCTTCAATGATCTTTTTCTGGTAATGGCGATATTGAAGCTGCAGCAGCTCGGCAAGCGACGCAGGGAGGGGGGCGGCCCCCAGCTGCTGGATCGACTCCTCAAGGCCTGCTTGCCTGCTGCTGAGCAGCGTATAAAATCGACGATGAGACAAATAACGGTAAGCTAAAAAAGCAATAAATACGCAAAGTCCAAGCAGCAGTGCATACGAGGCGATGGTCAAGTTTCTATAGCCGTCCAGCCAGAACACGGTGGTCACTACGACGAGCTGTATGAGCATAAATAACACAAGTGCAAGCTGATCCCGTAAAAAAAGCTTCATCGGCGCTCACGCTGCTGCTCGCCATTTGCCCAGCTGTCATTCAGGCGGTAGCCCGTGCCGCGCACCGTTTCGAGTGCTCCTTCAATGCCAAGCTCTGCCAGCTTCTTGCGCACACGCGACATATTGACGCTAAGCGCATTGTCATCGACATATGTATAATCATCCCACAGCTTTTCCAAAATCGTTTCCCGGCTCACGAGCCTTTGGCAGCGCTGGAGCAGCGTCTCCACGAGCACGGTTTCTTTTTTAGTCAAAGCTACAAATTGTCCTTGCAGATGCAGCTCCATTCGCTCGGGATACAATATCAGTCCGGCATGCTCAACTATTCGCTCACCAGCAGCTTGGGCATAGTCGCCGTATACGCGCCTTAGCTGGCTGCGGATTTTCGCCATTACGACTTCATAATGGAAGGGCTTGGTCAAATAATCATCGCCGCCATTTTCGATGGCGCGTACCGTATCCATTTCGCCGCTGCGGGCGGAAATGAAAATAATCGGGCAGGTCGAAACGGTCCGAATTTGCCGGCACCAATAAAAGCCGTCAAAGCTCGGCAGATTAATATCCATCAGTACAATATGCGGCTTTACTTGTTCAAACTGCTCCATGACGCGGGCAAAATCCGTCGTCACAACTGCCGCGTTGCCATATTTCTCAATATGCGCCCGCAGCAGCTCAGCGATCTTCGCATCATCCTCGACTATCATGATCGTATATATCGTTATTCAGCTCCTCTTACAAAGCGTAGTTTCCATTTCTGCTGCCCTCATTTTATCATATAACAAAATAAACCCCTTGGCCGTAACCGTATTATACACGGCTACTTTCCAAGGGGAAAGGAATAAAATGCTGAAATAATTAAGCCAGCAGCTCGGTCACTGCTTTATAAATCGTATCGTAAAGCGACTCCAGGTCGGCTTCCTCGATGCAGGAGAAAGCGACGCGAAGATCGGTCTCGCCAAGGGCAATCGTACCGATGCCATATTCTTCAAGCAGGCGCACACGAACAGCCTCGGCCGATACGCCGCTGAGCTTGAGGCACATGAAATAGCCGGAGTTGAACGGATAATACGCTAGGGTATCCCCATAACGGCCGCTATCGAGCAGCGCTTTGACACGATTGGCGCGGCCCTTCATAATGTCGTATTTCTCCGCTTTCTGAGCGTCAAAATCAGGCGATTGCAGAGCTTTCAGCACAAACGTCTGCGAAGGGTGCGGGCCGCTGGAAATCGTCGCCCGAATAATGCCAAGCGTCTTCTGCTCAAGCGCATTCAGCACTTTGTCGGAAGAAGCAGCATACGTAATGAAACCGACGCGGAAGCCCCAGACATAATCCTCTTTCGTCGCGCCGTCGATTTTGACAGCTAGGACGCGAGGGTGCAGGTCGGCAAATTTGCCGAACAGCGACTCGTGAACCGAATCCTCGAAAAATAAGCCGAAGTAAGCATCGTCGGTAACGACGACGACATTAATGCCTGCATCCGCCGCTTCCTTGACAGCGGCTACAATCTCTTCGCTTTCTTGCAGGCCTGGCGTGTAGCCAGTCGGGTTGTTCGGGAAGTTAAGCAGGACGATGGCTTTGCCTTTGTCCTTCTGAGCGAGCAGCGCTTCGCGCAGGCCGTCACTGTTAAACGTATTGCTATCGTTAAGTAAAGGGTATTCCACGATTTCTGCGCCCCGGCGGATGCCAAAGGTCAGCTCGTAGTTTTCCCAGTTTTTATTTGGAATAATAACGGTATCGCCCGCTTCTGCGAACAGATCGGCGACAATGCTGAGCCCATGCGTTAAAGCGTTCGTGACGATAGGATTGCTGAGACGTTTGCCTTCAAGTGAAGGGTTTTCTTTGAGCATTTTCTCAAGCCAAGCTGTGCGCAGCTCGGGTTTGCCCGCAGGGGGTGCATATTCATATAGATCCTTAGGATTATAAGCAGTGAGTGTATCCTGAATGACCTTAAGATGCATCGGCTGTCCGCCTTCGATCGCAATGCCGATTGTGGCATTAAACGTCTTGGCCTTCGCCTTCGCTTCTGCGGATTGGCTAAGTATGCCTTCCTTCGGGAAATAAATGGCTTTTCCTAAAGCTGACAACATGGCATGGACGTTCGGGCTTTCTGCTGCCAAAGTCTCATTCAACTGCTGAGCAAGTGGGTTCATGAACTTCATTCCATCCTTCCGAAAAATCAATTCATTTTCTGATCATACTTATCGGGAGCTATTATATCATTTTTTAACGTGTCGGAACCATTTCAATTTCAAATTTTTTTGGAAAATGTGACGACTGCCAGCTGGGGTTGCGCGAAAGTTTCGCGCTGGTGTATGATGACGGCATAAGCTTACGTTTCAGGAGGGTTTTATGCTGCATTTAACACCCGATGCCTATTTACTGCTGCCGCCTTTCGCGAAGATCGTTTGCGAGCCGAATTGGAAATGGCAGCGCCGTGAAAAGCCGATGGCTAATTTTGATTTATTTTATGTGTGGAGCGGTGAAGGGGAAGTCGAAGTGGGCGGCATTCATTACCCAGTGGGTAAAGGAAGCTGTTTCCTGTTCCGTCCAGGCGACTATACGAGCGCAACCCATAATCCGCAGAAGCCTCTAGTCCTTACTTATATACACTTTGATACGGCGGAAGAGCCGGAGCTGGTGCCGGAACGGTACCGCCAGCTGATTGATACGGTAGATTTTGAATACATGCTGTCGCGTTACGTGCGGCTGTTTTTGGTCAAAACCTACGCGGCGGAAATTGAAGCGCGCCTAGTGCTGAAGCAGCTGATGATTCATCTGCTGCGGGAGGACCGTGCGACAAAACAATCGCCAGTGGAGAAAAAAGTGAGCAATCAGCTGACCGAGGCCATTCATGAGGTCGCCAACTATGTCCGGCAAAATCCCGGCATTGCCCACCGGGTCGAGGATCTCGCGATGCGCGCCCAGCTGTCGCCGCGCTATTTTTCGATGAAGTTCAAGGAACTGATCGGCATGTCGGTCCAGACGTTTATGATCAGCACCCGGATCGACCGCGCCCAGCACCTGCTGATGCACGTGGGCATGAATGTGACGGAGGTGGCGGACGCGCTCGGCTACCGTGATATTTTTTTCTTCAGCCGCCAATTCAAGCAATACACCGGACGGAGTCCGTCGGAAATTCGTTAAGTTCATAAAAAAAAGCCGGTGCGGCCTTTATTCCCGACAACAAAGGGGGGAGAGGCGCTCGGCTTTTTTTGATAAATGAGAATGTATAAATGTCACAGATGCAAATGGATTGAGTATAGTTAGTCGCCCGGATGAGCGTTTTCGTTATGGTGCGGGCAGTATCGGCGCATAAGGTCGACCGTCTCTGCATCGAGCTCCCGTCCGCGTGCAAGCAGGCCGTTTGTAATGGCTTCACGATTGTTCTCATCGGCATTTTGGCCGAATTTGAACTTCGCGTTGATTTGCTGCGGCTCAATTTTTACGACGGCAACTCCCTTGAGCCTGCCCCTGTAAGCAGGATCATCCCCGGCAATCGGCAAATGCCCGCCTTCTGGCTGGAGCTTGGACATCAGCGCTTGCAGCGCCTCGCCCTTCTCCATCAAATCCTCGACGACCGACGCGGTGCCCTCAATAATGACCGATTTGAAAAAGGCGGAGGCCGGACAGGCCATCAGCGGATCGGTAAAATGGGAAGGAATAATCGCATATTCCTTAGCCACACAGAAGGTGACTCGTGGATCTGCCCCGAGCAGCTTCATTTTATCTCCTGCACGGCTGCCGTGAAAATAAATGTTTCCGTTCAAATAAATGTAATTCAGCGGAGTAATGGAAGGGGCGCCATCCGCTCTAGCTGTTCCTAGAAAGCCGTAGCTCATTTCCTCCAAAAAGGCGGTAATCTCTTGTTCATCTTCACTTCCAATTGCAAATTCTTTTCTGCGCATAGCGGACTGCTCCTTTCGTAACAATAGCGATAACTTGAGTAAGGGATGTGCCAAGCGTTCAGCTCGTTAATTGCAAGTGTAAACGGAATATTGACATATAAAAAGATCCACTTTACAGTAATTTTATTGAACCACTTTTGCTTGAGCGGGGGAATAGGCGGAATTAGTAGGCAACAGGATGGTCATAGGAGGTTGAATGATGGATGATCGCTGCCGTGCGGCTTATGAGCGGTATTATGAGGAGATGGGGCGCAAGGCGGATGCGCTGTTTCTGGCACTACGTGAAGCTATTGTCGCGGGGGTGCTGGAGGATGGGGAGCAGCTCGCCTCCAGCAGAAGGCTGGCCGAAAGCTATGGCATGTCGCGCGGTTCGGTGAATGCAGCGTACGATATGCTGTATGCAGAAGGTTTTGTTCGGCCGGGAAGGGGGAGCGGCACCTATGTTTCCTATAGCAAGCCGCCAGCTTCCAAAGCTGGGGTTGAGCTGGAAGGCAAGGCGAGTACACTTGCTTTATCCGCTTGGGCGCAGCGGCTGCCGCAGATTAAAGGGTATACGAAGCGGCCTGTACACGAGGAGAATTGCATTGCGTTTGATGTAGGCTACGCGGATGCTGAGCTGTTTCCACAGGATGAATGGAAGACGGCCATGTTTGCGGAGGTCAGAGGAGTATTGGAGCGCCAGTATGAGGATTACGGGGTGATAGAAGGGCATTTGCCGCTGCGCGAAGCGATTGCTAGCGAGCTGCGCCGCGAGCGAAGCATGATCACGAGCGTAGAGCATTTATTTATTACGAGCGGCTCTATGTATGGCATTGCCCTGCTCGCCCAGCTATTGATCAACCCTGGTGATCAAGTCGTGGTGGAAAACCCGTGCTACCCCGGCATTAGACGGGCAATTGCAGCAGCGGGCGGCGTCATTATAGATGCGGATGTCGACGATTATGGCATTATTCCGCAGGACTGGGATGCAAAGCTGCTGTTCGTGACCCCGACGCGCCAGTATCCAACCGGAGCACAGCTTGCGCCTGAACGCAAGCTGGAGCTGCTGCAATGGGCTTCCCGGCAAGGTGCTGTCATCATTGAGGACGATTACGACAGCGAATTCCGCTGGGGCGGACGCCCGGCGGAGCCGCTCAAGACGCTCGACCACGAGGGGCGGGTCGTGTATGTCGGCACTTTCTCCAAGACGATGTACGCCGACCTGAGGCTTGGCTATGTCATTACGCCGGATGCGCTGCGGGAACCGCTGCGGCAGGCGAAGTTTTTGCTTGAGCCAAGCCCAAGCTCAATCGCGGAGCAGCGGGCGCTCGCCGTATTTATGGCGAGCGGGCAGTATGTTCGGCATTTGCGGCGGATGAGGCGCAGCTGCGGACGGCGCCTCAAGCTCTTTAAGGAACAAGCCGCGGAGCAGCTCGCGGGCTTGTTCCGGTTTACGCCGTCGGATGCAGGCTTGCATCAGTACGGCGTGTGGCTTGGGGCAGCCGCGGATTATGAGCGGCTGATTGAGCGCTGCCAGCGGGAAGGCGTCAGCTGGAACCGCGGCGAGCGGCTGTGGCGGCAGCCGGAGGAGCAGCGCGCTCCGGCAGCGCTGTTCGGCTTCGCGCATTTGGCCGAAGCCGATATTAAGGAGGGCATGCGGCGAATTGCGGCATGCTGGGAGGAGGTTCAGCAGCAGCGCGGCTGAAGCGATGGCAACAGCAGCTTTGCTGCAACTACTGCAACTACTGCAACTACTGCAACTGCTGCAACTACTGCAACTGCTGCAACTGCTGCAACTGCTGCTGAAGCAGACAAAAGCTCGCTGCCTGGCGGAGATTTCTCCGCACGGGCAGCGAGCTTTTTTTAATTAGACTTTTAAGTTGTAATTACGCTCGAATGGCGAGCGAGTGGGTTAACGCGGCAGCAAGCGGCCAAGCGCCTCGCCCATTTTCACCTTCTGGCCGAGCTTTAAGTTAGGCAGCGGGGTGAAGGTTTTATTTTCAGTCAGCAGCACGACTGTAGATCCGAACTCAAAATAAGCAAGATCGCCACCCTTTACCGTATGCGGCGGCAGCGGGTCAACGTAGCGGATGCTGCTGACGTTCATGGCGCCGACTTTCACGACAGCCGTTTCACCGCCGCCATGTTTAATATACGTAATGAGCCGTTCATTGCGGCTGAGCACCCGGCGCATTTTGGTTAAGCCGAACTCGTTGACCGGATACACCTTGCCGGGAATATGCTCGCTCTCCACGATTGTGCCGTCCACAGGAGCATGAATCCGGTGGTAATCGGTCGGGCTCAAATACAGGACAAAATAATGGCCGTTAAGGTAGTTTTCCGCTCTTGGCGAACGGTTCAGCAGCTCTTCAATCGTGTAGTCCTGCCCTTTTACATTGACAATTGTTCCGTTTTCTATTGGGCCAATGCCTGTAATAAGAGCGTCAACCGGACTTACAAGGCTGTCCGCACTCATGTCTATTTGTCGCATGCCTGGTTTTAATCGACGGGTAAAAAATTCATTTAGCGTAGCGTATTCATTTAGCGGTTTCTCGGCTTCTGCCACCTTAATTCCATACATGGAAGCAAAGCGCGGAATAAAACGGCGGCTCGCTCTGGATTGCGCAAAACGCCCAGTCAACCTCGAAATCGACTTGCGTGAGCTTAATTCCGTCATGGCACGAAGTAATCCATCTAGCATGCTCGTACCGTCACGTCCTTTCTTGCTTCGAATAGTGGTGCTTGTCCCAAACAGTGTGCCACAACCCGCATCACAAAGCAATAGGTTCGATTCGCGACCTTTACAGGTTGGGAAACAGGAGGGGGCGATTCATAGCATAAGGAACCGCAGCATGCGAGTTTTGCTGAGAAACTGCTATTGTTGAAACCGCTGTTGCTGAGCCCACACGGTTCGTGATGTTCCCTCCATTTTTGGAGGACACAGCTTCCGCTATTCTGGCATTTTCTACAATTTCAGGCCGTACGCGGACAGGAGGTCCGTTATCGCTCTAATCTTCCCTTCAAAATGGCCATTTGCAGCGCATTAACGGATTTTGAGTCCGCAGCCTGTACTAAACCCGTGATTCTGTTGAAATAGCTGCTGCTGTGTCCGCCAAACCTATCTTGGAAATGGAGGAAAATCTCTGATAAGAAGAGCATGAATCTGGCTCGCTTACGTAGCGAGGGAAAGACTAATACAAGGGAATTACAATAAGAATGATATCTTGTTTCTAAACCATGAATTATTTGAATCCAACTATATGAAAAAAAATATGGTGTTACGTATGAACGGGGACATGCAGAAGCTCAAAAACATTATAATGGGTTAGAAAGCATAATATAAAAATAAGGGTGGTATTTTAATGGGGAACCTGAAGAACTAGGCGATGGAGTTTTCCCAGATACAACACATATGCTTCTTGAGGTAACAGGCTAAGAGTTGCCTGATGATAGTTTAATCTATCTCTGGATAACGTTTTTTCGTTACCTTGAAAAGGTTGATTATGGTCAGATAGCACAGCATGATTGACCTGTTTTTAGCTTTGTTTTTTTAAAACAATACTCTTAAGAATCACTACGATTATTATTTTTCTGTCACCCTTCATAGGGAGAGTGACAGAAAAACGTACCCGACTCCGTTATCATAGTTAGGGCGAACTATTTTCTCTCCCCCTCCCTTCATTCCCCCACTACTCATGCAGCCTACGCAGCTTCAACAACAGCAATAAAACAATAAACAACGCGAGCACAATCGTGACAGCGAGCGTGCTGAATACGATGGCATCATGCTCCTGCTGCTTGACGATAATGGCGATGAACGCCCAGATGAAGACAGCGACGAAAGCGGCATCGCGGTAGCTCCAGCCGATGATTAAGGCGAGCATAGCAGCGACCGCCAGCAAAATAATCGTCCATCCCGTCTCGGACAGCCCAAAGCCCTGCCAGCCTGACTTGTACAGCGCGGAGGTAATGTTGACGATGGTCGCGACGCTAATCCAGCCGAGATACAAACTAAAGGGCAGCTCTACGAAAAAGCGTTCGCCAGTCGTTGCCGTCTGCCAGCCGGGCGTCCTGGCGCGCGTGTAGATGGCGATCAGCGTGATCAACAGCGCGAGCATAATAAATACGCTGGCGTACACCTTCTCGTATTGCCAAGCAAAAATCCAAGCCGCATTAAACAGGCAGCTAACAAAAAACAGGATGCCGATCTGGGAAGGCAGCCTGCTTGCTCTGCCTGACGGCAGAAAGGAATAAATGACAAATCCGGCAAGCAGCAAATAAATCAGGCTCCATATGGAGAAGGCATAGCCAGCGGGCATGAACTGAATCGGATATTGCGCCGCAAGCTGGGCAGTCGTTTTGCCTCCAAGCGGCAGGGTGACGGCGAGTGCATTGACGACAATGACGATTAGCAGTCCAAAAGCGTTCAGCCAGCGATAGGCAGCATTCATCTTATTTTTCTCCTCTCCTCGTGCATCTATATTGTCTTATTCACCATGCCTTGCTTTTATTTCACGCCTTCCCGTTTATTTCTTGCACAAAAAGCCCAAGCTTCATGTAAGAAAACCCAAACTGAGAAGGGGTATTTGCTTAAATGACCATCACCATCTTGATCACACTTATACTTGCGGCCTGCTGTCTGGCAGCTGGATGGATCGGCTGCCGCAGCCGGAAGGCGCTGCTTGTTATGGATGCGCTGGCAGCCATTTTGCTTTTTGCAACGTTTGTTTCCATCGCTTCAGCTATAGCGAGAACGATGCTTCGCGACACGGTGTTTATGACGGAAATTCATGCGGTGCTGCTTAATCCTGTATTTATTATAGGAGGGGCTTATTTAGCTATCTATACACCTGCACGAATGGCCATAAATGTGCTCCGGCCGTCCAGCTAGTGGCAATTTGCGGAAATGGCGCGTATGCTATCGCAAACTTATTGCCATTTTAATGCGCTAGGAGGCAGTTGAACGAAATGACGCTTGCCAGAGTGGCGTTTGTTACGCCAGGGTCATTTCCGATCCCATCCACAAAAAGCAGCTCGGTCGAACGGGTAGTCGAAAAATTCGTTCCACTTCTGAAAAATCGGATTCATCCCCGCATTTATGGGCGGACGACAAAAGGCCTTAAACGCAACGGGCTAGTCCGTGGCGTCGCCTGCGTCAGATTCCCAGCGGTAAACAAAGCCAGCTATATCGCCGCTGTTGGCCGTTCCTTAGTTGCTTACAAGCCGCATGTTATTCAGGTGGAGAACCGTCCGCACAACGTGCTTGCCCTGAAGCAGAAGCTGCCGTCCGCCCGAATTTGGCTGAGCTTGCATTCCTCTACTTTTCTAAGTCCCGGTCATATAACGCCATCCAGTCTGCACCGAAGCCTGCAAGCGGCTGATCGCATTATTGTAAACAGCGAGTTTTTGCGGCGCGTTGTTGCGACGAGGGCGCCTGAAGCGGCAGCGAAAATACGGGTCGTCTATCCCGGCGTGGAAACGGGGCTTTTTCCATCGCGATTTACCGAAGAAGGGCGAGAGAAGCGGAAGCGGGAGCGGCAGGCGAAAAAGCTGGAGGGCCGCGAGGTCGTTATTTTTCTCGGCAGGCTCATACCGCTCAAGGGCGCTCACCATCTTCTGCATATTATGCCTGAGCTGGTAAAAAAACATCCGAATATGCTGGCTGTTATCGTCGGCAGCCCCTTCTACGGCTCGCATCGCTCCACCGCTTATTCCCGCAAGCTCCAGCAGCTCGGCCGTGCTTATCCGAATCATGTGCGCTTCGTTCCTTATGTGCCGTATACCGAAGTGCCAGGCTGGTTTTTGGCCGCAGATATGGCGATCGTCCCTTCGGGACAGCGTGAAGCATTCGGTCTCGTGAACGTCGAAGCAATGGCAACGGGTCTTCCGGTAGTGGCTACACGGGCGGGCGGCATGAAGGAGATTGTACGGGATGGCGTCACCGGTTATTTGATTTCACAGCAAAATCTGGAGAAGGAGCTGAGAGCCAAGCTGCTTGCTCTACTCGCTAGCTCCGAGCTTAGGGCGAGCATGGGAAAGAAGAGCCGCGAGCGGGTGGAGCAAAGCTTCACTTGGCAGCATACGGGACGCAGCTGGATGAATGTGCTGAATGAACGGAAATTGCCCGACTTGGATTGACAACCAGTATATGGGAGCGGTATAGTCTAACAAGGAAATCCACTAGGGGCGCCTTCATGGCTGAGATAAAGCGAATGAGCTTTGGTCCCTTTGAACCTGATCTGGGTTATGCCAGCGTAGGAAAGTGGGAAAGTGAGTTCATCGCGAGCAGCTTCGTTTTGCTTTTTTTAGCATAGGGAAGCTCTATTATTCGCGTATGTTTGCACATTCTGCCGCTTCTTCGCCGGAGCGGTTTTTTTGTTGCCCTCTGGTTGAACAAGCATGCAAGCAAGCGGAGCGCCTCTTGGCGTATTTGTTTGTGAGGCGTTTATCTCGCCTAATAGAATGGGAGCAAAGGAACAGGCGCCGGGCGCTGCATTTTCCAACTGAATTTACGTCTAAAGGCCTCCTGGTGGATCTTCATAATGCCATGGGAGGTTTTTTAGCATATGACGATCTTTATGAATCCGCTGCCGGGCAGCAGCAAGGTGTACGAGTCGGGATCAAGCTTGGATATTTGGGTGCCAATGCGCGAAATTGAGCTCGAAGCGAGCACAGGCAGAAACGGAGAAAAAATACCGAATGCGCCGATTCGCGTGTATGACGCGAGTGGGCCATATACCGATACCGCTTATGAGGCGGATGTTCACAAAGGGCTGCCGCATGTAAGGGGAGAGTGGATTGAAGGTCGAGGAGATGTAGAGCGGTACGACGGACGCAGCGTAAAGCCGGAGGATAACGGTTTTAGGACGGCCGAGAAGGCGAATGAGCGCGGAGCGGAGCTTTTTCCAATAACGACGCGGCCACTGCGGGCGAGAAAAGGACATAATGTCACCCAGCTTCATTATGCGCGCCAGGGAATCATCACCCATGAAATGGAATTTATTGCGATAAGAGAAGGGATGGACCCTGAATTTGTCCGCTCGGAGATTGCCCTTGGGCGTGCGATCATACCAGCTAATATTAATCATCCCGAGATCGAGCCGATGATAATTGGGCGGAAATTTCATGTGAAAATCAATGCGAATATTGGCAATTCAGCAGTAGCTTCTTCTATTGAGGAAGAGGTAGAGAAGATGACATGGGCGACGCGCTGGGGTGCGGATACGATTATGGATTTGTCTACAGGCAAAAATATTCATACGACGCGCGAATGGATTATTCGCAATTCCCCGGTTCCGGTCGGCACCGTGCCGATTTATCAGGCGCTGGAGAAGGTAAATGGCAAAGCGGAGGATCTATGCTGGGAGGTGTTCCGCGATACGCTCATTGAGCAGGCGGAGCAGGGGGTTGATTATTTTACGATCCATGCAGGCGTATTGCTTCGCTATATTCCGCTAACAGCCAAGCGGGTGACGGGCATCGTGTCGCGTGGCGGGTCGATTATGGCGGCATGGTGCCTGGCCCACCATCAAGAGAACTTTTTATATACGCATTTTGAGGACATTTGCGAAATTATGAAGGCTTACGATGTTTCGTTCTCGCTAGGCGATGGCTTGCGTCCGGGCTCGATAGCCGATGCCAACGATGCAGCGCAGTTTGCCGAGCTGGATACGCTGGGCGAGCTGACGAAAATCGCCTGGAAGCATGATGTGCAAGTGATGATCGAAGGACCGGGACATGTGCCTATGCACTTGATTAAAGAAAATATGGACCGCCAGCTGGAGGTGTGCGATGAAGCGCCTTTCTACACGCTGGGGCCGCTGACAACGGATATTGCTCCCGGTTATGACCATATTACATCGGCTATTGGCGCAGCTATGATCGGCTGGTTCGGAACTGCGATGCTCTGTTATGTGACGCCGAAGGAGCATCTGGGGCTGCCGAATCGGGATGATGTGAAGGAAGGGGTTATTACGTATAAAATAGCGGCCCATGCCGCCGACCTGGCCAAGGGCCATCCTAGGGCTCGCCTGCGGGACGATGCGCTGTCGAAAGCGCGCTTCGAGTTCCGCTGGCGCGACCAGTTCCACTTATCGCTGGATCCTGAGCGCGCCATGGCGTACCACGATGAGACGCTGCCAGCAGAAGCGGCTAAGTCCGCGCATTTCTGCTCGATGTGCGGACCTAAATTTTGCAGCATGCGCATTACACAAGATATTAGAGAGTACGCCGAGCAAAATGGGCTGGAGACGACAGAGGCCATTGAAGCGGGAATGAAGGAAAAGTCCGAGGCGTTCAAGGAATCGGGAAGCCGCATATATGTTAGCGGGACATAGAAGATTACAGTCAAAAGGCTGCTATAAGCAAGGAGAGGCGGGCGCTGTTAGGCGAACTTTTCCCCGAGCTGCTTCACCTTGGCAAGCCAGCCTTGCCTTTTGGCGAGCGATGATTTTCTGACCTCATACAGCGATGTAAAACGGACGGATTTGACGCCGCAAAATTGCAGAATGTTAATTTTCATCATTTTGTGGCCAGCCATGCCTTGGAAAAAACGATAGTACCAGCCCGGCGAGTCCATCGTGACGATGATCCGGGCTGTTTTTCCTTTGAGCAGCTGCTTGGGAAGATCCTTGCCTTTCACATATTTATAAGCGAAGCCGGGCAGAAAGACGCGGTCAATGAAGCCTTTGAGCAAAGCGGGAGGCCCGCCCCACCAGGTTGGATATACAAAAACAAGATGATCGGCCCATTTGATATGCGCCTGCGCGTCCTGCAGATCCTTCTCTAGTGGTGCTTTGTTATTGTAGCCTCCGACCAGGACGGGATTGAAGTCGAGCTGGGACAAATGAATGGTGCGGACCTCGGCGCCAGCGGCTCCCTCAGCATAAGCGGCAGCCAGCGCCTCGCTGTAGCTTCCTTCAGCGGGATTGCTTTGAATAATTAAAATGTTTTTCATCGTTTTGGAACACTCCTTGAATTTTAGTTAATGAACACTAACCAATAGGTTAAAAAGAAAAGGTCACGAATGACCTATTAAAGCTAATAGATGCCGCTTAATTTGCTCGGCGTCCGGCGCAAGCTGTGCGGGAAGATCGCCATGCATGCTGGATACGGCTAGCTGGGTTATAATGCCGATCACCATGACAGCCGACAGGCGGGCATTTTGCTCTGGAAGCTCGCCGCGCTCGATGCCTTGCTCTATAAAGTCTATTAATGCATCAAGCGGCTGCCTGAGCTGCCCTTCCATCCTTGCTGTATAAAACAGCTCATGCTGCTGGGAAAGCAGCAGCAGTCCGTATTGGTCCTCGTCGTGCATTTGCAGCACCTCGTCGATTAATTGGCGAAACCGGCTGGCGCTGCTGCCATCCTTCTGCACATAATAATCGATTAAAGCGGTGTAGCTGGCACAATCCTGCTCAAAGATTTCCAAAGCAACGGCATCCTTGCTTTTAAAATGCTTGTAAATCGCCGCATCCGTTACGCCGGCAGCCTGCCCAATTTCTTTGACGGAAACGCCGTCAACACCCTTCGTGGCAAACAGCAGCATCGCCGCCTGCAAAATATCCTTTTTTTTACTATCGGCATGTGATTTTTTGTTCATGTTTGTATTGTAAGTGAACACTAACCAAAAATCAAGAGGCAATAAAAACAGAGATGATGGATTTTTAAGAGGATACGATTCTTTCATTGAAATCTAAGCCTATATAAGTTTTCCCCTTATAATAGGCTTAGATTTCATCGCGAAACGGTAGCTTTGCCGCCAGAGGATGGCGGTAGCCGTTTACGCTTGAATAAACAAACAAACTTTGGTATATTTGAAAACGAGAATCGTTATCATGAAGCCATTTTATTTGGTATGAAGGGAAAGGTAGCTGCATCATGTCGTTGAAACAGGAGCAAAAACAGGAATTGAAGCAGATGAGGCAGCGTTCAAGGCCCCTAGTAGCGAGCATCATTCTGATCGTTGGCACAGCTGCTGTGTTATTTGGCCTTGCTTTATCTATTTCAGTCGGAGCAGCTAAAATTAGCTTATCCACGGTTTGGACCGCCGTCTTTTATTTTAATCCAGATATTACCCAGCATCAGATTATTCAAGAGCTGAGGATGCCAAGGGCACTTGCAGCTGCACTTATAGGAGCGGCCTTCGCGGTATCAGGCTCCGTTATGCAGGGGATGACCCGAAATCCACTCGCTGACCCGAGCTTGCTCGGTCTTAATGCGGGCGCAGGTTTTGCGCTGGCGCTTTGCTTTGCTTTTTTCCGTGGCATGTCTCATTTGGAAATTATGATTATTTGTTTCTTTGGAGCGGCGCTTGCCGCAGGTATCGTTTACGGTATCGGCTCGCTCGCCAAGGGCGGCTTGACGCCTGTCCGGCTGACGCTTGCGGGCGCAGCAATTAGCGCATTGTTCATGAATCTGTCTGAAGGGATTCAAATTCACTTTCAAATTGGACAGGATATTGCTTTCTGGTATGCGGGCGGCATTGCCAATACAAAATGGTCGCAAATTGGCATTGTTGCCCCTTGGATTATCGGCGGCATTTTAGCAGCCATTGCGATTTCACGCTCCATATCCTTGCTCAGCCTAGGCGATGATGTTGCGGTGTCCCTTGGTCAGCGTACGAAGCTGACGAAGACGATCGGCATCATTGTCACGCTCATTTTGGCTGGTGCATCTGTATCCGTTGTCGGAGCGGTCGGCTTTATCGGACTCATCGTTCCCCATGTAGCTCGCTATTTGGTAGGCGTGGACTACCGCTGGATCATTCCTTGTTCCGCCGTGCTTGGTGCGCTTCTGCTCATCGTAGCTGATATTGTAGCGCGTACGATTAATAGTCCATATGAGACGCCGGTTGGCGCTCTGATTGCTATTATCGGTGTTCCGTTCTTCCTTTATCTTGCGATTAAGCAAAGGGGGAGTTTATAGTTATGAGCACCGTTACTTTAATTTCAAAAAGCGAGCAGCGCAGAACGAGACGAGCCATAATAGTCATGACCATTATGGGCGTGCTCATTATTACAGCTTTTGTCATTAGTATGAATACAGGTTTTATTAAGCTGACTCCGCTTGATGTATTTAAAACGTTATTCGGATACGGAACGGCGAAGCAGGAGCTCATTTTATTTGATTTCCGGCTGCCTCGTATCGTCATTTCCGTATTGATTGGCGCAGGATTTGCCGTTTCCGGCTGTGTGATGCAGGGTTTGTTCCGCAATCCGCTGGCCGATCCAGGCTTGCTCGGCATTAATGCTGGAGCAGGGCTGATGGTTATTTTGTATATTTCCTTTTTCCGTGACAATCAGATGGCATCGCCATTTTTTATGCCAATGCTGGCATTCGGCGGGGCTGCGCTTACTGCCTTGCTAATTTATACGCTATCTTATAAACGTTACCACGGACTGCTGCCTACACGGATGATTCTGGTCGGCGTTGCGGTGCAAGCAGGGATTAGTGCGCTTATGATTGTACTCAGCCTTGCGCTTGATCCGAATGACTATCAACTCGTTCAAGTTTGGCTTGTAGGAAATATTTATGGAACAAACTGGAAGTTTGTGCTTGCTGCTTTGCCGTGGATTTTATTATTGATTCCTTACGTTATGTACAAGTCGCGTACAATGAACGTTTTGAACCTCGGCGAACAGATGGCAACGGGACTGGGGTCGCCGGTTGAGAAGGACCGGATGAAGCTGCTTGCAGCAGCGGTAGGTCTGGCTGCAACATGTGTGGCCGTTGGCGGCGGCATTTCCTTTGTCGGGCTGATTGGTCCGCATTTGGCCCGTCGTCTTGTTGGACCGACGCATCAAATTCTCGTTCCGGCTTCCGCGCTAGCGGGAGCATTGCTCGTCATTGTGTCCGATACGCTGGCTCGCTGGGCGTTCCAGCCTTCGGAAATTCCGACGGGTATCGTAATCGCCGTCATTGGTGCTCCCTATTTCCTTTACTTGCTGTCCCGTTCCAAATAGGCGGTTGCAGCTCCATTTATAATCGTTTGTTCAGGCCTTTCGAAGCGCTATGCGTTTTCGAAAGGCCTTTTACTGTATAGAAGTGAAATGGGCGCTGCCGTGAGAGAACGGGAATGTCCTTTTGAACTTATGCGTAATGGCTGGGGGTGTCTGCTTTCATGTGAACGGCCATCTGTCATGTTTCTGCTTGGCAGTCTTAGAAAATCAAGTAACGAGCCTATAGGTTTGTGCATATATTGCCTAAGACAAATCAGGTGGAAGAAGGAGAGGGCAATGGCGAAAAGCAGAAAACCAGGTAGCTCAAGAAGAAAAAGGCCGCTTTTTTACGTTGATAATCCGAATGCTTCTGAATTGAAATGGCTCGATGAATTAAATAGCAAAAAGGCGCAAGCCCAAGCAGCCCAGAAGCAGGCTGAAACTAAGCCATCGAATGCTGGGGAGACAAAGTCGGTAAGCATCAATGCGATTGTGGTACCTGAAGCGTCATTCAGCATTGACCAGCTGCAAGATGAAGAAGGAGAGCTGCTGCCAAACGAGGCTGAGACAGAACCGCAAAGTATTCAATTGGATGGGAAACAAGAATCGTCGCAAATATTTAAGCAAGAGGCGCCACCACAGAATGTGCAGGAGGAACTGGTGCTGGACGTTGACCAGCCATTTGAGCTTGCATTTGCCAGTACCCATGAAGAGATTGCTGAACTGAGTCATGAAGAGAATGTTGGACTGAGCCATGAAGAGAAGCTGGCGTTGGTAGCGGAGAAACAAAATCCTGAGCTTGGCGGGCCGAATCCATTTATTTATACCGACGATTTAGTGGATGGTTCGGTTACGGGCGACAAAATTGCCCCAGCTTCAATTGATTCCACAAAGCTATGTGCGGGTAGCATAGATTCAGCAGCGGTGCAGGATTATGCGATTGAAGCGATTCACATTGCTAAGGGAGCTGTATCCGGCACCAAAATCGCACCAGAAGCGATAATATCGGAACATCTGGCAAACAATGCTATCGCAGGAGCAAAGCTGGCAGATGGCTCCGTAACGGGAGAGAAGCTGCAAAATAACAGCGTAACTTCCGAGAAGCTCGCAGATCGTACGATCGGTTCCGACAAATTTGCCGATGGCTCGATTGAAGCGAGGCATTTGAAACGGCTGTTAGTAACGGAAGAATTGCTTGGACAGCAGTCTGTCACCGCTAGCAAAATCAAAAGCGGAGCCGTCCGTCCTGAGCACCTTTCGAATGATGCAGTAAACAATTCCAAGCTCGCCGATGGAGCTGTAACCCGCTCCAAGCTGCGTGATGGCTCTGTGCATACGGAGAAGCTAGCCCCAGAGTCCATCGATTCCGTGCATATTAAACCTGGGGTGTTGCTCGCTGAGCATGTTGCCGTCGGAGTAATATCGGGAAAGCATTTGGCCCCAGGCGAAATAAGCGCCCAGCATCTGGAAGCCGGCGTGGTCGGAGCAAGGGAATTGCAGCCGAACGCAGTAGACGCCGAGCGTCTAGCAAGCGGAGCGGTGTCCAGCGCTCATTTGCAGGCGGGGGCCGTTCTGGGGCAGAATATCTCACCGCGCCAAATCGAAAGCGGACATCTCGTTGATCAAGCTGTAACAGCCTCCAAGCTGATGGATCAATCCGTATCGACAATCAAGCTGGTTGATCATGCCGTCACTGTTTCCAAGCTTTCGGAGCAAAGTGTAACTGCGGCAAAGCTCGCCGATGATGCTGTGCAATCCCGACATTTGAGCCGTTTCAGCATAACATCTGAGAAAGTAGCGGACGGACAAATACACAATCGTCATTTGGCGGTAAATACCGTATCTGGCGTCCAGCTGCGGGAAGAGGCGGTTGGTACGGAGCATTTGCGCAGCGGTTCCGTCACAGATGAGAAAATTGCGCCGGGAGCGATTCGGGTGCAGCATTTGACGGATGCGGCTGTTGGCACCAGACAGCTTGCGGAACAAAGCGTCACCTCGGCAAAGCTGGCTGCTGGAGCTGTATCTGCTGCGCATCTTGCAGATAATTCGGTAGATACAAAGCAATTGCGTGATGAAGCGATCACGTTTCACAAAATCGCGCCGGAAGCGCTGCGGGCGTACCATTTTGCAAATGGAGCTGTTACGGGAGAGGCCGTGTCGCCTGAAACGATAACGGCTAATCATTTACAGCCGCATATTATTCATGAGAAGCATGTAGCGAATGAGGCGATTACAACTCGAACGCTCCATGATGGCGCCGTGACGAGCGCAAAGCTTGCTTATGAAGCTGTGACAGAAAGATATATTGCGCCTGGCGTTGTATCTTCCCATCATTTGGCAGATCACAGTGTCAATTCTCTCAAGCTTTCCCCGGAAGCGGTGACGTCGGATAAGCTCGCGGATTACAGTGTAACGGGAGCAAAGCTTGCTGAAGCAAGTGTGACAGGAACTAAGCTTGCCCCAGGAACCATTCAAGGCGAGCACATCGCTCCAGCCGTTATTGATGGCATGCACATTCAGCTAGGCTCGCTTAAGAAAGAGCATCTGCAAAGCGGGATTATTGTGGCCTCCCATTTGCAGCCTGGAGCGGTTGGAAGTGAGCAGGTTGCTGACTTAGCGATTCACTCAGCGAAATTGGCGCTGGATGCTGTGAATCCGAAGCACATTGCAGGCGAAGCGATTCACAGCCGTCATTTATCCAATGGATCGGTGCTGGGCATTCATGTGCAGGAAGGCAGCATCCGCGATGTTCATTTAGCGGAAGGAGCTGTGACAGCGGCGAATCTGGCGGAAGCAAGCGTTGCAAGCGAGCATATTCAGGAGGCGGCAATCACCAGCGCAGCGCTCCAGCCGCTTATTATCAGTACGGAGCATTTGCAAAGTCAGGCGGTGACTGCTGAACAACTGGCCCCGCTTTCCGTAGGAGAAAAGCATATTCAGCCATATAGCATCAGCGAGGAGCATTTGGCTATAAACAGCGTAGCCAGTGCTAATTTGCAGGATGGCAGTGTGACTGAGGCAAAGCTTGGCAAGGATTCCGTATCTGGGGACCATTTGCAGCTGGAGACGATAGCCGGCAAGCATCTTCGTGCCGAAACGGTGCAGGGCTATCATATTCGAAAAAACTCGCTATCTATAGCGCATCTCGCAGCCGATATTATTACGGTTGACCGTGCCGAGGATGAGAGCATTTTTGGAAGCAAGCTCAAAAATGGCTCAATCCGAGCTGAGAAGCTGGCGGATGGCTGCGTCACGACGGGGAAATTAGGTGAAGCGAGTGTGACGGCGTCGAAGCTGGCCTTTGCCAGCGTAAGCAGTGAAGCGCTGGCGGAAGGAGCCGTAATCGCCGAACATCTGACAGCAGAGAGCGTAACGAGCGATAAGCTAGCAGACGGCAGTGTCACGACGGAAAAGCTGGGCGATGCAAGCATAACGCGGTCGAAGCTGGCTTTTGCGAGCGTAAGCAGTGAGGCGCTGGCAAAAGGAGCTGTGAAGGCGGAGCATCTGTCGACAGACAGCATAACGAGCGACAAAATCACGTATGGAGCTGTTGCCGCTGAGCATTTGGCGACGGATAGCGTGACGAGCGATAAGCTGGCAAATGGCAGTGTCACGACGGAAAAATTAGGTGAAGCGAGCATAACGGGTTCGAAGCTGGCCTTTGCGAGCGTGAGCAGTGAAGCGCTGGCGGAAGGAGCCGTAATCGCCGAACATCTGACAGCAGAGAGCGTAACGAGCGAAAAGCTAGCAGACGGCAGTGTCACGACGGAAAAGCTAGGCGATGCAAGCATAAAGCGGTCGAAGCTGGCTTATGCGAGCGTAAGCAGTGAAGCGCTGGCAAAAGGAGCCGTGAAAGCAGAGCATCTGTCGACGGACAGCATAACAAGCGACAAAATCACGTATGGAGCTGTTGCCGCTGAGCATTTGGCGACGAATAGCGTGACGAGCGATAAGCTGGCGAATGGCAGTGTCACGACGGAAAAGTTGGGCGAAGCGAGCATAACGGCGACGAAGCTGGCCTTGGCGAGCGTAGACAGTGAAGCGCTGGCGGAAGGAGCCGTGAAAGCAGAGCATCTGTCGACGGACAGCATAACAAGCGACAAAATCACGTATGGAGCTGTTGCCGCTGAGCATTTAGCGACGAATAGCGTGACGAGCAATAAGCTATCAAATGGCAGTGTCACGACGGAAAAGCTGGGCGAAGCGAGCATAACGGGTTCGAAGCTGGCTTATGCGAGCGTAGACAGTGAGGCGTTGGCGTATGGGGCCGTTAAGGCGGAGCATCTGTCGGCAGAGAGCGTAACGAGCGAAAAGCTAGCAGATGGTTGCTTCTCAACGGAAAAGCTGGGCGAAGCGAGCATAACGAGGTCGAAGCTGGCCTTTGCGAGCGTAGGCAGTAAGGCGCTGGCGGAAGGAGCCGTAAAAGCGGAGCATCTGTCAACAGGCAGCATAACGAGCGACAAAATCACGTATGGAGCTGTTGCCGCCGAACATTTGACGACGGATAGCGTGACGAGCGATAAGCTGGCGAATGGCAGTGTCACGACGGAAAAGCTGGGCGAAGCGAGCATAACGGGTTCGAAGCTGGCCTTTGCGAGCGTAGACAGTGAAGCGCTGGCGGAAGGAGCCGTGAAGGCAGAGCATCTGTCGACGGACAGCATAACGAGCGACAAAATCACGTATGGAGCTGTTGCCGCTGAGCATTTAGCGACGAATAGCGTGACGAGCAATAAGCTATCAAATGGCAGTGTCACGACGGAAAAGCTGGGCGAAGCGAGCATAACGGGTAGCGTGACGAGCAATAAGCTATCAAATGGCAGTGTCACGACGGAAAAGCTGGGCGAAGCGAGCATAACGGGTTCGAAGCTGGCTTATGCGAGCGTAGACAGTGAGGCGTTGGCGGAAGGAGCCGTGAAAGCAGAGCATCTGTCAACAGGCAGCATAACAAGCGACAAAATCACGTATGGAGCTGTTGCCGCTGAGCATTTGGCGACGAATAGCGTGACGAGCGATAAGCTAGCGAATGGCAGTGTCACGACGGAAAAGCTGGGCGAAGCGAGCATAACGGGTTCGAAGCTGGTCTTTGCGAGCGTAGACAGTGAGGCGTTGGCGGAAGGAGCCGTGAAGTCGGAGCATCTGTCAACAGGCAGCATAACGAGCGACAAAATCACGTATGGAGCTGTTGCCGCTGAGCATTTGGCGACGGATAGCGTGACGAGCGATAAGCTAGCGAATGGCAGTGTCACGACGGAAAAATTAGGTGAAGCGAGTGTAACGCGGTCGAAGCTGGTCTTTGCGAGCGTAGACAGTGAGGCGCTGGCGGAAGGAGCCGTGAAGGCGGAGCATCTATCGGCAGAGAGCGTAACGAGCGAAAAGCTAGCGGATGGCTGCTTCACATCGGAAAAGTTGTGCGAAGCGAGCATAACGGCATCGAAGCTGGCCTTTGCGAGCGTAGGCAGTGAAGCGCTGGCAGAAGGAGCCGTGAAGGCGGAGCATCTATCGGCAGAGAGCGTAACGAGCGAAAAGCTAGCGGATGGCTGCTTCACAACGGAAAAGCTGGGCGAAGCGAGCATAACGGCATCGAAGCTGGCCTTTNGTAACGAGCGAAAAGCTAGCGGATGGCTGCTTCACAACGGAAAAGCTGGGCGAAGCGAGCATAACGGCATCGAAGCTGGCCTTTGCGAGCGTAGGCAGTGAAGCGCTGGCAGAAGGAGCCGTGAAGGCGGAGCATCTATCGGCAGAGAGTGTAACGAGCGAAAAGCTAGCGGATGGCTGCTTCACAACGGAAAAGCTGGGCGAAGCGAGCATAACGGCATCGAAGCTGGCCTTTGCGAGCGTAGGCAGTGAAGCGCTGGCAGAAGGAGCCGTGAAGGCGGAGCATCTATCGGCAGAGAGCGTAACGAGCGAAAAGCTAGCGCATGGCAGTGTCACGACGGAAAAATTAGGTGAAGCGAGTGTAACGAGGTCGAAGCTGGCCTTTGCGAGCGTAGGCAGGGAAGCGCTGGCAGAAGGGGCTGTGATCACCAAGCATCTATCGGCAGAGAGCGTAACGAGCGAAAAGCTAGCAGATGGCTGCGTCACAACAGAAAAGCTGGGCGAAGCGAGCATAACGGCATCGAAGCTGGCCTTTGCGAGCGTAGGCAGTGAAGCGTTGGCAGAAGGGGCTGTGATCACCAAGCATCTATCGGCAGAGAGTGTAACGAGCGAAAAGCTAGCGGAAGGCAGTGTCACAACGGAAAAGCTGGGCGAAGCGAGCATAACAGCGACGAAGCTGGCCTTTGCGAGTGTAGGCAGTGAGTCGCTGGCGGAAGGAGCCGTGAAGGCGGAGCATTTGTCGACCGACAGCGTAACGAGTGACAAAATCACGCATGGTGCTGTCACCGCCGCGCATCTAGCGCCTGCCAGCGTAACGGTATCGGCTCTTGCTTTTTCGCCAATCGTTGGTCGGAGGGGCAGCATTAGCAAGCAGCAATTTGGGTTATGCCCGTACAGCTTTCCTCCTGAGAAACAGCAGTTAGAGCAGGTTATTCTTTTTGACGAACCGTTCGCAAGCAATCAATATGTGCTTACAGCAACGACCGATCACCCGGCCTGCTATGTATGCATTCAAGCGAAGGAGCCGGGGCATGTCATCCTATCCATTAATCGCCGTTTTTTCAGTGAGGCTTTCATCGGCACCATCAACTGGATTGCAATCGGACAATAAGGTTTGCTTAAAATGCCATCAGCGATTTGCTGATAAGATGCTGTAATTTAGCACGGAAAAAAATTCCTCTCACGCAAGGCGCGAGGGGAATTTCTTTTTTTTACTGTTAACCGCCTACTGCCGTTGATATGGGTGCGGGACAGACATCATGGGAGTTGTACATTTGCCGTTGCGCAGATGATGGAGGTACATACAATGTGGTGTAATTACGTTGCAGCACCATTTTGAACTATAGGCGTATACCGAGGTGAACAAAGCGGATGAAGAAAGCGAAGGGTGCAAAGGGGAAAAAAGCCCGGAATTTCCGCGCTGTGAAAAAGCCGCATCCCGCCCAGAGCGGTGCGGCCGCAGACGAATATGCCGGAGAAGCGCAGCCGATGCAGTCTCCAGTCGTATCCGTTATTATTCCCGTTATGAATGAACGGGCTACCATTCGAAGGGTTATAAGGGAGGCGGCGGGTGTCCATCCCCGGACTGAGGTTATCGTCGTTGCAAATGGCTCGACGGATGGTTCAGCCGAAATTGCCAGGCGTGCAGGAGCACGAGTGCTCCGTTATGAAAAGGCGCTTGGCCATGATGTTGGACGAAGCGTTGGAGCGCGGGCTGCCCTAGGTGAAGTATTGCTGTTTGTGGATGGAGATATGGTCATCAGCACCGCACAATTGCGGCATTTTGTCTATGCAGTACTGCATCGCGGCGCAGATGCTGCTTTAAATGATTATACCGGTCCCGTGGACAAAACCACTGTGCACAGCGTCGTGCTTGCGAAGCACACGCTCAATATTGTGCTGGAACGCCCAGATTTGAAAGGAGCTTCCTTCACAGCAGTCCCCCATGCCATAAGCAGGCAATGCTTGTCTCTAATCGGAGCAGAGGCGCTGTGCGTCCCACCACTTGCCCATGCGAGAGCGATTCGGCTTGGTTTGAAGGTTGAAGCTGTGCATACGGTCAATGTTGGCAAAATAAACAGGCGCAGGCCGCAGCGCGAACGGCGCAGCCCGTTGGAGCATCTCATTGTGGGGGATCATTTGGAAGCGATCCACTGGCTCATTACACAATCTAATGAACGTGGCGGCTTTGAGGATTACCGTCGCTGTCGCGAGTTTGCGCTTTAGGCTATGGCTAAAGCGGCATGGAGGTTAAACCGTGAAAGCAGTCATTTTGGCAGGAGGAACAGGGACGCGGCTAAAACCGCTGACTACATTAATGAATAAGCATATGTTACCTGTAGGCAAGCATCCGATGATTTTTTATGGCATCGATAAGCTGCATCAGGCAGGCATTACAGAAATGCTGCTCGTGACAGGACGGCAGTCGATAGGTTTGTTTGCGGAGTATTTAGGAAGCGGCCGCGAGCTTGGTGTCTCGCTGACTTACCGTATTCAGGAGGAAGCGGGCGGCATCGCGGAAGCGCTGGAGCTGGCGCGCGATTTTATACGGAATGATGAGAAGTTTATCGTGCTGCTCGGCGACAATTTGTTCGAGGATAATTTGGCTCCTTATGTGCGGAAATTTGCCCAGCAGCAGGAAGGCGCAATGGTGCTGCTCAAACAGGTGCCAGACCCCCATCGCTATGGCATAGCAGTGTTTCAGGAAGCGGGACAAATTGCTTATATAGATGAAAAACCAGCTGAGCCGCTATCGGATTTATGCGTAACGGGCATTTATATGTATGATTCCAGTGTTTTTGCAGCGATTGATCGGTTGGAGCCGTCAGGCCGCGGCGAACTGGAAATTACCGATTTGAACAATATGTATGCCCGTGCGGGAACTCTCGCTTCCCATACACTTGCAGGATGGTGGACGGATGCGGGCACGTTCGAATCCTTGCATGAAGCGGCCGCGAGGCTGTTGAAGGAGACGGGAGAATGAGAAGAATAGCGGCAAGAAAGCGGCCCCGCACTACAAAACAATCTCGCGTGCGGCAGCAAGCGTCGTATGCCCAAGGTGTCGAGCAAGGCTATCAGGATGGGCGGCAAGCGGGGCTTACTAGCTACAATGAAAAGTTTCAAGGAACGAGCATCATTATACCGAGCTATAATCAGCTCCAATATTTGAAGCTGTGCATTGAAAGTATTGTAGACCATACGGACCTTGCTTATGAAATTATCGTCATTGATAATGCTTCGACCGATGGGACGGGGAGCTATTTGGCCCAGCTTGATGGCCAGGTGCGCTATCGGGTTTTAAGCGAAAACTATGGCTTCGCTGGGGCAGTCAACAGAGGCATGATGATGGCTAAAGGCACGATGATGCTTATATTAAACAATGACACACTCGTAACCGACAATTGGCTGGAAAATTTGTTGGCCTGCTTGAACAGCAATCCGCAAATTGGCATGGTCGGGCCTGTCACCAATTATATTGGCGGGGAGCAGCTGATAGAGGTTCCCTATACGAACGTGGCGGATATGCCGGACTTTGCTAGACTTAATAATGTGCCTGATGCCAAACGCTGGCAGCAGGTTGAACGGCTGACGGGCTTCTGCCTTTTGCTCCGCAGAGAACTGTGGGAGAAAATTGGCTATTTTGACGAAGGCTTTGAAATTGGCAATTTTGAAGATGATGACTATAACATTCGAGTGAAGCTGCTGGGGTATTCGCTTGTCATTGCCCGCGACTCGTTTATCCACCATTTTGGCAGCGTCAGCATCAAAGCTTTAGGTGCACAGCTTGAGGAGGTTAATAACCGCAACCTGCAGCATTATATGAATAAATGGGGCAATCCGCATGAACTGGTAAGCGTTATGAAGCATCGTGCTGCCGAGCAGCCTGCACTGCAGGTCGAGCTGGCGACGCTTGGGGAAGCGGCTTATTACCCGGATAGCATTGCGGTTACTTCATTAACTGGTAGAGTGTATTGGATTGAAGGCGGCAGCAGGCGCCCTGTTGAAGGCGAGTTTAGCGGAGAAGCCATCCGCATCGGACAAATTGACATCAGACGCTGGCCGCTGGGCTCGCCGATATCTAGCGAGGAAGTTCATGCCAAGTGGCAGCAAATGCTGGCGATGGAAGGCAGCGACCTTCATGGCAAAACCGTTAGCGGGCTAGATGGTTTTCATTATTATATGCAGCAGGGTCTGAAGCGGAAAATGATAACGGAAGCTGCTTTTGAAGGCTGGGCGCTTAAGGCAAGGCCATCCGTCCAGCTTACATTGGAGCAGCTGCATGCGATCCCAGAGGGATTGCCGATTATACCAACTGTCAAGCTTCGCCAACAACTATAAAATGGTTTTCCGGCCACTGTTTGACGCCAAGTATCACTGTGTATTGCCGTGCATATGCTGTAAATAGCTGCACCAATTCAAGTGGCGGCACAGGGCCAAGCCACAGCCAGAGGGAGGATCGTTGGCCATGCAGCATATCGCAACCGAAATTATTGAGCATTTATCTCATTCCAACAGCCAGGTGGCACGAATGCTGGAGGCAAAGCGCCATGTCACGGTACGAATGGCCGAAATTGTGAAAAGCCTCCCCGATCATCAACCGAATTTTGGCGGCGTAGACGATCTGCTCGGGGAATCGCAATCGCTGTTCGGCAGCGTTATTGCTTATTTAAACAGCATGGCTGAGCTGCAAGAGACGCTGGCATCTCAGCTGTCTTATATGATAAAAGAGCTGAACCCGGGCGAGGAAGAATGACGGAGCGAAAAGGGGAGCGCATGTCATGGACCGAGAGCAAGCCTATATGCGCATGTTGGGCGCTACAGCCAATATGCAGTGGAACGTGGCACTAATTCTGGAAGCGAAAGCGGAGGAAGCGGAGAAGGCCCGCAACTGGATATGCAATCATGTTCATACGGGCACGTTTCCAGGCGACCGTACGCAGCTTAAGCAAACGCTAGTTGTACATGACCAGATGGTCGAGACGATTGAAGGCATTACTAAAATGAGCCAAGGCATCGTATCCGTGCTCAAAGCCGTATTGCAAAAGGATGGAGGGGAAGACGATTCCTCGGGATCGGATTTCCAATTTGGCGGTGGCTTCGGAGGCGGGAATTGAGAGAAATGGTGCGCCGCGAGCGAGAGGTTAAATTGGAGGTGCTGGCTTCGATTGCGCGGAGCCAGCTCGCGCTTGCCCGCATTTTGAACAGCGTGGCTGATGTAGCGGAGCTGACTCCTCAAACAGCCAAGCGAATTGGTGAAAATGTACGCCTGCTAACCAATATGCAGGAGCAGCTAGCGGAAAGCGTGACGGGTTGGCCAGTGCGCAGCTACCGGGTAAAGAAGGGCAGCCCGCCCAAGCCATGGCTCCTTAACGAGCTGCGAGAAAAGCAGGTGCGGTGGCATCCGCAAGTGAACAGGAGGAATTGGAATTGAGTATGAAAAAACGCGTGTCCGTCCGCAAACGGGCAACGAAACGCTCTGCCAGCAAAGCTGTAGCGCGCCGCCCAAAAAGCTCGCGTAAGCGCAGGGCAACAGGAAAAAGAACAGGAAGCAGCTCATCGCTGCGCCGCCGCAGGAAAGTGGTCAGACAACGCGTGATGGAGCCGGAGACCTTTAATGAGGGCTTCAACCAGACGTATAATTCCGGCTATAATGCTGGATTTGCGAAAGGTTTTGAAGATGGACATCAGCTGGCATATGAGCAAACGCCGTAACCGGTACGCACCTCGTCATGCTTTACGGAAGTATGCGAACATTATATTTAAATTAGCTCAGCCCGTTTGATGGTTTATTCCGCCATCAGCAGGTTAGAGCTTTTTTTGGATTATTGGCCTGAGGACAAGCTGTGTTCCTATCCATATATGGCAAAAATCTTGGCGGAAAAAGCAGGTTAAACGCCAATTTTTGCGATGCAGGGATAAGTGCCGCTTAGCTGGTCTGTTTTTGACATATACATATTGGAAGCGTGTTGTGCAGCGATTGAAATCGAAGCAAGGCGGTGCAGCAAATGGTAGCCAGAAAAAATAATTCCCGCAAGCAAGTACGGCAAAGTGGGTATGAAACCGGCTTTCATACCGGCTGGCGAGACGGCGCTTGCGAAGCAATAAGCGGACTGTTGCCTCCGCCGGAGCTGACGCCCGTTCCAATGCGAATGCTCTATATTCCGCAAGGATTTGAAGCCATTGACACGGGCCTCATTGAGGCGCTGCAAGCGAGTGTAACCGAGCTTCATGTCGGAAGCGCAGAACAGCTTGCTGAGCAAGCGGCAGCTATTTCCCCCGACATCGTGCTTGTGATGAACGGCCTGCATACTTTTCCAGCCAATCATCTTCAGCAGATCGGCGAGGTCAAGCAGCGCGGCATCCGCACAGCGGTATGGTTCGTAGATGATCCATATATGACAGAGAAGACGGTTATAGCAGCGCCGCATTATGATATCGTGCTGACGCATGAGCTTGGGACACTTGAGCTGTATCGCAGCATTGGCTGCACCAACGTACATTATTTGCCTTTGGCGGTGCATTCCGGCTTGTATCGGCCGCAGCGAAAGGATTCAGCTTTTGCCAGCGATGTTTGCTTTATTGGGCAAGGATTTTGGAACCGAATCGGGCTTCTTGATGCCATTAGCGAGCGGTTGCTGGCAAAGAGGCGCAAAATCTTTTTGTCCGGGGGGCTATGGGAGCGTTTAGCGGCCTATAAGCGGCTGCAGCCGTTTATTCATACCGACTGGTTGAGTGCTGAACAGACGATCCCTTATTATAACAGCGCTAAAATCGTCATTAATATTCATCGAACGACAGAGGCAGGCTCAGACAATTTTAATGCTTTACAAAGCCCGGGGCGCTCGATCAATCCGCGAACGTATGAGATTGCCGCTTGCGGCACTTTTCAACTAACGGATATTCGTGAGGACTTGCCGTATTATTACACGCCTGAACAGGAAATTGAGACTTTTCAAGATGCTGAGGAGCTCGCAGCAAAAATCGATTTTTATTTGAAAAATGAGGAAGCCCGCAGCCGGATCGCAGTTAATGGTCTGCGCCGGACGCTGAGAGACCATACATTCAGAGCACGTGCCGTGCAGTTATTACAGCTTATTATGAGGGAGGGAGAGCCGAATGGCTAAACGATCGGCTTTGCGACAAAGGCAGATTCCGCCTACTGAAGTGGAACTAGGGAGAGCTGCAGGCTACCATGCAGGCTGGGGGGACGGTTATTGGATTGGCCAATGCGAGTCGGTTATTAGCCGTATCCCCCCCATAGTAGGAGTATGGCCTGTACATGTCATGTACGTGTCCACAGGAAAGGGATTTCCTTATTCGCCGCTGGATGAAGCGGTAGCCGCTACATTATCGGGAATGGTCGCTCAGCTAACTGTCGTGAAGACGGGGGAGCCTGTAGCAGAAATCGCCGCGCAAGCTCGTCCGGATTATGTTATTGTGCTGGATGGGCTGCAGTTTGATGTAGCGCAAATTGATGCCATGCGCGCTTTGGGCATTCGTACAGCTATTTGGTTTACAGATGACCCTTATTACGCGGATATCACGACAACGCTTGCCCCGCATTATGATACCGTGTTTACGCTTGATCGAAATTGTGTAGCGCTTTATCAGGAACGCGGATGTGCCAATGTGCATTATTTGCCGTTCTGCGTCATGCCTGCCCAGTTCAGGCCGATGAACCCGCAGCGCAGCAAACGCAAGGAGATCAGCTTCATCGGCTCGGGCTATTTGAACAGAGTTCAATATTTTAACGAGGCAGCTTCCTATCTGGCTACCAAAGATACTCTCATATCGGGGATATGGTGGGATCGGCTGGAACATTTCGATAGGCTGCGATCTAAAATCAATCTAGGAGAATGGATGACTCCGCAGGATACGGCGCTTGCTTATAATGCGTCCAAAATCGTCATCAATATGCACCGGGCTCATGATGATGCTTTATTTAACAGCAACAGTCTAGGAATAACGGCGGCTTCGCCAAATCCGCGCACATTTGAAATTTCGGCTTGTGCTGTACTCCAGCTAACGGATGTGCGGGAAGATCTCGTTTCTTTCTACACACCGGGTGTGGAAATTGTGACGTATGAATCTCCGCAGGATATGGTGGAAAAGCTGGACTATTATTTGAATCATGAAAATGAGCGCAAGGAAATTGCCATTCGCGGCATGCATCGCACGCTGAGCGAGCATACTTATGCCCATAGGCTGCATGCGATGCTGTCCATTTTATTTTCATAATGAGGCTTGGGGCACGCTGTTCTAGCTGCGGCAGCTTAAATGGACCACCGCATAATAACGCCAGATTGCGTAAGTCCGCCTCCAAAACCATATAACAGCAGCAGATGACCCGGCTTCACTCTGCCGTCTTTGACGGCTGCATCCAGCGCAAGCGGAATGGAAGCGGCAGAGGTGTTGCCATAATGCTCAATGCTGGACAGCGCCTGCTGCTCTTCAAAACCGATACGCTCGCATAAAGCATCTATAATACGCTGATTGGCATTGTGCGGAACGAACCAGTCAATCGTCTGAGCGGTGTGGCCGCTGCCGTCCAGCAGCTCTTGAACGCCTGCTGCTACGCGGCTTAACGCCCAGCGATACACTTCCCGTCCATTTTGGACGAGCATGTTATTTTGTGAAAGCTCGAAGCTGCCGATGTGTGGCGCCAGGCTGCTGCGGTATACGTGATGCCCCTGCTCACCATCGGTGCTCGCATTTGAAGCGAGTATGTCGCCAGCAGGCAGTGTAGAACCAGCGGTAGACGCACTGCTTAAATCGGCTCCCATCTCCAGCGTTTCAACGAGCATGGCACCGGCACCATCGCCGAATAAAATGCAGGTCGTCCGGTCTGTATAGTCGGTAGCGCGCGAAAGGGTTTCGGTGCCAATAATTAAAATTTTGCGGCAAAGCTTGGAGAGCAATAGGCCATTGGCCATTTGCAGGGCGGACGTGAAGCCGGCGCAAGCGGCTTGCAAATCAGCATTTCCGCAGCCCTTCATGCCGAAAGAAGCCTGCACTCGTGAAGCTACACTTGGGACGAAAGCATCCGGTGTGGAAGTTGCAACGATGATGTAGTCGACATCATGAACGGTTTTGTTATATCTGTGGATTAAATCGCGAACGGCTTCAATGGCCAAATCGCTGGCATATTGCTGTTCTTGGGCTATTCGGCGCTCGCGGATGCCTGTACGTTGAAAAATCCATTCATCCGAAGTATCTACAAGCTTTTCTAAATCTGAATTGCTTAAAATGCGATCAGGTACATAAGTGCCGATAGCCGTTACTGCTGCATGGGATTGTAAGAGAGTGGAAATGGTCATGAAAAACAACTCCTTCATAATTTAGTACCAGATGCTAATACCTGATAATAAATTACTCCTCTCCATACATTTTGTCAAGTCCAATTGGTGCATAGTCTGAATCCCGATCGCCCATCCTAATAGCGGGTCATGAGGCCTGTAAACAACAACAAGGGAGGAATACGGCACATGCGTAAAACGAATTTTTTTGCTGTCTTGTCCGCAGGCGCCCTGCTTAGCGCCATGTTGACAGGCTGTGCAGCCAATCAAGGGGATTTGGGAAATAAGAACATTCGCACCAAAATGGTAAGGGAAGATGCAAATGGGAACAGAATGTTAAACGATCGTTTCGCTAACGATCATATGAATGAGAAAAATTACGTAAATGGAAAAAGCATCCGAGGCAATAATATTGTAGGTAGTCATAAAAATTATAAAATGGAAATGAGCGAAGAAATTGCGAAACGTATTGCCAATAAGCATAACGTAAAATCCGCAAACGTTTTGCTGACCGATAACAATGCCTATGTGGCGGTATCCTTTGAGGACAATCTCAAAAATGGCGATAAAAAGCTGATGAGCCGCACCAACTCCAGCTATATGGGCCGTGACGGCTCGAATTACCAACGCCGCATGAACACGATGAGCACAGGCGAAAATGCGCTGACTCAGCAAATTAAAGCCGAAATTGCCAAGGAAGTCAAAAAGGTGAAGCCAGGTGTAGACAATGTCTACGTATCGGCTAATCCCGATTTTGTCGGCCGTATGACGAGCTACATGACTGATGTTCGCAACGGTCATCCGATCCAAGGCTTCCTAGTCGAATTTAATGCAATGGCTGAGCGCTTGTTCCCGGCCAACGCTAACAAAATTGAAACGCGTGGTTACGATGGCAACATGAACTATCGCAGCATGACCGACCGTACAGACCGCGATAATTATACAAATGCCCACAGAAGCAGCCCGATGATTTACGACTAACGTTTAGTGAAAAATAAGGCATGACGCATTCAGCGTGACGCACGTAAAAGCATCTATGATAAAGCAGCCGGCGAATCAGAGCCGGCTGCTTTCGTTTGCGTTCAGCTTAATTTGTCTTTTCTGCCTCACTATTATTTGCTATAATAATGTTAATTTTTAGGAGGTGTCTACTTTGGCCCATTTCATGCGTTTACGTTAATTTGAGGTGCATATGTAATAGTCAAAATGAATGAAGGAGACTATAATCATGCAGCTTAAATGGCAAAAAACGTTCGCGATTATTTTCAGTGGACAAATCTTTTCCATACTAACGAGTTCGATGGTGCAGTTTTCGGTGATTTGGCATTTGACGCAAACGTCGGGGTCCGCTTCGGTTTTAATGATAGCGGGTTTGGCAGGATTTTTGCCACAGGCTGTTTTAGGCTCCTTTATTGGGGTGTGGCTGGACCGCTGGAACCGTAAACTGACGATGATTATAGCTGATAGTGCGATCGCCTTTTTTAGTTTGGTTTTAGGTGTTTATTTCTTTTTTGGAGAACCGAGTTTAGCGTTTGTCTATGTTATTTTAATGGTTCGTTCTGCCGCTTCTGCATTCCATGGGCCATCCTTTCAAGCGGCCATTCCATTATTGGCGCCTGTTGATCAGTTGACGCGTGTAGCGGGCTGGCAGCAGATGGTTTATTCTTTTTCGAGTATAATCGGGCCGGCGCTTGGCATTGCTGTTTATTCAGCGACCTCGCTTGGAACGGTGCTATTGCTTGATGTGGCTGGTGCGCTTATTGCAAATGTCATGTTATTGTTTGTTAAAATTCATCAGCCAAAGCCGGAGGCGACACAAGCTCCCTCTTTTATCAAAGAGTTTAAGCTAGGCTGGGATGCTTTCATTAAAGTAAAGCCCGTAATCGTGATTACGTTGGCTACCGCTATTTTCTCCACTGTGTTTATGCCTTTGGCGACCTTGTTTCCTTATATGACGTTGACTCATTTTGGGCGTGGGGGTTACAGTGCAAGCATCGTTGAAGCGATTTTTGGTATTGGCATGATTGTGGGTGGCGTGCTGCTGTCGGTAGTCGCTTCAAAATGGAAGGACATCACATATATGAGCCTGAGCTTGGCTGTGATTGGTCTGACCTGTTTGCTTAGCGGCGTGGTCAGCAAGGAGGCGTTCATACTGTTCGTCATTGTGTCGTTTTTTATGGGAGCGGCAGCGCCCTTCTTCAATGGGCCATATATGGCGATGATCCAAAGGGCATTTGACCCTTCGATGCTGGGACGTGTGATTTCTCTCGTTACAAGCGTGATGATGTTCTCTTCGCCAATCGGGCTGGCATTAGCAGGACCTGTTGTCGATAAGTATGGCGTACAGGCATGGTTTTTCTGGTCGGGGATTGTCATTATTTTGACCAGTGCTGTCCTATTTGCCTTGTTCCAGCGCATGCGGGTGGAGCAGCCTGCGGTTTTGGAGGGGTAGTAAAATAGAGTAGAGGTTGCCCTAAATGTAGGGCGACCTCTACTCCATTTTTATTCTTCTTATATTACTTTAATTGATTGCTCGGTCTAACGTTTAATTTTTGCATCACTAATGTGATACAATTTCAAGCACACAAACAGGAAATGTAAAGCAAAACTTAAACTTTTAGAAAAGGGGCTATTGATGTGAAAGGCGATTCAAGTGTCTAAAGCCGAAAGAGATGAGAGAAGTTCTAACTTGTTCATATCTACAATAAAACCATAGGCCCTCAGAATATCTAAACCAAGCAAACCTTTATGTGAATTAGGAAGCATTCCTACATCAATCTCAATATGCTCGATTTGAAGAGTATCAATCTGAATTACCCAATGGGCGATTTATATATTTTTCTTACTAGAGGGAGTATGAAAACCGGAGTCGGCCTGTTGCTCCATGCTCAGCACTTGTTCGAGGAAAATTTCATCAAACAATCCAAGGCTGGGGAATAGCAACATACGATTGTTGCTGAAATCACTGTAGCTGTGTGTGATCACAGAGCTCGGGATGATCCCTCCTTTTTTTGAGGACTGAGGTTCCGCTATTGTGGCTATTGTTAAGATTTCAGATAGTAAGCGGACATGAAATCCGCTATTGCCCTCCTTATCCTATCAAAAAGGCTTTTGTCAGCGTATTAGCGGCTCCTGAGTCCGCAACACATGCCATACCCGTGGTTTTGTTGGAATAGAGGCTGCTGTGTCCAACAATTCTATCTTTGTGCAAGGAGCAAGCACGTGGAACGATGCAAATTGATTATTGCTAAAGTAGGCAACGATGAAGGAGAAAGCGCAAGTACTGACGCTCGAGCAGCCTCGGTATTTGCGCTTTTTTTTGCATTATAAAAATTTCACAAGTCGTATTCTAAAGCTTATTGCAGGTAGTTTGCGAATTCAGGATAATGAATGTATTTCAAGCTTGAGGCGCTGCTTACGGCACCTGCAAAATGGGTTGCGAAGGTTTTTACGTCGTTTCCTGACGCTGTATACGCTTTCAATATTGGATAGCTGTATTTGGTGGCGGGATTGAAGGTCGTCACCTTACCGGCTGGAGTTGGCAGGGCATAAGGCGTCGCTACCGGCGCATTTTCACCTTTATTTGTATAGGAGCCAACATCTTTGATGGTAGCATTTGAATCAATCGTAATTTCCGTATCCCAATAACCGCTGGATTCTTTCTTGAAATTATGGAATATGTTGGAATCCGAATATACGTGTGCGCCCGAGCCGCCGATAATGGCTGCATAGCCGGCGTCATCCGTGCTTGGCAGCGTCCGCTGAATCAAATTATTTAATACATGCAGCCGGCCGTTGCCCGATTGCGGCGTTCTGCGAACGGTCGAATTAAAGTTGTTGAGCATAACTGTCGCATTATTTTTGTTCAGTGCGGTTACTGTGCCGAAAGCGACTGTCCAATAGCGGTTAGAAAGCTTGTTGTAGGATATGGTGACATAATCCGGGTCGGTGTTGGAATAAACGCTCGTATTGACCCAAATAAATTTGCCGACCTCGCCAACATCAATGCCGAGTGAGGAGGTAAAGGTGTTATGGTCAATCCATACGTTGCGGGACCCGTAGATGGCGACGGTCACAACATCTCTCCTGTTTTTGATTTCAAAGTTGATGTTTTTAATGATGACATTGTTGCTGACGCCCTCTGCCTTAAAATAGTCATCGGTGCGCAGACGCGCATCTGTCAGCCTGTTGGCTGCAAAGGATCCGATAATCGTCTTATTGGAGGCGATCCGTAAATCGTAAACCTCCGAGTTGGCATTGTCGATATTGCTGGAAATGACGATCGTCAGCGGCTTTGTATCGAGCAAGGCGGTTTTCAGCTCGGCAAGCGTATGGACGAAAACCGTTTTTCCCAGCAAGCCGCCGATCGTTCCGGTTTTATTGTACCCGTTCAAATCTTTGGCGAATCCGGCAAAGCCGACAAGTCCGTCTGAGACGAGCTTCCACTTGTGGGTAGTGCTGCCTGCATAGGTGCCTATCATCGTTTTATTTGTCGATAAATTAAGGATAAGTGCCTTCGTGCTGTCAGCTTTATTTAAGACATGATAGGAAATATAGTCGTCATTAACATCGGTATCGTTGCCAACTATTTTCCACAATTGCTCGTTTCTGTTCGAGTCTGCATAAAGCACGGCCGCTGTTCCATCTGCCAAGGACCAATTAAGCGGAGAGAGCAGCAGGCCTGTTTTTTCATTAATGAGCTTGAAGTACTCTCCGTCTGTCGTTTCAAATCGCCATCTTTCGTTGCTTTCTCCATTCGTAGGCCATACGTTCACTTCAGAATTGCTGCTGTAGCCGAGAATGTTCAAGTTCCAGCCTTTGTTGACATTTTCCAGTCTCATCGCTTGATAGGGGTAGGAGCTGGCATTAGCAGCCTCGGCCTTTGGAATAGAAGCAGTGAATGGCCATACACTCAAAATTAGAGCGAAGCAAAGGGTGATGCTGGCGAATCGAAAGGATTTGGACATTTTCAACCGTTACGCCTCCTCGTTCTGGGTTTATGGAAAACGATCTAGTCTGTAAACTAGCTGTTGTCGGTTGCCTCGCTGCAGGCTCTGTTGATTCAGAGCTTGTACCACCTCCTTATAATGAAAAGAGACTAAAGGGGCTTGGGAAAAAATGGATTTGCTGTGGTATCAGCTTTGCTTCAGAACCAAAAATAAAGACAGCATAGCGCACTATGCTGCCTCGCGAAATACCATAAATGGTAACAACCTATTAGCAAATGGCTTTTGCCAAAGCAATAAAGAAGGGAGAGCCGTGAATTAAATCTGCAGCTCCCCGAGCTTGATTAGCTCGACAACCGCTTGCGAACGACCTTTAACGTTTAATTTTTGCATCACATTAGAGATATGGTTGCGGACGGTCTTCTCGCTAATGAACAGCTGTTGCGCAATATCTCGTGTTGTTTTGTCTTGGACTAGAAGCTCGAATACCTCGCGCTCACGATGTGTCAGTAAAAACTTGCTCTTATGGTCGCTACCTTTCACCTTTTCAGTCACCCCTCCTTGCTTGGGTTTTTATGGTTTAACAAGGTTAAGGGATACAGTCAAAATATAGTATGAATGACGGGTACTAATGGTGCTGTTGGCGGAGAAATTGGGCGCAAGCGGAGAATTTTATGGTATGATAGATGAAAATTTAACCAATCGACGCCGGAGCCCCTGCTGTATATGCTCGCGGTGTTATTCAGGCATGGGAGGAACGAATGAGTAAAATCTTTTTATTTTTCTTCTTGACTTGGCTCACGGGAAATCCGTTTATTGCGATTATCGTGCTGCTGCTTATTTTGTATGCGCTGGATCGCCGATTTGTCGGCTTGACGCCTAGCTTTGTGCGTCCTTTGCGAAGATCGAGCCAGCTCAGAAAGCTGAGACGCCATGTCGATATGGCTCCCAATGATGTGTCCTCCAAACAGGAAATCGCGAGAATTTTAATCGAGAAGAAAAAATATAACGAAGCGTTAGCCTGGCTTTCTCCTATGGAGCATACGCTGGAGGATTCCGCCGAATATTGGGATGACCTTGGCCTTTGCCTGCTGCAAACGGGACAGACGGAGCGCGGCGAAGCGGCCATTAAACGGGCGCTAACTTTAAACGAGCGGGTGAAATACGGCGCGCCGTATTTGCGTTTGGCTGCGTTGTATGCAGGCAAAGATGCATCTCAGGCTATTTCATATATTGAAGCGTTTCAAAGCATTCAATCGTCCTCCTGCGAGGCTTACGAGCGCCTTGCGGGCATATACAAGACGATGGGCAAGGAGCAGGATGCGAAAAACGCAATTGAGGAAGGCTTGCGCATTTATCGAACGCTGCCCAAATATAAAAAACGCGGCGAGCGAAAATGGGCTCTTCGCTTGTGGTTCAGAAGATGGAGCAAGTAATGGCAAAGATTGCAATGCGGCGTTTAAAAAACGTTTATTGTCGTTTGCCTAAAAATCGTACATAATCTAATTAATAGCGTACACGATAGAGGAGCAATACATGCAGCGAAATATATGGTTTATGGCGATTTCAGTTATTGTGGTCATTATTTTATTGAATAACACAGCTTATTATTTTTTAACGAAAGAATCATTGGAAGATGCGTTAAATCGGGAAGTTGCCGCCGTGGCCAGGCAGATTGAGTTTTCAGTGGAGCAATCGCGGCTAGGGGCGGAGCGTTATCAGGATTTAATCGGCGACGAGCTTCGGGTCGTATCGATTGCTGCCCAATATGCCCTTGATCCCGACGTCGATAAAGTAACGAATGAGCAATTGGTGGAGCTGAGCGCGAAGCTTGGCGTCAACCACATTACGCTGCTTAAACGCGTGAAGGACGATATTTTATTATATAAATCGTCCGATAAAACGCAGCTAGGCAAAAGCACAAAATCTTGGGACCCTTGGTTTATCGTGTTTAACCAGCTGTTTGATCAGCGAAATGTGGAAATCGACTGGCTTGGCAAATCGCTGCCCAACTTTTGGAGCGGTCCATTCGAGGTGGCTTCTACCGATCCAGGCAGCATTTATAAATGGGGCTATTATTTTGACGGGACGACGAATTACATAACCGATCCTTATGTCAGCTACACGAAGCTGGCGGAATACGAGGAGCTGACAGGTGTAGATTCGTTGATTAAGAAGACGATTGCAAGCAATAAAGCGCTTCTGGAAGTTACAGTGCTTAATCCGGAGACGTTTGCGAAAGGCCCTTTTGAGACGGTTCACCCGAATGGCGATGTGCAGGAGCATATTTTGCAGCAGCCGATCTTGTACGGGAGCTATAATTATGTTGCGGACAGCGACGTAGCTAATGTGTCGAAGGCCTTCAACACGAAGCAAAATGTAACCGTCGATGAGGTAGTGGGCGGCAAGCATGTTTTCAAAATGTTCATTCCCGTCTTTACCGAGGACAAAGGACTGAATATTGTGGATGAGAACGGCGTGCCAATGGACAGCTATGTGCTGACGCTGGTGTCCGATTATCAGGTTATTCGTGACCAAATGTCTACGCAGCTGCTGAATATTGCCATCATTATTGTCCTTGTAACGGCGCTTAGCCTAGTGACGGCAGGTGTCGTGATGAACTATTACCGCCGTTCGCGTGATAATGCCGTGCAGGTCACTCAGCAAACGTACGTCGATGAAATCAATCAGATGTTTCAATCGATTCGGGCGCAGCGCCATGATTTTCTCAACCATGTGCAGACGATCCATTCGCTTGCAGAATTGAACAAGCATGAGGAGCTCATTGCGTATACGAAGGAGCTGACGGGCGAAATTCGGCAAATGAACGATATTATTAATATTGGCAATCCGGCGATTGCCGCGCTCATTCGCTCAAAAACTTCGCAGGCGGAAAGCTACCGAATTATGTTTGAGTGTACTTTTACAAGCTTCGACAAGCTGGAAATGGGCGTCAAAACGCTTGATTTGAACCGTATTCTCGGCAATCTCATTGACAATGCCTTCGATGAGACGATGAGATATCCGGAGAGCATGCGAGTGGTTGAGCTGCAAGGCTTGCAGCGAAACGGCTTTCTAGAATTTACGATTACGAATACATGCGAGGATGCTGAGAAGGTGGCGGCCATGCCGCTTTTCCAAGCGGGCTATTCCACGAAGGGTGATCAGGATCACCAAGGGCTGGGCTTGTCCATCGTGAAATCTATTGTAGACAAGTATAAAGGAACAATTGACATTTATGCCGATGGACCTGACCGTCTGACCTTTTTTATAACGATTCCTCATAAAATTTAATCGTTTTGCCCTACAGCAGCTCCTGCTTTTCTCATGAAAGCCAGGAGCTGCTTTTTTTATGGCTAAGCCGTTCTTGTGATTATTTTGAGCATAGCGAGGGAAATACTAGCATTGAAATAATAAGTGCTTGAAAATACATAGACATCTATGTATAATCGCAATATGATAAAACACAACGCATTGTCATTAGTTGCTAAAATTCGAGACAAAGCCAATAAGCTGATTGTAAGCGAGCTGGAAGCGAAGCAAATTACGGGAATAGTACCTTCGCACGGCGATATTCTCATGTTTTTATATCGGGAGAAGCAGCCGCTGTCTGTCAAGGCATTATCGGAGAAAATCCATCGCACACAGCCGACGACGACCGTGCTCATCAACAAGCTGGAGCAGCTTGGGTATGTAGAGCGGGCAAAGGACGAGAGGGACAGCCGAGTCTCACTGATCGTTTTAACCGAGAGGGGCCTAGGGCTGGAACCGATTTTTCTAGCTATTTCCCAGCAGGTCAATGACGTGATTTACGGCGGCTTAAGTGAGGAGCAGAGCTTGCAGCTAGAGCAGCTGCTGGAGCAAGTACACAGCCGGTTTTAAAAAATCCAACGATTATTTAGGAGGCATTTTTCTATGAAACATCTTATCGTATTTGCCCATCCGAACGAAGATAGCTACAACCGTGCCATTTTGGACACAGCGGTACAAAGCTTGAAAGCTGAAGGTCATGAAGTAACGGTGCGTGACTTGTATGCGCTGAAATTTCAGCCGGTGCTTACCCTGGAAGACACAGCAGCCATGCGTGCTGGCCAGACGCCTGAAGATATTTTGACAGAGCAGAAGTATGTGACTGAAGCAGATGCGATTACCTTTATTTCTCCGATTTGGTGGACGGGTCTTCCTGCTATTTTGAAAGGCTATGTTGATCGCGTATTTGCTTACGGTTACGCTTATGCGTATGGAGAAACCGGCATTGACAAGCTGCTTACCGGCAAAAAAGGCTTTATTATTAATACGCACGGCACGCCAAGTGAAATTTACGATCAAAACGGCATGACTGCCGGCATGAAAATGACTTCCGATACGGGCATTTTTGATTTTGTCGGCATAAAGTCCGTTGGACATCTGTTCTTCGGCAGCATTGGCCAAATCGGCGAAGCGGAGCTGAAAGCGAACTTGCAGCAGGTAGAACAGACGGTTAAGACGGCATTTCAGGCTTAATGAATGGTAGCGAGTATGATCTATTAGCCTCTGGCACGACTGCTAATTAAGCAGCTCGGCTAGAGGCTTTTTTTCTAGGCTCTTTCTGGCAGTGATGAGTACAGAAATGAGCAGGAACCTGCGCACCGAAAGGCAGCTTCGTGCATGGACCTTTGGTGGACACAGCGGCCGCTATTCCAGCCGAATCACAGGTTTTGGTTGAGGATGCGGACTCAGTAGACGCTAATGCGCTGCCAAACATTATTTTGAAGGGAAAATCAAGGAAATAACGGATTTCCTGTCCGCGCACGACCTCAAATCTTCTTATAAGCCAGAATAGCGGAACCTCAGTCCTTCAAAAAAAGGAGGTAGTTTTTCTCTCATTATAAATAAAAACAAGGCAATTCTTCGGCGTTGACTGCTGGGGATTTCCTTGTTTTTTTATGATGTCATAAGCCTGATTTTGGCATCCTCAAGTGAAATAGCCGCCTTTTCCAATTCGATTAAAGTTCTTATCAAGCTGATGATGGTTTGCATCTTACCATAAAGGTTGGTTGTCTCTTCTTGTCAGCGCAGCAGACTTCTCGGAAAGTCGTCTTCTCATGTGTTATAATGGAAAGAATGTTACTTGAGCGGAAGGAAGCGGGTGAACAAAGCTTTGACTAGAAATGACGGTCAGCTATTGAAGCTGTTAGAAGGCAATATCAGGGAGCATATGCAGCAGGTTATTGTCGAGCGCGGCTGGGAATATTTTCGTAAAGGCTATGTTCGAAAAGTGGAGGTGCATGATCAGCATTTGCTGACAGGCGTCGTTGCAGGGTCGGAGCTGTATGCGGTAAGCATTGATGTGATGGATTTTGCATATAGCAGATGTACGTGTCCGTATGGCGGGTTCTGCAAGCATATGTCCGCCGTATTTTTTGCTTTTTGCGATCAAAATCAGGCGCTTCATGGCACTCCGGAGTCTGCGTATCGGCGCCTGACCGGGCTTCAGCCGGAGCCTGCGCCGCGGGCGGCTGTCGTTGTGGAGCAGCGGGGGAGAGCAGCCTCTACCCCGGGCATGGATGCGTCTCCTGCAGATTGGCAGGAGTGGATGGAGCAGGAGTATGGCGATTCATGGCGCGTATGCCGCCACTCGCTGCACTCCTTGCAGCCCGTGCTGTCTGCACTCAAAGGCACGTCCAAAGACTGGGATAAAAAAAAGCAGCGCCTGCACTGGATGAATGTCATTTTATTCGTGCTGGATCAGGCGGAGCTGGCGATTAAAGCGGTAGATTCATTCAGCCGCTATTATCACGAAATGTCGTTCGTCCGTATGGCTGAGCCATGGCTGGAGCATTATTATACGCTCGTACTGGAGCTGTCTCCTGCCGAAATGCTGGAGGATGAGCGTGAATGGGCTGATGCGGTTGTTGGATATGCCTATAACCGAGCTCTGCGCAAGGAGCAGCAGCTGTTCGACTGGCCTTATATTTATTTGGCGCTGTGCGGGAAGATGTCGGAAAACCGGGACTGGCAGCAGCGTGAGCTGGCTTCGATGCTCGCATCGGCAGGTGAGCAGACGGAGAACGCTGATGAGCAAGTAAACGACACATTTATTCATACGGCGATTGCGATGATGTATTTTTTCGATGGGCAGGATGAGGAAGCTTTGGCCCATTTCGGGAAAACGGATTTTAGAGGTTCGCAAAAAATGGTATATACATGCGCAGCTCAGCGGCTGGAAGCAGGCGACTGGGAGCCGTTTGAGGCGTGGATGACCTATCTTTACAAGCAAATTTATGCGATTCGGAGCGGAAGGACAGTGGGACCGTTTCTAACTTTATGCCGCCGCGCGGATACGGATCAACCGGATAATTTGAAATGGACGTCCTACATGACGTCGCTGCTGCCGCATTCTTATTCGGAGCTTACGGAGCATTGGTTTGCGCAGAAAAAATACGAGGAATGGGCTGAGCTGCAAATGCTGATTGGCGCCCAGCCCGATGATTTGCCGATTCAGGATGTGCGCGAGGTGTCAAAGGTGAACCCGCGCGTCATGATGCCGCTCTATCATCAGGCCATCGACAATTGGATCAGCTCGCGCAATCGCCAAGGCTATCGAATGGCGGTGAAGCAGCTCAAAAAGCTGGAGCGTATATATAAAGCCGAGAAGGAAATGGACAGATGGCAGGTTTATATTACGGGCGTCAGCCGTAAATACCAGCGGCTGCGCGCGTTCCAAGAGGAGCTGTGGAAAGGAAAAATTGTGACATGAGAGCATCTATTGGCACTGGAATTTTAACGATGGACGCCTGCTGGATGAAAGCGGAGAGCGGCGAATACCGGATAGCTCTGTTTGCTAGCGACCAGCAGGAGTCGGCGATACGTCTGCGTTCCGTGCTATTCGCTTGGCACAAAGCATCCTGGTACGGCACGGAGGTGGAGGATGCCCAGCATGGCGATCGCAAGGCTTTGCTGCTGTCGCCGCTGCTGGCGGTCGATTATTTGTCGCAGCCCAAGCATGCACGGCTGCTGCAGGTAGAGTGGACGGAGCGAGCCCAGCGGCTGAGAGAGCTGGCTTCCCTGATTCGGGAGGCACTGCTGCAAGGCTGGTTTATGCCGGATTGGAGCGGCTGGTCGGAGGAGCAGCGGGCGTGGAAGCTGAATGTGCCGGAAACGAAGACAGGCGGCGAGGCAAATACGCTGTGGGAACGGCTTATTCAGGAAGCCGGGCATGCGGGAGATGTTGATGTGCAGCGCTGGCTAAGCTTGGCGATAGAAGAGGTTTTGCAGCAACCGGATAGCTTGGCTGCGGAAGCGTGGCAGAAGGTCGGCACAGCTGCTGGCGGCGAAATCGTCGTTTTGCGCAAAGCGGCCGAGGAGGAAGATTGGCTGATTGCGCTTGGGCTGCGTAAAGATTCGCTGCCGTTTAAGGTGGCTTTGCAGCTCGTGGAGCCGGGCGAGCAGCCGGAATGGACGCTGCGGCCGGCTTTGCAAAGCCGCAGCGGCGGTGCTTGGCTGCCGCTAGTACGCGGCGCTGCCGGAGCATGGGAGCTGACTGCGGACAGCGAGCCTGAATCTCCGCTTTCGTGGAAGGCGGGGACGGAAGGTTTAGGGCCTGCTGAGGCTGAGGCGAGTCTGCCCGAAGAGTGGCTGCCCCTGCTGCCCGCAAAGCTTGCGAAAGAGGAAGCGAAGTGGGTTAGCGCATTGCCGGGTTGGCAGGATCCGGCAGCAGCCGGACAAATCAAGCTGCGGCTGTCAGACAATGAAGCATGGAGCTTCATGGAATCGGCAAGCTTGACGCTGCTTGACGCGGGCTGTCCCGTGCTGCTGCCAAGCTGGTGGGAAGCCGTTAGATCACGCAAGCTGCGGCTAAAGGCGAAGGTCAAATCATCGGTTGGCTCGGATGCGCAGCCGATGTTCGGACTCGACCAAATCGTGCAATTCGATTGGAAAATGGCGCTCGGCAATGTCGATCTGTCGGAAGCCGAGTTTATGCGCCTCGCAGAGGAAAACCGGCGCTTGATGAAAATTGGCGGCGAATGGGTGCATTTAGATCCGCAGGATGTGGCGCAAATCCGCAGCTGGGTTTCGAAAATGGGCAAGAAAAGCGGTCTGTCCTTCCGCGATGTCATGGAAATGCACTTGATGGGCGGAGCTGTACTGGAGGAAGAGGAGGAGCAGGTCCATGACCTGCGGGCCGAAGTAGAGCTCAATGAACATCTGTCCAGATGGCTGGAACAGCTTCAGCATACGTCGGAAATTCCGCTTATCGACAAGCCGGAAGGTTTCCTTGGCGAGCTTCGTCCTTACCAGCTGCAAGGGGTTTCTTGGCTGTTGTTTTTGCGGAGATTCGGCTTTGGCGGCTGCCTTGCAGACGATATGGGTCTCGGAAAGACGATTCAGTTCATGGCTTATCTCGTTTATGTGAAGGAGCAGCGCGAGCAGCAGCTTAAGCTCGGAGCTTCCTTGGCATTAGCTCACGCGCCTTCGCTGCTTGTATGCCCAACTTCGGTAATCGGCAACTGGGAGAAGGAGCTGGAGAAATTTGCTCCGCAGCTTAAGGTTCATCTTCACTATGGCCCGAAGCGGGAGAAGGGCGAAGCGTTCGAGGAGGCTGTACGTGACATGGATCTGGTCATTACCTCGTATTCGCTGGCCCAATTGGATGAAGAGGATTTAGGCGCCGTATCTTGGGATGCATTATGTCTGGATGAGGCGCAAAATATAAAAAACATTTACACGAAGCAGTCGGCAGCCATTCGCAAGCTGCCTGCAAGGCACCGGGTAGCGCTGACGGGCACACCGATGGAAAATCGGTTGACCGAACTGTGGTCCATCTATGATTTTATTAATCCAGGTTATTTGGGCGGGGTTAATGAGTTCCGCAAGGAAGTTGTCGCTCCAATCGAACGGACGCGGGATGAGAAGATGATCGCAGGCTTGCAGCGCTGGGTGAAGCCGTTCATGCTTCGCCGCATTAAGAAGGACCCGGCTATCCAGCTGTCGTTGCCGGAGAAGTTCGAAGGCAAGACATATATTTCGCTCACGGCAGAGCAAGGCGCGATGTATGAAAATATTGTTTCAGATCTGCTGGAGAAGCTTGATACGCTAGGAGCGATGCAGCGGCGCGGTCTTATTCTGGCTTCCTTGACCCGGCTTAAGCAGCTTTGCAATCATCCCGGCCTGATGGAAGGGGATAACGGCGGAGCGAAGCAGTGGGAGGAAGATCGTTCGAACAAGGTCGCCCGCCTGATGGATATGGTGGAGGAGGTCGCTGCCGAAGGGGAGCGCTGCCTGATTTTTACCCAGTTCGTTGAGATGGGCCATCAGCTCAAGAAGCTGCTGGAAGAGCGGCTGGGCACGAGCGTTCCTTATTTGCATGGCGGAGTGCCCAAAATAAAGCGAGATGAGATGATTCAAGGCTTTCAAAATCCCGAGCAGCCTTGCAGCGCTTTCGTCCTTTCGCTTAAGGCTGGCGGTACGGGACTCAATCTTACAGCGGCCAATCATGTATTTCACTTTGACCGCTGGTGGAATCCGGCGGTGGAAAATCAAGCAACTGACCGCGCCTTCCGGATTGGGCAGACGCGCGAGGTGCAGGTTCATAAATTTATTACGCTAGGCACGCTTGAGGAGAAAATCGATGAAATGATTGAACGCAAGCAGTCGCTGAATGACCAAGTGGTCGGCCAGTCTGAGCAGTGGATAACCGAGCTGTCTACAGATGAGCTGAAGGAACTGTTTGAGCTGCGGAAAAACTGGCTGAAAGGATGAGTGCCAGATGGCGGAAGAGAAGCTGAGAGACCAGCTAACGAAAGTAATGGCCGAGCGCCGCAAGCGCAGCGGCGAAGGAACAGCCGAGGCCGAAGTAGGTCAGTTGCAGGCCCAAACGCTGGGAGTGGCTTCTAGTGAAGCATGGAGCACAGCTTCAAATGCAGCAGGAGACGTGCCTAACGATGCACGAAACGAAGTATCAAGGGCTGAGGAGCTTGGGGCGATTAACCCTATACAGCCTTCGGATGATCAGCTGAAGATGCTTCCTGAGACTAGTTCAGCAGAACAATCGAATGAAGAATGGAAGGCTTTCTATGAAGCAGTCAGCACTTATGTAGCGAAAATGCGCGACTGAGCTTAGGGCTGCTTAGCGAAAAAAATGGAAGAAAGGACGGGGTTTATTCCGTCCTTTCTTCCATTTCGTGTATGGAGCAGCCTAGATGAATACGCTAGGGCAACAATATCCAGCAGCTGCGGACCCGACTTGGCTTGGGTTAGTTTAATATCGCTAAGCTTAGATAAGAGCTAGCTTAGCGTCAGTCAGACAGCTCATCAAGCGTCATGCCGAGGCTTGGCGCCATATGCGCGAGAAACCATTCGACCTCGGGCATGCTTAGCGCAGCCAGCGCTTGTTCGGTTTGTCCCCGAGCCACGAGAAATTCGCGATTGCCTGCTGATAATTCATAGAGGCATTTCAAGTAAGCGTCGAGCAAATCAGCGGCTTTCACCATCGCTTGAAGCGTTTGCTCCTCGGGAGAAAGGCTGCCGTGGTGCTTGCCGAGCAGCGGGCCGTAGGTTTTCTGCATAGGCTCAGGAACCATCGCGAGCAGCCGCTCAGCGGCGAGGGCTTCAAGCTCGCGAAAGCTGGCGAGCATTTTAGGATTATGATGCTTGACGGGGGTAGGGATATCGCCAGTGAACACCTCCGTCGCATCGTGAAACAAAGCGAGCGTCACCGCGCGATCGGCATTAAATTGTTTGGCAAAAAACGAATTGCCGATTTCGCATAGCATATGCACGAGCAGGGCAACGCGGAAGGAGTGCTCGGCGACGTTTTCCTTTGTCGTATTGCGCATGAGGCTCCAGCGCTCAATATAGTTCAGGCGGTACATATAAGCAAAAAAATGACTGTCCATGAGATGCTGACTCCTTTGTGCGATAAAATAGATATGAAAGCAAAAGACGATTGCTGTTCTATGCTATTATAAAGGCTGAACGCAAGGGCAGCTAGGCTGCGCCTGCATCTTGATTTTATTTTTATTGAAAATATGGCTTATATAGACTTCTAGAACCTAGCAAAAGAGGGATGGCTTACGAAAGCGTTTGGACTAGCTTTTAACCGTTATTTTGAGCAATGGATGTTCGTTATTATTCCCGTATCGCTAATTGTTGGATTTATATTTGCCGATAGGCTCAGCAGCATGGTGGCGGCCGTGCCTTATTTGTTCGCTTATGTGACACTGACGATGGCGCTTGGCTGCGGGGTGAAGGAGCTTGGTGCGGTCATGAAGAAGCCGGGCGTGCTTGCCTGGACGTTTCTGCTCGCCCATGTGCTCTGTCCGATTATTGCCTATGGCCTTGGGACGCTGCTGTTCGGTGCATCATCGCCTTATGTGGTGGGGCTCGTGCTGTTTACTATTATTCCGCTTGGCGTGTCTACGGTTCTATGGGTCGGCATGTCAGGCGGCAGCGTACCGCTTATGCTCGCGATGGTCGTTATCGATTCGGCATTATGCCCATTTGTCGTGCCGGCAGGGCTCCATTTATTTTTCCAAACGGCAGTAGAGGTAGAGAGTGCGCCGCTGATGCTGGACCTGCTGCTCATCATTGTGCTGCCAACGATGCTTGGCGTGCTGCTCCATCAATTGAGCCGCGGGCGGCTGCTGGAGCAGGTTAAGCCTGTCGCAGCACCCCTTTCAAAGCTGTGCTTTGTGGCGGTAGTCGCGCTGAATGCAGCGGCAATTGCCCCGTATACCGAGCAGCTTAAGGGCGACCTGTTCAAGCTGCTGCCGCTCGTTGTGCTGCTCGTCTCGCTATGCTACGCTGTCGGCTTTATCGGAACGATGCGTGCAGTAAGCAAAGAGGTGCAAATTACGGTATCGTTTGCGACAGGCATGCGCAACATTTCCTTAGGCATGGTGCTGGCGCTCGGCTATTTCAGCCCGCTGGCTGCTGTGCCGGTTGTTCTGTCTATTATGGTGCAGCAGCCGCTGGCGACGCTCCATCATTTTATTTTGCAAAAGATGCAAAAAAGGAAAGAACACTTAGAGAAATCAATGATTATACGTTAGGGAGGTTTATCATAAGTATGTGACAAGCGAAAATGATACAAGAACGAGGCTGTCGGTTTGGTAAAACAGTTGATAACTCACTTCATGTAATGCTCATAGGAAGAAGGAGTTTCCAAGCCTAAGGTGATTTTGAGACCTTGGCTTTTTTTAAAATTCATGGCCTAATAAAAAAGCGCTTGCATAAAAATGAATTCATGTGTTATAACCAATTTAGAACAAAATCTAATCGTTTAACATAAAGGAGTGACGGTTTGTCGACTATTAGCATTAAAGACATCGCTGCCAAAGCCCAAGTTTCAACCGCCACAGTCTCTTATGTCATAAATGGCACGCGAAATGTCAGCCGAAAGACGCGCGAAAGGGTCGAGCAGGTCATTGAGGAGATGAACTACAAGCCTAACAATGCGGCTCAGAGCTTGAAGCGCAAGCGGACGAATACGATTGGAGTCATTGCAGAGGATGTGACGGTGTTTAATGTGCCGGAGATTATCGACGGCATCAACGACTGCGCAGATCGCCTCGACATGCATATATTGCTGACCAACCTGCGGCTGGATAAGCGGATAGGCCGCCAGTTCGACCAGGTGGACGCTTACCGCAAATATGCGGAAGATGCCGTGTCCGAGCTGCTTGGCAAGCAAGTGGACGGCATGATTTATATCGGCGCGCATCCCCGTGATTTGACGGGATTGTTCGATACGGAAGGCAAGCCCATCGTCTATACGTATTGCTATACGCAAAACGATGTGTCCATTCAGTACGACGACGAGCAAGCTTCTTTTGAAGCCATCAGCTATTTGACCAGTAAGGGCCACTCCCGAATTGCAATCATCAGCGGGGCGGTGGATTCCATGCCCTCGCGGCTGAGATTGGGCGGTTTCTATAAAGCGATTACGGCATTCGAGCTGCCATTCAATCCACAGTGGATTAAAATGGGCGACTGGGAGGCAGAATCCGGCTACCGGCTGGCGAAAGAGCTGCTGGAGACACCCGAGCCGCCTACGGCTATTGTGGCCATGAATGATGTTATGGCTGTCGGCGTCATGCGGGCCGCGAAGGAGCTGGGCATCCAAATTCCTGAGCAGCTGTCGATTATCGGCTTTGACAACCGCGAATTTAGCGAATACGTTAGCCCAAGTATTACAACGATGGATCTTCCGCTTCATGAAATGGGATATAAGGCCATGGAGGCGCTGTCGCATATCCTGCAAGGAGAGAAAGTCGAAACGGGCGAGAAGCCTGTCTGCAAGCTGATTGAACGGGATTCAGTAGCTGAGCTTGCCACATGAATAGGTACCCTGATTATTAAAAATGAGTATGACAATAACGGATGGTTGCCCACTACCTGCTGCAATACGGAAGTATATGGTGAAAAACGGTACCATCCGTTACTTTTCAATATAAATCTAAACGTTTAACTTTTGACTGTAAGCGCTTACCAATGTGCAGCTATAATCCGCAAGGATTAAGCATAAAAAACGTTCACGGGGGATGATGGAATGCAAAAAGGGAGATTGGGTATAACCGCAAGCATTTTAGCAGTCACAATGCTGATGGCGGCTTGCAGCAGCGGAAATGGGAATGGAGGGGCCGCACCAGCGAACAGCGGAACGACTGAGCCGTCAGCAGCAGCTTCCGCAGAGACGGTGGCGCCTGCAGCAGACCCGGTCAAGCTGACGCTGTGGACGTTCGTCCAGCAGCATGCAGACTTCTACACGTTTATGGCGGATGAGTGGAACAAAAACAATCCAGAACAGCAAATCGCGCTGGACGCTCAAACGATTCCTTATGATGACATGCATACACGTCTGCTGCTTGCTCTGCAATCGAATGAAGGGGCACCGGATTTGGTTGATATCGAGCAAAGCAAATTCCCGAATTTTATGAAGGGAGAGGTTCAGCTTGCGGAGCTCAATGATATCGTTGATCCAGAAATTCCGAATATCGTTAAATCCCGCGTCGATATTTACAGCAAGGACGGCAAGTATTATGGCGTAGATATGCACGTTGGAGCAACGGTCATGTATTACAACAAGGAGCTGATGGATAAGGCAGGCGTCAACCCGGATGATATTAAGCTGTGGTCCGATGTTGAGAAATACGGGAAAACGGTAGTGGAAAAAACAGGAGTGCCGTTCATCACGTTTGAAGGCGCGGGCAACTGGTCATGGTGGCCGGCCATCAATCAGCTGAAATCCGATCAGGTGGGCCCGAACGGCGAAATTACCGTTGATGATCCGCGCAATATCGAAGCGATGACTTTCTTTAAAAAGCTGGTAGATGAAAAAATCGCAGCTGTCTCACCAGGTGTTGGTCATGATACGCCAGAGTACAAAGCCTTTATGAATGGCGGCGGAGCAGCATCGGTATTTATGCCATTTTGGTTTATGAACCGTTTCACGGATGAAATGCCTGATTTGAAAGGCAAAATGATCATTCGTCCAATGCCGGCATGGGAAGAAGGCGGCAATCGTTCAGCAGGCATGGGTGGAACCGGCTTGTCGATTACTGTTCAGACGAAAAATCTGGAGCTGTCCAAAAAATTCCTTGCTTATGCGAAGCTGTCCAAAGACGGCAACATTCAAGTATGGAAGCAGCTTGGCATGGACCCAATCCGTACCGAAGTATGGAGCGATCCAGCAATGGCGGAGCCGAATAAATTTACCGACTACTTCGGCACAGATATTTTCAAAACATTGACTGAAATCAAGGATGAAATTTATCCGGTTAACATTCGCGAGACGTCGCCAGTTGTGTTCGACGCGGTACGTAATGAAATTGTTCCTAAAATATTCCAATTCAATGAAGATCCAGCAACCGTAATTGCAGAAGTCGCAGCTAAGCTTCGCAAGGATACAGGGAAATAATCAATTAATCAATTAACCACAGAGCTAAAGAGCAATTCGAGAGGGACACAGGTTTTTAGCAAGACGCCTGCGCTCGCATGGCTGCCAGTGCTCTAGCCGAGAGGCTGCAACTTAAGCCCGGCTTGCTCAGGCAGCCAGCGCAAGCGCTGCGACTATACAGAAAACGTTAACTATAAGAGACTGCGACGAAATAAAGTACCGCTAATTTCCTCGCAGCTCCTAAGTATGCGCAAGTCGGAGGTGAAATCAGCATGAATGCCAACACGGGCAGGCTCGCCCTTAAGAAGCAAAAAACAGCGCCCAGGCGCATGAATTCGCAGAAGCTTGCTCCCTATTTGTTTATTTTGCCGTTTATCGTCTCGTTTCTGCTGTTTTTCTCATATCCGCTCATTCATGCGGTCATTATGAGCTTTCAGCAGGTGCTGCCAGGCGATGTGAAATTTATTGGCTTAGCCAACTACCGCAAATTGTGGAACAGCGACTTTTATCAGGCTTTATGGAACAATTCGCGTTATGTGTTTTGGACGCTGCTTGTGCTCATTCCGCTGCCGCTCACGCTTGCGGCACTGCTGAACTCCAGCATTATGCGGGCGAAAAACTTTTTCAGAGCCAGCTTGTTTATACCGGCTTTGACCTCCATTGTGGTCGCGGGCATTATTTTCAGGCTTATTTTTAGCGAGCTGGATGGGGCCATTATGAATTCCTTCATTTCGCTGTTTGGCCTTTCCAGTCAAAAATGGCTGCTTAGCCCCTCGCTTAGCATGTTCGCGCTAGTCGTGCTCGCCACCTGGCGTTGGGCAGGCATTAATATGCTGTACTTTCTGTCGGCGCTGCAGGGCATTCCGCGTGAGCTGTATGAATCGGCGGACATGGACGGTGCGGGCACGCTGAGCAAGTTTTTCAAAATTACCATTCCGCTCCTAAAGCCGATCACCATTTATGTTTTCACGATTACCATTTATGGCGGTTATGCGATGTTTACCGAAAGCTTTATGCTGTGGGGGAGCCGGGGGTCACCGCAAAATATTGGCCTGACGATGGTCGGCTACATTTATCAACAAGGCTTTCAGTACTTTGATCTAGGCTTTGGTTCAACGATTGGGATTACGCTGCTGGGTATCACCTTGGTCGTTAGCGTCATCCAGCTGAATTTGCTCGGATTTTTCAAAAAGGAGGATTAGGGAGATGGCTGAAAAAACGGGGAATAAAGGGTTCTCCCTCCTGCTGGTGCTGTTGTTCGGGGCGTTTGCAGTGCTCGCGCTGTTCCCGCTGTTTGCACTGCTGCTAGCTTCGTTTAAACCAGCGTCAGAGCTGTTTCGTTACGGACTGAATGTGAGGCTGGACTTTGATGTGATGACGCTGGCCAACTACAAAATGATTTTTTCGGGAAAAGGGGGCTCGCAAAATTATTTCGACTGGTATCGCAACAGCCTTGTCATTACGCTCTTGTTTACCTTCCTGTGCCTGCTGCTTTCCTCGATGGTTGGTTACGGGCTAGCGATGTACCGCTTCAAAGGAAGGGCGCTCGTATTTACACTCGTGCTTGCCGTCATGATGATTCCGGTGGAAATTATTATTCTTCCGCTGTATAAGCTGTCGATTGACCTGCTGATCATCAACTCGATTTGGGGCGTTATATTGCCATTTGTCGTAGCGCCGCTGCCGATTTTCTTTTTTCGCCAATTTGCGATTGGGCTGCCGAAGGACTTTATGGATGCGGGCCGCATAGATGGCTGTACGGAATTCGGCATTTTCTTCCGGATTATGGTTCCGCTGATGCTGCCTGCTTTTGGCGCGATGACGATTTTGCAAGCCTTGTTCAGCTGGAACAACTTTTTGTGGCCGGTCATCGTACTGCGCTCAACTGAGAAATTCACCTTGCCGATTGGCTTATCTGGCTTGCTGTCGCCTACGAGCAACAATTATGAGGTGCTGCTTGCAGGCTCGATTATGACGATTATTCCGATTTTGGTGCTGTTCCTATTTTTTCAACGCTTTTTCATAGCAGGACTTACAGTAGGCGGCGTTAAAGGCTGACCATAGATAGAAGAGGAGAGGAAGAGAATGAATAACCAAATGAATGAGCAGCTGCAGGAAGGAATCAAGCTAGCGGATCGCTCAAAACCGCTAACCTTGGACAAGGTGAGAATTAGCGACCCGTTCTGGTCCGACTATATTCGGCTTGTGCGCGAGGTGGTTGTGCCTTATCAATGGGAGGCGCTGAACGACCGGGTGCCGGAAGCTGAGCCAAGCCATGCGATTCAAAATTTCAAAATCGCCGCTGGCGAAGCGGAAGGCGCTTTCCACGGCATGGTATTCCAAGACAGCGATGTAGCGAAATGGCTGGAAGCCGTCAGCTATTTGCTGGAAACAGAGCCCGATCCCGCGCTGCAGCAAGTAGCAGACAGCGTCGTGGAGTTGATTGCGAAAGCCCAGCAGCCTGACGGCTATGTAAATACGTATTTTACGGTGAAGGAGCCTGAAAACCGGTGGACGAATTTGGCGGAATGCCATGAGCTTTATTGCGCGGGCCACTTGATAGAAGCGGCAGTCGCCTATAACAAGGCAACGGGCAATGAGACGATTTTGCAGGTAGCCTGCCGTTTTGCAGATTATATTGATCGTGTATTTGGACGGGAACCCGGCAAGCTGAACGGCTATGACGGTCATCAGGAAATTGAACTGGCACTTGTGAAGCTTTACCATGCGACGGGAAAAGACCATTATTTGGCGCTAAGCCGTTATTTTATAGAGCAAAGGGGCGCTAAGCCGTCCTTCTATGAGCAAGAGTGGGAGAAGCGCGGGCGGAAGGTTCATTTTCCACAACTGGACATCGCCCATGATCTGCCCTACAGCCAGGCTCATCTTCCGGTACAGGAGCAGGAGCAAGCGGTTGGCCATGCGGTGCGTGTCGTCTATATGTGCACGGCGATGGCCGATTTGGCCGCTGAAACGGGAGATGAAGCCTTGCTGCAAGCGTGCAAAAAGCTATGGGACAACATAGTGGCAAAGCGCATGTACATTACAGGCGGCATTGGCTCAATGGCGGAGGGAGAAGCTTTTACTTCCGATTATGATCTGCCGAACGATACGGCTTACGCCGAAACATGTGCCTCGATCGGCCTGATTTTCTTCGCCCACCGCATGCTGCAAATCGAGCCGGACAGCCGCTACGCGGATGTGATGGAGCGGGCGCTTTACAATACGGTCGTCAGCGGGATGGCGCGGGATGGCAAAACCTTTTTCTACGTCAATCCGCTGGAGGTGAATCCTTCACAGCTGGCCGGGAATAAAAATACGCATCATGTATGCGGGCAAAGGCAGGGCTGGTTCGGCTGCGCCTGCTGTCCGCCGAATATCGCGCGTTTGCTGGCTTCGCTTGGGCAATATGTGTACACCGTACAGAAATCAGCCATTTATGTGCACTTGTATGTAGGGGGAGCGGCAACGCTTGAAGTAGCGGATACGGAAGTGCAGCTTGAACAGAAGTCGGCCTATACTTGGGACGGTGAAGTCAGCTTTACGATCAGCACTGCGCGTCCGATTGCGTTTGCGCTCAAGCTGCGTGTTCCGGATTGGTGCGGTGCAGCATCGTGGGTCGTTAATGGTGGCGAGCCGCAGCAAATTAACAGCAGTGACATCGACAATGGCTACGCGAAAATCGATCGTGTATGGCAAAGCGGCGATACGGTAGAGCTCGTATTTACGATGCCGATTCACCGGATGAAAAGCCATCCGCTAGTGCGCGAGAATGCCGGCAAAGTGGCTTTGCAGCGCGGCCCCTTCGTTTATTGCTTGGAGGAAACGGACAATGGCGAGCAGCTTTACCAATTGGCGCTGCCTGCGGGAAGCGAGCTTAGTACCGCTTTTGAGCCTGCTTTGCTAGGAGGCATGCAGACGATTTCGGGGCTTGGACAGCGGCAGGTTTCGGACGGCTGGCAAGGACAGCTGTACCGTCATAATGCCGATTGGCAGCAGGAAGCTGCCGAGCTGAAGTTTATTCCGTATTTTGCTTGGGCAAATCGCGGTGCAGGGGAAATGGCCGTTTGGGTGAGAGAAACGATATAGAAGTAAATGGAAGTATAGTTGATAGAAGTATAGTTGATAGAGACCTAGTTGATCCATCCTATAGCGTTCACAGCATGAAATGGTTTGCCGGATGAGGGAGTAATGGTTACTCCCTCATCTTCCCTATTGCCAGCAGCAGGCTAACGGAGTCGCAGCTCTGAGTAATAGGGTCTTTTTTGATGGAAAAAAGCGCTGAGAGGAGGTGGTGTGGGGATTACAAAGCGGCAAGGCGGCACAGCGGCATACCGGCGTACCATACCGGAAGTGCAAGACGCTGCCCCAAGGTGAAACGGCTGTCGCCGTCCTGTGGCGGCGCGGTTCAGTCCGAGAAATATAGAGAAAGTATGGCGAAATCATATACTTTCCTATATTTCAAGAAAATGATGGCTTTTTACATCCTGGGGAGGACAGATGCATTATAAAAATAGGTTCAGGGAGGCTAAACCGCATGACCATGCAATGGCTACCTCGTTCAAGGCAAATGCTTAAGCTGGCAACATCTGTTTTTGTAACCGCTTTAATGGTAATATTGATTCCTCACATCACTTCCGCTTACACGCTTTCCGACAGCAATTTCAACATTTCCACCGGCACTAACGGAGAAATCAATTCGCTTCGCCTGACGGGAGACACCTTCAACACGCAATATGTGATGAACCCGACAGTAACGCCGAATCAGAACACGGCCGATCACCAGTGGCTGGGCGAGCTCATGTTCAAGTACCGCTTCGGTACTGGAGCTTGGCAGACGGCACTGACACAAAGCTCCACCGATGGCAGAACGCAGAGCCAGACGGGCAACAACGTAACGATTACTTATCAGAACTCGACGAATGCAAATGGCGTCAAAAACTTTAAGCTGGTTAATACGTATTCGCTCGTAAACGATTATTTTTTATGGAAAATCGAACTGACGAATACGAGTACGCAAACGATTGAATTTGGCGACGTTGGTTTGCCATTGCCGTTCAATGAATTTTGGACGGGCGGCAGCAACGAGCAAATTTATGAAACGCGCGTGCTTACCCACTCCTTTGTCGGCAACAACAGCTCCTATATTACAGCAGCACGGCCAAGCGGCATCGGCCCTTATTTGCTGATGGTTCCTGATGCAAGCACAGGAGCAGGCTTTGAATACCAGGACCGCTGGAGAGTCGAGGAGCATCCGGGAAGCAAGTGGGCGATGGATCAAGGCGGCTGGATTGAAGGCCTTAACGTTTTCTACATCCACTCCAATGTGATCAAAAGCACGAATCGCGGCTATTTGCCGAATACGAGCCTGACGCTCGCACCGGGCGCAAGTAAAACGTATGCCTTTAAATTTTTCAAAGTAGCGAACGAAAATGATGTGAAGGATCGTCTTTACAACGAAGGCCATATCGATGTAACGGTCGTTCCGGGCATGATCGTGCCAACGAACCAAACGGCTAAATTCGATCTGCATACGACGAAAACGATCAATTCCATTACAGCGCAATACCCGTCCGATACGACGATTACGTCACTCGGTACAACGGGCACGAATCATAAGCTGTATTCGATTACGATGAACAAGCTGGGACAGAATCTAATAACGGTCAACTATGGAAGCGGGGAAAAGACGGTTCTGCAGTTTTATGCGATTGAACCCGTTGATGCAGCGCTCCAGCGGCATTCCACCTTCATGGTGAACAGCACGCAGTGGAACGTTCCGGGCGATATTCGCGACAAGGTGTTTGACGACTGGATGATGGATACAAACTCCAAACGCAATATTTTCAACGGCTATTGGGGCTGGGGCGATGATTGGGGTTACACCCATGCACAGTTCTTAGCGGAGAAAAATGTTCAAACCCCTGTTGCCTCCGAGGTTACGGCGCTTGACGATTATTTGACGGTCGCTATTTGGGGCAGGCTGATGGCGCAGCATCAGACGGATTATTTGATCCACGACTTCCTGATGCCGGAGCCAAATGACACGCCAACCTACCGTGGCTACGCTTATCCGCATATTTACAACACGTATTTCAGCATGTACAAAATCGCTAAGCTGTATCCGAATTTGATTACGTATGACAACCCGAAAAATACCTATCTGCTGCGGGCTTATAACATTTTCAACGCCCTGTACGGATCAGGTGTCGCTTACAACTGGAACACGGGCCTAATGGGCGAAATGACGACGCCGGACATTATTAAGGCGCTTCAGGACGAGGGCTACACGGCGGAAGCGAATAATTTGATCGCCAAAATGGCGACCAAATACAATAATTTCGCGAACACGACGTATCCTTACGGATCGGAGTACAACTATGACAATACGGGTGAAGAAGCGGTTTACACGCTTGCCAAGATGAACAACAACAATACGATGAAAAGCAAAATCAATATGAAAACGCGGGCAGCACGCGGTCATATGCCGGTCTGGTATTATTATGCCGATCCGGTGACAATTACCGGCGAGAACTGGTGGAATTTCCAGTACACGGTATCGCTCGCAGGCTATGCGATGGACGATTGGGTTCGCAACAACTCGACCAACGCTGAAGTTGAGCAGCGCTTGTCCTATGCAGCTAAAATCGCAAACGTCGGTGCGATCAACTCTGGTCAGATCAGCGCAGACGCAGCAGATCTTGGTGCTGTAGCCTGGACGTATCAAGCGGAAAAAGGCAACTATGCAGCACTAGGAGTAGGCGGCGGCGCTTTGCAGAACGGCTGGCGCGGCATGGCGGGAGAAGCAGATCTGGGCTTGTTCGGCGCCATTAAAATTTTGAGCTCCGACGTAGCTGTTGATCCTATTTTCGGCGTCTACTGTTATGGCTGCGATGCAACCGACAATAGCACCAGCTATACGGTTGTGCCGAAGGACGGCGTATTCCAGCGCCTCAATCTTATTACTGAGAAATTTGGCATGGAGCTGGAGCGCGACAAAATTGCAACAGCAACGATTACGAAGGCCAAAAACAATGTAAAATTCAATTTGAAAAGCTCGACTTCTGGAACGGCGCATACAACGAAAGTAACGTTCAAAGGCTTGGCAGCTGGCTATTATAATATTTTGGTTAACAATGCTGTAGCTGGCGGAGTAAACGTTTCAAGCAGCGGAGCAGCTGTAATTACCCTCAACATTGGCACGGCTGCAACGTATGACATTGAGCTTGCGCAAGGAACAGCGCCAACGAATACAGCACCGGTTGTAAGTGCGGGCACAGCAGGCACGTTCACGCTGCCATCGCCAGTTGCTCTGGCTGGAACAGCAACGGATGATGGTTTGCCTTCTGGCACTTTGACGAGCGTCTGGACGCTTGTTAGCGGTCCAGGAACGGCTGTATTCGCAAACGCAGCAGCTGTAAATACGACGGCGACGGTGTCGACGGCGGGAACTTATGTATTCAGGCTTACGGCAAGTGACGGCAGCTTGACCGCGAATGCAACGGTTACGCATACGGTTAACCCTGCGGCTCCTTTGCCAGAGGTCATTGTGAACTACTTGTTTAATCAGACAAGCGGAACGACAGCGACAGATTCCTCAGGCAATGGGAAAAATGCAACGTTATCCGGCACGACGGCATGGGTAGCGGGGCATTCCGGCAATGCGCTCGACCTTAACGGCACGAGCGGCTATGCGTCCTTGCCGACGGGCATCGTCAGCGCTGTAAATGATTTTACGATTTCGACATGGGTCAAATTAGATACCATTAGCGACTGGTCGCGCATTTTCGATTTTGGCACAGGAACGAATGCCAATATGTTCTTGACGCCGCGTGCTGGCGGCAGCGGGCTGCGCTTTGCCATTACGTCAAGCGGCAATGGCGCGGAACAGCAGCTTAATGCAACAGCATTGCCAACGGGCGTCTGGAAGCATGTTGCAGTGACGCTTTCGGGCACGACGGGCAGAATGTACGTCGATGGGGTGCAGGTTGCAATTAATACATCGATGACCTTAAAGCCATCAAGCCTTGGCAATACGAATTTGAATTACCTCGGCAAATCTCAATATGGCGATCCGTATTTGGATGGAGCTTTGGATGATTTCAAAATTTACAGCCGTGCGTTAAGCGCTACGGAAATCGGTTCCATATTCAGCGGTTCCTCGCTGGCTGCGGATATTTCAGAGCAAGGCACACTGACGACTTCGCAGGATGAAGCGCAAGGTGTGGACGCAGGAACGGAGTCCAGCGGTGAACAGACAGAGAGCCAGCCTGGTACTGATACTGGTACTGGTACTGGTACTGGTACTGGTACTGGTACTGGTACTGGTGCGGTGACACCAGCAGCGGCAGTTGGGCTGCATCTGCTTCGGCTTGTCGCACTAAGTGCGGAGGCTCCTTCAGCAACCGAGGCACCGAGTGTTCCTGCTCTTGGTTCAGAGGCTGTTGAAGCGCCTGTTCAATGGGCGCAATACGAGTTTGCCCAAGACTACACGATTAGCAGCATTCGTGTTCATTGGTACGATGGTGCAGGTACGATTAAGCTGCCGGAGCAATATTCCGTTCAATATTGGGACGGCGAGCAATGGCTTGACGTAGCGGAAGCATCGGGTCTTGGCTTGAAGGCGAATGAAGACAATGAAACGAGCTTTACGCCGGTGAAGACGAATAAAATTCGCGTTCTTATTCCTGGCGATGAGTCGGTGCTAACTGGTCTCCAATCTTGGAAGGTATTTGGTTATTAAAAGTATGAAATGGCGTTTAGAAGCGAATTTACAATAATAATATATTTGCTTTAGAATAGCCATTGCCCACGTTGAAAAGCGGGGCATAATCCCTATAGGGCTTGCAGTAGGAGAGCTTATCTGTCAAGATAAGCTCCTCGCCGCAGCCCTATAGGGATTTTTTTATGAAAAATGCGGGTGCCATTTTTCTATATCTGTATGATAAGATGTTCAGGATGGACGAGGTTTTTTTAGAAAACGGGTGGATGGAGCGAGTGGAGTGAAGGGTTGGTCTGGAGAAACGGAGTGTTCGCTTTTGGTGTGGATTATCTTCCGATGAAGTTTTTATAATTCAGGAAAATCAACACCAACGGCGATCGGAAGACCAACCCTTCGCGGAGCGAAGCACCAGTCCCCCGGTATTATAATAAACGAGTGGCAAAGAACACGAGGAGTGGTTGGCGTGAACAGCTTTCGAAATCGGCTGACGATTATTATGATTTTAATGATTGCTTTATCCGTTACGGCGGCCGGACTTATTATGGCAAATACGTTTAAGCAAAATCATATTAGTGCGTTGGAAGACAATATGGTACGGGAAATGCACATCATTTTGGCGAAAATGGAATGGAAGCAGGGCACGCTGAGCGAGGTGGAGCCTTATTTTACCGAGGAAGCAAAAAGTCTTAAAGGCTTCACCGGCGCCCGAGTCACATTTATTTCCGGTGATGGCGTCGTGCTGGGCGACTCGGATCATGAAGTGTCCACGATGGACAATCACAACAGCCGCTCGGAGGTTGCCGAAGCGCGCGAGGACGGCGTTGGCCGAACGATCAGGAAAAGCGATACGCTGCATCAGAATCTGCTTTATGTGGCGATATTGACGGATAGCAGCAATCCGAACTCCAATGTTATCCGATTGGCCATGAGCCTAAGTGAAGTCGAGCAAAGCATCCGCAACGTATGGACGGTTATTGGCGGCGGGCTGCTGCTGCTGTTTTTGGCTGCTGCCTTTGTCAGCTACCGCATTGCGCTCAGCCTGACGCGGCCGCTTGAGCAAATTACAAGCGTCGCGAAGCGGATTAAAAATATGGATTATCAGGCGCGCGTGGTAGTAGCCAAGCAGGATGAGATTGGCGAGCTTGGCAATGCGATTAACGCCATGGCGGACAGCCTGCAGGTGCAAATGACGCAAATCCGCCAAAATGAAAGCCAGCTGGAAAGCGTGCTGGACAATATGATCAACGGCGTCGTCATGATCGACCGTACCGGACGTTTCGTCCTGATGAACAGACATGCAGAGGAATTGCTCGGCTTCTCGGCACGCGAGCTCGTAGGGCGCCATTACGCCGAAGGCAAGCAGCAATTTGAGCTAGCCCAAATGATTCAGGAGGGGCTGGAGACGCACGAGCATATCCGCGAGGAGGTTACGTTCTATTTTCCCGAGGAGCGGCTGCTGGAGCTGAATCTGGTGCCGATTGAGCAAGAGGGGGAAGAATATGAGGGCATGCTGCTCGTGCTGCAGGATGTGACCGCCATTCGCCGCCTGGAGCGGATGCGCAGCGAGTTCGTAGCGAATGTATCGCATGAGCTGAAAACGCCAATTACGGCGATTAAAGGCTTCGCAGAGACGCTGATCGCAGGAGCTGTCGATGATGCGGAAACGTCACGTTCGTTTCTGCAAATTATTTTTGACGAGAGCGATCGGTTGAACCGGTTGATCGGAGATATACTGGAGCTGTCGAAAATCGAGTCGCGGCGGGTTCCGCTTTATTTTTCACCGGTCAATATGGATGCATTTATGGATAAAACGCTCAAGCTGCTGGAGGCGGAGGCATCGCGCAAGGTGATTGAGCTGAAAATGGATCTGGAAGCAGGCCTATATATGGAAGCGGATGAAGACCGGCTGCGGCAAATAGTGATGAATTTGCTTTCGAACGGCATCAACTATACGCCAGAGGGCGGGCGGGTGACCGTGAAAATGGAAGGCATAAACGAGGACCATATCCGCATACGTATCAGCGACACGGGAATCGGCATTCCGAAGAAGGATTTGCCGCGCATCTTTGAGCGCTTCTACCGGGTAGACAAGGCGCGTTCGCGCAGTTCAGGCGGCACGGGGCTTGGCTTGTCGATCGTTAAGCATTTGATCGAGCTGCACAAAGGAACGATTTCCGTAACGAGCGAAGTGGGCCGTGGAACGACATTTATTATTGAGCTGCCCGTGCTTCAGCAGTAGCGGTTTCACACTTAGCGCAAAAGGTTTACCACTTCTATATAATTTCATGTTAGAATAAGGTTGAATAAATGCAATAATGCTGGAGGTTACCATGTCGCATAAAGTGCTTGTCATTGAAGACGAACCGACACTCGCTAGGCTTCTGTCATACAATTTGACGCAGGAAGGCTACGAAATTACGGTCGCCGATCATGGTGGAGAAGGTTTGCAAACGGCGCTGCAGCGCAGCTTCGATCTTATTATTTTGGATATTATGCTGCCGGGAATGAACGGCTTCGACATTTTAAATCGCCTGCGTCAAAATGGCCTGCGGACGCCGGTCATTATTTTGACAGCCCGCAATGCCGAGGAAGAAGTCGTGCAAGGCTTGAAGCATGGTGCGGATGACTATATTACAAAGCCGTTCGGCGTTGCCGAGCTGCTGGCGCGCGTATCTGCGGTGCTGCGCCGGACTCAGCTTCAGGACGATAACATGATGCCTGAAACGACAGAGAAGATCATTACAGCGGGCGAGCTGTCGATCTATCCGGATAAGTATGAGGTTGTGCTGGATGGGGAATCGATCCCGCTGCGTCCGAAGGAATTTGAAGTGCTGCTGTATCTTGTCCAGCGGCCAGGCATGGTTATTACGCGCGATGATCTGATGAATGTTGTGTGGGGCTTCGATTACATTGGCGGTCAGCGTACCGTAGATGTGCACGTCAGCTCGCTTCGCAAAAAGCTGGAGCTTGGACAGCAGTCGGTGCAAATCGAATCGATTCGCGGCGTCGGCTATAAGCTCGTTATGCACAAAAAGCTTGTCACACCTAAAAGTTAAGGTGGACAAGCTTTTTTTATCGTTCGTTAGGGACGCGTGCGGCGGCTCGGTGAGGAAGGGCTGTGCTGCGCTGCGTGAAAGGTTTGGCTTACGATCGCCATTGCTGCCCAATTTCTCTAAACAATGCTCCGCATCGTAGAAATTGGGCAGCAAAAGCGAACGCTTCGCTTCTCCAGCTCAAACCTTTCACTCCCCTCCACACCAGCCCCACCTCTCCTCGCGCTCCCTAAAAATCAATAAAAAAAGCAAAGTCTGTAAAGCAGGAAGAGCGAAAGTGCAAAAGACAAAGAGCTTAACAACCGAAGACGAAAATGGTAACCCAAAATCAGAGAAGCTATTAGCTTTAGCTGCGGTCCCATTCCAGCATTTTTCGCTGGAACTGCTTGGGGGAGCAGTCGTTGTATTTTTTGAAGGTTTTATAAAAATGGGCCATATTCGGCATGCCAATCCGCTCGCCTACGTCGGCAATGCTTAAATCCTTCGTTAGCAAAATACGCTCCGCCCACTTGATTTTGCGGTAATTGACGTATTCGGTGAAGGAAAGGCCAATCGTTTTTTTGAAAAACTTAACGAAATAATAGTAGCTCATATTCACAATTCGGCACATGTCCTCGACCTGAATGCGCTCGCCCAAATTGTTTTCGACATAGTCAAGGACAGGCTTGAGCCGGATATGGTCAAAATCATCCTGCCTAGCCAGGATGCGCTGGCTGTCGCCACGCAGCATAAGCAGCAGTAGCTGCTTGATCTGGATGCTGACGGCGATTTCATAGCCGGTTTCCTTGTGGGTTGCTTCATGCAGCAGCTTAGTAATCGCTTCGCTTGCCTGCTGCCGGATGGCTTTATTTTCACGAAAAATATAATTGGCGCGGCTCAGCGGATTTTCCGTCTCGGAAAAATAGCGGATATAAGGTATGGTGCTGTTGTCGAAAAAATCCTCGAGATTAAATTGCAGCACAATATAGTCCAGCTTGCCAACATTACGGTCGCGATGCAGCTGGCTTGAGCCGAGCACGACGATGTCTCCGCTTTCAAGATCAAAGCTGTCGTCCTCAATATCGATCTTGAGACTGCCATTTATAATATAGATGAGCTCCAGCTGTTTGTGATAATGCCATTTGATCAATTCGCTGGTTGAGCGCTGTGTTCGAAAAATTCGGATAGAAAGCAACGGGTTCTCGTAAGGAACCTGCTCGTTAAAAGCTTCCAAGGCTGCTCCTCCTTCAGGGAACGAAATCGATTGTTGGTACCGGGAGGCAATATGATTTATTGTAGAGGGGATAGGGCTGAAAGGCAAGAGCAGGAAAGCAGGAACATCATGAATTCTGGAAAATGGAGGATTATAACATGAAACCAAAAGTATTTATTTCGAGCAAAATACCCCCAGAGGTGAAAAACTATCTCGATGAGCATTGTGAATGCCGGATGTGGGAGGGCGAGCAGGGGATTACAGGCGCGCAGCTGGCGGAAGAAATTAATGAAGTGGAAGGTCTGCTTGCTGCGGGCAACGCAATCAGCGAGCGTCTGCTGTCGGCGGCGCCGAAGCTGAGAGTCGTCAGCAACATTTCCGTCGGCTACAACCATAATGATCTGGATGCGATGAAAAAACGCGGCATTATCGGTACACATACTCCCTACGTGCTAGACGATACGGTGGCAGATTTAACGATGGCGCTCATGCTGGCTGCGGCACGCCGGGTGGCGGAGCTTGATAAGCTCGTTCGCGCAGGCGAGTGGAAGCGCGGCATCGGTACTTCCTTGTTCGGCATTGATGTTCATCACGCCAAGCTTGGCATTATTGGCATGGGCCGCATTGGGGAAACGATTGCCAGACGCGCAAAATACGGCTTCGATATGGAAGTCAGCTATTATAATCGTTCGCGCAAGCCAGACTTCGAACAGCAGCTTGGCGTTCAGTACAGCCCGCTTGATCAACTGCTCCAAGAGTCGGATTTTATCGTGCTGATGACGCCGCTAACGCCGGAGACAAAGCATATGATCGGCAAGGAGCAGTTTGCTATGATGAAGCGCAGTGCCATCTTTATTAACTGCTCGCGTGGGGAGACGGTTGATGAAGCGGCGCTCATTGAGGCGCTGAGAAACGGAACGATACGCGGCGCAGGGCTGGATGTTTTTGAAAAAGAGCCGGTTACGCAAGACAATCCGCTGCTCCAGCTCGACAATGCAGTGCTGCTGCCGCATATTGGCTCGGCTACCCAACAGACGAGATACAATATGGCAATGCTTGCAGCGCGCAATCTTGTGGATGGCCTTTATGGACGTGAGCCGCAATATGTGATTCCAGAACTGAAGTAGCGTTTTGTTCATTGACTCAATGAATCGCAACTTTACTATGCATTATTAAAAAAGGCCGGTATGCTCGTTCTTATGAGCAGCTACCGGCCTTTTTGCCATGCGATAAAACAACAAGTCGAACATCTACTAGGGCATACGGCAAGCCCCAGATTGATGAAGCCGAATACGAGATAGAGTGTCCGCGTGCCTGAATCGACCAGAAAAACGGCGGTGAGTTGAACGTAGCAGCTTATTAAATGTTGCTGCTGAAGTTACTCTATACAATCGTTAATCTTTATTTTAGTTTGTCTGCTGCTCAAACTCTGCTCTAATGCGTGCCAGCAAAGCTGGATCGTTATACACATCCGCAGCGGTGGCAGCGAGCATTTTCGCCCCGAAGATCATGCGCTCCAGGGCGCGCTCTGTAATGGCTGCGTCACGAAACCCTTCCGTATGCAGCAGCAAGCGCTCCTCGACGATTTTCACATAAGGATGAATAGCTGGGCAGTGCGTGGAAACATTGCCGAGGTCAACCGAGCCATGGTCCTTGCCGATTTGAATTTCGCCAACCTGAATGCCTGCCGCAATCAGGTTGGCGGAAAATTGCTCCGATAGCGCTTCATTCGTGCGCAGCTCATCATAAGACAGCTCATAATTGTTCGTGCGCAGCTCGCAGCCGGTTTGCAGGGCGGCTCCTTCGGCGCAGCGAAGCACCTTCGCGGTCAACTCGTTCGTATACATGCGCGAAGCCGAGCGAATATAAAATTTCGCCGAGGCATAGTCGGGGATAATGTTGGGCGCCTTGCCCCCATTGTCGATAATGCCGTGAATGCGCGTATCACTGCGGGTTTGCTGGCGCAAGGCATTGACGCTGTTGAACAGCTGAATGACCGCATCGAGCGCATTAATACCCTCATAAGGGCTGGCTGCCGCATGAGCAGCCGCTCCTGTAAATTCGAACTGCACGGCATCCATCGCCAGCGATTCGCCGGATTTTTCAAACGTATGGTAAGGATGCGCCATCAAGGCGAAATCGCAATCATCGAACAAGCCAGCTTCTGCCATCGGCACTTTAGCGCCCTTCGTTTCTTCCGCAGGCGTCCCATAGACGCGAATGCTTCCCGCTTCTAAAACCGATTTCAAGCCGACTGCGGCGCCGATGCTCATCATGCAGATGAGGTGATGACCGCAGGCATGACCGATTTCCGGCAATGCGTCATATTCGCAGAGGAAAGCGGCGATCGGGCCAGGCTTGCCTGTATCATAGGTAGCGATGAAAGCAGTAGCCAGCCCAAGCGTGCCCCGCTCAACGCTAAAGCCTTGACGCTCAAGCTCCGCGCACAGCGCAGCCGAGGCTTCAAATTCCTCATGTCCAAGCTCTGGATTCGCAAAAATCGAACGGGAAATCGCCTTAAAGCCCTCGCTATGACGCTCGATTTCCTCAAAAATCGCAGGTTTATTCAACATCCTCTTCATTCCTTTCTAAGCAACCACTTGTAACCACATCATAAATAAAGCAGATGCTGGCATTATAACATGCCGCGCAGTCTGCTAGATAGCCAGCGGCACCCATCGGCATACGCGGGGGGCAAGCTGAACAAGCTAATCAACCACAGTAGAACCACAGTAGAACCACAGTAGAACCACAGTAGAACCACAGTAGAACCACAGTAGAACCACAGTACAAGCGTCTGTTCCCAGAGTTGTGCGAATAGCTGGCTTAACGCATGCCGTGCATTTTTTTAAACTGCTCGGGCCCAACACCTTCCAGCCGCTTGAAGACGGAGCTGAAATAGCTTGCGCTGTCGAAGCCGGACAGCTTGGCGATTTCCTGCATTTTCAGCGTGCTCTCACGGAACATCAGCTGCTTGCTGCGGCTAATTCGCTCGCGGTTCACGTATTCCATCGGCCGCATGCGCATCGCTTTTTTAAACAATAGGCATAAATATTGCGGCGTCACATTAATCGCCCCTGCTAAATCCTCAATCGTAATGAGGCTGCCGGCATGCGCTTCAATATATTGAATGACGGGATGGAGCCGCGATAGGCTTTGATGCGCCGAATGGGAGCTGACACGAACAACCTTCAAGAGATCAAGCAGCATCGCATAGAGCAGTTTGGAGCATTCCAGGCCGAGAAAAGGACGGTCCGACTGCGACATCGCATATATGCTGCGCATATGTGAAATTAATACTTCTCCGTCTGCTGTTGCATAGACGCCGGATTCAGTAATGCCGGCCTGCTCGAACAACGTTTCGCACAGGCTGCCGCCAAAGCTGACAAAATGCACATCCCACGGCTCGCGGGTCGCATAATAACGATGCGGCACTCCGGGGAACAGGCAGAAGCCTTGGCCATTTTTCACCGAATAGCTTTTTTCTCCGATAATAAGCTCGCCTTCCCCAGAAGCAACCTGCAGCCATTGATAGTGGGGAAAGCCGTTCATGCGATCGATCGTCTCCTGATTGCCCCAATGTCCGATTATGTCGACGTAAAGCGGCAGCGCAAGCTCGGTATCCGTTACAAGCGGGAATGCGATTGTATCCATATGCTGCACATCCTGTTTCATATTTTTATAGAGATAAGAATATTGTGAGATTTAGTTTCAATAAAACGAAATATATAATATGAATATAGTTAAAGAATGAGCGTTCGTCAAACGAATGCCGCTATTACAGGAGGTTACACAGATGAGCAGCAAATTTCCACCAATCAGCTCGAAAATTCCCCAAATGCTTCATGGCGCGGATTATAATCCGGACCAGTGGCTTAAATATCCTCATATTTTAGAGGAAGATATTCGTTTAATGAAATTGTCGCACAGCAATGTCATGTCGGTTGGCATTTTTGGCTGGGTTGCGCTGGAGCCAGAGGAAGGCGTCTTCACTTTTGAGTGGATGGATCAATTGCTCGACCGCTTTGCGGCCAACGGCATTTATGCACTGCTTGCAACGCCGAGCGGAGCGAGACCGGCATGGATGTCGTCCAAATACCCGGAAGTGCTCCGTGTAGATGAGAATGGCATTCGCAATCTGCATGGCGCACGTCATAATCACTGCTTCTCCTCTCCGGTCTACCGCGAGAAAGTGCAAATTATGAATACGAAGCTTGCTGAGCGTTATTCGAGCCATCCGGCTGTTATTGGCTGGCATATTTCCAATGAGTTCGGCGGCGAATGCCATTGCGACCTGTGCGCAGAGGCGTTCCGCGGCTGGCTGCAGCAGCGTTATGGCACACTTGAGGCATTGAATGATGCTTGGTGGACGACGTTCTGGAGTCATACGTATACCGATTGGAGCCAAGTCGATACGCCAACGCGGCGCGGAGAACGGGCGGTTCACGGCATGAATGTGGACTGGATGCGTTTTGTTACGGACCAGACGGTGGACTTCTGCCGCAAGGAAATGGAGCCGCTTCGCGCAATCAACCCGGAGCTGCCAATTACAACTAATTTTATGCTCGACTTTGAAGGGCTTAATTATTGGAAATTTGCAGATATGCTCGATATGATTTCGTGGGATGCTTATCCGACTTGGCACAGCCTGGAGAGCGATAGCGAGCTGGCGGCTTGGATCGGCTTCAACCATGACATTTTCCGCTCGCTCAAAGGCGGCAAGCCATTTATGCTGATGGAAAGCACGCCAAGCATGACGAACTGGCAGCCGGTCAGCAAGCTGAAGAAGCCGGGCATGCATTTGCTTTCTTCCATGCAGGCCGTTGCCCATGGCTCGGATACGGTGCAATATTTCCAATGGCGCAAAAGCCGCGGCTCCAGCGAGAAGCTGCATGGCTCGGTCGTTGACCATGTCGGACATGAGCATACCCGCGTATTTAAAGATGTAACGGATGTAGGCCATGCGCTTACACAGCTTGGGGGAGTCGTAGGAACATCGGTTAAGCCGGAAGTCGCGATCATTTACGATTGGGAAAACCGCTGGGCGGTCAAAGACTCCCAAGGCCCGCGCAACTGCGGCATTCATTACGAGGAGACGGCGCGCAAGCATTACCGTCCGTTCTGGGAGCTAGGTATTCCGGTCGATATTATCGATTCCGAATGCGCATTGGACTCTTATAAAATCGTGATCGCTCCTATGCTGTACATGGTACGTCCAGGTGTGGGCGAGGCTATTGAGAAGTTTGTTGAAAATGGCGGCACGTTTATTGCGACTTACTGGACCGGCATCGTGAACGAAAGCGATCTATGCTTCCTGACGGGCTTCCCAGGGCCGCTTCGCAAAACGCTCGGCATCTGGTCGGAGGAAATTGATTCCCTTCATGACGGCGAGACGAATCGCGTAGTCATGACGGAAGGTAATGCACTGGGCTTGTCCGGCGAGTACGAAGCGCATGAGCTGTGCGACCTTATTCACCTTGAAGGAGCAGAGGCACTAGCCGTATACGGAGAAGATTTCTATGCTGGCCGTCCGGCATTGACGGTGAACCGCTTGGGCAAGGGGAAAGCGTATTATGTAGCTTCCCGCAACAAAGAACCATTTTTCACAGATTTCTTCAAGACGCTTGTGGAGCAGGAGGGCATTCGCAAAGTGCTCGATACCGAGCTGCCTGAAGGCGTGACTGCGCAGCTGCGTGGCGATGGGGAGTCGGACTATGTATTCGTATCCAACTTCACGCCGCAAGAGCAGCAGGTAGTGCTCGATAGCCATTCCTATGAGGATGTTTTGAATGGTGGTCAAGCGGAGTCTGCACTCACACTTGCTGCGTATGATGTTCGGATTTTAAAACGTAAATCTCGTTAATCGTTTCAAAATGATGAGAGAGCCGCGAACCTCGTTCGCGGTTCTTTTGTGCTGGAATACGCTTTATTGAATTTTAAAATATGAGAAACGTTGAATATGGTTCTAAATACCTATAATCAAATATAGGCATATTGTCGATTAACGATTCATGTTGTTTTGTATGGAGGAGTGGGTAGCATGAGAAGGAAGCAGCTGCATTTATCTTTGACGGTTAAATTGGTATCCTGTGTAGTCATTTGCTTGCTTGTCATTTTTACTGTAATGAATGTGCTGAATATTAATCAACTGGAGTCGCTTGCTGTGACGAAAGGCGAGCAGGAAGCGCAGTTGGCCGGAACTGATTTTGTGATGTCGGTACAGCGTGAGCTTACGGCAACCGAATCCAAATTGGAAAATCTGATGCTTGTCCTAAAGGAAACGCGAAGTGAAAAGCAGCTATCGCGTCAAAAGGTCGTTGAAATGCTGCAAACCATGGTCGAAAATGATCCACGTGTGCTGGCGTATTATACGTTGTGGGAGCCGGATGCTTTTGACCAAGAAGACGAGGCCAATAGTAATTACTCGACATACGATGATAAAACAGGCCGTTTTATTCCTTATGTTTTCCGTAACGGCAGTGGGACGGCAATCAATCCGCTTTCGGATTATACGGTGGAAGGGGCGGGAGACTATTATTTGCTGCCCAAGCAATCAAAAAAAGTAACTTACGTTGATCCTTATTTTTATAATGTAGCCGGTCAGCAGACGCTTATTACATCAATTGTTGTTCCCATATTGGATCAAAGTGGCAGCTTCCTCGGGATAGTCGGAGCAGACTTATCCATTGAGAGCTTCCAGAAGGCAGCAGCCGAATATTCGCCAATGGGCGGTTATGTATCCCTGATTAGTGAAAAAGGCAATTATTTGGCTAATCCGAATGATTCGGCAGCACTGAATGAGGCTTTCGGGGATAATGAAGGGAAGCAGGCGCTTCTGGATGATGTGATGAGCGGTACGCGTTATTCGGGCTACACGGCGGATTCGAATGGCGACGAAGTCATGCGGCTGTTTGAGCCGATAGCGCTGCCGGGAAGCAATCAATTCTGGTATAGCCAGAGCGTTGTTCCTAAAGCAGCGATATTTGAAGATTTTAATGCCAGTCGCACGACATCGCTGGTAATTGCCTGTTCTTCGATGATTTTATTGGGTGTTATTATTTCTCTCCTGATCCGCTTTATGGTTATTCGCAAGCTGAACTTGTTTAATATAGGACTTGAAAAAATGGCCGAGGGCGATCTTACCCAGACGATTGCCATTAAACAGCAGGATGAGCTAGGCCAGATGGCTGCTTCCTTTAATAGGATGACGGAGAAGCTGCGGGGCATGTTCCAGCTCGTAACGAATCTCGGGTTAGCCGTAAGTGAAACGTCGGAGCAGTTGACAGCTAGCGCCGATCAGACGAGCAAAGCGTCAGAGACGATAGCCGAATCGATTCAGACAGTAGCGATGGATGCCGAGACGCAAAATCAGCATGCCGGCGGCACCGCAGAAGCGATGTATGCGATGTCCAGCCATGTTCAGCGCATAGCTGAATCGAGCGATCAAGTAGCCTCCTCAGCGAATGGGGTCGCGCTGCAGACAGCGGATGGTTATCAATTGATGCAGGAAGCCGTCCGTCAAATGGGCCAAATCCAGCATTCGGTGTCGGAGACGGAAGCAGCGATTGAACGGCTTAATGAACGCTCGACCCAAATCGGACAAATGACGGGCCTGATTACAGCAATCAGCGTACAAACGAATCTGCTTGCGCTGAATGCCGGCATTGAGGCTGCGCGGGTAGGCGAGCATGGCCGGGGCTTTGCCATAGTAGCGCAAGAGGTGCGCAAGCTGGCGGAGCAGACGAAGCAGGCAGCGGATCAAGTATCACAGCTTGTGGATGGCATCCGCAGCGATACGGATCATGTGGCGCAAACGATGCAAAGAGGCTCCAAAGAAGTGGCGAGCGGCGCGCAAACGGTAGAGGGAAGCGGCGAGCTGTTCAATGCGATTATGAATGAAATGAGCGCAGTAAGCAGCCAAATTCAAGAGGTTTCAGCGGTGGCTGGCCAAATGAATGCAAGCTCGCAGCAAATGACCGCAAGCGTTGAACAAATGGCGGTTATAGCGGGCGACACGGCATCCAATTCCCATAATGTCGCAGCGGCCTCCGAGGAGCAGCTGGCATCGATGCAGCAAATATCGGCGGCGGCCGAGTCACTGGACCATATGGTTCAGGAGCTGCTGGAAAAATTGTCGCAGTTTAAAATTTAATTTTCTCTAAAAACCGCTATTCGCCTGCTCATTCAGCAGCGTGAATAGCGGTTTTTTTGTTCCTTTTCCTTAAAGTGGAATTTCCGAGAAGCGGGCTTGGTCTAATTTGACATTGCGTTAACATAGCAAAGTATTTCCGTTGATGCTAAAGACCTATAGTGAAGGAAGAAGGAATTACGGAAGGATGATGACCAATGACGACTGCTGAGCTAGCGTATCCGATGGATATGAAGCTGGAAATGGACGAATTAGAAGCCTGGCATCCAGAGCAGCAAGCAGAAAACGTCTTAACTGCGGAGGCTGCCGGTTGGGGAGAGCAGACAGACGCTCCGTCGCATCAGGCTGCTCGGCTTGCCGATTTTATTCGTCAGGCGCCGATTGTGCGGGAGGAGCGGACCTGCAAAGAGACGATAGCGGTCTTCAAGCAGCATCCCGAATCGGAATGTGTGGTCGTTTGCGACGCTGCCGATCGAGTGAAGGGACTCATGATGCGGAATCGTTTTTTTCTAAAGTTGGGCCATCGTTTTAGTGCCGATTTATATTATGAAAAGCCGATAACCGTCATGATGGATGCAACTCCGCTTATTATTGACTACGAAAGTGCCCCGGACCATCTCATTGAGCGGGCGCTTAATCGTCAGGAGAAAGTACTCTATGATTGCGTGCTTGTAACGGATGCAGACAAGTTCACCGGCGTCTTGACGGTTGCCGATTTGCTGAAGCTTTCCAAAAGGCTGCAGGAAGAAGCGGAGCTGGCCCAGCGTCGGACGATTCGATCTGCGGAAGAGCGAGTAAAGGAGATCGAATCAGCGATTCAAAGCGTGCGCGGCTCCACGGAGGAAGGCGAGGAGCTTTCGGTCGTGATGGTCGATTTGACGCTGAAGGGGAAAAACGAGCTGGATAACGTAACGAAGGCATTCGCTTCCATCGCGGCCAACTCCCAGCTTCAGGAGGAGCGAATGCGTGCCTTGCAGGCGGAAGCTGGCTCGATTAGCAAGGTGTCAGGGCTGATTAAGGAGCTGGCAGAACAAAGCAATTTGCTGGCGATCAATGCTTCGATTGAAGCAGCGCGGGCTGGCGAGCATGGGCGAGGCTTTGCAATCGTGGCTGGCGAAGTGATGAAGCTGGCGAACCAGACGAAAACATCAGCGGGTACGATTACATCGCTTATTCAAACGATTATCCAGGAAATTGAACAAACGGCGCAGCTGGCGAAAAACGGCAGATTGGAGACGGCGTCTAGCGAAGCGCATGTGCATGAGGTAGAAGGCGCATTCAATAGCCTGTTTCATGCGGCGGCTGAAAATCGCGGCAATGCCGGGCAAATCGGGGCATTGTCCGAGCAGGCTTATTTGCAAGTGCAGCACGTCGCACAGGAAATGAGCAGCCTGCAAAAGAGCACTCTTTCATAAAACGTCTACTTTTAACACTACGTTAACATAAATGCAATATAAGATTTACAAACAGTCTGTAACATATAGAACGGAACAGACTAGTTGCGGCATGAATCACATACAAACCATAAATAAGGGGAAAACGGGCAATGGAAAGCAATAAGGAGGAGAACGTTTGGAAGCGCTAATTAACATAGACAAGCTGAATCTTTATTACGGGGCGTTCCACGCACTGAAGAACGTATCGCTTACGATTCCGGCTAAGGCGATTACCGCCTTTATCGGGCCTTCCGGCTGTGGCAAATCGACCTTGCTGCGGACGCTTAACCGGATGAATGACATGATTCAAGGAACGAGGATCGAAGGCAGCATTATCATTGACCAGCAAAATATTTATTCTAGCGAGGTAGAGGTAGAAGCGCTGCGCCGTAAAATCGGCATGGTGTTCCAGCAGCCGAATCCTTTTCCGAAGTCGATTTATGATAATGTGGCTTATGGTCCGCGTCTGCACGGCATTACAAACAAAAAAGAGCTTGATGAAATTGTAGAAACGAGCTTGAAATCTGCGGTGCTGTGGGGCGAAGTGAAGGATTCCCTGAAGCGCTCGGCACTGGGCTTATCGGGCGGTCAGCAGCAAAGGCTTTGTATCGCCAGAGCGATTGCGGTAAATCCGGATATTTTGCTGATGGATGAAGCGACTTCGGCGCTAGATCCGATTTCCACCTTAAAAATCGAAGAGCTGACCCAGGAGCTGAAGGATAAATATACGATTGTAATGGTCACTCACAATATGCATCAGGCGGCTAGGGTGTCCAACCAAACGGTATTTTTCCTGAACGGCGAAGTCGTTGAATATGCGGATACGGAAAAGCTGTTTTCTAATCCGTCCGACCAGCGCACGGAAGATTATATTTCCGGACGCTTCGGCTAAATTTGGCTAATGCCAAATAAGCGGGCTCATGCGTTTTCCATGTAAAGATTGATCATTTGGGAGGAAATTTAAAATGATGACAACACGCAAGGAGTTCGACCTCGGCCTCGAGCAGCTGCATAATTTTGTAATTGAGATGGGGAATTTTGTTGAAAATGCTTTGGTCGAATCCATCGAAGCTCTAAAAGCCGTTGATGTGGCGCGCGCGCAGCAGGTTATTGCTGCTGATCCTTCGCTCAATCAACTGGAGGAGAAAGTAACAGAGCTTGGGGCAAAGCTCATTGCGACGCAGCAGCCGGTAGCGAAGGACTTGCGCCGGATTTTATCTTCCTTCCGCATTGCCAGCGATTTGGAGCGGATGGGCGATCTGGCGGTTGATATTGCCAAGGTCGTATTGCGCATGGAAGGGCAGGAGCTGATCAAGCCGCTCATCGATCTTCCGCGCATGGCCGAAATTGTACAAATGATGACAACGGAATCCATCCAATCCTTCATTCAAGAAAATGTCGACCTCGCTTACAAAATGGCCAAGGATGACGATCAGGTCGATGCGCTGTACGGGCAAATTACCCGTGAGCTTTACTCGCTAATGATGGAAAATCCCCGTAACATTACGCAATCCTCGCTGCTTAGCTTTGTTGGCCGTTACCTGGAGCGCTTCGGCGACCACGCCACCAACATCGGGGAGAGCGTCGTCTACATTGTGACAGGCACAAGACCAGATTTGAACGTTTAGCCTCATAACCTAGTGAAAAAAGGTTCCGTCTCCACGCTGCTGTGGAAATGGAGCCTTTTCTTAATTTATAAGCTGATTCTATCCAGCACCTGCTGCATAAAAGCTTGATCCCAGTGCTGGCTGCGCCAGCTGGCGATCATCGGCCACCGGGCTGCCTCACTGTCAAGGGCGGCAAGCTGTAATCCAAGCTCATCTAGCTTAGCCGCTTGCGGCAGTAAGCATTCGGGCAATATAGCAAGGTCACCGCAGGCTGCGGCGGCATTTATAAGCAGCTCCACCGATCCGAAGGACGCATGCGAGGTTAAGGAATACTGGTGCTTGCGGCTCCATTCATGTATACGCTGTGCGACGGAGCTGTCAGCAAGCTCGGCAAACTCATATTTCTCGAGCTGGGAGTCCAATGAAATTTCTTCTGACCAAGCATATAAAGGATGCTGCTGAGGAATCATAACCCGGAGCGGCGAGGCGCCAATCGTCTGATAGCGGAATTCGCCGCCATCAACCTGCTGTTTTCCTTCCCCATACATAATAAAGTCAACCGTTCCCAGATGCAGCTTCTGATAAAGCTCCTCCTCATCATGAACGGCGATGGACATAATAGCGGCATGGCTTTCGGAAAGGGTCCGCAGCTTTCCCATTGCGGTACTGTTTGTGAGGTAAGCGGCGGTACTGGTCGTACAGCCGATTACAAAACGATTTTTCTCTGCCGCATGAATGGCGCCAAGTCTCGACTCCGCCTCGCTATATAATTGGTCGATTTGCGACGCATAATGAAGCAGCAGCTTTCCATTGCGAGTGAGGAGCACTTTCCCCGTTCGCATCTCGAACAGCTTGACGCCCCATTCCTCCTCCATTTTCTTCATATGAAAGCTGACGGTAGGCTGTTTGATTTGCAAGGCATTGGCCACCGCCGTGATCTGTTTATAGCGATCGATGAGGACCATTAACTTCATTTTTAACAAACTCATGAGCTGCCTCCTGAAATCTTTCATTTTATCTATATCATATCCACATTCATAGAAAAAATCTATGAGATTTAATTGATAATTTTACAAACAGAAAACATTAGGTTAATGCCCCCGATCTACAATAGGTCTTGTGAAGCAAACAAGGTATTGAGAGGGGAAAATAAGAAATGAAGAAGTCTTTGATGTTGATTATGGCAATGGTACTGACATTTACACTGGCTGCATGCGGCCAAGCAAACAATGGAGGTACAACAGCTGGCAACACAACAAGCTCAAGCAGCCCATCCACAGAGCCCTCCGCTGAACCGTCAGCAGAAGCATCTGGTTTAACAGGCTCGCTTCTTGCAACTGGATCCTCTGCCCTGCAACCATTGGTTGACCAAGCATCGAAAATGTTTATGGAGAAAAACAGCGGCGTTACGATTCAAGTACAAGGCGGCGGCAGCGGTACAGGCCTGACGCAAGTATCCGAAGGACAAGCAAATATCGGCAACTCCGACGTTTATGCAGAAGAGAAGCTGGATGCAGATAAAGCAAAAGAATTGGTTGACCACCAAGTGGCAGTAGTCGCTATGGCAGCAGTTGTAAACAAGGATGTAAAAGTAGACAACCTGACGAAACAACAGCTGATTGATATTTTCACAGGCAAAGTAACGAACTGGAAAGACCTTGGCGGAGATGATGCAGCAATCGTAATCGTAAACCGTCCAGCAAGCTCCGGTACTCGCGCTACTTTTGAGAAATATGCACTTGGCCAGAAATCCGAAGATCTTCAAGGCTCGATCCAAGAGGATTCGTCCGGTACCGTTAAGAAAATTATCGGTGAAACACCAGGCGCTATCGGTTACCTTGCTCTTTCTTACCTTGATGATTCCATCAAAACAGTAAGCTATGACGGCGTAGCAGCTAACGTAGAAAACGTAGCCAACGGCACGTATCCAGTATGGGCTTACGAGCACATGTATACAAAAGGCGAGCCTGATGCAGCAGCAAAAGCTTTCCTGGAATACATGATGAGCGAAGAAATCCAAAACGAAAAAGGCTTGGTTGTTGAGCTGGGTTACATCCCAACTAGCCAAATGCAAGTCGTTCGCGATCTTGACGGCAACATCACTAAGAAGTAATAGCTAATCATTCATAGGCCAGCACAAGAGGCGGATTCGCAATCTGCCTCTTTCTGGCTGTATAGAGGAGATTATTATGGCGCAGACGATACCGAAAAAAACGGCGGGCAATGGCCGTACCGCGGGCAATAACCATTTTGTTGAAGAATGGGTCGGTAAAGTATATACAACCTTATGTGTTCTGTTTTTGGTTGCGACGATTATTGCCATGGTGTATTTTGTCGCTTCCCGCGGACTAAGCACCTTTTTTAAAGATCATGTAAACGTATTTGAGCTGTTAGGCGGTTTAAAATGGAGTCCGGAAGGATCTCCCCCATCCTTCGGCGCATTCCCGTTCATCTTCGGCTCCTTCAGCACGTCGCTGCTTGCCGCGCTGCTTGCTGCGCCACTTAGCATTTGCGCATCGATCTTTATGATTGAAATTACGCCGAAATTCGGACGTAAATTTTTGCAGCCGGTTATTGAGCTGCTGGCGGGCATTCCATCCGTTGTATACGGTTTTATCGGTCTTAGCGTCATCGTGCCTTTATTCCGTGATATTTTTCCTGGACAAGGTTTAGGTGTAGCTGCGGGCGCCCTTGTATTGTCCATTATGATTTTGCCAACGATGACGACGGTTGCGACAGATGCTTTAGCATCCTTGCCTGCTGGGCTTAAGGAAGGCTCGTACGCACTCGGTGCCACACGCTGGCAAACGATTTATCGCGTCGTTATTCCGACTACGCTTCCCGCGCTCATGACGGGTGTCGTGCTCGGTATTGCCCGGGCATTCGGCGAGGCGCTGGCTGTACAGATGGTTATCGGCAACGCGCCCTTTGTGCCGCGCTCCCTGTTTGAGTCGGCTTCGACGCTGACAAGCGCTATAACGCTCAGCATGGGCAACACTGCTGCCGGCTCAACGCATAACAATGCTTTGTGGTCGCTTGCGATGATTTTGATGCTCATGACATTCGTGTTCGTATTTATCGTACGCTGGCTGGAAGGCAGGTCTAAACTATGAAACCAAAAACAGTAGATAAAATTGCCACAGCCGTCATTATTTGCGTAGCTGCATTCATCGTGCTGCTGCTGATCGGCTTGCTCGGCTTCATTCTTGTGCGCGGGCTAGGCCATATTAGCTTCAGCTTCCTGACCTCGGCTCCTGAATCGTTCAGAGAGGGCGGAGGCATTGGGCCGCAGTTGTTCAACTCCTTGTTCCTGCTCGTGCTTACGATGATCATCACCGTTCCGATTGGGATTGGCGCAGGCATCTATATGAGTGAATATGCGAAGCCGAGCAAGCTGACTGATTTTATCCGACTTGTCGTTGAGGTACTATCTTCGTTTCCTTCCATTATTGTAGGTTTGTTCGGCTTACTTATGCTTGTCAATTATTTCGGTCTTGGTTTTTCCTTGCTGGCGGGTGCGCTTGCGCTGACCGTATTCAACCTGCCACTCATGGTGCGGATTACGGAGCAGGGCCTCAAAAGCGTGCCAAGAGAGCAGAAGGAAGCGAGTCTGGCGCTGGGCTTGACGAAGTGGAAGACGATTACGTCAACGATGCTGCCCATCGCTTTGCCGATTATTGTATCGGGCACGATTTTGGCTGCAGGCCGCGTATTTGGCGAAGCGGCGGCGCTGCTCTTTACGGCAGGCATGAGCTCGCCTAGACTCGATTTTTCGGATTGGAACCCATTTAGTCCGGTATCTCCGCTTAACCCTTTGCGTCCGGCTGAAACGCTTGCGGTTCATATTTGGAAAATCAATTCTGAGGGGCTAGCTCCCGATGCTGCGGAAATTGCTGCTGGAGCTTCGGCTGTACTGGTCATCACGGTGCTGCTGTTTAATTTGCTCGCACGCTGGCTCGGCCGCTTCATGTACCGCAAGTTTACCGCTACGAAATAGGAGGATGGCAGCATATGGCTGAAAATGGCATATCCGTACGCGATTTAAGCGTTTATTATGGCAGCAATAAGGCTGTTAAAAATGTATCGATCGATTTTGAAAATAAACAGGTTACAGCGCTCATCGGGCCGTCCGGCTGCGGGAAATCGACGTTTTTGCGGACGCTGAACCGGATGAACGATTTGATTCCGAATGCCAAAATGACCGGTGAGATTTGGATTGGCGATGAGGATATCAACAATCCGAAAACCGATGTGGTGCTGCTGCGCAGACGCATCGGCATGGTATGGCAGCGGCCGAACCCTTTTCACAAGTCGATTTATGAAAATATTGCTTTTGGCCCTCGTTACCATGGCATCAAAAATAAAAGTGAGCTCGATGAGCTGGTGGAGGAATCGCTCCGCAAAGCGGCGCTTTGGGAAGAGACGAAGGACCGCTTGCATACGTCGGCGCTTAGGTTGTCTGGCGGACAGCAGCAGCGGCTGTGTATTGCCCGCTCCATTGCGGTTAAGCCGGACATTATTTTGATGGATGAGCCTGCTTCGGCGCTCGATCCTATTTCGACCTCTAAAGTAGAGGAACTGATCACGGAGCTGAAGCAGGACTACTGCATCGTGATTGTCACGCACAATATGCATCAAGCGGCGCGGATTTCGGCCAAAACGGCGTTTTTCCTGTCCGGCGAGCTGGTGGAATTCGAAAATACAGAGAAAATGTTTACGAATCCCAGCAAAAAAGAAACGAGCGACTATATTTCCGGTCGTTTCGGGTGATCCCCTTGCGCGCATGCTTCCAGCATAGCCATAAGGAAACCCTGTATGCCCCAGCAACAACTTCTGCCTGCTAAGCAAGCCGGTATGGAGTTGTTTTTTTATATGCTAAAAAGTAGGTGTAGCACTCAAGCCTGCTTGCGGCAGCTAGGGCAAAAGTCTTGTGCTTTACAGATAATTTACATGAATATGTTACTCTGCTCACATTTGGCTGGTAATGTAGAAGCAGAACAACCAAGACTAAAGGGAGACCTGGCATGGACGAGATGGCAATTGGTCTGATCCATATAGAACTGCTCCAAGTGATGAGAGAAAGCTGGCGGCTTGGGGGGATTGGCGTCATATATATACGGCTTACGGAGGAACGAGCCTTGCCCGAATCATGGCTGCGGACATGGGAGCGGAGGCTGAAGCCGTTCAAGCTGATCTGGAAGCGCAGCTTTGGACAGGAGTATTACATTATGCTCGGCTGCAATGGCTCGAGGCTTGGAGCTGAGCAGGCGATGAATGACAGCGCAGCGGAGCTGTATACGCTCGCAAGCCGGGAGCAGAGCGTTATTATAGGCCATGTAATCGCATATCCGCCTGCGGGGCAGAGCCATGAAGCGGCTGAGCAAGCCGCATGGAAAGCGCTTAGGGAAGCTTGGCGGCGAGCGGAAATGAGCAGCATGCGGGTTTCAAGCAAGCAGGCAGTGGAAGCGGCCAAGAGCCCGGGTCCAGATAGGCAGCTGGAAACAACGGCGGCATTGGCGCTTGAAGAAAGGCAAAGTCGGCAGGAGATAGCGGTTGCGCTTGAACCGGAAGAAGCGGCGATCGCTTATTATGCGGCCCCAGGCATGAGCATTGGCGAGCAGGCAGCGCCGTTTCCCGTCTTTTCAGCGCAGGCGCGCGTGACGGAAGTTGCCGATTTTTTCAATATGAACGGCAAGGAGCAATGCGTGATTCTGCAGGAGGAGGGACGCCCCGTCGGCCTGCTGATGAAGCAAAAGCTGCATGAGCTGTTAGCTGGGAAATATGGGCTGCCGCTTTATTCCACTCGTCCTGTTGAGAAAATTATGAATGCATCGCCATTAATCGTGGATGCGGACATGCCGATTGAGCATGTATCTCAGCTGGCGATGGCGCGGGATATTTCCCATTTATATGATGTCGTTATTATTACGGCGCGAGGCCAGCTGCTTGGCGCAACGACGGTTCGCGATATTTTGGAGCGCATTACGACGCTGCGGATGGAGGCGGCAAGATCGGCCAACCCGCTGACGGGTCTGCCCGGCAATGAGGGCATCCAGCTGGAGCTGGCTCGCAGAAGCAGTGGCGACAAGCCGTTCGCCGTTATTTATGCGGACTTGGATTATTTCAAATGGTTTAATGATTGCTTTGGGTTTAGCCAAGGCGATGCGCTCATTCGTTTTTTGGCGGATACGCTAGTTGGCATCAAGGAAGAATATGGGCTGGCAAGCGACTTTATCGGGCATATTGGCGGTGATGATTTCATTATGGTGACGGAAGCCTCTTATGCTGAAAAAATTTGCAGCAGGTTGATTGAACGTTTTGACGGCGGGGTAAAAAGGTATTACGGTGGAGTGGAGGTCAGCATGGTGGAGGATCGTCACGGCAACACGGTGGAGCAGGAGGGGGTTACTTTGTCCCTATCTTTAATGCTTGCTTCCGGCGGGACGGCGCCAAGTCACATATCCACTTTAACAGCGAAGCTCAAGAAGCGTGCCAAGATGCAGAAAGGCAGTGTGTATGTCATGGAAGATATGACCTCCTGCACACAAGAACGCAATGCTACAGAGGGGATCGAAGTGAGACGTGGGACATCATCAAGCGATAGTGCAGCGAAGCAACCTTATAGTGGATGAAAAGCCGGAAAATATTGGCGTTATCTATTTATCCTGGCACAGTAAACAGTCGGCAGGAACCTTTGAGCAGCTGCCCCCCTCATTTATGAAGAGATGGAAGCTATACATAGAGTTAATGATTTATGCGAACCCGGAGACAGCTGCCCACGTACGGGACAAGTTTTGGATGGGCGAAGATTTGTATATTGTAATGGCTTTGCCGGATTTGCAGCAGCAGGAGCTGCAGGGAAATTTGCTGCAAGCCGCAGGCAAATGGCAGGAGGAAGCCGAGCGGGGGTTCAGTGGCGCCGAGCTTGGAGCCATGCCGGATATGCGCCTGCATGCAGGCGTAGGTTTGGTAGAGCGCGGCGATACCGGAAGCCCAGTCTCCCGCCTGTATGAAGCTTCTAAGCGAGCGCTATTATATGGGCAGCAGAAGGAAGCTTTAACACGCGCCATGCGGCTTCAATATTTGAACGGCCTAATTCGCGGCAAGCTGCTCATTCCGGTCTATCAGCCGATTATGTCGCTACAGGAAATCGGCAGCGAGCGGGCAGCATTCGGATATGAGGCACTCACGCGGTTCCCTAAAAATAAATGGTTTTCCAGTCCGCTCGACTTGTTTGCCTTCGCAGAAGAGTCGGGAGAGGTTGCACGGCTGGATCAGACGGCGCGCGAGCAGGCAGTGGAGGGCATCACCGGCCTTCAGCCGCATCAGAAGCTGTTTCTAAATATGACGGCGCAATTGCTAAATGAAGGAAGCTTTTACCCCGACAGGCTCGCCAAAATGATGGAGCAGCGAGGCTTGTCGCCCCATCATATCGTCTTTGAAATTACGGAGCGTTCGGCTATTCAGGATTATGGCTCCGTGCTTGCTACACTTGCGCAGTATCGCCGTCAAGGCTTTCAAATCGCAATCGACGATGTAGGCGCAGGATATTCGTCGCTGCAGGCTATTATTGAGCTGAAGCCGGATTATATAAAAGTAGACCGCTCCCTCATTATGGGCATTCATGAGCACGAGATGAAGGAGCATATTGTGCATACGCTTGTCCAGCTGGCCGACAAAATGGCGATTGGCATTATCGCCGAAGGCATTGAGCATCAAGAGGAGCTGGACAAAGTAAAGGCAATGGGCGTGCATTATGCCCAAGGCTATTTGCTAGGGCGCCCGGGCGAGATTGCCGGTCTGGTCCAGCGGCGATAGCCGGGATGAGAAAAGCTGTTTCTGAGCGATCCATATGGAGCTTGGAGAGAGCTTTTTTTCGCGAAATGGGCCATGTATGAAGTGGACGGCAGCCTTGCTAATGCTAGCTGCGGAAGCGGGTTTTCAGGAATGTTGGCTGCCCAGCGCGAGAAGGAAGCAAAGGCATTTGCAGTTATGGTATGATAACCATTAGAACCGATAAATGAGGTGTCAATAATGGATAAATGGATGTTGTTAGATGGCAATAGTATTGCGTACCGGGCATTTTTTGCAATGCCTCCGCTTACGAATTCGGCTGGTTTACATACGAATGCGATATATGGCTTTACAACGATGCTGCTTAAGCTGCTGGAAGACGAGAAGCCGACGCATGTGCTCGTTGCATTTGATGCAGGGAAGGCAACCTTTCGCCATGAAGGATATGCAGAATATAAAGGCGGACGGGAAAAAACGCCACCGGAGCTGTCGGAACAGTTTCCGGTGCTCAAGGAGCTGCTGCAGGCTTTTCAAATTGCGCAGTTTGAGCTGAACGGGTTTGAAGCGGACGATATTATTGGCACGCTCACCCGGCTTGCGGACGAGCAGAAGGTCGAGACGCTTGTCGTCACGGGCGACAAGGATATGCTCCAGCTCGTATCGGAGCATGTGACCGTAGCGCTGACGCGCAAAGGGGTGAGCGAGCAGGAGCGATATTCTCCGGCTGAAATTAAGGAGAAATACGGACTGACGCCGAATCAAATCATTGATTTAAAAGGGCTGATGGGCGATGCCTCCGACAATATTCCGGGCATTCCGGGTGTTGGCGAGAAAACAGCGCTCAAGATGCTGCATGAATTCGGCACGGTTGAAGAAGTGCTGGCGAATACAGCGAGCTTGAAGGGCAAGATGAAGGAAAAGGTCGAGCAGCATAAAGAGGATGCGGTGATGAGCAAGAAGCTCGCGACGATTCACCGCGAGGTGCCGCTTGCGCCGGAGCAGGAGCCGGAGGCGATTCGCTACAGCGGCTTTAATGGGCCCGCGCTTGCGGATGTGCTGCGCCGGCTGGAATTCCGATCCGTTCAGGAACGGCTCGGACTGAGCGGCGAAGGAAGCGGTTCAGCAGGCGAAGCGGCCGAGCTGAACCTGATTGCGATAGAGTCGGCTGCGGATGCGCCGAAGCTCGATGAGCTGATGAAGGCGCTTGAAGCAGATGACAGCGGCTTCGGTCTATATGTGGAAGCGATAGGCGAAAATCCGCATCAGGCTGAGCTGGTCGGGCTGGCGCTGGCAAACGCCGAAGCGGCATATGCGCTGCCTTTCGCCGCGCTGAAGGAAGCTTTCGCAGAGCCGCTGCGGAGCTGGCTCGCTGATCCTAGCAAGAAGAAGGTCGGCTTTGATACGCATAAAGTGGAGCTGGCTTTGAAGTGGGCGGGCATCACGCTGAGCGGCGTGAGCTTTGATGTCCAGTTGGCTGCTTATGTGATTGATCCGACGGAATCGAGCCTTTTGCTCTCCGGCATTACCCATCGCTACGAACAGCCAGCTGTGCCTAGCGATGAGTCGGTATACGGCAAAGGAGCGAAGCTTAAAGTACCAGCTGCGGCCGTGCTGTATCAGCATCTGGCAACGAAAGCCGATGCGGTGCGCAGAGTGGCGCCTTTGCAGCGCGACGAGCTGAAGGAAACAGGCATGCTCAGCTTGTATGAAGAGCTGGAGCTGCCGCTCTCCGTTATATTGGCGGGGATGGAGCATCAGGGCATCAGCGTCGAGAAGGCGGAGCTGGAGATGCTTGGCAGCGAATTGGAGCGTCAGCTTACGACGCTGGTGACGGAAATTTACAAGCAGGCGGGTATGGAATTTAATTTGAATTCGCCGAAGCAATTGGGCGAGGTGCTGTTCGAGAAGCTGGGCTTGCCCGCGAGGAAAAAGACGAAAACGGGCTACTCGACAGATGCCGAGGTACTCGAGGAGCTGGCGCCATACAGTGAAATTGTTCCGCTGATTTTGCATTACCGGACGCTGGCGAAGCTGCAATCCACCTATGTGGAAGGGCTGCTCAAGGAGATTCGCGAGCAGACAGGCAAAATCCATACGTATTTCCGCCAGACGATAGCGGCAACAGGCCGTCTGAGCAGCCAATTCCCGAATTTGCAAAACATTCCGATCCGTCTGGAAGAGGGCCGCAAAATCCGCAAAGCATTCGTTCCGTCCGAGCCTGGCTGGACCATTCTCGCAGCAGACTATTCGCAAATTGAGCTGCGCGTGCTCGCCCATATTTCCGGCGATGAGAATATGAAGGAAGCGTTCATTCAGGACATGGACATTCATACAAAAACGGCGATGGACGTATTTGGCGTAACCGAGGATCAGGTGGATTCCAATATGCGCCGCTCGGCGAAGGCGGTCAATTTCGGCATTGTGTATGGCATCAGCGACTTTGGGCTGTCCAACAACCTGAACATTACGCGAAATGAAGCCGGTCGGTTTATTGAGCAATATCTCGGCGTCTTCAAAGGCGTGAAGTCGTTTATGGATCGGATTAAAGTCGAGGCGGCGAAGCAAGGCTATGTGACGACTTTGCTCGATCGCAGGCGGTATTTGCCGGATATTAATCATTCGAATTTCAATAAACGCTCTTTCGCAGAGCGCACCGCAATGAATTCGCCGATCCAAGGCACAGCAGCGGACATTATTAAGCTGGCGATGGTGCATATGAATAAGAAGCTGCACGAGCTGAAGCTCAAAAGCCGCATGCTGCTCCAAGTACACGATGAATTGGTATTTGAGGTGCCAGAGGATGAGCTGGAACAGATGAAGAAACTTCTTCCTGAAGTGATGGAATCCGCCATCAAGCTCGATGTTCCGCTTAAGGCGGACGTCAGTTTTGGAGCGAACTGGTATGAAGCGAAATAACCCGCTGGGAGCGGAAATCAGGTATAATAGACGTTGAGGTGAGATGCAATGCCGGAACTTCCAGAGGTAGAAACGGTTAGACGAACATTAATTGAGCTTGTTGCAGGAAAAAAGATTAAATCGGTTACGGTGCGGCTGCCCCGCATTATTCAGCGTCCGGCTGTGCCGGAGCAATTTGAGGATGCGCTCGTCGGCATGACAATCGAGACGGTCGAGCGGCGCGGAAAGTTTTTGCGTATCGTCATGGACGGGCTTGTGCTCGTATCGCATTTGCGCATGGAAGGCCGCTATGGATTATTTCAAAGCGATGAGCCCATCGAGCTTCATACGCATGTCTTGTTCCATTTTGAGGATGGAACGGATTTAAGATATAAAGATGTCAGGCAGTTTGGCACGATGCACTTGTTCACGCCGGGCACGGAGTTTGAGCTGCCGCCGCTGAATAAGCTGGGCCTCGAGCCGCTTGAGCCTGCATTTACTCGCGATGTGTTGCATGCCAAGCTGGCAAGGCGCTCTACGAAAATCAAGCCGCTGCTGCTCAATCAGGAATATGTGGTCGGGTTGGGCAATATTTATGTAGATGAGGCACTGTTTCAAGCGGGTATCCATCCTGAGCGGAGCGCCAGCTCGCTTACTGCCGGAGAATGGGATAAGCTGCATGCAGCAATCTGTTCGACGCTTGGCAAAGCGGTGGAAGCGGGCGGCTCATCGATCAAATCCTATGTAAATGGGCAAGGCGAGATGGGCATGTTCCAGCATCAGCTGCTCGTTTATGGCCGAAAGGACGAGCCGTGCCCGGTTTGCGGAGTAGCCATTGAAAAGTTTGTTGTTGGAGGCAGAGGCACGCATATTTGCCCTAGCTGCCAGAAGGCGCCGGAGCAAGCAGGCGAGCAAAGCGCCGGCTAATCGCGATAACTAAAGCCAAGCCCTCCATGATGTAGTCATTCACCCTAGGCATGCATCTGCATATGCTGTTGTGAAGAACAATAGGCAGATGCCCTGTAGGGTGAAATCGGGGCACCTGCGTATGCAGGGAGTGACGAGGGTTGGCTTTGCATCTGGTTTCGTTGATCGTGCTCGCTTTTGCTGTGAGCGTGGACGGCTTCGGTGTTGGCATTACGTATGGTTTGCGCCGCATTCGCATCCCGTTGCTGTCCGTGCTGATTATCGCGTGCTGTTCAGGCCTGATCATTTTATTGTCTATGAAGCTAGGCAGCGTTATCGCCAATTATTTGTCGCCAGGCTCGGCAAGCTTGATTGGCGCCATCGTGCTGATGGGTATTGGCTGTTGGGCGCTGCTTCAGCTGCGGCGAAATCGCCATGAAAGCAAGAAGGTGGATGTGGAAAATGCGTCTGCCGCTTCTGGTGCTAGCGGCCCGGTTTCAGAGGATCGTTCCGATCTGGCGGCAGTAGAAACAAACGCTGCGGAGGCAAGCCATCCGGTGCTCGTTGTGATTGTTGAGCTGAAACGCATTGGGCTTGTCATTCAGATTTTACGGACACCGCAGGCTGCTGACGTTGATAAGTCGGGCACGATTTCCGCCTCCGAGGCGATTATGCTCGGCGTAGCGCTATCGCTCGATGCTTTCGGCGCAGGAATCGGGGCCGCGATGATTGGTTTGCCTGCTTTGCTGACAGCGATTGTGATTGCTGCGGCTAGCGCCCTATTTTTGCTAGGGGGCATCAGCTTCGGCTTTCGCTTCTCGCATTGGAAGGGCATGCAGGCGCTGGCGGTACTGCCAGGCATTTTGCTTATTATGATTGGAATATCAAAGCTGCTGTAAAGATGAGGTGGAAGGGCATGAGGATCGGATTAACCGGCGGCATTGCTACTGGAAAAAGCACCGTTGCCCACCTATTAGTGGAGCTTGGAGCGCTGCTGGTGGATGCCGATCAGGTAGCAAGGGAAGTTGTTTTGCCAGGGGAGCCCGCTCTAGCGGCGGTCGCCTCTGCGTTTGGACAAGCTGTGTTACATAAAGACGGTACACTTGATCGGGCAGCGCTCGGCCAAATCGTATTTAATAATAAAGCGCAGCTGGGGCAGCTTGAGGCGATTTTGCATCCGGCTATTCGGTCTACGATGCAGCAGCGAATGGCTGACTATGAACGGCAGCATCCAGGCAAGCTGGTCGTTGCTGATATTCCGCTGCTGTATGAGACGGAGCAGGACCATTTATATGAAGGCGTGCTTGTTGTGTATGTGCCAGAGCATATCCAGTTGGAGCGCCTGATGGCGCGCAACAACGTAGATGAGCAGGAAGCAAGGCGGCGCATGGGGCTGCAACTGAGCATGGAAGAGAAGAAGCGCAGAGCTAATTGGGTCATCGACAACAGTGGAACGCTGACGCAGACGAGGGAGCAGGTTCAGGCGTTTTGGCAGAGCATGGGTCATACATGCTGAGGGCCAAGAGAAGAAAGGTCGCTCGTAGAAGGCTGTTTTTGCTATTATTTATTATCATAGTTGTCATTATTGTCGCTCAGCCCGCATGGATGCTCAAGAAGCTCTATCCTATTGATTATAAGGCCGATATTCGGGCAAGTGCCATTAGCTATCAGGTTGATCCCCATCTGGTGGCGGCCATTATTAAAGCGGAGACGAATTTCCAGACGGGCAAAGTTTCGAAGAAAGGTGCGCTCGGACTGATGCAAATTATGCCGACCACCGCCAATTGGATTGTCGAGAAGGCAGGCTTCGAGCAGGTGACAGAGGAGACGCTGCGCAATCGTGCTGATGTGAGCATCGAGCTGGGGGTATGGTATCTGGCTTCGCTGCACAAACAATTTGATGAAAATAATATCGTTGTCATTGCTGCCTACAATGCAGGACCAGGTAAAGTCCGGCAATGGCTCGATTCGGGGGAATGGGACGGCACGTTCGAAGAAGCCGCTAAAATTCCATATAAAGAAACACGCGATTATGTACAAAAGGTTGTGAAGTATTATAATAAGTACAAAGACTTGTACCCGGAACTTGAGCCGTAAACAGGAAGAAGCTTTGGCTGCTCGTCACTTCAGGACTTAAGCAGCCAAAGCTGTCTGTTATTACAAGAGCTATTTATTAATGGGAGCCCCCTGCAAGGGATTGCTCAGCGATTTGTACCAGACGGCGGGTAATGTACCCTCCGATGGAACCAGCGTCCTTTGTAGCCATGTTACCGTAGTAACCGTCTTGTGGAATCGCGATTCCAAGCTCTTGAGCAACCTCGAATTTCATTTGGTCGAGTGCTGCTGTCGCTTGTGGTACAACCAGTTGGTTGCTGCTGCGGTTTGCGCTCATGTGTGTTCACCTCCTCGCGGTTGGTAAAAGTATTATGTGCGAAAATCCGAACTTCATTACAGGGATTGTTTGGTAATTTTTAGGGATAGCTTAGAAGGGAGGAAAAGAGAATGAAGTGTCCATATTGCGACTACTCCGGAACGAAGGTGCTGGACTCGCGTCCCGCTAACGAGAACAAGTCCATTCGCCGCCGCCGGGAATGTGAGAAATGCAAAAGCCGCTTCACGACGTTCGAGATGATTGAGGAAACGCCGCTCGTTGTCATCAAGAAGGATGGCAGCCGTGAAGAGTTCAGCCGTGATAAAATTTTGCGTGGTTTAATCCGTGCTTGCGAGAAGCGCCCCGTGCCCGCTGAAAGGCTGGAGGTTGTCGTTTCTGAGGTAGAGAAGGAGCTGCGCACAACTGCACACGCCGAGGTGGAGAGCCGTGTCATTGGCGAACTGGTGATGGGACAGCTGTATCCAGTAGATGAAGTAGCTTATGTCCGTTTTGCTTCTGTTTATCGGCAGTTCAAGGACATCGATATGTTCATGAAGGAGCTTAGCAGTCTGCTGTCGAAGGACAGCTCACCCAATGGAATGAAGGATTAAATCTAATGCTGCTTCCGAAGCAGCGGTATGAATAGATTGGAGAAAACAGCGCCGCTCCAGGCGTTGTTTTTTTGTTTTTTTGTTTTTTTGCGTTAGAACGCCTTAAACAATAGTGAGTTGAATATTAAAACAGTTAAGTGTATAATTATTCATTGTTGAAAGGGAGGTTTTTTTATATGTCATTCAAAATTAGGCTGGCGGAAAAGAAGGATATCGGCAGCTTGACCGAATTAATGCACGACTATATCGTAGGCTTCTATCAAAATCCTTGGCCGGGCACACCAGAAATTCATCAATTAATTGAGCAGCTGCTGGAAAAGCAGGGCGGTATCCAGTTTGTCGTAGAGAAGGAGCAGCAGCTGATTGGCTTTGCTACTTTATATTTTACGATTAGTACAATGAAGACAGCGCGGATTACGCTAATGAATGACTTTTTTCTGCTGGAGCCGTATCGGGATACGGAAGTGGAGGAAGCGCTATTTTTGACATGCAGAACGTACACACAGGAGCAAGGCTTTGCTCATATGTTCTGGATAACAGCTCCGCAAAATAAGCGGGCCCAACAATTTTTCGCTAAAATGGATGCGGTTCAAGGCAGCTGGGTGAACTATACAATTGTCTAGAAAGCCTGATAAACCGCAATAGTATCCTTCAAGTAACTACACCACTTTCAAGTGCGTACTTCCTCAAATGTCGGAAAGGGGCTAGACTAAAACCTGTAGCAAGGTTAACAATTTCCAACATTTGATGAAGGAGTGTGCGTATACATGGAATTGCAATTGGCGCTTGATTTGGTGAACATTGAGGAAGCAAAGGTTTTGGTCAAAGAGGTTGAGTCGTTTATCGACATCGTTGAAATCGGAACACCTATCGTTATCAACGAGGGTCTGCATGCGGTAAAAGCGATTAAAGAAGCTTTCCCTAACCTCAAAGTGCTGGCCGATCTGAAAATTATGGACGCTGGCGGCTATGAAGTGATGAAGGCTTCCGAAGCGGGTGCGGACATTATTACCGTTCTTGGTGTTTCCGACGACTCCACCATTAGGGGCGCGGTTGAAGAAGCTCGCAAGCAGGGCAACAAAATTATGGTCGATATGATTAATGTGAAAAATATTGAAGCCCGTGCAGCAGAAATTGATGCGCTTGGGGTAGACTATATTTGTGTCCATTCCGGCTATGATCACCAGGCAGAAGGCAAAAACTCTTTCGAAGAGCTGGCAGCGATCAAGCGTGTTGTAAAACAAGCTAAAACCGCAATCGCAGGCGGCATCAAAATCGATACGCTGCAAGAGGTTATTTCGGCAAAGCCTGATCTGGTTATCGTAGGCGGCGGAATTACGGGTGTTGAAAATAAATCCGCAACTGCATCGCAAATGCAGCAGTGGATCAAACAGGCCTAAAGCTGATGCGTATTAGTCAGCTTGCAGGAGAAATCGTACAGGAGCTGGAGCGGCTGACGCAGCTCATTCCGGATGAAGCCGCAGGCGAGCTGGCTGATGCGATTATGCGCGCGCCGCGTGTTTTCGTCTCAGGCGCTGGACGCTCAGGCCTGATGGGCAAAGCTTTTGCAATGCGGCTCGTGCATATGGGCTTTGACGCTTATGTGGCTGGCGAGACGGTGACGCGTGCACTCGGCAAAGACGATGTACTTGTGTTGGGTTCGGGCTCAGGCGGGACGAGCAGCCTCATTGCGATGGCACAAAAGGCGGAGGCGCTCGGCGGCAAGCTGGCTGTCATTACGACGAATCCAGAGTCGGCGCTTGGACGTGCGGCGCATATCGTCGTAACGCTGCAAGCTGCGGCGAAGGAAGAGCAGGATGGGGCCAAGCAGACCGTGCAGCCGATGGCTTCTCTTTTTGAACAAGGCCTTCTAATTTTCTATGATGCGGTTATTCTTAGCTTGATGGAGAAGAAAGGGCTTAGCGGCAACACCATGTACAGCAATCACGCGAATCTGGAGTAGCAGGTGGCGCGCAGCATAGCTGGAAGCTGCTTCATCATGTATACTGGGAAGGAGGGGGAATGGATATGGCTCAGGAATTAAAGGAACGTATTAATTTACGTGAAATCAACTGCGAGAAGGAGCTTACGCTGGCCGTCATTGGGGGCAAGTGGAAGCTGATCATATTGTGGCATCTTGGTCTTGAAGGAACGAAACGTTTCAGTGAGCTGAAGAAAATGATTCCCCATATCACCCAGAAAATGCTGACGAATCAGCTCCGCGAGCTGGAGGAGGATTTACTGGTTGAGCGCAAAGTGTATGCGGAGGTTCCGCCGCGAGTGGAATATACGTTAACGGCTTACGGCGAAAGCCTGATGCCTGTGCTGCGCATGATGTACGATTGGGGCAAAAACTACGGCGAGGAAGTCGTATGGAAATAGCGGCAATAGCAGCTTGATAGCTAAGGAAGGCTGGGGTGAGGGGCAGAGGATGCTTCTGGCTTCGGCCTTTTTTTTGATTTGAAATCGGAACCTATAATTGGTGAAGTTGTTCATGGCTGTGTTTCCTATTAAAATAAAATGATATCTAGCATTTATATTTAAATATAAGGAGAGGCTAATGGTTGACTACACATGAGGATGAGCAGTTTGAAGATCTAAGCCCGGAAGAGCAACAGGTTCTTGAAGAGGAGAGCGATAAGCTGGTTGAGTCGAAGGTATTTTTGGATATGTTGGAGCAAGGTAATTTGTTGTACGGTGCGATGAATTTTCGCTTCTATAATGTAGGAGGAACAGCTAGCGAGCGCGAGGAATGGTTAATGGATACACTAGGGCTTGCAGCAATCGGCATTCCGGATGTGCAGTGCCACTTTTATGATTTAGACCCTAACGAGGTAGCCCAAAATTTTGGGAATATCGCCTATTATTTATTTGAAAATGGGGATGTTATCAACGATGGAGAGACGGTCGGCGGAACCGAGGACATACGCTGGCGCTGTGAGCATCAATATGCTCTTGCCGCACCACGACGCGTCGTCCTCGACCTTGATCCGGGAGAGCCTTATTATGCCGGTATGCAAGGGGGAAGCAACGACAGAAAAGACTGATGCAGCAGCTTGTACAAGACGCCAGCCGTTAAGGCTGGCGTCTTTGCGTTTAATCCATTTTCAATATGATGAGCCTGTCATGCTTAATAACGGCTGCCAAAGGTGCTGCCGACAGGAGCAAGCTCATTCAAGCTGGATAGCTCTTCAGATGTTAAGCGGATGGATAATGCCTCTACATTTTGCTGCAAATATTTCACACGCTTTGTGCCCGGAATCGGAACGATATCGTTTCCTTGCGCGGTTACCCACGCCAGTGCGATTTGGGCGGGAGTCACTCCTTTTTGCTGGGCGAGCAGCTGTATCCCTTGGACGATCTTCCTATTTTGTTCGAATGCCTCTTCAGAAAACCGGGGATTATACATGCGCCAGTCGTCTTGTGCCAGTTGGCTTCGACTTGAGAGAGTGCCAGTCAAAAATCCTCTTCCAAGCGGGCTGTAGGGGACAAAACCGACCCCTAATTCTCTGCAAGCATTCAAAATACCCAGTTCAGGCTCTCTGGACCATAAGGAATATTCCGTTTGAACGGCTGTAATGGGAAAGACAGCGTGAGCATCGGCCAATTGTTGAGAGGTTACTTCTGACAGGCCCAAATAGCGGACTTTTCCTTCTTTCACGAGCTCAGCCATGGCTCCAACCGTCTCTGTAATCGGAACATTAGGATCTGCTCTATGCAAGTAATACAGATCGATGTAGTCCGTGCCCAAGCGATGCAAACTAGCCTCACAGGCTTGCTTCACATACTGCGGCGTTCCATTGTAGCCTAGATGCTGCGTTTTATTGCGTAAAGAGCCAAATTTCGTTGCGATCTGCACAGCTTGACGATGCGTCCTTAACCCTTTGCCAACCAGCTTTTCATTTGCACCGATGCCGTCCTCGTCATAACCGTAAATATCCGCCGTATCAAAAAACGTAATGCCTAACTCCAGAGCGTGACTTAGCGTGCTTAAAGACTCTGACTCATCCGTTGCCCCATAAAATTCGGACATTCCCATACATCCTAATCCCAAACGGGATACTTGCAGTCCTTGACTACCCAATGCCAAAGCTTCCATGGTGTTCAAGCCTCCTTTTTATTTCTACATTTCTTGAAGATAACAATAGCACGTGAAAAGCTAAAAAGTAAACTAAATAATCTAAAAAAGTTCAATTAGTACACATTGTTCAAATTTTTGTGGGATTGGGTTATAATTCGAGGTATGAAGAATTAGGAGGCTTTACCCCATGGATACGAAATCCCCTTCATTGGAGAAGAGAAATAAAACGATCCAAAAGCTAATTATAAAGATTATACCCGTGCTGCAAAAAAACGGATTTTCCTCGCTGAAGATGGATGATGCAGCTAAATATATGGATATTAGCAAGGCGACCATGTATAAATATTTTGCTTCCAAGGATGAGATCATTGAAGCGGTTGTAGGTCGCTACGTGGCATATATTTCGGACATGGTGCAGGACTGGACCTTGACCGATCATTTGTCCTATGTCAAATCCTTTGATAAAGTGTTCCAGCAGTCTTTGCTTATAGCGGCTTACTTGTCTGATATTTTCTTGCAGGAGTTAAGCAGCCTGTATCCACACTTATATGACAGGCTTTCAAATGAGGTTGAGCTGCGCAATGAACAGGTGAGGGAGTTTTTTGACAGGGGGATGGAAAATGATGTGTTTCAGCGTCTGAATTCCGTTATTCTCCTTATTCAAATGGACACGATGCTTAGGAAAATGATTGATCCCAAGCTGCTGATGCTCCATCATTTATCGCTGAAGCAGGCATTATCCGATTATTACAAAGTGATGAGACACCAAATCATAAAATCTGAATTCGTAAACTTAGAAAATAGTTCGGAGATGGATTTGTTTTTGAATCAGATGGTTCAAAAGCTGTCGAGGCAATAGGGGAGTGGCGCTCCGTGCGCGTGGAATAAACCCCGGGGGTTCGCTCCAAGGCATTCCATATAAAAGAAATGCCACCAACGTTGTATGATGACGTTGGTGGCGTTTCTTTTATATGCAGTCTAGGGAGGGGATATGCCTCTTCAATGTCTCTTCTAATTCGAAGCGGGACTTGTTATGATTCAGTGCGTTCTTCCCCTCGTAAAAAGCCAGCCGCCTGCCACGAAAGTGAGGAAAAGAATAAGATTAAATCCAACGCCCGCCAATAACGAGCCATTGAATAATAGGGCTTTGAAAAAAGAGACGACATGAACGCGCAGCGATGGAATCGACGTTCCAACCGGGATCGCCGCAGCGATCAGAGCCCATAGCAGCCAGCCGGTAAAGCGGTAGTAACCGGAGATCAGCATACTTAGCAGCGCCATCGCCATCAAATAAAAAACGGTTTGGTAGAGAAAAGAACCTGCCAAGCCAAAATCATCCCAATGAAATGCTTCTATAAGACCAACCGTGCTCTCGTGATCCTGGAGCACATTTACTTCAACATGAGTCCACAAAGAATTAAGCAAAGCGAGCACTGCTGCCCAGACAGCAAAGACGAATTGAAGTCCCCAAAAATATTGCTTTCGGCTTGCTCCTAATTGTACGATGCGTTTGTAATAACTGAGTGGCAGCACGATAGCCAAAAGAAGCAAAATGAGAATCAGCATGTTGCCAGCCGAAAGGATAGTACCTCCACTATTGTTAACAAGAAGGTTAACAATAAACTCCGCCAGTCTGCCAAGCACAGTTAAAATAATGATAAACCAGATGTAAATCCTCATTTGCAAATAGGTTGCCTTTAGATGAACGGTCAATGCCCCCACTTTAGTGACCTCCTTCGATCAAATACGAGAAAAACCTTTGAAGCGACATATTTTCAATCGAAATGTCCATCATGAGGGCCTGCTGCATGTCCTTATCGTTCAACGGTTCATAAATAGCGGCAAGTGTGCCGTGGCCATAGGATTCCGTATACAGTACGCGTTTCCCGGCTGTGAACGATTTCACTGCTTCCGAATTTCCCCGAATAGAAAAAGCCGCCATTCGTATTTGATCCAAATCATCATGAAGCAGAATGGAGCCATCTTCAATGATATAAACTTTTTCTGCGACAGGGACGATTTCGTCAATTAAATGCGTAGACAGTAAAATCGTTCGAGGGTAATTTGCGTAATCTTCCATTAACTCTTTGTAAAACTTTTCACGCATCAAAAAATCAAGTCCGAGCACTGGCTCGTCGAATAATGTCAATGGTGCCCGGCTGGCCAGACCAATGGTGTTTCCTACGAGTGAACCCGCGCCTCTTGATAGCTGTCTGATTTTTTTGTCCGGATCAAGCCGAAACGTTTGGAGCAGCTTATGAGCTAATGTCCAATTCCAATTGGGATGAAAACTCGCAGCAAACTGCAAAATTTCGATCACTCGCGCTCCTCCGAAGCGTTTGTTATTCTCCGGTACGAAACAGAAATCTTTCGGAAGTTCTCCCCTGCCCAGCTTTTTTCCTCTTACCTCAATTGTGCCGTCATTCGGCAGGATTCCGCCTGCGATTAAGTTAAGCAACGTCGATTTGCCAGCGCCGTTTCGCCCGAGCAAGCCATAAATGACGTTCTCTTCCAGCTGTAGATCCAGATTCCGTAAGGCGTAAGTTCGACCGTATTTTTTAATTAATTTGTCGCAACTCAATACGATGCTCACGATGCGTTCAATCCTTTCTCAACTGCTTGATCATGTCTACGATATCGCCGGTTGTCAGCTCGAGTTTGTCGGCTTCGATCAGCAGATTGGACAACATTTCCTTATAGAAACGCTCTCTTCGCCGATTCTGAATCTTCTGTCTCGCATCCGTTGAGACATACATGCCAAGCCCTCTTTTTTTGTACAAAACACCTTCATTTACGAGCAGGCTAATCCCCTTGACTACGGTCGCTGGATTAATTTGAAACAGCTGAGAAAACTGAGCCACGGAAAGAATTTGCTCGTCAACTCGAAAGGTTCCGTTCAGAATATCGTCTTCAATTATATCAGCTACCTGTTGATATATTGGTTGCTTATCGTCGAAAGTGACGTTCATTGCCTCACCACTCAGCATCGTAGTTTGTTTCCCATCTAGTAGCAAACCATATCTTATGTACAAACAATTGTCAACAAACAAACGCAGGAGAAAACAACGGGCAACTTTTTTTACAACAGCTCCGGTTATTGACAGTTATCCAATCCGGTATTATAGTATACTACATTAGTAACATACCAATATACCTAGGGCCTGACCTGGCCAATAGAGTATTTGGAAAGTATAATCCAATACGATATGGGGAGCTGTAAATATGGGAGCTTTAATCGAATTCAAAAAGGTAACGAAAGAATACAAAATAGGCGAAGTGCCTATCAAGGCTCTTAATGGTGTTGACTTTTCCATAAATGCGGGTGAATTTGTCGTTGTTCTTGGTGCTAGCGGCGCCGGTAAAAGCACGATTCTGAATATCCTTGGCGGTATGGATAACGCTACTTCAGGTCAAGTGTTTGTTGGCAATGAAGAAATTACAAGGTTGAGCGAAAGAAAATTAACTGAATATCGCGGTGAAAATGTTGGCTTTGTATTTCAATTTTATAATTTGATTCCGAATTTAAATGCGCTGGAGAATGTTGAATTTGCCACGGAAGTATGTCAAAACCATCTCGATGCCAAAGACATTTTATATAAGGTTGGACTAAGGGACCGCATACGAAATTTTCCTTCCCAGCTCTCTGGCGGGGAACAGCAGCGCGTTGCGATAGCGAGAGCGGTCGCTAAAAATCCGTTGCTTCTACTCTGTGATGAACCGACTGGAGCTTTGGATTACGTTACAGGGAAGGCCGTCTTAAAACTGCTTCAAGATTTGAACAAGGAAACGAAGAAATGTGTTGTGTTGGTCACACATAACACGGCGATTGCTCCAATGGCGGATAAAATCATTCAGGTGAAAAGCGGAAGGATCGAAAGCATTACGGTGAATCATAACAAACAAAGCGTTGAAGGGATCGAGTGGTAAGGATGAAGTTATTTAAAAAGTCATTAAGGGACATCAAACAATCGATCGGGCAATTTTTCGCCTTTGTGTTGGTAATTGCAGTGGGCGCTTTTTTCTATGCGGGACTGATTACGTTAAGCAATAATCTTAATCATTATACGAAGGCTTATTTTAAAGAGCATAATTTAAGCGACCTGAATGTCTATTACAACCACATTACAAGTCAGGACTTGGCGGAATTAAGCAAAATCCAAGGTATAAACAAAATCGAAGGACGGTACAGCTTCAATGCGACGCAAGCTTTTGAAAATACGAAAGCGACCTTAAAGGTCCATTCTATCCCTGTAAACAATAAAATCAATACACCTTTGATGATTGAGGGCAGGATTCCGTCGCATAACAATGAAATCTTGCTAGATTCCCATTATGCTAAAGAGCATCAGTACCGAATCGGAGAGCAGCTAAATTTAAATGTGAAGGACAAAAATGTGATATTCACCATTAGCGGCTTGGGCGAGAACGTGGAATATGCCAAAAAGAACGAAATCCAAGATCATAAAGCAAATGGATTTGCGTATGTGGCTGAAGCGGGAATACTACGACTCACAGACAGCTTGTACTATAATGAGATCTTGGTTGATGCTGAAGAAGGCTTCAACATTGACCGGTTGGGTCAAGCCATTGAAGCAAAATCCAAGTCTCTCTCCTATGTCGAACATATGAGTAAAGAGCGATCATTCAATTATTCTCAACTCCAACAAACGATCAAAAACAATCAATTGATGAGCAGTGTTATTCCGTTGGTTCTCTTTATAATTGAAGCGATTATCCTATTCCTCACTATGTCGCGAATTATTGATTCTCAACGAAACCAAGTAGGTATCATGAAGGCATTAGGTATAAAAAACAGAAACATCATGCTTCATTATATGGGATACCCGATACTGGTAGGGATCATAGGCTCCATTCTTGGTTGCGTCATTGCCGCTAATGTATTTATTCCATTAGTAAGGGCGTCAAATGCAAATTCCTACTCGCTGCCTGACATTACATTCTCGCTTTCCTTCTTCTCTGTAATTCCACCTATCCTGTTTTCGAGTGCATTTGGAATGCTGGCCAGTTATTTGAGCAGCAAAGCCATACTTCGAGAATGTGCAGCCCAGGCAATGCGCCCAAAACCGCCCCTAAAAATGAAAAAGCTGCTCATCGAACGAATTCCGAGGATTTGGGGTCGTATTCCCTACAGCTACAAGCTCATTTTAAGAAATATATTTTTAAATAAACAAAAAGCGTTAGCGAGCTCCATTGGTGTAGTGGTGAGCACGGTTTTATTGATTACTGCTTTCGGTACTCAAACTTCCTTGCAAAAGGTAGCTGACCAGGTTGCTGAGGTGAATACCTATGATTTAAAAGTCGATTTCAAGAAAGGAGCAGCCCTGGATACTTTGCAACTGCCCTCCAGCGTTAAAAGCAGTTATGGTCTATCCACCTTTCCAGTAAAATTCATAAAGGGCGATAACGAAAATGCTACGTTAGTGGTAACGGAAAAAGAAAACAATCTCATTACTTTCTTCGATGAAGATGACAATCGAATCGCTTTGGAAGACAATGGTGTGCTGGTACCCAAATCGTATGCCGACCACTATAAGATTGCGGAAGGCGATACCATTCAACTCAAGCTCACCGAGTCAGCGTTTGCCAATAAAACAGTCGATATGAAGGTTGTAAAAATAACCAACCAGTATGCAAATCCTTCCTTTTATTGCACGACAGCTTATCTCGAGAGCCTTGGCATCGCCTACAAGCCAACCTCGCTATTAGTGGAAACCAGCTCCACGAGCCTTACAAGCATTCGCCAATTTTTTGAACAAACTCAGCAGGTAGATGCATTTGAAGATAAAAATGATCTTAAGAAATCGGCTGAATTTATTTTGAAGCAAAATAGTTTTATGTTTATCATGTTTATCATTAGTGCCGTCGTTCTTTCTTTTGGCGCCATTTATACGATATCTTCCATAAACATTTATGAACGAAACCGTGAGATGGCCACCCTAAAGGTATTAGGCTATCCCAAGCATAAAATAAACCGGTTAATTTTCTTTGAAAACATCATCCTCACCGCCTTTGCGGTACTTGTAGCGTTACCAATCAGTGGCTATATGTATGACCTCGTTGTCATGGGGCTTTCCAGCACTCATCAGCAAATCCCGGATCAAATAAGTTTGTTCGTCATGCTGAAATCTGTTATTCTTGCATTCGGGCTCACGATTTTTTCGAGCTTGCTGCTTCGAAGAAAAGTGTCACGAATCAATATGATTGAATCCTTGAAAAGTATCGAATAGTGCAGCGGGTGCGCTGTTAGCATTCCATACAAAAAAACGCCACCGCGATAAGTGGTGACGTTTTTTGTATGGAGCCTATGGGATTGGTTTCGTCTACATCGTAAATCCATCATGGGATGTCCTAATCTTTGTTGCGGTCATCCATTTAACGCAGTGCGAAATTACTACGGCCAATGCTGCAAGTCCCCTAATGCCGTCCAAATAGAACAGCTTTTTTTCGGCTGTCTCTTTATTCATTTTTTTCCCTTCTTTCATGAATAGAACAAAATAAACGCAAAAAAAACGGCATTTCTGCCGTTTGTGTTTAAGATATATGGAGCTACGCGGAATCGAACCGCGGACTGATCGCTGCCAGCGACCTATTTTCCCCCTAAACTATAGCCCCGTTTGCAATTTTGACCCCATTACTGCCAGCATAACATGCTACCAGCTGAGCTAAGGCCCCGAGTGACACTTTTATTATTATACATAGAACAGTCACTCCGCGCAAGGTAGTTGGAAATAAAAATATAGCAAAAAAGCCCAGACCTACAAAACGGATCTGTGTCACAAAAAAAACTCTCTTGTCGTTATACATGCAAATAAGCAAACGAACATAAAGGGAGTGGTTGTAATGGAAACGTTGACCTGTGTCGTCATTGGAGCGGGATATGCGGGTATTCATGCGATGAAGGAGTTACGCAAAAATTTAATTAACATTAAAAGAAGCCAGTCTATCCGATTCGTATTAATTGACAAAAATAGCTATCACTTGCGTAAGGTTATCCTATTTAAGCCAGCGGTAACAGACGAAAATATTTGTATACCACTTGCCCAAATGTTTCCTGAAGGTGTTGAGCTTGTTGAGGCAACGGTTACTGAAATTAAGAAGGCAGAGAAACAACTGCTGCTGCGGAATGCAAATGGGGAGGAGCAGCAGCTAAGCTACGATGTGCTTGTAGTAGCTATTGGCAGTATCATCCGCCAGCTCGACGAGGAAAAAGGCGGATTTCCGCTTGCTACGCTGGAACATGCGGTGAACATTCGGACAGCATGGCGTGCTAATTTACAGCGGGCCGCAATTGAAGCCAATCCGGCCGAACGAGAGCGCCTTATGACGATTGCTGTAGCGGGAGCTGGCATAAGCGGCATTGAAACGGCCGCTGAATTAGCCCATTATGTGCGGGCAGATGTGGAGCAGCTGGGATTAAATCCGCATCAAGTACACATTCGCTTGTTTAATGCACACGAAAGATTATTTTTGAATGGACCAGGCAAAGTGGCCTCGAAACTGGAGCAGCTGTTAACGAATAACGGAGTAGCAGTCGTTCATGGAAGCCGAGTGCTGTCAGCGGCAGGCGGGCGCTTGCTTTTGGCCAGTGGAGAAGAACTGCCTGTTGGCTTATGCGTTTGGACATTAGGCCTTATGCCAAACCCAGTTTTAAGACAGCTGGGCTTGCCGACAACAGAGGACGGGTTTGTAAACATTGATGCAAGCTATCGGGTTAAGGCTGCCAGCGGCATATACAGCATAGGAGATTGTGCGAAAGTAATCGATCCGGATACGGGCCGTTCAGATGGGATGACCTGCAAGGAGGCTATTCCGCAAGCGGTAAGGCTTGGCAAAGTGATAGCAGCTGATCTTGAAGGAAGAACTGCTCCTCGGCATACCGGCTATATGGATAGCTTCAGCATCGGACTAGGGCCGGAAAAAGGATTAACATGGGTGCACAAATGGGGAATGGATATCATGATTACTGGTAAAATGGCGTATCGAATTAAACAATTTACATGGAATATAGCCAGCTCCATTAAGTAAGTCAAGCACATGTATCCTTTCATAAAGCTGCTCTTTTTCTTGCTCAGGACATATGTCCTTTCCAATATGCGGTGTTCTGCCGTTTAATTAAGGAAACGAAGAGGACGGGGAGAGCACTCATGAAAGGGATCTTGTTTGCGATATTAGGAGGGGCATGTATTACGCTGCAGGGAATAGCCAATACCCGAATAAGCGAAAGCATCGGAACGTGGCAGGCCGCAACACTTACCCAATTTACTGGCTTTATCGTGGCTTTTATTATTTTGATGAGCGTAGGTGCCGGAAAATGGCGGGAATTTCAGCAGGTGAAGCCTATCTATTTGGCAGGCGGCTCTTTTGCAGCTATTATTATTTTCAGCAATGTAACAGCTATTCAACAGATCGGCGTCACGCTCATGGTATCGATGCTGCTGATTGCCCAGCTCGGCATGACGGTTATAATAGAGACGAATGGCTTTTTCGGCTTGAAGAAGCAAAGGATAACGGTGTCGCAATTGATTGGCATTGGCATGATGATTAGCGGCGTGTTTTTATTAAAGGGCTGATGCCGAAGGCGAACTAAGCCATGAAAGAAGTGGGGAAATGATTGAAATTAAAGATCGCGAGCTGCTGGGTCAATATTTGCAGCTGCATCAGCTGGAGGCGGTGTTCAATGAGCCGCTGCTTCCTTATTTGAACTTGTACAGCTTTGAACAGGAGGAGCTCATTTGCGGCCAAGGAGAGACGCCCCAGCATATGTTTGTGCTCGTGAAGGGGAAAATTAAAGTATATACGAACTCGCCGGAGGGAAAGACGCTCATTATTTCCTTTAAGACGCCCCTTGAGGTCATTGGCGATGTGGAATATATTCGCGGCACGGAGTTTCTCAATACAGTGGAGGCTGTATCTCCCGTAATAATGATTGGGGTTCAGCATCGCTGGCTGGATAAGCATGGAAGGGATTATGCGCCGCTGCTGCGATTTTTATTGGAGAAAATTACGCGGAAGTTTTATTTTAAATCCAATTCCATGAGCTTGAATGTCATGCAGCCTGTGGATGTACGTCTGGCGAGCTATTTGCTGTCGGTTTCCTACGACGAATCCGATGAGCAATTTAAAGGGGAGCTCAGCACGGACAATTTGAAGGATGTCGCTAATTTGATTGGCACAAGCTATCGGCACCTGAACCGGGTCATTCGGCAGTTTTGCGAGGAAGGCCTCGTCGAGCGAACGAAGCAATGGATTGTCATTAAAAATAAGGAAGCGTTAAGCAAACGGGCCAATCATCACAATTATACTTTAACGGATCAGAAGGGAGAGCAGGGCTAATGATGACAGGCATATTGTTTTCGCTAATGGCGGGCGCGCTCGTCAGCATACAGGCGATTTTTAACAGCAAGGTAAATGAGCGGGCAGGGACGTGGGCGACGACGACACTCGTATTGGGGCTCGGGTTTCTAGCCTCGCTCACGATTGGCTTTATTTTGGAAGGGAAGCAGCTGTTTGCTTGGCAGGGGATGCAGCCATGGTTTTGGTTCAGCGGTTTGATCGGGGTAGGTGTAGTTATGAGCCTCGTGCAGGCGATGAAGCGGCTTAGCCCGACGATCGCGATTGCCATTGTCATGACGTCGGAGGTTTTATTTGCCCTATTATGGGATTCGCTTGGCTGGATGGGGCTGGAGCAGGTTCCGTTTTCGGTCAACAAGCTTCTGGGCGTATTGGTCATTATCGGCGGCATTTTTGTATTGAAATTTGGTGGTAAGCGTGAACGTCAGAAAGTGACGGAGGCGGCTTAGCCTCCTGCAATAGGATTGAAAGAGCGTTTCTCTGCAAAGAGGAATGCTCTTTTTAGTTTGAAAATGGAATCCTTTAAAACAACAAAAGTATATTAAATAGGATGGAATTTTTATTGTAAAACGATAAATATTATGTTAGAGTCGAATTAAATTTAATGCTAAGCGAGGGGCTTTTTATGGAACGAGGAACAACACTCTTTTTAAAGGCAGCGGTTATTTTTATGGGCATTCCAGTTCTTGCTTTATGCGTATTTTTGGTGCCAGAAATTGCGAATTTTATAGCAGAGTCATATCCAGATCATGCTTATTTGAAATATCTCTTTTTCATCGATTTATATGCAGCAGCGATCCCTTTTTACTTTGCACTGTTTCAAGCTTTAAAACTTTTAAGCTATATTGACCACAATAAAGCTTTCTCGGAATTATCTGTACGTGTTTTAAAGAACATAAAATTTTGTGCAATCCTAATCAGCTGCCTGTATGTGGCAGGCATGCCATTCTTCTATCTGATCGCGCAGAAAGTTGATCCCCCAGGCTTCATGGGAATCGGACTGGTCATCATTTTTGCCTCATTGGTGATTGCTGTGTTTGCTGCAGTTCTCCAGAGGCTTTTGCAAGAGGCTATTGATATAAAATCAGAAAATGATTTGACGGTCTGAGGTGAATGAAATGGCGATAATCATTAATATTGATGTAATGCTGGCGAAGAGGAAAATGAGCGTAACAGAGCTTTCGGAGAGGGTTGGAATAACGATGGCTAACCTTTCTATCCTGAAAAATGGAAAGGCAAAAGCGATTCGGATATCGACTTTAGAGGCCATTTGTAAAGCTTTAGAATGTCAGCCTGGCGATATTTTAGAATATAAAAGCGATTAGTAGGGGGCGAAAATGCTACCAAATTCATAAAGGATGGGCAGCGAATTCGCGTGAATGCAGCAGAAGGCTACATCGATATAGTCGATATATTGGAATAGTGTAATACAGCCCCACTTCTCTAGCGAGACACATGAGTTGAACAATCAAGGAGCAGCATTGCAGCCAGTCAAATGGCTTGGCTGCGATGCTGACAATCAATCAACATGCTTTATTGGCCCTCGCTCAATCTGCGCAACCGATAGGCGTTCATGGCGGCTTCGCCTAGCTCCTCGAGAATGGTATAATTCGCCCAAGCGCCTGCCACCGCTCCAATCCCCGGCACCATCTGCAGCATTTTTCGAAAGTCGATGGAGTCGCGGTATTCCTTCTGGAACGTCTCCCAGTCCATGTTTTTGGAGTAATCGGTATCCGTGAAGCACTGCTCCTTTTCAATATCCCAACACTTAATCGAGACCAGCAGCTTGGCGCGCTGTTCGGGACCGGAGAACGCCATTTGGAACACCTTAAGAATGAAAACGCGCTCGGAAAAATCCTTCGTGTCATACCCGTAGTTATGAGCCAATTCAAACAAAAATTTCATCTTAATTGCGATTAACGCAGGGAAGTCCACGACGTTAAGCACAATGCCGCCCGCCCCAGTGCCTGCGCCTTCGGCAGTCGCGATTTTTTGGTATAAGGAAAACAAGCGTTGCGCTTCTTGATCGGCATGTTCTAGAGAAAGAGTCCGCTGCACCGGTCGCTGAGGCGTATATTCCGCACCGAACAGCGCTGTCCGCACGATGGATTTTATGGTGGCCGTCATGACGTTGTGCACCTTGGGTGGAATCAAGTCGTTGATTCGCTTGCCAATCGTCTTCGATGTTCTCTCCAACCAACCGGGCGGCTTGAACAACTGGCGCTCCCAAGCGGCAATTTCGTTGTGCACTTTCTGTTCGTAATCCATTTTCAATCGCTCCTCCAACATATGTGGCTATATTGTATCGGAGAACGCCGCGATTGGGAACAGACTGCGGCAGGTGGCGGCACCCGACCAAAGTCGTGGGCGCGTTGAATTCTAAGCACAAGCTTCTCCTTGATTTCGCCTAGCTCCAGCAAAATTTGCATTAATGGGCATTACGGCGATTTTATTAAGAGCTGGATGAGGATACGCTTTTAAATTAACGGCAGAGAAGGGCAATTAAATGCAATTCCTTTGAAAAATAACAAGTATGCCTTGTTCATTGCATGTAAATCAAGCTCTTAAATATGTAAACTTAAATCAGCAAAACGATGGATGGCTTTGCTGACGAGTGAACCTATTATTAAGGGAGTGTTTTTACATTGAACAAGCATCAACTTACTTCTGCCCGCCGAGCGGCAGCGAGTACCCCAGCTACTGATCGTTTGCCATGGGCCGCATTATTAGCGCTTGCTATGGCAGGATTTATTTGTATTCTGACCGAGACGATTCCCGCAGGTTTGCTGCCGCAAATCGGACGGGGACTCCATATTTCAGAGTCGCTTGCCGGCCAACTGGTCACCGCGTACGCGCTGGGAACATTATTGACAGCCATTCCTTTGACCGCGGCTACAAACAATTGGCGTAGACGGCCTCTGCTTCTGCTATGTATGTTCGGCTTTTTGCTGTTCAACAGCGTAACGGCGTTTTCCTCCAGTTATGGGCTGACCTTGATTGCCCGTTTTATGGCGGGTGTAAGCTCTGGCATATTATGGGGCATGTCAGCTGGCTATGCTCGCCGCATGGTGCCTGATGCTCTGAAGGGCCGCGCCATGGCGGTAGCGATGCTTGGGGCGCCAATTGCGCTTGCACTGGGAGTTCCGGCGGGTACTTTTCTTGGTGTATTTGCGGGCTGGCGGTTTGTTTTTGGAATCATGTCGCTGCTTGCTATGCTGCTCATCTTGTGGATGATGTGGAAGATGCCCGACTTTGCAGGACAACCTTCTGCCAAGAAACGTTCCCTCTACAACGTAATGACAATTCCGGGAGTAAGGCCCGTTTTAGCCGTCGTTCTGGCTTGGATGCTTGCACATAACATTCTTTATACGTATATAGCGCCCTATTTGGCTATGGTCGGGCTTGTGGAGCGCGTTGATGTTGTTTTACTAGTTTTTGGAATGGCATCGGTTGCGGGCATCATACTTATTGGCCTGTTGATTGACTGTATGCTGCGGACTATGGTTTTAATAAGCCTCGCGGGTTTCGCCGTCGCCTCTATTCTGCTGGGAATAGGCAGCAGCGAGTCGATGATCATTTATATAGCCATTGCATTGTGGGGGCTGACATTTGGCGGGGCAGCGACGCTGCTGCAGACAGCGGTGGCCGAAGCCGCTGGCGATCATGCAGATGTGGCGCAATCCATGCTGGTGACGGCCTGGAATTTGGCGATTGGCGGGGGTGGATTAATCGGTGCGCTTTTGCTTGAAACGCTGGGTGTTATTTCTTTCCCATGGGTACTTTCCTTGCTGGTAATCATCGCTCTGCTCATCGCCTGGCTTGCCAAGGAGCATGGTTTCCGTTCGAATAGAGGCTGAGTAGCATCAGCCTAAATCCGTGAGGTACTGTGCTTCCGCAAGAACAGGGATTAGAAGCTTATGATCAATGGGGGACGACATGACGATCAAAATCGTATACGTCCCATATTTATCGCATTGATTGCCGAATTCTTCAAGGGATCGGGTAGAGTCGGTCATCACTTTCAATAAGTAATTGTGCTGGCCGCTGATGCGGTGGCACTCCATGACATCGGGAGAGGTATGGACAAAATCAAGAAAGGCATGGCAATCCCGCGTCTGAAACAGCATATAGGCGATGGAGGGCTTGCCGATTTTTTCTGGGGAAATGATCGTGCGGTATTCCTCGATAACGCCTTTTTCCTCCAGCCGTCTGACTCTTTCCGTTACAGCCGGTTGGGACAGGCCCACACTTTTGCCAAGGTCCGTCATGGAAATTCTCGCTTGATTTTGCAAATGGAATAAAATTTGTTTGTCCACATGATCCACGAAAAATGCCTCCTTTAGCCATTTGTATGACTATCATAAACCTATAAGCTTACTTTAAGCAAGTGACAGCTCCTCTTTGATATATTGCATCAATTGATGCTTGGAGGTCGCCGCATAACTCTCATTGCGCAGCTGCAGCAAGCCGATGGGAATGGAGGCATCCTTGAGCTTTACATCAAGGGCAACCAGATTTGGCGCCAGCTCTGTCGAAGCAAGAACAACGCCTATAGCGGCTGTCTGCTGGATAAATGCTGGAATTGCAGAAATTTGGCTGACCGTATGCAGGAGGGGGGATTCGTCATAGCGTGAAAACTGCTTGGATAATCGCAAATAATAAAGGCATGTACTTCCCCCAATTAGCAAAGGATAAGCAAGCAGCTCAGCAAAATCTATGCCGTCCCTTTTCGCTAGGGGATGGTCATTCGCTGCAACAAAGGCGATTTTTTCCTCGAACAAGGGCTCAAAGCGAAAGGAAGTCGAATCAGCAGGCTCCCCGCAAATGGCAAAGTCGAGCCCGCCTTGCAGCACTGCACGCGACAGCGTGTCGGTATTGCCTATAACAAAATGGCAGGAAACACGAGGCTTTTGCGCCTGGAAGCGCCGGAGTGAAGCAGGCAGTACCTGCTTTGCGAGCGATTCTAACGCGCCTACGCTGACCGTCCCGATTTCTTCTTCCTGCAAAGCCTTCGCCTGCTCCGCTACATAATGCCAATGTCCAATTAGCTTGTCTACCTCGGCGGCGAACAATTGCCCGGAGGCCGTAAGCTCGGCATCCCAGCCCCGTTTGAACAGCTGAATGCCAAGCGCTTTCTCCAGCCGCTGAACCTGATTAGTGACGGTAGACTGGGCATAATGCAGCTTGAGGGCGGCTTTAGAAAAGTTTCCTTCTTGAACAATCGTTTGAAACGTCGTTAATTCCTTCAAATCCATGCTGAACAGCTCCTTATATAAATAGCTAATAATCTCATTCGGTAAAACTGAATTAGGTTATTATTTTATTCAATTATATAAATAAACGGGGAGGCGTACAATAGGGACATCCAATTGATGACGAGCATGATGAAAACATCTTCCTCGCGAATCGCCAGCGTAAAGGGCTAAAACGGTACTGCGACCCGCAGCCCGAAGGAAAACGAAAAAACCAGTACACGGACAAGCGTCTCGTCTACTGGTTTTAGCCGTTTATATCATATCGAGGTAATCAATTTTCCAATGCACGGTTTTAATAAACTCGTCCAGCTTTGCAGAATCTCTTTCTTTGAAAAGCTGAATAATCTGCTTATGCTCCTCATTCATTTGCGACAATACCGAAAACAGCCGCTGCTTGTCCTCGCTTAAGTAAATTTGCCGGATAAAGCTGTTTTGCAGCGATTTCAATATTTCAGTTAAGGTGCTGTTGTTGCATTTCAATAAGTAAACATTATGGAAATCGTTCTGCCAATGCTGGTAATCGGTATAGTTTTGCTGCTGGATCGCCAAGTCGATTTTTTCAACCAGCCGCTCCATCGTTGCGATATCGTCTTCGTCTAAATGTGAAACGGATAAAGTGGCGGCAAGCGCATCCAGCACCCCGACGACCTGAAAAACATCCAGCTTCTTTTTCGTATCCAGCTCTTTGACGATGAAGCCTCGGCGGGGCAAATTTTCCAGCAAATTTTCCGAGGCCAGCTGAATCAATGCTTCCCGGACAGGAGTACGGCTGACCCCCAGCGTTTGGCAAATGGAGGCTTCGTTCAATTTCTGATTAGGCAGCAAAGAGCCGTTTTGAATTTTTTCTGCTATATAATTGTACACATGATCTTTTAAAGACTGGTACTTTTTGATGGTCATTGTAGCGCTCCTTTAGGACGAATGAAAAATGCGGTTTCCAGTATCTGCAGGGAAATCTATGATTCATAGTACCATTGTCATAGGGTTTGATCAAGCTGCGAGGCCATTTTGAAAGCGCTTCATAAATTTGTTGATTTTCAAAAGAATGCATGATATGATCAGAAACATAAACAAGGATATTGTATATTGTATACAAAATACAAAATTGATCAGGAGGCATTCATACCGTTGTCAAAAGGAGCAATCGCGCCATATGTTGTATACAATATACAATTTATAATGGTGCAAGCAAAGTTTTCCTAGAATCTATGAACAATAGCAAAGGGTGAGAAAGCAATGCGTGAACACATCGATAACAATGCGCGAATAGGCACAAAAGCGGTATGGGGCGGGGAGAAGGATTTCCGAGTATTCGGATCCACTCAGGTTCCCGTCGTGCTCAGCGTAGCTTACGACTATAGCGACGTTGACGAATGGCAGGAAGTGGCGCTGGGGAACAAACCGGGATATACCTACAACCGGATGTCGAACCCGACCGTCCGGGCGATGGAAGAAAAGGTGCGGCTTCTGGAAGAGGCGGAAGAGGCTATCGCTTTTTCGTCCGGCATGGCGGCGATCAGCAGCGCGCTTTATACGTTTTTGCGGCCTGGCGACCGCGTCGTCTCCGTCAAGGACACTTACGGCGGAACGAACAAAATTTTCACGGAATTTTTGCCGCAAATTCATGTAGAAACAGTGCTGTGCAATACCGGTGATCATGAGGAGATCGAGCGCGAGATTGCCAAGGGCTGCAGCGTGCTTTACCTGGAGTCGCCGACGAATCCGACGCTGAAAATTACCGATATCGAACGTTTGGCCAAAGCGGCGAAAGCCGTCGGCGCGCTGGTGATGGTCGATAATACGTTCGCAACGCCGATCAATCAAAATCCGCTGAAGCTCGGCGTCGATCTCGTCATTCACAGTGCCACCAAATTTTTAAGCGGCCATGCCGATGTGCTCGGAGGCGTCGTGTGCGGGTCCGCAGCTTTGATGGAGAAGGTGTACCACTACCGGGAAATTCACGGGGCGAACCTCGATCCGTGGGCGGCTTATCTGATTTTGCGGGGGATGAAAACGCTTAAGCTCCGCGTCCGCCAGCAGGCGCAAAGCGCCATGGAGATCGCCCGCTTTTTGCAAAAACATCCGCTTGTCGAGTCCGTCAACTATCCTGGTCTGGAGACACATCCGCATCATGATATTGCAAAAAAGCAGATGAACGGCTTTGGCGGCATTTTGAGCGTTGTGCTCAAAGGGGAAATGGAAACGATCAAGCTGCTGCTGCCGCGGCTCCAGTATGCGAACCGGGCAGGCAATCTTGGCGCCGTCGAAACGATTTACGGACCGGCGAGAACGACCAGCCATGTCGAATGCACGCTAGAAGAGCGCCAGGCGCTGGGCATTTCCGAAGGCCTGCTGCGCATCTCTGTCGGCATCGAGGATACGGAGGATTTGATCGCCGACTTGTCGCAAGCGCTAGCCTATGTAGAATCGCAGATGCCTTTAAGCATCCATAACCTATAAGGAGAGATCGATATGGAACTCAAAATTGCACTGCTTGGCTTTGGTGTCGTAGGCCAGGGGCTGGCGGAAATATTGGAAGAGAAAAGCAAGGCATTGCACAGCGATACCGGGTTTCAGGCGAAAATTGTCGCGATCTCGGACATGATGAAAGGCTCTTTGTATCATCCGGACGGCTTGAATATCGTGGAAGCGCTGCGGGCTGTAAAAGAAACGGGCAGGCTCGACGCCTACCCCGAAGAGCCGGGGCTAAACCGCGGCTGGGACAGTTTCAAGACGATTCAGGAAACGAATGCCGATACGATTGTAGAGCTGACTTTTACCGATGTGAAGACGGGCCAGCCGGCAATCGATCACTGCCGCGCCGCATTCAAATGCAAGAAAAATGTCGTGATGAGCAATAAAGGCCCGGTCGCGCTTGCTTATCAGGAGCTGTCGGAGCTTGCTCGCAGAAACGGCGTTCGCTGGGGGTACGAAGGAACGGTCATGAGCGGAACGCCTGCGCTCCGCATGCCAATCACCGCGCTTTCGGGCAATCGGATCAACGAGATCAAGGGCATTTTGAACGGGACGACTAATTATATGCTGACCCGGATGGAAGAGGGCATGAGCTATGCGGACGCGCTTGCCGAGGCGCAAGGACTAGGCTATGCGGAAGCGGACCCGACCAGCGATGTCGAAGGCTATGACGCGCAGTACAAGATTACGATTTTGAGCAATATCGTGATGAATGTGCCTCTGGAAAGGGAGGACGTTGCCTGCGAAGGGATTAGCAAGCTGACCCGGGAAGATATGGAGCGCGCCAAACAGGAAGGCAAGCGCTGGAAGCTGATCGCACGCTGCTGGCGCGACGGCGAGGAGGTCATCGCCAAGGTAGGGCCGGAGGCGATTCCGCTTAGCGATCCGCTGGCGGGCGTCGGCGGCGCATTGAATGCCGTTACGTACGATTGCGATTTGGCCGGGCCGATCACGCTGATGGGCGCCGGAGCCGGACGCAAGGAAACAGGCTTTTCGATTTTGATTGATCTGATCAACATTCACCGCAATCAACTGTAGCTTCTGCAATCATAGAAATTAAACAACCAGGATGAGGTGTAAACAATGACTATGGAAACTATGGAAAAGAAAAGCAAGATGTATTTGGCCGGACAATGGGTGCTGCGCGAGAACTTGATGGAAGTCCGCGATCCGCAGGACGATAGCCTGATCGCGACCGTGCCCGCTGCCTCGACGGCGGACATGCTGTATGCCATCGAACAGGCGAAGGAAGGGTTCCGGCTGAGCTCGGAGCTGCCGACGCATGAGCGGATCGCCATTCTGAACCGCGCAGCCGACTGGGTGGACGCGCATAAGGAAGACTACGCGAAGACGATTGCCCGCGAAGGCAGCAAAACGATCAAAGAAGCGCGGAAGGAAGTCAGAAGATGCGTGGAGACGCTGCGCATCAGCGCGGAGGAGGCCAGACGGCTGCATGGCGAGACGATCGCGTTCGACCAGATGCCGGGCAGTGAAAAACGTTTCGGCTACTACTACCGTTTTCCGATTGGCATCATCGGGGCGATTACGCCCTTCAACGATCCGCTGAACCTGGTTGCGCACAAGGTCGGCCCGGCAATCGCCGCAGGCAACGCCATTATTGTAAAGCCTGCGCCTGCGACTCCGCTTAGCGCGCTGATGCTGGCGGAAGCTTTTGATCAGGCGGGTCTGCCTGCCAAAATTTTATCGGTCGTAACGGGCAATGCCAGCGAAATCGGCGATGCTCTGGTGACGCATCCCGATGTCAGAATGATTTCGTTTACCGGGGGGCTGACGACAGGCAAAGCGATCATGCAAAAGGGCGGACTAAAAAAAATGGGCATGGAGCTCGGCTCCAACTCCCCGGCAATCGTATTGAACGACGCGAATATTAGCGACGCGGTCGAAGCGACCGTATCCGGCGCATTCTGGGCGGCGGGCCAAAATTGCCTGGGCGTGCAGCGCATTTACGTGCAGGAGGCGGTGTACGCATCCTTTGTCGCCCAATTCGTCGCCAGAACGAAGCTGTACCGCATGGGCAGCAAGTTGGAAGAGGACACGGACATGGGCCCGATGATCAACGAAAGAGAAGCGAAGCGCGTGGAGAGCTGGATTCGGGAAGCGGTAGAGCAGGGCGGAGAACTGCTGTGCGGCGGCCAGCGCCGCGGTGCATTCGTGGAGCCGACGGTTATGGCCAACGTTCCGAAGACGTGCAAAGTCGTGAAAGAGGAAGTGTTCGGTCCCGTCGTGACGATTTTCAGCGTGCCTGATTTGGATACGGCAATACGCGAATCCAACGGCGTCGATTTCGGGCTGCAGGCAGGAATTTTCACGGCAAATCTGGAGCATGCCTTTACCGCCGTTCACAAGCTTGACGTTGGCGGCGTGATGGTCAACGACAGCTCGGATTACCGCATTGACGCCATGCCTTTCGGTGGCGTTAAAGGCTCCGGACTTGGCCGGGAGGGCGTTGCCTTCGCGCTTCACGAGATGACCGAGCCGAAAGTGGTCTGCTTTCAGATGGCGAAATAAATGAAACGAACGTGTATTCCACCAAGATGACTTCGGGGAGAGATCCACATGTCAGTGCGTATCGAACATGATTTTCTCGGTGAAAAGGCGGTGCCCGCCGAAGCCTACTACGGCATCCAGACTCTACGGGCCACCGAAAATTTCCCGGTTACCGGAACCCCGGTCAGCCCGCATTTGATGACGGCTTTGGCCGAGATCAAGAAGGCCTCGGCTTTGGCCAATATGGAAACCGGCATGCTGCCGAAAACGATCGGTTCCGCGATTGTGCAGGCTGCGGAGGAGGCGGCTGCGGGCAAGCTGTCGGCGCATTTTATCGTCGATGCCATCCAGGGCGGGGCGGGCACTTCCATCAATATGAATATGAATGAAGTGCTGGCCAATCGGGCGCTGGAGTGGCTCGGCAAGCGGAAAGGCGATTACTTCCACTGCTCGCCGAACAATCACGTCAACATGTCCCAATCGACGAACGATACGGTTCCGACGGCGATCCGCATCGCCGCTTACCGGCTCGCCGAACCGCTGCTGGCCGCTGTTGCGGCTCTCGAAGCGGGGTTTGCGCGGAAAGCGGAGGAGTTTGACGATGTTCTGAAAATGGGACGCACCCATTTGCAGGATGCGGTTCCGATCCGGATGGGACAAGAGTTCGGCGCCTATTCCCGCGTAATCGGCAGGGACCTTGCAAGAATTACCGCGGCGGCAGCCGGATTGCTGACGGTTAATCTGGGCGCGACAGCCGTCGGCACGGGGCTCAACGCCAATCTGAAGTACAGCGAGCTGGCCGTGCGGAATTTGATTGAGCAGACAGGACTTCCTTTAACCGCGGCGGATGATTTGGTGGACGCAACTCAAAATACGGACGCCTTTACGGCGCTCTCTGCGGCGCTTAAAATTATGGCGGTAAATCTGTCTAAAATTTGCAATGATCTCAGGCTTATGGCTTCGGGACCTCGAGCCGGACTGGGAGAGATTCAATTCCCTCCCAAGCAGCCCGGCTCGTCGATTATGCCGGGCAAGGTTAATCCGGTCATGGCGGAAATGGTCAACCAGATCGCCTTTCAGGTGATCGGCAACGATCATACGATTTGCTTGGCTGCAGAAGCGGGCCAGCTTGAGCTGAATGTGATGGGGCCGGTCTTGGCCCATAATTTGCTCCAATCCTTACTCATCTTGCGCAACGGGCTCAACGTTTTCCTGCGCGAGGCCGTGGAAGGCATTCAGGCGAATGAGGAAACCTGCAGATTGCACGTGGAACGTAGCTTCGGCGTCATGACGGCGCTGAATCCTCATCTCGGTTATGAAACCGCTGCCAGGCTAGTAAAGGAAGCGCTTCATTCCGGACAAACGATCAAGGAAATATGTCTGGAAAGAAATCTTTTGACCCCCGAAGAGCTAGATGTTATATTAAATCCCTTTGAAATGACAACCCCTGGAATTGCGGGCCTTGAGTATCTCGAAAACTTCGACAAGGGAGCGAAATAGGATGAGCAAAATTGGCGAGAACGAGCAGCACACATTGAAAAGATCAATGAAAAGCCGGCATATTTTCATGATTTCACTTGGCGGCGTCATCGGAACGGGACTTTTTCTAAGCACAGGCTATACGTTGAACCTGGCCGGACCGGGAGGGGCCGTGCTTGCTTACTTGGTCGGCGCGCTGATTATGTATCTAGTGATGCTTTGTCTGGGCGAATTGAGCGTGGCGATGCCGGTTACAGGTTCATTCCCGGCTTATGCGACCAAATTTATCGGGCCTGCTACGGGTTTTACTATCGGCTGGCTTTATTGGCTGACGTGGGTCGTGACGGTCGGATCGGAGTTTACGGCGGCGGGTCTGCTGATGCAGCGATGGTTCCCTGATATCTCGGTTTGGATTTGGAGTGCGATATTCGCCGTTTTACTGTTTGCTTTAAATGCTTTATCCGTGAAATTTTTTGCAGAATCCGAGTTTTGGGTTGCCGGCTTTAAGGTCATTGTTATTATCCTTTTCATTGGGCTTGGCGGAGCGGCCATGTTTGGGCTCATTCCGATGGAAGGCAACGCCTCGGCGCCGATGTTCTCTAACCTGTTGAATCAGGGCGGGTTATTTCCAAACGGCTTCCTGCCGGTATTATTCGTCATGATATCCGTCAATTTCGCTTTCTCCGGCACCGAGCTGATCGGCGTGACCGCAGGGGAGACGGAAAATCCGGACGTCAGCATTCCGCGCTCCATCCGCACAGTCGTTTGGCGGACGATGATCTTCTTCGTCGGCGCGATTATCGTGCTGGCCGGGCTTATCCCGTGGAAGGAAGCGGGAGTTATCGAGAGTCCATTCGTTCTCGTATTTGACAAGATCGGCATTCCGTATGCGGCCGACATTATGAACTTTGTCATTTTGACCGCTTTGCTGTCGGTGGGCAATTCGGGACTGTATGCTTCGACGCGGATGCTTTGGGCGCTTTCCCAGGAAAAAATGATCAGCCCGTGGCTTGGGAAAGTGACATCGAGTGGCGTACCGTTGAATGCGCTGATCATCAGCATGCTGGTTTCCTGCCTGTCCCTGCTCTCCAGTGTGATTGCTCCTGATACCGTCTACGTCGTTCTGATCGCCATCTCCGGGTTCGCCGTCGTAGCCGTATGGATGGGCATCGTTGCTTCGCAATTTATGTTCCGCAGGCAGTTTCTTAGGGAGGGCGGCAGGCTTCAGGATTTGAAATATCGGACTCCGCTGTACCCTTATGTGCCCATTGCGGCGTTCCTGCTCTGTCTGACGTCCTGCATAGGATTGTATTTCGATCCTGCTCAGCGCATCGCTTTGTATTGCGGAGTTCCTTTCGTCGTCATGTGTTACCTTATTTATTATTTGAAAAACAAAAAATCAGCGGCGACGCCGCCTGCGCAATAAATGGAGCAGCTCTTTGGGATCGGTTGGAATGGCCGATTTCAGCAGCGGCAATTTGTGGACTGGGAGTGATCGTGAATGACGGTAAAGGCGAGTGTAAGTGGAGGCACAAGTATTATTATTAGGCTGGAAATCGCCAAGGATGTGGTGACGTTCGGGCAGATCGCGACAGCGATCGGCGATGCCGGCGGGGATGTTATTGCGATCGATGTCGCGAAATCCGGCAAAGCGACGACGATTCGGGATATTACGGTTCACGTGAGCGATCATAAGCATTCCGACTTTATTGTAAGCGCTGTCAAAAAATTGGCAGGCATCAAAGTTTTGCATGTTTCCGACCAAACCTTTCTGATCCATCTCGGCGGGAAAATCGAAATGGTGCCGAAAATGCCGATCAAAAACCGCGAGGATTTGTCGCGCGTTTATACGCCGGGCGTGGCGCGAGTCTGCATGGCGATCCACGAGGACCCGAGAAAAGCGCATTCGCTGACGATCAAGCGCAACACGGTTGCGGTCGTTTCCGACGGCTCTGCGGTGCTCGGACTCGGCAATATCGGGCCGGAGGCGGCGATGCCGGTTATGGAAGGCAAAGCGATGCTGTTTAAGCAATTGGCCGGTGTGGATGCGTTTCCCATTTGCCTGAATACGCAGAGCACCGAAGAAATTATTCAAATTGTCAAAGCGCTCGCGCCGACTTTCGGCGGCATCAATCTGGAGGATATTTCGTCGCCGCGCTGTTTTGAAATCGAGAATCGGTTGATCGAGGAACTGGATATCCCCGTCTTCCATGATGACCAGCACGGGACGGCGGTCGTCCTGCTAGCAGGATTGCTGAACGCCGTCAAAGTGGTGAAAAAAGAGCTTGGCCGCTGCAAGGTAGTCGTATGCGGCATCGGAGCGGCGGGTATCGCCTGCACCAAAATGCTGCTTGCCGCCGGGGTGACCAACCTTATCGGCGTGGATCGGCAAGGCGCTATCGTGCGGGGGCAAACCTATGACAATGCTGCGTGGCAATGGTTTGCCGAGCATACGAATCCCGAGGGCCGAAGCGGCACTTTGAGAGAGGTAATCAGCGGCGCCGATATATTCATCGGACTGTCCGGGCCTAAGGTGCTCCGTGTGGACGATGTACAAAATATGGCCAGCGATCCGATCGTTTTCGCCATGGCGAATCCGACGCCGGAAATTCCGCCGGAAGAAGCGGAGCCGTACGTCCGCGTGATGGCGACCGGAAGGTCGGATTACCCGAATCAGATCAACAACGTGCTTTGCTTCCCGGGCTTGTTCCGCGGCGTCCTCGACTGCCGCGCCTCGCGAATTACGGAGGAGATGAAGCTGGCCGCGGCAAGCGCGATCGCTTCCGTCGTTACGGAAGAGGAGCTGAATGAGTCCTACATTATTCCAAGCGTATTTAACCAACATGTTGTGGAAAAAGTGCGGGAAGCCGTCATTGCCGCAGCCTACCAGTCGGGCGTAGCGCGCCGGAGCCTCAGCCAAGAGACCACGAACGAGGCGGCCGAAGCGCGGCTCCAGGAAGAATTTGCATGAACGAGCATTTGAAAAATGGTGCTGCCATCCTCGTCGGCTCGGCGATTATGGGCTTTGGCATCAACTATTTCAATGCAGCTAACGGGCTGGCCGAGGGTGGTATTACCGGAGCCAGCTTATTGCTGAAATATATGTTTGGCTGGGATGCAGGGGTAACCAATTTTTTGCTTAACCTCCCGCTTTTTTTTGTTGGCTGGAAGGCGCTCGGAGGGCGTTCTTTGGCTTATACCGTTTTTGCAACGTTGATGTTCTCGTTTTTTGTATACATCTTTCGGGACTTTCATTTTGTTATGAGCGATCTGCTGCTGGCTTCCTTATATGCCGGCGTGACGGTCGGCGTCGGGTTGGGCCTTGTTTTCCGGTATGGCGGGACGAGCGGCGGAACGGACATTTTGGCGCAGGTGCTCAAAAAGTATTGGGGATGGCCTGTCGGAAGAAGCGTTTTTATGTTCGACTGCGCCACTATTGTGCTGTCGCTTATTTATTTGGATCGGGAACGGGCGATGTATACGATTGTGGCCGTTTTCGTGGGCACGCGGGTGCTTGACTACGTCATGGAAGGCTCGGGAAGAGGCAAAGCGGCGATCATCATTACGAGCCATGCCGATCAAATATCAGCCCGCATCCACACGGAAATGCAGCGAGGCACGACGTTTTTCCACGGGAAAGGCGGTTACAGCGATGCCGAGAAAAAAATTATTTACTGCGTCGTCAGCCGCTCCGAAGTAGGCCGGCTCAAAAAGCTGGTCCACGATACGGACCGCTACGCCTTTGTTACCGTTCACGACGTCGTCGAAGTGTTCGGAGAGGGGTTCAACTCGCTGCGGGAAAAAGAGTGAGCGCTGTAGGCCTAGGCCTTGTTTCCTTCAAATTGCTGCTGAACAGCTCCTTGTATAAATAGCCAACCATCTTATTCGGTATAATTGAATAAGAATATGATTTTATTCAATTATACAAATAAGTGAGGAAGGCGTACAATGAGGGCATCCAATTGAAGGAGGAAGCCAGCATGCCATTCGTCAGAGTCAGTTATTTGGAAAATAAATATGATGAGCCACAGCTGTCAGCCATTAGTCAGGTTATTATGGGTGCTCTTATGGAGCATTTCCATGTGCCGGAGGACGATTTTTTTCAAGTATTCCATGGGCATCGGGCAAGCGAATTTTATTATAGTCCCCATTATCTAAATATTAGGCGGACCGAAGAGTTGCTTTTTATCCAAATTACTTTGAAATCTGGAAGAAGCACGGTGCAAAAGCAGCATTTTTATAAAAGGGTAGCGCAGCGTTTGGCGAGCGAACTGGCCATTCGCGAGGAAGATGTATTCATCATGCTCGTCGGGACGGAACTGGAAGATTGGACGTTCGGCAGCGGGATCGCCCAAATGATTAACCCTCCAGAAGCGATCGCTTCAAATGTCCGGCAAACGTTCGGAGATATAGCGCCCGCTTTTGTCCAATATTCGGAGGAGCTGCTCTTCGGAGAGGTTTGGAAAAGAGAGCAGCTGTCGCTTCGGGAACGCAGCCTGCTTACGATATCTGCATTAGTGGCCGCCGGATCGACGGAGCAGCTGCCCTTCCATATTCGTCTAGGGAGGCAGCATGGCTTGACGGAGGAGCAGGTCGTAGAGGCATTAACCCATCTTGCTTTTTACGCGGGCTGGCCGCGTGCCGCAGCTGCTATCCAAGCAGCGAAGCAGCTGTTTCAAGAAACGAGTTGATCCTCCCCCCCCCAAACGGGGGATTTTCTAATCGCTTGCTTCCTATTATGATAAACAAGAATACAGCATTGTTTTTTTCGGTGACACAATACGACGCATTTTGCCTCTCAAGGCATCAGCCGAGCTGCTCAGCTCCAATGGTGCCAGCCTATACTGCAGATCGCGGCAACGCCTCCACTTAGAGACGCTGCCCATCTGTGGGACACCTCAACAATCGTTAATTCATAAGCTAACCTATCTAATACGGCGGGTACTGGTCAAACAGTACGTGCCGTATTTTTATTGCCCTGTTTTCTGCTATACTAGGGGGTGGCCTGAAATAATGGGTATTGATACATAGGCATTTTCGGAGGTGTCCGCAAGTAATGGCAAGCATTAAACTTCATATTCCTCCTATTCGCAGCCCTTTAGTATTTCGGCCGAAGCTGATGAGCAAGCTGGAAGAGGGAATGAAAGCGAAGCTGACCGTCGTTTCCGCACAAGCCGGCTATGGGAAAACGACAGCCTTGAGCGGGTGGGCGAGATTATGCAGCTCGCCAGTGGCATGGGTTTCACTGGATGTGCATGACAATGATTGGATTGCCTTTTGGAGCTATGTGACAGCGTCCATTCAAGCCCGTGTTGCCGGGTTTGCTCCTTCCCTTCGAGCCTTGATAGAGAAAGGGCCATCGGTATCCGCAGAGCCTGCGATGAGCATGCTGCTGAATGAGCTTGCCGGCTTGGATAGCGAGCTTTCCATCATTCTTGACGATTTTCAATTTATTGAACTGCCGTCTATTCAGCATTCTTTCATTTATTTGCTGGAGCACTTGCCTGCCCATATTCATATATATATCGCCAGCCGCAATGAACTTCCCATTCCTACAGCAAAGCTGCGGGCAAAAGGGGAATTTCATCAAATCAAGATGCCCGATCTGCGGTTTGAGCTGGAGGAAGGCTTTGTTTTTTTTCGCGATTTGACAGAGCTGCATTTAACGAAAGAACAGGTGGCGCTGCTGTGCCTTCAGACGGAGGGCTGGATCAGCGGCTTGCAGCTGGCTGCCATTTCCTTAAAGCAGAGCGGCAATATTCCGGAATCGATTGAGCAGTTTAATGGGCATCATCATCATATTTCGGACTATTTGCTGGAGGAAGTATTTAGTCAGCTGCCGATTCAATTGCGCGATTTTCTACTGGAAACGTCAATTTTACAAAGGTTGAACGCTTCTATATGCGAGGCGGTAACGGGCTGTGCCAACAGCCAGGCGCAATTGGAGAAAATCGAACGATTGAATTTATTTATTATCCCGCTTGACGAGCAGCGTGGCTGGTATCGGTATCATCATTTGCTTTCGGATTTTTTGCAGCAGCTGCTGCTGAGGGAAAAGCCGGATAAAAAGCTGCAAGCGCACATTCGTGCCGCACAATGGCTGGAGAGCCAGGGGTTTGAGCAGGGGGCAGTTGAGCATTTTCTGCAGGGCCAGCAGTATAGCGATGCCGTACGTTTAATAGAGAAAAATCTCATTGCTTTCATGCAAACGAAAAGCGTTGTATTAAATAGATGGCTGTCCGTCTTGCCGGAAAGCACCTTTGCAGATAAGCCGATGGTTGAAATGTTTTATATTTCGGTTCTGCTCGGGGTGGGGGAATGGAAAGCCGCTTTCCGCAAAATAGAGCAAGCCCGAATTCGCTTTGCTTTATTGAAAGAGCAATTAGCTGAAGCGGATTGGAAGCGGGCAATGGGCAACATTTATTTCTTTTGCTCCATCGTTTCCTATTTACATAAAGACCTCAAGTTGACGTCGGAATATTTGGAGCAAATGGAGCAATACATGCCAGAGGGCAGTTTTTTTCAAACGATGGGACGCAATCGCTATCAAGGCTATGATGCTTTTGACGACCACTTGGCATTTATAAACGATCTTCATGCGGCTGGTGCATTTTTACTGAGATGGATTAAAGCATGGGAGGATAAAAAACAATACCCGTTTATCGGCTTCCTCAACGTGTCGTACAGCAAATTGCTTTATGAATGGAATCGGCTGGATGACGCTTCGTTTTATACGAATCAAGCACTTGGACGCGGCGATATTAAGCCTTTTGCCCGAATTATGATTCAATTAGCGGTTAGCGCTTCACAAATTGAGCAGGCTAAGGGAAATAGCGAGCGGGCCGCGGAGCTGCTCATGCAGCTAAAGTCGCATATCGATTCTCCCGATGCGGTATTGTTCCATTTGCGAATTGAAGCGGAGCAAGCTCGGCTTGCTTTGCGGCAAGGCTTCATCCAAGAGGCGCAAAATTGGCTCCATCATTGCGGCATGCGGCATACGGACGAAGTATCGCTAGGCCGTGTGCCTGAGCATCTCATATTGGCCAGAGTGCTTGCTGCCTGCGGCAGGCCGGACGATGCGCTGCATTTGCTAGGGCGGCTGCTTCAGCTATTAAGCACGGAGGACCGGCTTCGCGACCGCATAAAAAGCATGATTTTGCAAAGCTTAATTTTTGAGCAAATGGGCCGGATGGATGCTGCGCTTGCACAGCTGGAGGGAGCGCTGCGGCTTGCCGAGCCGGAAGGCTACATTCGCAGCTTCATTGATGAAGGCGAACGGATGGCCTTATTGCTAATCGCTTATACACGGAATAGACATGCATATAAGAGCGTTAAAGAGCAGCGGGTGCCCGTTGTGACGCTGGATTATGTTAGGGCATTGCTTCTTGCTTTGAATGTGGAAGCAGGAGAGAAGCAGCAGGTGAAAATGATTTTAACGGAACAGGAAATGCGGGTGCTGCGGCTCATTGCTGATGGCTTGGCAAATAAGGAAATCGCCGCCAAGCTCGGCAATGCGAGCGAGACGATAAAGTGGCATATTAAGAGCATATATAGAAAGCTTGGTGTGAGCAATCGCGTCCAGGCGCTGCAGGTTGCTAGGGAATCTAATATTTTTCTGTCATAAATTGGATTTGAAAGTCTTGCCGCGGGGCAAGGCTTATTTTTTCATAGACGCCCTTGCCTTTTTGCAAAAAATAGCGTAAATTAAATTTAATTAGATTATCTAACTATAATCGTTGCCTTGCAAAAACGAGATACCAAGGCAGCCGCAAAGGCGGAGGTACGCAATGGCTAGAAAAAATAATAAGGAGCTTACGGCTGAGCAGCTGCCAAAGCTCGGAGCAAGTCCCTACCTGGAGCTCATGCAGGCTACGGCTGCACAGGACACGGACCGGAAATCGGCTTCAATCGGACTGCTTATGCTGTGGCTAGGCGATCATATTTTGGACGTCATGGATAACGACTTAGCCGAATTTGGCATTACCGAAAGCAAATTCGATCTGCTGCTGCTGCTAACGCTGCATGAAGGCCGGGAGCTTGTGACGCCATCCGCGCTTGCTGAGCGGCTTGGCATTCGCAGAGCCTCGGTAACGGCTCTGCTGGATTGGCTGGAGAAGCGCAGCTGGATTGCCCGCGAACAAAGCGCTATTGATCGCCGCATGATTCATGTGAGCATTACATCGGAGGGCCGCGACTTAGTGAGCCGAATATTGCCGGTGTTTTGGTCGACCTGTTCATCTTTGCCAATCGGGCTTGAGCCGGAAGAACAGCAGGTTTTTGACAAGGTAATGGTAAAGCTGAATGCAAGCATCGAAAAGAGACTGGGGGTGGGAAGATAATTTTTTTGTGATAATAGTTAGATAATCTAATTAAATTAGTGAACCCTTATAAAGGATCCAATCATTTTTTTGAAAGAGGTGCTGTATGTTACAAAAAGATGCTTCATCTGTCACTCTACCCGCTCGATCTGCCAACTATTCCGTTATGACCTTGATTTTGTGCTGGTCCGGTATGGCAGTTATGTCTAGTCTCTATGTTACCTTGCCGCTGCTGTCTCTATTCGCGGAGCATTTCAGCGTAACGCTGACCCAAGCTGCCGCCGCAGGCAGCATTTTTTCGCTCGGCTTTGCGATAGGCTGTCTGCTGTATGGGGCAATATCCGAAAAGTATGGCCGCAAAAAGATTATTGTTATCGGGCTGGCCGCTCTAACGGTGCTATCATTGGCGATTGGTTTAGTTGACCAATTTCCATGGCTCCTTGTGCTTAGAGGCTTGCAGGGGGCTGCGGCTGCAACCTTCTCGCCTGTGGCACTTGCATATGCTGTGGAAATGTTTCCGATAGAGAGACGGGTAACGACGATTGGTTTTATTAGCACCGGATTTCTGGTCGCGGGAATCGCTGGTCAAGTCATGAGCAGTCTAATAAGCGAGCATTATGGCTGGAATGCCGTCTTTATGCTGCTTGCCGTTGTATATACCGTGACAGCACTGCTCGTACAGTCGCTGCTGCCGAAGGGGAATGCGCAGCAAGCGCATGCGAGCGTTTGGGCACCGCTGCGGGAAATGGGAACCGTGTGGAAGCAGCCTTATTTGGTGCTAAGCTACATCGTCGCTTTCGTGCTGCTTATGTCCTTCGTGAGCATGTATACGGTGCTGGGCAGCTATTTAAGCGGACCGGCTTTTGGACTAGGCAAACAGGAGCTGCTTTACGTACGTGCCATAGGAGTAGTCGGTATGCTCGTTTCCCCTTTCGCAGGAGCGCTTGCGAAACGGCTTGGCGTCCGTTTGGTGCTGCGAGGCGGGCTCATGCTAGCGGTTGCGGGACTGGCATCCTTGGGGCTCGCGCGCAGCCTGCCCTTATTAATCGTAATGAGCGTCATATTTGTTACTGGAATAGCACTCGCTGTCCCGTCACTTGTGTCGCTGATTGGGCAGTTAGGCGGGAAATCGCGGGGGATCGCCGTATCCGTCTATACGTTTATTTTGTTCGCGGGAACCAGCTTTGGGCCGATGCTTTCGTTATTTTTCATGAAAATAAGCAGTTATCGCATAACGTTCTTCCTACTGGCGCTTGTGCTCGGCATCGGCTTGCTGGCGGCGTGCCTAATCCGACGTGATAATGAACAATAGTAAAAATAGATTAATTACAATATTTTCTGTGTAGAAAGACCTATTTTTATAACAAAATATTTAAAAATAGATGATTTATTCAGATTCTAATGCTCTTTCAAAAATAATAGCAAATGTCTTATAATAGAATGTGAAGTAAATTATAGGAAATGAGTAGGGAGGAATCTTTTTTGCTTGAAATTTCAGCATCCTATGTCGATTCGCTTGCTCCGAATGCTGCGGCTATCAAGAACGGGCAAGGACTCGTTAAGAAAAACAGCTTTGTGCAATTAAACCGTTCCGAGGCAGGGGAGCTATTGTTTGGGCAATGCTCAGGCAGCGGCAAGTCCAACTATGAGTGCTCGGTTGACTTTGTCATCCCAGAGAAGCCGACCTTTCGCTGCACATGCCCTAGCCGCCAATTTCCTTGCAAGCATGGCTTAGGCTTATTATACGCGTACACGGATGGGTTGTCCTTTGAAGTGGCGCCAATTCCTGAAGATATTATAAGCAAACGCGAAAAAGCAGAAAAACGCGTTGAAAATAAAGCACAAAAGGAAAATAGTGATGAGCCGCCAAAACCGAAGAAGGTGAACAAGACAGCCCTGAAGAAAAAAATAGCTTCCCAGTTAGAGGGGCTTGATGTGCTGGAAAAGCTCATTCTTTCGCTCGTTCGCAGCGGCCTTGGCACCATCGACAGCAAAATGCTTAAAGCTATCCAAGAGCACGTTAAGCAATTGGGCAACTATTATTTGTCGGGCGCGCAGGTTGAGCTGCGGCGGTTTGCGCTGCTGCTCGCCGATCAACGTGACCGGGAAGCGAGTTATACCGATGCGGCGGAACAGCTGACCAGGCTGCATGCTTTTATCAAGAAAGGACGAGCTTATCTGCTCTCCAAGCTGGAAGATCCGGAGCTTGCGCTGGACCATACGTCAACAATTGAGGAGTGGCTGGGCCATGCCTGGCAGTTAACCGAGCTGAAGGAATTTGGCCTTGTAACAGAACAAGCAGAGCTGCTGCAGTTGGCCTTCTACAGCTATGACGATGATGCCCGACAAGAGTTTGTAGATGTCGGCTATTGGCTTGAAGCGGCTAGCGGCGAAATTCACCGCACCGTGCAATATCGCCCCCGCAAAGCGGCAAAGCATATGCGCGAGGACGACAGCTTTTTTGAAGTCGCTCAGGTGCCTTCCTTGTACAAGTATCCAGGAGATATGAATGCCCGGGTGCGGTTTGAGGAAATGGTGCCGAGAGCTGTGACAGCTGCTGATTTGGCGAACGTATCTTCCAAGGCGAACGGTACTTATGCAGAAGCGGTCAAGCGTGTAAAGAACCAGCTGAAAAACCCGCTCGGCGACAAGTCGCCAGTTATGCTGCTGCACGCCGCCAAAGTCGGAGCAACCGAAAGCGGGCAGTTTGCGCTAATAGACGAAGCGGGAGGACAGCTTGTGCTGGAGGATGCTGCAGCGCTGCCGCAAGGCACCGTATCTCTGCTGCCTTACCTGAATGACACTCAACTGAAGGACTGCTGCGTTCTGGTCATGTTTGAGCACCGGATGGACCAAGGGCGGCTTGTTGCCCAGCCGCTGACTATCATAAAGGGTGAAAATATAACCCGGCTTTTATACTAGCTTCTATTATCAATTTAGGGGGACAACCCATGAGTACAGCGTTATTGCAAGAGCTTCATCAAGAGGTAAGAAGGCTTTATATTGCCGGGAGCGACCTGGCTGCGGGAGATTTTCGTTTGAAGCGCCTTCTGCCGCAATTCGAGCAGCTAGGCGAACGCGCAGCCATTTTCAAAAAATTGGGAGAGGGCATTGCAGCGCTGCTTGAATCAGCCGAAGGCACGGGAGCAGCTGTGAAGCTGCAAGAGCTGGCCGTGCTGCTAGGCTCCGTGCTCTACACGCAAGGCCATACAGCGGTGGATGGCGAGGTTTTGGATCTGGCAGGCGGAGGGGTTCCATTATCCACAAGCTACTCCTATCGCAAGCTGGCCGAGGTGCAAAAGGCGCTTTCTACGACAGGCAGCGGCCGCTACGAAATCGTGACCGATGCTTTTGCCGAAGGGCTGTTCAACGATTTGCGCCTATTTCCATTTGCGATACGTGCACTGGACGATCCCTATTCCGAAATGGCCGAATTTGCCATGGATAAAATTTTGCCCGCCTATGGCTCAGCAGTAGTTCCGTATTTGATCCAATGCTTTAACCGCTCCGGCGGCAAAAGCGATGTGCGCAAGCTGCGTGTTATTTATAAGGCAGGTGGTGCGGCGGAGCTGGATCTCATCTTTGATGCGGCGGAGAATGGGGCAGATGAAATTAGGGTCGCTGCCATTGAATGTCTTGCCGCTCATGAGGAGTATGCCGATGCCTTAATAGGCTGGACGCTGGACAAAAAGAAGCCCATTCGTGAAGCGGCTTATGCCGCCTTGGCAGCAGGAGCTTCTGCGCAGGGCACAGAGCGTTTATTTGCGGCGTTTTCTGGAAAAGACATCGAGCTTGCGGCAGAAGCGCTCAACAGCTGGCCCTCTGAGCCGCTGACGGAAAGGCTTATTCCCCTGTTTAGGGCAGAGCTGGATCAGGCTCCAGTGAATAATAAGGATGAGAAGGCTAGCGATAAAGCGTGGGCGAAAGTCCAGCCGTTTTTGAGAGCGTTCGAATATGTGCGCATGCCCCAGCTTGAGGAGCTTTATGATCAGATTGTGCGTGAAGCGGACCGTTTCACCGCTTTAAGCTGGATCACGCTGCTGGACAAAGCAGCGCAATATTTGGAACAAACGAATTCCATGGAAGTATTAAGCCTGCTGCAGGAGCTGGATCACAAAAATCATCGTTATTTGCCGTATTCATTCCGCATGGCGAAGCGCCTTTTGCCTCCTGAGGAAGTATACATGCATTATGTGGGTTCTACTGCGAGCAAGCTGAAATCGGTCGTCACCAAAGCATCAAGCGCTCGCGAGCGCCAACTGCTCGATACGATGGAGTATATGGTAGGCAGCTATGACTACTACAATGGGGAGATAAATACTGCAGCGCCGCTGGTTGAAGCTTGGGATGCCCGCTGGCTGGACTGGCTCATCGATCGTAAACATTTGGAGCTGGTCGCTGTTTTTGCACGTCCCGGGCACAAGAGGGTAGAAGAATTTCTACTGCAGAGCCTGCAAGAGTGGAAAGAGAAGAAGAAAAGCGGTTTAAATACAATTGGCGTGCATGTTTTTAAAGGATTGGAGCATGCCGGAGTGGAAGAAACTCGGCGCCTCGAGCTGTTGATGGAGATTTTGGAGGATTCAAAGGACAAAAGCCTGTACAGCTTCTCCGTTTATCTGTTCCATTTGATGTTTCATTTCCCTAAGAGCTATGCTGACCGTTTGGAAGCTATTCTTCCTAGCTATAGATATGACTGTGCGAGACAACTGGAAGAAATTATCGGCTTATTGCGAAAATAAGGGGGCTGCCCTAACGCTGAATGTTCAACAGCCTATTTAAACTTAAAGGAGATGTACGAATGACAACAGATCAAGAACAGCTTCAGGATATGATGCGGCTGCCGGCAGAGGTTTTGTACAGTCACGAGCTGGAGGCGCTGCGCAAGGCGGACAAAGGGAAAATTCCGGCAGGCTGGCAAATGTCGCCTCGCTCGGTGCTGACGTTCATCATTGGCGGCAAAGCCGGCAAGACAATCATTACGCCTAAATATATCGGCAATACCCGCTTAATTGAGATGGCGATTGCTACGCTTGTTACGGACCGCGCCTTGCTGTTAATTGGGGAGCCGGGCACCGCCAAATCATGGCTGTCGGAAAATTTGGCAGCCGCGATCTATGGCAATTCCGGGCTCGTCGTGCAGGGAACTGCCGGAACGAGCGAGGAGCAGGTGCGTTATTCTTGGAACTATGCCATGCTGCTGGCTAATGGGCCTACGCCTGAGGCGCTTGTGAAAAGTCCGATTATGCGGGCGATGGAGGATGGCGGCATTGCCCGCTTTGAGGAAATTTCCCGCTGTGCGTCGGAGGTGCAGGATGCGCTCATTTCGATCCTTTCCGAGAAGACGATATCGGTGCCCGAGCTTGGAAAAGAGACGAGCGCCCGCAAAGGATTCTCGATTATAGCGACAGCCAATACCCGGGATCGCGGAGTGAATGAAATGTCTGCCGCGCTCAAGCGCCGGTTCAACATCATTGTGCTTCCGGCACCATCGGATCTAGAAACAGAGCTTGAAATCGTGAAAAAAAGGGTCGGCGAAATTGCGGCGTCCTATGAGCTGGAGGCTTCCCTTCCAGCAGACGAGGCGCTGCTCAAGGTGGTTACGATATTCCGCGAGCTGCGCAGCGGCATGACGCTCGACAAGAAAGAGAAGCTGAAATCGCCAGCAGGTGTCATCTCGACTGCGGAAGCGATCTCTCTGCTGACCAACAGCATGGCGCTGGCCGCAAGCTTCGGCAGCGGGGAGCTGACAGATAGCGATTTGGCTGCCGGTCTGCAGGGCGCCATTGTCAAGGATGATGATAAGGACAAGCTCGTCTGGAAGGAATATTTGGACAACGTCATGAAGAAGCGGGGAGCGGAGTGGCGGAATTTGTATCAAGCGTGCAAGGAGATGAACGAGTGAATGTAAATGCTGACGATCAGGTGTTTATTTTCGGAGTGCGCCATTTGTCTCCTGGCGGGGCGAAGCAGCTGCTTGAGTACCTGAATGAGCGTGAGCCGACGGCGGTGCTTATTGAAGGCCCCTCGGATGCGACTGGCGAGATCAAGCACTTGACACATGCCGCTACTGAACTGCCCGCAGCCATATTAGCCTTTACCGAAGAGCTTCCCGTGCGTACGGTGTTATGGCCCTTCGCTGTATATTCGCCGGAGTTTCAGGCGATGAAATGGGCCAAGGAGCATGGCGCATCCGCGGCATTTATTGACCTTCCTTCTTCCGTGACGTTAGCGCTGCAGGATGCACTCCGGTCAAAGGGAAAGAAGCCTTCTGCTGTACCTGAAGGGGAGGAGAAACGCTCCATTTACAGCCGGATTGCCGAGCTTGCGGGTGAGAGCGATTATGATATGTATTGGGAGCGCAGCTTTGAGCATAATGCCAATCCCGGCGCATACCGGGAAGCCATTCTCGCTTTTTCGGCGGAGATGCGAGAGCTTGGCGAGGCGAAGGAGCAGCGCGAGCACCCGGCTGAGCATGCCTATAATGCATTACGGGAGTCTTATATGCGGCGGCAAATCCAGCAAACGATTGCGGCAGGTCATGACCCCCAGCGAATCGTGGTCGTCTGCGGCGCCTATCATGCTGCTGCACTAGCGGATTTGACAGCGGCGATGAGCGATGAAGAGGCAGCGGGACTGCCATCCCGCAGCACCAAGCATACGTTAATGCCTTACTCTTATTATAAGCTGTCGACGATGTCGGGTTATGGTGCCGGAAATGATGCGCCCCACTATTTCCAAATGATGTGGGAGGCGATGGAGGGCGGAATGCTGGAGCAGCTTCCACACCGTTATCTCGCCTCGGTTGCCAGACTTGTAAGGAGCGGGGGCACTCACCGCTCTACCGCCGAGGTGATTGAAGCTGTACGCATGGCAGAGTCGCTCGCTGCAATGCATGACGGCAGTGCGCCTACTTTGCGCGATCTTCATGATGCTGCTCAAACGCTGCTCGGGCATGGGGAGTTATCTGCTGTCGCTGAGGCGCTGGCAAGAGTTGACGTGGGAACGGCGATAGGCCGCTTGGCAGAGGGAGTGAGCCAAACCCCTATTCAAGACGATTTGAACCGGCAGTTAAAAAGATTAAAGCTGGAGAAGTACAAGACGACGGTCGCCAGCACCCTAACGCTTGATCTCAGAGAAAACCGCAGGGTCGCTTCAGTGGAAGCTGCCTTTTTGGACTTAAACCGTTCCATCTTATGCCACCGATTGCTATTGCTTGGCATATCTTTTGTGAAGAGTCAGCCAAGCGGTCAGGAAGGAGCAACCTGGGCGGAAAATTGGCTCATCCAGTGGTCGCCGGAAGCTGAAATTCAAGTTGTGGAAGCGACGCTGCTCGGGGAAACGATTGAAGTAGCGTGTGCTTATGTGCTTCGTGAGAAGCTTCTTGCCTGCCGCTCTATTGAAGAAGCTTCGGCGCTCATTCATGTTTCCTGCTGCTGTGGAATGACCTCGCAGATGGAGGAGGGCAGCAGAGTGCTGCAGACGCTGGCTGCCGACAGCCGCGATGTCGTGCAAATTGCAGCGGCGGCACGGGGATTATCGATGATTATTGGCTATGGCGATATTCGCAAGGTAGATACACAGCCGCTTATTCCGCTGCTGGAGCAGCTGTTCCACCGCGGCTCCTTGTATTTGCTGGATGGCGCGGGCTGCAATGATGAAGCAGCAGGCGGCATGATTACGGCGATAAATGAGCTCAACCGCATTTCGCAGGATCATAGTGAAATCATTGACGACAAGCAGTGGGTGCAAGAGCTGCTGCATTTATCGGAGCGGGATGACCGCAATCCCAAATTGTCCGGCTTTGCCTGCGCTATTTTGATGGAACGGGGTGCAATTACGGCGGAGCAGTGTGCTGCGGAAGTTTCACGGCGTCTTTCCCCAGGCATTACGGCTGATCTTGGTGCAGGCTGGTTTGAAGGGCTATCGATGCGCAATCGCTACAGCCTGCTCTCACGGACAAGCTTGTGGGAACAGCTGAACCATTACATTAATTCGCTGCAGGACGATGAGTTTAAGCGGGCGCTTGTCTTTTTACGGAGAGCGTTCAGCTCCTTCTCTTCAAGGGAGAAGACGATGATCGGCGAGCTGCTGGGCGAGCTGTGGGGAGTAAGCGGGGAGCAGGCTGCAGAAATAATAACAGGTGAGCTAATGGAGGAAGAGATAAAAATGCTGGACGATCTGAATGATTTTGACTTTGAGGATCTTTAACGTATGGAGGAAAATCGGAAAGAAAATACAGTATCGCGCTGGCGGCTGATTTTGGGACAAGAAGCGGAAAGCCAATTGGCTAGCTGCAATGAAGACGGACAGCTTGGCCTGACGGAAGAAGAGCTTATTATGGACGCGGCGCTGGCAGCCATTTATGATGAAAGCGGTGCGGTCGGCAGTACGAAGGGCGGCTCAGGCACTGGAGCTGGAAGAGGGTCAAGCTCAGGACATGGGGCGCTCCACCTGTCCAAGTGGCTCGGCGATGTCAGGTCGTTTTTTCCCGAGGATGTCGTTTCTATTATTCAAAATGATGCAATGGAGCGCAAAGGCTGGAAGCAGCTGCTGTTCGAGCCGGAACTGCTCGCATCCGTAAAGCCGGATATTCAGCTCGTGGGTACGCTGCTGTCGCTTAAGGGGAAAATTCCTGAGAAAACGAAAGATACGGCGCGCCTGCTTGTGAAAGCGGTAGTAGATGAACTGGTGAAGCTGCTGGAAACCGATATTCGCCGCGCGGTGACGGGAGCGCTCAACAAGAGGCAGCATTCGCCGCTGCCGTCCCTGAGCGGGCTGGACTGGAAACGGACCATTCAGCGGAATTTGAAGCATTATGATACGGAGCGGCGGGTAATCATACCTGAGAAATTTTATTATTTTGACAGGGCGCAGCGAAGCAGGGAATGGACGGTCATTATTGACATTGATCAGAGCGGCTCGATGGCCGATTCGATTATTTGGGCTTCGGTTGTCGGCTCGATCTTTGCCAGCATCCCGGCGCTAAATACAAGAGTAGTCGTATTCGACACAGAGGTTGTGGATTTGACCGAGCAATGTGCCAACGATCCCGTGGATATGCTGTTCGGCATTCAGCTTGGCGGCGGCACGGATATTCATAAGTCGGTTAAATATTGTGAGCAATTTATTGAAGAGCCGAAGAAAACGCTGTTCATCATTGTCTCGGATCTTTATGAGGGCGGCAATCAATCCGGGCTTATTCGCCGAATGCGTGAAATGCGGGAATCGGGTGTGCGTACGATGTGCCTGCTCGCTTTGTCGGACAAGGGCAAGCCATTTTACGACGAGGGACTTGCCAAACAGCTGTCACGCGACGGCACGCCGTGCTTTGCCTGTACACCCGCCTTGCTTCCTGCCCTTGTGGAAGGCGCACTGAAAGGACAGGATTTGGCAGAGCTGTCGAAGCGGATTGGGACTATGTAAGGCAGAAGCGGCAGCTTATAGCCTATATGTTTCTGTAAAATGGGAATTTAAAATTGCATTTCTACTATAGTTTATAGTCGTATTATGTATATAAAAGTTGGCCCATTTCTTCCATTTTTAATGAAAGAAATGGGCCAAATATTGATGATCGAAAGGTTGCGTTTTCCATGAAACAATCAATTGCTGCTCTGTTAGTTTCTTGCCTATTATTCTTATCATCCAGTGCAAGCGTTTCGGCAGAAAAGTGGAGCAAGTTGCCAGCTCCTCAATGGACACAAGGGACTGGCTCTGATTATCTGGAAGTAAAAAAGGACATTCATGTGTTGCCCAACAAAAAAACAGTTTATATGCATATGCAAGATGAAAAAGTTTATACCAAAGCATGGCCTTATGATACTCTGAAGGCTGTTGATTTAGACACAGGGAAAATTAAATGGACATATCATTTTTATAAAGCGGGCATTGGTTATTTTAATACAGATAATTCTTTTTTATACGCTCCCAATGGAACGGTGTACGCCTACTTTGAATGGGAAAATGTTCTCTTTTCAATTCATGCAAGCGGCAAAGAAAATTGGATGATTCGACTTCCAGATCAAGGAAAAATGCACTTAATGAAAGATGGCACATTGCTGCATGTCGTTTCTACTTCATCTAAAGCTGGAGAGGAAACAAGTACGGTGTATGGATATAATAAGGAAGGTAAACAATTGTTTAAAAAATTAATTAAAGGGACTGTTGCAAAAGTATCAGATACTTTAATTATAGTAGAAAATCATTCGGCATCCTTTACAGATTTTAAAGCGGATATCTACAATTCTTCGATGAACAGAGTTTTTCGTTATAACTTTCCGCAAGGCTCTTATACAGATCTAAGCTATTCTCTGCTGTTATCTAATGGGAATATTATTTTTAGGGCTAATTTGAACAAAACAGGCAATCGTCTCATAGCCCTTTCATCAAAAGGCAAGGTGTTGTGGGGACGTGATATTCCAGGAAACTCAGAGATCATTGCAGCCGGAGACAATTATATGGTTTACTTAAATAAAACGGTCTCATTGTATAATACAAAGGGACTTGTAGCAAAGCAAACATTTAGTAATTTGAATACTGAAATTCCGATATATCCATTAGCAGAAATTACAGGAGACGATAATATATTATTAAATCTTAGAACAGCTCAATATGTTCTTGATCAGAAAAAATTATCTGTACTTCAAGAGTTCGTACTAAATGATACTGATGCTGAGATCATTTATTATAATGACAATACTGTATTTTCTCACTTGAAAAAAGCAAATAAAATAGCTAAATATAAATTGAAATAGAATCTACACGGAAAGGGCACTCCGTGTCTTTTTTATTTTTTCAATACATCGAATATGGTATGATAACGGTCACGAGTCAGAGCGACTAGAAGATAAGCTTTCAGACAAAAAGGAGATCAAAATCATGTCTAGCATTATAGCGAAACCATTTGATAAAGAAATGCAGAACACACTCGGCGAGATTACGACGACCTATCATGCAAGCGAATTGAGCCAGAAGGACCAAGCGGAGCTGCCGGAAAACATTTATATAATTGAAACAGACGAGACGATGGTCGGATACGGCGTCATCTGGGAATATGCGAGCGGCAAGCAGCTGATCGAAAAAGCGGAAAAAGATTATTTTAGCGATGACGAAAAATATTTGGAAAAAGACTTTTATATCGACATTAAAAATAAAAAGGATTTTGTTTTTATCGAAGCGCTCGATGTGCTGAAGGAATATGAAGGCAAAGGCCATGCGGCTTCCTTTATCAACTGGCTTAAAGCGAAATATCCGAAAAAGAGAATGTATGTGTACACGCTGGATAAATCACGGAACTTCTGGTATAAACAAAACTTTGAAGTGCTCGGCACGACAGCCTGGATGACCTATAACTAGCCGATGAACATTGAATTTGAAAATCATACGATATCGTTTCATGTTCAATATGGCAATCGGGAAAAGAAAATCTCCATTCAGATCGAGCCTTCAGGCTTCATCACGGTTAAAGCGCCGAAGGCGGCAAGTGAAGAGGTCATTAAACGGGCCGTCGGGCAGCATGGCAAATGGATTTTGGAGCAGACGCGGCATCTTGGGGAGGCTAATAAAGCGCCCCAAACGAAGCAATACCAAGATAAAGAAAAATTTCTCTACCTTGGCAAAGAGCATTTGCTGCATGAATTAATCGAGACAAACGGTTTAACAGAGGAGGAGCTGCGAAAAAACCTCAAAAAGTTTTATTTTTCAAGCTGCAAAAAAATAATTGGCGAACGTCTGCCTATTTATCAGGCGCAGCTGAAGGTAAAGCCCAAAACGGTTGAAATCGTAGAGTCCACGACGAAGTGGGGAAGCTGCAGCGCAACTAAGCATTTGACCTTCAATTATCGTCTGGCGATGGCGCCAATTGATGTCATTGATTACGTCATTATTCATGAGCTTTGCCATCTATTCCATATGAATCATGATCGTTCCTTTTGGCGGCGCGTAGGCAGCATTATGCCGGATTATAAAGAAAAGGAACAGTATTTGGCCAAATACGGAAGCTTCATGACGCTCTAATTTAGTAGGAGAAAAGAACGCCATATTGTTTGAAAAAGCCCATAATCGCAGCCTTGTCCATCCGCGAGTCCGGCAGGTCCTCTGGATAATAAACGCCGGGGGCGAGCGGTTCATTTTCAGGCATCAACAGCAATTTCTCGGCTTGGACAGCAGCTCCCAAAGCGGTAAGGTGAGTCTGGCCAAGCGGGTCCGAAATGGCGATTCGCCGCTCTACCAGGCGTCCATTAGGGTCGTGTCCCTTTAGGTGAATAAGCACATGATGGGCGCTGCCGGTACCTGGATTGTAGAGCAGACGCTGTCTGAACGAGCGGAACCTTTTTCCACTGATTATCTTCCATATGCCGCTGTTAACGAGTCCCACAAGCAGAGAGGTGGATGCTTTGCTGTCGAAGGAGATGCGGAAGCTGGCTGTGTGAATATGGCTTGCCTTAAGCAGTGTCACATGATCAGGGGTGTCCAGCCGATAGCATTTTGCCTTGTAGCCATTGGGAAACTGGACCTTCACCGGATCGGTCATCGGATGGACAAGCCGGTTTCTTCCCGCTTCCGTAATATGAAAGGGGATGGTCATCCGATCCATGTATGCGGTAGAATCCGGGCCTGCTTTATCCTGTAGGGAGTAGAGGGCATGGATATCGACAGCTACGTTGTCAAGCGAATCGGCATGCAGCATAGCGAATAGCGAGGCCGTTCCTGCCATCCAGCCCGAAGACAGCACGACAGGAGCATGGAGCTCCACCTTTCTCAATTTAGCAGAAGCCTGCTCGAATAGCTCCGTCCAGCGCGTCACGTCGATAAACGGGATTTTTCTTCTCACGGCAGCAAGAAGCAGCTTATCCTGCAAATCGTTGACTGCGCTAATGATGAGCGAAATATGCTCGCCTGCATGCTGGAGCGGATCTTCCGCATTCGTATCTACAACGGCAGTATGTACGCGTTGAGACTCGAAGGCTTTCGCTTTCTCCGGTGACCTTCCTCCCAATACTATTTCCAAATTCGCATGCCGCTCAAGTAAAATGTGGGCGATCTGCCTGCCAACTTCTCCATATCCCCCAACGATAAGAACCTTGTTTCTATTCATAAAATGAACCTCCGATTAAATGTTTATATGTTTAAGTTATTCAACCTATAGCCGTTTGAAAAAGGAATGGCAGCAAGCTAGCCTCATATTGGCACTAGCATTGGCATTCCTCTTCTACGAATTGGACAAGCTGTTTCATAAGCGCAATCGCATCATTGATTTCAAGCCGATAATACATTTCGGTTCCTTTTTTCTGAACGGTAAGCAGCCCTGCCTGGCGCAATATTTTTAGATGATGGGAAACGGTAGGCCGCGACATCGGAATATGCTCAGCAATTTGCGTTACATTCATACTGTCTTTATCGATTAGCAGCGATATAATTTGCTGGCGAACAGGGTCCCCCAAGCCTTGAAAATAAGGGCTTAAACTTTCAAAAATGTGAATCGCTTTCTGATTGCCGATAAATTCGCTCATGGCTCCACTCCTCCGCTATATGGTTTAATTGTTTAAACATATCGCCAAGTATAATTCATTTCACACAAAAATTCAAATCAACACAAAATGTCACAAAAACCAGCCTCTCCTCGTTATATGGGCAAATGGATTTACAGGAGACAAGGGGCTTGCTTAATGATGCGTATGGACGCCTAATGGTGTGCTTGATATGATCGATACAAGTAGTGCAGGCAAGCATAGATGGGGGCATGCGAAGTGACGGAGCTTTATGAACGGTACAAAAATCTTTTATTCCAGCTGGCGTATCAGCTAACCGGTTCGGTATGTGACGCGGAGGACGCAGTTCAGGATGTATTCATCAAGCTTCAGCGAGTGGACCCGGCGCGGCTGCAGGAGCCAAAGGCGTATTTATGCAAAATGATGACGAATCATTGCTATGACCTGCTCAAATCTGCGCGCAAACGCCGGGAGCAGTATATTGGGCCATGGCTGCCCGAGCCGCTGCAAATGAACGCTGAGGATGTATTTGAAGCCATCATCCGCGGTGAACTGCTATCTTATGCGATGCTTGCATTGTTAGAGCGTCTATCTCCGGCCGAGCGGGCGGTATTTGTGCTCAGAGAAGCGCTCTCGTTCGATTATGCCGCTATAGCGGAAATTACGGGCAAAAGTGAAATGAACTGCCGCAAGCTGCTTAGCCGGGCCCGGGGAAAAATGGGCGTTTCGGAGCAGGAGCTTGCGGGGGCAGGCGCAGTTAGCGACGAGTGGGCGCAGCAATTTCTCGCAGCTTTGTCCGAGGGTAAGGTCGATACGGTGCTGTCTATGCTTGCTGAAGACGCCATGCTGCTATCCGATGGAGGAGGCAAGGTGAGTGCCGCTATTCGTCCGATCCAGACGAGCGAGCATGTGGCGCGTTTCCTGCTGGGCATCATTCGCAAGGCAGGCGAAGGAGAGGACGATCGCTTCAGCATCGAAATCAAGCAGCTGAACGGCCAGACCACCATCATGTTCAGGCAGCAAGCGCGCATAACCTCCGCCGTATTCCTCCATATGAAAAACAAGCTGTTGCAAAATATTTATATTATCCGCAATCCGGATAAGCTGGAGCGAATGAATCAGCAGGCCTTATAGTGAACAAATAAAGAGATGGGGAGCAGCCGCTTCCCGTCTCTTTATTTGTTCAGGCACGTGGCTTGCCGAGATGGGAAAGCTCATTACCAGCTAGCGGTATACTTTATACCGAACAAAATATGGAAGCCTTTTACATTGACAGCATACACTAAATTAATTACTCTAATTAAAGTATATAAAATAAAGTATAAGGTGGAGTGGAGCATGAAAGCATTTTTGAAAAACAAAATTGTAATCGGCGGCATTTTTATGATGGTTTTTTATCAAATCGCGATGATCGGGATGTTTATGTACGGGTACAGTGCGGTACCGAAAAACCTGCCTGATCTCACGGTGGCGATTGTAAGCGAGGATGAGCAGACCGGAGCGAAGATGGTTGAGCAATTGAAAGAGCAGCTGCCATTCCATATCAATACTACGCTTAGTCTGGAGCAGGCCAAAACCGAGCTGGACAATCGCAACGTCCATTTAATCGTCCATATTCCGCAAAATTTTACGCAGCAGCTTTCGCAGCCGGGTGAACAGGCCCAATTGGATTTTTTCATGAATGATTCTAATCCGGCTACGACAAGCAGTGCGATGCAAAGCGTGGCTGACCAAATTTCCAGCAAAATGGTCGCCCAAATTCAGACGCAAAGCTTTGAAGGGCTGCTGCAAAATATGAAGCTGTCAGAGGATCAGGCGAAGCAGATGGTGGAAGGCGTCATGACCAAAGTTACTCCCAATATGGTTGTGACCAACCCGAAGCCTGCCGGCATGCACAATCAGATGGCACCTATGTTTCTGGCGATGGCTGGTTATGTTGGGGCCATGATTTATTCCATGATTAGTGTTGGCGCCTTGCAGCAGTTGAAAGGGCAGCTTGGCAAATGGAAAGCCTTTTTCAGTTTGCAGGGCCTTAATGCGCTGCTGGCCTTGATCGTTCCGCTCATTGGCTTGACTATTTATTTCTCCATTCATGGCTATGGTGCCGAGACTTTTCTAAAAGTGTGGATGGTGCACGCCCTTGAATTATTTACCGCTATTTCGTTTACGAGCATCTTCTGCATGCTAGCCGGCCAAGCGGGCATGCTGCTTAATATGCCGCTGCTGCTGTCGCAGACCATCGCAGGCGGAGCGATGATGCCGCAGGAAATGATGCCAGGCTTGTTCAAAGCCATCAGCTACATTTCCCCGATGTTTTATACGATTCAGCTGGATTACAACCTGCTCTTCGGCGGGGGGCAGATGTCAAAGTATTTGCTTGGGCTCGCGCTAATTGGTGTTGGAGCACTGCTGATCAATACGCTGATTCACCAATTTAAAGGGGTTAAAACAACGACCGAGGAAAATACGACTGCAGCGCAGCCGCAATTCATGTAAAATAAAAGGGTTGGCAGGCGGATTAGCAGCTTGCCAGCCCTTTAAGCTAGTGATGGAGGCGATGCAATGACCTTGCAAATTTTTATTCTTGGAACGTTGAGCGAAGCGGAAAGCCATCCGTATGATATAAAAAAACGGCTGCTTAAGTCGCTCGGCAATACGATTCCCATAAACGATGGAACGCTATATTACCAATTTGATGTGCTGCAAAAAAAAGGGCTTATTCAAAAGCTTGAGGTCGTCCAATCGGATAATCGTCCAGAAAAGACGACTTACGGCATTACAGATAAAGGCCTCAAAGCGCTGGAAACCGAAATTTATGCCGCTTATCAGAACGTCACGAGCATAACGGCTTTATATGCTACGCTTTTTTATTTGGACAAGATCGATAAACACAAGCTGGCTTATTTGATCGAGGAAGCGATTGACAAGCGCCAGGCTAAACTCAGGCTGATTGAGGAAACCGATCTGGATACGCTGCAAATTCCGCAGGACAAGCAGCAGCCACTTGAGCTGCTGACGGACCATGCCTACCATTTGATCCAGAGCGACGTCGCTTGGCTGCAGAAGCTGCTCGTTTATGTGCGAAGCGAATAGGCCCATAGTGGATAAAATTCAATATTTGTCGCAATTTAATCTGCTTCATTCGTTGTCGATGGAAGATTTAATCGAGATGGAGGAGCTTACCGTCATTACGCCTTTTCCGAAAAATACATTTATTCAGACGCCGGCCTCCTTTGCCGAAGGACTTTAATTTGTGAAAAAGGGCAAGGTGCGCTTGTATCAGCTTAGCGCGGAGGGCAAGCAGTTCACCTCGGATATTTTGAGCGAAGGCAATGTATTTGGGGAAATGGCGATGATTTCGTTTGGTATGCGGAACCATTACATTGAAGCGGCCGAAGACAGCCATATTTGCTTAATGGACCCGAAGCGATTTGAAAATTTTCTGCTGCATCGGCCCCGGTTTATGCTATCACTGCTTCAAGTATTAAGCGAACGCCTGAACGGCATGAGCCAGTTGACGCAGCATTTGGCGCTCGGGAACCTGCATGATAAAATTTTGCATGCGCTTATGCGGCTCGGCAAGGACTTCAGGCCTTACGAGCGCGGGCGAATTCACTAAAATTAACTTTTCGCTCTCGCATCAGAAATTGGCTGGCATCCGTCCGTATGCAGCAGACCCTCATTTTGGCGTGCGCGAAATCGCTTGGATGGCCGTCAGAGAGCCCATTATTCGCGAATTAAGCGCAGCATTGGCTTGTTTCAAGGGCTGGGTAACGGATGCCGATCCCCATATTCGGCGGTTAGACATTGAAGCGACGCGCCCGGTAGGCGTATGGGCCAAGCATATTGCGGCTTTAAAGGAAGAGCCTGCTCCTGTTTTGCCGCTATTGGAGGCTGTTTGCTCCGACCCGGCAAAATATGTGCAGGATTCGGTAAGCAATTGGCTGAATGATGCTGGCAAAACGAATCCAAATTGGGTGCTTCAGGTTTGCAAGCGTTGGCAGGAGCAGTCCGAATCGAAGCAAACGAAGCGGATTGTAACAAGGGCAACACGAAACCTGCTCAGCCTATAATAACAGCTCCCGCAGCAGGAAGCGGGTGAATCGTATTGATGAATAGCATGCGCATTGGGCACATGCTATTCTTTTCAACTTTTATTGAGAAGGTTTATCATTTATAATGGGGGAAAAGCGGTTTGGCTACAGTAGGGGAGAAGCAGGGTGAAGCTGGGTGAGCATATAGCCGTATGGAATCATACAGCGGTAAAAATATTTGATATCAGACATATCGTCATGAATGCGGGGGAGCGTCTGGGCGACTATCGTTTTCCTGCTAGCGGTTTTTTGTATGGGGTAAAAGGTGCAGCGAGCTTGCATTTGGACGGCCAATTTCATAAATCACGGCGTTTTTATTTGCTGCATGGCGCAAAGGGCATGCGGCTGGAAATCGAGGCCCAGGAAGAGTTTGAATTTTATTTGCTGTATTATCGGGCAAAGCTTGCTTTCTCTGGCTGGAGGGAAATTCGGCAGCTGCTGGAGCGCCGAAGCCCTTTTGAAATGCAATATGGGTTTGAGCCCGATGAACCTCTGGCTATGCTCGTGCTGATGTCGACGATGAATCAGACGCTCAGAAATGAAGGAAGTCTCGGCAGCGTGCAAATTAAGGGGCTCTTCTACCAATTTGTGCACGAGGTGCTGGGCCAGCTGAAAACAACGGAGGCGGCCGTCAGCGAGCCGGATCTTGTGACTCAGGTGATACGTTTTCTGCACGAGCATTATCAGGAGGGCATCTCGCTGGATGAGCTTTCCAATCGCTTTAATTACAGTCCGCGGTATCTGTCGATGAGGTTCAAGAAGCAGACGGGCGCAAGCCCGATTGACTATCTTATTCAAATTCGCATTAAGGAAGCGAAAAAGCTGCTGCTGGAGACGGGTGCCACACTTCGCGATATCGCGGCATATGTCGGTTATGCGGATGAATATTATTTCAGCCGTTTATTTAAGAAGCAGACGGGCCTATCGCCAGCGCGTTATCAGGCCAAGGAGCGAGGCAGCGGCATAAAGGAAGATAGTCCATTCGGCAGTACCAAATTGTCCATTGGATCGTACGAACAGCAACGTTATAGTATGGATGGTGGTGATAATCATTATCAATATTATGGCGGAGGGTTTACAAATATGAAACGAAATAAAAATTCAGCACTAGTATTGAGCGTGCTGCTCAGCTTGACGCTGCTGCTTAGCGCTTGCTCAGCGGGAGGAACCAATGCGGGTTCAAACACATCCCAGACTACGACGAACGTAACAGCAACTTCTGCGGCCAATGCCGATACGGCTGGTGAAGCGAGTACAAGGACCATTTCCACTGTAAAAGGAGATGTTGTTGTGCCAGCGGAGCCGAAACGGATCGTTGTGCTGTATATGCTTGGTGATGCGGTTGCTCTTGGCATTAAGCCAATCGGTATTTCTGAGGTTTATGATGGAGCAGCCTTCTCTGAGCAATTGGAAGGTGTGGAATCGCTGGGCCACTGGAATGAAGCGAACCCGGAGGCGGTTATGGCGCTTGATCCGGATCTGATTATTGCCAATTCCGAGGATAATTATAGGATGCTCAAGGATATTGCGCCGACCGTGCTTATTCCAGCTGATCAAATCTCGACAGAGGAGCGGATTAAGAAGCTTGGCGAAGTATTCGGCAAGGAGAAGGAAGCGCAGGCGCTGCTGGACAGCTTCCAGAGCAAAGTAGAAGAAAGCAAAGAAAAGCTTCGCACAGCGGGCTTGCTGGACAAGACGATTACGATTGTCGAAGGCGGCAATAAAGAAATGCTGGTCATTGAAAGCAAGGAGTACGGACGGGGCTCGCAAATCGTCTATGATTATTTAGGCATGAAAGCGCCGGAGATTATTCAGCAGAAGATCGATAAGACGAAAACGGTAGAAAGCGAAATGGTATCCATGGAAGTGCTGCCACAATTTATGGGTGATTACGTGCTGCGCTCCTCATGGGAGGGGATGGACGACCTGTCTGAGCATGCCGTTTGGAGCAGCTTGCCTGCGGTGAAGGCTGGAAAAGTCATCGAAGCTGATTTTGGCTTATTTTATTACACCGATCTTTATTCCTTGAATACGCAGCTGGATGTCATTACGAACGCTTTGCTGGCGACCACAGCGAGCAAGTGACCGTAAGGCGGCTATGTTGAAAATAAAACGTTCTGCTCTTATCATTCAGAGCAGAGCGTTTTTTATTGTGGCAGGTCGCCGCTAAGAATGATTATCAATTATAATGGGGTTAAATATAATCGTTCGGATGGGCTTGCAATAGAGGAGTGGAGCGGCAGTATGCAATTAAATGAACATATACGATTATGGAACCATGTTTTCATTAAAATAATTGATATTCGCTATTCGGCAATGGACAAAGGGGAAGAGCTGTCCTCTTATCGGCTGCCAGCTAGTGTGTTTATGTATACGGTGCGCGGAAGCGCGAAAATCTGGCTGGACCGCCAAATGCATTTGGCCAAGCGATTTCATATTTTTCATGGCGGCAAAGGCATGAATCTGGCTATTTTAGCAGAGGACGAGCTGGAATATTATATGATTTTGTACAAGCCGACACTTGCGCTGCCAAGCGCACAGGATTTGGCGAAGCGGATAGAGAAGGATAACCCTTTCCATTATCAATATGCGTTTGAGCCCAGTGCTCCGCTTGCTTTATTCGATAAAGTCGAGCGTCTGTATGAGGAGTGGAGGCAGGAGACGGGGCTTGGCAGGCTGCAGGTGAAGGCGGGCTTTTACCAGTTCGTGTATGAGCTGCTCTGGCAATGGCATCAGCAGGAAATGGCCCCGATTCGGCCGGACTTGGCAGCAATGGCCGTTCGCTATATTCATGAACATTACAATAATCCGCTCACGCTGGAAACGATCGCTGCGGCATTGGAATGCAGTGAAGGGCATCTATCGAGATTGTTCAAAAATAAAACAGGCAGCAGCCCTATGCATTACTTAGGCCTGATTCGCACCCAGCGAACGACGCAGCTGCTGCTGCGGACGGATGCCACCTTGCAGGAAATTGCCGAAAACGTAGGCTTCCCGGATGCCCATTCTTTAAGCCGCAGCTTCAAAAAATATAAGGGGATTTCTCCAGCTCGATATAGAGAGAAGGTTGGCATGGAAGGGAAAGGTCGGGATTTGCCCTTATCGATGCAAGGAATTGCCGTTCTGCAACCTCCGTTTTATCCTTATAATGATACTGAAAATCATTTTCATTATCGGACAGGGAGAGAGTTATTGATGCAAAGAAGAACGAAAATAGCAGTTATGGCTTTAGTGATGTGTTTTACCTTGCTCGTAAGTGCATGCGGGGGAGCAGCAAATACAAGTGTCAGCCCTTCGGGTTCTGCGCCTAACCAGTCGGCTGGTGCTGCAAATGCGGAGACATCGCCTGCGGCTCAGCAAGCGGAGCCGCAAGCTGCGACGAGAATCGTAGCTACGCCTAAAGGAGACGTAGAGGTGCCTGCCAATCCGCAGCGAGTTGCCGCTGATCAATATATGGGCCATCTGCTGAAGCTGGGCATTATTCCAGTTGGGGTCAGAAGTTTTATGTTAAATGAGGCCTGGCTTGGGGATTCCGGCATTTCGCAGGATGTACTGGATGGCATAGAGGATTTGGGCGGTTTTCCAATGAATTTGGAGAAGCTGACGTATTTGGAGCCAGATCTCATTATTGGCTCTATTGATGAAAATATTGAGCAATACGAGAAGGTAGGCACGACGGTGTTTCTGCCTTATTGGGAAGAACTGAAGACAGCAGGACCGCTGGAGAAATTCCGGAACGTCAGCAAAATATTCGGGAAGGAGAAGGAAGCCGAACAGTGGATCACAGAGTATGCTACAAAGGTTGAAGAGGCCAAAGCGAAAATAGCCGGAATCGTCAAGGAAGGCGAAACGGTCTCCATCGTTCAATTCGGATACAAAGCCTTGTATGTCATCGCGGCTGAGGGCGGCAATTATGGCAGCTCGACCATTTATCAAATGCTGGAGCTGCCGCCAACCCAGCAGGCGAAAGATATGAAGGATGGTTTTGCAAGTATTTCATTGGAGGTTTTGTCTCAATATACGGGCGATCATATCTTCTTATACGGGGCAGAGGACGAAGGAAGCGCGGAAATATTGAACAGCGAGCTGTGGAAGCAGTTGCCTGCCGTGCAAAAGGGCCAAGTATATAAATACGGCACCTTTGGCGAAAACGGCGATGAGTTCGTTATGGAAGATCCGTATTCTCTGGAGCTTCAACTGGAGAAAGTCGTCAGCGTCATGACGGCGAATCAAAAATAATCGGTAGAAAGCCGCCAGTCCTGTTTAGAGGATTGGCGGCTTTTTCACGCTGGGATAAGGACGTCGGATTAATCATCTAGCAGTTTGACTAACAGCTAAGTGGCAGGGTGCGATTTTAACCTTCCTGTTTAACGAACAAGGTGCTCGCTAATAGGGAGATCGTTTGCTGATAAGTGGCGTGGGCGGAGGGAACATCGCCAAAATGCCCGCCCATTTGCAGATGGATGACACCGTGGAGGGCGCCCCAGACGAGGCGGACAATTTCTATCGTATCCGTCGGTGCCGCCGCTGATAAGAGACCCTGCTGCTGGGCGCTGCCGATGACATGGATTAATTGCCGCATAGCCGTCACGGTGCCCTGCATGCTTTCCTCATCCGGCTTGAAATCGCCGAATGCTCCGCCAAACATCAGCTTGTAGTAGCTGGTGTAGCGCTGTGCAAACTGCCAGTAGGTTTCGCCTAAAGCGAGCAAATGCGCTCTCGGGTCGGCTAGTGCAGGCGTTGCTTCAAACTCGCGAGCCATTATTTTGCAGCCATCGAGGTACAGCTGCTGGGCTAGACCCTCTTTATTCACAAACAAGCTGTAAATGATTTTGGTGGAGCAGCCCATTTTCTGTGAAACTTTACGAACGGTAACCGCCTCAGGGCCTTCCTCCTGCAAAATAGTAGCCGCAGCATCTACGACGAGCTTGCGGAGATTTTCGGTATTTTGCAGCCGTGCTTCCTGGTAGGTTTTCAGCTCGCGTTTATTCGTATTAAGGGAACGATCCTGTTCACTCATTTTTATCACCTTCGTCTCGGTCAATCTGTTTTTAATCAGAAACAGAGTTTCCAAATTGCTTACCCAAATTCTATACAGACGGGGAGGGCTTGTCAATGCGAATAAACAGCAGGCTGGAAGCGGAGTATGGTGGAAGGTCGGCCGAGCAGCTTAGAAACCGGCTGTAGAGGAATTTTATTTATTGATAAAAAAGCATTGACAGTATGTACAGACTGAATTACTATGGTTCTATAAAGAAACACTGTTACCAAACAAAAACTCACTTGGCTAACCCACGGTAATGGTGCTTATTTTTAAAGGTTTGGTAACAGTGTTTCTTTAAAAATACATTGTATATTAATAGGAGGACGTTATATGAATATTCAGGGGAAATGGACACTTGTTACGGGGGCATCATCAGGTATAGGAGAGCAGTTCGCCAGACAATTGGCGGAGAAAGGCAGTCACTTGGTGCTTGTAGCGCGGTCGGAGAGCAAGCTGAAAAGTCTGGCCACCGAGCTTAGCAAGAAGCACGGCATACAAGCAAAGGTCATTGCGCTGGATCTGTCCAAGGAGGGTGCGCCGAGCGAGCTGTATCAGCAATGCCAGCAGCTGAAGCTGGATATTGAGCTGCTTATTAATAATGCAGGCTTTGCTACACATGGTTTGTTCGAGCAAGTATCGGGCGAGCGCCAGCATGAGGAGATTATGCTCAATGTTGCAGCGGTAGTGAACCTGACCCATCTATTTTTGCCGGGCATGCTGCGCAGAAGCTCAGGAACCGTCATTAATGTAGCATCCACCGCTGGCTTTCAGCCGCTTCCTTATATGGCCGTCTACGGGGCGACGAAAGCTTTCGTCTTATCGTTCACGGATGCTCTATCGTGGGAAAATCGCAACCGCGGCGTGAAATTTTTTGCCTTCTGTCCCGGCTCGACCGATACGGATTTCTTTAAGGTCGTAGGTACGGAATCCGCTTCCGTCGGGAAAAAAGATACACCGGAAAGAATCGTCAAGGAGGCGCTGCGCAAGCTGGCGCAAGGCAAGTCGTATTTTGTACCTGGCATGCAAAATTATCTCGGTGCGCAGCTGTCGCGCTTCGTCACCCGCAGGCAGTCGCTTCGTATCGTAGGCGGCATGCTGAAGCCGCGCTAACCATCCCATTCGCAATTACATCAACTTAGAGGAGTTATTTAAATGACAACTACAGTGAAAAAACCGAAAGCTTCCGCCAAAAGAAAAATCATCAGCCGGGTGGCCTTATCCCTAGTAGGGCTGCTCGTGGCAGGTGCGCTGGTGTTTGTTGCAATACCATCCCCAGTCGACCCGGTAAAATGGATCGCGCCAACCGCGCCTGATTTCGAGGCGGAAGGGCCTTGGCAGCAGAACGACAAGCTCAGCTCCGCCCAACTGGTTACGGATGCCCCGCATTTTCCAGAGTTTATTACCTTTGATAAGGAGGGACAGCTCTATACAGGCGATTCCGACGGTAAAATCTATAAGGTTCCGTTCGATGCGCAGGGCAATCCCGGTCAGGCAGAAGTATTTGCAGATACGCAAGGAACACCCAATGGCATGATGTTTGATGCTGACGGGAATCTTATTGTGACCGATGTACAGAAAGGCCTGCTGAAGGTATCTCCAGCAGGGGAGGTAGAGCTGCTTGCCGATTCGGTCGATGGCGAGCCGATTTATTTAGCCAATGAGCTCGATATCGCGAAGGATGGCACGGTTTATTTTTCAGATACATCGAATTATGGCAAGGTGAGCTTTAAGGAGATGGCGGAAAACAAGCCGCATGGACGGCTGCTGAAATATGATCCGGCGACGAAGCAAACCTCGGTGCTGCTGGACGGTCTTTATTTTGCCAATGGAATTGCGCTGTCTGCTGATGAGGATTATGTACTGGTGGCGGAGTCGTATCACTATCAGATGACCCGTTATTGGCTTGCGGGCGAGAAGCAGGGGACGGCGGATATTTTTGCTGAAAATATGGCGGGCTTCCCGGACAATGTAACGCGCGATGCACAAGGGAACTTCTGGGTCGGCATTTTCACGACCCGCTTGGCGTTTGCCGATCAAATGCACAGCAGCCCGTGGCTGGCTGGACTGATGGCTAAAGTGCCGCAAGCGCTGCTTAATGGTGCCAGCGCCCCGGTGAAGCATGGGCTTGTCGCCAAATACAGCCCGCAAGGGGAGCTGCTTGAGAGCTGGCATGACCCGGAGGGCACGCTTTATGGCATAACGACAGCGGTCAATCATAACGGTTATTTATATATCGGGACTGCGCCAGGCGGCAGTGAAGGCGTGTATCGCGTGCCTTTGTCCCAGTAACTATCCAAAGAGCCCCGACTTTTCCGCGAGCCCAGTGCCATTCGTTTTCGTATTCATTATTTAAATTGGAAAATCAATAATCTCTATTAGACGGCAGCAGGAAACAGGTGATAAGGTGAATTTAACTTAATTCATATTATAATCATGTGAATAGTGGTATATTGACTTTTTATCCTGAAAGGAGCCACAAGCATGAAATTTGCTTTATTCAGCTTGCTGATGAATATTCCCAATGCCGTCACTGGAGAGGCGCTCACCACGCAGCAAAAATTTCAAAATGTGCTAAATCAGGCGGTGCTGGCAGAAAAGCTTGGCTTTGACGCTTATGGGGTGGGGGAGCGGCATGGCGCGCCGTTTTTGTCCTCGTCGCCTCCGGTCATTCTCACGGCGATTGCCGCCAGAACGTCGCGCATTCGTCTGCTTACGACAGTTACCGTATTGAGCGTGCTTGACCCGGTGCGCGTAGCCGAGGATTATGCAACGCTGGACCATCTGTCCGGCGGGCGGCTGGAGCTCATTATTGGCAAGGGCAATGATCCGCGGCATTATCCGCTGTTTGGCATTACGGAAGAGGAGCAGTGGGAATCGATGGCGGAGCGGTATGCCCTGCTTAATCGGCTTTGGACCGAGGAAGAGGTAAGCTGGGAAGGCCGCTACCGCACTCCGCTCGACAAGGTGACGACGCAGCCGCGCCCCTTCCAAGCGCGCATTCCAATCTGGCATGGGAGCGCATCGAGCCCGCTATCGACGGAGCTGGCGGCTAAATACGGAGAGCCGATTTTTTCCTCCAACAGCTTTCATCCACAGGCGAAATATAAGGCGCTGATTGATCATTACCGTGAGCGCTGGGCGTTTTACGGGCATGATCCGAAGGATGCGGTCGTTGGCTCGGGAGCCGGCAGCTTATATTTGGCGGACACGAATGAAGAAGCGATTAGGCGCTACCGCCCCTATTATAACGCTTTTCAGTCAACGGATTCTGCGAAGCATAATCAATCGCCGTTCAAGGATTTGGAGGATAATATTGCGAATGGTCCCGCCCTTGTCGGCAGTGCGGAGCATGTGATTGAGAAGATTTTGGATTATCAACAAGCGTTTGGGCACGAGGTGCTGAGCATAAGCGTGGATGGGCTGACGGAGGCGGAGCAGCGCGAGCAGATGGAGCGTTTTGCCGCTGATGTCATTCCGGTATTGAAGCGGGAAATTCCGAGCAAGGTTTGGGAAGGCAAACCGTTATTCTCGTACCAGAAGGTCTGATAGTCAGGCAATACTGCAACGTTTTGCCGTCAAGCCGAGTAAAGCCAGGAGGAATTTCCTCTTGGCTTTACTTGGTTTGAAACGGTTTTTTTCTCATTCTATGGCAGCTGGTGCAGCTAGTCAAATAAGATCAGCTCTACTTCAATGACGGTTTGCTGCGGCAAATATTCTCCCTCCATTTGCGATTTAAGCAAGGTGACAGCTGCTTGGGCAAGCCGATTTTCGTTTTGGCTGACATAGGAAATGCCCGGAAGGTCGGGATTATCGAAGGAGACGATTTCGGTTTCCCGGCGGTCAAGCTTCCCAAGCGATTGATAGGCAATTTGAGCCGTTTCGGCGGATAAAGCGTAGATGGCGCTCACCTCGGGATGAAGGCTAAGGAAGGCCGTGACGTATGGCTCGGCTTGGTCTGTACGTAAAATATCGAGCGGAACATGGCACCACAGTGTTTTGTCAATGGAGATACGTTTATCGATATATGCCTTCTCAAAGCCCAGCGTGCGGTCTTCAATCGCTGTATTCGTATTGTCGGGCGAGATTAAAGCAATATTTTGATGCCCTTTGCTTAATAAATAATTGATCGTCTCGTAGGACCCGGCTGCGTTATCTGAAATAATTTGATAAGTATCAATGTTTCGCAGGTAACGGTCAATAAATACAAAGGGAAACTTATCGAGCGATAATCGCAGCAGCGATTCGTTGTATTTCTCGTCCTCGGTTGGGAAAACGATAATTCCCTTTACCCCGATTTCGGTCAATTTGTTAATCGCTTTTGACTCTTCCACAGAGGACTCCCTCGTAATATGCAAAATCGTCTGGTACCCGGCTTCCTTCGCATGAAGCTCTACGTAATCGACCAGCTTTTGAATGACCTTCGTCTTCAGAGTAGGAATAATAAACCCAATAATGTCATTCAAACCTTCAGCAGGCGGACGGCTTGGCAGCTCTGTTTTTACGCTGAGGGCCTCATCGTTCACTTGAGCGACGAAGGTGCCCTTTCCTTGTATACGGGTGATCAGTCCTTCTTCCGCCAGCGAGATCAAGGCATTTTTCACCGTAATTTTGCTGACCCGGAATTCCTCCATAATTTCTTGCTCGGAAGGAACTCTGTCCTTGTAGCGCAATTCGCCTGTTAAAATCCGCTCTCTGTAATAGCTTTGTATTTGTTTGTATAAAGGCAATTTGCCCATTGGCGCCACCTCAAAAGGAAAGATAATTATACTATATCATCAAAATAGAGGGAGTTAAAAGAAAAATATAATTAAGTGATTTTTATAACCAATTGGATATATAATATCGCTATTTTTTATTCTATAATCCAAATAGAAAGCGGTTACAATTCGAAATGCCCATCCATAACTAAAGCGGAGGTCAACAAAATGAGAAAAGCGAAAGCGTTATCAATGGCAAGCACCTTGTTTTTGGCAGTAACGATGTTATCTGGTTGCGGAAGTGCAAGCAATGGCAATGAGGATTCCTCCAAGACAGGTGCATCTCCATCGGAGCAGGCGTCCGCTCCTGCTAAAACAGACGCAGGTGAGAAAGTTACGCTGAGCGTCGTTCACTACATGGTTGAGAAGCCGAAGGTAGATACCTTCAAGAAGCTGACAGACAAATTCACTGAGCTGAATCCAAACGTAAGCTTCGATATCTCGGTTATGCCGGTAGATAAATACAACGATAACATTAAGTTGAAAGTCAGCGCAGGAGATACGCCTGACATTATATTTGGACGCCCTGCAGGCATGGTTGACATGACGAAGGCTGGAGCCTTCCTGGACGTCACGAATGAGACTTTTGTTAAAAGGGTCGACCCAGCCTATATTCCAAATGTCACTTATGAAGGCAAGGTATACGGTTTGCCGATTGACTTGATGACGAATGCCGTCATTTACAACAAGGATTTATTTAAAGAGGCAGGCGTTGAGGTGCCGAAAACCTATTCGGAGCTGCTGAAGGCTGCGGAGACGCTGCAATCCAAAGGGATTACGCCATTTGCAGCCTCATGGAAGGATGGAGCTTCCTACATGAGCTTTATGTGGCCGGACATGTGGGGGACGCTGCTCGTGAACAACCCAGATTATGCGAGCAAAATTATAGCTGGCGAAAAAAGCTTCTCGGACGTTGCTGGCTATAAAGACTTCCTGCAGCGCGTAAACCAGCTTAGCGCCTATGCGAACAGCGACGCGAAAGATATTGATTATGACCGTTCCCTGCAATATTTTGCACAAGGCAAAGCAGCGATGGATATTATGGGCAGCTTTGCGATTGGCAGCATTCGCAGTTACAATCCAAGTGGCAATTTCGGAGTGTTTATGTACCCGGCGACTGATAATCCAGAAGACAACTACATGACGTATTCCACGGATGACACATGGATGATCGGGGCCAAGTCGGCGAATGTCGAGCTGGCGAAAAAATTCTTTGATTTTATGGCCTCCGATGAGGGAGCGCAAATTTGGGCGGATGGCGTACAGACCATCAGTACGATATCCAAAGATATTAAACCAGTGCAGCAGGACCCGATCTCGGCTGAGTTCCAAGCCGTTTTCCAATCCGGAAAAATTGTCAACAATCAGGTGAAGCCGCTTTGGTACGGCCAATATGACGATACATGGCAAAAAGTGATGACCTTCTTCCTCGTTACCGACCCTGCCGAGCGCAATGTGGATGAGACGATTAAGAAGCTGGATGATGGCTTTGCAAAAATCAATAAAATGAATTAACAGCTCTAGCTTTTCGGCGCTTGAATCGTATAGGGGCGCCGAAAAGCTCTACATTCTTATTAAAGATTTGGCGGTGAGTGGATGAAGAGACTATACAAAAAAAACCTCGTAACCTTTACGTTCCTGATTCCGGCTCTTTTATTTTTTTCTTTAGTTGTCATTTTCCCCTTTTTCCGCGGGCTGAACATTGCGTTTACCAATTGGGATGGCATCAGCCCAACCTATGACTATGTTGGCTTGCGCAACCTCAAGCTGCTGTTCAGCGACACCGATGCTATCGAGCCGATTAAAAATACGTTGTTTTTCGCTTTTTCCACGACGTTTCTCGTCAACGTATTGGGTCTTTTGCTAGCCGTGGCGCTCAATACCAAATTCAAAGGGGTCAACCTGTTAAAGACGTTCATTTTTATGCCGATGGTCATCAGCCTTGTGTTGGCCTCCATTATTTGGCGCTATATTTACAGTGATATTTATCCGATTTTATTCCACACCGATAGCGGTCTGCTTGGCAATCCTTCAACTGCCATGCTGGGCATTGTCATCATTGCTGTCTGGAAAGAGGTAGGTCTTGCGATGGTCATCTATTATGCGGGCCTGCAAACCATTCCCAAAGACATGTATGAATCGGCCCGCATTGATGGCGCTGGCATCGTACAGCAGTTCCGCAGCATTACAATCCCATTGCTGATGCCTGCCTTTACGTATTGCATTCCTTTGTGGCTCGGTACGGGGTTGAGGCAATTTGATTATTCGATGGTTGCGACAAAAGGCGGTCCAGGAACGTCTTCCCAGACGATGGCTATGTATGTCTACAATTACGAATTCCCTTATTTCAAGGCAGGCTACGGGCAGATGTCCGCCATTGTGCTTTTCGCGTTCATTCTCTTTATTACCGTTCTCGTTACCGGCTATTTCCGCAGAAGGGAGGTGGAATATTGAACACATCGCGAGCAACCAAGCGCTCTAAGTGGGTGGAACGAATTCGCATTGCTATCCTTTATGCAATCGGCCTGCTGTTCTTGTTCCCCTTCTATATCGCAATCGTCTATTCCATTAAGACGCCGATGGAGACGGCCGAAAGTCCGCTCAGCTTTCCCAAGCACATTTCATGGAGCAATTATGCGGATGCTATTGAAGCCTCCAACTTTTTCCTTGCGCTGCGCAACAGTGTGGTGACAACGTCGGCGACGGTTGCTCTGACGATTCTCGTCTGTTCCATGGGAGCTTACGTCATTGCCCGAAACAATAACCGCTTTTATACGTTTTTCTATTATTTATTTATGTCGAGCATTATGCTGCCGTTTCAGGTGCTGATGTTTCCGCTATACAAAACCTGGGCGGACCTTCATATTTTGAATACGCTGCCGGGGCTCATCACCTCGTTGACGGGCGTGCAAATCGGTTATTTTTGCTTCCTTTATGTCGGCTTTATCAAGACGGTTCCGAGGGAGCTGGAGGAGTCGGCTTTGCTGGACGGAGCTTCACGGTATCGTACGTTTTTTAGTATTATTTTTCCGCTGCTGAAGCCTATTAACATGACGATCATCGTACTTAGCGCCCTGGGGGCGTGGAACGATTTTGTTGTTTCTATGGTGCTTGTGCAGAAAAAAGCGGTTTCCACGCTGCCGCTCGTGCAATTCCAGTTTTTCGGCGAATATACGTCTCAGGTGAATATGGCATTCGCAGCTATTATCCTGTCCATGATTCCTATTATGATCTTCTACGGATTCGCTCAGCGCTATATTATTGGCGGCGTAACGGCGGGCGCGGTAAAAGGCTAACGACGAAATGAGGCTCACAACGATGAAAGATGCAGCTAATCCAGTAAATAAACAGCTTTTTCCTAATCCCTTTATCGAACAAAGAGCGGACCCGTGGATTTACCGGCATTCGGACGGATATTATTATTTTACAGCATCCGTGCCTGAATTCGACCGAATTGAGCTGCGCAGGGCAAAGGGGCTGACGGAGCTTGCCGAAAGTACGCCAGTCGTTGTATGGACGAAGCCGGACATGGGGCCAATGAGCGCTCTAATCTGGGCACCAGAAATTCATTTCATTGAAGAAAAATGGTACATCTATTTCGCGGCGGCGCCTTCCGAGGAAATCGTTGACGGCTTATTCAACCATCGCATGTTTGTCCTTGAAAATGCTTCGTCCAATCCGCTGGAAGGCAATTGGACGGAGAAGGGAAAAATCCATACCGCCTGGGACACGTTCGCGCTTGATGCGACCAGCTTCTCTCATAAGGGCAAGCAGTATCTGGTATGGGCGCAGAAAGCGCCGCATATTGCAGGCAATTCCAATTTGTATATTTCAGAGCTGGAAAATCCTTGGACGCTGCGCGGCGAGCAGGTGCTTCTGACGAAGCCGGAGCTTTCATGGGAAATCATAGGCTTCAAGGTGAACGAAGGGCCAGCCGTGCTAGCGCGAAACGGCAAGCTGTTTATCACCTATTCCGCAAGCGCAACGGATCATCATTATTGCATGGGACTTCTGACAGCAAATGCGGACTGTGATCCGCTTGATGCGGCTGCTTGGAGCAAATCGCCACAGCCGGTGTTTCAGACGAGCGAGCAGACAGGGCAATACGGACCTGGACATAGCTGCTTCACGGTTGCGGAGGACGGGCTGGAGAATGTGCTTGTCTATCATGCGCGGAGCTATAAGGAGATTGTGGGCAATCCACTGTATGACCCCAATCGCCATGCCAGAATAAAAAAAATCGACTGGGATGAGGATGGGAATCCGGTATTCGGTGAACCGGAAGCTGACGATCCTTCCTAATGCCTCTGTCATGATCAAAAAATGAAGTTAGCTAGGGAGTGTCTTCAAACAGGGCGATTCACAAACGATGATAGGGCAAAAGCGGCTTATCCGTCTAGAACGGCTGGAATCACGCTATCAATCCCTCGTTTAGTGGTTTAGCGGTTTGAAGACACTTCTTGTTTTTTTGATTGCGGAATGGAGCGATAGGTTTTGGCGCGGCGACCAGTTTCAACCCTTTATTGACGAATGGCAGATAGTTGTGATTAAATTGTTTCAAGGGAAACAATTTACACGAGGTTTCGGAATTTAATTCTCTTTCTATAGTTGGATTGTTTCCTTCGAAACAAAATTTCTGGATCGAAAAATAAAAGGAAAGGAGGGGCATGTCAATGAGCATTGCAGTTACGATTCGTGAAAGGCGGAGCATTCGGCAGTTTAACGATAAACCGATTGCGACGGAGCTGCTTCTCCAATTGTTAAATGATGCCGTGTGGGCACCTAATCATGGATTGCGGGAGCCTTGGCGCTTTATTGCAGCCGAGCGTATGGAGGCCAAAGCCAGGATGGTCGATCTCATGATGGAATCGATGTCCCATCTGAAGCGCCTTAAGCTGATGCCAGGAAAGATGAAGCAAATGATGTCGCAGCATTACAGCAAAACCCCGGCCTTTTTAATTGTTGTGATGAAAGCAGACAAAGATGCCCATAAGCAGGAGGAGGATTTTGCGGCTGTCAGCTGCCTTATCCAAAATTTTCAACTGCTCGCTTGGGAGCAAGGGATTGGGATGGTTTGGTCGACGCTTGAATGTATCCATTCTCCGTTGTTTTGTGAAGGCATCGGCGTCAAGCCGGGAGAGCGAATAGTCGGTATACTGCATATGGGCTATTATGATAAAATTCCGAAAGCGAAGACCCGGACACCTGCTGAAAAGAAACTAACCGTTCTGTAATCTGCTGCTGCGGGACATTTTTTATTGGTCAAATTGTTTCCTTTGAAACAATTTATGCGTTATACTGAAAGGAGTGAAGCTAAAAAGGATGGGTTACGCGTGGAAAAACATCAAATGAACAAGCAATATGTTTATGAAATGCTGATAAAGCTGCTGCATCAGCAGGAGCAGTTTGAGCAGGAGGAAGGTAGCTTGTTTTTACAGGAGCTGCGCAAAAGCATTGAATTCGATACGCCGCTTAATATGACGGAGATTCATGTGGTAGCCTGCATCGGGCAGCATGAGCCGCTTAATTTGACGGCAATTGCTGATAAAATGGCACTGAGCAAAGGAAATATCTCCAAGGTGACGAATCGCCTTCTCAAAAACGGCTGGGTACGTAGGACACAATTAAACGACAACAAAAAGGAAGTTTTTTTTCGTCTGACCTCGCCGGGCAAGCAGCTGTATGCCATTCATGAAGAGATACATGATAAGGCGCAAGCGCAATTTATGGGGATTTTGCATGCCTATAGCGAGGCCGAGCTTGAAGTGGTCAAGCGGTTTCTGCTGGATTTGATCGGTTTTTATGAGCAAAGCATTGCAAAGATAACGGAGCAAACCTGATGAATAATCGATGGAAAGGTGTGATGAAAGATGCATTATGGCGTAATTGTGGTAGGAGGTGGACCGGTCGGCTTGATGGTAGCCTCTGAACTGGCATTAGCTAATGTAAAGGTGTGCTTGCTGGAGCGGTTGAAGGAAACAACGCCTTATTCCCGGGCATTAACCATTCATCCTCGCACATTGGAGATTTTAGATATGCGAGGCATGACGCCGGAACTGCTGGAGAGGGGGAGGCCGATTCCAAGAGGGCATTTTGCCGGCCTCCCAACGCCGTTGGATTTTTCGATTTTGGATTCAGCCTCGAACTATACATTATTTCTGGCGCAAAGTGAAACCGAGAAGCTGCTGGAGGAACGGGCAAAAGTGCTAGGGGTAGCTATTTTCCGGGAAACGGAAGTGAAATCGATCCGCCAGCACGACGAAGGTGTTGAAGTGACGGCGATAGGAGCGGAAGGGGAATATAGGCTGACTTCTGAATACGCTGTGGGCGCTGATGGCGGGGGGAGCCTTGTCCGCAAACAACTGGGGATCGCATTTCTAGGAACGGATGCTACTTTTACCTGTATGCTTGGAGACGTCAAACTGCCCGATCTTGAGCCAGGAAAAACCGTATCCCAATTTACGGAGCAGGGCGGCATCATGATTGTACCTGTGACTAAGCACATTTACCGGGTTATTGTGTTTGATACCGAGCGGATGGCGATTCCTAAAGATGAACCAGTAACACTGGATGAACTGAAGTCCAGCATGCTGCGTGTTTATGGACAAGATTTTGGTATTCGAGAAGCGCAGTGGCTCTCGCGATTCGGCAATGCAACTCGCCAGGCTGAGCATTTTAGCAAAAACCGGGTTTTCCTGGCCGGAGATGCGGCGCATATTCATCTCCCAGCAGGAGGGCAGGGGATGAATGTCGGTTTGCAAGAGGCTGTGAATTTGGGCTGGAAGCTGGCTGCCAAGCTGAATGGCTGGGCCCCGGACTGGCTTTTGGATAGCTATCATGAGGAACGTTACCCTGTCAGCACGGCGCTGCTCCGCAATACCGAAGCGCAGGCTCTATTAATTAGACAGCTTCCGGGCGTAATGGAATTAAGAAAGCTAATGTCATCCCTTCTGCAAATTCCCGAAGCCAATGCGTTGCTGTCTGACCAAATTTCAGCCTTTAATGTGGGCTATGCGCCCGACCCGCACTCTCCGCCGCATGCCCTGAATGGACGCCGATTCTCGGAGCTTACGTTGAGGCTGGAGAGCGGCTCTCTTCTGAAATCTTATAAGCTCATGCATGCTGGCTCCTATGTATTGCTACACCTTGCGGGTGATCCCCAATTTGGCGAGCTAGTCGACTGGGAGAAATATGGACATGTGGAAGGCGTGCAAGCTTCTATAGCAGAAGCGGCTACCGATTGGGAAAATGTCCATACGGCATTGATTCGCCCAGATGGCTATATTGCGTGGGCGATTGACCGTACAGAAACGGCGCCGCTGGAGGCGGTCAATGCAGGACTTGCCCGCTGGTGTGAGCCTGGTTAAGTAATCATTGAATGGCTTGTCTAATTCCCCTGTCTCGCTGCCGAGATAGGGGTTATTTGATTTTTCTATCGTTATATCAATTAATTTTATAATTCCGATAAGATTAGTTGACTTTAAAAAAATCGACTTGTATAATGCATAAAAAGGTTGAAACATCCTGAATTTTACATGGAATGAGATTCCTTTTTATTTCTAGCATTTGGGGAGGAAACCTTGTTGAAAAAAGTAAAGATAACAATCGCCCTATTTTCGGTCCTTTTATTATTAGCAGGCTGCACAAGCGCAAAGCAGAGCTCGGGTACGACGCCCGCTTCAGCTGAAAGCTCTAGTGCCCCTTCAGAGAGCCTGGCGCCAGAAGCAAGTCCATCACCACTGAAGGTGCTTAATTTGGGGAAAGATGTGGAGCTTGCGTCGATGGATTCCGCCATTGCGACAGACGGGCTGTCCTTCGAAGTGATTGCCGCTACAACAGAAGGCTTGTATACGATTGATGAGGATCGCGTGCCCCAACTGGCTCTAGCTGCAAAGGTAGATTTGAGCGAGGACGGCCTCCATTATACGTTTACGCTGCGAGATGCGAAGTGGTCCAATGGCACTCCGGTTACAGCGCATGATTTTGAATTTGCATGGAAGCGCCTTGTTAATCCGGAAACGGCTAGTGAATACAGCTTCATCGCAGGAGTAGCCGGTTTGAAAAATGCCGATGCCATCATTGCCGGCGAGAAAAGCTTCGACGAGCTTGGCGTAAAGGCTGTTGATGACAAGACGCTGACGGTGGAGCTTGAACGCCCCATTCCTTTCTTTAACTCTATAATCGCCTTTCCTTCTTTCTTTCCTGTAAATGAAGCCTTCTTGAAGGAGAAAGGCACGGAATATGCATTGACTCCAGAAGCGCTGCTGGCCAATGGCCCGTTCAAGCTGAAGACATGGGAGGTCGGCGGAACAACCTTTTATTTGGAAAAAAATAACGAATACTATGATGCAGCCAGTGTAAAGCTGGATGGCCTGAACTATAAAATTATTAAAGATACACAGCAATCTGTCCTTGCCTACGAAAATGGAGACATCGATTACGTCGCCCTCTCTGGCGAACAAATTGCAAACTATCAGCAAAGTTCGGAATACCATAGCGTGCTGACAGGCTTCTTATGGTATTTGTCACCGAATCAGAAGGTTCCCGGTCTTGAAAATGTCAATTTGCGCAAGGCGCTCTCGCTTGCTTATGACAAAACAGCGGTCGTGGATGAAATATTGAAGGATGGCTCCATCGTAGCTGATTTTGCCGTTCCGCAGTTTTTGGCGACCGGGCCGGATGGGAAGGACTTCCGGGAAACGGCAGGCAGCTATCCATCAGGCAATAAAGAAGAAGCACTGAAATATTGGGAAAAAGCGAAAGCCGAGCTTGGCATTGATGCCATTGAGCTGGAGCTGCTGTTTGAGGATACGGAATCCGCGACGCTGGTGTCGCAGTTCATTCAGTCAGAAATTGAGACAGCGCTGCCTGGCGTAACCTTCGCGCTCAAGTCCCAGCCGAAGAAAAATCGCGTCGAGCTGATGTACAACGGCGAATATGAAGTGGGCCTGACCAGATGGGGGCCAGATTATAACGATCCGATGACCTATTTGGCGATGTGGACGACGGACAATCCGAACAATTTTGGCAAATGGAGCGAGAAAGCCTATGATGAGCTCGCGGATCGGGTGAGCAGAGGCGATCTGGCCAGCAAGCCTGAGGAACGGTGGGAAGCGTTAAAGCAGCTGGAAGCGAAAGTGCTGGAGGAAGCGGTTATTTTCCCTGTGTATCAGAAGGGCAACGCCATTTTAATTAAACCGGAGGTAACCGGTATTAATCTTGGCGCTATAGGTGGCAGTATTTCTTACAAATTAGCTGACAAACAATAACGGGCTGTTTCCTTGAAGGGCCGGATCGCAGAAGCGGAAGTTCAAGCAGCTGTGATCCGGCATTTCATCGCGAAACGATAGCTTGGCCGCCAGAGGACGGCGACAGCCGTTTACGCTTGAGAGGTGAAACGATTGAGAAACTATGTGTTAAAAAGATTAGGCTTAGCCGTTGTGACTTTGCTCGTTATTTTGCTGATGCTCTTCCTTATGCTGGAGATTATGCCGGGCTCGCCGTTTAACGATGAGAAAATCACCCAGGCGCAGCGGGCCGTGCTGGATGCCAAATATGGCCTGGATCAGCCCGTGTTTAATCGCTTTGTCCATTATATTAAAGCGATGCTGAGCGGTGATTTCGGAGTTTCCTATGTCATTCAGAAAAATATGCCGATTTCCGCCATGCTGGAGGCGCGCCTGCCTGTATCCATACAAATCGGGTTTCAGGCCGTGCTGCTGGGAACGGCGATTGGATTGCTTCTCGGCATTGTAGCCGCTCTTAAGCACAATAGCTTTGCCGACAGCCTGACGACTTTTGTTTCGGTCATTGGTGTCAGCTTTCCCTCTTATGTATTTGCCCTTGCCCTGTCGTATTTTTTGGGATGGAAGCTCAAGTGGTTTCCGCTCTTATATAGCTCTGCATCGCCGTTTGTGTCTACCGTGCTGCCAACGATTGCCCTTTCGATGTTTACGATTGCGACCGTTGCCCGTTTTACTCGCTCTGAAATGATTGAAGTGCTTAGCTCAGAATACATACGGCTATCGGAGAGCAAGGGAGTGGGAAGCGTGAGGCTGATTATTGTTCATGCGCTGCGTAATGCGCTCATTCCCATTATTACGGTGCTGGCGCCGCTCGTTGTCGCTTTAATGACCGGCAGTCTCGTTATTGAGCAGATTTTCGCCATTCCCGGCATCGGCAGTTTGCTCGTGACGGCGATTCAAATCAATGACTACAACGTCATCATCGCCGTATCCTTCCTTTACAGCATGATGTTTATTGCGATTATGCTGGCTGTAGATATTTTATATGGCGTCATCGATCCGCGCATTCGTTTGGCGAAGGGGGAGAAGCATGGGTAATCCGGTTCAATCTTATACAGGTACAGGTGGCGACTTCGAACTTGCTGGCAATAGCGAGCGCGCGCAAATCGATCATACCTATACGAGCCAGTCGTATGGGAGGGATGCCTTCCTGCGGTTTAAGGTGAATAAAGGTGCGGTTATTGGCCTAGTCATTATTATTATCATTTCTTTTTTCGCCGCCTTCGGGCCGATGATGAATGAGCACACGTATAAATCAATCCATATTAAGCATAAAAGCTTGCCTCCGCGCATTGAAGGCTTGGATACCTTTTTTATTTTTAATGGAGTAGCCCATGGGGTTCATGTGTACGAGGAGAAAGGGCTGACCGATGTTTATTATATTTTCGGCACCGATACGTTGGGGCGCGATTTATGGACCCGTACCTGGGAGGGGACGCGCATTTCCTTGTACATTGCGGTAATTGCCGTTGCAGTAGATATGATGATCGGCATGTGTTATGGCCTTGTTTCCGGTTATTTCGGCCGTTCGGTTGACAATGTCATGCAGCGATTTATTGAAATTTTAAGTGGCATCCCGAATTTGGTCATTGTGACGCTGCTCATTGTCGTGCTAAAGCCGGGGTTTGTAACGATAACGCTCGCCTTAATGATTACAGGCTGGATTGGGATGAGCCGGGTAGCACGGGCGCAAATTTTAAAGCTGAAGGAACAGGAGTTTGTGCTCGCGTCCCGAACGCTCGGGGCGGGTCATTTCCGTATTATTTTCAAAGATATTTTACCGAATATTTTCGGGCAAATCATTATTATGTCGATGTTTTCAGTTCCTAGCGCGATCTTTACCGAAGCTTTTCTGGCGTTTATCGGTCTGGGCATTCCTCAGCCCATGGCGTCATTAGGCTCGCTCATTAGCGAAAGCTTCAAGTCGATGACGATTTATCCGTATATGATTGTCGCCCCGGTCGTTGTACTGGCGCTGCTGATGCTGAGCTTCAATCTGCTCGCAGACGGGCTGCGCGATGCGCTTGATCCGAAAATGAAAGAAAGCTAGGAGGGGGAAGCAGATGAGCGAAACGGTGCTTTCAATCCGTAATTTATCGATCTCGTTTCAAACGGCGAGTGGGCTCGTAAATGCCATACGCGGAGTGGATCTTGAATTGCGCAAAGGGGAAACGGTCGCGATTGTTGGGGAATCTGGCAGCGGAAAGTCCGTTACGGTAAAGGCAATCATGCGCATCTTGAGCAGCAATGGGCAAATTAATGCCGGCTCTATCCTTTTTCACTATGAGGATAAAGGCAAGCGTGTGACTCAGGATCTGCTTAAGCTGTCACAAAAGGAAATGCGCTCGCAAATCAATGGCAGGCGAATCGCCATGGTGTTTCAAGATCCGATGACGTCGCTGAATCCGACGATGACCGTTGGCAATCAAATTATGGAAAGCATGATCATCCATTTGAGAAAAAACCGCTCCGAAGCGCGCAAGCGAGCGCTGGAACTGCTGCATCTCGTTGGTATAAGCGATCCTGAGAAGCGAATGAAATGCTACCCGCATCAGCTGTCCGGCGGCATGCGTCAGCGTGTCGTCATAGCGATAATGCTCGCCTGCGACCCGGAGGTGCTCATTTGCGATGAGCCAACGACAGCGCTTGATGTGACGATTCAGGCTAAAATTTTAGAGCTGATAAAAACGATTCAAGCGAAAACGGGCATTTCGGTCATCTATATCACGCATGATTTAGGCGTCGTTGCGAAGGTAGCCGACTATGTGACGGTCATGTACGCGGGAAAAATGATTGAGCGGGGGACGGTGGAAGAAATTTTTTACGATCCTCGCCACCCATATACATGGGGGCTGCTTTCCTCAATGCCGGACATGGGCTCGCCGAATGAAAAGCTGTACACGATTCCCGGCAGTCCGCCGAATTTGCTTCATCCCATTACTGGGGATGCGTTCGCACCGCGAAATGTCCATGCGCTAAACATTGATTTTAAGCTGGAGCCGCCCATGTTTAAAGTTACGGACACGCATTATGCGGCGACCTGGCTGCTGCATGAGAATGCGCCGAAGATCGAAATGTCAGAGACGCTGAAAGCGAGATCGGGCAAGGTGGCGAAGGAGGTGGGGAGCGAGTGGGAAGAGAAACCATCTTACGAGTTGCTGATCTGAAGCAGCATTTTAGAGTAAGCAAGCATTATACAGTGAAGGCGGTAAATGGGGTTTCCTTTGACATCCATAAAGGGGAAACCTATGGGCTCGTAGGAGAGTCAGGCAGCGGCAAGTCGACGATTGGGCGAACGATTATTCGGCTGTATGAGCCAACGGCGGGCGCGATTTCTTTTCAAGGTGCGGATATTTCCGGGACGCTGAGGGAGAAGGAGCAGACGCTGCTGCGCACCAAGATGCAGATGATTTTTCAAGATCCGATGGCCTCGCTTAATCCGCGGAAAAAAGTAATCGACATTATTGCGCAGGGGCTGGACATTCATAAGCTGTACCGAACGAAGCAGGAGCGCCAAGAGAAGGTAGAGCGCATACTCGAAAAAGTAGGGCTGTCGCGCGAGCATGCAAACCGTTATCCGCACCAGTTTTCGGGCGGACAGCGGCAGCGCATAGGCATAGCCCGGGCACTTATTATGGAGCCGGGGCTTATTATCGCCGATGAGGCGATCAGCGCCCTCGATGTGTCGATTCAGGCGCAGGTTGTGAATTTGCTTAAGAGCATTCAAGAGGAAACAAACACAGCCTTTTTGTTCATTTCCCATGATTTATCGATGGTCAGATATATTTCTGATCGAATCGGTGTGCTGCATTTAGGCTATTTAGTCGAGACGGGAACGACGGAGGATATTTTCGAGCGCCCCGTACATCCGTATACGAAGTCGCTGTTGTCGGCGATTCCCCATGCCAATCCGTTGAAGGAAAAAACGAGAGTCACCCTCTCCTACGACTATGCAAGCAGCGGGATCGATTATGCGAGAGGGACGGAGCAGGCCGTTTCGGCGACTCACAGCGTGCTTGCTACCGAGGAGGATTTTTCATTGTGGATCGGCAGATAAATGAATGCAAGCGGCATGCGATAAAAGGGGCTGGCAGCATAGTTAGCAATGAGCTGTTTGTTGTTTTTATGGTTTGCTAATGGTTGTATGTTTTTTGTGCTCAATCGGTTAGCGTTTGCTAATTCTCGGTTGCTTACAGCTGTTATCCCCTTAGCTCAGAAGAGCCGCATGTGCAGGTTAACACGTCTTACCCCTCGTAATTAACCTCTTCTTTGTTCATTTCTGTTGTTGGGAGGCAGGCTGTTGGTATCTCCAGCCGCAGCCTTCAAGCTTTCTGAGCTAAGGGGATAATGGCCCAAAGCGCCGCGAAGCATGTATCTATGCTGGAAGGGAGAAAGGGAGTTGTCTATTAAACAACTCCCACATTTAATTACAATTGAAAAGGCGAATTTTATGTTTCATCTATGCGCATTGGATTCGGTATTTCCACATATAAGGGCGTTTCGCCGCGCTGGTGAAAACGGCTGAGCAGATTTGCCTTTGCCGGGAGCGTAGCGCTGGTTAATAAATCTTGAATAAGATTGTGCAAAAGCGCATGGGAGGATGCTTGCTTGATTTCTTGCAGCACGTCGCTTGCGATCGCCCAGTACACCTGCTCTTCCTTCCCGCTATAATACGAAATTCGTGCAATTAGATGAGAGAGATGGTTAACGAAAAAATAATATTTTAAGCGATGGCGCGCCTGCTCCTCGGAATAGAGGACAGGGCTGTCTTCCCGCAGCAAGGTGTTAATCCAGCCCCGCTGCTTGGCCAATTCAACGTTAATGCTAATGCCCTCAAGATCTCTAACATAAAAAGTGCTGGGCATGCCTTGGTGCAAGCGGAGCATCGCATTTTGCACATGCGCTTCCAGGCTTATGCCCGTTTCCGCGTATAAATGCAGCAGCGGCTTCATCGACAAGTGCAAATATTGGCGCAGCCAATTTGTCCAGTCAGGCTGCAAATGACTCCGTCGTATACTCCTCTCGAATAGCATCAATCGCCCTTGAGGCGTCAAGCGTTCGCAGCAGCTGCTCGGGCGTATTCTCACGAATGAAATTCGTAATCCGAATGTGCAGCGACAGCTTGTAAAAGCAAGCTTGCTCCGGGTTCCATACCGTTCGCACAGATGAGGTCGGGTATACGAGTGGCCCGGTATCCCCTAAATCTACAAGCATTCCTTGCTCCAGCAATTTTTGCACAGGCGCAAGGCTGCGTACATATTCTGCCTGCCAAGGATGGCAAGGCAGAAGCCTATAATCGCCGCTCGCCGCGCCAAGCTTCGCTTCGGCTGCCGCTTTCATCGCAGGTGGAATCCACGCGAAGTGCTTCTCATTCGATTGTTCGCCAAGCCAATCCTCTGCAATATATTCAGCTGCCGCAGCAAAGCAGTGAAGCGTGAAGGCGGCGCCGAATTCTGGCGAATAAGCCTGTGAATCGTTATCGGTGAAGCCTTGCAGGCTTTTTGGAGTCGGATGAAAGGGATGTCCGCAAAGTAGCGCCTGCTCCAAATAGCGGAAATCAAGGAGCCGCTCCCCTTGTTCGCGCTCCTGCTCAGCGGCATAAGCCAAATAGTGATTTAAACGCTGCTGGCTGTTATGAATAAGGGCTTTCAGCTCCGCCCGTTTTTGCGATTTAGACGCTGAGTCTGCCTGGGCGAAGCAAATTTCATCCAGCACAAGCTGAATCACTTCGGCGAACGAGTTTTTTTCCACTGCTGTGCTTCCTTTGTATAAAAGTGCTCCCCAAACACATGGTGGCCGCCCGCAGACAAATGCAGAACAGTTCCATGGATTCCAAGCTTCGTGTGCGGGAGCCAAATGACTTTCGTTATTTCAGGATGAAAAAAGGAAACATCGCTAGGCTCGAATTGCCCCGATTCGCGAAGATAGGCATTTAACAAGCGGCTGATGCTTTCTTTTTCCGAGAGCTGAACGGATGGGCTAGATAAAGTAACTTGGTTTATTTGAGCTTGCGGCATGTTGGATTAGCTCCTTTCAAACGCTGATTTATTGGGCGGAAAAATGTTTTTGCTGCCGAATATGGGCAGCGGGAAACCAGACAAGCATAGAGGCGAGCAGCATGAAGCCTCCCATCACCAAAAAGACAGAGGACAGGCCTAGCTGAGCGCCAATAAAGACACCAATGGTTGGCCCGGAAATTTGTCCTGCCATGAGGAGGCTGTTTGTTGCCCCGATTTTAACGCCTCTGTCATGGTCGGATGAGGTTTTGAGGACAGAAAGCATGACGGTTTGCAATAATGCACTGTAAAAAAAGCCTTGCAGAAAACGGACAATAAAAAGCCAGATCAAGCCAAAAGGCAGCGTCTGGGCGATGATGCAAAGGGCGCATAGTAGCCCGGCTGCGGTGAAATTGCGTGCGGGCCGATAGAAGAAATTGTCACGGTTTTACGAAAGGTCGATGCTAAACCGAATGCCGTTGCGTTCTTCGAAGACGAATCAGCTCTATTTATTTTCATCCTTGCGGAAACGGAAGTTTCCCGTTCATCAAGGAGCAGGCAGCCATCGGATAGGCGTGCATGTGCTGTGTTTTATTTTAGAAGGCGAAGCAAGCCTCTTAATAGATGGCGTATTGTGCAGAATTCGCCCCTTCGAGCTGTATTTATTAGTGCCGGGAATGATCATTGATGTTCCGGACCGCTGCAGCCTGATTACGTATTACGGCCTTTTTTTTCAGCCTGTTATGCTCGTGAAGGAAGGCAAAAAGTTTGAAGGGGTAAAAGCATTATCGCTGTCTGGCGCTTTTTTGCCGGGCCATATTGCTATTCGCCAGCCGCAGCAGGTGCTTCAACGATTGCTGCATATGTATGACCAAAGCAGAGGGGCAGCGAGGGCGGATGCTTTTTCCTTGCGGCTGCTGTTAGAAGAATTTATTAGCTTTATTATTGCAAATGCACCAGAGCAGCGTGAAGCGAGCGATGAGCGAATTGAGCGCAGCATTATTTATATGAAAGAAAACTATACGGGGAAAATAAGCATTGACCATTTGGCTGAGGCTGCCGAAATGACGACAACCGCTTACTCCCGCCTTTTTCGCAAAATGAAGGTCGCAAGCCCTATTGAATATTTAAATCAAATCCGGATGGATAAGGCGAAGCAAATACTCGATCAGGAAGATCGGCGCGTGAAGGAAGTGGCTGATTTCGTCGGCTTTCGCAGTGAGTTTTATTTTAGCCGCATGTTTCAGCGTTTAGTCGGCGTATCGCCAACCGTTTATATGAAGCGCGGAACGATGAAAATCGCGGTCGCTTCTTCACTTGGCTTTCACGAGCATTTGCAGTCCATCGGCATCGAGCCTGTATGCGTCGTCGATTTGTTTCAATATCCAGGGATAGGGGAACAGGCGTATAGCAAACAGTTGATTGAGCAGCTTAGCGAGCTAAAGCGTTCCAAGTGCGATTTAATTATTGCAGATCATTACCATTTGCATCTTAAGGACAGCTTTAAGCAAATCGCAACACCGTATTTTCTCGATTTTTCCGTGTGGGATTGGAAACGAAACTTTGTGAAAATTGCCGAGCTTGTAAACCGGGAGCGTGAAGCCGAAGCGGTGCTGACCCGTCTGGATTTAAGCATTGAAGATGCCAAGCGGCTGCTGCATCATTCGATGGGCGAGGAACGGATTACGGTTATGCAGGTTAGTCACCGGGCGGTTGGCATTCAAGGAAAAACAGCCCATCCACTCAATGAACTCATTTATAAAGAGCTTGCTCTAAAGCCGGGTGGACAAGTGCCTGAAGAGATGTGGAGGCTGGAAATTCCGCCGGAAGCGTTGCCTGTACTGGACACCGAGCATTTGTTTATTCAGAAGCATCATGTGCTGGCAGGCAGCGAGGAAATATTCAAGCGGATGACACAAACAGCTGCGTGGCAGGAGACAGGTGCCATTCAAGAGGGAAATATACATGCGATTCCTAACTGGTTCGTCATGAGCTGGACACCGTTAGGAAGGCAGCATATTATAAAAAAGCTCATTGATTTGCTGGCAAAATAGCCGATCAATGAGCTTTTTTTCGTGTATATATTAGTGGAATTCCGATTTCAAGCGGCGGCCGCTTATGCGTACAACCGCAACAGCGGAAAGCAATAATAAGGCGCAAATGCTGTACATAACGGAGTAGGATAAATGATCGGCGACTGGCCCCATCGCCATGTTGCCGAGCACAACGCCGAGGTCGGACATGGCGATAAATAAGCCAATGAGCGTATTTCGGGAGGCGGCTGGCAGCACAAAGGTCAAATAGGTCATTAAGGTTGGATAAAGCAGAGCCATGCCAAGCCCGATTAATCCGGCTGCCACATACATATAGGCGGCTCCCCAATGGATGGACAAGGCTAGCAGCTCGGTACCTATCGTCATACACAACAGCAAACTAATCGTTAAGCCCGCAGGCCACTTGCCATCGGAGGGCAGCTTTGTCCGCAGTGCAAAGCGGGAAATGACGATGATGCCAGCCTGAATCATGAGATAAATGCCGGCATCGCCGACCCCACTTTGCTTCGTATACAGGGCAATAAAGGTTACGACAGCACCGAAGCCAATAGAAGCAATGAGCATGGCCGAGCTGCACACGAGAAAAGCCCGATTGCTCCATAATTGGTTAAGCTGCGCCAGTGTAGAGCTTGTCTTCACACCAGTGCTAGAACTGCCCAAGCGGGAAGGAAGGGGGGAACTATACCCCACAAAGCCTGCTGTAACGCCAATAATAAGCAGGACAGCTGCGAAAGAGTACAGTTCGCCCCAATTCCATAAATAAAGGGCAGCCATAGGCAGGACAACGGTTGGCAGCATGCCAGCTAACAAATACAGCGACAGTCCTTGCGAACGCTCCTTTTCAGGCAGCGTATCGACAATACCCATTTGCAGCGCCAAGGAAAAAAAGGCGGTCGTCACGCCCTGCAGCGCACGCAGCAGAAAATACCATTCCAGACCGAGAAGCGCGTACAATGCCAAAATAATAAAGTTTGCGAGCAATAATAAACGCAGCACAAACTGTGGGCCAAAGCGGGCGACCACATTGCCGGCCCAAGGCCGAAGCAGCATGCTGGTAAGCATATAAGCGCCCATCATCATGCCAATTTCGGCATTGCTTGCTCCTTCGGCTTTCCCGCGCAGCGGAACAACGATATTAATAATCGGATTCGCGCTGAAAAATAAAAAGGTAACAATATAAAGCCGCATAAAAGGCGGGGATACGGATACAGCTATGCTTTTGCCCATTTTACAGATTCAGTTCGAGCCCTTCAAAAGGATGATCCCAACGACTGGCGGGAAATTTGAAGTTTTTCAAGTTTTTCTGGTAAACGACGGTTTGTTTAATATAAGAGATTGGCAAAATAACCGACTGTTCATTCAATGTTTTTAAAATGGATGTATACAACTGCTGGCGTTCCGCTTCGTCCGTGGAAGCGAGTGCGGTGACAATTTGCTGATCCAGTTCCGCCTTCATGGGGAGGCTGCTATGTGCTTCCGATATACCGAAGCCCGGCTCCCTGACTGAATTAATAAGCGTATGCGGATCATAAGGCACGCCATAATTGAACCAGAAGTGGATGTCAAAGGTGCCTTCCCGCAAGCGCTGAGGAATCATCGCGAGTTCAACAGCATTGAGGTTCAGCTTGACTCCAATTTCGGCCCACCCGGATTGAATCGTTTCGGCCATCGCTTTCTGAATCAGATCGCCCTTATCGTACATTAACTCAAGCTCGAGCTGCTGGCCGTCTTTTTCCCTTACCGTTTTACCAGCTTCGAGCTTCCACCCGGCTTCATCCAAATAGGCATTTGCTTTCGCCACATCGTAACCGATAGGCTCAAAGTCGATATTGGAATAAGGATAGTTTTTGGATAAAATGTTGTTGGCAGCTTCCTCAACGCCACCCGTTACGCCATCTACCATGGTTGCTTTGTCAAAGCCTTGCTGAAGCGCAAGGCGCACCCGGTGGTCAGCCAGCTTGTCGTTTAGCGTATTGAGCAGCAGGCTTCTTGTGCCAACAGGCTCGGATAGCCCAGTCTCATATTTGCCTGAATCCTTTAATTGCTGGAAAGCGTCCATACTGATTGCGCCCTCGCCAAAAATCAGATCCAGCTCGCCTTTCTCGAAAGCGAGAACCCGTGTTTCACCATCCGGTATAATTTTGACTGTTATTTTGTCGAGCTTCGGCATTTCTCCCCAGTAATTCGGATTTCTGGTGAAAACCGCATATTCATCTTTCTTATAATCAGCGAGCTGCCAAGGTCCGGTGCCGATCGGCTGCTTGATATCTTTCGTCGTATCTCCGTCATCCGGGAACCCGGCTTCGGCGAGAAAACGGAAAGGCCGCACAATCGCCAAATCCTGCAAGGTTGGATAGTAGGGAGAGGTCAGCGTTATTTTAAACGTAAATTCATCGACAGATTCCGTTTTTTCAAGCACTTTGACGAGTCCAATCCAGCTGTGGACGCTTTTGTTAAGCATGATTGCATCAAAGTTTTTCTGGACAATGGCTGCGTTAAACGGCGTTCCATCCGCGAATTTAACATCTTGGCGGAGCTTGAACGTATATTCCTTGCCATCGGTTGAAATGACCCATGACTCAGCCAGCAGCGGTTTAAGCTCTCCGCCTTCGTTGTAGCTGACCAATGGCTCATAGAGCATGGACTGGGCAAAGAGTTGCGATGGATAGTAGACATGAGGATTAAGCGGACCTATATCTCTTAGCCAAGCAACGGTAATCGCTTGTTCCTGCGGGGCGGCTGTGCTTGTTCCCGCCTCGTTGCCATTAGAGGCCGCCTCTTGCTGCGAGCATCCTATTGCGAGCATGACTAATACGAACAGAACGGAAATCGTCTGCAGGGTGGTATTTCTTTTTATTCTGGACATCTTTGCAGGTACCCCTTTTCATCTATTGAGAATGATTATTACGTTCAATAATACTAAGGATTCTTCACTTGGCTAGCAATAGAGAAATGTCTGTTTTTTTATTGGACAAAATGAAGAGCGGGCGCGGATGTTTCTTGATAGCCCAGTTATATTCCGATATACTAATACAATTATGATGAGAAGGGAGCACGCCGATGGATGAACATCCCTTGTTAAAACCTGATGAAACATCAGCTTCCCTATCGCTGCCTTACTTGTATATTCTTACGTCTGTTAACATAGTAGATTGTGCAATTGACCGATCGATTCATACATTAGAAAGCGAAGGACATCGCCTCATTGCTTTTGCGCAAAGCGGGGGCAAGCTCCATCTGGAGGGCCATTCTATTTATGCCGAAAAAGGGGCGTGCTTTCTTCTTGCTCCTGGGGCAAAGGCGCAAGTGGAAGGAAGTGAGCCAGGCGATCATCGGGGAGCGGTATATGTGATTGCTTTCGATGCTTATCGAGTAGGAGAACGGGAACCAGCGCAAGAAATAGGCTTAACCTTGCCCTATGAGACGAGAATTGATGTGACTGCAATGGCGCGGCTCGTTGATTTGCTGGAGCAAGCTGCTGAGGGAGCTGCAAATCATCAAAGCTGCAAGCAAGTGGACCAATTCAAGCAGCAGATTAGGCTGCAGGAGCTTCTTGTGTTGCTGATGGAGCATGTGGCAGCTTCACGTTCCTCATCGGATGCTAAGCTGGCCGTTCAGGAAAGCATCGCTTATATGGTAGAGCATTACCGTGAGGAGATAACCGTGGAGCAGCTGTCGAAAATGTCCGGTGTAGCCCGCTGGCAATATAGCGCATTGTTCCAAACGTTAACTGGCAAAAAGCCGCTCGATTATTTGACGGAGCTTCGTTTGAATCGGGCGAAGGAACTGCTGCTGCTGACCAATGATCCTTTACGTGAAATTGCCCGCCAGGCAGGGTTCAAGGATGAATATTATTTTGCCCGCAGGTTCCGGCATGCCATGGGGCTGACTCCGAAGCAATATGCCAAAACTCGCGGCGTCAGCCATCCGACGATTAAGCAGGACGTTAGCCCTTTTTCACGAATCGTTGTAGTTGGTTATGTACTTGGCGATTTGCTTTCTCTGGGCATTAGGCCAGTAGGAGCAGACATGACGGTTATTGGCCGAAAGGTCGTTTATCGCAATGAGCTGAAAAATATTTCAGATATTGGCTTGCTGGGGGAGCTCGGCAAGGTGAAGGCGCTATGCCCGGATTTGATTCTCTACAGCAGCTTCCGGCAGGATCGAATGGAGGAGCTGTCCAAAATAGCATCTACCGTATCGATTGATCGCTTGCAGCCAACCTATGACCGGCTCATGCAGGTGGCGGAGCTGTTCGGGAAGGAAGAGCAGGCCAAGCAATGGATTGAACATTATGAGCGCAAAGCCGGGGAGATGTGGCGGCATTTGGCTTTATATACGAAGGAAAGGGAAACGGCTGCTATTTTTGTCCTAGTAGATGGTGATTTGTATGTCATGGGCATGAGGGGCATCGCCTTGACGCTTTACCATCCGATGGCATTTGAACCAGCAGACAAAGTAAGGCAATTAATTGAAGCGGGAATTCTTTTCCAAGCGATTGCTCTGGAGCAAATGAGTGAATATCATGCTGACCGCCTATTCTTATTAGTAGGGGAGAGCGAGCGATCTAGAACCGAGGCGGCGCGCATTACAAAAAGCGCGTATTGGCAGTCGTTGGACAGCAGCCGGGTTTATGTAACGGAAGCCAAATGGAATTTCGATGATCCCATTACAAGGGACAGGCTTTTACCCGCGCTGCCGCGAATTTTCCGCTTGCCGTAGCAGATGTGGTACAATATTTTCATAAACGTAGGGGGAACTATCGATGTATGCTCGCACTTCAAAAGGACGGCTTTGGACATCATGGATCATGAGCGGTTTGGTTATTTTGTTTATGCTGTTTGATGGCATTATGAAGCTGATTAAGCCTGCGGTTGTAGTGGAATCAACACTCGAGCTCGGGTTTCAGGAGCATCATATTGTCATTTTGGGCGTGCTTGCGCTCATTTCCACGATTTTATATGCGCTGCCGCGTACGTCGTTCCTCGGCGTTGTGCTGCTGACCGGTTATTTCGGCGGGGTTATCGCGACGCATCTGCGTTTGGATGCCCCATTGCTGAGCAACACATTATTTCCAGTATATCTTGCTGTGCTTGCTTGGGGTGGCATTTGGCTGCGGAACGAGCAGGTGCGTAAATTAATTCCTTTTCAAAAATAAAAGAGGAATAGGATGTAGTCGCTTGTCTAAACAGCCTTATTTGCTCGCGCCCAGAACGATTACGGTTCTGGGTCGCCGAGAAAATAAGGCTGTTTTTGTTTGCAGCCCATCTATAAGGGCGATCCATCGAAGGCAAACCGTCTAGTAAAACTTGCCTGGTTGGCTAGGCAAGCTGATGAGTCAAATCATAGCTTTAAAGAATAGATTATCGAGAGGGATATTCTAAAACGATTAAAGCCTTTATGAACCTCATGGATGATTATAGTGTTATTATATCTGACATTATTTGAATGGAGATAGGAGTGGGTGTTTTGTATTTTGAGCGGTTGGAGCAATATGGGATGGAGCAGCTCGTTTTTGGTTATGATCACAAATCGGGCTTAAAGGCGATTATCGCTATTCATGATACGACGCTTGGACCAGCGCTTGGCGGTACTCGCATGCATCCCTATGCAACGGAGGAGGCCGCCGTCCACGATGTCGTCCGGCTTGCGCGAGGCATGACCTATAAATCGTCCGTTGCAGGGCTTAATCTGGGAGGAGGCAAGGCGGTCATTATCGGCAACCCCATGACGGATAAAAGCGAGGAGCTGTTTCATGCGTTTGGACGATTCATTGGGACATTGAACGGCCGATACATCACGGCGGAGGATGTAGGGACGACTGTGGCGGATATGGATTTTATTCGTGAGAAGACGAAATTCGTTACGGGAGTATCGCCAAAGTTTGGAAGTGGAGGTAATCCTTCGCCTTTTACGGCACTAGGTGTATTTCACAGCATCAGAGCCGCCGCCCTTGAGGTTTTCGGGTCAACTGATCTAAAGGGAAAAACGATTGCGGTACAGGGTGTAGGCAGCGTTGCCTATCATTTATGCCGCTATTTGCATGAAGCGGGCGCAAAGCTGATTGTGACCGATGTCGTGCAAGCAAATGCAGAGCGCGTTGTGCTTGAGTTTGGGGCAATAATGGTCGGCGTGGATGATATTTATGGCGTCGAATGCGATATTTTTGCTCCATGCGCGATGGGTGGAATTATTAATGATGATACGCTTCCGCTGCTTAAGGCGAAGGTGGTTGCTGGTGCTGCCAATAATCAGCTGAAGGAAGAAAAGCATGGCGATCAGCTCGCGGCCCAAGGCATATTATATGCTCCAGACTACGTCGTCAACTCCGGCGGCTTAATGAATGTCGCTGACGAATTGTATGGCTATAACAGGGAGCGAGTGCTGAGCAAGGTAGAGGGAATTTACAGCCAGCTCCAGCGTATTTTTGAAATATCGAAAGAGCAGCAAATCCCTTCTTTCCGTGCAGCGGATCATCTGGCGGAGATTCGGATAAATAAACATCGGGTCTCTGTTTAGTGGTGAAATTCCGCGAACGCAATGGATAGAGTTGCAACCGTCCCGGTGTGCCTGCCCAGTTTGCACCAATCGTAACGCAGCCCCTATGTGGCTCATATGCTGCTGATTATTCCAGGAGTGGTTGCGTTCATGATGACCCGGGTGAGAATTTGAAGTTAATCACTGGGAAAACTGAGTTTTTCAAGATGTTTAAAGGCACTCGCAAGCTTCTTACGATAGCCGTAATATTTTCCTTTATTTCCTGGGGAATTATTAGCTTGTGCACATCAGCTATTTCTATGTATTTAGAATTCATACTGATTTCGTTGTGCGTCTTTCCGCCGCAATTGTATCATTCATGCGAAATGCTGATGCTGTTTTTTTGCGCTTTGCTAAGTTATCCCCTCAGCTCAGAAGCGTTGTGCCAAATGGTGCGCCGATATTTTTTTCTGAGCTAAGGGGATAACGGCCTAAAGCAATGGAAACCCCAATACAATTGGCGGAAACGTCGTTGAAAAAAAGGGAGAGCTAAGCAGCAGATTACGGCAACCGGGTTGCCGCCCAAAAAAGGAGTGCTATGGCGCTAACGCCTGCCCCTAGCCAGCATACACCGCCCCAGCCTGCATAAGCGTAAATGCTAGTAGAAGCAATAGAGCCGGCTGCGCTGCCTATGGAATAAAATACCATATAACCGGCAGTCAGTCTGCTTCGCGCCTCCGGTCGAATGCTGAGGATCATGCTCTGATTGGTGACATGTACGGCCTGTACGGCTAAATCCAGCAAGATAATACCTATTATTAATGGAAAAAGAGATTGGTCGCCATAACGAATGGCCAGCCAGGAAATAAGCAGCAGCGCAAGCGCGATGCCTGTTGTTCGTTGGCCAAAGCCGCGGTCAGCAAGCCGTCCTGCTCTCGCTGCGGCTAAAGCTCCGGCCGCGCCGGCTAGACCGAAGGCGCCAATAGCGGTGTGCGAAAGTGAGAAGGGCGGAGCACTAAGCGGCAGTACCAAAGACGTCCACAATATGCTGAAGGCGGCAAAAATGAGCAGCGCTAGCACGGCACGGACGCGAAGCACCCGTTCTTCCGCAAATAAGGTGAGTACAGAGCGCAGCAGCTGCCAGTACGATAGGCTGTCACAGACGGTGTTCTTTTTTTCATCATCAAAAATAATTCCTTCATGCATTCGGTTTTGTGAGGGCTTTTCCTTGCCTAGTATAAAATACTTATCAGTACATAATTATGCTTGATTACTATAATTTTAAACCCGTACGCTTGTCAAGGTTTGAATGCTTATACATTGACAATATGCCTATTCGATTTTAAAATAATAGTATACCGATCGTTATTAAATTGGAGGTTGCTATGGCCCGAGTGTGGGTGCTTTTGCTTCAATACGACGGTGGAGCTGTCCCCTCATGATGAGAAATTCGAAATTTTGACGAGAGAGCATCAGATGTATCTCTCTGTTATTTTTGAGGAGACGATTGAACGAGGCGTTAGTACGGGCGAGCTTGATTCCAATATCAACGCCAAGGGATTGGCCCAAACGCTGGTTGTGTCTGATCGTTCTTTTGTTGACAATAGCATGAATATGATATTGAGCTTGCTAGATTCATAGCCAGTAGGGGAAGAGGGATGAGGATGTCGGCTGCGCAGGTTGTACGTGAATTTTTTGAAAAGGTCCGTTCAGGTAAGGAGCTTGAAGCGGTACATGGAGTAATGGCGGAACGCGTATTGGCCCATCAGGTTAAATCGGAAAAGGAAGTGACGGTAGAGCGGTCGCCAGCGGATTATGCAGCTCATGTCCGCGAAATGATGCATATATATGGGGAGTTTACATTAACCGTTGAACAATTTTTAGTACAGGATGACCAGGTTTACGTGCGCTGGAAGCAGGTGGGCACCCATTTGGGCGAGATAGACGGTTTTGTGCCGACAGGAAAACCGATTGTTGAAATCGCAAGTGCGGTTTATCGGGTTGAAGCTGGAAAAATCGTTGAATATTGGATTCAAATCGATCGTGAAGGCATTCGTGTCCAATTGGAGCAAAATGCTAAACTTTAAGTTAAATGTTAACAGCAGTACGGTGGCCTTCACTGAGGTGAATTAGATGGCGCATAAGAAGCTTTCAGAACCACGGATCTCGCGGGACTGGAGGCTTTTTTTATATGAGGCTGGCTGGCTTTCGGACGCAATATTTATTTTTTTGTTCAAAATATCCAAAAATAAGGGTTTTCATGTTAGTATATATGACAAGGTCTATGTAGTTTATACAACATGGGAAGATGACGCTATAAAGGAGTGTAGCTATGTATTTGCTGGAGAGAGAGAAGGAAAAGCTGTTTATCGTGCTGGCAGCCGATTTGGCACGGAGAAGGCAAGCTCGCGGCCTGCGTCTTAATTATCCCGAAGCCGTTGCCATTATTACTTATGAGATTATGGAAGGGGCAAGGGACGGGAAGACGGTAGCTGAGCTTATGAGTTACGGGCGTACCATTCTTGCTGAGGAAGATGTGATGGAGGGTATCTCGTCGATGGTTCATGAGGTGCAGGTCGAGGCCACTTTTCCAGATGGAACGAAGCTAGTTACGATTCATGACCCCATTGTTCCGCGAAGGAAGGGGAGTGAACAATGATTCCCGGCGAGGTAGTTCCGAAGCAGAATGTCGTTTGGCAAAATACAGGTCGCATAGTAAGAGACGTACTAGTAATGAATCGTGGTGATCGGCCGATTCAAGTAGGGTCGCATTTTCCATTTGCACAAGTAAATCCTAAGCTGGATTTTGACCGTGCCGCAGCAGAAGGCTTCCGCCTCAATATTCCATCTGGAACGGCTGTGCGCTTCGAGCCAGGCGAGGAAAAGCCGGTTCAGCTCGTAGCTTATGGCGGAGCGGCCTCGCCGTTAAGTACTGAGGGTGAGGATAAACAGGTGGGCTTGCCGATTTCTAGAGAAGCCTATATCAGCATGTTTGGGCCGACGATAGGCGATCGAGTGAGGCTCGCTGATACAGAGCTGTTTATAGAAATTGAACGCGATTATGCCCATTATGGTGATGAATGCAAGTTCGGCGGAGGCAAGGTGCTGCGGGATGGCATGGGGCAGTCAGCCTTTCGTACTCGGGATGAGAATGTGCTCGATACGGTCATTACCAATGCCGTCATTATTGATTACGTCGGTATTGTGAAGGGTGATATTGGCATTAAGGATGGGAAAATCATCGCTATTGGTAAGGCGGGCAACCCAGATACGATGGAGGGCGTTCATCCTGAGCTCATCGTAGGCGCTTCCACAGAGGTCATTGCCGGAGAAGGGAAGCTTATTACTGCGGGTGGAATCGATACGCATATTCATTTTATTTGCCCGCAGCAAATCGAAACGGCGCTGTCTTCAGGTGTAACGACGATGATTGGCGGAGGAACGGGGCCTGCAGAGGGAACGAAAGCAACGACCTGTACACCGGGCAGCTGGCATATTCATCGCATGCTGGAGGCGGCTGAGGAATACCCGATGAATATCGGTTTTCTTGGCAAAGGCAACTCATCCGGCCTGGAGACGCTGCGCGAGCAAGTAGCGGCAGGGGCGATTGGCCTTAAAATTCATGAGGATTGGGGCTCAACGCCAGCTGTTATCGACGCGGCGCTCACGGTCGCGGATGAAATGGACGTCCAGGTAGCGATTCATACCGATACGCTGAATGAAGCGGGCTTTGTGGAAGAGACGATTAAAGCCATTAATGGACGGACGATTCATACGTACCATACCGAAGGGGCGGGTGGCGGCCATGCGCCGGATATTATTACACTCGCAGGGCATTCGAACGTCATTCCGTCTTCAACGAATCCAACAAAGCCTTTTACGATTAATACAATAGAAGAGCATTTGGATATGCTGATGGTTTGCCATCATCTTGATCGCAACATCCCCGAGGATGTCGCTTTCGCTGACTCACGCATACGTCCTGAAACGATTGCAGCGGAAGATATTTTGCATGATTTGGGGGCGCTTAGCATTATTAGCTCTGATTCACAGGCGATGGGCCGAGTGGGAGAGGTCATTTCCCGTACATGGCAGACGGCCGATAAAATGAAACGCCAGCGCGGCCCATTGGCTGGAGATGGTGGGGCTGGCGAGGATGGCAAAGCGGGAGAGGCGAGTGCCAACGACAACAGCAGGGTAAAGCGTTTTGTAGCTAAATATACGATAAATCCAGCCGTTGCCCATGGCATTTCGAAATATGTAGGCTCGGTAGAAGCGGGAAAATGGGCGGATCTCGTCTTGTGGAAGCCGGCATTTTTCGGGACGAAGCCTGAGCTGGTGCTGAAGGGCGGCATGCCTGCCTTCGCAATCATGGGTGATCCTAATGCCTCGATTCCAACGCCGGAGCCCAAAATCGGTCGGCTCATGTTCGGAGCGCATGGCAAGGCGAAATACAGCAGCTGTATTACCTTCGTATCGAAAGCAGCAGCTGAAGCTGGAATTAAGCAGCAGTTGGGCCTTGGGAAGCAGGTGCTGCCGGTATCGGGCTGCCGCACGATTGGCAAGCGCGACATGCTGCTTAATAACTTAACGCCGGAAATTACCGTTAATCCAGATACGTACGAGGTGCTGGTCGATGGCGAGCAGGCGATCTGTGAGCCGCTGAGCGTGCTTCCGATGGCGCAGCGGTACTACTTATTTTAGAAGCTCGCTTGGAGGGAGAAGCCAAGGATGATGTCTTTTTTGCAAGTGGCACAATTAGTAGACTCAGCTTTTCCGACAGGGGCATTTTCCCATTCCTTCGGCCTAGAAACGTATGTGCAGGAGGAGCGAATTCGAACTATTCCCGATTTTTTAACATGGATGGAAGGTTATATTCAAGGCACCGTTGCCCCTATTGAAGGCGCTGGCGTGTATTGGAGCGCCATTTGGGTGCCGGCCTACTTGCAGCAGTCCAGGCAGCAGTCTGAGAAGCAGGAGCAGGAAAAGATAAAGTCGAAGCTGCTGGATTTATCGCGCAGGATGACGGGCACGCGCCTGGCGCGGGAGTCCAGAGAAGGGGCAAGCAAAATCGGAAAACGGTATTTGCATACCGTGCAGGCGGTATACCCCGAATCGCTGCTGGGCGATTATGCGGCTTGGATCAAGCATGAGCGCGGGGACGCGAACGCGGCGATCGTTCATGGCTGGATTTGCGCGTTTTTGCAGCTGACGCCTCATATGGCGGTGCTCAGCTTTTTATATCAGACGGTTAACAGCATGCTGCAAAATTTAATTCGAATGTGGAGCCTGGGCCAGACCGATGGTCAAAAAATAATGACCGCCTTGTTTCCGCTTCTGGAGCGCGAGGCGGCGGCGATAACAGCGGAGCCGCTTTTGCCAAGCCAGATGTATACCGCGAACGTCATGCAGGAAATTGCAGCTATGCGCCATGAAAGTCTGTATTCCCGCTTGTTTATGTCTTAATGGTGGATGAAGCTAGCCGTCGCGTTGGCAATTAAAAAAGATGAAGGAGAGATGAGCATATGTGTGGAGGAGCAAATCATAGCCATGCCCATGACAGCTGGAACAGCACGCCGTTTCAAGGAGGAAGAGCGCTTCGTATCGGAGTAGGCGGTCCTGTCGGCTCGGGGAAAACAGCGCTGCTGGAGAAAATCAGCGAAATCATGTATCCGGACTACAGCATCGGCATAATTACTAATGATATTTATACGAAAGAGGATGCGGTCATTTTGACCAAAACAGGCGTTTTGCCGCAGGAGCGCATCATTGGAGTGGAGACAGGGGGTTGCCCGCATACCGCTGTGCGCGAGGATGTATCGATGAATATGGAGGCGGTCGAGGATCTAGAGCAGCGTTTTAGCGACCTGGATCTGCTGTTCATTGAAAGCGGCGGCGACAATTTGGCGGCAGCATTCAGCCCAGAGCTGGTTGATATGTTTATCTACATCATTGATGTTGCCCAAGGCGAAAAAATTCCGCGCAAAGGCGGGCCGGGCATTACCCGCTCCGATCTGCTCGTCATTAATAAAATCGATCTCGCCCCCTATGTTGGCGCTAGCCTTGAGGTGATGAGCGAGGATTCCAAGCGGATGCGCGGGGACCGTCCATTTGTAATGACCAATCTCAAAAGCGAAGAAAGTGCCGCTAAAGTCGTGGAATGGATTATCGCAGCTTGCCCAGCCCTAAAGCATAGCCATACTCATCACCACCATCACGAGCATCATCACGACCATGCATAGCCGATGGCAGGGTGAAATTGACTATATTAATGGAAAAAATGTTTTAAGCTATTCGGCTCATCAAGCACCGCTGAAAATTACCCGCCCGTTCAAAGGGCCATCCGGCGAGATGATTATTTATTTAATGGAATCATCTCCCGGCCTGTTCGGCGGGGATGTTCAGGAGCTGGATTGCCTAGTAGGGGAGAACGCACATCTGCTGCTTACGACACAGTCTTCGTGCAAGCTGCATCCGGGAATGGGCGAGGCGACGAGCGGACAGAACAATCTTTTTCGAGTCGGGAAAGATGCTGTACTGGAGTATTTTCCAGGGCCGCTCGTTCCTTATAAGGATGTCCGTTATAAGGGGAATACGGTAGTTCGTCTGCAGCGGGGGGCACAGCTTTTGATGAGTGAGATCATTACGCCTGGCCGTGCGGGTTACGGAGAAACGTTTGAATACGAGATGCTGCACAGCGAGCTGGCGGTGTATTGGGAGGATCGGCTTGTCGTATGGGACCCATTAAGGCTGGAGCCTCCGAAGTTTCCGCCCCAATCGGTGCTTGGGGGTTATTCTCATTTTGGGAATTTTTGGTTTTTGTCTGAAAAGATTACAGCAGAGCATGTGGATGCGGTGCGGCGTATACTGGACAGTTATTCGAATGTGAAGCCGTCAAATAGTAGTAGATTAGGGCAGGAGATATACGGCGGGGTGTCGCTCTTGGAGGCGAATGGCCTAGTCGTGCGCTGCCTTGGCAATAGCGGAGCAGAGCTTGAGGCGCTGTTCCATGTCATTTGGAGCGAGCTGCGCCCGCTGCTGTTAGGTAAGGATGCTTTTCAGCTGCGCAAGTAGTGGAAATAGAAATTAAAAACAGGGGGTTATGAAATGGATGCAGGTATACTCTCTGTACTGGCTATCGGGTTTCTGCTGGGCATCAAGCATGCGCTTGAGCCGGATCATGTCATTGCGGTATCCACAATTGCGATTAAAAGCAAGCATATTGTTAAGTCCGCCTTTTCCGGCGTGTTTTGGGGAATCGGGCATTCGCTGACGCTGTTTATTGTCGGGTTTATCCTCATGGCCATGAGAAGCGAGATGACGGAAAAATGGGCGATGTCGCTAGAATTTCTTGTTGGTGTCATGATCGTTGTGCTGGGCGTAAATACGATGATTTCGCTTAGAAACAGGCGTGCGATTGCGGGTGCGAAGGATAGTCAGCATTTTCACGGCTCCTATCGTAAATCTTTGCTGATTGGCTTCATTCATGGCCTCGCTGGCAGCGGAGCGATGGTCGTTTTGACGATGAGCACCGTAAATAGTATTAGCGAAGGGCTGATCTATATCGTCGTATTTGGCGTTGGTACGGTAATCGGCATGTTATGCTTTACTACCTTCATTAGCATTCCGTTTATTCTTTCTTCCAGCCGCTTTAAGCTGAATCGCGTTCTAATCGGGGCAACCGGCGTCGTTAGCGCTGTATTTGGTTTGTATTATATGTACAACCTAGGCGTGAATGAAGGATTGTTTGGATTATGGGTGTAGGTAGTACAAGGTATGGCGTATTTGCGATGTGAAAAGTATTGATTCAATTAAAAGAGCAGCCATCCATGCAAAAAAATCACCACATTTTTATGGTTTAATGACAACGCTGAAGAGGCTATTGCGTTTTATATAGTAAGCGGTACGACTACAAGGGAATGTGAGGGGCTGACCGATGCTCCGAGGCATTCCCGTTTTTCTTTGTCCATTTATATAGCCCTTACATTGCAAATGTAAGGGTTTTCCTGCCATCTTTTTTTGAATTAAGCTTTGTTTTCTCGATATATCTGATACAATGTTAGAAAAGCTGCCATTAACAGGGCGTTTGTAAGGAATAATCGCATGGCAATTTCGATGCTGTCAGATTTGGAGTGAGGCATATGTCAAAAAATTGGTATCGCAGATTGCTATTTTCGTATTTTCCGATTTTTATTTTAACGATATCTATCGTCATTTTTCTCTCCTTCCTTATTGTGAATGAGATTTCACGGAATGAAACCGAGAAGGCGGGCCGCATTTCCACTTCCTATGTCGTCGATAGTCTGGACAGAGCGCTCAATCAAGTAGAGATGGAAATTTTGCGCCAAATGGAAAATGATCCGATTTACGGACAATTTCTTGCGGGCGATGTGGAGAAGGGCAGTCCTGAATTTATGGAGCTCGCCAAAAAGCTATGGGTCATGGAAAGCAACAATGAGCTGCTGGATTCCATGTATATATACCGTCTGTCCGATCAGCGAATCGTTAGTAAATATGGGTTTACGACGCAAGAGGTGTTTGCTGATCGCGCTTATTTGGAGCAGGCGCTGGATGAACCAGCTTTTCAGGGCTGGTCGCAAATTCGCTCCTTTAAGCTGCTGGAATCCGACAAGCCGGAGGAAGTAATCAGCATGCATAAGCGATTGCCGCTTCCGTTCGGCGAGGAGGGGGTTTTGGTCATTAATTTGGGTGCTTATCCGATAGGCCGGATGATTGATGATATGACGCGCAGCAACGTTTCCTTTTTTCATGTGACGGGGAAGCAGGGCCAAACTATTTTTCCGAAAGGCAATTTAGGAACGGGAAGTATCGACGAGAAGGGTACGGTGTTAACGACGCTAGTATCTCCAAAGCTGGGCTGGACGTTCAGCAGCGGCTTGCGCGCGGGGCAGCTGTTTGCATGGGTATCCGTCATTTCTTATGTATGGATTATTATTGGCCTGGCTACCTTATTGCTAGCCGTCCTCTATATCATTTATATTACGCGCAAAAACTATAAGCCCATTCAGGTGATGATGAGCCGTATTCAGGCGCTTCCCGCGCGCTCCGCAGATGTCACGACCAGGGACGAGCTGGCGTTAATTGACCACGCGCTGGAGCAGCTTATTCAGCAGACCGCAGATTATGAGATGCAGCATCATGAGAATCTGCTTATACGCAGGCGGCAGTTTTTTATCGATTTAATCGAAGGCAATGCTCAAGGGGATAGGGTTGAAAAATGCCGCTCTTTAGCCGTGCTGCAAGCGTCGGAGCATGCGGTGCATGCTGCGGTCGTCATTGCGGAAATGCATGATTTTGATGCCTCCTACGGCGATTTCTCCCATCAGGATCAGCAAACGTTCCGTTTGACGCTTATGAACCTTGTTCAGGAGCTGGCACGGGAAAGGGAGCTGGACAGCTGGGCGGAATGGATAAGCAGCAGCCAGTTGGGCATTATTTTTACAAGTGGTGCCGCAGAGGAAGCAGAAGATGATGAAGAAGCTTTCAAAGACAGGCTGCGATTAGCCGTCAGGAGCTCACACCAGTGGGCCGCGAACCAATTCGAGCTGACAATGAAGTTCGGTATCGGCATTGTGGCGAATTTGGATAGCGCCTTAAGCTTAAAGGAATCCTACCAATCGGCCGGATCGGCGCTGCAATATGTATTGTCACTGGGTGAAAATGAAATGGTGTTTGGCTCGGATGTGCCGCTGCAGCCGCATATGGAGTCTTATAAATATTTCCCGATCATGGCTGGCATTGTGAAAATGTTTCGCTTGACCAATCAGGAATGGCGGGAGCAGGTGCATACGCTGTTTCAAATGGTCGGCTCTGAGCTGCTTGCGGATCATGACATTCGCATGCTCATCCATTGGCTGCGCCAAATGCTGGGCAGAGAGCTGATGGACCTCTCTGACAATCTGAAAGATTATTTCGTCGGACAGCAGGCGCAGCTGTGGCGGGCAGAGCTGGATAAAACGAAACGGCTGCCCGAGATGGAAGCTTTGCTGCTGGAAATGATGAATGAGGTTTACCGAGTATATGTGTCGACTAATGAAAATAAAAGCTATCGGGCGATGATTAGTGAGATGAAAGCTTACATTGAAGATCATTATACGAATCCCGATCTGTCCCTCACCATATTGAGCGATCGGTTTCAAGTGTCGGCGAAATATGCGAGCCATTTGTTCAAGGAAGAGTTTCATACAAAATTCGTTGATTTTTTGGCGCAGCTGCGCATTGTGCATGCCCAAAATTTGCTGAGCCAAACCGATGAGGTGATCCAGCAAATCGCCTTGCAGGTCGGCTATGCGAATGCCGTCACCTTCGGACGTGTGTTTAAAAGAATAGTCGGTGTGACGCCGGGAGACTATAGAAAATACGAAATGAAGCCAGATCATGCAAATGAATAAGCTTTAGCTGCAAGGCGGCTCCCGAACAAATTCGGGGGCCTTTTTTAAATATAAGAATGTATAAGTTTCACACGTATAAATAGGCTTATATTTCTCGGACTGAAACACGCCGCACCGCCAGAGGATGGCGACAGCCGTTTCACCTTGGATGGCCAATTCAAGCGAATCGGAAAAAGGTATGTTTACAGGAATAGCGTCACATCAGTGGAAATACGGGGCTTGCGACGATTTTCCACCTATTTTTTGAGGTGGAATTCTGTTTATTGTCAGATTTCCTGTCATCGTGTCATACTTGGCTCATCTCCACAAGCGGCATCGTCAACGAGAGGTTAGGAAAGCTTACCTCAGCAGGCGAGGCAAACCAAACAAAAAGGGGCTGTGAACAAATGAAGCGTAGCAAAAGTAAAATGGCGGTCAGAAAATGGATGGCGGGTACGTTCGCATTAACTGTATTGGTTACGGGCTGTTCGAACGGAGGCGGAGAAACACCTAGCGCAAGCTCAAGCTCGAACGCAGGCGGTGGCGCAGCTTCTTCATTAAAAGTAGAAATTTTTGACCGCGGCAATACGCCGCAGGGCTATACGATTACAGACAGCTACTTAACTCGTTACGTGAAGGACAACTTCAGCAAAACGAGCAGCATTGATGTTCAATTCGTGCCGATTCCCCGTTCAGAGGAAATTGCCAAGCTGAATGTGCTGATGGCAAGCGGCGATGATGTGCCGGATATCGTATTTACGTATGATCAAGCGACATTCGAACGGTATGCCGAGCAAGGCGGTCTCACTGATTTGACGGACTTATTAAATGAGCATGGACAAAACCTTAAGACGTTTCTAGGCGACGATACGCTGGAGTATGGACAAGTAGAAGGCAAACAATTTGCCATTCCGGGCAAAAGAACGATAACGGCTAGATATTCCTCATGGATTCGCCAAGATTGGCTGGATGCGCTGGGCATGCCGATGCCGGCGACGACAGACGAGCTTTACGAAACGCTTAAAGCGTTTAAAGAGAAGGACCCGGGCCAAACGGGAGGCAGCGTCATTCCGCTCGGCATGACCATTGAGCCTGGGCAGTTGGAGCCATTGCTGTGGTCATTCGTACAGCCGCAAAACAGCCTGACAACGGATGAGCAGCTGGCCAACCGCGATTATTTGCCGGTGCTCCCAGGCTTCAAGGAAGGCTTGCGCTTTATGAACAAGCTGTATAACGAAGGGCTGATGAGCAAGGATTTTGGGCTGGATCAAGATAAGAAGCAGCTCACACAGGATATTCAAAGCGGCAAAATCGGCATGTTCAGCGATGACTACGACAACATTTATTATAACGATGCGGCGTATGAGAACCTGCAGGCGAACAACCCGAAAGCAGTTCTCGCTCCAATTGATCCGTATACGAATGCGGAAGGACTGCATGCAAAGCCGGAATATGCTTCCAATGGCCTGTACATCATGATTCCTAAGTCAAGCAAGCATGCTGCTGAAGCGGTTAAATATTTGGATTGGATGTCTTCGACCAATGTTCTAATCGATATGCAAAACGGCGTTGTAGGCGAAAACTACGAGCTGAAGGATGGCATTCCAGTGGTGCTTGAAAATGCGTCGCAGGAAGCGAAAGACCGAATTTATAACCTCGGCGATATCGTCATCGTAGCTAATGGCAGAATCGCAGGCGATGACGAGAAAAATAAAGAAGCCTTTATTTACGGGATGCCAACGAAATATCAAGAAGGCGTCCGCCAATCGATGGAATTTGCCGATACGGATACGATCGCGCCGGTCAAATTTGCCCGCCCGATTGAGAGCAAAACGAAATACGGCACTTCGCTTGAAAGCAAGCTTGATGAATTGATCGTAAAAACAACGATGGCTTCTCCAGATAAATTCGACAGCACCTTTGATACGGCATTGGAAGATTATATGTCCCGTGGCGGCAAGGAAGTGATGGACGAGCGTACGAAAGCTTACACAGAAGCGAAGTAAAGCAGCGTACGTTTGAGTTGATAGGCTAGGCAGGCAAGCTACTAGCTAGTTAGCAAACTAGCAAGCAAGTAAAAGACAGGAGGACAGTGGGGAGCCGAACTGAACCGATATAGGCGGGGCTCCCTCTGCGCCAACTGTAAATGAAAGAAAGAAGGGGCGAACAACATTGAGCACAAACATTTATTTTCGCAGGTATTGGCAGCTTTACGCGCTGATTTCACTCCCGCTCCTTTATTTTCTAGTGTTCAAATATGGACCGATGTGGGGCGTGCAAATCGCATTCAAGGATTTCAACCTGTTTCAAGGCATTTCGGGCAGTGAATGGATTGGATTTGATGCTTTTGTAGAAGTTTTCAAAATGAAGGATTTTTATTTGACGCTTCGCAATACGTTAATGCTGAATATTTTGGATTTAATCGTCTCCTTCCCGGCTCCATTAATTTTAGCAATCATGCTATATGAAGCAAAATGGGTTTGGTTCAAAAAAATATCGCAAACGATTTTGTATATTCCCCATTTCATCTCATGGGTCATTATAGGCGGCATTGTTTATCAAGTATTTGGCACGCAATCCGGCATGATTAACAATTTATTAAGCTCGCTTGGCTTTGATGCGATTCCGTTTCTGACGGATAAAAAGGATTGGCTTGTGACGTATTTGGCAACCGGCGTGTGGCAAAGCGCAGGCTGGGGCACGATTTTATATTTAGCCGCTTTGACGGGCATTAACCGCGAGCTGTTTGAGGCGGCGGAGGTTGATGGAGCAGGGCGCTTCAAACGGATTTGGCATATTACCCTTCCGGGCCTCAAAACGACTATTGTCACGCTGCTCATTATCAATCTAGGCAATATGATTACGATAGGCTTTGAACGGCCGTATATTATAGGCAATTTGGCCGTTCGCGAATATTCGGATGTGCTCAGCACCTTCGTTTACCGCGTCGGTATCCAGTCTGGCGAATATACGCTGGCGACCGTCGTCGGTTTATTCCAGGCGGTAGTGGGACTCATCTTCGTCCTTGGCGCCAATTATGCATCTAAAAAACTAACAGATGAGAGCATATTATAGCTCTTGCAGAAAGGTGCGGAGGCTCCATGAATGAACGTACGGCAAACCGCGTATTCGATACGGTAAATATTGTTTTGCTTGCCTTGGCAGTTGTAGTTTGTATATTGCCGTTTCTGCATATTATTGCGGTATCGCTCAGCTCCAACTTAGCGATTACGTCGGGCAAGGTAACCCTTTTCCCCGTCGGGTTCAACTGGGATGCGTATGGCAAGGTTTTTTCGGATATGACGATGATTCGGTCCTTAGGGTTTACTGTATTTCTTACGGCGCTGTGCGCTGCGCTATGTATGGCAATGACGATTGTTGCCGCCTATCCGTTAACGAAATCGCAGCTTAAAGGACGCAAGCTGTTCATGATTTTAATCGTCATCACGATGTTTTTCACAGGCGGCATCATTCCGGAATATATCCTCGTGCGTGACCTGAATTTGCTCAATACGGTATGGGCGCTCGTGCTGCCGGGTCTGATTAGCCCATTTTATCTGATTATTCTGATTTCTTTCTTTAATGGCATTCCGCAAAGCTTGGAGGAAGCGGCTGAAATCGACGGCAGCTCGCATTTTGGAACGCTGATGCGCATCATATTGCCGCTTTCCCTGCCCGTTATGGCGACGCTGTGCCTCTTTTACGCCGTTGGGCGCTGGAATGGCTTTCAGGATACGCTCATGTACATTTCCAAGCCGGAGCTGTATCCGATTCAGCTCAAGCTGTATCAAATGATTCAGAACAATATGGTGTCCGAGCTGTCCAGCCTTGAAGGCAACAGCGGCGGGCCGAAGATTACGCCGGAAAGCTTGAAATCAGCGAGTGTTATTTTTGCTACTGTTCCGATTTTGCTCGTATACCCATGGCTTCAGCGTTATTTTGTCAGTGGCGTAATGCTTGGAGCAGTGAAAGGATAATCAACCTCATCATGAATGACGCGAAAAAAATGCTGCTAAAGCTGCGAGCCTTGTACTTGTTTACAGGGCTTGCTGGCGGTTTGTTCAACCCTTATTTAACGACGCTGCTCGTTCATCAAGGCATGTCGGCGGGTCAGGTAGGCATGATGATGTCGCTGGGCACGCTGCTGTCTATCATCGTTCAACCATTCTGGGGCTACATGGTGGACCGTTACCGCCAGACGAAGCTAGTGCTTGTATGCAGCATCGGCATGCCTGCGGTGCTTGCTTACTTTTACAATGTCCACATATTCGCGCTGCTTGTCATCGTGTACACAACGTCGATTATTTTCAGCGTGACGCAAAGCCCAATCGCCGATTCCTATGCCGTTACCGCTGCCCGCGAAGGGCGCACCTCCTATGGGACGATTCGCAGCCTGGGGAGTTTAGGCACGGCGCTTGGCGGTTATGCCGGCGGCTTGTACTTATCTTATTTTCACATTACCCAGCTGTGGCTGCCGTTTTTTATATTCAGTGCGGCTGGAGTGGCAATGGTGCTGACGCTGTCGAATAAGTCGGATAGCTACCGAACGACGGTGAGCTTAACCGAAGGGTTCAAAAAAATGCTCGGCAACCGCAATTTTCTATGGTTTCTTGTAGCCTGCTTTTTTGTCAATCAGACGCTGACCGCCTACAATTCCTTTTTTGTGCTGTCCTTTCAGGAGGCAGGGGGAAGCTTCTCCATGGTCGGCTTTGCGCTGCTGCTCGCTTCGATGACTAATGTGCCCTCCATGCTGCTGGCCGCTAAAATTATTGCCAAGCTTGGCAGGGAACGGACGCTCGTCATTGCCGCTTTCGCCTATGCGCTGCGCTGGGCTGTGCAATGGCTGTTTCCGTACCCGCCTGTCATGATAGGTATCCAAGCGCTGCATGGCTTGTCGTTCGGACTCTTTTATGTCGCAGCGGTCGAGTATGTAGCAAACGTATCGGGCAAGGACATGCAGGCGACCGGGCAAAGTGTATTTAATATGGTTTTTGTTGGGCTGGGCGGCATTATTGGCAACCTGCTTAATGGATTTTTGTACAATGCGGGTGGCGCACAATTGATGTATCTGGCATGCACGGTCAGTGCTATAATGGGCTTGTTGCTGTTACATGGCGTTAATAAAAGAAGCCGTTCTTTGCAAGGGCATTAATTTAGGGATGAAAACCGGGCGGATAATGGCGGAACTTCTAGGGGGAGAAAGGGCATGGCATGGAAAGAATGGAGCCAGTTGTCGGAGGAGCGCCGTTATTTAGTCGATCAAGCGCTGGCTTATATGGATGCAAAGTATGATGAGAAGGCGAAGCTGATTGGCGAAAGCGAGGAGCATGGCAAGCACGGCACGAGGGGCAGTGGACATTACGCACTCGGACTGCTGCTGCGCAGCGAGCCGGGCGACATAGAGCGGGCTTGCGAGGTGCTCCATAAAATTATTGATTTGCAATTCGATGCGCCAGATGAGATTTACCATGGCACCTTTAAGAGCGCACTTGAGTCAGTCGACCCGCCAGCGGGCAACTACCCTTGGAAAAGCTTAGGGCATGGCCATGCTTATTTTCTAGCGCAAACCGTTGAAAAAATAACCGAGCGTTTGGTCAGCGGAATAGAAGGCGAGCAAGCGAAAAAGGAATGGGCTGACCGGCTTGTGACGGCGGTAGATGAAGTGCTGCCTCCAGTTTGGAAAAGCTACGATCCGAATTGGCGCGAGTTCATTAGCTGCATTTTTGCTGTCATTTTGGAGCATTTTGCAGGCAAGCTGCCGCAGCAGCTGCTCGGACGTATGGAGCAATCGATGATCAAGGCGGTTACCGGCTCCATAGAACGCCGCTTGTCGGATGTCGTTCCGATGAATTCCAATATTGAGCTGATGCATACGTTTATTGTCCATTATTATGGCACACGTCTGCAGCGCAGCGATTGGCTGGAGCATGCCGACCGCGAGGCGGAGAAGCTTCACGCCCGTTATGCGGAGTTTGGCTCCTTATCCGAATTTAATACGACAACCTATTATGGTGTCGATTTGACGGTGCTTGGTTTATGGCGGCAATACGGAAAGACGGCTGCCTTTAAGCAGCTTGGGCATGCGATGGAGAAGGGGCTTTGGGCCAACATCGCCGATTTTTATAATCCGTATATCGAAAATCTTTCCGGGCCGTTTGCCCGTGCCTATGAAATGGAAATGACCGCCCACAGCTCGCTGGGTGTCATGCTGTATTTGGCGCTCGGCAATGGCTATGAGCATTTTACCGCAATAAACTGTGAGACGGAGCATGATATTATGATCGCGCTTGTCGGTGTAGATGTACCGGAGGAGTTGCTTCCGCAGCTTGCCGAGCATCAGGGCGACCGGCTTGTGGAGCAGCCTTTCCGGGAGCTGTGTGAGCGGGACCAGCCGGATGCAAATACAAATTTATGTACAGCGCGGGCTTGGATCGAGAAAGAGCTGATGATGGGTGCCATGTCAGGCAGCAAAAACACGAACGGCCAGCTTCACCCCGCCACGATTCATTGGAAAACGGCGGATGGACATAAATACGATCTCCGTCTCATTCGGCGCGAAGTCGGCAAGCATTGGAACACCCATCTGCGAGGTGTCTATTATGAAGCGGCAGTGAATGAACGCGAGCTTGAGGTAGAGGTTCAGTGCGGTGCCGCCGTTGATATTGAATTTTATTTTGAAATTACGGGGCAAGGGGTGGACGCGCGCGGCATTGCGGCCAATCGCTGGACGCTGCCAGGGCTGACGCTTGAAGTTGAGGCGGAGGCTCCAGCTCCTGTTGTGCAAGCTTTTGACAATCGTCTGGAAATCATCTATTTGGTACAAGCGAAAAAATCATTAGAGACACCTGCCGCCCCCAATACAATGAAATTTTTGCTCAGCAGAGTGCAGGGGAAGGTTTAGCACAGTGCCCCCGTTTCCGTTAGAAATGGGGGCACTGCTTCGTTCAAGCGGCGGCATGTTTTACTTCAACTCGTTCACGATCAGCAGCCGATCATCCGTCTCTGCCGGGTTTCCTCTGCCATCGGTGTTATTAGTGATGACATATACACGGCCATCCTTTATTTTCACATCGCGCAGCCGCCCTTCTCCATCAAACACGACCGACATTTCCTTTGTTGCAGGGTCATAGCGATACAAGGCACTGCCCACTAGCGTAGCGATCAGCATCCGGTTCTGATCGTCAATGGCTGCACCGGAAGGCGCGATAGCCGGCTCGCCAGTATGATAGACGGGCGAGTTCATCCCACTGCCAGTTTGATCGCCATATACGGTGGGCCAGCCATAGTTGCCGCCAGGCTCGATAACGTTAATCTCATCATGACCGCCAGGCGAGCCCGATGGACCATGCTCCGTCACAAGCATGACACCTGTATCTGTCCAGGCCAGTCCCTGTGGATTGCGGTGCCCATAGGAATAAACGTACGAATCCGGGAATGGATTGTCTGCTGGTACCTCGCCATCGAGCGTCATGCGCAATATTTTGCCTGCCAGACTGTCTTTATCCTGTGATAGCTCAGGCTGCTGGGCATCTCCTGTTGTCATATACAGCAGCTTGTCCGGTCCATAGGCCATTCTGCCGCCATCATGATTATAAGCACCGGGTATTCCCTCCAGCATAACACGTATCTCATCCCAGCTCTCGCCGGTATACTTCAGCTGCACGACGCGGTTGAGCATTTCGCCATTTTCCTCATACGTGTGGTAAGCATACGCCTGCTGCGACTGTTCAAAATCCGGCGCCAGCAAAAAGCCCAGAAATCCGCCCTCGCCGCCGCCATGAACCGATTTAGACAGGTTAACGTTTTGCCTCGTCGATTGATCGCCCTCGATTCGGACAATATGGCCTTCCCGCTCACTAACGTATATAATGTCACCGGCAAACGCAATGACCCAAGGAGCTCGCAGTTTTTCTGCGACAACCTCATAGGGTTCAGTCGATTCGGTCGATGGTTCCGTTGCATCGGATGCAACTGGCACAGCTGTATCCGATGTTGATGCTGGCGATGCCTCAGCGGAGCGCTTAGCTGCCGCCGGATCTTCATTTTGTCCACAAGCGGCCAAAACCCCTAACCATAGGCTCAATATAAGTACAGCTGATACTCGTGTCCATTTCAAGATTCATCCTCTCCTTCTTGTTCTTCTATCACCTATTATTACGCTTCGGGCGCTTCGCCGAAACAGAAAAATGAATAGGGAAAGCTTCAGCCAAGCGATACGTCGAAAGCAAGCCAAAACAGGCGCTGGCTCCAGCACCCGTTTCTTTGGCAGAAGGAATAACATGCCCGTCAGGATACAGACATGATGAAACGCTCCAATATGCAATTAAACGACTCCGGCGCGTCGAGCTGGGCGCAGTGGCCGGCACCGGGCAGCAGCACAAGCTGCGACAGCGTTTCTGCCTTGTGCCAGCTGTGCGCGTGATCCACAAGCACCTTCAAATCTTGATCTCCGTATACGAGCAGCATTTGGTAGGGGACGGGCGTATCTTTTTTTGTGAAAAAATCGCCAAGCCCCGACATGGCTGCAAAAGAGCGCCGATTAAACAGCTTCGCGCCTCGGGCAAATACATCCCGGCCATAGCTGCTGGCGCAGGAAATGGTAGTCACATAACGGCGAAACCGCCCCATGGAAAATAAAAAATAAAACAGCCACCGCAGTCCCTCGCGCTTCTGTTCCTTCCAAATTTCCGCATTTTCGCGATGAATGGAATAACCTCCGACAATCGTAACGGATAGCACCCGCTCGTTAAAACGTTCAGCGAAAGCTTGAGCTGCGAGCGAGCCAAGGGAAACGCCGACCACATGGCAGGCGGCAATGTTGTGCTTATCTAAAACCGCGGCCACAATGTGCGGCATATCTTTTAACGTCACTTTGGTGCCTTGAACTTGGCTGCGGCCATGCCCTGGCATATCAAGGGCTATCACCTGATAGCCGCTCTTGAAATAGCTCGTCTGCTTGCGAAATACCCGATGATCTGCGAACGCCGGGTGGAGAAACAATAGCGTTTGTTTTCCGGGGTTAGGCATGAATTGATAAGCTATGCTGCTATTGCGATACGACAGGTGCTGAGCAGTTGCTAGAAGCTCGTTCATAGGAATAGGCCTCCACATTAGGATGCTTATCATTATATTCGAGCTGGCGGGCCGTCATGCCATAAGCATGGATGATGAATAGGGGATAGACTTGCTCGGCGACTGTCTATGCTTCTACTAATTGTAATTGGTAAAAAAAGAACGCCGAAAGGGGATAGTCTCCTTTGACGTTCCTTTTATGCTTTTGCTGCTTTGCTTTACGCGCAGCCTAGCTTATTGTTCGCTAAACTTCCAGGCTCCAATGCTAGCTGGATGCTTTAACCTTCCACTCCAAAATGCCAGTGGATGCCGGGTTTTTCGACACCATTTCGATTCTCAGCGATGTCGTTGCGACAGGATTGAATGTTGTTGTGTTGTATTGGTTAATGCTCGTTCCGAGACCGACGGCGTTTTGGACATCTACCCAAGCGCTGCCGTTCCAATATTTGATTTTATACGAGCTCGGCACATCGATACCGCCATTGTCCTTGAACCAGTACACATCCGTTTGTGTAACGGTGTAGCTCTTATCAAACGTATATTGAACCCATTGCGTACCGGTTTCCGGCCAGTTTCCATAAACCGCATGATTGCGGTCGTTGGAATGAATCGGATCAAAGCCGTCATTGAGTGCGCTAATGCTTTCCCAAGGGGATACATAAGAGGACGTAACGGAAGCGTTAAGCGCAATGTTGCTCAAATTCGTATTCCCATTATCAGTTATGCCCGGGAATCGAGTAGCATCCTTCTTCACTTGGCTCCATGTATAACGCAGCATCCAGATGTCCCAGTTCGTAATCGTTGGGGAATTTCCTGCCCACATAATGGTAGGCACTGGGAAGCCGCCCGGAGGACGCTCGTTCGCCTCATAAAAGTCTGGCAAACCAAAGCCATGGCCAATTTCATGCTCTGTAATTTGAATTTCATTGGAATTGACGGTGCTCAAAATGTAATCGTCGGACATGCGCTGGCCCCAATCGCCGCCTGCTCCGCCGCCAAAGCCTGATGTTGCCCACAAATACATGTCAAAGCGCTTGTCGAGTCCGCCCGGATAAACATAGTTGGGGTTCGTAAAATGGTCAAAGCGCGACAAAGCGCTCGGCGCTACAGGCAGCTTCGATGGGATAGCGGGATTAGAGGTGCTCAGTTGGTCAGTTATATAGTCTGTATAGATGATTTCATCTGCTTGCTTGTCTAAAATTTGCGCGGAGTTGGCTACGGCCCAGCCCACGATTTTCACTTGAATGTCTCCGTAAGGCCAGCCGTCATAATCTTTCAAATGCTTCGTCCAGTTATTCATTTGGCGCTGCAGCATGGCGGCAAGATCCTTGCGCTGCTGAAGCGTCAAGTTTTTGCCCGATTGCCAGCGCACGACGTAATTTAAAGTGCCTTTTCCAGCAACGATTTGATCAAAAATCAAGTTTTTGCGAATCGTCGAGCCTTCCGTTACCATGCGATTAGTCCATACCCACTCAATGGAGTTTTTCAGGTTCGCAGGCATGTCTGCAAGCGTAATGCTGCTGACCGCGGCGGCTGAAGCCTGATAAGCGACTGCTGGCGTAATCGTTGGCACCGCCGGAGCTGCTGACGCAACGGTAAGGCTGCTTGCAAGCAGGGAGCCCGAGAGCAAGAATGAAGTCAAGGTGAGGCTGGTTTTCTTTAACATTTGTGTTCCTCCATTTTCTGAGATTGGATTTTTTTAAAACGGCTAGCTGACCCTCATCCCCACATGTACTTTGATTTTGAATTTTTGGATACATCTAGCAAACTATCAATTCGTCTATCATTTTACAATAGATGAAAAAAATAGGAAAGTATTATTTTGTAAATTGTTGATGAAATTTGTGGATAACTGTCGAATCATGCAGCCGCCGAGCGAAAAATAACGTTGTGGAGAGGGAAACGCGGCGCTGGCCGATTGGACTAAAAATAAATAGAAAGGCAAAAAAAGACGTTCCCCATTCAGCTTTCATGAATTGGAGGGTACGTCTTTTTTTTATCTTCTGAGGGTGTAGGCCGTTTAAGCTTCTCTAATGCCAAGTGCCTTGCGAATAAAATAAATCAAATCAGTCAAATAGTTGGCTGCATCCCCTTGAATCTTAGTCCACAATCGTCTTAGTGAAAAATCATGAAATTAAGGGACGCAGACACTCGAGTCCACAAATCTAAGATCAAGCCCAAAATTTACCCAACCAATTCCTGGCCCGACCCAGCGCCAACCAGCTATTGAATTTGGGCCAACAAAAGTAATAAACATCCAGTAGGAAGCGCCGTTACTTTGCCATATATAGGTAAATTTATTTCGACAACTTACGATTGCACCTGGATCAATTAAAGCAGACACTCCTTGTGGCAATTGTGGTGGTCTGGGTGGAATGGTAGAAGGAGGAGCGAAAGCAGGAGGGCCTCCTTGAGTAGGTGTTTGAACGGGAGGCTGCGTGCTTGGGAATGGCTGCATCCCAGGTTGAGGGAAAAAAGGGGGAGCAATTGGTGGTGGCATTGAAGGGCCTGGAATTCCAAACGGTCCAAATGCGCGATAATAACAATCAGGAGAATAAGACCACATGATGAATAACTCCTTTTACGTTTCTTTGTTCAAAACATTTTGAAAACTTATATGGCAATGTATGATACACATTAGCCTAATGATACTGGGTCATGTGCCCAATTGTTGAAATCGTGTTACGATATGTGAAGGGAGGAGATATTTTGTGAGTGAATCTATTGAAATCATCATATCTCAATTTGGAAAGTTAGCGGAGAAAGAACAAAAACAGATCATAACGGGGCTAACAAGACATTTGGGCGAGCCAATTCAATTTTCAAAAAGTGGTTTGTCTATTTATAATGAAGATGAACTAGAGATAATTAGTAATACATTAAAAGGTCTAATTCTCACAATAGAAAATGTCCCAGATATACTTGATGCGTATGAACGGCTAGAAGGTAAAGATTTGCCTCGGAAAATCTCCTTTGGCAACCTAAAGAACAGTGGAAAATAAGCTTTATCATGTACATCTATTTATTGAGCAAACATCGGCAGTCTAGGACCGGCTGCTTAAACAGCCGAAGCCATCAAGCGAGGCCTGTGGGTAGGCTGATGCTTGATGGCAAAGCAAGTTTTATAGAAGCAAATCTCCTTTTCGTTCCCGATGCCACCTGTATGCAAGCAAACTAGCGACGATCGCGATAAACAACCCGTATGCGAGAGGCTGTGCGTACTTCGGTTTGTACAACATAATGAGTTCCTCAATCAGCACACGGGAAAGCGGCTGTGTAATGAGATAAATATAAGGAATTTGCAGCGCAACGAGCGCCATATAATTCGCAGAGATGCTGGAGAAGAAAGCTGCCGCCAGAGCGGTAATCAAGCCAAGCACATAAAGGACGGCAACCGTCAGCATGATAAACTGGGCAAACGTAAGATCATACCAGAAGTAGGGAAAATTAAAGGCAGAGTTGATGGGTGCTTCGTAAAATAATTCAATGCCCGGCTGCTGACTGTACAATAGAAAGATGCAGCCGAGCTGTATAGAAATAATGAGTACAGCAGACAGCAGTGCAGCAATCAGCTTGCTGCGGAACAGGCTGCGCCCGATACGCGAGGCGTGCTGGAGATGAACGACCCGGCTGCGCCTGTCGCGCAAAAAAATCGGCGATACGATTAGCAAAATGCTGATTATGCTTATGGCATACACATAAAACATCACATTTTTAAAATTATCATAAATCATCGATGGAAAAATCGTATTCAGCGTGCCAGACGCCACCATTTCATCCATTCGCTGCAGGGCCGCCGCATCCTCATTTGAAAGATTTGCATAAGGCCGCTCCAGCCTGCGTTCATATTGCTCGATTAAATACTCTCTGCCTTGCAGCTCCCAGAACAAATCAATGCCGGGGTTGAACATCGCGTAGCGGTCTAATTCATTCCATTCCTTATTGTCGCTGAACACATCCATTGCACGAAAAGCCTCATAAGTAGAAATGCCGGCCTTCTTAAACTGCGGGTCATCATGCATAAGCTGCTCAGCTTCCTGAACCCTTTCGTGATAGCTCAGCTTGAACTGTTCGAATTCCGCTTCATCAAGCTCCAGCCCATATTGCTGCTGCATCTCGATGACAACCTTATACGCATCTTTATCGGGCCTGCCATTCGGAAAATATTCAAAATAAAACTGGATGAACATCAAATAAAAAAGGACGTTCAGTACAGCGACTAAAACGATCATTTTCAGGCTAAAAAGCTTTTTCATTTCGTGAAGGACGATCCCCACAGCTGCACCTCCGATTAATGAATATTTTGGCGTTTAAATTGCTTTAGACACACGTAACAGAGAGCAGCCAGCACAATGGCCCAGCCGCCTGCGGTTATCCATTCCCAATCCCGGATCATATTGAACGCCCCGCCTGCAGTGAACCATATATGCGGATTAAGTATGAGTTGAAAGGGAGTAAAACCGGAATAAAATAGCAGCTCCGAGCTCAACGGTATGACTCTTCCTAGCAGCAGCAGGCTGCCAAACAGCACGGCAAAACTGCCATATACAAGGTAGCTGCTGCGGATAAAAAAGCCGAGTACAAAGGCCAAGGCAGCGAAAATCAGCTGAAGCCCGTACATAAGTACTACAGCACAGCCCAAATACTTGCCGAACGATAGAACGTGCCAAGTGAGGAATGGAAAGGCCATGCCTGGCTCCCAGGTGAAAAAGCTGCTGATCGGCACCTGCCACAGTCCCTTGTAGCTAAATGTGAGAAAGTAGGCGGAAAGGGTAATGCCAGCCAGTATAGTTGTCAGTGCAGCGGTAGCAGCAAGCGCGGCAAGCAGCTTGTCCGTTTGCAGCTTTCGCCCATGCTTGGCTGAATAAAACAATAAATGCGTATGCTGTTCAAATTCATTTTTGCTTAAAAAGACAGAAAGGAGCACAGCTAAAATCATTAGCTCGAACAGCAGCATCCTGAGCAGGCTTTTAAACAGCATCGAGTGCGTTCCATACAGCTTGCCATCGAAAAATAAATGCTTATATTCTCCGCTTGCCTCAAGCTGCTGAAGCCGTGTGTCCAGCCCGGCATAACGCTCTTTCAAGGCCGTTGCAGCTTGCCCGCTAAGGCCGTACAATTGGATTTGTCCTTCAGCCATTTGGCTCGTATCCAGCTTGGCATAAACTTCATCGATACTCTGCATTCTCGCAGCATAATGCTGCAAAATGCTCAGCCGATGAAAGCTGGCGATTTCAGATTCCAGAAATAGGCCCGGTTGCTGATAAACAACTTCACCCAAATTATCATAAGTGAAAAAATCATCCGCCTGCGCATATACTTTCCCTGCACGTTCTTTCGTCAGCGCGTTCATTTCCGCCAACTGCTGCTGATTATATTGCTCAATCTCAGCCAGCATCTGATCGTTAATTCGCAGACCGAATTGTCCAGCCATTGTGTTCAGTACCGCCATATCCTGGCGCTTATACGACTGCTGCATAATGTACAGCAGATTGAACGCGAGGAAGAGGGCGAGCAGTGCTAAAATAACCGGAGACAGCAGCGCTTTTCTCAGCTCATAGCGCCAGATAATCCCCCTCATGGCGTTTCATCCGCCTGCGCCTCATCCTGGTAAATATAAATGAACACATCCTCCAAATTAGGAATAGCTATCGTCCAATCCGGCTGCGGCTCGCCTCGGCCAATAAAACGGAATTTTAGCCTTCCTTGCTCCTGCCGCTCCGAGATGGACAAATGCTTGCCCCGAAAGTGATCAGCTTCCTCATAATCGACGGTCGTTTCGTATACCATTCCCTCAAGCAGGCGGCAAATGTCCGCGATGGGGCGTTTGTGCAGCACCCGCTTGTCCTTGATCATAATAATTTCATCGGCAATCGATTCCACATCAGAGACGATATGGGTTGATAAAATGACGATGCGATTGCGGGCAAGCTGCGCCAGCATATTGCGAAAGCGAACGCGTTCCTTCGGATCAAGCCCTGCGGTTGGCTCGTCAAGGATGAGAATGCGCGGATCATTCAGCATCGCCTGCGCAATGCCGACGCGCTGGATCATGCCGCCGGAAAACTTGCGCATCTTTTTATCCATGACATCCTCCAGCGCAACGAGCTTCAGCAGCTCGGCAATTCGCGGCTTGGCGTCGGCTGCGCGCATGCCTTTCAGGGCGGCGATGTACAGCAAATATTTGCGCGGGCTGTAATGCTTATAATAACCAAATTGCTGCGGAAGATAGCCGAGCTGCTCGCGATAGCGCTCATCTGCTTTTATAATATTTTCACCGTTGTATAAAATTTCGCCTTCGCTTGGAAACAGCAGCGTGACGAGCATTTTAATAAGCGTTGTTTTGCCAGCGCCATTTGGGGCAAGCAGCCCATATACGCCATTTGTAAATTCAAGATTAATGTCCTCCAGCGCGCTAAAGCTGCCGAAGCGTTTGGAAACCTGCTGTACAGTCAGCATCTTAAATCGCTCCTTCCGGATTTTGTAGTTTTCGCAATTGGTTTAGGTTTTTGATATATAACGCCCCGCAGACAGCTGTTAAAAGCAAATAAACGGAGACAGGAATCGTTTGAAGCAGCTGTATATACTCTGTGCTAAACAAAGCCTTCAAACCGATATTGCCGGCAAACCAGAGCGAGATCAGGGCGTATTTCGTTATGTCCGAGCGAATGCGTAGTATGATATACAGAAAAACAACGGAAAACAGAAACAGTGACGAAGCTGACAGCGCCAGCGCAAACAGCAGGTGAATGTGCTGAAACATAGCGGAAGCAGCAAGCACGAGTGCTACATTCAGCGCCAAACAGATGAGGCTAAAAGCCAGCATCCGCAGCGAAGCAAGCTGATACACATTGTATTTGCACACCATTTCCGTTTCATACGTATCGCTATGCTTGCGGCGAACGAAGAAGAGGGTGGATACAAGGAGGTAGAGGACGGGCGACCCGATAAAGATAGCGGCATAAATATCCTCCTCTATGACCTGCGAATGGCTTGATTCTAAAAATAGGGCGAATAGCATAAGCAGAGAGCCGGAAGCAAGCGCAAAGGCAATTTCCGTCCAGTCATGAAACATATAACGAAAGCCAAGACGGGTATACATTAAGCGCAAGTAGGCTGAAAAGGTTTGCTTCGGCACAAGCCCCCGTGCCACAATTAGATTGATTTGCTGCTCGATTTCCAGCTCGCTTGGCAGCTCAATCGTCTCCGTTTTATCGGTTTTCATCGTAATCGTCTCCCAATCTGTTTTTCAGCTTTCTGAGCATCGTATAATATTTCGTTTTGACGGTCGATTCCGGCATATGCAGCAGCGGCGCAATGTCGGCAAACGTATATTCGGCGAAAAATTTGAGCCGGAAAATATGCTGAGCGGCAGCATCCATCTCGTTTACAAGCTGCAAAACAGCTTCGACCTGTTCTTTTTGCTCAATTTCCAGCGTGAAATCCTCCTCCTCGGCAATTTCTTCATCCATCGCTGTCGTTCGTTGATCGTAGCGATAGTACCGCGAGCGGTAATAGTCAACGATCCGGTTCGTCGCAAGCTTGTACAGCCATGCCCGGAACGAACCCTTGCCTCCGTCATAACGCCCAATCGCCTGCAGCATATGGATGAAGATGTCCTGTGTGAGATCCATGGACAGCTGTTTATTCGTCGTCTGTCTAAACACATAGCTGTACATTTCTTTGTAATAATGGCGGACCAGCGCGTTCGCTGCTGCCTCGCTTGATTGTTTTTGGATTTGCTTAATCCATGCTGCTTCCGTCTCCATGCGCCCTCTCTTTTCCTAAAACGTTATGCTGCTCGACAATTTATGCCGCTTATTTATATATTCGTAGTGTAGCGTAAAATAGTTTGGCTGAAATAAATCTTTTTCCAGCCCGCTTGAAAAAGCGCTGCAGGCATTCGCGTATGAAATCAGGCGGAACTTCCAATCCTTTTGTTGTATAATGGGAAATATATGAAGACTCTTTTAAAGGAAAGCAGCGCAAAAATTGGCTAATGGGGAAAGAGGCAGATACGAATGAAGATATGGGATATGCCGAAGTTGCCGGCACCGGAGCGGCTGGAGAAGCAGATGCGCATACTCGCTGCGCTGGATTTGATGATGTGCGAGGAAGAATGGCTTCGCGTTCACCGTTATGATTCCTCATGGTCGGATGATGAAACGATGGGCAGCTTGAACAATGGAGCGGGCGATGTTGTATTTGTCGTTTTTGCACCGGAAGGAGCCATTATCAAAGGCTTCGACCATGAATCACCCTACAGTCCGCATGCGCAGGAGGAATACGGCACTTGGCCGGGTATTTATGATGAGGTGCCGGAAGCGCTGCTGCATCGTATACAGGATGTGGCTTTCACCTATGAGGATGTTACCTTCTGCATATGGTGGGAAAATGGAAATTCCGCGTGGCACATCAGCGAATATGAGCAGCCGGGTGGTTGGGAAGATGGAGCGGATTTTCTCCTAGGCTATTTGTGCGATTCCCCGGAAAGCTATCAGGAGTGGGCGCAAGGCTACTTTGAGGAGGAGCTGGATTTGGCAGCCGTGCGCGCGGTTTTTGAAGGTGCCGAAATAACAAAAGAACTCATCGCCAGCCTGAATCCGGAGCGAGACGCTGAGGAAGCACTTGAGGAACTGGAAGCGCTTGGCCTTCTGGCACTTTCATAAGAAATGAGTGGGTTTACAGCTTGATCGGAGTATATTATAATCGTCACTGACAAGTAAATAAAACTCGCTGTGAGACTAATGAGAACAGCCGCTGGATTGAGTATATAAATTCCAAATATGGGGTGTATACATTCTTTCTGTCGGCTTTTTTTAATTTATAGCCGTTGAAATCGTTTACAGCTTGACAGCCTTCACAGTAATCCGGGCAGCCGTGAATGATTGCGAGTAGGGAGGGAACAGGCATGCAGCCGAATACGGTCATTCCGGCCATTCGGAATTTCAAGGAACTAGAGCAGGCGCTTGCCTCGCCGCAGCCCATCTTATTTTTGCTAGAGGGTGAGCTAATCCAATTGCAAGGCATTGCGGATGCGGTGCGAAGCGCGGGGAAAAAGCTGTTCTTGCATCTGGATATGGTCAAAGGCATTAAGGACGATGAGGCATCTATTCATTATTTAGCCAAGGCGATCAAGATTGATGGCGTCATCAGCACGAGAACGTCCAGCCTTCTGCTTGCTAAGAAACATCGGCTGGCCGCTATTCAACGCGGATTTCTCATTGACTCGCATTCGGTCAAGACGATTATTAATACGGCTGCGCATGTGAAGCCCGATTACATCGAGTTGCTGCCAAGCTTCGCCCACTCTATGGTCGGCAAAATCAGGCAGGAGACGAATACGGAAATTATTTTGGGCGGCTTTGTGCATACGCGTGAGGATTTGCCCGCTTTGTTCGGTTCTGGTGCTATTGCGGTTTCATCCAGCAATGCGGCGCTGTGGAACGTGTAAATCAGGAGGTTATTGAATTGATGGAAAAATATATATTGGCGCTCGATCAAGGCACGACAAGCTCGCGAGCTATTTTATTTAATAAAAAAGGGGAAAAGGTTCATACGGCCCAGCAGGAGTTTAAGCAATATTTTCCAAAATCAGGTTGGGTCGAGCATAACGCCAATGAAATTTGGGGCTCTATACTGGCTGTCATTGCCGCCTGTTTGTCTGAATCAGGCATTAAAACGCAGCAGATTGCTGGAATCGGCATTACGAACCAGCGTGAAACGGCGATTGTATGGGATCGCGAGACGGGAATTCCGATTTACAATGCCGTCGTCTGGCAATCGCGCCAAACGGCAGAGATTTGCGAGCAGCTTAAGGCTGATGGCCACGAGCCGTTGTTCCGCAGCAAGACGGGCTTGCTTATTGATGCTTATTTCTCAGGCACGAAGGTAAAATGGATTCTTGACCATGTGGAGGGCGCGCGTGAGAAGGCTGAGCGCGGCGAGCTGATGTTCGGAACGGTCGATACGTGGCTGATCTGGCGCCTGTCCGGGCGCAAAGTCCATGTGACGGATTATTCCAATGCTTCGCGCACACTGATGTATAACATTAACGAGTTAAAATGGGATGAAGAGCTGCTGGAGCTGCTAACGGTACCAGCTAATATGCTTCCAGAAGTACGTCCTTCCTCTGAGGTCTACGGCTATACCGATGAATATCATTTTTTCGGCTGCAAAATTCCAATCTCCGGCATCGCAGGCGACCAGCAAGCGGCCTTGTTCGGTCAAGCCTGCTACCAGGAAGGCATGGCAAAAAACACTTACGGCACAGGCTGCTTCATGCTGATGAACACGGGTGAAAAAGCAGTGGTGTCCGAGCATGGCTTGCTGACCACAATCGCGTGGGGGATAGACGGAAAGGTTGAATATGCACTGGAGGGCAGTATTTTTGTAGCGGGCTCTGCTATTCAATGGCTGCGGGATGGCCTGCGCATGCTGCAAAATGCGACGGACAGCGAGCAGTACGCCGCGCGCGTCGATTCAACGGAAGGCGTTTATGTCGTTCCGGCGTTTGTTGGACTAGGCACGCCTTATTGGGATAGCGACGTGCGCGGGGCGGTATTCGGGCTGACACGCGGCACGACCAAGGAGCATTTTATTAGAGCAACGCTTGAGGCGCTCGCTTACCAGGCGCGCGATGTGCTTGCGGCTATGGAGGCTGATTCTGGGCTAACGTTGAAAACGCTGCGCGTCGATGGCGGAGCCGTGAAAAATGACTTCCTCATGCAGTTCCAGAGCGATATTCTCGGCGTTCCGGTCGAGCGTCCGGTCAATGCAGAGACGACGGCACTTGGCGCTGCCTATTTAGCGGGACTAGCGGTAGGCTTCTGGACCAGCCGCGAGGAAATTATGGAGCAATGGCACAAGGAGCGGGCATTCCAGCCCGCCATGGAGGAAGAGCGTAAAGAAAAGCTCTATACCGGCTGGAAAAAAGCAGTGAACGCCGCGAGGGCGTTTAAATAATAGAACGGCCCCCTGGTTGCCGGGGCAGTCATAAATAGGGGCAATTCCTGCTGTCATGAAAGATGACTTTAGGAATTGCCCTATTTGTGTATACGTGAGTTTTAGCCCATTTCCCTTCTAGTGAATACGACCCAGCCGGCGGCGTAAAAGCATAGCATATAACCGGACAGAATGATCAATGAAAACGGAAGGGTAACACCTTCTACTATTGGGGTGCCTGTAAAATAAGCCTCAAGATTCAAATGAGAAAATAAAAAATATTTTGCGAATTCCGGTTGAATTCGACTTAAGAAGGCAGAGATCATATTGCCGCCAAACAAGATGAACACAGAGAATGCAATGGCGAGAGAATTGCTTCGAAACAGTATAGAGATGACAAATGCCATAGTGACAATAACGCAAAGGGTAATCATTTTTAATCCATATGATAGGAACACATGCATAACCATAGGGATGTGTTCATAATTTTGTTTATCCTTTGAAAATATGAATGGCTCTGAAGCGCCATCGACCCCAAATAAAAGGGAACCAATAATCCAAGATGAAAGAAAAATCATACAGATAAGCAAGGCTGAGAACATAAGGACGGAACAATATTTCGCTAACAATATTTTATAGCGGCGAACTGGACGGATGAGCAGCAGCTTCATGGTGTCCCATTTAAATTCACTAGCTACGATATCACTGGCAACTATAAGCGTAAATAACGTGACGAATGGAAGAAAATTGGAGACCAGGCTTAAAAATTTCCAAGATGTCATGCGATCCGGAGACACTCCATTTTCCAAGGCATACTCGTTACGTTGAATTTGTGAATTTAAATAGGGAAGAACATCCTCTGGAGCTTCCTTCATTTGTTCTTTTAACAATTGGTTTTCTTCGTTTATAACGGTTTTCCAATCGTCTGTTTGAGAATCGTTCCTTTTATCGATATTAAACAGTGCCGTCATAATAACAATGATTACAAAAATGATAGCCATGGCCCATACCATAGGACGGCTGTATATTTTAATTTGCTCTGCTCTTATAAGCCTTATCAATGGAAGCCTCCTCTGTCAAGCTCATGAACTTGTCTTCCAGGCTCAACTGTTTGCTTTGAACAGCATATACATGGATCTGATGATGAATAAGGAGATAAAGCATTTCCGAAATTTCTTCGCGTAGCAACAGGAAAACCAATTCGGATTCCTCCACCTTGAGCAAGTTCGACGTTCGTTCATGCTTATGAAGTAATGGTAACGCTCGATCGGTTGAGTCTATCTCTATTGTAACGACTTGCCTAACGTTTTCTGTTTTTTGCATGGATTCAATCGATTTGACTTCACCATCCACTATAAACGCCACACGATCACAAATCATTTCCATTTCATTTAACAAATGGCTTGAAATAATGACGGTTTTGTTCTGCTCCTTGGTCAAATGATGGAGATAATCTCGGAACTCCTTCATACCGACAGGGTCCATGCCATTGGTTGGCTCATCAAGCAAAATAAGGTCGGGATTATGGAGCAGCGCCTGTGCTAGTCCGAGCCTTTGTTTCATCCCTAGCGAGAAGGTTTTCACTTTTTTTCTTGCAGCTTCTTGCAGGCCGACGACTTTTAAAATTTCCAAAATGCTGTTTTTATCTGGTTCCTGTTGGCTGTAGAGAGAAAAATGAACTAGATTTTGATAGGCAGTTAAAAAAGGGTACATATGCGGTGTTTCAATGATAGCCCCGATATGTTTCGCGGCGAGAACATGATTTTGATTAGCATTTATTCCATTAATATATATGGAGCCTTGTGTTGGAAATATCAGGTTGGCAATTAGGCGAAATAGCGTTGTTTTACCTGCTCCATTGGGCCCGAGCAATCCGAAAATTTCGCCTCTTCTTACCTCAAGTGAAATATTTTGCAATATGCTTTTTCCCCGAATGGTCTTGCTCAAATTTTCGATTTGTAATGGATGAATGGTCACTGGGTTCCCACCTGGTTCAATGTAATAGATTGTCGTATTACACGTTTACTTACTAAAGCGGTTTTACGGTTTTTATAGTAAGCTTCATATGTATTACGGTTGAAAAAATTGAGCTCTTTTAAATTGAAGACATTTACTATAAAAGACTTATGCGATCTTACAAACATATCGGGCAATATGCCCATTAAATCTTTCAAAGAGACATACACATAAATTTCTTGTGTATCCGTGTGAATCAAGGTTTTTTGTCCAATACGCTCAATAAAAATAATTTCAGACAGGTCTAGGTAAACAATCTGATCTCTTTTCGCAATAATCAGTCGATTATGCACCAATTGAATATTCATAATTAACTCCTAAATATTAGCTATTTTTTAGAGAAAAAACATAATATAAAGACGCAATTTCATGAACTTCAAATCGAGAGTCGAATATTTTGAATGTAATATGATTGGATTTCGGCGGTATTAGCCCGTCTGGTACAGCTTCAGCAATGATCTGTCCATTTAAAGTAAAGCGGACAGCTTTATCAGCAAAATCTTTTTTGATCCAAATTTCTGCATTGTGTTTTTTATATAAAAATTGTGGATTGGTTTTGATTTTTGTTTTTTTCTCGCAAACGAACTGATCTTGACCAATATGCACATGCCATTTTTCTGTTACAAGCGTTTTTATTGTGTTTATTTCTTTAATATCTACGAGTAGATTGTTATCTTGATCGTAGGCATGTACATTATTCACCATATTATCGAATAAATAATTCATGAGCTTCTGTTTCTTATTTGAGTAATAACGCTGCATGCTCCCAACAGGGCTGCCGTTCTCATCTTCTAGTATTGCCGATGAGGTACTCAGCCTTAGAAAAGGTAAAGTCGTTTTATAAATCATAGGACACCCTTCTTATTGAACCAGAATGAGCAACAGCCTATTAGATACATATACCTCAAAAAAAGCTGCGGCGAAAAGTATGAAAAGGGCCGTTGGAATCGTTTTCTTTACAGTCACCCAATAAAAGCTTTTCAATTGTTCATAAGAGATTTTTTTCCTGAAATATGAAGTTAAATGATAAAGATGATCGATTGTAAAAAGAAAGACGATAAGACAGGCGATCCATTCCAAAACCCCATGTGAAAATGAAGTGCTGTAATAGAGTAAAGGAGAGATAGACAACGCATGCCAGCCTGTGCCCATGCCGAAAATCGCTTTTAATATAAGCAATGGGGACAAGCCCGTCAAAGAAAGCATGAACCAGATTAATAGATTGATACTATTGAAAATAAAGATAAATAGAGCATCATTGAAGCCTAGTTGACTTATTTCATGATGTTCAGATTGTCCTGGCGAAAAAAAGCCGATTAGAAAAAAAATAAAGGACAACATGCAGAAAAATAAAATCAATTTTTTTCGAAAATTCATCATTTGAATTACCCTTCAATGGATATGGAAGCATGGCCGAACTATGAAGCCGCTTGCGATTTTGTGGATAATTGATAAGCGTTAATAATACTGTATATCCAGATAATAGGGTATAAGAAAATTCCGACAACGACTGAAATAAGTAGAATAGAAATAAATTCAACAACAAGCAAAATAATTCCCTTTTTTACATATCCTAAATATAAATGCCCAAGACCCGGATAAATAAAAGAAAGTAATATAGCTAACCATGGTTTTTTCAACCCATTCACCCCCTTTCATCTTGAAATTAATAATAACAAAAATGCCCAAACTAATCAATATTGATTATTTAGAATAGATTTTTTACCATTACGTATTGGTAAATGATTGTTTTAAGTATCAAACTTACTAGTTCGAATAGATTCGAAAAAAAATAGTAATAATCAGGTTACGATGTGTTTGTAGTCAAAAACATATTTTTTAGGAGGAAATTGGATTATGTTATACAATGCTTTTACTGGTACGTCGAGTCTTGCTGATGCAGCTTGGTCTATTGCGCAATTGATTTTCAGAAAGCTTAATGTTGCGGGGGATGCTGTTTCACTTTATAACTCCTTGCTATGGAAGTTCCGCGCTATTTACAATTCATTTGGGGGCAATTTCTCTTGGGCAGATCTGGGCGGCGTCATTCTTGATCTAGGAGAATTCATTTTGAGCTTAACGCCGGCAGGGAAAATAGCAGACATTATCTCGGTTCTGTGGGGAAGCGCTAATATTCTTTAGTCTTCTACTAGAAGAATGTTAGTTTAAATAAATTTTGTCCTATTAGTAGATTAATCAGGATAATATTGGGCAAACAAGTCGGTCGTTCGCGGTATTTTTCCGTGGACGGCCGTTTCTTTTGTTTATTTTCCTTCTGCTGTGGTACAAATCGGCTTGGCTTGTTATGATGAAGAGAATACCTGCAAAACATTTTGAATTAAATATGCATTTACAGGAATATTCCTTTTGAAGTATACTTTAATGGATAACAAGTCTGGAGTAGATTTATAATGATGAAAGCAATGACCTTTAGCGCTTTAGCCGAGCCGAACCGCCTGAGTATCGTGGAGCTTCTGCGTGACGGGCCGCTGCCCGTAGGAGCTATTGCCGAGCAGCTGGAGCTGAACCAGCCCCAGACGTCGAAGCATCTTCGCGTACTCAGCGACGCGGGCCTGGTTGAGGTGCAGCCGGCTGCCAATAAGCGAATTTACAAGCTGCGGCCACAATCTTTACAGCAATTGAATGAATGGTCGGAGACGTTCCGCAGCATGTGGGAGCAGCGCTTTGACAATTTGGAGGCTTATTTGAAGGAGCTTCAGAAGCAAGAGGCAGCACAAGCCCAGCAATCGATTACTAAGCTAAAGACGGAGGATGAACATGGCTGATCAATTAGAAATTACAAGAGAACTGGATGCGCCGCGCGAGCTCGTATTTAAAGTATGGTCTGAGGTCGAGCATTTGAAAAAATGGTGGGGACCGACTGGACTGGAAATTAGCTATGCCAAGCTGGATTTTAGACCAGGCGGCATGTTCCATTACAAGATGACGGCACCGGATGGTGCTGAAATGTGGGGCAGATTTGTTTTTGGAGAAATCGTGGAGCCGGAAAAAATCGTTTTCGTTAACTCTTTTTCGGACAAGGATGGCAATGCCGTACGTGCTCCTTTCAGCGAAACATTCCCGATTGAAGTGTCCAATACGTTAACGTTTACCGAGCAGGATGGCAAAACTATTCTTACCTTGCTTGGAGGGCCGATTAATGCGACGGAGGCAGAACGCCAATTTTTCATGGACATGTTCGATTCCATGAGACAAGGCTTTGGCGGCACGTTCGACCAGCTCGAAGCTTATTTGAAAGGCGTTCAAGCAGGCTAAGCCTTTTTAATCGAGTAATTATGCAGGTTTTAAGCAATACCGAAGGCTGTTTCTTTCGCAGTGCAAGCTGCAAGGGGACAGTCTTTTTGTTATGCCGTGCTCAGGAAAGGAATGAAGGCGATCTTTACAGAGGAGGCATGTTTTGCTAAAATAACAAAGATTAATTGTTAACCAAATTTTATTTATTTAGGTTAACAATTAAATTGAATTTAAAATAATAGATAAATGTCCGGATAAATGTGGTGCAGCTTTTTATTCGGTGGGGAGGCAGGTCGTATGATGATGGAGCAACAGCTTAATGGGAGCAAGTGGGAGGCGATGGCGCAAAAGGCGCTTGCTGGACAATGTCTAACGTTAGCGGAGGGACGGTCTATTCTTGGGGCGCAGCAGGAGGAGCTGCTTCCGCTTTTGCAGGCAGCATTTTCAGTGAGGCAGCATTTTTTTTCCAGAAAGGTAAAGCTGAATATGCTGATTAATGCGAAAAGCGGCCTCTGTCCAGAGGATTGCGGCTACTGCTCCCAATCGATTTTGTCGACCGCCTCCATCCCCAAATATACCATGCTTGATAAAACGACACTGCTAGCTGGCGCACGCGAAGCATTGGCTCGCAAAGCGGGAACCTACTGCATAGTTGCAGCAGGCAGGGGACCTACAGATAAGGAGCTCAGCCAAGTGGTAGAAGCGGTTGAGGAAATTCGCGCGACGATGCCGCTGAAAATTTGTGCCTGTCTGGGGCTGCTGAAAGAGGAGCAGGCGAAGCGTTTAGCTGATGCGGGCGTTCATCGATACAATCATAATTTGAATACGAGCGAGAAGCACTACTCTTCCATTACTACGACACATACATATGAGCAGCGTGTCCACACGGTGCAAACCGCTAAAGCCCACGGTCTATCGCCGTGCTCGGGCGTCATTATCGGAATGGGGGAAACAGACGAGGAGATCGTTGAAATGGCCTTTGCTTTACGCGAGCTTGAAGCGGATTCGATTCCAATTAACTTTCTTCATGCGATACAAGGCACGCCGCTTGCAGCTGCGGGCTGCGTGCCGCCACTGCAAGCTTTAAAGGTGCTGGCCCTGTTTCGATTAATCTGCCCGTCGCGGGAAATTCGCGTTGCTGGCGGACGGGAGCGCAGTCTGCGATCGCTCCAGCCTTTAGCATTATATGCGGCAAATTCGCTGTTCGTCGGCGATTATTTGACGACAGAGGGCCAGGATATTTCGATTGACCATCAAATGATTCAAGACCTGGGGTTTTAAATTGAGCGGAATGCGCTCTAATCGGACGATTGCTTAATCCGCTCTGCTGCTTCATCTGGATCGTATTATCTCCAATTTAAGGAAGGAGCTATGAAAATCATGTCGAATTTTAAGAGTAGGGCTTTAGAAAATAAGAAAATGATAAGTAAACATGGGGGAAATAATGAGCAAGAAATTCAAGTTCGTCATGGCAGCAGGAATGCTGACCATCATTATCGCATTGGCAGGATGTTCATCCAATAAAGCAGAGGACGATTTGTCCGCATCCGTTCAAACAGAAGCCGTTCCGGAAGTATCGACAACTACATCGCCAATTGGCAGCAGTGAAGAAGCAGGAAATGTCACGCAAAATAATTCATTTCAACCGACCAATCAGGAAACACAATTCGTAGATACGGCTGATTTAGAGGAGGAGAATGAAGATGAGCAGCAGTCGTATGTTGGAAAAACACTTGCTCAACTGCAAGACGAAGGGCTAATCATTATTGAGGAGCAATCCTTTGAGGCGGAGCTTCAGGACTGGGGCGCGGTGCATTTTGTAAGCGGGTATTCTAATGCTAATCATAAAGGGGAGCAGCGATTTTATCTAATCAATAAGGATGGCAAAGCGGAATATCGGCTCCCTCGCAACAGCGCATCCCGTTATGAGCTGGAGGATATTCTTGCAGTTAGCTTTAAAGATATCAATCATGACGGTGAAAAGGATATTATCATTATCGGAAACTATAAGGATGCCAGAGCGGGAGCCAACGGCGGGTCTCTGACATGGGCCTCGGTGTATTTTAGTGACCATCAGTATTTTGTCCCGCTGCTCTGGCTTGATGACCTGCTAAATCGTACCGATGGCAGCAAAAGTATTGCAGGAGTTACGGGGGAGGCCGCATTGATTTATAACGAGATCGCCAACCTGGATGATGATGAAATAAAAATCGAGCATTTGGCAGCACTCATCTGCAGCAGCAAGATGTTAGAAAAGAACAGCTTGAAATATGTAAACACCTACGATTCCACTGCGATTTTTATGGATTATTCAACCTATCTCCATAAAAGCTTAATGTATCTTCTAGGGCAATGCTTCAACCAAGATATTGTTCACATGTTGGCTGGTCATGACGAGCTTGCAGAGAAGGTTAAGATATATGACGAACTTTTGGGAGATATCCTTAGTGAAGTGATAGATTATAATTACGTAAAGAGTGGAAAAGGCACCATGTGGCAAGAATTTGCGGCTAATTATAATCTTGAGTATAGGGCAGTGATTCACAGTTATGTTGTAGGCAATATTGAAAAAAAGATGAACAGTCGTTATGCTGACGTTGATGAGCTTCAAAAAGTCTGGGAACAGGTGCGCAGCCTTATGCTGGCTTTCTCGAAAACGGTAATGGATGAAAACGATGATGGCAGTATGATTTCGCAAGAAGAACTTGATGAAATGGCTGGTAATGCCGATCGGATAGACCGCAAAGTTACGGAGTTTATCGGACTGGCGAAAGATGATACTAAAGCTGGGGGATTAATTGATTTTATGATTGAAGCGATGGATATGACGTTTAGTGATTTTTGATGCGAATAAACAAGTGAAACTATGGTTTGAGGAGCGAACCGCTCATCACGAAATTGCCGTCTACGACACGACAGAGCTGGATGGGGAAAAAGGGCGCTTTCGCGTCCTGCAATTTTCTGGAGATGCGACGCAGGGCGCGCTTGATCTGGAACGCCCCGGACGTATATTGTTCGAATATCCACGGGCGATCATTCATCTGATGGAAAGCAATCAAGCGGCTTTTGAAAAAGTTTTTCTCATCGGTCATGGCATCGGCACGATCGCCCGTTATTTTGAAGATAAAACGTTCAAGGTAGCCGAGCTTGATGAGACAGTCGTAGAGCTGAGCCGGTTGTATTTTGGCTATAATCAGGATAATGTCGTCATTGGAGATGGGCGTGCTTTGCTGGAAGGAGAAGCGGAACATGCTTACGATTATGTCATTGTTGATGCTTTCACCAGACAGGGAACGCCAAAGCAGCTTGTGTCACTGGAGTTTTTTCATTTAATTCGAAGCAAGCTCAGCGAAGGTGGCGCTGTCCTTTTGAATCTCATGGGCAGGGGGGAGCGGGACAGGCTCATTCATGCCATTCAAACGACGCTTGGGGAGGTTTTTGCTTATACGAAGGCGTTCATTTTGCCAGCAGATGGATCAGCTGATTTGCAAAATATCATCCTCATGGGCAGCGATCGGCCTGTCGCCTTTCAAGCTCGCCACATGGCTGGATTCGTGGAGCTTGAGCCCGGTCAAGGCTATATTATTCGAGATTAAAGTTATTTTGTACAATCGCATTGTCAACTATAAAGCGAATGAATCAACGCATGATGAGCAAAACAAAGGAGTACAGGACATGAGCCTGTACTCCTTTGTTTGTCTATTTATAATGCGGCGGCATTTAATCAGCCTACAGCTTAAGCCCGCCGAGGCTCGCACCGGCTGCGAACAAACGCTCAATCCGTTTCTCCACAGCTGGATCGGCGATGAGCGGCGGCGCTTGATGCGGCTTCGTGCGCGCATCAATAATGACGTTATCACAGGCCCAGTGCTTGTGCTCGTAGCCGCTATTTACCCCGTAAATATCATGGGAAGGGTTGCTGCGCGTAAACGTAGCCCACAGGAAGTTATCCACCTTCGCGCTTAAAAACGTGCTGTCGTCGCATAAAACAATCATCGGGCAGGAAGGCAGAGGTCCCTTCTCAGCAATTGCTTCGCTCAAGCTCTGCAATTGCGCCTTCGCATCGGCGTAGCTCGTGAATGCTGGACCTTGAATGGCTACGACGCCGGGCATAACGAGACGCGCGTTTTCAAATCCGCGCAGCTCCTTCAGCACGTCAGGCGTTTCGCGGCACAGCTCGCGAATCTTCTCTCCATAGGCGGCAAAAACGACCTTGCTGCCTTCATTAAGCCCCGTACCCGAATAGTCCAGCGTATCGATCGTCGTATTTGTATAAAAATGAATATCCCGGCGCAGCTCCAGCCGCTCCAGCACATAGGCGAGAAATTCCGCCTCATGATGCGTCGTTACAGGCTGCTTGTCCTCCGCCGTAATAAATAAATATTTGGCCAGGCTGAGCTGCCCTGTGCCCAAAATCCGGTTCGCCAGCGTCAAAATTTCCGTTGGCCGCTTGACCTGCTGATACGGCGTATACCGCTCGCTTCCAATAGCGAACAGCAGCGGATGCACGCCTGCTGCATCAACGGCGTGGACTTCCTTCACGCCGGGAATTTCCTGCTTGATCGCATCTCCCGTAAGCTCATGGATAAGTGCTCCAAAGGCGGTATCCTCCTGCGGAGGTCTTCCGACAACCGTAAACGGCCAGATCGCATTGGGCTTTGCATACACTTTATGCACCTTCATGAGCGGAAACGGATGCGTCAGGCTGTAATAGCCCAAGTGATCGCCAAATGGGCCTTCCGGCTTCGTCTCTCCAGGATGAATTTCCCCAGTAATGACGAAATCTGCGTCATTGCTAAGCACAAATCCATCTCGGTAGCTATAGCGGAAACGGCGTCCTGCGAGCAAGCCGGCAAAGGTCATTTCGCTTAAGCCTTCCGGCAGCGGCATAACAGCTGCAAGCGTATGGGCTGGCGGACCGCCAACGAAGATGCTCACCTTCAGCGGCCTGCCCAGCTTATTCGCCATATCCTGATGAATGCCAATGCCGCGGTGAATTTGGTAATGGACGCCGATTTCCTTATTCAGCTCGTAATCATTGCCGCTCAGCTGAACGCGGTACATGCCGAGATTCGCATTCATCAGTCCCGGCTTGCCCGGCTGCTCGGTAAACACCTGCGGCAGCGTTACGAAAGCGCCGCCATCGTCTGGCCAATGCTTAATGAGCGGCAGGTCGGAAATTTGAATTTCCTGCGCCGCTACTGGCACGCTGCCTGAGCTTTGCTTCGGCAGCGCTTTCCATGCTGCAAGCCCCGTTCCAATATGCCCAAACGGGTTTTTCATTGCTTTCATGGGGGCGCCGCGCAAATCGATGACGCGCTGGGTGGACTCCCATGTATGGCGGAACATGAATTTGCTCCGCTCAACCGTTCCAAACAAATTAGATATGGCACGAAATTTGGAGCCTTTTACATTTTCGAACAATAGGGCGGGACCGCCAGCTTCAAATACCTTCATATGAATCGCCGCCATTTCCAAATGGGGGTCGACCTCTTCCTTTATTCGAACGAGATGTCCGTTTTGTTCCAAATCGAGTACACATTGTTCCAAGTGGCGATACATGTTGAAATAGCTCCGATCTATATGAATTTTGCGAAATGATACTCAGCCAAGGTGAAAAGGCTTTCACCGTCCTTTGGCGGCGCGGCGCGTTTCAATCCGAGAAATATAAGAATTTATAAGTGTGAAGCTTATAAATTCTTATATTAAAAAAAACCAGTTATCTCTAGTTAAAACGAATTAAAACCCCTTGTCAAATTTACCGACCAATCGACAGAAAAGGTTCAAAATTTAATAGAGTTCAGATATTGAGATTTACACAGCAAGGTGCATAAACATACACTGTAACCAGATTCTATTCCAGTCACATGTCATAAATTCCAAAATTAGATAGAGTCGAGTCGAAATAAAGGGAGGGCAGCTGGCGTCGAACGATGTTGAAACTATAAATCATGTGGAGGAGATTACATGCTACACACAGTTATTGTGCCAGTAAACCAAGATTATAACATTTTGAACTTATTTACGGATTCATTGCTGCGGACAGTAAGCCCATCCACCCAGATTATCTTCATCAATGACGGTTCCGGCACAGCAGTCAGACAGCATTTGGATAAGCTTCAGTCAGAGTGCAAGGAAGGCGTGACGGTGGAGATTTTGCAGCACGACTATCCGCTTGGATGCGCCGTTTCTATTAATAGCGCGCTAAAAATTGCACAGGGGCAATATATTTATTTTCTCGATTCCGACACGATTCTGAATCACAATTGGCAGCAGCTCATGAGCGAAACGCTGGACAGCAGCGACGAAATCGGCATGGCAGGCGGCGTCCTGCTGTATCCGCAAACAGGCGGCGTCCAGCATTGCGGCATTGCATTTGCGGATACGATTGGCCGTCATCTATTTCTAAACGCGTCGCCCATGGATATTCCGAAGCAGACGTTTTCTGTGCAGCTCGTCATTTTCGCAATGTTTGGCATGAAGCGCGAAGTGTATGAGAAGGTGGGGCTGCTTGATGAAAAGTTCTTCAACGGCTACGAGGATTTCGATTACCAGATGAGAGCGCGTGCAGCCGGCTATGACATCGTTATTAATCCGGAAGTTTTGGCCTATCACTGGGAGCGCAGCAGCGGCATCCACCGCAGCTTCAATCGCAAAAACAACCTGGCCCGCTTCTGGAAAAAATGGGGCAGCGACATCAAGGCCGATATTTGGCCGTTCATGTTTGACCATCTGAAGTCGCATCTGGAGCAGCAGGATGCAGCATCTGCATCGCTGCCGATGATTGGCGTCGATTTGGCTGAGGTGCGCAGCGATGCGGATATGTTCTGGAGCCAGCTTCGCGAGGCAGAATTCGCTACGCTGACCGAGGTGTATGACTATTCGAACCGCTTCAACTCGAATGGGGCGATTTGGCTGCCGCAGGTGCTGGGCAAGGAGCTTATTCAGAGCCGCAGCCGTCTGCTGTTCCTCGTAGACAACTTCACGCGTCTGCTGGAAAACCGCTACTGGATTGAAATGCGCCACGCCCACCGGGCACAGGATTTGATCATTGACCTCTATGGCAATGTTATCTCCATCGACCGGATTTATGAAAGCTGCTGGCCAGGAACTAAGGTGCGCTAGTACGCGCTAAATGGAGGAGAAACCATGAAGACGAGAGAGGAGCAGGCGGTATTTACCCAAAGCCTGCAATGGTTGGAGCGTGTGCAGCAATTGATTCCGAGCGGATGCAGCACGCTGGCAAAGACGCCAGAGCGCTTATTCCCCGGCGAAACGGCCATCTGCTGCGTAGAAGCCAGACAATCCAGATTTATCGATATCGACGGCAATGAGTGGCTCGATTGCGAGATGGCGATGGGCACCGCCTCATGGGGACATGCCCGTGAGGAAGTGCAAGCGGCGATTGTAAAGCAGCTCGCCAAAGGGACAAGCTTCTCGGTGCCCGCTGATGTGGAGCTGACGGCAGCGGAGCTTATACTCGCCCGCTTTGAGCAGCGTTATGCGGCACTGCGCTTCTGCAAAGGCGGAGCCGATGCAGTTAGCGGCGCAGTCCGGCTGGCAAGAGCTTTTACCCGCAGGCCAAAGGTGATGTCGACGGCTTACCATGGCTGGAGCGATTGGTCAGCCTATGGCTATTACGGCGGAGACGCGGAAGCGATGGGGATTCCGGCGGAAATCCGCAGCAGCACTGTTTGGGTGCCGCATGCAAGCCTGCGGCGGATCGAAGACGAGGTGCGCCGGCATGGCGACCAGCTCGCCTGCATCGTGTTATGCCCCAGCGACTGGCAGCGCGAGGAGCTGGCCAAGGTGATGGAGCTGGCCGCACGCCACAGCATTCTAATCATATTTGACGAGGTAACATCTGGCGCAAGAATGGGCAAGCAGGCGACCGCAGGCGAATACGGGCTGTGGCCGGATATTCTTTGCTTGTCGAAGGGGCTGGCCAATGGCCTGCCGCTGGGCGTCGTACTAGGCTCAGAGCCGATTATGCGGCTATGTGGGCAGGTCAAGTTCAGCAGCGCCCATTCGAGCGAGACGATTGCACTGGCAGCGCTTATTGCCTGCGAGAAGCTGATGCAGGCGGCACCGAGCTGGCCAAGCTGGCGCGGCGGTACGCAGAAGCTGATGACAGAGCTGCAGGCGCAGCTGGATGTGCTGGGACTGACAGAGGAGCTGGCCCTGCACGGCACCTATGCGAGCTTCTGCCTGAGGTCGCGGGCGGAGCAGGACTTTTACCGTGATCCCTTCCGCGCTTATATGATGAAGCGGCTCGCTCAGCAGGGGATTTTTACGAAGGGATTTTTCGTCTTCTCGGATGCTCATTCGGAGGCGGAGCTGTTGCTTGTACAAGAGTCGCTTAAGGAAGTTTTGCTGGAGTGGAGCAAACAAGAACATAGATCCAGCAAGTCGGCTGTTTAGACGATTATTCACAAATCGAAAGAGGAGGCAAGTTAATGAAAGCATTAGTATATCAGGATTATCGCAAGGTGGAACTTCTGGAGATGGAGGAGCCAACCATCGTATCGCCGACAGGCGTCAAGGTTAAAATTTTTGGCTCGGGCATTTGCGGAACGGACCTTAACATTGTAAAAGGAAAAATTCCGGCCAATTCCGGCACGATTATCGGTCATGAAGGCGTTGGCACCGTCGTTGAAGTCGGCCCTAAAGTAAGAAGTGTTAAAGTGGGCGACCGTGTGCTCATTGACCCAACCCAATCTTGCGGCATTTGTTCTTACTGCCGTGAAGGGCTGCACTGCTACTGCGAAAATTTCGAGGATCATCAGGTTGGCATGACCATCCACGGCACTTTCGCGGAATATTACGCAGGCGAGGAAAGATACGTGTTCAAAATTCCTGACACGATGAGCTGGGAAGCGGCCATGATGGTCGAGCCGCTGGGCTGCGTGCTCAACAGCTTTTTGAAAGCTCGCGTTAAACCAAGCGATTCGGTACTTGTGCTTGGCTCTGGCGCGATTGGCTCCTTGTGCCAGCTTGTTGGCAAGCGGCTTGGCCGCCTGACCGTTGGCACAGAAGTGGATGAATACCGTAAAAGCTTCGCTGCAAACATTGCTGATTATGTGTTCCATCCTCAGGAGCTGACGCTGGAAAAAGTGCTCGAAATTAATAATGGCCATAAATTCGATATTATTATTGATGCGGTCGGCAATCAGCTGCATGTCGCTCTGGAGCTGATCGGCAAAGGCGGCAGAATTATTCCTATGGGCTATGACGACAGCTATGAAGTATCGTTTAAGCCGACGGATTTTATTAACAACGGTGTCAATGTCATTGGCGATGTAGCGGTTCATCAAATGATCAGTACGGCGCTCAAGTTTGCTCAAAGCTTGCCGGAGCTCGAAAACATGGTCACTTCAACCAAAAAGCTGCAGGACTACGAAGGCGCTTTTAATGAAACGATTGGTTATGACATGAGCACAGGCGCGCCAAGAGCGATGACCTCCGTAAAGACAGCACTTATTTCATAAGGTAGGGCAAGGCAAGGGCGTTATGGCTGCGCGGCGAAAGGCTTACGGGGCGCCGCGCAGCAATGACGCATGAAGAAGAGGGGATGAGCCTTAAAGATGAAGCTGCTTGCCGATTTGCCAAAAAATCCGCGGTATTCGATTTTTCTGGAGCCGCTCTGGGCGATTCCTGGAACGATCGTTTTGTTTTATGCGCCGCTCTATATGAAGGATGCGGGACTGAGCGATATTGAAATTGGGTTGATCAATTCCATAAACCTGTATTTTGCTTTTGTGTTTCAGTTGTTTGCCGGGTCGATTACGAATAAGCTGGGACGCAAGCGCACCTCGCTCATTTTTGATATTGTAGCCTGGAGCGTTCCGATGTTTATTTGGGCTTTCTCGCAAAGCTTCTGGCTGTTTATGATTGCCTACTTATTAAATGCGACGTCCAAGTTCGTCACCGTGTCGTTCAATTTGCTCATTATTGAAGATGTCGAGGAGCGAAAGCGACCGAAAGTTTTTGGCATTATGAATATGATTATTACCGCAGCAGGAGTGCTTACACCGCTAGCGGGCTTTGTCATCGCCGATTTTGGTATCGGGAAGACGCTTGCCGTCATTTATTTTGCCGGTGGCGTAATGATGACGATAATGTTTATTGTAAGAAACCGGCTGACAGAGGAGACGGAGGCGGGCAAAGAGCTCATTGAGGTACATAGCCAGACCAAGGTGCTGAAAAGCTTGGGAGCGAGCCTACGACTATTTGGCAAAGCGTTTTATACCCGCCGGTTGTTCCCGATTATAATCATAACGGTACTGTCGAATTTTATTTTGCAGCTGAATTTTTTTCAGGTCGTGTTTTTCAAGGAGGAGCTGCATTTCGGCGATTGGACAATTTCCTACATTCCAGTAGTCACTGCGGTAACGGTCATGGTGTTATACTTGGTCGTCATTCCCCGGCTGAAACAACGCTCGGATGAAAAATATGTCAGTCTGTCGATTGCCTTATGCACCGCCGGCTCCTTGCTGCTGCTCTTTATTCCTTCCGGCAATGTGCCGCTGCTCATGCTGACGATTATTATATTGGCAGCAGGAACGTTTATTTTGCAAACGTACCGGGATGCGCTGCTGATGAATCGCCTTGGCACGCATGAGAAAGCCGATATGTTTTCGGCCGTACAGACGGTCATGACGCTTATTGCCATTCCCTCCGGTTATTTGACGGGACTCCTCTATAATTACAGTCCGAAGCTGCTGTTCGCCGTCATTGTTGCGCTGTATATGGTGCTCATGGCTGTCGTGTTTTTCCTCCCGGTTCCTTCCAGGCAGCAGCAGGTGATGAAAGCGAACCATCACGTCTAATAACCATTTGCAAGCAAAAACGATTTCGTCGTCCTTCCAGGACGCGCGAAGAGCTTTGTCGGAGAAATATAAGCCTATTTGAAGTGCAAAACTTATAAATTCTTTTATTTCAAGGTGAAACGGCCGAAAGCCGTCCTCCGGCGGTGCTGCGCGTTTCAGTCCGAGAAATATAAGCCCATTTATAAGGGGAAACTTATAAATTCTTATATTGTGGCAAAAGAAGGTTTTAAGCTAATTAGGTCGAATGGTTATACAGAAAATGGCTACGGAGGGATAATTAATGATTAATGTATTGAATCATGAAACACGCGATACACTGGCTTGGATGAACGAGCCATCGCAGTGGCACTTCACAGAGCAGGGCGGCGTGATCATTGAGGCGCCACCGGAGGCGGATTTTTTCTGCGATCCATCAGGCAAGCATTTTGCCAGCTCAGCTCCTTTTTTGTATGCTCCAGTCAAGCGCTCCTTCGAATTAACGGCGCGACTTACGGTGGAGATGAAGCAGCAGTATGACTCTGGGTGCCTTATGCTGTACGTCGATAGCGACAATTGGTGCAAATTATGCTTTGAATTCAATGGTCGGGCAGCCTCGATCGTCTCGGTCGTCACCAAGGACGGCTGGTCAGATGATTGCAACTCGGAAGAGATTCAGTCGGACAATCCGTATTTGAGAATCAATAAAGTAGAAGACTGCGTGTCCTTCTATTATTCGCCTGATGGCGAGGATTGGAGGCTGATCCGTTATTTCGGCATGCGCACACCTGATGAAGTAAAGGCCGGTGTCGTCGCGCAATGTCCGAAGGGCAGCGGCAGCAGGACCGAGTTCAGCTTTGTCCATCTCACCGAGCCGAACGTGGAAAGCCGATTTTAGCAGCTGCAAGCTGAAAGTCGCTGGCGGTAAGCTGCAAATAAAAGCAGGAAAGGTAGCTGATAGTAGCGATGAGTCTGAAAGCGATCATTTTTGATTTCGACGGCTTGATTATGGATACCGAGACACCTTGGTATTATGCTTTTCGGGACATTTATCAGGAGCATGGCGTAGAGCTGTCGCTGGGCCTGTGGTCCCGTAATGTGGGCACAAATTTCGACGAATTCAATCCTTTTCATTATTTGGAGGAAGCGCTGCAAACGCCGATTGACCATGACCATATTAAAGAGCTCTCTGAGCAAAAATATGCCGTTTATATTGGCGAAACCGGGCTATTGCCTGGGGTTGCGGAGCTGCTGGCGAGCGTGAAGCAGCGAAATCTGCACCTTGCGGTTGCGTCCAGCTCTACGCGTGACTGGGTTCATAGCTATTTGAAGAAGCTTGGCATCTTTGAAGCTTTTGATGTGATTCATACCTCTGAAGATGTGCAGCGGGTGAAACCTGACCCGGAGCTGTATGAGCTTACGCTGGCACGGCTTGGCATTGATGCCTCAGAAGCCATCGTCTTTGAAGATTCGCCAAATGGTTTGAAAGCTGCGAAGGCGGCTGGCATCCGCTGTATCGTGGTGCCGAATGAAGTGACAAGGGATTTGGAATTTTTGAATTATGATCAGCGGCTTGCCTCAATCGCCGAATTTGATTTCGAAGCTTTGTAGCTTTTGCGCAGCACCATTGGCGAGCAGCCTTCATGCTTTTTGAAAACGGAGCCAAAATAACTCGCGCTATTAAAACCGACCGCCTTGGCAATGTCATTGGCTGTCATGGCATCCTCATGAATGAGCATTTCTTTTGCCTTGAGCAGTCGGTAGCGGGTTAAAAAATCGAGCGGGGTCATCGCATATTCTTTTTTGAACATGCGATTCAAATGCTGCTCGGTTATGTAGAGCTGCCCGGCCAGCATGGATAGGGAAATGTCGAGATGATAGTTTTGCTTAATATAGGTCAGGATGCTGGACAGCTTCGGTGTATGCTCCTTGCGTTCAGGGACGAGGTAAAGGTCCTTGGAGAGCTTCAGCTTGATAAGCAGCATATACAAGAGTGCTGATCCAGTGAAAATACGCTCCTGCCGGGTGGATTGCTGGCTTAAAATAATCTCGTCAATGAGCATTTGCGGAGCGGGATCAAGCTGAAATACGGAAAGGTTAGCGATATGTAAGGCTTGCAAAAAGGCTGGCAGCAAATAACCGGTGAAGGTTAAATATTTGATGCTTAGCGTTTCACTAATTTCGCACGAAATAGAAGCGGTGTGGGAAAAATAAAGAATGGCAACGCCTTCCTGCAGCTGAATTTCCCGTTCTTGAAAAACAAGGCGGCCTGTACCTCCTACGCAGTTTACGATTTTGTAATCAGGGCTGCCTCCAGGGCAACGGTTGGGCTCAGTGACGGTAACGCTTCCAGATCCGGTAATCAATAGGGGGAGCTCGTTGTAGGTGCTGCCTGTGTCTATTGCTTCCTGCATCAAATTCCTCTTTTCTCCTAAAAGTGGAATAAAAGTGAGACTCAAACTGCGAATACCTGAATTTCAATTGGAATTATAACATAGATAAAGAAATATATGTTATATCTAGTTTTCGATGTTTTTCTCTGTTTTTCGCTATCTTTCGTTAATGTCGAATATTAGTAATGATGTAAAGAAACCGCCGTTCTTGACTTTGAGAACGGTTTTTTTTCATGTCAGCAACAAGTAAAAAAATGTAAAACAAGTTTTGCCTGCCTTGAAATGGCGACAGTTTTTTATGCTTATGTTAAAATATATGACAAACACAATAGAAGAAAGCATGGTGACGGGGTAAGCATGGGAATGGAAGCATTGAAGGGGAAACGACTGGTCATAGCAGGATCTCGAAAAACAGAGGAAATGAGCGCCATCATTGAAAAGCAGGGCGGGACAGCGCTCGTGCGGTCGCTTCAGGGTTTGACGCTGCTGGATGAGGAGACGCTGGAAGCACCGCTGCGGCGGTTTGCGGCGGAGGGGGCGGACTGGGTCGTCTTAACGACGGGCATTGGCTCGGAGACGCTTGCCAGCAACGCGGAAAAGCTGGATATAAAGGAAGCGTTCTTGGAGCAGCTGACGCAAGCATCGATTGCTTCCAGAGGCTACAAGACGACGGCTTATCTTAAGCGTACCGGCTTGAAAGCGGTTGTTGCAGATGATGATGGCACGGTGCAAAATCTAATCGAAAAGCTGGCGGAGCATGATTTTGCCGGCCAGCGTATCGTCATTCAGCTGCATGGCGAGCCTTCGCCCGAGCTGGAGCGTTTTTTTGCTGCTAAAAAAGCGGGTGAGGTTATTTCGCTGCTGCCCTACAAACATGTTCCGCCCGAAGTAAGCGTACTTACTCAGCTCATGGAAGAGCTCGCTGCAGGCGAGGTTGACGCGATCTGCTTTACAACAGCTGTTCAAGTCCAGTATTTATTCCGCTATGCGCGAAAAATAGGTCTTGAGCAGCAGCTCCTGGAACTATTCGCTGGTCAGGTGCTGGCAGCAGCTGTGGGCAAAGTAACTGCCGAGGCGCTGCAATTAAATGGCGTACAACGATATATCGTGCCGGATATTGAACGAATGGGTGCGATGATTATTGAAGTGGCGCATTATTATGAAGCGCAAGGCTTAACCCAATAAACGAATGGCCCATTCGAGTACGTTTGGGCTGCACCCTTTTGAATGGCTGCTTCGTCTTAAGCTTGTAGTCGTTGCATCATTTGTTTAAAAGGGGAGATATAATGGGAAAAAACAGCTTGTTCATGTTGTTGCTCATATTGACTATATGTTTAGGTGCATGCTCCTCGGAGGTTAAGCCATCTGGAGAAGCTTCGGCTGCCGCAAGCGGGACAGCGGAGACTCCAACTGTTTCTAATACGCCAGCGGATGACGGAACCAATGCTGGAGCCGCGACGAAGGAGCCCATCGCGGAGCCGACAGCAGCGCCGCTGCTGGATACTGCTGTGCTTGGCAAAGGTGCATTTGGCTTTGCCGATGAAGCAGGCAAACAGCTGCTAGTCAGCCCGGCTGAAGGGGGGAGCGAGCAGTGGGCCAGCTTCAACCTCGCGGTTGGTCACAATGGGCAGCTGCTCAAAATTAAATACAAAAATGAGCAAAAGGCGACCGAAGCCGATAACGGCAGGCAAACGGCGCAAAATTTTGCAAACCAGCAAGGCCAGCTGTTTGAGGTCGTGGAGGGCAAGGCGGAGCCGAATGAAACGTATTTTCTAACCGATGATCAGTCGGTAAAACCGGAAATGCTGCTGTCCATAGCTGATACAAGAAGCGGGCAGGCAGCAGATGATGTGAAGGCGGCCATTGCCAAGAGCAAAAATCGCAGCGTAGAGAAGCTATGGCCGCTTGAGGAAATAGGCGCTGAAGGAAATACCTTGTATTTGGTGCAGTTCGAGCGTCAGGGCAAGGACATGCTGGCGAGTCTGGCGCTGCAAACCGCAGACGGCTTTATTTTTCAAGACTATCCAACCGAGTTCGATGAAAGCTCGACGTGGCGGGTAGACGATGGTGGTGAGGTTATGCCGGAAATGTTTTCCTTCCTATTCGCTGCGAAGACAGCTGAAGGTATCGTTCTCGGAGTTAAATGGATGGGGGCGGAAGGGGAAAACGTATCGTTCCTTTCGGAGCAGGATGGCAAGCTATCCGAGCTTGACATCAGCTATGGCCGTTATATGTCGCCGGTGTAAAGCAATACTAGAAATTTAACCGATTAAAGAAGAAAAAGCGCCGAATGCTTCTATTTAGAAGCGTTCAGCGCTTTTTTAATTTGACGGTTGACCGCATCAACGTTAGTACGGCTGATAAGCTCATCTTTTAGCGTAAAGGCGCTTTTGAGGCGGATGATCCGATAGACGCTGTCATCGAGTGTTTGCATGGAGATATCGCCGGTTTTGACCGCTTTTTTTAGCGCCTTCAGCACAGCGATCTGCTGCTTCGCATCATGTCCGACAAGAAGAATATCGTTGCCCGCTTGAACCGCTTTGACCGCCGCATCCGAAATGCCAAAATGCTTTGTAATGCCGCCCATCGTCATGTCATCCGTGATGACAACACCGGTAAACCCGAGCTTATCCCGTAATAAATCGGTAATGATCGCCTTGGATAGGGAAGCGGGATATTGCTTGTCCATTGCTGGAATAAGCAGGTGGCCGATCATGACAGCAGGGGCTTGCTGCTTTATCGCTTCTTTAAAGGGCAGCAGCTCGAACTGCTCCAATTGCTTCAAGCTTTTGTCCACTACCGGCAAGTCCAGATGCGAATCGACTGACGTATCGCCATGACCGGGAAAATGCTTAACAACGGGTACGACATGTCCCGCTTGTATGCCCCTCATCGTCTCGATGCCGCTGGCAATGACGCTTTCCGCTGTGGAGCCAAACGCCCGGTTGCCAATGACCGGATTGTCCGGGTTGCTGTTAATATCGAGCACAGGGGCAAAATCCATATTAAACCCAAGGGCATACAGCTCGGCGCCGATAGCTTCACCTATTCCATAGGCGTACTTAGGTTTATTTTTGCTGCCAATAGACTGGGCGGATGGAATTTTCACGAAATCCTGGGGCATCCGGCTCACGGTTCCCCCTTCCTGGTCGATGCTGAGCCACAGCGGGACGGGATTTTTTTTATTTTGTTTTTTAAGCTCATTGAGCAGGGCTAGCGTCTGCGAAGCGTCGGTAATATTTCTTTTGTACAAAATAAAGCCGCCTACATGATACGTATTTATCATTTCGATGGCATCTTCTTGAAGGGTGGTACCTTCCAGGCCAACAAGCACGAGCTGTCCGATTTTCTCATCGACCGACATGCCGGCGATTTCTTGTTTGATTAGGTCAGGCGCTTCCGTCACAGTTGGCGTAGGCGATACAGCTGGAGTTGCTGCTGCCGACTCTGCGGGGGAAGGGCTTGGCGCCTCGGCAGTGGCTGGTTGATTAGAGCCGGAGTTGCTGCCGTTGCTGCTATTGGCAGGATCGCTCGCGCTGCCGCAGGAACTCGCACATATAACGAGAAATGAAGCAAGAAGTATTGAGGTCATTTTTTTAAGCATGTGGGAAAGTTCCTCCTTTTCTTGCAATATCCCCTTTAGGCCAGCTTCTCATACTTTATGCAAAGTTAGAAGCAAAAGCTGTCGCTAGGGCTGTTGCGGCATCATTTCCAAAATTGGGTTGTTAAGCAGGAAATGAGCCGATATAATGGAAGTAGATAAATTAACGATAATCGATAATTTGGAATAGGGACGTGTTCATGTGCCAGAAAATCCAGCAATTGTACCCATTCATTCTATTAGCACACATGTGTATATGAAGCTCAAGAAAGAGATTTTGGCTGGCGAGCTTCAGCCGGGTGCCCGCCTTATTGTACTTGAAATCGCCGGCCAATTCCAGATTAGCCAGGCTCCTGTAAGGGAGGCGCTTGAACGGCTCAAGCAGGAAGGGCTCATTATTGGCGTTCCGAACAAAGGCTCGGTGGTCTCCAACATAACGGCGAAGGAAATCAAGGACTTGTTCGTGCTGCGGGAAATGATTGAAGGCTTCGCAGTTAGGCAGGCGATGCCGCTGCTGACGGAGCAGGATTTTTCCGAGCTGGCGGACATTATTGAGCAAATGGATCAAGCCGTTAAGCAAAACGATATACTGAGCATTTTGGAGCTGGACATGGAGTTTCACGGTTTTTTCTATCGTAAATGCGACAACGGGGCCATTTTAACGTTATGGAAGGATATGAAGACGAAGCTTATGCGGTTTATGGCAATTTCCAATCGGCATTACACGACACTAGGGCTGGCAGATTATCATACTGTACTTATTGACGTGCTGCGCAAAGGGGATGTTGCAGCGGCCGAGCAGGCGTTTATCGAGCATATGCACGCTTACAAAATCATTCATTTGGATTAGGCCGCGACGAAAGTCGAGGGGCAACTTGCTTGTTAACCTTTCAATTTAAAGGGGAAATGGAGCATGCTGAAAGAAGAGAAATGGCTGAAAGACGATTATATGCTGACTTGGATGAGGGATCGTTTGCTGCAGGAGCTAATGTCGGAAAGAGGCGGCGGCCGAGCGAATATGAAGGAACAATTGGCGAAGCTGAATGTAAACCCTTATTTTACGTATCCGGCTGTAGCCTTGCTTGCGCCAGCGGCTTATTTTCATCATGAACATGATCGGGTCGGTTATATGGAGAAAATAAGGGAATATTTGCAGCCGCGCATTCCGGCGGGAAGCGTTCTTTTTTTAGATGAGGAGCATCGGCTCGTGCTGCTCTTTTCCTGGGTGTCGAAGAAGATGCTCGATAATGTGCAGGCGATGCTGGGTGAGCAATTTTCCGATCCGATTACGATTGGCGTAGGGAAGCCCTGTGGCTATTTGCATGAAGTGAAGCATTCTTATGAACAGGCAGGGCAGGCGCTTCAGCATCAATTTTATCAGGGCATTGGCGAAATTATTTATTATAGCGAGCTTCGTGCTTATGTGCCGCTTCAGGACTATCCGGAGCATAAGGAGAAGGAGCTGTACGATGCTTGCCAGGCGGCGACGTCGGAAGGGCAGCTCGAAGAAGCGGTAAAGGTGTTCTATCGCAGTGTGATGCGCGGCGGGCCGATTGCTATTTCACATATGTATGAGCTGACGCTGCGTTTGCTTGTGGGAATGGAACGAAGAGTGCTGGCTGATACGGATGCCGCTGTAGCTAATAAACCTTATGAGATATTATCCATTCTAAAAATGAAAACGCTTCATGAGCTGGTTCGCTGCGTCAGCGAATTTGTTACGAGCTTGTGGAAGGCAGTGTCGCCTTATCAGGGCGAGAGCCATCGCAGCATCATTAAGAAAACGATGTATTATATGGAGCAGGAATGCCAGCATGTTTCGCTGCAAAGCGTGGCGGAGAAGGTGTATATGACGCCGACCTATTTGAGCCTGCTGTTTAAGACGAATACCGGTAAAACATTCATCGAGCATTTGACCGATATCCGCATCGACAAAGCGAAAGCCATGCTCAAGACGACACATTTTAAAAACTACGAGGTGGCGGAAAAGGTAGGCTATCAGGATTCACGCTATTTCAGCCAAATTTTCAAAAAACGGGTTGGCTTGTCTCCCAGCGAGTATCGGGAGTCGGCGGGGCATTAGATTGGAAAGCATAAACGAAGAGGGAGCCCGCGCAGTGGCGGGCTCCCTCTGTGTTATAGACGGTCTGGCAGGCCAGTTATAATGCTTTAACCTCTGCTTCAGACAAGCCGCTTGCTTTGGCAATAAGCGCAATTTCGATGCCTAATGCCAGCATGTTTTTGGCAATTTCAATCGCTTTTTGGCGTTCGCCTTTTTCAATCCCTTTCTCAATCCCTTTCTCAATTCCTTTCTCAATCCCTTGTGCGATCCCTTGTTTTATGCCCTTTTCCGTAGCCCATTCAATCATGGAAGCCTCATCGTGCAAAAACTTCTGCCGCTCCTCATACAAACGGCGAGCTTCCCCATCCTGGCTTAGAAACTCTAACGTATCCATCGCTTTGCCTAGCGTCGGTTCATTCATCTTTAGCACCTCCCAATTTGATTTATCGGCACCTTTCAGAAATAAAAGCCAATTGATTAAGCCGCCATTATGAGGCAGCATTTGGTCGCTTAGCTTGGATAGCTCCATAAAGTGGACTTCAATATCATCGGATAATGTAAGTCCGGTATGGTCTTCCCGCAAATGAAACACATTATGATAACGGTCATTAGCCAGGAAGGAATAATTCAATATATTAATGGTCACACATTTTTTGAAAATATAGAAAAGGATATGATTTTTTCATCCTTTCTCTCTATTTCTCGGAATGAAACGCGCTGTGCCGCCAAAGGATGGCGAAAACCGTTTCACCTTGGTTCTTTATACGTATTTCCTTCCTGCAATTGACTGGAGTACCGTTTGCTCCAATAAAACAGAGTACGTTTCTCTATATCGTATTTGTTGAATAACTGCATTTCAATATTAATCAGCTTACCCTCAGATGTTTTGGCCCAAATGTCAAAAATGGACTGTTTGTCCAACGGAGCATCCTTATCCGTATAGGGGTTTAAAAGTACAATTTCAGTTAGCGGAGGTTCATTTGACTCGGCAAAAGTGCGATTTAAAAAGGCGAGCAAAACATCTTTATTTTCTTCACTGCCAAAAATGCGCTTAAAGACGAAATCATTACGAGGATCAAGCAATTCGTTCATCCCAAATTAGCTCCATTCAACATGATTATACCATGCAAAATAAGAAACCGGAATTTACTAAACGAAAGTTGATCAATTTGTGGAGTGAGGGATTACAGGGAGAGAACATGTTGGCACAAATACAGTTGAAAGCATGGTATGGTTTAATCGAACTAATGGTTATCCAGTGAAAATAGAAAATTGATAAAAATGTAGATAATTGTCAGTATTTGTTTATGACAAAATATTATATTGCATACAAGAGTGAGCGATTTGGCGAAGCGATGTCAAAGGAAGAGGCTATTAAAAAGTACTTCGAATTGAAGGGAGAATTCAAAGATTTATGCATTCTGGTCTACGACAACAATGATAGACTGATTAAACGGATTCCTAAAAAGGGTTAATAAAAAATGCGAAAAGGTCAGGAAAATTTTCCTAACCTCCTTTTGCGTTCTATAGACGCACATCGCTCCGCGGCCCATCATGCTCTCTCTTCTTCGCATCCTCAAGCTCATCGTCCCAGCTCAAATGCCGATATTCCGCTGCGGCTTCATCGTTGTTAAACCAGTCGATGAAGTCCTGCCAAAGGGCTGTATTCCACGCAGCGTCTATTTGCGCCGTTGAATACACCTGCTGCTTAAGGCGAATGAAGCCGAATACGTCGCGCACCTGCGACTTCTCCGCCTGTACAACGGTCAGCTCAGCCAAATGCGGCGGAATAAAAATAACCCCCGCAGGCGTGCCCAGCACGACGTCCCCTGGCATGCATATCGCCTTGCCGATACGTGTTGGCACGTTCATTCCGACCATCGTCACATCGGCAATCGCTGTCGGATCGCTGCCCCGATAATAGACGTTAATGCCGCCGATTTCCTTCACCTGCTGATTATCGCGAATACCGCCCCAGATTACAGCGCCGCCGCGCTTCGTGCGGGTGGCAATCGCCGTAGATAAATTGCCGCCAACGTAAGTGCCGCTATGAATTTTATCGAACATGTCCACGACGACGACATCATCCTCCACGAGCGAATCAATGACCCATTGGTTGAAAAAGCCGTGGCGATCCTCCTGTTCATGCCCGTAATCAAGCAGCGTTTCATGCAGGTCGGGGCGCTTGGGCACCATGACCGCAGTAACCGCACGTCCGACCATCACCTGCTCGGGATGCATGATTTTGAACTCTCCTTCGAATTGAAACGTATAGCCGCGATTCCACAGCGGGCCCCACGCTTCCTCCAGCGTTATTTTTCGCATACGGCGCAATATATCTTCATCTACTTTAGGGCGGCCATTCTCAAAGCGCTCACCCTCCCAAAGCGGGGTCAATTGCCTTATATCTTCCTGATTATCGAACTTCATCTTGCAGCACCTCTTTTCGCTACTGTAATTGGTTCAAGGGTAGAGCTGTTCAAGCTATAGTTTTATTGTTGCAGGTAGCGGCAAATTTGTCGATGCGACGTTTTTAAGGTTTTAAGCAGCGGACTATAAAAAAATCCAACCATATCATAAAATTGTCTCCTTCATTTATGAAAGCGTTTTCGTATAAAGTAAGGCTAGACAAAAAGCAACTGACTCAGGCAAGCATTTGACTCGAATAATCAAAGGGAGGGGAGAAATGGGGTGAAGCGTAAAGATAACCGGATTACCCATTTAGCTGGTTACGTATTTATTTCACCATGGCTGCTAGGATTTTTACTGCTGACGTTGTGGCCGATTGCCCAGTCATTTTATTTATCCTTTACAGAGTATTCGCTGCTCGAAGCGCCGCAGTGGACCGGGATGGACAACTACGTCAACATTTTTACGAATGATTCCACATTCACTACGTCGCTCAAGGTTACGTTCATGTTCGTGCTGTTCTCCGTGCCGCTGAAGCTGTTTTTCTCGCTAATGGTGGCGATGGCGCTGAATAAAAGCTTGCGCGGCATGAATATTTACCGCACTGCGATTTATTTTCCGTCGCTCATCGGCGGCAGCATTGCAGTAGCGGCGCTGTGGCGCAATATGTTCAGCCTGGACGGGTATGTGAATCAGGTGCTTGGCTGGTTTGGCATTCAAGGCGTCGCCTGGATATCCAATCCCGATACGTCGCTGGCTACGCTAATCCTGCTTAATACGTGGCAGTTCGGCTCCACCATGGTTATTTTTCTCGCGGGGCTTAAGCAAATTCCGCAGGAGCTGTACGAATCCGCATCGGTGGACGGAGCGGGCAAGACGCGAAAATTTTTCAGCATTACACTCCCCATGCTCTCTCCCGTTATGTTTTTCAACCTGGTGCTTGGCATTATCGGTTCCTTTCAAACGTTTACGTCCGCCTACATTATTACGAAGGGCGGGCCCATTAACTCAACCTACATGTACGCCATGTTCCTCTATGAAAAAGCGTTTAAGCATTACCAGATGGGCTATGCCTCCGCACTGGCCTGGATCCTGCTCGTCATTGTAGCGCTGCTGACGATCATTAACTTTGCCGCTTCCCGTTATTGGGTATTTTACGAGTCGGATGGAGGGAAAGCGAAATGAGCAGGCTGCGGGCAAAAAGCTTCGATCATGTATTTCTGGCGGTGTTCTCCTTCATTATGATTTACCCCGTCATTTGGTGGGTGGGCGCTTCGCTCAAAAAAACGTCAGAGCTAAGACTGCCGACCATTTGGCCCTCCATTCCGATGTGGGAAAATTACAGCAAGGGCTGGCATTTCTCCGGAGATTATACGTTTGCCCACTTTTTCGGCAATACGCTGCTGATGGAGCTGGGCAATGTAGCAGGCGGCGTCTTGACAGCGGCCATTGTAGCTTATGGCTTCGGCCGCTTGTATTTCGGGCTTAAAGGCTTCTGGTTTTCGATTTTGCTGCTGACGATGATGCTGCCTGGCCAGGTGACGGTCGTTCCGCAGTACATTTTGTTCAACAAGCTGGGGATGGTCGACAGCTATGTTCCGCTTGTGCTGCCGCATTTTTTCGGTGGCGGCGCCTTCTTTATTTTTCTGCTGGTGCAGTTTATTCGCGGCATCCCGCGTGATCTCGATGAGGCGGCCAAAATCGACGGTGCTTCTGTCTACGGCATTTTTCTGCGGATTATTTTTCCGCTCATTAAGCCAGCGCTTGTGACAGTGGGAATATTCACCTTTATTTGGAGCTGGGATGATTTTTTTGCGCAGGTGCTGTATTTAAGCTCGGTTGAGAAGTTTACGGTCGGCCTTGCGCTGCGCATGTTCATTGACCAGTTCGATATTCAGTGGGGGCAGCTGCTTGCGATGTCGTTGCTGTCGATTATGCCTTCCGTTGTCATCTTTTTTCTGGCCCAAAAGCACTTTGTAGAAGGTATTGCTACAACAGGACTCAAAGGGTAACGGCTTTTTATGAAAAGCGCTTCTAGAAAAAGGTATTTCATTTGAAGGGGATGAACGGATAATGGGAAAAAGGTGGCTGAAAAGTAAAGGCTGGGCAATGCTGACGCTCGCTGTAGTGCTTACAATGACCGCATGCAGCAGCAATAGCGGGAGCGGGGGCAATCAGGGTATGGAGCCAAGCTCGGCAACGGAGACGGCGGCGGCTGGGGGAGCAAGCGAGGCAGCGACGACGCTCAGCATTATGTGGTGGGGATCAGACGTCCGTCATGAAGCGACGAAAAAAGCGCTGGACATTTATTCTCAGCAGTTTTCAAATGTGAAATTCAAGCCGGAATTTATGGCCTGGGATGCTTATTGGCAGAAGCTTCCGACACTGGCAGCCTCCAAGTCGATTACCGATGTACTGCAAATGGATGCGGCTTACATTCAGGAATACGTATCCAGAGGCCAGCTGGAGGATTTATCCGACATTGACTTGACCGGCATTGTGGACCCGAATGTGCTGAAAAATTTGCAAATAAACGGCAAGCTGTATGGCATTCCGCTCAGCCAGAACGCGCAGGGCTTCGCTTACAACAAGACAGAGCTGGAGCAGCTCGGCATCCCGCTACCGCATAAAGATTGGACGTATGATGAATTTTTTCAATGGGCGAGAGATGCCCGTGCCAAGCTGCCTGAGGGCAAATATCCGATTGGTGATACATCGACATGGGATGGCTTCAACTATTACCAGACGGCGATGGGCAAACCGCCTATTATGTCGGACGGAGGCAAGACGTTCACGCTCGATAAGGAGCTGTTCATGAAGTTTTATGGCATTTATGATGATTTCCGCAAAAATAAAATCGTTCCACTAGCCGAGCTAGCCGCATCTTTCTTGGAAAATGACCCGCAAGCTGACCCTATGGCTTCCGGTGTGGTGATGACCCGAGGTGCGACGACCGGCTCCGTAAGCGCACTGGAGCAGCTGATGCCAGGCAAGCTGGGCGTTGTCAATTTGCAGACGGGACCGGCTGGCGGCGGCTGGGCGCAGTCGACGATTTTCCTCAGCGTAAGCGCCAATTCGAAAAACAAAGAGGAAGCGAAGAAGTTTGTGAAATGGTTTATAACGGATCAAGAGGCGGGCAAGGCACTTGGCTTGACGCGCGGCTTGCCCATTAATCCGGAAATATTCAAGCAGCTTGAGCCGACGCTTGAAGCCAAGGATTTGCTAGGCAAGGAGATTTACGATATGTCGGTGGATAAGGCACTGCCGTTTTATTCGCCGGCTGCCGGATTTTCAGAATGGGTGGATACGTACAAAAAAGAAATGGATGCCGTCTCCTTCGGCCAGCAATCGATTGAAGACGCATTCAATAAAATCGACAAGCTGGGCAAGGAACTAGCCGCCAAAGCGGGGAAATCTTAATTCAAGCAATCGTTGCATCGCTTGTAATACGAAATAGGAGGAATTAGTAATGCAGCTGGCAGAATTTTTCTCGTCGCGGCCTGACCGTCTATGGCAGCTCGCGAAGCAAATGGATATCAATTATGCGGTGAGCGGTCTGGCATGGGACGAAAAAAGCGAAAAACCTTGGGAGCTTATGCCTCTTATTCGCATGAAGCAGCGTTTTGCGGACAGCGGCATTGAACTGGCCGTTATTGAATCAATGCCGCCAAGCAATGAGATTAAGCTTGGAACCGCAGGGCGCGATGCGGAAATTGAAACCTTTCAGCAGTTTATTGTCAATATGGGAAGGGCCGGTATTCCTGTGCTTTGCTACAATTTTATGGCTCAGTTCAATTGGTTCCGCACCTCCACGACGACACGTACACGGGGAGGTGCGCTCGTCTCCAGCTACGATCACAGCTTAATGCGGGATGCCCCGCTTACCGAAGCAGGCATCGTATCCGAGCAGCAGCTGTGGGAAAATCTGCATTATTTTATGGAGCAGATTGTGCCTGTGGCGGAGGAAGCGAAGGTGAAGCTGGCGCTGCATCCCGATGATCCGCCGATTACGCCGATTCGCGGCGTATCGCGTATACTGCGCAGTGCAGATGCTTTGCAGCGCGCCATTGATCTTGTGCCAAGCGCTTATAATGGCATTACGCTATGCCAAGGCACGCTGGCGACGGCGGGGGAGCATATCCCCAGCGTCATTCGCCATTTTGCCGGGCAGGATAAAATGTTTTTTGTTCATTTTAGAGATGTGCGCGGCACAGCGGAGAAATTTGAGGAAACGTTCCACGATGATGGCATTACCGACATGCTGGAGGCGATGTACACCTACTATGATGTCGGCTTCACTGGGCCGGCAAGGCCCGATCATGTGCCGACGATGGAAGGCGAAACGAATGATAATCCCGGCTATGAGCTGCTGGGACGTTTGTTCGGGGTAGGCTACATTAAAGGGTTGATGGAGGCAGCGTCCAGACGGCAAGAGGAAAGCGCGCAAACTAGCACAAATGCAGCAGCAGCACTAAAAATAGCGGTAGAATAAGATATAGCTTTAGGCAAAATAAAGGTACTGCTCACGGCTGGCATGTTGACATGCTGGCCACGAGCAGTACCTTTTTTATTGCTATTAAATGACTTGCAGCTAAATTAAGCCTTCAGTTCAATCGTGAAGCTGGCTTCCAAAGCTTGGCCCGGCTGCACCATGACAAGTCCTTTTTTGTGGTTCAACGCTTCATTCGGGGCAGTCCATGGCTCGACGCATATAAAAGGCTTGCCTTCTACCGACCAAATGACGGTTGTTCCGAATACTTCGCTGTAGCTCAACTTAATTTGCTGATCTCCAAACGGAAAGGAAATTTCTGGTGTAGTGGCATCCAGCAAAGCGACCGATTCAACGAGACCGTTCAAATCCAGCGGGCCAGCAAACGGCTTGACCTGATTGTCGTTGTAATCCAGCGCTTGCAGCGCGTTAGAGCGGTAAGTCAGATTTTTTTCGGCAATTGCAAAATAAGGATGGAAGCCGGCATGTACAGGCATGCTGGTCTCGGACAAATTACTGTATGCTTGCTCAATGGACAGCTTGCCGTCCTTCAAGCGATAAGTGAATGTCAGCTTGAAGTTGAAGGGATAGGCCGCCTGCGTCTGTGCGCTGCTTTCCAGAGAAAGCGTAAGCGAGGCTCCGTTGTCGGTAGATTGCCCTTCAACGTCCCATGATGCTTGGCGGGCTACGCCATGATTACGCATATTATATCTTACGCCATCCCATTCATAGGCACCATTTTGCAATTGGCCGCAAATCGGAAACAAGACGGGAATGCCGCCGCGAATATTGGCATCTGGATCAATAAAGGTATCGCGATCAAGGTACAGCAGCTCTTGGCCTTGCAGCTGGCAGCCGATTACGATGCCGCCGCGCTCAGGGCAGATAAGGACGCGGGAATGAGTCGCATCTTCTTTAAGCTCATAGATCTGATACGTATCTGTAAAGCTGGTTACTTCATAGCCTGCTTGGTTTGCAGTCATTTCTCTACCTCCAATAGGTGCACTCCTGTTTTTGTAATGCCTTTAACACTTCCCGTCCATTATAACAATTTCAGCGGCAATAAAGGAATGATTTGTGTAAAGCAGCACGCTTGCAACAACTTGCCTCCTACACCCGTCTGTTCATTGATCAAATTTATGGATTAGGGAGTGGGCACCATTTCAAATTTACCGCATGCACCACATTCTGCCCCGTCGATGGGAAGCCGTACTTCTGCAAGGAAGAACAGTTCTCCTGTGAGCAAACGCAAACGCAAGAAGCCTGGCTTTTGGCGGGTAGTGGCAGCGTTATTCGCTGCCATCCTGATATCATCCCTGCTTTTCCTGAGCTGGTTTTTCTTTACCGCTTCAGGAACGAGCTTTCGCTATAAGCTGGCGGATGCGTTAATTACAACCCAGCACCGCTTTCTGGCAAAATATTTAATCGGCGAGCAGGGACTTGCCGATCGTGTAGCCGATTATGCCAAGCAGTTTCAGGAGATGGGCGAGGAGCTGGACACCCATCAAATTACGCTGCCGACTGGTGCAGGCGACCATGCTGCAGAGTCACTGACCAGCGTAGAGGAAGTCGATGGCAAAGGTTATCACGGTTTTCTCATGACGGTGAAGGACCCGACGAAAATCCGGCTCGTCGTACCGGAGAAAGCGGGCCGAGGCGAGAAGGTAGGAAGCATGGTCAAGCGGACAGGTGCCATTGCTGGCGTCAATGCCGGAGGGTTTGCCGATCCAGAGTGGCAGGGCAATGGCTTTCAACCGATTGGGCTTGTCATTACGCAGGGGGAAATTTATTATAACGGCCTTGGCAAGGATGCAAGCGCGCAAATTGTCGGGCTGGACAAGCAAGGTAAAATGCTGGCAGGCCGCTATTCGATCAAGGAGCTTATGAAGCTGGGCATATCTGAGGCGGTCAGCTTCGAGCCGCGAATGATTGTGAACGGCAAAGGCTTGATCAAAAATCACGCCGATGGCTGGGGCGTCGCGCCACGGACGGTGATGGGGCAGAAGGAGGACGGCTCGATTTTGTTCCTCGTCATTGATGGCAGGCAGATCGGCTACAGCATTGGCGCCGATCTGTATGACTGCCAGCAAATTATGCTGGAGCATGGCGCAGTCATTGCAGCCAATCTGGATGGCGGCTCCTCTTCCGTGCTGATTAAGGAGGGTGGCGACCTCATTAATAAGCCCTCCTCTAAAAGCGAAGGCGGGCGATATCTGCCAACCGCGTTTCTCGTATTTGACGATCCTTCTGCGGTGAACGTACCGAACGTATGGGCAGGGCTTAACCCCGGGGACATTGATCCTTCCAAGTGGTAAAAGTCTAAAATAAACAGCAAAAAAGCAAAAACAAACAAGCTGCTTCACAAATCCCCTTAGGCCTCAGGGCATGTGAAGCAGCTTGCTACATATGAACACTTATCTATTTTTAGAATGGTATTGTATTCTTATACTTCCCTTTGACTAACTCCACAAACGGTCATTAGAAAGCAGCTTGTTCCACGAGTCAGTGGACTCCCAGATGCCAGGAACATCGGGATGCAGATGCTCGGCAAGCACCTCGTCATTCAAATCATCAATGCCTAGTCCAGGCGCATCGCTGACAGTTATGAAGCCATTCTGCACCAGCTTGTTTGGCAGCTTGCTGCTAATCATAATATCATCCCACCAAGGCACCTCGCAGGAATGGTATTCGAGGGCGAGGAAATTTTCCGTTGCTGCTGCGACGTGAGCCGCCGCGAGGCAGGCAATCGGGCTTTCTGCCATATGGATGGCCATTGCTGCGCCGTAGTCCTGCGCCATATCGCCGATTTTTTTCGTCTCTAAAATTCCTCCGGTCGTGAGCACATCCGGATGAATGACGGAAACGCCGCCCGCTTCCAGCAATGGCTTGAAGTTTTCCTTCAAATAGATGTCCTCGCCCGTACAGATCGGAGTTGCGACTGCTCGTGCAAGCTTAGCATATTGCTCGGTATACTGCCACGGCAGCATATCCTCCATCCAAGCGAGGTTAAACTTCTCGACGCGGCGGCCAAGCTTGATGCAGCTTTCCAGCCCGATATGTCCAAAGTGGTCAATGGCGAGCGGTACCTGATAGCCGATGACGGAACGGACGTCTGCCACATATTGCTCAAGCAGATCGAGCCCTTTTTCAGTCACTTGAATGGCGGTAAACGGGTGAGCAATATTATAAATATCATAATGGCGGTTCGTTATTTCGCGGAGCTGATCATCTGTCATGCCGTCAAAATTTTGATTGTAGCGGTTGCGTGATTTTTCCCGCATTTCCTCAAGAAAGCCAAGGGGGGCGCTTAGGGTGCCCGGTTCATGGATGATCTGGCCAATGCCGAGATCCATTTTTAGAAAAGTAAAGCCTTCGTCCATGCGTTTCTTGAGCGCCTCGCCCATAGCCTTGCCCGTGTCTTTGCCTACAACTTCCGTATCGCAGTACATGCGAATGCGGTCGCGAAAGCGTCCGCCCAACATTTGATAGACAGGAACGCCATACGCTTTTCCAGCCAAATCCCATAGCGCAATTTCAATACCGCTTACACCGCCGCCTTGACGGGCATGGCCGCCGAACTGCTTGATGCGGCGGAACAACTTATCAACATGGCAGGGATTTTCGCCCAGCAGCCGTGCCTTCAGCATTTGTGCATACACTTTATCGGCTCCGTCACGCACTTCGCCAAATCCGACCAGCCCCTGATTCGTATATACTTTAATGAGGCTGCTATGGAAAGGGCCTCCTACAATGTCAGTGAACCGGATATCAGTAATGCGCAGCTCTGTCGGACTCGAGCTTGTTCGCACATGGGCTAGCGTTTCCTCGTACGTTTCTTTATTCATCATAACCGTCACTCCTCTATTATCGTTATAATTTGGCTTACTCGGCTGCTACAACAGCATGCTGCCCCCGTCCAAACGGATGGCGGAGCCGGTCATGAATTCGCTTTCTTCGGATGCGATAAAGCAGACGAGCCGGGCGACATCAAGCGGCTTGCCGACACGTCCGAGCGGAAACTTTTTGCGGATATCCCGCTTTGGGCGTACGGGCTTTACTGCGTCAGGGTTTGAGACAGCCGGGCCAATGGGCCGAGAATCCCTTGCAGACTGTACGCCAACGTCAATTTGCCCAGGCTCTATGGTATTGACGGTGATGCCATACTTAGCCAGCTCGATTGCAGCTTCCCGCCCGAGCATGCGAATGCCGCCCTTGGTCATGGAATAAACAGCGTCAAAATCAGTTGGCCGCTTGCTGTGAACCGAGGAGATGAGAATGATACGGCCCCCGGCAGGATTGTTTTTCATAAAAGGAATAACGGCTTGCATACACTGCCAATAACCCTTCAAATTAATGTTCATCATGCGGTCAAAGGACGTTTCGTCATGGTCAAATAGCCCATAATTAAGCTGCAACGCAGCATTGTTGACTAATATATCGATTGTTCCGTCACCCTCCGCTGCAGGAAAGGCATGTGCGGCTTGCTTCATTAATCGTTCAATTTCCGCTTTGCTGGCAACATCGGCTTGCACTAGCACGGCCTCGCCGCCGGCTGCCTGAATTTGCGCTAGCGTTTCTTTCGCTCCGGCATCGCTGCGATTATAATGAATGACGACCTTTGCGCCACATTGTGCGAGCTGAATGGCGACACCTTGGCCGATGCCTGTTCCTGCGCCTGTTACGAGAGCTACCTTGCCTGTCAGGTCCATGCTCATCCTCCTTGATCGCTCAGCTCTGGGGGACGCTTCATATTGAAATCCATATAATGCTGCAAAAATCCGCCATCTAGCCGAATGTCTGCGCCATTGATATATCGCGCCTCACCAGAGGATAAGAATAGGGCAAGCTGCGCCAAATCATCATAGCTGCCGAGTACTGCATTTGGCACTTTGTAAGCGTAATCCTCATACAGCGTGGATAGCTCGCTCGCGAACCGCTTATCATCGCCTTCTATTGGGCCCAGCTCAATCGTATTGACAGTTATGCCGCTGCGTCCGAGTACGAGAGCTGCTTCTTTCGCCAGCATGCTGACTGCGCCTTTGGACGCGCTGTAGGCGAAGGAGGAGCCGGTCGGCTTCTGCGCATGAATCGAGGAGACGTAGATGATCGACCCTGACCCGGCATCAGCCATATGCTGGCCGACTATCTTCGTGCATATAAAAGCGGATTTAGCGTTCGTATGCAGCAGATCTCGAAACAAATCCTCCTCGCCATATTCAATAGAGATCGGTTTCATGAGATCATTATTATGAATGAGCACATCTACATTTGCTCGGCCAAGTTTGGTCGCTGCTTGCTCCAGCATCGCTTGCAGCCCACTGCTGCTGCAAAGATCCGCATTGCTCACGAAGACCTGGAGTCCTAAGGCGCTAGCTCGCTTGAGCTCCTCGTTAATCTGGGCGCCGCCCGACATGCTATTTAAAATAAAATGCGCGCCCTGCTCGGCAAAAAGGCGGAAAAGCGCTCTTCCAGAGCCGCTGTCCGCATCGGTAATAAAGACGACTTTATCTTTTAGCATCATCGTAGTCATAGATCCCCTCCAACGAACGGATTGCTTATAATCAGCTAATGTTCAATCCTCCTTTATCTTAAAGGTTTGACCCAGCTAGTTGCGATGCCGTAAATTTATGATTTTGTTTGATTTTTATATGAAGGATAAAAGCGCGGTGACTGCTTGTGTCTCGCTTAGGTATCAGGTACTATTAGTGATGAACATATTGCTTTAATCGGCAGCCTTCTACAAAAAAAGTGAAACATGTACAGGCTTGCGCCGTATAAGGTGAAAGGGTTCAAAGAGACGAGACTAGATAAAAATGAGGGAAGTCTATGGAAGCGTTGCGCACATTTTTTGCCCACCCAGTTGTAAGGAGAATATTGTTTATTATGTTGGTTGTACTGTTGTTCTACAGCCTTCACAATATGCTCAATTTACTGCTGCTCCTCTTTCTTGTAACGTTCGTTATGGGACGGCTTGAAGGATTTATTACGAAAAAGCTCAGCAAGCTGTTTCCGATATCGCCAATTTTGGTGACGGTTGTGTTATACGTATTGCTTGTGACCGGATTAGTATTCGGGATATCTAATTATTTGCCTAAAATGATCAATCAAGTTGTGGATATGATTAATAATATTACGAGGTTTTTAGACACCTCTCAAGACAACCAGATTGTCGGAGTACTGGTCGATGCTTTAGAGAAGGTGGACTACCAGAAGTATTTGGGCAGTGCCGTTGATTATATTATGAAGCTGGGAAAATGGCTGGAAATTATTTTGTTCGTAATTTTGCTCAGCTTTTTCTACCTTTTGCAAAAAAACAAGGTCGATCAGTTTACCGAGAAATTCCGCTATAGCAAAATTTCCTGGGCATACCGGGAGTTTCATTATTTCGGCAGCAAATTTGCTTCCTCCTTCGGCAAGGTGATAGAGGTACAACTGCTGATAGCCCTGTTTAATACAGCGCTGACGATGATTGGGCTCTGGATACTCGGTTTCCCCTATTTGATCGCGCTGACGATTATGGTATTCCTGCTCAGTCTGATTCCGGTGGCAGGCGTTATCATTTCGTTCATCCCGATTGGTATTATCGGCTACCAGATTGGCGGGCTGCCGATGGTGCTGTGGGCGATCGGCATTATTTTGTTCATTCACGCGGTGGAGACGTATTTCCTGAATCCAAGGCTGTATGCGCACAAAACAAAGCTTCCGATGTTCTACACATTTATCATCCTCATCTTCTCCCAGCATTATATGGGCATATGGGGACTCATCATCGGTATTCCCATCTTCATGTTCCTCATGGATGTGCTGGATGTAGAGAAGCCGGAAAAGGCAGAGCTTGACAAAAAACCACTGTAACCCAGTGGTTTTTTTTATTGTTGGCAGCCGTTTAATTCAGGTTGGGCCTCCGCAAAATTCGTCTATGCAAAACTGTGAAAAAGTCCATTGAAGGAAGCAAAAGGGCAGAGTAGAATAAAGAAGCTATCATTGAGAATTATTATCATATAAAAGGGAGAGGTCTTATGTTTGTTTCGTTGTTTTCTGCTTCAAAACGATTGATTTTTGTGAGCGCGGCAGCTTTGCTCATGCTGCTGCTTGCAGCCTGCGGCTCGAATGCAGGCCATTCAGCGGAGGGTGCGGGCTCGACGCCTGCCGCAGCAGCAACTGAGTCTGCATCTGCACAGCCAGCAGCGACGGAAGAGCAGGCTGCAGCCCGCATTTATAAGGATGTAATGGGCAGAGAGGTAGAGCTGCCAAGCAATCCGCAGCGAATTGTTGCGCATTATTATGCTTCCGAGATGATGGCGCTTGGTTTTCCAATGGTAGGTACGAACTTCCTGAATGCCAAAGCGGTTCTTGGTGAGGAGAAGCTGCAAGGTATCGCAGACGTTAGCGGTGAGGGCGTATCGACGAATTTGGAGAAGGTGCTGGCGCTGGAGCCTGATCTTATTATCGTGCCAAATTTCCTGGATGCGGCGGAGTTCGAGGAATTGTCCAAAATCGCCCCAACGGTGGTCATTGATTACAGCGGCGACATTTTTAGCCGTCTGCGCTCCTTGAGCGAAATTGTCGGCAAGCCGGAGCAAGCTGAAGATTGGATTAAAAAATATGAGGCGAAAAGCGAAGAGAAGCGTGAGCTGCTGAAGCCAGTTGTTGCAGCGGGTGGAACAGCTTCCGCGTTCGTCGTGCATGTAGACGGCAAGCTGTACATTTATGGGCCGCAGCGTTTGGGGCCAACGATGTATGATGCACTCGGATTTAAAGCGCCGGACAAAGTAGGCGAGCTGTTCAAGGACGGCAAGGACTTGTGGAAGGAAATATCGCTAGAGGCGCTGCCGGATTTTGCTGGCGACCATATATTCCTGATTTTGCAGGATGACAACGAGGATGCCAAGAAGGGCACGGAAGAAATAATTAACGGCGCTGTGTGGAAAAACATCCCTGCGGTGAAAAATGGCCATGCCTACATCGTGGGCAAACGCTGGTCGTTCAACGATCCGCTTACACTTGATTGGCTGCTGGATGAAATGACGAATGAGCTGCTAGCGAAGCAATAAGCTGCTAAGAGCAAGCCATATACGAGTATAATCGTAATAATATGAAGCCTTAGCTATGAGCCGTTTACGCCTCTCCCGGAATCTTTTATAATGGGAGCATATATTGATAACGGTTATCACTAGCGGGAGGTAAAGGATGGCATATCAGCATGATGGACAAGCGGCTGCGCTTCCTCCAGCACTTTTGTTCTCGGGGCTGGAGTATCGGCTCTATGACTGCCGGAAAGATGAAGAGCAGGGTAAAGGGCGGGCCTTCGTCTGGCTGACCGCCTATACGTTGCTGGCCGTCACGCAGGGGCAGGGCACCATTACGATTAACGGGGTGAGCCATCCCGCTGCATACGGCAAATGCTTTTTGCTGGCGCCCAACACAGCGATCGGCGTCGAAAGCGAAGCTTTTCAGCCGATTCGATTATACGAGCTCTCTTTCGAGATCGGTGCACAGGATGAGGAGCTGCTTGCGGATGGCGGCGAAATGGTTTTTGAACCATTTGCATTATTGGAAGATATGCTGCTGTCGCTTCGCGGCAAGCCGCCCCTTGGAAAGCTGGAGGCGCTCCAGCGCCATATTCAGTTTCAGCAGCTCATGCTGGAAGTACTGAAGCGCCAGCACAAAGAAGAGGACGAGCCGGATGCCAGAGGGGCAGTGGAGCGGACGATTTCTTTTATGCAGCATTCGTACAAAGAGGAAATTTCGATTGGGCGTCTGGCACAGGAAGTGAATATGAGCCGCTGGCAATATGGGGAAAAGTTCAAAGCATTAACGGGCAGCACGCCAACTGCTTATTTGACTGCACTGCGGATCGAGCGGGCAAAGCAGCTGCTGCTCAGCCAAACGGCCCGCGTTCGCGAAATTGCCGGGCGGGTCGGCTTCGGGGATGAATATTATTTCAGCCGGCGCTTCAAGCAGACGACCGGACTTACACCGACGCAATATATGCAGGAATTCGGTCGCGCTCCGCGTATATTTTCGATTCAATACATTGGCGAGCTGCTGGCGCTTGGCATTCGCCCGATAGCGGTGAACAGCGCGATGTTTCCTGTATTTGAGGAGGAGGCGCTGCGCGGCGTTCATGGCATTGAGGAGCCGATTGATGCGGAGCAAATTATGCGGCTCAATCCCGATTTAATTTTGTACCCCAGCTTTATAAAGGCAGCGCTCATCGATCAATTGGTGAAAATTGCTCCTATGGCGCATGTGAGCTGGAACGATGATGTGTATGGACGGCTGCGTGCGATGGGCGAGCTGCTGGGCAGACAAAAGGAGGCGGAGGAGTGGATCGCGGGCTATATGGAAAAGGCGGCGCTGGCGCGCGAGCGGCTAGGCTGTTGTATCCGTCCGAGCGAGACGGCTTCGGCGTTCGTTTATGTGGATCAGACGCTGTATATGTATGGGACGCATCATTTTGGGCATACGCTCTATGAGGGGATCGGCTTTAAGCTGCCTGAGCGTTTGAAAGCATTGACGGAGCGGAACAAGCAGCTGAAATGGATGCCGATACGGCTTGAGGAGCTGCCGGTTTACGCGGGTGACCGGGTGTTTTTTTCGCTTGCCCCTACCGGGGTGGATGAACAGCAAGGACGGGCGATTTTGAATCATCCGATATGGAACAGTTTGCCCGCCGTCCGCAGCGGCAGCGCCTATATCGTCGACCCAATATGGGGGAATTACAATCCGATTACGCTAGATAAGCATTTGGAGGAAGTCGTAAGGCTGCTTGAAGAAACGCGCATGTACAGCCCTGCTGCTGGTTCCTGAGTCGCAGGCTTCAAGATAGCTGCTGAAGCGCGGCAAGGAAATTAGAACTATTTTTGCAGAAAATGGTTTTAGGAGCATCCAGAGGAGGTAAGGATTGGGGGGAATATTATTTTCAATAGACAGGGGTAGATAGATGTGAAAAGCAAAAAAATGGTCATTTCCGCAGCGGTGTTCGGCATGGTGCTTACCGGCTCGGCAGGCGTATATGCAGGAAGCAACTTGGAGCAAATTAAAGCATATTTGAATAATGGCTTAAAAATCGAGCTTAATGGCAGCGCGTACACGCTAGTTGATGGCAATGGCGCCAAGCAGGCTCCAATTACTTATAAAGGGTCGACCTACTTGCCGGTGCGTTCGATTGCAGATGCTTTGAATGTGTCCGTTACTTACGATGCAGGAAGCAGTAAGGTAACCATCGGCAGCAGCTCCTCCACCGGAGGCGGCGGAACCGATAGCAATGTGTACACAGGCCAGCGTCCGAAATATTTGCCAGCAGATTTCCCGATTCCGAAAGATGCGAAAATAAAAGAGACGGTGGAAAACAATCGCGACAACAAAAAATCGGTGTACTTCGTCTATGAGACGAAAAATGGATTAGACTCGCTTGGCGTATCCTACAAAGCTTATTTTCAAACGAAAGAGCTGACGGATACGTCAGAGGATGTAAGCAGCAATTCATTAACGATGGTAGGCAAAAAGGGTGATGATTTAGCTGTAACGATTACGGGTGCTCCAGACCGGGACAAAGATGGCTATTACGAAATTACAGTGGTATGGTCAGGCAAGTGATATAGTCGTTGAAGCAAGCTGTTATACTCGGTTTGAGGGCAAGCGGACACAGGGATTTCCTGTCGTTCGCTTGTTTTCGTTTTAACTGTTGTATAAATTTTTACATAAGATAAATAACAATTTAGCAAAATCTATTACTATTCGTATTGAATAGGTCGATAGTATTAGTAGTATCTGTTGAATAATGTATTGAACTAGTTTGAGGGGAAACTTTCGACAGATCATATAGAGAGATATAGAGTAGAAAAGCGAGGGAGTGGTTAATGTTTAGAATTTTCTGATAAACAAACCGGTATAAGGCTAAAGTGCGAATCGGGACATAACAAGTTTTGACAATAGAACTTTAGTCACAGTCATGGGTGGGAAGCAAATAGAATGCAGCCTACTGCAACAGCCGGATGACCGAGCCGTGAACGAACCGTCACAATCATTTTTGAAAGTAGCATTACATCATACATATAGGAGCGTTGACAGAATGCAATTCATAAAAAGAATGTCCTTTTTTTCTAAAAATTTGCTGCTTGCCTTCTTTAACATCGTATTGATTGGATCCATTTTAATTGCATCAGGCTACATCATTCAGAAGGATATTTTGATTAAGCAGCTTCGTGGACAAATTAGCGCCATTACACAGGAATGGGCACAGGAAATGGAGCCTGCGAAAATCCAGCAAGCGATCGCCGAGAAAAGCTACGAAGGCGCTACCCAATTGGAATTGAAAGCAACGCTGGATCTGATACATAAATATAACCCGAATATTGCACAGGCTTATGTATTCGGAACGGAGCTGACGAATGGCAATCAAACGTCAATTATTGCTATGCCTACGAATCTGGTAGAAGCTTTCTCCAGCGAAAATATGGGCGTTGGCACGATGTATGAGCAGCCAGCAGCGATGTCGACCGCTGTAGGGGAAATGCTGAATACCGGAGTTCCTACATTCACCAGCTTTTACTCCGATGATTTTGGCATTTGGACGACAATTCTTTATCCGATCAAAGACAGCGGTGGCAACGTATTTGCTTTCTTCGCGGCGGATGTAGATGCGAGCGCTGTGCCTAACGGTCTGCACACGCTGCTGGTCAGCGGCATTTCGATCATGCTCATTTTCCTTGTGCTTATTTTCTTGCTCCAGTTCTTCATTTCGCGTATGACGATGAAGCCAATTAAAGAGCTGATTAAAGGCATTGAAGAAGTAAGCGGCGGCAACTTAAATGTCGAGCTGAAATCGGGCGTCGACGATCTCGGTGTCGTCAATCACAAGTTCAACATCATGATTCGCCGGATCAACGACATGATGGTCAAAGTGCGTCAAACGTCGAATGCTGTAACGGATTCGGCTAAATCTTTGTATGAGTTTTCCGAAAAGAACAGCAAAACGGTAGAGGAAATTACCGAAAACATGCGGGAAATCAACATCGAAATTGCCAACCAGGAGTTGTCCTCCGGGGAAGCAGCCAAAGCAATGAACGAAATGTCGACCGTTATTCAAAACATTGCTCACAGCTCGTCGAGCGTAGCAGAAGAAGCTGGCGATATGGAGCACAAATCGAAGGAAGGCAATAAAGTCGTAGGCCAGGTTGTTGAGCAGATGGAACAGATTGAAAAGTTTGTGGTCGAATCCTCCAGTGCCATTCAATCACTCGCCAGCCGTTCACAGGAAATTGAAAATATCGTTTCGCTCATTATGGGCGTTGCGACACAGACCAATCTTCTGGCGCTTAACGCAGCGATTGAAGCGGCAAGAGTCGGCGAACATGGCAAAGGTTTTGCAGTCGTAGCAGGCGAGGTTCGCAAGCTGGCGGAGCAGTCCAATAGCTCGGCAACGCAAATTTCCGGATTGATTAAAGAAATCCAGCAGGAAATTACGACAGCTGTCCATGCACTGAATCAGGGAACAGGCCAAGTTCGTACGGGCTTGCAAATTTCCAGCGAGACGGGTTCGCTTCTGGACGATATTTTGTCCGCTACCCGCAGTGTAACGCTGCAAATTCAAGAAGTATCGAGCTCCACAGAGCAAATTTCAGCTGGTACGGAAGAATTGACGGCTACGGCTGAAAATCTGTCGGCTTCCGCAGGCATTACAGCAGCAAACAGTGCGAAAATTTCCAAATCGATTGCCGAGCAAAAAGAATCGATGAATGCCATTGTGGAATCGTCGACTCAATTGACGCAAATGTCGGAAGAGCTGCAGGAGCTCATCAACCATTTCCAGGTCCGTACTTCTTAATCCCGGTATAACTATCATAAAGGGAGCCCTGCGGCTGCGTGGCGGCTGCGGGGCAAATCCCCCACAGGAGGTTTTACAATTATGACGGAAAATAAACACACTACAACTAACCAGATTGCTTCCAGCGATTTTGTCTTATTAATTCCACTAGATTTTTCGCGTCATAACCGCACGTATTCTTATGCAACGGAAGAATACGCGCTGGGCGAACAGGTAAGCCAACTGATAGAAACGAGAGAAGAAAAGGATTTAGAAGCAGAGGCCGCTGCGGCGTATGCAGCGCTCTTATACCGACTTTCAAGCGAGAAGCAGCTGCTCATCGGTGTGCAGGATAGCCAGGGCAACGATAAGCCATGGTTAGTCCAGATCGAAGAAACGCCTACATTTGATAGCCTAAAAACCTCGTTAGTGCAAGCTGTAAAGGATGGATCAACCTCGGAACAAGCCCATTATGACACTCGCTTCTCGCATCGACACCCGGTACAGCCTACTTCGGAAATTATCAGCCTTCAACTTCTGAAACACAATGGAAAGTGGCAGCTCAGCATGCAATATGACCGATCGTTGCTGGATAAAGCGACCGTCGACCGCTATGCCGCTTATTATCAGACGCTGTTCACAGCAGCTGTAACAGATCCGGCCTCGCATGTGGCAGCCATTGATCTATTAACCGCTGAGGACCGGCTCGTCTATGAGAAAATGAATGCGACAGCTGGCGCTTATGATCGCAAGCAGACGATTCATGGCATGATTGAGCTTGCTGCGGCGCAGCATGGAGAAAGAACGGCAGTATCATCTATTCACGGAGAGCTTACATACCGCGAGCTCAATGAGCAGGCGAACCAAATGGCGAACCTGTTGATCAGCAAAGGCGTGAGCAAAGGCGATTTCGTCACCATTTACATGGAGCGGAGCTTGGAGCTCATTGTCAGCCTGCTTGGCATTTTGAAGGCGGGAGCCGCCTATGTGCCGCTCGATCCCGAGCATCCAGAGGAGCGCAACCGCTACATTTTGCAAGATACCCGGTCGGTATTCGTGCTGACCAAAGCGAAATACGAAGAGCAGGCGCAGCATCAGTCCGAAGGGCTGGAGCAGTTGAAGGAAATTATCGTAGTGGAGCATATCGATTATGACAGGGTAGAGGCTTCGAACCCGAACGTTCAGGTAGCACCGGATGATTTGGCCTATATTATTTATACGTCTGGCTCTACGGGAAGGCCGAAGGGAGCTCTCATTGCGCATGAAGGAGTCGTCAATCTCGGCGACACGGTGCGGCAGGATTGTGAAATTGGGCATGAGGATATACTGACGCAGTTCGCGACCTACAGCTTTGACGCATCGGTATGGGATACGATTGGAGCGCTGTTCTATGGTGCGCATTTGTACTTATTGTCTCCAGAGGAACGCGTATCCGTAGAGGAATTTGCTTCAGCGATCGAACGGACGAAAACGACGATTATTACGATTTTGCCAACCGTCTTTTTTAACCAGCTATCGGCTTATTTGTCGGAGGAGGGTTACAAAAAGCTTGCAGGCGTAAAGCTGATCACTGTAGCAGGAGAGGCGCTTTATGGCGAGCAGGTGCGGGCGTTCCAGCGGAAGTTCCAGGACAATATTGCTATCGTTAATGTATATGGTCCTACGGAATGCACCGTGTGCACAACAACCCATAAAATCAGCGGATATATTTCCGATGATTTGACCAACGTGCCAATCGGCAAGCCGATCCAAAACTACAAAGTGTATATCGTCAACGAGCTGAACCAGCTTTGCCCTCTGCATGTGCACGGCGAGGTGCTGATTGAGACGATCGGCCTGGCGAAAGGGTATTTAAATCAGCCGGAGAAAACGGCGGATGCCTTTGTCGCCAATCCATTTGGCGACGGTCAAATTTATAAGTCAGGCGATATTGCGAAGCTGCTGCCGGACGGCACAATTGAATATGTAGGACGCCGGGATTCGCAAATAAAAATTCGCGGACATCGCATTGAGATTGGGGAAATCGAAGACAGCTTTTCGAAAATCGCCAATGTGCAAAACGTAGCAGTCATCTGCAAAAAAGATGCACAGGAGCAAAATATGCTCGTTGGCTTCTTTACTTCAAAGGACGGTAAACCGCTCACTACCGTTACCATTAAGCAAGAGCTGGGCGATAAGCTGCCCTCTTATTTTGTACCGAAATGGATCGTCCAGCTGGACGAAATGCCGATTTCTCCAACCGGGAAAATCGACCGGAAAAAGCTGCACAGCTATTCCTACCAAGAGGAGCAGATCAGCGTCGACTACGTTGCCCCTCAAAATGGCATCCAACGAATGATTGCGGGCGCATGGGCCGAGGCACTCAGCCTCGTTCATATCGGCATTCATGATGATTTCTTTACGATTGGCGGCGACTCGCTCGGAATTATTCATATTTTGGCCAGTCTCAAGCCGTATTACCCGGAATTGAAAATTAATGATTTATTTCAATATAGAACGATCGAAGCGATTGCCGCACGCATCGAGCAGCTTGCTGCCGAAGCGCCAGAGCAGCAGGAGACGGCCCGCCATGTTGGGCCAGCTTTGCCACTGGAAGAGCTGCCAGCTATGCGCTATAAGCCTGAACTATCTGTCAGCTTTGAGCAGCAGCCGAAGGCCTTGCTGTTAACTGGAGCTACCGGATATCTAGGCGGTTATTTGCTTTATGAATTGCTGATGCAAAGCGACGCGACCATTTATTGCCTCGTACGGCCAGGAACAGAGCCGGGTGAAGCGAGACTGCGGAGCCATCTTGCCTATTATTTTGGAGATGCGGCTATTCCATTAATGGAAGGGCGCGTTGTAGCGGTAGAAGGCAATTTGGAAATGCCGCGGCTCGGGCTTGAGGAGCAGCAGTATCAGCAGTTAATGAGCAGTCTGGATGCAATTATGCACAGTGCAGCGGATGTGAGGCACTTTGGCGAAGAGGGACAGTTTGCCCGTACGAATGTGAATGGGACGGCGTATTTGCTGGAGCTAGCCGCAGCTTGCCGCCAAACGGTTCGCTTCCACCATATTTCTACGCTCGGCATTCCAGAGGACTTGGCTTTAAGCGGGCAATGGGAAGCAGTTGTAGCCGCTGGAGAGCTTGCGCCGGAGCTGCATGTTGAGAGCTTGTATACGAACAGCAAGATGGAAGCAGAGAAGCTGCTGTACGCTGCTGCTGAGCAGGGCGTTCCCGTCAGCATTTACCGGGCAGGCAATTTGTCCTGCCACTCGGTAAGCGGAAGCTTCCAGCGCAACATTGACAGCAATGCGTTTTACCGGATGCTCAAATCGATGCTGCTGCTTGGACAAGCGCCAGAGGTTACTTGGGACATCGATATTACGCCCATTGATTATGCGGGCCAGTCGATTGTCAGTCTGGCGCTGCAGCCGGATACAGCCGGAGGTGTCTACCATATTTGCAACCCGGAGCCACTGCCTTACGAAACGTTGATGGACATGCTGCGCAGCAATGGCTACGCCATAGAGACGTCAAGCCCAGCCGCTTATACGAAGTGGCTGCTTGATAAAGCCATCCTGAAAAATCAGGAGGGTGTGCAGCTTGCGATCGCGCAATTGGAAGGCGATGGGGCGAAGGACTCTGCCTATCGCTACAGCTGCGAGCGGACAACCGCTGCTTTGCAGCAATCGGGCATTACATGCGCAGCGCCTAATGAGCAGCTAATTGGAAATATGCTTGCGTATGCAACGTCGATTGGCTACTTTCCGCAAGCGAGCGAGCGCCGTCCGGTCAGATAGGTACGTATATTCGCAAGATAATAGAGATAAGCATGAATGACGAATATGCAAAATGAGAAGCAAAACGCCAAGCATCAGACCTGCGAAGGACTGGAGCTTGGCGTTTTTTTACTATAAGAAGGTGGGCTGGATTAAAAGCTAGGGTTTGGCTTCTGGAAGCTTCTGCTCAGGTTTTCAGCATCAAGATCGCGCACGCGCTTCTCGAAATCCTCTAGAACATCAATTAAATAGGATTGACCGTCAGATTCTGCTTTGAAAATAAACTTATCGGCATCGTGGATGACCACATCGTGGCCGCACAATTTAAGGCATTTGGCATAATCTTCTACAGTGGGGTGCTGGTTCTCTTCCAGAAAAATCAACCCGTGCAGCGTCTTCGTTTCATGGGGGCGAATGATTTTGAAATGTACGGTATGTTGGATAGACATATGGGCTTCCTCCTTATTCTTCCGGGCTCGCTTCTATTATAATCCATTAGGCGCAGAGAAGCTGTGAAAAATGTTACAATCTTTTAGACGAATAGCTAGCAGGAGGAGCTGCACCTATATTGACAATAACTGAATGATCATTTATTATTAGCGAAGGAGCTCGATTTAAATTATCAACAGTTTTATTTTAATAAATGATCGTTCGTTTATATGGAGTTTATCTTTCATTAACCATAATTTAAAGGAGTAATCGCCATGCTGACTGCTATTATTGTGCTTGCTGTACTGCTGCTTGCGGTAATGCTTGTTTTAAAGTTCTATCCTGCGCTTGGAGGCGTGTTAACGAAGGAGCAGCTTGCTGCATTTTCACGTTTGCCCCATTACAAGGACGGCAAGTTTAAAAATTTGAGTGCGACGGCTATGGAGAACAGTGCAAGCAACCTATTTTCCATGCTGCGCGATTATATGAAAACAAACCCAAATCGCAAGCCACAGGCGCAGCTGCCGCTGCAGAAGCTGCAATTTGGCGGGGACGATAAGGGCGAGCAAGCGCGAGTCACTTGGTTTGGACATTCGGCTATGCTGCTGGAGCTGGATGGAAAACATATATTACTCGATCCGATGTTTGGCCAAGCGCCGACGCCGTTCCCTTTTTTCGGAAACAAACGTTATAGCGGCAAATTGCCGTTTGAAATTGCCGAGCTGCCGCAAATTGACGCTGTTGTATTATCCCATGATCATTATGATCATTTGGACTATGATTCGATTCTCAAGCTTAAAAACAAAGTTCGCCGTTTTATCGTTCCGCTCGGCGTAGGCAGCCATTTGGAGCGGTGGGGAGTGGAGAAATCGATTATAACCGAGCATGACTGGTGGGAAGAGCTGGAGTTTGAAGGCATTCGCTTGGCGGCCGCTCCAGCGCAGCATTTTTCAGGACGAAACCTCAACAACCGGGATTCTACGTTGTGGTGCTCTTGGGTGATTACAGGACGTGCAGCTAACATTTATTTTAGCGGCGACAGCGGTTATGGCGCGCATTTCAAAGAAATTGGCGAGAAATACGGTCCGTTTGATCTGACCCTTATGGAATGCGGACAATATGATCCGCGCTGGGCGTCGATTCATATGATGCCAGAGGAAACGGTGCAGGCCCATGTCGATGTAAAAGGAAAAACGCTGCTTCCGATCCATTGGGGAGCTTTTACACTCAGCTTCCACGACTGGAATGATCCAGTAGAGCGCGTGACGCAAGCGGCCAAGCAGCTGAATGTGCAAGTTGCAACGCCTATCATTGGCGAGCCGGTAGCCGTCGGGGCTGGCCGGCTTCCATCCTCCATTTGGTGGAAAACCGCGCAGTGAAAGGCTAATTGAATAACTAACTTAAAATCCAACTAAAAAACCGTCCCGAAGCTGCGGCTTCAGGACGGTTTTTGCAATAATTTAGGCAGCATGCCAAGCAGCTTGTTTGCTGTTTCCGCATCACCGTAGTTCCAGTTATTGTCGACTACGTAAGCATGGCCCTTTTGCACAGCCGGAAGCTGCTTCCAGAGCGGGCTGTTTATTAGCGATTCCATCGCTTGCCGAGAATCCTCTGTGTCGGGCACGATCATAAACAGGCGATTACCGGCATAATGGGGCAGGGAGCCAACTGTAATTTCCTTATAAGCCCGCTGAGCGGCAATGAGCATTTTCACTTCGCTGATTGGGGCAAAGCCAAGCGGATGATAGAGGGTGGATGCCAGCCCGCTGCCAGCCATTATAAACAGCCGATTTCCCCGTTCAAAAATGAATACGGAGGCGGTCTCGCCTTCCCTTATATGGCTGCCTAGCTGCTGCCACATCTGTTCTGTCCGCCGCTCATGTCTAGCAAGCCAGCGCAACGCCTCCTGTTTCTTGCCTAGCCAGTCGCCAAGCATAAGCAAACGCTCCTCGAGCGTTCCCCAAGAGTTAAAGGCAAGCGTCGGGGCAATGTCCGCCGCCTGCTCATAAATCTGCTCGTCACCACTCGCTAAAATAATCAAATCAGGCTCCTGCTCCGCTGCTTGTTCTTTATTGAACACTGGATAAACGGAATAATCCGCTCCCCCTACCGTTTGAAATCCGAGTACATGCAGGTCACCCAGTGTCTCGCCATAATACAGGATACGCTGCGGTTCTGCTGGAATGACAACTTGATGTCCCATCCAGTCTTTGACCTGAACGCGCTGCCGCATGGAAAGGGCATATTGCCTTGGCGAACCGCCGGTCATTTGCCGAAAGCGGCGGCTGAAATAATATTCGTCGGCGAAGCCGCACCATTCGGCAATTTCACGCAGCGAGGCATGGGAGTTCGCGAGCCATTCCTTGGCATGGTCAATGCGCAGCGATACTAAATAATCGAGCGGCTTTTTGCCAGTGAGCGCTTTAAATAAGGAGCTGTATTGCCACTGGGGCATGTTCGTCAGCGCTGCGAGCTGCTTGACCGTAAGCGGACTCTTATAATGAAGCTGAATATAGTGAACCGTATCTTCTAATGAATACAGCTGGCGATTCCCTTGGCTTGCTGGAAGATGCTGCTCCAGCAGCATGCCCATCAGCTTTTGGAAAGCGAGATTTTGCTTATACGCTTCGATGCCTTGCAGCGCTTTGCCATCTGCCTGTATCGCTTCCAGCAGCTTGGCGTATGGAGCAAGCGGGTAAAGGCGCAGCTCATGCTTGCCAGGAAACAGCGATTGCTGGTAATACGATGGCTGAACATAGTCGAGGCGAACGACCGAATAAACGAGGCAATAGTAGTTCATCGTTTCATTCGTCTGGCCATCAAATTGGTAGCAATCTCCGGGGGCTAATTGGAATGCGCTGAACGCTTCAAACCGGACATAGCGATTGTTCAAATAAAGGGTGCCTTCACTGTCGACAATGATGAGCAGCGTATGGCTCTCGACGGTTTGCTCGGCGAAAGTAATGTCCGCAGACTTCGTTAACCGTTTCATGCTGACAAGCTTAAGCATAAGGTGGTGAAGCGGAACGGACGGGGTTTCATGGGCATTCATGCGAGCGGAACTCCTTACTTTTAAGTTCATTAGCAATAGGATTGCATTGTTTCCTTTCATTATGCCATAGAATGGAGGGGAAGCGAATGGACGAAAAAGAAAACAGGCCGAGCCAGGGCTAAATCATGCCCTGTAACTCGACCTGTATCGTTTATTATTTGTAACGAAGCTTGCGCGTTAAACGTTATTTTTTCAAAATTTCTGCTGGCAGCGCGTCAATGAGCCAGTCGCGGGAAGTTGCGTCGCTGGATGCTTTCTGAATGTCAAAGTAGTATACTTTTCCTTCTTTTACAGCAGGGAGGTTTTTCCAAATGGTGCTTTTCAGCAATTCTTCCGTATCTTTCTTGGCATCTTCAGGTACAGGGTTCAAAATGAAAATACGATCGCCTGCAGCTTCAGGCAAAATTTCCGAAGAGATTTCCCGGAAGCCTTCGCCAGCGTCAATAATTTCCTGGATTAACGGAGTCGGCTTGAAGCCGTCCTCGTTGTAAACCGCTTGTGGAAGTCCGGCATTGGCCATAATGAACAGGCGGTTGCCTGGATACATTGTGAAGACGGAAGCTGTTTCTCCTTCTTTCAAGCCGTTCTCGTGCAGCATAGCCCACATTTCTTTTGTTTTCGCTGTATATTGGGCAATCCAATCCTCGGCTTCCTGCTTCTTATTAAGCAGATCGCCCAAAATGCGCATGCGGTCCTCAAGCGGAGCAAACGTATCAAAGGTAATGGTTGGTGCGACTTTGGCAAGCGCCTCATATTGGGCGTCATCTGAGTTGCCGAAAATGATCAAATCAGGAGAAAGCGACAATGACTTTTCAACGCTGATTGGAAAGCCAACATCTTCCGCATCTTTAATTTGCTCCTCGTAGACGGACCCTTCTGTGTTTTTCATCACCCCGATAGGTGTAACGCCAAGCGCAAGCAAATCGCCTGTCGTCTCGCCATGGTAAATAACGCGTTGAGGCGTAACCGGAACTTCAACCCCATGGCCTGTCCAGTCTTTGAAAATGCGCGTTCCCGTTTCAGCTTCTGCTGAAGCCGCTGGGCTTTCGGCAGCTGGTGAGCTGCTCGCTTCTGTAGTAGGAGCGGTGCTTGCCTGCTCAGCAGCCGACTGCTCCGTGTTGCTTCCGCATGCCAACAATAATGCCCCCATTAATGCGACAGTAGTAAGTAAAGAAATAATGCGTCCTGCTTGTTTCATTGTGGTTCTCCTCCTGCATCGTCTCAAAGATATTGATAATCATTATCGTCGACTAGCATAATAGATTGCGGCCAGTTGTACAATGGATAAAATTCAAAGCTAATTTGGGTTTGTACAAATTCATGTGCAGACAGCAGCAGATGTTCACCATCCTGTTAAATTCTCCTGCGCCACTGCCCCCAATACTCTCCTATAATAAGGGTAGAGGAAATAGTTCAAGGGGGTGTGAGCGATGTTGTGTTTTTTGATTCTTACGGCTTGTTTTTTTGGAGGCATTATTTATATTATGAAGGCCGGAGCAACGATTGTTGAGGATGACTCGATCATTCAGGATCGGATTCTTGAAGGACTAAGCTAGGATAGCAGCAAAAAATAAACTTTTTTCATTATAAAGCTTCTTCATCAAGCATGGCGGGCGGCAAGCGATTGTTATCGTTTGGCCGCCTTTTGCTTGCCCTTCACGCCTATTCAAGGCTCCGCTCAGCGTGACAGGTTGCAACTCGGCAGGCAGGAGCGTAATATGGAAACGAGGACTTCAAGCAAACTTATCGTTAAAGGAGTGCAGGAAGCGATGCAAATTATTTATCATGGACATTCTGCTGTGCAGCTCATAACAGGGGACAAGTCGCTGATTATTGATCCGTTCATAAGTGGAAATGGGCAGGCAGTTACGAAACCCGAAGATATTAAAGTGAATGCTGTCCTTCTGACACACGCTCATCAAGATCATATTTTGGATGCGGCGCCAATAGCTAAAGCAAATGATGCTCCTGTTGTAGCTAATTTTGAACTAGCGGCTTATATGTCATGGAAAGGTGTACAGACGATACCGATGAATATTGGAGGCACCGTCGATTTAGGCTTTGCGCAGGCCAAAATGGTACCAGCTATTCATACTTCAGGCATTATTGACGAAGAAAAGCAGACGATTACATACGGCGGGCTGGCTTCGGGCTATGTCATTCGCGCTGAAGGGCTGACGATATTGCATGTCGGCGACACTGCATTGTTCAGCGATATGAAGCTGATTGGCGAACATGAGGTCATTGATGTTGCCTTTATTCCGATTGGTGATCACTTTACGATGGGACCGGAGGAAGCCTTGCAGGCAGCAGAGTGGTACCGGGCCAAGCTGGTCGTTCCGGTTCATTATAATACATTTGAGCCAATCAGACAGGATGCGCAAAACTTTGTAGAAGCGCTGGAAGCGCGCGGCCTCATCGGCAAAGTGATGGCCCCGGGAGATAAGCTCGATATTATTAAGCAGGTTTAGGACGGTAGGCATCAGGCTAAATTCTCTTAAACAGCAATTGAAAGCAGGCTGCCAGTGACGGCAGCCTGCTTTGTTTATTTTATCGGACCCATCGAAGAGATTGTGACTTTCGCAGATACGGTAATGTCGGCTTGCGACAGCGCTTCTGCCCAATCATCCTCTACTTTTTTGAACGCTTTGTACTCATACGCCCTTGCGTACACTCCAAGTCCGACTGGATCGACCTTGAGCTTTTGGAATTTGGCAATAAGCGCTTTGAAGTGATCGGTCACCTGCTGGCCGATCATGTCCTCCAGCAGCTTGCTGTCATTAAATACATCGAAGGGAAAAAGATGCTCGGATAGGCCAACAACCATGCTTACTTTTATATCATATTTGAAGCGGTTGTTTTTAAAGCTGGTTTTAATTTTGGTTTTGACCTTTCCTGCAGAAAAGCTGACCGTATTCGTGGAAAACGGCGATTTTTTCGGCTCCTCCGGCAGCTGATAGGAAAGGCTAAAGCCCGGTAACGCATTTTTCTGCAAAATGCGCAGCAGTACCGTTTCCTGTGCATCGAGCATCCCTTTGTATATGCCTGCTTTCGATACGAGTGCCGTTCCCTGAATTCGAACTTTGCCGCCAATGATTTTGACCTGTGAGAAATAGGGGGTTATTCCCTTATCAAGAAATTGTCGGTGAAGCTCATGCGCCGTCGTACTGACCGTTTCCGAATGGGAACTAGTGGAGTCTACCATGCCGCGGAGCAAAATAGGTAGCATCGGCTGATCCGGTGGATTCAAATACAGCATCTCTGGAACGGAGCCGTCAACGACAATGACCCGGTCCGTAACCGTATTTCGGGCATCGCGATAGATGACGTCGAGCATTTGAAACCAGCCCTCATAATTCAGCATTCGCCTGCCAAGCAGAATGACCTGATAATTGCGCCCTTGAGTGGATCCAGCCGTCTGAGCGTCCTGCTCCGACCTGGACTGTCTCAGCGTCTTAGCCGTTCCGGTCATTTCCATGCTCTTCTTCTTGATGCGATTGCTGAATACAGGTGCGGTCAAATAAAAATGGAATTTTTTATTTTTATCCAAATCCATCCCCAGCACAAGCGGGGTAGTGGCATTTTCCAAATTTAGTTGGTCGCTGCAGCTAGACAGGAGGAGCATGATAACAATAAACAGTGTTATCCGGGTGATGGATGAGCTCATAGGCTGCTCCTTTCTTCCTTCCAAAACTTGCTTAGCCATAAATAGCAAAGCAGGCATACTGGAAAAATATATTCCATTATCAGCCCAACCCAAAATAATTGTCTGACCAGAAAGTTGTTTATATTGTAGGTCGGAAAATAAAAAAACGTCCCGACTGCCAGCAGGATAATCAGCAGCCGCAAGGGGATGCCAATGCTCTCCCGCTTGAATATCCAAGCTATGCAATAGGTAAGCAGATACATCATTGGGATCCAAATAAGCGAGAAAATGAACAGATAGAAGGAGATGAATGGAATCTCAATGCGTTCAATAAATTTGAATTCAATCGATTTCAATACACTGATGACAGGATCATTGTAGAGATGGGATTCCTCCGGGCTGAAATAGACGTAACAAATAATTGTGACGAACAAATACAACAGCATCGTAATGGAATTTGCAATTACAATGCCTTTGGTAGCATACTCCTTATACTTCAAATGTGGATACAGAATGAAAATGGATACCATGCCCAGCATAGGATAAATCGTCGCTTTTACCGCGCTGAGAATGGGCAGCCAGCCTTCCTTGAGTAGAGGCAGCAAATATACCCAGTGCGCATGTTTGAGCGTATATATGTACACAAAAGGAATCCAGAGCGATATCCAAATGATCAGCTCAGCGTATCTCGCAACGTTGCGTATGCCGTGCCGGACAATCGAATAGGCCGGAATGAGCAGCAGCGGCATGAGCACGAATGATTGCGTAGTTGGCAGCAGCCAGGTTTTCGTTACGAGAATCGTGCGAACAAGCCCATCATACATCAGGTAAAAAAAATATAGCGCAAACAGCATAGCAGCCAATACCCCGGCCCACCGTCCCATATATTCCGAAAGCAGGTCGAATAAGGTGCCGTTCGGATAATATTTCATGACCCCAACAATCGCCAGTCCAGCAATCAGGCTTAGCGCCCAGCCGATAATCAGGGCGATCCAGCCGTCCGTATCCGCAGCCTCCGAGAGCTTTCTGGGCAAGTTTAATACTGCCACGCTCACCTGGCTACCCGAAATAATGGAGATAAACTGGAAAAGCGTGATTTGCTTTCCCACGTAGCTATTCATTCTGTGTCCTCCTTGATCCGGCTTTGTCTTTGCCTTATTGACTGTTTAGGAGCCGTACTTAACGGACGCTTGTCCATGAGCCACAGGGGAACCCTTACAATTGTGTCCTTCAAGTCAGCCAGTCTGACTGGACCAATCGGGGTTCCATAGGCGGTGCCAAGCGATTTGAGCGACAAAATATGACCGATCAAAGTCATGAGCCCAATGACGAGGCCAACAAATCCGAACATGGACGCTAGTATCATTAAAATAAAACGGATAAGCCGCACCGCTGCTACCATGTCATAGTTAGGCAGAATAAAGGATGAAATGGCCGTAAAAGCGACGACAATAACCATGACGTTACTGATAAGCCCGGCCTGCACAACCGCTTGTCCAATAACGATACCGCCGACGATGCCGACCGTTTGTCCGACTGGCGCAGGCAGCCTTATCCCAGCTTCCCGCAGCAGCTCCAGTGTAATTTCCATTAATATCGCCTCCACAAACGGGGGAAAAGGAACCTGCCCCCTTGATTCCCCAAGCGTCAGCAACAGCTTGAGCGGGATGATTTCAAAGTGATAGGAAACGACGGAAATATAAAAGGCGGGCAAAAATGCTGCCATAAAAAAAGCGAACATTCGCAGCAGGCGAAGAAATGTCGCAATCGTCCAGCGCGAGCTGTAATCGTCAATATTTTGAAAGAAGGACATGAAGGTTACGGGAGCAATCAACACGTTTGGGGAACGGTCGACGACAACCGCGCAGCGTCCTTGCAGCAGCTGGGAAGCAGTCGTATCAGGCCGCTCCGTCGTTATGAGCTGCGGAAACAACGAAAAAGGATTATCCTCGATAAATTCGCCCAGCTCGCCTGTATTAATGATGGCATCGACATTGATTTGCCGAATTCGCTGTTCCAGCTGAGCCATATACTTCTCGTTGGCAATATCCTCGATGTACAAAATGGAAACGGTCGTTTGTCCTCTCTCGCCAACCATGAGCCGTTTGATTTTGAGTCCGCGGTGGGGGAGATAACGGCGAATGAGTGCGATGTTTAAATCGCCTGTCTCAAGAAAGCCCTGATGTGCGCCCTTCAGCGATGATTCGAGCTGAGGGTCTTCGATATTTCGCTGCGGCCATCCCTTTGTATCGAGGGAGTAGGTCCGCTCGCTGCCATCAATAAATAACAGGCTGTTCCCCTGAAAAAGCCCGATCTCTGCTTTCTCCCAGCTGTATAAATGCTCTACATGACCGACGGTGACGGCAATTTCCTGACTGTTCTCGCCCATCTCTTGCTGCAGTGGACGGAGAACATCGTCATTAATCGCCGCTTTGTCGTTTAACCCGTCGATATAGATCAGCAAAGCCTGTTTGCCTGATTGTTTAATGGTCAGATGGCGGGTAACCATATCGGGGGTTTCGGTAAAAAGCTGCTGAATTTTTGCTAGGTTTTCCTTTAAATCGGTGCTAATGCGGTCGCTATGCGGTATATTTTGCTCTGTATTGTTGTCAGGCATAGCTGTAGACTTCCTCTCTGTCGATTCATTCGGTTCAGCTATTTTTTCCAGCACAGGCAAATTGTATGCAGATGGACGTTTGTGCTTTCCCCTTGGATAGTCGTGCTAGAAGGGCTGTTTTTCTATATAATGAAAAGCAGCATACGCTGCAATGAGGGAGAGCACAGGAAATGACGACATTTTTGAATGATACATTACTGGAAATTAAACAATCAAGGCAAGCCTCGTGTCCTCCGGTCTGGGCGGAGGGCGGACTTCCGCTTTCAAGCCATACTCTGCTTTATGTGGTGAAGGGCAAGGGAGAGGTTACGATAAACGGGGAACGCGAAACGCTTGCCCGCGATGGTTATTATCTTTTTTCTCCGGATACAACGATTGAACTATCTCTTAGCACAGCTGCGCCAGTAGAGCTGCACTGGGTTGTTTTTGATATGTTTCGCATGAAGGTGAGCAGCGAGCATCAGCGGGAGTATGAGCGAGAGCTGGAGTTCCCTGTGGAAGGGCTGATAAAGCTTAAGGGAAGCCGCTTCAAGCGGCTGCTCTATTTGCTAACGGCAGAAGAAAGCACGAGGCAGGGGAAAAGCCGTTTTCTGGAGCAGCATTATTTGCACGAAATGCTGGAGAGCTTTATTGCACATGCGGCTCCCGCTGCGGCGAATGATTTAGAAGAGCGGCTGGGGCTGACGCTGCGCTATATGCAGACCCATTTTCGCGAAGACATTCGAGTGGATAAGCTTGCTGAAATTGCCCAGCTGCACCCGTCCTATTATTCTCAGGTGTTCAAAAAAGTGATGAATAAGACGCCGGTCGCTTTTCTAACCGATCTGCGGATGAATAAGGCGAAGGAGCTGCTGCTGCTGACTGATAAGCCGATTCATGATATTGCCGGGGATGTCGGCTATGGGGACGAATTTTATTTCAGCCGCCGCTTTAAGGCAACGAGCGGTTATGCGCCGACGGTTTACACGCGGAATCGGGAATTGAAAATAAGCTCGCTTTCCTATGCCTATACGGATCATCTATTTACGTTGGGATTGGACATATGCGCGGCCCAGGTTCATAGGCATTTGCCTATTGTGACAAGGGAGCTGGAACTGCCAAAGCATGCGGTCGATCCTTGGGAAATCGGGCGCCAAATCTTTCTTGAAGTGCAGCCGGATTTGTTTATTTGCAAAGATAATGTGCTGGCGAAGGCGCTCAAGCATGTGAGTGACGTAGCGCCAATTGTAGGCATACCTTGGACAACGATGGATATATACAGCCATATGCATGAGCTGGCCGAACTGACGGGCAAGCAGGAGGCTGCGCGAAAATGGCTGGATCGCCATGAACGCAAGGCGGAGCAGATCCGCAGAAGCTTGCTGCGCTCTTTTTCCATAGGCACGACAGCGACGATTTGCGTCGCACGCCAGGGGGAGCTGCGCATTTATGGCACCCGCAACATTGGGCATGTGCTTTATCGCTCGCTGCAGCTTTCACCGCCTGCTAAAATCCGTGAGAAGCTCGCGCAGCAAGCGCCGGGAACGGGCTTCAACTGGGTTTCGATAACACCTGAGGAGCTGGCCGGTTATGAGGCCGATTATTTATTTCTCGCTTTCTCGAACGAGGCGGAGCATAAGCTTCTCGTAGAATTGCTGAAAACGAATGCGGTGTGGAGAAGCTTTCCAGCCATGAAAAATGATCGTGTCTATTTCCTTGATAAAACAAAATGGATCGTCTACGCTCCTTATGGCATAGATTTGCAGTTGGAGGAAGCGAGCAAATTGCTGCTTTCACCGAATAGATTATCGCTGTAAACCTGAGAATAATCCATATGGCAATCTTGAATTATGTCATGTACGGGAAAGCGGGAATCGTTATAATGAAGAAGATGATAATGATTATCAATATTGGTATTCGAGGAGGCTTTACGGGTAAAAGCGTATGAAATGGAACAAAGGATATACGATTAGTTTATCGCTTATTGCAGGCTGCGCATGGCTTGTGTTCTCACTGTTTATAGCGGTGTCGGGTGGCGCGAAGGAAATAGATTTGCATACGGTTTGGACGGCTGTTTTCGATTATAATGCCAGCTTGACGCCGCATCAAATTATACATGAGCTGAGACTGCCGCGCGTATTGGGCGCAGCACTTACGGGCATGGCCTTTGCTGTAGCCGGAGCTATTATGCAAGGGGTAACCCGCAATCCAATGGCGGATACGGGCTTGCTGGGCGTAAATGCCGGGGCGGCTTTCGTTGTAGCGCTTTGCTTTGCGCTGCTTCCAGCGTTATCCTATTCGCAATTAATGCTGCTCTCCTTCGTCGGCGCTGCTTTAAGCACCTTGTTCATCATGCTGCTGGGCTCGGCGGCTCCGGGCGGGCTTACTTCGCTGCGGCTGACGATTGCTGGCGCTGTTGTTGCTGCTATTTTGCATTCGCTCAGTTCTGGCATTGCGATTTATTTTGACCTCAGCCAGGATTTGGCGTTCTGGTATGCAGGCGGTGTAGCGGGAATTAAGTGGATGCATTTGAAGCTGCTGGCCCCCGTTATACTTGCTGGCATGGCAGGTGCAATGCTGCTCGGACGCCCCATTACGTTTCTCTCTCTTGGTGAAGAAGCGGCGACGGGACTGGGCATTAAAACAGCCCGCATCCGCATACTCGGCCTGCTCATTGCTGTAGTGTTGGCAGGAGCTTCGGTGTCGGCTGCCGGCTCTATCGCTTTTGTCGGGCTTGTTATCCCGCATATTGCCCGACGAATCGTTGGCGTCGATTACCGGTTTGTGCTGCCACTTTCGGCGCTGCTTGGCGGAAGCCTGCTCGTCTGGGCTGATTATGCCTCGCGTATGGTCAATCCGCCGCGGGAATTTGCCATTGGCGCAATGGTCGCTATGGTCGGCGTTCCATTTTTCCTCTATTTAGCACGTAAAGAGAGGAGGGAGCTGTAGTCATGGATCAATCGGCATACCGGGCTCGCAGAGCGATTACGGTAAGCATCGTCATGTTTATTTTGGCTATTGTGGTCATTATGATTGGCTTAAACACAGGGACGATTCGCTTATCGCCGCTTGCAGTTTGGCAGACGCTTCTGGGCGGGGGAACGACGGAGGAGCAGATGATTTTAATCGACTACCGGCTGCCGCGCATCATTGTCACGATGCTTGGCGGCATCGGGCTTGGCGTAGCCGGAGCGGTGCTGCAGGGCGTATCGCGCAATGCGCTGGCTGATCCGGGCATATTGGGCCTGCATGCCGGAGCAGCCTTCGGGCTAATCGTATTTGTCTCCTTCTTTCGGACGATGGAGGGCTCGCTTGCGATGCTCATTCCGATGTTTACCTTTGCCGGAGGCAGCATGATCGCCATCATCATTATTTTGCTGGCGTATGACAGGCAGGGAATTATGCCGATTCGGCTCATTCTTGTAGGGATTGCGGTAGAAGCAGGCGTAAGTGCGATTACGTTGTTCCTATCCCTTAAGCTTGACCCGGATACGTATGCTTTCGCTGCTCGTTGGCTCGCGGGAAGCGTGTGGGGCAGAGATTGGATCAACGTCTGGGCGCTGCTGCCGTGGATCATCATTTTGGTGCCGATCATTTACTTAAAATCGAAGACGCTGGATTTGTTCAGCTTTGGCGATGAAATCGCTTCAGGCGTAGGCAGCAGCGTTACGCGAAATCGGCTGCTTATGATTATTCTTGCCGTAGCTTTGTCCTGCGCCAGCGTCTCCATGACCGGCGGTATTGGCTTTATTGGTCTTGTAGCTCCGCATTTGGCACGCAGGCTAGCGGGTCCTCAGCATCGCTATTTTTTGCCGGCGGCGGCTAGCATCGGGCTTGTGATACTCGTAGCTGCGGATACGATTGGACGGTCTATTTTTCAGCCTAATGCGATTCCAGCCGGTGTCATCGTTGCCCTTATTGGCGGGCCATATTTTCTGTACATGCTGTTCAGGAAGAAAGTTTGAGCAGGGCAGTTAAGTGAAGAAGGGTAGATCGGATAGGTAAGGAAAGGTTTTGCAATAACTAACAGTAGACGCTGAACGGACGTTCAGACGATGAATATGGGGGACTTAACGAGTTATGAAAAAATCACGGTTTTCTTCTAAAGCGCTGCTGACGCTAATCAGCCTAATTGTCGTGGCAATGCTGGCGGCTTGTGGACAGGCTGCCTCGCCACAAAGCACGAATGGGAGCAATGCAGGCCAAGGGGCCGAAGCTGCTGCAGAAGCGAGTGCTTCACCAAGCGCTGAACAAGTGGAGCCGCATGGCCCTGATGTGAAAATTGCCTCCATGTCGATTCATATTACGAACAATCTGCTTGCTCTAGGAATTAAACCAGCTGGCTCGGTTGTCGGCGGCGACGTGAAGGACTTCCTGCCACATGTGGCGGATCGTCTGGAAGGCACGGCGAAGCTTGGCGTTGTTACAGATCCGGATATGGAAGCTGTGCTGGCGCTGAAGCCTGATGTTATCTACATCGATGAAGTGTACTCCGGTGCAGACCTCGCCAAATTCGAGAAAATTGCCCCGACGATTTCCATCGATATGGATAATGGCACTTGGAGAGATCATTTAAAGCGGATTGCCGAGCATGTCGACAAGCAGGCGGAAGCGGAGCAGTTTATTAAAGATTATGAAGCGAAAGCGGATAGCGTGAAGTCGCTTATTAACAGCAAGCTTGGCGCTGATGCCAAGGTGATGGCGATTCGCACAACAGCGAAGGAGCTTCGCGTCATGGGAATGAAGCGTCCGGTAGGACCGATTATGTTCGAGGATTTGGGGCTGACTCCGGCAACGGGCGTTGAAAAAATTACGGATGAGCCTTATGCCGTCATTTCGCAGGAGGTGCTGCCTGATTTTGACGCAGATGCGATTTTCGTCATCATCAGCAAAGGCAATGAGGCGAAAGCGAATTTCGAGCAGCTGGAGCAAAATCCAGTATGGCTCAATCTGAAAGCTGTAAAGAACAACCATGTCTATGTGCTTGACGGGCAAAAGTGGCTCGATTATTCGTCGCTAGGTCACAGCATGGCGCTTGACGATGCGCAGAGCCTGTTCGAGAAATAAGCGAATAAGGCAGTGGGCTGGGTTAATAAAACGGTGATGGAACAGAATTCACCGACCGATCATCTAATGGCTGCGGAGCGCGAATGTGCTCTGCGGCCATTTTTTCAAAATATAAGGATTTATTAGGCTCATCCTTGAAATATAGGAAAGGATATTGTAACGCTATCCTTTCTCTATATTTCTCGGATTGAAAAGCGCTGCGCTGCAAGAGGATGGCGACAGCCGTTTCACCTTGATAATAGTCTTAATATCACAACTAAAAAGTCGGAATACGATTAGCCTGGGCAGGGCGGAATTCGCTATACTTAGAAGGTGAGCAAGACATCTACAGGCAGGCGAAGGGATGGGATCGGTTTGGCAGATAAGCGTGATCAGGCTACGACTATTCAATATATTCATAATAAAAATGGGCCGAAGCTCGGCTATTCCACCTTGTCCGGCGTCCGTATTTTGGAGCAGGACGGTTTTTATTTTAAAGATTTGAACAAGGATGGCAAGCTGGATAAATATGAGGATTGGCGTCTTAGTCCGCAGGAGCGGGCCGAAGATCTCGCTTCGAAAATGAGCGTTGAGCAAATCGCCGGGCTTATGCTCTACAGCAGCCATCAGGCTGTTCCGGCTAGCCTGGGCTGGCACCCCGGAACCTATGGGGGCAAAGCCTACGCGGACAGTGGCGCGGACTCGTATGCGCTGACGGACCAGCAGCTTGCTTTTCTGGAGCAGGATCATTTGCGCCATGTGCTGCTGACGATGGTGGAAAGCCCGGAAACGGCGGCGCAGTGGAACAATACGATGCAGGCGTACGTTGAAGGCTTAGGGCTGGGCATTCCGGTAAATACGAGCTCAGATCCGAGGCACGCGACGGATTCGACGAAGGAATTTAATGCCGGAGCTGGCGGCAGCATCTCGATGTGGCCAGAGACGATGGGGCTTGCCGCTACGTTTGATCCGGAGGAAGCGAAAAAATTCGGCGAGGTTGCAGCGAAGGAGTATCGGGCACTTGGCATTGGCACGGCGTTGTCGCCACAGGTCGATATTGGCACCGATCCGCGCTGGTTCCGATTTGGCATGACGTTCGGCGAAGATCCCCAGCTGTCCACCGATATGGGCCGTGCTTATATTGACGGCTTCCAGACGTCGGAGGGTGAGCAAGAAATTGCCGAAGGCTGGGGATATGACAGCGTGAATGCGATGGTGAAGCATTGGCCGGGCGGCGGCTCGGGCGAAGGCGGCCGTGATGCGCATTTTGGCTATGGCAAATATGCCGTTTATCCAGGAGAGCAATTTGAGCAGCATTTGCGACCTTTTACGGAAGGGGCGTTCAAGCTGGATGGCAAGACCGGAAAAGCTTCTGCGGTTATGCCTTACTATACGATTTCGCAGGGACAAGACCCGGTTAATGGCGAAAATGTCGGCAACTCCTACAACAGCTACCTCATAAACGATTTGCTGCGCGAACGGTACGGCTACGATGGCGTCGTCTGCACGGACTGGGGCATTACTGCAGATGAAGGCGATGACATTACGAGGCTGATGAGCGGCGGCCGCTGCTGGGGTGTGGAGGAAGGCTACAGCGTAGCGGAGCGCCATTACAAGCTGCTCATGGCTGGCGTAGACCAATTTGGCGGCAACAATGAGACGGGTCCGGTTATTGAAGCTTATCAGATCGGCGTGCAGCAGCATGGCGAGGCGTTCATGCGCAGCCGTTTCGAGCAATCGGCGGTGCGGCTGCTGAAAAATATTTTCCGGCTTGGCCTCTTTGAAAATCCTTATTTGGAAGTGGCGCAGACGGCTGCGACGGTCGGTTCCCCGACTTTCATGGCGGCAGGCTATGAAGCCCAGCTGAAATCGATGGTGCTGCTGAAAAATAAAGGGCAGACGCTGCCGCTCCCTGCTGCAAGCGGGCGCCTGACCGTCTATATTCCTAGGAAGTTCCGGCCGGAGGGTGCGAGCTGGCTCGGCCTGCCGATACCGTCCTTCGAGGGTTATCCAATTAGTGTGGATACGGTCCAGAAGTATTTTGACGTGACGGACAACCCTGAGCAGGCGGATTTCGCATTGGTGTGTATCGAAAGCCCTCATAGCACGATGGGCTACAGCAAGGCAGACGCCGAAGCGGGCGGAAATGGCTATGTGCCGGTCAGCCTTCAATACCGTCCTTATACGGCTGTACATGCTCGTGAGACGAGTCTTGCAGGCGATGCTCGCGATGTGCTGAATCGCAGCTACAAAGGGAAGACGGTTACCGTTGCCAATGAATCCGATCTGGATATGGTGCTGGACACGAAAGCGAAAATGAAGGGCAAGCCCGTTATCGTTTCGATTACGCTCAGCAACCCAGCGGTAGTCGCTGAATTTGAAGCTGAAGCGGATGCTATTATTGCCCATTTTGGCTTGCAGGAGCAGGCTCTGCTGGAGACGCTTATCGGTGCTTCCGAGCCATCTGGCCTGCTGCCATTCCAAATGCCGCGGGACATGTTGACGGTAGAAGAGCAGCTTGAAGACACGCCGCATGATATGGATGTGTATGTGGACACAGCAGGCCATGCGTACGATTTCGGCTACGGGCTGAACTGGAGCGGTCTCATTCAGGATGCAAGGACGGCAAAATATGCTGGCGGCAAGCACAGTAAGAAATAATATGCCGATTTAAAGCCTATGTATGGCTATTCAACAACGCCCGCCACTGTCAGGAAGCTGATGCTGGCGGGCGTTGTTCGCCTGTTCACAAGTGTTAGGAGCCTGGCAGGCGGCATAAAGTCATCCCCTTGTTTCAAGCCGAAAATTCCATTATGATTAATTTATCGGTTTGGAAAGGAAGCGAAGCATGAACGATTACGAAGCAAAAAAACAGCAGATCCTGGACGCGTTGTGGTTCAGGCATGCGACGAAGGAATTTGACCCCGAGCGAAAAATATCCGATGAGGATTTTCATTTTATTTTGGAAACGGGCAGGCTGTCTCCTAGCTCCATTGGGCTGGAGCCATGGAAATTTATCATTGTTCAAAACCAGGAGCTGCGCGCGAAGCTGGCTGAAGTATCCTGGGGAGCGAAGAAACAGCTGGAAACGGCTAGCCATTTTATCGTTCTTCTAGCCCGCCGCAATGTGCGTTATGATTCGGAATATATGAAGTATATGTACACGCAGGTAAAAGGGATGCGCGAGGAAGTGTATCAGAAGGTGCCTGTTATTTATAAGGCTTTTCAGGAGTCAGATCTGCATTTGCTGGATAATGAGCGTACGCTGCTGGATTGGTCGTCGAAGCAAACGTATATCCCGCTGGCCAATATGATGACCGCAGCTGCGCAAATTGGCATTGATTCCTGTCCGATTGAAGGCTTTAATCTGGATCAGGTGCATGCGATTTTGGACGGGGAAGGGCTGCTGGAGGGCGGGAATATGGAAGTTTCCGTAATGGCCGCTTTTGGCTACCGGCTCGCTGAGCCAAAGCGCCCAAAATCAAGGCTGCCTTTAGAGGACATCGTGCAGTGGGTTGACTAAGTTTTTATAATAAAACGCATTGGAAGGCTGCTTGCTGGCAGCACTCCAATGCGTTTTTGCGTTGCCGCTATTGCGGCATGTATCGCTATAAAAGATTAGCCGCCGATTTTGAAGAGCTTATCGAGCGAGCCGCCTTCGGAAATGATCTTAATGGCGGTTGCAATGAGTGGCGACATCGGCAGAACGAAAAACTTGTCCGAATGATCGCTTAGGGCAATCGTATCCGTTACAACCACCTGGCGGATGTTCGGATGCGTCAGCTTCTCTATGGCGTTGGCCGAGAACAAGCCGTGCGTCGCGCAAACGTAGGCGTCATGAGCGCCTTTTTTGTGGAGCGCTTCTACGACGTTTACGATGGTGCTGCCTGTATCGATCAGATCCTCAATAATAATCGGCGTCATGCCTTCTACTTCACCGATAATATGGGTAATTTCCGATTGGTTGTGGGCAGGGCGGTTTTTGATCATAATCGCAAATGGGCAATCCAAATAGTTCGCCAGCTTCTCAGCCGTTGAAGCTCGTCCAGCATCCGGCGAAACGACGACGGGATTGACGATATTTTGGCTTTTCAAATGTCTGATAATGAGATCCAGAGCCGTCAGATGATCGACCGGAATTTCGAAAAAGCCTTGAATAGGATCTGCATGCAAATCCACGGTAATGATGCGGTGAGCACCGACCGTAGTCAGCACATCAGCTACCAGCTTGGCGGAAATCGGCTCACGAGGAGCGGATTTGCGTTCCTGGCGCGCATATCCATAATAAGGGATGACGAGATTGATGGTTTTGGCGGAAGCGCGCTTCGCCGCATCGATCATAATCATCAATTCCACTAAATGTTCATTAACCGGATGGGACAGCGCTTGTACAATAAAGACATGGCATGTCCGAATAGGTTCTTCATACGATACGTGAATTTCGCCGCTTTGCTGACGGGATATCGCTACATTGCCCAGCGGAATTCCGAGTGAACCACAAATTTCCTCGGCAAGCGCGCGATTGGATGATCCCGAAAATATTTTTACCTTCTGCATTGTGCTCCTCCTTCAAGTTTTGCGCAGCAAAACTACTTCGAAAGCATAAACTTAAGTTTTGCGCAGCAAAACGATTTCGCAAGCGTAAACTTAAGTTTGCTACGAAAAACTACTACATTCCATTATACATTGAAGGAGGTCAGATTCAAGTCATAGTTCGTTCAATTTAGGAAGCTAGCGTCCGTTTGGACGAGGGTTTTCGTTTAAAGGCAACAAGCCCCCGACTTGCTGGCAGCTGGTATATAAATACAAAAACAGCCTCCAAGTCTGCGATTAACGCAAGTGTGGAGGCTGTCTTATTAGTATTAGCGATTAACGAAGGTTAGGGATTGCAACATCCGGATTGGCATCAGCTTCATAATCAATGCCGTCGGTTTCAAAGCCGAATAGCTGGAAAAACTCTTTGCGGTAGCCAGCAAGGTCGGACAGCTCGTACACATTTTCTGTAGTCAGCTCTGACCATAGCTTTGCAACCTCAGCTTGAATTTCAGGTCTCATTTCCCAATCGTCAACGCGGATGAGGCCTCTGTCATCAACAAGCGTTTCTCCAGAAGCATTGTACAGGCGATCCGAGAACAGGCGGTACATTTGCTCAATGCAGCCTTCATGCGTTCCGTTTTCTTTCATTACCTTATACAGCGCGGAAATGTACAGAGGTACAACCGGAATCGCCGAACTGGATTGGGTAACGAGCGCTTTGTTGACGGAGACGTAGGCACGTCCGCCTTTCGTGCTGAGCTGCTCGCTCAGGCGCTTCGCCGTTGCTTCGAGATCATTTTTAGCATAACCAATCGTGCCTTCACGGTAAACCGCATGCGTAATTTCAGGTCCGATATAGGAGTAGGCAACAGTCGTTGCGCCGTCTGCCAGTACGCCTGCTTCCTCAAGCTGATCGATCCACATTTGCCAGTCCTCGCCGCCCATAACGGCAATCGTCTGGCTGATTTCTTCCTCAGTTGCTGGCTCAATCGTAGCTTCCGTTACATCGCCGCTGTGGAAGTTAACCGTTTTGTTCGTATAGGTTCCGCCAATCGGCTTAATGACCGAAGAAAAGGTTTCACCGGTTTTCGGATGGGTACGGCGAGGCGAAGCTACACTGTACACGACCAGATCAATGCTGCCCAGTTCGCTGCGGATCAGGTCAATCGTTTGGGCTTTGATCTCATCAGAGAAAGCGTCGCCAACGATGCTGTACGATTTGCGCCCAGCTTCAGCAGCGGCTTTCTCGAAAGCAGCGGAGTTGTACCAGCCTGCGGAAGCGGTACGCGCGCCTTCAGCGGCTTTGTCAAAATAAACGCCAATCGTATTGGCGCCAGCTGCAAAGGAGGAAACGATGCGCGATGCCAGACCGTAGCCTGTCGAAGCGCCGATTACGAGCACATTGCGCGGTCCTGCAATAGCTGGCTTGGATGCAACATACTTGATTTGACGAAGGACTTGCTCAGCGCAGCCTTCCGGGTGTGCTGTCGTACAAATAAAACCGCGTGTTTTAGGTTGAATGATCATATTTAATTATTCCTTCCTATTTGTAAAATGGGCTTGCTATCCATATTGCTGAACAATTCTCTACCATTTTACCGATTTTTCCGTTCAAATGGAAGGGCACGAAAAAACGCAAGACCGAGTAGAGTCGGCCTTGCGTGAGATGCTGCTGGAAAGGTTCAAGCGGGGTTATTCAAAATGCTCGCCGGCTGTTTTAATCTGGCTGGCAATTTGGACGATCGATTTGCCTGCTTCCGCCTGTTTTTTAAGCTGCGCTTCGGTAAGTCCCAGCGCCTTGGCTGCTGCGTTTAGCCTTACATTGTCTACCGCGCTGCTTTTGCTATCTGCGGCAGTTTTACTCGTCGTCGTTGTTTTTGTCGTAGTAGTGGTAGTCGTCGTTGTAACGTACTTTTGCTGAACGGCTTTTTTAACTTGTGTTTTCAGCTCATTTACGACTTGGGTCGATTTAGCTTGCGTCAGCTTGCCTGCTTTGACATTGGCTGCGATTTGGGTCGTTTGAATCTGCATTAAGCAGCTGATGACCTTGTCTGTAGATACGCCTTTCGAATTAGCAATCGTTTCCAGCGTTTTGCCCGCTTTCAGCTGAGTGTTCAGTTCGTCACGCGTTACATTCAGCAGCTTGAGCAGCGGTTGGCTAGTAATGATGGCGAACAGATCGGTTTTGACGGTAAAGCCGCCGCTTGTTGCTGTTTTAATCGCGGTTTGGCTGGAAGCCGTAATCGCTGCAGCTGTCTTGACTGGTGCTGCGGAATTTATCGTTTGTGCAGCAAATGCAGAGCTGGAGAAGGTAAGGGCAAGTCCCAGTGTAATCGGGATTAGTTTTTTCATCGTTCAATCACTCCTAAAGGTTATAGTTAGTTTGTATGTGCTTGCCGGCCTCTATAAGATAAGCGATAAAAGTGAAAAAACGGAGAAAGCCGGCAAAACAAAAAAATAACTTGGAGTGCTGAGCTAGAAGATTCCTCTACTTATTAATGGGCAACCCAGCCGCCGTCAATGACGAGCTCGGAGCCGGTGACGAAGCTCGACTCATCCGATGCGAGATACAGCGCGCCATAAGCGATGTCAGTTGGCTTGCCGAGCCTTGGCCATGGCGTAACCTGCTTGGCTGCTTCAAGTCCCGCGGGATTGGTCAGTTTATGCTCGGTCATCGGTGTTTCAATCATCCCGGGATGAATGGAGTTGACACGAATAAAGTCTTTGGCTAAATCGATCGCTGTCGTTTTTGTCAGCAGCCGCACGGCTCCCTTAGAGGCGTGATAGGCAGCTTCTCCACCTGCGCCAATGATGCCGAAAATCGAAGAAATATTAATGATCGAGCCGCCTCCGGCTTTGCGGATTTCAGGCACGGCGTATTTCATGCCTAGAAACACGCCGCGGGAGTTGACCGCCTGAACCTTATCCCAACGCTCCACCGTTTCCTCCTCCACGTTGAAGGGCGAAGCGATGCCTGCGTTATTGACCAAAATATTTAGTTTTCCATAACGATGGACGGCCTGCAGGGTCACATGCTGCCATTGTTGCTCCGACGAGACATCCTGAGCAAGTGGGTATACATCGCCGCCCGTTTCGCGAATAGCTTCAGCGGTTTCTTTCAGCGCGGCTTCCGATAGGTCTGTCAGCACAACCTTGGCGCCTTCGGCTGCGAAGACAGCGGCTATAGCGGCTCCAATTCCTCCGGCTGCTCCAGTGACAAGGGCTACTTTATTTTGCAATCGTTTCATGCCGTATGCACCTCCAGGTAAGTTATACAACTGTCTTTATATAACTAGGATAGGAGGAACGCTGGCGGCGGTAAATTCCAAATATTCAAGCTGGGTGTACGTTTTAGTGGTTAAAAGACGATTAGAGGCTCCCATTTAATTCCCGATAGGAGCTGGGCGTTATTCCCGTCGCTTTCTTGAAGACGCGAACAAAATATTTCACATCATTAAAGCCGACCAGCTCGCCAATTTCATAGACCGTTTGCCTAGAGGTGGAGAGCATTCGCTTAGCTTCCTCTACCCTCAGGTTTGTAACGAATACAGTGAAATTGACGCCATATTGCGATTTGAATAAGCTGCTCAAATAGGAGAAGGACAGCTGAAAGCGCTCGGCTGCCTCCAGCAGCGACAGGGAAGAGTTGCGATAGTTTTGTTCCACATATCGTTTAATGCTAAGTGCGGTATGGGAGCTGGAGCCATTCGTCGCCAGCACGCCATCTGCCAGCTTGTCAATAAGGGGCTCAAGCTGCTGCGAACGCCAAGCGGCCAGCGACACAAGCGTGTTCGTGCGTTTAAGCTCGTTCAACGATTGCAGTCCTTCCAGGCAGGAAGGACTCGTTGCATGTTTGCTGATAGAAATCCAGAGCTGCAAATACACAATCCACCGTTCCTCAAAGGTGTGGAACCGCTGCTCATATTCCTCAAGCAGCTTTAACACCGCTTGCTTGCCTTCCTTCTGAACCGAAAGTGCAAAGCTGTTCTCATCCTGTGGCGTCAAGCCCACCTGACTTGCGGTAGTCGAGCAACGCAGCATATGCAGTTGTTTTTCGGCTTCTCGGTAGGCTTGCTGCAAAGACTGGGCATCCCCATTAAAAATAGCACTGGATACCCTTGCTGCATTAGCTTCAAACGGAGGGAGGAGCTTCAGCCATTCGGCAAGCTTGTCCTTCTCGTCAGAAGCCGCGCAATACACCGTATGCGAGCCAAGCGGAATGGCGATGAGGGTAATCCCTAACGGAAGCTCGCTTTGCTGCGGAAGCGGCTCATTCGCAAGCAGCAGACAAAGGCTTGAATAAGGCAACTCCTCGCAGGCAGCCAGTGTCGTGTCGTCAAGAATAATTTCGCAAACACGATTTTTCAGCTCTATATTGCGCGTGCTGCTTTCCTTGTCTAGTTCAGCGGTCAGCTTCTCCATGGCGCGCGCTATTTCCTGGGGGTTAATCGGCTTCAGCAAATATTCTTTAACCCCGTAAGCAATCGCTTTTTTAGCATAACTAAAATCATCGTATCCAGATAAAATGATGCATTTTGGCTGCTTGCCGTTTGTGGCCGCAATCCGGCCCAGCATTTCAATGCCGTCCACCTTGGGCATTCGAATATCGGTAATGACGATATCGGCTTCATTGCAAGCCAGCCATTCCAGCGCCTCCAGGCCATCGCGGAAGCTGCCAGCATGCAGCAGGGGCAGCTCATTCCAAGGGATAACCTCTTCAATTCCTTTGCGAATCCATGGCTCATCTTCCACAATGATAGTCTTGTACATGATTATCCCTCCGGTTGATAAGGCAATGTAATGATGACCAGCAGTCCTTCCTCCATAGCGCGGTAAGTGAGGCCGTATTGCTCGCCAAAAGCAAGCTTGATGCGGTTATTGACGTTGTATATGCCGATTCCGTATTCATAAGCGCGATTATGCCCAGCCGATTCCTGCGAATCCTGCTCCAGGCTAAGCGACATGTCCAAATTGCCAAGCTTATCGTTCATTTGCTGGACTTCTTCCTCGCTCATGCCTTCGCCGGAGTCGCGGATGGTGAGAATAACCCGGCTTCGTTCGCAGTACCCGGTAATGTTAATAAAGCCTTCCTTGTCTATATTTCGAAAGCCGTGCACAATGCTATTTTCAATAATAGGCTGCAGGACGAATTTGATCGTGCGGCTCTTTCGGACGTTGGGATCAATATCGATTTTCGTTTGAATCGCTTGATCGAAGCGGATTAATTGAACCTTCAAATAATGCTCAATATGATGAAGCTCATCATCGATTGTCACAAGCTTCTCTTCATTGACAATATTGTAGCGGAACATCTGGGACAGGGAGCGAGCAAGCTCTGAAATGAGCGGCACACGGTGGATCAGGGCAATGGAATTGATCGTTTCCAGTGCATTATGGAGAAAATGCGGATTAATTTGTGCTTGCAGCGCCAGCAGCTTCGCTTTATCGGATTTCATTTTCATCTCATATTCCCGATTTACGCTTTCCTTCAGCCGAATAACGATGTCCTCGAAGTAGCCCTCCAATTCCTCAACCTCGTCTTGGCGCCGACTTGGGCGCATCATTTCGATTTTTCCGGTGGCGTATTGCCGCATTTTCCGATTTAACAAAATAATCGGTCCCGAATAGTAGATCGATAGAATAATAATGAGCACGACGCACATAATTCCGCTCGAAAGCATCAGAATACCCATTAAATGATGAATGTACGACAGCTTTTCCATAATGGATGATTCCGGCGTGTACACAATAATGTACCAGTCTGCGAAAGCATTATACGAATAGAAGACGACCCGTTTGACATGCAGATAATCGACGGTAAATGAGCCTTTGCCCTCCTTGGATGTGAAAATTTGTTCATGCAGATGCTTGGAAGCGAGATGCTTATTCGTGGAAAATAACGTTTGCCCGCTATGGTTGCTAATAATGACGTCGCTGTCTTTTCCCATGGCGGTATTGGCAAGGCCATATAAAATAAATTGCTGGACCTGATCGTTTCCTTTATCCTCCAGCTGCAGTGCATTTAGATTAAGAAAGATCAGGCTGTTGCTTGCTTCATCTAAAATATTGAGATTACTCTCTACAACATTATCGTAGAGCTTGCTGCTCAGCGCCTGAAAAGCCAACCACTGGACAGCAATTATCGGAATCATAATGACGATGGTATGAACAAGCATCATTTTATATTTTACACTCAAAGGCACTCTCGCCACCGGGACCCTCCTTTAATTTCTGATCATGGTATAGACGATAGACTTTTATAACGCTTGTTAATTAATATATCATGAATAGTAAAGAGCTTGACAAGTGTTATTTAAAAAATAAATGCATGAATGTGTAGGAAATATTAACCTGATACCGTAAAAAAGTACACCTTTCCGCAAATTGTTAGAGTTTTTTTGTTTTGTAAGCGATCTTATAATGAATTCAAGCGGCCGGGGCAAATGCAACTGGCTCTAAGCCCTAAATCAGACGAATGACAAAATCATGTGAGAAAAGTTAACAGGAGGGTTAAAAATGCAACGATCTGGTAAGGTGAAACTTCCTACAGGAAAAAAGGTCGCCGTCAACATCGGTGTCGATTTTGATGCAGCATCCGTATGGATGGGGACATTCGACCGCTTCTCGCCTGCCTATCTGTCACGCGGCGAATTTTGCGCAGAGGTGGGCGCACCGCGCTTGCTTCATTTGTTCCGCAAATACGGCATCACGACAACCTGGTGCATTCCGGGCCATACGATCGACACGCATATGGAGGTATGTCGTGAAATCGTAGCCGCCGGACATGAAATCTGCCATCACGGTTATGCGCATGAAAATCCAACCCATATGAGCTATGAAGAAGAGGAAGAAATTTTGCTCCGCGGCTTTGCGGCGCTGGATAGGCTGGGGGTCAAGCCGCGCGGCTACCGCTCGCCTGCATGGGATTACAGCCCCAATACCTTGAAGCTGCTGGAGAAGCACGGATTCAGCTATGACAGCAGTCTGATGGGCAATGATCTGCATCCCTACCGCCCAAGGGAAGTCGTAGAGATTAATATGGACAAGGCGAATGTATTTGGCCCGCCTAGCCGAATCGTGGAAATTCCGGTTTCATGGTATTTGGATGATTTTCCAACCCAAGAATATGTCATTGGCGGAGCGGAAGGCATGCGCTCTACGCATGAGGTATTCGAGCGTTGGAGAGATATATTTGACTATGCTTGTGACCATGAAGAGGGCGCATGTTATGTGCTGACGACACATCCGCAGACGATTGGCCGGGCGCATAACATTCAAATGCTGGAGAAGCTGATTCAGCATATGGAATCGCGCGGAGCCTGGTTCGCAACGCTAGGTGAAATTTATGATGCCTATACCGATAACGAGGCAGATGCAAGCAACTCATAAGAGAAAGCCTACACTGGTTAAATAGGAGGCAACTATGACAAACATTCGTATTTCTGCTGTACAGTTCCGCGCCGAGCGTGTATCCGGCTTTGAAGACTTTGAACGGCAGGTTCGAGGGCTGATGGAGGAAGTGCCGCTGGATTCGGATTATGTGCTGTTCCCTGAGCTGTTCACCGTTGGCCTGCTGACCTCATTCCCTGATTGGGAGACAGCGGGACCGTCAGCGATGATGAGGCTGGACCAATTTACCGTTCCTTTCAAGAAACTGTTCGCAGACCTTGCAGCGCAGCGGGGGCAAATTATTGTCGCCGGTTCACATTTGGAGAAGCGGGGCGAGGATTATTTTAATGTAAGCACGATCTTTCAGCCGAATGGCGACATAGCGGAGCATAAGAAATCGCATATTTTTCCCGCAGAGGGCAATTGGAAGACGAGGGAAGGCGAGGAGCTGAACGTCTTTGACATTGGTCCGGCCCGCATTGGCATTGCGATTTGCTATGAGGCTGAAATTCCCGAGGTCTCCCATATTTTGAGCAGGCAGGGAGCGGATATTGTATTTTGTCCATCCTATACGTACACGGAGTTCGGTTTTTGGCGGGTTCGTCATTGCGCGCAGTCCCGCAGCATTGAAAATCAGATTTATGTCGTGCATTGCCCGACGATTTGTGAGATCGGCAAGCCGATTGACAGCGGTTATGGCCGCTCCGCAATATTGACGCCATGCGACACGCCGTGGACGGCCAACGGCATAGCTGTTGAAGCGGAAACGAACGTACAAACCGTCATAACTGGAGCCGTCAATCTGGATTTGCTTTATGAAAATCGCAAGACTGGCGCGGCGACGACTTTCAATGACCGCATTCGCAAAAGCGGAATGTACGCAAATCATGCTCCATATGCACAGGAACGTTCCAACTAACTTATGAGAAAAGGGAGAGGATTTTATATGAAACGTTTATCCGCGCACATGATAGCAGGAATCGCCCTTCTTGTTCTTGTTTTTGCAGCCTCCGCTTGCAGCGGAAATAGCTCCAGTCCAGGCACCGATTCACCCGAGCCGTCTGGCTCGTCAGACGCAGCGGGCGGAGCTGGGAAAATTGCATATTTTTCCGCTGGAGCCTCAAATGCATATCTTCAAAAAGGGTTGGAAGCAGCAGAATCCAAAGCGAAGGAGCTCGGATTCGAAATCGATACGTTCGACGGACGCTTTGATCCGTTGACGCAGCTCAATCAAATTCAAAATGCGGTGACAACCGGGAAATATAAAGGGTTCGTCGTTGAACCGGTCGATGGCAACCAGCTCTGCAAGGTGTTGTCCAAGGATGTGCCGGCCAAAGGTGTAGCGGTAGCCATCATTAATGCTACGCTGTGCGGATCGCCGGATTGGCAGGAAGGAACGCTGACTTATGTGGGCGGTCAGGAAGTCAACGTTTATAAAGAAATCGTGAATAAAATTTTCAGCGACAAGCCGGAAGGCGGCACAATCGCCGTCATTGGCGGCCCGGCAACTGGCGGTCCGTACTTGAGCATGAAGGCAGCCTTTGACAGCGAGCTGCCAAATCACCCGGAGTGGAAGCTGATTGGCATGCATGCGACGACTTATACGGCGAACGAGGCGTTCCAAGTGGCACAAAATATTTTGCAGGCCAATAAAAACCTCGACGTTATTTTCTCCAACTATTCGGGCATGACCGTCGGCGTCGTTAAAGCGATTGATGCGGCCAAACGCGATGATGTAGCGGTCTATGATTTCGGCGGCGACAAATGGGCCTTTGATTCGGTAAGCTCCGGCAAAATCAAATCGACGGTTGTCATGCTTCCGGTCGAGGAGGTTCAGCATGCGATCCAGGCGCTCTACGATTCGTTCAACGGTAAAGAAGTAGAGAAATATATCGATCTGACCAAAGATCCGATTCTCCCTGGCACACCGTTCGTCTATAAGGACAACATGGCTGATTTTACAGCTAAAGGATTGCCAGAATATTAAGCGGAGGAGAGGTTGCGAATGAGTGGAGGAGCTGTGGCTGAAGCGGTGCCGGTAAAGAAGGAAATGGCGATTGAAATATCGGAGCTTATTAAGTCCTATGGAGGCTTTCGCGCCCTGAACGGGGTGAATATCGACATTCAGCGCGGAGAAATTCATTCGCTGGTTGGACAAAATGGAGCGGGAAAATCGACGCTGCTTGGCATTTTGTCCGGCCGGACAGCTCCGAGCGAGGGGAGCGTCCGCATATTTGGCAGCGAGCTGCATTACGGCGACCCAAGGTCCTCGCGCAAGCTCGGTGTTGCGACGATTTATCAGGAGCTGACGATTGCCCCCAATCTCAGTGCGCTGGAAAATGTTTTTCTAGGGCAGCTCTTGTCGGTCAACGGCTTTATTTCCCGCAAGCGGATGACAAAGCGCTATATGGAGCTTTGCGCAATAATGGGAGTGAATATTTCGCCGCTCCAGCGGGCGGGGAATATGTCGATTGCCGATCAGCAAATGCTGGAAATTATGCGAGGCCTCCAGCTGAATGCAAGCATTCTGATCTTGGATGAACCGACGGCTTCGCTCGCTCCCCCTGAGCGCAAGTCGCTGCTGAAAACGATCAAGACGCTGCAAGCGGGCGGTATTACGATCATTTATGTGAGCCATCATCTCGATGAAGTGCTTGAGCTCAGCGATAGCGTGACGATATTGCGCAATGGGGAGAAGATTGTGAGCCAGCCGCGTGCCTATTGGACGAAGGACAAGCTGGTGTCTTCCATGCTAGGTGCAGAGGTGGCGGAGGAAATTGTCAGAGTGACGCAGGAAACCCAGCATGAGGATACTCCTCCCGGCCCGGAGCTGCTTCGGGCAACCGGGGTGAGTGTGCCGGGCGCAATCGAGGATATTGCGATTACGCTCCATGCCGGCGAAATCGTCGGCATCGGCGGGCTGGTAGGCTCGGGGAGGACGACGCTCGTGCGGGCGCTGGCCGGACTTGAGCCCAAATCGACCGGCACTCTGTGGATTGAAGGAAAGCAGGTCAAATGGCCGCGTGAGCCAGGCTATCCGATGAGCCTGGGCATTGCCTTGGCGCCGGAGGATCGCAAGCATCAGGGGCTGGTGCTCGGAATGTCCTGCGAGGACAATATCAACATGGTTAACTTTGGGCAGGTCAAGAAGCTGGGCTTTTACCGCAAGGCGAAGGCCGGCCATATCGCTGATGGACTTAGCAAAAGATTTGGCCTTACCCGTCCGATTCAAACGCTTTGCCGCAATCTCTCCGGAGGCAATCAGCAGAAGGTGCTGCTGGCGAAAGTATGCAATTTGCGCCCGAAGGTGCTCATTGTCGATGAGCCTACCCGTGGCATTGATATTGGCGTCAAGGTCGAGGTGCTGAAAATATTACGCCAGCTTGCAAACGAAGGCATGGCGATTGTCATTATTTCCTCGGAGCTGGAGGAGGTCATTGCCGTAAGCAACCGCGTGCTGGTGCTGTCCAAAGGACGGCTGGTGAAGGAGCTGAGCCAGCGCTCGGAAATTAGCGTCGATCATATTTTGCAAGCTACATTTTAGAAAAAGGGGGTTATCGTATGAGCACGCTGGAAAATCAGCTTAATAGGAATATGGAGCGACAGGGATTGTTCAAAAATATGAATAGCCTCATGCTGCGCTACGGAGTGGTCGTTGCTTTTATCGTTGTGGTTGGTTTGTCTGCCATCCTGTATCCGGGTTTTTTGCGCCCGGCGAACTTAGTCAATATTTTTAGCCAGCTCGCGATTGTCGGCATTATGAGCATTGGGATGACCTTTGTAATGATTACAGGCGGACTCGACATGTCGGTGGGCGGCATTTATGCGCTGTGCGCCACTTTAATTGCGAGCTATGCGGACAGCATGCCGCTTCCGGTTGCTTTTGCCATTACGCTCGTTGTCGGCTTGGCTGCAGGACTCATTAATGGTGTGCTCGTGACGAGGCTCAGGGTTCCACCATTTGTAGCTACGCTGGGGACAGGCTCTGTGTTTACGGGAATTGCCCTTATTTATTCCAATGCCCAGCCTTTCTTTGTCCAAAAAGAATCGTTTCAATGGATGGGCTCCGGCGAGCTTGGCGCGATTCCCATCGCGGTGTTCCTGCTATTCCTCGTTTACGTCGTTGGTGCGATCGTGCTTGCTTTTACAACCTATGGCCGTTCGCTGTATGCGCTTGGTGGCAATAAGGAAGCGAGCCGCTTGTCCGGCCTTCGCGTGAACTGGCTTATTTCCAGCACTTACGGCTTAAGCGGATTGTGCGCAGCTGTATCTGGCATTCTCATTGCTTCACGGCTCGGCCAAGGTCAGGCGAATATCGGCGAGACGATTGCACTGGACGTAATTGCGGCAGTCGTCATTGGCGGAACCTCGCTAAGCGGGGGCGAAGGAGCGATCTGGAGAACGATTGTGGGAGGCTGTATTTTGGCGGTGCTGTCCAACGTCTTTGACAGTTTGTCGCTAAGCCCGTACTGGCAGTCTGTATTCAAAGGCTGCATTATTATCGGCGCGGTTATGTTCGATTATTACGCCCGCACGAAGACGCAGACTTGAGCAGGCATGTCCATCGTTTGGATCGTATAGTCCGGAAGGGAGACGTTTGAATGCGCCTAAAAGGAAAAACGGCCGTCATCACTGGCGGTGGAACGGGAATTGGTAGAGCGACCAGCTTGCTGTTTGCAGGCGAGGGGGCCAGCGCCGTTGTAACGGATATTGACGAGGATAGCGGTCTGAGGACTGTCAAGGAAATCATAGAGCTGGGCGGACAAGCTTTATTCGTTAAGCATGATGTACGCAGCGAGACGGACTGGGAGGAGGTTGCTGCTCAGACGGCGAACATTTACGGCAAAGCGGATATTTTATTCAACAACGCGGGGCTGTTTTTGATTAAGCCGCTGCTGGAGACGACGCTTGCGGATTGGGAGCGCCTGATGTCCGTTAATGTAACAGGAGTTTTTCTTGGAATGAAGCATATTATTCCCCTGATGCTGGCCGGTGGCAAAGGCGGCTCGATTATTAATGCATCATCCAATGCGGGCCTGTTTGGGGCCTCAGGGCTCACGCTGTATGGCGCGACCAAAGGGGCTGTCCGCATTATGTCGAAGGATGCGGCGCTTGAGTTTGCTTCAGCGAATATTCGGGTCAACTCCATTCATCCGGGCTATATTCATACGCAAATGATCGATTATGCGGCAGAGCTTGCAAGCAAGAAGGTGGAGGATCAAGGGGCGCTTGTTCCCCTTGGCAAAGTAGGCAGTACGCTCGACGTAGCACGGCTGGCCCTGTATCTTGCCTCCGATGAATCTTCATATGCGACAGGAGCGGAATTTGTATTGGATGGCGGCGTATCTGCCGGTCCTCCAGATGTATGGAAGCAAAAATAGAACCGGATGCCAAAATGGCGGAGGAAGCATACATGACGATTAGCAGTTTGATTATAAGGTTGGAGATGGATCATCGGCTGGTTCAGTTCGGCGAGATTGCCTCTCAGGTCAGCCATGCTGGCGGCGATATGACATCAATTGATGTCATTCGCTCTGGCAAGGACATGTCGGTACGCGACATTACAGTCCATATTAATGATTCGGATGAGAGCCCATTGTTAAGGCGGCTGGATGAGCTGCAAGGGACGAAGCTAATCCATGTATCTGACCCGGTATTTCTCGCCCATTTGGGCGGGAAAATTGCCACGAGCCCGAAGCTAATGGTCAAAAATCGGGATGATCTTTCCAAGGTGTATACGCCCGGAGTGGCTAAAGTGTCGAAGGCCATTCATGAAAACCCGGATAAGGCGTATTCGCTGACAATCAAGCGCAATACGATTGCGGTTATTACCGACGGAACGGCGGTGCTGGGGCTTGGTGACATTGGACCTTATGCTGCTGCTCCCGTTATGGAAGGCAAAGCGATGCTGTTCAAGCAGCTTGCGGATGTAGATGCGTTCCCGCTTTGCCTGGATACGCAGGACACGGAGGAACTGATCCGCACAATTAAAGCGGTCAGCCCGATTTTTGGCGGCATAAATCTTGAAGATATTTCTTCGCCCCGCTGCTTTGAAATTGAGCGCAGGCTAGTGGAGGAGCTGGATATTCCAGTATTTCACGACGACCAGCATGGTACGGCAATCGTTGCGATGGCTGGCCTGCTGAATGCGCTCAAGGTAACGGGGAAGCAGCTTGCGGATGTACGAATTGTGGTGAATGGGATTGGAGCGGCAGGCGTATCGATTTGTAAAATGCTGCTTGCCGCAGGAGCGAGCCGTCTCGTCCCGATTGATCGGGACGGCGCTATCGTCTTCGGCGGTGCCTATGACAATCCGATGTGGCAGTGGCTTGCGATGCAGCCTCAGGTTGAACGAACTCCCGGAAGCTTGAAGGAACTGCTAGCTGGAGCGGATGTGTTCATCGGCGTATCGCGGGGCGGCCTGCTGAATAGCCAGGATATTCAGACGATGGCGAAGGACAGCATTGTGTTTGCAATGGCGAATCCCGCGCCGGAAATCGAGCCGGAAGAAGCATTGCCCCATGTTCGCATTTTTGCAACGGGTCGCAGCGACCTGCCGAACCAGATTAACAATGTGCTTGTGTTTCCCGGCATTTTCCGGGGGGCGCTGGACTGCCGCGCGCGCCATATTAATGAGGCAATGAAGCTGGCAGCGGCGCGGGCCATTGCTGCCGTCGTTTCGGACGAGGAGCTCAATGAGCAATATATTATTCCGAGCATCTTTAATGAGCAGGTCGTTGCTAAAGTGCGGATTTCCGTTATTGAAGCTGCTATATCCACGGGATGCGCCCGCCGAATACCGCCGGAAATTGGCTGGAAAATGGCATGAGCAGCATGGCGCGGGAGAAATGGCTGACGAGTGTAGGCATCGATCTGGGCACAAGCACAACCAAGTGGATTGTTTCGAAGCTTAAGGTTGTAGAGACCTCCGGAGGCTTTTCACTGCCGCGCTATGAAATCACCGAGCGAAGGCTGGCTTATATAAGCCCGGTTTTTTCAACTCCGCTGCTAGGCGAATCCGAAATTGATCTGCAAGCTTTATCGTGTCTATTGGAGCGAGAATATCAACAGGCCGGCATTAAGCCGCAGGATGTGCAGACCGGAGCCGTTATCATCACGGGCGAGACGGCGACGAAGGACAATTCTGAGAAAATTGTACATGCGATGGCCGGGCATGCTGGACAATTTGTCGTCGCAACAGCAGGTGCTGATCTGGAATCCTTGCTTGCTGGGCGAGGTTCTGGAGCGGCTGCCCGCTCAGCGCGGCAGCCAGGCGTAATCGTCAACGTGGATGTCGGCGGCGGGACGGCAAATGCGGCCTATTTCCGCGATGGCGCTATGATAGGGACGGTGACGCTGCATATTGGCGGCCGTCTTATTCGTTTAACACCTGAGGGGAAAGTCGTATATGTATCAGCCCATTGGCAGCTCTGGGCAAAGCAACAGGGCTATGAAAGTGAGCTGCCCGCGATAGGCAGTCTGCTTCCGCTCGCAGCTTTGCGTCTATTGTGCAAGCGAATGGCAGAGCATTTGTATTCGTGCATCATATCAGGCGGACATGCGGTTCGCTGTGGATGGGAAACGGATGTGCTGCTTGTCGCGCCGCCTGCCGGTGAACTCCCGATGCCAGGCGAAATTTTTATTTCCGGCGGAGTGGGCGCATTGATGGATATGTCAGATTCCCTTACAATGGAGGAAATAGCCAAATATGGTGATATCGGGCCGGAGCTAGGAGCGCAGCTGGCGCAATTGGCAAGTCGGCATGGGGTTCCGGTCAGGCAAGCGGAAGAGTCGGCCCGTGCGACGGTTATTGGCGCAGGAACGCATATGACGGAGGTGAGCGGAGCGACGTTGTATTATGATTTGGAGGCGCTGCCGCTGCGCAACATTCCGGTTGGCATCTGTCGCTTGCCGCCAGCCGATGACGAGATGCAGCAAGCGGTGCGGGCCAGTGTGCAGCTGGCAGCTGGCTTGTATGGCAGCGGAATGTCCGATCCGCCCTTTGCTTTAGCTCTGCAAGGCGGCGGAGTTTGCTCGTATATTCGCCTGCAAAAGCTGGCAGCAGCGTTATACGCCGAATATACGGCTGCTGCTCCTGAGTCCTCAGTACTGCTGGTCATTTGCCAAAATGATATGGCCAAGGCGCTCGGACATGCGCTTGCGAAGCGGCTGCGTGGCAAGCGGCGGCTCGTATGCGTCGATCAGATAAACGCCGTTGACGGCGATTATGTTGACGTTGGCCTTCCAATAAAGGAGGACATGGTTCCGGTAATCATGAAAACGCTGGTGTTTCACCGGCGGGAGAGCGGGGAGGAACAGGCATGAAGTTATCCGTTACACTCAAAGGCCGGACTTACTCCTTCCATCATTTGAAAGAGGTGTTGGCCAAAGCAAACGAAGAGAAATCGGGAGACCGGCTGGCAGGCATTGCTGCTGCCGATGCGGCGGAGCGGGTTGCCGCCAAATATGTGCTCTCGGAGCTGCGCCTCGCAGATATTCGGGAAAATCCGCTGCTATGCCCCGATAAGGACGAGGTTTCGCGGCTGATCGAGGAGGATCTTGCCGAGGACGTCTATCAGGCGTTCGCCAACTATTCGGTCGGCGAGCTGCGGGAGTATTTGCTTCGCTCCGATACGACAGGCAGCGAGCTGCTGCGGGTCGGCTCGGGCTTGACGAGTGAAATGATAGCGGCGGTATGCAAGCTGATGTCCAATCTGGATTTAATTCAGGCGGCTTCGCGGATGGAAATATTGACAACCTGCCGGACGACAATCGGCTATAAGGGGACGCTTGCTTCCCGCGCCCAGCCGAATCACCCGTCCGACCATGTTGGCGGCATGAAGGCTTCGCTGTTCGAGGCGCTCAGCTACGGCATCGGTGATGCGGTCATTGGCATCAACCCGGCGACGGATGCGGTTGAAAATATGAAGTCGCTGCTCTATGCGACGAAGGAGGTCATAGACCGCTGGGCGATTCCAACCCAAAACTGCGTGCTTGCCCATATCACGACGCAAATGCGTGCAGTGGAGGAAGGGGCTCCTGCAGATATGCTTTTCCAGAGCCTCGCCGGAACCGAGGAGGGCAATCGCGGCTTCGGCATTGATCTGGCGCTGCTTGAGGAAGCGGATGCTTTAATTCGCGCACGGGGTACAGCGGAGGGGCCGAACCGCTGGTATTTTGAGACGGGGCAAGGCTCCGAGCTGTCTTCGGAATCGCATTTCGGCATCGATCAGGTTACGCTGGAAGCCAGATGCTATGGCCTTGCAAAACGGTTTAACCCGTTTATCGTCAACACGGTTGTCGGCTTTATCGGTCCTGAATATTTGTATGACAGCAAGCAGGTCATCCGTGCGGGGCTTGAGGATCATTTTATGGCGAAGCTTCACGGGCTGCCAATGGGCTGCGACATTTGCTATACGAACCATATGCAGGCTGATCAGAATGATATGGATAACTTGAGCATTTTGCTCGCTTCTGCTGGAGTCAGCTTCGTTATTGGCGTTCCGTTAGCGGATGACTGCATGCTGAATTACCAGTCGTTAAGCTATCATGATATTGCCACCGTGCGCGAGACGCTGCGGATGAAGCCGGCTCCTGCGTTTGAAGCATGGCTGGAAAGCGTTGGCGTCATGCGGGGCGGCAGGCTCACTGCTGAGGCGGGAGATGCCATCCGGTTTGTCTATTGAGAGAGGAGGTCATCTAATGGATCGACAAAAGCAGGCCGAAATCTTTGAAAGCCTCGCGGCCCACTCGCCCGCCCGAATTGGAGTTGGCCGCTCAGGTACCCGTGCGCTTACGCAGGAAGTACTGAAGCTGAGGCTGGATCATGCCTTTGCGGTGGATGCGGTATACGGGGAAGTATCTCCGGCATTGCTTGCGGAATTCGAATTGTTTTCGGTTGATACCCAGTTTCATGACAAAGAATTATATTTGAAGCGTCCTGATAAAGGCAGGCTGCTGTCCGAAGAGGGGAGTGCGGCAATAGCGGAGCGCTGCTTGAAGCGTCCTCAAGTGCAGGTCGTTGTGGCGGATGGGCTGAGCGCCAAGGCGGTCGATGCCAATCTGCCTGATATTCTGCCTGCTTTAATGGATTCATTGGAAGCAAACGGGCTAACGGCGGGAACACCCTTCTACGTCAGAGGGGCGCGGGTTGGCTGTATGGACGATATCGGGCGGATTTTGGAGCCTGAGTCGCTTGTCCTTCTCATTGGAGAACGCCCTGGCCTTGCGGCAGCTACTTCAATGAGCGCTTATATGTGCTATCGCCCTTATCCGGGAAGGAAGGATTCGGAGCGAACGGTTATTTCCAATATTCATGCAAGAGGTACGCCGCCCGTGGAAGCGGGGGCTCATATTGGCTCTGTTTTGCGCAAAATGCTGGAGCAGCGCATGAGCGGGATCGGATTTATCGTCTGAGCTTAAATAAGAATGTGGAGAGGGTTCAAAAATCGTATGCTGAAAGCCGGAACTTTCTGGCGCAGGCTTCTGTAAAACGGAGGCCGCGTACAGAGCGTTCCGGCTTTTTTTGATTTGAGCGTTAGTTGGACATCTGCTTCCATTTTTTACATCGGCCGCGTTCATAGCTTGTACATTTTCAAAGTGTAAACTGGTTGCTAACCCTGTCAAACGTAGAAGATGTATGAACTGGAACGGTGTGAAGACACTGGAAAAAGCACAACATAAGGGCAAGGTGATACGAGGAGGGATAGTATGCTGCAAGGCCATATTTTGTTAGCTGAGGATGATGAGCGGCTCGGCGAGCTCATTGTGCAGATGCTTGATAAATCCGGCTATCATCAGGTGGACTGGGTACAGGATGGCGAGGATGTGTATGATTATTGTCTCGCTGCCCATTATGAGGTTGTCGTACTCGACTGGATGATGCCGGGCATGACAGGTGTAGAGGTATGCAGCAAGCTGCGGGAGCAGGGCTACAGTGGAGCCATTCTCATGCTGACGGCACGCGATTCGCTTCACGATCGAATAGAAGGCCTCGATTCAGGGGCCGATGATTATTTGGTTAAGCCGTTTGAGCTGTTCGAGCTGCTTGCTCGTTTGAGGGCGCTGGGACGCCGGAATTTTGCACCGCTAGTAGAGGAAGTCGTTCAAATTAGCGATATGACACTCAACCGCAGCACACAAGCAATGAAGCAGGGAGAGCAGGAGGCGGCGCTTAGCCCGCGCGAGTTCCAGCTGCTCGATCTGCTGCTTCGCAACAAGGGGAGCGTTTTGCCGCGCGAATTGATTTTGGAGCGGATATGGGGCTTCGAAACGGATGTTGCGATGAAGACGGTCGATGCGACGGTCAAGCTGCTGCGCAAAAAGCTGGAGCCGTTTGGCAACGCCGACAAAATCCAGAGCATTCGCGGCGTCGGGTACAAATTTGATGATTAATCGGTTATTCAAAAATAAAGATGTGTTCGCGCAGACGCAGGCGCGGCTGACGCTGCTTTATGTCGGCTTGCTGTCGCTGTTTCTCGCCGTGTTTGTCGTCGTTGTGTATTGGCTGTTGTCGCTTGTCATTTACAATGAACAGAAGAAGGATCTGCTGTCGTTTCTCGATCAATCGACGAACGTTATTGAGAAGCAGATGAAAGAGAATCGGCAAGCGGAAGAAATTGACTTGAATGACCGCAACTTGCTTGGATTTGGCAATGACCAGTTTTTTTATTATTTGATTGGAGCAGATGGCGCACTTATTGCGGGGAAAGAAGTATTTCCTGTTTTGAGGCCAGAGCTGCTGGAGCTGGTGAAGGACTGGAAGCCCGGCAATAACGAGGTCAGCTACGAGACGATAACGACAGATGCCGCTTCTGCGGACGGCATGCCTGGGGACAGGCCGCCAGCAGGCAAGCTTTCATTAATGATTGCGGGCAAGCCTGTTCTGACGGGGCAGGGCAGCTCCAGCATTTTTTATGTGGCGAAAAATATTTCCCAGCAGCATTCGCTGTTTCAATGGCTGCTTTGCATTCTCATAGGCGTCGCAGCATCATTTACGATTGTCGCTTTTCTAATTGGGCGATACATGTCGCACCTTGCTATGCTGCCCATTGCCGAATCGTATGATCGGCAGCGCACCTTTACAGCGGATGCGTCGCATGAGCTGCGCACGCCGCCGAGCGTGCTGCTGATGTCGATTAACGCGCTCGAACTGGAGCAGGAGAGCTCCGGCAGCAAGGTTGAAAGAGCTTGCCCCGTCCATATGGAGCGTGAAAATGCTTCAGTTACAGCCCGATCTGAAAAGGCTGCGGAGGATGATAATGATTTTGTCTCTAAGACGCTTGCGACGATGAAGGATGAAGTGAAGCGGCTGACGCGGCTCGTTGGTGATTTGCTGCTGCTGGCCCGTTCGGATGCGAGTGAGTTTGAGTTGGAGCATAAAATGTTTGATTTTCGCCCCATTGCCGAAAAGACCGTTCAATCGATGGAGACGCTGGCCGCTGCCAGAAGCATACGTCTGGAGCTTGAAGCGCCAAATCGGGCGATGATGCGTGGCGACGCGGAGCGCATGAAACAGGTGCTGTATATTTTACTTGATAATGCGATTAAGTTTTCGCCGGAGGGAGAGCGTATTATCGTCCAGCTAAGGGCATCGGCGTCGGAGCGTCGGGGCTTGCTGAGGCTGACGGTGCAGGATAAAGGACCGGGTATTAAAGCGGCAGACGCTGCGCGCATATTTGACCGTTTCTATCGGACGGACAAGGTGCGAACGCGGCGAACATCCGGTCATGGGCTGGGACTCGCAATTGCCAAGCAAATGGTGGAAGCCCATCATGGGAAAATTGGCGTATGGCCTGAGGTTGGCAAAGGCAGCACCTTCTATGTGATGATTCCGGTTGCCTTCAAATGAGAGGGACAAGCTTGCTTGAATAAAAAAAGGAGAGGAGGCCGTTTGCTTAAGTTTATGCTTAAGCAAACGGCTTTCCTCTCTTTTTCCATAGAAGCGGGAATGCTATTTACGCCTATTCGTGAATTTGTGTCAGCAGATCGCCAAGCACCTTCATCGCTTCGGTTTCCTGCTCGCCGTCGATTTCCAGCGTCACTTCCTCGTTCACGGCAATGCCGAGCGTCAGCATGCTGAGCGAGCTTTTGCCGTTCACTTTTTTGCCCTTATTCAGGACGGAAATTTTGCAGGGAAAGGCGCTGGCGGCTTGAACGAACGTTTTAGCCGGGCGAACGTGAAAACCTGTTGGGTTAAGAATCGTAAAGGTTTGACTGATCATGAGGAGATCACTCCGTTTCGGATGTATTTTATTTCAAGTATGGTTTGGAGGCTAATCCTTATTGCCGTTTTTGCTCTACAAAGGCGGTTACTTGCTCATAGCTGCGAATGCGAAGCGCCTGCTCCGCGTAGGCGGCCCATTCGGGCTGGTCCAGCTCGCCAACGAGCTGTCTAGCCTGCAAAATCGCGCCAGCGCTCATGCTGAATTCATCCAGCCCAAGCCCAAGCAGCAGCGGAATGGCCGTCGTATCGCCAGCCATTTCCCCACACATGCCCACCCATTTGCCTTCCTGCTTCGCGGCTTTGATCACCATGCTGATGAGGCGCAAAATCGAAGGATGCCATGGCTGATACAAATAAGATACCGTCTCATTCATCCGGTCCGCCGCCATCGTATATTGAATCAAATCGTTCGTCCCGATGCTGAAAAAATCAACCTCTGGCGCGAACAGATCAGCGGACACAGCAGCGGACGGAATTTCAACCATCATGCCGACTTCTATGTGGTCTGCGACAGCGATGCCTTCGGCAGCAAGCTTTGCCTGTTCTTCCGCGAGCAGTTTTTTTGCTTCAAGCAGCTCCTCGATGACCGCAATCATTGGAAACATAATTTTAAGATTGCCATGGCTGCTGGCACGAAGCAGAGCGCGCAGCTGCGTGCGGAAAATATCCTGGCGGTCAAGGCAGAGCCGGAGCGCGCGCTGCCCAAGGAACGGATTGCTTTCCTTCGGCAAATCCATGTAAGGCAGCTCTTTGTCGCCGCCAATGTCGAGCGTGCGGATGACGACGGGCTTGCCGTTCATTTTTTCAAGTACGTATTTGTAGCTGGTATATTGCTCCTCTTCGGTTGGAAGCGAGCTGCGTCCCATATAAAGAAATTCGGTGCGGAACAAGCCGATCCCTTCAGCGCCATTATCGAGCGCACGCTGCACATCTTCCAGTTTCCCGATGTTGGCCGCAAGCTCTACCTGCTTGCCGTCTCGGGAAAAGGTTGGCTGATCCTTGAGCTTAGCGAGCTCAGCTTTATGCTTGTCATATTGCTGTTTTTGCTGCTGGAAGGCAGCGAGCTCGTCAGCGGACGGGTTGATAATGATGGAGCCCGCTTCGGCATCCATTATGATAAAAGCATCGGCTGGCAATGAGCGAAGAGAGGAACCGACGCCAACGATGGCCGGAATTTCCAGCGTCCGCGCCATAATCGCGGAATGGGAAGTGCGGCTGCCGATTTCGGTAATGAAGCCGCGCACGACGTCCAAATTGAGCTGGGCCGTATCGGAAGGCGTCAAATCCTCGGAAATAATAATACATTCCTCAGTCATATTCGCAAGATCGAGATGGGGCACCCCGCGCAAATGGCTCATAATGCGGCCCGCCACATCTTTAATATCGACGGCGCGGCCTTGAAGCAGCTCATCCTCCATCGCTTGCAATAGTTCAATGAAGGAAGTCGATACTTCATGAAGCGCATATTCAGCGTTAATGCCTTCGTCGCTCATTTTTTCCTCTGCAGCATCAATGAAATCAGGATCTTCCAATATCATCAGATGGCCTTCAAAAATTTCGGCTTTATCCGCGCCAAGCTTTTGCTCTGTGGAAACTCGAATCGCTTCAATCTCTTCCTGCGCTTGGGCTACTGCGCTGCGAAAACGCTGAATTTCCCCAGTGGGATTTACAGCTTTAAGCTTTTTCGGCGTATAAAGGTCTTGATGAATAAAGTAGGCGGGAGCTGCCGCAAGCCCTGGCGATGCACCCGTACCTTTCCATACTGTTGTCATGCAACCTCATTCCTTTCCTTGACTCAATGGCTCCTCAGTATCTTGCCTGCTTGAATTAAACCAAGAGCCGTTCGTTTCAAAAATAATTACAGCTTGCTGTAGGCTTCCACAATTTGCGCGTGCAGCGGGTGTTCCGCTGTCAATGACGAATAACGTGCAATAACGTCGCTGAGGGTGGAGCTTGAGAGAGCTGCTTGAATTTCTGCAGCCTCGGAATCTTCTGTATAGTTGAAGCGCAGCGCTGCGGCCATCGCTTTTGTCAAATGGTCAGTTGGCAGTCCGAGCTCAAAGGCGAGCAGGGCGGGCCTTACGAGACGGTCATCCGGCGACAGCTTGCGAATCGGCGAACGGCCGACACGCACCACTTCATCGGTCAAATAAGGATTAATAAAACGCTCTAAAATTTGCTCAATATACGCTTGATGCTCGCTTTCCGAGAAGCTGTAAGTACGAACAAGCATTGCGCCCGTTTCTTTGAGCGCACCCTCGACTTCCCTACGGACAGCGGCGTCCTTCATCGCTTCCTGAATAGTGGCGTATCCTTGCAAATAACCATGATAAGCGGCAACGCAATGCCCGGTATTAACGGTGAACAGCTTGCGTTCGATGTAAGGCTGGAGCTGATCGACATAATGGATGCCGGGAATTTCCGGCGTTCCTTGCGGGAGCGCAGAGCGGTCAACCGTCCACTCATAAAAAGGCTCAACTGTCACTTGCAGCGGATCGTCATGCTGCTGAAGTGGAACGATGCGGTCAACGGCAGCGTCTGGAAAAGCAATCGCTTGCTCTGCCTGTGCTTTGACGTCAGCAGCCAGATGGGAATAAACAAGCTCCTTAAGCTGCGAACTGCCGCCAATCGCATTTTCACAGGCGATAACAGGCAAGGGAGAAGCATCAGCTGCTTGGTTGTTCGCCAGTCGAAGCGTGATGCCTTCAGCAATGGCTCCGGCAATATGCTTTAGGACTGACACGCCGACGGCTGTCGTGACGAGGTCAGCCTCGGCAATGGCCGCGGCAACGAGCGCCGTATCATTGCCGTTAATCGCATTGACGCCCGAGACGGTGAACGACTCAGCTTGCTCGCTGGCCAGCTTAACGGTATATTGCTGTTTTTCCTGCAGCAGCGCGACGAGTGAGGCATTTACATCGACGAAAGTGACGCTGCAGCCTGCTTGTGAGAGCAGGAGGCCAATGAAGCCTCGCCCGATGTTGCCTGCGCCAAAATGGACGGCCCTCATTCTTCCATACCTTGCTCAAAAATAGCGATGAGCTCGGCCTCGGAGCTGGCATTCAAAATCCGCTCCATATCGTCTTCCTCGGATACAAGCATCGCAACGCTCGTTAAAATGTTCAGATGGTCATCGCCGACTGCTGCCAGGCCAATGACGAGTTTAGCTGGCTCGTCGCCGCCAAAATCTACTCCGCCAGGCACGATTAGAATCGACATGCCCGTCGAGTGGATGAGGCTTTTGGAATCATTTGTGCCGTGAGGCATCGCAAGTCCGCCGCCAATATAAGTCGAGAGCAGCTCTTCGCGCTCAATCATTTTGTCAACATAGGACGCCGGAACATGGCCTGCTTCAACGAGCAGCTGTCCTGCAAGGCGGATTGCTTCATATTTGTCGCTAACTTGGACGTTCAATTTCACTTTGTCTGTAGATAAAATAGTCATGGCTCATTTCTCCAATCCAGTTTGAATTTGATTTCTTTCTCTAGGTGAAAGGAAATAAATGCTTGAATTTCCGCTGCGCTGCCGTGCTTGAGCAGCTCTGTCAGCTCCGTCATCAGCAGCATCGCGCTCACCTCGCTCAAAATCTCCAAAGCGGTACGGCGAAGCTCGGCAGGGCCAAGCATCATTAAAATCTGCTTCACTGGAGCAGCGCTGCTGTCTCCAAATGGCAGCGGCTCATTAAATCGAAATAGGCTGAGCACAGGAAAGGCAATCGCATCAGAGCGGGTATGGAACAACGCCAGCTCCGTGTCCGGAATAACCTGGCTGCCATGCTGCTCCCGTGTCAGCAGCAGGTGAACGACCTTCTGTTCGTCGGACACCGCATGCAAGTGCCGGATCGCCTCAATAAGCTCCTCGGTAACGCCTGTTAAATCGCCTCGCGGAAGGCCGGGCCGTTCCGGCATCGTATACACTTGAAAGGTTTCCAGCAGCATAACCGAATCCGAGGCGTACATTTTTAACTGCATCAACCGTTCCAGCGGCGAGTGGCTGCTCGTTTCCGGCGTTTTGGGCGAAGGAGCATGCTTGAGCGTAATATTTTGAATAAAGGACCGCAGCCGTTCTACTTCCGCTTCCAGCAGCAGGGGACTCAGCTTAATATAACGCTCGGCAGCTATCGGCAAATCAACCGTCGAAATAATAAGATCGTATTGCTGCTCCGGCATTCGTGCTGCTTCGTACCAAGAACGGTTGCCAATCAGCTCGATTTGCGGCAGCTCCTTGCTAATTCTAACGGCCAGCAGCTTTGACGAACCGATACCGCTGGTGCAGACGAGCACCGCTCTAACTTTTCGCGGAAACTGCTTGAGCCGTTCCATGGAGGCGCCAAAATGCATGACCATGTAGCCAATTTCCTCATCAGGCACTTCGATCCTGCTTATAATAGCATTAACGCCTTTGCGAATAAGGGTAAACAGCAATTCATAATCTTTCTTAATTTGCGCGAGCAGCGGATTGCGAATCGTGCTGCCTTCCTCTATTCTGCGAAAGGCAGGCAGCATATGCTGATGGAGCCCTTCTCTTAGGGAACGGTCTTCGGTAAAAGGCTCGCCGAGCTGCTCCTCCATAAACGCGATCAGCTTCGTTACGCTTGCATTGAGCGTCCAATCTCCCTGAGCGAGCAGCAGCCCATCTTCCTCAGCCGAATCGGTCGCTTTAAGCAGCTTGGCGATATAGCGGACCTCCTCAGCAGGAAGCTCCAGTGCGAGCATGCTCAGCAGTTCCTCGGCCTTGCTTTCTCCTCTCGCAGAGTAGGAGGGAGGAACGCCATTAACATGCGGCGGAATCAAATGGCCTTCCTGAATTCGCGTCAGCGTGACAGCAAGCCGAATGAGCAGATTTAAATGCTCTTTTTCTGACAATTGCAGCTGCCAGCCGTCCTCCAGCTTCCAAAACGCCTGCTCCAAGGAGAAAAAATGCTTCCTGCCAACCATCGCCAGCAGCTCTTTCGATAATGGATGCAAGGTGATGGCTTCCTGAGCTTGGCCGAACAGGTCGGATTCGTCCAGATGGGTTTGCGCGAGCCAGGCAATAAACAGCCTTTTTGCTGACTCCGGCCCGCTTATTTCTACACCGTAACCGCGCCTGCGCACGAGTGTCAGCCCGTGGCTCTGAATCATTTGCTCCAGCTCGTCAAGATCGTGGCTAATCGTTGGCATCGTAACGCGCAGCTGATGGGATAGCGAAAATTGCTTGATCGGCTCATTATGCTTAAGCAGCTTGCATAATATAAGCGCCTTGCGCTCCTCGGCTGAAAACTCAAATAGATCCGCATGCTCAAGCGCTTGCTTAAAACGTTCCAGCCTCTCGCTGTCCGCTTCGATTTTGATCCCGATTCCGGAGCGCTTATGCAGCTTGATATGATTGGCAGCTAGTACAAGCTCAATGTCACTGAGCTCGCGGTGAATCGTTCGGGTGCTTGCCCCGACCTCAGCGGCAATATCTGCCGCTGTTATTTCATCCCGCTGCTCCAGCAGCAGCTCTACAATACGTCGCTGTCTCGTCGATACTTTGATAGGAGATCATCCTTATCCGGGAAATGGACTTAACGCCGACATTAAATGTCAGCGTTAAGCGCAAAGTCTAGGCTTGCTTCGTTTAAAATATAAGAATTACGCTTAGCTTAATCTGTTAATCAAAGCATCATACTCGGGGCTCTTCAAGAAATCTTCAATGGAGATGTGCTCAGCTCCAGGAACTTTCAGTCGCGCCCGTTCAGTCAGCGATTTATGGGTAATGACGATATCCGCATCAGAAGGGAGATCGTTAATCGCCGTGTTGGTCACCTGTATAGGAAGACCGGCTGCTTTGACTTTCTTTTTCATAATGGAAGCGCCCATTGCACTAGAGCCCATTCCAGCATCGCAAGCAAAAATAATTTTGCTCACATCTTCCTTCGATTTCACTGTGCCAGCAGCTGCGGAAACTGTGCCAGCTTGAGCACCAGCTGTTTCAGCGCCTTTAGAAGAGGCCTTCATATCTTGCATTTTAGTCGTTGCTTCCTCAATATCGCCTTGAGCGTTTTTGCTTGTTTTTAGCAGAAGCGCGCCGATTACGAATGATACTGCCGCCGCGATAACAACACCGCTAATCATGGCAAAGTAGCCGCCCTTAGGCACGAGCGCAAAATAAGCGAGAATACTTCCTGGTGAAGGAGCGGCTGTAAGGCCTGCGCCCAGCAGGGAGAAGGTAAACGTACCAGCCATGCCGCCGCCGATAACCGCAAGAATGAGGCGCGGATTCATGAGGACGTATGGGAAATAAATTTCGTGAATACCGCCGAAAAACTGAATGATGATAGCGCCTGGAGCAGAGCCTTTCGCTGCGCCTTTGCCAAACAGCCAGTAAGCGAGCAGTATACCAAGACCGGGACCTGGGTTAGACTCCAGCATGAACATAATGGATTTGCCAGTAGCCAGCGATTGCTCAAGCCCGATTGGACTTAATATACCGTGGTTAATCGCATTGTTCAGGAACAAAATTTTACCCGGTTCAATTAAAATGTTCGCCAGCGGCAAGAGGCCGTGGTTGATGAGAAATTCTACGCCGGAAGAAATCAGATTGCTGAATGCGGTAACCAGCGGGCCAACGCCTTTGTATGCCCCAATCGAGAGGGCCGCGCCGATGATGCCGGAAGAAAAGTTATTGATAAGCATTTCGAAGCCTGATGGAATTTTACCTTCCAGCGCTTGGTCGAATTTTTTCAAAATCCATGCAGCCAGCGGACCTACGATCATAGCTCCGAGGAACATCGTAATATCCGATCCGAGAATAACGCCCATCGTGACCATGGCTCCGATGACGCCGCCGCGGGTGCCGTGAACCATTTTACCACCTGTATAACCGATCAGGAGCGGAAGCAAATAAGTAATGGTTGGGCCAACAAGCGTTGCCAAATCTTCATTTGGAAACCAGCCGGTCGGAATGAACAGGGTTGTAATAATCCCCCAGGCAATAAATGCGCCGATATTTGGCATCACCATTCCGCTTAGGAATCTGCCGAATTTCTGCACCCCTACCTTTACACCGCCGGATGACGATTGTTGTACTTCTTGACTACTCATGACATGACTCCTCCTCAATAAATTGCGAAGCAATAACAGCTTCGATAGGCGCGGGTATATGAATGAACGAAGCGATCATCACGCGCAATATGTTTTCACCGTTTGTCATGTTACACCTTACAAACGGGAATATAATCATGTTAATGGATAGCGTTTACAGTCGCAATGAAAGGAAAAGAAGAAAGCGTCATGAGCGCTGTTGACAGTATTTATTTTGGCAGAAATGGAGGGGAATATGCGAATGATTCGCCAATAAATGATCATTTATCTATTGAAAAGGCGAATATTTGAGCATTGAAAGGTGAAAAAAGTCCGTCTATTTTCCGGAGTAATCTGAAATGGTGTTCACAATAAATAAGGTTGTAGAATAGGGAAATAAAGAAAAGTAGTCTGACACCTATTTTCAGTAAAATAGATTAACGTCTATATCGTTAGTAGTTAAAAGTCTATACCTTCGATAGAGAAATCTCATAATATACAATTGTTGTATATGGAGGTGTTTAGCTTGTGGAGTGTCAATATCCATAATAAAAAAGAAATGACTTCAGTAACAAGAAAGCCTGCACGTAATAAGAAATGTATCGTCAAAAAAAAGAACATACGTATAACAGATAAACGGAAACTGAAGAGCTCTAATACTGGCCGAAAAAAAGATTTTAAAAAGAAAACAGTTATTGTTTGCCCTTTGAGAAGAAAAAAAGAACGTAAAAAGTTTATTTTATCGAGAAAAAAATTTAAACGTGTTGCTTGTACACAACCGGAAAATATTATAATAGCTCCGGGAGATATACAAGGACCTCCAGGCTCTCAAGGGACGCAAGGCTCTTCAGGCTCGCAAGGACCTCAAGGCTCTTCAGGCTCGCAAGGACCTCAAGGCCCTTCAGGCTCTCAAGGCCCTCAAGGCCCTCCGGGCTTGCAAGGGATTCAAGGCCCTCAAGGACCTGGCTCGCAAGGGATTCAAGGCTCTCCAGGCTTGCAAGGACCTCAGGGCCCACCAGGACCGCCAGGACCTGTCGTCCTTCCTGATATCATTATTTTGCCAAGTGCTCAAAGATATTTTTATATTGTGACCTCAGATATACAGTCCTCTGTAACGATTCCAGCTAAAGAATTTACAAACGATGAGGGAACATTAATAACCGCATTTACAGGAATTGGTCAAAATAGCTATAGTAATCTTTACATCAATGGGATATTGCAAGAAGGCAGTATATATAGCTTAAATGAAAGTGCCTTGAACATTAATCTAAACAATCAAACTATTTTTTTAGGTACGCCTATTATTCTCGAAATCATTCAATTTTTTGCTCAAGTAACCTTATAAAATGTGCGTTTAATTAGATGATCCGCCCTTCCCTTTAATCTATCTCTATCATTTACTAGTAGAGATTGAAGAAGGGAGGTGATATAAATGGCAATTACAAAACCCTTTATGGCTGCTCGAAGGTTTTCTGCTACAATTGGAGACGGAACAGGTGTCGGCGTTGCATTTAATATTCTTGCAACAGCCACCACCAATGATGCCGGAGTTGCTGCCACAGCTTTTCCAACTGCACCCGCGTATTATAATCTTTATATTAATGCGCAGATTCAAACAGCAGATACTTCAACTGTTACTACCACTGCGATCACCATACCTGGTGGTGATGCACTCGATCCTGCGACACCAGTTGTAATCGAATTTGTTGTAAACTAATCATCTTTATGGATGAGATGCCGACAATTATATTGTTTTGGATTGTCGGCATTGTCTTTTTAATTGCTTTTGGGGATATTATTTTCGTACATATCTACTTGAAAAAACAAATAAAGGAAGTGGAAATGAATGGCGATTATATACCCTATCATTCCCCCAATAATTTCCGGTGTTATTTATAATGCAGGTGCTCAAACTGTTCCTGTAGAAACGGATGTTATTTTTGATTCAAATGGCATTCTTTCACCTGGAATCACCCATGACCCCGAAACCGCACAAATTGCAGTTAGCAATCCGGGCAAATATGAGGTTGCTTTTTCTGTATCGTGTGTAGAACCAAACCAATTCGCCCTATTTTTAAACGGCACACTGGTTGCGGGAACTGTTTATGGCTCAGGTGCTGGCACTCAGCAAAACAATGGGCAGGCTATAATTGCTCTAGCGGCTGGTGATGTTCTTACTCTGCGAAATCATAGTTCAGCTGCTGCGGTTGGCCTTCAGACTTTGGCCGGTGGCACACAAACAAACGTAAACGCTTCTGTTGTCATCAAAAAATTAAGTTAGCTTCTAAATGATATGGATGAATTGTGAACATCTTGTTTGCATTTTAGATCGAACGGCCGATGTAATGGAAGGAAGTCGAATAAAAAGTTGAGAGCAGCCTTAACAAAAGAAAAGAGCGTAAAAAATCGCTTATTCTGCGATTTTTTACGCTCCGTTTCACAAGTTTGGTTACAGCCTTCTGCGGTTGTAGAAAATAACGAACACACTCGACAAGATTAAAATAATTAATGCGATGCCTGCAGTAATAGCTTCCGAAGCGCTGCCCTGCGGCTGAGTGCTTTGACCGCCGGGACCGCCGCCCCCCATGCCATTGGGCGGTGCCATCATGCCGCCTTGTCCGCCCATACCGCCTTGTCCACCTGGACCTCCGCCGCCAAAGCCTCCACCACCGAAGCCTTGACCGCCTTGCTGCGCACCGTTAGCACCGTCAGCTGGAGGATTACCGCCCGCTGCGTTGGCGCCATCAGTTGGAACATTGCCACCCGCTGCATTAGTACCGTCGGTTGGAGGATTACCGCCCGCCGCGTTAGCGCCGTCAGTTGGAGCGTTGCCACCACCAGGGAAACCGCCGCCGCCCATACCACCACCACCGCCAAAGCCGCTGCTGCCGCTGCCGGAACCGTCGCCCGAGGAAGGAATTGTGCCGTCAAGCTGCTGGGTGACGCTTGCTACTTGAGTGCTTGCGAAGGAAAGCACCGTCGTAATGCCCTGCTCATACTCTTCATAGGAATAGAAGGAAGAAGGGTCCGCTTTTACATAAGGAGAAATCAGCTCGGCTATTTCTTTTACTCTGGCTGCGAAAGTATCATCTGCCAAATATCCTTCTATCATTTGTTTGATAATCGCGTGGTACTGCTCCTTGTATTCATCGACTGCCAGCAATTTGGCGATGAGAGGCCGATCCGCCAGCGTACCGGACGTCGGTTCATCAATGAGCACGCCCGTGCCGCCAAAGCCGCCGAAGGACATATTATAATCCCAGGGCAAAACCGAGAACAGGCCATCATCCTCATATAAATAGTAGTTATGTTTTTTCTCCGATAAATAGCTGTCCATATTGCCGGCAACTGCGTTTAAGGCAATAAATTTCAGCGCTTCCTGTACGTCAAGAACGCTGTCATAATCCGTACCGTTATTTAATTCATCGAGCATTTTCAGCAAAATATCGTCATTGGACGAAGCGGACTTGAGATCAAGCCCTGTGTAAGCTTTCATCGTCTCCAGCCAGTTAAGCTCGCTGCCATTGCCGCCGTTTGCTTTGTAAAGCGCACCGTAGCTGTTGCCAAAGTTGCGTTCCAAATAGGCATCGCCAATTTGCTCGATCGCTAAATAAAAGCCCCAAAGCTCGCCATTTACATATACATTCACATAGGAATATTTAGGGGTTGGCAAGCCCATTGCTTCGGCAAGCTCATAGGAAAGAAACTCGCGCATATAGGAGGCATCGCTGAAATTATTGTTCAGATTGATTTTGCTAATGCCATTAATCGTCTGATTGACATATTCGTCGAAAGACAGCTTGAAGCTGTAGCGGTCCGAATCAGTCATATTGACGACGCTGCTCAGGCTGAGATTGCCCTTCGTGCGGATGCCGACATTTTTGAAAACTTGGCCGTTGTAATCGACCGTCGCTTCCTTAAATTCCTCTGCGCTGGCGTTGTCCAGCATATTTTGAAAGTCATCTTTGTCCACTGTAATTTTTACATCGATAACCTTGTCCTTGGGAAATACCGTCTCATCCAGCGTCTGCTCCCCGCCTGAGACAACGTTTGTTTCCGTTGTCGTTGGAGTAGAGCCTGTACCATTGGTACAGGCTGTAATGGTGAGAAGCAGAAGGAGGGAGCACAGGCTTAGAAGCAAGGTTGAAGCTTTTGCTTTCATGCCGGAAACCTCCTCATAATTATGATACATAATCCCCGCTGTAGCTGATCAAAACGGCATTTTTGACACCTGATAGCTCGGAAAGCTGGTTAACAAACGCGCCTTCCTGATCACGAAGCCGAATTTCAATCGTCATTTCCACATTGCCGCGCGTAACGGCTTTTTGCTTCACATTGTAACGTTTAACGAGCTTGTTCAGACGGCCGTGAATTTCTTTCTCGGTCGTTTCATTGTCGCAGTTGACGACAAGCAGGTAAGGCTGCTCAACCGAGCCGCCTTTGACAAAGAAGAAGAGAATAAGGCCGACCACGACAGAGCCAATAACAGCGAGCGTATAGAAGCCCGCACCCGATACGATACCGGCAACAGCTGCCCAGAACAGGAAGATCAGGTCGGTCGGATCTTTAATTGGCGTTCTAAAGCGGACGATGGATAATGCGCCGACCATACCGAGCGAGAGCACCAGATTAGAGTTAATCGCGATAATGACCATAGCAGTAACCATCGTCATGCCGATGAGTGAGACGTTGAAGCTTTTGGAATAAAGCACACCGCTGAAAATCCGTTTGTACAGCGTATAGATGAAGAAACCAATCAGAAAAGCTACGCCCAGCGTAATGAGTATTTTCGAAATGCTAATATCGGAAGTAAAGTTGCTCATCACCGAGTTTTTAATAATATCGGCAAAAGAAGTGGACGTTTCCGTCGTTGTAGTTGTTGCGGCAGCTGCTGTAGTCGTCGTCTCCATCGTTTAAAAATCCTCCCAAGTGTTGAATTTAAGATATTTGCGGCAGATCACGTATTTGGATGCCGAGGTACGGTGCAGCCCTTCAAGCTGAAGCCCAGTTTGAATATAAGCCGGCATGTATTCATCGAATTTCACTTCGAGTATCATCCGGTTATCTTCCAGAGCGATGACGGGATCTAGATTCGGGTCAAAAATGTCCAGCGCATGCAGCCCCGTTCGCAAATCCTTGTCGAACGTAATCCGTACATTGCCATTTTCATAAACATAAGGCTCGCGCACATAATCGACGATCACCTTCGGGCGAAGCAGCCGGTACTTCATCTCATTGTAAATTTCCATAAGCAGCGGCTTATCAGGCCGGTTGAACACTTCATAGTCGCCAGCCATCATCTGGTCGTACATGGCCCGCGTAAGCGGCTCCTTGACTTTGGCGATGTAATCCTTGAATTTGATTTTTTTCTCAAAATGGATGACCTTGTCCTGCGTATTATAAATGCGAATCCGATATTTGCTTCGGTCGCGTACGCCGCCCAGCTTCTCATGCAGCGCTTTATTGTTCACATCGTCGAAGTACAAGCTTCGAATGTGGTATTCGCCCGTATCGCCGACATTGGCGTCCTGCTGCATCATATTTTTTAGCCGCTGCCGGATGATGAAATATTGATGCTGGTTGATGATAAATTTCAGCTCATGCCGGAACTTCAAATTTTGCTGCAAATGACTCCCTCCTTCTCTCTATCAATCGTTTAGCTGTTATGGTGTCTTCGCTAAGCTGTTTGTAAAGCTATTGTAAATTCAGATGCTGATGTGAAAATGAGTGCCCGCTGAAAGATTGCTGAATGCCGGGTGAAAAGTTTGACTTGCTTTAGGCGGGAGCGTTATCGTAAAAGGCAGCACAGGTATGAACTTCACGGGAAAGGAGATTAAGATGAAAAAAGAATGGATATGGATTTTGGCCCTTTGCCTTGTACTATTGCTTGTCGTTGCAGGAATAGAATGGCTGAAATCGGCTGGGACAACAGAGAAGGCGGCTGGGAAGCCTTATGCTATCGTTACAACCTTTAAAGAGGATGCGGCAACGAGCCGCGCTTTCACCTGGTTTACGGATAATCCGCAAGCGGGAACAGTGATTGAATGGATTGAAGGAATGGATGCTGCAAAATTGTCAGGCGAGGGCGAGGGGGCGCAGGTCAGTCGTCTTGAGGGGAAGACATCAACGCTGGATACAGGCAATGGCGCAGTAAGAGGGGGGCATAAGCTGGAGCTTACGGGGCTGTCGCCGGGCACAGCCTATACGTACCGTGTGGGCGACGGGAGTGAGAGCGGCTGGAGCGAAGCGTTCCATTTTATGACGCAGGCGCAGGCTGCGGATCCATTTACTTTTATAAATGTGACCGATTCTCAAGGGGTGACGGAGCAGGATTTCGAGCTTTGGGGAAATACGCTGGATCAGGCGTTTAGCACATTTCCTGGCGCGCAGTTTATTGTGCATAACGGCGATTTGACGGAAAATCCGGATGATGAAATCGCGTGGCAAAACTTTTTTGGCAAGGCGCAGCAGTGGGTTACGCGTTTTCCGCTTATGCCTGTGACAGGCAATCATGACGAGGTAGATAATAACGCAGACGAATTCGTCGCTCATTTCAATTTGCCAGCCAATGGAGCGGACGGCTCGATTGAAGGTACAACGTATTCGTACGACTACGGCTCGGCGCACTTCATCATGCTGAACACGGAGTCGAACAAAAAGGAGCAGACCAAGTGGCTGGAGAAGGATTTGGCAGCTACAGACAAACGCTGGATTATCGTATCGGTTCATCGTGGCCCCTATGCCGGTAATCAATACGAGAAAATCGATGATTGGGTTAAGCTGTTTGACAAATATAGGGTTGATCTCGTGCTTCAGGGGCATAACCATGAATATGCAAGATCGTATCCGCTGAAGGATGGCAAGGTGACAGGGGATGGAGATGGTGTCATCAGCACGTCAAGCGGTACCGTCTACGTCGTCACTAACGCAGCGGGGCAGAAGTTTAATGAGATGAAAGAGGATCAATTTTATCATAAGGTTCATTTTCAAAATAATAAGCAAATGTTTGCCGGCATTACGATCGAAGGAGATAAGCTGACATATGAGGCTTATGATGTGGATGGCAATAAGCTGGATGCGTTCGTGCTGCAAAGTGAAAAATAAGACAGGGTGTCCCCGCGGCCAGATTGTGGCCTTGTGGGGCACCCTGTTTGCTTATACATCCGCTAACGGCAGCTTGACGGTGAATGTACTGCCTTCGCCGACGATGCTGGCCGCCTCAATCGTTCCGCCATGCGCTTCAACGATGGACTGCGTAATTGAAAGCCCGAGGCCTGCTCCGCCGCTTAGGCGGGTGCGGGAAAATTCACTGCGATAAAAACGCTCGAACAAATGGGGGAGATGCTCCGGCTTAATACCCGTTCCGTTATCGGTAATGGAGATGGCGGCATAGGCTCCGGAATTTGCGAGCTTAAGCGATATTTTACCTTGATTGGCATCGGTATGCTGGACTGCATTTAAAAATAAATTAAGCACAACCTGCTTGAGCTGATCGGGATTGTAGCACCCGCTTAGGCTCACAGCAGCGTCAATCCGCACCTCACGCTGGCCGCCCAAAATGTGCAGCTGCGGCTCCAGTTCATGAATGAGATTGCCAAGGTTTGTATCGACCTTAACGAGCTCTGGCGTCTGATCTAGCTTGGCTAGCAGCAGCAAATCTTCTACCAGCTTGTTGATGCGCGTCGATTCAAGCTTCATGCTCGTTAAAGCGCGGTGCAGCTGCTCCGGATTTGAAGCGGCTCCGCGCAGCAGCACCTCCAGAAACCCATGGATGGAAGTGAGCGGCGTCCGCAGCTCGTGTGAAGCGTCAGCAACAAAGCGCCGCATTCGCTCCGTCGTCTGCCGCTCCGTCTCGAAGGAGCTTTCCAGCCGACCGAGCATGCCGTTGAACGCTTCGGAAAGCAGATCGATTTCCTGCTGTCCTTGCGATATAGGCAATCGCTCGGTGAGATTAATGGCGTCGGTGCGCTGTGCGGCCTTCACGATGCGCGACAGCGGTGCGAGCGTCTTGCGCAGCAGTGGCAAGTAAAGCGATAAGCCACCGGCCAAGGCAACAATAGACAGCCCGGCGAAAATAGCTAGCTGCGATGCAAGCACCGTTTGCAGCAAATCGGTGTCGTTGCCTGCTTGAATGAGTCCATCTGGCGAATTCGGCGGTCCGGCCAGCCGAAAGACGACAAGCTGCTGGGCGCCTTCGCTATTGCTGAGCAGCTGATAACCGCCGTCGCGATGCTTTTTCAAATCCTCAAAAATCTTCATGTATTCCGCTTTGCTTAGCTCTGGTGTCCACGTTTCACTGCTAGTTGTTAATATCGTTCGTTCACCTGTGCTGCTCACATAGGCAAGTGATAGGCCTGGTTGACTAATCGTAGGCATATTGCTTGGGCCTTCCTGCGAAGGCGGCGGTGAAAATGTGGAATCATCCGATGTCATCTCACCGTTATTGGGCGATTTTCTCGGGAAAGCGGGTTTGCCGTCCGAATGCCACTGGGGAGGCATAGCCTGAATTTGCGCTTCCAAAGCCTCGGCTCGATTATTATATATAAAGTCCTTCATTAAAACATATTGCAGCGTTCCAATTAACAGAAGCAGCCCTGCCAGTACGAACAGCGAACGGCTAAGCAGCTGATAGCGCAGCGATTCGGGCTTTAGTAGGCGAAGCAGCAGCGGAGCTTTGCGGTCCGTCATGGCAAATCCATGCGGTAGCCAGAGCCGCGCAGCGTGCGAATAAGCCGGTGCTCCTTGTCCTGCAGCTTCTCGCGCAGCGAACGAATGTACACCTCAACGATATTTTCCTCGCCGCCAAAATGATAGCCCCATACTTTGTCCAAAATAAGCGCCTTGCTCAGCACAATGCCGTTGTTCATTACAATAAATTTCAGCAGCTCATATTCGGTAGGCGACAGCTCCAGCACTTGATCCATGTAGGATAGCTCCTTGCGCAAATCGTCGATGCGGAACGGGCCGTATACGACTTCCCCGAGCAAATTCGGAAATTGATTACGTAGCCTTGCTTGAATGCGGGCAAGCAATTCCTCAAAGCTGAATGGCTTAATGACATAATCGTCAGCACCAATGCGCAGCCCTTTCACGCGATCCTGCGTTTCATCTTTGGCAGTCAGCATAATAATGGCGATATTATCGCCCGTTGCTTTAAGCGCCTGGCAAACCTCAAAGCCGTTCATGCCCGGCATCATCACATCCAAAATGACAACATGGGGCCTAAAGTCGCTAGCGACCATAATCGCTTCCTCGCCATTGCTGGCTGTCCGAACATCCGCGCCTTCATTCAGCAAGCCAAGCTCCAAAAACTGCACGATATGCGGCTCGTCATCAACAAGCAGCAGCTTAATTCCTTTTACCGACATTTTATCATCTCCAGTTTTGCAAACGGTTGCTTCTCACCACGGGCGATCTCATGAAAAAGTCTACCATGTTTGCAAATCTTGTTCAAACCTAGGACAGCCCTGCGGTTAGAGCGGTCTTTTAAGTGTTTGTTAAGTGGGTTTTTGTAGAATGTAGTCGATTAGAGTCGAAGGAGACGATCAATAGTGATGAATAGGGGATACGTCAAGCTTTTTTCAAGGAAATTATGGATATGGAGCGTAATCATCTCAATGGTTGTGCTTCCTGTATCAGGAGTTTCAGCGCAAGCCGAAACGTGGAGTCAGTATGCGAAGCTTGGTATAACGATGAATGACCAGTTAGGTTCTTTTGATCTACCCGTTAGCGTTTCGGTATATGGCAGCGGAAGTGGAAGTGTATACGTGGCCGATTTTAACAACCATCGCATCCAGAAGCTGGATGTTTCTACGGGGGAATGGAGCGAGTGGAAGAAAAGCGGCGGTGGCTCGGGAAGCGGACTCGGAGAGTTTAAAAACCCGTCAGGCGTTGCAGTAGATGGCAGCGGCAATGTTTATGTAGCGGATATGGGCAACCATCGCATCCAGAAGCTGGATGCTGCTACGAATACGTGGAGCGCATGGTCGAAGGCTGGCGGAAGCTCGGGAAGCGGTATAGGGGAATTTAAATCGCCTAGAGGCGTAGACGTTGACCTTAACGGGAACGTGTATGTAGCCGATACCGACAACCATCGCATCCAGAAGCTGGATGTTTCTACGAATACGTGGAGCGAGTGGAAGAGGAGCGGCGGAGGCTCGGGAACTAGTCTGGGCGAGTTTAATTTTCCTAGAGGCGTCGCGGTAGATGAGGGTGGTAATGTCTATGTAGCCGACTCTCGCAACAACCGCATCCAGAAGCTGGATTTCTCGTCTGTGCCATCGGGCGAATGGAAGCTGATCGGCGGCTCGCTAGGAAGCGGTGTGGGCCAGTTTAAAAACTTGTCTGATGTCACCCTTGATCATAGCGGTAATATTTACGTAGCCGATACGGGAAATCACCGGATTCAGAAGCTTGATGTTTCTACAAATTCGTGGAACGAGTGGAAGAAGAGCGGCGGAGGCTTGGGAAGCCAGTTAGGCGAGTTTAGGAGTCCATTCGGCGTAGCGGTAGACGAAAGCGGCGATGTGTATGTAGCCGATAGCGAAAATCACCGGATTCAGAAGCTGGATAGGCTGGCGGACTCTTGGAGCAACTGGGGTTATATGGGGGCGGTTGCAGGCGATGGCCTCGGCGAATTTGATGGTGTAACAGGAATCGCGATAGATGATGAAGGCGATGTGTACGCGGCCGACTATGAAAACCATCGCATTCAGAAACTCGATGCGATTACGGGCAGCTGGAGCGCGTGGGGGAAAATAGACGGAAGCTCGGGTACCGGCCTGGGCGAGTTTGAAAATCCGACTGGCGTAGCTGTTGATGGCAATGGAAACGTTTATGTCGCTGATCGTAACAATCACCGGATACAGAAGCTGGATGCAGGTACGGGAACGTGGGGGGCATGGGGAAAAGCAGGAGGCGGCCAAGGAAGTGGCTCTGGGGAATTTGCATACCCTTCCAGCGTTGCAGTTGACAGTGAGGGTAACGTCTATGTCGCCGATACGAACAACTTTCGCATTCAAATGCTGGAGGCTTCAACCGGAACATGGAAGACTGTAGGCGGAGGAAACGGAAGAAGCGAGATAGGCGAGTTTAATTATCCGACTGGTGTTGCGGTAGACAGCAGCAACAATATTTACGTAGCCGATACAGATAACCATCGCATTCAAAAGCTGGACATCTCCAAAGGCGAATGGGAGGAAATCGGCAACGGAGAAGGAAGCGGCTTGGGCGAGTTCAACGAGCCATACGGATTGACGGTAGACATTAATGGGGATATTTACGTTGCGGACTTGGGCAATCATCGCATTCAGAAGCTGAATATAGCGGATGGAATGTGGATTGAGTGGTCAAAGAGCGGGGGCGGGGAAGGAAGCGGTCTTGGCGAGTTTAGCAGTCCGACCGGTGTGGCAGTTTACCACAATGAAATTATATATGTGGCTGATTTCGGCAATCATCGTATTCAAAAATGGGATTATGCTGCTCCGAGCGCTCCTATTAGCGTTGCAGCAACCGCAGGCAACGGAGAAGCGACGATAAGCTTCACTATGCCTGCCAATGATAGGGGCGGCGAAATTACGGGCTACACGGTAACGGCTAATCCAGGAGGCCTGATAGCGACCGGCACGGATAGTCCAATCAAAATGACCGGTTTGACGAATGGTCAATCCTACACGTTTACCGTTATTGCATCGAATAGAAGCGGAGATTCACCTTCCTCGGCGGCAACGAATGCCGTTACGCCAATGACACATCCGGACGAACCGACCGGTGTGACAGCGACGGCAGGCAATGGAGAAGCGACGGTAAGTTTCATTCCGCCTGCCAGCGATGGAGGCAGCACTATTACGGGCTACACGGTAACGTCTAATCCAGGGGGAGTGACAGCGAGCGGTACGGGCAGCCCCATTAAGGTTACAGGCTTAACAAATGACACAGCGTACACCTTTACCGTAATCGCGATTAATGAAGTGGGCAATAGCGCGGCTTCTACTGCGTCCGTTGCTGTAACACCGGTAAGTCCTCCCAATAACAACGGCGGAGGAAGCACGCCGTCGCAGCCGGCACCTTCAACGGCGCCGGAAGCCGGCCCATCTGACCGTTTCGTTCTTATTAATGGTAAATCGCAGAACTTGGGATCGGCGAAAGTAACGAAGGTTGATTCCCAGAGCGTAACAACGATTACCGTTGATCAGAAAAAGCTGGAAAGCCTGCTTGCAGCAGAGGCTCATTCGGCGGTCGTAACGATACAGTCGAAAGCCAATTCCGATGTTATTATCGCAGAGCTTAATGGGCAAATTATTCATGAAATGGAATCGAGGCAGGCGGTTCTGGAGCTGCAAACGGATAAAGCGATTTATCGTTTACCAGCGCTGCAGATCAATATCGGAGCCATTGCAGATCAATTTGGCAAGTCGATTGCCTTGCAGGATATTCGCTTTCAGATCGAAATTGCTGTGCCCAAAGAGCCGCTTAAGTGGACTCACGATGAGTCTGCTGGAGCAAAGATAGCCTTTGTCGTTCCACAGCTGGACTTTAGTGTAAGAGCCATATATTTGAACGAGAGCATCAATGTGAGTGAGTTCGATGCTTACGTAGAACGCAGTATTGCAATTCCTGCAGGTGTGGATACGAGCAAAATTACGACTGGGGTTGTAATTGAAACGGACGGAACGCTGCGCCACGTCCCAACGAAAATAGTGTTACGCGATGGAGTTTCTTATGCTAAGGTGAGCAGCTTGACGAACAGTGTCTATTCCTTAATCTGGCACCCGCTCGCGTTCAAGGATGTAGAGGGACACTGGGCAAAACAAGCGGTTAACGATATGGGCTCGCGCCTGATCGTTAAAGGGGACGCGAACGGCATGTTTAATCCCAATCAAGAGGTAACCCGAGCGGAGTTCGCGGCGATTCTGATCCGTGCTCTGGGCTTGCAGCCCAAAATGCAGGGGACGAGCTTCGTCGATGTTGCTCCGAACAGCTGGTTCGCGGGAGATTTGGGCACAGCATCCCACTATCGCTTAATCAGTGGCTTCGGGGATGGGACGATGCGTCCGAACGATAAAATGACGCGTGAGCAAGCGATGACCCTTCTAGCCCGAGCGATGCTGCTAACGAAATTGAAGGAGAAAACATCACCAGCTGCAGGGCAAGCGCTGGATGCTTTCACCGACAATGGTGCGGTATCGAGCTGGGCCAAGGAAGGCATTATCGACAGCTTGAGCTATGGATTAGTAACAGGACGAAAGGGGAATGAACTTGCTCCGGGTGCTTTCATTACGCGTGCGGAAGTGGCTGTTCTCGTTCAGAAGCTGTTGAGCAAATCGGGTTTAATCTAGATAAATCGTTATTTTTAAATATAGAAGACTCAAGCTCCACTGACGGTGGTTCTTGAGTCTTCTTTGTTTGAACATTGGCATTCCACTCAGGGCGAACGACTATAACCTTTTTTCGCTGGACCTCAGCCTTACTTTTATTGCTCCATTTGTATCGTTTCTGTTTTTTAAGCTCAATTTCAGCTTTGCTTCATTCGATTTTCAGGGAAAAGGCGCACAATCTCTCATAGTGAAGCAAGAGACGGAAGCGAAAGGGCGGCTGAGCCATGGCAGTAATAAAAAAACAGCGCATGGATGCAATATTAATGGTATGTATCCTCGTATCGGCATTTTTGAATGGATTTTTAATCTGGACAGATGACCATGTCAATACGTATTACACGACTACGGTCGCAAGTATGCTGCAAAGCTTCCACAATTTTTTCTTTGCAACCGTAGATTCTGGAGGCTTCGTAACCGTTGACAAGCCGCCGGTCACGTTCTGGGTGCAGACGGCTTTTGCCTATGTGCTGGGTCTGCATGGCTGGAGCGTGATTTTGCCCCAAGCGTTAGCAGGTATTGGCTCGACGATTTTGCTGTATGTGCTGCTCAAACCGTCCTTTGGCCTTGCGGCAGCACGGATCGGAGCAGCAGCGATGGCAACGATGCCGGTTGCGGTTGCCGTGAGCCGGACGAATAATATCGATAGCATGCTCGTTTTTACGCTGCTGCTTGCCGTATGGCTGTTATTCCGTGGAACGAAGCAGGGCAAGGCGATTTGGCTGATAGGCGCTTTTGCCGTCATAGGTGTTGGATTTAATATGAAAATGATGGAAGCCTACATGGTGCTTCCGGCGTTTTATTTATTTGCTTTAATGGCGTGGAAGGGCAAATGGTTTAAAAAAATCAGCCTGCTGGCAGGAGCGACCGCTATTATGCTCGTGATTTCCTTATCCTGGGCGGTAACAGTTGATTCTATATCCACAGATAGTCGTCCCTATGTGGGCAGCAGCCAGACAAACTCTGTGTTGGAGCTAGCTTTCGGGTATAACGGACTTTCAAGGCTGACTGGAAATCGTGGAGGCGGTTCCGGCTCGATGATGGGGCCGCAGCAGCTTCCGGCGGTTGGAAATACAGCTTTTGCCCAGACGAATATTGTAAATAGCTGGTTCAGCGGCGATGTGCCAGGCGGGAACCGCAGCATTGCGGCTGTAGAGCAGGATGGGCAGGGGGCGAGCGTCGATGGTGGCAGCCGCCGTGGCGGAAGCAGCCAGGGCGCGGATAGCAATAACAATAATGGCGGCGGGACTGGTGGGCTCCCAGGAGGTGCCGGGGGAGATGCTGGAGCCGGCGGTTTTAACGGCGGTCCAGGTGGGGGAATGGACGGCATGGGTGGTCGCGGCGGCTTTGGCGGCGGTGGCTCAGGCGGCATGTTTGGAACAGGAACAGCAGGGCCGCTTCGATTATTCCAAGCCGAGCTGTCCGGTCAAGCAAGCTGGTTTTTGCCTTTTGTATTTGTAGGCTGCGTGGGTTTGCTGGCTAGCATTCGCAGACGGAATATGACGATGAAGCATAAGGAGGCGTTGTTCTGGCTGGCGTGGCTGGTACCGGTTATGGCCTTTTTCAGCGTCGCAGGTTTTTTTCATCAATATTATTTAATTATGATGGGCCCCCCGATTGCCGCACTGCTTGGAGCAGGCTGGAGTGAGCTATGGAGACAATATCGCAGCAAAGCGGGCTGGGTAAGCTGGCTGCTGCCGCTCGGTATTGCCGCAACAGCGGGGTTCGAATGGTATATTATGCATCCATTTGACGCGACAATTGGCAGCGGGTGGTCGCTTGCCGTGCTAGTTGGCGGAATGGCAGCAAGTTTGCTGCTCATTGGCTGGCGGATAGCGAAGCAGAAGCAGGCGAAGTCATTAATACGGCATAGTAGTGGTGGCACGGAAGGGGAAGAAGCAGGGGCAGATGCTGGCGCAGATAACGAGCTGTATGGCGGCAAGCTGCCGTATGAGCATGGCGGATATTTGACAGCGAATGCTGGCGTTCAAAACGGAAAGCATGCGGCGAGCCGCCAAAAAATTTGGCAGCAGCCAGCCGTGAACCTGATTGCGCTGCTCGGGCTGCTTGTGCTGTTCATTGGCCCGGCTTACTGGGCGGCGACGCCTATCGTATACGGGCAGAGCAGCCAGCTGCCGGAGGCAGGGCCTGATCAGACGAATGCCTCTTCCCGCGATGAGCCGCTCAATGAAGCAGCGCTTGCTTTTTTGAAGGCGCACAATACAGGCGAGAGGTACCTGTTTGCGACGAACAGCTATTCGACCGCAGCGCCGTATATTATCGATTCCGGTGAAAATGTCATTATACTCGGCGGTTATTCCGGCTCCGATCCCGTTCTGTCTGTAGACCGGCTGAAGGCGCTCGTGGCCGCAGGGGAATTGAAATATTTTCTCGTTTCGCAAGGCGGGCGCGGGGGCAGCAATAATAATGAGCTGACGCAGTGGATTACTTCCCATGGCAAGCAGGTTGAATCCAGCGAATGGCAGACGACAGCTGGAGGCGGGAATGCGGTGAATAACAGCGATACAGCTAGCAATAATAGTGGTGGCTTCAACAGCAGTAATTCTAGCGCTGGAATTGGCGGAAGTAGTAACGGATTTTTCACGAATCGAAATAGTGACAACAGCTTCCGCGGCTTTGGCGGAGGCGGCAGCAATATAACGATTTATGAGGTAACGCCGGAAGCTGCACTTTTGAGCGACAGCGAATAAGTATGGCTCTTATATTGAAATGGAGCCAACTGCTCCAGTTGAAAAAGCATAAAAGCCACGCAAAACCACATGCCAGTGGTTTTGCGTGGCTTTTGCTATAGCTGCTGCTTGCTGGCCTATTATTCCGCCACTGCAAGCTTAATCCGAATGCTGGAAGGATCGGTTGCAAAAATAATGCCGTCTGACTCGTCAAGTGCTGCTCCCGCCTCACGCAGCCTGCTTATAGCTGTATCCCGTTCCGCTTGATTCGGATAGACGATGGTGAAGTAGTCCAGCCCAGTAGTATTGGGGGCTGGTGCAGGGGCGCCAATGCCGGCCCAAATGTTAAGCCCGATATGATGGTGGTAGCCTCCGGCTGAGACGAACAACGCTTTGAAATCGGTGTAGTCGCCTACGATATCAAAGCCGAGCAGCCCATTGTAAAAGGCGCGGGCAGCCGGAATGCCATTAATATGCAGATGAATATGCCCGATGATTGTGCCGGGCGGCAGTAGCGTAGCAGCAGCCGGATCGGCAGCGGCAAGAAGTCCGTCCCAATCGACGGGGTTGCTAGCCATAACGTAATCGCCATTGTCTTCTTTTTTCCACTCTGAGCGTGGTCTGTCTGCATAAATTTCAATGCCATTATTGTCAGGGTCCGTGATATACAGCGCTTCACTGACGAGGTGATCGGCTTGACCGATATGAATGCCGGAGGCGATTAGCCGGGCGAGTGCTGCGCCGAGCGCTTCACGATTAGGCAGCAGCAGGGCGTAGTGGTAAAGGCCAGTCGTCGTTCTGCGTTCGGAGACGATGGCATTTGGAATCTCTTCCAGCTCAAGAAGTGTATGGACGCCGTCTGCCGTAAGGCGGGCAACGTTGTCTCGCTGCTCAAGCACCTGCAAGCCAACAACCTCTTGATAAAATGGCAGAGAACGTTTCATATCGCTAATGTTCAGCTTTGCTGTCCCAAGTACAGTATCGGCATTTATGCTGTAGGTCATGTGCAATTCCTCCTGTGCTAAGTTGATTACTATTTGTAACTAACTATATTTTATGAACTAACTTTTGTCAAGTTTAATGTCAATTTGAAACTCAATGTCAAATATGACGTATTATTGACTAATTGATGGTGAACTGTGGTTCTAATGTCACATATATGTTAGAGTAGTGATAAGGCCTCTTGAACAAAGAGGCCTTAATGATTAGAAGGAGGAAGAAAGCATGGCAATACGGCATGGATTAGAGCTTCATAAAACGCATACAGGAGGCGAAATTTATTATGAACCTTAGTGGTGGGGATCACAGAAGAACACGTTCCAGCAACCCTTTTTTGTATTTGTTTTTCAAATGGATTTCTTTAACCTCATCGGCAGTTATTGTACTGCTGTCCTTGTGGTGGCTCATTCAATTTTTGTTTCAAAGCACCGTAGCAGAAGAGCAATAAGCGGAAAAAAGGCCAGTACGTTTTGTCAGGCTGACCTGCGTGAGCATGTCTAACATTAGGAAAGTGATTGGCTGAACGTAAACGGCAGCTAATTCCAAATATATTAAAAGAGGTACAGCTAACGCTTCGAACCGTTAGCTGTACCTCTTTATTTTTTAATGAAATGTCTAGATTGGCGATATTACTTCAACAAGCCGGCGTGACGCAAGCCACCCCGAATGCCATTTTCACTCACATGAGTCGTTACGTAATCAGCGAAGGGCAGCAGCTCCGGATGGGAGTTGCCCATGGCGATGCCTAGTCCGACAGTTTCGAGCATTTCCTTGTCATTTAGTCCGTCACCGAAGGCAAGTGCTTCCTGAGCCGTCAGTCCCAAATGCTCCAGCAGCGCGGCAATGCCAAGCGCCTTGGAGCCATCATTCGTAAGCACGTCCATCGCGAACGGATGCCAGCGAATATAGCGCAAGCCTGGGATGACGTCTGTATACAGATGCTCATCCTGCGGCTCGCAGTGCAGGAAAATTTGATAAATGTCCGCTTTTTCCCAATAGCTTGGATCGAAGCCCGGCTGCGCCACGCGCAGTGATGTCACGGAATCGAACACCTGCGGATGCGCTTCAGCGTTGGAGAAAAATGCGTCATGGCCTTCAAAGACGAGGGAATGGTTATGAAGTCCGGCATGCTCAACAAGCGCCTTGACATCTGTGCGAGGAATGGGATTGTGGTATACGGGAACGCCATTGTACACGACGTAAGCGCCGTTCAGGCTGACGAAGGAGTTAATCGCAAGCTTCTCGGCAATATCCTTGAAAAAATAAGGCGCGCGTCCCGTTGCAATGACAGCCTCGACGCCCTGCTCCTGAATTTCACGAATCGCATCAATCGTATCTTGGGGAATTTGTTTTTCTTCATCTAATAATGTGCCATCAATATCAAAAAAAGCAATTTTATAACTCATCTTTTGTAGGTCTCCTGTTCTGTCTAGTTGATGTTGTAACTCGGCAGCCAAATGTTCTATACCCCTTATACCATTCGCTTCTGTCTTTAAGCAAGCTTATTTGAGGATTGTTTGCAAAAATCTCTGTAAGGGCATAGGTATATACTTCATTATATTATATAATCAAATGTGTGAAAAACTTATTGGGAAATGCGGACTGCCGCAATCCCAAATACAAGAACTAAGGAGACAGTAAAATGGCAAAAACATTTATTTTCGGGCATAAAAATCCGGATACGGATACAATCTGTTCTGCGATCGCATATGCTGATTTGAAGGCTAAGCTGGGCTTTGAGGTTGAAGCGGTTCGTTTGGGTGAAATTAGCGGAGAAACGCAATACGCGCTGACTCATTTCAAGGCTGAGGCGCCGCGTCTTGTAGAAACGGTAGCCAATGAAGTAGAGACCGTTATTCTCGTTGACCACAATGAGCGTCAGCAAAGCGCAGCAGACATCGACCAAGTTCGCGTGCTGGAAGTTATCGACCACCACCGTATTGCGAATTTTGAGACAAGCCACCCGCTATACTATCGCGCTGAGCCTGTAGGCTGCACAGCTACGATTTTGAATAAATTGTACAAAGAAAACGGCGTAGCTATCGAGCCGCAAATCGCAGGTCTAATGCTGTCCGCAATCATTTCCGACTCCTTGCTGTTCAAATCGCCAACTTGCACCGAGCAAGATGTAGCGGCTGCTAAGGAGCTTGCTGCTATCGCTGGGGTTGATACAGATGCATACGGTCTGGAAATGCTGAAAGCAGGAGCAGACGTGCGCGACAAATCGATCGCTCAGCTGCTTTCGCTTGATGCGAAAGAATTCCAAATGGGCAGCAGCAAAGTAGAAATCGCGCAAGTTAATGCGGTTGACACAAACGATGTACTGGTTCGCCAAGCGGATCTGGAAACAGCGATTAACGCAATCGTTTCGGAAAAAGGCTTGGACCTGTTCCTATTCGTTGTAACTGACATTTTGAACAGCGATTCCGTAGCGCTTGCTATCGGCAGCGCAGCAGGCGCAGTTGAGAAAGCCTACAATGTAACGCTGGCTGACAACAAAGCCGTTCTGAAGGGCGTAGTATCCCGCAAATCGCAAATCGTTCCTGTATTGACAGAAACGCTTAGCAAATAAGTGTGAATGACGCATGGCCGCCCTCTGAATCAGCCTGATGCTGGAGAAGGGGCGGCCTTTTTTTATTTGGAGGAGCATTAGAAATACAACGATAAGCAAAAACGTCCTGAACGAATTAGCGTTCAGGACGTTTTTGCTTATATAGGAGTTCAATTGTAGAACGCTATAGCTGCGTTGTAACGTGTTGAAAGGTTTGGCCTAGGATTTCAATACGCGTCGTGCTGTCACGTAGCGCTTATGCCAGTATGACTCGCCAAGGCTGCTGATCGTCACGCCCGTGCTCGTGGCGCTGTGCAAAATTTTGTTATTTCCCGCATAGATAGCTACATGGCTAATGCCTCTGCCGCTCGTATTAAAGAAAACAAGATCGCCTACACTAAGGTTTTCCTTAGTCACTTTGGCTCCAATGGATGCTTGGGAGGAGGAGCTGCGTGGCAGCGAAACGCCCATGGCATCGAATATGTATTGGGTAAAGGAAGAGCAGTCAAAAGCGTATGTAATGCCTGCTGGGGCTCCATATTTATAGGGGGTTCCGATAAACTCCTTGCCGGAGTCGATTAATTGTAGGGAAGTTTCAGTTGCGGCATGTGCCTGGTTGCCGGAAGCGAAGGTGAAGGCTGTCAAACCAATACTTGCGCATAAGCTCAATTTGATGACGGAGCGAAAAAAGTTTCTCTTAATCATTATGGTGTGATTCCTTTCGTTGTACGATTCGTTTTGGCTAAAAACACTATACCACACCGAAAAATGAGCCTTTTCTCATGATGAGAGCGCAAAGGAAGGGGAAATCATGTTGTTTGGTGTTTATGAGAAGTTAATGAGAATTTATTCATTTATGTTTGAAACGTAAATGGGGGGTGTATGGGGCGCTGCGCTGCGTGATGGGGTTGGGGCTCGATCGCCATTAGCCTTGGATTTCTATGCAGTTATTTCCACCCTATAGGTAGAAATCCAACGCTAAAAGCGAACGCTCCGCTTCTCACTCCCCACCCCTTCACTCCGCTCCGCTTCCCCACCCCCCACTTAAAATTTCAAACCCTAAACCCGAATGGCAAAGATAAGAAAACACGAAGAGCAAAAACGTAAAAGCCAAAAGTCAAAGGCAAAGCCCAAAGTCCAAACCCAAAACCGCTTCATACTCTCCGTTTTAGATTTCATTTATAAAAAAACAATTGACTTGGTGGACACAGGAGCGGCTATTTCAATAGAATTACCGGTTAGGACACAGGTTCCGGACTCAGAAGCAGCTAATGCGCTCTCCACACCCATTTTGAAGCGATATGGAGGGCGATAGCGGATCTCCTGTCCGCTTACGCCTGAATATCGCATTAAAAGCTAGAATAGCGGAATCTCAGTCCTCCAAACAAGGAGTAGGCACCCAAGCCGAGCGATATCAGCAACAATCGAACGAACGGTAAGGTTCTCAAATCTTGAATTGTCTGATGAGATTGGCCGCGAATAAACGCTAAGCAAGCTGGAGGCAAACTCTGTTTTGCCTACAAACTCTAGAAGCTTGAAAATGGGTTATTGACAGCCATTTAATGAGCGCTTTATAATTAGGTTGCCTATTATTTTAGTTATAAGATAATCATAAGGAAAATAATTAATGGGAAAATAATTGGTAGCCTACATGAAAGGGCAAAGAAATATAAATGAAAGGAGGGCTCCCTTTGGAACATAACGAAAACGACACAAGCAATAAGAGCAGCAAAGACAAGACGGACGACACAAGCAAAGAAAGCAATGCAACGGAACACAGCGAGAAAATTACAAATGAATTAATTCGTGTGTTTCGCAGCTTTCATCGGCTCAATTGGCGGCAGAAGCCGAATCCGGACGGCAAGTTTAGCGAAATGCAGGTGCTGATGTGCATCAAGCGCGGTTCTATGAAGGCGCAGGATAAGCCAGGGATGAAAATCTCGGTCATCAGCCGCTTGCTCCGGGTAACCTCTCCCACGATCACCCAACTGGTCAACGGGATGGAGACGAATGGACTCGTGCAGAGAAACGCTGATCCCGATGATCGGCGGGCTGTACGCATCTCGCTGACAGAGGAAGGGGAACGCATCGCGGAGAAGGTCATTGCCGATTTTATGAATCGAATGGCAGGACTGGCGCAATACTTGGGAGAGCGGGATTCGCATGAACTGGTTCGTATTTTATCCAAAGCATTTGAGTATTTTGATGAGCTGAATGAGTCTGAACAAACGGGGGATGAACAGCAATGTTAAGGTTATTTCGCTTTTTAAAGCCGTTTCGCTGGCTGATAGCCGCGGTGCTTGTGCTAGTATTTATTCAGTCGCTGTCGGATCTATATCTCCCCACGCTGATGGCGGACATCGTCGATGATGGCGTATCTAAAGGAGATACCCCGCTTATATGGAAAATTGGCTCCTTTATGCTGCTCATAGCGGCGGTCGGCGGCATTAGCTCTATCGGCGCCAGCTATTTTTCGGCAAAAGCTTCAGCGAGCTTCGGGCGCCTCGTGCGGGAGAAGGTGTTTGGACATGTGCAAAACTTCTCGCTGCAGGAGTTTGACAAAATCGGCACGGCCTCGCTCATTACGCGTACGACGAATGATATTACACAGGTGCAGCAAGTGTTGATGATGATGATGCGCATGATGGTAATGGCGCCGATGATGTGCATCGGGGGCATTATTATGGCCATTTCGAAAGATGCGAAGCTGTCGCTTGTGCTGGTTGTCGCATTGCCTGTTCTCGCTGGCGCGATATTGCTCGTCGTCCGCAAAGGTATTCCACTGTTTAAAATGATGCAGGTTCGTATGGATAAGCTCAACTTGGTGCTGCGCGAAGGACTGACCGGCATTCGGGTAATCCGCTCATTCGATCGGACAAATTATGAAAACAAGAAATTTGACGCTGCCAACAGCGATCTGACCGAAACGGCGATTAAAGTCAACAAAATTATGGCGGTCATGATGCCGCTTATGATGCTGGTCATGAATTTATCGACAGTGGCGATTATCGCAATTGGCGGGCTGCGTATCGAGAATGGCGATATGGAAGTCGGCTCACTAATGGCTTTTATCCAATATGCGATGCAAATTATGTTCTCGCTTCTAATGTTATCGATGATGCTCGTTATGATTCCGCGTGCTTCGGCATCGGCGGTGCGTATTAATGAAGTGCTGGACATGGTGCCGGATATTGCGGACAGCGCCAGAGTCAAGAACACAGGCACGCGCAAAGGCTATATCGAGTTTCGCGATGTGACGTTCAGCTATCCGGGAGCCGAGCAGCCTGCTTTATCGAATATTTCGTTCAAGGCGGCACCTGGCGAGGTGACAGCTATTATTGGAGGAACAGGCTCTGGGAAGTCGACGCTCGTTAATTTGATTCCGCGCTTTTATGATACGGCGGGTGGCAGCATCATCATTGATGATGTGGATATTCGTGAGCTATCCCAGGAAACGCTGCGCGAAAAAATCGGCTTTGTGCCGCAAAAGGCCGTATTGTTCACCGGCACGATCGCGGATAATATCCGCTACGGCAAAGAAAATGCAACCGATGAGGAAATGGAGCATGCGGCAGAGGTGGCGCAGGCAGCCGAGTTTATCGGCACGATGAAGGAAGGATTTGGCGCCAGCGTATCGCAGGGAGGAAACAATCTTTCCGGCGGGCAGAAGCAGCGCCTATCCATTGCTCGTGCGCTCGTTCGCCAGCCAGAAATCTATGTGTTCGACGACAGCTTCTCGGCGCTCGACTTTAAGACGGATGCGAAGCTGCGTGCCGCCTTGCGTGAGGAAACGGTACATTCGACGGTATTGCTCGTTGCCCAGCGGGTGAGTACAGTGCTCGATGCTGACCGCATCATCGTGCTTGATGAAGGCGAGCTAGCCGGAATCGGGACGCATCAGGAGCTGATGGAGTCTTGTGATGTGTACCGGGAAATCGTATATTCACAGCTTTCGGAGGAGGAAATTGCATGAGTGAGCAGAAGCAGAATTCCCCGCAAAGGCCGAAAGGAATCGGCATGGGTCCTCCAGGAATGGGCATGATGATGCCCCCTCAGAAGGCGAAGGATTTCAAGGGCACCTTGAAACGGCTGGCTGCCTACTTGAAGCCGCATCGCACGAAGCTTGCGCTTGTGCTGCTGACCGCGATTTTAAGTACCGTATTCAGCATCGTCAGCCCGAAAATGATGGGGCAAGCTACAACGAAGCTTTACGAGGGAGTAATGGGAATAGCCCAAGGCGTTCCGGGTGCCCGTATTGATTTTGATGCGATTAACACGATTCTGCTGACGCTTGTTGTGCTGTATTTGATCAGCGCCGCATTTGGCTTCATTCAGCAGTATTTAATGGCTGGCGTCGCCCAGAAAACCGTCTATGATTTGCGCAAGGATGTAAATAATAAATTTGCACGCCTGCCGCTGAAGTTTTTCGATTCGCGCTCCAACGGCGAGGTGCTGAGCCGGGTCGTCAATGATGTGGACAATATTAGCAATACGCTTCAGCAAAGCTTGACGCAGCTCATAACGTCATTCATTACCCTCGTCGGCGTCATCGTTATGATGCTGACCATCAGCCCGCTTTTGACGCTGATCGTTTTCTTGACGATTCCTGCGAGCTTACTTGCAACGAAGGCGATTGCCAAGCGTTCGCAAAAATATTTTGCCGACCAGCAGGCTGAGCTTGGACGCTTGAACGGACATGTCGAGGAAATGTACACGGGGCATAAAATCGTCAAAGCATTCGGACATGAGCGCAAATCGCTGGATGAATTTAATGAAATGAACGAGAAGCTGTATGATTCTGGCTGGCGCGCACAATTTGTGTCCGGCATCATTATGCCGATTATGAGCTTCATTAGCAATATCGGCTATGTGCTCGTATGCGTCATCGGCGGCTTGCTCGTCACGAGAAATGCGATTAAAATCGGCGATATTTTGGCATTTATCCAATATACAAGACAGTTCACGATGCCGATTACGCAGCTGGCCAACATTGCGAATATTATTCAATCTACAATCGCCTCCGCAGAGCGGGTATTCGAGCTGCTTGATGAAGAGGATGAGGTGATCGAGGCGAAAAATGCCAAAGCGATCAGCAAGCCGTCTGGCGCCGTTCGCTTCGAGCAGGTAGATTTTGGCTATAAAGCCAATGAGCCGCTAATTAGCGGGATGAATATTGATGTGTTGCCTGGCCAGACCGTCGCCATAGTCGGTCCGACCGGAGCGGGCAAGACGACGATGATTAATTTGCTAATGCGCTTCTATGAGCTGAATGGCGGTCGTATTACGATTGACGGCGAGGACATTACAGCGCTCCAGCGCAGAAGCTTGCGCCGAATGTTCGGCATGGTGCTGCAGGATACATGGCTGTTCAATGGCAGCATTCGCGACAATATCGCTTATGGGCGGGAGGATGCTACGGAGGAAGAGGTTTATCAAGCGGCTAGAGCAGCGCATGCGGATCATTTCATTCGGACGCTGCCAGATGGCTATGACACGATATTGAACGAGGAAGCATCAAACATTTCCCAAGGGCAGAAGCAGCTGCTGACCATTGCCCGGGCCATTTTAGCTGATCCATCGATTCTGATCCTTGATGAAGCGACGAGCAGCGTTGATACGCGTACAGAAATTATTATCCAACGAGCAATGGGCGAGCTGATGAAAAATCGAACCAGCTTCGTCATTGCCCACCGCTTGTCGACGATTCGCGGCGCTGATCTGATTTTGGTCATGAACAATGGCTCTATTATTGAGCAGGGAAGACACGAAGCGCTGCTGGAGCAGGGCGGTTTTTATGCCGATCTGTATAACAGCCAGTTCACAGGCAAACGGACAATTAGCGAAGTTGTATAAGGCTTTAACCAGAAAGCTTCTCCATCCGAGCGAGGATGGGGGAGCTTTTTTTTTGATGCCACGCTCCCATGCGAAAAGCAGGGAGACGCCCATTCACTGGTTTGTAGCGAGCAATTACGTAAGCGTTTACGTCTACCCGATTTATTTTTCAAAAGAGGGTTGATAAATGCGGTTGGATTGTTTATTATGAAGTTAAATTAATGTTATCAATAAATGATTTATATTTTTATTAATCCGTGTGGGAGGCAATAACGATGAGCAATCAAATTACAATTAACGCAGACATTGCTAAAGGTACGATTAACCGCAACATATATGGACATTTCTCCGAGCATTTGGGACGCTGTATTTATGAAGGCTTCTGGGTTGGCGAGGATTCGGTCATTCCAAATACGAAAGGCATTCGCAACGATGTTGTGGAAGCGCTCAAAAAATTGAATATTCCGGTGCTGCGCTGGCCGGGCGGCTGTTTTGCCGATGAATATCACTGGAAGGACGGCATTGGCCCAAGCGAAGAGCGCAAGCGCATGATCAATACCCATTGGGGCGGCGTAGTCGAAAATAACCATTTTGGCACACATGAGTTTTTGCTGCTTTGCGAACAGCTCGGCTGCGAGCCTTATATTTCCGGCAATGTAGGCAGCGGCACAGTACAGGAAATGTCCGAGTGGGTTGAATACATAACCTTCGACGGCGTATCGCCAATGGCGGAGCTGCGTGAGAAAAACGGCCGCGAGAAGCCGTGGAAGCTGAAATATTTTGGCGTCGGCAATGAGAACTGGGGCTGTGGCGGCAATATGCGTCCAGAATATTATGCGGATCTGTACCGCCGCTACCAGACTTACGTTCGCAATTATGGCGACAATGAAATTTACCGCATTGCCTGCGGCCCGAACGTCGACGATTACAAGTGGATGGAAGTGCTGATGCGCGAAGCAGCTAACAAAATGGACGGCATCAGCCTGCACTATTACACGGTTCCGAAGGAATGGCAGGACAAGGGAGCCGCTACCGGCTTCCCTGAGGACGAGTGGGCCCTTACGCTTAGAAAAGCGCTGTGGATGGAAGAGCTTATTACGAAGCATTCGGCGATTATGGATCAATATGATCCAGAGAAGCGCGTTGGCTTGATCGTCGATGAGTGGGGCACATGGTTCAATACAGAACCGGGCACGAACCCAGGCTTCCTGTACCAGCAAAACTCGATTCGCGATGCGCTCGTAGCTGGCCTTACGCTGCATATTTTCCACGATCATTGCGACCGTGTGCAAATGGCGAACATTGCGCAAATCGTCAATGTGCTGCAATCGGTTATTTTGACAGAAGGGGAAAAAATGCTGCTGACGCCAACCTATCATATTTTTGATATGTTTAAGGTGCATCAGGATGCTGAGCTTCTGGATACGCATACGACTAGCGCCCGTTACGAGCATGGCGACGAGAAGCTGCCGCAAATTTCAGTATCGGCTTCCAAAGCGGCAGATGGCAAAATCCATATCAGCTTATGTAATCTGGATCATAGTGCCGAAGCAGACGTATCCATTGCGCTGCGCGGCTTGGGACAAGGCCAGAAAACGATCAAGGGCACAGTGCTAGCAGGCGCGGCCATTGACTCGCATAATACGTTTGAGCAGCCAAATGCAGTAGAACCTGCCGCTTTTACAAGCTTTACATGGGATGGAGAAAAGGTATCGGCTAAGCTTCCAGCGATGTCGGTTACGGTGCTTGAGCTGATCGAGCAATAATAAAGGGATGAATAGAACGCAATGGAGGCGGACGGCATGAAGACGGGCATGGACAGGAGCGCAAGAAGCTGCAAAGGCTGTGATGACAGCTATACCGTCACAGAAGCGCAGATCCAGCGGATTTTGGCTGCGCCGATGTTTCAGTCGTCCGAACGCTGCGTGGACGATGAGGTGTATGCAGCGCGCCTTCGGGAATGCGGCAGCTGTCCGAAGCTGATGAGCGGGACGACATGCATCGTTTGCGGATGTATTGTGCAAATCTCCGCCAAATATAAAGAAAAAAGCTGTCCGAACCCAAATGATGTCAGGTGGCGCTCTGTTGCAAGCCATTGACGACAGCCGTTTACGCTTGAATGCAAACAGAGCTTGCCAGGAGGAATGAGTAGATGAAGGCGCCATTATTCAGAGATCCAATCTTTGACGGAGCGGCAGATCCGGTCGTTATTTATAATCGCGAGCAGCAGGAATGGTGGATCATTTATACGAATCGCCGTGCTACGGTGGAAGGTCCAGGCTTTGCATGGGTGCATGGCACAGATTTAGGCGTCGCCTCGTCCGCAGATGGCGGCCGCAGCTGGAATTACCGGGGAACGCTGACGGGGCTGGATATTGAATGGGGACGAAATACATTTTGGGCCCCGGAAATCATTTGGCATAATGGGCTTTACCATATGTACGTCAGCTATATTCAAGGCGTGCCCGATGATTGGGCGGGCCATAAGCGGGAGATTTTTCATTATACAAGTGCTAATTTGCTCGACTGGACGTTTGTTTCTAATGTACGGCTTAGCTCGGATCGGGTCATTGATGCCTGCATTTATGAGCTTCCGGATGGACGCTTCCGCATGTGGTATAAGGATGAGGCGCTGGGCTCGTTCACCTATGCCGCAGACAGCAGCGATTTGTATAACTGGAAAGTGGTTGGTCCTGTCATTACGGAGCGGGGCCATGAGGGGCCGAATGTATTTCGGCTGCAAGGCTCATATTGGATGATTGTCGATGAATGGCGGGGACAAGGCGTCTTCCGTTCGGATGATTTGGAACGCTGGGAGCGCAACAACTTGATCTTGAATGAGCCAGGCCAGCGTGAGGATGACGGGACCATTGGCTTGCATGCCGATGTCGTTGTCCAAGGCGAGCAGGCGTATATATTCTATTTCACCCATCCCGATAGACGCGGCGATTGGGAGGTGCCTGGTCAGGTGCCGGGGTATCTCACGCGGCGCAGCTCCATTCAAGTTGCCAAGCTTGAGGTGAAGGATGGCAAGCTGGTCTGTGACCGCGATGCGGAGTTTGAACTGGTGCTGGAAGCGGAAGCGCAATAGTGTCATACGATCGAAACTTGCTAGATAGCTGCGGCCTTTAGCCAGACTAAAATAACAGCACCCCGCATCTTCCTCAGCTGATGAGGCGGAAACGGGGTGCTGTTTTATTTAGGTTATATATTTTGAAAGCTGCTTTGAATCATTTAGGTCAAAATAAGCACGCCGTAAGGTTCCAGCATGACTGAGCCTTGAAGCGTATCCCCGCTTATAAGGTCGGTGCGCGGCTCGCTGAGATTGAGCTCGGCAGCTTCCTCCGCATAGTTGAGGAGGAAGTAGAGCGGCCCAGCCTCGCCCTCGCGAATAGTCAGCTCCACCTGCTCCGGCAGTGTGAGCCAATTGGCAACTGGCGATGACAAGCCGAGCATGCCGATCACGTTGCGTGCCGCCGCCTCATTGAATACAGCGCCGTAATACCAAGCAAAGCCAGCTCCAACGACATTGCGGGTAACGGCGGGCTTGCCTGCATAATAATCGGAGGCATATTCGCCAATGATCTCGACGGTATCGCTTTCGATTGCGAGTACATCATTGAACAGATCCGCGGTAGTTGCTTCACCGCCTCCTTGCTTCCATTCGATCATTGCCGACTTGCGCGTACCTTTAATTTGCGTAAACTCCTCGACGGAAATGCCGACAAGGCGTGCGGCGGCGCCAGGGAATGGGCGCATGTAGCAGTGGCCGCGCTCATCCTTGTAGCCGGTGCGGCAGCCGAATATAATGGTGCCGCCGCTAGCCACATATTGCTCCAGCAAAGCAGCTGTTTCATCCCGCATAATGGCCGGATGCGGATAGACGAGCACGCGGTAGCGCTGCAGGTCAGCAAGCGTTGTACCGCTTCGCATGTAAAGGACATCATTTGGAATATGCTGGCGCTGCAGCGCTTTGAACCATTCCTTGCTGCTTTTCCAGGAAAAAGGCCCGTGCCAAATATCATATTCGCCATCCCACTCATTGTCATAATCGCGTACGAGGGCAACCTCTGCCCGGTTGCGCGAACCGACAATGTGCGGCCCGGCCTTGGCGAGCTCAGCGCCGATTTGCGCTGCTTCACGAAGACGGCGGTTCGGGCCATTATGGTAGTCGTTCAGTCCATGCCAATAGATTTCATTGCCAAAGGCTGCCGTTCTCCAGCGGAAATAAACGACCATATCTGCGCCATGAGCAATGGATTGGTACGTCCACAGGCGCATTTGACCCGGCTTCGGCGAAGGCATATCCATGCGGTTCACCCAGCCGCCTGGTCCAGCCTGCTGCTCCATAATGCAGAAATTCGGCGAAATGGAGCGAGTTGTAGACAGCGTCAGGCTCCAGCCGCGATCGAGCAGCGGGTTATCTTCATTTTTGTCATAGTTAATGGTGGAAAATTGCGGGTAGGAGTCGTAGCTGAAAAAGTCCAGCAGCTCGTCCGTCATCCGGTGGCTGTCGAGATGGCCGAACAAGCCATTCGTCGTTACCCACTGCTTGGGCGCTGCCTCGCGCAGCACCTTGGCCTGCACCTCGGCGTAAGAAATAGTGCTGTCGGAAATAAACCGCTTCTCATCCAGCGCCTGATGCGGATTCGGCTGTCTTGGCGCCGCTGTCGGACGCGGAAGAAAGACTTGCTCCCAAGCGGAATACGTCTGATTCCAAAAGACAGCGCCCCAAGCTTCATTCAGCTTGTCGAGCGTAACGTATTTGCGCTGCAGCCACTCTCGAAAAGCCAGATGATCCGCTTCCGAATAAAATTCGGAAATTTCACAATTGAATTCATTGTCGATTTGCCAGCCAACGACGGCCGGATGATCACAGTAATGCTCCGCCATTTGGCGAGCAATGCGAGCGCTCAGCTCCCGATATTTGGGACTGTTATAGTTGGTGTGGCGGCGCAGACCATGCTGAAGCGTGACCCCATCAAAGGTTACGTTGAGCACCTCGGGATACTTGAACGTCAGCCATGCAGGCGGCGTTGCTGTAGGGGTGCCGATAATGACCTTCAGCCCATGCTTATGAGCCAGGTCAATGACTTTGTCAAACAGGTCAAATTGGAATACGCCTTCCTCGGGCTCGAACACCGACCAGGCAAATTCGGCTACCCGAATGATCGAGAGCCCCATTTCCTTCATCCGGCGAAGATCATCATCCCATAGCTCCTCAGGCCATTGCTCAGGGTAATAGCAGACGCCAAGGGCAAACTCATTTATTGGGTTTACGTGTGTCATTAAAGTTATACCTCCATAGAAATAATAATAAATTGCTATCTATCGGCTATTTTATTATTGTAGAATCAGTATTTCAGTGCGTATATACTATTATGTTGTGATCGATATGAAAATATTGCGCTCTTTGGCGAAAAGGAGCTAATCGATGCGTACCTACTATCAATTGCCCGAGCCGGCTGCCGGGCATTATGTCTGTTATCCGGATTTAGTCGGCCGATATAATGATTTTCCCCAGCATAACGAGCGGCGGGCCGCAGGGGCCATAACTGCCTATAATTTGCATATTGTCTGCTCTGGAAGCGGCTATGTCATGAAGGAGGGGCAGCGCGTCAGCCTAAAAGCGGGGGAGGGCTTCTTATATCCTCGGGGAGCTTACCAGCATTATGGAACCGATCCCGAGCAGCCATGGGATGTGCGCTGGATTCATTTTATGGTGCCGATGGAGCTTTTGCTGCTGCGGGCAGCGGATGCTTCCAGCGTGTGGCTGTTTGCCGTTTCGCAAGCTTCGCTTGCGCGTTTTGTGGAGCTGACAGAGGAGATGTACATGTTGTGCGGCAGCTTCGAGACGCGGCATGAACCGCGCATGTCAGCGCTTCTATATGAGCTGCTGGCGGAGCTTGCCCATAATTCGGAGCGCCTGGAGCACGATGCGCTGCCGCTCATCACCAAAAATGCGATTCGCGAAGCGGCAGATCTTATACGCGGCACGAGTGGACAAGCGTGGACGCTGCCGGAGATGGCAGCGCTGTGCGGCTACAGCCCGTATTATTTTTTGCGGCTATTCCGGCAGGTAATGGGGCGTACGCCGCAGCAATATTTGACCGCCTGCCGTATTGCCGCCGCCAAAAGCCTGCTAGTTGCGACCAGGCTGCCTGTCAGCGAAATCGCCAGCCGAACGGGATTTTCGCAATCCAGCTACTTCATTCGCGTATTTCGCAAAGCGGAAAACGTCTCCCCGAAAGCTTACCGCGAAATGTATAGCTAGCCTGCCGAGCTGATCTTGCCTTTCCCCGCGAATGCTGGATAATTATTCATCCTTGTGGACAAAATGGATAACGGCAGCAAGCCGACATTTTAAGCGCAAAGCGGGTGAAGCAACATGCAGCAGGGACAGCCATCGATAAGCGCAAGGCAGCTAGCTATCCTTGTTATTTATTTTATCATGGGCGATATGCAGTTGTTTTTACCCTCTCTTACAGCCGAATTCGCAGAAGAAGCCGCCTGGCTGTCCGGGTTAATAGGCCTGCCCATCGGACTTGGCATGGCTTGGTTTATATACAGCCTCAGCAAACATTTTCCGGATATGACGCTCATCGAAATGAATAATCAGGCTTTTGGCAAACTAGCCGGAAGCTTTGTTTCGCTGCTTTTTCTGGCGATGATGTTCAACACCTCGATTACCCAAATCAGGGAGATCGGTGATTTTGTCACCACACAAATATTGATTGAGACGCCAAATATCATGATCTGCCTTCTGATGATTTTTCCATTAGCGATCGCGATACATGGGGGAATTCGAGCGGTCGGTCGAGCGGGCGAAACGATATTTCCCTTATTTGTATTGGTGTTTGTACTGCTCCTGCTGTTGCTCCTGCCGAGTTTGAAGCCTACTGAACTTTTGCCTATCTGGGGTGCGGGCGCTTCCGGCATTATGAAGGGCTCATTATTTTTTGTTGGTTTTCCTTTTTGCGAGCTATTCGCTTTTTTGATGATTTTTCCGAATGTTGTTCAAAGCAAACACCGTGCCCGTGACTATATGCTAGGGGTTATGATAGGCGGGCTGGCGATTTGGATTATGATTTTGCTGTGCTTGCTAGTGCTCGGTACTTACATCACCCAACATTCTTTCTATTCCCCGTACATTATGTCGAAAAAAATCAACATCGGCAACTTCGTTCAGCGGATGGAGGCGATTTTTGCAATCAGCTTCATTATTACCGCCTATTTTCGCAGTTTAATCTACGGTTATGCCTTCGTTCTCGGCGTATCGCGGTTGTTCAAGCTTCGAGATTTTCGAATATTAACGGTTCCCTTCGCATTTATGGCGTTGGGTTATTCTTATATGGTGACGCCGGGAATAGTGTTTCTTAATACGTTAGCCGTACCCTGGGTGCTCTGGATTTTGACGTATTCGCCGGGGCTGCTGCTGCTTGGCTGGGGACTTGCAAAACTGCGGGGCAAGCTGCCAATGAAGGAGACGGCCGAATAGCCGGCAACAGCAAAAATCCATTTATGGATAATTCAACATCTTGCTGGACAAAATGGATTACGGCTATATTTCAAACGCAAAGCGGGTGATACGAAGTGCAGCGCGAACAACAAACGATTAGCGTGAGGCAGCTAGCCATCCTCGTTATATTTTTCATTATTGGCGATATGCAGCTATATCTGCCTCCCTTGACAGCTGCTTTTGCAAAACAATCAGCCTGGATGTCGGGGTTAATTGGCGTGCCATTTGGTGTTGGAGCTGCTTGGTTTATTTTCAGAATCAGCAAACGGTTTCCAGGGAAAACCCTAATCGATATTAATAATCAAGCATTTGGAAAAATAGCCGGTGGACTTCTATCCCTCGTATTTCTCGTAATGATGTTTAATACTTCGATTACTCAGGTTCGGGAAATCGCGGATTTTGTAACGACGCAAATGATGACGGAGACGCCGCAGCTAGTCATTTGCCTGCTGCTGGTTTTGCCGATTACGCTTGCCATTCGCGGTGGGATCACGACGATTGCTCGACTGGGCGAGGTGGTCTTCCCGCTTTTTTCCGCTTTGTTTATTTTGCTCATTATTTTGCTTATCCCAAAAATAGATTTTACTCAACTGCTGCCGATCGAGGTAACGGGATTTCCGGGCATCGTGAAGGGGGCGCTTTTTTTTATCGCATTTCCTTTTTGCGAAATGTTCGCATTCCTGATGATTTTCGATAGCGTGGAGGAAAGCGAACACGCTGCCCGTGATTATTTGCTGGCTGCTCTTGCTGCAGGTATAGCCATTTGGGTAATTATTGTGCTGTGTATATGCGTTCTGGGGGTATTTGCTACTGAACATACCGTCTATTCGCCCTATGTGATGGCTAAGAAAATCAATATCGGCGACTTTGTGCAGCGTCTGGAAGCGGTGCTGGCGATTGATTATATCATTTCCACTTATTTTCGATGCATCATATATGGCTATGCTTTTGTACGGGGGCTGCAGCAGCTGTTTAAGCTTCAGGACCATCGTTTTATGATGCGTCCATTTGGGTTTCTTATTGTCGGCTATGCTTATTTTTTGGCACCGGGCATCGTTGCTTTTGTACAATTCGATGTGGCGTGGCTGTTCTGGGTGTTTACTTACTCGCCGGGGCTGCTGCTGCTAAGTTATATAGCCGCCCGATTGAGACAGGGCTGGAGCAAGAAAGGAGAGGGCTAGCGTGAATGGATTTCCAATTATAAGGAATAATTGGAAGTCCTCTTGGACAATATATGCAATTATGTGCAGCTTGGGGAGGTGGTTTGTAGATGAACGCTTCTGTGGATAAGCGGCTGGATCGGAAATTAATGAGCAATCTCTCGTTCATCAGAGCCAGCTTTGGCAACAGCCAGGATCTCGTGATTAAAGAAATGAATAATGACAATGGCTTGCAAGCGGCGCTTGTTTATATGGATGGATTAACGGATTCCACTGTGATTCATCATGTTATATTGGATTATTTTATGTCTGAGGAGCAAACGGCGAGCCGCAAAAGCGGCAATAGGCTGTTATATTTGAAAAATGCGGTGCTCGCGGTCGGTGAAACCGTTACGATCAGCGAATGGGACCCGTTATTTTATCAACTGCTGTCCGGCTGGGCTGTTCTGTTATTGGCAGACAGTCCAGATGCGATTTGTGTAGCCGCCGAGGGCTGGAAGGATCGCAATGTCAGCGAGCCTACCTCCCAGGTTGTCGTTAGGGGTCCAATGGAAGCTTTTACTGAAAATATTGCTACCAATAGAGCGCTCATTCGGCGGAAGATCAAGGACCCGCAGCTGTGGACAGAAGGCATGGAAATTGGCAAGATTACAAAAACCTCCGTATCGATTATGTATCTGCGCAATGTAGCGGATGAGAAGATCGTGGAGGAAGTGAGAAAGCGACTTGGTGAAATCAATATCGACGGTATTCTGGAGAGTGGCTATATTGAGGAGCTGATTCAGGATACTGCACTGACGCCCTTTGCTACGATCTACAATACGGAACGGCCTGATACGATTGCAGCCGGTCTTCTGGAAGGCCGAGTTGCGATTTTGGTAGATGGTACGCCCTTTGTGCTGCTGGTTCCGGCGCTGTTTATTCAATTTTTCCAATCAGCGGAAGATTATTATCAACGGGCGGACATCAGTACTCTGCTGAGGATTCTGCGGTTTATTGCTTTTATGATTACGCTGCTTGCTCCGTCGCTTTATATCGCCATAACGACCTTTCATCAAGAAATGCTTCCGACGAGCCTGCTTATTAATTTGGCGGCTCAGCGTGAGGGAGTGCCTTTTCCAGCCTTTATTGAAGCGCTTGCGATGGAGCTCACATTCGAAATTTTGCGGGAAGCTGGCGTGCGAATGCCGAAAACCGTTGGTCAAGCGGTCTCGATCGTCGGTACGCTCGTTATTGGACAAGCCGCTGTAGACGCGGGCATCGTCTCGGCGGCGATGGTCATTATCGTATCGATTACGGCGATATCGAGCTTTGTCATTCCGGCTACGAGCATGTCGATATCGGTACGGATGATTCGTTTCGTCTTAATGGGGCTTGCCGCTTCCTTTGGTCTATTCGGCATTTTGCTGGGCTATATTTTGCTCGTTCTGCATTTGAATAGTCTGCAATCGTTCGGCATTCCCTATATGCAGTCGTTTTCCCCATTCATATGGAGCAATCAGAAGGATACGCTGTTTCGGCTGCCCTGGACGAAAATGCGAACGCGCGCTGTTGCAACCGCAGAGAAAAATTTGGTTCGGCAAAGACCGAGGAACAAACAGAAAATTTAGGGGGATAAAGCATGAGCAGATTTACTTGGCGAGCAGGCAAACTGCTCTTGCTAATGCTGGTATGGTCAATTGCAGCTTCTGCAGTCAGCGGCTGCTGGAATCGGCGGGAGCTGGATACGCTCGGCATTCAGCTGGGAACGGCCATTGACAAGGTTGGCAATCAATACCGGGTCTCCGTTCAGGTTGTTATTCCTAGCGAGCTGTCGGCAAAGGCGGGCGGGGGAGGGCGCTCGCCGGTTGCCATGTATGAGGCGACCGCCCCAACCGTATTTGAAGCGTTCCGCAAACTGACGGAAACCAGCTCGCGAAAAATATATTCCGCGCATATCCGGGTGCTGATCATTGGGGAATCGCTGGCGAGGGAAGGGATAGCCAATGTGCTTGACCTGCTGTCACGGAATCCTGAAGCCCGTACGGATTTTTATTTAATGATTGCGCATGATGCACCGGCGAATCAAATTTTGAAAATTTTGACGTCGCTGGAGAAAATTCCGGCGGAAAATTTATTTTATGCGCTGGATACATCTGCCAAAACATGGGCACCCACGACAACGGTTACGATTGAAAGTTTGATCGAACAGCTTGTTACAGACGGAATTAGCCCTGTGTTGACCGGAGTTCGGCTGGAAGGCAAAGCCCGGCAAGGGGAAAATATTTCGAATATCCAGCAAGCGGATTCACGAACGCGTACCCGAATTACCGGGCTTGCTGTTTTTCATTCTGACAAGCTTATTGGCTGGCTCAATGAAAATTATAGCAAGGGCTACAATTATATAATGGATAACGTGACAAGCACCGTAGGCCATCAGACCTGTCCAGATGGCGGTTATATTGTCATGGAAGTATTGCGCAATAAAACGAAGCTTATCCCCAAGGTCGTGGACGGCAAGCCGGTCATTAAGGTGAAGATGAAGCAGGTGGCATCGGTAGCCGATGTGGAATGCAAAATCGATTTAACGAAACCGGAAACGATCAAAATGCTTGAAGAAAACGGAAAGCAGAGGATAAGGGGGGTCATTCAGGGAGCTGTTGAGCATGTTCAGAAAACCTATAATTCCGATATATTTGGCTTTGGTAATACGTTTCATGAATACAAGCCAAAGCAGTGGGAGAAGTGGAAGGATGACTGGGATGAGCTGTTTCCCCAGGTCAAGCTGGAATATGACATTGAGCTTCAGATTCCGAAGGTCGGCACGACAAATGATGCGTTTCAAAACTATTTGAAGAAATGAGGAAGGCTAAGTGGCTGGAATTCTGATTATATCGGCTCTGGCCATAACGCTTGCGGTCATCGAGCTGCCGAAGCTCGCGAAAAAAGGCTGGAAAAAAGAAATTTTTGTTTATCTGATTATGCTGGCGGGGGGTGCTTTTTTTAGTATATGTGCCTTCAACCAAATCAGATTGCCTAGTCCACTAAATATTATTGTGTACATTTATAAGCCGCTGGAAAACTGGTTTAATGCATTTTAAGTCGAGGGGGTGAGGGCATGCCGAAGCAGGGAAGCATAAGCGCTAGACAAATGGCTGTACTCGTTCTATTTTTCATCGTGGGCGATATGTTCTGGTTTATTCCGACCTTGCTTGCTTCCATTCTGGACTCGGATGCCTGGATTCCCTCTTTGCTAAGCATGTTCTCAGGACTTGTCGTCGTCTGGTTTGTAGATAAGTGCTACCGCCTTTTTCCGGGGCTTACATTGATTGAGATTCATCGAGCTGCTCTAGGAAAATGGCTGGGCGGCTTATGCAGCCTGTTTTTCTTATTTCTGCTTTTTAATGCCATTGGTACCCAATTGAGAGTTGTTGGTGACTTTGTTACAACTCAAATGATGCCGGAAACGCCGGTACGAGTAATCGTGCTTATGATTACTATTCTAGTTGTCATTACCTTGAGGGCTGGTCTGGTTGTTTTTGCAAAATCGGCCGAGATTTTTATCGTGGGTTTGGTGCTGATGTTCATCATGTTCATTGTTATGCTGCTTCCAGAAGCTTCACTCTCCAATCTACTGCCTGTTTTTCATCATAAAGCAGCGGACTATGGCAAAGGCGTACTGTATGCAACCTCTTTTCCCTTTTTTCAAATGGTTACCTTTTTTATGCTCTTTCCTTTCATGAAGCAGACAAACAGCTGGACAAGAGATTTTATGCTGGTCTCCCTAGTAGCGAGCTGTTCCTTATTTCTGATCGTTATTATGTCGCTGCTCGTGCTGGGCGATTATATGACGGAGCATCAAATTTATGCCGCGTACGCCATGGCCAAAAGAATTAGCATTGGCCGATTTATAGAACGTGTAGAGGCTGTATTGGTCATCAGCTATATCGTTTCGACCTATGTGAAAATGTCAATTAATGCGTTTGCCTTTGTATACGGCCTATCTCAATTTCTTGGCCTGCGAGAACAACGTGCAATTATATTTCCATTCGGCTTGCTGATGTTTGGGCTGGCTTATACCATTGGTCCCAACATTCCGTATATTAATAGCTTTGTTACGATTTGGCCTTTTTGGGATTTGACCAATATGTTGATTTTGGCGCTGGCAGCCGTCATCATGGTAGTGTTTAAGAAAGGGAGGGTAAGCAATATTGGCTAATGAAAGGAAAAATCTATTAGATCAGGATGGCGGATGGAAGAGCTTTGCTTAGTTATCCGCATATTTAATAGAATGAACAGACCATCCCTAATCTCTCTGCATACGATATTGTATGGATTGAGAAGAGGAGGATACCTGATGCCTGGGTTTGTATATTTTTGCTCCATTTGTGCGTTTCTGGGGTCTATTGTGACATTTGCTTTTGGTGTATGGATGGAATCGCTTACACTGCTGATCGTCGTTATGGCTATTGACTATGTGACTGGTGTGTCTGCATCTTTAAAGGAGGGTCGAGGCCTTAACAGTTCATTTGGAGCATGGGGAATTGCTCGCAAAGGGCTTATGCTGCTCGTTATACTCATCGCACACCGTGTAGATCTATTGTTGGATGCTAATAATATGACAATGGGAGCGGCTATTTATTTTTATATTGCCAATGAACTGATCTCTATTACTGAAAATTACGGAAGATTGGGTTTGCCGCTTCCGGATAAAATTCGTCAAATGATTGAAATTTTAAAGGATAAAAATAAGTAAACGTTGGGCAATGTAGCACTTGTATAAACCGGCTCACTTTGTATATAATAGGAACAAGTGTTCTTATTGAGAAGGGGGCTGTTTATTTCGATGAAGCCATTGGAGAAACCGACTGCGCGTGTGCTAGTTATGAGGCGTCAACCGATTCAGAGAGAGGAGGAGCTTGTGCTGGCAAGGCGTTATGTGCTGCTTGGCATCATTGTACGGATTCTGGATCATGATATACGTGTGCTTCATTCAAGCGAAGCCAAGCTTCCAAAGCTTTATGAGACGATGCTGCTTGGCTTGCAGGACCGTGTGTTGCTGGAGCTTACTGCTCTTCGTAAACAGCTGAGAAGCAAGGGCATTGAAATGGTTGAAGAGAAGCGAAGTGAGGATGGGCTGGAGGCGCAGTATATTTGTCGAGGGTACCGCCACCGTTTCATTCTGTTATGGGGATATATTCGTTCGGAATCGGAGCAGTTGCTTCGAACGTATTGTCGATAATAATAAGAACTGCTTTACAAATGAAATGTCAAGCAACACCCTAGCTGCTTTTAGCGGCAATTGAGAAAAGTTCATCATTTTGTCATAATCACCAAAAAAGTTTTCCCCTTAATCAGTTTAAGCTTGAGTACATAGGACGATCTTATGTAATATAAGAAGTAAACATTAGATAGTAAAGGGGAGTACGTTGTAATGCATAAGTGGATTATGTTTGTATTAATGACAGCGGCATCACTGCTAGGTGTTTATTTGCTAACAGCAGGCTTGCCGGCAAAGCCAGTGGATGAATCTGCTTCACTGCCTGAAGGTACGGTTTTGGTAAACGTACAAGCCAACGCCGATTTCACTTTTGATCAAACAGAATATAAAGTGAAGGTTGGAGACAAAGTCATTCTTCGTCTGAAAAACAAAAGCGGTATTCACGGTTTGAAAATTGATGAGCTGAATGTTGATCTTGAAGGCGAAAAGCTGGAAACGAATATTGAGTTCGACAAGCCAGGCGAATATGTGATGCATTGCTCCGTTCCATGCGGTACGGGTCATATGGAGATGAAGACGAAGCTAATTGTAGAAGCGGCTTAATAAACGAATTTTTCATTAAAAAGAGAAGGTGCTTTGGGGCGCTTTCTGCACATAGGTTTTATAAACAAGAAGAGGAGCCGACTGGCTCCTCTTTTTAAAAATATAAGCATGTATAAGTTTCCCCCTTGTAATCGGCTTATATTTCACCCTCGAAACGGTAGCTTTGCCGCCAGAGGACGGTTTTCGGCCGTTGATGCTAGGCGCGATAACGCGTTCTGGACGAGGTTCGGTACACGATGACGTCGGCAATCAATCCGAGCAGCGCCCATGTAGCAACAGTAAGTACATACATAAGCATCACACTTACCTCATGAACATCGATAAACAAGTCAACGAACCAGGCTGGGACGCTGAACATAAAGAACACCATATTATGCGGGTCGTAGCCGGTTGAATTGTACAGGCATAAAGCCAGTCCAATCAGGGCGGCGATGGCTGTAAATTTATAACGCATGTTAAATCAGTCCTCTCTTATCGGATTAACGTTGCCGGATTGCGGCTGCTTGGGTTATTATGTGACAAAAGGGTTTAAGCAATTCCACTAGTCGAAGGGAGTAATACGATAATGATTACGCATATTGTTTTGTTTAAACTAAAGGATAACAGCGCCGAGAGCGTGGAAACGACCGCACAGGTGCTTCGCAATATGGAAGGTAAAATTGACGAATTAAAATCGATTACGGTTGGCCTGGACGTCCTGCATTCCGAACGTTCTTATGATATTGGCCTGATTACAACTTTCGAATCGCTTGATGCATTGGCGGCTTATCAGGTTCATCCGGTACACCAGAAAGTAATTGAGCATATGACCCAGGTTCGCGAAGCATCTGTAAGCATCGATTTTGAAAGCTAAGGCGCTGCGAGAAAATTAGCGGTACTTTATTTCGTCGCTGTCTCCAAGACACGCCAGCCTTAAGAGAGGACGTTAATGGCAATGGGAGAAGACTTATATCAAATAATGACGTATTTGTTCGTCATTATTGCCAGCAGCATTATTATGGTCGCTGTGCTGAAGCGCAAGGCCAAAAAGAAGAAGTAACGATAAAGGTGGCGAAACGGTATGTATTACGTGAATCGCGAACAAATTGCGGTGAGGCTTAATGCAATTCCTGATATTTCTGAGGCACTGACCTTCATTGCAGCCGAGTGGAATGGCAGCATGCTGCAAGGACTGGCACAGGAGCGGGCGCTGCATCTTGCAGTTGAAACCGTTACCGATGTCGGCAGCTATCTTATTGACGGATTTATGATGCGTGATGCGAGCAGTTATGAGGATATTGTGGATGTGACTGGAGCGGAAGGCGTGTTTTCCGCAGAGCTGCTGCCGACGTTCAAGCAATTGGTACAGCTGCGCAGGCCGCTCGTTCAGCAGTATTATGAATGGCAGCGCGGCGAGCTGCATCCGCTAACCAGTCAGCTAGCTCCGCAATTGCTGCGTTTCAAACAGGAAGTGGAGCTTTATCTGGAGCGCGAGCTGGTTGATTTTGAGGGAAAAGTTTAAACCGAATCGTACACACCATACTTTTAGAATATGTTACAATACCTGTAACAAGCGTTCGAAGGTGGCGATAGGATGAAGCAGCAAAATCAACGAAGCGCCGGTCCTGCGCCGGATAAGAGAACGTCTCCAGGCTCTACGCGCCAGCGCATTTTGCATTTGCTCAAGATGAATGGCTCTATGAATGCCGCGCAGCTTGCAAGCGAGCTTGCGCTGACTGAAATGGCCGTCAGGCGACATATGTACGCACTTGAAGAGGAACAAGCTATACAAATTGTGATGGTCAAGCAGGCAATGGGAAGACCGCTGCATCGATACGAGCTTACCTCACACGCGGATGACCGTTTTCCAAAAAACTACCATACGCTGACGCTTGATTTACTCGGTGAGCTGGCAGACGAGGCAGCTACAGCAGGCCTTATTACCCGCATGTTTGAAGGCCGCAAGCAGAAGCTGCTGGAGCGTTATGCTCCGCGCATGGCGGGCAAAGCACTGGAGCAGAAGGTGCTGGAGCTTGCAGCTATTCAAAATGCCGGAGGTTATATGGTTGAGGTCGAGCCGGCAGGCGAGGGGCATTTTGTATTAAATGAGTATAACTGCCCAATCGCTCAGGTAGCGAATCAATACCAGCAGGCTTGCAGCTGTGAGCTGACGTTATTTCAGTCGCTGCTTCATGCAGAGGTAGAGCGGACCGAATGCCTCGCTAAAGGCGGGACCAAGTGCACGTACAAAATAAGTGCCGTATAGGTTTTATATAGGGTCTATATACGTTTAAGGAAGAAACCGATGGACAGGCAGGTCATATGACCTTGCTCTAGCCATCGGTTTTTTTGCATGCCGTTGTGTCAAGACAAGCCCATGCTGCTTATAATGGCATTACGAAATGGGCAGATGCCCTGCTCTGGTTTACAACGGGAGGTGAACGGGCGATGAACCTTATAGCGGGATGCGCGATTGCAGCTACATTAGCATTTATTGGGTTAGTGGTGGGCGTATTGCTTGGCTTGCGCAAAGGGCTGATTCAGCTCGAAAGCTTGCGCACAAGCGCCGACGAGCTACGGGGACAGCTGCAGCATACAGCGGCTGAGACAGTCGCTTTAATGGAGCCGGCTAAGCAATCCCTCCTGCTGGTGCACCAGCAGCTGCAAAATGTCCAATCTTTGTTCTCAGCGGCAGGGCAAATTGGCGAGACGATCGAGCAAACGACAGAAACCGTAAGCCGGGTCTCCTCGCTATTGTCCGAATCCGCTGCCCAGCATATAGCGAAGGCTGACACGAGAAATAAGGCAAAAGAAGCGATGGAATGGGCAGAGCTAGGTATGCTGGCGTGGCAGCTTTGGCAAACTAAGCGCAAGCATAATAGCTGAAAGCAATAACGGCGCGGAAATGGCGGAATGCGCCGCAATAATGAAGGGAGCGAATCGTATGGCAAAGCAGAAGCAAACGAAAGGATTTTTGTTGGGGGCATTGGCAGGTACGGTTGCAGGAACCGTTACAGCGCTGCTGCTCGCTCCAAAAGCAGGCAAGGAGCTGCGTGAGGATATTGCAGGCGGCGTTCAAGATTTGAGTGAAAAAACGGTTAGAGCAGTAGAGCAGTGCGGCGAGAAAACGACTAGGGCGGCAAGACAGCTGGGCGATAAAGCGGTACACATCGCGGATTATGCCAAGGATGGAGCAGAGGCTCTCATTAGCAGCGCGCGTACATGGAGAAAAGGCGGGCCTCAATTAACGACGGAGGCTGCTGGCGAATTGGGGCAACTAGAAGACTTAGTGGAAGCAGCAAGCCTTTCGGAGGAGCTGGCATCTGAGGGAACAGCTGAAACGGTAGCAGCGGAAGCGATTGAAAAATAGTGCGTCGACGACCGCGTTGTAAAGCTGTGTTATATAAGGAATAGAGCAGCAACCATGCATGGAGCCTGCCTTAATAGGGAGCAGGCTCTTTCCTTTTACACAAATATAAGCATGTATAAGCTTCACACTTATAATGGGCTTATATTTCAACGCGAAACGGTAATTAGCCGCCAAAGGACGGCGACAACCGTTTCACCTTGAAATATAGGAAAGGATTTCGTAACGATAACCATTCTCTATATTTCTCGGAATGAAACGCGCCGCACCGCCAAAGGACGGCGACAACCGTTTCACCTTGTCAGCTGCTGTCCATATTTTCCAGGGTGCGTATTGCGCCGCTTCTTAAGCGTAATTCTTGTAGGCTGTCCATAATTGAGATAAGATGTAGGTACGTTTTGATAGCTGAAAACATATGCTATTGATGTCTTATTCTCCTCATGAGCGACTACAATACGTTTAAGAAAGCGGTGTGTTTGTGCAGCAACCGATTGCCATACTTGATTCAGGCGTGGGCGGGCTTACCGTCGCCAAGGAAGTCATGCGCCAACTGCCGCGTGAAAAAATTATTTATTTTGGGGATACGGCTCGAACACCATATGGACCTCGTCCTTCGCAGGAAGTCGTTCAATTCACACGGGAAATTGTCGATTATTTAATCCAGTTTCGACCGAAAATGATTATTATAGCTTGCAACACCGCTACAGCGGTTGCACTGGAGGATATACGTTCTAGAGTAAACATACCTGTCATTGGTGTTATCAATCCTGGGGCAAGAGCGGCCATCAAGCGCACCCAGACGGGCTGTATTGGAGTCATTGGTACAGAGGGAACAGTAAGAAGCGGCGCTTATGAACAAGCGCTCAAGGAGCTGTCGCCAAGCGTACGCGTTATAAGCGAGGCTTGTCCGTTATTTGTTCCGCTTGTGGAGCGGGGCAATTTTCGTTCCAGCGAAACGTATGAGACGATTCGCCGATCTATCGGACACTTAAGCCTATATCCGATGGATTGCCTTATTTTAGGCTGTACGCATTATCCTTTTTTGACAGAAGCGATCGCTGAAGTTGTTGGCTCCCGCATAGAGCTGATCAGTTCCGCAGACGAGACGGCTCGTGATATTAGTACGATCCTTCATGATAAGGGTCAGCTTTCCCGAGGAGAAGTGCTGCCTGTTCATCAGTTTTTCTCCAGCGGCGACCCAATAATGTTCAAAGCCATTGCCCAGCAATGGCTTGGCGAGCAGATTGAGCTGACGCCTGTCGTATGGCAGGTGCCAACGATCGGATAACGGCTCTAGCCGTTTCTGCCATCCTTCGAATAAGCTTTCCAAGCCGCTGGCAAGTGGCAGAGGCCACTGAAAAACTTGTGATTTTAGAGGAGAGCAATCAAGCACAAAATAAAAGACGACCCAAATTCCCGTTTTAAGGAATATCGGTCGTTTTTTCGCTTTCTAGACAGGCCATCTGAATAAGCCGAATCCCCAATGACCGTTCTGACTTCCATCCCTGTGGCCTGACTTTTTTCGATCAGCGCTTGCAGCTGCTTGCCGTCACTCTTTTCGCCTGTTGTGACAATAGCCGCTGTAATGATTCGTTCTTCGGTCATCGCAATATGGGTTTTATAACCAAAAAATGAAGAATCCGCGCTCTTATGGCCGACCCTTGCATCTTGGTCTTCCGAGATTCGAAGCTGCTCAAGGTCATCTGCAACCGTTTCTTTAAGCAGATTTAATGGTTCTTTTATCTTAGGCAGCGCACAGATACCTCCCTCAGCTTCAATCACATCGATGAGCTTTTGACAATAAGCGATTTCATCCTCCACTACATCGTTCGTGTTCTTTGCTGGGGAGTTGGCCTTCAAGGATTCATCGATCTTGTATTCGGCTTTTCTTAGCTTTTTGGAACGATCCTGAAGGATTTCCCGTGGGGACTTCTGATTGTACCGAGCTTTTGTATGGGTCGCGTCGACGATGATCGCTTTACTCTGGATTACACCTTTCTCGATTGCAATGGCTACCGTTTTGTTGATCAGCAGGTCCAGCAGATTCATATCCTTTAGCCGCAACTTGCGGAACTTGGTTAACGAACGGGAGTCAATCACCGACTCTTCTGGGGCCATATCCAGAAAGTACTTAAACGACATGTCGTATGTAGATCGCTCGACAAGATCACCGTCAGACAATTCAAAAAGGGCTTTAAGCAGCAAGTACTTAAACATCCGGATCGGGTCGATAGCATTTCTACCCTTGTTCAGGCAATAGTTTACTTTCAGTTCTTCATATACAAAAGAAAAGTAAACGAGCTCATTGATTTGTCGCAGCATATTATCCTTGGGTATAACCAGTTTGTAAAGTTCAATATATGGACTGACAACCAGCGTTTGCTGCATTTGAATCATTAGCTCACCTGCTTTCCTGTATTCCTTTCATTAATACAAGAAAAAAGGTACATTCTCCTCATTTTTCATGAGTGAATGTACCTTTCTTGCTTCAAAAGGACTTTTTCAGTGGCCTCCAAGTGGCATGGGAGGCTTTTTTGCCGAATATAATTCAGGAGAGGCAATTTTGGAGCGAGGTGAGGAATACGGTTAATGTAGTGTGGGAAAATAAATACGGTTATCAGGAGCTGCTCGCGAACTGCCGCGAGCTGACGCAAACGTACCCATTTGTCACCGTTCATACGATTGGGCATAGCGTGCTCGGCAAGCCCATTGTTGCGCTGCGCTGCGGAACGGGTGCAAGAAGCATTCATATGAATGGAGCCTTCCATGCGAATGAATGGATTACGTCGGCTATGCTTATGCGATTCGTAGGGGATTATGCTGCGTCATGCGCTGAAGGCCGCTCGATCTGCGGCGAGCTGGCTTTGCGGCTGCATGAGGAGACGACGCTGTGGGCCGTGCCTATGGTCAATCCGGATGGCGTAGAGCTTGCGCAGCAAGGGGCGCTGCCTACCCACCCGTTTTATTCCCAGCTCATGGCGTGGAATGAAGGCAGGGAGTCCTTTGCCGAATGGAAAGCCAATGCGCGCGGCGTCGATTTGAATGACCAGTTTCCGGCACATTGGGAGGAAGAGTGCCAGCGGCGCGAAGTTCAGGGGCCTGGTCCGCGCGATTATCCGGGACCGTATCCGTTAAGTGAGCCAGAAGCGATGGCGATGGCGAATTTAACGACAGCACAGCGTTTTGACTTGACCGTCGCCCTGCACACGCAGGGAGAGGAAATATATTGGAACTATCGCGGCTATGAGCCAAAGGAATCCGAGCAGCTGGCGGAGCGGCTAGCCCTCGTCAGCGGTTATAAGCCAGTGAAGCTGACAGGCAGCGATGCTGGCTATAAAGATTGGTTTATCCAGCGATTTAGAAGGCCAGGCTTTACGATTGAAGCGGGACGGGGAGAAAATCCGCTGCCGCCTCAGCAGCTGCCCGCCATCTATGAGGCGGTGAAGCCGCTTCTTGTGGAGGCGTTGTCGCTTCACCGGGAACGGGAGCTTTAGCCATTTTCTAATTTAAACGCTATGCGCAAAGCAGAGCGCGAATAGCCGCAGGAAATGAAGCGCAGCTTCGATTTTCTGCGGCTATTGCTGGTTGAACAGGATGGAGGAAGAGGAGTGCCCGCCTTTAGTCCAGCTTTGCAGCAGGGATGATTATGCTATAATGAAGGCGAAAAATAACAATGAAAGGCGGCGAATGACATGCGGAAATTTTTATCGCTCCGGCATTGGCAGCGCACGTTCAGCCGAATTTTTCAACTGCTTCGCTCCAAGGAGGTTTCCTGGAAAGACAAGCTGTTGTTCCTTGTCCCGGTGCTGCTGTATTGGGTTTTGCCTGACGCATTGCCCTATTTGCCGTTTGATGATATAGCCGTGACAATGATTGTTGCAGAATGGTTTGCCCGCAGAACCGAGAACAAGTATAATAGGATAAGTTAAAATTTTTTTTCTAATTGCTGGTTAGACAAATGAAGGAGTGTTTAAGTGATGATGACAGTCAAAATTTCGCGCAATGCGGCAAAAATATTGAAGCTTGAGCTGGACAAGCCTGAGAATGAAGGCAAGAAACTTCGCGTATATGTGACGCATTCCCACGGCGACCATGCGCACTATGGCATGGGCATCGATGATCCAACGGATAAGGATGTTGTCGTTTCCACAGATAAAGATATCGATGTTATTTTGGAGAAGGACAACAAATTTCTTGACGGCATTCGCATTGACTACTTCTATGTGCCGGAAGAAGGCTTTGCCATTACGAACCCTTCCCAAGGCAATCACGGCGACCACTAACAGGCCGTGAGACCGAAGACAATACGGAAGTAGGACTAACAATAATGGCAAATGATATAATGGTATGTGATAAATGCAGGTTTTATCAGGTTAAGACGCTAGTGCCGAAGCTGCAAAAGCTAGCGCCCGATGCGGAAATTCGGGTTGGCTGCAAATCCTATTGCGGGCCTTGCGCAAGGTCGCCATTTATTTTTATTAATGGACGTTATATAAAAGGCGCTACTGAAGATGAAGCCATTGAGAAGGCCAAACGTTACATTAAAGGATAGTCAACATACGGCAGCAGGGAAGAGACTCAACATCTGTTGGGTCTTTTTTTGCCAATTGAAGCGTGAGCGGGCATTGCCATTCTTTGAAGGCAGTGCCCGCTTATGCTTTAATATTTGAGGAGGTTGAGTGAGCATGCGTCGTTTCCGCTATTATATCGCTGGATTGATTTTGGCCTTGCTGTACATTGCAGCTGCCGAGCTAATCTGGCTCCCTGCTCCGCTTAAGCTGGCCGCTTCTGGCATGCTTTGGATTGATATGATTAACTGGCTGCTCTATGCGCTCGCTTTCATTCCATTGCTCTGGCTGGTTGGCGGCTGCCGAGGCATTGTGGAGCGGGTGAATCGTAGCGGCGGTTTTGCTCGCGTTGCCACGATTCGTTTCGAGCGGCTGCTTGCAGTCGTTCAATATGGCATCGCTCTGCTCGGTGTGTCCGCTATCGGATGCATTGCTATTTTTCCGCAAAGGTTAATACTGTCGCTGCCGCTCATCGGGGGTATGCTGCTGATTGTATGCATTGAAATGGTTTGGAGCGAGCTGCTTGCGCGCCGCAGTATGGAGAAGCGGGGAGGGCGCTGGCCTAAAACCTTTATTTGGATGCTGGGCTCTGGGCTAGCCGCTGCTTTTGTACTGGTGTACCCGACAAATTATATCGTCACTTATCCGGGCCTTACGATGAACATGAACCGCTATGCCCATGTCGAAGGAGGAGCCGCTGGAGGCAGCATTAGCGGCGTGCTGGTGTTTGATCGGCCTGCAGTGCCTGCGGACTGGCTGTACAGTCTGGTGCTGCCGGAATATACGTTTGAGCGCAAGCCTGAGAACGAGCCTTCCTTGTCAGAGTCCTATACACTCGTTTCGACGATGAAAACAGATGCGAACAGTGTGGCCGCTGCGATTGCCGAGGGCAAGGCGGGCATAGGAAATGGCGTAACAACGACGGGGGTCCGCATTGTCGGCATGACGAAGGATGCCATTGCTCAGGGCGCACTCGTTCCTGGCGATTTAATCGTCAGCTTGAATGGCAAGGGGGTGGAGAGTGTGACGGAACTGACCTCCATTATGGCAGATCCAGCCTTTGTTATACCGGGAGAAACGGTTCAAGTCGGTGTTCAAAGAGGGACGTTAGCAGAAAAGTTAACGCTTGAGGTGAAGACAGCGGCGGCTGCTGCGACCGATCAATTGCCTGTGCGCGCCGTATTCGGCATTTCGGTGCAAAATGAACTGAAGCTGGATGCCCCTAGGCCTGTCAGCTATTATTCGTATATTGCCCATATCGGCGGGCCGTCCCATGGCGCCATGCTCACGCTGGCGCTTCTGGATCAGCTTACGCCAGGCGGGGTGACACATGGGCTGCAAGTCGCTGGCACCGGCACGATAGAGCCGGATGGCTCGGTGGGCCTCGTTGGCGGTGTGCCGCAGAAGGCCTATGCGGTGAGCCGGACCGATGCGGATGTGTTCTTCGTACCGGCAGAGCTTGAGCAGGAGGCGAAGAGCGCAGCGCCTGAGCTGCTTGTCGTGCCGGTCAGGACCATTGACGATATTTTGCTCTGGCTGCAAACCCACGGGAAATCCTGACCGCAGGGTAAAAAATAAACCGGGGGCTTGCTGCTTAAAGGCCAGCCCCATAAAAATGCCCCATGGCATCGCCGCTTGTATTGCGGCCTGTCATGGGGCATTTGCTTTATTTTCGAGCGGCTATTTGGGTGCTGCCGACTCGAACCATGCTTTTATCATAAAGCGCGGGGATTAAATTATGGATGACCAGAAGGTCCGACATGGACAGCTCAGTTTGCGCGTCTGCCCTCAGGTTAAGGCATGGAGCCAGTTCGCCAGGTGATTGTTCCGCAACGTTCCAGCATGTGCCATTCTCGGCAAGCCCATCAGCGGAAGGGATATAATAAACGTCGCCATTCGTAAATGCGCCATTGCGCAGCACAACAAGCTTGCTGTTTTGCTGCGGCTGACGCATGCTTTCCGTAATAAGCGGCGTTCCAATCATCGCAAGCTTGCTTGACGATATTCCAAGCAAATGCAGCAGCGTTGGCGTGACATCAAGCTGTCCGCTCGGAGCGGTATAGGCTCCTGCATAACGATCGTCTGGCAAATGGACGAGCAACGGCACCTGCTTAACGATTTGTTCCCGCTCCAGCTCATTTAACGGTTTGCCCAGAAACGCTTCAAACAAGCTCCAATCGCTGATCGAATTATCATGATCGCCATACATGGCAAATATCGTATGATCCCAAAGCCCTTCCTGCTGAAGCCGTTCAATAAGCTCGCCAAGCGCTTCATCCACGTAATGGATTGCTTGCAAATAATCGCCCATTATCGTGCCCTCAAGCTCGCCGAGCGAAAGCGTCTGTTCAGCTGCGGGAATTTGATAGGGGTGATGGCTGGACAGCGTGATCAGAAAGGAATGAAACGGCTGCGGCTGCTCGGCAATTTGGTCAAGCGATTGGCGAAAAAAGGATTTATCTCCAAGCGACCAGCCGATCGGCTCGTCCAGCTCGTATTGTTTTTTGCTCACAAAAGCATCGTATTTCATATTCGCGTACATGGTATTGCGGTTCCAGAAGCTTCCTTCGTAGGCATGAAAAACGCTAGTGTAGTAGCCGTTATTATGCAGCATCTGCGGCAAGCATTGGAATTCATTCCCGGCATATTGAATAAATACCGAGCCGCTGGCGAGCGGCTGAAGCGAGCAATTGCTGGCAAAATCCGCGTCCGACGTTCGGCCCTGCGCGGTCTGGTGATAAAAGGAGCTGAAATAGGCGCTGCTCTTGACCAGCTTATTGATGTTCGGCGTTATTTCCTGGCCGTTGAACGACTTGCCAATCATAAAGTTCTGGAAAGCTTCTGCCTGTACCAAAATAATATTGCTGCCTTTATACGCGCCAAAGCTTAAGTCCCGCTCCAGCTTGGCGCGCGATTGCCCGGATTGCTCCGTCCAGGCGAGCACCTGTGAAGTCGTCTCGGCAGAGACAGCTTCTGCATTCAGCCAATGCAGCGCCGCATAACGATACAGATCATAGCCGTGAAAGCCTAGTGCGCCTGTCACATTATAAAGTGATAAATTCCACCAATTGCTTTCGAATAATCCTTTTGCCCATGTGCGCTTGGCATCGTTAATGCCGCCAAAGGTCACCATTAATCCGATGGTCAGCAGGGCGAAGCTTAACAATAAACGCGGTGCTTTTGCTCGCCAATGCGGCTGCTTGCTGCGCTGGGGTAAAGCGGCCTCAGCGTTTGTGTCAGCTTTCATGGCAACAGATACGGCAGTTGGCTCGGCAGCGCGCCACTTCCATGCCAGCAGAACGGCATAACCAAGCAGCAGCGGGATATCGGCCAACAATATAAAATCTTTCACTTCCAGCAGCGTAGCAATGCTGCCCCCAAGGGCCTCCACCTGCCCGGCCTGCAGCAGGACGGGCACGGAAATCAAATCCTCGAAGTAGCGATAATAAATTAAATCGGCATACAAAATAGCCGAGAACAGGGCATTCATTGCGAATAACGCAAAGAATCTGCCCCGCAGCGGCAGCAGCAGCGTCCAGAAGCTGCAAAGCGCAAGGGTGCCGATGGCGATTTTGACATCATAGACATTCATTTTCATATTGGGCACAGCTATAAATAAATCAAAGGCATATAGCTTGAGCAGAAGCACTCCGAAAAAAAGCAGCAGTTCCGCGCCATAGGGACGCCGTCCCCAGCGGGCTGCTGCTTGCAAGCTGTTGGTTAGAGCTTTGTATCTTTTTTGATGCATGAATTGAAAGTCCCTCTCTTAGTGTCCCTTTCCTCTCCCAAAAAGCGATTCTATTTCTCTATTTATTATTTTTCTGATGATTGGGATTTGCGGTTTGCATATAGGCCGCCTGGTCCGAAAAACTGGTAATAGTTGCATTCAATCCGCCCGTTGAACAGCTTGCGTTTCTTGTCGGCAGGGCGGCCCATATAATGCTCGATAGCAGCAACAGGCGTAAAAGCGAAAAATGACCAGGTCGGCAAATGGAGCGCCGACATGCCGAACTGGCGCAGCGCCGCTTCCGCCTCGCGATCATCGCCGAGTCGCTCCCCGTATGGCGGATTGGTCACGATGACGCCGTATTCGCCCTCGGGCTTAATTTTCGCGGCTGGCATGACGCTCAGCTTAATGTCTTTGCCGAAGCCGGCTTTTTTAATATTGGCTGTCGCGATTTCGATGGCGCCGGGGTCAATATCCGAACCGGCAATTTGCAGCGCCACATCATCCTTCACCGCATCAAAGGCTTCTTCACGCGCCGTTTCCCACAGCTGGTCCGGCACTAGCGGCCAGCCCTCGCTGTTGAAGGAGCGGCGCAGCCCTGGAGCGACGTTCCACGCCAGCATAGCGGCCTCAATCAGAATGGTGCCCGACCCGCAGAACGGGTCGTAGAGCGGACGCTCCGGCTGCCAGCGGCTAATTTGCAGCAGCGCAGCTGCCATCGTCTCGCGCAGCGGCGCTTCCGTCGCTACATTGCGATAGCCGCGCTTATGCAGGCCAGCTCCTGTCGTATCAAGTGTCAGCTGCGCGCGATCATTAAGCAGCGTAACTTCGATGACGTAGCGGCCTTCATTTTCCGGAAACCACTCGGTTGCGTAGCGCTCTTTCATTTTTTCTACGACTGCCTTCTTCACGACGCTCTGGCAGGCAGGAACGCTGGACAGCTGCGACTTGTGGGAACGTCCGTCCACCGGAAATTCGCCATCTCCGGGAATCCAGTCAGGCCAGTTTAGCGCCTTCGTGCCTTCGAACAGCTCCTCGAAGGTGGTCGCCTGAAATTCGCCCATCTTGACCAAAATCCGTCCTGCCGAGCGCAGCCATAAGTTGGTGCGGCAAATATCGATCGGTTCAGCCGGGAAAGTAATGCGTCCATTTTCTACTGTCAAGTCGGTATAGCCAAGCTCCTTGAGCTCGCGTGCGACAATCGCCTCAAGGCCCATCGGCGTCGTTGCGATCAATTCAATTTTCGTTGTCATTCGTGTCACTCTCTCCTTCGTATGTAAAGCGCAGTTGAATCCTCACGGTCAAAATCATACAATCAAGTATAGTAAACGCAGCTTGTTTTGACAAATGAAAGGATGAGTAAAAAAATGTCGATCGAAAATGAACAATATGCAGACAGCTTATATAAGGAAGATTTGGACCTGATTCGGGTGCGCGAAACCCTTGCTGCAAACGGGATGCCGGACATTTCCGTCGCTGATGGCTACGGCCGGCTGCTGACGATGCTGGTCGCCATGTCAGGAGCGAAGCAGCTGCTCGAAGTTGGGGCACTTGGCGGCTATAGCGGTATTTGCCTGCTGCGGGGAGCGGGAGAAGGCGGGCGGCTGACGTCGCTGGAGCTCAAAGCGGAATACGCGGAGGTCGCGCGCGGCAATGTGGAGGCAGCGGGCTATGGACAGGCCGTCACGTTCAAAATCGGCGATGGCAAAGCGAGCATGGAGCAGCTTAAAGCAGAGGGTCGGCAGTTTGATTTTTTCTTTATCGATGCGGATAAGGAAGGTTATCCCGTGTATTTGGAATATGCGCTCGCTTTAGCGACGCCAGGAGCCGTTATCGTAGGCGACAATGTGTTTTTGCGTGGGCGGACTATGAATACGGCCAGAGTTGGCCCGGCTATACAAGCCGTGAGGGCGTTCAATGAGCGGATTGCAAATGACGAGCGGCTGCTTAGCACAGTGCTGCCCGGCTATGATGGACTGGCCATAGCGATTGTAAAATAGCGGGGCAGGGGGCTGGAAAGCCCTGTCTGTTGAGCGCTGCTGCAACTGTCTGCGCCCGCCTGCTGTTGTTCCCAAGAGGGAACGCAGGGGGTGGAACGAAGGTTGACGCTTGCAAGCTAATTATTTTATAATGATGGGGAATTAAAATCAGCGCCCCGCGAGAGAGGGAACGGTGTCCGAGGATCATGAGAAAATAACCTATTCGTTCAGAAGCTTATAAATGACAACTTATGATTGATCAAAAGTTCATTTTCTGAAGATAGGATTATTGCGCCCATTTCCGGACATGCCTCATACGTTTCGCTCGCGTTTTTTTGCCAGAGGACGGCGACAGCCGTTTCACCTTGACGCGCTTGTTTGCTGCTATACCTGAACAGGGATAGCTGCATGCTTTTTCGGAAATGGCTATAATTGGCGAATAATCCTCTTCAGATCGACACTTATTCGAGCTGGGGAGGTTTTTTTATGGGAAAATTAGAGGTTAGGCATATAGAAATAGCAGTACAGGATCGATTGTTAGGCAGGCTGGATGGTGTCTGGGAGCTGGGAGCTCGCGATCGCGTCGGCATTATCGGCGTTAATGGAGCGGGCAAATCGACGCTGCTGGCTGTGCTGGCGGGCAGGCTGGAGCCGGATAAAGGCACAGTGACCCGCAGCGGCTCTGCTGCCGAGCTGCGTCAGGCAGCGGGCTATCGGGGCGAGGCAGCGGCAGATGAGCAAGTAGAGCAGCAGCTCTCTGGTGTGCCCAGCGGTGAGCATGAGCTGCAAGTGGGAGCTATTCTCCGCTCTCGCCACAGCGAAGGAGAGAACGCCAGCCGCTGGCAGGCGCTGGATGCGGGGGAAGCGAAAGGCTTTGGCAGCGGAGGCGAGAAGACGAGGACGGCGATAGCTGAGCTGTTCGCTAGCGGAGCGGAAATATTGTTTGCGGATGAGCCGACGAGCCATTTGGATGCGGCAGGCATTCGCCAACTGGAAGATGCCTTCACCGCGTATCCGGGAGCCGTCATCTTCGTTTCCCATGACCGCGAGCTGCTGGACCATGTGTGCACCTCGATCATCGAGCTGGAGGATGGAGAAATCCTTATTTTCAAAGGCAATTATTCGGCTTATAAGCGGGAAAAGGAAGCGAAGCGGGCCCGCGCCGTTTTTGAATATGAGCAATATGCCAAGGAGAAGAGCCGTCTGCTGGATTCGCTAGCCAAAGTACGCCAGTCGGCGCAGGGCATCAGCCACAAGCCGAAGCGAATGAGCTATAAGGAGGCGAATCTTGGGCTTGAAGGCATGCGCAGCTCGCAAGCGAAGCTGAACAAGGCGGCGGATGCGCTGGAAAGCCGCTTGGAGCGGCTGGAGGTGAAGCAGAAGCCGGCAGAGCTGGAAATGCCTTTATTCGATGCGCAGGTGCACGAGCCTTGCCGCAGCAAGCATGTGCTGCGGCTGGAGCAGCTGGAGGCCGGGCTATCAGAGGACCGCTGGCTGTTCCGTGAGCTGTCCGTTCAAATAAAGCCAGGCATGCGCATCGCGCTTGTAGGCGGCAATGGAGCGGGCAAAACGACGCTGCTTCGAAGCATTTACGAGCAAGCGGAAGGGGTTGCAGCCGCACCGTCTTGCCGAATGGGCTATTTTCGCCAAAATTTATCGCTGCTGGATGAATCCAAAAATGTTTTGCAAAACGTGCTGGCATCAGCCGTCTATCCCGATGCGCATGTGCGAACCGTGTTGGCAAGAACCTTGTTCAAGGGCGAGGATGTGTTTAAGCAGGTGGCGCTGCTCAGTGGCGGCGAACGGGTGAAGGCGGCGCTTGCGAAGCTGCTGTTGGGGCGGCATAATACGCTGCTGCTCGATGAACCTTCCAATTATTTGGATATTTACGCTCGCGAGCAGCTGGAAGAGACGCTTCGAGCTTACCCCGGCACGATTATATTTGCATCGCATGATCGGCGCTTGGTTAGCGGGGCGGCGACGCATATCCTGCAACTGCTCGGTGACGGGGAATGGCGCTTTAGCGAGAACGAAGCGCCTGACCATGGCGGCGCAGCTGCCGACAACCCGGCAGCTGCAGGAACAGGAGCAGCGCAAGCGAGCGTGGAGCGGGAAGAGCTGCGGCTGAGGCTGGAGCAAGAATTCGCCGAGACGTTGGCGCGGCTGTCGCTGCCGCAGCGTTCAGCCGAGGAGAAGGCGGCGCTGGAGCTGAAATTCAGCGCGCTGGTCGCTAAGCGCAAGGAGCTGAAGCTTTAAAGCGCGGCTAATCGTGCAAGAGCAAGAGCAAGTCGCGCAAGCTTTATTTTTCATGGCGGAAACGTCTTGAAAAATAAAGCTTTTTTACTGCGGCGTGCCCGCGAAACGAGCATCGCTTTCAAACAGATGACAGCGCCAACTACACGTGCCGTGCCGCTGGGGCGAACAGCTCAAGCGCCGTCTCAATAAACAGCTTGACCGCAAGCGATGATTCCTCAAGCGACGGGACGGCAAGCCGAATCTCCCGGTAGCCTTCGGGTGAAAGCTCCAGCTTAATCACATTTGGCGGCAGCGATTGCATCGCTAGCTCTGACAAAATGGACATGCCGAGTCCTTCCTGTACCATGCTGAGCAGCGTATTGACATTTTTAATGATGAATTTAATTTCCAGCTCCGTCTCGGCACGCTGAAACAGCTCCACTATAGGCGTCTCATAGCCTGATTTGCAATTAATGAGCGGATTGCCGCTAATGTCCTTAACCGAAATGACTTCATTGCCGGCCAAAGGATGATCGTCCCGCATAACGGCATACATCCGCTCCTTATACAAAGGGATCGTTTCAAACGATTCGTCCGGCGGAATGATGAGGGCCACATCGATGATGCGTGTATGGAGCCATTCCTTCACCTCGTCAATTGTGCCTTCATGCAGCTCAAATTCGAGATGAGGATATTTGGCGGCGATGGTCCGCATGATTTTGGGCAAGAAATAAGCGGAAGCAACCGGGAAGGCGCCAACGCGAATCGTACCGATCTCCAGCCCTTTTTCACGGGAAATTTCCTGCTCAATCCGCTCATAGGATTTCAAAATTTCCCGAAACATCGTCAGTAGCCGCCTGCCGATATCCGTTAGCAGGACGCCATTTCGACGATCGCGTATGAGCAGCACGACGCCAAGCTCCGTTTCGAGCGTAGATATAGCCCGGCTCACAGCGGGCTGCGTCATATTCAGCTCAAGTCCCGCCTTCGTGAAGCTGCCGGTTTCGGCAATTTTAATGAATATCGTTAGCTGCGAGTTTGTCATAACTAAAGTGTTATGCCCCCTATGATAAACATTTATTTTATTTATGTTGCAAACTATTGTATCATTCGGTAAAACGACCACACAAGGAGCTGTTCAAGGTGCCTGGTATTTCCCGATCAGCGGCAACGATGTATTTAATTTTTCTCGTGTTTATATGGGGCATCAATTGGCCGCTTACCAAATATGCGCTGGACTTTTCTCCGCCTTTATTATTTGCGGGCATTCGAACGCTCATTGGCGGCATTTTGCTCGTAGGCTTTGCCATTTGGAAGCGGGGACCGCTGCGGCTTAAGCAGAATTGGCCTATTTATCTTATTGCTTCCATGCTGAACATCATTATGTATTATAGCTTTCAGACGATAGGGCTCCAATATATGCCGGCAGGACTGTTCACGGCGATTGTCTTTTTACAGCCTGTGCTGCTCGGTGTGTTTGCATGGCTATGGCTAGGAGAGGCGATGTACCCGCTGAAAATTATCGGCCTTCTGCTGGGCTTCGCCGGTGTTGCGGCGATAACGACGGGAGGCATTTCCGGCCATATTTCCGTGTGGGGCTTGCTGCTTGCGATTGTTTCGGCCATAAGCTGGGCAGGAGGCACGATATATACGAAGAAAATGGCGGCGCGAGTCGATTCCCTATGGATGACCGCGATGCAGGTGGCCATTGGCGGTGTCGTTATTTTGGGCACAGGGTCGATGACCGAAAGCTGGTCCGATATTGTATGGAATATGCCGTTCATATTCGATACGCTGTTCATCTCTATTTTTGTCATCGCGATCGGCTGGCTTATTTATTTCAAACTCATCCGCAATGGCGATTCAGCGAAGGTCGGCTCGTTTATGTTTCTGATCCCGCTTATTGCGATCGTGTTCAGCGTGTTATTTTTAAAGGAGCATGTCACGATTAATTTGGTGGTGGGTCTCGCACTTGTCGCATCCAGCATAATCGTTGTTAATCGAAAGCCTAGCCGCTTGAAGAAAGAGCTTCCTGTGCTATGATAGCTAATAGAATCGTTTAAGTGTAGACGGGCGTTGCCGCTTTATGGGGCAGCGCCTGTTTCGCGCAGTTATTTTGCAGGAGACGGGAGAAGTGGGCATTGGCAGAAAAACCGGCAGTCGAACGAGTAAAAACACGGGTTGGCACGCTTAAGGAAATGAACCGTTACCCCATTAAATCGTTTGCGGGCGAGCGGCTGGATTCCAGCAGGATGGAAGCTTATGGGCTGTATGGCGACCGCAGCCATGCTTTTATAGATGAAACGAAGGAAGGCTGGGACAGCTTTATTACAGCGCGGCAAATTCCGGCTATGCTTGGCTACAAGGCGAAGCTCCAAGATGATCATGGTTTTGAAAAGGGTACGGCAGCGGCTTCCGGTTTTCCCGAAGTAACGGTTACGTCGCCTGACAATCGCGAGCTCGCCTGGAACGAGCAGCTGCTCGCCGAAATACAGTCGCACACCCGCACGACCCTTTCCATGCGGCGTTATGCGCCGGAAACGCCGGATTTGCTGGGTGCGGATGCCAGCAGCGTGCTCATTGTGACCGATGCACTGTTGAATAAGCTTGAGGCGATATGGGGCAAGCCGCTCGATGCGCGGCGGTTCCGGGCGAACATGATTGTGGCGCTTGCGGGCGATGCGCCGGATGAAGAAAGCTGGATCGGCAAGCGGCTCCAGCTTGGCAGCGCGGAGCTGCACGTAGACGGGCATTGCGAGCGCTGCTCCATGATAACGCTGGACCCTGACACGCTGGAGCGGGATATGTCGCTGCTCAAAAAAGTCAACCAGGAGCTTAATTTGCGTTTCGGCTTGTATGCCTCGGTTACGAAGGCGGGGCATGTCCGGGTAGGCGACGAAATATTTCTGCTGACGGATGCTTGAGTGGATTACAAGATAAGCAGAATAGGCAGGATAGCCGAATAGGTAATGCCTTGCCTGCGGAATGTGTAGCTGATAACAGGAGTGCAGAACTGAAAAAGCAGCCTTGGCGTTTACGCCAAGGCTGCTTTTGTCTCCTTTTTCCCTGTGTGGAACCTTTACAGTTTTGTTTAGTAGAAGGTCGGCAGGTACATATGCCTGCACGATCTAGCTTTGCGAAGCCCGCCATTTGCCCCGCAGCAGCGAGCGATGCACCCACAGCGCATTCAGCAGCATCATGACCGCGGACATAATGAACAGCCCCCGGATGCCGATCCAGCCGGATAGCGCGCCGCCTGTAATCGGACCGACCATATTGCCGAGGCCGAGCGTGCTGCTGTTAAAGCTGTAGGCACGGGATTCCATGCCGTCCGGCGTATATTTGCGAATGAGCGAATTGACCGTCGGCACAAGTCCGCCGAGAAAAATGCCCAGCGCAAACCGGGAAATGAGCAGCTGCGGCACACTGTCGGCGAGCGCCTGCGGGATAAAGGTCAGTCCCGCGCCAATCAGCGAATAGCCGAGAATGCGCTCTGAGCCGATGCGATCGCTGAGCTTTCCTAGCACGGGCGACGCAATGAGATTGGAGATGCCAGCCGCAGAGCCGACGAAGCCCGCCCAAAAAGCCAAATTGGCTGTCGGGCCATGCAGGCTTTGGACATGCAGCGGCAGCAGCGTCATCGAGCTCATCATCGCGAATTGAATGAGGAAGGTGACCGCATACAGCGCCGTCAGCTCATGAATGCCTCGCAGCCGCTTAAAGCCTTCGATGACGGAAATTTGCACTTTCGCTGCTGCCTTCTGCAAGTCGAACGTCTCCTTCACGACGAACAACGCCAGCATGGAGGCAGCGAACAATAGGGAGCCTGTCAAATAAAAAATCGGACGGTAGCCGACAGCGTCAGCCAGCAGCCCGCCGATAAAAGGGCCTAATATCGTTCCGGCAATTCCGCCCGATTGGAGCGTTCCCATCGCATAGCCCATGCGATCCTTGGGCGTGCTGGCAGAAATCAGCGCCACAGCCGCGGGATTAAAGCCGGAAATCGTTCCGTTCAGCATGCGCAGCAGCAGCAGATGCCACGGTGTCGTCGCAAAGCCCATCAGCACAATGACAATTGCCATGCCGATGCCAGAGCGGAGCAGCATCAGCTTGCGTCCGTAGCGATCGGCGTATTTTCCCCAAATCGGCTGGAAAATAAATTGGGTGACAAAGTTGCCGGCGAAAATAACACCAGCCCATACAGCAATTTGATGCGGATCGGTTAAGCCCAGCTCAAACTGCAAATAAAACGACATAAAAGGAATGATCATGGTCATTCCAGCCATTACGAGAAATTGCCCGAACCAGAGTACGATGAGATTTTTTTTCCACTGTTCCATGTTTTTTAGTATAGCACAAGCTGCCAGCCAGACAGAAATACGAAGAACAATTTGTCAAGGTGAAACGGCTGTCGCCGTCTTTTAGCAGCGCGGCGCGTTTCAGTCCGAGAAATATAAGCCTGTTTATAAATGTGAAACTTATTAATGCTTATATTTCAGAAAAGCACGAAAATCGCCTTGAATCAGGTTATAATGAAGAGAATGCCTAAAGAGAGTGTCATAACATTGTCATAGGAAGTCAGGTACTGGCGGTTGTTAGCCCCTGCAAAAACGGGCATAATGGAGTTAATAGAAAATTATATAGAAAAGAGGAACGGCTAATATGAGCTATAATGACCGTTTCATTCGGGCCTGCCGCAAGGAACAGCTGGATCAGGTACCCGTCTGGTATATGCGCCAAGCTGGAAGATACGACCCTGAATATCGAAAAATAAAAGAGAAATATTCGCTGCTCGAAATTTGCAAGCAGCCGGAGCTGGCTGCGGAAGTGACGATGATGCCGGTGCGCAAGCTCGGCGTGGATGCCGCTATTTTATATTCGGATATTATGAATCCGGTTGCTTCAATCGGTATAGATTTTGATATTGTGGCGAACGTGGGTCCCGTGATCGATAACCCGATTCGCTGCGCGGCGGATGTAGACCGGCTGAAGCCAATCGATGTAGAAGGCGATCTCGGCCATGTGCTGGAAACGATCCGTATTTTAGATCGGGAGCTTGATGTCCCGCTTATTACATTTGCAGGAGCGCCGTTTACGATTGCCAGCTATTTGATTGAAGGCAGACCGTCCAAGAACTACTTGCGCACAAAGGCGATGATGTACGGCGAGCCGGAAGTATGGCATAAGCTGATGGACAAGCTGGGCGATATGGTTATCGCTTATTTGCGTGCGCACATCGAGAATGGCGGGAAGGCTTTCCAATTGTTTGATAGCTGGGTCGGTGCGCTTGCGCCAGCCGATTTCCGCAAGTTTGTACTGCCGACGATCGAGCGGATATTCAGCGAGCTGTCGGATTTGCCGCAGCCGAAAATTTATTTCCCAGGCGTAAGCTCGGGCGAGCTGCTGCCGGAGCTGCACAAGGTGCAAGCTGATGTAATCGGTCTTGACTGGAGAGTATCGATTCCCGAAGGACGCCGCCGTTTGAATCACGGCTTCGCGGTTCAGGGCAATCTCGATCCCGTCCTGCTGACTGCTCCAATGAGCGTACTTGAATCGTATGCGGCAGAAATTATTGAGCAGGGACTGGAAGAGCCGGGATTTATTTTTAATTTGGGACACGGATTATTTCCTGAGGCATCGCTTGAGAAGCTTCAAGAGCTAACGGCTTACATACATTCATATTCGAAAAAATACATTGCAGCGCGTGAAGGGAAGGAAACGAGCCATGTCGGAAGCTGAAAACAGCAAAATCGGAGTTCTCGTTATGTCATATGGAACGCCGGAAAGCCTTGATGATGTAGAAGCGTATTATACGCATATTCGCCGTGGCCACCCTCCAACGCCGGAGCAATTAACGGATTTGTATGGCAGGTATGAGGCGATTGTCGGCGGCGTATTCCCGCTTCGTGAAAATACGAACGGACAGGTAGCCGGCCTTGCGGATAAGCTGGAGCAGCTCGCCCCAGGCCGTTATGCTTGTTATCAGGGGCTTAAGCATGCCCGTCCTTATATCGAAGATGGCGTAGAGGAAATGGCTCGCGACGGGATTAAGCAGGCAGTCGGCATCGTATTGGCCCCGCATTATTCGACGATGAGCGTAGGCAGCTACATCAAGCGTGCGCAGGAGAAGGCTAGCGAGCTTGGCGTGGAGATGACGTTTGTGAAGCAATATCATCTGCATCCGAAGCTGCTGCAGGCGTTGACGGAACGGGTAACGGATGGGCTTGCGCGGTTAAGCGCATCATCGGGCGGAGAGCCGAGTGTAAAGGTGCTCTTCAGCGCGCACAGCTTGCCGGAGAAAATTCGCGAGCTTGGTGATCCTTACGAGGAGCAGCTGCTGGAGACGTCAAGAGCGGTTGCGAAGCAGGCTGGCATTGCGGATGATGGATGGCAGTTTACTTGGCAAAGCGCAGGCCGGACGAGAGAGCCGTGGCTGGGACCTGACATATTGGAGACGCTTGCCGAGCTTGCGGAGCAAGGAGTAAAGGCTGTATTGGCCGCGCCAATCGGCTTTGTGTCGGATCATCTTGAGGTGCTGTTCGACCTCGATATCGAAGCGAAGACGACAGCGAAAAATATGGGCATCACCCTTGAACGAATTAAAATGTTAAATCGCGACCCACTCTATATGGAGACGCTGGCGGAGTCTGTAATAGAAGCAACGTAGAGGTTGGTAAGAAAGGATGAATGAGATGCGGAGAATCGGAGAAGCTGATCGAATTGTCATTATTGGCGGGGGGATCAGCGGGCTGAGCTCCGCTTTTTATTTGCAGCGGGAAGCGGAGCGGCAGCGTAAAGAGATTCATATTACGCTTGTCGATAGCGCCGAGGTACTGGGCGGCAAAATCAATACGCTGCAACGTGACGGTTTCGTCATCGAACGCGGCCCGGATTCTTTCCTTAGCCGCAAGCTGGCGATTATTGAGCTGGCGAAAGAGCTAGGCATAGAGTCCGAGCTGACGGGAACGAATCCAAAGGGCAAGCAATCCTATATTTTGTTTAAAAATAAGCTTCATGCGATGCCGCAGGGACTCGTGCTCGGCATTCCGACGGAAATTATGCCATTCGCCCGGACAGGCTTGCTCTCTTGGGGCGGCAAGCTGCGGGCGCTGCTTGATTTCATCAAGCCAGCTCGGACTGCAGCTGGCGACGAATCGCTGGGCGGCTTCCTAGGCCGACGGCTGGGGACGCAGGTTGTGCAGCGCATTGCAGAGCCGCTGCTGGCGGGCATTTACGCTGGCGACCTTAACAAGCTGAGCATTCAAGCGACATTCCCGCAGTTCGCAGCTGCTGAACGCAAGCATGGCAGCTTAATAAGGGGAATGCGGAGCAACAAAAAGCTGGCGAAAGCTCCTGATATGAGCCTGCTGCCAGAAGGAGCTAGAAGCAGCGTGTTTCTTACCTTTAAGGGCGGGCTGTCTACTTTGGTAAATGCGCTGGACCGAGCTTTGCCAAGCATGGAGCGCAAATTGGGCCAGGCGGTTATCGGAATTCATGATAGTGCTGCGGGCGGTGAAGCAGCAGGTTTCGCTGGCATGGCGGACGGGGAACATTCCGCGTCCCGCTACTCCATCGAGCTGGCAAACGGAGAACGGCTGCCTGCCGACAAAGTGATTATGACGGCGCCTGCGTTTCAGGCAGCGGAGCTGCTGGAGCCGCTGGTCGATTGTGCGGAGCTGCGGGCGATCGATTACGTTTCGGTCGCAAACGTCGTCATGGCTTTTGATAAAGCGAGCCTTGGTGTAACCTTCAAAGGTTCGGGGTTCGTTATTCCGCGTTCGGAAGGCTTAAGGATTACAGCATGCACATGGACCTCGACGAAATGGCTGCATACGAGTCCTGGAGACAAAGTGCTGCTTCGCTGTTATGTAGGGCGGGCTGGCGATCAGATAACGCCTTTTTTGCCGGATGACCAGCTTATGGCCGCTGTAAGAGAAGATGTGAAGAAGACGATGAATATTACAGCAGCTCCTTTATTTACGGAAATTACACGGCTGCCGCGCTCTATGCCGCAATATCCGGTTGGCCATCTGGACCAGACGAAGCGCCTGCGTGAGCGAATGGCACAGCAAGTGCCGGGCATTCATATTACAGGAGCGGCTTTCGACGGCGTAGGTTTGCCGGATTGTATTAGACAAGGCAAGGAAATTGCATCAGCTGCGCTTTCCTCTTCCTAGATGCATAGTGAATGAAGCAGCTTCCCTTCTAGTTATTTCGCATATTTATAACAAGCTTGCTATAATAGACAGGAAACTTTATTCATAAAGGAGCATCCTGTCATGAATAGATCTAGAACAGAATCGCGACAACAGCAAAAAGTCAGGCGAAAAAGAAGATTAAGACGCCTCATCATTTTCAACGGATTTATGCTTGGACTTATTGCAGTCGTTATTGGCTTATGGCTTAATACGCAAAATTGGTTTGATGCTGCGTCCTTATTTAATGGGGAAAATAAACCTCAGGCAGCAGATGCCGCCTCCGCGGGTACCGCTGGTGATCAGGAGCCGCAAAACGCGGAAACGGGAGCAGGCAGCAGTTCTCCTTCTCCATCTGTAGAAGCGGCAGCAACGAATGATCCTGCTCCTACAGCCGATGAGGCTAACGGCCAAGGCGAGGCAGCGGCAACGCCAGCCAAGCAGCCTGAGGAGGAAGGTCATGAAGCAGTCGATGGAACAGGCGGCGATGACGGTTCCGGGCAGCAGCCATCGACTCAAGCTGGCGACGAGGATACGGTGAAGCTGAGCTTTGTTGGCGATATTTTGCTGGCGGCTTCGGTCGGCGACATGATGAAGCTCAATGGATACGACTATCCATATAAGCAATCGCTGCTTTATTTAAGCGAGCCGGATATTATGGCAGCCAATTTGGAGTATCCCGTGACGGATAGCGGTGTACCGGCAGTAGACAAGACGTATGTGTTCAAAGGTTCTCCAGATGCGCTTCCTGCTTTTCGGGATGCCGGCTTTGATGTTGTTAGCCTGGCGAACAACCATACGCTGGATCAAGGCGTCGAAGGCTTATTAAATACGATGAAGCATCTCGATGAGACAGGAATTTCCCATATGGGAGCCGGCAAAAATGATACGGATGCGTTTGCGCCTGTCATTAAAGAGGTGCGCGGCATTAAAGTAGCGTACATTGGACTGAGCAGAGTCGTGCCGGAAGTATCTTGGAAAGCAGACAAAAATGTTGCTGGCGTAGCAGAAACCTACGATACGACGAGAGCGAAGGCGGCGATTAAGAAAGCGAAGGAGCAGGCCGATCTGGTCGTCGTGATGGTTCACTGGGGAGAAGAGCGCAAAGATACGCCGCTGCAATACCAGCGGGATTTTGCACGCGAATACATAGATTCGGGAGCCGATCTAATTATCGGCAGCCATCCGCATGTGCTGCAAGGTTTTGAGACGTATAAAGGCAAGTGGATTGCATACAGTTTAGGGAACTTTATTTTTAGCGCTTACCCGAAGGGACCGACTGCAGAGACAGGTGTGCTGGATGCGATTTGTACGAAAAAAGGGGACTGTGACCTGAAGTTTTACCCGATGTCCTCGGACAAAGCACAGCCAGTGCTCATGGATTCGGAAAATGCAGCAGCGCTGCTAACGCGCCTGACGAGCCTGTCCTTTGGCGTGAAGCTCCGTGAGGATGGCGCTCTCGTCTCTAAATAAAGAGCAGCGAGGAGGAGCGCATGGCAGAGCCAAGAAATGTATGCGTAGCCCACCGCGGGTGGTCAGGGCGTGCGCCTGAGAACACCCTTGCAGCGGTGAAGCTGGCGATGGAAGAGCCTGATGTGTTTTGGATTGAAATTGATGTGCAGCTATCGAAGGATCATATTCCGGTCGTTATTCATGATTATAAGCTAAGGCGTACAACGAATGGCAAAGGCGAAGTCCGCAACTGGACGGCTGCCGAGCTTGGCGCGCTTGATGCGGGCAGCTGGTTTTCGCCCTTGTTCAAAGATGAGGGAGTACCGACGCTTGATCAAGTGCTGGCATTAACAGCCGGGCGCTGCAACGTGAACATTGAGCTCAAGACGAATGGCATTCGTTATCCTGCGCTTGAGGAGCAAGTGCTTGCAAGCGTACGCCGATTCGGTGTGGAAAATGAAGTGGTGCTGACCTCTTTCTATGCCGGAGCGCTGAATAAGCTGTTCAAGCTGACGGAAGGACGTATTCGTACCGGCTTGATTATTGACGGCTGGCGCCAGACGCTGCCTCTGGAGCTGAGCCAGACGGGGTCGACCTTGCTTTCGATTGATTATTCGAGGCTGAATAAGGAGCGAGTGAAGCTGCTTAAGGAAGCGGGCATTCAGGTGATGGCCTGGACGATAAACGAGGAACAGGCTATTCGCAAAATCGCGGAGCTGGACCGGGAGCTGATGATTTGCACGAATTTCCCGAATCGCTGGCGGCAGGCAATGGCAGGACTGAGAGATAGAACTGGAGAGGAGCGAGAAAATGATAGGCTGGATCGATGAATGGTGGCTCAGGCTGCTTGGCGGCCTTGTTGGAAGCGGCTTAATTGCGTTCGTCGCCTATCGTTTCCGCTCTCTTTCGCTATCGGGCGCTTTATCGGCAATGGCAATGGGAACAGGCTTTGTGACATGGGGCGAACCAGTATGGTTCGCCTGTCTTATTGCGTTTTTTGTTACCTCAACCCTGTGGTCGAAATGGAAAAAGCACTCCCGAGCGAAAGCGAAGGCGGAAGCGGGATATGAAAAAACAGGACGTCGCGACGCTGGACAAGTGTGGGCGAATGGCGGAGTAGGCCTGCTGCTGTGCTTCGGCCATGCTCTGTTTCCAGCATCCGGCGATGGCTGGCTGCTCGCCTATATTGGAGTCATGGCGGCTGTAAATGCCGACACATGGGCGACGGAGATCGGTGCGCTGAGCAAGCGTCCACCGCGTTCGGTGACGAGCGGCAAAGTCGTCGCTCCCGGCACGAGCGGCGCTGTGACGCGGCTCGGCTCACTCGCGGCGCTCGCTGGTGCCGCCTGCATCGGCGTCGTAGCCGCCATCATGCTGGCATGGTTTCATCCAGCGTCTGCAGCCGATTTGCAGGCTGGGAACGCGGGGCTTGCAGGCGGCGGCCTCAGCCTAGCCTCAGCTGTAGCGCTTATTGCGGTGGCGGCGATAGCTGGCTTTGCCGGATGCTTTGCCGACTCTTGGCTCGGCGCCACCTGGCAGGCGATGTACCGCTGCACAAGCTGCGGCAGCGAGACGGAGCGCCGCACGCACTGCGGCGTAAAGACCGAGCGGACACGCGGGTTTGATTTTATGAACAATGACCGGGTTAATATGCTGTCATCCTTGCTTGCAGGTGTAGTTGGCTTAACACTGGGCCTCTGGTGGCTTTAGTTGCAAAATAAAATAACACCTTCTCTCCTTGATACGGGAGTAGAAGGTGTTATTTTTTGATTTTAGCGGTTATCCCCTTAGCTCAGAAAACAAGGCAGTCAAAGAGGAGACGCAAATTTATTTTTTAGTTAGCTCTTCCATTTGGCCGATGAGGCTTTCGAACACGCTCATCGCTTGCTCAATCGGCTCTGGCGAGGACATGTCGACGCCAGCTTTTTTCAAAATATTGATTGAGAAGTCGCTGCCGCCGCTCTTCAGGAAGCCGAGATAACGCTCGACTGCTGGCGCGCCTTCCTCCAAAATTTGCTTGGAGAAGCTCGTTGCGGCCGAGAAGCCAGTCGCGTATTTATACACATAGAAGCTGTTGTAGAAATGGGGAATACGTGCCCATTCCATCGCAATATCTTCATCTACGGCCATATCGTCGCCATAATACAGCACATTGAGGTCGTAGTAAATTTTGCTCAAATCCTGTGGTGTCAGCGATTCGCCTTGCTCGCTTCTTTCGTGAATGATTTTCTCGAATTCGGCAAACATCGTTTGACGGAACACCGTCGTCCGGAATTGATCTGCATAGTAGGTAAGCAGGTACATTTTTTCCTTCGGATCGGTTGACTTGTCAAGCAAGTAGTCCATCAGCAGCGCTTCGTTCAGCGTGGAAGCCACTTCCGCGAGGAAAATCGTATATTGCGCATCGCGGTAGTTCTGGGTCGTATCAGAATAATACGAATGCAGGGCGTGGCCCATTTCATGCGTCAGCGTAAACATGCTGTTCAAGTTGTCCTTGTGATTGAGCAGCACATAAGGATGCGTGCCGAACGCTCCCCAGCTGTAAGCGCCGCTGCGCTTGCCTTCATTCTCATACACGTCAATCCAGCCATCGTCAAAGCCATGCTGCAGCACGTTCAAATAATCGTCGCCGAGCGGCTTCAAGCTTTCTTTGACTGTTTTTTTCGCGTCCTCATACGTAATGTTCATATCGAATTCCTCTACAAGCGGAGCGAACAGATCATACATATGAAGCTTGTCGACGCCGAGCAGCTTTTTGCGCAGGTTCATATAGCGATGCATCAGCGGCAAATGCTTGTGAATCGTGTCAACCAGGTTTGTGTATACCGTCTCGGGAATGTTATCCCCATAGAGCGACATGGCGAGAACGGAATCGTGCTTGCGGGCACGGGAGTAAAAAATATTTTTCGTTACATTGGCATTCAGCGTGGCCCCGATTGTGTTTTTGAGCTTTCCGTATGTATCGTACATCGCTTGGAAAGCTTCTTTGCGCACGTCGCGGTTTTTGCTCTCAAGGAACTGGATGTAGCGGCCCTGCGTCAATTCAACCTCTTCGCCGTTCTCGTCCTTCACTTTCGGGAACTTCAAATCAGCATTGTTAAGCAAGCTGAAAATTGTGCCGGGAGCCGAGCTCATATTGCCTACTTGCGCAAGCAGCGCCTCTTCATTTTTCGAAAGAACATGGGCTTTCTGGCGGCGCATTTCTTCAAGTGTATGACGGAACGTGGCCAGCTCCGGATTTGCGATCAATTGATCCAGCGCCTCGTCGCTTAAGGAAAGCACCTCTGGCGTAATGAAAGAGAGGGCTTCTCCTGTTTCCACGCTCAGCTTCTTGGATTTGTCGGACAAGGCCTGATAGGTCGGCTCTGCCGTATCCTCATGATGCTTCATATTGGCATATACGTATAGACGCTCCACATGCAGCGACAATTCATCCTCCTGCTCGAAGCAGGCTTTCAGCTGGGCCGGGTCTGCCAATGTGCCTTGGAAAGCGCTGATTTTGCCAATCAGGCTTTTGGCAGCGGCAAACTCCTTATCCCAAGCAGCTTGATCTGCAAACAGGTCTTCGAGCTTCCAACGGGCTTCTACTTTCGTTTCGGAACGCTTAGGTACGTGATTCATCGAATTCCTCCTTGGTATAATGGTAGATGAAGTAGCATGTGGTGCAGTTTTGGAATAGGCGGGCTGAATCATTCCCTCAGCGCCACTAATACCGGCTGTCAGGCTTAGAGAGACAAGGACGGGTAGCCATTTCATAGTTGCGTTCGCCTCCGGGCATAAATTTGTACCTAGTATGTACCGGAGGCTGCCTTGTTATGTTGAAATACAAGAACTTTCTAAACTCTTAGATGTGGCAAGCGGCTGCTCTTGTATTTGATGCGTTGGCGGCTGCTCCTTGATGTATGGCTTGTCAGCTGCCGCCAGCGCTTATGAGCTTCCCATCTGAAACAGGCTGAATACAATGAGGAAAAACGAGAATGCAATTAAAACAATAGAAGCAAGTGCCAGCCCGCGGCGCAAATTGGGAGCGAGAGAATCGCGTTTTGCAAGGACTATCCATCCTAGTGCAAAGGATGCGACAATAAAGATGATATTAGTCATTAAATCCATCTCGAAACGTACACCCCCTGTAGCCGCAAGCACAACATGGCCTCGTTAGTTTTCGCTGTTAAGGTTGAATTTTCCTGCTTACACTTCCTTGAAAGCACGGATGATGTTCTCCCGCTCTTCCTCGCGGCCAACATACTGGTCAGCACGGAAGCGATTTTCGGCCCAATGCATCATTTCAGGACGGCTTACGAACGTAAAGCATTCTTCGCCCCATTGATCGGAAATATCTCGTACGACGAGGGTTTTCCCCTGTACTTCTACCGTCAGCATATTGTACTTGTCAGTTTTGAATATCTCGTATTTCTTGAACATGTTGTAGGTCACCTTACCTTTCGTTACGGCTTACACCGTATTCTTACTATTTTAGCTATCTAGGGGGTGGAAAGCAATAAGGGACGGTGTTATAATATCAGCTATAATGCGGGAAAGAAGCATTTATGAGGCGAAGCTTCTATAGAGATAGGAGCGTAATCGCGAGAAGAGTATAGCTGAGACGAGGAGAGTTGAGAAGATGAAGCAATTGAAGTATGAGCAGGTAGGCGTTGCTATTACCTGCCGGGGTTTTGATGAGTATGTACACATGTTCGGACTGGAAGAAGATGATTTGGGCGCGGGGCCTCTACTGGACATTGCTGCCGGAGGCGCTTCTTTTACCGCTGAGGCGTGTGCCCGAGGGTATGAAGCCCATGCTGTTGATCCGCGTTATGCCGGAGATGTGGAGTCGTGGATTGAACAATCTGCAGAAGAAATTGAAGTTTCCACAAACAAGCTGATCGCTTTGCAGGAGGCATTCGACTGGAGCTATTATAAGGACGCTGCGAATCATCGCGCGGGACGAGAGCGTTCGCTTGAGCTGTTTGCAAGCCATTTGCGATCTGTTGACGGGCAAGCCCGTTATCGTTTTGGGCAGCTGCCAGAGCTTCCTTTTGAACAAGGAACCTTCTCGCTTGTGTTATGCAGCCATTTTTTGTTTTTGTATGCGGAGCAGTTTGATTTCAATTTCCATAAGCAGGCTGTTTTGGAAATGATGCGACTGTGCAAGCCGGGCGGACAGGTGCGGATTTACCCGCTGTTGTCGCTAAGCTGGAATGCTTACCCGCACATGGATGAGCTGCTAAAGGCTGTCGCAGAGCGGGGCGGACAGGCGGAGCTTATGCCAGCGAAACTTCCTTTTATTCCTGGATCAGATTTATTTTTGAAAATAAGGGTTTAATTGCATTTTCCAGTTTAAGACTGTATAATATAGGGTATACGCTGATTAAACAGCGGTTTATTTTTTTAGGAGGTTGTTCATTTGAAAGGAACAGTTAAATGGTTTAACGCAGAGAAAGGCTATGGCTTTATCTCGGTCGAAGGCGGCGAGGATGTATTCGTTCATTTCTCCGCTATCCAAAGCGAAGGCTTCAAATCGCTTGACGAAGGCCAAGAGGTAGAGTTCGACATCACTGAAGGCAATCGCGGTGCACAAGCGGCTAACGTCGTTAAATTATAAGATTCGAAGTTTCTTATAATACTTGATTGCAGCATGTACAGGAGCTTCCGGTTAATCCGGGAGCTCCTTTTCGCATTTTAACAAGCCATTTTAACAAGCCATTATGACAATGGGCAGCGGATGGTGCCGAATAATAGGTTGAAAAGAGTGGAAAAGGGGGAAAAAGGAGAACCATGGCGCGGGAAATACGTAAAAATAATAGCAGGAAAAGGCTCTTTTTAAATGGCCTTGCAGCAAAATAGAGCAAAAAGAACCGCGTTTTTCAACTATTTTTAAAGGAGGAGAATGATGATGGAAGCCGGTGCCGTGTTTCAGAGGCTTAGCTTTAGTGAAATTAAGCTGAAATTGCCTCGCGAGAGCTGGTATTACTTGCGCAATGAACAAAAGGATGGCGAATTTGAAGCAGAGGACGTTTGGTATTATAAAGGGGATTTGCGGCTTAGCGAGCTTCTGCTCGACCTTAATGCTATGCTCATTCTCGTTGAAGGAAATTTGATTGTGGATCGCTATATTGGCAATACAAATACAGACGGGGCTACCGGACTGATCGTTCTTGGCGATATGCGCGCCAGCCATATGGTTGTTGGTGGACAGGAGATCCATATTGCTGGCGATTTGCAGGTGGAAAAAATGTTTTGGGGTGATTATAATCACGGCGATCTCATCGTTGAGGGCCATATGCAGGCGGAGCTGATGATGACGAGCGATCAATATAGAGTACGCATTCAGGGGACATCGGCCTTTGAACGATACATAGTAGATTGGGACGACTTCGGTGTATGGCAGGGCTTCGACATGACCGAGCTTTTTGTTCCGGAAATTATTATAGATGAGGATGAAGAGCCGTTCGTCTGGCGAGAGGAAATGCTGCGTCTTTTGGAAGAAGACAAGCCTATCCTATATGAAGATCGAATCAAGCCGATTCGTGAACAACCGCAAATTCCTTTTTTATTCGCAGATACACAGCTCCGGCCGCTTTATATGCAGCAGGTAACTGCGGATTCTCTTTGCTTCCTCGGAGAGCCTGAAGCTGCTAGCTCAAGCTATGAGTTTTGGCTGGGCGATCAGTTTTTTCGTGCAACTGCGTATGGCAATGAAGCGGATTCGGGACATTTTCGAAGCGTTTATTTTCAGGATGGCGAGGAGTACGGGGCTTTGCTGAAAATAGAACCAGTTGCTGCGCAATCAGGCTCTGCAGCTCATTCACACCCTATGCAATGGCAGTTATCGGGCAAATATCGCAAAGTAACGGACGAGATTGTAGATTGGACGGTTATCGATGATGATTCACCGGCCGCGATCCAGCAGCTATGCCAGCAAAATTGGGTTTATTTGCTGCAAGCTGTATCGACCTATGAATATGCCCGTCATCTCATTGATCCGCAGCATATACGCGAGATATTGACTCTCCCGCTTGTTGAGCCCTATAACGATTATTATGATGAAGAGCGCAGCGGGCTATGGATCGGCGATATATATTTCTCATTTCGGCAAGAGGGAGAACTTTACAAGGATTCCCCGCGATTGGCTTTGGTGCGTATGGCCAGAGACTATACCGATGAACAGGGCGAGGCAAAGGTCGAATATTGCTCATACCGTATACAGAAGCATATGGACGGCTCTGAATGTGTTTCCGTTCAGTATTCAGAAGATGAAGATGATGACGATTATACGATGGTTAATTACGAAGGCGGAGCTAAACTGCTGGATGCGGTCAAATTTTTTGAAAAAGGCCGAAAGCTAATTACACGTTACAACCAAGATATGCTGGATGGAACGAAACCTTTTTGTGGCGAAGATTTTGCGATGGAATATTGGAGGGAGAAAGGCTATATTTCTTAATGATAGGAAGTACAGGGACGTTATTTTGCCATGCGCTTTTCGCATTTTAGACTTTGACCGGATTAGGCCTGAAATGTTACACTGTTAGGTGGAATCTTTGTCGGAGGAGCGAGTGGCATGAAGTTTAAATTGTTTAAGGATCGCAAAGGGAAGGCCGATCAGGCTAAAAATAATAAGTTTGTAAAGCTGTCGCGTGAAATTTATGTGCAGGCACGTAAGGGCGGAGCGAATCCTGAGGCGAATTTTGGCCTGAAGACAGCCATTGCCAATGCACGTGCGGAGCAAATGCCCAATGACAACGTTGAACGGGCAATCAAGAAGGCGACGGGCGGCGACGCGGTCGATTATGAAGAAATTATGTATGAAGGCTACGGCCCAGGCGGCGTCGCGATTATGGTTCGTTGTTTGACGGACAATCGCAATCGTACTGCGGCTGATGTGCGCTCGGCTTTTAATAAGCGTGGCGGCAATATGGGAGAAAGCGGCTGCGTATCCTATATGTTCGATCATAAAGGCTTGCTTGTCGTGGACCGTGAGGATTTAGAAATTGATGAAGACTCGATGATGATGGTGACGCTGGAAGCTGGAGCAGAGGATCTGGTCGTAAACGAAGACAGCTTCGAGATTTTGACGCATCCGCATGAGTTCGAGCAGGTGAAAGGTGCACTTGAAGCGGAAGGCTATACGTTTGTAAGCGCTGGAGTACGCTGGCTGCCGCAAAACATGGTTGCTGTAGAAGGCGAAAATGCGGACAAGCTGTCCAAAATGATGGACTCCTTCGACGATAATGACGATGTACAGGACGTTTACACAAACTTTGAGCTTGAGGACTAACGTCTACATAGTCAGCAGGCTAGAGCAAAAAAACAGCTTCGGGAGCCACATCATCATGTGGAGCCCAAGCTGTTTTTTGATGGGTTTATTGAAAAAGCTACTTTTTAGAATAATTAAATAATTTCAGATTGTCCATTGTTAATTAACAAGCTGCTTTTTTGTTCTAGCCACTTTGCGAAGCCTTCTGTTTTACAGTAGCTTAAAAAGAGCCATTCCATTGCCCTCGTCATCCCGATATAAAATAGAGAAACTTCTCTCTCTACGTTGTCCTCCAGCGCAAAAGGCATGCTTTCAACATTTACAATAAATACTGCGCGGAAATCAAGTCCTTTGGAACTGTCTAGAGTGGATAAGTTGACTGCCTCTTGGTCACGGTTATAGGAGCGTTTAGTCGTGCTGCTTTCGGCGAACCAGTTATAGGGAATACTGCTTTTATCCAATTCTTTTTTTAATTGATCTACATAGGAATATGAAAAGCGATTTTTTACACGATATAAAATGGCAATGTCGGAATAAGAAAGCTTCTTTTCCTCATGTAGTTTGATAATGTGTTCTACAACCCACGCTGCTTCTTCATTAAAATGATTACAAGATTTAATAATGGGGTCTGATCCCTTGCGTTTAGTACTTTGCGGAGGAATAATCTCTACCCCTTCCACAGAAGTGCCTTCCTTTACCCTGTCTTTCATGCTGGAGTGGCTTCTGTAAAACTCCCAAGCGAAATTCACAATTTGCGAAGTGTTGCGGTAATTAATGCTCAAAATTTTAGAACGGCCTCTAAAATCAAGGCCTGTGCTTGATGCCAAACTTGTTTTGCGTTTGAAAATATTCTGTGCTTTGTCCTCTACTAGCAACAAGGATTGAGTATCAGGATTGAGAACTTTACTCAATAGCTCTAGCCATACTGGTTCAAAATCTTGTCCTTCATCAATTAATATAGCATCGTATTTAGGTAGAATTACTTCTTTTTGTTCGATCTTGGCCAGTAGAGATTCTACTCCATCATCGTGAATTCGCATTTTATTCCAAAGCCACTCATGAAAGGTTGCTGTTTCAATATTATGCTTTATGGTATTGGATGTATAAGTTTCATTACCATTATTTTTTGCGTAATCAAATAAATCCTCAGGCTCCTCCATCATCTTATCAATCATGTTTCTCAACACACGTGAAAGTGGGATAGCATAGCAGATAACGAGAATGTTCCAATCGGGGTGATCTTTAGCCAACATACGTGCACGGGCAGATAGGATCAGCGTTTTACCGCTTCCCGCCACGCCACGAATGAGTCTGTTTTTATCACCGAGCTGACGGGCTAGAGATTCCTGATGTAGGTCCATAGCTTGAACATTATGTAATGATAGCAACAGCTGATCATTATAATAAGTAGGTTCCTTGAATTCTGCGCTGATACGAACTTCGGGGAACAGATGATAGCGTATAGCTTTAATATCCTCACCAGATAAAAAATGTGTATCTCTATATGCTATGGTGAACATTCCCAGTAAGCGTTCATGCAATGAATCGCTTGAGAAGCCTACACTGTCAGAATCAATATCGTCTCGCGTTAGCATAAACTGAGGATCAATGACTCTATCTAGCCGATGTTCAACAATATGTATTTCCTTGAGATTGGTAAATACAGTACCAAATGCGTAACGGAACTTCAGCTGTCCATAATATTGATCAATTTGAATGAGATTCTTGTCTTTTTTAAGCTTGTCTACAATTCGAAAAGCATAATCCCGAGCTTGATTTAATGGGTTTTTAATAGTTTGGAGTGTACCAAGATCACCAAGTATGCGCCATTCGTTAGTAGACAATTCATGAAGAGTATTTACTTTATAATCTTTGACTTCGAGCACAAGCAGCCCAAAATCCGGGCCGATAATGACATAGTCAGGTTTTTGTCCCCCGATCTCTGGTTCATAATAAACAAGGTAATCATCAGGTAGATGCTCTTTTAGCGTTTGAAAAAACAGGCGTTCTCCAACAGTCGCTTTTCTTGGAAGAGTATCTGGAATCATATAAGCCATTTTGTAATCCTCCTTGAAGACGCCGAATCAGGAATGCAGTTCCGGTGCTTCCGGAATCCGGGGTTAGTTTGCAAGAATAGTCAGGTACACAATGTAATATGGGTCCTTAGGCTTGCTCCTTGCTTACTACTATTGTACTTTGTTTGTTTAAATATGGGAATTGTAATTTTGAAAAAATTATTCTTTAGTTCCTGAAATTCTTGTTAGATCAATGATTTCGTAGCCTGGCTATGTATGTTGTCAGACATAAATATAAAAAACGCTGGAATCCAGCGTTTCTCGTAATGGTAATTTTTAGTTAAAGGGTAAAAGTATTATCGTTCATGCGCTGCGCCTCGTATAATGTTTGTAAATGAAACCTGCTGCTGCTATTAAAGCAAGGGTAGTACCTAAATTAAAGAAGGCTGTGCGTCCGAAGCTTTCATATACATAGCCGCCAACGGTACCGCTGAGCAGACCGGCAAGGCCCGTCCATACAACGGCGTATACCGCTTGGCCGGAAGCGCGAAATTCATCGGGTATGAGCTGTGAAATATAACGCAAGGCAGTTGAGAAGTAGATGCCGAATGTAATGCTGTGCATGAGCTGTGTCGCCACGACGAGATAAGGGCTGCTCAAATGTCCAATCAGCCACATTCGCAGAGCATACAATACACATGCGATAAACAGCAGCGGCAGCTCCTTGAATTTATGGCCGTACTTTCCAAGCAGAAACAGGACGGGAATTTCGCTGCAGGCGGAAAGGGTCCAGGCGAGGCCGACAAGGGAATCGCTAGCTCCCATTTGATGCAGCGTTACAGCCAAAAAACCTTCGTACATACGATGCGCGACCGATACGATCAAAATAAGGACGAAAAAGGAAACGACCTCCCTTTTGCCCAGCAGCTTGAAAAAACCGCTAAAATCGACTTTGCGGGCACTGCCTCGGTAATCTCGCAGCAGGAAGGATAGCGCCAGCGTTATCGTAATCGTACAGACTGCGAGCGGCAGCGTCCAATTGGAGCCCATCTGCTTCAATATAATGCCGAACAAGTAGGCGGATATCGCAAACCCGAGCGAGCCGAAAATGCGAATGAGTGCATAAGGAACAGCTGTATATTGACTGGATAATAAAATCATACTGTCATTCAATGGATTAATAGGTGTCTGAAAAAAATAAAAGATCGTCATCACTAGACAGATCATCGTAAAATCTTGAATCGGAAACAGCAGCGATATCATGACCAGCTGCCCGAATAATAAAAATATAAATAATTTTTTTATCGTCTGAAATCGGTCACTTGCCCAGCCTAGCAATAAATTGGCGAAGACGGATATGAAGGGCCCAGTTGCATAGATAATGCCGATTTGATGCTCGGAATAGCCTCGCGCCAGAAAGTATAAAGGCAGGTAGGAGACGAGCAGCGCCTGTGTTGAATAGGCAGAAAAGCTGAAGGCGCGAAGACGCAGCGTTTCTTGGGATGTGTTAAGCTTCGCCTTCTCTAGGCCAAGTTGTGTCATTGCTGTATTCACTCCATAACTGTAAAAAACCTTGATTATACAGGTGTTATAGCTAATTATTAATAGATTGTAAACCATTATAGCATGAACTGCTGGATTATTGTTTATTGAAATGGTACATTTATGAGTGGAGGTTTCATTCATCGTGTAATAATGGGCTGGTAGCCGGCGGTTATTCAGCATTTTTTTAAGAGGAGGAGGTGCATCGTGAGATTGACGACATTTTCAGGCAGCCGTGCGCCCCGAGGGCCTTTAAAACTTATGCATCGCGTATATAAATATGTGCTGCCAGAAGTTGAAGAGCAGCTGGGGAAGCTGCGGGCTATGGCAGAGCAAATTCCCGACAGGGAGCTGAGGACGCAAGCGCTGAGCAGCATAGCGAGCAAGAAATTCCATTGTCAGGGTGGGGCCGTGTATGCAGCGGCCAACTTGGAACAGCGGCATATTCTTATACCGCTTATTGTTGCGCTGCAAACGATTAGCGACTACCTGGACAATTTATGCGATCGCAGCACCTCTCTTGATGCGGATGATTTCCGCCTATTGCATCAGTCCATGCTTGATGCGGTTAATCCGGCAGCGCCGCTCCGGGATTATTATGCCCACCGGAAGGAGCGGGACGACGGCGGATATTTGCACCACCTCGTTGCCGTGTGCCAGCACCATACAGCGCTGCTTCCTTCCTATGCCAGCGTTCAGCGTGACGTAACCGAGCTGGTCAGCCTATATGGCGATTTGCAGGTGTACAAGCACATTCGCAATGACTTGCGCGAGCCGAAGCTGCTCGCTTGGTGGGAGAAGCATGCACAGCGCTACCCGCACTTGCAATGGAATGAATTCGCAGCGGCCAGCGGATCGACGCTCGGCATGTTTATGCTTTTTTTAGCAGCCAGCGGTGATGGTCTGTCGAAGCAGGATGCGGCTGCGATTAAAGAAATTTATTTCCCGCACGTATGCGGCCTGCATATTATGCTTGATTATTTGATCGATCAGGCGGAGGATCAGGCCGGCGGAGATTTGAATTTCTGCAATTATTACGACAGCTTCCATTTGATGGCGGAACGGATCGGTACGATAGTGGAGTGGGCAAGGGAGGATGTGCGGCATTTGCCGGCTTCCCGGTTTCATCGCCTTATCATTGAAGGGCTGCTGGCCCTTTATTTATCCGATCCGAAGGTGCGTGCGCAGAAAGAAGTGCGCAGCGTAACGCGCAAGCTGATGAAGAACAGTCCGCTTACCCGCCTGTTTTTCCTGATTAACAGCGTGTGGATCAGGAAGCAACAGGCTTAGCAATATATTACATCATTTTGGAGGAATGACTATGTCTTCAGTAAAATCAATCGCAGTATTAACCAGTGGCGGTGACTCCCAAGGGATGAATGCAGCCGTTCGCGCTGTAGTGCGGAGCGCTTTGTATAACGGGCTGGAAGTATACGGTGTACAACGCGGTTATCAGGGTCTTCTGAATGACGATTTGCGTCAAATGGATCTTCGCAGCGTAGGCGATATTATTCAGCGCGGGGGCACCATTTTGCAGACGGCGCGCTGCAAAGAGTTTATGACAGCTGAAGGCCAGGAGAAAGGCGCTGAAGTTTTGCGTGGGCGTGGCATCGACGGTTTGGTTGTTATCGGCGGCGACGGCTCCTACCAAGGTGCTAACAAGCTGAGCAAGCTTGGAATTAAGACGATGGCATTGCCAGGAACGATCGATAACGATATTCCTTTCACGGATTATACAATCGGTTTCGATACAGCGGTTGGCATCGTGGTGGATGCTATTAACAAAATCCGCGACACGATGTCTTCCCATGAGCGTTCGTCTGTCGTTGAGGTTATGGGCCGTCATTGCGGAGATATTGCGCTTTATGCGGGACTTGCAAGCGGCGCCGAGACGATTCTTGTACCGGAAGTTCCGTTCAACCTAACGGAAGTTTCGCAGCGGATGGAAGCCAATTTTGCCAAAGGCAAGCGTCACAGTATCATTGTTGTTGCTGAAGGAGCAGGCAATGGACATGATGTATCCAGCGAAATTACGCGTGGTTGTGGACTTGAGCCGCGAGTAACCGTGCTTGGACATATTCAACGCGGCGGAACGCCGACTGCTGTTGACCGTATTCTGGCAAGCCGTCTCGGCGATTATGCTGTGCATCAGCTGATGGCTGGCGAATCGGGCAAAGCTTGCGGTATCGTGCGCGGAGAGTTCCTTTCTACGGATATTGACACGGTTGTCAACACGAAGAAGCCATTCAACCTGGAGTTGTATGAGCTCGCGCTGCGCCTGTCGCAATAATACCTTCTTGCCCGTCTGGGCAATGGCTAACATTGATTTCCAAAAACAAACAAATAACCTCCGGCAACGCTTTAAGGCAGCGTACCGGAGGTTATTTGTTTGAAATATAGGAAAAGATATCCTAACGCTATCCTTTCTCGGAATGAAACGCGCCGCGCGGCCAAAGGATGGCGACAGCCGTTTCACCTTGTGGCGAGAAGCGTAAGCAAGAGCAGCTAGCCTTACTTGAATGGTTATTCGTAATTAACGCCCTCTGAATATTTATTGCCTGCATTCCATAAAAGAAATTCATGAATATCGGTGTCGGCGAGCGCCTTAATCTGTGCCTCGACTTCTTTCTTGCCATATTTCATATAATTGCCCTGTCCCAGCCAGCTGGCTGTAAAATCCTGAATCCAAGGACGAATAATCGGCTTGGCGTCGCCAATCGGGTCAAGCTTGGCATGGGTGTCCTCCATAGCGCCTACAATGGTTTCATAGGGGTTTTTATCCGGAACCTTCTGCTTAAACCAGCCTGTGCTGTAATGGCTCGGATAAACCATAGGGGATATGACGTGCACATCATTGGAAATTTTCACAAAGTCCTGCCCAATTCCTTCGGCGGCAGGCACTGATGCGGCGTAGCCGAAAATATCGACCGATACCCGCACGCCAAGCGGCTCAAGCTGCTCGCGGGCATATTTCACGAATCCTGCGACGGCATCGACCCGGCTCTGCTCGGTTTTCTCATACTTCAGCGAATCGGCTTTCTTATCAAAGCCTTCAGGAAAACGGACATAATCAAACTGGATTTCCTTAAAGCCCAGCTTGGCTGCTTCCTTGGCAACGGCTACATTATAACTCCATACTTCTTTCATATAAGGATTAACAAAGCTTTCGCCGCGGCCGTTTTTCCAAATCGTTCCGTCGGAATGGCGGAAGGACAGCTCCGGATGCTGGCGTGCCAGCACAGTGTCCTTAAAGACGACAATTCTGGCAATGGGGTAAACCTCATGCTGCTTCAATTTCTTCATCAAGTCGCCAATATCGCGAATGTACTTCTGTGTAGTTCCCAGCTCAAGCAGCTCCGGCGTCTCGGTTGGATAGGTGATATAGCCGTTGTCGTCTTTTACATCAATGACCATGCTGTTCAGTTTCGTATCATCCATGAGCTTCAGCAAGCTATCCATACGCGCTCCACCTGCACTGTGAGCCGTCACGTAGATGCCCTTCACAATGGGAGCATCTTTCTGTGGATCATGCTTAGCGCCTGCCTCAGACGTCCCCTGGCCTTCTCCATCTGAGGGGCTCGCCTGCACGATCGTTGTTCCGAGTGAAGCGTGTAGTACGGAGGCTGCGAGCTCCCGGGCGGCTGCATGATCCTCTCCGCTTCCCGTCAATAAGCTGTATAACAGCATGACAGTTGAAAAGATGATGTCCATTTCCTTCTCTCCCCGCTAGCTCTTCTTACCAAATTATAAAGCAGAATTAGGCTGCGTGACACTTATTTTTTTCAAAAAGCGTAATTTTACACAGAGAAATGTTGCTTAAAGCACCATTTTTGGGCGGGAATTCCCGGTGGGAAAAGCATGCAAAAAACCTGCTGACGCATGCGTCAGCAGGTTTACTATCAATCGGTATATCCCCTTGTCATTGCAGTAAGGCTTCTCTTTGGTGCTCGCAAATGCTGTGCTGAACAATCTCCATTGCATCCGCCGGTTCAAGTACAGCCAGTCCGTCCCTCAATACGATATTGATCGAGAGTTCCCGATCCGTAAGAAAAGGACTGAGCTCTGGTGCTAGCTTCTCTACAATTTGTGACAGTGTTACGGTTTCGATATCCACCTGGCATCACCCTTTCATCATAGGTTCAGGGCAAAACATATGGCATGAAAACGTTAAAACAGCGGGATAACCACATTATAGCAGGATCAACTTTAAAAAAACAGGGTTAACTGCCATGCGCGCAGCGGGCAGGGAATATAAAATAAAGCAAACGCTTACGCGTGCGTCTTTTGATCTGTTTTTAAGCTTCGCTGGTAAACGGGTACGATTGTATGCTATAATAGCTTGGATATTTTTCAAGTAGGCTGCAGATAAAAGGAGTATGAGAAAGTTTGAAAACATTTGCTGAATTTGGCTTGGAACCTAAAGTGTTGCAAGCAATCACGGAGCTGGGGTTTGAGGAGTCAACTCCGATCCAGTCCAAAGCTATTCCAATTGCAATGGCTGGTCAAGATCTAATTGGTCAGGCACAAACAGGAACAGGAAAAACAGCGGCATTCGGAATTCCGCTCATTAATAAAATTCCGACAAGCGAGGAGCGCATTGTCGCCTTAATTATGACGCCTACCCGTGAACTCGCTATTCAGGTAGCTGATGAAATCGGGAAGTTGACTCGATACAAAGGTTTACGCTCATTGCCAATTTACGGCGGACAAGAAATTGGACGTCAAATTCGCGCTCTGAAGAAGAAGCCGCAAATTATTATTGGTACGCCAGGACGTTTGCTTGACCACATCAACCGTAAGACGATCCGTCTTGAAGATGTACAGACGGTCATTCTTGATGAAGCGGATGAAATGCTGGATATGGGCTTCATGGAAGACATTCAGTCGATCCTGAAGCAAGTACCGGACGAGCGTCACACCATGTTGTTCTCGGCTACAATGCCGCCGAACATTCAGAAGCTTGCACAGCAATTTCTGAAAAACCCTGAGCATGTGTCGGTTATTCCTAAGCAAGTAACGGCACCGCTTATCGATCAAGCGTATATTGAGGTTCATGAGCGTCAGAAGTTTGAAGCTCTTAGCCGTTTGCTTGATATGGAATCCCCAGAGCTTGCGATCATCTTCGGCCGTACGAAGCGCCGTGTTGATGAGCTTAGCGAAGCTTTGCAAAAACGCGGTTACACGGCAGACGGCCTTCACGGCGACTTGTCCCAAAACCAACGCGACAGCGTAATGCGCAAATTCCGCGACGGCAGCATCGATGTGCTGGTTGCAACGGATGTAGCTGCTCGTGGCCTCGACGTATCGGGCGTAACGCATGTTATCAACTTTGACCTTCCGCAAGATCCGGAGAGCTATGTTCACCGTATCGGCCGTACTGGCCGCGCAGGCAAAGAAGGTACTGCATGGTCGTTCGTAACGCCTCGTGAACTTGATCACCTGCATTTCATCGAGAAAGTTACACGTCAAAAAATCAACAAAAAACCTTTGCCTAGCATCGCAGAAGCGATTGAAGGCAAACAGCGCTTGACAGCTGAGCGTTTGCTCGAAGTTGTTCAAGAAGAAGAGTTCACGGAATACAAAGCAATTGCCATTCAGTTGCTTGAGCAATATGATTCCGTTAACTTGCTTGCAGCAGCCGTGAAATTGCTGACAGGCGAGAAGAAGGAAGTCAATATTGAATTGACACCGGAAGAGCCGCTTCGCGCGAAAAAACGCAAGCCGGACATTCGTTCGAATGGTCGTCGTTATTCTGGTTCCTCGTCCTTTGGCGGCGGCAGTGGCCGCAGCTCCAGTGGCGGTGGCGGCTATCGTGGCCGTGATGACAGACGTGGCGGCGGAAGCGGCAGCGGTTCGAGCTCCAGCTCGCGCAGCAGCAGCTATGACCGTAACCGTGATGGCGGCAGCAGCAGACCTCGCACTAGCGAGAACCGTCGTCCAAAACCATCGTCCGAAGGCTTTAACAATAACAACAACTAGGGTCATTTCTTCCTGTTCTTATACAGGATGAAGAAATAAGCCCGAATAACCAAGCTTAAGAAACCGGGGAAGTCCGTGATGCCTTACGGGCGTCCTGACTTTCCCTTTTTTATTGTTCATTTGATTAAGCCAGCCTGCTTGATTGAATAATATGCTTTGGTGCATGTCACAACCAAAATAGTAAGGAACAAGACGGAATAGTGGGGGCAGATCACATGGAGCCAAGGGGTTTAATGGGAGGTTTTTACCGCATCTCCGAATGGATTATGCGATTATCGGTAATCAATGTATTATGGCTAATATGTTCAATTCCTTTCGTATTATTGGCGTTTGTGGGCGTATTTCCAGGGAATGCTGCAGCACTTGATGAGGCGGCATATCTGGACCATGTTAAAACAACATTGATTTTCATGGCGATTGTTGCTCCTTTCACCTTATTTCCAGCTACAGCTGCGATGTTTGCAGTAGCTCGCAAATGGGTGATGGGTGAAACGGATGTCCCGCTATTCAAAACTTACTTTAGAGGATATAAGGAAAATTATCTTCAAAGTATGATCGGCGGGTTTTTCTACGCTATTCTGTTTGCCATTATGATTGTCGATTTTATTGTGTATCGCGACCAGTATAGCCTAATTTCTTATATCTTTATTGCTTTGCTGCTTCTGCTGGTGATTTCCTTGTTCAACTTCTTCTCGATGCTTGTCCATTATCACATGAAAACGTTTCAATTGTTGAAAAATGCCATTCTGATTACGATTGGCCGTCCAATACGCTCGTTCTCCTCTGCGGTAATGAGTGGTGCGGTCATCTACATCAGCACGCGCTTCACCTTTTTGATTCCGTTTTTTATGGGCAGCATTATCGCTTATCTGTCGTTCTGGAATTTCTACATGATTTACCAGAAGCTTCAGGAGCAGGCTGAAAAGGCAAGACTAGCTCAGGAGGCTCAAGAGGTCGAATTCGCAGAGCTTACAGACGGCGATTCGAGCTCGTCCAATAAATAAGCGTTTAGACATTTACAATTGTAAAGGTAACGTTTATAATAACAATACATCCTGCGATGTTCGTTTCGGCTTTACGTTGTTTTGAACCAATGGCTGTTTCTCGGGAGACCTAAATTGTTACGATGCTGACATGCCCTCTAAAGGGGACTTCAAATTCGTTTCTGCGGACACCCACCTTGCGAAAGCGAGGTTCAGAAACATGTAAGTCGGACGGCATAGGCGGGTTTTTATCTACACTCAAGAGACTCTGCTGCGCTAACACGCTCAGGGTTCTTTTTTTGTGTAACAAAACATGTTAATATAGATATTACATACAAAGATGCTGGAGGGGGAGATCGTTTTTGTTGAAGCGGACCGTAATCGGGCTGCTGCGCAGTCATGAACAAACAGGCGATAAAGCCAAAGACCCGATGCTCAAATCCCATTTTTACAAGTTGTCCAAGGAAAAGGCTTGGGAAGAAGTCGTATCTACGCTGAAGAAAATGCAGGGCTACAAGGTGCTGCATGAAGTGCAATCGGTTGGAGAGATTGTGCTGGAGAAGCGCACGGCTTTCGGCCGAACGATGGACATTACGGTGTCGGTCATTAGCGTGAATCCGGTAAATGCAGCCGTTGATATTTATTCGGCTTCCAGAGGCTCATTTGGCGACCTTGGCTCGAACTACCGGGTTATTCTTGAGCTTTATCGAACGCTGGACAAGAAGCTCTCTGCTTTTAAGACGACCGGAAACTCATAAAACGTACAAAAAGCGAGGAAGGTTTCCCTTCACTCGCTTTGTTTGTGCAGATAAAAGATTGTATACTGGATTATACGAGCGCTTTAGTTGCGTTAATCGCTGCTTCGTAGTTAGGGTGCTCTGTCATTTCTGCCAGGTACTCCACATATTGAATCGTATCATTGGCATCGATTACGAAGATCGAGCGCATATCCAGGCCGAATTCTTTAATGTAAACGCCATAGGCTTCGCCAAAGCTTTTTAGTTTGTAGTCTGACAGCAGCTCGACTTTATCAATGCCTGCAGCACCGCACCAGCGAGCTTGGGCGAATGGCAGGTCTGCGCTGATTGTAAGTACAGCAACGTTGTCGCCAAGTGTAGCAGCAGCTTCATTGAAGCGGCGAGTTTGAGCGTCGCATACGCCTGTATCAATAGAAGGAACAACGCTGATTAATTTGATTTTACCAGCATAATCTTTCAAGGATACGCTATCAACGAGTGTTTTGTTCACTTGAAAATCAGGAGCTTTATCGCCAGCTTTCAATTCTGGTCCGACTAGTGTAAGTGGATTGCCTTTAAATGCGGCAGCTCCAGCACGTTCTTGAGACATGAATAACGTCCTCCTCAAAGTTAAATGGTCAATACCCATTTATTATAATCGGAGTTCGGCAATATTGTCCAATTTTAGAGCGGGGGAATTCCTAATGATTTTTTTAAGATACGAAAGCTTTCGCGTTTATTTAAGATCTTATCCGGTGACTTCTGCGATAATCGCGTTAAATACGCTCTATTTTATATTTGTTGCTTTAAATGGCGGAACGACTAACGGAGAAAACTTGTACCGCTGGGGCGCCTTTTTAACTTTTCATGGAGATCCATACGGGCTGTTGGAGCCATGGCGCTATTTAACGTCCGTCTTTATGCATGGAGGCTTTCAGCACCTGCTTTTTAATATGTTTGCCCTGCTTGTGTTTGCGCCGCCCTTGGAGCGTCTGCTGCGCTCTGTGAAGTATGGTGTTTTTTATTTGCTTTGCGGGCTGCTCGGCAATTTGTTCAGTGCGGTTATTACGGTTATGACAGAAGGTGGCAATGGGGAGTTTGTCCATTTGTCAGTGGGAGCATCCGGTGCGATTTATGGCGTTTACGGGGCGTATCTATACTTGTCGCTGTTCCGTAAAGCTTGGCTGGATGATGGCTCGCGCAAAACCGTATATATGATTTTGGGAGCAGGTATCATTTATTCCATTATTTTGCCGACAATAGATTTATGGGCGCATGTTGGTGGCGGCCTTGCCGGCTTCCTCATGTATGGTTTATTCGATCGGGCAATGGTTCGCAGGCAGCGGATCGTCCGGAGATAATGTTTGGATAAGATAAGGAGAGATCATGGAACTTCGTCAGCTTTATTATTTCGTCAAAGTAGCGAGAAAAGAGCATGTGACACAGGCGGCGGAAGAATTGCATGTTGCTCAGTCTGCTGTGAGCCGTCAAATTCATCAATTGGAGGAAGAGCTTGGCGTAAAGCTTTTTTTACAAAAGGGCAGAAATTTGCAATTGACGCCTGTAGGTCATTTGTTTTTGAAGCGGGCTGAGGTCATATTGGCTGATTTGGACCGGGCTGTGGTTGAAATACATGAATTTCTTGACCCGGAAAAAGGGGAAATTCGGCTTGGCTTTCCGCATAGCCTCGGTGTATCCTTAATTCCGCAGGTTGTAGCTGCTTTTCGCAAGCATCATCCGAATGTGAAGTTTCGCTTTCGGCAGGGGATGTATCCGTCGCTTATACGAGATATGGTAAAGGGTGAGATTGATCTTGCTTTCATTTCTCCTTTTCCGGATGAGCATGAGCATGTATGCGGGCAGGTGCTGCTGACAGAGGAGCTTTATGCGATATTGCCGCCAGCACATGCTCTCGCTGGGGAGAGCTCGATTCGATTGAGCCAACTCAAGGATGAGACGTTTGTATTGTTCAGCGAGGGTTATTCATTGAGGCCCATCGTATGGGAAGCGTGCCAGGAGGCCGGATTTACACCGAAAATCGGCTTCGAGGGCGAGGAGACGGAGACGATCCGCGGGCTTGTCGCCGCTGGTATGGGTGTCAGTCTGCTGCCCGCAATGGCGCTTCATCATACAGGCATTTTACAGCCAGCTAAAGTGCGGGTGGAGCAGCCGCATGTGACTCGCAATATCGGCATCATTCATCGTTCTAATGAGAAGCTGTCGCTCGTTGCGAAGGTGTTCCATGGCTTTCTGCTGCATTACTTCAATGAGATGAAGCAAGAGGAATTAAAGTAAGAACCGCTATATGCAGGATGAAAAAGAACCGCTGCAAGTACCAGTTTTATTCTGGTCGTTGCAGCGGTTCTTTTTGTGTAAAAGGAAAGTGGGCCAGCCTAATGCTTTAGCTGGCCCACTCATCTGTGTTGATCGTGTATTGCTCTGAAAGCAAGTTATTCCCGGTTCGATGATGTGAAGATCATAATATATTTTAAGAGCTCCAGCAGGGAGATAAGCGCGGCTGCTACGTAAGTTAGGGCGGCCGCGTTCAGAACTTTGGCAACTCCGCGTTCTTCCTCGTTCGTAATAAAGCCTTCGGCAATCATAATGTGGCGCGCTCGATTGCTTGCATTAAATTCAACGGGCAGTGTAATGACCTGAAAGGCTACTGCTACGGAGAAGAAGATGATGCCAAGACCAATCAGATTAGCCTGTTGAAATAAAAATCCGGCGATCAGCATGAATGGGGCGATGCCCGATGCAATGTTAACGACCGGAAAAATGCGATGGCGCAGCACCAGCATTGGATATTTCGCCTGATGCTGAATCGCATGGCCAACTTCATGGCAGGCAACGGACAAAGCGGATATGGAGTTTTCATAATAAACATGCTCTGAAAGTCGTACTTTGCGTGATATAGGATCATAATGATCGCTTAGCGTGCCCCGTACGGGTTCAATTTGTACATGCTGCAGCCCATGGGCATCCAGCATTTTGCGTGCGGCCTGATAGCCGGTTAGTCCGCTCATGGAGCGAACGGTAGACCAAGTTTTGAACGTTCCTTTAACCCGAAACTGCGCCCAAATCGATAAAGCGAAAGCGATCAGGATGAGGATGTCCATTTTGTGAAAAAACATAACGTCATTCCTCCAAATGATAAATTTGACTTTCCGATCAAGGGGCGAAGCTTTTATTGTATATCTCTACATAAAATTCCCCTTGTTTAGCAGCAACATAAGCGCTTCTATACAAGCTGCCGTTTGCGGCATGATACGAGTGTAGAGCCTGTTGGCTTGGCGAGGCTTCATTTGCTTGATCACTGGCTCCAAGTCTTTAACCTCTCGTTCCAGCTCGCTTAGACGAAGCTGTAGATCGGTCAGCTTGCGCGATACCTGCTCTTCAGCAGTTACGCTGTCCCATGCTGCTAGCGATTGTTTAATTTCTTCAAGCGTGTGCTTGCTTTGCTTCATTTGTTCAATACGTTTCAAGCGGATCAATGTTTCAGAATTATACAAACGGTAGTTCGTCGAAGAGCGTTCCGCCGGTTCAATAAGTCCCATTGAAGTATAATAGTCAATTGTTCGCGGACTGATGTTGGCCAGTTTGGCGAGTTCTCCAATTTTATAACGTTCAGCAGATTCCAATCCGTTCACCTTCTTTCCTCTATCTATATATGTCTATGTTTAATGATAATCGTAAAGTAACCATACAGTCAAACGTGTTACATAGATAGGTAAGCTAAGGGCAATTATGCCTAGGAAGCTGCTTCCTATATAGAAGATGAAAAGTACAAAGATTAAACCCCATCACGCTAAAAGCTGCCATGACCAGGCAAGTACTGTGAAAAAACTTAACATTAACCGCTTTCTTAAGGTCGAATGTTAGATTTTTTTCGAAAATAGAATAAAACGTATTGTCAAATGCGACTCTACTGACTATAATGACATTAAGTCTTTCCTGAAATGTTAGGAAACATAACGTATGGGGAGTGGTCGTAATGATTAGAAAGATGTTATTCACACTAGGGGCAATGTGCTTAGTATTCCCGGCAATGGCTTTTGCGAATGACCCATCCAATGCAACATTGAATATGGGTATCGACTCCTTATGGGTCATGGTAGCATTCGTGTTAGTTTTGCTCATGCAAGGCGGATTTATTCTTTTGGAAACAGGTTCGACCAGAATGAAAAATGCCGGCCATGTTGCAGGCAAAACGATTTTCACAGCTGGTCTAGCAGGTTTGGTTTATTGGGCGATCGGTTATGGTATTGCGTTCGGAACGGCTAATGCCGATGGCGGATCAAGCAGCTTTATCGGCTGGGGCGATTTCTTCTTTAATCCAGCTATTTCAAGTGTAAATGATGAGCTTCCAACAACTATTTTCTTCCTGTTCCAACTAGCTTTCGCAGCAGTATCGCTTTCCATCGCATGGGGCGGCTTTGCGGAACGTGCTAAATTGTCCTCATACCTTATTTTCACCGTTATCTACATTGCTGCGATCTATCCGGTAGTTGCTCACTGGATCTGGGGCGGCGGCTGGCTTGCAGCAGATGGTGCACAAGACTTTGCCGGTTCGACGGTCGTGCATTTATCCGGCGCATTGGCAGCTTTGGCAGCAACCATTCTACTTAAACCTCGTATTGGAAAGTTCAACAAAGATGGCTCTGCAAATGAAATTGCGGGACATAACCAAGTGTATACAGCACTATCGGTTTTGCTTCTGTGGGTCGGCTGGTTCGGCTTTAACGCAGGCAGCACGGTGAGCATTGGTGACGGCTTCTTCGGTTATGTTGCTTTTACAACGATGCTTGGAGCAGGTGCAGGTGCTGTTTCCTCGCTGCTGATTTCGTGGGCTGTAACAGGCAAAGCAGATATTACAACTACCCTTAACGGTACTCTTGCGGGTCTGGTTGCAATCACAGCTTCCTGTGCATTCGTTGATCCATGGGCAGCTGTCGTAATTGGTCTAGTAGCAGGTGTGCTTGTATTCTACAGCGCGAAGTTTTTCGAAAAAATGAAAATCGACGATCCGATTTATGCAATGTCGGTTCACGGTGCAGCTGGTATTTGGGGTACGCTGGCTAACGGTATTTTTGCAACACAAGCATTGGCTGACAAAGTGGGCGTAGGCCAAGGCGGCTTGCTTGATACAGGCAGCTGGAAACAATTATGGGTTCAATTCGAGAGTGTTGTTGTATGTGGCGCATTTGTTCTGGCAGCATCGTTCCTGGTACTTGGCATTATGAAGCTGGTAATGGGCTTCCGTGTAACAGAAGAGCAAGAAATTGTAGGTCTTGACCTCAGTGAGCATGGCGCTTATGGTTATCCTGAGCAAATGAAAAAAGCAGGTCAAAACCTGCAAGGTTAATAATATAAGGGCGATTCAAAGGGGAGAGACTCGGATGACGGACCCTGTGCATGTAAAGCTGCTGGAGCAGATAAGCTTGGCCGAAGAGGCCGGCACGCTGCGCAGCTTGCGGGATCAGGTACATGATCGGATGAAGGAAGCTCTCCTTGCAAGCCCTGTCGAACAGTTTAATGAACAATTGAATGAGATGCATGATACGGTGATCAGCCGGGCAATTGCACTCGCAGAAGCGGAAATGGCACGGATGGGGAAGGGTTCTCCTCCCGTGCCTTACGCCTATTTATTATTCGGCAGCGGAGGCAGGGAAGAGCAAACCTTGTCCAGCGATCAGGACAGCGGCATTGTTTATGAGTATGCGGCTGATGATGAGTCGGATGTGCAGCGCTATTTTTATGAATTGTCCGCACTCATTGTCAGTTATCTTCAAACGGCGGGATATCCTCCATGCGAGGGAGAAGTGCTTAGCAGTAATCCCCAGTGGTGCAAATCGCTGTCAGCATGGGAGGAGCAAATTAACTCGTGGTTTAAGGAGCCAAGCTGGGAGGCGGTCCGTTATTTGCTAATCATAGCGGATGGACGCGGCATTTTTGGAAGTCAGCTGCTTATGCGGCGATTCAAGGATATTTTTTTCACCGACATGCTGGCCACGCCGATTATTATTAGACGCATGCTTGAAAATACGATGCGCCACAAAATGCTGCTCGGCGTATTCGGCCATTTGCTGAAGGAGCAGTATGGAGAGGATGCAGGCAGTCTGGATATTAAATATGGCGCCTACATTCCGATGGTGAATGCCATTCGGCTGTTGTCGATCCAGCGAGGCATTCGCGAGTCTTCTACGATGGATCGCATGCGGAGGCTATTGGAAGAAAAGGAGCTCTCGGAGCAGGAAGCCAAGCAATGTGAGCAGGCTTTTCTCTTATTTCTCAGGCTCCGGCTGTTATCGATTGAAAGCTCGGAAAATGGCTGGTATGGCAACAATGGCAAAGTGGCTTCTCGCAAGCTTACTAAAGAGATGAAAGATGAATTAAAGAAAAGCTTGCGGTTCGGAAAGAAGCTGCAGCGCAAAGTGTATAAAACCACAATGGGAAGGCTTGTGTAAGGCGGTGGATGGAGACTATGAAGGAACCTAAAGGCGTGGGACGGATGTGGAGCTTATATAAAATGGGCGGCTTTACGCCGGCCATAGCCTCTATGCTGGGATCGCAAAATGCCCAGCAAATGGCTTTTATTCGCTCTGTCAACAAAGAGCAGCGCAAGCAATCCCCGCTTGACATGCTGCTTAGGGAAATGGAATTTATTGTGTTTGACTTGGAGACAACGGGATTTTACCCGTCAAATGGCGATGAAATTATTTCCTTTGGCGCCGTATTAATGCGTGGGAGCGAAATTTATTCGTCGGAGACGTTCTACAGCCTCGTTAATCCGAAGCGCCGTATTCCCCGGGCTATTGTGGAGCTGACAGGCATTACGAATGAAATGGTAGAGGATGCCCCCGATTTGATGCAGGTGCTGCATGATTTCATGGAGTTTGTCGGCAAGCGGCCGCTCGTTGCCCATGCTTCCGGGCATGATAAGCAATTTCTCAACGCTGCGTTATGGCGAACGTCGAAAGTGAACTTAAACCATCGCGTATTGGATACGATGATGGTTGCCAAGTGGCTGGAGCCGAAGCGTGATAGCTATGCGCTGGATGATTTGCTGGAAGACAGCGGCATTACGATTACACAGCGGCATCACGCGCTGGAGGATTCTTTAATGACGGCAGAATTGTGGCAGTCGTATTTGCTGCGTATTTTTGAGCGGAATATAAATACGCTCGGCGACCTGTATGCTTATCTCAGTCAGCGATAGCCCATTGCGCTGGCTGGAAGCATCCGTTCATGTAGCAATAAGCCTGTATTTCAGGCTGCAAAGGCTGCTGCAAAGAAATAATCCAATAAGACAACAATAAATCATCCGTATGGATGCCCAGCTCATCCGCAGTTGAAGGATGAGGGGGTGAAGTTGGATGAGAGTGGAAGAAGCCGAGCAGCGATTGCCGGCTTTTTTGCATGCGGTAATAAGCCTTTACCCAATCGTCTGGAGCGAAAGCAAAGGCGGCCGAAGGGGACGGATGGACGTTGGAAATAGCAGCCACGTCGATTATTTTGCCGATGTCTTGTTCACCTGTCAAAATGCCGCAGGCTTCCCTAGGAAGTGCTTCAAGGCATGAGGCAATGAGCCGATCATAAGCCTGAGTTGTTATATGTAGTAGTTGCGACTTCACGCAAATGCCCTCCCGTCAATCCTATATCGTATATCGTATAGGTATGATTTGATTTATTTTAACCCAAAATAAAAGGGGAAAACACGGCAGATTTGACGGTTTAATGAAGGAAGAGGCGTTTTTGTTGAGCTTATCTTGTCGGCCGTGTTACGATGGAAGCAGGTAAAAGCATGAAATTGGCAGGAGGATTTTGGAAAATGAAGAAGGCGTCCGCATGGTTTATAGTCGCTTTTGTGCTGGCTGGCTTGGCTATTTCGCAATATATGGAGAAAGACAGCGCAATTATTTCTGCTTCCGGGGATTTTAAGCCGAAAGCGGGATATGCTGCTCAGCAATTCGAGCTTCAGGCGCTGGATGAGCAGATGTACAAAGTCGGGGGAGAGCAGGGCAAGCTTAGCTTTGTGAATTTTTGGGCGTCATGGTGTGGTCCCTGTGAGCTGGAGGCGCCGGATTTGCAGGAGCTTCATGAGAAGTATGGGGATAAAATCGCAATGTATGGCGTGAATTCTACCAAGTTTGATAAAGAGCGCGCAGCAAGGCAATTCGCCCTGGATCATGAATTCACATTTACCATCCTAATGGATCGCGAGGGAGATGTCACGAAGGAGTATAAAGTGAATACTTTTCCAACGACATTTCTAATTGATTCCAAAGGTGTAATTCGGGAAAGAATCAATGGCGTCATTCCGCTATCGGAGTGGGATCGTCTCATTGAAAAATATTCATAAGCAATTAAGGGAGCCTGCAAGATCGTGAATACTGAACAGAAGAAATTATGGCTCCACCCTTATGTATGGCTGCTTATTGCTGTTTTGGCTGTAGCGATATCGTCGATTATTATTAAGTTTTCGAGTGCTCCTTCCTCGGTGGCAGGTATGTACCGGCTGTTCATTACCGTCGTTATTATGCTGCCGCTTATACCGTGGAAGGCGTTTCGGACGATTCGTTTAACCCGCAAGGAGTGGATGATTTTAAGTTGTGCCGGCTTTTTTCTCGGCCTGCATTTTTTGCTTTGGATGGAATCGCTGAAATTTACGTCTGTTGCAAGCTCCATGGTATTTATTACGCTGCAGCCCATCTTTGTGATGCTAGGCTCGTTTCTTCTATTTAAAGAGCGTCAGGCGATAGCGGGCAGCCTTTGTATGGCTGTAGCGGTACTAGGTTCCATCATTATCGCATGGGGCGATATCGGGGTGTCGCGTGAGGCATTATTCGGCGATTTATTGTCCTTGCTTGGAACGATGGCGGTTGCTGTGTATATGATAGCTGGGCAAAAGATCAGCGGCAGGCTGCCTTCAAATCTGTATAGCTTGATCGTATTTTTGATTGCAGGAATAGTCATGTTCATTTACAATCTCGTCAATCAAATTGCTTTGACGGGGTATGCTGCGCAGGAATGGATGTATTTCGTCTTGCTGGCGATTATTCCGACTATATTCGGACATTTGGTGTTTAATATGCTGTTGAAGCATATTGGGGCTACGAACGTTTCAATGGCGATTATCGGCGAGCCGGTGTTAGCAATGATATTAGCTTATTTTCTGCTTAATGAATATTTAGGCACCGCGCAGTTGATTGGCAGCTTTTTGACGATTGCCAGTATGGGCGTGTTTTTCCGGCTGAAAGCTCGGCAAACCGCAGTTCGCGTCGAGATAGGCGCTTAAGAAGCGGCATAATCGGAGCTGTTTGCCAAAAATAGCGTTCGACCATTTTATCACAGCACAAAAAAAGGGCATTCCTGCCAGCCATTTGTTACTTATGGCTTGAGGAATGCCCTTTATTATCGTTACAGTTGCTTATTATGCGCTGACTTAATGGTTTACTAGTCCATGCTGCTCGGTTACTGGGGCATCAATAGCATCGGGTTTGCCCATGTTGAGCAGGGCGTAGCGAATGCCGTCAACCAACGCTTCCCAGCTTGCTTCGATTACATTGTTGGAAACACCTACGGTGCTCCATGTGTTGTCGATGCTGGTAGACTCTACAAGCACGCGCACTTTAGCGGCCGTTGCGTCTTTCTCGTCGATTACGCGAACTTTGTAGTCGGACAAATGAATCTGCTTGATTTTTGGATAAAACTGCACAAGTGCCTTTCTTAGGGCGTTATCGAGCGCGTTGACAGGGCCGTTGCCCTCAGCAGCGGTATAAACCTGTTCGCCGCCAACGTTCAGCTTGACGATCGCCTCAGTATGGAGCGCACCTTGAGAGCTTTCCACCAGCATTTTAAAGGATTCGACCGTAAAAATTTCTTCGACCTCGCCAAAAGCTTCTCTAAGCAGCAGCTCAAGCGATGCATCGGCACCTTCAAATTGATAGCCTTGATGCTCCAAGTCTTTAATCCGCTCCATAATTTGCTTCGTTTTGTCGTTGTTGGCGTTCACATCGAGGCCAAGCTCCTGGGCCTTGGAGATGATGTTGCTTTGGCCCGCCAGCTCGGAGACGAGAATGCGCTGTTTGTTGCCAACGAGTTCAGGCGCGATATGCTCATAGGTTTTGGAATCCTTCATGATCGCTGAGACGTGGATGCCGCCTTTATGGGCGAAAGCTGCATTGCCGACATAAGGCTGGCCGACAGGCATATGAACGTTGGCAATCTCACTGACAAATCGTGCAGTTCCTGTTAGCAAGCTCAGCTTGTCATCCGGCAAACAGTTATATCCCATTTTAAGCTGCAAATTTGGAATAATCGAACAAAGATTGGCATTGCCGCAGCGTTCACCATATCCATTGATCGTGCCTTGTATTTGACGGGCTCCGGCTTGAACGGCAGCAAGCGAGTTGGCAACCGCCAGCTCACAGTCGTTGTGCGTATGAATGCCGATAGGAGCATTCAGCTCGGCGCGAACGCGCGATACGATTTCATGAATTTCGCCCGGCAGCGTGCCGCCGTTCGTATCGCAAAGCACGAGCCAATCCGTTCCCGCTTCCTGTGCCTTGCGCAGCACCGCCAGTGCGTATTCCGGGTTATGCTTGTAGCCGTCGAAGAAATGCTCCGCATCAAACATCGCTTCAATCCCGTTATGCTTCAGGAAAGCAAGCGAGTCGTAGACCATAGCTATGTTTTCTTCAAGTGTCGTTTGCAGAGCGGTGTGTACGTGAAAATCCCATGACTTTCCGACAAGCGTTGCTGCAGGAACGCCGGATTCTTTAATTCTGAGCAAATTAGCATCTTGGTGAGCCAGACTGAACTTGCGTCTAGTGCTGCCGAATGCCGTAATCTTCGCTTGCAAATTATAGGCTTTAATGCGCTCAAAAAACTCAATATCTTTGCTATTGCTTCCCGGGTTGCCGCCCTCAATATAATGAACACCTAGTGCATCAAGCTTCAAAGCGATCTTCAGCTTGTCCTCCGCTGATAGGCTTATGCCTTCTCCTTGCGTACCATCACGCAGCGTCGTGTCAAAAATAGTTAAATTCATTGTCATGGCCAGAAGGCCTCCTTCTTCACTGATAGCCTTTACAATTATAATGAATTATTATAACACTAGTTGACTGGAATGTAGAGAGCAGCCCTTACTTTTTTTAAATATAAGAATGTATAAGTTTCACTCTCGAAACGGTAGCCTTGCCGCCAGAGGACGGCGAAAAGCCGTTTACGCTTGTGACTTTTGCGGTTCTCAGCTGTTCAATTGACTTGCTACAGCGGCAGCGGTATGCTGATAAGTACAAATAAACAACGGTGGAGACATTGCGTTCAGGCGGATCTCCTCGCAGGTGGTGGAACCTTACAATGACGAATACGAATGAGCATTATCCGGCGAAGGGCCGCGTCATTTTGCATCTGGATATGAATGCCTTCTACTGCTCTGTCCATGAGGCGGAGGAGCCGGATAAATATAAAAATAAACCAACAGCCGTTGCTGGCAGCGTGGAGCTGCGCAAGGGCATTATCGTCACCTGCTCATACACTGCCAGAAAGCTTGGGGTCAAGACGGGCATGACGGTGCGGGAGGGGCTTAGACGTTGTCCTGAACTCATCCTTATTCAGCCGGACTTCCATTTATACCGCAAATATTCACGAGGTTTCATGACGCTTGCCAGAAGCTATACAGATTTGGTGGAAGCTGTTTCTATAGATGAATGTTATATGGACATAACCGGATCAAAAATATTCGGAACGCCGCTGGAAATTGCCAGCGTTTTGCAGGAGCGTATCCGTACGGAATGGCAGCTGCCCAGCTCCATTGGCATAGCCCCGAATAAGCTGCTGGCGAAGATGGCCTCGGATATGAAAAAACCAAATGGGATGACGGTGCTGCGGCTGCGGGATGTGCCCGAGCTGCTATGGGACAAGCCGTGCGGCGATCTATTCGGCATTGGGAAAAAGACGGCAGACAAGCTGGCTCGGCTCAATATTCGCACAATTGGACAGCTTGCCCAGACGGATGAACGGCTGCTCATTAAGCAGTTTGGCGTCGTTGGAGCGTGGATGAAAGGGGCAGCGAATGGCATTGACCACTCTCCTGTGAATGGAGAGCGGGAAGTGAACAAGTCGATCGGCCATACGACGACGCTGCCGAAGGATTTTATCGCAAGGGAAGATATTCACCGTGTTCTGCTTAATTTATCGGATCAGACAGCACGGCGGCTCAGACGGCAAAAACTGATGGCGCTTACGGTGCAAATTACGGTTCGCAGGCCGGATATGACGACCATCACCCGTTCGAATACGTTTCGCTCGCCAACGCATGCGATGGAAGATATTTTTCAGGAAGCGTGCCGCTTGTTCGACAAGCATTGGCCGGAGGGAGAGCCGGTGAGGCTGCTGGGAGTTACGCTGCAAAATTTGTCGCCTGAGGTGGATACAGCGGTCCAGCTGGATTTGTTCAATTATGAGGAGCAGCCGCGTAAGGAAGCGCTGACAAAGGCGATGGACTTGCTGCGGGACAAGTTTGGCGAGGATGCGGTGCTAACGGCGGGGATGCTCAGCGATGATCCTTCCGCACTTATTCGCAATAAGCGGTTGCGGGGCACTTCGCTGCAAAAGGAAGATTTTTAATCGCAGTGTCAGGTTGCCAAAGGCTGAATGATGGTATATATTGATGAATGAAGCTTTATTATTATGATGTCATTAACGGAAGACAAGCTATATAGCGGCATTATTCCGTCACTTTATGGGAGGTATTTTGAATGGCTAAGTACACTTGGGTAGAAAAGGATACTTGTATTGCATGCGGCGCATGCGGCGCAACGGCTCCTGACATTTATGATTACGATGATGAAGGTCTGGCAGAGGTGATTTTCGGCAACGACGGCAATAAAGGCTGTGTTGCAATCTCGGAAGATCTTTATGACGATATGCAAGATGCAGTAGACGGCTGCCCGACGGATTCGATTAAAATCGCGGACGCGCCTTTCAACTAAACCCAGCTTAAACTTAAACTCCCCAACTATGCAGAAGTTGCACTGCGTAGTTCGGGAGTTTTTTTGTGTGCGAAGAGGGCTTTAAATAGAAGGTCGGCAAAGCCGTTTGCACTTGAAATAGAAGGAAGGATAAGGCTGCCGCGTATCCTAATACTTCTATTTCTACGCGAAACGAGCTTTTGCCACCGAAGGATGGCAAAGCCGTTTGCACTTGAAATAGAAGAAAGGATAAGGCTGCCGCTTATCATTATGCTTCTATTTCTACGCGAAACGAGCTTTTGCCACCGAAGGATGGCAAAGCCGTTTACGCTTGAAATAGAAGAAAGGATAAGGCTGCCGCTTATCATTATGCTTCTATTTCTACGCGAAACGAGCTTTTGCCACCGAAGGATGGCAAAGCCGTTTACGCTTGAAATAGAAGAAAGGATAAAGCTGCCGCGTATCCTAAGACTTCTATTTCTACGCGAAACGAGCTTTTGCCACCGAAGGATGGCAAAGCCGTTTACGCTTGAAATAGAAGGAAGGATAAGGCTGCCGCTTATCATTATGCTTCTATTTCTACGCGAAACGAGCTTTTGCCACCGAAGGATGGCAAAGCCGTTTACGCTTGAAATAGAAGAAAGGATAAAGCTGCCGCTTATCATTATGCTTCTATTTCTACGCGAAACGAGCTTTTGCCACCGAAGGATGGCAAAGCCGTTTACGCTTGAAATAGAAGGAAGGATAAGGCTGCCGCTTATCATTATGCTTCTATTTCTACGCGAAACGAGCTTTTGCCACCGAAGGATGGCAAAGCCGTTTACGCTTGAAATAGAAGANAAGGATAAGGCTGCCGCTTATCATTATGCTTCTATTTCTACGCGAAACGAGCTTTTGCCACCGAAGGATGGCAAAGCCGTTTACGCTTGAAATAGAAGGAAGGATAAGGCTGCCGCTTATCATTATGCTTCTATTTCTACGCGAAACGAGCTTTTGCCACCGAAGGATGGCAAAGCCGTTTACGCTTGAGTCAAAAAAAAGGTAAATGTTGCCGATATAGTGTTATTGGACTTTGAGGGGGGTTAATGATGGAGCAATTAGAGGATAACCTCTATCTAAAGCAATATGTTAGAAATCATCCTGACAATAAAATGGCGTGGTATTTGCTGGGCAAGCAATATTTACAGCTGGATAAAACGGCGAAAGCGAATTATTGCTTCATTCAAGCAGGAGAAATTTACGAGGCGTTTGAGCGCAAGCCGCATCCGCTGGCCGAAAGCCCGCAGGAAATGCTGGAGGAATGGAATCGCCAGCAGCGTAAAAAACGGACGATTCGCCGCGCGATTATGGGAGCGATTTCGCTTGTGCTGCTGCTAATGGTTATGCCTTCAAACGCAAGCCAGCTGGCTGATCTCGCTGCGGCAGAAGCGAATGCTATTATCGATGCACCCATTGATCCAACCTTCGGCGTTGTGTTGACGGACAAGGGTGAGCGCAATCCAATTGGAAGCGCTTGGGAAGAGCTGCTGTCCTGGTCCAAGCGGCCGTCTGAAGCGGCTGTAGTCAAGCTGGAAGAGCAGGAAGGCTGGCGTAAATGGACAGGCAATCGCAAGCTGCTGATGTCGGTGGAGCAGCAGTCCGATTATGTACCGATGGAAGTTAAGATGCTTGATGGCGGAGTATGCAGCTGCAAGCCGACTGATGCTTCTACGGTGAAAACGAAGTTCATGGCTTGGAGCGAGCAACAGGAGGTTCGTTGGACGCTTGCCAGCGCCATCTATCAGTACAAGCGGATGAACGAGAAGTGGCCGGAAAAGCTTGATGATCTCATTAAGCCCTATCCCAACAATGTTTTGGCTGGTGACGCATCTGGCATGAAGGAGATGTTTAAGCCGCTAGTTGCTGCAATGAAAACGGATCAGTCAGGGACGAAACCGCCTGCGCAGCAGCAAAAAGATGAGGGTGAAAAGCCGCAGACTGATTCAAGTCAACGTCAATCGAAGTTTTTGCAAAGCAATTCGGATCAACTAGCCGGCGGAGTGGATGAAACCTGGCGCAAGCCGCTCGAAATCGTCGTTGATAAGTCAACGCACAGGCTTGCGGTTGTAAGTGGCGACATTATCGTCCGCAGCTTTAAGGTGGGGCTTGGCGGGGATAAAACGCCAGAAGGCAGCTTTTATATTAGCGAGAAAGTGAAAAATCCAAATGGGCGCGATAATGGCCAGTTCGGCAGCCGGGGGATGACGCTTTCCAGTACGCTTTATGCCATCCATGGCACGGATGAGCCGGATAGCCTCGGTCAGGACGAATCGCTTGGATGCATTCGGATGGGGAAGCAGGATGTAGAGGAGCTGTTTGATCTGGTACCGATGGGGACGGTCGTAAAAATTAAAAACGGGACTCTGCCGTCCGAAATTTCGGAATCCAAGGAGCGCTTCAAGCTGAATCCGAGTCAGGACGAGACGAATCCCGGTAAAGTGTATCACTGGCTGGGCTGATTAACCGCTAACCAACAACAAGACGGTGACGGCGACAATGACAACTCCAACAGCAGCACCTATCCAGACGAGTGCTTTCTTATTAACTTCCTCTGGCGCTTTTGCTTTCACTGTGGGTGGTTTGCGTTTGGGTGAACTCATGGCAATCAACCTCTTTCTAATAAGTAAGGAATATAGTCATATTGTAATCGTTTTCGGAAAGAGCCGCAATAACAAAGGAGCAGTATTGCCCTTTTCTTTTCTGGGCAAAAACGCTACACTATTGGGTAGGACATTTATTGTAGATCGGAGTGAGTGTAATTGCTTTATTCTTCATTGGGTAAGCCGATATTTTTTCGAATGGATCCAGAGAAAGCCCACCATTTGGTTATCGATGGTTTGCATGCTGCTGGGCGCGTACCTGGCATGACGAGCATCATGCATGCGATGTACGGGGTAAATGAGACGCCGGAGCTTGCCGTGGATTTATTCGGCATTCATTTTCCGCATCCGATCGGGCTTGCGGCAGGGCTGGATAAGAACGCGAAGGCGGCAGACGGATTTTCCAGCATAGGCTTTGGCTTTATGGAAGTAGGAACGGTAACGCCGAAAAGCCAGCCAGGCAATGAGCAGCCGAGACTATTCCGTCTTCCGCCAGATGAAGCGCTGATTAACCGGATGGGCTTCAATAATGATGGCGTTGATGCGATGGCAGAGCGGCTGAATAAGCGCAAAATACACCGCATCCCGCTCGCTGTCAATATTGGAAAAAACAAAGTAACGCCCAATGAGCTTGCGCATGAGGATTATCGCTTATGCATTCAGGCGCTGTATGGGCAGGGAGATTTTTTTGTCGTCAACATTAGCTCGCCTAATACGCCGGACTTGCGTGCGCTGCAGCATGGGGATGAGCTGAGACTGCTCCTTGATACCGTTTTGGAGGAAATCAGGCAGCAGGCGTCGAAATCAGGTAAAAGCGCGAAGCCAGTGCTAGTCAAAATAGCTCCGGATATGACGGATGAGCAGCTTAAGCTGACGGTAGCAACCATTAAGGACAGCGGCGTTTCCGGCATTATTGCGACGAATACGACCGTGTCACGCACTGGACTTACTCATTCGAACGCTGGGGAAATGGGCGGCCTCAGTGGCGTGCCAGTGCGCGAGCGATCGACGGAGGTTATTCGTGCAGTTTACCGTCAGACGGAGGGCAAGCTGCCGATCATTGGCTCGGGAGGCATTTTCACTGCCGCTGATGCATACGATAAAATCCGCGCTGGGGCCTCGTTGGTTGAAGTATATACGGCCTTAATCTATAAGGGCCCAGGCTTGCTGCGTGAACTGACCAGCGGCTTGAAAGAGCGCTTGCGCAAAGATGGCTACCGCAGCATAACGGAGGCTATCGGCGCAGACCATAGATAAGATGAGGAGGCGGCCCTGATGGATGGACGAGACTGGAATCTATTTTTACAGCCATACGAGCAAACAGTTGAAGAACTCAAAGTTAAATTTAAAACGCTGCGCGTAGAGCTGAAAAGGCGGGAATCCTATTCGCCAATTGAATTTGTCACAGGCCGAGTGAAGAAGGTTTCGAGCGTTTTGGAGAAGGCAAGGCGGCTGCATGTGCCAGCGGACCAGCTGGAGCAAGGGATTGAGGATATTGCGGGCATTCGCATTATGTGCCAGTTCGTCGATGATATTCACCGGGTTGCCGGATTAATTCGTTCGCGCAAAGATTTAAGGCTTGTGAATGAGAAGGATTATATTACGAATTACAAGGATAGCGGTTATCGCAGCTATCATATGATCGTGGAATATCCTGTCCAAACGGCGCTCGGTCAGAAAAAAGTATTGGCAGAAATTCAGATTCGCACACTGGCGATGAATTTCTGGGCGACGATCGAGCACTCGCTGAACTATAAATATAAGGAAAGCCTGCCTGAGGACGTGCGTCTGCGTCTCAAAAAGGCGGCGGAGGCAGCCTCATCCCTAGATGAGGAGATGTCGAGCATTCGCCATGAAATTTTGGATGCGCAGCGCGGCTTCGAGGAAAGCTCGAATGTTGTCAGCAAAGTGCTCAGCACGATACAGGATCTTTATTTTTACCACCGTGTCCGGGAGGCAGCCCAATTTCAGATGAAATTTAATGAAATGTGGGAGCAGGAGGATTTGTTTGGGCTCCAGCAGCTTGCTCTAGACGTTGAAGCGGCGGTTTTGCGGGCGAAGAAAGGTACGCAAAGCTAATAACAAACCTCCAGTGGCGCACAAGCGAGCGCCTTTGGGGGTTTGTTGCATAAAGAGGGAAGCAGATATTTGAAGGAGAGATCGTTTTGGCAGCAAAAATAAGGCTGGACAAGCTGTTGGCCCATACGGGCAACGGCACGAGAAGTGAAATTAAAAAATTCGTGAAGCAGGGGCTCATTACTGTTGACGGAGCTGTAGTCAAGGATAGCGGCATGATCATTAATCCCGAAATGCATGAGGTCAGGTTTGAAGGACGGCAGGTCAATTACCGGGAATTTGCTTATTTTATGATGAACAAGCCAGCAGGAGTCGTATCGGCCACGGAGGATCGCAAAGACGAGACGGTCATCGATTTGCTCGAAAATGAAGATCAAGCGATCCAGCCTTTTCCGGTCGGACGTCTGGACAAGGATACAGTTGGCCTGCTGCTGTTGACCAATGACGGACAGCTAGCCCACGAGCTGCTGTCGCCGCGCAAGCATGTGCCCAAAACGTATGAGGCGGTCGTGCGAGGCAATGTAGGCCGTGCCGATCAGGATCAGTTCGCTGCGGGCGTTGAGCTGGATGATGGGTATGTGACGATGCCTGCCCGTTTGAATGTACGGAGTCAGGAACAGACGGATGCTGGCGTTATGTCGATGATTACGCTAACGATTATGGAAGGGAAATTCCATCAGGTGAAGCGGATGTTTGAGGCAGTAGGCAAACAGGTTGTTCATTTAAAACGAGTGGCCATGGGCCCTCTGGCGCTTGACACTGAGCTGGAAGAGGGAAGCTACCGCGAGCTGACAGAAGGCGAGCTGGAGCTGCTTCGCACTTATCGACGGACAGATTTGCAATAATGACGTGCCATACAAAATAGCATGTAAAGGTTCAACATAAGCATAACAGTGGCAGCTTTCCAAGCATGATGAATGAGACAATCTGTCGGCATCATAGGGTAGGTTAATAAATACCATTCCTGAGGTGATTGCTGCTTGCGCGTCCAAACCTTTAAAGTATACGTCATTACTTCAGCAGATATTAGGCGTTTCATCCTAATTGAAATCGTAATCGGCATGCTGACATACAATGTGGGGCTTAAGCTGCTTCATAACGCTATTTTGGCAGGAACGTTGAGCTTTGCAGGAACCGAGAGTATTAAGCGGAGCTTGCGGCTGATCAGGCGTAAGGGTGAAAATAAAAAGTGAGCTTTGCTCCTTGCATAGCAGGAGCAGTAAATCGCAGAAAAAACCGCCGGGAGCACGAATCCTGGCGGTTTTTTTACGGTGTTGGGTTAGGATTAGTACAAAAATCCTTTAGTTATGATGACCAGAAGAATAAACAGGACCAGGATGGCACCCGTCGATGTGAAGCCTCCATGTACACCAGACATGCTAATTCCTCCTGTACAGTTAATTTCCGGCTTAGGGTGCTGCTTCATTTAAATGGTCTTTTCCCTGCCGCTCGGTATACAGTATTGTATGTTTTTCGCCCTGTTTGGAATGGACTCCTGTCATGGGTCATTTATAATTGGGCGCTAGTAAGGCCGCTAACTCCGGCGGTTTATGATGGATGTTACTGAGGCGAATGCCTGGGAAGGATGAAAAAAGCAGCCTTCGCCGATAGGAATCGACGGAAAGCTGCTTGAAAGGTAAATTTATCTTTTGCGACCGCGACTGTTTCCAGCTCCGCCGCCACGGGAAGGGCTGGATCCACGGCTGGAACCGCCTGAGTTGCGACCGCCGCTGCCAGAACCAGAGCTGCGTCCACCAGAACTGCGTCCGCCAGAGCTGCGTGGTGCACCTGAGGAGGAACGTTCGCTGCGCTCACCGCCGCCAAAGCTGCGAGGACCGGCAGGACGTTCGCTGCGCTCACCGCCGCCGAAGCTGCGAGGACCGGCAGGACGTTCACTGCGCTCACCGCCGCCGAAGCTGCGAGGACCGGCAGGACGTTCACTGCGCTCACCGCCACCGAAGCTACGCCCTCCATTGCCGCCACGCTTGCTTCCAGTATCGCCGCCGCTTGCTGCTTCCCATGGGCTGCCGCCGCCGGACTTGCTTGGAGCTGTTGACCGTTCAGCCTGCTGCCCACGGCCTCTGCCGCCAGCTTGCTGGCGTCCGCGTCCACCGGAGGATTCGCCGCCTCGGCGAGCTTGCTGGCCGGATCGTCCCGAATCGCGTCCGCCACGTGCTCTGCCGCCGCGCTCTGACGAGGACGAATCTCCGCGGCCATATGCTTTGGCTGGAGCTGCTGAGCGTTTCGTGCTGTCAGCTGTTAATTGGCCTTCTTCATCAATCGTAAAGCGCTGCAGCGAAGCATCAATGCTGCGCTCAATATGAGCAACAGCGCCGCGATCATGCGGCGAAGAGAGAGTTACCGCTGTACCGCGCTGTCCTGCACGACCTGTACGGCCGATACGGTGAATATAAATTTCCGAATCCTGCGGCACATCATAGTTGTATACATGGGTGACGCCTTCTACATCAAGCCCGCGTGCAGCGACATCCGTTGCGACGAGAATTTGCAGCTTGGCATCGCGGAAACGCTTCATAACTTGCTCGCGCTTCGCTTGCGTCAAATCGCCGTGCAGCTCGTCCGAAGGAATGCCCTTATCCTGCAGGGCAGCATTCAGTTTTTTGGCCCGCACCTTCGTCCGGCAGAAAATAACGGCCAAATAAGGGTTATGCTGCTCAATCAGCTGCATAACGGCACGTTCACGTCCGCGATCTGTCGTTTCAATGACGAATTGCTTAATGTTGTCCAGCGTTACATGCGTGCTTTGAATACGAATATCGACCGGCGTATTCATATAGTTGGCAGCAAGGCGTTTAATCGCTTCTGGCATCGTAGCCGAAAACAGCATCGTCTGGCGAGCTCTAGGCATATGCGCGATAATGTTCTCGACCTCTGGCAGGAAGCCCATATGCAGCATTTGGTCAGCCTCATCAAGCACGAGCATTTTCAGCTTGCCCAGGTTGATCGTCTCCCGGCGAATATGGTCAAGCAATCGTCCAGGTGTTGCTACAACGATATGGGGAGCATTGTTCAGCTTGCGAATTTGTGCGACAACATCCTGCCCGCCGTAAGCAGCTAGCACCGTAGCGCCAACGGTCGGAGCAAGCTTCGTCAGCTCGCTCGTAATTTGAATAGCGAGCTCACGGGTTGGAGTCAATATAAGCGCCTGCACCTGTTCCTTGTGCACTTGAATGCGCTGCAATATAGGCAAGGCAAAGGCAAGCGTTTTGCCTGTTCCGGTTTGAGCTTGGGCAATGACGTCTTGTCCCGCAAGCAGTACGGGAATCGATTTCTTTTGAACCGGGGTTGGCTCGGTAATTCCGTTCTCATGGAGACGCGAGGCCAGCTCCGGCATGACGCCCATTGCAGTAAAATCAGTTGACATTAGACAATTTCCTCATTTCATAAAACATCGTTTGGTGTTAAGTATAACAGGTTGTACCCATCATGTGCATCTTTCCTGCACATATGCTATGCTATTTTGAAGAAAAGTATAAAATATTTCAAGGTGAAACGGCTGTAGCCATCCTCTGGCGGCGCAGCGCTGTCTTAATCAAGTGCATACTTTGGTCACTACGCTTTTTTGAAAAGGAAGGTTAACGTATGAACGGAACGAATCGCGCGGCAATCAAGCCGGGCCAGCAGGTCGACATTGTGCTTAAGCAGGATCAGCGTACAGGTAAGCTGACGAGAGGCATCGTCAAGGATTTGCTGACGAACTCCGGCACGCATCCGCATGGCATTAAAGTTCGGCTGACGGACGGGCAAGTAGGCCGCGTTAAGCATATTTTACCAATGGAATAAGGAGATGGACGGGTGGCATTTGGCATATCCAGAACCGAAATGAATGCTTGGAAGGAACGGGTGCAAAGCGGCGAAATCGCTTTTTTGACGCATTATTGGCTGGACCCGCGCTTTCCGGGCATGAAGACGGTAACGAAGGTAGGCTGCTCCAATATAGACAAGCTGGCGGAATGGTGCACGTCCTATGGGCTCGATCCCCGGTATATTCACTACCGCGACAACTATCCGCATTTTGATCTGTTTGGGCCTAAGCAGCGTCCAATCTTAATGGCGGAGCAGCAGTTCGACCAAATAACCCGCTTTAGATTGCTTTAATGGTAATTGGAATGGCATTGCCGCCGTCAGGGCGGCTGTTTTGCTTCGACAAGAGGGCGGAATGATTGCAGGGCATGCAAATTGCGAGATTTTATTTTACAAGCTTTAATGAAACGAATCGTAGAAAAAAGTTCAAATATTGGATAGCAAAGCGAGGGAGAACGGTTCATGGAGCAGGAGCAGGAGCAGGAGCAGGAGCAGGGAAAACAGCAGTTGCTCAAGTATTTTCAAGAATGGATTACGTTTGTGGAAGGGCTGGAGCAGCGAGAGGAAGCGGTGTGGGAGCTAAGCTTGGCTCCGGGAAAATGGTCCGTTCGCGAAGCCGTCGCTCATATTGCGCTTTGGGATCGTTATTTTCTTACGACGGCAATTGAGAGATTAAGCCGGCAGCAGGAGCTGACGCTCAAGCATTTGGATTATGATGCATTTAATGAAAATGCCCGCCTGTATGGTCGTTATACTTCGATTGCGAAGCTGATCAGGCAGACGATTCAAGACCGTGAAGCGATTGTTGGGATCATCCAAGCTTTGCCGGAGCAGCATTATGCGGCTGAATACATAGACAGCGATGGGCATCCATTCCGGCTGCAGGGATACTTGACAGATTTTATCGCTCATGATCGGCATCATATGGGCCAGATAAAGCAGCTTTTGGACAGCGCCGCATTAAAGTCGTCATCTGAGGAGCAGCTGCATCTCAAGCTGGAGGAGCTGTCGATGAATGCTTGGCCTGCGCTTCAGGTGCTGATGTATGAGGGGTGGCAGCTGCGTCTGGCGAATGGCTATACAAAACGGTCAAACTCCATCGTGCCAGCAGCCTGCAGCGGGGAAGTGCTTTCGCACAAAATCACCTATGGAGAAGCTTTTTATACGGCGCGTGGAATGGATACGGCCTATAAAATCACGCCATTCTCCCAGCCGCCGGAGCTGGATGAGACGCTCGCGCTGCGAGGCTACGACAAAATAGATCCTGTCTATGTCAAGACGGCGCCCCTTGCTCAAATGCGAGAACCGGCTGGCGGGCTGGACGTTCGCATAGGCACTTTTTTAAGTGAAGCTTGGCTGGAAGCCTATATGTCGATGGCGAAGCATACCGATGATGAGCGGCAGACGCTTAAAAAAATGTTCGCATCACCGCCGTTTCAGACGGGCTTTGCTGTGCTTTATGTAGAGGGAGTGCCCGCGGCTTGCGGTATTGGCGTGATGGAGCGAGGATATATCGGTCTGTATGCCGTCGTGACCTCACCAGTTTTTCGCAGGCGTGGATTTGGCGAGCAGCTTCTGCTGCATATTTTGCAGTGGGGCAAGGAGAATGGGGCGGAGCACAGCTATTTGCTCGTTACGCATGCCAATGATGCGGCTAACCGCTTGTATGACAAGCTAGGCTTTACGCTGCAATATAACTACTGGTATCGGGTGAAAAAATTACCGGCGTCCCATTAACCCGGGCGAAGTGGAGGGGCGATTACGTTGAAGCAGGCAGGCGGAAAATTCGATTCCTTTACTCAAAAAGTGACAGCCGTTCTTATTTTCGTTTATACGATATGGCTCATTTATGCAATGTTTTTTGGCTTTGGCCGGCAGGCGAGAAGCGGTACTGTGCTGCGATATAATGTCATTCCTTTTTCAACCATCAAGCTTTATGTAACGAACTTTCATCATATGCCCTTTATCGATTGGATCATTAATATGGGCGGTAATATTGTCGTATTTGTACCCTTTGGCTTGGCGCTTCCGATTGTTTTTCGCTGGCGGCTGGGCAAGGTGCTGCTGTCGTTTGTGCTGTTTATTACGCTGCTGGAAGTGCTGCAAATGCTTACGAGGCGCGGCAGCTTCGACATTGATGATATTCTCATGAACAGCGCAGCTGTTGTTCTTGGCTATGGCATTGTTTTCTGGTTTCGGAAGCTGGCAGTTGGCAAAAGAGGCATTCAAAGAACCTATTGATGATTCCATTCTATCGGGGGACATCAGGGGACATAAACAGCGCCCCGGACTCTCTTAATAAGAGAAGGCCGGGGCGCTGTTTATTTTTATTCGAAAATCAAGCCCATTAAGTCTTCCTTCGTTACTTTGCCGAAATAATAGCTTAAATCGATCTCGCCGAGCAGCTTGCCGAGTGCAGCAGCTTCATAACGCTGACCGATGAGCTGCTTGGCAAATTCGCTGCTCTCGCCACGACCGAAGAAATCGCCATATACGGCGGCATCTGCAATTAGACCTTCCTCAACTTGCAGGCGTACATCGAACGTTCCAGCTCCTTCGATCCGCTTCGTCTGGCGCATATTGAATGCTGGAGATCGGCCATAATTCCAATCCCAGCTGCGATAGCGCGTTTGTGCCAGCTCGCGGACATCCGCCCATTGCGCCTCGGACAGCTCGTAGTAAGGGATTTCCTCACTGCCTTCAAAAATGGAAGCAAGCACGCTTTGGCGGAATTCATCAATTGTAATCGGCTCTGCCAGAAACTCGGAAATGTTGGCTACGCGGCTGCGAATCGATTTTGTCGCTTTCGACACGTATTTTTCAGGATTCGCTTTCAAAGCCGATACGACATTTTCAATTTCGGAATCAAACAGCAAGGTGCCATGACTGAACATTCTGCCGCGTCCTGAAAATTGTGCGTTGCCGGAAATTTTACGTTCGCCTACTTGAATATCGTTGCGGCCCGTAAGCTCAGCCTGAACGCCAAGCGCGGCTAGTGCTTTCACGACCGGCTCGGTAAATTTCTTGAAGTTATGGAAGGATTGGCCGTCGTCGCTCATGATGAAGCTGAAATTCAAATTCCCTTCGTCATGATATACGGCTCCGCCGCCGGACAGCCGGCGCACGACATGGATGTTGTTTTCCTCTACGTAGCGCGGGTTGATTTCTTCCAGCGTATTTTGGTTTTTGCCAATAATAATGGAAGGCTCATTAATATAAAACAGTAAATAATCGTCCTCCGGCGGCAGCGACCGTAAAATATATTCTTCCAGCGCCAAATTAAGCGCAGGGTCTGTTATATGGTTGTTGCTTACAAAACGCATCATAACGATTCCTCCGAAAATAGTAATGGGTTGCAAAAGCTTGCTGCTCCTATTATACCCCTCCTTGGGGCAAATGCCATGGATAAATGAGAGCGGCTTTTTCACCCGCAAGGAGAAAGGCGGTTCCTCGCAAAAAATGACTGACGTTCAAGCATCGTTCATCTAAGCATGCAAGAAGTGAGTGTATTGGGATAAAAAGGGAGCAACTTAGAGGCTTGTCCCTTGACATCGCGTCAAAGCTTCATTATAATCGGAACTAATTCTTAAAATGTCACATATGGCGTTGATAAGGAACAGTAGTATCGCGGGGCATGGCTTAGAGAGCCGGCGGATGGTGCAAGCCGGACCTGCAGCGATATGAATCTCACCTTGGAGCTGTGCGCGCAAGCGTACCGTAAGGCCTGCGTTAAAGGCAACAAGTGAGCACTCGGCAAAGCATGTCCGGGGGCTAACTAGGGTGGTACCACGGGAGACAGCTCTCGTCCCTAGCGATCATACGCTAGGGGCGGGAGCTTTTTTGCATGGAGCCGCTGAAATTTTGCTTTACCAAGCTTAAGGAGGAAACATTCATGAGTCAAGATCAGCAACCGCAAGGCTATAATCCGCTGATAGTAGAGCCGAAATGGCAAAAATATTGGGATGAGAACAAGACGTTCGCTACGAAGGAAGAAGCGGGCAAACCGAAATTTTATGCACTCGATATGTTCCCTTATCCATCCGGTTCAGGCCTGCACGTCGGTCATCCGGAAGGTTATACGGCAACGGATATCGTGTCGCGTTACAAGCGTCTGCGCGGCTTTAACGTCCTGCACCCGATGGGTTGGGATGCATTTGGCCTTCCTGCAGAGCAGCATGCACTGGATACAGGGCAGCATCCGCGTGAAATTACATTTAAAAATATCGACAACTTCCGCCGTCAAATCAAATCGCTCGGCTTTTCCTACGATTGGGATCGCGAGTTTAGTACGACTGACCCGGATTATTATAAATGGACGCAGTGGATTTTCATCCAGCTGTACAACAAAGGCCTTGCATATGTTGCTGAAGTTCCAGTTAACTGGTGCGAAGCGCTGGGAACTGTGCTTGCCAACGAAGAAGTCATTGACGGACTAAGCGAACGCGGAAATCATCCGGTTGTACGCAAGCCAATGCGCCAATGGGTACTGAAAATTACCGAATATGCGGAGCGCCTGCTGGAGGATCTGGAGGAGCTTGATTGGACGGAAAGCATCAAGGATATGCAGCGCAACTGGATCGGCAAGTCTACAGGCGCCGAAGTGACGTTTGCTATTGAGGGCCATGACGCGAACCTTGTCGTGTTTACGACGCGTCCGGATACTTTGTTCGGCGCCACTTATTGCGTGCTTGCGCCTGAGCATGAGCTGGTTGCCCAAATTACGACAGCGGAACAAAAGGCGGCTATTGAGGCTTACCAGCTGACAGCTTCCCGCAAGAGCGATTTGGAGCGTACTGATCTGGCGAAGGAAAAATCCGGCGTATTCACGGGTGCGTATGCGATTAACCCGGTCAATGGCGAGAAAACGCCAATCTGGATTGCCGATTATGTACTGGCAGGCTACGGTACAGGTGCGATTATGGCGGTTCCAGGCCATGATACGCGCGACTGGGAATTTGCCACACAGTTCGAATTGCCGATTGTGGAGGTCGTGCAAGGCGGAGATATTTCCAAAGAAGCCTATACTGGCGACGGTGCCCACGTAAATTCCGATTTGCTGAACGGGCTTAATAATGAAGAAGCGATTGCGAAAATGATCAGCTTCCTTGAAGAAAAAGGCAGCGGCCATGGCAAAGTGACGTACCGTCTGCGCGATTGGCTGTTCAGCCGCCAGCGTTATTGGGGCGAGCCGATTCCGATTCTTCATCTGGAGGATGGCACAATGAAGCCAGTACCAGAGGACCAGCTTCCGCTGCTGCTGCCGGATGTTGATGCGATTAAGCCTTCGGGTACAGGGGAATCACCGCTTGCGAATGTTACGGAATGGGTCAACACGATTGATCCAGAAACGGGTATGAAGGCGCGTCGCGAGACGAATACGATGCCGCAATGGGCGGGCAGCTGCTGGTACTACCTGCGCTTTATCGATCCGAAAAACGACAAGGAAATTTGTTCGCCGGAAAAACAGCGCGAATGGCTGCCGGTTGACCTGTATATTGGCGGAGCGGAGCATGCTGTGCTTCACTTGCTGTATGCGCGCTTCTGGCATAAAGTATTGTATGATCTGGGCGTAGTTGAGACGAAGGAGCCTTTCCATAAGCTCGTGAACCAAGGGATGATTTTGGGCACGAACAATGAGAAAATGTCCAAATCCCGCGGCAACGTCATTAACCCGGATGAAATTGTATCGGAATTTGGCGGAGATACGCTGCGTTTGTATGAAATGTTCATGGGCCCGCTGGAAGCGACGAAGCCTTGGAACACGAACGGCGTAGAAGGAGCCTTCCGTTTCCTTAGCCGTGTATGGCGCTTGTTCATCGGTGACGATGGCAGCTTGAGTGCGAAAATTTCGGAAGGTGAAACGACCGAAGCGTTCAAGCGTACATGGCATCGCACCATTAAAAAAGTAACCGATGACTTTGAGCATCTGCGTTTTAACACAGCGATCAGCCAATTGATGATTTTTGTCAATGAAGCTTACAAAACCGAAGTGCTGCCGCGTGAAGCGATGGCTGACTTTGTGAAAATGCTGTCCCCGCTTGCGCCGCATATTGCGGAAGAGCTGTGGGAGAAGCTGGGCGGAACAGGGACGATTACTTACGAGTCCTGGCCGACATGGGAAGAGGCTTGGACGGTTGACCAAGAGGTTGAAATCGTCGTTCAAGTTAATGGCAAAATCATTGAGCGCCTGTCAATAGCGGCAGACACGAATGAAGCGGAAATGGAACGTCTTGCAAAGGAACTGGCTAAGGTGCAGGAGCTTATCGCAGGCAAAACCATCCGCAAGGTTGTAGCTGTAAAAGGTAAAATCGTCAACATCGTTGCCAATTAAACGTTAGCCACATGAAGAGGTGAACGGTCAGTTAGCTGAAGAACAGCTATTGACCGTTCACCTCTTCGCCGTAGAAAGAGACGGAAACTTTGGCGACATCGTCATGGAATTTGGCATGAGTTGTGCGAATAAGCCGGTTGAAAACATCATCGGTCTCATTGCGAAGCAATTTGAGCGCCTGTGCTGTAATGCCTCCGGGAACGGCTACCCGGGCCTGCACATCAGCTGGGGTAAGGCCCCCTTCGGTCAAGAGCAGCCCTGTCCCGAGCAGCATGGCACTTGCCACCTTGAGCGCTTCCTCGCGGTCAATGCCCGTCTCTTCAACTGCTGCGTCGACGAACTGCTCCAGCAGACAAGAAATAAACGCCGGTCCGCAGCTGGAGAGGTCGGAGACGACACGCGTATAGGATTCATCAATTTGCAGCGGCTCGCTAATAAAGGCGAGCAGCGCTTCGAGCCGTTCCTTGTCCTCGCTCTGGATGCGGGAGCCATAAATACATAAGGAAGCGCCGCTCCATACATGATTCGTAATGCTGGGAATGACTTTCGCTACTTTGCATGGCACAACTTCCTCAAGATGTGAGAGCAGCACCGGGCTTGTAATGGAAACTAGCAGTTGCTCAGGCCTTATGATAGAGGCTATGTCGTCGATGACCTTCTTAAATTCATGCGGCTTAATGCAGAGAAAAACAATATCCTTGCCAAATGCGGCGCGAGCATTGCTCGCTTCTGCTTGAAGTCCGGCATAGCGGTCAGCGAGCGCCTGTGCTTTGGAGAAAGTGCGATTGCTGACGGAAATTTGATCGGATTCCAGCGCTCCCGAAGCGATTAATGCTTCAATGAGCAGACTGCCCATCGTTCCCGTTCCAATAAATCCAACTTTCATGCGATGACCTCCTTCGTTGTGAGGTTGTGAAATGGAAGCGGCCTTGTGGGGGCCAGATTTGAATCATTTTCTGATCTGAATTGATTTTCCGAAGTGAACAGGCTTTAAGGCGAAGTAAGCCTATTCGCAGTTTACCTGTTCTTCTACCGTATTCCTGACAACTTGGCAGTTATGTCAACGATTTTCATCTTTTTTGGAGCGGTCATTCATAGCGAAAGGTGTGGATTAAGGATGGGGCAACGAGCGAAGGAGAAGCAATATGGGAAAAGTCGAAATGCGAAGCGGACGATTATGGCGGGTTGTTTACTGCTCGCCTGCGGGCTGCTTGGAGCTGCTATGCTTATGCCGAAGGAGCAGGCTCCGAGCGGCTGGATGACGCTAAATGCGGCGGTAGAGGCAGCATTGGATCCAGAGCAAGGCAATGAACCTGTTTCTGCTGGGGTGAAGAGCGAGGCTGGAAAGGCTAGCGGCTTAGGGAAGCAGGCGGATGGAGAAGGACAGCAGGGGAATACAGCGGCAAATGGCAGTAGTGGAAAACCGTCCTTGAACAGCGGTGGAGATGGGCAAAACGGGATCAGGAAGATGCCAGCTACTGCTGGTGGAGCAGTAGAAGGGGCTGTCTCATCTCGGTTGGATGGTGCTGGGAAGACGGTGCAAGGCGGGGCAAACGCTGATGCTGGTGAATTAGGGGAAGCTGATGCTGCTGGGAATTCGGGGCTCCACTTGCCGGAATCTAGTGCGATTAAAGGGAGCGGTGCAGCTGAAGCGGCACAGAATGAGACAGGTGATGGTGCAGCGTCGTCGACGGATTCGGGCAAGCTGGATATTAACCGGGCAACTGTTCAGGAGCTCGATGGGCTGAAGGGAATCGGACCGGCGAAAGCTAAAGCGATCGTAGAAAATCGGGAGAAAAATGGGCGTTTTACATCGGTCGATGACTTGCAGCGAGTGAAAGGAATTGGTCCTAAGCTGCTGGAAGGCATGAAAGACAGCATTGTCGCCAATCCTTAAGTGTGAGAAAATAACAGGCAGCAGCCGGATTTTAAGAAAAAACGAATATATCGCGCATTTTTGACGCAGTTGTGGCTGACGATTATTTTGAACGAGCATCAAGGAGGAAGCTGAAACAATGGCAATAGTAGGGCAAGACGCCGAACGTAAAGACTGGGATACGTATTTTATGGACATCGCTTATATGGTATCGACGCGCTCACGCTGCCCAAGGCGGCATGTGGGAGCTGTTTTGGTGCAGGGTAAGAAGCTGCTTGGCACCGCATATAATGGAGCGCCAATGGGCGTTCAGGATTGCTCGGAAGCGGGCTGCATGATTGCGGAAGAGTGGGAAATTAAGCAGGAGAATGGCGAGGAGCAAATGGTTAAAAAACAGCGCTGCATTCGCACGATCCATGCGGAGCAAAATTTGCTGCTGTTTACCGATCGAGCCGACCGTGAAGGCTCAACGGTATATGTGACAGACCAGCCCTGCTGGACTTGCGCGAATATGCTTGCGAACAGCGGGATAAAAGAGGTTGTCTATCACCGCGGTTACCCGAAAGACAGCGAGAAGGTTGTGACGCTGATGGGGCACAAAGGCATTGCTTTTCGTTGTCTGGAAGGCTATGAGCCGCCGCCGCAGGCGGGAATGTCTGTAATTTCTTGATTTTGCACGTTAATAGCAATTCATATATTTAGTGAGGGAGCACCTCTTATTGCATGCGGATCTGCATGTGATAAGAGGTGCTTTTTTTTGTGAATTTCATGGAAGAGGTGATTGTAAATGGATAGAAGACCGCTGCTATGGTTTGCGGTATGTTTTGTGGCAGGCTGCGCAAGCGGCGCGAAGTTGAGCGGCGCAGGAGCTGCGCTGGCGTCGGGCGGTGTGGCGGTAGCCGCCCTGGCGCTGGTTTTGTCGGGGCGGCTGACGCGAAAGCTGGCTGCCGTATGTGTAGTCGGCTTCGTCCTTGCAGCTGGGGAACGAATGTGGGCGGATGCCCGCAATGTGACGGGACTGCTGGACGTGCTGCGCGCCGCAGAGGCGCATGGGTCGGACGCTGCGATAGCGGTTGAAGCGTCCGGGACGATTGCGTCGGTCGTCGAGATCGACGGCGACCGGGCAAGCTTTGAGCTGGCGGTCGAAGCCGCCAGCGTAGCGGGCTTTGGCTCGCCGCGCCAGCTCGGCGGCGAGCGGATGCTTGTGCAGCTGCGGCTCGAGGAGCAACCGCAGCAGGAGGTCGCCGCTGCCTGGCGGCGCGGCGACGTCGTTGACGTTAAGGGCCAGCTGGCGCAGCCCGCTGGTCCGGCTAATCGCGGCGGCTTCGACTACCGCCGCTACTTGAGCAGCCAGAAAATCCACTGGCTGCTTCAAGCTACGGGCACGGGCGCGATCGACATCGCGCCTGGCCCGCCATGGACCGCGGCCGCGCTGCTCGGCCGCGTCGACACCGTGCGCGCCTGGCTCGCCGCACGGCTTTCGAGCATGTACCCGGGCATGCAGGCCGGCTACATGCAAGGTCTTGTCCTCGGGATCACGGATGACCTTGATCCCTCCCTCATGCAGCAATTCGCTCGTCTTGGCTTAACGCATATACTCGCCATATCGGGCCTGCACGTCGCGGTATTCCTCTACGGGCTTGGCCTGATTTTACGGCTTTGCCGCATGACGCGAGAGCGCCTGCTGCTGACGCTCGTTTTTGCCGTGCCCTTCTATGTGCTGCTCAGCGGCGCTTCGCCTTCGGTTGTACGGGCCGGAGTGATGAGCATGCTTGGCCTGCTGGCAGCGCGCATGCACAAGCTAAAGGATGGCCTGCATATATTGGCGGCCGCAGCTGTCATTATGCTGGCGTTAAATCCTTTTTATCTGGAAAATGTCAGCTTCCAGCTTTCGTTTATCGTAACGCTAGGTCTTATTCTTGGCGTCCCTCCAGTAAGGCGCGCCATGCCTCACTGGAAACGGGGCAAAGCGCTGCTCGATTTGATCGCCGTCAGCGTCGTGGCACAGGCCGTCTCGTTTCCGGTTTCCATTTATTATTTCAACCAATTCCATTTGCTGTCGCTCCCGGCGAATTTGCTGCTCGTGCCATTTATCAGCTTTATAATTATGCCGCTAGGCGGAGCCGCGCTTTTTATTCACATGGCTTGGCCAACAGGCGGCAAACTGCTCGCATGGGTGAGCGTCTACGCCAATGACTGGACATTTTGGCTCGTGGACTGGCTCGCAACAGCAGATTTATTTCGCACGATTTGGGCGACTCCACCGCTATGGTGGATCGCGGCTTGGTATGGCGCTCTAGCGCTGCTATTTCGCTCTCTTCCAGTGCGCGAGTTATCAGACGCCCGTGGGCAGGGGCCAGAATCAGAGCATAGCAACCTTGCAGCTGGCCACGAAAACGGCGAGCTCGAGACGCAGCCGCTCTACGAGCTTTCAGCTATACATCGAAAGGGCAGCATTACTGCTCCCAGCAAGTTTTCTGGTGGCTTTGCCGATTTTTCGTATGCATCAGCTGCAAAGGCGCTTCTTTTCCATGGAAGCTTTTTTTCCGCCGTGCTTATCGTGCTAGCACTGTTATTTTTCGCCTATCATCCGGATTTATTTGATCATGACGGCCGCGTTCATGTGCTTGATATCGGACAAGGGGACGCTATTTATGTCAGAACGCCGGAAGGTAAGCATCTGTTGATCGACGGAGGGGGAACGGTTTCTTTCCGCAAGGCCGGCGAGGAGTGGAGAGCGCGCAAGGACCCTTTTGAGGTAGGCAAAAAGGTTATCGCCCCGCTGCTAATGAAGCGCGGAGTGCATCAGCTTGATTTGCTCGTCGTCAGCCATTTGGACAGCGATCATATTAGGGGGCTTAAAGCGGTTATGGATTCGATCCCAGTCAAAGGGCTGTTATGGAACGGCAGTGTGAAGCATTCACCAGATGCGGAGGAATTGCTGGCCTATGCGGTGCAGCATGAGATTCCGATGTACCGGGCTGAGGCGGGGCAGGAGAGGGAAATGGGCAAGAACACAAGTCTGAACGTTTTATGGCCCCCTGCTGTTAACCAAACGGAAGGAAGCAGCGTTTCCAACATGGAAATCAAGGAGCTCGAGGAGCAGAATGAAGCGAGTGTTGTCCTTTATTTGACGATGAAGAATTATACTTTTCTGCTGACAGGAGACATCGGATTTGATACGGAGGAGCGTTTGCTGGCCCTTATGGATGAAAATCCAGCTTTTTATGCAGCTTGCTGCGCCAATGTTGATGTGCTTAAAGTAGCGCATCATGGAAGCCGTTATTCGACTGCTGCCAATTGGCTGGAGCGCTGGCAGCCGCTGAGTGCGGCGATTTCCGCAGGTGCGACAAACAGCTACGGCCATCCTCATGGCGATGTGCTGGGACGCTTGAAGGCAGCCGGAACCGAAGTGCGCCGAACAGATCAGGATGGTGAAATTGAATATCGGGCGGCATCGGGAAGGCTTCAGGCCAGAACGATGAACAAGGGAAATTGATTTTCAATCATAATAAACGCAATCACAAAAAGGAGAATTTTGAATAAAAGTGCATGTAGTATAGGCGGGTATGCAACCGTATTTGAGCTGCATTCGAATCCAGATCCAGATCAAATATAATGTCACAAGTATTCCCATTATTACTGGAAATGTCACCGCTTATGAATGTGGACCTACGTACCGAAAGGCAGCTGGGTGGTCAGCGTTCCAGTGGCTTATTCCCTGTACAAAGCAAGACTAGGCGGACACAGAAGCAGCTATTTCAACAAAATCAAGGGTATGGCACAAGTGGCGGACTCAAAAGCCGCTAATGTGCTGTAAATGGCCATTTTGCTGCGATAAAGTGGGCAATAACGGATTTCCTGTCCGCTTAAGGTCAGAAATCGGTTCAAAACCCAAAATAGCGGAACCTCAGTCCGCCAAAAAGGAGCGTGCGCCCCGAACCGCGGATTCTCAAAAGCTGTGTTTTCAGCCACAATGATCTAAGCTACAGTGATCTAAGCGCAGTGATCTAAGCACAGTGATCTAAGCGCAGTGATCTAAGCTATAGTGATCTCAGCTACAGTGATCTAAGCTATAGTGATCTAAGCTACAGTGAACTAAGCTACAGTGAACTAAGCTACAGTGAACTAAGCTACAGTGAACTAAGCTACAGTGATCTAAGCGCAGTGATCTAAGCGCAGTGATCTAAGCGCAGTGATCTAAGCCGCAGTGATCTGAGCACAGTGATCTAAGCTATAGTAATCTAAGCTACAGTGTTCTCAACCACCATGATCTCAGCAACAATCGCAGCAAGAGGTTCCCCAGCCTTGAATCGACAGGCGAGATTTGACTTGAAAAACGCTAACCAAGGAGCAGCGAGCCTGCTCCTACATGCACAACCAAAAATAGCAGCATGTCTTTGCAGCTTTCTGCGTATCTTTAGCGCATGAATCAAGCTATACTATACATTTCCTTCATATATATATTTAGTTAAAGAAAAGCAAAGTAGATTGGATCGCGATGTAGGCTTCTTTGAAATGATCCTGTAAAATGAGCATAAGTAGCGGCAGGAGATTAATGGCAAGGAAGTGTGAAGCTGATGATAAAAATAAACAGAGCCGGTAAATATGCCATTGATATCCGATTTGATATAGATGGTGCAAGTGAGCTTTACGAAGCTTTCCTCCTAACGCTTGCAGGGGAGGAAGCGGTGATTGCTTTAAGTGAAGCCGCGCAAATTAACAGTAAAAAAGTGAAGGAGCTTGGTCTTGCACAGGTTGACGACGAAGAAAGTCTCCATTACGCCCAATCGGCTTTAATGCTGAAGCTCGATAGTGACAGCATCGAAAACATTTTGGACAAGCTCAAGGCATGCGTGGGCGGAGAGGATTTTTTCCCGGCTGAATGCTGCGAAGTGCGCTTTGGCAAAATGAATATTAACTTTTATGCGTTTCTGGAGAGGGCAGTTGATTAAAAGAGCAAGGCTGTCTAGTTCCATGCAGTCATGAAGTTGCTATATACGCTGCTTGCTTTTTTTGATATTCTTGAGTGTGGAGTACGCTTCTTTCAATCGGAATATGGGCCGTGTGGCTAAAATAAAAAATGAATTTGTACGAAGGTTTGCAACATTTTACGTAACCTGCTCGTCAGAGAGGTTGCAAGAGAGGGGGATCCTTCGTGGTGGAGCCTGGCCTTATTAGAGCCGCTCAGTCGGGAGATCGCGATGCATTGATTACTCTATTGCGAGAGATTGAAACACATGTTTATCGGACAGCCTACTATATAGTCAACAACGAGCAGGATGCAATGGATGCGGCACAGGAGGCACTCATTCGCATTTATACCAAAATCGGCTCTTACGAAGAAAAAGCCCAATTTAAAACATGGATTCAACGCATTGTAACGAATATCTGCATTGACAAGTTTAGAAGAAACAAACCAACAGTATCCATTGATGAGCATGATATGGTGTTTCACGAGAAGCAAAATGTAGAGGATGAGGTTTTGTCCGCTTACGCAGCTCAAGACATCCGTAACGCTATTGATAAGCTACCCGATCATCACCGTGCTGTTGTCGTGCTTCGATACTTGCAGGATTTTTCCTACAATGAAATAGCTGAGTCTCTGGATTTGCCCCTAAACACAGTTAAATCCTATTTATTCAGAGCCAGACAGCAGCTTCAAACGTTACTACATGATTATCAGAAAGGTGGTGTCCGGGGATGAACTGTCAAGAGGTGATGGAATATATGCAAAGGGAGCTTGACGGCGACCTTGATGAATACGAGAAAGCAACCATGACAAAACATTTCAAGCAATGTCCGGACTGCGCAGCAATGTTTGAGCGGCTGAAAAATTTGTCTGCGGAATTGGAAAATCTGCCTCATGTAAAGCCAAGCTACAGCCTTGTGGATGCTATTATGCCTCAATTGGAGCAGCTTTCATTCGAAGCGGCTGGCTCAGTTGTGGCGCAGCAAGAGCAAGAGCCTGCAATGCCTAAGCGAAGGAAAACGCCGGATCGCGCCGCTTCATCAAAGCTTCGGCAGCTTACAGGCGTCGTTGCGGCGTGCCTCGTAGCTGGCACATTTATCATTTCCTATAACGCAGGCTGGTTTAATGGGTCGCAATCAAACAATGACATGAGCCGGACGGAAGCAAGCGCTACTGCTGCTGACAGCCCGATCGCCAATTACGACACGTCGGAGCTCAGGCAATTTGTGGCTACTGATCCACAAACTTCGGGTGAAGTGAAATCAGAATCGCTTGATACGGGCATGAGTCTTAAGACGAATGTAACTGATCGAAGTGGCGATGGATCAAATCAAGATGGCGGAAGCGCTACCGGGAATAACAACAGCGAATCTGGAACTTCTGATTTTGGTTCGGCTTCGGGCCTTACTGCTCCGGATTCCAAAGATGCAAAGTCTGACGCGGGTACAGACACTAACATTTCTCAAGCTCCTGCAGAGGAGGATGGCAAACCATTGGAAAGCCTTTCAGGCGAATCAGAGAAAGCTCCTCTTGCAACCGTTCCATTGGTTTCTGCTGACGGCGTTTATTCAGCAGAGGTCGTTGGGTATGCCATTAAGATTTATGAGGCAAGCGACCATAAGCTGCTGTTGGAAACGGCGCGCAAAAACGGCCAAATCGCTAATTTGAGCTGGTCGGAGGATAATAAAATTTTAAATTATGAAATTCATCTGGAGTCGGGCGGCATTGAAAAATATGCGGTTGACCTGAATACGCTCAAAGATAACAAAGCAGCGCATTAATTTTAGTTGAATGACTACAGGTGTATGCACACTTTCCGCTCTAACTGCGTATGGTAAAGAGTGGAGAGAAGATGCGACGTGTTAGCCTTGATCGTCGTATGACCATCAGCAGAAGGAGAAGCCATGGATCTTTCTGCTGATGTTTATATAGATGTTCAGGGACAGAGGGATGAAGCCGAAACGGGCTCATCCCTTTGTTGCCGTTCACAGGAGAAGGTAGGGAGGAATAGCCTTTGGATGGGAAAGAAGCTTTGAAGGAAATCAAGGGCAAGCGATTTCGCCCTGTGTACGTCGTATTTGGCAAGGACCGTTACCGGATTCAGCAGTTTGCCGATACGCTTGCGGACGCGATGTTTACTGCTGACGAGCGGGAACTGGGCATCGTCAAATTCGATACAGCGGAAAGTGTGCTTGATGAGGCTGTGCTTGAAGCGGAGACGCTGCCCTTCTTCGTTGAGCGCAAGCTAGTCATCGTCAGAGACGCCGTCGTCTTTGCAGCTGGCGGAAAAGAAGGAGGCAAGCTGGACCATCGCACTGACCGCTTGCAGCAATATATAGAGAATCCTTCTGAAACAACGGTCATTTTGTTTCTGATAAATGCGGAGAAGCTGGATGAACGGCGCAAGCTCGTCAAGCAGCTGAAGGATCGCAATGCGCTCATAGCTTTTCAAGAGCTGGATGCATCCGAATTGAAGGGCTGGGCGATCCGCCGGGCTGCGGAGCAGAAACGCACACTGGATACGGAGGCGGCTGAGCTGCTTCTGTCACGGGTTGGAGCTCATATGCAGCAGCTGGCACTGGAAGTGGACAAGCTCTGTCTGCACGCTGGTGTTGGCGGTCAGATTGGACGCAAGGAAGTGGAGCTGCTTACGGTGTCGACTGTGGAAGAGGATGTATTCGCATTGGTTGATGCGATTGCGGAATTGCAGGTGGACAGGTCGCTTCGATTGTATCGACAATTGCTGATCAGACGCGAGGAGCCGATAAAAATCGCGGCATTGATTGCACGACAGCTGCGTATTATGCTGCAAATTAAAGAGCTGGAGCAGCATCGTTATTCGCCGCAGCAAATGGCTGGGCAGCTCGGGCTCCATCCCTATGCGGTTAAGCTGGCTGCCGAGAAGTGCCGGAAGTTTTCAACGTCGCGGCTGGGGGCGCTGCTGTCCTCTATTGCTGATCTGGATTACAAGATGAAGACAGGGCAAATGGATAAAAACTTTGGCCTTGAGCTTTATTTATTATCGCTTGGCGCCCCGAAGCGGATGGCGTAAAGGCCATCCGCCACATCATATACATACAAAAAAGCTGTCGGCCGGATAACCGGAAGACAGCTTTTTTGTATGTTCAAGGACGGTTTAAGCTTGCGCCGAAAGAGCGTTAAGCTTTTTAGCAAGACGAGATTTTTTGCGGGCAGCCGCATTTTTATGAATCAGGCCTTTAGTAACCGCCTTGTCCAATTTTTTCGTCGCAGCGATTAGAGCTGTTTTAGCAACAGCTACATCAGTGCCGGCGATAGCTTGGTCAGCAGATTTAACAGCCGTACGAAGCGCGGATTTTTGGGAAGCGTTCAAAGCGCGGCGTTTTTCGCTCGTTTTGACGCGTTTAATTGCGGATTTAATGTTTGGCATCGAGTTTCACCTCCTACGAAATATGCACAGGCAATCTTTAGCATACGCTATAATTCTGGATAACACAACTTAAAATATATTATCACGCGTATACCCAAAAAGCAATAGCACGCATGAAAACCAAATGCTTGCGAACACTAATGGCAGAAAGCATTTATTTTTTCAAGGAAGAAGGGTATGCGGTGGGACAACTTGATTTGCAAGCTTACAACGTTCGAACAGATTTGGCGCTGGAAGCAAAAGAAATGGCCGAGCAGTCGGGCGGCGTCATTCCAGGCATCCACTCCGAGCGTCAAGACGAGGATGGCATCGTCATTACAAGCCTTCATGTCCAAAATGAGCAAGGAGCTGCGGCGATTGGCAAAATGCAGGGCCATTACGTCACGCTGGAGGTTCCGGGACTGCGTACGCAAGATACGGAGCTTCAGAATCGGGTGGCGACGATGTTCGCCAAGCATTTTGAGACCTTTCTTGAACGCATCGGTGTTGGCAAGACGGCACGTGTACTCATAGTCGGGCTTGGCAACTGGAATGTGACGCCGGATGCGCTGGGGCCGATAGTTGTAGAGAACGTAATGGTGACCCGTCATTTTTTTGAGCTGATGCCGGATCAGGTTGCCCCTGGCTATCGCGCGGTCAGCGCTATTGCCCCTGGCGTGCTAGGCATTACTGGTATTGAGTCCAGCGACATTATTCAAGGCATTGCCGAGCGGACGAAGCCCGATGTCATTATCGCCATCGATGCTCTTGCTTCCAAGGCGGTAGAACGGGTGAATACGACGATTCAAATTGCCGATACCGGCATTCATCCCGGCTCTGGCATCGGCAATAAGCGCAAAGGTCTGACAAAGGAAATTTTAGGAATCCCAGTAATTGCCATTGGAGTCCCGACCGTCGTGTACGCATCCACAATTGTAAATAATACGCTGGAGCTGATGCGCCAGCACATTGAAACCAATAAGGGCGACAGCAATCAGGTATTTGGCATTATGAACCAGTTGGAGGAGCAGGAGCGGCTGCAGCTCGTCAAAGAGGTGCTTCACCCGCTCGGCCATGATTTGCTCGTTACGCCAAAGGAGATTGACCAATTCATCGAGGACATCGCCAATATTATTGCTAGCGGGCTCAATGCTTCGCTGCATGATGCGGTTGATACCGATAATGTAGCTGCCTATACCCATTAACAGCAAGCCGCCATACGATGCCTTTCAACACACGGGCATTGTATGGCGGTTTTTTAAAATATAAACAATAATAAGTTTCCCCCCTTCTAATCGGCTTATCTTTACCCTCGAAACGGTAGCTTTGCTGCCAGAGGACTGCGACAGCCGTTTACGTTTGTGCAGCTTCTTCATAGACTTCTATAAAGCATGCCCCTCTCACTCTAAATCTAGCAGCCCATTATATTAAAAATGAGGGTGCGGTCGGTTCTACTAACGCCAACTCGTTCATAGATTAATAGCAGCAGGACAGCTCTAGCATAGAACCGGGAGGTAAGCGAAACGATGAGACGTAAAATCATGCTGCTTGATTTGGCGTATGGAAGCCGGAAAATTCGGCAATTGCTGGTCACAGGAAGAACATTCGCTGTTCTTTCTTTATGTTCGATGATTTTTTTCGTCATTATAGGCATTGCGGCAGTTGCCCATCGTCAAGCGTCGGCTGCGCCGGTGTCTTCGATGAAAGGTTTTGCAGCGGCTGTATCGAGCGGTTTGTTCGGGGACATGCTGGAAATGGAGTTGCCCGCCTTTGAGGGCAGCAATCAGGCGGACGAGCTGTCTGTGCCGCAGGTGAGCGCTTTTCTAGTCAGACTGATGACGGACATTAATCCTACACAGCCCAAAAGCCTGCTGGCAGCGGGCATTCCCGGCATGAGTGCCGGAGATTCCTTTCTCATTCGCAAAGGCAGTGGAACAGATACCGCCGTTGGGCCTGAGGATAATGAGCCGATTCCTTCGCATGCCGAAGAAGGGGCGACTGGTGAACAGCCGAATGTGGAGCCGCAGCCATCGCTTCCGCCAAGCACTGTGGAGCCGGGGGACAAGCCTGGACAAAGCGGCAGCGGCAATACGAAGCCTTCGACAGGGGAAGCTAAGATCGCATTTATCTATCATTCACATAATCGGGAATCGTGGTATCCAGAACTGAAGGATGGCGCCAAGGACCCGAATTCCAGCACAACGAATATTACGCTGGTCGGCAAGCGGCTTGCGGAGCAGCTGGAGCAGCGCGGGGTTGGCGCCATGCATTCAGAAACCGATTATCCGACCGCCATGAAAAATTACAAATGGGAGCTGTCCTATAAATATTCCATGAAGACGGTTAAAGAGGCGCTGGCGAGCAGCAAAGATTTGAAGTTTTTATTCGATCTGCATCGCGATTCGCAGAAGCGCAAATATACGACGACCGAGATTAAGGGCAAAAGCTACGCGCAGGTTTATTTTATCATCGGCCATAAAAATCCGAACTGGAAGGAAAACGAAGCGTTTGCAACTAAAATTCATGAAGCGCTGGAGAAGCAGTATCCCGGCATTTCAAGAGGGATATGGGGCAAAACAGCCGCCACAGGCAACGGGGAATACAATCAATCGCTCGCCGCAGGCAGCGTACTGATCGAGGTTGGCGGTGTAGACAATACGCTGGTAGAGTCGTATCGCACCGCGGATGTGCTGGCTAAAGTGATTGCCGATATTTACTGGCAGGATGAGAAGGTTACAGCTCCACAAAGCTGAATAGCGAATCGAGAGCGGAAAGGACGGGGTGCAGGATGAGAAAGCGGCGTGATGCGTTTAAATGGGCGATCATTGGCGGGGTGCTTGTTTTTGTTATATTGTATGGCATTGAAATGTCCTCCTCGGGCATTGAACGGATTTATGGGCCGATTGAGGAGACGGGGGCTTCCTCTGTCATTCCGGTAGATGCGATCATTAGGCAAGGCGCAGAAGAAGGCGGCAGCGGAAGCATTGGACAAGAATCGCAGTCGATCGCCGGCATGTCGGATGTCGCTTCGCGCAAAATATCCGAGCTTGAGAAGGAGCTGGCCGAGGTGCGGAAGCTTGCTGAGCAAAACGCGCTGTATGGTGATAGGCTGCCGGGCATGCCTTATGAAAATCAAGAGCCTTCGGTCAATAAGCTGGCTGATGGCACAGCAGGCTTGCTGCAATCTTTTTCGACCGGAAGCATGGAGTTTATTGTGGATTTGTTTGAAAAGGTGACGAATTAACGAAGGCGCTCTTTCGGAATTTCGGCAACCGCATTGCTGGCGCACTCCATTGCTGATATAATGGAAAGAATGATTAGCAATAATGGATGGTGTGGGGGTTAGGCATGGCTGACGTACGTGACCGACAAAAGAAAATTAGAAACTTCTCGATTATCGCGCATATTGACCACGGGAAGTCTACGCTTGCGGATCGCATTTTGGAATACACTGGAGCGCTCACTTCGCGAGAAATGCAAGCTCAGGTGCTGGACCAAATGGATTTGGAGCGGGAGCGCGGCATTACAATTAAGCTGCAGGCTGTTCGTCTGACCTATAAGGCGGATGACGGTGTGGAATATTTGCTCAATTTGATTGATACGCCTGGACACGTCGATTTTACATATGAAGTTTCCCGCAGCCTTGCTGCTTGCGAAGGCGCGCTGCTCGTTGTAGACGCTGCGCAAGGGATTGAGGCACAGACGCTTGCCAATGTTTATTTGGCACTCGATAACAACCTCGAAATTCTTCCAGTCATCAATAAAATCGACTTGCCAAGCGCAGAGCCAGATCGCGTCAAGCAGGAGATTGAAGATGTTATTGGGCTGGATGCGAGCGAGGCGGTTCATGCATCGGCGAAGGCAGGCATTGGCATTAAGGAGATTTTGGAGCAGGTCGTTGCCAAGGTTCCAGCTCCTACAGGTGATCCTGATCAGCCTCTTAAGGCGCTGATTTTCGACTCTCACTATGATGCGTACAAAGGCGTTATCGTTTACGTCCGGGTTATTGACGGCAGCATCAAGGCGGGCAAGAAAATCCGCTTTATGGCGACTGGTGCTGAGTTTGAGGTTATTGAGGTTGGCGCGTTCATGCCGCGTATGGGCATCGTGGACGAGTTGGCAGTCGGTGATGTAGGCTTCGTCGTTGCTGGTATCAAAAATGTAAAAGACACGCGTGTCGGCGATACCGTAACCGAAGCGAAGCGTCCGGCACCGGAAGCACTTCCGGGCTACCGCCGAATTAATCCAATGGTATTCTGCGGATTATATCCGATTGAAACACAGGATTACAACGATTTGCGCGAAGCGCTAGAGAAGCTGGAGCTGAATGATGCTTCGCTGCGCTACGAGCCGGAAACGTCGACAGCGCTAGGCTTTGGCTTCCGCTGCGGCTTCTTGGGCCTCCTGCACATGGAGATTATTCAGGAGCGTATTGAGCGCGAGTTCAATATTCCGCTTATTACGACGGCGCCAAGCGTTATTTACCAAGTAACGCTGACGGATGGAACGGTCATGAGCATCGACAATCCGTCCAACCTGCCAGAGCAGGGCAAGCTTGATTTTATCGAGGAGCCTTATGTCAAAGCTGGCATTATCGTACCGAATGATTATGTTGGCGCGATTATGGAGCTATGCCAGAACAAGCGCGGCGAGTTCGTTAACATGGAATATTTGGATACGAACCGCGTCACCATTACGTATGAAATCCCGCTTTCGGAAATAGTATATGATTTCTTCGACCAGTTGAAATCAAGCACGAAAGGATATGCTTCGTTCGACTATGAAGTGTCAGGCTACCGCAAGTCCAACCTTGTGAAGATGGATATTATGCTGAATGGCGAGCAGGTCGATGCCTTGTCCGTCATCGTTCACCGCGATAGAGCGTTTTTCCGCGGCCGGATTATTTGCCAGAAGATGAAGGAGCTTATCCCTCGTCAAATGTTTGAGGTTCCAATTCAGGCCTCGCTGGGTACCAAGGTTATTGCCCGTGAAACCGTTAAGGCGATGCGTAAAAACGTACTTGCCAAATGTTACGGAGGCGACATTAGCCGGAAGCGCAAGCTGCTTGAGAAGCAAAAAGAGGGCAAGAAGCGCATGAAGCAGGTCGGCAGCGTTGAGGTGCCGCAGGAAGCGTTCATGGCTGTGCTCAAGATCGACGAAAGCTAGAGGGAGAAGGAGAGCCGGGGGCTCTCCTTTTTATCATGAGAGAGGCAAGAAGTCGTCCGCACTTTGACGGACTGGCACTTGAAGAGAGCTTGCCACAGGAAAGCAGGTGTACAGCATGACGATTCATCACGCGCCGCGAGCGCTGTATATTCATATCCCTTTTTGTACGAATAAGTGCCATTACTGCGATTTTACGTCCTATGTGCTGAAAGGCCAGCCTGTAGACGATTATTTGGATGCGCTGGAGCGCGAAATGGAGCGGACAATCAGCGTGCTGCCGCCTGAGCAAATCGATACGGTATTCGTAGGCGGAGGTACGCCGACGGTGCTTACACCGCCGCAGATGGAGCGATTTCTCGCTGCTGTCCGCAAGCATTTTCCACTTTCACCAGATGTCGAGTTTTCTATGGAAGCCAATCCAGGTACGACGGATGCTGACAAGCTGGCGGCGATGTATGCCGGTGGGGTGAACCGGATCAGCTTTGGCGTGCAATCGTTTAATAACACGCTGCTGGAGCGTATTGGACGTATTCACAATGTCGAGGACGTATATCGCAGCTTGGACAATGCTAGAGCAGCAGGCTTTACGAATTTGTCGATCGATCTGATGTTTGGCCTGCCTGGACAGACGGTTGAGCTGCTGGCTGACAGTGTGCAGAAGGCACTTGCGCTGGAGCTGCCGCATTACTCGCTGTACAGCCTTAAAGTGGAGGAGAATACGTTATTCCACAAGCTGTATGAGCGCAATGAACTGCCTTTGCCGACAGAGGATGAGGATTTGAATATGTATTTGCTGCTGATTGAGCAGCTTAAGGCTGGCGGCTACCAGCACTATGAAATAAGCAATTTTGCCCGTCCGGGCTTTGAGAGCAAGCATAATTCAACGTACTGGCGCAACGAGCCTTATTACGGACTTGGAGCCGGTGCCCATGGGTACGCAAATCGCGAGCGCCATGTTAATATCAAGGGGGTACAGCCTTATATTGACGCTACGCTTGCCCGCCTGCCGCGCCTTGATACGGAGACGATATCCGAGCTTGAGGCGATGGAGGACTTTATGATGGTCGGCCTGCGTCTGCTGGATGGCATTCGCATTGCTGATTTTACCCGCCAATTTGACGGCAAGACGCTCGAAAGCTATTTTGGCCCGATTATTGCTAAGCATTTGAATGACGGGTTGATGGAGCGTCTGGAGGATGAACGCGGGTCGGGTTATCGGCTGACGGATAAAGGCGTATTGCTCGGCAATGAAGTATTTGGATCGTTTATTGGTTTGGAAGTTTAGCCAGATAGGCGATTATGAAAATTCATATTAATATTTTTTAAAATTGCCTATTGAGAAAACATGCGCGATGTTGTATATTTATTCAATGATAGGTATATGGTGATGAAACAAGCACCGGATGGGGGGAGCAGCATGAAACTAATGGACAGCTTGCAGGCAGTATGCAGAAAAGCAACCAAAGATGATGTTGACGTATTGTTTGATTTAATTCAAGGCTATGCAGAGAAAGGGATCATGCTGCCCCGTACCCGGTATATGCTTGAGTATTCGATAAATTCCTTTATAGTAGCGGAAGTAGGCGACCAGGTTGTCGGCTGTGGCTCGCTGACGAAGCTAGGCGATAATTTGGTAGAGATCCGGTCACTTGGCATGTCGGATGGCTACAAGGGTCTCGGCATTGGCAGTAAGCTCGTTGACGGCTTGCTTGCTGCGGCGAAGGAACAGGGCATTACGAAGGTCATGGCGCTGACTTACGAGGTTGCTTTTTTTCTGCGGAATGGGTTTACGGTCGTGGATAAAGAAATTTTTCCGGAAAAGGTATGGACCGATTGCGTCAACTGTCCGAAGCAGAACGCTTGCGATGAAATCGCCGTGCTGAAAGTGCTGGAGTAGAGGTTTTTCCGAGCCGCTGCAAGTCATTATAGTGAATATTGTAAAAATAGGCTAACTAAAAATGCCAAACTCACTTGACAATGGTCAAGCGGGTTTGGTATTTTTGTATTAACGATTAGCACTCAATCAAGACGAGTGCTAATGACAGAGCCGATGACTTGGAGGGAATGCGCATGTTGACGGATAGGCAGCGAATGATTTTAACAGCTATCGTAGATGATTATATCCGCTCGGCTGAGCCGGTCGGTTCACGCAGTATTTCTAAGCGCGGCGATGTTGGCTTCAGCCCAGCTACCATTCGTAATGAAATGGCGGATTTGGAGGAGCTTGGATTTCTGGAGCAGCCGCATACGTCGGCAGGCCGGATTCCTTCTACTAAAGGCTATCGCTATTACGTTGATCATCTGATGAGGATGGAAGAGTTGAACGATGCGGATATGACGAAGGTTCGTTCTTTTTTCACCGAGCAGATGAGCCAGATGGAGCAGGTTATTCAGCATGCAGCATCGATTTTGTCCAGCCTGACGAACTACACGTCGATTTTGCTGGGCCCGGAGCTGTTTAATACATCGCTGAAGCATTTCAGCCTTGTGCCGCTGGATGAACGTTCTGCGGTTGCCATCATTGTTACTAATACGGGGCGCGTCGAGAATCGCACCATTACGCTGCCGTCTGAGGTGAAGATGGAGGAACTGGAGAAGGTCGTCCATATTTTGAATACGAAGCTTGTCGGCATTCCGTTAGTCCGCTTGAAATCAAAGCTTTATCTGGAGGTCGGCCAGGAGCTGGAACGTTACGTCGATCATTGCGAGGAAGTGCTGGGCGTGCTGGATCAGGCGCTGCAGCCTGATAATGATCATCGCCTGTTTCTAAGTGGAACGACGAACATGCTGACGCAGCCGGAATTCAAAGATGTTGACAAGGTAAAAACGATTTTGGATTTGCTGGAAGAAACGCCAGCCGTGATGAAAATGTTTTCCTCCTTGCCTTCAGGCATACAAGTGCGCATTGGGACGGAAAATGATAATCTGGCGATTGCCAGCTGCAGCTTGATTACCGCTTCTTATTCGGTTGACGGGCAGCCGCTTGGCACAATCGGCATTCTGGGTCCCACGCGGATGGAATATGGCAAGGTGATGAGTCTGGTTGATATGATATCTAAAGATATGGCTGCATTTTTGGCCCGTTGGTATAAATGATAAGGGAATGCCAATCGGCATTTGAAGGAGGTGAATAGGGTGAGTAAAGAGCAACAAAATGATGTGGTTGAGGAGCTAGTGGCAGACGAGACTGTTGAATCGCAAGAAACGGCTGAAGCTGGGCAAAATGAAGCTGAGGTAGTTGATGCGCGTTATGCAGAGCTTGAGAAGCAGCTTGAAGAGAGCCAGCAGCGCTACCTTCGTACACAAGCGGACTTTGACAATTTCCGTCGTCGTTCCATTAAGGAAAGAGAAGAGCTGGCGCGTTATGCGTCGATGAAGCTCGTTACTGAGCTGCTGCCGGTTGTCGATAACTTCGATCGGGCTACAGCTGCAGCTTCCGTTAATGGTGATGTAGAGGCGCTTGCGAAAGGCGTGGACATGATTTTCCGCCAATTGATGCAAACGCTGGAACAGGAAGGTCTCGCAGCGATGAATGTCGTTGGAGAAGCTTTTAACCCTGACTTCCATCAGGCGATTATGACGGTGGAATCCGATGAATATGAAGAAGGAATTATTGTGGAGGAAGTTCAAAAAGGCTACATGCTGAAGGAGAAGGTTCTCCGTCCGGCAATGGTTAAAGTGAGCGGCTAACCGATAATTTCCTTTGATAATAGAATGTATGGAATGAAGAACCATTATAAGGAGGAAATTCACGATGAGTAAAGTAATCGGTATCGACCTTGGTACAACAAACTCTTGCGTTGCAGTAATGGAGGGCGGCGAAGCTGTCGTTATCCCTAACCCGGAAGGCAGCCGTACAACCCCTTCGGTCGTTGGTTTCAAAAAAGACGGCGAGCGTATCGTCGGCGAAAGCGCGAAGCGCCAAGCGATCACTAACCCTGACCGCACCATTATTTCGATCAAGCGCCATATTGGTACAAACCATAAGGAAAGCATTGATGGCAAAGATTATTCGCCACAAGAAATTTCCGCAATCATTTTGCAAAAGCTGAAGTCTGATGCAGAAGCTTACTTAGGTCAAACAGTAACGCAAGCCGTTATTACGGTTCCTGCTTACTTCAATGACAGCCAGCGTCAAGCAACGAAAGATGCTGGTAAAATCGCAGGTCTGGAAGTTCTTCGTATCGTCAACGAGCCGACAGCAGCAGCTCTTGCTTACGGCCTTGAGAAAACAGAAGATCAAACGATTCTCGTTTATGACCTTGGCGGCGGTACATTTGACGTATCGATTCTTGAGCTTGGCGATGGCTTCTTCGAAGTTAAAGCAACAAGCGGCGATAACAAGCTGGGCGGCGATGATTTTGACCAAGTCATTATCGATCACCTCGTAGCTGAATTCAAAAAAGAGCAAGGCGCAGACCTTTCTAAAGATAAAGCGGCAGTACAACGTCTGAAAGATGCTGCTGAAAAAGCGAAAAAAGAACTGTCCGGCGTTATGTCGACAACGATTTCGCTGCCGTTTATTACAATGGTAGATGGCGTTCCTCAGCATATGGAAACGAACCTGACTCGTGCAAAATTTGAAGAGCTGGCAGCTGACCTCGTAGAGCGTACGCTGAAACCAACTCGTCAAGCGCTGAGCGACTCCGGCCTGTCCGCAAACCAAATCGACAAAGTCGTTCTTGTAGGCGGTTCGACACGTATTCCTGCCGTTCAAGAAGCGGTTAAAAAACTGATTGGCAAAGATCCGCACAAAGGCGTTAACCCGGATGAGGTTGTTGCATTGGGCGCGGCTGTTCAAGCAGGCGTACTGACTGGCGACGTTAAAGACGTTGTATTGCTTGACGTTACTCCGCTTTCTCTTGGTATCGAAACAGCAGGCGGCGTCTTCACGAAGATGATCGACCGCAACACAACGATTCCAACAAGCAAATCGCAAGTGTATTCGACGTATGCTGACAATCAGCCTGGCGTTGAAATTCACGTCTTGCAAGGCGAGCGCGAAATGGCAGCGGGCAACAAAACGCTGGGCCGCTTCACCCTGAGCGATATTCCTCTTGCACCGCGCGGCGTACCGCAAATCGAAGTTACTTTTGACATCGATGCGAACGGTATCGTTAACGTATCGGCACTGGATAAAGGCACAGGCAAAAGCCAAAAAATCACAATCACTTCTTCCAGCGGCCTAAGCGACGCGGAAATTGAACAAATGATGAAGGATGCCGAGCTGAATGCGGAAGAAGACCGCAAACGCCGTGAGCTGGTAGAAGCGAAAAACAACGCTGACCAACTCGTATACTCGGTAGACAAAACGATTAAAGATCTTGGCGACAAAGTAGCTCCAGAAGAAATCGAAAAAGCAAATGCTGCGAAAGAAAAAGTAACAGCTTCGCTTGCAACTGATAACCTGGAGGAAATTAAAGCAGCTTCTGATGAGCTGACTGAAATTGTACAGCAGCTATCCGTGAAGCTGTATGAGCAAGCGGCTGGGCAGCCAGGCGCAGAAGGCGAACAGCCGGAAGCAAAAGGCAAAGACAATGTGGTTGACGCTGACTACGAAGTAGTTGACGACAAAAACTAAGCTTGCAGCGCGGATGAGGTCAAAGACAGGGCTTCCCCTGTCTTTGACCTTGTTCCATGATTAAAGTATATAAAAAAAGCTTCGACGAATAGTTGAGACGAAGCTATAACTTTTTATAAAAGGATAAGTTGAACAAAAGAAAAATATGTAGCATGGGAGTAACGGAGAGAAAGGGTGGAACTGTAGGAGCGGCAGCGTCCGCCTTTGTTTTCGGATTTTTCCTCAAGAGGAATAATTCAAGAAATCTGAAAACAACAGCGGCCGAAAGTCCACCCTTTCTCGCAGTTACGACCTTGGCGCACATAAAAGTCATTTGTCTCAGCTTATCCAACACATTTATGGGCGGAGGTGATACCGTTTGTCAAAAAGAGATTATTATGAAATTCTGGGTGTAGGCAAGGACGCTTCAGCGGATGACATTAAGAAATCGTACCGTCAGCTCGCGCGAAAGTATCATCCGGACGTCAACAAGGCAGCGGATGCCGAGACGCAGTTTAAGGAAGTCAAGGAAGCTTACGACGTACTGAGTGACGATGGCAAGCGCTCTACCTATGACCGATATGGGCATGTTGACCCGAATCAAGGCATGGGCGGCGGAGCAGGCGGTTTCGACGGCGGCGGCTTCGGCGATATTTTCGATATGTTCTTCGGTGGCGGCGGTGGCCGTCGTGATCCGAATGCGCCACAGCGTGGCAGCGATTTGCAATATACAATGACGATTGATTTCAAGGAAGCGGTATTCGGCAAGGAGACGGAGATTACGATTCCTCGCACCGAAAACTGTGATACTTGCAGCGGTTCTGGTGCTAAGCCAGGAACGAAGCCAGACACTTGCTCCGTATGTAGCGGTACTGGGCAGCAGGAGGTTGTGCAAAATACGCCATTCGGCCGTATGGTCAACCGCCGTGCATGCTCCAACTGTAGCGGAACGGGCCGCGTAATCAAAGAAAAATGCGGAACTTGTCATGGCGCAGGCAAAGTGAAAAAACAGCGTAAAATTACAGTGAAAATCCCAGCTGGCGTTGATGAAGGCGCGCAAATCCGTTTGTCTGGCGAAGGTGAAGCTGGCCAACGCGGCGGTCCTGCGGGCGATTTGTACATCGTTATTCGCGTAAGAGCGCATGAGTTTTTCGAGCGTGAAAACGACGATATTTATTGCGAGGTTCCTCTGTCCTTCGTACAGGCGGCACTCGGTGATGAAATCGAAATCCCGACGCTGACGGAGAAAATCAAGCTGAAAATTCCAGCCGGCACTCAGACGGGCACATACTTCCGCCTGAAAGGCAAAGGTGTTCCTAAGCTGCGCGGATATGGACAGGGCGACCAGCACGTTAAAGTGACAGTCGTTACCCCACAGAAGCTGACGGATGAACAGAAAGAGCTGCTTCGCCAGTTTGGCGGCGTTTCAGGCTCCGTTCCGACAGAAACAGCAGAAAATCACGAATCGATTTTTGAACGGATGAAAAAGGCGTTCCGCGGCGAATAAGCGCGGATCGTCTTTTTTTCTGAAAGCTTGCGAAAAAACGAATAATAATGGCACCGGCTTTCCATTCTATCGAAGTAGGAAGCTGGGCGGTTGAATACCGCCTAACTATACGTAGAAGGAGGCTGGGCGCATTATGGCTGATCAACACATACGCGCTGTATTTGAACATTCTGAGGCGGCACAGGGAGCGCTGCGCAAGCTGCAGGCGCTTCGGGTTGATGGACAAGCAGACAGTACGGCACTTACCGCGATGCTTGAAGAGCATGTCAAAGACAGGGCACTGCGTCTGATTGAGGATGCGGGCGGAAGTATGGAGCAATTGATGTAACCGGGCAAAGTAGAGCCGGGACTGGCGTTCGCAAGCGGAGAGGGCAGGAGCAAGGGGCCTGCCTTCTCTTTTTGCTATGCGCAAAAGAAAATTTAACGGCTGGAAAGGCTGTAAAATAGCAGGATTATCACATTTTCAAATACATATTTTGTGCATCAATGCGGATTGGTGTACAATAGATGTTAGTTTTTCACACTGGAGGCGTAGAAGCAAATGAAATGGCATGAACTTACAATCTCGACGACAGAACAAGCGATTGAGATGATTTCTAACTTTTTGCATGAACGGGATGCGGACGGGGTTTCCATTGAAGAATCCGGCACGCTGAACAAACAACGGGACACGTCCCTCGGCCAGTGGTATGAAACGCCGCTGAATGATATTCCGGAAGGACAAGCCGTTATAAAGGGGTATTTTTCGGAAGGAACAGATATCGCCGCTTTGAAAGCAGAGCTGGTAGCACCGATCGAACAGCTGCGCGAATTTGGCATTGATCCAGGCGATTATGAAATTACTTCGCAAATGGTAGACGAAGAGGATTGGGCGACGGCATGGAAGCAATATTTCAAGCCGCTTAAAGTATCGGATACACTCACGATCAAACCGACGTGGGAAGAGTACGAAGCTGCGCCGAATGAGAAAATTATTGAGCTTGACCCGGGCATGGCTTTTGGGACAGGCACACATCCGACAACTTCCCTCTGCTTGCAGACGCTGGAATCCGTCATTAAAGGCGGCGAGGAAATCATTGACGTTGGTACAGGCTCGGGCATTTTGGCGATTGGAGCTTGCAGGCTGGGGGCCAGCCGTGTGCTTGCTCTTGATCTCGATCCAATTGCTGTAACGAGCGCGACGGAAAATGTACGCCTGAATGGGCTGGAGCAGCAAGTCGAAGTTAAGCTCAGCGATCTGCTTGGCGTATTAGGAGGCAAAGGGGCACGCGGATCTGTCGGCTCTAATGAATCTACGACGGTATCGGTGCCAGTCGATCTGGTCGTTGCTAATATTTTAGCAGAAATTATTTTGCTGTTTATTGATGAGGTGTATCAAGCCTTGAAGCCGGGCGGGCTGTATATTTCCTCCGGTATTTATAAAAACAAGGAAGAGCTTGTGAAGCAGGGGCTTGTGAAAGCCGGCTTTATCGTGGAAGAAACACGCCGCAATGAAGACTGGGTTGTATTCGTAGCACGCAAGCCGCAGGTAGCACAATGAGTATGGAAGGTTGGTTTGCTTATCCGACCGCTGAATTGCCCTTTGCTGTGCTTGTGCTTATTATTGCTTTCACCGTTCACGAGTTTGCGCATGCTTACACGGCGTACAAGTTCGGTGACAATACGGCCTATGATGCGGGCAGGGTAACGCTGAACCCGCGCGTCCATTTGGATGTGCTTGGCATGATTTTGATTTTGCTTGCTGGCTTCGGCTGGGCCAAGCCTGTACCGGTAAACCAAAATCGTTTTAAGCATCCGCGTTTAATGGGCGTGATTGTGACGGCGGCAGGTCCGCTTAGCAACTTTGTACTCGGACTGCTTGGCATTATTCTTTATTATCTCAGCATCAAGACGGGGCTGTACCATATGGGCTCCATTGGCGTACAGGATGCTTTGCAAGTATTTTTCTCGTATTTCATTTCACTTAACTTTTTGCTGTTTATTTTTAATCTGATTCCATTGCCGCCACTTGACGGCTACCGGATCATTCAAAATCTCGTACCGCTAAAAGTCGGCTATAAAATGGAGCAGAACATGCAATGGGGCATTATTATTTTCCTGCTGCTATTGTTCATTCCACCGCTTCGCGCTGTGACCATTAGTCCGATTCTGAATTTTTCGCAGGAATTGGCAGCCTATTTTATGGGCCTGCTTGGCGGGCTGTTTATTTAAATATAGGAAAGGATATGATTTTCCATCCTTTCTCTATATTTCTACGCGAAACGGTAGCTTTGCCGCCAGAGGACGGAGGGCAGCCGTTTGCGCTTGAAATATAAGAATTTATAAGTTTCACACGTATAAATAGGCTTATATTTCTCGGATTGAAACGCGCCGCGCCGCCAAAGAACGGCGCCAGCCGTTCCACCTAGTGTGGGGCGGTTTGGTCATGGATTTTCGACATGAAAACATGCTATTATGAAGGATGGTTATGTAGACGATATGCAGCGGTATTTTATAGCGAAAGAACAGTTTGAAAATAATGAAGTCCGCTTGCTTGGCGAGGATGCATTCCACGCTGTTCGCGTCATGCGGATGAAGGCTGGCGATACGTTTATTGCAAGCGACGGCGAGCAGCGGGTCGTGCTTGCTTCTGTGCGGGAAGCTTCGTCCACCGAGGTTGTAGCGGCTATTGCAGAAGAGCTTCCCCAAAATAGCGAGCCGAGCTGGTCGGTTACGATTGCCCAAGCCTTGCCGAAAGGCGACAAGATGGAGCTGGTCATCCAGAAGGGCACCGAAATTGGCGCTTATTCGTTTGTCCCGTTCCAGTCAGAGCGCATGATCGTGCAATATGACGGCAAGAAGGAAGCGAAGCGTCTGGAGCGTTGGGGCAAAATCGCCAAGGAAGCGGCGGAGCAGTCGCATCGCTGCCGCGTTCCGGCTGTAGAGCCGGTGCGGAGCTGGCGCGAGCTGGTCAAATCGATTGCTTCCTATGATTTAGTTTTGTTTTGTTATGAACGCGAAGGCGATGCAGCGGAAGGCGTGGGTATTAGGCAGGCGCTGAATAGCTGGAGCTCTAACAGAGGGAGCGATACTTCAGCTCCGAGCGTATTGCTAATGGTAGGGCCGGAGGGCGGCTTTACCGAGCGTGAAGCAGATGAGGCAGAAGCAGCAGGAGCCATCATTGTCGGCCTCGGCAAAAGGATATTGCGGACGGAAACCGCAGGTATCGTCGGATTGACATGCTTGCTGTATGAAGCCGGAGAAATGGGAGGAGTATAACAACATGCCATCGGTTGCATTTTATACATTAGGCTGCAAAGTGAATTTTTACGACACAGAAGCGATATGGCAGCTGTTCAAAAATGAAGGCTACGAGCAGGTCGATTTCGAAGCGACCGCTGATGTTTATTTAATCAACACCTGTACGGTGACCAATACAGGCGACAAGAAGAGCCGCCAAATTATTCGCCGCGCAGTGCGCCGCAACCCGGATGCCGTTATAGCGGTAACCGGCTGCTACGCGCAGACGTCTCCAGCTGAAATTATGGCGATTCCCGGCGTCGATCTCGTTATCGGTACGCAGGACCGTGAGAAAATTATGACATTTGTCGATCAAATTCATGCGGACCGCCAGCCGGTCAACGCTGTTCGCAACATTATGAAGACGCGCGAATTCGAGGAACTGGATGTGCCGGATTTTGCCGAGCGCACACGGGCGTTTCTAAAAATTCAGGAGGGCTGCAACAACTTCTGCACCTTCTGCATCATTCCATGGTCGCGCGGGCTGTCCCGCAGCCGGGAGGCGCACAGCGTTGTTGAGCAGGCGAAGCAGCTGGTTGCGGCAGGCTATAAGGAAATCGTGCTTACGGGCATTCACACAGGCGGATATGGCGACGATTTGGATAATTATCGTCTAAGCGACCTGCTGTGGGATCTGGATCATATTGAAGGGCTCGAGCGGATCCGCATCAGCTCGATCGAAGCAAGCCAGATCGATGAGGCGATGATTGATGTGCTGAATCGGTCCACGAAAATGTGCCGCCATCTCCATATTCCACTGCAGGCCGGCGAAAACTCCGTGCTGAAGCGGATGCGCCGCAAATATACGACGGAGGAATACGCGGCAAAAATCAAGCGTATTCGCGAGGTTATGCCGGGCGTAGCTATTACAACGGACGTCATCGTTGGTTTCCCTGGCGAAACGGACGAAATGTTCGAGGAAGGCTTTCGCTTTATGGAGGAGCTGGGCTTCTCGGAAATGCACGTGTTCCCTTACTCCAAACGGACGGGTACACCGGCAGCGCGCATGGAGGATCAAGTGGATGAAGAACTTAAGAACGAACGCGTTCACAAGCTGATCGACTTGTCCGAGCGCATGCAGCTTGCCTATGCAGAGAAGTATGTAGGCGCTGTGCTTGATATTATTCCAGAGCGCGACTACAAGGGAGCTCCAGGAACGGGATTCGTTATGGGCTATTCCGACAACTACATTCAAGTGGTATTCAACGGCTCCGAGGACTTAATCGGCAAGCTGTGCCGCGTTAAGGTTACGGAAGCTGGCGTCAATGAATGCCGTGGCCAGCTTGTGCGAGTGCTGGAAGGCGAAGCGCAGGCGCTTCGCGGCTCCGAAACTCACAGCTTCGTGCTGGAGCTGGATGATGAGCAAGATCAGCAAGCTGCCATTCATACAACAGCGGAAGCACTGAGAGCATAACAAAAGGCCATACATTAGGCTTGAATTTCGGCCGCTGGCTTCGCTAGGAGGAAGCGGCTGGAGTTTTCGCTATTGCGATATGATGTCAATCAGGCAAGGGGGAAACAGGTGTGAAGGAAATATCAGCAGGAGGCGTCGTCTACCGCCGCACGGAGGAAGGCAAGCTGCAAATTCAGCTTATTCAGGATCGTTATGGCAAAGTATCGCTTCCCAAAGGCAAGATGGAGGCAGGCGAAACCGTTGAGCAGACCGCATTGCGGGAAATTGCTGAGGAAACGGGGCTTCAGGGCAATATCATAGCACCTATTGACCAAATTAAATATCAGTACCAGCATGATACCTATGGTACGGTCGATAAAGAGGTTCACTATTACCTGGTTGAAGCCATCGGCGGCGATTTGCAAGCTCAAGTAGAAGAAATTCGCGGAGTGGATTGGTTCGAGCCGCTTGATGCATGGAGACGTCAGAAGCAATCGGGCTATGACAACAATAATCGGATCGTCTCCGGTGCATTAGAGCTGCTGGGCATACCATTTACATAGTTTTATGGTGCAGCATTGGAAGGTTAATCTTGGCGGGACATTCGTCGCAGCGCTGGCAAATAGCAGAGCGGCAGGGCAAGCAGCGAGCTGAAAATATTAAACAGCGTTTGCGCATGGGCAATTTGCGCCGCTGGAGCTGCGGTCAGCCAAGCTGATAGTCCAGCAAGCAAGCCGACAAACGGCATAAAGAGCAGCGCGCCGCCGACATTCAGCGTTATATGGGCGAGCGCAACGAATTGACCCGCGCGCGATCCGCCAATAGAGGCGAGCAGCGCAGTGACGCAGGTGCCGATGTTTGCGCCTAGCACAACGGCGATGCCAACCTCAAGCGGCATCGCTCCGATTGCCGCAAAACCCATAATAATGGCTATGACAGCTGTGCTGCTATGCACGGCTGCAGTTAGCACCGCGCCGGCGGCCAGCCCCCACCAGAGGCTGTCCGCCGTTTTGCTCATAAACCAGTCAAACATGGCGCTTTGCTTAATGTCTGGGCCAACGCTTTGCATCATTGCCATGCCGGCGAGCAGTATGCCGAAGCCCAGCGTGGCAACAGAAGCGGAACGAATCGTGTTTAGCCAGCCGCCAGTCCGCAAGGCGGGGATAAGCTGCAGCTCGCCGAGCAGTGCAGTCAGCAGCCAGGCGGAGACGGAGAGGATGAGCAGCGGCATTGTGAGACGCTCAAGGCTAAGCCCAAGCAGCTCCGTCGTCAGGCAGGTGCCGATGTTGGTGCCAAGAATAATGCCGAGCGTTCGCGGAAAGGTGAGCAGACCGGCATTGACGAGACCTATAGAGATGACGGTTACGGCTGTGCTGCTCTGAAGAAAAGCAGTAGAGATGGCGCCAGCCGCCAGTCCGTGAATGGGCGTAGCGGTAAAACGCTGCAAAATACGATTCAATTGCGTTCCTGCAAGGCGATGCAGCGCCAGCTCCATCAGCTTCATGCCGCTTAAGAACAAGGCAAAGCCGATTGCAATCGGCAAAATAATAGAATGAAGCATGGACTGAATCTCCTTTTCTAAAAACGAGTGACAGGTGTATGACAGGTGTACCCATACATATATGCAGCAAACAAGACAAGCATGACAAGCATGAGAGAGGTTGGTTTTGCCATTATGACGAGAGCAAGGATAGCGCTGCAGCGCGGGCGCAAAAAACGTTTGGAGCAGGGCCACCCCTGGGTATATGCAAGCGAGATTGATAAAATGGAAGGCACCGCAGAGCCGGGCGGCTTGGTTGATGTAGTCAGCCACCAAGGACGTTATCTGGCGACGGGCTATTGGAATCCAAAATCGCAAATTACGGTGCGCATTGTTTCGTACAAGCCGCTGGAGGCGATGGATGCTGCTTTTTTCCAAGAGCGCTTCCAGCAGGCGAAGGAGCATCGCAGCCGTTTTGTGCCGGATCAGGATTGCAGGCTCGTATACGGAGAAGCTGATTTCCTGCCAGGGTTGACTGTAGACCGCTTTAATGATGTGCTGGTTATCCAATTGCTGACACTTGGCATGGACATTCACCGCGATGCGATCATTGAAGCGCTTATCGAGGTGTTTGAGCCGCACGGCATTTATGAGCGCAGTGATGTCGGCGTCAGACAGCTGGAGGGCTTAGAGAAGCGTACAGGCGTGCTGTACGGGGAATGCCCGGCCATATTGGAGATTGAAGAGAACGGGCTTAAGCTTGAGGTTGATATAGTCGAAGGTCAGAAGACCGGCTATTTCTATGATCAGCGTGAAAATCGCGCCTCCATCGCTCCGCTGATGAAGGGCTGGGGCCACCGCAGCGGCATTAAACTAATGCCGAAGCCTGCCGAGGACAGCAGCGCGAGTGCAGAGACAGCGGGGGAACTCGTTCCAGTCAATGCCAATGGCAAAGAGGTGACCTTCCCCTACTGGGATGGTGCGACGGTGCTGGAATGCTTTGCGCATACGGGCAGCTTTACCTTGCATGCCTGCAAATACGGAGCGAAGAAAGTGACCTGCTTGGACATTTCCGAGCATGCGATTGATACGGCGCGCCGCAATGTGGAACGTAACGGCTTTACCGATCGCGTACAATTCGTCGTAACCGATGCTTTTGATTACTTGAGACTGCAAACGAAGGGGCTGGAGGAGCGTTTGGAGCGCAGCCGTGCAGGCACGGATACGTCCAAGCCGATCAGCGGCGGCGGCCAAACCTGGGACGTTGTCATTTTGGACCCTCCGGCGTTTGCCAAAACAAAAAATGCGGTAGCAGGTGCTGTCCGCGGCTATAAAGATATTAATTTGCATGGCATGAAGCTGGTAAATGAAGGCGGCTATCTGGTGACGGCGAGCTGCTCATACCATATGCGTCCTGATTTGTTTCTGGAGACGATCCAAGAGGCCGCAGCTGATGCAGGCAAGCTGCTCCGGCTTGTGGAATGGCGGGCGGCGGGCAAGGATCATCCGCAGCTGCTTGGCGTAACAGAAGGGCATTACTTGAAATTTGCCATCTTTGAGGTGCGCAGCAAATAACGGAAACCTCTTGAACGGCGAGTGTGCTTCTTGCTCGTTCAAGAGGTTTTTTTGCCAAATATTTAAGAACGTATGTTTGAAGGACTCGTGAAAAGTCGCGGCGGGTATGGTAGTATGGTTGATAATAGACAGGTTACGGAAGGAAGGGCTGCAGGATGCCGCTTCAATTAGTGCTGGGCCGCTCGGGAGCGGGAAAAACGACATATTGCCTGGATGCGATTCGCGGCAGGCTGAGCGCTGACCCGGATGGGCCTCCGCTTATTTTGCTCGTGCCGGAGCAGGCGACCTTCCAGTCCGAGTACACGTTGCTTCGCGGCAGCGGATTGCAGGGAATGATTCGGGCGCAAGTGCTGAGCCTTCGCAGGCTTGCTCTTCGCGTTATGCAGGAAACTGGCGGTACCGCGCTCATTCCAATCGGCGACGAAGGCAAAAACATGCTGCTGTACAAAATCGTGCAGCGTCTGGGCGATCAATTGGAGCTGTTCGAGCATGGTGCTGGAAAGCCTGGTTTCATTGAGCGTCTGGGCGAGCTGTTGACGGAATGGAAGCGATATGGCATTAATCCGGCGATGATTGCAGAGCGCAGAGAAGAGGCTGCTTCTGCTTTGCAGGACTCGGCGCTGCTGAAGCGCAAGCTGCATGACTTGCAGCTGGTATACGAAAGGCTGGAGGAAGAGCTCGCCGGGCAGTATGTCGATTCGGAGGATTATTTGGTCTATCTGTCAGCGGGGCTGTCTCAATTTTCAACGATACGGGACACCGAAATTTGGATTGACGGCTTTAATGGCTTTACGCCAAAAGAATATGCCGCGCTTAGCTCGCTTATAAGCATGGCGAAGAAAGTGACGATTACGCTTAAGCTGAATCGGGCATATGCGGCTGGAGAGCGGCCAGTTGAGCTGGATTTGTTTTACCCTACAGCGGATGCGTATGTAAAGCTGAGGGAACTGGCGGAGGGCTTAGGCGTTGCGCTGCTGGAGCCGATTGTGCTCGGCGGTACAAGCAATGCTGCCTGCGAAGCGCCGGGCAGGTTCAGCAGCAGCCCGATGCTGGCTCATTTGGAGCGCCACTACGGAGGACGGGCACAAATGGCGCTTCCAAATCCGGCAATGCTCGATGCAACCAGCCCATTATGCGGCATATCGCTGCATGCGGCGGCAAATCGGCGAACCGAGGTGGAGCTGCTGGCGCGCGATATGCTGCGCAGAGTCAGGGAAGAGAGCCTAAGCTGGCGTGATATGACGGTTATGGTGCGCAATGCGGGGGATTACAGCGACTATATCGAAGCAGCGTTTCAAGAATACAGCATCCCCTATTTCCTTGATCAGAGGCACACGACCGTCCATCATCCGCTGGTCGAGTTCATCCGCTCAGCATTGGAGACGGTGCTTCATAATTGGAGCTATGAGGCGGTATTCCGCTGCATTAAGACCGAGCTGCTGTTTCCGCTTGATGGAAGCATTCCCCGCGACCAATTTGATTGGCTGGAAAACTTCGTCTTGGCGGCGGGCATCGATGGCTGGAAGTGGCTGGATGAAAAAAGATGGCGTCCATTCATCATCGAGTCGCTGGAGGAAGAGCAGGATGCAGCGGCCAATGCGCCATCGCAACGTGCGAAGGCGGAGTTTGAGGCGGTCATGGCCGCGCGCGGTGTAATCGTTCCTCCTTTGCAGCAGTTTGGCAAAGAGCTGGAGAAAGCTTCGAATGTTACCATGATGTGTGAGGCGCTATATCGCTTGCTTGAGCATACAGGGGTTGCGGAACGTCTGGAGCGCTGGAGCCGCGAGGATAGCGAGGCTGGCCGAGTACAGCGCTCACGCGGTCATCGCCAGCTGTGGGATGGAGTCATGAATTTGCTTGACCAATTAGTAGAGCTAGTTGGTAATGAACCGCTGTCCGCCGATATTTTCGTTGGCATGCTTGAGACAGGCTTGGAAAGCCTCAAATTAGGTGCCATTCCGCCTGCTCTTGATCAGGTGCTGGTGGGCAGCATGGACCGTACGCGTTCCAGTCAGGTGCAGGTCTGTTACGTGCTGGGAGCTAATGATGGCATCATGCCGACGCGTTTTCAAGAGGATGGCGTGCTGACGGACCAGGAGCGGGAGCGGCTGGCTGAAGAAGGCTTGGTCATGGCGCCGGGCCTCAAGCGGAGGCTGCTGGATGAGCGTTTTCTGATTTATAGTGCGCTCACAACGCCGAGCAGACATTTGTGGATGAGTTGGTCAGAGGCTGATGAAGAGGGGAAAAGCCTGCTGCCATCGGAAATTATTAGGCAGGTGAGGCAGCTGTTTCACGGATTGCCGATACAGCAAGTGCAGGCGGAGCCTACGCAGACTATGTCGGTAAAGGAGCAAAGGGAATATATTCAGCATCCAGAACGTGCCTTGTCGTATTTAATTACGGAGCTGCGGGCTTGGAAGCAGGGAAGCGAGATCGCTCCTTTTTGGTGGGAGCTTTACAATTGGTTCGCCGTACGTCCAGAATGGCAAACGAAGCTATCGCTGCTTACAAAATCTCTTGGTTATGTGAATCAAGAGGAGCTGTTGACCGCTGATACGGCACAGCAGCTTTATGGCGTTCGCTTGAGAGCGAGCGTATCGAGAATGGAGCGTTTCGTGTCGTGCCCTTTTCAGCATTTTGCGATTCACGGACTGAAGCTGCGCGAGCGGAAAATGCACCGGCTGGAGGCGCCGGATGTGGGTCAGCTATTTCATGCTGCGCTCAGCCGTTTGGCTGGAGAAGGCGGGCTTGGTCACGCTTTCGGCTCGGCTTCCGAGCGTCAGATCCGCGAGGCGGCGGTTCAAACGGTGGACGAGCTTGCACCAAGGCTGCAATCGCAAATTTTGCTGAGCAGCGGCCGCTATCGCTACATTGCCCGCAAGCTTAAGGAAATTGTAGCGCAGGCTGCCATTATGCTGAGCGAGCATGCCCGCCGGGCCGCATTCCAGCCCGTCGGGCTGGAGGTTGATTTTGGCCCGGGCGGCACACTGCCGCCGCTTATTATTCCTTTGCAGGATGGACGTTCTATGGAAATAATCGGGCGAATCGACCGGGTTGATGCTGCGGATACGGAGCAGGGCCTGTTGTTGCGTGTACTGGATTACAAGTCTAGCGTGACCCAGCTGCGCCTGGAGGAGGTGGCCTTTGGCCTTTCCCTGCAAATGCTGACGTATTTGGACGTATTGGTGACGCATTCTCCCGGCTGGCTTGGAAAGCAGGCATCGCCTGCGGGCGTGCTTTATTTTCACGTGCATAATCCGCTGCTTGCGCTTTCTAATCAAATGAACGAAGCGAAAATCAAAGCAGAGCTGCGCAAACGCTTTAAGCTAAGAGGACTCGTTACGGCAGAAGCCGAGGCGGTGCGCCTCATGGATGATCAGCTGGAAACGGGACACTCCGAGCTATTGCCTGTAGCGCTCAAGAAGGATGGGGCGTTCTACAGCAGCTCCTCCGTCGTGACGGACAAGCAGTGGGACATTTTGCGGGATTCTGTCAGGAGGACCATTAGCGGAATTGGCTCGGAAATCAGCTGTGGCAAAGTATCGATTGAGCCCTACAAGCTGGGAACAAAAATCCCGTGCCAATATTGTGATTATAAGGCGGTTTGCCAGTTCGATCCGCTGTTTGACGGCAATGAGTATGTGCGGCTTCGCAAGCCTTCAACGGAAGAGCTATGGCAGCGGCTGGAGAAAGGAGAAAGCATCGATGACGGACATGATCAACGCCATTAAACCGGAAGGCAGCACTTGGACCGATGAGCAGTGGAGCGCCATAGTAACGGAAGGATCCAACATTCTAGTAGCTGCTGCTGCCGGCTCTGGCAAGACGGCTGTGCTGGTTGAGCGCATTATTCGCAAAATTTCATCCTCGACCGATGTGGACCGCCTGCTCGTTGCCACTTTTACGAAGGCAGCAGCTGCGGAAATGAAGGAGCGGATTCGTATTGCGCTGGAGAAGGAGCTGGATCGCCAGCCTGACTCTGAGCATTTGCGTCGCCAGCTTGCGCTTATGAACAGGTCGTCGATCACGACGCTGCATTCTTTTTGTCTCGATGTCATTCGCCGTTATTATCCGCTGATTGGGCTTGACCCTGGCTTTCGCATCGCCAATGAAACGGAGAGCGAGCTGCTGAGGATGGAGGTGCTGGATCAGCTCTTCGAGGAAAAATATGACGAGGCGGATGCCGATTCTGGCGCTGGTAGCGCTTTTCTGGCGCTCGCTGACCGTCTGGGCGGAGAGCGCGGGGATGAGCCGCTGTACAAGCTCGTCCAGGACCTGTATGCTTTTGCGCAAAGCCACCCATGGCCCGTAGAATGGCTTCGCGAAACGGCTGAAAGCTTTAATTTGCAAAATGCAGCCGAGCTTCAGCACAGCAGCTGGGTTTCCAGCTTGCGGGCTGATGTGGAGCTGGCGCTCGCCGGGGCAGAAGCGCTGCTTCGGAAGGCGCTTGATTTGACGCGCGAGCCTGCTGGACCGGCACCTTATGCTATCAATTTCGAGGATGATTTGACACTTGTTCTCATGCTTAAAGCTGCTGTACAGGATAGACCTTGGGAGCAATGGTTTGAGCCATTTCATACAGTGGAATTTGGCAAATTGAAGGCTATGCGCGGCGACGAATACGATAAATCGCTGCAGGAGCAGGCGAAAGATTTGCGAGACAGCGCCAAGAAGCTGCTGGGCACGCTAGCCGAGGAGCTGTTCGGCCGTACGCCGGAGCAGTTTTTGGAGGAGCTGCAGGAGCTAGCTCCATTAATGGCAGCGCTGAGCGAGCTCATTATTGATTTTGGCAAAAGGTATGAAGCAGCGAAACGGGAGAAGGGGCTGCTTGATTTTGGCGATTTGGAGCATTATTGCTTGCGGATATTGCGCACGGAGGACTCTTCCGTGCAGCAGACGCTGCCTTCGCCCGCGGCACTGGAATACCAGAACCAATTCGATGAAATTTTGCTAGATGAATACCAGGACATGAATATGGTGCAGGAGGCGATAGTAACGCTGATCTCAAGACCGGGAGCGGGGAACCGTTTCATGGTTGGCGATGTGAAGCAAAGCATTTATCGCTTCCGGCTCGCGGAGCCAAATCTATTCATGCATAAATATAAAAGCTACGCCGTACAGGCTGTTCTGCCCGGAACGGCTGAAGCGGATAAAGACGCCGCAGCCACTGCAGCCTCTGCAGCCACTACACAGTCAATAGCTGAAGCAGCTTCTTCGACTGGCCATTCAGCAGGCTTGCGCATTGATCTGGCGCGCAATTTCCGCAGCCGTCAGGAGGTGGTTGACGGCGTAAATAATGTATTCCGCGGCATAATGCGGGAATCCGTAGCCGAAATGGATTATGATCAGCGAGCGGAGCTGGTATGCGGCGCTTCCTTCCCGGCAGCAGAGGAAGCAGGAGAATTTGAAGTAGAATTGGTCGTCATTGATAAGGCTGGCTCCGTCATGGCGGAGGATAAAGCGCAGCCGGAGGATGAGGAAGAAGGGCTGGATGCGGCTGAGTCGGCCGAGGATTTGCAGACGGCGCAGCTGGAAGGGCGGCTGATTGCCCGGAAAATCCAGTCGCTTATGGACAGCGGCTACCGCGTTTACGACGGAAAAAGCAGACGGACCCGTCCGCTGGAATGGCGGGATATCGTTATTTTGCTGCGCGCGACATCGCAATGGGCGCCAATTATTATCGAGGAGCTGCAGGCAGATGGCGTACCCGCCTATGCTGAGCTGAGCAGCGGCTATTTTGATGCCATAGAAGTGCAGACTGTATTGTCGCTGCTGCGAGTCATTGACAATCCTTATCAGGATATTCCGCTCGCGGGCACGCTGCGCTCCCCTATTTTTGGCTTGGATGCCGAGGAGCTGGCGCTTATAAGGATTGAAAAATCCGGCGTCAGTTATTTTGAAGCGCTGCTGGCCGCAGAAGGCAGTTTAACGCTTCCAGAGGCGCTTCGCCAGAAGCTGACCCAGTTTCTCGTGCAGCTTGAGCGTTGGCGCAGCGATGCCAGACAGGGGGCGTTGGCCGACCTCATTTGGCGTATTTACCGCGAGACCGGTTATTATGATTTTGCTGGCGGTCTCCCTGGCGGCACACAGCGTCAAGCGAATTTGCGCGCTCTGCATGACCGTGCCCGCGGTTACGAAGCGACCTCCTTCCGGGGCCTGTTCCGGTTTTTGCGTTTCGTAGAGCGAATGCGCGATAGCGGAGGGGATCTCGGCACAGCAAGGGCGCTTGGCGAGCAGGAAAATGTCGTCCGCATTATGTCGATCCACAAGAGCAAAGGGCTGGAGTTTCCCGTTGTGTTCACGGCAGGTCTTGGCAAGTCATTTAACCAGCAGGATTTGCGCAGCGCCTTTCTTCGCCATAAGCAGCTTGGATTCGGCCCGCGATTTGTGGATCCCCAGCAGCGGGTCAGTTATCCAACTCTGCCATTTCTAGCGATTCGCCGCAGGCTGCGCATGGAAATGCTGGCCGAGGAAATGCGGATTTTATATGTGGCTCTCACCCGCCCGAAGGAAAAAATGTTTCTGGTCGGTACGGTTTCAGATGCAGCTAAGAAGCTGCCGGTCTGGCTGGCAGCTATTGACGCAAGCGGACGCATACCGGATTTTAAGCTGGCTGCGGCGTCGACTTTTTTGGATTGGCTTGGTCCGCTCGCCGCATCAAGCTTTGCGCAGCAGGAAGCAGAACAAATCGCTCAGGTATCCGGCATGAAAAGGCTGGAATGGCGATCGGGCTTCGTTGCAGCTGCGGTGTTCAGCAGTGAAGCAGCAGCAGCGCTTCAGCAAGATGCTGGACATGAAGAGAGAGAACTGCGGCTGCAAGGCGTTCTTTCGCTGGCTCAGCTTGAGCTGCAGCCTGAGGAGCAGGATAGTGAGCTGCGCGAACGATTGGATTTTCATTATTCTCATCAAGCTGCAACTCTTTTGCCTGCCAAAACGTCTGTTACTGAGATTAAACGTCTTCACGGCGAAGCTTTTACTGATCGCGAAGCCGCTTCTTTGTTTGAAGCTGGAGAGGAAGCGATGAATGATATAGAGGCAAGCGGCAGTCATTCATCGTTCGAACGGCTGGATTACCTGGAACAATCGGATTACATGAGGCAGCAAGGTGAAGCGAATAATAGCAATGACCTGCAGCCAGCGCCCGGAGGCTCATTCCGATTGCGCCGTCCGCGGTTTATGGAGCAGATTTCACTCACAGCGGCAGAGAAAGGCTCTGTCAATCACCTTGTCATGCAGCATTTACCGCTTAAGGGCACTGTCGATGAGCGCGTCGTTATGCAGACTACCCAGGGCATGATTGAACGCAAGCTGTTAACACCGCGCCAGGCGGAAGCCATTGACAGCATGAATATTGCTGCTTTTTTCGCAAGCCCTCTCGGATTGCGGCTGCTCGCAGCAAATGAGGTCAAGCGCGAGGTGCCATTCAGCTGTATGCTGACCGCTTCGCGGGTGCATCCTTCCGTTGCTGAAGAAGCAAAGGACGAACAGATTCTAATTCAAGGCGTTATGGATTGCGTGTTCGAGGATCAGCATGGATTGGTGCTGGTCGATTATAAAACGGACCGGATCATCAATCAGCAATGGGAGCGTGCAGCCGAGCGCCATCGGTTTCAGCTGGAGCTTTATGCGGAGGCACTTGAAGCTGTTTTGCTGCGCCAGGTAGCAGAATGCCATGTGTTCTTTTTTGATGGCGGGCAGTCGGTGCGACTTCGTTGAAGCTGGAGCAGCACCTTATTGCGAAGAGGCAGCTATAGCAGTAGTTATAGTAAGGCGATTTAATTTTAGGGGGAAGAAAGCGTGTCAGTAGAGCAACAAACGCCGAAGAAAAAGCCGATTGCATTGGCAATCACAATCGTGCTGCTGGTATGCAGCCTTAATGGGAATATGTTTTTATATTCGCAATATTTGTCCAACATTCAAGAGAAAAAATATGAGACTGGGCAGCGTGTCGCTTCAGATGCCATCGGCGCCGTAGCATTTTATAATGCGATATTGCCTGAGCTTGAGAAGCTTGGGACATCAGCAGAGCTTTTGGAGCGGAATGAGGCAAAATTCAGTGCTGGTGCGGCTTTCCGAAATGTGGATCATGTGCTGGGTTTTCTGAAGGAAGCGCATCAGTATAACGGCACGGAGTTTGCTGTGGACAAGCTGGAAGCTTATTTTAACGCGGTGCAGCAGTCGCTGGCCAAGATTGGCGGCCATGAGGGGGCCCTAACGGCAGCTGAGCAGGATTACCTTGCGAAGCTTCAGGAAGCATTCCATTTGCAGTTGGAAGCTGTAACGGCTTTTAATGCAGATGCATTAGAAAGCAGAAGCTTGTCGATTCAAATCGGCAATGGCTACAACAATTGGCTGGAAATTGCGGATAAGCTGGAGCAGGCGATAGACGGCCACACAGATGTTAAGCTGCAATAGCTGTGAGCCGCCAAAAACCTATGCTCATCTATGTTTTACCCGGCAAGAAGCCGGATGGGATTGGACGAGCTTTGCTCATTCCGTTATGATGGAAGAAGGCTGTATAACATAATTTAGGGGGAGTTTTGAATGGATTGCATTTTTTGTAAAATTGTCGAAGGTACATTGCCATCAACTAAAGTGTATGAGTCGGATACAGTAGTTGCTTTTCAAGATATTAAACCGGAAGCGCCTGTACATATTTTAATCATTCCTAAAAAACATATTGCCACAATGAATGATGTGACTGCAGATGACGATATTATCATGGCAGAGCTGTTCACAGCCGCACGTCAAATTGCAATTGAGCAGGGCATCGCTGAATCTGGCTACCGTTTAATTAACAATGTGAATAGCGATAGCGGCCAGTTGGTATACCATTTGCATTTCCATTTGCTCGGCGGAGAGAAGCTTGGCGCCTTGAATGCGAAATAGCGCAAGCCTAACGTGCATTAAACGTTTTTGAAAGGAGTTTGCATGGCTCGTTACAGAAAGTATATCGCTGTCGGTTTGTTTTCCTTCGTCCTGCTTATCGCTGCTTATGCTACGGCAGTAGCCCATCCGGGGACCGTTGTTACGAAAAAAATCTGTACTTCATGGGAAATGGCCAAAAATCAAGCTTTTATTATGACACATAAGCAGGCACTTAAGCCGTTAGCCGATTCTAAGCCTCTGGCGCTGGCAGGCAATGCTGAGCGGGTACCTGTGCTGATGTATCACTACATTGCACCGAAGGCTGACAATAGCGAGCCAGACAATCATTCCATCATTGATTTGGAATCATTTGAGCAGGGAATGGAATATTTGCACACGAACGGTTATAAGACAGCGACGATGGAGCAGTTGGAGAAATATATTAATGGCGAAGGCGTCCTGCCTGACAAATCGGTCGTCATTACCTTTGATGACGGATATCAAAACAACATTGTGTATGCTTATCCGATTTTGAAAAAATACGGCTTTCACGCGACGATGTTTGTTGTTGGAACTCATATACAACAGAAGACGGCAGCATTCGATTCGAAAAAAACAAGCTTTCTTTCCACTGAGGAAATGAAAGCGTCTAGCGACGTATTTGAATATCACAGCCACACCTATGATTTGCACAAAAAAGAGACGGCGCTTTGCGGCATTGCTTATTCATCGCTTGCTGACGCCACCTTGATTACAAGCGATATTCACAAAATAAAAGAGCTGGGAATCGATTCGCCTTATTTTGCTTATCCGTATGGCGAGGCGAACACACAGATTATTTATCATTTGCGTGAAAATGGCTATCGAATGGCGTTCTCCGTACGCAGCGGTTTCGCTGAACCGGGAACCGATCCGATGCTGGTTCCGAGGCTGACCGTTATTTCTTCGACGGATATGCACACGCTGCTTCATCCAGAAGCCAGCTTGAATTGATGCAGTCAAGCGCAGCATCTGCAGCAATCACATCATACGCAGGCTTCTAAAGAGAAGTGGGGGCCTGCTCTTTTTTCGACCAATGAAATCTATTAATCTAGCAATGAAAGCTTTGCTGCTTGGCGGCATTCATAATTCGGAGGTTATTTTAGTTGTTGAAGACGAAATATAAGATGTTGACGATCGTTGCTCTCGCTTTTTTGATGCTGATCGGTTGCTATTATTTATATAAATTCAAAGTAGCTTCTATCGATCGTTTGTCCATTGACCGCGTTCAGGCGCCATTTACGAAGGTTGAATCGGTTGAAACCGTACAGTCGAGCTATGATTTAATTGTTGTCGGAACAGATCCGGAAGGCATAATGGCTGCTGTGTCTGGAGCGAGGAATGGGCTGAAAGTACTGCTGCTTGAAGGAAGAGACCGCGACATTTTGGGCGGTTTAATGACGCTGGGCGGGCTGAATACGCTTGATTTGAATTATTCCCCGAATCAGCCGTGGTATTATCGATATTTGCACAAGTCAAAGTTTTTGAACGAAGGCTTATTTCAGGAATGGTTTGATCAGGTAGAAGGCAGCTCGGTTGATACTCATACGGCGGCCAACGTCTTTTACAAGATGGTTAAACAAGAACAAAATATTGATTTGCTCATGCATGTGAAAAAGATGGAGCCGATTTTGCAGCAGTCCGGCGAGAATATGCAGCTAATGGGGCTGACCATTACTAAACCGGACGGGGCGACCGAGAAGGTAGAGGCAAAAGTAGTCATTGATGCTTCGCAGGATGCGGATATCGCTGCCGCTTCGGGAGTGCCTTTCTCCATTGGGCGCCAGGATATTGGAGAAGGCAAAGCGAAGATGGCGGCTACGCTCGTGTTTAGAATGGACAATGTGACGAACGAGGCTTGGCGGAATTTCAAAGGTCTCGAGGGCTTGGGTCTAGACAGCACAAGCATTTGGGGATTTGGCGATGCTAGAAAATATCCGCCGAGCGATCCGAACAAGGTGAAAATTCGCAGCCTTAATATTGGCAGAGAAAACAATGAGACGATGTTGTTTAATACGATGCAAATTTACGGAGTCGATCCGCTTGATCCAGAATCGGTGGCTCGAGGAATGGAAGTTGGCAAAAAAGAAGCGCCGCTCATCGTCGATTACTTAAAGAAGACGTACCCAGAGTTTGCTAATATGAACTATGCAGGTACGGCTTCTGAGCTTTATATACGGGAATCCCGGCATATTTACGGCGAATACAGGCTGACGCTTGCCGATGTATTGGAAAACCGGGATAAGTGGGATGCCATCGCTTATGGCTCCTACGATGTCGATATTCAAAGCATCAACTACAGCGATGTGGGTACAATTATGCTAAGTCCGATGCAATATGGCGTTCCATTCCGCAGCTTGGTGCCGCTTAAAGTTGACGGTCTGCTCGTTGTTGGACGCACAGCCAGCTTTGATACGATCCCTCACGGCAGCGCAAGGGTCATTCCGCTCGGCATGGCGACGGCAGAAGCGGCAGGAGCAGCGGCGAGCCTTGCGATTAGCAATGACATCACCGTCCGGGAGCTGTCCCAATCGACGAAGCTTATCAGCAAGCTGCGCAAAAAGCTCGTCAAGCAGGGCATGGACTTGACGTATGAAAAGTTTGAACAGCCGGCTTACATAAAACACAAGGACTTCAAGGGCCTTGTGACTGCAGCGAGCATGTACATGACGTCGGGGAGCTATTCCAATGAGGCATGGGATCTCGATGGCACGATGAGCATAGGGCGATATTTGAACAAAATTAGAACGCTCAAAAAAGCGCATCCCGACCAGTTCCCTGGTTTTCCAGACAGTGCAGTCAAGGATATGAAGGATTTATTGACGGGGCCATTGACATTGGAGCAGGCGGCCTATATGCTGGCACTGACGGCTGGACTCGATACGACGAGAGAAACAGCGCTTAAGGATCTCGTTTCCCGCGGCTGGATTAGCGAGGAAATCATTGGTCAGATGCTCAATGTAAAAGAGCTGACGAATGGGGATACTTACATGATGTTCTACGATATTTTAAAAAATGGATTTGGCATTGTTTACGAGTGAAATTAGTGAGTTGACACTGTATTTTGTTTTGACTTATAATGGAGTTTGATAAACCGTGTTTAATGCTCTGGACGGTCTGTTTCGGAGGGAGGGAAAACTTGTGTCTGAAACTAAGGTTAAGAAAAACGAAACCATTGACTCTGCACTTCGCCGCTTTAAACGTTCTATCGCTAAAGATGGCGTGTTGGCTGAGGTTAAGAAACGCAAACATTATGAAAAGCCGAGTGTAAAGCGTAAGAAGAAGTCCGAGGCTGCTCGTAAGAGAAAGTTTTAGGAGGCTCCTAGTATAATGAACCTGAGCGAAAGATTGAACGACGATATGAAGCAGGCCATGAGGAATCAGGACAAGTTCCGGCTTACAACCATTCGTATGATGCGTGCGTCAGCTAAAAACTTGGAAATTGATTTGAAGCGTCCTCTGGACGACAGTGAAATGCTTGATATCCTAAGTCGTGAGATCAAACAACGTAAAGATTCCCTCCAAGAATTTAGCAAAGCCGGCCGTGAGGACCTGGTAACAGGTCTTAACGCAGAAATTGAAATTATTAGTCAATACCTTCCCACGCAGCTGACCGAAGAAGAGATAAAAGCGATAGTAACGCAGACCATCCATGAACTCGGTGCTTCTTCCAAAGCCGAGATGGGGAAAGTCATGGGCGCCTTGTTGCCAAAAACGAAAGGGCGCGCTGACGGTAAACTAGTAAATCAGCTCGTACAACAATTTCTGCAATAACGATATGTTCGGACGAAAACATCCCTTCCAAGGGGTGTTTTTTGCTTTTTAATACAGCTATTTTCTAAACAAATACTCGTTGAAAGCTGTTTGATATAGCTCAAAATTTGTGCGTCCCCATAAGTTGATGTAAGCTATTTAAGCTTATTTTGCAACGTTTCAGGGTAATCCATCGTAATAACGAATATAATGGATATAAAGGAGGGGTGGAAGGTTGAATATAAAAAAATGGCGCCAAACCGCTTTTTGGGCGAAATTAGCTGTTTTCTCAGCATTGGTTGTCGCCTTGGGCAGCGGCCTGTTTGTCGGTATGCAGCCTGTAAAGGCACAGCAGCTTGCGGCGGATGAAGCTGGAGGAGCAGTCTACATTGTTCCAGTCAAACAGACGATTGAGAGTGGACTTAAGTCATTTTTGGAGCGCGCTTACAAAGACGCGGCTGAGGCAAAGGCGGAACGTGTCGTTCTCGTTATTAACACGTTCGGCGGAGAAGTGACGAGCGCAGAGGAGATCGGGGAGGTCATCCGGAAAAGCGCCATTCCAACAACCGCGTATATTGAGGGAAAAGCGGTGTCGGCAGGTACTTACATTGCGCTTAATGCGCAAAATATTGTCATGGAGCCGGGAAGCACAATTGGCGCTGCTGCTGTCGTTGATGGCGGAGGGCAATTGATTGACAACCCGAAGATCGTCTCCTATTGGACGAAGACGATGATGGAGGCTGCAAAGCTGGGTGGCCGGGATGCGAACATTGCAGCTGCGATGGTTGACACGACGGTGGCGCTTAGCTTGCCGAAAGCAGGCATAGAGAAACCGGCTGGGGAAATATTGTCCCTATCCGCCGATGAGGCGCTGGCTAGCGGTTACGCTGAGCATATCGCAGCTTCTGTAGGAGAAGCTATTACATGGCTGAAGCTTGATCAGAAGCAGCTCATTTCGTTTGAGCCCTCGCTTGCTGAGAAAGTGTCACGCTGGCTCGTTAATCCGTATGTGATGACGGTGCTGCTCATAATTGGCATTGCGGGCGTTGTAATTGAGCTGCTGATGCCGGGCTTCGGTGTACCGGGCATATTAGGCATTATCTCCTTCAGCTTGTATTTCTTCGGTCATTATGTTGCCGGGTTTGCAGGCATGGAATCGATTGTTCTTTTCGTTATAGGTTTGGCTTTGCTTATTATCGAGGTATTTGTTCCAAGCTTCGGTATTTTGGGACTGCTAGGCGGCGCAGCGCTTGTTGCTGGTGTAGTTACCGCGGCATCCGATCCGATGACAGCATTTATTTCGCTGGTCACGGCACTCGTAGTGGCTGTTCTTGTGATGTATTATATTTTCAGAAAATATAGACATAGAGGAATTTGGAACAAATTCATTCTTCGCGATAAGCTGACGAAGGAAGAAGGATATGTATCCGCCGATGAAAAGGACAGCCTGCTCGGACTTGTTGGGGTTACGCTTACTCCGCTGAGGCCAGCTGGAACCGTGCAAATCGGCGATCAGCGGATTGATGTCGTCACATCAGGCGAGTTTATTTCGACTGGAGCTAGCGTTGTTGTTATTAAGGCAGAAGGAACATGGGTCGTTGTAAAAGAGACAGTAAATAGCCTAACATAAGCGCAATTCAGCGCTTTACTAAAGCAATGGAGGTATTTATAAATGGGTCTGGATCCGGTTGTATCTATATTGATTATAGCGGTTATTGTTATTATTGCGCTGTCCGTCTTCCTGAGCTTTTTTCCAATTATGCTCTGGATTTCAGCATTGGCGTCGGGTGTGCGTATCGGTATTATTACGCTCGTTGCGATGCGCTTGCGCCGGGTTGTTCCGAGCCGGATTGTTAATCCGCTCATCAAAGCAACGAAAGCTGGCTTGGGGCTGAATATTAATCAGCTGGAAAGCCATTTTCTCGCAGGAGGTAACGTTGACCGCGTCGTCAATGCGTTGATTGCGGCGCAGCGCGCCAATATCCCGCTCGTATTCGAGCGTGCGGCTGCCATTGACCTTGCTGGCCGTGATGTGCTTCAAGCGGTGCAAATGAGCGTTAATCCACGTGTCATTGAAACACCAACTGTTGCAGCAGTAGCGAAAGACGGTATTGAGGTTAAAGTTAAAGCGCGTGTTACCGTACGTGCCAACATCGAGCGTCTAGTCGGTGGTGCGGGTGAAGAGACGATTATTGCCCGTGTCGGCGAAGGTATCGTTACGACGGTTGGTTCAGCAAATTCTCATAAAGACGTGCTTGAAAATCCGGATATGATTTCCCGTACGGTGCTTGGCAAAGGGCTTGATGCTGGTACAGCATTCGAAATCTTGTCAATTGATATTGCTGACGTTGATGTAGGCAAAAACATCGGCGCCCATCTCCAAACGGAGCAAGCGGAGGCTGACAAACGGATTGCTCAAGCGAAAGCGGAGGAACGCCGGGCAATGGCGGTAGCGCAGGAGCAGGAGATGAAGGCGCGCGTTATTGAAATGCGGGCGAAGGTTGTGGAATCCGAATCGCAAGTGCCAGTTGCAATGGCGGAAGCACTCAAAAACGGCAAAATCGGCGTCATGGACTATTTGAACCTGAAAAACCTGGAGTCGGATACACAAATGCGTAATTCCATCGGCAAGAGCGACGCCCCAACCGAAAAAAATGACAATTAAAGATGGCAAATAAAGCACGGGCGTAGCTGCTTACCCTGGAGGTGAATCTGAACCAGTGGAACATGTAATAGAGTTTATTACGAAAAATATTTATTTCGTCGTTATTGTCGGCGGCTTTCTCCTGTCGATTTTCAATCGGGTCAGTGCGAAAAAGCGGACCAATCCGCGGATGCCGGACTTTAATGGTCAAAGCACGGCCGATGCTGCTTATCCGCAGCAGGGGACAGAGGTGCAGCAGCATCAGTCCGGTCGATATGATCAGGGAGAGGCTTACCCGGAATGGGAGGATAACGATGATTATGAGGAACGGTCGATTTCCTACCGCCAAGCGGAGGAGGAGGCTGAGCGTGAGAAGCAGCGCCACCTGTCAGAGCTCGCCAGAGCGCTTGAGAGCAAGCAGAAGCAGCAAGTGCCTATAACGGCCTCGCAGCAGCGCGAAGCCGCTGCAGGGCGCAGCAATCGGGCTAGCAGCGAGGCTGAGGCTGCTGCTGACACTCGGTTAGCGCCTTTGAGCGCGGAGGAGCTTCGCAAAGCGGTCATCTGGTCCGAAATATTGGGCCCGTCGAAATCGAAGCGTCCTTATGGCAAAGTCAGATAATATAAGCTTTATTTTTGAATAGCGCGGCTTTCAGAAATCCATTAAGGATGACTGAGGGCTGCGCTATTTTTCATAAAGTCATCACCCCGCGCATAGCTTGATATAGTACGATAATGGGCCTTGTGTCATATTTAACGTCTGGCGAGCGTGATAAGGGGGACGATCCTTTACCTATGAACCGTTTAAAACGCAAACTTCGCAAAATGACAGCGGATATTCTGGATTTGCCCCAGGATGTCGTCTATGATCTTCCCCGGCTGACGATGATCGGCGATCGCCAGTTATATATTGAGAACCATCGCGGTGTCATTCATTTTTCCAGCGAGCAGCTTAGGCTCGCGCTCAGCAAGGGCGAGCTTGAAGTGACGGGCAGCTCGCTAGTGATTCGGACGATTTGGACAGAAGAGGTTTTTATCGAAGGTCAAATTACGGGCATAGCCTTGCGGGAGTAGGAGGGGAGCGGCTTGAAGCTGAAATGGTCGGACTGGGTACTCGGCGTCGTAACAGTAACTATCAGGGGCGGACAACCTGAGCAGCTTGTAAATCGGGCATTGGAAGGGGGGCTGCAGCTTGCGTCCATCGGTTGGACGGGCGATGGCAAGCTGCAGTTTGATGTGCCTTTGAGTGGTTATTTTCGCTTGAAGCCTTTTTTAAAGGAGACAGGCTGTAGGGCGCATGTCGTAAAGCGGCAAGGGATGCCGTTTTGGTTAGCAAGGCTTGAAAAACGAAAATTTTTCATCGCAGGCATTGCGTTATTTTTTATTGGCATCTATTTGCTCTCCTCGCTTATATGGTCGGTTGAGGTTAAGGGCAACGTGAAATTGACGGAGGAGGAAATTGTTGAGGCGGCGCGGCAGGAGGGGATTTTCCCGCTCCAATGGTCATTCCGCCTGGCGGATACGGATATTATTTCAAAAAGGCTCGTCAACAAGCTGCCGAAAGCAACATGGATCGGCGTGGAGAAAAGAGGAACAAGAATCATCATTCAAGTCGCGGAAACGACCGAGCCTGATCATCGCGAATTGGAAAATCCTCGCCATCTCATTGCTTCTGCTGATGCGGTCATTACGGAAATTTATACGGAACGCGGTCGTGCTGTCGTAAAGAAAAACACGAAGGTCAGAAAAGGACAAACGTTGATTTCAGGTACGCTGGGCGGCGGCGCATATATGCAGTCGGTTGTGGCAAAGGGCTCAGTTCGCGGGCTGGTCTGGTATGAATTTAATATTGCTTCACCGATGTCGCAGCAGGTTAAAGCGTATACGGGGGAAAAGAAGGAGAAGTGGTATGTGGTCATTGGCGGCAGGGCGCTGCAGGTGAGCGGCTACGGCAAAAATCCGTACGAGCAGTCGGAGACGATCGTGGAGGAGGACAAGGCGAACTTTAAAAGCATAAGCCTGCCCTTCGGACGGATGAAGCAGACGGTAATGGAAGTGCATACGGAAGAGCTTAAATTATCAGCGGATGAAGCGCGCGCAGGTGGAATTTTGCAGGCGAAAGCGAATGTAATGACAAAAGCAGGCAGCGATGCGGTCATCCGGGATGAAATTGTTTTGCATGAAAAGACGGAGAATGGTAAAGTTTATATGAAAGTTCTTTTTGAAGTAGAGCAATCGATTGTGAAAGAGATGCCACTAGTCCAGATGCAAGGAGATTGAGGTTGTTTGCTAAATGAAACAATAGTCGTCAGAATTCCGCTGGAAAACGCGGGAGAAGGATTAGCGGTATTTGGCCCGCAGGACAAGTTCCTGAGGCTGGTAGAGGCGCAGTGCGAGTCCTCGATCACATCTCGTGAGGCAGAAATCGTCATTTCTGGTGCTGTGCAGGAGGTACGCTCGCTTGAGCAGCTGTTCAGCGTCATGCTGCAGCTTGTAAGGGGCGGCTACATGCCTTCAGAGCGGGACATGATGTATGCGCTTGATTTGGCCCGTACGATGCAGGCAGAAGAGCTTCTTGATTTATTCAAGGCTGAAATTACAACTACGTTTCGCGGCAAGCCCATTCGGGTTAAAACGATTGGCCAGCGCCATTATGTAAAGACGATTCACAAGCATGACGTCGTATTCGGAATTGGACCAGCCGGCACAGGAAAAACCTATCTGGCTGTCGTGCTCGCCGTAGCCGCCTTGAAGCAGGGATTGGTGAAGCGAATCATACTGACAAGGCCAGCTGTCGAGGCAGGCGAAAATCTCGGTTTTCTGCCCGGCGATTTGCAGGAGAAGGTCGATCCTTATTTGCGTCCGCTTTATGATGCCCTGCATGATGTGCTGGGACCTGAGCAGACGGTAAAGGCTTTTGAACGCGGCACCATTGAGGTTGCTCCGCTTGCGTATATGCGGGGACGGACCCTTGATGATTCCTTTATTATTTTGGATGAAGCCCAGAATACGACGCCGGAGCAAATGAAAATGTTTTTGACACGTCTAGGCTTCGGCTCAAAGATGGTTATTACCGGCGATGTGACACAGATTGATTTGCCAAGAGGGAAAAACTCGGGTTTAATAGAGGCACAGCGGATTTTGCAAAACATAGACGAACTTGGCTTTATCTTTTTTTCCGAGCAGGATGTTGTCCGTCACTCCTTAGTGCAGAAAATCATTGTCGCCTACAATCAGGACGCTGAGAACAAAGCATAGAGAGGAATGTCCGCTCCATGAACCAGAACCAGAATCATTCCGGTAAACAGGGGAACCTGCAGAGCTCCAAGGCTGCGGGGTGGAAACAGAGCGTAGCTGTCCGCTTCGTGCTCATGTTATTATTTGTGTTGCTGTTTTATTTCAGTCTCTCTCCGCATCTCGTTCCGGAAACGTATGATATTCAAGAGGGCGTAGCCAGCGAGAAGGATATCGTCGCTCCCCATCAAATACCGGACAGCAAGGCGACGCTGCAGGCGCAGGAGGAAGCGGCGAACCGCGTAGATGCGATCTATTCGAACGTCGCGCTGCGCAGCGAGCTGCTGCTGGGCGAGATTTTTTCGCGCATGGAGCAGTTGAATCAGGATGATCAGGTTACGACGCAAAATAAAATCGATATTTACCGCAATGAAATTCCCGGCAGGTATCCCGATTTTGTCGATAATTACGTCAAGGTAAATAAAGGCAATGGCACTTATAGCGATACGCTGCTCGATGAGATGGCGGTCGTTATTAAAGAGCAGGAATACGCGATTTCTGAGGAAACATTTTATAAAATGCCGCGCATGTCGGTAGAGTCAATTACGGAAATGCGCCAGGTTGCGCAGGAGATTGTACGCAAGCTAATGAGCGAGCAGCTCCGCAGTGCGGATGCTGCGCGTACCCGTGTGGCGGAGCTGGTGAACGCAAGCTCCCTCTCCGACCGGACTAGCCGTGAAATTGTGCAGGAGCTGGCGCGTTTCTCCATTATGCCGAACCGCTTTCTTGATAAGGAAGCGACGGATGAAGCGAAAATCCAGGCGAAGAAAAACACGCCTCAGGTCGTTATCAAGGAAGGCGACGTTCTCGTCAAGCGCGGGCAAGTCATCACGCCAGAAATGTATGAGCTGCTGAAGGATTCGGCATTGCTGCAGGATAAACGCAATTATTGGCCGCAGCTTGGCCTGTTGATTTTGTCCGTTTTGTTCATCACGGCGATGTACAGCTATTTGCATCAGTCAGGCGGCATTTCCGGCCTGAAGCCGAAATATAATAATGCGCAAATTTTAATGCTGTGGCTCATCTATTTGATCAACATCGTGGTGATGATCATTATTTCATTAATCCAGACAGATGAAATCCCGTATGTCGGCTTCCTTGCTCCAGCGGCGCTCGGGACGATGCTGATTACGCTGCTGCTGGATATGCATTTGGCATTAATCAGCTCGATTTTGTTTGCGATTATCGGCAGCATTGTGCTGAATTCGGGCACGGGGCAAAATCAAATTTTTGATTTCCAATACGGCTTTGTTATTATCGTCGTTTCCGTCGCGGCTATTTTCTCGATACATCGAGCAAGCCAGCGATCGACGATTTTAAAGGCAGGCATTATGGTCAGCCTGTTCGGCACGTTTTCCGTTCTTGCGCTCATGCTGCTGACGGAGCGTCTGGATCAAGGGCCGCTTGTGTATTCGCTTTGCTTTGCTTTTGCAAGCGGCCTGCTGACAGCTGTGCTGGTGATTGGCCTTATGCCGTTTTTTGAAGTGACCTTTGGCATTTTGTCGGCGCTCAAGCTTGTCGAGCTGTCTAACCCGAACCATCCGCTGCTGCGCAAGCTGCTTACCGAGACGCCGGGAACGTACCATCACAGCGTCATGGTCGGCAATTTGTCGGAAGCTGCGGCTGAGTCCATCGGGGCGGACGGGCTGCTTTGCCGTGTAGGCTCGTTCTACCATGACATTGGGAAGACGAAGCGGCCGAATTATTTTATTGAAAATCAGACGAATATGGAAAATCCGCATGACTCGATTGATCCAAAGCTTAGCCGGTCGATTATTTGCGCCCATGCGCGGGACGGCGTGGATATGCTTAAGGCGCATAATATACCGAAGCCTATTCGTGATATTGCCGAGCAGCATCATGGCACGACGTCGCTGAAATTCTTTTATTACAAGGCGCTTAAGCAGGCTGAGGAGCAGGGGGAGGAGCCTTCCTTTACGGAGGATGATTTCCGCTATCCTGGCCCGAAAGCCCAGTCGAAGGAAGCCGCTGTGGTCGGCATTGCCGATTGCGTGGAAGCAGCTGTCCGCAGCCTGCGCAGCCCTACGGTTGAGCAGGTAGAAGCGATGATCAACAAAATCATCAAAAGCAGGCTGGATGACAATCAATACAACGAATGCGATTTGACGCTCAAGGAGCTGGATAAGATCGCACAGTCGCTCAAGGAAAGCGTAATCGGGATTTTTCACTCCCGAATTGAGTACCCTGAGGATGTTAAGTCAAAGGAGCGTTTAGCATGAGTTTGCAGCTGGATTATAGCAATGAGCAGGATAAGGTAGACATTCCCGAAGCTTGGATCACCCGGTTGGAGCAATTGCTTCAATTGGCTGGCGAAGCGGAAGGCATGACAACGGGCGAAGTAACGCTGACTTTTACCGATAATGAGCAAATTCATCAGTTGAATCGCGACTACCGCAACATTGATCGTCCTACTGATGTTTTATCATTTGCGATGCAGGATGATGGAACGGATGAGCTGGACATTATTTTTGAAGTGGAAAGCGAAGATGAGGTTGATCCTATTTCGGGCATGCTGGGCGATATTGTTATATCCGTAGAGAAAGCGGTTGAGCAAAGCGAGGAGTACGGCCATTCGCTTGAGCGGGAGATCGGCTTCCTGTTTGTTCATGGTTTTCTGCATTTAATCGGTTATGATCACGAGACGGAAAGCGATGAGGCAGTGATGACGAGCAAGCAGGAAGCAGTGCTTTCGAAGGCAGGCTTGTCGCGTTAATGAAAAAGTTTATACGCAGTTTAGGATTTGCGTGGGCGGGCATCGTATTTGGCGTGCAAAATGAACGCCATATGCGCATTCATGTGCTGGTCGCTGCTGCGGTCGTTCTGCTTGGCGCTTTTCTATCGCTTACACGTATGGAATGGGCACTGCTGCTGCTCACGATGGCGATCGTTATCGTAGCAGAAATGGTCAATACAGCGGTGGAAAAAGTTGTAGATCTTGCAAGTCCGGAGCGCCATGCGCTCGCTAAGACGGCAAAAGATGTTGCTGCTGGTGCTGTATTGCTGGCAGCATGCTTTGCCGTCTTCATTGGTTTTATTATTCTTGGCCCGCCATTATGGCAAGCCATAACGGCGGGACGCCAGTAATTTTAAAGGAGTCAACAATAAATGACAGTTACTTACGAAGGTTTGCAAGAAAATTATGCAGCTTTGCTTAATCAGGCAGGAGAGGCGATGATGCGGGCCTATACGCCTTATTCCAAGTTTAATGTCGGCGCTGCCCTGCTAGACAACGACGGGCATGTCCACTATGGCTGCAATGTCGAAAATGCTGCTTATGGTCCGGGCAACTGCGCGGAGCGCACTGCTATGTTCCGGGCGATTGCCGATGGCAAAAAGCCAGGACAATTTCAAGCGATTGCGGTTATTGGAAATACGGAAGAACCTATTACGCCATGCGGAATTTGCCGCCAGGTGCTCGTTGAGCTGCTTTACCCGGATACGCCAGTTATTATGGGCAATCTGCGGGGCAACTGGTCGATTTCGACCGTCTCTGACTTGCTGCCTGGAGCATTTACACCAATGGTATTGAAAAAGGGGCAAGCTGAAGCCTAATGAGTACACCTACAACTGACAACCGTACAAACGGCAAATTTCGTTCCGGCTTTGTAGCCATCATCGGCCGACCTAATGTGGGCAAGTCCACGCTGATGAATCACCTGATCGGGCAAAAAATTGCCATTATGTCGGACAAGCCCCAAACGACACGCAACAAAATTCATGGCGTATATACGAAAGACAATACACAAATTGTATTTTTGGACACGCCGGGCATTCACAAGCCGCAGTCCAAGCTTGGCGACTACATGATGAAAACCGCGCAAAGCGCGCTTCAAGAAGTCGAAGCTGCCCTGTTTCTTGTTGATGTAGCCGATGGCATTGGCGGCGGCGACCGTTTTATTATCGAGCAGCTTAAAAAGGTCAAGACGCCGATTTTTCTCGTGCTGAACAAAATCGACAAAATCGATCCAGAGCAGCTGCTGCCGATTATTACGCAATATAAAGATTTATATGATTTTGCGGAAATTATTCCAATTTCTGCACTTCAAGGAAATAACGTGGAAACCCTTATGGATCAGCTAATCCGTTATTTGCCTGAAGGACCGCAATATTACCCTGCCGATCAAATTACGGATCATCCCGAGCAGTTCGTTGTAACGGAGCTGGTGCGCGAGAAAATTTTGCATATGACGCGTGAGGAAATTCCGCATTCCATTGCGGTTGCGATTGAGGACATGAAGGTGCAGGAAAATGGCGTTGTCTACATTGGCTGTGTCATCTATGTCGAGCGCGACTCCCAGAAGGGTATTATTATTGGCAAGAAGGGTGCCTTGCTCAAGGAAGTTGGCAAGCTGGCACGCCGTGATATTGAAGCGCTTCTGGGCTCCCGTACGTTCCTTGAGCTTTGGGTCAAGGTCAAGAAGGACTGGCGCAACCAGGAAAGAGTGCTTAAAGACTTAGGCTTTAGAAACGACTAAAGGCCGCTTCTAATTTGACGTAAATTGCTAAGGATAACATTCATGCGATCAACGCAATCTAATACCGTCTGGAGCAGCATTTCCGAGGCGGAAAGGGTTGATACGATTGCGGAATTTTTCGTGGAAGTATTTTACATTGACCGGTGATGTGGAGTCTTATATGCTCTACAAGGAAATGGATCAGCTTGGAGAAGCGGATCATCCTAACTCAATGCTCGGTGATGACCAGGAATGGGCATCCGAGCTAGAAGAAGCTTCTCCTTAGTTCAGTGGGCGCGCAGCCTTCTGACTGTCTTAAGCCGGTCACGGGGGAGTTTCATTATGCTGTATCGTTTGGAAGGCATCGTTATTCGCAGCATGGATTATGGGGAAAATAATAAAATAATCAATGTGCTGACGAATACGAATGGCAAGGTAGGGATATTGATACGCGGCGCGAAGAAGGCTCGGAGCAGGCACGCTTCTCTCGCGCAGCCCTTTACATACGCGGAATTTACTTTTTTTCGCACTAGCGGACTTGGTACGCTGAATCATGGTGAAATTTTAGCGTCCAACCATCTACTCCGCGAACAGCTGGAGCTGACTGCTTACGCTTCCTATGCGGCAGAATTAACGGATAGGGCAATGCAGGAGGAGGATACCAGTTCTTTTCTGTTCGAGCAGCTGAAGGCTTATTTAAGCGGCTTGGTGGAGGGGAAGGACCCGCAGATTGTGTCTCATCTTTATGAGATGAGAGTGCTGGATATGTCAGGGTATGCGCCTGTACTGGATCATTGTGTGGAATGCGGCGGTGAGGAGACTCCCTTCCGAATTAGTGCAGCCGCAGGCGGTGTATTATGCCGCCGATGCGGTCACAAAGACCCCCAAGGCATCGTATTGTCTGAAGCAGCGTATAAGCTGCTGCGATTGTTTGTCCGAATGGATTTGCGCAGGCTTGGTTCTATTCAAGTCAAGCCAGAAACGAAGCAAGAGCTTAAGAAGGTAATGCGTATGCTGATGGATCTGCATATTGGCATTCCGCTGAAGTCGCGCGGTTTTCTGGATCAGCTTGATAAATATAGCTTATAAAAAATGGCGTTCGGTCCCTGGACCGAGCGTTTATTCGTTCTCTCGTCCAATAGGACTCCAGGACGGGATTGTTTATAATAACAAAGCTGAGCAGCGCACGGCAATACACCACAACTAGAGCTTTTCAAGCATTTCACATCATTACAAGGGGGAATTTTTCATGTCTGCGGCTCAAAGTAGACTTGGCTTCGTCGTAGCGGGATTGCTGCTAGCTATCTTCGTTGCATCGATCGATAATACGATTGTATCAACGGCTATGGCAACGATTGTAAGCGATCTAGGCGGTATGGACAAATTTGTATGGGTCACTTCCGCTTATTTGGTAACAGAGATGGCGGGAATGCCGATTTTCGGCAAGCTGTCCGACATGTACGGAAGGAAACGTTTTTTTGTATTAGGCATTTTCTTGTTTTTGCTGGGATCGGTTTTATGCGGAACCGCAGAGTCGATCACACAGCTTAGTATTTACCGGGCTATTCAAGGTATCGGTGGCGGCGCCATGATGCCGATTGCCTTCACGATTGTTTTCGACGTATTTCCCGCTGAAAAGCGCGGTAAAATGGGCGGCTTGTTTGGAGCCGTATTCGGTACGTCAAGCTTGTTCGGCCCGCTCGTTGGTGCATATTTTACCGATTATATTAACTGGCGCTGGATTTTTTATATTAATATTCCATTCGGAATTGTAGCTATGTTGTTTATTTTATTGTTTTACAAGGAATCGATGGAGCATTCCAAGCAGAAAATTGATTGGTGGGGGGCCGCAACACTGGTAGGCTCGATTGTCAGCTTAATGTTCGCTCTTGAGCTTGGCGGCAATGAATACGCTTGGGATTCTGCCCAAATTTTAGGGCTGTTCGCGATCTTCGCCATTTTGTTTATTATTTTCATATTTGTTGAACGCAAGGCGGCTGAACCGATTATTTCCTTCAAAATGTTCCGTGTGCGATTGTATGGCGCAAGTACGGGAGCAGCCTTATTTTATGGCGCAGCCTTTATTACGGCCGCATTGTACATTCCGATTTTTGTGCAAGGGGTGTACGGAGGTACGGCTACTAGCTCTGGACTGATGCTGCTGCCCATGACGTTAGGCTCAGTATTCGCAGCACAAATGGGCGGTTTTCTCGCTAATAAAATGCCTTATCGCAACGTTATGGTGCTGTCCGCCATTATTTTTATTGCAGGCATTATGCTGCTCTCGACGATCAGCCCCGAAACGACCAAATGGACGCTGGCCTTCTTTATGTGCATTACGGGCTTTGGCATCGGCTTCTCTTTCTCGGTGCTCGGGATGTCTACCATCCACAGCTTCGATATGAGGCAGCGCGGGTCTGCTAATGCGACAATGTCGTTTATTCGTTCCTTCGGGATGACGGTCGGCATTACCGTATTTGGGATTATTCAGCGCAATAGCTTCACGAATGGGATGTCCGACGCTTTTGCAGGCGGTGGTGGCGGAGCGGCGCTCCCTACTGAAAATGTCCGGCAAATTCTGACCCCTGAAAAAAGGGAGTCAATTCCGGCAGAAGTGATGGATAAAATTATTAGTGCGCTGTCGCATTCGATTTCCACAACGTTTATGTGGTCGATTGTGCCGGCTGTGCTGGCGCTAGCTTGTGTCCTGTTGATGGGCAATGCCTCGATGAAAGAGCTGATCGAGCGGGAACGGATGCAGGCAGGAAAATTGGCGAAGGGGAAATAAGTTATAGCAGGGATAGTGAGCAGAGGGAAGGGAGTAGGCCTTGGGTCTGCTCCTTTTTCATTGTAAAAATGGAGGCAGCTGCACTTGTAGTGTGGGAGGATGCTAAAGCCTTCAGCAGCTTTGCAACGGGTGTAAGCTTTATTTTTCCGGGTACGCAAAAAAGAAAATACTATCCAAAATTTACAAATAGATGTATAATCAATTCCATCTTGTAAGCGCTTACTATTCAGTTTCTGGCTTGCAAGATAGAAAGGAGGTTCCCATTGTTAAGCAGCACTGCTTCACCTGCTTCACCAAAACCTAAGAGGAGGTAAGAAAATGCGTTTGAAAAAATGGTCTATGCTTTTACTGAGTACGTTAATGGTTAGTGCTTGTTTAGTATCAGCGCCCGTATCCGATTTCGGTATATCTCGGGCAGAGGCGGCTTCAACAGGCGGATACGGAACGACAGACGGCTCTACGGCAGCTGCGGTCACGGTTACCAACTTGGCAGAGCTGCAAGCGGCTTTTAACAACGGGAAGCACCACATTATTGTTAAAGGCAACATTTATGGCGGCTCGCAATTAACGACGCTGACATTCGCCAGCACCAGCTGGAACAATGTCACGATTGAAGGGGCAGCGGGCGGACAAGCGGTTTTGCAAAATATTCAGCTCAAGTTCAGCGGCGAGCTGCTTGCGACAGGTACGAATATCGAAAATATCGTCATTAAGAACATTACCTTCTACGGCAACATTAAGGATTTGCAAAATCTTTCGGGCGCAGCGACGCAGCCAGGCGGCAGCGGCACCAACTATTTGGGCGTATCCTTCCGCCGGGTAACAAATGCACTCGTTGACCATTGCACCTTCTACAACATCAGCGACGATTTGCTGCTCGTCTCGCAAAAGTCGGATAATGTAACCCTCTCCTACAATCATTTCTACTTCACTGACAGCTGGGTGAATATGAATCCGAACCCGCTATGGAATTGGGTAGGCGTTAATCAGGATCTCGCCTCCGAGCGTCTGGCGCTCATTATTGGCTCGAATGCCAGCGATTCTTACACCTATGGCGGCGGCAAGCTGCATGTCACGATGCATCACAACTGGTTTGGCCCGAACATGAAAGGCCGTCCGCTGATGAGAGGTTTTGTACACCTGTACAACAACTATTTTGATAACAGCACAACGCCGAGCGGCAACAATTCAGCAGGTTTTTCGCAGCAGCAATACAATGCAAACCAAATGGGCAGCGGCAGCGTCATTTATTCCGAACGCAATTATTTTTACAAAACGAATCAAAGCAATCAGGTTGGTCTAGACAGCTCGTCAGACGCTTACACGTTCTATGAGCGCAACAACTATTACAATCAGACGACCGGAACATCGGCCACTGGAGCTGCATTCCCATCATCGCTGCCGTTCCCTTACAGCTATTCGCTTGATGCTGTGCTGGATGTGCCGAATATCGTGCAAGCGGGTGCCGGGCCCCATTAATCAGACGAATCAAATCAAATGCTGAAACCGAGTGCTGGCATGGCTATAAAAAAATTATAAATCGTTTTCATTGCCAAAACGAAAATAAACTGCTAGAATGATAAAAACGTAATGAAAACGCATACATTTATTCATTAATTACAACGTTGTAAATTTAAATGAAGGGGGATGATGAGTAGTAAAATGGCCTGTTGATCGTTGATTGGAGTCAGCGTCATATTCAATTTTTCAAACGTTGTAAATTTAAATCTGAAGGGAGTGGATTTCATTGAATAGCCGCACTGCGACTCTGATTAGGCTAGTCAAACGGGACAAATATTTACTACTCATGTTTTCCCCTATTTTTATTTATTATTTGGTCATTATGTATTTTCCAATGCCGGGCGTCATTATGGCTTTCAAAAACTTTACGCCGGGAAAGGGCATCTTCAGTGGGGATTGGGTCGGGTTAAAATGGTTCATCCAATTTTATGACTCGATTTACTTTTGGAGGCTGCTCCGCAACACCTTTTTGCTCGCTTTTCTGCCGCTGCTGTTCGGCTTTCCAATTCCGATTTTATTCGCCATTTGCGTAGTGGAAATTAAAAATAGGGCATTCAAGCGCTTCGCCCAAACGATTACGTATTTGCCGCATTTTATTTCAACCGTTGTCATTGCCGGCATGCTGATCAACTTCCTGTCGCCGACGGATGGCATCGTCAACATTTTGCTAGAGAAGATAGGACTTGAACCGATTAATTTCATGATGGAGCCGGGATGGTTCCGCACGATCTTCACCAGCTCAGACATTTGGCAAAGCTTCGGCTTCAGCTCAATTATCTACATTGCAGCTATCATGAGCATTGATCCGGAAATGTATGATTCAGGAAAAATCGATGGGGTCAATAAATTTCAGGAGTTATGGCATTTAACGCTTCCAAGCATTAAGCCTACGATTATTATTTTGCTGCTGCTGTCGCTTGGCGGCATTATGAGCGTAGGTTTCGAGAAAGTTTACCTGCTCTATAACGCAGCAACTTATGAAACAGGAGATGTGCTTTCCACCTATGTGTACCGGATGGGCATCATCGGACAAAACTACAGCTTTGCGACAGCCATTGGCGTATTTAATTCCATCATCACTTTTATTCTCGTGTTTGCGGCGAACCAATTGACGCGTCGGGCAACGAACATGTCGCTATGGTAACAGAGCGCGCCTTAACAAGTCGCTGGAAAAGGAGTCTGGCATGAAAAAATCTAAGACAGATCTGATTTATTATAGCCTGGTGTATTTCATCACTTGTGTGGCTATTCTCGTAACCTTATATCCTTTCCTTTATGTCGTCAGCGTGTCGTTCAGCTCCGTCAGCGCGATTGACAAGCAGCAGGTGTTTTTATATCCAGTCGATTTCACGATTTCGGGGTATAAAATGGTGCTTCAGTACAAGGAGCTGTGGGTTTCCTTTTACAATACGGTATGGTACACCGTTGTCGGAACGACGCTGAACATTGTCGCCACCTGCCTCGCCGCTTTCCCTTTGTCCAGAGCGCATTTTTTCCTTAGACGCAAGCTGAATTTCTTCATTGCGTTTACGATGTATTTTTCCGGCGGATTAATTCCGCTTTACATGCTGCTGACGACACTTGGCCTCTATAACACGAGATGGGTCATGGTGGTACCAGTGCTGGTCATTACGTTTAACGTCATGATTTGCCGCTCGGCGTTTGAAGGCATTCCGAAGGAAATTTTCGAGAGCGCCTCCATCGATGGAGCGAATGATATTACGATGCTGTTCCGGCTCGCCGTGCCGATCGTCAAGCCGACGCTTGCAGTGCTCACCTTGTATTACGCGGTGTTTCACTGGAACAATTTTTTCTCGGCACTGCTTTATTTAGGCAATCAGGAGCTGCAGCCGCTGCAAATTTTTCTGCGAAGGGTGCTCATTATGGCATCTCCGGAAATTATGCAGCGTATGGGCGGGGCCACGTCGACTGGAGCGCTTGCCGTCTCTTCACTGCAGGTCAGATATGTATCCATCGTCGTCAGCATTTTGCCCATTATTATGATTTATCCCTTTATCCAGCGTTATTTCGTTAAAGGCATTACGCTGGGCGCAGTGAAAGGCTAACACCGCTTGTAAACTTGGCTTTTATTATGGGAGGGAACGTTCAATGGCACAACAGTTAAAAGGGGCAAAAAAAGCATTATCGGTTATCATTTTGGCAACGGCAGTAGCAGGATGCAGCAACAGTGGAGCACCGGCAGCTACAGATGGAAATGCTGCACCAGCAGCAAGCGCAGCAGCGGAAACGGGGCCAGCCTACAACGGCTCGGGGCCGATTACCGACCAGCCTAATCAGGAGCTGACCTTCCTCGGAACGAATGCCTGGACGACGAATGTGGATCTGGCATCGGCTGAAATCGTCAAGCAAATTGAGAAAAATGCCAATGTGAAAGTGAATTGGGAGCTGCTGCCTCCGCAAAACTACCCGGATGCGGTAGGGCCTCGCCTCGCGGCGGGCATGGATTTGCCTGATATCGTTTATTTGCCGGATACGGATCAGACGATGAAATATTTAAATAGCGGACTGTTTATACCGCTTGATGAGCTGTATGAGAAATATGGCGTCAATTTGAAAAAACTTTATGAAAAATCGCCCGATATTAAAGCCAGTCTGACGACTCCAGATGGTAAAATGTATTATATTCCCCAGCAGACGCTGACGAAAAATTACATGCCGGAGTTTATGGTGAATGAAAGATGGCTCAAAAAGCTAGGCCTTCAAGAGCCGACCACACTCGACGAATTTACGGAAATGCTGAAAAAATTCAAAACGGACGACCCGAACGGCAACGGCAAGCAGGATGAAATACCAATGTCGATGGACCCTAAATTTATACCGATGGCTTTTGGCCCGGTGTTCGGCATGGATTTGTCGAGCAACTTTTACGCAGATGACAGCGGCAAAGTCCATTATGGTTACTATGAGCCGGTCTACAAGGAGTATTTGGCTTACCTGAATGGCTTGTATAACGACGGTTTGCTGGGCGTAGATTTCGCCAGTACAACAGCGGATCAAGTGACCTCGAGATTTTCGCAAAATATAACAGGCGCGACGTTCAACTTCAGCTGGTATACGTCGATGGTGTACAGCCCGCTGTTCGCGGACTACAACCCGGAGGAGCCGCTTATCCAAGGCATTTTGCCGCTGAAAGGGCCGCATGGCGACCAGTTCTACGTGGGCCGCACGCCGGTAAGCCGAATTTTCGGTATTTCCAAAAATGCTAAAAACCCTGAGCTGGCCTTCAAGTTTCTAGACTATGCTATTGGGGAAGAAGCGCAAACCTACTACACTTGGGGCATTGAAGGTGTAACGTACGAAGAGAAGGACGGCAAGAAGCAGTTCACCGAGAAGGGCAAGGACAATGACTTCATTCAAAAATATGGTATTGGCCCAGTCAACCTGCCTAGCGCGCAATCGACGGATTCTGCGGATGCAATCGTAGCGCCATGGCATGAGAAGCGGGATAAGGAGCTTGAGCAATATATCCGTCCTCCATTCCCTAATGTATATGCGCTGCCAGAGGAAGCAAGCGTCGAAAACATGTCGATGCCGGACATCCAAACGTATGTAGATGAGATGAATTTGAAATTCATTACAGGAAAAGAAAGTCTTGATCAATTCGATGCTTATATTGCAAACTTAAAAAATATGAATATTGAACAAATCATTGCGGGCAGGCAGGCTCAGTATGACCGATACTTGGCTGCCTCGAAATCCTAGTTTCTATAGCATAAAGCATAAAGCATAGGGCATGGGGTACGAGGAACCGCAAGCGGTTAATGGGAAAGGCGTGGGCTCAGAAATGGTTACAATTAAGGACATCGCCAAGCTTGCAGGAGTAAGCTACAGCACAGTTTCCAAGGCATTGAACAATGATCCGCTAATTAAACCGGCTACAAGACAGAAAGTGCTGGAAATCGCGGAAAAATATCAATACCGAAAAAATATTATGGCGCAGCAGCTTTCTTCGGGCAAAAGCAATATTATTGGCTTTGTTCTGGATGAACTCAGCAACCCGCTCTTTTCCAACATATCGAAAAATTTGCATAGCGAGCTGAAAAGCCGCGGTTATCAAATGATTTTGGTCATAGCGGGCGATGGGGTAGACATCTTCAGCCAGCTTCGAGTGGATGGCTGCATTTTCTGGGAGTATATGCTGGATGATCGGGAGGCGTTCTGGAAGCTCGTCTCCTCGATGCCGATGCCATGCTTCGTACTCGGTGCGGATGAGAACCCCAATTCGCCTTATATTAAAATCGACCGCAAAGAAGGCATCTTCAAAGCGGTCGAGCACTTGAAAGCGCATGGACATGAGCGCATTGGCTTTATCGGCAATTCCCAGAACATTAAAATTGAAGGATATAAGGAGGCGCTGCAGCGGACGGGATTGGAATTTTGCGAAGGCAGCGTGCTTCCGGCTTATTCCTCTTGGGAAGACGGTTATTTTGCCGTACGCAACTATAAATTCACGAGCAACTCGCCAACGGCCTTCATTGGCCTCAACAACTTGGTTACACGTGGGGCGCTGCGTGCTTTCATTGAGGCGGGCTTCCAAGTGCCGCAGGATATCTCGTTAATCGGTTACGATGATTTGCCGGATATGCAGTATGCCGAGGTCGCATTGACGACGATCGGCCCGCCGCTCGGCGAGCTGGCTGTTCAGGCGGCTGAGCTGATCGTTGCGCTGATACGGGGTGAAGATGCTAAATATCCGGTTGTCATCCAGCCGAAGCTGTATTTGCGGAATTCGGTAGCGATTTGCAAGGAGCGAATTTAGATTGAAGGAGGACTTTGCGATGCAACAGACAAAGAAGCTTGCCTGGGCGCTGCGGACAGCGGAAGCGATTTTTCAGGAGACGGACGAGAGCAGGCATCATGCTTTTCCGTTGGAGGTGTAGCGGCTAGAATGAAAGCAGAAGAAAACAAGGTTGTCTCTATTGTAGTAGCCGCTGACGGAAGCGGCGATTTTACATCCATTCAAGCAGCTGTTGATACCGTTCCAGCAACGAATGAGGAGCGGGTCATCATTTATATTCGCAATGGGTTTTATTATGAGAAGCTTCATATCGAAAAGCCAATGATCAGCTTAATAGGAGAAAGTGCCAAGGAGACGATCATCAGCTTTGACGACCATGCCACAAAAGCATTTCCGGACGGCGAGCTCTATCATACGTTTTATTCGTATACCGTGTTCGTTGGAGCGGATGATTTTATAGGAGAAAATATGACGTTTATCAATACGGCAGGTCCTGGGGAAAAGGTGGGCCAAGCGCTGGCGCTTTATGCTGATGGCGATCGCGCCAGCTTCCGCAATTGCCGTTTAATTGGCCATCAGGATACGCTATTTACGGGGCCGCTGCCGGAAGTTCCTATTGACCGCAGTTTTTTTGGCGGTCCAAGGGAAGGCGCTCCAAGAAAGCAGTCCCGGCAATTTTACGAGAACTGTTATATAGAAGGCGATGTTGATTTTATTTTCGGCTCGGCTACGGTACTGTTCAACTACTGCGATATTTTTGCCAAAAATCGCGGCGCTGCTGAGCCGGATGCCATTAACGGATGGATTGCTGCTGCATCTACCCCAGAGCATGCGCCTCACGGATATGTATTCAATGAATGCCGCTTGATAGGCGATGCTCCAGCAGGAAGCGTATATTTAGGCAGGCCATGGCGCAATCATGCCAAAACGATTTTTATCCGCTGCTGGATGGGCGAGCATATTGCTCCTGCCGGATGGGATGATTGGAACAAGCCTGAAGCCCACCCTACCGTTCATTATGGGGAATATGCAAGTACAGGGCCGGGCGGCTCCAGCGACAAGCGAATTAGCTGGTCGCAGCAGCTTACAGCCGATCAGGCAGCTGATTATTCTCTAACTCAGATTTTGGCTGGCGCTGATGGCTGGTCTCCGCTTCAAAGGGAACGGGCGATGGAATAGACGGCTTTCTGCCGTCAGGTTTGACAATTGCACGCAATTTGTTTATGATAAACAGATATAAATATCGGACAATGATGGAGAAAGTAGTTGTGATGGTTACAGCTTTAGCGATTCGGGGATAGTGGGAGCCCGAAGCGGACCAGCAGCGAAAGGGCACTCCGGAGTCGCGTTTAAGAAAGCGGGTTTTCTTGCGCAGCAAGTAGAGAAGAACTAGTGTACGATTAACTGGTTATTGTTGCTGCATCCAAGAAAGCCAAGTAGGGTGGAACCGCGGGAGATCAGCTCTCGTCCCTATGTCTGGCGGCAGACGTAGAGGCGAGAGTTTTTGCGTTCCCTTGAGACTGCCGCCGCTGGTGAAATTGCAAAAGCAAAAAAAGGAGCGGAAAAGGTATGAACTTTCAAAGCATGATATTAACGCTGCAGCAGTTCTGGGCCGAGCAAAATTGTATTTTGGTGCAGCCTTACGATGTAGAGAAAGGCGCAGGCACGATGAATCCTATGACGTTTTTACGCTCCATTGGGCCTGAGCCTTGGAATGTAGCTTATGTGGAGCCTTCTCGACGTCCGAACGATGGCCGTTATGGTGAAAATCCGAACAGGCTGTATCAGCATCACCAGTTTCAAGTTATTTTGAAGCCGTCGCCAGACAATATTCAAGAGCTTTATTTGGAGAGCCTTACTCGCCTTGGCATCGATCCGAAAGATCATGACATTCGCTTCGTTGAGGATAACTGGGAAGCGCCGACGCTTGGCGCATGGGGACTTGGCTGGGAAGTATGGCTCGATGGCATGGAAATTACGCAGTTTACTTATTTCCAGCAGGTGGGTGGCCTTGATGCAAGTCCGGTAGCCGTGGAAATTACATACGGCATGGAGCGTCTTGCTTCCTATATTCAGGACAAAGAAAATGTGTTTGATCTCGAATGGGTTGACGGCGTAACGTACGGCGATGTGTTCAAGCAGCCGGAATATGAGCATTCCAAATATACGTTTGAGACTTCGGATACAGCGATGCTGTTCTCATTATTTAATATGTACGAAGAGGAAGCTAAGAAGACGATGGAGCATAATCTCGTGTTCCCGGCCTATGACTATGTGCTGAAATGCTCGCATGCGTTCAATCAGCTGGATGCGCGCGGCGCCATCAGCGTGACGGAACGGACAGGCTACATTATGCGCGTGAGAAATTTGGCACGTCAAGTGGCTGCGACTTATTTGGAAGAGCGCGAGCGCCTTGGATTCCCGATGCTGAAAGAAAGGAGCGAGGCGTAATGGCTAAAGATTTATTGCTGGAAATCGGTTTGGAGGAAGTTCCTGCAAGATTTGTAAGAGGGGCTATGAATCAGCTTAAGGAGAAGCTGGTAAAATGGCTTGCGGAATCGCGTATCGCTCATCAAGATGTACAAGCATATGCTACGCCGCGCAGACTTGCTGTTCTGGTGCAAGGTGTTGAAGAGAAGCAGGCGGATGTTAATGAGCAGGTAAAAGGCCCTTCCCGCAAAATTGCCCAGGATGACCAGGGCAACTGGAGCAAAGCGGCGCTTGGCTTTGCACGCAGTCAAGGCGCGGAGCCGGAGCAGCTTTATTTTCAGGAGCTGGCAGGGGTAGAATATGTATATGCGAACAAAAGCAGCATCGGTATCGATACGGCTGCTGTATTGTCCGAAGGCTTGACGAATTTAATTACCTCCATGTCGTTTCCGAAAAATATGCGTTGGGGAAGCTACGATTTGAAGTTCATTCGGCCGATAAAATGGTTATTGGCTCTTTATGGCCAAGATGTTGTACCCTTTGAAATTACAGGCGTGCGCAGCGGCAACAGCAGCAGAGGACATCGTTTCCTCGGCGCAGAGACGACTGTGACAGAGCCTGCGGTGTACAAAGAACGTTTGCGCGAGCAGCATGTCATCGTCGATGTAGAAGAGCGGGAACAAATTATCGTCGCTCAAATTGAGCAGCTGGCGAAGGAGCAAAACTGGGAGATTGCCATCAATCAGGATTTGCTGGAGGAAGTGCTCTTCCTTGTGGAAATTCCGAATGTGCTTTACGGTACATTTGATCCCGAATTCCTCAACATTCCGCAGGATGTGCTCATTACGTCGATGCGTGAGCATCAGCGGTATTTCCCGGTGCTGGATGGCAAAGGACAGCTGCTCCCTTATTTTGTAACGGTGCGCAACGGCGACCGGAACAAAATTGACGTTGTAGCAAAAGGCAATGAAAAGGTGCTTCGCGCCCGTCTTTCTGATGCGAAGTTCTTTTATGAAGAGGATCAGAAGCTGGCCATTGGCGACGCGCTTGCCAAGCTTGAAAACATCGTATATCACGAGGAGCTAGGAACGGTTGCTAATAAAGTAGGCCGTATCAGAGCTTTGGCTGATTTGCTTGCAGCAAAATTGCAGGTGGATGCGGGTACCGCAGCGCATATTAGCCGGACGGCGGATATTTGCAAGTTCGACCTCGTTACCCAAATGGTCGGCGAGTTTCCAGAGCTGCAGGGCATTATGGGTGAGGATTATGCTCGGAAAGCAGGCGAGAACGAGACAGTTGCAGCTGCCATTAATGAGCATTACCAGCCGCGCTTTGCTGGAGATCGTGCACCGGCCTCGATAACTGGCGCCGTTGTAAGCCTTGCGGATAAATTGGATACGATTGTTGGCTGCTTCTCCATCGGCATTATTCCTACAGGATCCCAGGATCCTTACGCTCTTCGCCGTCAAGCGGCTGGCGTCGTGCAGATTATTTTGGCACAGCGTTTGAATTTGCAGCTTAGCGACTTGTTTGATGCGGCGCTTGAGGTTCATGAGGCTAGAGGCATGAAGCGCAGTGCAGATGAAGTACGCAAGGATTTAACGGAATTTTTGGCGCTTCGTGTGAAAAACGTGCTGTCCGAGCAAGCGATTCGTTATGACGTTGTAGATGCTGTAATGGGTGCAGGCTTTAACAATCTGCTCTTGACAGTGGAGCGCGCAGCTCTGTTGAATGCGCAAGCCTCAGGCGAGGACCGCGCAGCATTCAAGCTGATTGTGGATGCTTTCAATCGCGTCAGCAATTTGGCCGCCAAAGCAACGACTAAAGTTGTAGACGAAGCTTTGTTTGCAGAACCAGCGGAATCCGCGCTGTATAAGGAGTGGCAGGCGGTTCATGCATCGTTCCAGCAAGCAGTTGCCGGAGGGGAAATTGCCGACGCTGCAGCTAAGCTAGCTGCGCTGAAAGCGCCGATTAATACGTATTTCGATGCGGTTATGGTTATGGCGGAAGATGAGAAGGTACGCGCTAACCGTTTGGCGACCCTCTCTTTAATTGCAGAAGATATAGCGGTTGTGGCGGATTATTCGAAGCTCGTCTGGTCATAAGCGGGCGCAGAGAATAACCGGAGCAATCAATGAATCGTTCATCTTCGAAATAACTTCTAACTAAGAAGGGGAGGATGATAAAACATGACAAAACCGATGACAGATGTCATTATTTATGTCGTATCGGATGCAGCTGGCGATACGGGCGAACTCGTGGTAAGAGCCGCCGTCGCCCAGTTTCATCCGATTCAGACGGATATTCGCAGAGCGCCCTTCATTACGGATGTAGCGGGGCTTGAACGGGTAGTCCGTCAGGCTCAGGAAGCTGGCGCAATTGTGTTGTTTACGCTCGTCATCCCGCATTTGCGCGAGGCGATGGGCAGGCTGGCAGAACAGTATGACACGGTGTCAATAGATCTGCTCGGCCCGCTTATCCAAAGTCTTGAAGTGAAGACGGGACAACAATCACGGCAAGAGCCGGGACTGAACCATGTGCTGGATGAAAACTACTTCCGCAAAGTGGATGCTGTTGAATTTGCTGTGCGTTACGATGATGCGAAAGATCCTTCGGGTGTGCTGAAGGCCGATATTGTGCTCATTGGCGTATCCCGGACATCTAAGACGCCGCTATCGATGTATTTGGCCCATCAGAAATACAAGGTGGCGAACATCCCGCTCGTGCCGGAGCTCAAGCCGCCCGCAGAGCTGTTTAATGTTCCGAAGGCGAAAATTGTGGGGTTGACGATTGGCGTGCCCTATTTGAACATTATTCGCAAAGAACGGCTCAAGGCGCTTGGGCTGCCGAACAGTGCATCATACGCGGCGACGGATCGCATCGAGAAGGAGCTGCTTTATGCGGAATCCATCATGAAGCAGCTGGGCTGTGTCATTATTGATGTATCCCATCGTGCGGTCGAAGAAACAGCAAGCTTGATTATGGAGCATATTCGCTTCACCTAAGCGATATTCTAGAGAAGAAACGAGCGGTGATTCGTTATTCCTATAACAAAGCCTACTATTATCGTTGATGGCGATGCTTGTCCTGTCAAAGCGGAAATTAAGCAAATTGCCCGAAGCTTCTCGCTGCCTGTGCTGATGGTCTCCTCCTATGATCACCACCTTGAAGCCGAAGATGGCGTTTCAGTTATACAGGTGGAGGCGGGGAAAGATTCCGTAGACATGTATATCGTCAATCATTTGCTGAAAGGCGATGTCGTTGTTACACAGGATTTCGGTCTCGCTTGTATTGCGCTTGGCAAGGGGGCGCTTGTCCTTTCGCCGCGCGGCGAGCAATATACGGATGACAACATCGATTATTTGATGGAGCGCCGTCATGAACAAGCTAAACGCAGGCGCAGCGGCGGTAAATCCAAGGGCCCGAAAGCCATGACAACGGAAGATCGAGATCGATTTCAACAAAAGATGACAAAAGTTTTGCAAAGCGAGCAGGAGAAACATGACATTTAGCGAATATTATTTACGTGTTACTTAGGATGAAGGTGATGAACGATGACATACGGTAATAAAATACCGGAGGAGGTCATAGATGCGGTACGCCGTCATTATGACATCGTAGAGACAGTCGGGAAGTATGTTCATCTCACGAAGCACGGCAAATATATGAAAGGGTTATGCCCTTTCCACTCTGAGAAGACCCCATCGTTTACGGTCACGCCAGAGCTGCAAATTTTCCATTGTTACGGTTGCGGTAAGACCGGACATGTCATACGATTCGTGGAAGAGATCGAAGGCTACTCTTTTCCAGAGGCGGTCAGAGTGCTCGCTGAGGAAGCAGGAATGCCTGTAACCTGGACGGGCGCCGAGGGCGGTCAGCGCGAAGAAGTTGACTTAGACCGCTTAGCCATTATTGAAGCTCATCAGTTGACAGCGAAATTGTATAACTATCTATTGAATAACACACAGCATGGCAAAATCGCTAAAGACTATTTGCTTGATAGAGGTCTCAGGGAAAAGCAGATCGACCACTTTATGATAGGGTATGCGCCGGACCAATGGGACACGCTTAACCGATTTTTAACCGCAAGAAATTTTGACCCAGTTTTAATGGAAAAGGGCGGTTTGTTATCGGCTAAAAATGATGGCAGCGGTCATGTCGACCGTTTCAGGAGCCGCATCATGTTCCCGATATGGGATCGTGATGGCAAGGTGATCGCTTTCGGCGGAAGGGTAATCGGTGACGGTCAGCCTAAATATTTGAATTCCCCGGAGACGATGCTGTTCACGAAGAGCCGAGTTTTTTACAATCTGCACCATGCAAGACCAGCTATTCGCAAGAGCAAACAGGTTGTTCTGTTTGAAGGGTATATGGATGTTATAAAATCCTGGAGTGCAGGCGTAAATAATGGTGTTGCCACGATGGGTACAGCATTGACTGAGGAGCATTGTGCCATACTCGGAAGGCAGGCGGAGGAGATTATCCTGTGCTATGACGGCGATGATGCCGGACAAGCAGCTGCTTTGAAATCCATTCCGATGCTCGAGAAGGCCAAGCTTAGAGTCAGAGTATCTATTTTGCCGAAGGGCAAGGATCCCGATGAGTATATTGAGGAATACGGCCCGGATACGTTCCTTAGGGAAGCAATCGACGGAGCGGCAACCACTACAAAATTTAAGCTTATATATTCAAGGAAAAACCATATACTGCTAACAGAAGAGGGCCGGAAAAACTATTTGCTCGAAGCGGCTGGCATTGTTGCAGATCTTGATTCCGCTATTGAACGCGAGGTTTACTTACAGGAGTTGTCCCGCGAGTTTAATTTCCCACTTGACGTTTTGAAGCAGGACTGCCAAGCTAAAGTGCTGGAGCTGCAAAAAAAGAAGCCGCAAGGGGATAATAACGATAATTCGTGGAATAATGGTAGGAATGAAAATCGCCGTAGTTCGGGCCCTCCATCCTTGCTGCCCGCATACATCAAGGCGGAACGGCGTCTGCTCCATGTCATGATGCGTGACCGGGAAGCGGCGCTCGCGGTGCACGACAGGCTTGGCGAAGCGTTCAATGTGGAGGATCATGCAGCGCTTGCTGCTTATTTGTACGCATTTTATGCGCAGGATCATGATCCAGATGTCGGACGCTTTATTGGTTCGCTTCAGGATGAACGCCTGGAGAGAGCAGCGGCAGCCATTTCAATGATGGAAGATGTTCCTTTTGACGAGGACATATTAGCCGCTGATATCGAGGATATTAGCAAGGTGCCCGCATTCAGGGAACTTGAGCTTAAGAAGGAAGAAGCGGTACAGGCAGAACGTGCCGGGGATTATATGTTAGCCGCGCAAATGCACACTGAGATTAATGCCCTAGAGAGACAGCTTAAAGGACGATAGAGGCCTGGGTTTCTAGGGAGGAGGGAGTCGGAATATGGCGAATGATCAGCATACTGGATTGGAAGCTGAACAAAAGCTGGATCAGGTCAAGGACCAGCTGATTGAACAGGGTAAGAAGAGATCCTCCCTAACTTATAAAGAGATTATGGAGAAATTGTCGCCTTTCGACCAGGATCCGGAGCAGATAGACGAGTTTTTCGAGCAACTGGATGATCAAGGGATTGAGGTTCTCAACGAAAATGATGAGGAGCGTCATAATCCGCTTGATAATCGTGGAGAAGAGCAGGAAAGAGAACAGGACGACTTTAATTTTGATGATGATTTGGCGCTTCCGCCAGGCATTAAAATTAATGACCCTGTCCGTATGTACTTGAAAGAAATCGGACGTGTGCCGCTGCTTTCTGCTGACGACGAAATTGAACTCGCACGCAGAATCGAGAATGGCGACGAGGAAGCTAAGCGCAGACTGGCTGAAGCGAATCTACGTCTCGTGGTCAGTATTGCCAAGCGTTATGTAGGACGCGGCATGCTGTTCCTTGACTTGATTCAAGAGGGCAATATGGGTCTGATTAAAGCGGTTGAGAAGTTTGACCACTTGAAGGGCTTTAAATTCAGTACGTATGCGACATGGTGGATTCGCCAAGCGATTACACGGGCGATTGCCGATCAGGCGCGGACGATTCGGATTCCAGTCCATATGGTGGAAACGATCAACAAGCTGATCCGTGTATCTCGTCAATTGCTGCAAGAGCTGGGCCGCGAGCCATCACCGGAAGAAATTGCTGCCGAGATGGAGCTGAGCACGGAAAAAGTTCGGGAAATTATGAAGATCGCACAGGAGCCTGTATCGCTTGAGACGCCGATTGGTGAAGAGGACGATTCGCATCTTGGTGATTTCATTGAAGATCAGGAGGCGCTTGCTCCTGCGGATGCAGCTGCTTATGAGCTGCTGAAGGAACAGCTTGAGGATGTGCTCGATACGCTTACCGAGCGTGAAGAGAACGTATTGCGTCTGCGTTTCGGTCTTGATGACGGACGTACAAGAACGCTGGAAGAAGTAGGCAAGGTGTTTGGCGTAACGCGTGAGCGGATACGGCAAATTGAGGCGAAGGCTCTGCGCAAATTGCGTCATCCGAGCCGCAGCAAACGCTTGAAGGATTTTCTCGAATAAATCGTGTCTTAGAACGGTAAGCAGGTTTGACAACACGATTCAGGCTATAATGTTTTACCCGATCGGACCTTTCTGCATGAACGAGCAGCAAGGTCTTTTTTTTCAAAATACAAGTTGGTATAAAGTTCCCTTGAAAGGAATAAGCCCATAATGAATGAAGAGCGTCGGCAGACCATTGTTAAAGAGATCGATTATTGGAGCAGAAGCAAGCTTCTGCCGCAGCAGTATTGCGATTTCCTGCTTAATTTATATGTGGATCCCGATCAAGAGGAAGATCCTAAAAGAAGGCAAGCTTCTTCGCGCGGAATCGGTAAGGCGGTCATGGCCGTTGGGCAGGCATCGGGAAAACAATGGCTCCTTACTTTTGGGTTTTTTACCTTAATTTCCTTGGTTGTGCTTTATTTTAACGCTTTTCATCCTTTATTGCAAATTGGGGTCGTCGCTGCGGCGGTCGTTATTTCTCTCATTATTTCCCAGCGGGTACGCAAACGAAATGAAGCTACTGGCCTTGTAATTGGCGGGGTAGGCATGCTGCTCATGCTTGGAGCAGGAATGTACATACTAAAATTCCATGGCATCGAGGACTGGTACTGGCAGGCTAGCCTGCTTGGGTTCTGTGCTGTTTTTTGGATCGTCTATGGCATCAGCGCTCGCATTCATATTTTGCATTTATGCGGCTGGGTTGCTTCCCTGCTCGTATATGCATGGCTGCTGTCACGTTTGACTGACTCCCCGGCATGGTATGGCATTCAGCTTTATTGGCTGCCGCTGTCAGGCTTGTTCGGCTGGGCCAGCTGGTTTGTGCATCAATGGTCGAAGCCGGTGTCGGCTGTATTGTTCGTAACATGCGCTTTGGTATGGTTTATGCCGGAGCTGTATGCGATGCTGTTTACGATGGAGACAGATTGGCTGCAATTGCAGCTGCTTATTAAAATCGCCTTAGGCGGCGTATTATTGTTCGCGATGAGAAAAAAATGGATAGTGTGGGTTGCTTAATGTTGAAACTTTCTAACCGATTACAAACGATTGCGGGTTATGTAACAGAGGGCTCGCGCATAGCTGATATAGGATCAGATCATGCGCAGCTGCCGGTATATTTGCTGCAAGCAGGGATTGTGCCTACGGCGATTGCTGGAGAGCTTAATAAAGGACCGTTTGATGCGGCTCGCAGGCAGGGAGCGGCTGTTGGGCTGCTTCACAAGCTCGATGTACGCCAGGGAGACGGCTTGTCCGTAATCGAGCCGCTGGAAGTTGACACGGTTACGATTGCGGGGATGGGCGGCGCATTAATGAGCGATATTTTGGAGGCGGGCTATCAGGCCGGCAAGCTCGAAGGCGTCAAAGAACTGGTGCTGCAGCCTAATGTGGGCGAGGACCGGGTCAGAAGCTGGCTGCTTGAGCATGGCTGGTCGCTGCTTGCCGAAACGATTATGGAGGAAGACGGAAAGATTTACGAGGTTCTCCATGCGCAGAAGCAAAGCGATCAGGAGAGCAAGGAGCATAACGCTGACGTTTATGACATCTCTTTATTGCCAGACTCCTTGCCGGAGGAGATCCGTTTTGCTCTGCTTGTGCGGCTGGGGCCTTTTTTGCTGCGCAAGCCGATTCCCGTTTTCCATCAAAAATGGCAGGCGGAGCTTGAAAAGCTGGACCGCGTCTGTCAAAGCCTGTCCCTTTCAGAGCAGCCGGAAGCAGCCGGAAAGCTGGCGCAGCTGCGTCATGAAATGACGATTATGAAGGAGGTGCTCGCATGCTTGCCAATGGACACACCGTCGTGCAAATAATGGAGCAGCTGGCTCCAAAGCATTATGCGGTAGAAAATGATAAAATCGGGCTGCAGCTAGGAACGCTGGCTAAGCCCATCAGCCATATTCTCGTTGCTCTCGACGTGACGGACGAGGTTGTGGACGAAGCGATTGCTGCGGGGGCAGAGCTGATTATTGCCCATCATGCGATTATTTTTCGCCCGCTTTCCAAGCTTGACACGTCTACGCCAGCAGGAAAGCTGTATGAGAAGCTGATCAAAAATGATATTGCCGTCTATATTTCCCACACCAATCTGGACGTAACAGATGGCGGCATTAACGATTGGATGGCTGATTTGGTTGGCATCAAGCCGGAAGGGCGCGTATGTCTGGAGGAAGTGCATACAGACCAATGGAACAAGCTCGTTGTGTTCGTGCCCAAAGGACATGAGGAAAAGGTGCTGGAAGCGATCTGGAGCGCCGGAGGCGGCCAGATTGGCGATTACAGCCGCTGCAGCTTTATAACCGAAGGGACGGGAACGTTTTTGCCTGGGGAAGGAACGACGCCGTATATTGGGACTCATGGCAAGCTGGAAAAAACAGCAGAGGTCCGTCTTGAGGTCGTTGTCCCTGACAGCCTGAAGCGCAAAGCTGTACAGGCGATGCTGAAAGCCCATCCTTACGATGAGGTAGCTTATGATTTGTACGAAATCGACTTAACCGGGCGTTCAGTTGGGCTTGGCAGAGCAGGCAAGCTGAGCGAGTCTGTAACGCTGGCAGAGCTTACAGAGCGCGTGAAGCAGGCATTCGAGGTGCCCGTTGTTCGCGTAGTAGGGGATGCTGACCGTGAAGTACGCAAGGTGGCTGTGCTGGGCGGATCAGGTGCGCGCTACGTACGCCATGCGATTTTTGCTGGTGCCGATGTGCTTATTACAGGCGATATTGACTATCATACCGCTCATGATGCACTCGCTGCGGGCATCGCTATTATTGATCCCGGCCATAATGTAGAAAAAATTATGAAGCAGCGCACAGCCGATTGGCTTAATGTGCAGCTGCAGTCGCGCAAATCGGACACGAAGGCGTTCGCCTCTGTCATCCATACCGAGCCTTTCCAATTTGTATAAAAGGGAGTAAAATTGCTTTTTTTTGCAGCATAGCTCCAGGATATATACAGCGTTCCATTTATTAATAAGCAATTCAAGCTTGAGCTTTACGCCAATACCTTGTATACTGATTGATGCACCGGAAAGTTTGACAGACAATCGCTGGCGGCCTTGTTGCCGCGAGAGGAAAGTCCGGGCTCCGCAAGGCAGGATGCTGGATAACGTCCAGTCAGCGCGAGCTGAAGGATAGTGCCACAGAAATGGACCGCCGATGGCTGGCTTCGTGCCAGCACAGGCAAGGGTGGAACCGTGGTGTAAGAGACCACGAGGAGTACAGGTGACTGTATTCCTGGTAAACCCCATCTGGAGCAAGACCGAGAGGACGTTGCAGCTTCGAGCTGCGGCCTTAGCCTGAGGCACGTCCGGGTTGGTTGCTGGAGCCGCTTAGCAATAGGCGGCGTAGATAGATGATTGTCGCTTTCTTAGTGGGAGGGTCGTCACCGTTTGCACCACTGAAAGTACAGAACCCGGCTTACGGCAAACTTTCCGCAACGAACTTAAATGAACAAATCGTCATTTGCGATTATAGAGATGTTAGTGGACGTTCCTTCGGGAGTTAACGGCCCTGCATCTCTTTTTTGCATTTTCATAGGAGGTTGATTCACATGCTGCCTTCAGGCAAGTTGTATACGAGCAATTTAAATGGCTTGAAAAAAATAAATTTCGCAGCGACAAAGCTGATGATTACGCGATCGGAGATAAATATTGAAGGTGTTGCCATGTACCAAGCGTTGGCGCCGTCGCAGGATTTATTCCAGTTTTCGCTGGATGGACGAAAAGAAGAGGCGGATTTCGCATGGTGGCCGAAATATGAAGAACGTTTTGCTGCGGAGCTGCAATTTGATCGCAAGCTGGAGGCGCTTCGCCAAGTTTACCGCATGCTGCTGGAGGGCAGCCATGTGGTGCTGATCTGTTTTTGCCATGACCATCGCTATTGCCATCGCCGATTGGTCGGCGAGTTTTTTGCGCCATATGGGGTGAAGGCAGAGGAGCTCAACCCTGTTTTGATCGAGCAGATGAAGCTGTTTTAGCACCAAACGTTAGGAATAGGAATAGGATAAAAAGAGCATGGCTGGAAGCGGACGAGCTGCTTCAATGCCATGCTTTTAATCCTTTATGCCAGCCCGATTACAAGCAGACATTGCGCCATTGCCATGACCGTGCCTAGTCAGTCTCCCGGCAGCTTATTTCTCGTATTTGCGCGTAATGGAATTCAGACGGTTTTTCGTCTTGTCCGGGTACGTCTGGAGCGCAGTATTAAAGTTCATTGCTGCTTTGAGCGCACGGTCAATGTCAATTTCCCCGTAGCCAAAATAAACATCCTTCCCTGGGTCGCCTAAATCGACGGCCGATTTGCGCATAATTTCCATCACTTCCTCATTCGTCAAATCCGGATTGACGGAGCGAATGAGCCCGGCTAATGCCGCAACATGCGGACTTGCCATCGAGGTGCCGGAGAGTGCCGCATATTGACCGCCAGGATACGTGCTGGCAATGCTGTCTCCCGGTGCAGCCACATCAATATAATCGCCATAGTTGGAGAAAGAAGCTTTTTTCTGTGCGGAATCCGTTGCCGCAACAGCGAATACTTCCGGGTAAGCAGCCGGATAGCCCGGTCGATCGGTATTGTCATTGCCGCTGGCTGCAATCAGCACAACGTCATGATCGTACGCATATTTAATCGCGTCATGCAGAAAATCCGCCTGCGCATAATTGCCGAGGCTCATATTAATGACCTTGGCGCCGTGGTCAGTCGCCCAGATCAGCCCTTGAGCGACAGAGTAGGTCGAGCCAGCACCGCTGCTGTCAAGCACCTTGACCGGCATCACCTTGTTGTACCAGGATAAGCCAGCTACGCCCTCACCATTGTTGACGGACGCACCGATGATGCCAGCTACATGGGTACCATGACCGACATCGTCATCTGGCGCAGCCTCGCTGTCGACAATGTTGGTGCCATCCAGCAGCTTGCCCTGCAGATCAGGATGATCCAATTGAACACCGGTATCCAGCACCGCTACAATGACTTGATCATTGCCTCGGGACAGCTTCCAGCCTTTCTCTGTTTCAATGGAAGGCAAATTCCACTGGTATTTGGCATACAGCGCATCATTAGGAATGACATCCCCGCTGTCGCCGTCATTATTTGTTTCATTCGTCATATATAAATAGTGAGGCTCCACATATTCCGTTTTCCAGGAGCGGCTGAAATATTCCTTCATTTGCTTCGCTTCCATATTTTTGGAACGGAACACATAGGTATTATCAATCTGATTAATTTGGTTGACGGAAACAGCGTTAATGGATTGCTTCATTTTTTCAAGCTGCTCATCGGTTACCTTCTCGGCAAAATGGACCACAACATCCTTCACATGGTAATGGCTGGCATTGCCATTGTCTTCACCGGTCCGAACCGTTGTATCACGGTTTGTATTCGGAATAACCGACTCAATGCGGTAATTGCCTTCGTTCGGATAAGGGACGAGCCGCAAATTGCGCTTCTGATGGCGCTCCACCTGTGTGACAATATCCTGCTTGATGACGCCGACGACACCCATGCCGCGGTATTTTTTATGGGGAACGCCGAGCACGATGAAACGGCTGCCGCTTTTATTGACAAACGGCTTGGATTCGTAGGACTTGCCCTGCTTGACAGCGGCCGCGGCCGCTTCTACTTCGTTTTTGCCGGAATCTGATGGAATGGCCCCGCGCTGCACGCTGCGCTCTCCGTTCATCAAGCGGATGTAGGACATATGCTTATGCATGTCCATCATGCTGATAACGGGCTTGGCTGACACGGTTTTTCCGGCTTTGCCAGCTTGGCTCGTGTCCATCAGCTTATAAAATTCTTTGGTGCATTCGGAGACGCACAGAAAAGAAGTGGCCTCCATATCGCGATTGAGCGTGCGCAGCTTATGCTGCTTTTCCTGATCGACAGACAAGCTCTTGACCGGTGCAGCGGGTTTCTTGCCTTGGGGTAGAAACAAAGGTGCAGTTGGAATTAGCAGCGTGGCCGCTACAAGCACGGTAAAGACGCCAATCCATTTCTTTTTCATTTGCGCGAACCTCCATTAAATGACAGCTGGAATAACAGCATGAGCCTGTTTGATGTATAGGTTCGCTTTTAAATCCAGAAAATATGCGGCACAATCGGCGTTTCTCCAGTACCATCTGCAAGTAATTTGTGGTACTATGTTGATGCCTAGAGTTTTATGATCATGCAACGTTTAAGCTTGTTTGGATTGAAGAAAGGGGAACTACCTATGCCAGCGACTAATGTCAAACCACTTAGTGAGACAACCCGTATTAAACTTAAAGAAGCCGTGAATCAATTGGAGCCATTTTTGAATCACTATTCGCTCGTACAGCTGAAAGCGGAGCAAAGCAGTGACGAGGCGCAAAATTTTTACAAAGGCCTGCTATCCGATTTGAGACATTTGTTGGTGTTTTCTGAGGTCTCGGTTGAAAAGCTGGGAGTATTGCTCAGACGCCCCAATTTTGATAACGATTTTGCAGAACGTGCCTTGTACGAAGTGTACCATCAATGTGTGAATGCCTTCTTCTATCCTAAAAATGAATGTTATTCCGAAGATGGCCGCTATGCTTACACAGGTCAAGACGCCATTCGCTTCTTGTTCAAGCCTGTTCGGGAAGCACGCGACATTGTTTTGTCTTTATCCAAAATTTACGAAGAGCTGCGCGATGAGCTTGCTTATTATGAAACAGACTACATGACCCAGCGCCGGATGCAGGGGCAAAAATAAGGCAGAATGAATCACCTCCGTTCAGGGAAACTTGATAGCGGAGGTGATTTTTTTATGCCAAAGGGCGTATCATGCAGCGTATCGAATTGCACGTTTTGGTCAGAAGGAAATAACTGTGGCGCCGATTCCATTGCGATTGATATTGACCAGCATGCAAGTGCCGATTTTGGATCTGAATTTGCCGCTGAAGAGTTAGGCTTGCAGCATCAGGACCAGGCGGCGAAGTCGTCTGCAACATGCTGCCATACCTTTAAAGCGCGCTAAGGCAGCTGGGGATGGCTGTCAGGTGCAGAAGCCTTGGGCTAAAATCGTTGGAAGCGAAAGACAAAGCTTAAATGTGGAGGTGATCCCAAATGGAACGCTGGGATGAAACGGAAAGCAGCAGTCATGGGGAGAAGGAGCAAAACCACGAAGCAGCGTTGGAAGAGCGTCATCATAGAGCATTGTTATCCGATGAAGAAATAAACCATGAAAGCCGTAATATTAATGAAGAAATGGCAGGGGAATTTGCCGCTGGAGTACCTGTTCCCGTATCTTATGTTCCGCGCAGCGAAAGCAAAAGTGAAGGCGAGGATACGGTAAGGGAGAGCACCGGAGGCACTGCGCTGGGCTGGGTCGGATTGGTGTTTGCGATCGCTTCCTGGTTTTTATGGCCTGCGCTTATGGGTGCAGCCGCAGCGGTGCTCGGCTTTGTCGCGTACCGTCAAGGAGCGAAGGGACTTGGATCATGGGCAGTCACAATTGGCCTAATCGCCTTTGTGCTCGCTGTTGTTATTATTCCATTGTACCGGGCCATAACCTGACCTTATATGATTCAACCGAACGATGCATCACCTGTATCTTCTTGAAAAAAAGCCTCCGGATACCGCTTATGCAGCGGTGCCGGAGGCTTTTTTTTGCGATTATTCTATCGCAAATTCACGGTGCTTAAGTACCTCTTGATTCAGAGCGAGCATGCGTTTATCGAGCAAATTGATCATGTCGGCGGATTCCTTCAGCTGCTGTTGAATTTCCGGTGGAATGCCTTCATTATATTTGTAGTAAATTTTGTGCTCTAGGCTGGCCCAGAAATCCATCGCGCTCGTGCGGATTTGAATTTCTACCAGCACATTTTCAATGCGGTTCGTCAGGAAGACGGGAATTTCTACAATAAGATGCAGGCTCTTATAGCCATTTGGCTTCGGATTGAGCACATAATCCTTCACTTCAATTACTTTAACGTCGGTTTGCTGGCTGATCATTTCCAATATTTGATAAATGTCAGTGGAGAAAGAACAGATAACCCGGACGCCAGCAATATCTCGAATGTGCTCTTTCGCATTTTCCAAATTAATATCCATATTTTTGCGGCGGAGCTTGTCCATGACGCTTTCGGGATTTTTAATCCGCGTTTTGACATGCTCAATCGGGTTGTAGTCATGAATAAATTGAAATTCCTCGTTTAAAATATTCAGCTTCGTCTCCACTTCATCCAAGGCGAATTTATACGTTAAAAAAAAGTGCGCCCATTGCTTCATCATATCTCGCTGCATGCGATCCATCACTCCTAATATCATTCTTGCTTCTATTATTGTACCATGTTCCCGTCCACATTGCTCATTTCGGGGGGAGGCATAAGGTCATCCCAGCAGGCGCGTGCTGGGAAAGGATTGAATGTTAGAGCCAATTTACATATAATTTAGTCTACATGGGAGGATGAGAACAATGATCATAGACATTCATAATATAACTTGGGAACGGGAAGAAAAAGTCGTCCTTCAGGGGATTGATTGGCAGGTTGAAGCGGGTCAGCACTGGTGTTTGCTAGGGCTTAACGGCTCCGGGAAGACGACGCTTTTAAATATGATTAACGGCTATATTTGGCCAACGACAGGTTCTGTAGCAGTACTGGGGCATAAATTTGGCGAATACGATTTGCGCGAGCTGCGCAAAAGCATAGGCTGGGTCAGCACATCGCTTCAGCAGAAGCTGTATGGTCAGGATACCGCCTTCAAAATCGTCTTAAGCGGAAAATTTGCGACGATCGGGCTGTATGATCAAGCGCTTCAGGAAGATGAAGAGCAGGCGGTTTCCCTGATGCGCAATCTCGGCTGTGAAGTTCTGATGAACCGCACGTACAGCACGCTCTCGCAGGGCGAGCGCCAGCGGGTGCTCATTGCAAGGGCGCTGATGGCTGCGCCGAAGCTGCTTATTTTGGACGAGCCTTGTACAGGGCTTGATGTATTTGCGAGAGAGCAGCTGCTGGAGATGATCAATCAGGTGGCACAGCAGCCGGATGCGCCGACTATTATTTATGTAACGCATCATGTGGAGGAAATTTTGCCTTGCTTCAATCAGACGCTGCTGATCAAGGACGGCCGGGTTTTTGAAGCTGGGGATACGAGCAAGGTGCTTTCATCGGCGCGCATGAGCGACTTTTTCGGTGTGCCTGTAGAGATTGAACAGCGCGAAAACCGCAATTGGCTTTTTATAAAGGCAGCTGATCGCAAGTGAATACAGCATTGGGGCCGTTAGGCATTGTGCCGCCACCGAAGATTCCGAGACGGCAGCGGTTGGCCCAGTGGTTAAAGGCGCGGATGCATCAGCGGCTCGCCTATGACAGGCCGCTGTTCCACCATGGCTCGGCGGGGCTGGTGATATTCGGAACGCTTGCGATGGCGCTAGTTGCGCTGGGCATGCCGACGGGTCTTGGGGCGCTTGTGGACATCGGCGGTTTTGTGTTGATTAATACGGTGGCCTTGTATGCAGCTGCGCAGCTATGCTCAGTACTGCTAACGCTAGTTTTTGTACCGGTTCCCCGCTTGTTTGCCGGGTATTTTCTATATGTGGGGTTAGAAGCTTATTTCATTTTTTATTATTCTGAATTTGGCTTGCTTATGTCAGCATTATTTGCAGCGGCGTATGCCATTTGTGGCGCGCTTGCAGGCATGCTGCTCGGGCAAATACTAAAGCTGCGCGGCAGAGGGCTCGCCATAGCAGGCATTGTTGTAGCAGGAGCACTATTAATAAACGTTGCAGCGAATCAATTACGCGGAGCTTCTGATGATGCAGCGCCTGCCGCAGATATGGGGTCATACGATTCATCTGCGGATGGTGCCTTGGATATGAGCCTGGAAGACGCGCTGCCGGTTGCATCCATTGATGCGGAAAATCCGGCATTGCCGGGCGGTTACAGCTATCGCACCTTTACCTACGGGAGCGGGAGTGACAAGCAGCGCAGCGAGTATGGCGCGCAGACGGAGCTGCTAACGACTTCCGTAGATGCATCGGCTTACATTAAAAAGTGGACGTGGCTCAAGCAGCAGTTTTGGGGCTTTGACCAAAGCGGGCTTCCATTAAATGCGAGAGTGTGGATGCCGGAAGGGGATGGAGCGTTCCCGCTTGTGCTCATGGTGCATGGCAATCACTTAATGGAGGAGTTTTCGGATGCAGGCTATGCCTATTTGGGGGAGCTGCTTGCGAGTCGGGGCTTTATTGCGATATCGGTAGATGAAAACTTTCTTAATTATTCGGTCTGGTCGGGCATCCCCGAGCAGGATATGAAAATGCGGGCATGGATTATGCTCAAGCATATTCAGCAAATCCAGTCGTTCAGCACGCTGACGGATAATCCCTTTTTCAATAAAGTGGATTTTTCCAAGGTCTCTCTAATTGGGCATTCACGCGGCGGCCAAGCGGTAGCGATGGCAGTGGATTACAAGCGATGGTTTGCGAAGGATGAAGGGCTTGCCAGCATCGCCGAGGTCGATTTTGCTTCGGTTGTCGCTTTGGCCCCGACGGATAAGGAGGTAGACAAAGCATCGGCGCGGCTTAAAGACGTCAGCTATTTGACGCTGCAAGGCGCAAGGGACGGAGACGTCAACAGCTTTTACGGGGACAGGCAGTATATTCGCACCAGCTTTACGCTGGGCTCGCCGTATTTTAAAGCGTCGCTGTATATGTCCGAGGCCAACCACAGCCGCTTTAATTCCGATTGGGGCATGATGGATGAGCGGGTTCCCGGTGGCCTGTTTCTCAATCAGCACAACATGATGACGCAGGCGGAGCAGCAGCAGGCAGCTAAAGTGTATATCGCGGCTTTTCTGGAAGCGACGCTGCACGGCAACGAGGCTTATAAGCCATTGTTCGAAAATAACAGAGCGGCGCGGGACTGGCTCCCTTCCTCCAGCGACTATGTGAGCAGATACGAGGATGCTTCCTTCCTCGCGGCAGCGCGTTATGAAGAGGATGTGGACAAGCTGACGCTGCCGAGCGGAGGCAAGCTGAGCGCCGAAGGCTTCAACGTATGGGAGGAGTCGGAAGCGAAGGACCGCGACAATCGTAACAAGGGCTCGCGAGGCGCTGTGCTGGAATGGGACGCTGCGGCCACGTATACGTTGGAGCTTGCAGCGACGTATAGCGAGGCTGTCGTTTCCAAAGGGCTGGATACGTTCAGCTTTTCAATGGAAAATACGGGTGATGCAGAAGCTGTACCTCAAATCGAGCTCGAGCTTGTGCCTGCCCATGGTGAGGCGGTACGCTTGCCATTATCCAGTTTTAACGATATTCCGCTGCCCTTCGAAACGCAGTTTACTATTGTCCCTTGGCTTGAGAAGCGAATGAAAGAGGGGAAATATAAAGCGAGCATGGAATCGGTGTTTCAAACCTACAGCTTGCCAGTGGCACGGTTTGCCGAGGCAGGCGGCTGGCCATCTGGAACGGAAATTAAGCGGATAATGTTTTATTTTTCCGGAGCGCCTGGCCGAGTGATGCTGGATGACATCGGCTTTTATAAATAAAATGCGCCGCGGCGTACAAATAACCTCCCGGCAGAAGGGAGGTTATTTGTACGCCTGCCGCCAAAGGATGGCGACAGCCGTTTCACCTTGAAATATAGGAAAGGATATCCTAGCGCAATCCTTTCTCTATATTTCTCGGAATGAAACGCGCCGCGCCGCCAAAGGATGGCGACAGCCGTTTCACCTTGCATTACGGACTTAAATCGATTCTTTCTTGAACGTGAAGCTTCGCGCTGCATATAGAAACGGCGTCGAGCAGACGGACACCAGAAACTTAATGACATAGGTGGACAGGAAGATCGACATCCACACATCGAACTCATATTCAGTTGCAAAGGCGATCGTACAAAAGATAAGCGAATCGACGAATTGGCTAATAATCGTACTGCCGTTATTGCGTATCCACAGCTGATTGCGGGCTGGAAACAGCCGCTTGAGCAGTGAATAAATTTTCACATCAAGAAATTGGCTGACAAAATAGGCGCATAGGCTGCCAAGGGCAATTTGCGGCAGCATGCCGAATATGGTCTGAAGCGCTGCTTGCGCCTCCACACCGGGCTCGGCTGGATTAAACAGCAGCGCCATCTGCATAATAATGGTTGAGGCGATTAAGGTGAAGAACCCTAACCAGACCGCTTTTTTGGCATCGGCTTCGCCATATTTCTCGTTGAGCAGGTCGGATGCCAAATAGATGGTGCCATACATCGTATTGCCGAGCGTAATAACGATGGCCAGCGTACCGAATTGCAAATCAACGGTTTTGACGACTTGAATATTGGCGACAACGGTCGCCATGCCAATCCAGGCAAAGATGCCGACTTTGCCGAATAATCGGTAGGAAATGAGAAAAAGCGTGAAGTGGGCGAGCATAAAAAGAACGCCGAACCACAAGTTGAACATGTGAAAAAACCTCCTAGTTTTGATAACGCGGGAGTTTACGAACCGCGGCTTGCTTTGCTGCGATGCAGCATGTATGATTATATTTCTGCCTTTGCCATTATAATCGCTTGTTTTAAGACGGGCAATGTTTATTTCTTATTTATACAATTGCGGAAGTACTACTTTTATATATAAAGGAGCGTGACCTATGATGCCGAATTATGAGCTTGAACAGGAACAGCTGCGAGTTAATCGGGTAACGAAGTGGGTCAAGGAGCAAATCGACGGCTTGCAGGATCAGGCTGGAGATCTGCGCGAGGACATTGTAGACATTCGTAAAAACTTCTGGGATGACGTAACGGTCAACTTTGAGGATTCTGCCGAATCTGCGGAGACGCATGCCAGCTTGAAGCAGCAGGCTGAATTGCTGTCGGAACGGGAACGGACGCGCCGCGTGGCAATGGTGCAGCTAGGGCTGCTGAAGAAGCTGGCACAGTCGCCGTATTTCGGCCGCATTGATTTTGTAGAGGATGGCGAGAGCCGCGAGGCGATTGAGCCGATTTATTTGGGGGTAGGTTCCCTGCTCGACGAAAGCGGAGCCAACTACTTAATTTATGACTGGCGTGCACCTATTTCCGGCCTCTATTACGATTATTCGCCGGGACCTGCAAAATATGAGACGCCAGGTGGGCAAATTTCCGGAGAAATGACGCTGAAGCGCCAGTATATTATTCGTCAGGGCGAAATTGAAGGCATGTTCGACACGGGCGTAACGATTGGCGATGAAATACTGCAAGCAGTGCTAGGCAAGCAGTCGGATTCGCAAATGAAAAGCATTGTGGCGACGATTCAGCGCGAGCAAAATCAAATTATCCGCAATGAGCGGGCTCGCCTGCTGCTCGTTCAAGGAGCGGCGGGAAGCGGTAAAACTTCAGCTGCCTTGCAGCGGGTAGCTTATTTGCTCTATCGCTATCGCGGTACATTGAATGCCGATCAAATCGTCCTTTTTTCGCCAAATCCGATGTTTAACAGCTACGTCGCAACCGTACTGCCGGAGCTCGGCGAGCAAAATATGCAGCAGACGACGTATCAGCAGTATTTGGAGCATCGCCTTGTTCAAACCTTTGATCTGGAGGACCCATTCTCCCAATTGGAGTATACGCTCTCTGCCGCTCATGGCAGCGAATATGATGCACGCATTGAAGGGATTCGCTACAAATCAAGCCTTGCTTTTATTGGGCTGATTGATCGGTATGCCGCTTCACTTGGCGAGAAGGGATTGCGCTTTCGGGCGATGAAGTTCCGCGGCCGCACGTTAATTACAGCCGAGGCAATACACGAGCATTTTTACAGCCAAAATCGTTCTCATCCGATTCCGAACCGTCTGCGCATGACCGCCGAGTGGCTGCTCAAGGAGCTGACCCGCCTCGGGCGCGAGGAGCGGGGCAAGCGCTGGGTAGAAGAAGAGATGGAACTGCTCGATAACGAAACGTATAATACAGTTTACAGCGAGCTGCTGGATAAGGAAGGATTTACGCAAAATTCCTTCGATGACCATAAGCGGGAGAGCGACCGTCTGGCGGCAATCATTGTACAGGAGCGCTTTAAGCGCCTGCGCAGCCGGGTAAAACGGCTTAAGTTTCTGGATATGCCGGAGGTGTATCGCCAGCTGTTTCATGAAACAAACAAGCATGAGGGCGAATATCCGCAGCTTTGGGCTGCGATCTGCGAAGGCACGGCGGAGAAGCTGGCGCGTAAGGAATTATTTTATGAGGATGCCACGCCTTATTTATATTTGAAGGAGCTGCTTGAGGGCTTCCAGACGAATACGTCGGTTAAGCATTTGTTCGTCGATGAAGCGCAGGATTATTCGCCGTTCCAATTCCATTATTTAAAGAAAATATTCCCGAGCAGCAAAATTACGGCGCTTGGCGATTTGAACCAGTCGATTTTCGCCCATGCTGTAGTCGGCGACAGCTTTCATGCCTTGTCGGGCATGTATGAGGAGCAGGAAACCGAGCGCGTCGTATTGGAGAGGAGCTATCGCTCAACCCGCCAAATTTCTGAATTTACTAGCAGCTTTATTGCGGGCGGGGAGCGGATTATTCCGTTCAACCGCAGCGGTCCATGGCCAACGATTACCGCTATTGCTGGCGAGGAAGAGCTGACGAAGCAAATTGCCCAGCGTATCGAGGCGCTCAAGAAACAAGGCAATAGCTCGATTGCCGTTATTGGCAAGACAGCGGAGGAAAGCAGGCAGGCTTTTGAAGCTTTGTCCGCCATCGTTCCAGATATAAACTTAATTGCTAAAGAAACGTCGACGTTCGAGCAGGGGGCTGTCGTTATTCCTTCCTATTTGGCTAAAGGCGTGGAGTTTGATGCTGTCATTTTGTATAATGCTTCAAGCTTAGTCTATGGACGGGAAGACGAGCGCAAGCTGTTTTATACGGCCTGTACGAGAGCGATGCATGAGCTGCACCTGTATTACATGGGCGAGTCGACAAGCTTTCTGGACAAAGCGCAGCTAGCCGAACCGCTTAATAACAAATAGTATATAAATAAGGGATGGTCCTGAAGGGGACCATCCCTTATTTGCGTATTTTTTGCCAAATCTCTAAGCAGTCCACCTTGAGCTCGGAGGCAATCAGTTCAGCCGTAAGCCGCTGGGGCATTTTTATTTTTCCATTGCGCAGCTTGGAAATCGTCTGGATGGAAATACCGGTGGCAGCTGCAAGCTGGCCTGCGCTTATGTCGCGTTTTGCCATCCAAATTTTCAGCCGCATGCTGGAATCAATATACTCATGCGTGTTAATAGGCTGCAAATCAAGCACGATGAAGGCGTATTCCTTAATTCGTCCAAACCCGTCAAAGATGGGTGTGAATGTAATCTTTACTTCAAGCTCTACGCCATTGACTTTGGTTGTTTTTACAGTAATATGGTTTGTTTTTTTGAATTTTCGCGTTTCCTCCAAAATATGTAGCAGGCGCATATGCTCGCTTTCGGCCACAATTTCCAGAAAAGATTCTCCATTCAAATGGCCGTCGGCTATCAAATAGGCGGGGAAGGGGTCTTTCAAAAACTGCACCTGATAATTGGCGTCGAGAATGCCGCTAAACAGCACCGTATTCGTCTCGAATTGTCGTTCAATCCAATGATGGGAGCTCAAATCAGTCAGTATAATGAGTGATAATGCCTGGCGCTCTTCGTTAAGCATATTCAGGTTGTTATGCTCGACCATGACGGGCGTCCCTCCCGGCTTGCAGGTGTGGAGCAGTCCTTCTCGTTTTGTGCTGGTCTTGAAATGCTTGAGCGACCAGTTCTCTACCAGCTCGCCTACCGGCTTGTCTATCAAAGATTCATATTCCAGACCTGTTAGGCGAATGAAAGCTTCATTGACATCCATGAAGAAGCCATAATGCTTTACAGATCGGATAATAGCAGCAGGACTGTCCATCATTTGAAACACTCTTTCAAAAACCGTCAATCGTTTTCGCTCCTTTGAGCCAGCAGTGCGGCATGTATGTAAGGTATTTTTAAAATATAAGAATTTATAAGTTGCACACTAATAAATTTTTATATTTCATGACAAAACGGTAGCTTTGCCGCCAGAGGACAAAGACAGCCGTTTACGCTTGAAATATAGGAAAGCATATCCTAATACTATCCGTTCTCTATATTTCTCGGAATGAAACGCGCCGCGCCGCTAGAGGACGGCGACAACCGTTTCACATTGGTCTAGTGTTTAATTAATTAAACTCGCAAGCCTAGCAGGCATATAGCTAGCGGATAGATGGTTATCTGTCCGATTATTGCAGCTTATTGGGCGCTCAGCGCGCTTTATAACTTGTCGCTTTCCTTGTTAAAATAATCAATATATAGGGAAATATTTTAAAAGGCTTGATTCCGGAGGAGATACACCATGAATAATGAATGCACCATTGAGAACTGCACCAAACCCGTCAAAGCCAGAGAATTATGCTCCATGCACCATCAGCGTCTTATGCGTCATGGCGACCCTCTCACCATCCGGCCTCGTAGAACGAAAATTGTAACGAACTGTAAATGGATTAACTGTACAAAAAGCGCGAGTACGAAGGGATACTGCTCTAAACATTATTACATTCATCGCGTAACCCGTACAGTATAAAATAAATACATATTCATCTTCTATCAGTCAGTAAATCAGCAATTTAAGGTTTCATTTGGCTATGAAAGATGTATAATATAACTAGCTGCAAGATGGGGCCATTGGCCCCATTTACCTCACAAATAATCAGGCAACCGTCGCTTTTGTCCAATTTAAAAGGAAGGAGCAGACCTTGTCAATCGCAGCTTTCCAAATAACAGGATGATTATCCCCACTACAGCTTTATTTCACTCAATGGCAAGGCCACCGCAAATGTAGAACTCTCGCATACGAATTTATCACAGTTAAGCAGCTCTTTGCTTCCTATTCACTTTAGCTCCATAGTTTGTCTGCTCACGGACGGAAGCTCTCTTCCAGTTCTATTCTGGCATATATTCATATTGCCGGACAATCTGTCATATCCTAATTATGATGTGGCAAGGGTTTGTTGTTAAAGCCAACTACTCCAAAATGCTGCTCCAACTATCAAATCGGAGTGCCAGAGCCGGGTTGCAACCGCTCTTTCATAGACGACAAGTCATATAAACCCGGGACTCGGGGATAAGGGATAACCTTATTTCGTCAGCGATACGATTGCTGGGCACGGCTGCAAATGTTGCATCTCATCACATTTTCCCCCGCTATCGCCTTGCTCTCTCATCTAGGTTCTGGGGGACACTCATGAATAAGGAGTTGGTGTCCATGGCTCGTAAAGAAATGTTGGCAATGCTGCTTGCAGGGGGTGAAGGAAAACGTCTTGGAGTGCTGACGAAGGATTTGGCCAAGCCTGCCGTTTATTTCGGCGGGAAATATCGGATTATTGATTTTACATTAAGCAATTGCACGCATTCAGGTATCGATACAGTAGGTGTATTGACGCAGTATCAGCCGTTTGAGCTCAATCGTTATTTGGGCATTGGAACGCCTTGGGGTCTGGATCGCAGCGATGGCGGCATGGCTATTCTTCCTCCGCATGTGAAACAGAAGGGCGGCGTCTGGTACAAGGGCACGGCCAACGCAATCTACCAGAATATGGAGTTTATTGAGCGATATAATCCAAGCTATGTCTTGGTCATTTCCGGCGATCATATTTATACGATGGACTACGATCTGATGCTTCAGCATCATAAGCGGTGCGGGGCGGATGTAACGATAGCAGGTATAGAAGTAGATTGGAAGGAAGCCAGCCGCTTCGGTGTCATGCATGTCGATGATGAAGACCGTATAACTGCATTTGAGGAAAAGCCTGCGAAGCCGACCAGCAATATCGCCTCGATGGGCGTCTACATTTTTACATGGTCGGTATTGCAAAAGTATTTGATTTATGACGAGGCGAACCGCCAGTCCAGCAATGATTTTGGCAAAGACGTTATTCCGGCTATGATGCGGGATGGCCTCATCGTCAGCGCTTATTCGTTCCGCGGCTACTGGAAGGATGTCGGCACGATTGAAAGCCTATGGGAGGCGAATATGGATTTGCTCGCAGAGGAGCCTTCGCTAGATCTATCGGATCAAGATTGGCGCATCTATTCTGTCAATCCCAATCGGCCGGCACAATACGTAGCGGCGGGCGCCGAGGTGAAATCATCTATGGTGACGGAGGGCTGCGTTGTGGAAGGGCGGGTAGATCGTTCCGTTCTCTTCTATGGCGTACAGATGGAGAAGGACAGTGAGGTGAGCGAGTCCGTCATTATGCCGAATGTGCGAATTGGCGAAGGGGCACGCGTTTATCGGGCAATTATCGGCGAAGGCGCTGTAATCGAAGACGGCGTGCAGATTGGCGATCCGGAGGATGATGCGATTACCGTCGTAGCTGTTGGACAGTTCGTTGCGAATGATCACGTATTGCTGGAGGTGGAGCCATCATGAGCAACCGGATAATGGGCGTTATCAATTTAATACACGAGTCGGACGAGTTGGAGCATTTAACGCAAAGCCGCTGCCTTGCGACCGTGCCGTTTGGAGCACGCTACAGGCTCATTGATTTTATTTTGTCCAGCATGGTGAACTCTGGCATTAACAAGGTAGCGGTGTTTGCGCATACGAAGTATCGCTCACTTATGGATCATCTTGGATCAGGTAAATATTGGGATTTGAACAATCGTCAGAGCGGGTTGTTTATTTTGCCGCCAGCTACGGATGATTTGCAGGAAATCAGCCGCGGCGATTTATACCATTTTTATCAAAATCGCGATTATTTCAACCGCTCAACGACGGAGTATGTTGTCATTACGCGTAGCCATATGGTTTGCAATATTGATTTCAATCCGATTATTGATGAGCATGAGGCACGCGGGGCGGATATTACAATCGTGTGCAAGAAGCAGCATGATCTGGCCGGCAAGGCGCGCAAGGTCAAGATGAGCAGCGATGGCCGAATTACATCGATTCAGGAAAACTATGGGCGCATGCTGAGCGATATTTCCTCGATGGAAATGTATGTGATGAAGAAGGATTTGCTCATGGAAATCGTAGAAACCTCGCTCGCCCAAGGGCAGGATCATCTCGTACGCCATGCGATATTCTCCCGCTTGAACAAGCTGCGGGTTTATGGACATTTATACGATGGTTATTTGGGCGTAGTCAATACGCTTGAAAGCTATTTTACCAATAGCATGAATCTGCTTTGCCCTGAAGTGTGGAAGGAACTGTTTTTCCAGCCGGGCACGATCTTCACGAAGGTTAAGGATGAGCCACCTGCGCGGTATTTGGAATCTTCCAAGGTTAATAATTCATTAATCGCTAATGGCTGCCGTATTGAAGGGACCGTGGAGAACAGCATTTTGTTCCGGGGTGTCCATATTGGCAAAGGGGCAGTCATTCGCAATAGCATCATTATGCAAAATGGCATCATTGGCGAAAATAGCCTGATTCAGCATAGCATTTTGGATAAGGACGTACGAGTCGATTGCAACCGCGATATAAGAGGAGCGGAGAAGCTGCCCTTCCTGGCAGGCAAGCGCAAGACGATCTAACTAAATGAATAGCAGGCATGAGGCTGGGGGTAAAGCTGGGACTTATCTACAGCGTGTCGCAGCCTCTGCTGGCTACATTTTTGAGCGAAACAGGAGGAGAAAAAATGAATATTTTGTTTGCAACTTCGGAGGCCGCGCCACTCGCAAAAACCGGCGGCTTGGGCGACGTTGCAGGCGCTCTTCCCAAAGCATTGGTTAAACGTCAAATCGGCACAAGCGTTATTTTGCCAAAATATGAGGACATTCCAGCAGAATATTTGGAATATTTCGAACAAATCGCTTCCTTCAACGTTTCCTTTAGCTGGCGTAATCAATATTGCGGGTTATTCCGTGGAGAAATCGAAGGCGTTTGCTATTATTTGATCGACAATGAGTTTTATTTTAAGCGCAGAGGGTTATATGGATATGGAGACGATCCTGAGCGCTTTGTGTTTTTTAGCTTTGCTGTGCTGGAGGCGCTAAGCTTTATGGATGTGCTTCCGGATGTCATCCATTGCCACGATTGGCAGACCGCGCTCATTCCGTTTCTGCTCAAGACGCAATATGCGGGGCAATGGGCACATATCCGCACTGTTTTCACCATCCATAATCTCAAATATCAGGGCGTACTAGGCATCAAGCAGCTTCAGGATTTAACCGGTGCGGATGATGAAGCTTTTGGCCCGGATGGGCTGGAGTTTCATGGCGCAGCCAGCTGTTTGAAGGGCGGCCTGGTGTATGCAGACAAGCTGACGACAGTCAGCCATACTTATGCGGAAGAAATCAAGGGCAGTGAATATGGCGAGCGTCTGGAGGAGCTGCTGCGGCATCGCGAAAGCGATCTTCTGGGCATTGTTAATGGCATTGATGATGAGTCCTATGATCCAATGAAGGATTCCTCGCTGCATACGCCATACCGTAATTCAATTAGCCGAAAACGGAAAAACAAGATCGATTTGCAGCAGGAGCTCGGGCTTCCGGAATCGGAGGAAATTCCGCTCATGGGCATGGTCAACCGGCTTGTAGAGCAGAAAGGGCTGGACCTCATCACGGCAAGGCTTGAGCTGCTGCTGCAGGAGGATATCCAGCTCGTCATTCTTGGTTCGGGCGAGTGGCATTATGAGCAGCAGCTGCAGCAGTTCGCGCTGCGTTATCCTGACAAAATTGCGGTAAAGCTTGGCTATAACGAGAGGCTTGCTCGCCGCATCTACGCAGGAGCTGATTTATATTTGCTGCCTTCACGCTTCGAGCCTTGCGGAATCAGCCAGCTCCTTGCGCTGCGCTACCGTGCTGTCCCGATCGTTAGGGAGACCGGGGGATTAAAGGATACCGTCCAGTCTTTTGATGAATATACTGGTGAAGGAAATGGCTTCAGCTTTGTGGGCTATGATGCCGATGAATATTGGAGTACGGTTAGCAGAGCGCTGCGCGTATACCGCAATCCAGAGGCCTGGAAGCAAATTATAGACAATGTCTCCAAGGAGAACTATAGCTGGAATCGCTCGGCCAAAGCCTACGTAGCCGTATATCATCAACTTTTGTTACAGCGAGAGGAGAACAAACCATGCCCCGTCACCTTGTAATTGGCAATGGCAAGCTGTTAGTGAATTTGGATCAAACCTGTTACATCCGCGATATTTATTATCCTTATGTGGGACAGCTCAATCATGTGGGCGGCCACTATTGCCGCTTCGGAATTTGGATTGGCGGCGTCTTCTCCTGGCTGGATGAACCCGAGTGGAACATTGAGCTTGGGTATATTGACGATTCGCTCGTTACGAACATCATAGCCAGACATGCTGGGCTTGGTGTCGAGCTGCAGATGAATGATGGCATTCATCAGCGTGAATGCATTTATATTAAGCGGGTCGTCGTACGAAATTTACGCAATGATGGCCGCGAGGCAAGGCTGTTTTTTCATCAGGATTTGATGATCGATGGCTCGGAGGTAGGCGATACAGCTGCGTATTACCCGGAAAATAATACGCTGTTTCATTACAAGCGCTCGAACTATTTTATGTTCAGCGGCTCAAGCGATGAAGGCGGCTTGATGCAATATTCGACGGGAATCAAACGGTTCCACTCTGCGGAAGGCACCTGGCGTGATGCAGAGGATGGCGTGCTAATGGGCAATACGATTGCCCAAGGCTCCGTAGACAGTACGATTGGCCTCAGTGCCAATGTGCCGGGGGACGGCGAAAAAACGTTTTATTATTGGATGTCGATTGGCAAAAACCTGGAGGAGGTCAAGGAGCTTAATCAATACGTCCTTGATAATAGCCCAGAAAAGCTGCTTAGCCGCGTCGTCATCTATTGGAATCATTGGCTGAGAAGAGCCGAGAGCGATTTGGGCGATTTAAATGAGAGCATCAGCCGCATGTTCCGTCACAGCCTGCTCATCGTGCGCACGCAGGTAGATGAGCGCGGCGCGATTTTGGCGGCGAATGATACGGATATATTGCAATACAATCGTGACCATTACAGCTACATGTGGCCGCGTGACGGCGCATTAATCGCCGAATCGATGTCGCTTGCCGGCTACCAGAGCGTTATTGCGCCATTTTTCAATTTTTGCGCAGCAGCGCTTGCGCCAGATGGCTATTTGTATCACAAATACAATCCGGATGGAACGGTCGGCTCCAGCTGGCATCCGTATATCGTACAGGGCAGCCAGCGGCTTCCGATTCAGGAAGACGAGACGGCGCTCGTCCTGTTCGCGTTATGGCAGGATTATTTGCGCAATCAAGTCATTGAGCTGCCTCAGTCCTTGTACAGCAACTTGATTCGCAAGGCAGCTACCTTTCTTAGCAGCTATATAGAGCCTGAGCTGTCGCTGCCTAAACCGAGCTATGACCTGTGGGAAGAGCGTTATGGCATCTGGACCTATACCGTCGCTTCTGTATATGGCGGCTTAATGGCGGCAGCCTTCTTCACCGAGCTGTTCGGCGATTATGAGCGCAGCGACCATTACCGGAATACAGCCCAGACGTTTAAGAACGGCATGCTGACACAGCTGTGGGATGAGGAAAGCGGACGGTTCGCGCGAGGGCTTATTCAGAAGGACAATGGCTGGGTGAAGGATATGACGCTGGAGAGCAGCGTATTCGGCATTTGGGAATTTGGCGTGCTGCCGGTCGATGATGATAAAGTTGTTCGGACGATGAATGCGATCAGAGATGGGTTGAAAATCCAGACCGACGTCGGCGGACATGCACGGTATACGAACGATTATTATTTCCAGCAAACCGGCGATATTGATAAAATTCCGGGCAATCCGTGGATTATCTGCACGCTATGGGTCGCCAATTACCAAATTGCTTCTGCACAGAAGCTGGATGATCTGGAAGGGCCGAAGCAGACGCTGCAATGGGTCGTGGATCATGCTTTATCCAGCGGATTGCTGGCAGAGCAGCTGAATCCGTTCGACGGCAGCCCGCTCTCTGTCGCACCGCTCACTTGGTCGCATGCGACATTCATTCAGAGCGTTAGCAAATACGCAGAGAAGTATAAGCAGCTCAAGGGCTAAATCTATCAAGTATCATTCATAAGCAATTCCGGCAGGATAAAGAACGCAGCAATCGTTCTTTGTCCTGCTATTTTTTTGCGGAAACCGCATCCTGCTCTGACGGGAAGATCTGCTGTTATATACAGGAAAGTTTGTCTGTACCATCAATATAAATGTCGTATATTTACAAATAATAAAACGCTTACATGACATATAGAATGGCTTTAGTTTTCGCGATAAATAGATAAAAAGCAGCAGTTTCCATTACGGGAGCGGCTGCTTTTTATCGTTTTAAACCATTTTCAAAGCTAATTACGACAAAAAAAGTCTATATTCGACAGCTAATTTCGACAGACTTTTTCATAAAATTAAATTACCATTACATATGTAATTTGCTATAATTATCTATTTTTTATTTTATGTTTAATTTAGATTTTTTATAAACTAATTATCAAGATTTTTATGGTAAAAAATAATGTAAGAGGTGTTGAATAACGTGCAAACCTATGAATTTTCAGCTAAAAGTGCCTATTTGAAAAGAATGAAAGGGAGAAATTCTGTTTATTTAAACGGGATTCAAGTGGATGTAGCGACAAACCCGGCTTTTGCGGGTGCGATTGGTTGTATTGAAAAGTATTATGATTTGCAGGAAGAACAATCCGATATTCATTGTTTTAACGATGGCAGCCACAATGCCGCAATTAGTCTGCTAGTCCCTTCAACAATCGAGGATTTGCAGCGGAAAAGAAAATCCTACAAGGCTGTAGCGGATATTTCCTTTGGGATGTTGGGCAGAACGCCAGATTTTATCAATGCCGCTTTAGCTACGTTATATGCTCATTCTAAGCAGCTGGGAAGCAATCCGTTTGCTAATTTCTCGGAAAATATGAGAGCTTACTATCAATATGTGAAAGAGAATAACTTATTTGTAGGGCATGGGGCTATTAATCCGCAAATTGATCGTTCTTTGCCTCTTGGCTCCCAAATCAATGAATATGCGGCCGTGAGAATCGTAAGCCATGATCAAAAAGGAATCGTCGTTACTGGGGCAAAAATGATCGTAACCTTGGCGCCAATTGCAGATGAATTGCTCATTTTTAATATGCCAGGGTTAAAGCCGGGTGACGAGGACTACGCGGTTTCTTTTGCTTTGCCAATCGATTACCCAGGCGTGAAAATTATTTGCCGAAAACCGATGGTGAATCCAGCCTATCATTCCTTTGATCACCCACTAGCTAACGCTTTTGATGAAATTGATGCTTATTTGATTTTAAATGAAGTATTTATTCCTTGGGACAAGGTGTTCGTGTTTAGAGATGTTGCTAAATCAAATTTATTCTACGATAAAACCTTTGCTAGAAACCATACGGGGCATCAAGGTATTGTGCGAGGTTTATCTAAAGCGGAGCTCCTCACAGGCATTTCCATTCAACTGGCGAAGATGCTGAAGCTTGATGGATTTATTAATATTCAAGAAAAGTTAGGAGAGCTAACCTCCTATGTTGAGCTTGTAAAAGCGAGCATCGCATGGAGTGAGGCAGAGGCAACGATAAGTGAGGAAGGAGTTATAACGCCAAGCATTAGCGCGATTCAGGCGATTCGCTATAATTTTCCGAAAATGTATGAAACGATGGTTAAAACCTTGCAATCTCTTGCCGCTGGTTCCATGTTGTCTACCCCGCATTATGAGGATTTTCTTAATTCGGATTTAAGCGACTTGGGGAGTGCGCTTACTACAGGTGAGACGGATGCGTTATCCCGGACTAAATTATTAAATCTCGCTTGGGATGCATCCGGTGATGGCTTTGGGCAAAGACAGTTAGTCTATGAATTTTTTCATGCTGGGGACCCGATGAGAATTGCCGCAGGACATTTTATAAATTATGACAAGCAAAACATGATCAACATGGTAGATAGGGTGCTGCTGCATGACAATGATTAGCTGTGCCTGCCTTGTAAAACAGGATAAAAACAAGCTGCTTCTCGTTAGGGTTAGGGATAATGAGCTGTGGTATTTGCCCGGTGGGAAAATAGAGCCAGGAGAGGACCCGCAGGAAGCTCTAGTAAGGGAATTGAAAGAAGAGCTGAATATAGAAGTTCAGAGGGAAAGCATTCAACATTTGACAACGGTAATAGGGCCTGCCTATAAAGAGGATGCCAACGTTGAGCTCATCTGTTATACAGCAACCTGGGCTGGACATATCGTGCCGTGTTCGGAAATTAGTGAAGTGGATTGGGTGGACTCAAGCGATAATAGCTTGCTTGCCCCTGCCGTTATTAAGCTGGTTGAGCAATTAGAGTTCGAATAAAACATGAGGTGAATGATGCTGTTTAATACGGAGCGATTATTATCAAAAATGAAAGAGCATAATCTGTCGGCCATTGTTGCGGCTACCAAAGAAAATATAAAATATTTTACAGGATTTGAGCCTGTAGTCAAAACGTTGAACCCTTATTTTGGACAATGCTTCGCAGTCATTACAAGCTGTGCTCCCGATAAGGTTCATATTGTGCATTCCGTTGGTGAAATTGACCAGATTTTAGATGCGAGAGTCCCCATTGGGGAAGTCATAACCTATGGTACCTTTTATCGGGAATATGGAGCAGACACCCCATTAACGGAAGACGAGCAGCGTTTGAACGATTTATCAAATCATGACAATGGAAATGTAAATGCCGAAGAAGGTCTTGTTGCGTTAATCCATAAGCTTAATCTCGCGAGTGAACGAGTAGGGATTGATGAGGATGGCATGAGAGGAAGCCGCTTGTCGATGATTAAAAGCAAGCTCCCTCAGGTTGAATGGGTTGAAAGCTCGGCGGTGATCCGAAGCGTTAGGGCGGTTAAAACGAGCTTTGAAATAGAGGCGCTTGCTTATTCGTCTATTTGTATCGAGAAAGCGATTAAAACCGTTATTGATCAGCTATATGAGGGCATTAATGAACAGGAAATTGTCAAAATTTTTTCATGCTCGATTGCAGAGCAAGGTGCTGTAGCTACATTGCCGATGATTAAAGTGGGCAGACATGCCGTCGGCGGCCAAAGAAAGCCTAGTGCTGACAACCGTCTAATGCCAGGAGATATTTTATGGTTTGATTGCGACATTGTATGTGATGGTTATTGGGCGGATATTGCCAGAGTTTTCGCCTACAAGGAGCTTAAAGCCGAATACTTGAAATATAATGCGCTGCATAAAGGGCAGCAAGAGGCGATAAAAAGGGTTAAGCCGGGGATGAAGGGCAAGGATGTGTTCCATCTGACGATGAATGCTGTTCATGAAGCAGGCTTTGAAAGCTATAGAAGGCATCATGTTGGACACGGAATTGGCCTAGAGCCGTACGAACTGCCTATTTTATCCCCAGCAAGCGATGATGTTATTGAAGAAGGAATGGTTCTTTCCATAGAGACCCCTTATTATGAATTTGGTCTTGGAGCCTTGCATGTAGAAGATCCTATCGTCGTGCTGCAGAGCGGCAATAAAATACTGACTACGGGTGATAGCTTAATTAAAATTGTGGGGTGACGCAATGATATATAACAATATTACGGAATGCATCGGAAATACGCCGGTTCTAGCTCTAGCTGATGATTTAGTTCCTAAGGGCAAAAGACTATATTTAAAGCTGGATTATTTTAATCCCAATTTTAGCATCAAGGATCGAACGGCTCTTGGCTTAGTGAAATCGGCTCTTGCTTCAGGAAAATTAAATCATGACAGTATATTAGTAGAATCTACCTCAGGCAATCTTGGGAAATCTCTGGCTATGCTAGGGGCTGTGTATGGGTTTCGGGTCATTATTGTTGTTGATCCAAAAGTAAGCGAAAGCTTGCTTAGGTGGTACCAGGCTTATGGGGCAGAAATCAGCATGGTCACTTCACCAGCAGCGGATGGCGGCTTTCAACGAGCGAGGCTGAACCGGGTTCAGGAGCTGCTTCAACAATTTCCTAATGCTTACTGGACAAACCAATATGATAATCCGCAAAATCCGCAATATCATTCTCAAACGACCGCATTGGAAATCGTGGATTTGCCGGTAGATTCTATTATTGGCGCAGTCAGCACAGGCGGGCATCTGTGTGGAATTGGGAAATATGTGAAAGAGCAGCGGCCGGATGTGAAAATTGTTGCTTGCGATGTAGCGGGTTCGGCTGTGTTCCGAGAAAAATTTTCTCCTTATTTGATTAATGGTGTAGGACTAAGCTGGAGAAGCGATAATACAGATATTTCAGTGTTGGATCAGGTGTGCATTGCCAGCGACCAGGAAGCGATATCGATGTGTCGTTTGCTTGCTCGACATCATGGTATTTTAATAGGGGGATCTGGCGGCTTGACGGTAGTAGCGGCTTTGGCTTGGCTGAATAATAGTGATTCACAAGCTGCTGTTGCGATTATCCCGGATACGGGCATCAATTATTTGGACCAGTTTTACGATGACGAATGGCTTGTTGAAAAAAATATAACGCTGCTTGATCGCTCTGAGCTGCAGCAAACGATTCAAAATAAAACGTTTGATTCATTACAAATGAAATCGAATGTTTTATCCTAAACGTTAATTAGAGATGGAAGGTGAATGAGCTGCGAGATATTAGTAAGGAATTTGCAAAGTTTATAGTCGATGATGGCATCATTAAATTTGGTGAATTCACATTGAAATCGGGAAGATTAAGCCCATACTTTTTTAATTTTGGTTCCTTCAATGATTCTGCGATGTTAGCGCGGCTGGGAAGCTTCTATGCAGATACGATTGTGAAGGAACAGATACCATTCGATATTATTTTTGGGCCCGCCTACAAAGGTATACCGATAGCGTTAACTACAGCACTGGCCTTGCATAATAACGATGCCATTAATGTTGGTTTCGCCTTCAATCGCAAGCTGCAGAAGCAATACGGCGAGGGCGGAAATATCATTGGCGCATCCCTTGCTGGCAAAAAAATTCTTGCGGTCGATGATGTGCTTACATCAGGCAGAACGATTAAAGAGACGAAGCAGCTCGTCGAAAGCGAGGGAGGCCAATTAACGGCATTTCTAGTTGCGTTGGATAGAGAAGAAAAAGGCTCCGAAACGGCATTATCCGCATTGGAGGAAGCAAGCAAAGCCTATAATGTGAACATATACGTCGTAGCTCGTATAACAGATGTTGTAGCCTACATGTCCGATGCTGCCGATAAAGAGCAGCATGTGACAAAAATTAAGGAATATCTAAATGTGTATGGGAAATAAGGAATTAAATGAAAAGAAGTCATTTCAGCCTAAAATTGGCTTCTTTTTTTTAAATATAGGAAAGTATATCATTTCGTTATCCTTTCTCTATATTCCACTCTTGAAACGAAAGCTTTGCCGCCAGAGGACGGCAAAGCCGTTTGCGCTTGTGCAGTAAGACAAACTAGCATAGGATAGAGGTTGACAATGGGTAGAGTAATGATGCAAATTAAAGCTTTAAATTTTTTAGTTTTTTCGACCTTCGCAATTTTGCTTCCTTATCTTCCGTTACTGCTTTCAGAGAGAGGCTTTAGCATCGCTCAAATTGGGCTGCTGCTTATGGTAGGCCCTTTCTTTGCAATTTTTCTTCAGCCCATTGTAGGTTACATTAGTGATAAATGGCATGCAGTAAAACGGATTTTATTGCTTTTATGGGGCTTGACAGGAATAAGTGCAGTTGGTTTGTTTTATATAAGCAGCAAGCTGTTGTCGGTTGTTTTTGTCGTTTCTTTATTTATGTTTTTCCTTTCCGCCATTCCATTGGTAGATACGCTGACTGTGAAAATGGCTGAAAAATTCAAAAGTACATACAGTACGATCCGATTGTGGGGCTCTATCGGCTTTTGTATGGTCGCTGTATTTCTTGGCGCTTATTTTGAACGTATCGGAGGATTAGACGCATTAATTAAAATCTATTTTCCTATTTGGCTTGCCGCCATCGTTATATTATTTAATTTAAATGAAGTGGACGGACAGGAGAGCAGCCGATTTCATTGGAAAGACCTCGTACAGTTAATAGGCAATAAAAAAATATTTGTCTTTTTGATTTTTTTATTGTTTTTAGCGGTGCCCCACCGAATGAATGATGCTTTATTCTCCATATACTTTAAAGAAATCGGTGCAAGTGATTCTATGATTTCATGGGCTTGGGCCATCATTGGCTTGAGCGAGATCATAGGTTTTTATATGTCGGCTAAACTATTGAAAAGGTTCCATCCCTTAAAGTTGATCATTGTGGCGTCTTTATTTTATATCATTCGATGGGTTTGTTATGTGTATACGACCGAGCCTTATATCATTTTAGCGTTGCAGTTGTTTCAAGCGATAACCTACAGCCTATTTTGGGCATCAGCCGTAAATTATATGGTTTTAGTGGTGCCTAAAGCATTTAGAACAACATCCCAATCGCTGCTGGCTATGATTTTTTTAGGCGTATCAGGCATTTTGGGAGGGTCCATAGGCGGTGCGGTTCAGCAAAATTACGGCGGGAATTATATGTATGTATTTGCTGCATGGTCCGTGTTTATCGCTTTGATTGGCTTTTTCGCTTTAAGAAAACAAGTGGATTCAGGCAGCATCCCCTCCAAAACGGAGGTAAAGGAGAAATATGCGGGCTGATTTAATAATAGTGGAAGTTTATGAAATTTTTATATATAATGGTCAAGCGCAAATGGAAGCTTGAGGGCGCATTGGCAAGCCAGAGATGTGCACAATGGAAATAAGGACTAACTGGAGGGAATTTTTCAGCCATGTATAAGTTAATCGCAATTGATATGGACGGCACCTTATTAAATGATCATCATATGATTTCTGAAAAAAGTATAAACATCATTAAGGAGCTTTCCTCGTCAGGCTCAGAAGTCGTATTATGTACCGGCAGAGGGCCGACAAGCACAAAATTTTATACGGACATCATTGGCATAAATGGTGTGGGCATCACTTTTAATGGAGCGATTACGATCGATTTTGAAAATAACCAGATTATTAATCAATATGCGATAAACGCTCCTCAACTTGAAAGCTTTATGAGCTATTGCCGAAAACACCAGATTCATTTTGATATTAACACGCCGTTTGATCTTTATGTTGATAAAGTGGAGCAGATGAGTAAAGAAATAGGTGATATATACGCCAGTTTTTATATTCATCCTAGATCGCTCCCGCAATTTGATAGTCTTGCAGATCCGTTAATTAAATTCACCTGTATCGGTACAAGTGAGCAATTAAATCAATTGCAAATTGATTTAAGCCTGTTGAGCCAGGAGCTCAATATTACAAGATCGGCGGATACCTTTATAGATGTTTTGAATATTCAAGCTGATAAGGGTAATGCCTTGAAAAACTTAGCCGAGCTGAGGGGGATAAAGAAAGAGGAAATTTTAGCGATTGGAAACTACTATAATGATATAACGATGCTAGAATCTGCTGGGCTTGGTATCGCGATGGATAATTCTCCGGAAGAGTTAAAGCTTTTGGCAGACGATATTACGTTGTCAAATAATGAGGATGGTGTGTACCACGCCTTGCAAAAATATTGTTTTTAAAATTTTCAAGCCACATGGGAGTGTAAAACGCCATGTGGTTTTTTATTTTGTCGGCAGGCCAGGTAGGAAAAGGTAAGAATTTGGTTCACTGCAGGGGGAATTTCGTGCAAATATCCCAAACGACTTTCTCTCGAGCTGAAACAGCTGTCACTCTCTGCTGAAGCGCTATTCACGCTAAACTAAAGGCAAGATCAACCGCTGGGTACTGGTGGATTCATTTTCGAGTAAGCGCTTACTCGAAGCGGGAAGCCTGGCATGCGGTTGCGACAACTTTACAGGAGGGATTACATGAAGGCGGCTATCCGTCCGCAAAGCTCGATATCTCGGCGAAGCGGCAGCTTGATACCGGACAAATTCCGTTTATTTTTATTTGCCTCTCCGTTCCTCGTGCTGATTTTATTGTTTAGCTACTTTCCGCTATACGGCTGGTTATATTCCTTCTACAATTATCGGCCAGGTTTTCCGTTATCGGAGACGCCGTTCGTCGGCCTGCAATGGTTTAAGGCGATTTTCTCCAACCCGACCCAGACGCAAGAGGTCATGCGGGTGATGCGCAATACGCTTGCGATGAGTACACTCGGCATTTTAACGTCGGTGTTCCCCGTTATTTTTGCTATTATGCTCACTGAAATTCGTACAACCTGGTATAAGAAAACGGTACAGGTGCTCACGACGCTGCCCAATTTCATCAGCTGGGTGCTTGTTTATTCGATAGCCTTCATGATGTTTTCGGTAGATAGCGGCGTCGTCAATAAATGGATGATTGCCCTAGGTTTTCAGGAAATGGGCATTAACTATTTGGCGCAGGACGACCACACTTGGCTGGCGATGACGCTGTGGGGCTTGTGGAAAGGGCTGGGCTGGGGAGCCATTATGTATATCGCAGCCATTTCCTCCATTGACCAGGAGCAATATGATGCGGCAAAGGTAGATGGCGCAGGCCGTTTCCGGATGATCTGGCATATTACCGTTCCGGGGCTGATGCCGACGTACTTTGTACTGCTGCTGCTTTCCATCGCTAATTTCATTAACAACGGCATGGAGCAATTTTTCGTCTTCCAAAATGCGATTAACAAAGATCATATCGAGGTGCTTGACCTGTACGTGTACAACACGGGAATGCTCGGCTTCAACTTCTCGTTTGCAACGGCGATCAGCATGCTCAAATCGATTATAAGCATTGTCTTGCTGTTTTTCGCTAATCAGCTGTCCAAAATCGTCCGCGGGGAATCGATCATCTAACTTGAACGAGAGGAAAGGAGGAGGCGCATGCATACGCAACGCCGGCTTGGGGACTGGCTGTTCCATATTTGCAACTATGGATTTTTCACCTTGTTTACGCTGCTTTGCCTGTTTCCCTTTTATTACCTGTTTATTAATACGATCAGCAGCAACGATCTCAGCGCCAGGGGACTGGTTACCCTGTACCCGAAAATGATTCATTTTGACAATTATATTCAGGTGCTGCAATTAAAGGGCTTGGCGCAGGCGGCACTTGTATCGGGCGGCAGAACGATTATTGGCACGCTGCTCACCGTCGCGGCTTCGGCCTTTCTCGGTTATTTATTTACGAAGCGCAAAATGTGGGCCAGAAGCTTCTGGTACCGTTTTGTCATCATCACAATGTATTTTAATGCGGGCATCATTCCGTGGTACATCATTATGATGAAGCTGAATATGACGAACAACTTTTGGGCGTATATTTTGCCTGCAGTCGTCTCGCCGTTTTATGTCATTCTCGTCAAAACGTTCGTGGAATCGATACCGGATGTGCTGGAGGAGTCGGCGGAAATGGATGGGGCAGGCTATATCGTTATTTTCAGCAAAATCATTATGCCGCTCATTACGCCGATTGCAGCGACCATCGCGATTTTTTCGGCGGTCAGCCAGTGGAACTCCTTTATCGATACCGTATTCCTTATGACGAACAGCAAGCTGTTTACGCTGCAATTTGTACTCTACAAGTATTTGAACGAGTCGACATCGCTCGCCGCGATTATTCGCAACTCCCAAGGCGCGGTAGGCAATATCGACCTGACGAATAAGCAGACAGCCACTTCGATTCGAACAACGGTTTCAATGATTGTCGTGCTTCCGATTTTGTTCGTATATCCGTTTTTCCAGCGGTATTTTGTCAAAGGCATTATGATTGGCGCGGTAAAAGGTTAAGGGCCAAGTGGCTATGAGTGATCAGCCATGTGCATGCATGGAAAGGGGGTGGCCTGCCGAAGTCGGAGGTCAAGCATAAGCATGAAACAAGGTGAAACGGCTGTCGCCGTCCTTTGGTGGCGCAGCGCATTTCAGTCCGAGAAATATAAGCCTATTTATAGGTGTAAAACTTATAAATGCTTATATTTTAAAAAAAGGGAGGCAACTGCATTGAAATCATTTCGTAAAACATTTTCCTTGCTGTTACTGGCGGCGATGCTGATCGTATCGACAGCAGCTTGTACATCGAACACGAACAATGGGCCAGGCAATACGGCCAGCACGGCACCATCAGCTGGAGGAGCAACCGAGACGGCAGGCAGCAGCCAGCAAGAAGAAATTACGCTTGATGTGTTCTCGATGCTGTCCAATTTCTCGGGCGAACAGACGGGCTGGTTTGCCAAAGTCATTAAAGATAAATTCAATATTAATTTGAACATTATTGCTTCGAACCTCGAAGGCGGCGGCGACGTCAAATTCGCCACGATGATGGCGGCAGGCAATCTTGGCGATTTAGTTATTTTCGGCGATGATGGCCAGAAGTATTTGGATTCAATCAAAGCAGGCATGCTGGTGGATTGGACGAAGGATGGTTTGCTGGACAGCAAGGGCCAAAATATTTTGAAATACGCTCCGAAGGCGATTGAGAAAAATAAAGCGAACTTTGGCGGCGGTTCCAGCGTCTACGGCATCGGCTTTGATGTTGGCGACGACAAGCCGGGCCCATCCGAGGCGAAGGATTTGACCTACAACCCGAATTTGCGCTGGGACTTGTATGAGAAGCTGGGCAGACCGGAAATCAATTCGATGGAAGATTATTTGCCCGTGCTCAAGCAAATGCAGGAGCTGGAGCCGAAAAGCGAATCCGGGCGACCAACTTATGCATTCTCGATGTGGGCGGATTGGGATGGCAATATGATGGTGCTGACGAAAGCATGGGCAGGCATTCACGGCTTTGACGAAGGCGACGGCTTTAATCCTGGCGGCTTCTCGCTCGTTTCGGCCGACAAGGACGAATATCAAGGCGTGCTGGATGAAGATGGCTATTATATGCGCGGACTCAAGCTTTATTTTGACGCCAATCAAATGGGACTTGTTGACCCAGATTCCATGACGCAGAAGTTTGAGGATGTTGTGAACAAAATGAAGGACGGCCAGCTGCTGTTCACCTTCTTCCCATGGCTCGATGATACGTACAATACCGCTGAGCATATGGCAGCAGGAAAAGGCTTTGCACTCGTTCCGTTCAAGGATGAGCGGACGTTCTCTTATGGCTATGACCCCTATGGAGGCAACCGCGTTTGGGCGATTGGCTCAAAAACGAAGCACCCCGATCGCGTTCTGGAGCTCATCGATTGGTTGTACAGCCCAGAAGGCAATATGATTTCCTCTAATGGACCAGAAGGTCTTAACTGGGAGCTGAAGGATGGCAAGCCGGTTCTGACTGCATTCGGCGAGCAGGCTCTGCCAGCAAATGATACAGCAGTACCAGAGGAGTTTGGCGGCGGTACGTGGAAGGATGGCATGAGCCAGCTGAACAATTCTACTTTCAAAAATACGAATATTAATCCCGACAATGGCGAGCCTTACGATTATAATCTATGGCAGTCAACGCTTGAGAAATCGCCAACGAAGCTTGATCAAGACTGGAGAGCTGCGATGGGCGGCGCTCTGACGGCTAAGGATTATTTGGAGAAAAATAATCAGCTTGCCATCATGCGTCCGCTGTTCACTGGCACACCGCCTTCCGTCATCAGCGATGAGCTGGAGCAGAAGCGCGGCCAAGTGGCACAGGTAATCAAGCAATTTTCGTGGAAAATGATTTTTGCGAAAAATGAAGCTGAATTCAATAAGCTGCGCCAGGAAATGCTCGATAAGGCGAAAGGCCTTGGCTATGATGACGTGCTGGCGTGGAACGTTGAGCAAAATAAGAAAGTATTCGGCTATCGCAAGCAGTAGGCAATAGGGTAATAAGCAGTAGGCAATAGCAGCATAGAATCTAAAGGTTTTAGGATCTCATTGTTGAATAGCTCATAGCCCCGCCAACTGGCGGGGCTAATTACGTCCTGCGGCAAACTCGGGCTTGAACGCTCCATGATTGAATGGGACCACGACTAAATCCGGTGGCAAAGAAAATCGCGAAAAGCGTCCATTCCCCCCTTGCATAAATGGCAAGCCAATCGTAAGATAATAACAAGATTTTCTAACTATAGTAAATGAACGTAAAAATATAGCACTGTCAGCGACATGTCCGAAAGAGAGGGATCAGCCCGCGATGTCAGCACAACAGCCGGTGCTTCACAACCGCTTTGCGGCCCGTTCCTTGCGGCGCACCTTAATTTTTTATGTGATGCTGGGCTGCCTGCTGCCGCTCGTTCTGGTCGGCTTTCTGACGTATTCCTCCATCTATGCGATCTTCTCCAACAAAATTCAAAGCGGAATTAGCGCCAGCCTGGGCCAAGAGGCGGTAAATCTTGAAAACGCTATCAATAATCTTGACTTTGCCTCCAAGCAATTTGCGCTCGATGGCCAAATCGTAGATGAGGTTTCTGAATTTTTGCAGGAGCGGCAAATTTCACGCAAATCCCAAATGATGACCGCCATTGATCAGAAAATCAATCTCGTTAATTTCACGAACCCTTATTTGGGCTTGACCGCTTACATTATGCCAGGCGAAGAAAACCCGGTGTTGTTTTCCAATTTGGCAATGAATCCGAACTTTGACAGCGAAGCGCTGCCCTTGTTTATTCATTATAATGGCGCGGATTATTATGGGCCGCATCCAACGCAGTACAGCTCCAGCAGCAATATGGTGTTCTCCGAGCAGCGCATCGTTCGGGTAGGCGGCGAGCATAAGCTATATATTTATTTGGAAACGAATTACAATTTATTTCGCAGTATTTTGCAGCAGCAGACCTACGGTATGAAGGTTACACATGTGCTCGTCAATGAGCAGGGCAGCATGACGTATATGGAGGACGAGAGCATGCCGATGCAGGTGCGGGACGCGGTAGATGCCGGTTTTCCCGAGCTGCATAAGGAGGTGGCGGATTATCATTTGTTCCGTTATCCAAGCGCCCAAGGCTGGCAGCTTATAGCCGTCGTCAGCAAATCGGCCTTTAACAGCGAAATGTATGCCTGGCTGGGTAAAATGCTCGTGCTGGCTTGCTCCACACTCGTCTTTGCGCTGCTGCTGGCGCTGTTCATTTGGAAGCAAATTTATCGGCCGCTGCGCAAGGTCAATGTAGAAATTGTGCGCATGGCGGAAAATCGCACAAGCCCGGTTTCTTTTACCAATGTCGAGGAGTTCGACTTCGTGCTTAATAATTTTCAAAATATGAAAACGACGATTAATGATTTGATTGCTGAGGTTGCCAACAAGGAAAAGCAAAAAGGACAATTCGAAATTGAAAAGCTGCTGAGCCAGATTAATCCGCATTTTTTGCATAATACGCTCAATACGGTACAGTGGCTGGCCCGGATGAACGGGCAGAAGGAAATTGATAAGCTGGTCACGCTGCTCGTCAAGGTGCTGCATTATAATTTGGGCAAGCAAAGCTTGATCGTAACCGTTGATGAAGAGATTGAAGCGATGACGAATTATATGGAGCTGCAGCGCATTCGTTATGATTATGAATTTGAATTTCAGCTCAACGTTGCCGATGAGGTGCTGCAGGTTGCGGTTCCGCGTTTTCTGCTGCAGCCGCTCGTCGAAAATGCCATTTACCACGGGATGAGCGACCGTACTGGGCGCATCGTTATTACAATTGAGCCTGTCGGCCTCGCGGAGATGCTGCTGCGGGTAGAGGACAATGGCTCCGGCATTGAGCCGGAGACGATTGCAAAGCTGCTGTCTGGTGACGACAGCAAGGCGAAGCGCGGGCTTGGCATTGGGCTGTCCTATGTGAACCGAATGCTGCGGCAATTTTATAATGGGCAGATGCAGTTTCGCATTGAGAGCGAGCTGGGTCAAGGAACGGTAGTGACCATCGTGATTCCACGTAAAGCGAAGGAGGAGTTCGATGATTAAAGCGATTGTAGTCGATGATGAGCGCTTGGTGCGCAAAGGCTTTATTTCGTTGTTCGACTGGTCAATGTTCGGCATTTCGATCGTTGGCGAGGCGGGGGATGGGAAAGCAGCGCTTGAGCTATTGGAGCATACGGAGGTTGATCTCGTATTCACCGATATAACGATGCCGCAGTTATCCGGCTTTGAGCTGATCGAGCAAATTAAGCAGCGCTTTCCCACTATTCGCAGCGTCGTGCTGACCTGCCATCATGAGTTTGATTATGTCCAGGAGGCGCTGCGGCTGGGGGCCATTGATTATATTGTGAAGACGCTGCTCGAGCCCGATAAAGCGGATGAAGTGATGCAAAGAATCGTTCAGCGCTTTCGATGGGAAAACAGCTTTCGCTCGGGGGCGGAGCTGAGCTCCGCAGCGGAGCGGATGAAGGCGGATGCTGCGCTGGTGTGTTATCCGCTAGAGGAAGGGGCAGGGAAAGAAGAGCTGTGCCGGCTGCCTGTCTTGAAAAATTTTACGCTGCTAGAGCTGAAAGGGCTATGGCTGATCCCGCTGCCGCATCTTACCCCAGATTCCGAATGGCAGCGGGAGCTGGCCCAGCTGTTAAAGGGCCGATTTCATTATGCTGTCGTTACGGGGCTGCAAGAAAAGGAACTCGCTGATGTGAAGCGTTTGCTGGAGGATCGCTTTGCTGCCGTGATGTTTTATAAGGCGTCCGGCCAGCATGACAGAATTCAAATGAGCTTTGGCGAGCTTCAGCAGTTTACGGCATCCACTGATCAGGAGGCTCAGCTTCTGCTGCTTGATGCTGATATGGCTGATTTGCGCTGGGCGCTTTACCCCGCTGCTTGGGAAACGTTCATAAGCCGCTTGGAGGGGCTGCGGGCGAGTGAGGAGCAGCTGATGCAATGGGGGCAAAGCTTATGCCAGAGCTGGGCCGCACTGCTCATGCACCCAAGTGAGGCGGAAGGGCTTCGCGCGGAGCTAGGGCGTTCGCGTTGCTGGCAGGACTTTAAAAGCTGGCTGCGCCGCTTCTCGGATTATGCCCAGCGCAGAATGCTTGCGCTGTCGCTATCCAAAGAGGTGTTTCAGTGCATGCTGCGTGCAACGGTCTATATTCGCCGCGAAGCGGCCGGCAAGCTTAATCAGGTTGATGTGGCGGATTATGTGAAAATGAGCCGGAGCTATTTTAGCGGCTGCTTTGCCCGTTTTGCCGGGATGCCCTTTGGCGTTATGCTTCGCGGCATAAGAATGGAGCGTGCGAAAGAATTGCTGCTCACGACAGAAATGCCCGTCTACGAAATTGCTTGCGCTGTAGGCTTTGAGGATGATAAATATTTCAGCAAGCTGTTCCGCGAGCTGGTAGGCAGCCTGCCTAGCGAGTTCCGTGCCGAGCGAGTGCGTATGGGCGGTTATTATTAGCATACAAAGAGCAAGCGGCGGTTGAGACGGCGGCAATCCAAGGGGAAATGGAGGGGGAGCAATGAAAGCGAGAGTAGCTTTGCTTATAATGGCTGTGCTGCTGCTGACCGGCGCGTGTACGGGCAATAATAGCCCAGCGCAGATGAGCGGCTTGCAAGGGGATGAACGGGCAGACAGCAGCGCGGAGCCACTCGCTTATGGAAGCATGCCAGAGCGGGTCAGCGTTCGGGTAGGGTTCAAAATACCCGAATCCCGCTTATCCGGCAGCGACACTAATGACAACAACCCCATTTCCCGCTACTTGGATCAATTGACGAATATAAAGGTGGTTCATGCTTGGGAAGCGAAGGGTGACGATGCCTTTGAGCAAAAAATCAGCTTTGCCATTGCAAGCAACGATATGCCGGATGCAATGGTCGTTGACCGCGCCCAGCTGCGGAAGCTTATCGACAACGACATGATTCAGGATTTAACGGGTACGTATGCGGCATACAGCTCCAAGCTGGTACGCGATATTTATGCTTCATCTGGCGGCAAGGCGCTGGAGGAGGCTTCGCGTGATGGCAAGCTTTACGGCCTGCCCAATGTGGCAATTGAGATGGATGCGGTCACCTTGCTATGGGTGCGCCAGGATTGGCTGGATCGTCTAGGGCTGGAGCCGCCGAAGACGCTTCGCGATATTGAAGAGGTCGCCCGAGCCTTCGTACAGCGTGACCCTGATGGCGACGGAAAGGCGAATACCGTCGGTATAGCCGGAGACAAAATTGTCGTATTCGGGCAGAAGCCGAATCCAAGCGGCTTTGATTCTATTTTTCATTCGTTCCATGCGTTTCCGAAAAATTGGACGAGGGATACAGATGGCAATGTTGTATACGGCTCGATTACACCGGAGAGCAAGGCTGCGCTCGGCCAGCTGGCCGATTGGTACAAGCAAGGGCTGATCGACAAACAGTTTGTGCTGTATCGGGAGTCGGAGGAGCCGATTGTGGATGGCAGAGCAGGGATGTTTTTTGGGCCGTGGTGGATGCCTTATTGGCCGCTATCAGAGGCAGTAGCCCAGAATACGAAAGCAGAGTGGCGCGCTTATGCGGCTCCGGTTGATGCGAACGGGGAGTATGTGACACATACCGCACCGGTAACGGATCGTTATCTCGTTGTGCGTAAAGGCTATGAGCATCCTGAGGCGGTCGTTAAGCTGCTCAATGTATTTACCCGCCTGGAGCGGCGGCTAGACCCGAACATTCAGGAAACCCAATGGCTGGATGAATATGCATCCCAGTCCGGCGTGCAGCTGCGCCATTATTATCCGTTCGACCTGCTGCTTGATTATTCGGATGCGGTAGACAACCGTTATGATAAGTTGCAAGGCGTGCTGGAAGGCAAGCTTGACCCATCGACGCTTGATCCTGACTCTTACCAGCTGTATGAAATGACGGAAACCGAGCATCAGAACCCGAAGAAAAATTTGGATGCATGGAAGCCCGCAGCAGCTTACGAATATGGCGTCGGTGTCATTCGAAAAACACCCATGATTAAAGTAAACAGCGTTTTCTACGGCGCAACACCAGCGATGGGCACAAAATGGGCCGCACTGGAGCAGCTGGAGAACGAGACCTATTTGAAAATCATTGTTGGCGACCAAAGCTTGGACAGCTTTGATGAATTCGTCAAGCAGTGGCGCCTGCAGGGCGGGGATGAGATCACGAAAGAGATTGCGGCGCGTGTTTCCGAGGAATAGTTATCCATGCACGGGCAATAACCGGCAGGGCCCCATGCCCCCTGCCGGTTATTGCCGTGTCTGTATCCTCCTACCCCTTTATTGCTAGTGCTGCTTAAATGAAGCTGGCTTTAAAGCAAGCCATATCAATATGCGCTAACGTGCAATGGTGTGAATAAGCTTAGAAGCAGAAGGTACGCAAGATGATAACTAGCAAAATAAAGAGAACGAGAATTGTGCCCGTATTTGTCCAACAACTGTTGGCACCCGCGATTGGACCGCAACCTACGTTAGCGCCTGCTACAGGGTATCCCACTATTAACAACCTCCTGAATGGTTTTGTTAGTGTGAAGCTTTTGTTCACATGGTTAATGTATGCCGGAGGCGTGTGGAAAAATTGGACGTTTGTACCGTCACATTCGCATTTCAGCTAATGCCTAGTTGAAAAAACGGAAGCTTGGCAAGGGCATATTGCCTTGCGGGTATTTCGTACAGCACAGCTGTTTACTATGCTGCCATTCATCTATACAGCGCAGGCTTGACCGGAGGAAGCGGGCAGCCGATGCCTGGTACTGGAATAGGACGCTTGAACTGGCGAATATGTTTAATCCGCGATTCGGCGATCGTTTCCATCGCATTTCCCGCTTGTACGCTCGATGATGAGCCCATAGCAATAATATAAACGCAGCCCACTACGATGCGCGGACAATGATTGGTACGCTTAATATGGATGATGTCTTTAGCTGGGCCATCAAAATCATCAAATATTGGAAACGACTGGGTGAATAAATCATATGATTCAAAATAAACATCGCCCGCCCGAGTGTGGTCAATTTCCCGCTGCAGCGCAAGCGCACGAAGCTTCGGCGTCGATTGCCCGCGATCTCCGAGCTGGACGATGGCCGCTCCCGAGGCGCTGATAATCGTCAAACCGCCAACCTCAGCCGTACGAATCGGGTAGCTCATTCCGAGCCTTCCCCTTCCGCGCTGCTGGCGCCACCTGGTTCTGGAAAAGGTGCGAGTGGACCAACGATTACGGATTCAGGCGGTGTATCAAAAATGGAATAAAGCGTAACATAGTCGCTATCGCCGATTTGAAAATGCGATGCGCTGGATATGCCAAGTATGTCAACTTTACCAACGCTTAGGCAATCATTGTGTACGACAAATTTAATCATGGGCTTTCCTTACGCCTCCATTCTGTAATTGCTGCATATATTGAAGCATTGCCGCATCGGCATCGCGAGCGGTTTTGGCGAACACCTCGGCTCGGTTTTGCTGGGCAGCGGTTTCCTCGCTAACCCCATCCTGGCGGGGCAGTGACCTGGCGTAATATTGGATGCGGGCAGGCATTTGGCTGCGGATATCGGACAGAATGAGTCTGCGGTGATGGGGATCAAGCGGCATGCAAAACTGTTTTTCCATTTGCATCAGCTTCTGTGCGCCTTCATTGTCGATATACTGATTCATATCATTTTGAATCGGAGCATAGGGATCTGTTGGCTGAGCTGCATCATTAGGCGGAGCGGGATAGACGAGCGGCTTGGATATGGCCATCTGCTCAATATCGCCATTCATATTCGGCGATCCCTGTGGAGTCATGCCGATATTGAGCGTGCCTTCAAGCTTTTCTACCTTCAACTGGTCAAAATGGTACTGCAAATTTTCCACATTATAAGTAGGTTTCGCTTCAAGCTTTTTGAGCTGCTCGCAGATGGCCGCAAGCTGCTGCTCCAACGCGGTGATGCTTTCCTGCTGGCATTGGAGCTGCTTTGCGACGTCAAGCGACCAGGCCTGCCATGGCGACAGCTGATTCGGCTGCTGCTGCATCGTTGAAACCTCCTGTCCTTAGGTCGGATTGGGCAGCGGAACGAAGGAAAGCGGATTTTCGCCCCCCAGCTGGGCGGCTGGTCCCGTGAAGCCGCCCGTATTATACAGCTGGGACAAGGAGCGAATGGAGCCTGCGCTGCCAATTTGCAGGACAGAGCTGTTCGAAACGCTGTCCACGCGGAGCTGATGAATCGTAATCGTCTGATGAACGGTCCAATTCATACGACATTGACCCCGCTCGCAACTTCATTTTGCGAGCTGTCCTGTACGTCTGGATCAAGCGTATTCGTGGCGCTTACGGCGTTGTTTGAATTCGTCAGACTGCCGGTAAGGAAGGAGCCTGAGCCAGCATAGGTTTTGGAAGTGCTGGAGGGCGACATTTGCACGGCGTCGCCAAACTGGACGATGGAGCTGGAGCCGACGCTAACGATTTTTACGAATCCGACTATAGCGGGCATAGCAAAGACCTCCTTGCTGCTAAGCGTATGGTTGTAATATCGTATGCGGCATTCGCCCAGAGGTTCCCTGCTGGGTATATGTTGAGAACAGCGATATTTGCAAATACTGAAAAGCCATATCTCCTTTACTTTTGTTTTGCCGCAGAAGCAGCTAAAGAGGTATCCGCCTAACTGGGCGGCGCATATAGTGGAGATAGGCCGGGAGGTGGGAGGTAAACGATGGATTCTAAATGGGATGAGCTCGAACGCTGGGTAGAAGGGCAGAAGCTGCCTAAAGGCTTTGATGTGCTGCGCGAGCCGGACTGGGTGGAGCAATTTGTGCGCAAAATGATGACCAAAGCGCTGCCTGAAGCTGCCGGAGCCATTGCGGAGCAAGCTTCGCCGTACTCTTTTTCCCAGAGCGAGCAATTTATCATCGTCAAATACCCGCTTCCCGCACATGTGCGCTCGGAAGAGCTTCGTTTATGGGTAAAGGAAGACCGCCTGCGCGTTGAAGGGCTGCCCGGCAATAGGAAGGAAATGATTAAGCTGCCTGTTGGAGTGCGCCCACGCGTATGCAGAGCAATTGTGAAGGACGGCGAGCTTCGTGTGAAGCTGCGCAAGCGGCCGGTGGGGCGGAAGTATTATGAGGCGGATATTCGGTGGCAGGAGTAGAGCGGAAGAAGTATACAAGACGATTGAACCTTGCTGAACAAGTTTTCCTTGCCCGCTGCCTGAAGCTCAAGAAGAAAAGGAATGCTGGCCATGTAAAAAGATGAACGTTGTTTTTTGTCTGATACTTAGTCGATAATAAAAGAGTAAATTTGAAAGCGATTACATATAAAAAAGGGACAACCTTGCTTAGGCCATTCGAAAATGTAGGAGATAAGAGAGCGGATTAGCTACTGTGCTGCTCTCTATTTTTCATTTCTTTTTTAAATCAAATAATGGTAAATAGAAATAAATTAATAATAATTTTCACTTTTAAAATAAAAAAACACATCGATTAGTGAAGGTAATTATTTTATGATAAACACAGAAACGATCATTTGAAGGAGGAGACGAAAAAATGTTCAGAAAGTCATTTGCATTATTGGTAGCGTTTACATTATGGCTAAACGTATTGCCCAGCACCTTCATATTCGCTCAGCAGGAAGAGGCTGCATTTCAAAATCCATTATTATGGGCTGACGTTCCAGATCCAGATGTTATTCGTGTAGGCGACGTCTATTACATGTCCAGTACGACTATGCATATGAATCCAGGTGTACCAATTATGAAATCAACTGATCTCGTACACTGGGAAATCGTCAATTATGTGTATGATATTTTGGCTGATAATGACGAGCAGACGTTTCGAAATGGAAAGAGCGATTATAGCAAAGGCTCGTGGGCCAGCAGTTTAAGGTTTTATAATGGCAGCTATTATGTCGCATTTTCTTCATACAGTACCGGTAAAACCTATATCTATCAAACGGCCGATATTGAAAAAGGGCCTTGGACCAGATCCGAGCTTGACGGGGTTTTTCATGATATGTCGTTGCTGTTTGATGATGATGGGCGTGTGTACATGGTTTACGGCGGCGGGGATATTAAAATCATTGAGCTTACCGCAGATGCGACTGCGATTAAAGTCGGCGGTCTAAACAAAATCCTTATCCCCGACGCCAGCTTGGTAGCAAGCACAATAGAGAACGTAGGTTTACCTGCAGAGGGCTCTCACATTCAAAAAATAAATGGATATTATTATGTATTCAATATCGCATGGCCTAAAAATTCACCTCGTGTTCAAATCGTCCATCGCGCCTCAACAATCGATGGTACATATGAGGGAAGACTTGCATTAAGCGAAGGAACTGCACAGGGTGGCATTGTCGACACGAAAGACGGCAAATGGTATGGCCTGTTGTTCAGAGATCACAGCGCAGTAGGACGAATACCGTTTCTGGTACCCGTTGCTTGGGAAAATAATTGGCCGGTGTTCGGCGTCAACGGTACAATTCCGGAAAACATTAAAATGCCTGTAAGCGGAGTAAGCGCAAACAGCAATTTTGCAGCTTCCGATGAGTTCTACCAGAACGCAGAGAGAGTGGGAGCTTCACAATTTAATGCATTAGGCCGTTCATCAGCGAATGCGGCTGCTATGCAACAAATTTCAGGCCTAGATGCACAGCTTTCCGCAGAGGAAGGACAAGAGCTTCTGCTCAACGGCAGCTTTGAAGAAGGTCAAGACCCATGGACAGCTCATGATCAGGCCATTGTTACGGTAACAGACAGCGTATATCACAGCGGCTCCAACAGCATGCACGTCAGCAGCAGACAGGCTACAGGGGCAGGGGTTCAGCAACGGCTTGCCAGTAAAGTAAAGGCTGGCGGCACCTATAAATTTTTGGCAAAAGTAAAATATGAAGGTGACGACTCGCTTCCTGCTAGAAGGCAATTTAATGTCGCAATGCAGGATGGAGATTGGACAACGATCAAGGTGATGGGATCAGCTATGGTAAACAAAGGGGAATGGGGAACGATTGCAGGCACCTACACCATCCCGGCAGATGCCGAGCTTCATGAGCCGATTATTTTCATCGAAACATCCTGGACAGCTGAGCAAGATCCGGTTAAGGATTTGATGAATTTTTATGTGGATGACGTGTCACTCATTGACGTTACTCCAGCCGAAGGTGTGGACCAAACAAACGACGGAGAATATGACTACAATGGCTCCAATCTTGCCTTAGTATGGCAGTGGAACCATAACCCGGACCAAAATCATTGGTCGTTGACACAGCGTCCAGGCTATTTGCGGCTTACGAACGGAAGGAAGAGCACAAGCATCGAAAATGCTAGAAATACGCTTACCCAACGAACGTTTGGGCCAGAAAGCTCCGGCAAAGTGGCAATGGATATAAGCCAAATGAAAAATGGAGATTTTGCTGGTCTCGCCGCTTTTCAGAAGGACTATGGATTTGTAGGTGTGAAAATGGAGGGGAATTTGAAATCCCTCGTTATGGTGAATGCAAGCTCAGGAACAGCAGAAGAGTTGGCAAGTATTCCACTCACACAGGACAGAGTCTACTTAAAAGTCGAATTTGACTATAGGAATTTTACCGATAAAGCCAATTTCTACTATAGTCTAAATGGCGTTGAATGGCGAGCAATAGGAAATACCCTTCAATTGAGCTATAAGCTTGATCATTTTATGGGCTATCGATTCGCATTGTTTAATTTTGCTACCAAGACTACAGGCGGATATGTAGATTTTGATTACTTTAGAGCAGCCGACAAGCTGACGGGAACCGATTCAGCCGCAACCGTCCTGCAAGCAGATTTGGGAGATTTGCCGGATGTTATTGGCGTTCAGAATATGGAGCTTTCCGTACCTGTAAAGATGGAAGCGCTTCCGGATGAGGGGTATAAGTCGATTTCAGCGTCCTTCAACATCCCTGATTATTTAACGGTAACCGATGTTGCGTTTAATGCTGACAATCTGACTGGAAAGGGGGCGTATACGTATGACGATCATCATCTTCAGCTGCATGTATCTGGGGACAAGGTGAAGTTCGCCAACGCATCCTCCGACCTTTTTGCGACGATCAAGCTGAAGGTGGATCGATTTGTGCCATCTGATCGTACCGTTTTCATTCGCACAGACTACATTGCTGTTGAAGGCGGAAATGTCGTTTACAACGTTCATGATGCAGTAGCGAGCATTGGATTAAAGCAGTTGGATACGAAAGCGCTTGCGAAAATCCCGGGCTACTCCAATCCGCTGATGAGCCACAAGCTGGGAGCTGATCCGTATGCATTAGTTTTTGATGGAAGAGTTTACATCTATATGTCGAGTGACGCCTTCGAATATGATAGCAGCGGAAATATTAAAGATAATTCGTTCGCTAATTTGAATAAAGTACATGTGATTTCCTCGGCAGATATGGTGAACTGGACGGATCATGGCGCAATTCCAGTGGCGGGATCGGGCGGCATTGCGGACTGGGCGACTTTTTCTTGGGCGCCGGCAGCTGCTCATAAGCAAATAAACGGAAAGGATAAGTTCTTCCTTTATTTTGCTAATGGTGCGGGAGGAATTGGCGTGCTGACTGCGGACAGCCCGCTCGGACCGTGGATTGATCCGCTCGGAGAAGCGTTGATAACCGGAAATACGCCTGGCGTTCCCGGCGTCGTCTGGCTGTTTGACCCGGCAGTACTGGTTGATGACGACGGCAAAGGTTATTTGTATTTTGGCGGGGGCATTCCTGGTGAACCTAACTCGACCGCAGAACAAATGGCTCATCCCAACACCGCCAGAGTAATTCAACTGGGTGATGATTTGATCAGTACAGTAGGGTCGGCGGTTACGATCGATGCGCCTTTCATGTTCGAGGATTCCGGCATTCATAAGTATAATGGAAAATATTATTACTCCTATTGTTCGAATTTTGCGGGTACTCATCCGGAAGGCACACCGCCTCCAGGTGAAATTGCTTATATGGTGAGCGACAGTCCTATGGGGCCGTTTACGTATGTCGCCCCAATTCTGAAAAATCCGTATACGTTTTTCGGGGTTGGCGGCAATAACCATCATGCTATTTTCGAGTTTAATGGAGAGTGGTATGTTACCTACCATGCGCAGACCGTCAGCAAAGCTTCTATAGGGGACGGAAAAGGCTATCGTTCCACTCATATTAATAAGGTTGAATTTTATGAGAATGGACGAATGAAAGAGATTCAAGCTGATATGGAAGGTGTCGCTCAACTGAAAACGCTCGATCCCTATCAAAGAACGGAAGCAGAAACAATTGCATGGCAAGCAGGCATTTTGACAGAAATATTTGAAGCGCCAGGCAGCCAAAGCACAAACCCTAATCTGAATGTCACAAATATTCATAACGGGGATTGGCTGGCGGTTGCGAATGTTGATTTCGGCAATGATGGGGCCGGGTCATTCGAAGCCAATATTGCTTCAGTCGTAGGCGGGAAAATTGAGATTCGTATAGATAGTCCTATTGGTGAGGTTATAGGTACGCTTGATGCGGCTTCTACAGGCGGGGAGCAAGCTTGGAAGCTGATAAAAACAGATGTAAGTTCTGTTAAAGGGGTTCACAATGTTTTCTTGATGTTCAAAGGAGAAGGCGAGAGCAATCTTTTTAATATGGATGATTGGAAATTCACCGCTCTTGAAACGGAGGAAAACATTCCCCTGCAATCCGTCAGCATTTCATATGGGGCACAAACCCTTAAAGTGAATGAGCAATTGGCTGTTAACTCGGCGCTTGATCCAACTGATGCAACCAACCCCGCTTATCAATGGGAGGCTAGCGGTTCTATTAGCATCGTAGGCGACAGCAACAAAGCTGCCGTAACCATTAAAGGCTTGTCGGCTGGATTAGGGACGCTGACATTAACTGCTGTTGCCGGAGGCAAAGAGAAAAAAGCGGTAACGCAAATTACGGTAACGGGCGAAAACAACGGAGGCAGTAATGGTGGCAGCAATGGTGGAAACAACGGAGGAAGCAGCGGTGGCGGTGCACCAGCAGCTACACCAGGGACAGGAAGCAGCAGTATCGACATCCTAATCAACGGCAAGGTTGTGAGTGCCGGAACTGGAACTGCCGATGTGACAAATAAAAATGGGAAAACCGTTACAACGGTTGTGTTTGACGAGCAGAAGCTGAAGCAGCTGCTTGCTTCGTTGGGGGACAATGCGGTCATTACGATTCCCGTTTATAACGGCTCCGACATCGTTATCGGGCAGTTGAATGCGCAAATGCTAAAAGGCTTAGGAGAGAAGAAAGCTGTAATCGAGATCAAAACCGATCGGGCAGCCTATACTGTGCCTGTGCAGCAAATCGAAAGGAACGTGATAATCGGTCAACTGGGGGCCATGATCAATTTACAAGATACGACGATGCAATTTGAAATTGCAGAAGCGTCCGAGGAAATGGCAAAAGTGGTAGAGAATGCGGCTGCTCGGGAGGGATTTAACCTAGTCATACCGCCAATTGATTTTAAAATTAGTTTAATAAATAAAGATTCTGTCATTCATCTGACGAAGTTCAATGCTTATGTCCAGCGGACAATTACTCTTCCAGAGGGTATTCATCCGGACCAAATAACAACAGGCATTGTAATAGAGCCTGATGGAATAGTTCGTCATGTGCCAACTAAAATCGTTCAGGTGGACGGCAAGTATTATGCGTTGCTGAACAGCTTGTCGAACAGCACCTACTCGATTATTTATCATCCCGTAATGTTCAAGGATGTCGCAAATCATTGGGCAAAGGATGCCGTCAACGATATGGGCTCAAGAATGGTCATTAATGGCATCGGCCAAAATTTGTTTAACCCAAGTGCAGCCATCACACGGGCCGAATTCGCAGCAATCATTGTAAGGGGACTGGGATTGGAGCTGGAAAGCGGCACACCTCCATACTCGGACATTTTGGCGAAGGATTGGTACAGCAGCGCGGTCATGACTGCCCAAGCCTACGGACTTATCCAAGGATTCGAGGATGGCACATTCCGGCCGAAAGAGAAAATTACTCGCGAGCAGGCGATGACGATTTTAGCAAAGGCGATGGTCATGACCGGTCAGAAAGCGAAGCTTTCCAGTCAAGCTGCGAGCGAGCTATTAAAGCCCTATACCGATGCATCGGAGGTGGCTGACTGGGCGAAAAGCGGAATAGCGGACAGCATACAAGCGGGCATCGTAACTGGTAGAAATGAAGCTATACTTGCTCCGAAAGCGCAAGTGACAAGGGCCGAGGTTGCCAAGATGGTGCAGCTGCTGCTGCAGAAGTCGGATTTAATCTAATTTTTGGAGTTGTTCGGGTGTGTAGGCATACCGATGTCGGCATGTGGTTTCTTACTAGCGTTTATTTCGGCCCTATTTCATCTGACGAAGAAGTTTCAAGCGCATCCGTCCATCATCCAATAAAGGAGATGGGCGGATGATTTATTTTTTTAAGTAAAGGACGGGTAACAAAATAAAGAGATGTGTATTGTGTTATTAGCCCGTAATTCGGATAATTAGAAGCATAGAATGGAAATGGATCGATATTTTCAAATGTGAAATGGGGTCACACCTGTTGAAAATACCAATAATGAACAAGGTCAAGCTTTTGCTTACTGCATTATTGTCAGTTCAACTCCTTGCGTCATGCGACTATAGCAGCGGCACCAACAAAGAAGTATCTAGTGAATTTGAAGGAGAGACTGCCTATCAGGGTGCCGCGCTAAGCCAATATAATCCAGCTATTGAATTAACCTTTGCAAGAGAAAGCGACGATAGCTTGGAGAATTTAATCAGCCAATTGCCAGAAGAAACGTTTGAGGATAATAGGTGGAATCGACTATATGAACAGATGCTGGGCATTAAAATTAAATATGATTGGGTTGCCAAGGGGGACCTTTATCATCAGAAACTAAGCGGTGCATTTGCTTCAGGAGATATACCCGATGTCGTCAGAGTCAATGCGCAGCAGCTGAGGATGCTCAGCAATGCTGGACTGATTCAAGATCTATCTGCTGCTTACGAGCAATATGCCTCTTCGTTTACGAAGAAAATTTTAAGCCAAGAAGGGACGGGCCCTTTCGAAGCGGCAACGGTCGATGGTAGGCTGATGGGAATACCAGAGACCAGCTCTTCTATTGAAGGGGCGATGTTTATTTGGCTGCGTACAGATTGGTTGGAGCAAGTCGGTTTAAAACCGCCGAAAACGATGGGCGACGTTTTAGCTATTTCGAAAGCGTTTACAGAAAATGACCCTGACAATAATGGCATTAATGATACGTTTGGACTAGCCGTGACCCAATATTTATTCGATCCCGTTATGGGCTTGGCAGGCTTTATGGCAGGCTATGAGGCTTACCCTAACCTATGGATCAAGGACAAGTCGGGAAAACTCTTATATGGCGGGATTCAACCCGAAGTGAAAGAGGCGTTAAAGGTGCTTCAAAATACGTATCGGGATGGTCAAATCGATAGCGAGTTTGGGCTTAAGGATGGTTTGAAAGAAGAAAAGCTAATTGCTGAGAGCCATATTGGCATGTTTTATGGAGAGCAATGGGGGTCTTTATTAGCTCAAACCAGCCGTGCTGCTCAACCAAATGCAGAGTGGCAGGCATTTCCGATCGTTTCTGTGTCAGGAGAAGAGCCGATGGTACCGCTGCGGTTCAGCACGAGCCAGTTTCTTGCCGTTAGAAAAGCTTATCCCCATCCTGAAGCAATCGTTAAGCTTTTTAATTTGCATTTGGAGAAAAACTGGGGGGAAACGGCTGAATATGAAACCTATTACAGCTCTCCATTACCGGTATGGAAGCTTTCACCGGTTACCCCTTTTCCAGCGATGAAAAACTTGGAGGCGTATCGCCAAATTGCTGAGTCAGAAAGAACCGGCGATCATTCTGTCTTAAAGGATGAAGCCAGTTCCATCTACAAAAACATTCAAACCTACCGTACTGGCCATGTGAACAAGGAGTCAGGATGGGGATGGGAGCGGACCTATGGGCCGAATGGGGCTTTTGCGATCCTTGATCAATACATGAAGAATAATCAGCTATTGTACGAAAGCTTTGTAGGGCCTCCAACGGAAACGATGATAGTGAAGCAAGCCATTTTGTATAATCAACAGATCGAAACGTTCGTGAATATTATACTTGGCAGTCCCATAGACGAGTTTGATCGGTTTGTAGACGATTGGAATAAGCTGGGCGGGAGTCGTATAACAGCGGAGGTAAATCAGTGGTATGCGGAAAGAGGCAGTGATTTTAAGTAAGAAGACTCTCCTTCGACTCTGTATGCTAGAAGACAAGACACTTGCTCATCACTTATTAAAGCAGCATCGGAGGAATTGGTTTGCTTAAATTTCCCGCCCATTCATGGCGAAATACGATATTCATGCGACAGGTCATTATTTATCTCATTGTGATTCTGCCTATCATCCTGCTAGGCGTCTATTTGTATAATTGGAGCTATAAAAATGCGAGCGAAGGCCTGTCAAGAACTTCCGAGGCGCAATTATCGAATTATTTGGAAGCCTTTAATCGGGAAATTGAATGGATGGAGCTGCAGGAGTTCGACTTGTTGGAAGATAATGAATTGAATAGGCTCGTTGTCACTTGGGAGATGATGGACAATGTTGAAAAAAGAGCGAGCTTAAATTATTTGATCCGTCGCTTAACTTCTTTTAAAAATAGCAGTGTTTATATTAAAGATGTTTATGTGCATATCCGTCCTGTTAACAAAACAATTTCGTTCGGCAATGCGATCTCTGATCTTGACGTTGAAAAGTTCAATTACTTTCGCTTCAGTATTGGGAGGAGCGAGCAGCGACTTGTAAAGTGGGGGAACACCCTTCATCTTAGCACCTCAAAGTATAACGGCATGAAGGGAGAAGAGCCGCTATTCGTCATACAAATTGAATTAGATAGGGAAAAGCTGAGATATGCCTTGGACCAAGTCAATATTTATCCGGAAAGCGGGTCATTTCTCATTTCGGATACAACGGGATTTGTATTGATGAGCGACGAGCAATTAAGTGGAAGGCTTCAAGGCGATATAAGAGAAGTAGAAGAAGCCAGCACGACCAAGCTGATTATTGATGGCAAAAAGTATCATATTGACAAAGCACATTCGGATAAATTGGGTGTTACCGTCGCTTCGTATTTGCCCGAGGAAACCGTACGCAAACCGCTGGGCAAATTTGTAATCTGGGCTTGGCTATTCGCGATCATGACCTTCATTGCCATCGCTATCTATTCTTATTCCACTTATAAATTCGTTCATAAACCATTGCTGCTCCTCGTTCAGAGCTTTAGGAGAATGGAGGGAGGTGCACTGGATATTCATATTGAGCATGAGGAAAAGGATGAATTCGGCTACCTGTATAATCGGTTCAACCAAATGCTGAATAAATTGCAGGCACTGATTGATCAGGATTTCAAGCAAAAGCTGATGATGCAGCGGGCAGAGCTGAAGCAGCTTCAATCTCAAATCAATCCCCATTTTCTTTATAACAGCTTTTTTATTCTCAATTCCTTGGCTAGAACCGGAGATACGGAGCGCATTGAAGAATTTACAAATATGCTAGGGGAATATTTCAGGTTCATTACCCGTAATGGGGAGGATAATGTGCTGCTAGCTGAGGAAACGAAGCACTCCCGCATGTACACCGAAATTCAGAAGCTCCGGTTTTCAAGGCGGATTCGTGTGGAATTTGATGAATTGCCAAAGGAAATGGCGAATATCCGTGTGCCCAGGCTTATCATTCAGCCTATTATCGAAAACGCATATGAGCATAGTCTAGAGAAAATGACGGAAGATGGTCTGCTTCGAGTTGCTTTTGAGCTGGATGAGACTGCAGCTCAAATTATCGTGGAGAACAATGGGAATCGACTGAGCGATACCGAAATTGAAGACTTACAGAATCGCCTGGACAGCCCTTCAGAATCCTATGAAATGACAGGCATGATGAACATTCATAGGCGCATTCTTTTAACGTATGGAAAAAATAGCGGATTGCTTCTGTCTAGAAGCGAGCTGAACGGTCTTAAGGTCGTCATTCGCATCAAGCTGAAGGAGGAGAAATGGATTGCTTAGACTGTTAGTCGTGGATGATGAAGATATCATTACGGATGGGTTATATGAAGTGTTCCAGCAATGGATGCCAGACAAGCTCGATGTCTGTAAAGCGTACTCTGGCAAAGAAGCGCTAAATTGGTTGAAACGTACCCGAATTGATATCGTTCTGACTGACATTAGCATGCCAGGCATGAGCGGTTTAGAATTGTCGGATGAGATTCAGATGTATTGGCCAAGATGCAAAATCATCTTCCTAACGGGCTATAGCGAGTTTCAGTATGCTTATAAGGCGATTCAAATGTCCAATGTTCGATATTTATTGAAAACAGAAGGGTATGCGAAAGTTACTGAAGTTGTACAGGAAGTCATTCAAGAGATTCATCAAAACAATCAATTGAGCGCATTAGTCGAGCAATCCCGCGAACAGGTTGATGCGCTTGAATTTATGGCGCAAGGAGAGTATATCAGACATCTTCTGCAAAAAAGCCATCTTCTATGCCTTGAGCAAGAGGTGCTGGTCAAGGAATTCGGCAAACTGAACATCGATCTGAATCCTTTGATTCCGGTTGTAATGGTAGTTGGTCATTTGTCCTATCCAGCTGAGGCCACTTACTCCGATAGAAGCGAGCTTGTTCATTCCACCAGAATGATCTGGCATTCCTATTTGTCAAAGCAGACGCGGCATATTGGAATTGTTGATAAGCACGGAGATTTGTTATGGCTGCTTCAGCCTTCAGAACATGTCGAGGAGAGGCTATATAATCATTTGATTCGTTATTTGGAAGGAACGCTGGAGCTCATCCAGGAGACATGCTTGGAATCGCTCGGCTTAACGATTGCCTTCACCATAAGCGGTGCTTCTTGTGAATGGGAAGCGGTAACGCAGCAATATGAAAGGCTGCGCCAGCTGCATCAAATGACAATTGCCGACGGGTTATCGATTATTTTAATGGATCGCACGGAGCAGCTTGAGCCTTCAAACAGGAAAGAAGACGGTATGCTTGCTCAAAAAATAGAGTTAATGGAAGCCTATCTTGAGGCTGGGAGGAAAGATAAGTTTTGTGAAGTGCTGGAGGAATTGACGGCCAGCATGCTGCATGCAACGGCCCATGTTCACCGAACGATAGAAAGCTATTATTCTATCGCGCTCGTGCTGCTTTCTTCCATTAATCGCGGGGGACTTTATCACCAGATCGGTGATTATGGAAAACTGATGCGTCTGGATGAGCATTCATCCATGAAGGAGGGGATTGCCTATTTGCATGTCATTGCCGAACGCCTATTCAAAGTTAAGCATAACGGCGAGCTAGAGCGGGCAACCAGTGTAATCGACCGTATATGCCGATATATCGAAGAACATTTAAGCGAGGATTTGTCCTTAGTGCGGCTGGCGGAAATTAATTATTTTAATCCATCCTACTTATCCCGTTTTTTTAAGCAGGAGCGCGGAGTGAATTTATCTGAATATATAGATAGCTGCCGCTTGAAAAAAGCGAGAGAGCTGCTAAGGAACGGGGAGCTTAAAATTCGAGAAGTATCGTCCGCCGTCGGTTACGAAGCGGCACATTCGTTTACGCGCTTTTTCAAGAAGGCTACGGGAATAACGCCGCAAGAATATCGGGATACCTTTCCTACAGGAATAAATGAAAGCGAACGTACAAGGAGGATATGAAATGAATGACCTATTGCCCGCGAGTGCATTCGGGAAGGTGCCGCCACAAGGCAATCCGCTTGTCTCCCACAAGTTTGGAGCAGACCCGTATGCCTTAGTAGTAGAGAAGCGCGTCTATCTCTATATGACGAACGATGTTTTGGAATATGGCGAAGATGGAAATATGAAAGAAAATACGTATGGAACCATCAACAAAATCACGGTTATTTCCTCGGATGATTTGATGAACTGGACGGATCATGGCGAAATCCGGGTGGCAGGCCCGCAGGGCGCAGCCAAATGGGCCACGCAGTCGTGGGCGCCAGCAGCAGCGCATAAAATAATCGACGGCAAGGATAAATATTTTCTTTATTTTGCCAACAATGCAAGCGGAATTGGCGTATTGTCAAGCGATAGCCCGGTAGGCCCGTGGGTTGATCCCATTGGGCAGCCCTTAATTTCGAGATCAACGCCTGGCGTGGAGAATGTGACGTGGCTTTTCGATCCTGCCGTATTGGTCGATGATGACGGAAAGGGCTATATCTATTTTGGCGGGGGCGTTCCCGAGGGGAAGGATGAGATGCCCAATACTGCGCGCGTCATGCAGTTAGGTGATGATATGACGAGCGTTGTCGGCGAGGCAGCCGTCATTCCTGCCCCGTATATGTTCGAGGATGCCGGCCTCAATAAGCGGGATGGGATTTACTACTATACCTATTGCTCGAACTTCTATAATGGCGCTCGCCTGGAGGGGAGTCCGCCCGCAGGCGAAATTGCCTATATGACAAGCGACAAGCCGATGGGGCCATGGACTTATCGTGGAACGATTCTCAAAAATCCAGTGCACTTCTTCGGTATTGGCGGAAACAACCATCATGCCATTTTCCAGTTCCATGATGCTTGGTATATCGCTTATCATGCCCAGACCTTATCCAAAACGCTTGGCGTTCCGAACGGCTATCGCTCCACGCACCTGAACCAGCTTGCGTTTAAGGATGGTTTGATTCAAGAAATCCATGCTGATTATGAAGGTGTCCGGCAAGTAAAGGCATTTAATCCCTACGATCGTGTTGGCGCGGTGACGATGGGGTGGAGTGCGGGCGTTGCTGTGGAAGCCATCGCAAGCGAGAACGATCCGCAAAGCCCGCTAATGGCTGTAACGGACATTAATAACGGGGATTGGCTCGCTTTATCCAAGGTGGAATTTGGGGGGAAAGGAGCCGCGGCTTTTAAGGCTTCCGTCTTGAATGTAGGTGCGGCTAGCAAAATGGAGCTCCGCTTGAATGCCCCGGACGGAAAGCTGGTTGGGACGCTCGCGATTCCGAACATGACCGGTCAGGGCTGGATGGAATGGCAAACAGAAGTCTCGGGTGCTGACGGTGTGCACGATTTGTACTTTGTATTCTGCGGGGAACCTGGCAATCCATTGTTTAAATTTTACGATTGGCAGTTTGGCGAATAAGCGGTATATCAGCTTGAAATGACCTTGAATTGGAGGAGAATTCCTATGTCTCATGCACCAGTACCTAATCAACCACTTGTTACCCATATGTTTACGGCAGATCCTTCTGCACACGTATTTGAAGGCAAAATCTATATTTACCCGTCTCATGACCTCGACCACGATGGCCCTGACAACGATAATGGGGATCAATACGCGATGGAGGATTATCATGTGCTATCCCTAGATAATTTTGAAACGGCTGTTGTTGACCATGGCGAGGTTTTGCATCTAAAGGATGTACGATGGGCCTCCAAGCAGCTATGGGCGCCGGATGCTGCCTATAAGAACAATCTGTATTATTTGTTTTTTCCCGCTCGGGATCATGAAGGGATATTTCGAATTGGCGTAGCCACAAGCACGACACCAGCGGGTACCTTTGCCCCAGAGCCAGACTACATTGCGGGCAGCTTCAGTATTGATCCGGCTGTATTCGTGGATGACGACGATAAGTCCTATATCTACTTTGGAGGTCTTTGGGGAGGACAATTGGAAAAATGGCAGAACGGCGTCTTCGAGGCAGACGCAGCAGGTCCGAATGAGGGGGAGACAGCGCTGGGTCCGCGTGTCGCTTTGCTGAGCGAGGATATGCTGTCTTTCCAAGAGGATCAACAGGAGATTTCGATTCTCGACGAGAACGGCAGCCTGATTTTAGCTGGTGATGAGGATCGACGATATTTCGAAGGACCTTGGGTGCATAAGTATAACGGCTGGTACTATTTGTCGTACTCAACAGGGACTACGCATAAGCTGGTTTACGCGGTTAGCCGTAACCCGATGGGTCCCTATACGTTCAAAGGGACCATTCTTACGCCGGTAATCGGCTGGACAACCCATCATTCTATCGTGCAGTTCGAGGACAAATGGTATTTATTCTATCACGACAGCTCCCTCTCTGAAGGAGTCAATCACAAGCGCTGTGTTAAATTTACAGAATTGCACTACAATGAGGACGGGACGATTCAGATGATCGATCCTTATGCGAAGGAAAGCAAAGCATAGCATATAAATACGATAATGCTTGAGGAGTGAATCGTGTGAGCAAGACGATGATAACCAACCCAATCATATGGGCAGATATCCCTGATCCAAGCGTCATTAGAGTGGGAACGACCTTCTATATGGTTAGCACAAGCATGCACACGATGCCTGGGTGCCCAATCATGAAGTCGGAGAACCTACTGCATTGGGAAATTGTAAACTATGTGTTCGATACTTTCGAGGATAATGCTGCTCATAATTTGCTTGACGGGAAAGGTATTTATGGCAAAGGTTCGTGGGCCGCATGCTTGCGCCATCATAACGGCAGGTTTTATGTATGCTTCTCGAGCCTCGACATGAACCAGTTCTATGTTTACCAGACGACGGATATCGAGAATGGATGTTGGGAACGCTCCGCCATTCCAGGACTCCATCATGACCCGAGCATGCTGTTTGACGAAGGACGCGTCTATGTCATCCACGGGAACGGGGATATCCGTATTACGGAGCTCACAGCAGATGCGACGGCTCTCAAACCGAGCGGGATCGATCAATTGCTGTTTGAGACGGAGCGGGATGGAATTGGGCTGCGCTGCGAGGGCTGTCATGCTTACAAGCTGAATGGGTACTATTATTTGTTTTTCATCGAATGGCCGAATACCGGAAATCGGCGCAGACGACAGCTATGCTACCGTTCCCGAGCGCTTCTGGGCCCTTATGAGAGCAAGCTGCTGCTAGATGATGATATGGGCTATCGCAACAATGGCATCGCGCAAGGCGGCATTGTCGACACACCCGCAGAAGACTGGTTTGCAATACTGTTTCAAGACCATGATGCCGTAGGCAGAATCCCTTGCCTGCTGCCTGTCTCCTGGATAGATGATTGGCCGGTTATCGGCATAGACGGTGAAGTTCCCCCAGCATTTGACGTGCACTTGCCGAATTCGGAGCCTAAACCGTTAGTCATTAGCGATGAGTTTGAGTATGCGGAAAACAAACTGGCCTTGAACTGGCAGTGGAACCATAACCCGGATAATCGACTTTGGTCCGTAACGGCTAGGCCGGGTTTTTTGCGATTGATGACGGGGAATCCGGCAAGCAGTATTGCATATGCCCGCAATACGTTAACACAGCGGACGGAAGGCCCGGTCTGCAGCGGGATGACAATGATGGATGTTTCCCAGATGAAACCGGGTGACTATGCAGGCTTGGTTGCCTTGCAGCATTTATTCGGGACAGTAGGCATTCGGGCTGCGGACAATGGCGACCGCTATGTGGTCACATGTATGAATCAGAGCGACGGCGGTGAAGAAGCGGTTGAGCAAAGTCCATTCGAAGGCAGCCAAATACATTTGAAAATCGATTTTAATTTTAAGGACAGTGCGGATATCGCTCACTTTTACTATTCTGCGAATGGAGTGGAATGGATACGAGTCGGCCGTTCTTTACCTATGAAATATAGGTTGGAGCATTTTATGGGCTATCGGATTGGGCTGTTTAATTACGCCACCGAGCAAGCAGGCGGATATGTCGATTTCGATTATTTCCGTTATTGCAAGATTATCTAACGTAGTACAATCTAGCTTTTACCGGGTGATGTGAAGTATAACTGAGCATATACTGGATGAGATGAAGCAAATGAGCGAGCGGCCTGTGCGAAGGGGCCGCTCGTTTGCTTTTTTCTCCTGTTGCTACGCTTTAGCATCTATGATTTATCGGGTAAATTCACAAAGATCGACGGGTAGTTGCTGAAATATGAAAGCGCTATACTTTCATGGAGGAGCTGAATCAGGGTGGATTTGGTTAAAAGGCTGCCATGACACGCCCCGAGTGGGGACTTTATGGAATAAAAGTTGAAAGGCGAGGTGTCTTTAATGAAGAAAAATCGATTGAAACGCTCTATTTCATTGTTATTGGTTACCATTTTGATGATGACGGCCTTGTCGCTTAGTTTGCTGCCAAAGCAGACGAATGCGGAAGCTGGCGCAGAGACGCCAAGCGAAGCGGAACGGCTCGCGACGGATTTTGAAGACGGCACTACACAAGGCTGGCATGGACGCGGCGGCAACGAAAGTCTGACAGCAGCCTCCTCGGCCGCCCATTCGGGAGCATACGGTCTTCAGGTTACGGGGAGAACGGAAGGATGGAACGGTCCGATGCTCGATCTGGCATCGTTTATGGAGGTTGGCAAAACCTACGCGTTTTCGGCCTGGGTTCGCCTGCCTGCGGGAATGCCTGATTCCTCTATCTCTATGATGATTGAGCGGAAAACGAATGGGAATTTGTTTTATGAGCCAGTTGCTGCCAAAACGGTAACGGAAAGCGGCTGGGTGAAGCTAACGGGTGCGTACACCTTGCTCCATCCGATTGAGACCCTAGGTATTTACTTTGAATCCATAGATCATGCGAAACTGGAATTCAATGTGGACGATGTTGTTATTGAGCGTATGCCAGATTCGGTACCCATTGAAATTCAAAAGGATATTCCAGCTCTAAAAGATGTATTTGCCGATGATTTTTTACTCGGATCCTCCTTGCTCGTGGGTGAAATTGAAGATGCTGCCGGGCCGGATGCCCAGCTGCTTCAAAAGCATTTCAACAGTCTGACCGCAGGCAATGAGCTGAAGTGGGATGCTACCGAGCCGAAGGAAGGACAATTTGATTTTACACGCTCGGATAAGATCGTTGATTTCGCTTTAGACAATGACATTGCCTTACGCGGCCATACGCTCATCTGGCATTCCCAAACGCCGGATTGGGTGTTCTACGATGAGAACGCCAACTTAGCCAGCAAGGAATTGCTGTTTGCAAGGATGAAGCGGCATATTGAGACGGTAGTCGGCCGATACAAAGGCAAAATCTACGCTTGGGATGTTGTAAATGAGGTTCTTGAGCCCGGTGACCAGAAGCCGAACGGCCTGCGCAACAGCTTATGGTATCAAATAGCTGGCGAGGAATTTATCGAGAAGGCGTTCGAATATGCGCATGAAGCGGATCCAGAGGCCAAGCTGTTCATTAACGACTACAATACGAATATTCCTGAAAAACGGCAATATTTGCATGATTTGATCAAGCGCCTGCAGGATAAGGGCATCCCTGTGGACGGTGTCGGCCATCAGACACATATTGGCATTGCGGATCCGTCCATTCAGTCTCTTGATGATATGCTTCAGGCTTTCCGGGACCTAGGCATTGAGCAGCAGATCACGGAGCTGGATATGAGTGTCTATACGAATGACACGGATTCCTATGATACGTTTCCGCTTGAGCTGCAGATTAAGCAGGCGAACCGGTACAAGGAAATTTTCGAAGTGTTTAAGAAGCACAAGGACCAGATCACTGCAGTAATCTTCTGGGGCAAGGACGACATTAATACATGGCTCCGTACCTTCCCTGTCACGCGCAATAATTGGCCGCTATTGTTCGATGAACGGCTTCAGGCGAAATTCGCGTATTGGGCACTCGTTGATCCGAGCAAGGTGCCAGTCGAAACGATGCAAGCAACGGCGACAGAGGGAAGCGCGAAGATCGATGGCAAGCTGGAGGAGGCGTGGAATAGAGCACCGCTCATATCCGTGCTGAAGGAAGGCGATGCGATTGCCAAGATTAAGACGCTATGGGATAAAAGGTATCTTTATGTAACGGTAGATGTGTTGGATAAAACGACGAATGGCAGCGATGCGGTCGAGCTTTATATGGACGGCAACAATGGCAAGACAACGTCTTACGAGGCGGACGACAAAAAATATACATTCCGGCGCAGTGGAGCGAATAAGGATAAAACCGTGAATTATATAGCAGTCAAGACGGCTGGCGGCTACCGAATAGAAGCTGCGGTTCCAATAAACGGTCTGGTGCTTGGCAAAGAGCTTGGGATTGATGTGCGAATCGTTGACAAATCCGGCAGCATAGTAACGAAGACATCTTGGAATGACACGACGAATTCGCAGGATGCCGATACGTCCAAATTCGGTGTTTTACAGCTGGTTGAAGGACCTCAATACGCTAAAGCTGTAAAAGGTACGCCAGTCATTGATGGCAGCATTGATGCGGTATGGGCAAATGCAAAATCAATCGTGACCGAACGCTGGGTCAATGGATCAAGTGGATCGAAGGCCAAGGTCAGGACGTTATGGGACGGCCGCCGTTTGTACGTGCTGGCCGAAGTAACGGACTCGCTGCTTTCGAAAAAGAGTGCTAATGCGTGGGAGCAGGATTCGGTGGAAATTTTCATCGATCAAAATAATGCAGCGAGCAGCCACTACGAGTCCGATGACGGACAGTACCGGATTAACTTCGTTAATGAGCAGAGTGTCAGTCCGGTTTCACTAAGCGAAAATCTGATCTCAGCTGCGAAGCGGACAGCGAATGGTTATGTAGTGGAAGCATCTATCGCGTGGATCGGAAAGGCTCCAAAAGCCGGAGATCTGATCGGCTTTGACGTACAGGTCAACAATGACGAGGATGGCGACGGGGACCGCGATAGTGTGGCCGTCTGGAATGATCGGTCCGGACAGTCGTACCAGAATACATTCGGCTTTGGGGTCTTGAAACTGACGGGCGTGAACGGAAAGTAGCGTCGTCATATAAAGAAGCGAAAGGTGGCAGAAGAATGGCAGAGAAGAACCATATGAATGCGACGGATAGTCTGGCGGGAAGCTTCAAAAATGATTTTCTGATCGGTGCTGCGGTTAATAGTCACACAATCGTAAGCCAACGCGAGCTGCTGGTGAGGCACTATAACAGTGTAACGGCGGAGAACGAGATGAAATTCGCGAGCGTTCACCCTGCTGAAAATACGTATACCTTCGAGGAGGCTGACCGAATTGCCCAGTTTGCCAGCGAGCATGGCATGAAGCTGCGCGGACATACGTTGGTGTGGCATAATCAGACGCCGGATTGGGTATTCGACGATGGAAACGGCGGTTCGGCAGCTCGGGAAACGCTGCTTGCCCGGATGAAGGCTCACATCGAGACGGTTGTACAGCGTTACCGCGATACGATCTACTGCTGGGATGTCGTCAACGAAGCGGTCACTGACGATGGGGAGGAATGGCTGCGGCCCTCAAGGTGGCTGGAGGGCATTGGCGACGATTATATGGCCCAAGCATTCCGTTTTGCCCATGAAGCCGACCCTGCTGCGCTGTTGTTCTACAACGATTACAACGAGTGCAACCCGGGCAAGCGAGAGAAAATTCATCGGCTCGTCAAATCGCTGCTTGAGCAGGGAGCGCCAGTACACGGCATCGGTCTGCAGGCGCACTGGAATTTAACAGAGCCGTCTTTGGCTGACATTCGCACGGCAATCGAGCGTTATGCATCGCTTGGATTGAAGCTGCAAATAACGGAGATGGATGTGTCGGTCTTCGCCTTTGACGACCGACGTACGGATTTGGCAGCACCGACAGCCGAAATGCTGCGTCAGCAGGAACTACGTTACCGGCAGTTTTTTGAGCTTTTCCGCGAATATCGGGATGTGCTGACCGGCGTTACCTTCTGGGGAGCAGCAGACGACTATACGTGGCTGGATTATTTCCCGGTAAGAGGACGCAAAAATTGGCCGCTATTGTTTGATACGGAGCAGCGGCCGAAAGGCGCCTATTACGAGGTTGTCAATCTATCTGCTGGATTTTAACGTTACCACACATGCAGCAGGCCAGCTTCCTCACCCAAGGGAAGCTGGCTTGTATTTTTATGCTTGCCATTACAGCGATGAATTTAAGAGATTTGCTTTCTATATTCGTTCGCACTGGCTCCTGTATACGCTTTGAATTTTTTGTAGAACCAATCGATTTCGGTGTAACCGACCTCATTAGCAATTTCATAGATGCGCATATCCGTTTTTTCGAGCAGCAGCTTTGCTTTTTCCATCCGCTGCTGAAGGAGGTATTCATTAAACGACATGTTTTCATGATCCTTGAATTTTTGACCTAAGTAAGCGCAGTTGAAGTGCAATAGGGCTGATATTTTTTTCAACGTAATGTTAAGGTGCAGTTCTTCCTCCACGTATTTTTTCACGACATCGATAATGGACGCAGCATGAGGTTTTCTCTTGAAGGGAAGCGGCGCTGAAGCTGCAAGAGGTGGATCATCTGAAAAGGAATCGAGCTCTTTTTTTACAGCAAGTAAACTTGCCGTTAAATCGCTTGCGAGAACGGGCTGTGAAATGTAATCGCTTACTTGATAAGCCAAAGCTTTCCTCGCCAACTGGAAATCATCGCTGCCCTCCAAGAGGATAATGGGAACACGGCTCTGCTCGCGGATATGCTCGCAGAGCAGCATGCTATCAGCTTGAGTGTTTTTAATATTAATCAGAACAAGGGAAAGTGGCTCCCTATCCAATAAAGCCAGGGCGTCCGAGGAATTGTCCGCATACGCTTGTATGATAAAACCTAAATGGCTCCAGTCAAGCATGTTCTGCGTTCGTTCCCTCGAATGAATCATTGAATCAACAAGCAATATCTTATACACGGTAAGAACCTCACTTTCATAATAGATAGTAGTCTGCGGGTGAATTTCCGCACGAATAAAGTAATTATGTTTCCATTATGTTCAACGTGCGGCTTCGCCACAACGTGCATTTCTTTATCCCTCAACCATTTGTTTACCATTTGAAAACGAGAGAGGCAAAGCGAGAAAGCGATTTCATCCGAATCTATACCTTGGCGGGTAATTGATCTAGATACAGGCAGGTTGTTGCTCAGAAATGTAAGCGCTAAACTTTTTATGTAATCCATTTTCAGGGGGGATCCATGTGCAAGTGAGAAAAATGGCAGTCGTTTTTTTAAGTTTAATGTTGATATTTACATTGGCAGCATGCAGCGGAAATTCAGGCGGTGATGCCACTGGAAGCAGCGGCGGTAACGGCAATACGGAAAAAGCAGAGGCAAGCGTAAACGAAGGTTTGGAGACAGCCGATCCAACTGGAACTAATGAGGCTGGGACGGAAACCGGAGATGAGCTGTCGACGCCAGAGATGGATTTCGACATGGGCGGACGGGTGATCAAAATCGTATCGTGGTGGGACATGACGATATCCGAGGACAATCCAGACAACATTCAGCGCAAGAAAAATCTGGAAGATCTAATGAGGAAGCATAATTTTAAAGTGGAATACGTCGCTGTTGACTACGGTGAGTATCAGCAGAAAGCTGTCGCATCTTTGGTGGCAGGCGAGCCACTGGGCGATATCGTCAGACTGGGTAAAGCCTATATGATTCCGACATTGGTCCAACAAGATTTAATTTGGCCGATTGATGAGTATACGAAAAATACGAAGGTATTCAACCAGAAGGTTACAAATGAGTTTATGCAGTATGAAGGCAGAGGCTATGGTTTTACGGAAAATCAGTCTGATCTGATTTCTGGCATTTTCTATAATCGTACTCTGCTGAATCAGCTAGGACTTAAGCCGCTTCAGGATTATGTAAATGAAGATAATTGGAATTGGGATACGTTCATTCAAGTTGCCAAAGAGGCCAACAAGGATACGAATAATGATGGGAAGCTGGATCGATGGGGACTTTCACAAGGCTCGCTGATGGATCAGGCGCTGTACTCCAATGAAGCAAGTCTTACTCTAGGAGATAAACAAAATTTAGAAGATCCCAAAACGGTTGAAGCCTTTAATTTCATTTCCCGTGTGGCAACCGAGAAGGTTGCAAGAGCTACGGAAGGCGGAGATTGGACAGAGCCTGGCCAATTTTTTCGTCAGGGCAATACGCTGATGCATGCAGGCGCTATTTGGGAGATCGGAGGACTCAAGAATGATATGAAGGATTATGACATTGGCTTTGTTCCCTTCCCTAAAGGCCCGAGTGCTTCCGCCTATCATTCTGGAGAAGCTCTCTTCCAGTCTCTGGCGATTCCCAAAAAAGTCGAGAATCCAGAGCAGCTCATGTACATTTGGGAAAAAATAAACGATGTCGATTCGATTTATGATTATCCTGACCAAGCTACGCTGGAGAGTAACTTTACGAATGAGGATGATATTGAGAACGCAATCATTTCCGGAAAAGGCATGCTTGTTCTCGATCACAATACATTCCCGAAATTGCCTTATTACGATATTATAGGCGACCTTACTTCTGGCAACTCGGTCTCTACCGTAATAAGCAAATTTAAAGCGAATGTTCAAGCAGCAATTGACGAAGTGTATAAAAAATAGCGATTCCTTTCGAATGTCGAACAGTCCCTAATTAGCCATTCTATTAATGGGGGCTGTTCGGAATATTTTATCTCTAGCAGCAGGAGGGGAGAAGAATTGAACAGCAAAGCGAAGAAATACGCAATCGCCATACTTGCTCTAGTTTTATTTTTTTTGTCCATTTGGAGCTATAACCCTCCGAATCAATCTGACATGGGGAGAGTTCAAGCCAAGAGTGCTTTTGAGATGGGAGAGCATTCCTATGCCAAGGGCGGCTATGACGACTATTTGAACAGCTATTCGAATGCCGAGCGTCCGGCTGAGGTTATCCGAATCGAAGGGGAAAGCTTTTCAAAAACGGTTGGAGACGGCTTTGAAATGGCAGATCGGTTTGAAGGCTTGGATGGAAAAGCGGTGATTACGCCAGAGGCTGGAACCATTAGCTGGAATCTGGAGATAGCAGAGCCGGGACTTTACAACGTCAGAATTCATTATTACCCAATAGAGGGAAAAAGCTCTGCGATCGAAAGGCAGCTTGCTATTAATGAGAAAGTGCCATTCAAGGGTGCGGAAATGCTGTTGTTTAACCGACTGTGGGGTAATCTGGAGGATGCTATAAGAAGTGACGATAGAGGAAACGATCTGCGCCCGAGACAGGTTGAGAAGCCGTCGTGGCAGCTCAAGACTTTAACGGATAGCGGCGGTTATTATGACGAGCCGTATTTATTCTTTTTTGACAAAGGCCAGCAAACCTTATCGCTGACTTCATCAAGGGAGCCAATGGCTATCGATTATATCGAGCTGTATCAGGAGAAAACCGCAAAAGCTTATGCGGAAATCAAAAAAGAATATGAAGCCGCAGGTTTAGCGCCTGTTAAAGATCAATACGTAACGATTCAGGCGGAAGAGGCCGTGCTGAAGTCATCTCCAACCTTAAGCCCGCTTTCCGACAGATCAAGTTCGTCTGTTATCCCGTACGATGTTTCCAAGCTCAGAATCAATACGATTGGCGGACTGAACTGGAAGCTGCCCGGGCAGTGGATAGAGTGGGAAGTAGAGGTGAAGGAGGATGGCCTCTATCAAATTGCCTTGAAGCGCAAGCAGGATCAGCTCCGGGGCGTTTACAGCACGCGCAGCCTGATGATTGACGGGCAGTACCCGTTTAAGGAAATGAAGCAAATCCCGTTTAAATTCGATATGAACTGGCAGATGAATGTACTCGGAGGAGCGCAGCCGTATTTATTCCATCTGACGAAAGGCACGCATCGGATCCGGATGGCGGTTACTCTCGGCGAAATTGCACCGCTGCTGCGGACGGTCGAGTCCAGCGTGCTGCAGCTTAATGAGATGTTCAGGAAAATATTGATCATTACCTCAAATACGCCGGATCCCTATCGCGATTATCAATTGGAGAAGCGGATACCGGAGATGACGAAGGTATTCAAGGAGCAAGCGGCAACGATTCAACGTGTGGCCGATTATTTGGAGTTAGCGACGGGGGAGCGAAGCGACAAAGTAGCTGTTCTGCATACGATGGTTCGTCAATTGGAAGAAATGGTGGACAAACCGGAAACCGTCGCAAGGCGCTTGAATGCATTCAAAATCAATGTCGGCGGTCTTGGAACATGGATTTTGACCGTACGCGAACAACCGCTTACGCTTGATTATTTGGTCGTCTCCTCGCCGGATCGGGAGCTTCCTCAGGCGGAGGCGACAGCAATCGAGCGAATCAAGCACGAGCTTGGCGGCTATATCGCCTCTTATACCGAAGACTATGACAGCATTGGCAATACAGGAGAAAATCTAACCGTCTGGATTACGACAGGACGTGACCAAGCGCAGGTGCTGAAAAGCTTGATTGACGATTCCTTTACAGCGGAAACGAATATTTCGGTGAAGCTCAGGCTCGTCCCGGGCAACATCCTTCTGCCAGCCACTTTAGCCGAAGAGGGGCCGGACGTTGCTATGCAAATTGGCGAAGATGTACCCGTCAACTATGCGATGCGGAACGCCTCGGCGGACTTATCGAGCTTTGCTGATTTCAAGGAGGTAGCGTCCCGATTCCGCGATAGCGCACTGGCACCGTATGCGTACAGCAACGGGGTGTATGCCCTTCCGGAGCAGCAGACGTTCCCGATGCTGTTTTATCGCAAGGATATTTTGGAGGAGCTGGAATTGACGCCGCCTAAAACCTGGCAGGATGTATACAACATGATTTCCGTTCTTCAAAAGCATAATATGGAATTTTATTTACCTATTGAGGCGGCAACAAATAACGCGAACCTCGTTCCGAATGCGACCTTCGCGATGCTGCTGTATCAAAATGGCGGAGCGTTCTATCGGGATGAGGACAAAAAAAGCGCTTTGGATTCCGAGATATCGATGGAAGCCTTCAAGACATGGTCGAAGTTTTATACGAACTACAAGTTTCCGCTGCAGGCGGACTTCCCTAATCGCTTTCGGACGGGTGAGATGCCAGTCGGCATTGCGGATTATACGACCTACAATGCACTGACGGTCATGGCACCGGAAATAAAAGGGCTATGGGACTTTACAATCGTGCCCGGCATGGAGCAGCAGAACGGCTCGATCAATCATGAAGTCGCCAGCCATACAACCGCAGTGATGATGCTTGAGAATGCGAGTGACAAGGCTTCGGCATGGGAATTTATGAAATGGTGGACGGACAAGGAAACCCAAGTGGCATACGGACGCGAGATGGAAGGGCTTATGGGTGAAGCCGCACGTTATCCGACAGCTAATATGGAGGCGCTTCAGCAATTGCCTTGGCCGATTAAGGACTATAAAAATTTGGAGAGCCAGTGGCAGTGGGTGAGAGGAATCCCGCAGGTGCCAGGCGGCTATTTCACGGGCAGGCATCTGGATAATGCCTTCCGAAAAGTTGTCAACGGAAAAGAGAATCCTCGCGAGGCGTTATCCGATTATATTTTGTACATTAACGATGAAATTGCGATCAAACGGAAGGAATTCAACTTACCGTACTAGATTGGGGTGAAAGCCGATGCAAGCTGAAGCAGCAACAGATAAAGCCGTTCCTAAACTCGTCCAGCCGACGAAGATGTCCAAATGGGCACATACGCTAAATGAGTTAAAAAGAAACAAGCATTACTATATTTTGATGAGTCCGTATATGCTCATTTTCTTCTTATTTACGGTCATTCCAGTCGTATTCTCTTTAGGTCTAAGCTTCTTTTACTTTAATATGCTCGAATTTCCGCGTTTTGTTGGCTGGCAAAACTATTCAAGGCTGTTTCTTAACGACGATGTATTCATGATTGCCTTGAAAAATACTTTTATGTTCGCGGTCATTACCGGTCCGGTCAGCTATATCGCTTGTTTTCTATTTGCATGGATCATCAATGAGCTGTCACCGAAGATCCGTGCGATCATGACCTTGATTTTTTATGCGCCATCCATTTCCGGAAATGTGTTTTTTATATGGCTGATCGTATTTTCCGGGGATAGCTACGGCTATTTGAATGGATTTCTGATCAAATATGGATTTATGCTGGAACCGATTTTATGGCTGACGAATGAGAAATATATTTTGCCGATCGTGATTCTCGTCCAGTTATGGCTTAGCCTGGGCACGAGCTTTCTCGCCTTTATCGCGGGCCTGCAAACGATTGATCAGACGTTGATTGAAGCGGGCGCCGTCGACGGCATTAACAACCGCTGGCAGGAATTATGGTACATCACCCTGCCTTCCATGAGGCCGCAGCTGTTATTCGGGGCCGTCCTGCAGATTACCGGAGCATTTGCGGTTGCGGATATCTCCATTGCGCTTGCTGGCTTTCCAAGTGTCAACTATGCTGCGCATACGGTGGTTACGCACCTGATGGATTATGGCTCGATTCGCTTTGAGATGGGCTATGCGTCGGCTATTGCGACGGTTCTTTTTGCCATTATGATTGGAACAAATATGCTGACACAGAAAATGCTGCGAAAGGTCGGTGAGTGACGTTGGCCATGAAAATGATCGCGGTTCTGCGAACGCCCAAAAAGCTCAATCGTTCCTTTATAGTCAGCTTTTTGCTATTCGCGCTTCTGGCCTTATTCGGTACGTTTATGGCAATGCCCTTGATTTATGCAGTGAACAATGCGTTTAAGCCGCTTGATGAGCTGTTTATTTTCCCGCCACGCCTAATTGTGCACAACCCGACGCTGGATAACTTTTTTGACCTGGTGGCAATTATGGGCAATTCGTGGGTCCCGCTCACGCGATATATCGCTAATACGGTAATTATTACAATTGTCGGTACGGCCGGGCATATTTTGCTTGCTTCGGCAGCGGCATATCCGCTGGCCAAATACCGATTTTTGGGAGCTAAAACGCTTTTCTCCATTGTCGTGCTGTCCTTGATGTTTTCCGGGCATGTGACGGCCATTCCCAACTATATGGTGATGTCTTGGCTTGGATGGATTAACACGCATGCGTCGATTATTGTGCCATCACTCGCCTTTCCGTTAGGCCTCTTTCTTATGAAGCAATTTATGGAGCAAATACCGGATGCCTTGCTGGAGGCGGCTAAAATTGATGGTGCTAATGAATATCGGATTTACTGGAGCATTGTCATGCCGAATGTGAAGCCTGCATGGTTAACGCTCATGATTTTACAGTTTCCTATGTTATGGGGGACCGATGGAGGCAGCTTTATCTACAGTGAGAATTTAAAGACGCTGCATTATGCTTTGGGTCAAATTACGCAAGGGGGAATTGCCAGAGCAGGAGTTGGAGCGGCAGTCGCGCTGATCTTGATGGTGGTTCCGATCACACTCTTTATCATTTCCCAGAGCAGCGTCATTCAGACGATGGCAACTTCCGGAATGAAAGAGTAGAAGGGAGTCGTGCAGGATGTTGAAAGGCAGATTAAAGACGAAGGTATACCTTTTCATTGCCCTGTGCTGCCTGATAAGCATGGGCATCGGAGGATCGATGGCCAAGGCGGCGGAGGATGCGGGTTCTTACAATTATTCATTTTGGGGCAATACGGTAGCCGCTCCTGCGGCCTACAAAGCAACAAGCTTATGGAACGGCGAGAGCATGGGAATTGGACCGTTAAAGGAACCGAGCGATTTGCACGTTACGGCTGATAAGCAGATTTATTTGCTCGACACAGGCAATCATCGTGTCGTCATTTTGAATCAGCAATTTGAGCTGGTGCGAATGATTACTTCATACGTCCATGAGGGCAAAGAGGAAACGTTCCAGAACCCGCAAGGTCTATTCGTAACGGATGAGAAGCAGGTGTTCGTTGCTGATACGGGAAATCAAAGGGTGGTTCATCTTGATCAGGACGACAAGCTGGTGAAGGTTATCGAAGCGCCGAAGTCCGAGCTGCTGCAAGATGGTTTCAAATTTGAACCTATTAGAGTTGTCGTGGATAAGGCGCAGCGAATTTATGTGATGGCAGCTGGGGTATTTGACGGGTTTATGGAGTTTAATGCGAATGGCGAATTCACATCGTTTATCGGCGCAAACCGGGTGTTTTTCAGCCCAGTCGAGTATTTCTGGAAAATGCTGTCCACCCAAGCGCAGCGGAGCCAAATGGTGATGTTCACGCCAACGGAATTTTCGAATTTGGATATTAACGATGAAGGCTTTCTTTACGCGACAAATAGTCAATCGCAAAACAACGTCAGAAAATTGAATGCGCAGGGGAGCGACATTTTAAGGGAGGAAGGTTATTTTCCTCCGGAAGGAGACATTCGTTTCATGACGGCTGATGGCCCTACCCGATTGGTCGATATCGATGTCGCTGACAGCGAGATGTACGCCATTTTGGATGCCAACAGAGGCCGAATCTTCACTTACAATGGTGACGGACACTTCATGTATGTTTTCGGTGGGCTGGGCAATCAATTGGGTGAATTCCATACACCCGTGGCGATTGAGCGCGTTGGTGATGATTACCTCATATTGGATAAGGCGCTTGGTGAAATCACGGTATTTCAATCGACGGAATACGGCCGCACATTGAATGAAGCGGTCAGGAGTTATTATAAAGGCGATGAAGAGCAGGCCTTTACGTTGTTTCAACAGACGATCAACATGAATGCAAATCTGGAATTCGCTTATGCAGGAATTGGCAAAGCACTGATTCGCCAGGGAGATTATGGCGAGGCCATGAAATATTTTAAACAAAGCATGGATCAACGAGGATATTCGAAGGCATTTCTGCTCTATCGCAAACAAGTGCTTCGAGAGCATTTTACTGCGATTATGACGGGTATTCTTGGACTTGTGTTAGTTGCCTTGCTTATGAAAAAGTATCGAAAAAAGAAAGGGGGACGTCAGGTTGCCTCCATTGAACAGTGAGCTGTATAAGTACCCTTTCTATCTCATTTTGCATCCCTTTAATGGCTATTGGGAGTTGAAATATGACCGCAGCCAAAAGGCGAACATCGTCATTTCTTTTGTGATTCTGTTTTTGCTGGCCTTGACCAATATTATGCAGAGCCAGTACAGCGGGTTTGTGGTCAATCTCGTTAACCCAAATGGAATGAACAGCTTTATGGAGATTTTGTATGTCGTTGTTCCCGTATTGTTTTGGTGCGTGGCCAATTGGTCGCTGACGACGTTAATGGATGGGGAAGGGAAATTTGTCGACATCTTTACTTCAACATGCTTTGCTTTAATTCCGCTCGTTATTGTTCATTTTCCATGGATCTGGTTGAGTAATTTAATTTCGCTGCAGGAGACGACGTTTTATCAATTTTCCAGCAGCATCGCCATGATATGGTGTATGTTTCTGCTCTTTGTCGGCAATATGACGGTTCATCAATATACGCCGTCCAAGACGATTGGGACCATCATTTTGACTATTGCAGCTATGGGATTCATGGCCTTCTTAAGCTTACTGTTCTTTAGTTTAATTCAGCAGATGCTGGCTTTTATATCGGTTATTTATCAAGAAATGGTTTTGAGAAGTTAAGGGAGGAGGCATAGAGATGAATATAGCCAAAAATGCCCTGTTGATCGCATGCTTCCTGGTCGGGATTATCCTTGCAGGCTGCTCCGATACGCCATCTGGCAATCATAGGGAGGAAGAGGGGCAGGCTTTGCCGGTATTTTCGCAGGGGAAGGCCTTGAGCGCTACTTTCACGGACTCTCGTATCGCCGGTATGAAGGGAGTAGCTGAAAACGACCAACTGCGGCTATTCGTAGATGATCAGACTGGGGCGATAGCCGTTCTTATCAAACAAACGGGTGAAATATGGAACAGCAATCCGCTTGATCGAGGCTCGGATTCGCTTGCTACGGGAGTAAACAAGGATCTATTGTCCTCTCAAATAAAGATTGATTTTTATAACAGCTTTGGTCAGATCAACTCTATTAATTCCTACACAGACAGTGTCGCCCATAAACAGATTAATGTCACAGAGATTCCAAGTGGGATCAGCGTGTCTTATCAATTTGGTACGACCGCAAAAACGGCAGAGGATTTACCCCAAATGTTAAGCAAGGCTCGTTTCGAGGAATTGTCGGGCAAGCTGGAGAAAGCAGGAAAAAGAGCCTTGCTCATCGCTTATACAGAGGAAACGGAAAAAGCGGTATATACAAGAAATGACAGCGCATTGAATGGGCTTCAATTAGAGCGGGCGCTCACTGCAATGGAACAATCGGGTTATACGGAAGCGGAGCTGCAGGAGGACATGGCCGCGCTTCAATTTACGCAGGAGAAGCCCGCCGCGCGCATTTTTCAAGCATCGATTGAATATGCGCTGGATGCGGATAGCCTAGTTGCCAAAATTCCCGTTTCCAGCATTCGCTATCCCGATGAATATCCCGTAAACACGATTTCACTTCTCAGCTTTTTTGGCGCAGGTGGGACGGATGAGAACGGCTCGATGTTCGTTCCAGACGGCTCAGGCGCACTTATCCACTTTAACAATGGAAAAACCAAATATCCGGCCTATCAGCAGCTTGTCTATGGGGCGGATCAAACGATAGACAGAACCGAGAATGCAGCTAGAGAACAGAAGGTGAGGCTCCCTGTGTTTGGAATTATTCGGGAGGGCGGAGCTTTTCTCGGGATCATTGAGGAGGGCGCATCTGTTGCTACCATCCATGCGGACATTGGAGGCAGGTTGAACAGCTACAACTATGTCTATCCGAATTTCTATGTGATCAATAAGGGCACAGTAAGCCTGGATGGGAATGGGCAGCAGCGTTCTCTCCCGAGGTTTCAAGAAAACCCGATGAAAAGCGATTATACGATCCGCTATGCATTTCTAAGTGGCAAGCAAGCTTCTTACCAAGGAATGGCTCGTTATTATCAGCAATATTTGGAGAAAAATAATGGATTGGTTAAGGACGAAGCAGACGATACGACAGTGGATACTCCCTTCTATTTGCAGCTAGTTGGAAGCATATCCAAGCAGAAGCACTTCGTGGGCATTCCCTATCAGGCACTTGAACCGCTTACGACATTCGAGCAAGCGCAAACCATTGTCGAGCAGCTGCAGCAGCGTGAGATAAGCGATATTAAGCTCAAGTATTCGGGCTGGTTCAATGAAGGTCTCGATCATAAAGTCCCGGACCATGTTAGGGTCGATAAGGAGATTGGGGGGAGCAAGGGATTGCAGGAATTGGTTTCGTTTGCCCAGAGCAAAGGGATTTCTTTGTTCCCGGAGGTTGCCATTTTGACTGCGCTTACAGGAGAAGGGTTCGATGAGTCGGATGATGCTTCAAGAACGCTAAGAGAGGTTCCTGCTATGCTTTATCCGCTTGATCTGGCACTGAATCGACGTGATATAACCAAATCGCCGTCCTATGTCATATCCCCACGGCTCGTAGTAGGCTATACGGATTCCTTGCTCAAAGGCATTCGTGATTTGCAGACTGGAGGCCTCTCGCTGCAGGATTTGGCCGATCAATTAAATAGTGATTTCCGTAAAAACAAGCAAATGGATCGAACGGTGTCCGAAGCCATATCGGGCGAAGCACTGGACAAAATTCGGGATGAAAAGTTGAAGGTGATGGCTAACGGCGGAAACGCCTATGCGCTGCCTTATTTGACCGATATTACGAATGCACCGTTGTCCGGCAGCGGATTTAAGCTTGAGGATGAAGAAATTCCTTTCTATCAGATGGTCATTCGTGGATTTATCGAATACGCGGGGGCACCGTATAATCTTTCTACTTATACGAATGAAAAGCAATATGTACTGAAAAATTTGGAATATGGAGCGGGCGTTTATTTCGAATGGATTTACGAGCCGAACGATAAGGTGAAGGATAGTGAATACAATCACCTCTACGCCGTCAATTACAAGCTATGGATCGATAAAGCCTCAGAGATCTATCAAGAAGTGAATGCGGTTCTGAGGAGCGTTCGAAACGAGCGGATTACCGCGCATGAAAAGCTGGATGAAGGCGTATTTAAGACGGTTTATGAGAATGGAATATATGTGATTGTGAACTATAACCGCACTCAAGTGACGGTTGAAGGCAGGACGGTAGAAGCCGAGAGCTATATTACGGGTGGTGAGCGCTCTTGAAGCTTATAACGAAGCTCGGGTTGAAGCAGCAGACTTATGCGCAGCAGAAGGCTTTTTTAGGTTTTATTTTTGTACTGCCCTGGCTGCTTGGATTTGTTTTTTTCTTTTTTATTCCGATGGTCTCCTCCTTACGCTACAGCTTTAGTTCTATAACGGCTAACTCGGAGGGCCTGAGCATCCAATATATCGGATTTTCAAACTTTGTGGAGGCTTTGACGATCAATACGAGCTTTAATCGCATATTGACGGAAGCGATTGTGGATATGGTCGTAAATGTACCGTTGATCGTTATATTCAGTTTGTTTTTAGCTGTATTGCTGAATCAGAAATTTTTCGGCAGAGCCGTTGCAAGGTCGATCTTTTTTCTGCCTGTCATTTTGGCCTCGGGGGTTATTATGACGCTTGAGAGCACAAGCTTGATTCAAGCTGTCAATGATCAAAATGCGGGCTCCAGCATCATCAATGCCTTTGGCGCTTATGAGCTGGCCGGATTAATGCTTGATGCGGGAGTTAATGAAGACATTGTCTTGTATCTTACAGGGGCAGTCGACCGTATTTACCAGATTGTAAGTCAATCGGGCGTGCAGCTTTTGATCTTTCTAGCGGGCATCCAGACGATATCTCCTCAGTTATATGAGGCGTCCAAGATGGAGGGAGCTACCGGCTATGAAGCATTTTGGAAGATTACGTTTCCGATGGTCAGCCCGCTCATTCTCGTCAATATGATCTATACGATTATCGATTCGTTCTCAAGGAATGACATGACGGAATTGATTCGGGAGACAGGCTTTACCACCTTTAACTTTGGCCTCAGCTCAGCGATGGCATGGCTCTATTTTCTGGCAATCATGATTATTTTGCTGATCAGCTCGTATTTTGTATCTAAAAGGGTGTTCTACCAAGACTAAAAGGAGCGTGAATGCCTTGATAATGGACCGATTATTATCGCTAGAAAGCTGGAAGCGGTGGCTGTGGTCGTTCGTTCGTTTAACTTTAATCGCAGGATTATCCTTCGTTATTCTTTATCCCATTCTTCAAAAGATTTCTACAGCGATAAAATCCAAGACAGATCTATACTCACCGATTGTGATATGGATTCCACAAAATTATTCGCTGGATAATATAAAGCAGGCGATCGCCATTATGGATTATTGGCAGACGCTGCTGAACACGTTTGCGCTGTCGTCGACAACGACCGTCCTGACGGCTGCCTCCTGTGCGCTCGCGGGCTATGCTTTTGCAAGACTTAAGTTTAAAGGGAGCAAGCTGCTTTTTGGAGGCGTCATTCTAACGATCATGGTTCCGCCTACCACCATACTTATTCCCGTGTATTTAAACTTGAAGGACTTTACCCTGATGGGCTTGATTCCTTTATTGACCGGAAAATCTGTCAATTTGCTGAACACATATTGGCCGTTTATTTTAACCTCCATAACGGCCAATTCCCTGAGAGCAGGGCTGTATATTTTTATTTTTCGCCAATTTTTCAGAGGGGTGCCCAAGGAGGTGGAGGAGGCCGCTTATATGGATGGTGCGGGTGTCGGGCAGACGTTTTTACGCATTATGCTGCCAAATGCGATGCCGGCAATTGTAACCGTGTTGCTGTTCTCATTCGTATGGCAGTGGAACGACAGCTTCTTTACAACAACCTACTTGACGTCGAGCAAAGTGATGTCTACCCAATTGGCTTCTTTGCCCTATAATTTATCCATCTTTCTCCAAGACGGCGCATCCTCCAAAGCTGACCCGTTTTACTTAAGCATGGTACAGGATACGGGGATTTTGCTCGCGATTTTGCCGCTAATTATTCTTTATTTGTTTGTGCAGCGCTATTTTGTCGAAAGTATTGAGCGGACAGGACTTGTTGGATAAGAGATGCACCCAAATGAAAGGCAAGCACCTAGGGAGAGCGGCTCATTGCTGGTTATCCCGTTAGGTGCTTTTCTAGTCTATTGATTAATAGGGCATTAACCACGCTTGGGATTCCAAGCCTTTTTTGCTATGCTGAAAATAGCTGATTTGAAATGAGGAAGTAGGGAAAACCAATGAACAAAATTCTGATAATCGATGATGAAGCCGATCTTCGAAAGCTGCTGACGGATTATTTTGAAATGAATGGATTTTTCGTTATGACCGCGGAGAACGGCTCGGAGGCGTTGCAGCGAATGGAAAGTCAACCGGACCTTGTTTTGCTGGATATCAATATGCCTGAGCTGAATGGTTTTGAATTATGCCGAAAAATCCGAAGTTTTGTGTCCTGTCCCATTTTATTTTTAACCGCTCGCGTCGAGGAGGCCGATAAAATAGCAGGTTTTCAGGCAGGGGGAGATGATTATATTGTCAAGCCGTTCAGCATTCATGAATTGGGCGCAAGGGTAGAGGCGCATTTACGCAGGGAAATACGAACGCAAAATAAAACATCGATTATGCTGAGTGAAAATTTGGTCATTGATTATTCGGCTCGTACGCTTTATTTTCATGGAGTACAAATTTCCCTGGCCAAAAAAGAGTTTGATATTATAGAGCTTTTATCGATGAATCCCGGCATGGTATTTGATAAAGAGCGTATTTTTGAGAAAATATGGGGATTTGGCAATGAAGGCAACAGCAGCGTGATAGCAGAACATATCCGGCGAATTCGTTTTAAATTAAAAGAGCATGGCTGTGAAAACACGATAGCTACCGTCTGGGGAGTAGGTTACAAATGGCAAAAATCATAGGCTGGCTGCAACTGAAAAATATGACCTTGCTGCAGTCTTTCATCTTTTTGTGCTGCCTTACGTTAATCACGGTGATGGCCGTCATCACCTTGGAGTTTGAATGGGCGGAAAGAATCCGGCTGCGGTATGCTGACGATTCCTCTGTAATTGGTTGGGTGCTGCCTTCTCTCGTTACGATGGTCCTGCTAACGGTTGCCGCAGGAATAGTTTTGATGGCTATCCTCTTCTATAGATGGAAACTGAAAGAGCCGCTTGGAATGCTGATGAAGGCATCGGAGAAAATTTCGGCAAACGATTTGGGGTTTCATCTTTCTTATGATAGCAAGGATGAGATGGGCGAGCTCTGCCGAGTATTTGAAAACATGCGCGGCCAATTGGAGAGAAATTATAAAGCTCTTTGGCGATCGGCAGAGGAACGCCAACAACTCAACGCTATTTTTGCCCATGACCTGAGAACGCCGCTTTCTGTCCTAAAAGGCTATTCCGATTTTCTGACCACCTATTTGCCCGCAAAAAAGATATCCGAGGAAAAGCTTCTGGAGATGGTTCAAACGATGAAGGTTCATATTGTTCGTCTTGAAAACTACACGGAAGCGATGAATTCGATTCAGAGGTTGGAGGATATGCCGGTAAATAGCCGTGAGACAGATATGCATCATCTAACCTCCTTACTGAATGAGAGCGCCAGACAAATTGCCGGACAGTATGCTAAGTCGTTCGACTCGTCCATTGCTGTGGATTCGAACAAAATAGCTGTCGATAGCGACTTGGTCATGCAGGTTTTTGAGAATTTGCTGGCTAATGCAGCGCGCTATGCTTCCAGCCGTGTAAAAGTGCATTATCGCTTCTGCAGGGGCTTTTTCACCATCACGGTTACGGATGACGGCACTGGTTTTTCCGATGAGGCACTTCAGAAGGCTAAGCTTCCTTTTTATCGCGGAGAGATTGGGGATGCTCATGCGCATCATGGATTGGGACTATATATTTGTAAAGTATTGTGTGAAAAGCATGAGGGAGGTCTGCATGTAGAAAATGGATCAGACGGTGGCGGAAAAGTAATGGCAAGTTTCTTTGCAGAGTTGATAAATAGTTGAAAATTATGCATTAGCATTTCCTTATCACAGGAATAAGGAGTGCTGAAATGTTAGTCTTGCAAAAGAAATTATTATTATGCTTGGGCTGCTTGCTGATGACCCTGTCAATCTTTGCTGCACCAGCTTCCGCTATTGAAGCCCGAAATAAGGAAGAAATACTCCGAAAAATGGATGACTATGTTATAAAAAACATGAAAAACAATCATATTTCGGGTATATCGCTTGCCATAACCCATAACGAAGATGTGTTTTATACAAGAGGTTATGGTGAGTTTTCAGATGGTCCGGCTATAACCGGCAGTACCCCCTTTCCCATCGCCTCATTAAGCAAGTCTTTTACGGCGCTGGCCGTTCTGCAGCTGGTGGAACAAGGACTCATCGAGCTTGACGCGCCATACGCATCCTACTTTCCGGACCTTTTGCCAGAGGATGAGCGTGTCCGGGACATTACGATCCGGCATTTGCTAAATCAGACAAGCGGTCTTACTGACAAAGTAGAGCCCGACATGACCCGCTTCCCTCAATATCAGTCGTTGGAAGAGATAAATAGATCATTAATCACGGTTAAGCTTGCCAACGATCCAGGAAAAACCTTTAGCTACCACAATCCTAATTATCAGTATTTAGCCCTGCTTGTGGAGAAAGTAAGCGGACAAAGCTTCTCTGTTTATTTGAAAGAAAATGTGTTTGATCCCTTGGGGATGAGTCATACCTTCAACGTCAGCAGCACACGGCAACTCATTGAGAATCCTGCCATACCGCGGGGGCATTATCTATTGTTTGGCTATCCAGTAAGCAAGGCTGAGCCCTCTTGGTTTATTGACGGTCCTGCCGGCATTGTTTCAACTGCAGAAGACATGGCAAAATGGATGCTCGCTCAATATCATTCCCGTCTTCTTGCACCGGAGCTTATGGAGCAATTCCATACAGCTGGGCAGAGCGGCCCTTATGGAATGGGGTGGCTTGCAGAAGAAGATGAGCTTGGGGACCGAACGATTTCCCATAGCGGAATTTTTTGGACGTATAAAGCAGAAGAAACGATAGATTTGGATCAACAGCTTGGCATCGCGGTTATGTTTGATTCGGGTTTAAATGCTTTTGTTAACTACTCCGCTTTTGTCGACGGGATTGCACGGATTATTAAGAGTGAGAAAGCTGAAGCTTCTGTCTTTACCAGCAGAACCATGGAGGCGGTTATGGTGCTGCTTGTAATTGGAACAGCCCTTTGGGGAGGCTATGCAATCAGCCGAATCAATAGGCGCAAGAAGAGTTTAACAGCTGGGAAATTGATTATTTCATCGGTCGGGAGGCTGCTGCCTGTCTTGATTCTTCTATCCCTGCCCCAGCTAACTGCATCTATTGGTGCTGGGCGTGTGCTGCCTTGGATTGGATTATGGACCACCATGTCATCTCTGATCATATGGCTTGCTGTATTATCGCTGGTAAATATAACGTATCTGGTATGCCGTTACCGATTGTATTTCCAGACTAGATAGGGGGATTCCAGGCCTTTTTCCGAGTGAATTTATTTCAGTATATTAGCCCATTCCCTATGCGAATGTCCTTCATACGATATACGGTGCCTTATGTTGGATAGCAGTGTTAATCATCTACTCAAAGGGAGATGCGGTTATTGAGATCAAAAACGAAGCTTACCGGGCGCGTTATTTTTAAAGGCGATACGGGTTATGAAGCGGCACGTAAAAATTGGGATCCCCATACGGACAAATTTCCTAAAGTGTTTGTTTTTGCTCAAAGAACACGAGATGTGGCCAATGCGATAAAATGGGCCCGTGAGAATAAGGTACCCATTCGTCCAAGAAGTGGCAGACATTCTCTTGAAGTCAATCTTTCACAGGTCAACGGAGGAATTGTCATTGATGTAAGCGACATGAAGAAAATTAAATTAAATAAAAAATGTGGAACGGCTGTTGTCCAGACGGGCAATAGAGTGGGAAGAATCGCAAACACGCTTGCACGGCAAGGCTTTATAGCTCCTTTTGGCGACAGCCCTTCCGTTGGCATTGGCGGAATCACACTCGGTGGGGGAATCGGGCCGCTTCAAAGGTCGATTGGCCTCATCAGCGATAATCTTCTCGAACTCGAAATGGTTGACGCGAAGGGCAGAATTATTCGTGCCAACAAAAAGTGCAATTCAGATCTGCTATGGGCTTCCCGCGGGGGCGGAGGCGGCAACTTTGGCGTATACACCAAATACAAATTTAAAGTACATCGCGCGCCAGCTAAGGCGACCGTATATCGGATCACCTGGCCATGGCATCAATTCGAAGCGGTACTCAAAGCCTGGCAAAAATGGGCGCCTTTCGTCAATAACAAGCTAGGCAGCGAATTATCGATCGGCCCGAAAAAGGGCGGCAATGTCTCCATGGAAGGCCTATTCCTCGGATCAAAAACGGAGGCCATCCGCCTATTAAAGCCCGTTACGAGCGTCGGAACGCCAACGAGCACCATCATCCGGTTGTTGCCGTACACGGAAGCCGTGAAGTTTTTATTGCCTCCCGATCCAGTGCTGACGCAAAGGTACAGTAATCAATTCTCTTCTGGTTTCGGAAGGAAACCGTTCCCTGATAAGGCGATAAGGTCCATGCGCAAATTTTTGGAAAACGTAGAGGGGGAGTTCGCGGGATTCTTTTTCCTCAACTGGGGCGGGGCTGTAAGCCGTAAAGCGCCTCGATCAACGGCATTTTACTGGCGTAAAGCGAAGTTCTATGTCGAGTGGAACAGTTCATGGATCAAGAAATCGGAAGCCGCTAAAAATATCGCCATCGTTCGCAGGACACGCCGGAAGCTGCAGCCTTATATCGTAGGGTCCTATATAAACGTTCCTGACCAAGGAATAAAAAATTCCGGGCCGGTATACTATGGAGCGAACTATCCTAGACTGCGGAGAATAAAAGCTAAATATGACCCTAAAAATGTGTTTAGAAATCCCCAAAGTATTACTCCGGCTCGCAGAGCAACGGTTAAATAACTATTTTTCCGGCTAGCTGGCTCAGTGATTTTCCTAAAATTAAAAACTCCTTCGTTGTAGGCATGCAGACAACGAAGGAGAATAAATATATGGATGCACTGGCTGGCTCCCACAAGCTCTTGATGGAAGGACGAGCTTGTGGGAGCCAGCCAGTGTCGTAACAAGTTCTTCAATTTTCAAAGTAAACCCTATATTTAGTGATGTTTTTGAGAAAGGTTTTATGTGTTATCCTATACAGGATAATATATCCAAATTTAAATGGATCGCTTTGGTGAAATCTAACCATTCGTACAAGGGAGAAAACTTATGAATGTTGATCGAACATTGGTAATCAGCGATATTCATGGTTGTTACCGCGAGTTTATAGAACTCTTGGAAAAAGTCGATTATCATTCAGTAAACGATAGATTGATTCTTCTGGGGGATTATGTAAGCAGAGGGCCAGAAAGCAAAAAGGTAGTTGACCTAGTCATGCATTTAGTCCAAGAGCAGGGGGCAATTGCATTACAAGGCAACCATGACCATCGTTTTGTTAGGGTGATAGAAAATCAGGCGAGTGAAAAAGAAATCATTACATTTTTTGAAAAAGGCGGCAGCGAAACTTTACAAAGTTACGGTAAGACCACCAAAAGCAATGGTTTAGATCATTTGAAGGAAGTTAGAGACGTGATTATGGGGGAGCTTTCTTCTCATATGGACTTTCTGAAAAATCTTCCTTGCCTTTACGAAGATAATGATTACATCTATGTGCATGCAGGTTTAAATCCTTCAGTATCCCAATTATCTGAGCAGAATGTTCATGACTTGCTTTATATCAAGGAGGAGTTTTACAGGAACAAAACCCGTATGGAAAAGGTTGTTGTCTTTGGCCATACGATTACAAAGGATATTCACGGTTCCTGTGAGATCTGGCTGGGCGGAGACAAAATAGGTATTGACGGTGGTTGTTCCTTTGGAGGACAGCTCAATTGCCTAGAGCTGGTCCATGGAAAAGTCGGCCGATTTTACAGCACGAAAGCTGTAGGTGTGCAAAAGATACTGCCATTTGCAACAACAAGGCTAACTCAACCAGCGCGCACCGATTGAGTATCGGCACGCGCTGACTGAGCTGGCTTTTTTAGTTGTCTAACCAATAGGGGAAGATTTTTTTCTTTAGAGCCGAGCCAGCATCAGCCTAACACCAAGCAGCAGGATCTGTTCCAGCTTGGCTAGCCGTTCAATTCCACGACCTTCGTTGCAACATGCTTGCAAAACTCGCTGTCATGCTCTACAAAAAGGATGGTCGGCGAATGCTCCTGCAGCAGTTCCTCGATCTGCATCCGGGAAATGATGTCAATAAAATTGAGCGGTTCGTCCCAAATGTACAGGTGAGCGGGCTCGCAAAGGCTTTTTGCAATCAGTACCTTCTTCTTTTGGCCGCCGCTGAAGGAGGCTATGTCCTTATCGAATTGGACACGAGAAAAATCAAGCTTCCTTAAAATCGCTTTGAACAAGCTCTCGTCGATTCCTTGGCCTTCGGCGTAAGCTGACAAATGGCCTCGCAAATGCGCAGTGTCCTGCGATACATAGGAAATTTTCAACTGGCTTCCTTTGCGGAGCGTCCCGGAGAAGGGGATTTCCTCGCCATAAATCAGCTTAAGGAGACTTGATTTTCCGGAGCCGTTCAGGCCAGCAAGCGCAATGCGATCACCTTGCTCGATTGTGAAGCTGACGTCGCGGCAAACCGTCTTCTCGCCGTACTGAATCGAGACGTGATCCAGCTCAATTAGCTGGGACTTGTGATAAGCCAATTGCGAAATTTTAAGGCTTTCCGAGCTTTCAACATTTTTCAGAAGCTGGGATTTTTCGTCGATCGCCGATTGCTGCCTGTGCTCAAGCGATTTGGACCGCTTCATCATTTTCGCGGCCTTGTGCCCGATGTATCCTTTATCGACCTTGGAGCCAGAATTACGGGTGCCATTTTTCGTTTTTTCCACCTCATGCGACCAGCTGCTCGTTCGTTTTGCCGCTTCGTTCAGCCGCTTGACGTCCTTGCGCAGCTTCTCGTTCTCGGCCATCTCAAAGTGGTCCTGACGTTGTTTGTTTTCCCACCAATCGGAAAAATGTCCCCTCTGAATTTCAATGCTGGTTTTGTTGATCGACAGAATATGGTCCACGCAGTTGTCAAGAAATGCCCGGTCATGGGATACGAGAATAAAGCCGTTCTTGGCTTTCAAATAATCGCTGACCAGCTTTCTGGCATGGATGTCCAGATGGTTCGTCGGCTCATCGATGAGCAGAAAGCTGTTTTCCTTTAGAAACAGGGCAGCTAGCTGCACTTTCGTTTGTTCGCCGTTCGATAAAGTGTCGAAGGGCCTGTATAAAACGTCCTCCGACACCTTGAGCAGGGAAAGCTCGCGCAGGAGCTCCCAATGCTGATAGTCCGGGCATATGTGGTCGATGATATCCACCGTATTATTTTCCTTATTTTCGATAGGGAATGGAAAATATTCAAAGCTGACATCGGCAGAAATAGTGCCATTGTATTCATAGTTGCCGAGCAGCAAATGAAGAAAGGTCGTTTTTCCCCGGCCATTCCTTCCCGTAAAGCCCAGTTTCCAGTCGGTATCGATTTGAAAGCTAACCTGATCGAAGATGTTATCGTAGCTGCCTTCATAGGCAAATGTAAGATTCGTCACTTTAATTAAGGACATGACAAATTCCCCCTTTTGAAAAAAATAAAAAGAGCTACAAGAAAGTTACCCTTCTTGTAGCTCAAAAAAATACAGCAAATTTAGCCCATTACGGGCCAAATAAGCCTATATATTTGAGTGAAAAGAATAAGTAACTTTCTTGCACGCAAAGAACAAAACATGATGTTTTATTCTTCAAACGTTCAGCAAGAAAGTCTACATTATCCTCTTCAGCTCCTATCGTTAAGTTTAGTGAATTTTAACATATCCTTTGTTTGGTTGCAACTCTGCAGCGGGAGTTTGGGGGTAACTCTAAGAATGGAGTCGCGCTGGTTCTCGTTCGAAAGAGAGATGCATAGGCACTCCATGATTCGTTTCGTACATGAATATAAGGCTCCTGAAAAGGTTACTAATCAGCTAAAGGGCTTAGATAATCAAGCTTCCGTATTTTTATCGATGATAATTGCGCTGGAGGTTTCTTTATCCCATGTTACATTGGTGTTCAGTGCTTCGCTAAGAAACCTTAGTGGTACAAAAACTCTGTTGCTTTTAACTTTACCGGCAACGTCAAGCGTAACGGCTTTCCCATTAATCGTAGCGATTTTACTGCCTAGCGTCAGTTTGACCACGATACCGTCACGCGTAACGGTCACCGTTTTCGAAACATTATCATAAGTAACTACGGCGTCCAGCGACTCGGAGATTGCGCGAAACGGAACAAACGTGCGTCCGCTCTCAACAACGGGAGATACTTCAGTACTTAGCGTTTTGCCATTTACATAAACCTTTACACTTTTTTTGCCGAGCTTTATTTTTATCTTACTAAGTTTCTTATATTCTTCAATATTGGTAGGATCCTGCGAGACAATCTCGGCTTGCACTTCTTCTGCAGCTTTTAGTTCTCCATCCTTCTCCAATGTATTGACCAGTGTAGCTAAACTAGTATCGGCATTCACATCAATGTTATATTTTGTTTTAAGCAGCTCGGCAATTCGAACGCCTGCGGGTTTATCTTTGACGTTTCCATACGCATTTTGAAGACCTTTCGAGCCATCGTTCTTTCCGTCGCCATAAACGGAATCGCTCACAGTAGCACCCTTTGCTTCGACTTTAATAGTTGCTTCGTTTTTGCCTTGATTTCCAGGTGCGGCAAAAGCAGTGGTTGCCATTAGGCTAAGTGAGACTACACCAGCCAAAATTACTGATTTTTTCATTTTATTACCTCCGTGAGTATGTAGTGTGTGCAACAGCTACAACTATTCGGAGGGCATAAAGCTTTTTTGAGGGTACACTGAAATATTTAAGGTGATCTATGATTAAGATTCGCCATTTACAAATCATTCAACTACAGCAAATTCCCGCTTTAAACCGTTAAACAAGCCAGAAAAAAAGGATAGGGATAGCTGTCTATCCGCGAAGACTGCTGAGAAAATCTCGGCAGTCTTCTTTGAGTCCAGCAAGCATAGGGACGATGAGGAATTGTCGCAAGGCGTCAACAAACCAATCCGCCACAGCATCAACAAATCCGCTGAAGCCTTGCTGCTGCGGCTTTTTTTCATGCCGGAGGAAGCGCATCTGAACGGTGGGGCAGCCGCAATTGTTCATCAACCTATCGCGGTCTGAGTGCGCTATTCGTCCAATTGGGGCGAGATCGCGGATTTGTGTGTGCCATGTTGAATTGATCAATTGTTTAAACTTCACTTGAACAGGTAAGATGGCGTTACAAGAAGCGAAGGAGGTTCACGATGGCAAATACGCAGGATCATTTGGAGCCTAGCTCCACTCGCGTATTGACTGGAGGATTCAACTTGATGGAGAATCGTTATCTCGTTAATATGCGAAAGTATTGGATGCTTTACGTCATGATACTGCCTGGCATCATCTATTATCTCGTATTTAAATATTTACCGCTGGCCGGCAGCGTGATCGCGTTTCAAGATTATCAGATTTTCAAAGGCATCCTGTCCAGCTCGTGGGTTGGGCTCGACAACTTCAAATTTATTTTCACGTATGAAGACTTCTATTTAGTATTAAGGAATACGGCGACAATCGCCTTTTATCAACTTGTTTTTGGATTCCCGGCACCGATTATTTTAGCTCTTCTCTTTAATGAAGTCAGGCTGATGCTTGCCAAACGGGTCATGCAAAGTTTATTTTATCTCCCGCACTTTCTATCCTGGGTCGTCGTTGGGGGCATCGTATTCGAATTGCTGTCCAGTCAGGGCGTCTTCAATATGCTTCGCGGATGGTTCGGGCAAGAAACGATTCTGTTCATGCAGGAGCAGCGATATTTTCGAGCTATCGTCGTTATCTCCGGCATTTGGAAGGATGTGGGCTGGGGAACGATTATCTACTTGGCCGCGATTGCAGGCATTAATCCAAGTTTATATGAAGCGGCTGTGATGGACGGGGCAAACCGGTGGAAGCAGACGATCCATATTACGCTGCCTACCATGTTCCCGACGATACTGGTACTGTTCCTATTGAATATTGGGAATTTTTTGGAGCTTGGCTTTGATCAGATTTATAATTTATTGACGCCGATGACGTATTCGGTCGGTGATATCATCGAGACGTACGTATACCGGGCAGGCGTGCTGCAAGGGCAGTACAGCGTCACGACAGCGATCGGATTATTCCAGTCGGTCATCGGATTCGTGTTATTGTGGATATTTAACCGCATGGCTCGAAAAACAGAACAGGGGTTGTGGTGATGAGAAAGACTACAGGAGATCAATTATTCCAGTTTTTCAATTACGCGTTTCTAATCGCTGCGGCTGCCACGATGCTGCTTCCGCTCCTTCAACTGCTGGCCGTCTCCTTCAGCTCGCCGATCGCGGCGGATTCCAAGCAGGTGTTTCTGTTCCCCGTTGAATTCACGACGGCATCCTGGTCACATATTTTGCAGAACACTGGACTGTGGAGATCGTTCGGTATCACCGTTTATATAACGGTAGCTGGAACTTTGCTGAGCATGCTATTCTCGGTGCTGACGGCTTACCCGTTATCGCATAAGCAATTTCTTATCCGTAAGCCGATCATGCTCGGTATTATCATTACCATGATCTTCAATGCGCCGATGATCCCGTTCTTTCTAACGGTGCGCGAGCTGGGTATGATGAACTCGCTATGGTCGCTCATTTTGCCAGGGGTGATCGGTACGTTCAACATGATTATTATTCGTACCTTCTTTACAGGTATTCCGAAAGAGCTTGATGATTCCGCACGGATCGACGGCTGTAATGAGGCCGGCATCTTATTCCGAATTTATTTGCCGCTCTCGAAGCCGGTAATTGCCACCGTAAGCCTGTTTTATGCGGTAGGCTATTGGAATACCTTTCAGCGGGCGGTGCTGTTCATCCGCGATCCGGAGAAATGGCCGCTGCAAACGAAGCTTCGCGCTTATTTGACCTCTCCGGAGGAGCTTGCCGCAGTCAATCTGGTTTTGGGTGACTACGATTTTAATACGACAACGTTGAAAGCGGCTACAATTTTATTCGCTACGATCCCGATTGTTCTCGTATATCCTTATTTGCAAAAATATTTTGTGAAAGGCTCTATGCTGGGCTCCTTGAAAGAATGATGGGTTTTAGGGCGGAAGAAAAGAAGGTATGAAGCCGAATTTCCGGCTTGATATATAGCATTAATTCCATTAAAAGGGGAACTGAACACATGATGAAACATGTTTTTGGAAAGTCGGCCAGAGTATCCGCTTTAGTATCGCTGCTGGTCGTTTCGATTCTCTCGGGCTGTTCCAATAATGGAGAGAAGCCTGCAGCTTCCGTGAATGATGCGGAGAAGAATACGCCCGTTACGGTGAAAGTATTCAAAAGCCATATGGGCGTAGGAACCATTCCGGGCAAAGATAATGAGCATGTGAAATATGTGGAGGAGAAGACGGGGGTCGTATACGAACTGCTGACGACGGCACCAGGCTCGGAGCCAACGGAATTTCTGAATTTGATGATTGCGTCCGATGATCTGCCGGACATTCTCCGTCCGATTGGAGGCATCGAGCAGACGTTAATCAAGCAGGGCGGCGCTCTGCCACTCGATGATTTGCTGCCGAAGTATGCACCTAATGTATGGAAGAACATTCCGGAAGAAGCATGGGATATCGTGCGGTCAGCTTCCCCAGACGGCCATATTTATTATGTGCCTAAGGTGTTTCTCGTACCCGAGCGGGCGCCGATGATTCGTCAGGACTGGCTGGATAAGGTGGGATTGTCTATGCCGAAAACAACAGAGGAGTATAAAGAGGTTCTGCGGGCATTCCGGGACAAGGACCCGAACGGCAATGGCAAGGCGGATGAGCTGCCTACGTCGGGCCGCGAGTTTGGCAAGTGGATGGACCACCTGTTCGGCATGTATGGTGTCGCGATGTGGGAAGGCGTACCGGAATGGGATATCTATGAAGGAGAGATTCAATACGCTGGCGTTACGAAAAATATGAAGGCTGCTATCGCATATATTCGTGAGTTATATGAAGAGAAGCTATTAGACAATGAGACGTTTCTGAACAAAGGCGATGTTTGGCAGGCCAAAATCAACAATAACCTGGTCGGCAGTTGGTATCACCTTCCAGCCAATCTCCGCGAACGCTATACTGCGATGCTCAAAGGAGCGCCCGATGCTTACGTAGTCGGCATGCCGGTACCTAAGGCCGAAGGTTTTGAAGGCTTTGTGACGCAGAAGAGCATGGGCGAGCCGGAGTGGATGATTCCGACTGCTGCAAAGGATAAAGCCGAATATTCTCTTAAGCTGCTCGATTTTTTCTATGACCAAAGCAACGATGAATTTATTCGCTTTGGCATAGAGGGCCAGCAGCATGAAGTCGTAAACGGCAAGAAGGTCATATTGCCGCCAGAGGACAGCCGGCCTATCGCGCTTGGGATGCGCAATCTGACGACCAAGGAAGATATGGATGTAAGGATCAAGGAGACGATTCCAGAAGACATGCAGAAGATGGTGCAGGATGTCTTCGCGGTCAGCACGTCCGATGCGCGTCGAATCGCCGGCGACGGATTGCCGAATACGGTGTACGAAGGCTTCCCGGATATCCAATCTCATAAGCTTTTTCAAGAATATCTGACGAAAATCGTCATTGGCGAATGGCCAATAGAGAAATTTGAAGAGTTCGTGGAGCGTTGGAATAAAGCCGGAGGCGAGGCCGTCACCAAGCGCGTCCAAGAATGGTATGCCAAAGTGAAGGAATAAGCGGTATGCGGAAGTCTTCATGATCGCGTAAATGCAAGAAAGGACTGGATAAGATGAGAAAACGATACGCCATTTGCGGCGTGAGCGGACGTGCGCTGGGCATGTTCGCCAAGCCTATCCTGACCACTTTCGCTGGAGGCTGCGAGCTTGTCGGCCTGCTTGACCGAGATCCCAAGCGCTTTGAGCTGTACCGTTCGAGATATCCGGAGCATGCCGACATAAGAACCTACGGCGAGAACGAGTTTGATCGAATGGTCGCTGAAACGAAGCCTGATGTGATTATCGTTGCAGGCCGCGACGACACGCATGCGCAGTACCTGATTGCCGCTCTAAAGCATGATCTGGATGCCATTACAGAGAAACCAATGGTGACAACGGGAGAAGACAGCAAGCGCGTTATTGAAGCAGAGAAGGCGAGCAAGGGCTCGGTTATCGTGACCTTCAATTACCGCTATGCCCCGATTCATACGAAGATTAAGGAGATTGTGCAGGAAGGGAAGCTTGGCAGAATAACATCGATTGACTTGAACTGGTACTTGGATACGTATCACGGCTCGAGCTACTTCAAAAGGTGGAACCGGGAACGCAAGCTGTCGGGCGGTTTGTCCGTACACAAGAGCACACATCATTTCGATTTGGTCAACTGGTGGATTGATCAGAAGCCGGTAGAAGTATTTTCCTTTGGTGCTTTGAATTATTATGGCGCCCAAGGCGAGGCGAATCCGAGGAAGGAGGACGGCAGATTTTGCAGCACCTGCTCTCATACCGAGGACTGCTCGTATTACTCGCGGTGGAATGCCCGCAGCCGGAATCTTAAAGTGCCGGATGATCATCTCGGGTCTCTTGATACAGGGAAGACATCGGCGTTTCCCTATTCGGATTACCGTCCGGACCGCTGCATTTTCGATTCAGAAATAGAAATTGAAGATACGTACGCCGCGACCGTGAAATACAGCGGCGGCGCGCTGCTCAGTTATTCCGTCAACTTCTCGCTGCCTTATGAAGGTTATCGGCTAGCCATTAACGGGACGAAAGGAAGGCTCGAGACGGTGGAATATCATATGCCTGGCAGAACGCCATTCCCTACGCCTGTCCAAACGATCGACTACTTTCCATTGTTCGGCTCAAAGGAAACGATACATGTCGTGCACCGGGAAGGCGGACATGGCGGGGGCGATCCGCTGCTGCTGGAAGACTTATTCATGGGCGAGGACCGTAGACGGCCGTTCCGCATCTTATCGGGTGCGGTTGACGGCGCTTATTCGGTGGCGACGGGCGAAGCGGTCTGGCGCTCGGTAAAGGAGCATCGCCTGGTTACGATCGAGGAAGTGCTGGAAAGCGGTACCGGCAGCCCTGGCAGCGAATTGCAGGAGCGTCCAAAGAGCCTAAACGGCCAGAGAGGAGGAGGGTAATGGCAGCTAACCTAAGCGGGTATGTCGATTCGATGGAAAGCATGGCCGCGCAGACGGAGGGCGGAAGCATTCCGCATGTGCTCAAGGTTATTGCGCAGCGGTATGTCGGCGATAATCCGCCTCATGGCCCTGTGTACCGGGTGACTCGGGCCAGCGCGGTCCGCAAGGGAGCGGACCACTTATATGAATTTCCGCTGAGAAGCATGTTTAAGGAAATGGAAGCAGGCCTGCGGGTTTACGCTTGGGCAAAGCTCTGGATCGATCAGCCGCAGGAGTTCATCTTCCATCTTCGCTGCTACGGGCAAGTGAAGCTGCATCACAATGGGGATCAGCGCTTTGGCTCGTCACCGGAGGAGGAGATGTCCGAAGCGGATCCGACTTCAGTCGTACTGCCGATAAAGCTAAAGATAAATCTGCTGCGGGGATGGAATCACTTTGTTCTGGAGCTGGGGGTGGGACAGGAAGGAAACTGCGGAGCGGCGTTCGGAACAGGCAGCCGCAAAAATAAGCCTTTTCACTTTCTGGCTCCATCCGATGAGCGGGACGGGGAGGAAGGCTGGATCTATACGGCGCCGTCGGCCCATCCGCTTAATCGCATCCCGGGCACTAATCAGACGGAAGCAGCTACTGGAGCGGAATGGCTGCCTGCACGAGAAGAGGGAAAAGGGAGGTTGGATCTTTTATATGGCATGCAGCCTGGCTATTCCGCTTATGCATGGACGACGATCGCCAACCGTACCGTCTCTAAGCAGCCAGTCACGATCTCAGGAACCGCATACGGTCCATTACAGTTTATATGGCAGGGAAAAGAAGTATACGCGGTTCGAGAAGCGGGAGACTTCTCCCTCGAATTGGGTGCAGACCCGGGGAGCGGCGACCTAATCGCCCATTGCCGATGCGATGGGCAAGGATGGGGTTTTCAGCTTGAGGACATTGCATCGCCTAACGTTGAACTGGTTCTCGGGCGGCGCGTGCATGGCTATAAAGGTAAATGGCTGCTGCTGGGTCCGCTCTCACCGGAAGCGAATATGGATTCGGCCGATTATCTGGCACCGGGCAAGGTGTCGGCCGACCGCTTCACGAACGTTTTCTGGACGACGGATCAGCCGGGAGCGCATGTACGCCCATTTCTCGAAAATGAGCTTTACGGCCGTTGGAATTATCCGCTTGGCGTTACGCTGTCAGGACTGCTAGGTTCAAGCCGGCTGCTTGAGCGTGAAGATTTGGCGGATTACGTTGCGGGCCATGTCGAGTTCGCGACATCGACTTATGCCTACTCGCTGTGGGACCGCGAGCGCTTCGGAGCAGCAGGCTTAAACAACCAGCTGTCGCATATCGACAGTCTTGATGACTGCGGCTCCTTTGGGGCGCTAGCCATTATGGCAGAACGCGACCGCTTGATTGAAGGCTCGCGTGTGGTGGCGGATGATATTGCCCATTATATTATGAACGTGCAGGACCGCATGGAAGACGGAGCGCTGTATCGCAAAGTCGGCGTCTCCCCGAGTATGCATAACACGATGTGGTGCGACGATATGTACATGAGCGTTCCTTTCCTATGCAGGTATGCCGAGCTTACCGGCGATGCGAGCTATATGGATGAAGCCGCGGGGCAGCTTCTGCTTTATAAGAAGTATTTGTACATGGCGGATCGGCAGGTCATGTCTCATGTGTATGATGTTCGCAATAGCAAGCCGTCTGGGACGGTCTGGGGCAGGGGCAACGGCTGGGTATTTTTCTCGCTGGCCGTATTGCTCGAAGTATTGCCAAGGACGCATGAGAGCTACCCGTCCATACTCGCTTTCTATCGGGATTTGGCCGAAGGATACCGCAGGCTGCAGGGCAAGCATGGCCTATGGCATCAAGTATTGGTCGATGCGGAGTCATATGAGGAATCCTCGTGTACCTCGATGTTCATTTACGGCTTTGCGCTCGGGATTCGCCATAGCTGGCTCGAAAATCCGGAGCCGTACATCAGGGCGGCGCTGACCGGCTGGCAGGGATTATGCGAGCGGGCCATCGACAAACGAGGGAATCTGTACGGGGTATGCAAAGGCTCCAGCTGGTCCTATTCCCATGCTTACTATAAGCATGATTTAGGCTGGAATTTGAATGATACGCATGGTATCGGCATCGTACTGCTTGCCGGCATTGAAACGCAGCGAATGAAAGAATGGTTGAAAGAAAAGGCTTGAGGGGCTTTGGAGTGTGAGTAAGAAGATCGGGCTGAGTATGTTGCGAGAGCAGGATCACGTTATAATAGAAGGATCCTCGGCATAAGGTGGGATTTATCGTGACGCAGTCTATCAAGAAATGGTTGAAATATAATCTGGCACATACCCAAGTTAGGCTCGTGCTGATTTTGACCGTTTCCGTCTTTCTCATTATTCTGGCTGTAAGCTTGACCTCGTACAACACGTCTAAATCGGTGATGCAGGAAGAGCTCAGCGAATTGCAGCGCCAAATGCTGAAGCTCGATATGAACGTGATCGACGAGTTGATCAGCGAGAGCGACAAGGTCGCGATTCAAGTCGCTTTGAATGATAATGTTTACAAGTTTTTGACCAGCAAATCACAGGGCTCATATACGAATATTACGGAGGCCTACCAGTTTCTATCGACATTAATCAGCAATTCCAAATATATTAAAAGCATTTATGTTTATGATCTTACCCGGGAAAGCTTCCTGGCAATTCCGCAGGGCTTCAGCTCCAATAGGCTGACATTCGACGATTCCGACTGGACCGGCGTAGCTTCTGAATTCGGAGAGAGGACGACGCTCATTAAGAAAAGGATGGTGCCTGAAGGGGCAGGAGCTAAAGGCTCAAGCGTTACGCTGTTCCGTAAGATCATGATTCAAGGAGAGTTCAAAGGAATCGTAGCTGTCAATCTTAAAAATGACGAGTTATTCGCGAAGCTGAATCCGCCAATCATGAACAATTTGAACCGGATGCGCTATATTATTGACGAGCATGACGAGCTGCTCTACTCCGTTTCGAACTATGAGTTTAATCAAGAGTCGGTAAACCATGCGATTGAGTCGTTGAAAGAGGACGATGGCGGGGATATCACCATTCAGAATCGCCAATTGCTTATTAATCAGCTCAAATCGCCTGTAACGGGATGGAGCTATGTGTCTATTGTTGAGCAGGACAGCCTGCTGGCTAAGTCCAAGCGGGTGGCGAAGGTGGTTCTTTTAGTATCCATTGCGGCTCTCGGGCTTGGTGGGTTAACGATTTTCTATATTAATGCGGCGGCTTTCCGTCCCGTGCGCAGGCTCAAGCAGCTGTTCAGCAGGTATGACCGCAAAAAGAGCGGATCGGAGGGCATGGATCTAGAGAAGCTTGCTGGTGAATTGCTTACCAATCATGCGCATCTGGCTCAGCTTGTCCGGGAGTCGATGTCGGAGGCTGCCTCGAAGCTGCTTACTGATATTTATTCCGGCAATCTTAGCGGGAAGCGGGACATTGAAGAGAAATGGAACCGTTATTTTGGCGAATGGACGGAGGCGCCGGTGACGGTGGCCGTTCTATCGATTGACCGTTATGAGGAATGGTCTCGCACATTTACCGGCGGCGATCATTCCCTGTTAAAATTCGCATTGGCCAATATTGTGGCTGAACTGTTCGAGCCGCAGTGGCGAATCGTATGCGCCGATTTCGGAACGGATAAGACAGCCATCTTGCTGCAGCCGCGTGTAGAAGGGCAGCGATGCGAGAGCAAGCTGGCTGAATCGCTAGAGGTAGTGTCACGCTTATTGAAATTCAGCGTATCGGCTGGGGTCAGCAACACGCAGACGGATATTGCAAAATTAAAGCAAGTGATGCTGGAAGCGGAGAATGCGCTTACATACCGGCTGTACCAAGGCTATGGACAGGTCATCACGTTCCAAGAGGTGTCTGGGCATGAAGTGAACGAACCGCTGCAGTTTGAAAGCGCGCTGGATGAATTGATTGGCGCTATAGAAATGGGCGATGAGCCGAGTTCTCTGGAAGCAGTCGTTCGAATGACCGATAATATCCGCTGTCAATACGGGTACCCATCGGTGGCCGTATCCTTCCTGCAGTCGGCCATCGAGAGGATCGAGCAAATACGCCCAGCCTCGGAAGGCTCTTATTTTCAAACGTATGTTCGAATAGATACCCTTCGCTTGGAGGATATCAAAGATAAACTGGAGAGCAGGGCTGCCGTTCTGGCGCAGCGCTTCCGCCGTTTGGCCGAGAGCAAGGACTTTATCATGTGCCAACGGATGGTCGACTACTTGAAGCAAAATCTTAACGAGCCCATAGGCATACCGGAGGTAGCTGAGGCGATTGGCGTTAGCAGCAGTCTTGCCAGCCAGCTGTTCAAACAAGAAACGGGAGAAACGATCTATAACTATTTGACTCGTCTTCGTATCGAGCGGGCGAGTGAGCTGCTGTTAAAGACGGATGACCGTATTTCGGATATCGGGCTGATGGTTGGCTATCAACATGAGAATAGCTTTATTCGCAGCTTTCGCAAATTCAAGGATATTACCCCGGGCAAGTACCGGGATATGATGAGAACCCGGATGGATTTCCCGTTCGAATGATTATAGGCTGCGCAGCCTCTGGGTTCTAGCAAATAGGAGGAGCCAATGGACAGACGACAGATCGTGGAACGCCATCAACCGGAGTTGAATAAATGGGACCCGGTATCCCCGTTTTCCGTAGGCAATGGCGAGTTTGCCTTCAGCGCCGATATTACCGGCCTGCAGACTTTTCCGAATCAATATGAGGTGCCGCTGGGCACGCAGTCCAATTGGGGATGGCATTATACAGGCGGCTCGGGACGATTCACCGAGAGCGATGCCGCGTACCAGGCCTACGATACGTACGGCAGGGCGGTTGGGTATGCGATGAAACCGGGCGACAAGCCAGAGGCGTACCACTGGCTGCGACAAAACCCCCATCGCCTTCAGCTTGGCCGCATTTCGTTTCGATTTTTATCAGAATCGGGTGAAGAAGCAAAGGCCGAGGATATAACGAATATGACCCAAAAAATGAATCTATGGACAGGCATTTTGACAAGCGAATTCGCAGTGAGCGGCGTGCCGGTTCATGTCATGACCGCTTGCCATCCGACGATTGATGCGATTGGGGTAAGCGTCGCTTCGCCGCTAATTGAACAGGGAAGGCTGCAGGTTTTCATCCGTTTTCCAGCGCCTGATATGATATCTGCCACATGGGCCAAGGCTGTATTCCCGGATTTGGGCAATGACGACAGGCATCTTACGGAACTGGCCGAGTCAGGCGCGAATAGGGCAAATATCGTGAGAAGCATGGACGAGGACCGCTATGAGGTCAACTGGTCTTGGAGCGCCGGGGCACTGAAGCGGACCGGTGTGCACGAATTTACGCTGCTGCCGGACTCGGGCGGAGAATTGCTGGAATTCTCCATCGGCTTCGCGCAGGAGTCGGCGCAGACGGAAGCGGTCGAAGCGATCAAGTCCGCGAGCGCGCGTCATTGGGAATCGTTCTGGATGAGCGGCGCGGCAATCGACTTCTCCGGAAGCGCCGATCCAAGAGCCTATGAGCTGGAGAGACGCGTCGTATTGTCGCAATTTTTGCTTGCGCTGCATAGTGGAGGCTCGCTGCCGCCGCAAGAAACAGGTCTGATGTACAATAGCTGGTTTGGCAAGTCGCATCTGGAGATGCATTGGTGGCATGCGGCTCATTTTCCATTGTGGGGCAGAGAGAATTATTTGCTGAACAGCATGGATTGGTACGCGCAAATCTTACCGGTCGCGCGCGAATTGGCGCAGTCTCAAGGCTATGAAGGGGCGCGTTGGCCCAAGATGGTAGGCTTCGACGGCAAGCCATGCCCATCGCCGGTTGCAAACGGGCTAATCTGGCAGCAGCCGCATCCAATGACGCTTGCCGAGCTCTGCTATCAGGCGGATCCGTCGAGCGATACTCTGGAGCGGTTCCGCAGCATCGTGTTCGAAGCGGCTGATTTCATGGTTTCCTTCGCTCACTGGAATGATGAGAAGCGGGTTTATGATCTGGGGCCGCCCCTTATTCCGGCACAGGAATGCCATTCGATGCAGGACAGCAAAAATCCGCCTTACGAGCTGGAATACTGGAAGTATGGCTTGGAAATTGCGATTTGTTGGGCGGAACGCATGCAGCAGCCTGTGAACCCGCTTTGGGCAGAGGTTGCCGGTTCGTTAGCTGAGCCTCCGCAGGCGGAGGGCGTATACCTTGCCCATGAGCAGTGCCTTGAAACATTTCTGACGAAAAATCGCGACCATCCGTCCATGCTGGGAGCACTCGGCGTTTTGCCGGGCGCGTTAATCGACCGCAAGGTCATGCTGAATACACTGCTGAAGGTGAAGGAAGTATGGATCTGGGAATCGGCATGGGGCTGGGATTTCCCGATGTGTGCAATGACGGCAGCAAGACTCGGAGAAGCGGATCTCGCCGTTGATTTCCTTTTAATGGATGCGTCCAAAAATACGTACCTAACCAACGGTCATAATTATCAGCGTCCTGGCTTATCCGCTTATCTGCCGGGCAACGGCGGGCTGCTGACCGCCGTTGCCATGATGGCTGCTGGCTGGAAGGAAAACGAAGCCGGACAATCGGCGGCTACACCGGCTGCCCTTAATCCGGGCTTCCCGCAGGATGGAAGCTGGTCGGTGAAATGGGAAGGGCTGAGGCCCTGGCTGTAGAGGCTTCTATAGCTTTTATAATTCAGGAGGCGAGAGCATGTCTGCAAAAGGAACCGTGTGGCCCTCGGAACGGAAGACGGAAACTGATCGGCTAACAGGCCTTGAAGTAACGCAATTAACCAATTATAAGGCGCATAGCTATCATTTATATTTTACGGAAAACGGTTGGTATGACGGAGAACAACGGCTGTTGTTCATCTCGGACAGGGAAAATTGTGCGAACCTGTACAGCTTGCATGTGGAGAGCGGTTTGATAACCCAGCTGACGGATTACAACGATGTGGATCAATTGGATGCTTGCCTGCTGCCTGACGGGAGCGCGGCGTTCGTGAAGATGGGACGAAGCCTTATTCGTCTGGACCTGGAATCGCTTGAAGAGAAGCTGATCTACGAAGCACCGGAGGGCTATCATCTGGGCAATGCGAACGCGACAGCCGACGGCCGATTCATTATGACCTGCGTACAGGAGGATCTGTCGTTTCGCATCCGGCTCGATCTAGGCAACGGCTATGTCGGCCATCGGGAGTTGATGGAGGCCGCGCCCCACAGCATGATCGTACGTATTGATGCGCAGATCGGCGGCGGAGAGAAGGTATATGAAGCGAACCGATTCATTACCCATATCAATACATCCCCAAAGGAGCCTTGGCTGATGACCTTTTGCCACGAAGGCCCATGGCATTTGGTAGACCATCGTATCTGGGGGCTGGACCTGCGCACGGGTCATGCTTGGAAGATCAGGGAGCGTCTGGAGGAAGGCGAGAAGGTTGGGCATGAATTTTTTTATCCGGATGGCGTAACGGTTGGCTATCATGGATTCCGAGTGGACGGTACCAATTTTTTTGGCAATATTCGTTATGACAATACAGGCATGGAAGAGACGGAGTTCGGCTTCGATACTTGGCATGGCTATGCGGACGGATTGGGGCAAGCGATCGTTGATGGGAAGGGAGCGGTCAAGACGCTTAGCCTATGGCGCAAGATTGACGGCGCGTACGAAGGCCCGCGAATCCTGTGCGAGCTGCGCTGCAGCTTTCATTCGCAGAAGGTGCACGCCCACCCGCGTTTCAATGCGGACGGAAAAAGGCTGCTCTTCACAAGCGATAAGAACGGATATGGCAATTTGTATGTAGTCGACATTCCAGAAGATTTTAGTTCTTTACCGCTGCTGGAAAAGTAACCAAAAGGAGGAGAAGCTGATGAATGCTGCAACTGAAATCCTTAATGCAGAACGTATATCCGTTAGGGTCGCCAGAACGATTTTGTCCCAAAGCGAAGATGGCTATCACCCGAATATTGCTAATAAGTGGGGCTATGTGGCCGGGATGGCACTGACGGCGATCGGGAGGCTCGGCGATTGGACCGAAGAATCTGAATACGAAGCAACAGTGAAGCGTCATATAGATGTTTTCATCCAAGAGGACGGCTCCATTCGCGGCTATACGCTGGAGGATTACAATCTCGACCATATTAACAAAGGAAAAAACCTGCTGAGACTATGGAGAAATGGAGGAGATTCAAAGTATGAACAGGCCGCCCGGCTTCTCATTACTCAATTGATTGGGCAGCCCCGTACAGATGAAGGCGGATATTGGCATAAAAAAATATATCCCTTCCAAATGTGGCTGGATGGTCTATACATGTCTTCTCCGTTTATGGCGGAATTTGCCAACACCTTTGGCGAGAGCGGTTGGTTCGATGAAGCGGCGCATCAGCTGCTGTTGATCGAACGGCGCACGCGCAACCCCCAAACGGGATTGCTGCATCACGCATGGGACGAGAGCAGGGAACAGCGCTGGTGCGATGCCGCCACGGGCCGCTCCCGGCATGTGTGGGGACGCGGGATGGGCTGGTACGCCATGGCGCTCGTAGACTCGCTTGAGCATTTTCCCGTTCATCATCCGAAACGCGGCCAGCTGATGGGGATTTTTGAGCGGATGGCGAATGCCTTGCTGCGCGTTCAGGATCAGGAGAGCGGCGTGTGGTACCAGTTGCTGGACTGCAACGGCCGCCAAGGAAACTATTTGGAGTCGTCGGGCTCGTGTATGTTGACGTATGCGCTGGCTAAGGGCATTCGGCTCGGTTATTTGGCTGAGATTGACAGGCAGGCAGTGGAGCTCGCATATGATGGAATTCTTGAGCGCTTCGTAACCGAGGATGAGCATGGCGTTCATCTCCACAGCATTTGTAACGGGGCAGGCTTGGGCGGGCGCAAGTATCGCGACGGCTCCTATGAATATTATATGAGCGAGCAGGTCGTCAGCGATGTACTGATGGGCGTTGCCCCGCTTCTGCTGGCGAGCGTTGAGCTGGAGCGGCTTCGCAGGCAGTCGGATACTGCCATTATTTAACGAGATGGCAGGAAGAGGATCAAACGAAGGAGGAAGGATACGGATGCGGCAGCAAAAAGACAAACGAAGCGCCGATAAGCTTTTGATGAGTTATCCCGCGTCATGGTGGCGGAATATGTGGCGCGAAGCGCTTCCCTCGGGCAACGGCGTCATTGGCGCATCCGTATTCGGCGGCGTACAGGAGGAGACGGTGCTGCTTAACCATGCCCGCTTATGGCATTGGGGGCGCAAGGATAAGCTGCCGGATGTAAGCGATACCCTAGCCCAGACCCGCAGTCTGATGGACGCAGAGCGATATGCAGAGGCAAGCTGGCAGCTCGCGGATGCTTTAAAGGAGCGCGGTTACGGGACGAAGCTCGCTTCCAGATTTCCGCTGGCTGCGATCCGGCTAGTCATGCCCTGCAGCAATGCCTTTCGCGGGTACAGCAGGATGCTTGAGATGGACACCGGAGAAATAACGGTAGGCTGGACGGACGGGCCGAGCCAGTATCGTCGGAGGCTGTTCGTTTCGCGCGCTGACGATTCGGTTGTCTATGAGCTTGGAGGATATGAGGAAGCGGGCGTATCGGGTGAGATCGGTCTTGATCTTCACCCGAGTGATCGCTGGGCGGATACGCCGGAATTCAAGGAGCTCGAGCAATCGATTGAAACGGGAGCAGGCGATGCTTACGTCTGGTTTGCCGGAACGAATGACGATGGAACAGATTTCGGAGCGGTCATGTTGGTCATTCCGGAGGGCGGCAGCATGGAAGCGGCGGGAAGCGTCATCCGCTTCGAGGGAGCGAGGCGGCTGCTGGTGCTTGTGAAGTTGTTCGTCCTGGGCGAGCGCTCCAAGGAATGGGAGCGGCTGAAGCAGGAACTGGCCGAGCTTGTTGTCGATTCCTCCTACGAAATACTGCTTGAGCGCCATATCGCCCTGCATCGGCCGTTATACCATTCAGCCTCGCTGGAGCTCAATGACGCGGAAGATGATTTGCGATCTAATGAGCGGCTGCTGTTGGATGCGTATGAGGGGGAGGCGCCGCCGGCACTTGTTCGCAAGATGTGGGCCTATGGCCGTTATTTGTTCTTAAGCGGTACCTCATCTGCGGAAGAGGCGGAGCCTTTCGGCCTGTATGGGCTGTGGGGAGGCGATTATAGGCTGGTATGGTGCCATAACATGGCGAACGAGAACATCCAGATGATGTATTGGCATGCGCATGTTGGAGGTCTGGGCGAACTGGTCCCTTCCTTATTCCGTTACTATGAGGGATTAATGGAAGACTTTCGTGAAAATGCAAGCAAGCTGTACGGCTGCCGCGGTATTTATATCCCAGCAGGCTCCACGCCGGGCATCGGCGTTCCTAATCAGATAGTGCCTGTCATTCTGAATTGGATCGGCGCAGCTGGTTGGCTGGCCCGGCACTATTATGAGCATTTCCATTTTACCGGAGATGTTCAATTTCTGCAGGAGACAGCGCTGCCGTTCATGCTCGAGGCGTTGCTTTTTTACGAGGACTTTTTGGTTACGGACGCGGACGGCTTTTACAAAATATATCCCTCCGTATCGCCGGAAAATACTCCGCTCAACTTCATGCCGGCTGATGGCAAACCGCTTGCGCACCCGATGCCTACGGCGATCAATGCGACGATGGATGTCGCCATTCTGAAAGAGCTTTTGCAGCACCTAATAGCAGCGAATCGGAAGGTGGGCGGCGATCCGGAGGCAGAGAAGGAATGGAGCCGCATGCTGAAGCGATTACCCGCGTATCGGCTGAATAAGGATGGCGCGGTCAGAGAGTGGCTCCATCCTGCTTTTCAGGATCGGTATGCGCACCGTCATCTATCTCATCTGTACCCCGTTTTCCCTGGGCAGGAATTAACGCAAGAGAGTGATCCTACCTTGTTCGGCGCGTTTGAAAAGGCTGTGCAGCGGCGCGAGATTGGAGCCCAAAGCGGGTGGTCGCTAGCTCATATGTCTGCTATTTATGCTCGTTTTGGAGATGGGGACAGCTCCTTGAATTGTCTGGATATCCTCTCCAGATCGAGTCTGCTGCCTAATCTGTTCACGCTCCATAACGACTGGCGGGGAATGGGCTTATCGATGCAAATGCCTACGGCTCCGGTGCAATTGGATGCCAATATGGGGTGGGTGAATGCTGTGCAGGAGCAGCTGCTTCAGGTATCCGACAAACTCATTAAATTGCTGCCGGCGCTGCCGAAGCGTTGGAAGCGGGGGCGTCTGGCCGATTGGAGATTCCACACAGGCAAAGTGGCGCTATCGTGGAATCAAGAAACGGGTTCGTTCAGAGCAGAGTTGACGGCAGATAGGGATACCGACATAATCGTCAAGCTGCCGGATTGGGCGGGAGCCTGCAGCATAACCGGCGGAGAAGTCCAGCCTTCGCCGCTAGGTCCCGCGTACTTTACGTTGCGAATGAAGAGTGGGGCGCCAACGGTTGTTTTTGAATCCGAATCATTAAATCAATAAAGCAAAAGAACCACATCCTATGACGTGGTTCTTTTGCTTTATTGGCGGAATGCCGTGGGGAGGGTGTGGCGCAAGCTTCACCCTCCTTTTATAAACGAAATTTCAATATAGATAGAGTGAAAATGTTGAACGTTATGCGGGCTTGTTCGCCTTCTTTTTGCTGTCGATGCTGCCCTGAGCATTCAGTGCAGTAATCAGCTTGTCACCCTCGACATCGAGGTTAGGCAGAATGCGGTCTAACCATTTTGGCAGCCACCAAGCTTTGTCTCCGAAGACAGCCATGACGGCTGGAACCAGTGTCATACGGACAATGAAAGCATCGATAAGGATGCCTATAGCCAGCGCGAAGCCGATCTGTTTGATCATGGCATCAGGTGCGAAAATGAATCCGGCAAAGACGGATACCATAATGACAGCAGCGGCTAGAACGATGCGGCTTGCTAGATCATAGCCGTGAACGACACTGTCGGTTCCTCTATGACCATGCACGTAAGACTCACGCATAGAGCTTACTAGGAAGACCTGATAATCCATCGCCAGTCCGTAAAGAATACCAGTGACAAGAATAGGCATAAAGCTGAGCAGCGGGCCGCCTGTGTCAAAGCCGAAGAGTGAATGCATCCATCCCCACTGGTAAACGGCTGTAGTAAGGCCGAACGTCGCAAGTATGCTGAGAATAAATCCGACCGTCGCTTTAATGGGAACGATGATCGAGCGAAACACAAGCAGCAGAATAATAATAGACAGAATGACGATGATGCCGACATACAGAGGGAACGCCTCCGACAGCTTAGACGACATATCAATATTAATAGCGGTGAACCCAGTAACTCCCAGCTTAATATCCGTATTTTGCGCAATGCTTGATTCTGGGGCGCGCAGATCGTTTACTAGATCCTTCGTTGCCAAGTCCGTTGGGCCTGTTTTGGGAATAAGGCTAATAATCGCCATATTGCCCGTTTTATTCACACCCATCAGTGTGACGAGTGAAACATTGTCATGCTTTTGAAGCTCTTGGACGAGATTGCCGAGTTTTTCAGGAGTAAATGTATCGGAGGCATTTTGCGGCTCGCCCACCAGAAGCAGGGGACCGTTGAAGCCTTCTCCGAATCCTTTGGAAATCGCGTCATAACTTTGCCTTGCAGCCGTATCGAGGTTTGCCGAGGCGCCAGAGGGAATCCCGAGCTCCATTTTTGTAACCGGAATCGCTGCCGTGCCTAGAACGATGATCACTCCGATAATAATAAGCCAGCGGTATTTCACCGTTCCCTTAACCCAGCGAATCGAGAAGCCATGCTTAGCTTTCTGGTCAGAGCTGTTGTTTTTCATGCGGACTTTAGGCGAGCAAATACGTTCACCTACGAATCCAAGCAGAGCAGGCAGCAGGGTCAGGGCTAGCAGTACAGTGACGAAAACCGTCACACCAGCGACCATTGCCATCGTAGACAAGAACTCAATGCCAATAACGAGCATGCCGAACAAAGCAATAATAACCGTTAAGCCTGCAAAAAATACCGCGCTGCCAGCTGTACCTACAGCTCTGCTCGCAGCTTCACGCGCACTTAAGCCTTGGTCTAAAATCATGCGGCGCTGACGATTCACAATAAACAGGGAATAGTCGATACCGACAGCGAGTCCAATCATGATCGCCAAAATAGGCGTTATGTCATTGATCGAAATGAATTTTGAGAGGGCATACGCGCCTCCAATGCTGATCGCTACGCCAAAAAGAGCGGTAAGCAGCGGCAGACCCGCAGCAACAACAGAGCCAAGCGTAATAATGAGCACAACGGCTGCAACGAGAAGCCCGATTGCTTCTGTCGAGCCTATGGCTGGCGTGCTCTTAAGCGAATCACTAGGTATAGCTGTAATGCCGGAATTGTTCTGCTCAACAGCTGCGACGGCGTTGATTACAGCGTCTGGTACGGATTTGGGCAGTGAAGCCTGCTGCTCGGTGAATTGGAACTGGAACAGGGCGAGACTGCCATCAGATGAGAGCATCACTCCTATTACCGGAACGCCATCTACCATCAAAGGGCCATAAGGAGGTATTTCAGCGGCGCTTGGCTGGTTCGTTTGTGTTCCTTGGGCTGCTTGTGTTTCTTGGCTCGCCCCTGCAGCCGCGGCGCCCATTTGGCTGCTGTCAGCAGCCGAAAGACCAGCTTCCGCAGCCAATTTGGCAGGATTAATGACATAGTCTACATTATAAACGTCATTAACAGCCTTCTGGATTAAAGCTAAACGTTCTGGTGTATCCAAACGTTCACCAACTGGTACCGTAAAGGCAATACTGGCTTGTCCGCCAGAAGCTTCGGGAAGCTCTTTCGTTAGTTGATCGAGTACCTTCTGCGATTCTGTACCGGCAATTTTCATTTCTGAGCTGGAATGGATGCCGTTGACTGCGAGCATAGCGATTACGACGCCAAGGATGGCGATCCAGCCGATGAGGAACTGCCATGGCTTGTCATAAGCGGATTTTCCTAACTTGTACAAAAATGTTGACATGTGATGTTAATCTCCTTTATATCATGATGAATGGTGGTCAGTAGTGGCTAGAAGCCCTTTCGCAAATACTCGAACATCGAATTTAAATATTGATCGAATGGGATCGCAGCTGTCGGTTCTGCTTCCGTCTCGCCCAGAAGCAGGACGTTCAGACTGCCGTCAAGTATTGGTACAAACGCTCCATAAACGGCGCCGACTAGAAGATGGGTATAACCGTCCTTATAACGTCCGCGGGCGAATGGTTCCAATGCTTCCTGAGCTGCCATTTGCAAACGGCGGAACACACCCAGGATGTACGGTTCAAGTGTAGGGTACTGCTTCGAAAGGGAGATGAATTTGCGTATTTTAAGCAGAAACTCAGCAGTAAACTGCATCTGCATCAGGCTGTACAACACATCAAGCGGTGTTGCTCCTTGTGGCAAGCCCGCAAGTAATTTCTCATATTCCTCTACACTCGTTGTGGGGACAGCGACGGCAGCAACGGCTTCTTCTTTGCAGGAAAAATAGTTGGCGAACGTGCGTCTCGAATATCCGGCCTGCTGCACGACGTCGTCGACTACGAAGCCATCCAAACCTTTTTCAAGCGCGAGCTCGAATGCGGCTTCGGCCAGGGCAGAGGCGGTGGCTTCTTTTTTCCTATCACGCAAGGTTTGTTTAGCAATCAATAACTACACCTCCTTTGTAAATTCGTATACATGGAAAAAGCGTATCTTATACAACTGTCATAAATATTATTGCCCAATATGCAAAGATGCACAATGGGCAAGTTTTTCGAAATTGTGAACGTTACTTAGAGAATTGAATGTGATTTTCTCTGGGCAGCAACTATTGCAAATTTTATAAATGTTGACAGATAATCTTATACTTGCTACCTGCCAAATGTATGGAGCACGACCTTAGGTGTGTTCCTTTGAATATAGTATTTAGGTTAATATATATTAAGTAAGTAAAGTGTTTTGCGAGAAGGTTTATTCAAAATCGATTTTTAATTGCGTTACTATAGTTAAGCTGATACTTGTTTTGCCGTTATTTTATGTTGTTGCAATCTCACATGAGCGTTTGAAAGAACTTTAATGAGGAGGCGGATTTTGGTGAGTCAATCACAATTGGACATATTGCTAGAGGGTTTGGAGGCAGGGAGCCTGCTTACGGAACAAACATTTTCTGAACTGGATGCTGACCAATATTTAGATATACGTGATGCGAACGATGACGAATGGATTACGGCTTCAAAGCGATGGGAGCTCGATGCTGATGGTTCTGATGTGGAAGAGAGTGAACAAATACATGCGGGGCGAGAACAAGCGTTCAAGCAAGCATTCCGCTTGACAGGGAACCATGATCTCGCCGGGTATATAAGCGATGATATTCGTTTGATCTGTATGGCTTTAAGGCAGGACGGGGGCGAAGATCCGGTTATTAAACATATGCTATCGTCCTATTTGCAAGGCCAATTGCCTTTATTAAGCTAGATGCTGGAGATGGAATAATCGTGATGTGCCGCATCGTAACCGTTTCATTTAAGGTAGCTAGAACAAGGGACAACCCTTGTGCACAGCTGTCTTTTTTGTTTGCATCATTGCGGCTGCCTGAAGGCATAGTCGCTCTAGCCATTTTTTCCATGAAAAAAATCAATCAGCCCATCCGTTAATTGTTGATGCGAGCGGCTAATAAAGCGATCCGTACAATACATCAGCTCCATATGGCGCACAGGTGTAGGACCTTTAAAGGGTATAGCTACAATGTCCAGGCGTTCTGGAAATTGACGAAGCAAGCCTTTCGGCTGTATAGTAGCGCCTATCCCAGCAGAAACTAATTGCAGCAAGGAATGGGCCGAACTGGTTTCCATAACGGTAGCTAATTCAAAGCCTTCTTTGATGCAAACCTCATCCACTAAATCACGGCCGAGAAAGCCTTTCGGATACATAACTAATGCATGCTGCACCAGCTCTTGCAGTGTAATTTCCTTCTGTTTAGCAAGCTCGCTTGCTGCATGAACGAAGAGATAATAAGGCTCCGAGCCAAGCGGGACTTGGACTAATCTTTTATCAGGCAGGCCTTGCAAGCCAATTCCGATATCGACTTTATGGTTAAGCACTTCTTCTTGTACATGGATAGTCGAGAAAACCTGCAGCTGGATGTGAGGATACTTCGCCTTAAAAGGAATGAACAGCGGGACGAGTTGAAAATCCAAATCCGAGGGCAGCACGGCCAGACGGACGGTGCCGCCTTCTCCAGATAGAAGCTCCTTTATCGCATTTTTGGCATCCCGTTCTGCTTGTAGCATCTTAACTCCGTAATGCGACAGGAGCTTGCCGGCTTCCGTTGCCACAACCTTTTTACCGATGCGGTCAAAAAGCGGCGTGCCGAGCTCAGCTTCAAGGATGCGAATTTGCTGGCTTAATGTAGGCTGTGAGATGCCAAGCCTTTCGGCAGCCTTCGTAAAATGAAGCAGCTCAAATACGGCCATAAAGTACTGTATATTGCGATTGTCCATGCAGAGGCTCCTTTGAATGATAGTTTTTTACTATCATAATAATATAAATTATAGGATTGATCAATGAAATGTGGCGCCATATACTTGATGAAGTGTTACAAAGCTAAATAGAGAGAGGCAGCACGTATGAAAAAATATTTTTTACTGTTAGCTATATTTATCGCAGCTTTAAATCTAAGACCGATTATTACATCGGTTGCCCCTTTGCTTCGTACGATGCAAAATGATCTGGCCATGAGTGGACTGACCGCAAGTCTACTAACGACATTACCTGTCTTATGCATGGGGATTTTTGCTCCAGCGGCAACCACATTACGTGATCGAGTAGGGCTTGAACGAACTATTTTCTTTGCATTATTTCTCATTACAGGGGCAACCGCTTTGCGGGGGATTGTTAGCTCCGTCTTTATATTGGTTGTAAGTGCGTTAGTTGGCGGAATCGGAATCAGCTTGGCAGGGCCGCTGCTGTCGGGCTTTATTAAAAAGTATTTCCCCACAAAGCCCGGCATTGTAAGTGTTTATTCCGCTTCGATGACCGTAGGGGCAGCTATTGCCTCTGCTTTTGCAATACCATTATACAATCGCAGCAATCATAGCTTAACGCTGACTTTGTCATGCTGGGCTATTTTCGGCGTGGCGGCCTTAATCGTTTGGTCGGCTTTTCTTGGAAACAGGGGGAGTAAGGAGAACAAGGGGAGCAAAGAAGGCTTAGTGCGATCTAGTTCGAAGCTGCCAATCCGCAATAAAAAAGCGGTTATGTTGACCTTGTTTTTTGGATTAATGGCCAGTGTCTTTTATTCGGTTACGGCGTGGATTTCACCGATTGCCCTCAACTTCGGGTACAGCGCAGCCAGCGCGGCTATGCTCCTTACCGTCTTTACGATTATTCAAATTCCGGTATCGTTAACGATTCCTTTTCTTGTAGCTAGGTCTGGGAAACGGAGATTTTATCTGATCCTTTGCAGTGTGTCTGAGCTAATCGGGATTGTTATGCTGCTATTCCATCTGCCAATGCTGCCAGCTGTAATATTGCTGGGCATTGGGGCGGGCGGGTTGTTTCCACTGGCGCTTATGCTGCCGATTGTCGAGACGGATACGCCAGAGGAAGCAGGAGCATGGTCGGCAATGTCTCAGTGTGGCGGCTACATCATAGGAGCAATGGGGCCATTATTAATTGGGGCGATTTATGATCGTAGTGGGAGCTTTATGGCTGCGCTACTTGCGATGCTTGCTGTTATAGTGGTGATGATTGGGGTGCAGGTGGTTATTACGGGGGGGAAGAGTGAGGGAGAGGTAAGTGCCTGAATATACTGAGTACCAGCATAAAGATTTAATAAGGGGCCTTAGCTCGGCTGGAAGAGCGCGTCGATGGCAGCGATGGGGTCAAGAGTTCGATCCCCCTAGGCTCCACCATAATATAAATGTCAAAGTGGTACGACAATTCACCGAATGTTCAAGTTGCTATTGAAGGTTTTGGCAGATGGTGAGTTGGGAGAACAAATCGACCACGTATCGGTTAAAAACACGCTAAAAACGATGCGTAATCCGGGTAGCTATAAGGCAGGCATCCTAATAGAAAGTAATCGCCATCGCATCTTGATCCTTTTTTTTATAAGTAAATTGTGAATATGTAAATATTTTATTTAAGACAATTGATTTTTTAAAATAGGAGTTTACTTACAGAGCAGAAGTATGGGGTTATCAAAGATAATAATAGAGAGGTTGGGAATTGGTATGCCCCTACCTCTCTATTATTTAATCAAGTTTTTAATCTTTTTAGTAAGGACCGAGCACAGTCCAAACATCGTAGAGATTACTATTCAGATCTGGAGGTTGATTTTGCGTCCACCATTTGGCTTTATACTTCACTCCGTTATAAGAAACAATGTCATCTTGAACATAAATGGAGGAAGCGCTCCATGGAGTAAAGGAAGCGTCAACTTGAACCGTCACCGAGTTATTTTCCGTAGACAAATTACTAAAGCCATCCCGAGCCTTGACAGTAAATGTATATGAACCACTTGTTAATCCACTGATCGTAGCGGAGTTGCTAGTCGTTCTTGCTATAGCAAATGGATCGTTATTCACATAAATGTCATAACCGATCAATCCAACATTGTCCGTAGAAGCTGTCCAATTCAAGGTAACTGTGTCAGTGATAGTACTAACAACTAGATTGGTTGGTGCTAGTGGTGCTTCTGTGTCGTTAGGTACGGCACCTGGCGTAGGTAAATTTGATATAATTTGTTTCAAATTGGGTAGGGTGCCGATTCTATCATTAGCCATATCGGAAGTCGGGGTATTGAACGGTAACCATCTCAGTATTCTACGAATTTCAGCTGGCGAATACGGCTCGCCGAAATTAGCCTTAGCAATCCCTTGCAGTTGTAGAATCGCGCCTACAACGACAGGTGAAGCGGAAGATGTTCCATTGAAATAGTCGGTATAACCAGTTGTCGAAGCAGTACTTGTTGCACCTAAGGTAGCAACGTTCTCACCAATACCGAAAACGTCGATTCGATTGCCATGGCTACTAAAGTCGAGTCTGTAGTGAGGCGCAGTTGATGATCCCGCTCCTACAAGTATTGCTCCAGAATCTTTGAAATCTGGGAGATCCCGATTGTAGATGTATTTATTATCCCAATGCTGGTACTGATCGAGATCAGCACCACCGTTGGCTCCCGCTTCTACAACGACAATACCTAAGCTTGTTGCATATTGGATGGCATCAAACTCTGCTGGCTGTGTTTCGATAGGTAACCAAGGACCGCCAAAACCGATCTGTATTTCAAGCAGAATAACGTCACCCGGAGATAATACTTGTGTGGCCGCTAAAATGGCTTCTGCTGCGCCACCTGAACGAACTAAAGAGGATACAATGGGCGTTGCTTTGTTAGCTAGCCCGATATTGCCGATAGCATTGTCAACCGCGGATACAACCCCGAGTACAGCCGTACCGTGACTACCATCTCCATCATTAATGCCACCTGGCAAAAGCTGTATGTTATGAGCAGCTAGATCTTCATGATTTAATGCCCAACTCCACTCGATATCGGCCCACTGGGTGCCTTTACCATCGCCACCTTCAAATTGCCAAGCATACGGAGCGTTAATACCTAGAGGATCTGCTTGCGCATATCTTTGAAATGAGAAGCGTGGATTGTTATCTGGAAGGACAGTTGTTGTGTTTGGAAAAGGTGCATTGGCTAATTCTGGTTTTTTGCTTAAATACGCTTCCTCAACGAGCGACAAGCTTCGCAACTTTTGTAACAACTGTTCGACGTCAGCGCCAGCAGGAATCTTGGAATAATAATAGCGATCAAATACGGATTCAAACGGACTATCAGTAATGCCTTTGTTAGCTGACGGTAAGAATTGCTGCGAGATTAGCGGGTCAAACGATAATTCTGGGACAGCTGATAGCGGCGATACTTCTTGTTGCAATTGAAGTTTTCCTTCTTTACTTGGAAGGAAGGCTTGTTGTTTAAGTTTGACAACAATTTTTTCTTCGAATATTGAAGTTGCAGGGTTTGAGAATGATGTACTCGTCGGAAAGGACTGTCCACTCTCTGAAGCGTATGCTCCATTTGACAAAGTACCTAATGATAAAAGCAAGGTCGAGGCTAGAGCGACGGACAACGTTTTTTTTAATTGGGAATAAGTATGTATAATAGTAATCTCTCCTTTGTAATCGTTCTTTATTTTAGTTCCAAGCACTACCGTTTAGAAATTAAAAGTAATCAAAAAGCTGAACGCTAGTAATAAAGGGTAGACGAGTGCGATAGGTTACGTTCTGATTAAATGCGAATACAAGTCTATCATCCCCTTTTATTCAATATATTTAACTTTTTGTTTCTATCTGGATGAATAGACTAACAATTTACAGTGTAAGTTAAGGCGAATATTGGATCAAATCTGAGGTAAGCGTAAACAAAGACAGTAATATACAGATATCAGCTTGAAACTTCTATTTACTCTCTTTCCCATAGGTTCAGTAGGAGATAATGTCGAATAATTCCCACTTTAATGTAATTTATTGTTGTGAGCTGAGTCTAAACTCCTAATTTTGAAAAAGAAACCGACTAATCCGGTAGAGCACGTCGCTGGCAGCGAAGAGGTCATCTAGAGAAAATAGTGTTAGTATAAACGGATATTGGGGTTCTTTTAAACCAAAGATGAAGTCGAAAAGCCGCATCAACAGGCATACTGTTCATGTGGCCTTTATCGTTTGAAATTCAAGCTAGAAGGAGTTTGGGGAATTAAGCTTAAATTCGCGAAATCTTTATTGGACTGTCAGATTTAAAGCGCAGTGCAGCGAAAAATGCGCTCAGGCCGTCTAATAGGTGGAGGTGATAATTCAGTGATGCCGGCCGGCTCGAATAACAAGGAAAATTTCCCGAAAGATCCCTCTCAAGCTCTAGAGCAGCTGATGGAAAGCTTTGGCTCGACGATCATGCGCACCGCTTATTTTTATACCGGCGATCAGCATTTTGCCGAGGATATCAGTCAGGAGGTATTTCTTCGCGCTTATCGCAACTGGAACTCGTTTCGTGGAGATAGCGCGGTTAAAACCTGGTTGACGACGATCGCTATCAACGTTTGCCGGGACAAGATGGGCGTGCGGATGTTTACGGAACAGCCGACCGATCCCAGCCGGATGGAGCGGGGACGGATATTCAACGTGGAAGAAGAAGCGCTTAAAAGATTGCAGAAAAGCGAGATTTTGCGGCATATGCTGCGTCTGCCTCTGCCGTATCAGGAGGCTTTGTATTTATATTATTATCTGGACTTGGACACACGGGAAATTGCGAAAGCGACGTCGTCGCCCGAGGGCACCGTGAGAAACAGACTGCACCGGGCGCGCGAGGCGTTGGCTCGGGAAATGCGCAAGGAGGAGACAACCGATGACGGACATGGAGCGTAATTTACGACAACATTTGCAAAAGGAGTCGGATGATATGTTGTTTTCTAAAATGGAATTGAGCGATAGCGTTAAACAGAAGATCAGGAAACAAGCCGCCGCGGAGCAGAGGAGCCGCCGCCGATTCGTTCTCCCGAAAGCCTGGCTTGCAGGATCGGCAGCGCTGGTCGCGGCAGTCGTCATAGTGACGGCATTGCCGATGCTGCAAGAGCCCGCCGCAGTCCCGACCCCAGCGGATCATTCGCCCGGAATTGTACTGCCCGGAAACGGAGGAGCCACAGGTTCGGAGTTGTCCCAATTGATTACAACTCCGTTAGGAACGGCGGAGGCAGCGAAAGCAGCTTTCGGTTCCGGTGTGCTTGTTCCTCAAGTCGCCCCGGAAGGCTTCAAGCTGGCTGAGATCGTCGGCGTGGGAATGAAGGACCAACCGCTCAGAGATTTAAACTTCACATATGGCTCGGGTGATAAGACGGTGACGTTCAGCGCGAGCCGCATGCCGGCGGCGTTCCCGACGGACCTGTTCACACAGACCAAAGTGGGCGGAGCGGACGGCTTTATTTTCGAGCAAGCCGAGTTCACGGAGCTGTTCTGGGTGGTTGACGGCATTCAGTATGGCGTGTCCGGTCCGATTTCGGGCGACGAGGCCATGAAGGTAGCCGAATCGGTGGAGCCTTAATGAGTTGATGCGTGTATATCGTGAATGAATGGAACGCCCCACCCGTCGAATGCTAGATAAATTGGGGTAATGTAATATCCCCATAGGAGACGTGCAGATGAGATTAGCCGTTTTCAACTATAACAAAGAGAAACTGCCCAGACCCGGCCACAGCCAGGTTTGGGCAGTTTCTCTTTGTTAGTTGAATGTCTTCAGAAGGCGTTTCGCCGTCCCATTAAAAGCCGGGGAAAAGTCCGCGGCTCTCATTATGCCATTACTCATTAATTAACATTGCTTGCTGTAAGAATCTTGTTACAATTGCAGCAGTTTGTGCACGTGATAGGTGACTTGCTGCTGTAAGATGTTGATTATGGCCTTGCATGATATTGTTTATGACCATAAGTGCTACGGCTTTCTTCGCCCAACCAGAAACTTGTTGACTGTCCTCAAACGAACTTAATGCATGGTTCGCTTCGGCATCCGTCACGGTCGACGCAAGCGAAGTGATCGCCATCGTTCTAGATAAGATCACAGCTCCTTCTTGCCTTGTAATCGTCTGATCTGGTCTGAACGTATTATCCTCAAAACCTTGAACAAGTTGATAAGCTAAAGCCGTTTGTACAACAGATGCATACCAATCTGAGGACTTCACATCCTGTGGCAAGTTAATTTTCTCAACTGACTTCAAGCCCAAGGCTCTAACAACAATCGCGAGAAACTCTGCACGGGTGATATCTTGATCAGGTTGAAAGGTTGTTGCTGTAACACCATCAACAATGAGGCGCGAAGCCATATTATTGACATCATTTTGACTCCAATGTCCTTGCACATCGGCGAATTTCTTCGAGTTCCATATAATTGAATAGGTACTAATCGTTAAGCTATTCATTACGGCATGTAGTTTGCCGTCTTTTGTAAAGACATTTGTTGGGATGTGGGATATTGTTCCATCTTCATTTAATACAACGGCAGTTGTTATTTGAGTGGGATCGATTAAACTCGGCAATACAATCTCACGTGACACATAACGATCGAATCGATCGATCTTAATGGTACGATCTCCATACATAGCTATAATTTCAAAATTAATCGCTGGAGCAGCCAAAGTCACATTTTGGATTGTAGCGGCAGAATCAAGCAACTTCTTATCACCGTTAAAATCACCAACTGCTAGTGAAAAAAACTGATTCGAAAATGTAGAAATCGTTTCCTCTCGAAATGTGCCCGTTTGATCACCAAAGAGAATATGAAGTGAATATTCTGACGGACCATTATTAGCAACCGCTATATCAGCCTATCCATCACGATTAAAATCACCTGTAGCAAGCGCGCTTGGTTCGTTGATGCCCCCATATTCGTCACCAGTGGTAAATGTTCCATCCCCTTGTCCATACAAAATATATACTTTCTTCGTTCCCTTGTTAGCTATAGCCAGATCGATCTTGTCATCATCATTAAAATGACCTGAAACGATGGAATTGGGTGAGGAGATTCGATTATCATCAACTGAATGATCTTCTATCTGAAATTCCCCATTGCCGTCTCCAAGCAACACGCTTAGATGGTTTGATCCAGTGATCATAGCCAAGGCGATGAAAATCACTGAATTAAAAGACAAACTTGCTGCCAAGTCGACAGATGAGATCATTCATCCGTACAAAGATGCAGCAGCAGCAGCCTCCGATTGGGCGCTGAACAGCATCGCAGACTCCTTGCAGGCTGGTATCGTTACTGGAATGCCGGGTGCAAGGCTTGCACCGAAGCAGGACATTACAAGAGCTGAAGTTGCCTTAATCGTTCAACGACTGCTTCAAAAATCTGATCTTATTTAATACATGTTTTTCAAAGAGGGTTATCAACAACAGAAATGTGAACTGCACCCCGTCAAGTAGACCGAACAATAAATAAAAGTTGTTAAGCGGCATCAGCCCTGAATTGCATTGGACATTTATTTTGCTTGCAAACGTACCCGAGACGAACCCGTATCAGAGGTGGCCCTATTTTTCATTTCCGCCAAAAAGTCGAACAATCCGCCTTATCCAAAATATTAAACTCAATCATTTCCTCCAGTAATGAGAAATCAACAGGACTATCCCATTTGATACGCATCAACTGACTGGTGTGATCATAGCCAGCTTGCACAATGGCATCAGAAAAATGATTAATGCCTGCCTTTTCAGGGGCCACAGCCATATGTTGCTTAGCTATGCTAAAGCCAATAATGAAGGTGTCGTGATCGGTAAACATAGGCTGATTCCAAGCGATTTTTGGCATTAAATTTGGAAATTTCGCAGCTATCCAAGCCAAAACCTCTTCGGTTCTAGCCCGATGGATCGGGTTATCTATATTCGCTAAATATTCTGCAAAAACTTCCATGTTTTTACCTCCGGGCTCAAACCCCAGTAATGTTCTAGCTTCTCCCAAACAACAAAAGGAATAAACAAATTTAGACTAAGTATATCAATGAAAGAATCAGCTTTCCAGAGCAGCAGATTTACAGGCGGAGGACGCTAATCAATGCTACTTTTCCAGATGGGCCTGTTATGGCAGGGCCAATGGTAGCGATATTAGGGAATGTTTTCAGAAGATTCTTTCTGGCCACCCGTCCTTGCCAAAATAACAAGAGGAATTCCATGAAACTTATGGGGCCTATTGGGGAAAACCGCTTGGTATCTGCCTAAATGGCTTGACCGTATTAAAATATTAGCCAGTTAATAAGTGATGATTCCTGTTTTGAACTTTTGAATAGGAGTCATCTTTTTTCAATTCCCATTATCATTCTTTGAGGTCTTCGTTAAAATGAACTGGTAGTATAGTTAAAAATTACCCGTTTTAATAGGTTTGTTACATTAGTTCCAACGAATCATTGATAAGAAATGAACGAATAGTATAAAATTGAATTGTAAATAAATTCTAATTGCCTAAGGAGACTCCCAATGACAACAAATCAGCATAAGGAACCCGCCCAGTCGAAAATCGATTATTTGAACGAAGCGTTTATTCGAAATCCTCATCCCATCTATGCAGAGGTACGCGAGCAAGAATCAGTATCCCGTTTTCTTTTGCCCAGTGGTCACTATGCGTGGATTGTTACGGCGTATGAGGACGTTGCAGCAGTATTAAGCGATTCGCGATTTGTGACCAACCATCCGGTAGAGGAAGGAGTAGAACTTCCGTCCCATGTGGAGATTATTTCCCGAAACCTAAGCAATGTGGATGCAACCGATCACCGCAGACTTAGGCGTTTGGTGCAAAAAGCCTTTACCCCAAGAATGGTGGATCAGCTTAGGGGGCGAATTGAGGAGCTGACTAATGATCTTCTTGATCAAGTTCAGGCAAAGGGAGAAATGAATTTGATTGAGGATTTTGCATTCCCTTTGCCGATCAAAGTGATTTGCGAAATGCTAGGGGTTCCGATTGAGGATCAGGATAAATTCAGTGATTGGTCGAGCGCCATCATGGAAGGTTTTAATAATCCGAAGCATGCCGAACGCAGCGAGCAAGCGTTGATTGCATTCATCGATTATTTGCAGCACTTAATTGCTAGAAGACGAAGCGATCTCAAGCAGGATTTGATCAGCGACCTCATTCGTGTCGAGGAAGATGGGGATATGCTTAGCGAGCATGAGCTGTATGCGATGATATTCGTGCTTATCATAGCCGGCCATGAAACGACGGTGAATTTAATCGGCAACGGCGTGCTGTCATTATTGGAGCATCCAGAGCAGCTGGAGAAGCTGAAAAACGAGCCTGAGCTGATCCATTCGGCGATAGAAGAAATTTTGCGCTATGACGGGCCCGTTGAGGTCAATAATATGAGATTGGCAACGGAAGACGTCGAGCTTCAAGGCAAGCAAATCCGCAAGGGGGAAATGGTGTTTGTTGCGCTAGCTTCGGCGAATCGAGATGACAATCATTTTACGGATCCCAATACGTTCGACATTACACGAAAAGTGAACGACCATCTTGCTTTCGGCAAAGGGATTCATTTCTGCATGGGCGCTCCTTTGGCAAGATTAGAAGGGGAAATTGCCATTAGCACATTGCTTCGGCGTATGCCTGAACTTAGATTGAAAACAAATCGCGAGTCACTGAATTGGCGTCATGGCATCATTATTCGCGGCTTGAAAGAAATTCCGCTCGTGTTTTAAATTAGCCAATTAAGAAAGGAGGACTGATCATGGCCATATACACATGGGTGGATAAAGAGACATGTATCGCTTGTGGTGCTTGCGGTTCTGCGGCTCCAGATATTTTTGATTATGACGGAGATGGGCTTGCTGAGGTGTTCTACGGTGGAGATGGAAATCGTGGTGTTACTGCAATCGAAGATGACGAACTCATGAATGATTTTCAGGATGCGCAGGACGGATGTCCGACCGATTCGATCAAAGCTGCGGATAAACCATTCTCATTGAGCTAATTATGGAGAACTGTACTCACAATAGCAACCATGTCGGAGAAGCCGAAGCGTGATACAATAAGGGCAAAAACATTTGGTGGGGACAAGACATGAGTAGTCGCAAACAATTGCTATTAGAATCCGCTCTTACCCTATTTATTGAGCATGGCGTTGCTAATACAACGATCCAGATGATTTTAGACAAATCAGTCGTATCGAAAGGGACATTTTACAAATTTTTTAATTCGAAGGATGATTGCTTGCAAGCCATTTTAGAGCAGCGGATGCAAGAGGATATCGCTATTCGAAAAAACTTGGAAAACGATCATTATGCTTCTGAATATGATCTGCTAGTGGATCAAATTTCGATACCGATGACATTGCCTGAGAGAGAGCGCGTTTGGGAGCTGTATTGGACGGGTTTCTATTCAGGAGAAATTAATTCATCAAACCTAGCGAATATGCAGTTGAAGTGGTTATCTGAACGATTGACTCAGTTATATGGAGAAGAGATCCGGCCTTATGCAAGCGAAGGTTCTATTTTTTTCTACGGTATGCTGCATCAAATCGCCAATGCGTGGAGAAGCTTTCATGGGCAAAAGCCTGTATGGAACGAGCTTGTACCGAAGGTGCTCTCCTATGTTGAGGTATTACTGCACACGATGCATGAAAGAAAAGAACATATTCTTGATCCTCAAACGTTGGCCCTCTTTCATCCCAGTGAATTTGCGCGTACGGGTCATGTAGATAAAGAGGCATTGCTAGAGGAGCTTCACGATTTCAATAAAATGATTCAAAAATCAAACGAATCAACGAAATTAAAAGAAATCTCAAAAGGCCTTCTGGCTTTATTTCAAGCCCAGGACGAGTTGAATGTCTCGCTTATTGAAATTGTCGTAAAGGCCCTTCAGAAGGAATTCGAATCCAGCAAGCATCGTACGGAGGCTAGTCAAATAGCACGATCCTGCTGGTGGTTTTTAGAACAAATAAAAGTGTGACTACTTTAAAGGTATAATAGCTATTATAGGTTTATAACACCACATTCAAATGCGCCATAGCCGATAAATTTTTCGGTTATGGCGTTTCATTTTCGGTTGCATTCATACGTCGCGGCGTTTCCCAAACCAAGCGCGGTATAGCATGCGAACCCCCTCTGTTATATCCTCCTTGCTCAAACCACCAAAACCGATCTGCACCATGGTTTTCTCAGCCTCACCCCGCTGTGCCCAGAAGGGAGATACAGGGTAGACCCTGACGCCTTCCTCCTCTGCAGTGGCAATCAACTGATGTTCATCCATACCATTATGTACACGCAATAAAATATGAAGTCCGGCATCCTGGCCGATTATGGATACTTGAGCGCCCATCAGCTGCTGAAGCATGGAAATCAACGTGAATTGCTTCTCTCGGTATACATTGCGCATCCGGCGAATGTGGGCTTCCCAATGCCCATTTTTCATAAACAGCTCCAACGTTTTTTGGTGAAAATGTGATACCGTTTGGTCGTATAATCGGTAGTCTTGCTCATCGTGCAGCTCAATTAGTTTCTGAGGCAGAACCATATAGGCAATGCGCAGGGAAGGGAGCAGGCATTTTGAAAATGTCCCTAGATAAACCGTGCGATCATGAGTATCGAGGCTCTGCAGGGACGGTATGGGTTTGCCGATATATCTGAATTCGCTATCGTAATCGTCCTCGATAATGATCCCATTCTGTTCTGCTGCCCATTTCAGTAATTGCATTCTCTTGGGGAGCGGCATAACCATCCCGTAGGGGAACTGGTGGGACGGGGTGATGTACACGATGCGAGATTGGCTTTCAAAAAGCTTCTGTATATTCAGCCCATCCGTTTCCAGCGGGATTGGGTGGATGTGAAAACCATGATGTGAAAAAATCGTCCGTACCCCGTCATATCCCGGCTCTTCCATCGCCATGCCATTGCCGTTGTTCGCCCCACCTATTAAGCGGGATAGCACGCCCAGTAGATACTGAACACCAGCTCCAATCATAATTTGTTCAGGCGTACAATTTACTCCCCTGGAGCCATGCAAATATTTGGCGATTTCTTCTCGAAGTCCAGGTTCTCCGAGCGGATCGCCATATGAACACAAGTCCAGTTGATCCTGATGCAAGCTTAGATTGGCTAGCTTTCGCCAAGTGGCAAACGGAAAATGCGCAGCATCAACATCGCCATAGCGAAAATTATATCGAATCGCCGAGCTAACCTGTGTACTATTTTTCAACCCTTTCTTATTCATTTGATGCGACAAAGGCAGCGACTCCAGCTCCAGATCAATAACATATAAGCCGCTCCTTGGCCTGCTTTGAACATAACCTTCGGCTAACAGCTGTTGATAGGCCAAATCCACCGTATTGCGGCTAATATGGAGGTGGGCAGCCAGCGACCGAATAGAAGGCAGCCGTGTCTCAGCGGCCAGCTTTCCGCTCAAAATTTCTTGCTTAATATATTGATAAAGCTGGGAGTATAACGCCTCTCCAGAATCTCTGTTCAACAATATCGTCAAATCGATCATTCATATCCTCCTTGTAACCTTAATTGACCCTATAATCTAGTTTAGTTTTGTCACTACTTATGGGGTCAATTGCTTAATACAATTATATCACTTCCAGTCAGTCGAATTTGGATGAATGCCAGATGCCAGATGCCAGGAACACTATCGCTTGAGGAGGAGAATGAATTGAACAAACAAATAGATTCCAATGAAAAAATAGATACAGGTCACCAGTCAACGTTGGCAATGGAGACCTTTCATGATCACCCGGGTTTCGGCCGGATGTTTGCCCCAGACAAACTGACAATCGGCATATTTTTACCACTTAAATTTTATACAGGTCAGATGGATGTTTTACAGGGCCAAGCTGATCTAGTTGAGAAGATTGATCAAAATAATTTTGCAGCCGTCTGGGTGCGTGATGTTCCGCTATTTGATCCCGGTTTCCGGGATGCTGGGCAAGTATTCGATCCATTCGTTTATCTGGCCTATCTTGCTGCAAGGACAAAAAACGTATCCTTGGTAACAGGAAGCGCGATCTTCACGCTTCGCCATCCCATTGATTTGGCCAAGGCCGCCGCATCCATAGATGTACTTTCTGGCGGACGGCTTGTGCTAGGGATTGCTTCCGGAGACCGCCCTGCTGAGTTTCCAGCTTATGGGCTAGATGCGGATAATCGTGATGTGCGTTTTCGGGAGACGGTGGCATTTTTTCGTGAGCTGATTCATCAGGGAAGTTCTGAAATTCAATCTTCGCTTGGTAGAATGGGAGGGCTTGAATTGCTGCCTAAGCCTGCAACTGGCGGTATTCCACTTATCGTGACGGGTTCAAGCAGGCAGTCTTTAGATTGGATTGCAGAGCACAGTGACGGCTGGCTCACTTATCCCGAAGCTACGGCAAATGAGACAGGTCCCCGAATGCTCGGACGTAAGATCAATGCTTGGCGGGAAAAAATCCCTGGCGGGATGTTCAAGCCGCATATGACCAACGAATGGATTGATCTTGTTGAAGATGTTAATTATCCTCGAATGCCGCTTCGTGGCGGATACATATTGCGTACAGGGCGAGCAGGGCTGATCCAGCTTTTGGAGGAATGGCAGACAGTTGGCGTCAATCATGCTGCGCTTGGCATCCAATTTTCGAGCCGGCCGCCTGCCGAAGTCATTCAGGAGTTGGCAGAGGAAGTATTGCCGCTTTTCCCTACGCATGCTGGGCCGAAGCCGCTGTTTACTGGGTGGTAGAGGATGATGGGGGCTCAAACGGAAATTTACTGGACAACATTTACCCATTCCCTGTTCAATGGTTTGCCGCTGCAGGTAGCGGCGAGCGAGCGAGGGTTATGTCTAATCGCGTTGCCAGATGACACACATATGAACCTGAAGTTATGGATAGGAAAGAAGTTTCCTAATGCGAAGCTGATTGAACATCAGAACAGGCTTTCTCCATATCTGGAGCAGCTGCAGTCCTATTGTGAGGGGGAGAGTACATCATTCGAGCTCCCTCTTGATTTACAGGGGACCAGCTTTCAAATTTCTGTATGGAAGGCGTTGATGAAGATTCCATTTGGACAAATCCGCAGCTATTACGATATTGCGAAAATGATACAAAATCCCCAAGCTGTCCGTGCTGTGGGAAGCGCCAACGGGGCTAATCCGATTCCTATTGTCATTCCGTGTCACCGTGTTATAGGGAAGAACAGCACATTGACGGGGTACAGTGGAGGCTTGCAGGCGAAAGAAAAGCTGCTTCGATTAGAAGGTTATTGTGATTACACGGTTTTGGGCCATGCTCGTTTTGATTTTTGAACGGTTGTTGCGCAAATCGGAAAATGCCTCGAAGCCATTAACATCGTCCTTTATTATGAAATAAGTTATTAACTCAATGGAGTGTTCTTGCATCCATTCGATCGCCTACTGATAAAATTTAGAAATGAAAATCCCATAAAGAAAAGGCTGGTTCTCTATTGGTATAATTATGTTGATTGTTCACTCCCCCCTACATATTGAGGGGGTAGCAGGGGGGAGGTTATTTCCTTTAAGGTTGATAATTCGAAGTACAAGACATATAGAGCATGCTGTATCCCTATATTATGATTAATTATTGGAAATAAAAGACCGCGCCGACAACCCAACTAGGAGGCGAGTCTAAGTTTATGAATTGGAAATTAGATATTTTAGTTCCCGAAATATATCGTTGATTCAAAACTCTCATTCCGAGCACATTCCCTCTTTGATTCGGACTCAAGCCCTCTATGAATTTCCGCTTTGAGAACTGTTTCTTCTACATGTGCCCAATCTCTGATCAAAGAATTTTCATGCTCTTTTAAATCGTTTATTAAACTAAGGTATGTTTGCATTACCAGTGCTCGTGAACCTTCCCATGACATTGGTCTAAAAGTAACTTTAAATTCATTCAGAACAACGATTGGATCAGAAGAGTTGGCAATGACTCTTAGTGCTAATGGAGTCCACTCCAATATATTATTATTCTCATTTTTTTGATAAGGCACAATTGCTGAGGCTACAATAGGGTATCTTGTTTCGGGATAAATTTCACCCCAATCAATGATTTGATCATCTTCAATATAAGATATAGGATTCGTTGTATTTTCTGAAAAAAATACCCGGCGTATCATGTAATTAAATTCATCACTGTTTCCTAAGAATGAATCGAGAAAGGCTAGTGGCTGTATTTTAGCGAGTGTTCTCAACACATAACTGTAGTCCATAGAATAAATATCATAGTTCAAAAAAGCTTCAGCAAGCCTTTTACATATAACTCTGGCATTTGTTTGTGCTGATTCAGTAGTAAAGCATGCAGTAATAAGGAAAGCTAACTCATAATCCTTATGCTCTATAATGTTTGACTCACGTATAAAAGAAAATTGTGAAATCAGTTCTTGACCGAATTCAATGATAGTATCACTTATTGGGTTTTCCTTGAAATGACTACGTATACGCATATGCAAGATCTTAATTGATGTTGCGATACCTTTAGGTTTAGAAGATATTATTCTTAATAATTCACATAAATCACTATCATTTATAATTGGATGAATTCCCTCATATGCCAAACTTAAATATTGAGATATTGGTGTTATCCCAAGTTCTAGAGATTTTTTGAGCCTTACTAGGCCTTGTCTTGTAATTTTTTTGCTTGTTTGTAGCCATGGATATATAGGAGCTAAAATTTCATTTGTAACAGATTGATCAAGAAATTCCTCAGACAAGTCAGCATTTATATTAGAAATTGTACTAAAAAAACCACAGACTACTTGGAAGTTTCTCTTTGAGTGTTCTACGAGAGAGAGTTGTTGATAGAGTTTCTGCCACATTAATTCAGGATTAACACAGCCATCCGCTAAGCCTTTGCCAAAACTATATAGCCCTGCACCATCATTGCCTAGAAAGGCAGGTAATAATTCCTGTAAAATATCGTCATGGGATGCAACTTCCCGTCCTAAAGAACTAGTAATGTTTTCTACTTGATGATAGTCTTTAATCGTCTTATTGTCTTCATTTTCATTATTACCAGCCCAAATATAGCCCTGTTGATCAAGTGCATACAACTTGGATCGTTCGAGTAAAGTAATTGGTTTAAGAATCACGTCAAGTTTGTTTAAACGAGAAAGAACATTAGAGTCCATACGCTTATTATCGAATTTTATGGTGGTTCTTACTGCAATCCATCCTTCTCTCCAAGTACCTGTACTAGAAAGTACCTTTGCAGCGTCTTCAAGTTCATCAAACATAGCTACTTTCATCCATAATCCTCTAAATTTTTCTGCCAGAAGACCTCTTGCACTAGATGCTACTTCGGAATTAGAAATAGCAAGAGACACTAAATAGTCTATAAATAATTTAAACCATTTACGAACGTCTTCTCTATTTTCTGGAGAATATCCATAGTCTCTTGAGCGAGCACCAAATTCAAACACGTAATGGGAGGTAGAGTGCCGCCATTCTAATGATGCACTTAACAAAGAAAATCCAAGAAATATTCTGTCATCAGACTTTGATTCCACCAAACTTGAAATTATTTTGAGCCTTTGTACAGGTGTAGCATGTGTACCTGAATGATGTATATAAAACAATGATTTTAACATCGTCCTAGTTGAATTATTATTTTCGTTAGCATCTTCTGAAAGAGCAAAGCGACAAATCAATAAAATAGATCGCTCAAACAAATCTTTGTCAAATGCTAGAGATCTAAGAATTCTTGTAAAAACAGAATAATGGGCATTGTCCCTTGAGAAAAATTGTTTTGCATTATCTTGACAGGAAATTTTTTCAATAGCCGTGAGTGTTAGCTCTGGGTTTATTGGAGCAATATTATTAATTAAGCTGATACCGAGTCCGTTTAAGGTACTGATGTTTCCTAATAAACCATCCTCTGAAAACCATTTACTAGCTATTTGTTTTGCTGAGTCGCATTCATGTAAATAGCTCAATCGTCTAGAAAAAGATATTAAGAGCCTCTCGGAGCCAGCTCTTTCAAACACTGTGTATATATTTTGAAGTGGGATGTTTTCTAGAGCTCTTTGCGCAAGCTTATTAGCAATGGCATGAGGTAATACAGCTTTCCATATGCTTCTTTGCTGTATAAGTTCTCGACGCTTTAGTTCACTGACATATTCGTACATATCTCGGACGGGCATGCCTACTAAAGAGCCGAGAAGCTTCAGTTCAGCTCCGGGGCCTTTAACCGTCTGACTGTCGAATGAGTATACTAGAGAACAAGCTTCTGCTACTCTAAGCAAATTACTATTGGACTCGTTTCGTTGTTGGAATAATCGAATAAATAGCTGGTTATCTCTTAAATTTGATAGGTTTTCACCTTTTTGTACTGTACGAGCTAGTGCAATTGCAATACGTGCATTACCTCCGGAAACTTCGGCTATGGTGTGAGAATCTATTTCACTTATGTGATTGAATCGAGCTCGAATAACTTTTTCAATAAGTTCAGAGGAAGCTGGTTCTAAACGAAACACTTCTGTTTCTTCAGGCAGGTCATCTCTAACATCGTACTCGACTGTTATTAGACTAACTAAACTTCCTATAGCTGAGCATACGGAAGCTAGTCGGCTATGCAATTCAGGTGGGCAATTATCTACTATTAATAAAGAATATCTACGAGAAGCTATTATTCGTTCAGCAAAACTACGAGGGTCAGGGTTAGGACTGTCGCTAATATCAGAATAGAACACTTGTGAATGATTCAGGGGGAGTTCACCTATGCGTTCATCGAATAAAGCTTGAAGTAATCTCGTTTTACCTACACCTGAAAGTCCAACTAAACGAACGGAAGATGCTGGACGTTGTAATATTTCACGAAGGTGGTTTATTCCATCTACTGCGGAAAGTCCATTTGAATGAGGGACGGAGCCGTTGTGAAGGCGGATGTGTCCGTCCAGCATGTACTCTTCTTCAATCCCGCCTGGGGAGTTTGCCCAATTTCCATATGTTCCCCATCCTTGAATCGGTCGTCCTATTTTATCTCTTATCCAAAGAACAAGAGCTGGATGGTTTCGTACCCAGCCAGCAATTCGTTCGCGATCATAGAAATCAACTTTTAAAGCTTGAGAATTCGGGTAATCCGACACTGCTTCTTGCATCGCATCTTTTCGATCTGAAAGTGCCGAGTCAGCAGTTGATCCCTGACTACTCACAATGATATAGGCTCCACTTGCGTCAATTAATTCTGTAATAACTGCTCTAAGTTCACCATTTGGTCGCATTTCATTAATAATTGCACCACGTGGCATGTCCGGCTTTTTTACTTGAAAACAATTTTTAGACCTAGGAATAAAGCTATCAGAATGTATCGTACTTGTAAGTTCAACACGGACATCAACACCTCCGTCTTTGGCATTTTGGTGCCCACCCCATGTAACTCCAGCGGTAGGCAGTCCATTAGCACGAATATCTGCTTCACAAAGAAGGCCAATAAGCGATCTTAAATCAATATCACTTAATTCACTAATATCATTGCCTGTAATTTCGATCATATATTCAGGTAGACCTCCTGCAGTTAATATGCTGAAAATAAAGTTGTAAATATAAATATATCGAAATATATCTCTAACAAATAAAACTATGGGAATAATTTATCAATAAATTATATAGTGAGTTCTGGAGAATTTTTCTTTTCATTTGGTGATTACGTAATTGAATGTGATTTGAAAATTGAGTTCCCTTCGTTACATTGAGCACGAATCCCTATCACCAATCTACCTGCATATAATCTTTCAAAAACACACCCGTGAGTGGACGCTCAGCCTCTGATCCTTCATAGATGGGATCGCAAATTCTAGCAGCAGCATCGTTAAAATCCAAGGGTAAAATAATCTCTCGACTGGTCTGAACATGCTCTGGGAACTGATTGGATACCCATCCAGGATCTACGCTGGTTATGAATATTCGATGTTTTTTATATTCTTTTGACATTGTTAGGGTCATCATATTAAGCGAAGCTTTTGCCATGTTGGTGTGGATATGATAACCGCCTTTTCTTTTCATATTAAATTTGCCTTCTGCAGCAGATACATTTACGATAAAGCGATTTTGATGGGGACTTCTCAACATCATTTCTTTCAATTTTGTATTGAGCAAAAATGGAGCGGTTACGTTGATTAATTGAACTTCAAGCATTTCAACAATGGAAATTTGATGAGACTGAGCCGTCCATGAGTTATGTAATGGCGTATGATGAGCCAACATTCCCATTTCTTGATTCATTAGCTGTAAATGCTGAAAATCATTTATTTCATTTTCATCCGCAGATTTAAGAAAGTGCGAGATGGTTGTACTGTCGGCGATTAATTGTTGGTTGCCAATCATTTGTTTCTGGAGCTCTACTTCATTTATTTGTAACGCCGTATACTCCTCGGGAGACATTCTTACCGTCTGGGCAGCATTATTGATGATGATGTCGATGTAAGGGAACTCTTTATCTAGGTAGTGGGCGAACATCTCTACTCTTTCAATTTGGCGAAAATCTAATCCGTAGATGTGGATGCGATCTTTCCAATTTGGAAAATCAGGCTCTTTAATATAACGTTGTAGGGCATCATAGGGAAAACGGGTTGTTAAAATAACCCTTGCACCGTCTCGTAATAGACGTAATGCAGTATAATAACCTATTTTTGTTCGTCCACCTGTAACTAAAGCGATGCTAGACTCTAAGTTATGTATGGCTAAACGTTTCTTTTCATTGTATTCACCGCATGGTTGGCAAAGCTTTATATAGTGTTCGTGAACTACAGTATTGGGTTCTTTACAGATATAGCATCTGCGAGTTCTGCCGTTCTCATTTGTATCTTCCTGTTTTTTCATTATTATCACCTTAAAAAATTATTTACACATATAATAACATATGATAGAATTTTCTTACACAGTAGCTTAATTAAGGCGCCTGCCTATCAAGCAGGAGAATGAAGGTCCCAATCCTTCCTGTGTATGGTGATAGTTTAATGAAAACACCTTCCCGCTAAGAAGGAGATGGAGGTCTAACTCCTCCTCACCTTTATAATTGAAGCTGCAAGCCCTTAATTTCGCTTATTTGCGAATTAAGGGCTTTTTTATTTTAACGAGATGAGCCAGATGGTCGAATAGGAGGGCAATTTGGATGGTTGGAAACGATAGGCTGAAACGTAGTAAAGAAAGGGAAGTTAATTTTATTGGGCCGAAGCAAGTCTTGACAGACAATAAGGCATCGTATACATTTGTATACATAACGTTTTTGTATACGATTGTATACATGAATCCGAAAGGGGAAATTGAAATGCGTGATGGACATAGACATAAAGACAAGCGTGGTCATGGAGAACATGGGGAACATCGGGGGCATGGGCATCATCCTAAGCACGGGGTGCAAGCGCAGACGTTTCGCCGTGGCAGGGCTCTCGCCTTTCTGGAATCGCTGAATGTGAAGCGGTCGACTTTGCAGCGGCAATTAGACGAGCCGGAGTTTGAGTCGATTAAGCAGGTTATTAGCGGCGAGTTAAAAGCGACAGACACGATCATCCAGGAATTTATCCATGTGTTTCAGCTTTATGACCTAACCAATGATTCTCCAATTATTGAAGAGAAATCAAGCGGCGACGATAACGTTAACGTTGGGGACGATGAGGCTAATCCTCCAACCGTAAACAGTTAATTTTGGGGCCATAGAGCCACTATAAAAATGGAGGTGGTGATTCGACTTGAAACCGAACGGCATATTAAAACCCTACTTCGCTGCAACATGGCGCATGTATATATCTTCGATTGCGCTGCATGCAATCGCCAGCATCATATATGCCTACTTTCCGAAATTGCTAGGCGACTTTACAGACCGGCTGCAGACCGGGGATTTGGTCCAGCACGATGTCGTGCGTTACAGCCTGCTCCTGCTGGTGATCGGTATGGGTTATGCGCTTCTCGGAGGGTATGGTCAATATCTTGTCATGTATGTAGGCCGATTGTTTGACTACATTACTCGTCGTCGGCTTTATACGCACTTCTCGGAGCTAAGCGAGCACTATTATTCTAAAAATGGCGTAGGCAAGATGCTGAATTACTTTATGAATGATGTTACCGGCGTAAGGGAATCGCTTTCCATGGGGATTAACCAGCTCGCGATGGCTTCGATGCTATTATTGTCCTGTATTGGCGCAATGATACTGAGCGATATTCCGTTTTACCTCATCGCTGCTTCTGTCGGGCCATTGTTTTTGATTCCTTGGATCGTGATGCGTTTTGGCCCGGTCATTCGCAAACGTTCTCTGCATGTGCAGGAGGCGCTCGGCACGATGACAGAATCGGCTGAGGAGCAGATCAGCGGTATACGCGTGACGAAGAAGTTTGCAGTCGAGCAGATCATGATTGATCGGTTTGGTTCGGATGTCGATCGCATCCGCGATAATCAGCTGTCGCTCGTAAGGATATCCTCACTTTTTCAGGCGCTTGTGCCATTCCTCGGTTCAATGTCCTTGATTATGGCGCTCGCGCTTGGCGGTTACCTGACCATTACGGATAAAATCACATTAGGCGATTTCGTCGCGCTCACGATGTACATCCGAATGTTGATGAATCCTTTGCAGCAGATCGGCAACGTGATCAATACGCTGCAGCGCTCGCGCGCATCCTTGCAGCGTCTGAATGAATTGGTCGCCGTACAGCCGGACATCGTCGAGGCAGAAAATGCGGTGCCGATCGAGCTCGAACAAAGTGCAATACATTTGCAAGATTTGACCTTCACCTATCCAGATGCGTCATCGCCTGCTTTACGGCAAATCGATCTAGTCATCGAACCCGGTACGACGCTCGGCATCGTAGGGCGAACAGGCAGCGGCAAAACAACGCTTGTCAAGCTGCTGCTGCGGACATATGAAGCGCCGGAGGGGGCGATTCAGATCGGCGGCACGAGTATTCGCGGCATTAAGCTGGAAAGCTTGCGCGGCCAGACCGCCTATGTGCCGCAGGACGGATTTCTGTTCAGCGCGACGATTGGCGAGAATATCGCCTTTGCCAAACGCGAAGCCGGGAAGGACGAGATTGAAACGGCAGCCAAGCAGGCACGCATTTACGACAATATTATCGATTTCCCCGATGGCTTCGAGACGAAGCTTGGGGAGAAGGGAATCACCTTGTCTGGGGGGCAGCGCCAGCGAACGAGTCTTGCGCGAAGTCTGATGAAACAGGCTCCGCTTATGATTCTCGATGATAGCGTCAGTGCCGTCGATGCGGTAACCGAAACCGAGATTGTGAAGACGATCCAGGAAGTGCGCCGTAATAAGACGACTATTATTATCGCGCATCGAATCAGCGCCTTGAAGCATGCTGATCTAATCGTCGTCATGGACGAGGGCAGGATCGTTCAGCGTGGCAAGCACGAGGAGCTGCTCGCGCAGCCGGGGCAGTACGCCGAGCTTCATGCCATTCAAGAGGAGGGAAGCCGGCATGCCGCAGGGCAATAACCATAAGCAGACGGATCAGAAGATTGACCTAGCAAAGAAGCCGAAACCCCAATATCGATCAGCCTTTGGCATTATTAAATCCTATGTGGGACCGCATCGGTTCACCTTTGCCTTGGTCGTACTATGCACGATAATTGCCATTATGTCGGAGCTGTTCCAGCCATACTTGATCAAGGTTGCGATTGACGACAATCTAATGGCCGGGAACAAGGAATACGGCAGCATTCTGGTCATCTGCTTGATCTATTTTGGACTGGCGGCATCAGAATTGTTGTTTAGTTATTTTCAAAACAATCTGCTCCAACATGCCGGGCAAAGCATCGTGGCCCGAATACGAAAGCAGCTATTTGAACATATGACGAAGCTGTCCTTGTCCTATTTTGACAAGATGCCCAGCGGCAACCTCATTACGCATATATCCAGCGATACGGAAGCTGTAAACCAATTTTTCAACCAAGTGCTGCTTACGCTGCTGCGCGACGGCCTTACACTGCTCTTCATCCTGATCATGTTGTTTCAGCTTGACGCAACACTCGGCGCTTATTGTCTGGTGCTGCTCCCGATTACCGCATTCATCGCGATCACATTCCGTTCTTACATGCGCAAAACGTATCAGCTGGCGCGGACCCGTTTGTCCCGTCTCGTGGCGTTCGTAACCGAGAATCTATCAGGCATGAACCTCATTCAAGTTTTCCATCAGCAAAAAGCGCAGGCCGAGCAATTCAATGTACGGAATGAGGCCTATTTTAAAGCTAATATTCGTGAAATACGCACGATGGTATTATTTAATCGGTCGTTTGATTTGCTCAGCAATCTTACAATTGCTTTCATTATCTGGATTGGCGGCAAAGCGGTACTAGGCCAAGCGCTTGAATTCGGTGTACTGTACGCGTTCATCACGTATATTCGCCAATTTTTCCAGCCGATTAATGCGATTACCCAGCAGTGGAACACGCTCCAGTCAGCTACGGTCGCCGTGAACCGGATTTGGGGCGTGCTTGATACCGAGCCGGAAATCGTAGATCGTCCTAATCCGCTTCGAATCGATAGGGAGTCGGTAGAGGGACGCCTCGATTTCAATCAAATTACGTTTGGTTATGAGGGCGTTTCACCGATATTCAGCGGACTCGACCTTCACATCCATCCGGGAGAGATGATTGGCTTCGTCGGTACGACGGGCGCAGGCAAAAGCTCGCTGATGAGTTTGCTTTGCCGGTTCTATGACGTGCAGGAGGGCAGCATTCTCATCGACGGCAACGATATTCGAGATTTAAAGCAGGCCGACTTGCACCGGATCGTCGGTCTAGTTCAGCAAGAGCCTTATCTTTATGCGGGCACCATCATCGACAATGTCCGGATGTTTGATGAGGCTATCTCCCGTGAAGCTGTCGTTCGCGCATGCGAATTCGTAGGTGCCGACCAACTCGTCAAACGGATGAAGGACGGCTACGACACGAGATTGTCCGAACGCGGCAGTGGGCTGTCAGCGGGCGAGCGGCAGCTGCTGTCCTTCGCGCGCATCCTCGTCTTCCAGCCGAAAATTCTTATTTTGGACGAAGCGACTGCGAATCTGGATTCCCACACGGAGCAGCTCATCCAACAAGCGCTGCACGTCGTATCCGCCGGTCGTACGACAATCGTCATCGCGCATCGTTTATCGACAATTATGCAGGCCGATCGAATTATCGTCCTGCGGCATGGAGCCATTGTCGAAGCGGGGTCGCATTTGGAGCTGCTGGAAAACAAAGGCTACTACGAAGAGTTGTATCGCCATTCGCAAGGTGAGACGAACCAAGAGGCCGTCCCCGCTGCCTCAGGCGAATAATGGATTTCACCCCATTAATCCGAATTCATTAAACTTCACCTAATTCCAAATAACTTCTTCCAACAAAAAGCTGGAGCCCCTAACAGGGCTCCAGCTTTTTGCATAATTACGCTATCTTTTCCGCAAGACTCATTTCTACACACATGAGGATAAAAGCGCCTGCGCCATGCAGATCGTTTTCGCTAGTAGGGCGGGCGATATAGTGGGCGTAGTCGCCAATTCCTGTCCCGATGCAAATTTGGCCGATGATGACGTTGCCGTTCTCATCGAGCTTGAGCGTATCAATTACGCCTTGATAGCCCTTCCAAGCATATTGCAAATACTTGGCATCGAGATAGCCGAAGCGCACCGCTTTGGCAATGGCATGAACAAATAAGGCCGTACAGGAATTTTCAAGCCAATTATCCGGCTCGTCTGGTTTGTCAACAACCTGATACCATAAACCAGTCGAAGCATCTTGGAAGTTAGTCAGCGCGATGAGCAGGTCCTGAAGGATAGCGACTAGCGCTGCTTTATCCTTATGATCCTCAGGCAGGTATTCGAACATTTCCAGCAAAGCGACAGGGTACCAGCCGATTGCCCGGCCCCAGAACTCTGGCGCTAGCCCTGTAACCGGATCGGCCCAAGCCGCTTCCTTCGTTTCATCCCATCCGTGATAAAGCAAACCCGTTTTCGGGTCCTTGGTATGCTTCGCCATCAATAGCGCTTGGAAGGTCATTTGATCAAAATAGTCGCTTTCGCCGAATGTTTGGCCAAACTGCACGGCAATCGGGCCCGCCATATATAATCCGTCCAGCCACATTTGATTCGGGTAATGCTCCTTGTGCCAGAAGCCGCCCGACGGATTTGTTTTCCAAGATTTTAATAGGGGAACGAGGGTGTGTAAAGCTTTTTTATACCGTTCGTCACCCGTTTGCTCATATAATCTAAAGAGAAGGACACCGGGCTGAATGTCATCCAGTTCATCTGGCTTGTGCTTCTTAATGCTGCCATCTAAGAGAATTTGGCTGTCTACCCACCGCTTAATATATTCGCTGTATTTGTCCTTTTTCGTTTGCTGCCAGCATTTCTCCATACCCGACAGAAATACGCCCTGATGATAGTGAAAACGGTCCGGCGGAAGCAATTCCGGCTCAAATTTGGCCATCAACGCCTCGCAGGCCTTCTCTGCCCATTGAATGGGGGAAAGGGTTTCTTGCATAAGGTACATTCCTCCTTCTCGTATTAAGCCTATTTTAGCAGAGGAAAATGTACATTTTTTGCGAAAATGCCATCATTCTTCTTATATCTTGCAGGAAATAAGCAGAAGCGTATAATAAAATGACAGACTGAGAAGAGAGGCGGAGCTTTGGATGGGAGATTTTCAATTTGAAAATAGGGACGGGACTTTTTTGGTGTCCCACCGGAGGGCGTTAAGCCACAATATGCCAGCCAGCCATTTTCACAGTACGTATGAAATCTTTTATTTAATGTCTGGCAAACGGGAATTTTTCATTAAGGACAGGACGATGGTGATCAACGAAGGGGATGTTATTATTATCTCTCCTAATATTTTACACCGGACAACCAATACGGAAACGCCCCAGCATGAGCGGCTCATTATTAATATTCATGAGCATGAAATGGCCTCGGCTAATGGTTCCTATATGAATACTTTGCAGCCGCTGTTTGAGCAGGAGTACATGATAGTTAAATGCTCTTTGCAGGACAGGCTATCCATCGAGGCCCTCTCAAGCCGTATCATCGAGGAAATTCAGGATAAAAAAGCTGGCTTCGAGATGTATGCGCAGACTTTGGTTCTACAGCTGCTTCTTATTTGCTGCCGGCATATTAGACAAAACAGCATCGAGCCTCTAGAGTCGCCAAGTCCAATGCATGAAAGAATTTCGGAGGTTGTCCGCTATATCAACAGTCATTATATGCAAGAGCTGTCGCTGCATCCGCTAGCAGAGAGATTTTATGTCAGCCCCTATTATTTAAGTCGTTTTTTTAAAGAGGCAACAGGCTTTACGTTCGTGGAGTATTTGAACAGCGTCAGGATCAAGGAGGCGAAGAAGCTGTTGGAGCAATCGTCGATGAAGGTCAATCTGATTGCGAGGAAGGTAGGCTTCGGAAGCGTGACGCATTTCGGCAGAGTGTTCAAGTCAACGACTGGACATAAACCATTATTTTATAGAAAGGGGAAGTGAGGGATAGCCTTTTTTTGTTAGGTCGTAGATCAAGAATTCACCGCAAAAGCAAGCAACTATACTATGACTAAACCATGTCCAACAGGCGTGGTTTTTTTGTTGCTAAATATTCCATACCTTTTCCGAATGGTACGGGATAGGATTCATTCCTCTCCCATTATAATATAAACTTCAAATAAGAAATGGAGGACCTATCCATTCACGACAGGGGGAAGACAAGCTTGATTATCTTGACATTCTTGCATCAGTGGTTCAAGGGTCATCTGAGTGAAAGCAATTTGCGCACTAAGCTGCTGCTCCTATTCAGCGTGCTTATTTTGCTGCCTTTAAGCCTGCAGGGTATGGTGACGTATCGTCATTTCTCAGCAACGGTTAATCACAAGACGGAACAATTTACCATCGACATTGTTCAACAGATCAACACCAATCTTGATCGGATGCTGAAAGACCTGGAACGATTATCGCTTATGCCGTTGTATGATCAGATGGTGTTGTCCATTCTGGCGAAATACAACGGGCCGATGGGCTCGGGGACTTGGGTGCTATCCGACGATTATTTGAAAATGAAGCTGTATACATCTGGGCAAGCATACAACCGACCTGAAATCCGCGGCATTCATCTAATTAGCAACAGCGGCATTTTATTTTCGAACGTAGATGCGATGTCAGCCGATGCGGTATGGGACAGCAGGCGGGATTCATGGTTTTCGGATCTGTTTCAATCCGATGGAGAATGGACAATCATCCCGCCTCATGAACCGTCCTATTACAGCAGCCCAAGCTCGGAGTCCTATATTTCAGTCGCAAGAGTTATAAGAGAGCCTAAAACGCTAGTGCGATTAGGCTACATGATTATTGACGTCAAGGTGGAGGCGTTCGGCCATATTTTATCGAATCTGAATTTTGAGCGGGAGGCAAGCCTTTTGATCGTCGATGACCGGCAGCGATTCATATTCGAGCGAGTGGAGGAGGGCGGCGTTTCCGCCTATGGCGAGCTGTTAAAGGATGGTCAGCTGCAGGAAATGAGGAACAGGCAAAAGAAAAAGCTTGGCAGCCGCGATTATTTATTCGTGCAGCATCATTCCTCCTATACAGGCTTGTCCGTAATCAGCTTGACGCCGATCGCCGTTATCCAGAAGGAGTCGCGTGAAATGATGACTTTTACGCTATGGTTTGCTGCGGTTTGCGTCGGAATGGTTACAGGGCTGGCCGTGCTGCTTTCCTATCGTATTACAAGGCCGCTTATTGAGCTGAAGAAGGCGATGGCCCGAGCTGAGCAGGGGAATTTCAATAAGCGGGTAACGATGCTAAGCAATGATGAGTTCGGTCAGCTTGGGCGCGGCTTCAACAAAATGATGGAGGAAATCAATCGTCTCTTTCATGAGGTATTTGTACTCGGCATGCGGGAGAAGGAAGCGGAGCTGTCTGCGCTTCAAAGCCAAATCAACCCGCATTTTATTTATAATACGCTGGAGTCGATTAATATGATGGCCATTCAGCGCAAGCATGCCGAGGTGTCTGATATGGTGACCGCCCTTGGCAAGCTGCTTCGATACACCATCGATAAGGTGGACAGACGGATTCAGCTTTGGGAGGAAATCCATTTTGTAGATTCCTATGTGCGGATTCAACAGGTCCGGTATGGTGGCAAGCTGCAGGTACTGTACGAAATTGAAGATGAGGTGAAGGACTGCCTTATACCGAAGCTTATTTTGCAGCCGTTGGTTGAGAACGCAGTCTATCACGGCATAGATGATCGAGAAGAGGGAGGCACGATCTGGATTTCTGCCCTGCGTTTCGAGGATGAGCTGCTTATTACGGTTCGGGACAATGGCAAAGGAATGAGCGAGACGGAAATAGAGGAGCTGAACGAGGCGATCGGCAAGCACACGGACAATCAGTCGCTGCAGCTCAGTGGTCACGATGAATTGGGGCTAAGCAATATTTTCCAGCGCATCGTGCTTATGTATGACAAGGGCGGCAGCCTTACAGTGGATGGCAGCCCGGGACGGGGCTTCGCAGTTACGATTACGATTCCACTTTAAGAGACAGGGGCTGGGAAGCATGTATAAGGTTTTACTCGTAGAGGATGAAACGGTTATACGCCAGGGCTTGCGGGAACTGATCCATCAGTCGGTCCATTCGTTTGAGGTAACGGGAGAGGCTGCAAGCGGCAGCGAGGCAATTGCTTATTTAAAGGGTGACATGCCCGATGTCATGATCACCGACATCAGGATGAGAGAGATGGACGGACTGGTGATGATGGGAAAGGTGAAGCAAATGTATCCGGAGCTGATCGTTATTATTTTAAGCGGCTACGGGGAGTTTGTATATGCGCAAAGGGCGATAGAATATGGCGTGTTCAAATATTTGCTGAAGCCGATTGAGCGGCACGAGCTTGTAGCTGCAATGCGAAAGGCCCAGCTGCTTCTGGATCGCAAGTATGGCGTTTCTACTTCGCTGCCCGCAGCCGCAGATCTGGAACAGACGGGAAGTGGCGGAGATACTCGCAAAATTATCCGCGACATCAGGGAGTATGTAAAACGGCATATTGACGGGGATTTACGCTTGCAAACCGTCGCCTCCCAAGTGAGCCTGAATGCGACGTATTTGAGCCAGCTGTTTAAGAACGAGACGGGGGTCAATTATTCGGAATATGTATTGGAGGCGCGCATGGAAAGGGCGAAGTGGCTGCTGGTGCATACGCAGCTGAAAATCTATGATGTGGCACGGCTGTCCGGACACCAAAGCCCGAAGCATTTCATGCTTGTATTCAAGCAGCAGACAGGTCAGACAGCAGGCGAGTATCGCGATCAATTTACCGATTCCAGCTTTTAGATGAGCCGCGATAAGAAAATAGAGGAATAAAACGCACCATTTCTGCAATTTGCATGGTTTAAGGAAGGCAACAGCCACCGCTATACTTAAGTAGGGAATACAAACTAATGGCTGCTAAGGGGGATTTTATGAAAAAAGCGAGTCGGGCTCTTCTATCCATTTTACCGATTGTAATAGCTGTCGGCTGCAGCAGTACGAACTCTGGCAACGTTGTAAACAAGGGTACGGAGCAGAAGGAGGACATCGAATTAACGTTTTTAATGTGGGGCAATCAGGGGCATATGGATGTGTACAACAAGCTCATTGCTGGCTTCAAACAGGAGAACCCGGGTATTCAGGTGGTGATGGAATCCGTGCCGTTCGCCGAGTATCAGCAGAAAATTTCAGTGCTGGCAGCCGGAAGGACGCTGCCGGACATCGCATGGGTATCCGAGCGGATGATCCCCCAGTTTAAGGAAAATGGCATATTGGCGGATGTATCCGAATTTAAAAATGACGCGGACTTTAAGCTGGGCGATTACATTCCTAGCACCCTTGACCTATTCCGCGACGGCGAGCAGCTGCTGGGCTTGCCTTTCTCGACGCCGCCTGTCGTTATGTTCTATAACAAGACGCTGTTTGATCAAGCAAAATGGACAGACCCGAACCTACTTGCCTCAGAAGGCAAATGGACATGGGAACAATTCGAGCAATCCGCTAAGGCGATCTCAAACAGCGATGCGAAAAGCCGCATCTATGGCGCGAACTTTTTCCGCGACTGGAAAACATGGGCGATTTTATCCTCCTATTCCTGGTCCAATGGCAGCGGACCGTTCAACGCAGATTTAACTGCTTTCACCTGGAATGACCAGTACGGCTTGGAAACGTTCGATATGCTGAGCCGCATGATGTTCACCGACCAGTCTCATCCGAAGGCTGGCGAGCAGGTCAGCTTTGATGCGGGCAACGTCGGGATGTTCTTCGACAACTACAGCTATGTATCGAAAGCAAGAGAGATTACGAGCTTCGAGTGGAGCATAGCGCCGATGCCGTCCGGCTCGCAGGGCAGTGTGCCGATGCTTGGACAGGCGGGCTACACGCTGTTCAAGGACAGTAAGCATCCTGAGGAAGCGAAGAAGCTTCTGAAATATTTCGCTAGCCAGGCCGGTATAGAGGCGACAGCGACTTATTTTGTCCCGCCGCGCACCTCAGTGCTTCATTCGGATGCGTTCCTGAATCAGCCGAACAACCCGCCAGCAGAGCATATTACTCAGGCGGTTATCGACGAAATGCCGAAGGCCCGCATGCTTCCGGGGCATATTCGCTGGCAGGACATCGACAACGCCGTTCTTCAGGGCTTCGACCGCCTGTTCGGCAGATCGGGCAGCACGCAGGAAAACTTGGCAAAAATGCAAACGGAAGTTGACGCTATTTTGAAATAAGCAGCCGTATAAGGGGGACAGTCCGTCTGACGGGCCGCCTAGCTCTACAAAAAAATTTAAGGGAGTGGATGGATTTGGGAAAATTAAAGGAGCAGTTCAACAAGCATAAGCTATCTTTATTCATCAGCCTGCCCGCCAATGATGTGGCGCTGGCTCAAGCTGCGCTCGATGAGGGCGCTGACGCACTGAAGGTGCATGTCAATGTGGGCCATCGTGCTAGCGGCACGCACTTTGGTTCACTTGACGAATACGAGGCGGTATTCCACAGCATACGGGAAAAGTTTGACGGACCATTCGGTGTTGTGCCAGCTGGGAGCCTTGAAGGCGTGACCAGACCAGACATGGAAAGACTGGCTCCGCTGGGCTTTGATTTCTATTCAATATATGCCCATCATCTTCCTTCGCTCCTGTTGGAGGAGCTAGGCCTTGACCGAACGTTTGCAATCAATGAACATTATGATCTCACACTTGTGCAGAGCGCAGGGCAGTTCGGCTTTACCGCTCTGGAAGCTTCAATTGTGCCGGGAAGCGAATATGGGACGCCGCTCAGCTTTGCAGATGTGATGAAATATCGCTATTTAGTAGAGCATTCGGGGCTTCCGGTTGTTATTCCATCACAGCGGCGGCTTGTACCTGGCGATGTAGCCGTGCTGCGCAATGCTGGTGTTAGTGCGATTATGCTGGGTGCAATCGTAGTCGGGAAGACGGAGGATCAGCTGCGGAGAACGGTCAGCGAGTTCCGCAATGCAATGGATAGATTGAGCTAGAAGGCGGTGTTATCTTCATGAAGGAAATGGGCAAAAAACGAAGAAGAGGGCCGCTTGTCCGGGAGGCGCAAATTGCAGGCTGGCTGTTTGTTTCGCCAATGGTACTCGGTTTTACTTTGCTGCTGCTGTTTCCGATGACGCAGGCCTTCTATATGAGCTTGATGGACTGGCCGCTGCTTGGTGAACACCACTTTATTGGGCTTCACAATTATCGGAATATTGCGACAGATCATTTATTTTGGAAAGTGTTCGGCAATACCCTTTATTTTACAGTGGGCCTTGTTCCGTTTAATATTGTGCTGGCCCTGCTGCTGGCGCTGCTTTTATCCAAAAGCTTCAAGGGGATTGGGCTGTTCCGAACAGCGATATTTGTACCCGTCATGACTTCTCTTATCGTATGGTCGATTGTCTGGAAATATATGTTCGCAACGGATTCGGGGCTTATCAATCAGGTTTTGCTGCTGCTCGATATTAGAGGGCCGGCGTGGCTGTACGATGAGAAGCTGGCCATGCCATCGGTTATTGTAACCAGTGTTTTGAAAAATGTAGGCTTGAACATGGTGCTCTTTATTGCTGCCATTCAGCAGGTGCCACGCTCCTTGTATGAAGCCGCGATGCTGGATGGCGCAGGCAAGGGCAAAAGCTTTTTTAATGTAACGCTGCCAATGATAACGCCTACTGTATTTCTGACCGTCGTTATGACCATTATCGGTTCTCTGAAGGTATTTGGCCAAATTTATGTCATGACGCAAGGCGGGCCTAGCAGCAGTACGAAGGTGCTGGTGTATTATATTTGGGAAAAAGCATTCAAATTGTTTCAGATGGGATATGCATCAGCACTGGCGTTCGTTCTGTTCTTCGTGGTGCTTGTGTTGACTCTGCTGCAATGGCAGCTCAGAAAAAGGTGGGTATTCAATGAAAGCGACACCTAATGCAGGCATTAGCAAGCCACTGACGCTGTTTGGCGTTTATAGCCTTTTAAGCTTCATCTCGCTTATTATGCTCGTACCATTTTTGTGGATGCTGTCTACCTCCTTCAAGGAGCCGCAGGACATCTTCACCTATCCGCCGAAGCTGATCCCGCCTGCGTTCCGGCTGCAAAACTATGTCGATGTCTTCCAGCTGATTCCGTTCCACCGCTTTTATTTCAACAGTGTATATATTGCGTTTGTAGTTGTGCTAGGCACCGTTTTTTTTGCCTCATTGGCCGGCTATGCGTTTGCAAAAATACCGTTCAAGGGCCGAAATATCCTGTTTCTGATTTTGCTCAGCGCGATGATGATTCCTCATGAGGTAACGGCGATTCCGATGTTTCTGTTCATGCGTGAGCTTAATTGGATTGATACGCATTTGCCGCTTATTCTGCTGCCGATCTTTGGGGCGGGTGGAGTGTTCGGAATTTTTGTGATGCGGCAGTTTTTCATTACGGTGCCGACGGAGCTGGAAGAGGCAGCGATGATAGACGGCTGTAGCCGATTTCGGATTTATGCACAAATTATGCTGCCGATTGCCAAGCCTGGACTGGCGACGTTGACGATTTTCACATTCGTAACGGTATGGAATGAGTTTTTTGACCCGCTTATTTTCATTAATTCGCGTCATTTGATGACCCTTCCGCTTGGCCTGTCGCTATTTACGGATGAGGTCGGCACATCCTGGCATTATTTGATGAGTGCAACCGTAATGGCAACGGTGCCGCTGTTAATCGTATTTTTTCTGGCCCAGCGGCGTTTTATTGAAGGGGTGGCCATGACGGGCTTGAAGGAATAAGTGCAGCTTCGAAAGGGAGGATGAAATGAATAACAAAATAGAGGCAGATGTTGTCGTTGTTGGCGGAGGGCCTGCAGGAATAGCGGCGTCCATTGCTGCAGGCCGGCAAGGTGTGAGAACCGTGCTGATCGAACGTTATGGCTTTGTTGGCGGCATGTCTACGGCAGCAATGGTCTATCCATGGATGACATTCCATACGAGCAGCGGCGAGCAGGTCATTAAAGGCATCGCCCAGGAAATTGTAGATCGGCTGCAGGCTCGCGGAGGCTCGCCTGGCCATCTCAGGGATACGGTCGGTTTCGTTCATACGCTGACGCCTTATCATCCGGAAATTTATCAGGTCGTTGCGGCAGATATGCTGCGCGAGGCTGGCGTCAAATTGCTGCTTCATAGTATGGTGGACGAGGTTGGGGTGAGGGAAGGCGTTATTGAGGCTGTACATGTAACCAATAAGTCTGGCAGAACGGAAGTGTGTGCCAAAGTATTTGTGGATGCGAGCGGTGATGCGGACGTCGCTTACCTTTCCGGGGCAGAAACGCTTCATGGGCGTGCTCTGGATCAACAGGCACAGCCGATGACGATGAAGTTCAGGATGCGCGGTGTTAACTTGGATAAAGTAAAGCAATATATGATGGACCACCCGGAGGACTTTTATCAAAAAACTCCTTTTTCAGAGCTGCCGGGTCTACCGCTGACTGGTGTGAGCGGATTCTATTCGCACTGGAAGAAGGCGAATGTGCCCATTAACCGTGATCAAATTCTGTTTTTTACGGGGCCAGCCGAGGATGAGGTGCTGATTAACTGTACACGGGTGCAGGGGCTGGATGCGACTAGTGCCGAGGATCTGACACTTGCTGAACAGGAGGGGCGACGGCAGGTGTTGATGATGGCGGAGTTTCTGCAGCGCGATGTACCCGGTTTTGAGCGGGCTTCCATCTCAGCGGTTGCTCCGCAAATCGGCATACGGGAATCGCGGCGAATTGTTGGCCATTACTCACTCACGAAGGAAGATGTGATAGAGGGGAGGAAGCACAGCGATGTTATAGCACGCAGTGGCTACCCCATTGATATCCATGACCCAACCGGAAAAGGGGTAACCGCTGCTTTTATTTCCGGTGATGGCGCTTATGACATTCCGCTTCGCTGTCTGCTCTCCCATAATGTGCCCAATTTGCTCGCGGCGGGAAGGTGCATCTCGACTTCACACGAGGCGCTCGCAACAACTCGCCTGACCCCGAGCTGTATGGCAACCGGACAGGCAGCCGGAACAGCGGCAGCTTTAGCGGTACTGACTGAGGTTGAGCCAGCTCAAGTACCTATTGCCAAATTGCAGGATGAGCTGCGGAAAGCACATGCGGCAATATAAGCGGCTCCTAGCCAACTGCCTATGTGTGATGACTGATTGACACTAACCTTGAGGTAAGTAGCTGTACTTAAAGTGCGTACTTACATAATTGCAGCGTGCGCTTTATACTCAAGAGGCCAATCACACTTTAGGAGGAGCTTTCATTGAAAACACTCGTTATTGTCACACATCCCAGCATAGAAGCATCGGTCATCAATAAGCGATGGATAGAAGAGCTTGCGAAATATCCAGAAAAATATACGATACATGAATTGCATAAGGTTTACCCTGATGGAAACATCGACGTGGAGAAAGAACAGCAGTTGGTTGAAGCACATGGCAATCTGGTGTTTCAGTTCCCTATTTATTGGTTTAATTGTCCGCCTCTTCTTAAAAAATGGTTGGATGAGGTTTTAGCCTATGGATGGGCCTTCGGTTCTAAAGGTGGGGACAAATTAAAAAATCGCAAAGTGGCGTTAGCGGTATCCGCTGGAGCAACAGAAGAGAATTATCGGGAAGAGGGAAAATATCGCTACACACTTGCACAAGTATTGGCTCCTTTTGAAATTTCCTTCCTGTATTGCAGTGCTGATTATCGCTCCTATTTTGCTTTTTATGGTACAGAAGCGGAGCCGGGTGAAAATGAACCTGGTGCAGCGGCGGAAACGTCTGCAAGCAAATTAGAATCAAACGCGCTAGCTTATTTGAATTTTGTTGACAGCCTGTAACCCTGCCGCTGCTCAATCTTCAAAGTAGGCGTACATGACAAAAATGTAACCATTCTTCTCCTGTTTATCATCTAAATCGAACGACGGTGTTGGCTGTAAACCCTAAAATGAAGGTGTTGGAGCGGCAGTAATGATTTGAAAGAGCTAGCCAGTTCCAAAATTAGGGTAAGCAAGGAGAGGATTTTAATTGATCCATCATAAGAAACGAACCCGCATCACATCTTGTATTTTGGCGGCACTTCTGACGCTGACTTTTACAGGGGAAGCAAGCGCGTATGCGCAGCGCCAACAATCCCATTCGTCTGCCTCCATTAATCAGAATGCCTCAGTCAGCAGCGCGTCCCCCACCCCTTTGACGAGCGGTCCGCGCGATGCGAAGGAGGTGGAGGCCTTTTTCGATGCTTTTTTTGAGCAGGATGCCATACAGCAAAAAGCCGGGGCCGCTGTAATATCCGTCGTACAAGACGGAAAAGTGCTCGTATCCAAAGGCTACGGTGTAAACGATCTGACGAAGAAGTCACCGGTAAATGCGAATAGTTCCACCTTTCGAATCGCCTCGGTCTCCAAGGTGTTCACGGCGGCTGCCGTTATGCAGCTCGTCGATCAAGGGAAAATATCGCTGCAAGATAATATTGAAAAATATTTGGATGGTTACAAAGTAAACAACCCCTATAGTACACCGGTTACGATCGAAAATTTATTGACGCATACGACGGGCTTTGAAGTGCGTGAGCCTACAGATGCCAGTTATTTGCTGGATCCCGCCCAAAAGCCGATTTCCCTTAAGGAAAGCATCTTTGCTGTATTTCCGCCAGTCGTTCGCCAGCCGGGAACCTCCTATATGTACGATAATTTTGCTTCAAGGCTGCAAGGCTACATCGTCCAGCAGGTAAGTGGAGAGCCCTTCGGCAGCTATATGCAAAAGCATCTGTTCGAGCCGCTAGGCATGACCTCAAGCCATTTTAGCCTCACTAAAGATCTAGCTGAACGGCTTGTCACCTCTTATGATGCGGAGGGAGGCGTTATTCCGGTGTACGGTTTTTCGCCGAGCGAGTGGCCGGAGGGCAGCATGTTATCGACAGCCGCCGATATGGCGCTGTTTATGAAAGCCTTCTTGAACGAGGGCCGGGCGGAAGACGGCAAGATTATTTTGTCGCCCGAATCGGTGAAGGCTATGTCGACCTATCATATCGCCATCGATCCGGACTTTCCGGATATGACATACGGCTTTGAAGCGCCTGTCGCTCCGTCCCATACGAACGGGGAAGCCGTCATCTCCAAGGGGGGCGATATACTTGGCTTCAGCTCGCTTCTCTGGCTGCTGCCAGATCGCAAAACCGGTGTTTTCGTTTCCTATAATTCGAATCAGGATTTGCGAAATGATTTGTTTGCCGCATTTATGGACCACTATTACGCCGATCAACCATCGATATATCGACCTGCTGCAGACTTTAAGCCGTTGCCTGCGAAGGAGCTAGCCAAGTTTGAAGGCTTGTATTCGGATTTGCGCATCAAGCTGCTAACGAAGGTCGAAGCGACGGGCGACGGCACTCTCACCGTAAGCGATATTTCCAGCCGTCAACTATTGAAGCAGGTCGATGATTTGCTGTTTGTGGATGAGCAGGGCAATCCCCTTGCATTCAAGGAGGATGCGGATGGGAAAATCAGCTATCTGAAATATGCTAACCTTTTCAGCTACGCAGCAAAAATACCCGAGCACCAGGAAGGCTTCCCTGACGTATCGATTGGTCATCCCTATGCCAGCTACATTTTGGGATTGAAATCGCTTGGCCTTATGACAGATGATTTGTCTAAGCCGTTTCAACCGGAGCAGGCGGTCACCCGCGGCGCCTTCATCCAAGCTTTTAATGCGATATGGAGCATTCCTGAATCCACGAACCCGGCCTCATTTAAGGACGTCGAGCATTCCCCGTATCGCAAAGCGATCCAAGCCGCCGTTGAGGCGGGGCTGCTGAATGGGAGCGGGACCGGCTTGTTTGAGCCGGACCGGCCTATTCTTCGCGAGGAAGCGGCAGCGATCGTTTATCGCCTGCTGACGATGACGGGGATTAGGACGCAGGATTCCACTGCTCCGCTTGCGCCCGGCACATCGAAATGGGCGATTGACGCCGTTAGCTCCATAGTGAAATGGCAGCTGCATGGGCCGGAGGTAATCGAAGCCGGCGGGGCGATTGATTACGGCTCGCGGCGGGTGTTAAACAAGCAGGAGCTGGCGGCGCTGTTGTTCACGATGCTGCTTCCGGCGTAACGCTGCTAAAATAAGGTATGATTGGGGGGCAATGATTTGCCGCCCCTTTTTGTGTGCAAACCTGGAATGGTATGATGTAGAAAGCAGCCCTTTAGTTGGCGAGGTTCATCGAGGCTGCGCAACACTTGGAAGAAGGGATTTGGCTCTAGTGGATTTGAAAATACTGCTGATTGAAGATGATGAGGCCATATTTCGTTCGTTGAAGGAGAGGCTGGAGCAATGGTCGTTTCAAGTCACTAGTCCAGAGCGGTTTGATGATGTGATGAACACTTTTATTAAAGAGCAGCCTCAACTCGTTATTATCGATATTCAGCTTCCCATGTATGATGGCTTTCACTGGTGCCGGGAAATTCGGGCGGTGTCGAAAGTGCCGATTCTCTTTTTATCCTCGCGTGATCATCCTTTGGATATGGTCATGGCGATGAATATGGGGGCAGATGATTATATTCAAAAGCCGTTTCATATGGATGTGCTGATGGCCCAAATTCAGGCGATTTTTCGTAGAACCTATGCTTATGGAGAAGCAGCGGCTGATTTGATCGAATGGAATGGCTCTATTATAGATATGAAGCGCGGCCTTATTCGTAAAAACGGACAGGATGTGCTTTTAACGAAAAATGAATTTTTTATCCTCGTTGTGCTCGTCCAGGCGAAGGATACGATCATATCCCGCCACGATCTCATTCGCAAGCTGTGGGACGATGAACAATTCGTCAACGACAATACGCTGACAGCGAATATAACCCGGCTGCGCCAAAAGCTGGCGGTTTTCCAATTGGAAGAAGCTATTGTCACCAAGAAAGGGCTAGGCTACATGGCTGCCACATTATGAGGGGGAAATGCGTTGCTGCTCCGCTATTTATATGATAGAAAAAGCTGGATTGCGTTCTACCTGCTTTCTTTGCTGTTCGTGGATTTGTTAATCTGGCTGGACAACGGCATTGCGATTCAAGCGGTCTCGATGCTGTATATGAACGCCCTGCTCATGCTGGCAATGCTGGCTTTTTTAGGATGGCGCTTTCGAAAAGAAACAGCCTACGCGCGCGCACTGGCAAGCACGGCTGAAGAAATAGAGGAGGACTGGATCGAAACGCTGCCGCCTGCTTATTTTTATGATGAAGAAGCAACAAATCAACTTCTGCGAGCGGCAGGTCACTGGTATTCGGACAAGCTTGCAGATAGCTATGCGGCCCGCACGGTGGAGCAGGTTTATACGGCGGCTTGGGTGCACGAAGTGAAAGCGCCGCTGACCGCTATGAAGTTAACGATAGATGCCGATAGGAGCAGCCAGGCGCTGCGAAAAATCGAATCCGAATGGCTGCGCATTCATCTGCTCATTGACCAGCAGTTGTACATTTCACGGCTGCCTGCGCTTGAGGCGGATTATGTGGTGGAACAGGCTGGGATTCAGCAGCTTGCCGCTCTGGAAGTCCGGGAGCTGGCCTCTTGGTGTGTAGAGAAAAATATAGCCGTAACGTTTGAGGGGGAAGAGGCAATCGTCAGGACGGACCGCAAATGGTGCCGTTTTATTATGAGGCAATTACTGACGAATGCGGTCAAATACAGCCCTCAGGGCGGTACGATACTTCTGTCGACGACCGTTGCGCCTGAAGGGCATGTGAGAATCACGATTAAAGATGAGGGACCAGGTATTGCCGCTCATGACCTGCCGCGAATTTTTGATAAAGGGTTTACGGGAGGAAACGGAAGGCTGCAAAATGCGGCAACCGGACTGGGGCTTTATTTAGCGCGGACGGTTGCGGACAAAATCGGGCTTGGCCTGACCGTCCAGTCTGGGCCGCAGGCAGGAACAACGCTGGAAATGACCTTCCCTGTAAGCAATGCGTTCGAAGCTATTCGGACATGAAGGGCGGAAAAAGGACAGTTATAGCAGATATTAAAATCAAGCCCGTTTCATATGACAATAGTGTCACATAGAACCTCCTGCTTGTCATCTGATGCGAGCGACGAGTGTGGTCTTTTTCTCTAAAATGAATGTTAGATCAGAGCAGGAGGCTATGTAGATGAATCATAACAAATTGCCAAAAACCGTGCTGCATGCGCAGCAGGTCCGTAAATCATTTGGTGTCAGAGGAAATGTTCAGCAGGTGCTTAAGGGGATCGATCTACGTGTCGTAGAAGGGGAGTTTGTCGGCATTATGGGGCCTTCCGGCTCAGGGAAGTCCACGTTGATTAATGTGTTGTCGACCATTGATAAAGTGACGGAAGGCAAAATATTCGTTGAAGATGCGGACATCTCGAATATGAAAAATGCGGAGCTGTCTATTTTTCGGCGCAATAAGCTTGGTTTTATTTTTCAAGATTATAATTTGCTAGACACGTTAAGTGTAAAAGAGAACATTTTGCTGCCCGTATCGCTAGGCAAGTTGAATAAAAAAGCGGCTGAGGCAGCATTTCAGACGATTGCTGCGGAGCTGGGCATTTTGGAAATTGCCCATAAATATCCGCATGAAATTTCCGGCGGCCAGCGGCAGCGGACGTCTGCCGCACGCGCATTGATCCACGAGCCTGCTATTGTATTTGCAGATGAGCCGACAGGTGCGCTGGATTCGAAGGCAGCATCGTCGCTGCTTGGAAAGCTGGAGACGCTTAATCGGTCGCGCAGCCTTACCATTATGATGGTTACGCATGATCCGGTAGCTTCAAGTTATTGCAGCCGGGTCGTGTTTTTGAAGGACGGCATGCTTTATTCTGAAGTGTACCGGGGCAGCAAAACGCGGCAAGCTTTTTTCAAAGACATAATGAATGTGCAGGCTGTGCTCGGAGGTGACCACGTTGACACTGTTTGAACTGGTTATCCGCAGCATGCGTAAAAACATGAAGCATTATTATCTTTATTTTTTTGCGCTTATATCAAGTACAGCCCTATATTTTGTATTCGCTACCTTGCAGCATGATACGTCCATCATGACCGCGATATTCGGAGATATTCAATTCGCATCGTTGTTTAAAGTGTCAGGGCTGCTGCTGCTGGCCATAGTGGTCATATTCATGCTGCAGGCGAACAGTATTTTTCTAGGGCGCCGCAGCCGGGAAATCGGATTGTATCAGCTGATAGGCCTGACGCGCAGAGGGGTGCTGCTGCTGCTCATTGCCGAGAATATGCTCCTTGGAATAGGAGCACTCCTCCTTGGGATTGGAGTTGGTGCAATCGCGTCGCGGCTTTTTTTACTTATTCTGCTGAAACTGGTCGGGATCGAAAGTGTTATCTCCGTCTCTTTCTCAAGCTCGGCAGCTATTCAAACGGCTATGGTGTTTGCCATTCTCATCGGGCTCACATGGATACAAATGGTGTTTAAAGTTTACTGTACTACGCTTCTCGAGCTGTTCAAGGCGGGCCGGCAGGGAGAGCATCCCAAACAGCCCAAAGCAGCTTTCTCCGCTATGATGGGACTGCTTAGCATAGTGCTGATCGCGGCGGGCTATATGCTAGCTAGCCAACCGCTTGGGCAAGGGCTGTTTTTGCGAATGCTGATTATTCTTGCCTCGACTATACTCGGAACCTACCTGCTATTTCGTGTCACGATTGGCTGGCTGCTTTACTCGGTTCGAAGGAGCAGGAACGGACAGCTTGGACTGAAAAACAGCTTGTCCCTCGCTCCAGTCATGCATCGAATGAATGCGAATGCGAGCTCGCTCACGCTCATAACGGTTTTGTCAGCGATGACTCTAACCATGGTGGCAATCGCTTATTCGCTGTATTATTCAGCCGAGAGCGAGTCGCGTGGGATGCTGCCTTACGATTTTATTTTTGAAAATAGTAGTCAGGCTGCACGCTCATTTCGTACGGAGCTGGAGCAGGCAAAGCTAACGTTTAAGCATCAATCGGTTGAGGCTGTTCGACTGACAGGCACTTTTAGCAATAGCCGGGAAGGAGAACGCAGCCTCTTGCTGCTCGCAGCAGAACAACTGCAGGGGAGCGGCGCCGATAATGTCCTGCCTAGGCAAGGCGAGGCAGTTTGGTACAAAGGCCAGCGGCCAGCGTTAAGCAAGGAGCCGGATACCGTTCTATTTCCACAAACGGTGGATTTTGAAGCCAGCGGAATCCCCCTCACCATTAAGGTTATGAAAGGCATCGATCGTAATGCGATGAACTACAACGTAACGGGCGGTCAACTTGTCGTGCCGGAAGCAACGTTATATGCGATTCGTGAGCAGCTGCCTGCTGCTTCTGAACAGGCGACCATTCGAATAGATACATACCAAATTTCAGACAAGAGCGAGCGGGCAGTCGCATCCGGTTTTTACGCCAAATATGTTAAGGCAGCTGAGAACAGGCCGGACTTTGACACTTACTACAAAGCGTCGCTTCAAAAATTTGGGCTTATTATTTTTATAGCAGGTTTTCTAGGGTTTATATTCCTGATGGCAACAGGCAGTATTTTATACTTTAAACAGATGACAGAGGCTGAGCAGGAGAGGAAGAGCTATACGATTTTGCGCCAGCTTGGATTTGGGGAACGAGAGATTATGGGCGGCATTATCCGTAAACAACTATTTGTATTCGCGATTCCGCTGGCAATCGGGCTGGTCCATTCCATTGTCGCCGTGAAAGCCGCCTCTGCGCTGACGTTGTCAGATATTACATTTCCCGCAGCTGCTGCCATGGCGATGTATACGGTCATTTATTTCGTGTTCGCTGTGCTTGCCGTTGGTTATTATCGCCGAATCGTTAGGCTGTCGCTGTAGCCTTTATGCTGGCACCAGCTTAAAAACTCTTTGATAATGAGAATGATTCTTACTATAATGAAAGAGTTGGAAGCTGTAAATAGACATGGAAGGTGAACATAATGAAGTTGCAGGAACAATTGCCCTTATGGAATCATGCGGCTATACGGGTGCTTGATGTTCGTCGGTCTATGCTGCGATTGGGTGACAGTGTGCAAGGTTTCCGTTTGCCGGCGAGCGCCTTCTTGGTAGCTGTTGCTGGAGAGGCAAGAGTCCTCATTGACGGTACCGAGCATATCGTCGATCGCTGTTATGTGTGCCACGCTGGGAAAGGCGCAACGATCGACATTAACCAAGTCGCTGAGCCATTCGATTATTATATGATTTTTTATAAAGCCGTTCTCGCTGTGCCCAGCCGCAAAGAGCTGTTAAATGTGTATAGGGACAATAATCCCTTCCAAATGCAATATGGCTTTGCTCCTAACTATCCCCTTGGTGTCCTTGCCAAAATAGAGCAAATGCACACCTATTGGCTGCTTGATGCCCAATTGGAGAAATTCCATGTGCGAGCTATTTTTCACCAATTGGTGTACGATCTCCTGCTGCAGCTCCATGCGCATGAGGGAACGCCGATGGCCCAGCCAAACTACGTTAGCCAGACGATTCGGTTTATGGAGGAGCGTTACGCTGAGCCCATCAGCCTTCAGGATATAGCAAGTACCCTTCATTGCAGCGAAAGGCAGCTGCAGCGCTTATTTAAGGCGAAGCTGAGCATTGGGCCGCTCGAATATTTGATTCGAATTCGTATGGACCATGCGCAAGCGATGTTATTGAATACGAATTTATCGCTAAAGGTAATTGCGGAATCGGTAGGTTATGGGGATAGTTATTATTTTAGCCGGGCATTTAAGAAGTTTTGTGGCGTTTCCCCGCTGCATTATAGGCAAAAGAGTCGCATAAGTTCATCCTATGTGTCGGGATATTCCATTGGCTCCCGTCCTAATCTCTCCTATAATAATGAGCGTGATAATCATTATCAACATATTAGCGGGGGAGTTTTAGGAATGAATAGGAGCAAGGGGTCTATTTTAGCGGTCAGTTTGATGTTGAGCTTAATCTTGTTGCTCGGTGCATGTGCAACTGCGCCCGGCAACGGTTCGGGGAACAATACGGGAGGAGCCAGCCCAACTAGCACCGTTTCATCAAATACAAATGCTTCACAAACGGCACAACAAGCTTATCCGGTCGTTATTAAACATGCAAAGGGTGAAATAACGCTGGAGCAGCATCCTACGAAAATTGCGGTGCTTGATACTAAATTTGTGGACCAGCTGGTGACGTTAAGCGAGCAGCCAGCGGGCAGTGTGAAAGCTGCGGCAGATAAAACCGATTTCCCTGAGTATTTATCCGAGAAGCTGACGGATGTTAAATTGCTCGGTACGAGGGATGAGCCGAATTTGGAAGCTATTGCTGCCATGGAACCGGATTTAATCATTTGCACAGAGTTTCAGGAAAAAGTATATGATAGCTTGTCTAAAATTGCGCCTACCATCATGCTCGATTTTGATGAGAATTGGCGCGATACTTTAACGACCTTCGGCAAAATTGTTGGAAAATCGGAAGAAGCGAGTGCTGTTCTGGAAGCTTATAACGAGAAAACAGCTAAGCTGAAGGAAGAGCTTAAGGCGAGGCTTGGAGACCAGACCGTTGCGCTCATTCGTCCACGTGATGAAGGCATACGGATTCATACGCCGAGCCACCGCACAGGGGACATTTTATATAACGATCTAGGTTTGTCTGCTCCACAGCAGGTGCTCGATGAGAAGGATACGGCTTATCAAATTTCGTTTGAAGCTTTTCCAGAAGTAGGGGCAGACCATTATTTCCTCGTACATGACGACATGTTCAAGGAGGTCGTTGAGGAGTTCCAGCAGACGGAAACTTGGAAAAGTGTTGAAGCCGTGAAAAATAATCAAATATATGAAGTAGATTCGAACATATGGATTGCTTATTATGGGCCGATCGCGATTAATATGATTGTGGATAGAACTGCGGAAATTTTCCTTGGAACGCGATAACATGCCGGTTAATCTTTCACCTGCACAGTGGAAAGAGCTTGAAGCCATGTTCAAGTTTACGCCTGAAAAAAAGGAACCGCCTGCTGCTCTCTCCATTGCAGCCCAAGATTTGCTAGACCTAGAGAAATGTAAGTCCTATCTGGATCGACTAGCAAGTGAAATAGGCGCGCCAACGAGAAGAGTAGCAGCATCCATGCTTGCGAAGCGCTATGCTTTTCTATACGTTGCACCTGTCTTGTATGCGATGACGGTATATAACAAGGGCTTGCCGTTAACGTTAAATAACTGCCGACTGGCTTCGCCTGATGAAAGTGAAAGTAAGGTGAGCGGCTCCAAGTTTCCTAATTTGAGCATTGATGGACTGGAGATTATTGAGCCAGAGGCGGGAAAACGGCTGGAATGGCGGGAGCAGATGCTGCGTCAGCTATTTGCGGAGCATCTTTCACCCTTATTTCGTTCTTTATCCGCAGCTGGCAAAGTTCCGCTGGCGATTTTGTGGGAAAATGCATTTGTCCGTGTGGCTCCGCTATATGAGGATGGTTTGGAGGAAGCGGAGAGTGAGCCATCCGTTCTACAGCGTCTTCATGACGATTTTAAGTTTATGACAGAAACTGCACCAGCGGCCCTATTTGGAGAACGCCGCAACCCGCTTGCGAAGTTTGCAAAACCGACCAAGGCAGGCAGGGCCGGAGAAATGTTGACCTCTATTCGTCAAACCTGCTGCTTTTATTACGAAATGTCCTCCGAATACTGCAGAGCTTGCCCGAAGCCGCTCAATTGTGGTTGACGAAAGGGCGGGGGCCAGACAATTGTAGTTCAATCGTTGAATAGTCAAGCGTACATCCTAGGGGATGCGATAATAAGCATCAGCAAAAAAGCTGCTATCGGTATAGTACCAATAGCAGCTTTTTTTTGCTTTTTTAATTTAACTTAATCGCAGTAAGACTGCCGTTTGTCTTGAAATCCGTTGTATAGGATACGGTAGTGGTGGCGGAGAAGGTGCCCGTTGGTCCTGTGATGGTTATCGTAGGAGCGGAGGAATAGCCTGCACCTGCATTTGTGATTTTGATTCCGGTCACTTTGCCGTTCGTTAATAGGGTTGTAACGGTCGCCGCCGTATGCGTCCATAACTCGCCCTTGCTGCCGTTGTAGCGGTAGTAGTTCGATACTTCATCCAGACGGTCGTTGGTAATGCCATAGGGAGCAAGCACCTTCAGCAGAGCGGCTTTATTGGATTGTGCCTGCTCAGAGGTAGGGCCGCCGCTTTCGGTGCCCGCAGGTGTTACACCGCTGAAAGCTTCACGGAATACTTCGGTAGATACGCCAAGCGCGGCAGCTATGAGAACAACGGGTCTGCCATGGTCCACGGAATCCGTGTCAAAACCGCCTTCGATCGAGATTGTATAACCGTTCTGATCGGTTACGCTGATGCCCGCTCCTGATCCAGACCCGGCATGAGCGGATGGCTTAGCCTTTTCAGAAACCGGGGAGGAGGGGGGATGTTTGTCCGGTTTTTTCTGCTTATGGACTTGGGCTGGAGCAGTTGCCTCATTCGTCTTATCGTCGGGGTTGGCATTACTGCTGTTGGCCGTGGTCAATTGAACGGCACCTGCACTCACCGCAAGCAGGATGAGCACGGTGACGATCGTTTTTTTGGCTTTCATAGGGGGAAGCTCCTCTCAAATGGGGGGATGTTGTTCTAGACTTAGATTAATATATATATGTGTCAGGAAGATGTTGAGGGAGAATGGGGGATGGAAACGCCAACCAATCATGATTTTTGCATTTGCGGCCACATAAAAAATACACCCTCGCAAACATAAAGCACGAGAGTGTATTTTATGATTAAGCTGATCAGTGTTCTATCATAATTACCGATGATGACATTACTTATTAAAAATAGGTATTTCTCCGAGCAGATTTTTCAAGTTAATCGCATCCCACGGCAAATGTTCCGTTATGCCTAATCCAACTACATCTGTTTCTTCAGATAGTTGTTTAATCAGATGAAGTAGTTGAGGCATTAGCATCGTTCCCGCAGGAGAATAAGGATAAGGGGCTTCGGGATTCGCGAACAATAAAGAACGAAATGCCTTTGGATCAAGCACATCTAAATCGAGATGAATCGCTAAGTGCTTAATGCCGCTTTCTTTAATCCACTTCTTTATAGATTCCGTGCTGCTTGATAGCTCTGCGGTGCCTGCGGTTTTAATACCTAGTCTTTGAATCATTTCGGTGTCTGGTTCGACAGGGGCTATTCCTAGTCTTTGAAATGCTTCTGAAATGACTTCAAATTCCTGCTCTGTTGGAGCTGCTAATCCCGCGATAAAGACATTTTCAGGCTTTAGAGGGACTTTCACATGTTTTGCGAACTCCTCATCCCCTTCTCCCAACAAATTCCCGAGCGGTAATGTATGTCCGTTATCATAGCCCACATATCTAACTAAATCACTATGAGCATCAATCCAAATTAAGCCTAATTCCCCACCGTAGCGTTCGTTCAAATAGGCAAATGGGGCTTGTTCGACTAAGCAGTCGCCACCAAACATGATAATGCGATCTGGCTTATGGGCATTAATGATATGCTGAGCAGACTCTAATTGTTCAAGCAGCTGCTGTCTCCCTTTTATACCGTTCTCGTTTTCAAGTGGAGTGCCATCATACGCTTGCACGGGCACATGAATAAGAGGTTGATCATTGTCCGGAGCTAGCCAAGCGAGCAGTTCGGCTCCAAAAGAGTAGTTAGGGTTGTCGCCCCCTTGCCATTGCGGCATTAACAGGCGTATTGTTTGATTAGTCATGTTTTGTTCTCCTTTACGTCAAAGTAAGGCTAGTATAAACTGAACGTAAATTAAAACGTAGTACGCACTTTATTGATAGGTACTACCCGAAAGGATAGTGTAAATATGAGTATGGCTGAATATAAAGGTAAAGTTAAAAATATTCAAGATACACCTTTTGGTTATACAGTGTCAGTTATTGGTGGTAAATGGAAAATGGTTATCATTTATCTTCTGGCAGAAAACCAGCCGGTTCGTTTTAATGATCTGAAAAGACAGATTGGAACGATTACTTATAAAACGTTGAGTTCGCACCTTAAAGAATTGGAAGCGGATGGTTTGGTGAATCGGAAAGAGTATCCTCAGGTTCCGCCTAAAGTCGAATACAGTCTCACCGATAAAGCGGAAACGCTATTACCCGTTTTGGAACAGCTATGTGAATGGGGAGAAAAAAACCAAAATAATTAAATCCATTTCAGTTGCCAGCTAGGTGTATAGGCATACCGATGCCGTGTTGCAGCGCCTTGCTTAGCGCTTATTCGAGGAAAATCTCATCTGACGATTCAAGGCTTACGGAACCGCAGCATGCCATTGTAGCTGAAACATTATTGTTGAGAACACTAATGCTGAAAAACGAATGCTAAAAAACGAATGCTAAAAAACGAATGCTGAAAACACTATTGCGTAGAAAACGCAGCCGGGGGACGCTCAACTCTTTTCTGAAGGACAGAGGTTCCGCTATTCTGGCTATTAATCTGGTTTCGGATCTTATGCGGACAGGAAAACCGCTATTGCCCACATCATCGCCTCAAAATGGCTTTTGGCAGCACATTAGCGTCTCCTGAGTCCGCAGCCTGTGCCAAAACCCGTGATTCTATTTAAATAGCGGCTGCTGTGTCCGCCAAGTCGATTATTGAATACGTTTGAGACTAAATTCGAAAGTAGCCATACGATTGCAAAGAAAAGAGCCAGCCAGATGCTGCTGGCTGACCTTAATTAATTGGCAGACACTAAGATGGTTAGACAGACACCAAGATTGCTGGACGCCTCGAAACGGCCAAACGAGTGGCTACGGCTGCTTAGGGAGCAATAGCTGAAACGTCGTCCCTTGCGGCGTGCTGTGCTTTAAATTCAACTGGCCCCCCATGGCAATGGCAAGCATTCGGCTGTAGGTAAGACCGAGGCCTAGGCCGCCGACAGCAAGCTTTTTACGCTCACCGCGAAAGTATCGCTCGAAAATATTTTTCTGCTCCTCTTCCGATATGCCTGGACCGTTATCCTGAACGTTAATTTCATAGCTGCCAGCTGAAGATTCCGATAGAGAGACATGAATGCGGCCTTGGCCTTGCAGCGCTTGCCTGCTATTGTTCAGCAAATTCACAATAATTTGCTGAATGCGGCTTGCATCTCCGACAGCCAGAAAAGCACCGTTTGGAATATCGGCTGATAGCTCGAGCCCCTCTACAGGATCCAGCAGTCCCCATTGGTATACAATTTCGCCAACTAGCTTGCCGAGATCAAGCGTGTCCTGTCGGACGCTGATTTTACCGGAAGCGAAGGCATTGAAATCCAGCAGGTCGGTGACCATATGCTGAAGCCTGCGTGTCTGCTGCAAGGAAATTTCCAGAAATTCCTCTGCTTCCTCCTCCGCAACCACTTGATCGCGAACGGCATGAATAAGGCCATGAATGGAGGAAATCGGTGTTTTCAGCTCATGTGTCACGCCGGCAAGCAGCTCCGTCCGCAGCTCTTCCAATGTGCCGAGGCGCGCAGCCATCGTCTGGAACGATACCAGCAGGTCGTGTATTTCCTTTTCCTTCACATGGTTAGGTACGACTACCTGATAATTGCCAGCCTCCATCTGATTCAGCGCTTCAGCGAGCTGCTTGATCGGCCTTCTTAAATTTCGCGACAGAAAGTAGATGATGAGCCAGCCCAGCAAGCCTGAGCCAAGCAGCAGTGAACCGATGAGGCCGTAATTCTGATTAACATGGACTAACTCCTTGTAGTCGTAGGAAATGGCAAGCGATCCGATGGCCTCCCCTTTGTTTTTGCCCCATATTGGCGTTGTCAGCGTATATTGATCATCTGATAGGGTGACGTTCAACTCACCCGAAAGTGGAGGGAGGGCTGGAGCAGCATCTCTGTCTCTGGGACCCTGTTTAATAAAAATAGCGGTCCCGTTATGATCAAATACGCGCAATGAAAATTGTCCCGGCAGCGAGTAGCGGCGCTGGGTGCGGTCGATCCATTCATAGAAATGGCCCGGAATGACGATTTGTCCACTTTCTTGGCTCACATACTGCGAGGCGACCTGCGCAAAGGCTTTGAGGTTTTGCTTCCGCTCATGCAGCGTCTCCTGGCGAATCCAGAAAATCGATACCAATCCAATGATAAGCAGCCCTATGAATAAGGTAAGCACATAGCGAAAAGTCCAGCGGCTGAGCAGCGTTTGGCGACGATTAGTGGATGTTGGCATAAAGCATATACCCCGTCCCCCGCAGGGTGCGGATTTCTCCTTCTTCTGGCGGCCAATGCAGCAGCAGCTTGCGCAAACGCTTGATGGCCAAATCTACTGCCCGATCGCTGCCCTCATAATCCATTCCCCAAACTTTATCTATTAACTGCTCGCGGTAAAAAATCTGGTTCGGATGCTCGGCGAGGAACATGAGCAGCGACAGATCGCGGGGAGTGATCGAAAGACTGGCACCATTCAAGTAAACCGTATGTGATTTAAAATCGATGCGAATGCTCCCAAACGTAACCTGTTCCGAGCTGACGAGGGAGCGGGGCGGCCGTCTGAGCACCGCATGAATGCGGGCGACAACCTCTTCTGGCTCAAACGGCTTCGTCATATAATCATCGGCTCCTTCGTTGAGCCCCAGAATCCGGTCGCTTACATCGCCTCTAGCCGTCAGCATAATGACGGGACAAGCGCTTTTGTAGCGAATATGGTTCAACACTTCCCAGCCATTCATGCCCGGCAGCATAACATCGAGAATAACGAGCGTAGGAACTGCCGCATCAAAAGCTTCAATAGCTTCCCGTCCGTTGCGATAGATGCGGCAATCAAATCCCGCCTTGCGTATATAGGCTGCGAGCACCCGGGAGATGGCGTCCTCGTCTTCGACAATCATAATCGTATTCATAAGTAATCCTCCGATGTGGCGGTCTAACATACAGTCACCTCTGAAAAAAGTATACCGCCTGAGCTAGGGAATGACTATACGCTGAGCTTCATGCTGACACATATTTTAAACGGTTATTGAGTCAGGGGAATGTCGGGGGAGGTATACCGCCATAATCTTCGATGCCACTGTATACGTTCAGAATCTTAAGAATTCCTTTAGTTTCCCCCTCACTTTATATTCAGATTTTTTGGATAGCATAAGGAAAGTGAAATAAAGGGGGATACGATGATGATAAATGTAAACAGTTGGAAAAAGGAAAAACTGCTTTTTCTACATAAATTTTTGCGTTCGCCCAGACAAATCGGCAGCGTAACGCCAAGCTCAAAATTTCTCGCGAAAAAAATGCTGGAGTCAGTTCCCTGGAACAAAGCAACGAGTATCGCAGAGCTGGGAGCCGGTACCGGTGCGATAACCAAATACATTCAAGCAGCCAAAAAGAAAGCGACTAAGGTTATCCTTTTTGAAAAAGACCCTTATATGCGTGAACAATTGCAGGAGCATTATCCCGAATTTTCAAGCTATGAGGATAGCAGCTACCTCCAGGCATCGCTGCATACGGAAGCGATCAAGCAGTTGGACTGCATTATTAGCGGACTGCCATTTACCAATTTCCCGCAAACGCTGCGAGACAAGCTGATGGAGCAAATTCTCGTATCGCTTAAAGATGACGGTCTATTCATTGCTTTTCAATACTCCTTGCAAATGAGATCGCAGCTTAAAGAGCATTTTGAAATTGAAAAAATTACATTTGTGCCCTTAAACATGCCTCCCGCATTTGTATATGTTTGCCGTAAAAAGGAGGTGCGGTTATAGGCGAGATATCATGAAAAGCAAGCTGGATGCTTAAAGCTGCTGCTGCGGGTGCTTAAATTCGGTGCAAAACGCATAATGCCCCTGATGATGGTTAAGCCAGATCCGTCCATTGTGCAACTCGACGATATGTTTAGCAATCGATAGACCAAGGCCAAAGCCGGCAGGCATATGGGCATGGTTGCGGGAGGGCTCCATTTTATAAAATCGTTCAAACAATTGCTCCTCCTGCTCCTTCGTTATCGGTTGGCCCGCATTTTCAACACTTAAAGTAATTCGTCCTTCTTGCACAAAAAGCTTTACGGTGATTTCTCCGGGCTTCACGGAAAATTTCAAGGCATTCATTAATAAATTGTCGATCGCTCTGACCATTTTTCCAGTATCCATGAGAGCTATGACAGGTACAGCAGGCAACGCTTTTTTTATTATAATGTTCTGTTCCTGAGCTACAGGCTCAAATTCAGTAACAAGCTGCGCCAATAATCTGTTGAAATCGATTTCCTGAAAAGATAAACGGACATCCGGGTCGCTAAGCCGCGTATATTCGAATAAATCGTCTATTAGCTTTTTCAACTGCTGGGTTTTGTTATAAGCATTGTCGATATACCTTTCTTGCTCCTGAACATCTTGGAAGGAGTGGGTTTTCAATAAATCCAGATAGCCAATAATGCTGGTCAGCGGTGTTCGCAAGTCATGCGAAACGGAGGTGATCAGTTCCATCTTCGATTTTTCCAGCTGTCGCTCCCGCGCAAGCTTGCTTTGCAATTGTTCCGCCATATCATTGATATTTTGTGCTACATGCCCTAATTCATCCTGGCTGGATAACGGAATCCGGTAGCTTAAATTCCCGAAGGACATTGCTTTGAGGCCATCGGTAATCGTCTTGAAATAACGGATCGTACGGCGGGTCATTAATATGAAGCTGAACCAAAAAGAGAGCACAAAAATGCCTATAGGCAAAAATTTATAAATAAAACCGGATTGGGGTCGCTGCATGGAATAGATCGTGCTGAATAAAGTAGCAAGTATCAGGCTGAAAATAAAAGCCCAAAGCATCTGGACGCGAATGCTTTTTTTGCCGAATAAATAAGTCCATAGCTTATTTTTCAATTTTGTATCCCACTCCCCAGACCGTCTTAATATATTGCGGCTCTCTAGGATTGACCTCGATTTTCTCGCGGATGTTGCGTATATGAACCATCACTGTATTTTCCGAATAAAACGCGGTATGTTCCTTCCAGACGCTTTGATAGATTTTATCGACGTTAAAAACTTGCCCCCGGTGCATCGCTAGCAATTCCAGAATGGAAAATTCAATGGGGGTTAACGATTTTTCATGGCCGCGCACGACAACGCTATGCTGGTCTCGATTAATGACCAAATCATCCATAGCTATTTCAGAGTCATTTATGGCTGGCTTGCTGGAAGCGAAATGCTGCCGCCTGATTTGGGCTTTTACCCGGGCAATCAGCTCAAGAGGGTTAAATGGTTTCGTTACATAATCATCTGCGCCTGTGGAAAGACCCATAATTTTATCTAAATCCTCCCCTTTAGCAGAGAGCATAATAATAGGAACATTCGATATTTCGCGGATTTTGAGGCAAGCTTGAATGCCATCCAAATGAGGCATCATAATATCGAGAATAATCAGATCAATATTTTCCTGCTGAACCATTTTCAAAGCCTGCGTCCCGTCCTCCGCTTCCCGGACAAGGTAGCCTTCATTCCGCAAATAAATGTGAAGGACGTCGCGAATTTCCTGTTCATCTTCAGCTACTAGAATGGTCATTTTCATGCATCTATCTCCTTATAAATCGCTTTCTGAATTGGCAGAAATAATTGGACGAGGACAATGGCTGCTGTCAGTGCGGTAGCGATTCACAGCAAGCGTATTGCGTAAGTATAGACGATATCTCCTGCAACTTGAACGTGACCTAAGGCTAAACGTCTTGTAGCAAAGCTTTCATATTTGTAGACACTGCTTCTAGCTTACTTTATAAAGCTTTAGATTTTAATAAGGTAATTCTGAAGTTATTCTGAAGATTAAGTTCTTCCATTTTGTGGAGCCAACTTTATCAAGATGGGTATCGAATATTTAAACTGGGGTTTCCATATTGATGAATGGAATCAAATCCCCCTCTACATGATCCTTCTATAAAGGGCAGTCCCGATATTTTAAACCTGAAATCGTGACAAATTCGTTACTTATGGCAGGAAAGTGGCGGCACGCCTATCGTTAGCACTGGCTTTATGCAGGGCAAATCCCTTATAATGCTAGATAGAAATGTTATGGGGGAGTGTATCGCGTGAGTTTAGTAGATGTCAGCAATGTATCGCCAGCGTTATTTATTTTGGGCGTCGTTTTTTTGCTGCTCATTTTCGGATTGCTGAGCTTTGGCATTTTACGTATGTTCGGGCAGCGGTTTCGTTCCGGTTGGATATGCATCGGTGGGGCAGTTGTCAGCTTCGTTGTATTTATGTGGATATTAAATCGATGGTTCCTGTAGCTCAGGGAATTTGCGGTTAGAGGAGGCGTCGATATGTTTTGGACAGCAGTATGGTTTATCGTCAATATGTTTTTTGTCACTTCATTAATTTTATTTCTTTTTATGCAGCGCTCTTATACGCTCGCCAAGCTGGAATCAGGCAACGGGGACAAGCTTCGCAAGGCGCACAAAATACGACTGACGTTTGGAATTATCAGCCTGATTTTGTTTGTGGCCATGGTCGCGAGCTTCCTTATTAATATGCGGTTGAACGGTTAAAATAGCAGCGGCAGGAAGGCTCTCATTGACGAGAGTCTTTTTTTTCGGCATTATTGGGAGAGAGAGAATTTCAGAAGCAGGAGGTTTGTCGCATGAGTACACATGCACATTCACATACGCATACGATTGAAGATATTGTGAGAATCATGTCGAGCCAAGGACTGCGCATTACCGACCAGCGCAAGACGCTGGCCAAGCTATTCGCAGAATCGCCGGGCTACTTGGCCCCCAAGGACGTTTATGAATACATGGGCAAGTCTTATTCCGGACTTAGCTTTGATACCGTATACCGCAACCTGCGTGTCATGGAGGAGCTTGGCGTGCTGGAGCAGGTGGTGTTCGAGGAAGGCGTCAAGTTCAAGCTGCATTGCCGCGAGCATGACCACCACCACCATATGATTTGTCTGAACTGCGGCAAAACGTATCCAATTATGTGCTGCCCAATGGAGCAGACGACTGCGCCCGCTGATTTCCGAATCGTCAAGCACAAGTTTGAAGTGTTCGGTTATTGTAAAGACTGTGATCAGGAAGAAGCAGCAGCGCAAAGCTAATGGAAAAGAGACCTGTTGTCAGACGTGTCGCTCAGGCGCCGATTCATTTTTACCGCAAAGCGATTTCACCGCATTTGCCGCCTTCCTGCCGCTTTGCTCCAACATGCTCCGCCTATGCGCTGGAGGCTATTGAGAAGCATGGCGTGCTCAGGGGCTCATGGCTTGCGGCGCGGCGGATTAGCCGCTGTCACCCGTTTCACGCTGGAGGCTACGATCCGGTTCCCCCCGTAAAGGGCGGGAAGCAGAGCGAGGGGGATCAGCCTACTTGACAGAAGGGCTGGCTGTTCGGTATATTTTGTCATATATGAGTCTGATGAATGGATAAGTACAATGGAAGCTGCGTCGCAGAGAGCCGGGCAATAAGGTGTGAGCCGGTACGGGCAAAGTTGGAAGATGGTCCTGGAGGATCTGCTTTTGAGCAGCGCGCTGCCCTAGGTTTGACTAGGCGGGAGCGGGTAAGAGAGCAGCGTTTGACCGGCGTTAACGGTATTGTCCGCCTTCAATCGGCGGCACACGAAGCCATTGCGTTTTTTTTCTGCGAATCAGGAGAAGATGCAAGGGGAATTTGGGTGGTACCACGTGAGTTTTATACTCTCGTCCCATGATGGACGGGAGTTTTTTGCGTTTTTATGTGTTTTTAGAATCGAAATTTGGGAGGCTGCTGAAATGGCGAATGACAACAAAACATTTTATTTGACTACGCCGATTTATTATCCGAGCGACAAGCTGCATATTGGGCATGCGTATACGACGGTGGCGGGCGACGCGATGGCAAGATACAAGCGGCTGCGCGGCTACGACGTTTGGTTCCTGACTGGAACCGATGAGCATGGGCAGAAAATCGAACGCAAAGCACAGGAGCAAGGCAAGACCCCTCAGCAATTCGTCGATGATATCGTTATCGGCATTAAAAGCTTGTGGGCGAAGCTGGAAATTTCCAATGATGACTTTATTCGCACGACGGAGGAGCGCCATAAGAAGGTCGTTGAGAAAATTTTTGATCAGCTGCTGAAGCAAGAAGATATTTATAAGGGTACGTATGAAGGCTGGTACTGTACGCCGTGTGAATCCTTTTTCCTAGAGCGCCAGCTTGAAAACGGCAATTGTCCGGATTGCGGACGCCCGGTTGAGCTCGTAAAGGAAGAGAGCTATTTTTTCCGGATGAGCAAATATGCAGACCGCCTGCTTAAGCTATATGAGGACAACCCTCATTTTATTCAGCCGGAATCACGCAAAAATGAAATGATCAACAATTTCATCAAGCCGGGCTTGGAGGATCTAGCCGTATCGCGTACGACCTTCGATTGGGGCGTTAAAGTGCCAGGCGATGCGAAGCATGTCATCTATGTGTGGATTGATGCACTGTCCAACTATATTACGGCGCTTGGCTATGGCAGCGATGATCCCGAGGCTGCGGCTAAATATGAGCGCTTCTGGCCGGCGGATGTCCATCTCGTGGGCAAGGAAATCGTTCGTTTCCATACGATTTATTGGCCGATTATGCTCATGGCACTCAATCTTCCGATTCCGAAAAAGGTATTTGCCCATGGCTGGCTGCTCATGAAGGACGGCAAAATGTCGAAGTCCAAGGGCAATGTTGTGGACCCGGTTATGCTGATCGACCGTTATGGCCTCGATGCTGTCCGCTATTATTTGCTGCGCGAGGTGCCTTTCGGCGCCGATGGCACCTTTACTCCGGAAAATTTCGTCGAGCGTATTAACTTTGATCTTGCCAACGACCTCGGCAATTTGCTTAATCGTACCGTTGCGATGATTGATAAATATTTTGACGGCGAGATTCCAGTTTATGCCGGACAAATCACACCATTCGACGCTTCGCTTGAAGCGCTGGCGCAGGATACGATTGCTTCTGTGGAGGCTGCTATGGAAAACATGGAGTTTTCTGTAGCGCTCGCTGCGATTTGGCAGTTCGTCAGCCGGACGAATAAATATATTGATGAGACACAGCCGTGGACGCTGGCGAAGGATGAAGGCAAGCGCGCGGAGCTGGCTGCGGTCATGCAGCATTTGGCGGAAGCGCTGCGCATCACGTCGATTATGCTCCAGCCGTTCCTGACGCATGCGCCGCGTGAGCTGTGGAAGCAGCTCGGCATTCAGCCGGGCGAGCTGACGTCATGGGAGAGCATGCGCACGTTCGGGCAGCTGCCGGCAGGCACGCGGGTGCAGAAAGACAGCCCGCTGTTCCCACGCCTGGAGACGGCGGATGAGGTTGCTTTTATCGCAGCCGAGATGGGGGGCGGCGCTGCCAAAGCGGAAGCGCAGCCGGAAGCCGCGCAGCAAGCGGCTGGCGCTGGAGGGGAAGGAGCCGCAGCAGACGCGGCTCCGGTAGAAAGCAAGGAAGAAATCGGCATCGACGATTTCGCCAAGGTAGAGCTGCGAGTGGCGCAAGTCATTGCTGCCGAGCCTGTGAAGAAAGCCGACAAGCTGCTGAAGCTGCAGCTTGATCTCGGTTATGAGCAGCGCCAGGTCGTTTCGGGCATTGCGAAATTTTATACGCCAGAGTCGATTGTCGGCCGGAAGGTGATTTGTGTGACGAACCTGAAGCCGGTGAAGCTGCGGGGAGAATTGTCGCAAGGGATGATTCTGGCTGCGTCGCACGGCGACCAGCTAACGCTGGCGACGGTGCCGGACGATATGCCAAATGGCGCTGTTGTGAAATAAAGGGAATTGCAGTAAAGCAAGCAGCATAAGAGAGAACCGGGCGGAGCTATTCCGCTTCGGTTCTCTTTTTATTAGTGTTTGATAAATAAGTTTTAGACTGCCGTTGTGGTCATTGAAATAACGTTCTCTGTTAGCGCAATGAATGCCGATTTGGTACGGTTCTTATTAATCGTTTTTTGTGGTATCCCCGTTTACAAACATCTCTTGAATTCGGTTTGTCAACTCCTCATTGTGGATGTAATAATGCCTGCCCTGCGAATTCGGAGTGAATCCCAGCTTGCTCTCGTGACCTTCCCGCAAGGATACCGCGTACAGGAAGCCGCTCCGGTCCTCTTGGTTCGGATCTGGCTCGAATTTCATGTCTTTCACTTGATCGATCCACTCTTGAATCTGTTTTTTGTTAGCAAACCATTTCCGCTCGCCCGAGCTGCCGTCCGTAATCTCCATGGAATCCACTTTCGCAATATCCCCTGGGTAGAGTTCTTGCAATGTCTTTGTGGTCAGCTTCTCAGCTTGAGGTTCGCTGCAAGCTATGATCGCAAGCCCCATGAGTAGCAGCAGTAAAACGCACCCTATTATCCTCATGTTCTTCCCCCCCTTGTTTGTAACATAGACGTACCAAAGGCAACTTATGTTACTCTCAACATAAGTGACCGTTGCCTTAATGGGATGTTACGAGTCTAATACATTATTTTTTTTCGACAGCGGGAGCGGAATAGACACACAACCGCCATACTCGCATAGTGTTCTGCTACGTGTAGACCAGGAACATGCGAATAGCAGTTGACAGTGATGCCAAGCACTCGTATAATCTGAACGTAATCATAACGATTACTAAAAGAAAACGGTTTTCACAGAAATGGAGCATTTGCGAAATGAAAAAGGTATTTTCAAGCAAGAAAATAACGGCTATGGCCGCTTTATTGTTGTCGGTTGTTCTTGTGCTGTCCGCATGCGGCAGCAATTCGAAGTCTTCTATCGTAGAAGGCAAGACGAATGTCGTGACTAGTTTTTATCCTCTCTATTATTTCGCTTCAGAAATTGGCGGTGAATATGTCAATGTCGTCAACCTCATCCCGGCAGGAGTGGAGCCGCATGATTGGACGCCGAAAAGCCAAGATCTCAGCACCGCCTCCAAAGCGCAGCTGTTTCTGTACAATGGAGCAGGACTGGAAGGCTGGACGGACAGCTTTCTGAAAGGATTGCCGAACGATCAGACGATCATTACGGCCGAAATGAGCAAAGGTATTGAGCTGATTCAAGGCAATTCCGAAGAGGAGCATGATCATAGCGCTGAAACGGCAGAGGAGCATGCGGATCATGAAGAGTATAGCGAAGAAGCAGACGGTGCAGCTGCTGACGAGCATGATCATGAGCACGCTCTCGATGTCGATCCGCATACTTGGGTCAGCCCGAAATCGGCAATCATTATGGCTGAAAATGTGAAAAATAGCCTCATTCAAGTGGACAGTGCCCACAAAACCGAATATGAGGCGAACTATGAGGCGCTGCACAGCAAGCTTGCAGCACTCGATGCGAAGTTCGAGCAGGAGCTGTCCAAAACGACGATGAAGGATATCGTAGTATCCCATCAGGCGTTTGGTTATTTGGCCCGCGACTATGGCTTGACGCAAACGGCTATAATGGGATTATCGGCTGATGCTGAGCCTAGAGCGCAGGATTTGCTGAATATCGCCAAATTTGTGAAGGAACAAGGCATTCGCTATATTTTCTTCGAGGAGCTTGTATCTCCGGCACTTGCGGATACGCTCGCGAGCGAAGCGAAGGTAGACACATTGATGCTGAATCCAGTAGAAGGACTGACGCCAGAGCAGGAGAAAAATGGCGATACCTACATTACGCTGATGGAAGCGAATTTGCAAAATCTTCTGAAAGCACTGCAATAAGGAGCTGCGAGGAAATTAACGGTACTTTATTTCGTCGCAGTCTCTAGGTAAACGGCGCTTTATTAATGATATAATCAGGGAAGTATAGCAATATAGTAAAAAGCAAGGGAGGTTGACAGGATGCAACAAGTGACAGAGAGGCTGCCAGAAGCGGACTTGCTTTCCAGCCCGGCAGGAGACTGCCATCAGGATATTATATCGCTGGAGGGCGTTACCTTCTCGTATCAGCAGCAGCGCGTCATTACCGGACTTAATTTAAGCGTTCGCGAGCGTGATTTTATCGGGCTGATTGGCTCGAACGGCGCGGGAAAAACAACGCTGCTCAAAATGATTGTCGGCTTGCTAAAGCCGGAGAGCGGCGTCATTCGTTTGTTCGGCGAGCCGGTAGGCCAATTTAAGGCATGGGAAAAAATCGGTTATGTGCCGCAAAAAAATGCGTTTAATCCCCTTTTTCCAGCGACGGTTCGCGAAGTGGTGCTATCGGGCCTTTACGGGCGCAATAAGCTGTTTCGCCGTATTACGAAGAGCGATCACTTAAAGGCAGATGACGCCCTGCATGCGATGAAAATCGAGGATTTGGCGGACAAGCGGATCGGCCAGCTGTCCGGCGGCCAGCAGCAGCGTGCTTTCTTGGCGCGGGCGCTTATTAACAATCCGTCGCTGCTTATTTTGGATGAGCCTACCGTTGGGATCGATTCAGAGACGCAGGAAAGCTTTTTCCATATGATCAAGCATATGCATCAGCATCACAATATCACCTTCCTCATGGTGTCCCATGATATGGAGATGATCCGCACTTATTTGGGGCTGCATCAGGCAGCGCAAAGCGGCAAGCTGAAGTTTTACAAAAAGCATTCGCATGATTTGCAAAATTGTGCGCAAGATGATCTGACTCACAGCCTGCGCGGGCTTCGTCAGGAAATGGATAGCAGAGAAGAGGTTGTTCAGGTTGGAGATCGTTACTAGCGAATTTTTTCAAAGGGCGCTGATTGGTGGCTTGCTTATCGGAGTAACAGCGCCGCTAATGGGCATTTTTCTCGTGCTGCGCCGTTTGTCCATGATCGGCGATACGCTGTCGCATGTATCCATTGCGGGCGTTGCGCTTGGATTCTTAATTGGGGTGTATCCGGTTGCGGTAGGCCTGCTGTTCGCTGTTGCAGCTTCGTTTGCGATTGAAAAGCTGAGGAAAGCTTATAAATCCTATGCCGAGCTGTCCATTGCGATTATTATGTCGGGCGGCGTTGCGCTGGCTTCGATTTTATTCACGATGGGCAAGGGCTTTAATGTCAATGTCAGCGGCTATTTATTTGGCAGCATTTATACGCTGAGCAACATCGATTTAATTACGATTGCCGTGGTGACGGTTGTCGTCCTTGTAGCCATCAGGCTGCAGGTGAAGGAGCTGTTTTTGCTTACTTTTGATGAGGATGCAGCAGCGGTGAGCGGGTTGCCCGTCCGTTTTTATAATGTTATGATTAGCGTGCTAACCGCGCTTGTCATTAGTGCTTCCATCAAAATTGTTGGAGCGCTGCTTGTGTCTGCACTGCTGACGATTCCAGCGGCTTGCAGTCTTATCATTGCGCGCAGCTTTCGGCAGAGCATTATTACCGTCGTCATTATTGGTGAAATTGCCGTTATTTGCGGCTTGATGATTGCAGGGATTTGGAATTTGGCTCCGGGCGGCACGATCGTGCTTCTGCTCATTGTTATTTTGCTGGGCCTCTTGCTGTTCAAGCGGGGAATAAGAACAGGGAGTTAATCAAAATCGAGGTGCTGTACGGTGAACGATCTTAATATTTGGCTCGCATTGGGGGCGGGCTTTGCTTCCTTCATCTCCCCATGCTGCTTGCCCTTGTATCCATCTTATTTATCTTACATAACCGGCATTTCCGTCAGCGATCTCAAAAATAATGAGCATACGAGCAAGCAAATGCGCTCCCGTACGATGCTGCATACGCTGTTTTTCATTATCGGCTTCTGTACGGTGTATTACACGCTTGGCTACGGTACGAATGTGTTCGCGGAAACGTTCAGCGAATATGAGCCGCTCATCCGCAAATTATCGGCGATTTTAATTGTGCTGATGGGGCTGTTCCTGCTCGGCGTTTTTCAGCCGCAATTGCTGATGAAGACGCGCAAGCTGCCGTTTGATGCTTCGAAAAAAACCGGTTATTTAGGCTCCTTTATTTTTGGCATTGGATTTTCGGCCGGGTGGTCGCCTTGCACAGGTCCTGCCTTAACGGCGATTCTGGCTTTGGCGGCATCCGAGCCGAATACCTGGTTTAAGCTGACTACGGCTTATGCTTTAGGCTTTGCCATTCCGTTTTTCGTATTGGCTTTTTTCCTAGGCTCAGCGAGATGGCTGCTGAAATATACGAATACGGTGATGAAGGTCGGCGGAGCGATTATGATTGTGCTCGGCATTATGCTCTTCACCGATCAAATGACGCAAATTACGTCGTGGCTTAACCTCATTACGCCGGATTGGCTGAAGTTTTAAGTGAAATATTCAATTTTCGCTTGTGGAAAATGCTCAAAGATGCGCTCTGATATAAACAATCGGAGCGCATCTGCTTGTTCTGTAGAGTAGACATATTTTCCTTGTCCCCAGCGGCCCCATTTGTATTTGCGCTTCTCAATGTCCATTTCCAGCTTCGTGCGCGGATAGCGGCGCTCGATCACATTTTTCGCTGTTTTCGTAAAACGGTGCTGGATAAGCTCAAAGGTTAAATCGGCTTGCTGTGCCTCTTCAGGCAGCGCCTCTGCAAGCGATACGAGCAGCTCGGCGTAGCCTTCCTCCCAGCCCTCATGCCAGATAATCGGCGCAATGATAAAGCCGAGCGGATAACCGGCTTTAGCTACTTTGGCTGCGGCTTCAATTCGCTGCTCGAAGCGGGAGGTGGCTGGCTCGAAATTTTTGATCACATATTTGCTGTTGACGCTGAAGCGAATGCGGGTATGGCCATTATGCTTAACATCTAGCAAAGAGTCGACATGATGGAATTTCGTCACGAAGCGCAGTCTGCCTAGCGGCTGCTCCGCCATAAATTCAATCAGCTCGCGCAGGCTGCCTGTAATGGGCTCCAGCCCGACGGGATCGGACATACAAGCGGCTTCGAAGCGGGTTATTTCCGGTGCTCGCTCGTCGATGTATTGCTTGGCAGCGCTGATAATCTCATCGATGTTGACATAAACGCGAATATAGGGCTTTGCGCCGAGCGTCGTCTGCAAATAGCAATAATGGCAATGCGCCATACAGCCGGTCGCAATGGGAATGGCATATTCCGCTGATGGCTTGGACGTATCAAAGGTTAGCGTTTTGCGAATGCCGACGACGAGGGTGCGTTTGGCAATCCGGTATTTCTCAAGCTCGGTTTCACCGGGCAAATTGGTAATCCGGTTATGCGAGCTTGTCATGCGGAAAGGAATGCCTTCCTTTTGCACCCAGTCATAAATGCGCTTGCCCTTCGGATAATTAAGCGCATCCGGTTCAAAATAGACGAGCTCGGGAACGAAGGATAAGCTCTTCAGCGCTGTTTTTGGACGCTCCTCTATGGTGGAAGCCATGAGCGGCACCTCCTGTGCTTTGTTGCTTTAAATAAGAAGCTTAAGTTATAATGTGCGACAAAGGAAAGGGCTTCAAACTGGGAGTTGCAAGGTGAAACGGCCAAAAGCCACCTCTGGCGGCGCAGCGCGTTTCAGTCCGAGAAATATAAGCCTAATGATAAATGTGAAACTTATAAATTCTTATATTTCAAGAAATGCTCTAAATCGCTAATGCCATTAATTATTGCGCGGCCGGGATTGTCCATAAGGTTGCAGACAGGTTTCAAAACAGTGTATGATACTAGAGTAACGCCGAGGAAACAAGGTGAAAGAAGTTGGGTTAGGGGGTTCTTCAATGCCGACACCGAGCATGGAAGACTACTTGGAACGAATTTATAAGCTCATAGACGAAAAAGGTTACGCGAGAGTGTCGGATATTGCGGAAGGGCTGGAGGTTCACCCTTCGTCAGTGACGAAGATGATTCAAAAGCTCGATAAAGATAACTATTTAATTTATGAGAAATACCGTGGTCTTGTATTAACGACAAAAGGGAAGAAGATGGGCAAGCGGCTTGTGGAGCGCCACCATCTGCTGGAATCATTTCTGGCCATTATCGGCGTCCAAGATGAGAATATTTATCAGGATGTCGAAGGCATTGAGCATCATTTAAGCTGGGATTCGATCACCTGCATCGAGACGCTCGTCGCATTTTTCGAACGTGATCCTTCCCGATTGGACGACCTTAAAGCGGTTCGCGCCGAGCTCGATAATGAGTGATAACGCAAATATGAAGTGAAACGCAGTATGATGTGCAATTACCCAAAAAAAGAGCGTGACCTCCGAGAAATCGAGGTTACGCTCTTTTTGCGTGGTTGGCCAGCTGTCATAGCGGGCTACATTGGCTTAATGATACTTCGGCAGATCATCATCTTCCTTGCCGCCTTCGATAACGCGGAACGGCGTACGCTGCGATTTCGGGCGTTTGGCAGGCTGTGAGCGGTTGCCAGGGCGCACCTTAGGCGAAGCAGAACCGGAACGGCCTCTCCAGCGGTCAGGCGGGAACTTGTAAAGCACATAAATGAGGCCGAATACGATAATCGGGATTAGGAATGAACGCATATCGGTCAAAACGCCATAAATAACTCCGATGCCAAGCAAAGACATAATAATAATTGCCGGCACGCTCCATTTTTTAGGCCTGTTTGCCATAATCATTCCGCCCTTACGCTTTAATATTGGTCATTTGTTGATCAAGCTCGCGCATCCGGTTGAAGGAAGCAATGGATACGGCAACCTGATCGTCCTTCGGTTCTTTCGTTGTCAGCAATTGCAGCCACAGGCCCGGGTAGCCGAGATAGCGCAGCACGGGAATGTCGCGCATCGCATTTGTAATGCGCAGCACCTCATAAGAAATGCCGAGAACGATGGGGAGCAGCAAAATGCGAATGTAAATTCTTTCCCAGATGGAATCCCAAGTGAAGAAAGGCAGCGAATAAATAATAACGCCGACAATGACGGTGAAAATAATAAAGCTGCTGCCGCAGCGATAGTGCAGGCGGCTGTATTTTTGCACATTGCTGATCGTAAGCTTCTCGCCAGCTTCATAGGCGCTAATTACTTTATGCTCGGCGCCATGATATTGAAACAGTCTTTTGATAATCGGAGTGAGCGACATCAAATACAAATAAGCTAGCAATAAAATGATTTTAATAAGTCCTTCTAATAGGTTATGACCGATTTTGCTCTCAAATACATTGCTGAACAATAGTTCTTCCAGCGCAGCGGGAGCTGCGGTGAAAATCAGCTTGCCGAAAATAAACGACAGCACGCCTGCCACGGCAACACCGACAATCATGCTTAGGCTGAAACCGGATTTTTGCTCCTTCTCAGGCTTTGGCTGTGCTTCGGGATTTTTGGCGGCTTCTTCCTTCGCCTCATCCTCCGCGTAATTTTCCATAGAAAAGTTCAGATGCTGCGAGCCTTTGGCGCTGGAATCTATTATGCCGACAACACCGCGCACAATCGGAATTTTTTTCAGCTGCTGGATCCAGCGCTTCGTCGTCCGCGGAACCTCATAAAAGATGATTTCGTCATTTTTTCGGCGAACAGCTGTAACATTGACATGGCTTCCTGCGAACATGACGCCTTCAATGACAGCTTGTCCTCCATAGATGCTTTTTGGCTTTTGCGACAAGTGTTGGTCACCTTCCTTAAAAGTGTATCGTCCCAATCAGGTGACGAATCATTTTTTTCATTTTCTTGCGAATAGTTCTATTGTACTTGATCGGTGCGGCAATTGCCAACGTTTGAGCTGCTTGGGCAATCCAGAAACAGCTGCCAACAGAGGCGGTTACTTCTATGCTTTTTTTCACATACTAAAACATGGCTTCTTTTATTTAGGAGGCGACAGGTGATCACAAGCTGGAGGCGAAGGAAACGATGGCAGAAAATAAACAAAATAAACGGACCGCCGGAAAAGGCGGCAATCCATATGAAGGCAAGCATCATACGAATATTTGGACGTATTGCTTATCGACGGGCTTTTTTGCTGGCCTGATTTGGGGCATATTGCGCTGGTTTTTTTATGAAATGAAATTTACACTGGAGCTGCCAGGCATAATGGCGGACCCGTTTTTCCGCTCCTCCTTTTTGAAGTCGGGCTGGGGCATAGTAGTAGGCGTTGGCTGCTACATTATTTTTTCAATAATTGCTGCGCTGCTATACGGTCTGCTGTTCCGCAAGCTCAAAGGTCCATGGCCTGGTGTGCTCTATGGACTCGCCTGGTGGGCGATCGTTTTTCTTGCTGTAGGGCCGATGCTGCATGTGACTCGAACGGTGTGGAAAACAGGCTGGAATACGCTTAGCGCCGAACTATGTGTCTTTTTGCTATGGGGCGTTTTTATCGGCTACACCATTGCTTTTGAATTTACAGACGAGGCGTCCCGAGAGCCTGTACAAGCAAGCTGAATAGTTGTCCCTTCTCAAGCGGCGGGCATATGTGGTAAAATGGCAATTGATCTTTGTCTTTAGCATTGATTTGTCCGTTAGGGAGGTGTGCAAATGCTCAAAATTCTGGTGCTTAATGGCCCGAATCTGAATATGCTTGGTGTTCGTGAGCCAGGAATTTATGGATCGGCTACGCTTGCTGATATTGAGGCTAACTTGCTGGAGCAGGCGAAGGGTCTGAATGTACAGCTGGATTTTTTCCAATCCAACCATGAGGGCGCGCTTATTGATCGGATACATAGCGCTTATGGCGCAGAGGATGGCATACTTATTAATCCCGGAGCGTTTACGCATTACAGCTATGCGCTGCGCGATGCTTTAAGTACGGTAGCTCTTCCTGTAGTTGAGGTGCATTTGTCCAACATACATACGCGCGAGGCATTCCGTCACGTGTCGGTTATTGCACCTGTAGCGGTCGGGCAAATTGCCGGTTTCGGTCCACAGAGCTATGAGCTTGGCCTTGCGGCACTTGCTCGTAAGCTGAAGATGGCTTAAAAAAACGGAAAGGGGATGAACATAAATGTCAAAGGAAAGAGTGAATCGCTTGCGCAGCGCCCTTACGGAGCTGGGTCTGGAAGCTATTCTTATTAACAGCGAATACAATCGCCGTTATATAAGCGGATTTACAGGCTCCTCTGGTATGGTCCTCATTACGTTAAGTGACAGCATTTTGCTGACCGATTTCCGCTATATGACGCAGGCTCCTGAGCAGGCGATCGGCTATGAAATCGTAGAACATGCGCCTAAAGCGATGGAAACGGTGAAAGAGCTGTTGAAAGCGAGAAAAATCAGCAAGCTGGGCTTTGAGCAGGAGCATGTCGTTTACGGCGAATTCGCTGATTGGACAGCTGTGCTTGGCGACATTGCCCTTCATCCAGTAGCGGGGCTTGTTGAAGGCCTGCGGATGATCAAGGACGAGTCGGAGCTGCAAGTGATGCAGGAGGCTGCTGATCTAGCGGATGCGACATTTACGCATATCCAGAAGCTGCTGCAGCCTGGCGTGAAGGAAAGCGATATCGCGCTGGAGATGGAAATTTTCATGCGCAGCCATGGTGCTCATTCCTCTTCGTTCGAGACGATCGTAGCGTCCGGAGAGCGCTCAGCCTTGCCGCATGGCAAAGCAAGCGAGCGGGTTATCGGCAACAATGAATTCGTGAAGCTGGATTTCGGCGCTTATCTGAAAGGATATTGCTCTGATATTACGCGCACGGTTGTCGTTGGTACGCCAACGGACAAGCATCGCGAAATTTATGACATTGTGCTGGAGGCACAGCTGAATGCGCTTGCTCATATCCGTCCGGGCATGACAGGCCGTGAAGCGGATGCTTTGACGCGTGATGTCATCACGAAATACGGCTATGGCGACAAGTTCGGTCATGGCACCGGACACGGACTCGGCATGGAAGTGCACGAGGCTCCGCGTTTGTCCAAGCTTAGCGAAACGATTTTAACCCCCGGTATGACGGTAACGGTTGAGCCTGGCATCTATCTCCCCGGTTTCGGCGGAGTACGGATCGAGGATGACATCGTAATTACGGACACCGGTATTAAAATATTAACCGCATCGACTAAAGCGTTTCTTACTTTAGGCTAAGTTGTGGTAACAGCGGTAAACGAGCACGATCAAGCTTGCTATTTTTCTAATCCCAGGAGGTAATCAGCAGTGATTTCAGTAAATGATTTTAAAACAGGATTGACAATTGAAGTAGACGGAGACATTTTCTCCGTAACCGATTTCCAGCACGTTAAGCCAGGCAAAGGCGCGGCATTCGTGCGCTCCAAGCTGAAAAACCTCCGCAACGGCAACGTTGTTGAGAAAACGTTCCGTGCAGGCGAATCGCTTGCTCGTGCGATCATCGAAAACCGTGCTGTACAATACTTGTACAACTCCGGTTCCGAGTACACGTTCATGGACAACGAAACGTATGACCAGTTCGAACTGAACGAATCGCAGCTGAAATGGGAAATCAACTTCCTGATCGAGAACATGACGGTCAACATCTCGAGCTACCAAGGCGAAATCATCGGTATCCAAATGCCGAACAGCGTTGAGCTGAAAGTTATTGAGACGGAGCCAGGCATTAAAGGCAACACGGCAACCGGCGCAACTAAAAATGCAAAGCTTCAAACGGGACACAACGTACAAGTTCCATTGTTCATTAATGAGGACGATGTGCTGTTGATCGATACTCGCGAAGGAAAATACATCTCCCGCGCATAGGAGATGGCAATGAGCTGCTTCAAGGGTGCAATTGGCCCTTGGAGCAGCTTTTTTATATGAACCGTCTAAACTTCACACGAACTTCTCATTTTTATCGTAAAAAGCATTGATGTATAAAGGCTTACTATTGTAACATTCAATATAATAGTTAAGCTCATGCATCTAGCGAAGACGTAGAGGAGTAGAGTGAATGGCAAGAAAAAGCTTTGTTTTTCTGCTGACAGCCTGTTGGTTTTTGCTGGTGGCCTGTGGCACGGGACCAGGGCCGAATGCAACGAATCAGCCAGCTGCAAGTTCGGGGGAAGCGGCAACTGGTGGGCAAAACTCCCTGAAGGCTGTTCAAGCAAGCGGCAAGCTGCGTATAGGAACGGAAGGAACGTATGCGCCTTTTACTTATCATGACGAAAACGGCAAGCTTGTCGGATTCGATGTAGAGATAGCTGCAGAAATTAGCAAGCGTATTGGCGTGGAGCCTGAATTTATTGAAACGCCGTGGGCTGAAATATTTGCAGGACTTGATGCGGGGAAGTTTGATGTTGTTTTTAATCAAGTCAGCATTCGGGACGATCGACTGGAGCAATATTATTTTTCCGATCCTTATATTTACTCCCATATTGTGCTCATTGTGAATCAGGATAACACGGATATTAAGAAGCTTTCTGACTTGCAAGGGAAAAAGGCGGCACAATCGCTGACAAGCAATTTGCTTGATATTGCACAGCGGTACGGCGCGGAAATTGTGCCGTCCAAAGGCTTTGATGATGCGATTTCCTTGTTGTTGTCCGGTGAAGTGGACGCGACGGTTAATGATGGGTTAACTTATTTAGACTTAAAGCATCGCGAGCCGGAGGCGCCGCTCAAAATTGTTGATGAAATGTCGGAGGCAACGGCAAGCGGCGCTTTGTTTACGAAAGGGCATGATGAGCTTGTTATCGCCGTCAATAGGGCGCTTGCGGATATGAAAAAGGACGGTACATATTTGGAAATTTCAACAAAATATTTCGGCACCGACGTTTCCAAATAGCATGCTGAAGCTGTGAAGGTTGCTTGTATTTTTGTGATGGGATATACCCAGATGCATGATGGTTGTGCTATAATATTGACTTGCATGTATATGTCAAGGTTGGGAGTGAGTCAGCTTTGTCGTTGATAGTGATGAAGTTTGGCGGAAGCTCGGTGGGAACGCCGGAGCGGATGCAACGGGTAGCAAAACGAATTATTGAAAATAGGCAGGCGGGAAACCGCGTTGTTGTTGTCGTATCTGCAATGGGGGATACAACGGATGATCTGATCGACCAATCGAAGCTGCTTAATCCTAATCCGCCAGCGCGCGAGATGGATATGCTGCTTACGACAGGCGAGCAAATATCGGTAGCGCTTTTGTCGATGACGATTCACCAGCTGGGACACCACGCCGTTTCGTTGACAGGCTGGCAGGCGGGAATCCGTACGGATGCTGTACACAGCAAGGCGAAAATTACAGATATTCGTACTGAGCGCATGATTAAGGAGCTGGATGCGGGCCATATTGTTATCGTAGCCGGTTTTCAAGGCATGTCCGAGGAAGGCGACATTACGACGCTGGGACGTGGCGGCTCCGACACGACAGCAGTTGCACTGGCAGCTGCGGTTAAAGCGGATGTATGCGAAATTTACACCGATGTGGATGGCATTTATTCGACCGATCCGCGCGTTGTGAAATGCGCTCGCAAGCTCGAAGAAATTTCGTATGATGAAATGCTGGAGCTTGCCCATCTGGGAGCTGCTGTGCTTCATCCGCGTGCAGTTGAATACGCAAAGCATTACAATGTAAAGCTGGTCGTTCGTTCAAGCTTTACCTACAACGAAGGTACAAGTGTAAAGGAGGAAGTAACGATGGAACAAGGCGCTGTCGTTCGCGGTATTGCATTCGATAAAAATGTAGCTAGAATTAGCATTCTGGGCGTTCCAGATTTGCCAGGCGTGCTCGCGACAGTATTTGGCGCGCTTGCAAATAATGGCGTGGATGTGGACATTATTGTGCAAAGCGGCGTACAGGACGGCACAGCCGACTTCTCCTTCACGCTTTCGCTCGATGATAAAGACAAAGCGGTTGCAGTCATTGAAAATCTGCACGGAGAGCTTCCGTACAACAAAGTGACTTCTGAAGAAAACCTGGTTAAAGTTTCAATCGTCGGTGCTGGCATGGTCAGCAATCCAGGCGTTGCTGCAACGATGTTCGCAGCGATTTCAGGTCTTGGCATCAGCATTAAGATGGTCAGCACTTCTGAAATCAGACTTTCCTGCGTCATCGATGCTGAGCCGCTGCAAGAAGTGGTGCGTGCGCTGCATACGGCATACGGTTTGGATACAGCTGAGCAAGCTTTCGTTGGTGGGCCACAGGACCGTCGTTAGACGACTTGCTTTAATGTAAGAAACATGTAAGAGAAATCAAAAAGGCAAGGAGCAATCGCTCTTTGCCTTTTTTGCATATATGGGGATCTACAGAGAGGTAAGATTAAGTACAATTAGATATGATTAAACAAAATGGAAGGAGTTCCAATATGGCGTTCTTAAATGAAATGGTTTGGGCTGAGAGCACGAGCTTCATGAATGAGCTGCTGAAACAAGAACTAGCCTGCAGCAGCATGCCGGCTGGATTGGAGGCCCATGTGTGGAAATATTCGTCTGTTACGGACAGCTTTGTTCTAAAAATATGGGACAAGGATTCCGATCCAGATGTTCATTTTCAATATGTCCTGCTGCAAGCGCTTTGGAACATAGGCATTTCTGTTTCGGCAGCATATGGATGGGGCCACACCGCTTCCGGGCATAAGGCGCTGTTAACCAGCTATGATGGCAGCCCGCTTTCCCAAATAACGAATCAGCAAGTTGAGCATTTGGCTCAATTATTGTTGGACATCCATAAAGTATCCGACCAGGAATTAGATCCTCTGCTTCATAGGAAATACGATTTTATCCGTTATTTTTACCCGCAAATCGAAGAGCATCAAGACATTCAAACGGAATTAATAGAGCTAATTAATGGTTCAAATATGCAGCAAAATAAGTTTATCCACGGTGACTTTAATTTAGGGAACGTAGTAGAAAATCAAGGGAAATACACGATCATTGACTGGACCAATGGGCAATTAGGGGATGTCAGGTATGATTTTGCCTGGACGAGCTTTTTAATTTATTTATACAATGGGGAACCATTAGCCACGTTATTCCAAAATGCATATTTAGCACAAAGTGAATTTGATAAAGAAGAAATTCAAAGGTTTGAAGCCATTGCGTGCCTCAGATGGTTATTGCTCTATCGATTCGCACCAGTTCCAAAAGATGAGTCAACGATCGGACGGATCAATCACAAAATAATGAAAAATAAATTTCTCAATAAAGCGCTTGTGCTGGAGTAGCAGCCTAAAGCGAGACTAGCAGCAGGCTAGGGCGTGATTATTTTCTCGCCTTAGTCTGCTGTTTTATTTTTATTAGCGATTCAGCGCGTCAACAGCACGAGCTTCTCTCCTTGCAGTACGGGAACGTCTTTATAAATATCGACGGCTGCGCATGCTTCAATATCCCGCTGGAGACCAAGCTTGAGCAGCCGCTTGCCTGTGGATCCGGAGGCGAGTGTTTCGAGCGCATCAGAACTGCGGCTGCGGTAGAAGCCGAGCATAGCGATTGCGAAGTCGTCCAGTTCCAAAGCATTTATGCCTGCCTGCATCATCCGCTCAAGCAGCAGTCCGGCGCCATAGCCATCCTCGGCAGCGAAAGCATCATTATAGCCTGCGCATAAAATGACGACATCGCGCCGCAGCGCGAGCGCCGCACGGGCGCAGGCAGCAGCGTTCATTAGCGCGGCTGTCAATACGTAATCGGCACGGGCGGATTTTTGCAGCGCGCGCGTTCCGTTCGTTGTGGTCAAAATAATACGTCGGTTGCGAACCGTATTCGCTTCATATTCATCAGGAGAATTGCCAAGGTCAAAGCCGGATATTTTGCGGCAAAATCGTTCCCCCCCTAGTAAATCCCCCTGCTGCTGCGCTGCTTTAGCCTCCATAACTGTTTCTACCGGAACGATGGCTTCGGCCCCGGCCGCAAGCGCCATCACAATCGTGCTGCCAGCCCGTAATACATCGACAACGATGGCTGTTTTATGATGAAAGCGCGCCTGGCTGGCTTCATTCACGCTTGATATGACCTCAACTTGCATGTCGTTATCCGCCTTTCTTTGCCTTAGCTTCTCATAGCCTTATGCCTGCAATATATGCACCTTCTTCTAGGCATGTGTCCCAAGTGCAGCGGTCATGAATGCCGTAGTCTGCTGCATAAGCTAGAAACAGGTCGGCTGGACAAGGGTGGAGGTGGATTTTTATGCTGAATAAAATCGTGCTGGCAATGGCATCCTTGCGCTTTGCCTCGGGAACCATCGAAATTTGCGCAGCTATTATTATGCTTAAACTCAATCAGATCGACAAGGCGCTTCTCGTCAATTCCTCTTTGGCGCTAGTAGGGCCGCTGATTTTGATTGCGACGACGACGATTGGTTTGGTAGGGCTTGCAGACAAGCTGTCCTATAGCAAATTTGCTTGGGTAGCAGCTGGCATTCTATGTTTAATGATTGGTATTTTGAAAAAATAACGAGAATCGGCGCTGTACCCGAGAACGAAGGCCTTTTTATATATTTAGCTGCCGTTCTCGCTATAAGAGGCGGTCTGCTCCTAGTTAAATAAATTCTAATCTAGCATTTTCGATCCAGTTGGACATATTTTAGCTGGCCAAGCATACATATAAGAGGACTAAGGACAAACATCCGGGAGTGATGAACGCATGCTTAGCCGTATTACGCATTTGTTGCCGCTAGAGCTGAAAGCGATATTGGAACGGCTCCCTGCGCAGGTTCAGGAGCAGCTGGAAGAGATACGGATTCGCGAAGGGCGCCCGCTGGAAATTGGCATGGCAGGCCAATCGCGTTTCGCTGCAAACGACGGCACGCTCTTAACCCAAGCAGGCGGAGCGTACAAGCCTACTGCTGACCTTTGCCGCAAGCTGCTGGAGCGGATGACCAACTACTCCTTGTATGCCATGGAAGAGGAGCTCAGGCGGGGCTTCATTACAGTTGCAGGCGGTCATCGGGTTGGACTTGCAGGGCGTACCGTTCTCGATAACGGCAGTGTCCGCGGCATTCGTGAAATAGGCGCCTTTAATATTCGGATTGCCAGGGAGGTACCCGGCTCAGCGACCCCGCTCATGCCGAAGCTGCTGGACCGATCGCGCAAAACGATCCGCTCCACACTGCTGCTGGCCCCTCCTCAGCAGGGCAAGACGACGCTCGTTCGCGACATTGCAAGATCCGTCAGCTACGGGTTATGGGGAGGCGGGGATGCTGCAAGCTGGGCGGGCAGAAAAGTTGCAATCGTGGACGAGCGCTCGGAAATAGCCGCCTGTGTCCGCGGCATTCCAACCTTTGATATTGGCCCGCGCTCCGACGTCATGGATGCTTGCCCCAAGGCAGAAGGAATGATGATGCTGCTGCGCTCGATGTCGCCCGATGTCATTATTGCAGATGAGATTGGACGTCCCGAGGATGGCGAGGCGATTCGGGAAGCCAGCCATGCCGGTGTCAGCGTCATAGCGACAGCTCATGCGTATGATGCCGAGGATGCCAGAGGGCGGCCTGTATTGCGCTCGCTGCTAGAGGAAGGGGCTTTCGCCCTTATTGTCGAGCTGCGCCGAACGCCTTCGGGCATTATGCACCGGGTGCTTACGGCAGAAGCTTGCGTAAGAGGCTGGGCGGCGCGCGAGCCAACGGCAGCAGTACCGCGTTTAGCCGAAGATGCTGCGCCGCTGTTTTCCGGGCTGATGCGGGGCGATGCCATGTGCTGAAGCTGCTTGGCGCGCTGCTGATTTTGTTCGCCGGAACGATGCTTGGCTTTCAGCAGGCGGCGCGTTTTGCCGCTAGACCCCGCCAGCTTCGCCATACTGCTCACGCGCTTCAGAGGCTTGAAACGGAAATTGGCTACGGGCATACACCGCTGCCGGAGGCGCTGACTCGAACCGCGGCTTTTGTTCCGGCTCCACTAAACCGGATGCTGATGCTGGCTGCAGAAGGGCTTGCAAGCGATGAAGGGCTTTCTTTTCCAGAAAGCTGGGAGCGGGCGGTTCGCGAGGTTTGGGGAACTACAGCCATGCGGGCAAGCGAGCAGGCGGTGTTGATCCGTCTTGGCTCAACGCTCGGTATTAGCGACCGTGAGGACCAGCTTAAGCATTTGAAGCTGGCGCTCATTCAACTGAAGGCGGAGGAAGATTCGGCGCGGGAAGACCAGGCGAGGTATGAGACGATGTGGAAAAGCCTCGGCGTTTTAATCGCCGTGCTGCTCGTTATTTTGATGGTTTAATGGGGTGCCGCGGAAATGAATATGGATGTGAGCGCCATTTTCCAAATAGCCGGTATCGGAATTATCATCGCGATGATTCATACGGTGCTTAAGCAGATGGGGAAGGAAGATATGGCGCATTGGGTGACATTAATCGGCTTTGTTGTAGTGCTGTTTATGGTCGTGCGTATGCTGAACGAGCTGTTTCAGGAAATTAAAACGATTTTTCTGTTCCAGTAACTAGCTTGAAGAGAAGCCGCAAGTAGGTGAAGCGAAGTGGAAATCATTCAAATCGTCGGTCTTGGGCTGATTGCAACAGTCCTCATCCTTGTCGTTCGAGAGCAAAAGCCGCTGTTCGCTTTCCTGCTTGCGGCATTTACCGGCCTCTTTATTTTTCTGTTCCTGCTTGGCAAAATCGATTCCGTCATCGCGGTGCTTACTGATTTGGCGAATCGCTCCGGCATTCCTTCTATTTATTTGAAGACGGTGCTGAAAATAATCGGCATTGCCTACATCGCTGAATTTGGCGCTCAAATTGTCCGGGATGCCGGACAGGAAAGCATTGCGTCGAAAATCGAATTCGCTGGCAAAATATTAATTCTCGTCATGGCGGTGCCGATCATCAGCGTCATTATCGAAACGGTCATCAACCTGCTGCCGACAGGAGGAGGAGCCAGTTGAGGATAAAGCTTGCTGGCAGCTCCTATCCGTCGAACGCCGTTTGGTTTACGCTGTTAGCTGCTGTATTGTACTTTTTGCTGCTTGTGCCAAGCTCAGAGGCTGCAGCGAAAGGTGTGTCAACTTCAGCTTGGCAGTCGGAACAGGCTTCTTATCAGCAGCTAGCTTCACAGCCAACGTCTTCTCCACAAACCTATCAGTCGCAGCAGACTCAGCAAAGCCAGCAATCGCAGTCCTTGCAGCAGCAGCAAACACAGCAGGCTCAGGCGCAAGCCGCACTCGGTCAGCTGACCGGCAGCGGGCTGAACGATATGGATACGGATGCGGTGGAGAAATACTGGAACGAGCTCAAAAACGAATATGGCGGATTTTTCCCTGAGCAGAAGCTGCCGAGCTTTGCCCAAATGCTGCTGCCGGGCGGAGAAGGGCTCAAGCTGGAAACGGTGCTGAAAGGGCTGCTGTCTTATTTTCTGCACGAGGTGCTCTACAATGGCAAGCTGCTGGTCACAATCGTCACGCTTACCGTATTCAGCATGATGCTGGAAACGCTGCAAAGCGCCTTCGAGCGCAATGCGGTCAGCAAGGTAGCTTATTCCATTACCTTTATGGTCATCCTTATCATCACGGTCAACAGCTTTAATGTAGCGATCGGCTATGCGAAGGAAGCGATAGAAAGCATGATCCAATTCATGCTGGCGATGCTTCCGCTGCTGCTCGCGCTGCTTGCGTCGATGGGCAATGTCATGACGGTGTCGGTGCTGCATCCGCTCATTATTTTTATGATTCATGTCGTAGGCACGCTTGTTTATACGCTCGTATTCCCGCTGTTGTTTTTCTCGGCCATTTTGCATATCGTCAGCGCCATGACCGAGCGTTTCAAGGTGACCCAGCTTGCCAATCTGCTGCGCAGCATCAGCATTACCATTTTAGGCGCGCTGGTTACGATTTTCCTCGGTGTCGTCTCAGTGCAGGGAGCAACGGGAGCGGTGACCGACGGTGTAACGATGCGAACGGCCAAGTTCGTCACAGGCAATTTTGTTCCTGTCGTCGGGCGCATGTTTTCGGATGCTGCGGATACCGTCATATCGGCTTCCATGCTGGCGAAAAATGCAATCGGGCTCGCTGGCGTCATTATGCTGCTGTTTATCAGTGCTTTTCCCGCAATCAAAATTTTGACGCTGGCGCTAATTTACAATGTATGCGCCGCCGTCATGCAGCCGCTGGGAGATTCACCGATTGTGGCCTGCCTGCAAACGATTGGCAAGACGCTGATCTATGTGTTTGCTGCGCTGGCTGCCGTCAGCTTAATGTTTTTCCTGGCCGTCACGATCGTGCTGACAGCAGGAAATGCAGCAATGATGGTGCGGTAAACGGGATGCTTTGACAAAAAGGGGGCGAATCGCATGGTAGCTTGGCTGGGCGAGTGGCTGCGTGACATTATCGCTGTCATAATGCTCGCTGTATGCACCGAGCTGCTGCTGCCCAACAGGGCGATGCTGCGCTATGCCAGACTTGTTATCGGCCTTCTTGTTCTGCTGACGCTGCTGTCTCCACTGCTTCGCCTGCTGCAAGGCGACGTAACGGCGGGACTGAGCGCGGGCATCCAGCAATGGGAGATGAGCACGGCGCAGCGGCAGGTGAAAATGCCAACGCTTGCCGACATTCAGCGTCAGGCGGAGGAGCTTAAACGCAAGCAGCAGCAGCAGGCGGCTAGCCTGACCGGCAGTACGCTTTCCAAAGCGATGGAAACCGCAATCGTTCGCTATACGGGCCAGACGGCAAGCTCGGTTGAAGTCAAACTAAAATGGATCAAGGAAGGGGATGTTGAGATGGTCGATATGGATACGGTGACAGTGACGTTTCCTCAGATGCTTCCTGAAGAAGAGGCAGCCTCGCCGAGAGGATCTCCTGCAATTGCGGATGCGAATTCAACACAGGAAGTACAGGAGGGAAATAGACAGGTCGAAGCAGTGGAGCCAGTGAGCGTTGAGGTTATGGTGCCTGAGCTGCTGGAGACTGGGCCGAATCATTCATCAGAAGCGCAGAGTGCTGCGGATGAACCGTTATGGCAGCCCGTAAACGCAGAGCTTGACAAGCAGACGAGAGCTGTGCTCGCCGAGGGCTGGGGTTTATCTCCCGAGGCCATCATTATTCGCCAGCCGGCAAGCATTCGCGGAGAAAAGTGAAGCGAAAGGAGCGATAATGACAGGTGGCGAAGTGGCTGGAGAAGCTGGAAGCGATGGCGGGCGGAGGCCCTGGGGGACCGAAGCGAGTAAAAATGCTGCGCCTCCTGCTCATTATCGGCTGTGTTGGAGCGCTGCTGATGCTGATTAATTCTTTTCTCACCTATAACAAGGTTGAGCCTTCCGTACAGGGGCAGGGGCAAAATCTGCAGTCAGTAGATGACACGGCCTGGACCAGCCCAGGCTCGCATGAAGGAGCCTCATTCGAAGCGGTGGAGCAGCCGCTGGAGGCGAGGCTGAAGGAAATTTTGGAGAAAATCGTCGGTGTTGGCGAGGTGGATGTTCTGGTCACCATTGATTCAACAGAGGAAATCGTCGTTGAACGCAACGAGAAGGAGACGCAGTCGGTTACAGACGAGAATGACAAAAACGGGGGCAAACGGCATATTACGGCGATTAACAAGGATGGCGAGGTTGTACTCGTCGAGGTGTCCGGCGATCAGAAGCCGATTATTAAAAAGACGATCAACCCGCGCATTCGCGGTGTCCTTATCGTAGCCAAGGGGGCGGAAAACGTAACCGTCAGGCGTTTAATTATAGATGCGGTCGAAAAAGGCGTAAATGTCGCGGCATCCCGCATTTCTGTTGCACCAAGGAAGCAGTAGATTAGCTTTTATACCATTTTGAGGAGGGTGTTCACATGAACACGAAAAGACAAACGATTTGGCTCGTATCGATGCTCAGCTTGATGGTGGTACTGTCCGCCTATTACTTGTTTACGCAGGATGCAAGCTCGCCAGATTTGCTGACAGACAACTCGCAGCTCGAGCAGACGGTGGGACAAGGTGCGACTGAGGCAGCGGGCAGCGGCATCGTTGTGGATGAGGTGCAGCAAGGAGCGGACAATGGAGTGAGCGAGACTGACAAAGAGGTGCTGGAGCAGTATGAGCAAGGGGGGGCCGCAACGAGCGTATTCGCCGATATTCAGGAGAAGCGGACGCAGGAAAACAACGAGGAGCTTGATAAGCTGATGGCAGATATCGCAAATACGCAGGTAGATAAAGAAAAATCCACTGAAGCGGCAAAACAGCTGTCCATGCTTGAAGAAAAAAATGTAAAGCTGACAGAGCTAGAAGAGCAGCTGATGCAAAATTATGAATCCGCCATTGTAGATGAAGAAAACAACGTTTATAAAGTCGTCGTAGCGAGCGAGAAGCTGGAGAAAAATCAAGCAGCTGATATTGTGGATCTCGTTATGAAAAAAATGGAAATCAATGCGGATCAGGTATCGGTGCAATTTGTACCTTAATTAATCGTTGCCTGAGCAGAAAATCCCGGAAGTCAGTTAAGCTGGCGCTTCCGGGATTTTTCTTATGCCCGATCGTGCACGACACTCGCCCTGCGCCTATATAATGTAAAAAAATAAAAAGGAGCTACGACACATTATGTATCGCTATTATCCTACCCATCCCCATCAAATGGCCAAATCGCTTCATCCTGCATGCTGGACATCATCCAGCATGGAATTGAACCGCAAACTGCGGACATTGTGGGTACAGCATGTGTACTGGACAAGATTGACGGTGAACAGCATTGTTGACCGCCTTGGTGACGAACAAGCAACGACGGCTAGGCTGCTAAGGAACGCTACAGACTTTGCAGCGTTGCTTGAACCTTTGTATGGCAGGGTGATTGCGGCAAAGTTTGCCGAACTGCTGAGGGAGCATCTTGTCATTGCAGCTGAACTCGTCAAGGCTCTCCAGGCTGGCGATAGCGCAGCGGCAGCGGATGCACAAAAACGCTGGTATATGAATGCAGAAGCCATTGCCGACTTCCTGGGCCAAATAAATCCTTATTGGTCCAAAGAGGAATGGAAGAGGATGCTCGATGAGCATCTTAGACTGCTTACGGGCGAAGTAGCGGCACGACTCGCAAAAAACTATGAGCAAAACGTCGCCCTAAGCGATCCCATCGAATCGCAGGCAATGGGAATGGCAGATGTCATGACGAACGGAATTATCCGGCAGTTTCCTTCTTTATTTTCCATTTGATCCTCATGATCAAAAAAGAGCGGAGTTCAGGCTATGATTTTATTGCCTGGACTGCGTTTTTTATTGATGGGCAGTTCAATTTTTGCCTGCCTCGCCCATTATTCTTAATACAGCGACTGAAGCTATAGAGTGCTTAAAACGATTTTTACGAAGGGAACAGGCGGCTGTTTAAGGGTTATTTTATGCATTTGTAAAAAATAATTCGTGTTCCTCAGCGTTTATGATATAATGTTAAACGTTATTGTGCCCATTAATAAAAGTGAACAATGCAAGCTAAGCTACTATGCGGTTTTGCTGCCGCAAAGCTAGGCGAATGCTTACGAAGCGGTTTTGCTACCGCAAAACTAAGCGGATGCTTACGAAGCGGTTTTGCTACCGCAAAACTTTAAGGAGTGAAACATTCATGTTCAAATTGAGCGAGATTAAAGAATTGATCAAGCTGGTCGATCAAACCTCCGTTCATGAGCTGGAAATCGAAAACGAAGGGACTCGCCTGCTAATTCGCAAGCCCGGGAAAACGGAAGTCGTCAATGTGCAAGCAGCCCCGCTAACGCATACATATTCACAGCAGCCTGCTCCCGTTTACACACAGGCACCTGCTATTGAGCCAGCTTCGCAGTCTACAGCGTCTGAGACGCCTGCAGCGCGCGCTGCAAGTGAGAATTTGCACCAAATCACTTCCCCGATGGTTGGTACGTTTTACAGCTCGCCAAGCCCTGATGCTGCGGTATTCGTAAAACCAGGCGATCGCGTATCCGAGAAAAGCGTCGTTTGCATTTTGGAAGCGATGAAGCTAATGAACGAGCTGGAAGCGGAAGTGCGCGGCGAAATCGTCGAAGTGCTTGTAACGAATGGCCAATTGGTGGAATACGGGCAGCCGCTATTTCTGGTGAAGCCGGAATAACAGCATTGCTCCTTCTGGGAGAACTAGCCATTTGAAAGGAGTAACAATGTGAATTTCCAAAAAATCCTTATTGCCAACCGCGGCGAAATCGCCGTGCGTATTATTCGGGCTTGCCGCGAACTCGGCATTGCAAGCGTAGCCGTTTATTCGGAGGCGGATCGCGATTCGCTCCATGTGCGCCTTGCAGATGAAGCTTATTGCATCGGTCCTACTTTGTCGAAGGACAGCTATCTGAATTTAACGAACCTGATGAGCGTTGCTACTATAACGGAATGCGATGCGATTCACCCAGGCTATGGCTTCCTTGCTGAAAATGCGAATTTTGCGGAGCTTTGCGAATCGTGCAACATTACGTTTATAGGGCCTTCGCCTGAGGCGATTAGCAAAATGGGCGACAAGGCGGTAGCCAAGCAAACGATGCAGCAGGCGAACGTTCCGGTTATCCCCGGCTCTGAAGGCCTCATTGAGACAATGGAAGAAGCGGTTGAAGTTGCACGTCAGATCGGCTATCCCGTTATTATTAAAGCGACAGCAGGCGGCGGCGGCAAAGGCATCCGTATTGCTGACAGCGAGGAAATGCTCGTTCAGCAAATTACGACGGCGCAGCAGGAAGCTCAGAAAGCTTTCGGCAATGCAGGCGTCTATTTAGAAAAATATTTGACAGGCATGAAGCATGTCGAAGTTCAAATAATGGCGGACAAGCATGGCAATGCTGTACATCTTTTTGAACGCGATTGCTCGGTTCAGCGTCGTCGCCAGAAATTGGTCGAAGAAGCGCCTTGTCCAGTTTTGTCTCCTGAGCTTCGTGAAGCGATGGGACAAGCGGCTGTTCGCGCAGCGCTTTCCGTTCAATATTCAGGTGCAGGTACGCTTGAATTTTTGCTTGGGCCGGACGGCCAGTTTTATTTTATGGAAATGAATACTCGGATTCAGGTCGAGCATCCCGTTACAGAAATGATAACGAATGTCGATCTGATAAAAGAGATGATTTCCGTAGCAGAAGGCAATCCTCTTTCCTTTAAGCAGGAAGATCTTGCGATTAATGGCTGGTCGATAGAATGCCGGATTAATGCCGAGGATTCCGAGCGCAATTTTATGCCGTCTCCTGGACACATTCCGTTCTATCTGGCGCCGGGCGGTACGGGCGTGCGGGTCGACAGCGCGGTTTATCCGGGTTATACGATTTCGCCGCATTACGACTCCATGATTGCCAAGCTGATCGTTTGGGGAAGAACGCGTGAGGAAGCGATTGCCCGCATGAAGCGAGCTTTGTCTGAATTCGCGATTGAAGGCATAAAAACAACGATTCCTTTCCATCAAAAACTGTTGGAGCATCCAAAGTTTATTGAAGGAAATTTTGATATCAAGTTCCTCGAGGAATATGATGTTTTCCATCCAGAGCAGGCTGCGGCAAAAGCTGGGGACAATCTGTAATGGTTTGTCATATTTCATGGCGAATGATATAGTATAGAAATAAGATGCGGAAGCTTTACCCGTCCGATGCAGGGCGGGACGCGCAACTTTAGGGAGGTGTAAAGCTATCATGAGTACAACAGCAACGGAGTATGAGAAAACGGACATTGGCGTTATTCAAATCGCACCCGAGGTTATTGAAGTCATTGCTGGACTGGCTACAGTTGAGGTGCCTGGTGTAGCTGGCATGAGCGGCGGTTTCGCAGGTGGAATCGCAGAGATGCTTGGCCGTAAAAATTTGTCTAAAGGCGTTAAAGTTGATGTTGGACAGCGTGAGGCGGCGATTGATGTATCCATTATTGTGGAATATGGCAACCGCATTCCAGAAATCGCTTCGGAAATTCAGCGTAATGTGAAACGTTCGATTGAAACGATGACAGGTCTTCATGTTATTGAAGTGAACGTACATATTCACGATGTTCATTTCAAAGCTGCTGAGAAGCCGGTAGAGGAAGACCAACTGCTGCGCGTCAAGTAATAACTGCATGGAAGAGAATTGACTATAACCCCCTCGTGATCGGCATGCCGCTCGGCGCAAGGGGGTTTTCATTCGGTCTGCCCGGAGGAGGCATTTGCATTGTTTAGAATTGTGGACAAGCTGCTATTGTTTATTTATAGCATCGTAATCGGTGCCGCTTCCATTATGATCGCATGTATTGGCTTTAATTGGATTTCGAAGCGAGCGCTTCTTACGGCTTTAGACCGCATGTTTGAGCAGCCATCGATTCAGATTTCCATTATGATTGCTGGGATTGTATTGTTTTTGCTCAGCTTGAGATTTTTTATTGTTTCCTTGCATCGAGGTTCTGCAGCTCCGCCTTCAATTGATCAACGGACAGATTTTGGCGACATTCGCATTTCCATTGAAACGATTGAAAATCTAGCTCTCAAAGCAGCTTCCAAGCGTCGCGGGGTTAAAGATTTGCGTGCGCGCATTCGTACTTCCGACTCTGGCCTTGACATTGTGCTTCGCGTGTTTGTTGATGGAGAAAGCTCAATCCCAACGCTCACGGAAGAGATTCAGCTTGCTGTCAAAAGCCATATTGAGGATATTACAGGGATACCGGTTTCAAATGTGACGGTATTTGTGGCGAATGTCATTCAGACAGGCATGTACAAGAGTCGCGTGGAATAGAGGTGGGCTAGCGGATGTGGAGGGAATTTTGGGTTCATTACGGAAAGCGGACAATTGGCGCAGCAGCAGGACTCTTTTTTGGCTTCGTGTATTTGTTTGCAGGTTTTTGGGATATGCTGGTTTTTATGCTGCTCATTTCAGTTGGGTATTGGATAGGCAAAAAGAAAGACTTGCGGCAGGATCCGGCCGCTCCATGGCAGCAAGTGTGGAGCGTACTAATGGAAAGATTTCGCCCGTTTAGATAATCCTGTGGTCTCCTCCGTTCTCCGGAAGCCGGATTGCCGGTTGTTCGAGGCAGGGAGGAGATCATAGGTTTTTTTGAAGTTCTAAGGCTTTATAAGTGAAATGCTTATAATGGGCTTCTATTTTACCGCGAAATAGGCTTTGTCGATATGTTAAGGGCGAAAGCCGTTTACGCTAGCAATAATAAATTTCAGTAAGCAGTGCAACTGCTTTGGAGGTCCCATGAAACGTAGATTAGCGAGAGAAATTGCAGTATCAAGTTTGTACCAGATGGAAATGAATGAAGTTACTGCTGACGAAGCGGTAGACATGCTTCTTGAAGAGGCGCATTCTGCCAACGAAATCGGCGCGGAGCCAGGGGATATTGGCAATACGGATGATGATTTTGTAAGACAGCTTGTGATGGGCGTCGCGGAGCGCAAAGCGGCGATTGACGACATGCTGCAGGATCATTTGACTGGCTGGCAGGTAGACCGGCTTTCTCGGGTAGACCGCCAGGTTTTGCGTCTGGCTTGTTTTGAGATGGTATTCAGCAACGATGTACCGCCGAAAGCGGTTATAAATGAAGCAATTGAACTCGCTAAGCATTTTGGCACGGAAGAGTCTGGCAAGTTCGTAAATGGCGTGTTAGGCAAGCTGATTAGCGGACTTGAGCAACTGAAAGCCGAGCCTGATCATACAAACTAGGAAACCGCCGGCACAGAAGGCCGGTCGGCAAGAAGGGGAGCGACACATTATGAGCGCACATATCATTTTAGGCAAACAGATTTCGGATCTTATTCGTGAGGAAATTGGGGCAGATACAGCTTCGCTTAAAGAAAAGGGTGTTGTTCCGGGTCTTGCAGTTGTATTGGTTGGAGATGATCCTGCTTCTAAAGTATACGTCGGTTCCAAGGAAAAAGCCTGCCAGCAGCTGGGGTTATATTCCGAGGTTCACCGACTGGCTGAATCGGCATCGGAAGAGGAAGTTTTGGCGCTGATCGCCAAGCTTAATGTTCAGGATACCATTAATGGTATTTTGGTGCAGCTGCCGCTGCCTAAACATATTAACGAGAAAGCCGTTATCGACGCGATTCGCGTGGAAAAGGACGTAGACGGCTTCCATCCGGAAAGTGTGGGTAATCTCGTAATAGGCGATGACAGCTTGCTGCCATGTACGCCAGCGGGCGTTATTGAACTGATTAAACGCAGCGGCGTTAATATTGCAGGCAAGCATGCCGTTGTCATTGGAAGAAGCAATATTGTCGGAAAGCCTGTCGCAATGCTGCTGCTTAGAGAGCATGCCACGGTGACGATCTGCCATTCCAAAACAGCCAACATGGAAGAGATCGCAAAGCAGGCGGACATTCTTGTCGTAGCCATTGGCAAAGCGAAAGCGATTGACAGCAAGTTTGTGAAGCCAGGAGCAGTCGTTATTGATGTTGGCATTAACCGTTTGCCTGATGGCAAGCTGGCGGGCGATGTGGATTACGAGGATTGCCTGGAAACAGCTGGTTATATTACGCCAGTACCGGGCGGCGTTGGTCCGATGACGATTACGATGCTGATCCAGAACACGATTAAGGCAGCCAAACGCGCAAACGGAATCGGAGAGTAAGGCGATGAAAGAACAGCCGCGGGTTTATTCGATAAAGGACATTAACCGATATATCCGGATGAAAATGGACTCGGACGCTGTGCTTGGCGATGTATGGCTGCGCGGAGAAATATCTAATTTTACGCATCATTCCAGCGGCCATATGTATTTTACACTCAAGGATAAAGACAGTCGGTTGAAATGCGTCATGTTTGCATCGCATAACCAGCGGCTGCCTTTTATTCCTCGTGAAGGCGCTAAAGTGATGGCGCGCGGAAACATTTCTGTCTATGAGCGGGATGGCAACTATCAATTTTATGTTTCTGCCATGCAGCCAGATGGTATTGGGAGCTTGTACCTCGCTTTCGAGCAGCTGAAGAGCAAGCTGGAGAAAGAAGGGCTGTTTGCCGCTGAGCGCAAACGCCCGATTCCACGCTTTCCTGGGGCGATCGGTCTGATTACTTCGCCGACAGGGGCAGCAGTCCGCGATATGATGATTACGCTGCAGCGCCGCTATCCTGCTGCGCGTATTTATGTTTATCCGGTTTTAGTGCAAGGAGCGCAAGCAGCACCTTCCATTTCACATGCGATAGAAGCAATGAACCGTTTTGGAGAAATCGACGTATTAATTGTAGGGCGCGGCGGCGGCTCGCTTGAAGAGCTCTGGGCGTTTAATGAAGAGCAGGTAGCGCGCAGCATAGCGGCATCCGCTATTCCAATCATTAGCGCCGTCGGCCATGAGACCGATTACACGATTGCTGACTTCGTTGCAGACTTGCGGGCGGCGACGCCTACGGCAGCGGCCGAGCTGGCTGTACCGCATGCAGCCGAGCTGGAGAAGCATTTAAGCAGGCAGCGCCAGCAATTGGAGCAATCGCTGCGCCAGGTCATTCGCAGCCGCAAGGAGCAGCTTGCGCGTGTGCGCCGTTCGCCATTTTTTCTTTATCCTCGCAAATATTTGCTGGAGCAGGCGCAGCGTCTTGATCTGCTGGAGGAACGCTTGCGCCAGCGGACGCAAAAGGCAGCACACCGCGGGCGAAGCAGGCTGGAGCGTTTGCAAGCGACGCTTGCCGGGCATCATCCAGGGCAGCGCGTGCAGTTTGCGGCAAGCAGGCTCAAAGGAACTTCGAAACGGCTGGAACAGATTATCCAGCAAACGCTGCAGGAGAAGCAGCTTAAGCTTCATAGCTCCATACGCCAGCTTGATGCGCTTAGTCCGCTGAAGGTAATGGCGAGAGGATACGGGTTAGTTTATGAAGAATCGGAGCAGCGCTTGGTCAAGTCAGTAGCAGATGTGAAGGCAGGGGATACCGTAAAGGTTAAACTAGCAGATGGGCAGATGACCTGCGAAGTATCGTCGTTGGAAGGAGAGAGCAGCAGTGGCAAAAAAGGAAGCAGCCGAGCTTAGTTTTGAACAGGCAATGGAGCAGCTTGACACGATTGTAGAAAAGCTTGAAAACGGCGATGTTCCGCTGGAAACAGCGATTGATCTATTTCAAGAGGGCATGCGTCTGTCGAAGCTGTGCAGTGGCAAGCTGGAGCAGGTGGAGCAGAAGATCGAGACACTTATTGAGACAGAGCAGGGCTTTCAGAAAAAAACGTTTGCTCCACCGAGCGAAGACAAAGGAGAATAACGCTTGAGCGACACGGTTTTGGTAAAATCCTATTTGGCGCAATGCGCCGCCATCGTAGAACAAGCACTGACCGAAGTGCTGCCTGCGCAGTGGCAGGTTCCGGATAAGCTCCGTGAATCCATGATGTATTCCCTTGAAGCAGGTGGAAAACGCTTGCGGCCCGCTCTTGTGCTTGCAGTAGCTGAGGCTATTAGCGGTAATGAAGATACGGTGAGCAAAGCTTTGCCTGTTGCATGCGCAATTGAATGCATACATACGTACTCCTTAATCCATGATGATTTGCCAGCGATGGATGATGACGATTACCGCCGCGGCAAGCTCACGAATCATAAGGTGTACGGAGAGGCGATGGCGATTTTGGCTGGTGACGCGCTGCTGACCCATGCGTTTCATTTAATTCCTAAAGCGGCTAAAGCTGGTGGAGTCAGTGCACAGGTTGCACTCGATATCGTGGAAGATTTGGCAATGCTTGCCGGAGCCAGAGGCATGGTTGGCGGGCAAGTAGCAGATATGCTGGGTGAGCAGGGCATCACGTCGCTTGCAGAGCTTGAATATATTCATTTGCACAAAACCGGAGATTTGGTTGTGTTCTCTGTTACAGCTGGCGCACGTATTGGCGGTGCTACAGAAGCGCAAATCAAGCTGCTCGAGCAATATGGCCGCAATATTGGGCTGGCTTTTCAAATTCAAGATGACATTCTAGATTTGATTGGCGATGAGAGCAAGCTTGGCAAGAAGACGAACAGCGATGTCGAGCAACAAAAAGTAACCTATCCCTATCTGATGGGGCTTGAGGAGAGCAAGGCTCAAGTAGAGCGTTTGACGCAGGACGCGAAGTCGGCTGTGCTTGATGCAGGACTTGCAGCACCGGACAGACTGCTGCAAATCGCCGATTATCTGGTGCAGAGGGATCATTAATTCGCTCTAATGCCTTGGGGATTGGGAAAAAAACAATGCCTATGTTATAATAGTTTAAATATTTTGACGTCTATTGAACAGTGAAGGCTGCTGTTCGCGAAAGCGAGGAAGTACTGTGCTGCTTGAACATATAAACGGGCCTCAGGATTTAAAAGGGTTATCCAAGAAAGAGCTGGAGCAGCTTGCAAGCGAAGTGCGCCAGTTTCTCATTGAGAAGCTTTCCGTTACGGGTGGTCACCTTGCTTCCAATCTTGGAGTTGTGGAGCTAACGCTCGTTCTGCATTATTTATTTGACAGCCCGAATGACAAATTTGTATTTGATGTAGGCCATCAATCTTATGTGCATAAAATTTTAACAGGGCGCATGGATCGCTTCGATTCGTTGCGTCAATATAAAGGCATGTGCGGGTTTGTGAAACGCGACGAGAGCGAGCACGATGTGTGGGAAGCTGGACATAGCAGCACATCGCTTTCTGCAGCAATCGGCATGGCGATGGCGCGAGATTTTAAAGGCGAAGACAATCGTGTCGTAGCCGTCATTGGCGACGGAGCCTTGACTGGCGGCATGGCCTTCGAGGCGCTTAATCATATCGGCCATGAAAAGAAGAAAATGATTGTCGTGCTGAACGACAATGAGATGTCTATTGCGCCAAATGTCGGCGCGATGCATCAATATTTGGGCAAAATTCGCTCAGACCGCCATTACCAGAAAGCGAAGGAAGAGCTGCAGCATTTCTTGAACAAAATTCCTGCTGTCGGCGGGAAGCTGGCCAAGACGGCAGAAAAGTTTAAAGACAGCCTGAAATATTTGCTCGTAACGGGCATTCTTTTTGAACAATTCGGTCTTACTTATTTAGGACCGGTTGACGGGCATGATATGGAGCAGCTGCTTGATATTTTCCGTCAGGCTGATTCAGTTCCAGGCCCTGTTCTTGTGCATGTCGTGACGGTGAAGGGGAAAGGCTACTCTCCTGCTGAAGCAGATTCCCATAAATGGCATGGCATCTCCCCCTACAAAATCGAATCAGGTCAGGTCGTCAAGGCCGTTGGCTCGCCTATGTATACGCAAGTATTTGGCGATGTGCTGATTGAGCTCGCAGAGAAGGATAAGCGTATCGTAGCGGTTACACCTGCTATGCCGGGTGGATCGGGATTAATGGAATTCGCAGCGCGTTTTCCAGGCCGCATGATCGACGTAGGTATTGCCGAGCAGCACGCGGCGACGATGTCTGCAGCACTTGCGATCGAAGGAATGAAGCCGGTATTTGCCGTTTATTCTACCTTCCTGCAAAGGGCTTATGATCAGGTTGTGCATGATATTTGCCGCCAGAACCTGAATGTTATTTTTGCTATCGACCGTGCAGGCTTTGTAGGTCCCGATGGAGAAACCCATCATGGCGTGTATGATATTCCCTTCCTGCGCCATGTGCCGAATCTGGTCTTAATGATGCCTAAGGATGAAAATGAGCTTCGCCGGATGATGAAGACGGCGGTTGATTATAATGATGGTCCGATTGCAGTCCGTTATCCGCGGATCAATGGACTTGGCGTAACGATTGATGCTGAGCTTCTGCCGCTGCCTATAGGCTCATGGGAGACGGTTCGCGAAGGCGATTCAGCCGTTATTATTGCTATTGGCCCCATGCTTCAAGTGGCGGAAGAAGCAGCGGATCTGCTGAAGCGCGACGGCATGAATGTCCGCATTGTAAACGCACGTTTTATTAAGCCGATGGATGAGAAAATGCTTCTGTCACTTGCGAATGAAGGTAAAAACATCATCGTGCTGGAAGAAGGCGCGGAGCTTGGCGGCTTGGGCAGTGCGATTCTTGAATTTTATTCGCTGCGCGGCATTTATGGTTTGCCGATTCGTATCGTTGGTATTCCGGACCAGTTTATTGAACATGGTTCCATTAAAGAACAGCGCGCTGAAGTTGGCCTGACGGGCGAACGGATAGCAGCTGAGCTTAAAAACATGCATCCTCGCAGTAAAATGCGCGTAACCGGACAGCATTAGAAGGCTAGGTAAAAGAATGACGACACCTAAAGAACGAATAGATGTGCTGCTCGTCGAGCGCGGTTTTTATGAAAGCAGGGAGAAGGCGAAGAAAGCGCTAATGGCAGGCCTTGTTCTGGTGGATAACGAACCGATCGACAAGAGCGGAATGAAAGTTGCCCGCACGGCGGATATTAAAGTAAAAGGGGCTATTCATGCCTATGTCAGTCGTGGGGGCTTAAAGCTGGAGAAGGCAATTCGCGCCTTTGAGCTGGATCTCGTTGGACGTACGATGCTGGACATTGGTGCTTCAACAGGCGGCTTTACAGATTGCGCTTTGCAAAATGGAGCGGAATACGTCTATGCCATTGACGTCGGCTATAATCAGCTGGATTGGTCGCTTCGCCAAGACCCACGCGTGAACGTCATGGAGCGTGTTAACTTCCGTTATATGAAGCCTGAGGAGCTGCTTGGGCCCAAGCCTACTTTTGCTACCATTGATGTTTCGTTTATCTCATTGAAGCTCATTTTGCCTGCACTTTCGGGATTGATTGATCCGGGCTCAGGCGTGATGGCATTGATCAAACCGCAATTTGAGGCAGGGCGCGATAAAGTAGGGAAATCAGGTGTTATAAGGGATTCGAAGGTGCATGCAGAGGTGCTGAGGCATGTAACGCTGGCGGCCGCTGAGATGGGTTATACGCTGCGTGATCTTTCCTTTTCTCCTATTACAGGCGGAGAAGGCAATATTGAATTTTTGGCTTACTGGATTTGGGAAAACCAGCCTAATCAGCAGGTTCCCGATGATGCGGCAATTATGGAGCTCGTCAAGCAGGCGAGCGGCACCTTTTCCGCTGAAAAACAGTAGCAAGCTGCGAGGGGAATGCCTGCATCGCTAAGGCGATCGGGTGTTCCCCTATTTTTTGCTTTACAGAGTTGGGTCTTTTTTGATACACTGGACTCAACCAAACATGCGTTCGCTTTATAAACATTGACAGGAATATACACCCTCCATCTCGAACCATTACATATATGGATGTTTTGGATGGAGGGTTGCATATGGACAAATACGGTGACTGGTTAATTATGCTAGTTGCCTCAGCCTTGTTAATCCTGTGGTTGTTTCGATTGTTTCATCGCTGGCTTCATGAGCCAGCCTCCTTCAACCGCTTGAAGCTTGGTAAAGGTGTCCCGCTTGATCCGAATGATGAGAACATTTTGTTTCTTGAACAGAGTGGCTATCATGTCGTCTCAGGCAAACACCGAATTCCCATTCAGATTGACCTGGATGGCCAAGAACTGGACAGCCGTTTGTATATTGATTATATTGCAGAACTTGACGGAGAGTTATACATCGTGAAGACTGCAAGGGATCGTATGCCGATGGATTGGACGGGAAGCGGAATAAGAGACAGGCTGCTTGTATACGCGTTGTTGCTGCCGAAATGCCAGGGCATCCTGTTTATTAATGTGAAGGAACGCTCCATTAGAAAAGTTGTTTTTCAGTTGTAGAATAGCATGTTTGGGAGGCGCTTTATTTATGAAAGGGATACGTCAATTTAAAATCAAGGAAATAATTACGAATCAGGTTGTGGAGACGCAGGAGGAGCTAGTTGAAGCGCTTCGCAATACCGGATTGCAGGTAACACAAGCTACAGTATCACGTGATATTAAGGAGCTAATGCTCATTAAAGTTCCAGCAGAGGATGGCCGATACAGATATTCATTGCCGCAGGAGAAACAACGGATCAATCCGATTCACAAGCTCAAGCGGGCACTGCTCGATCACTTCGTGAACATCGATTTCACAGACAATCTTGTCGTAATGAAGTGTTTGCCGGGCACAGCCAATACGATCTGCGCGCTGCTGGACAATATGGAGTGGCAGGAAGTAATGGGAACCATTTGCGGAGATGATACGATTTTGATCATTTGCCGCACGAAAGCTCAAAGCAATGAGGTTGTAGAAAGGTTGCTGGAGCTGTTGAACTAAACTAACATACCAATTTTAGGAGGCATCAGTTTATGTTGCGAGAGCTGTCCATTCGAAATTTAGCTGTAGTTGAGCAGGTGACGGTTTCGTTCCACCATGGCTTTCATGTTTTGACGGGGGAGACGGGAGCGGGTAAATCCATCATTATTGACGCGCTTAGCTTAATTGTTGGAGGGCGAGGCTCCGCAGATATGGTCAGGTATGGCTGTCAGAAGGCGGAAATGGATGCGATGTTTGATTTGCCGCGGATGCATCCCGTATGGCATGTGCTGGAGAGACTAGGGGTAGAGGCATCACATGACGAGATGCTCGTCATTCGTCGTGAGCTCACTTCCCAAGGCAAAAGCAGCAGCCGAGTGAATGGACAGCTGGTTACTATGACGATGCTTCGTGAAATTGGAGAATGCTTAGTTAATATTCATGGTCAGCATGAGCATCAATCTTTACTGCGCACAGAGAGGCATTTGGAATGGCTTGACATGTTCGCAGGTGACCTGCTCATTGAGCGCAAGCAGACTTATAAAGCGGTATATAAAGAGCTGCAGCAGGCAAGAGCGGCGCTGCGTGAGCTTGAAGATTCAGCACGCCATAATGTGCAAATGCTGGACTTGTACCGTTTTCAAATCGAAGAAATTTCAAACGCCCAGCTCAAGGTTGGAGAAGATGAAAGCTTGGCTGAAGAGAAACGCAAGCTGCAATTCGCCAGCAAACGGATGGACAATGTAACCGAAGCATATTCTTTATTGTATGGCGATGCTGGCTTGGATGCTTTAAACAAAGCGATTATTAAGCTTTCGGATATTCAGACATATGATCCCACTATTGTCGGGCCATTGCTGGAACAGCTCCAATCGGCATATTATCAAGCTGAGGATGCCGCTTTTCAACTTAGAGATTACAGAGATACCATTGAATCAGATCCAGAGCAGCTTGCGACTATCGAAGATCGTCTCGATCTCATTCATGGTTTGAAACGCAAATATGGCGAGAGCATTGAGGATATTCTCGTTTATTATAAAAGCATCGTCGTGGAACGCGACAAGATCGAAAACCGCGATGAATATTTAGAAAAACTGCGTAATAGCGAAGCAACGTTGTATAAGTCAGCACTTGAACTTGCTGAGGAGTTGTCCAAGCTGCGCAATCATGCATCTACACGATTGGCTGAGTCCATTGAGCGCGAGCTGCGTCAACTGCAAATGCCAAACACGATTTTTTCTGTACAAATGGACAGAATCAAGCAGCACGATCAAAAGGAAACCGCTGTTGTGCTTAATAGCAATGGCTGTGACGAAGCGGTATTTATGCTGGCTCCGAACCCTGGAGAGCCGCTTAAGCCATTGAATAAAATCGCATCAGGCGGCGAGATGTCGCGCGTTATGCTGGCTCTGAAAGCGATATTTGCTGAGCATGACCAAATTCCAGTACTCGTATTTGACGAGGTGGATACAGGTGTTAGCGGACGTGCAGCTCAATCGATTGCGGAGAAGCTTTCCCAACTATCGCGTCGTTGCCAAATTTTCTCGATCACGCATTTACCGCAAGTAGCTTGTATGGCTGATCACCATTATGAAATTCGCAAGCAAGTCGTTAATCAACGTACAGCTACCTCCATTAAAGAAATTATGAGCAATACCCGAATAGAGGAGCTAGCCCGCATGTTGGGCGGGGTTGAAGTGACCGAGAAAACGAGACATCATGCACAAGAAATGCTTGATTTGGCATTGCGGCAGAAAGGAGCCTAATGGAGGGCATTAAGGGAAGTTTTTTGTGGTCATAAAACGGTGGGGGCGGGGTAACTTAAAGGTACGCCAATGGCGATTAATCCTTTATCGTCATGCGATGGAATTACAGGGAGCGTGAAATCATTGAACTCCAGCAAGAGGAAGAGATGGTTCGGTCTGGTTCTCGTGATTTTGATTTGCATGGTAGGCTTCTCCACACCGTTTCAGCACTTAGCCTCAATCCCGAATGAACTGCGTTTGTTCACTGGCCAATCGAAACGATTACAATATGGAGTTCCTGTTCATGCTCAAGTTACGGTGGACCCGCGTATGCTTCAAGTGAATGGCTCATCGACCCGGTCTTTATCAGTCAATTTGAACGAACCGCTATCCTTACATTCGCAGCAAAGCGGCGAGACGAGGATGAAAGTGAAATTATTCGGTAAAATTCCTTTCAAGACGGTGAAAGTCAATGTTGTACCTGATTTAAAGGTCATTCCTGGTGGTCAAACCATTGGGGTCAAGGTGAAGTCAGCCGGAATTTTAGTCGTCGGTCATCATCAAGTGACTAGTCAGAATGGCAGTAAACAATCTCCAGGTGAGCTCGCAGGATTGCGTCTGGGCGATTTAATCGTCAAGATCAATGGTCAAAAGGTTTCTGAAGTTAGGAAAGTTGCAGAACTCGTTGATCATGCAGGCAACAACAAGAAAGCGCTTGATATTGTATATAAGCGAGGCGGGCATTTAGGCAAAACCGTTTTGAATCCTTCTTATGATGCTGAGGATCGAACGTGGCGGCTAGGGCTTTATATACGCGACTCAGCTGCCGGTGTAGGCACACTGACGTTTTATGCCCCTGATCAGGGCGTTTACGGCGCGCTTGGACATGTCATTACAGATATGGACACGCAAACAGCTATTGAAGTTGGTGATGGCCAAATTCTTCAATCCAGCGTAACGTCGATTAACAAAAGCCAAAATGGTGAGCCAGGCGAAAAAAGGGCCCATTTTGTGAAGGAAAGTAAAGTGCTGGGCAATGTGGAACGAAACACCCCATTTGGCATTTTTGGCAAAATGAATGAAAATCCTACCCACAGCTATAACAGCAATGCGATGCCGGTTGCTTTTGCTGAGGAAGTAGCTGAAGGCACCGCTCAAATTTATACCGTAGTAAATGGTCAAAAGGTTGAGAAATTTGATATTGAAATTGCTCATGTTATGAAGCAGAACAGTCCGGCAACTAAAGGAATGGTTATTAAAATAACGGACAAGCGTCTACTTGATAAAACAGGTGGCATTGTACAAGGTATGTCGGGCAGCCCCATCATTCAAAATGGCAAGCTGGTTGGAGCGGTGACCCATGTGTTCGTAAATGACCCTACATCGGGTTATGGATGTTTCATTGAATGGATGCTTCAAGATGCAGGGGTGTTATTAAAATCTACATTGCAGCAAGGCAGTCAAACAGCAGCATAAAAACAACCGCCAGCGGCAGGGAGCGAATACGCTGCAGGCGGTTGTTTTACTTTTGTTGGACACCTTCTTTTGTCGAAACTCAGCGAAACGAAGCGCTAATTGTAAATAAATAATCAGTATAACGGTATTGCGAAAAAAAATAAAGAAAAATAATTTTCGACAGAAGGAATTTATATCAGCGTGTCGAAAATGTTACTCAAGACAACTAGGGGAAGGTTCAAGAGTGAAAATTGGATTATCATTTGAGGGAGGATAATATCTTGCAAAAAATTGATGTATTATTGGCAGATGACAACAGAGAATTTACTAATTTGTTATCGGAATACATATCCGATCAAAGTGATATGAATGTGAGTGGTGTAGCGTATAACGGTGAAGAAGTGCTGAGGCACTTGGAAGAATCCCGTAAAATACCGGATGTACTCATTCTTGATATTATTATGCCTCATTTGGACGGACTTGGCGTTTTGGAGCGCTTGCGGGAAATGAATATCTCGCCAATGCCTAAAATCATTATGTTGACCGCCTTTGGTCAAGAAAATATTACACAAAAAGCAGTTCAATTGGGTGCTTCTTATTATATTCTTAAGCCATTTGATATGGATATTTTGGCTAACCGGATTCGCCAGCTGTTCGGGAATTCTTCGTACTCGGCATCATCTTCTTACAATTCGAGTTCGTCAACAGTGAAATCGAATGTTGTTCCGCTTGCTAAAGGCAAAAATCTGGATGCCAATATTACAAGTATCATTCATGAAATTGGCGTGCCTGCTCATATTAAAGGCTACCAGTATTTGCGCGAAGCTATCACAATGGTGTATAACAATATCGAAATTTTGGGTGCGATTACAAAAACGCTATATCCAGCAATCGCCGAAAAATTCAAAACGACACCTTCCCGCGTCGAACGAGCGATTCGCCACGCTATTGAAGTCGCTTGGACGCGCGGCAACATCGACAGCATCAGCCACCTGTTTGGCTATACGATTAATATTAGCAAGTCGAAACCAACGAACTCTGAATTTATCGCGATGGTTGCCGATAAGCTGCGGATTGAGCATAAGGTGAGTTAATTGCTGTTGTATCAAGGGTTTGAGAGTGTCAATGTCAAAAACAGGGATGGCTATAAATATCCGAAAATGGGTAATTTGAGCCGATAAACTTTTGAATAGCAAACCAACTGATACCACTTATTTATTGGTTCTTCGAAACCAATAAATAAGTGGTATTTCTTATGATCGATTTTGACTTTCAACTGGATAATTTCATGCTTTACTGTTCATCCAAAAACCTTTCGCGTAAAACCTTGGCAAGTTATGAGCAGACGTTGAAGCTGTTCGGAAAGTACTTGCTTGAAGAATTCCAGATGAAGATGTTAAAAAAGTTCAGTCGGGTCATGTTCGACAATACATCAAGTATGTTCTTTAGAGGAGCAAGTGCGCACTCGTAAACAATGCTGAGTCAAAAGACAAAAACCACCCAGAGAATCGCAACGACTACAAAAAAAGAAGTGTCAATGACAACCATTGCAAATTACGTTCGCAACATCAAAGTGTTTTTCAATTATCTTTACGAGGTCGAACGCGAGATACCGAAGAATCCAGTCGAAAGCGTAGAGAACCCAAAGGTTCAGCGGAAGGTCAAGAAAATTTTGACGGCAGAAGAAATCAAGAAGGGTGGCTACATTGACTACGCCGTAACAGATTTGGATCGCACTCATCGCATGCTGTTTGCTCGTGCTGGTGAAGCTGGACACGGACCGAAAAATGCCTCTAGCTTCATGTAGATCAATATACTACTCAGTCGTTAACCGAAATAATGCGGCCGAAAGTGGGTGACTCGCTGCTTGATTGGGTTTACGCAGGATTGTCCGATTCAAATCGGGAATATCCCTGATACGCCGTTTATAGGCGATCTGATTAACGATTGGAACGATAATCAACATTCCGTTTTCGATGTGGAGGATGTCCTTCTGTAGTAAATCCAACAGTTTTTTTGCCGCTAGGATGTTTGCCGTTTCGTCTTCTTGTACCCCCGCTTTTATCATGACTGTATTTCCCACGGAGTTACCCTTGATAATGTAATATGCGTTTCGAACTTAGTGCCTTTTGCTAGTTGATGAGTCGATATTTGCATTTGCAGAAGTCACCTCCTCAGATATAGTGACTAATGTACACACCAATCAGCCCCTATGCTACGGACATTAGCACAAGCAGCCTTTAGTAAAGGCACATACTTTGATACGGATACTCATTATGTAAAAGGGGTCGGCTGAATATGGTTGGACTTATAATTAAAAAAGAATGTAAGCAAATCGTTACAAAACAAGTACAAAATGGTCTATGTCAAGCCAAATAGGGGAACTGGTGGCAAGGGCATCATAGGTGTGGAAATGCTAGGGCAAGGTTCTTATAAATACCAACTAAATACTGTCACAAGGACGTTCAACTCCATTAATAGTATGACTAGTTCCATCCATAAGAAAACGAAAAGCGAAAAATATGTCATTCAATATGGAATCCATTTACTGCGGCACAACAACCGACTTTTTGACCTTAGGATTATGGTGCAGAAAAACCCAAAAGGCAAATGGGAAACGACAGGTGTGATCGGTCGATTAGGCCATCCGAAAAAGATTGTAACTAACGTTTGCCAGGGCGGTAAATCCAAACCAATTGATGTACTGCTAAAAAAGCACATAACCGATGTTACTGAATAGACCAAACGGTCAGTAAGTTATTGATCTCCACTGTTAGAGTCTTAAGTGAGGTTGGTGAAAATGTGAATATTTTAATGTTCGTTTCGCAGTTAAATACTGGAGGAACCGAAAAATACATTCATTCTGTTTCCCGATATTTAATATCAAAAGGGTTTCGAATTGGCGTTGTTACTATGGGAGGGCCACTTTTAAATTCGTTTAAAAAAGCAGGGATTACTGTTCACCTTCTATCCCCCCAAAAAAAATCGTTAGTAGAACGAATATCCTTATTATCCTTGATCATTTCCAAAGGAAGGTACGGGCTTTTACACGCCCATGATTCTATGTCATTTCGATATGCAGCAATTTTGCATCGACAATATAAAATACCATTGATTGCTACTGTGCATGGTACTTATCATAAACAATCTGCTTTGTTAGCTACGTCAAAAGTGGCAAAACATCTCATTGCTGTTTCGCCAAATTTATCAAACTGGTTGGTTAGACACATGAAAATTTCTTCCAATAAAATCCTAATGATACCTAATGGGATCGATACTCTAACATTCAATTCGATATCTAATAAAAAAAAGTGGAGAAAAGCACTTACTTTACCACTATCTGCCCAGATTCTTGTTTATGCTGGAAGATTCTCATCTGATAAATTGCCCATAGCAAAAAAAGTGATCTTGGCATCAGAGATTGTTGCAAAAAATAACCTTAATTTTGTAGCTGTTTTATTTGGCCCTGGTTCTTCCGTGACGAGATCAAAACTCGAAGAACTTGCTGCTAAAGCTAACCGCCGTCTTGGTAGACGAGCAATATATATTCGTCCTCCCTTACCAGACATACAACATGCTTATTATGCAGCAGATGTCATTGTGGGGACAGGGCGTGTTGCACTTGAAGCCATGGCGTGTGCAAGACCAGTTATCGCGACAGGAGTTGCGGGATACTGCGGTGTAGTAGAGCCTAAGAATATAAACGAAATAATTCGAGTTCACTTTGGAGATCATGGAGCTATTGTATCTATCACTGTTAAAAAGCTATCGGAAGATGTCAATAGCATATTAAGTAGACCCCGTAGGGCTCGATTATTAGGTGAATTTGGTGCGAAAACAGTGAAGGACAGATTTTCAATAAAAAAAGTTGGTTCTCAGCTTATTCAAGCGTATATGAAATAACGTCACGAATCCAACCCGTTCCGAATACGATGTATTGTCGAACTCGTGGATTACCCTCCGAGACTTCTTTTCACATAGCAGAACCGTTTAACGGCGTGTTGTTGGACGGTTTCTTTATTTTATTCTACAGCGACAAATTGACCCATCGAATTCCGACACCCTATCTTTGTTGAATGGTATTACAATAAAGTCTTTGCTCCCGCTTGAATCGCGTCGATTTACATATAAGACAAAGTATATCAAGTAATAAGAAATGCAATGAAGGGATTTGACATTACTACGAAAATCGCTTAACTTGTTCTTAGGCGATTTTGCCCGTAATTAATCCTACTGGAACCCGATAAATATTTGGTTTTGGTAGGTTGTCTATCATTAAAGAAGTAAGTCCCAAATAATGACTTCACTCCCTCAATACTCTTGATGCACAGGGCTTCGGCAACATTGATTCGATTTCATTTATCTTCGGCTATACGATTAACATCAGCAAGTCGAAACCGACCAATAGCGAATTGCCTATACCGTTTGTTATTGGATTGTGATAGTCCAATAACAAACGGTATTTTATTTTTCAAAAAATTTCTCGCTTGTAGTCGCACAATTAAACTATTGTTATAATGGCATTATGGGCATACGGCTGCTAAATACTACGAATGAATAAGGTGGAATATTCATGACTTGGACGCTTGATAGCGTATATGATCGAAACAAAGAAGCGCCTTACACTTTTTATTTGCCTAGCCCTCCAATGTTAAAGCTGTTACAGGCCGGGGATCTTGTAAAATTGATTTTTTTGTCCGATGAGGAGCACGAGCAATTTATTGGCGAAAGAATGTGGGTTGAAATTGTGGAGCGTAATGAGGACAACTTCAAGGGCTTACTCAGAAATATACCATCTTACATAACTGAACTAAGCTATGGACAAGAAATTCAATTTACTTATGAGCATATATGCGATACGAAGCTGGAAGATCCAGAAGCGAGCAAATGGAATTATTATATGGATACAAAAATCGTAATGACCCGAGATGCTCTAGAAAAGAGAAGCTTCAATCTCATGCTGAAAGATGAGCCGAATGAAGAAAATCATTTAGGCTGGATCTTTTTTAGCGGCCATGAACCTGAAGGATACAATGGGAATCTGGAAAATTACCAAATTGTATCACTTGGAGCGGCGCTTAATATTGACGATTCTTTTTTAGCATTTGTAGATGACGAACCGTTTTCTGCATATGAACGAAATACCGAGACGGGTCAATTTGTTAAAATCATTGATTATGATTGGGGATGATTCATAAATTGGATAGTTAATGTTACGAGGTGCAACAGCAGAAAAAAAGCCCATGTGAGTTCGAATAAAACGTAAGTTGCCGCACAACAAACATAGTATTCAGCAGAACCCAGCATGAGCTGCTCCCATCTCAGAGAAATCGAATTTGATTAACTAGAGAATCTGGGCTTCCGCTTGCCCGTCCCTAATCAAAGTTAGATTTTCTCACTTAGCTCGATAATCCGTCTTTTTCATCAGTCAGAGCGCTGCGCTTCTCCATAAAATCATGTAAGGCTAGATGGAAGCGTTCAAACGGGAGAGATAAAAATTCGATTCTTTTTCTAATGCGAGCTTGTTTCGCCGGTTCATCATGATAAAACATGAATTGATCTATATTTTTATCCAGCTTCTCTCTAAGTGTTAAAATAAAACCGATCGCGATATGGGTTTGAGCCAATTCCTGCAAATCGGCAGCAAGCGCTTCGCTTAAGCTGCGCATGTTTGGAAGCTTTAAAGAATGATGAATGGAAAAGGAGTCTGGTGTGTAATCTACGCGGAAGTCCTGTCCAGGCACTTGCTCCCAAAAATCGTTCCACTGCTGCAAATATCCCGTTTCATAAAGGACATATTTAATAAACCCACATAACCATGCGGTACAGCTTGTATTGCGGCGCTGGCATCCAACCCGATCTGAAAGATGTCGGCAGCCGCTGCAGCAGGAACCGCTATTTGAAATGCAAACTTTGCAAATATGGTCAGAACCTATCGCTTGCAGGGAGGCCATTCCAAGGTCAATGACCACTTGCTTGCTTATTTTTTGTGGTCCTTCATCAAGGATTAGCGAATTTTCTCTAGATGGTTGTTGAATCGTAAAGCCGGGCATTCGAATCCTTTCCTCTCCTGTGAATCATTTTAAAATCAAATATTCAAAAGTATGAATATATTAAGTATTATACGCGCCATGAAAATAATCAACAAGCCTACAGTTCATTATCAATCATTTCTGGATGTATGCTATGATATTCATATATTCAAAAGTTTATTATTAAGGAGCAGTTTATGAATCAGCACATTCAACAGTTTAAAGCCGATTTTTATAAAGCTTTGGCTCATCCAATGAGAATTCGCATCCTTGAAGTGTTAAGCGAAGGGGAAAAGAACGTAAATGAGCTGCAAAGCATTTTAGGATCGGAAGGTTCCGCCGTATCGCAGCAACTTGCTGTATTACGCAACAAAAACGTTGTCCACAGTGTGAAAGAAGGCACCTCGGTCATTTACTCCTTGCGTGATCCATTAATTAAGGATTTATTGTCGGTAACGAAACAGATTTTTGACAATCATCTCGTCGACGCTATTTCCTTATTGGAAAATATTCGTAAAGAACCATAGTTGAAAAAACAAGGGAATCCGTGAGCATCAAATAGGAAAACCTTGTTTTTTTGCTTTTTATAACGACTTATACGCATCCTTGACTGATTCGTGTGTTTGACATAAAGGGAGCACAGGAGTATCTTTTCTTTATATTCAAATAATCAAATATATGAAGAAAAGAAGGTTATGAAAAATGAAGGGGAGAGGGAGATTTGATGGATATCATTTATCTGCGCTTCGCAAGGACATGGTCTCGGGTGTCATTGTCGGTATTATCGCCATTCCACTCGGAATGGCGTTTGCTATTGCTTCAGGCGTCAGGCCTGAATATGGACTATATACGACCGTTATAGCGGGCATCCTTATCTCGACTTTCGGAGGTTCAAAATTTCAGATTGGTGGCCCAACGGGTGCTTTTATTCCTATTTTGTTCGCTATTGTACTGCAATATGGGTACGAAAATTTATTGCTTGCCGGTTTTCTGGCTGGCATTATGCTTGTGGCTATGGGCCTTTTTAAGCTAGGCTCGTTGATTGCCTTCATACCTCGGCCTGTTACAATTGGGTTTACCGCGGGCATTGCCGTAATCATCTTCAGTGGACAAATGGCTAGCTTTTTGGGTTTGAAGGGGATCGAAAAGCATGAGGATTTTTTGTCCAATATGAAAGAAATCGGGTTACATGCTTCGACTATAAATAGCTACAGTCTGCTGACGGCCGGAATTTGTTTGATGATTATTTTGCTGGCTCCGAGATTTATGCCTAAGTTGCCTGGGTCATTGCTGGGGCTCGTTGTTTCGAGCTTCGTCGCTGCTTTATTTTTCAACGGGGAGGTGGCAACTATAGGTTCTGCTTATGGAACGATTCCGAGCACGCTGCCTGCTTTTCGTATACCTGACATGACGTGGGAGCGAATAGTGAATTTGCTTAAGCCTGCTTTTATTATTGCTATGTTGGGCGGGATTGAATCGCTGCTGTCCGCTGTAGTAGCCGACGGCATGACTGGCAATCGGCACAACAGCAATCGCGAGCTTATTGGGCAGGGAATTGCCAATATGATAACGCCGTTTTTTGGTGGAATACCGGCAACGGGAGCCATTGCACGAACAGCTGCTAATATTAAAAGCGGAGCGGTCTCACCGATTTCGGGCATCGTTCATGGCTTCGTCGTTTTGCTGGTGCTTATACTGTTTGCGCCTTATGCGTCCGATATCCCGCTTGCTAGCATGGCTCCAATCTTAATGGTAGTTGCGTGGAACATGAGTGAACGAAGCGCTTTTATGCATATTTTAAAAACGAAAACGAGTGATTCCCTTTTACTTGCCATCACTTTTATTCTCACCGTATTTACGAATTTGACAACAGCAGTAGAAGTGGGATTACTGATGGCTCTGCTTTTATTTGTGAAACGTATGAGCCAATCCTTAACGGTCGAGAAGGTGCTGCCAGATCCTAACCATAAACATGAAAAAGTCAGAGCAAATATGGTATATGAAGGTCATGATTGTCCCCAAATCAGTATATATACGATTGACGGACCTTTGTTTTTTGGGGCGGCGAATAAGTTTGAACAGGATATGAGGGATACGGTTCAACAGAGGTGTACCATTTTGCTGCTGCGTCTCGGGAAAGTGCCCTTTATGGATACGACAGGAGCAGCCAATCTGACTACTATAGTCAAGGCGTTCCAGAAGCTCGGAGGAATCGTACTGATGACAGGGGTCCAGCCGCAGCCGTTGCAAGTGCTCAAAAAAACAGGTTTATATGAGCGGATCGGGGCTCATCACTTCTTTGATCATACTGGTGAAGCGATCGGCTGTGCCTTGATCCATCTGGATTCGAATAAATGTTTGGGATGTCAGCACTTTGTATTCCGTGAATGTACCGCGCTATCCAATGTGGAAACCCAAAGCGCAACAAATCGAAGTCTAGAACATAGTGGACATCATCCTTCTTTTTAAGGAAGTGCTACGATAAAAAAACCGCTCCTCTATTGGTTACAGAGAACCAGTAAAGGAGCGGGATTATCCATTAACCTCATGGACGTATAAGCTGTTCAATCGTTATACCCTAATATCGATGGATTGCGCAGCTGCAGATGACGGTACGTTTGCTTTCTGTGCAGAAGCTTGGGGTTCTTCCTCTGTTTGCCTATTGTTGCGTTCCCTTACCTTGTCTTGATTTGCGACTGAACCTACGAGCATTTTGCCACCAACAGTTTCCGTCTCATTCTCTGAAGAGCTGTCATCCGTTGTTCCCAAATCGTCAACCAGTTCTTTCATTTTTTGATCCACGACATGGATTTGGCGAGTAGTTTTGGCCATCATTTCCCGTTTCAGCTTGAATACGGTTTGCTCGGCGTTTTCCAGCATAGCGAATTTTCCAGCGTCGTTGTGCGGATTCGATTCTATGACCATGCGATCAAAACGAATGCCGCTTTCCATTGTGACGTTGGAGCCTTGCAGTTTTTCGCGAACGCCGGCGAGCTTGCCGAGATGATCATAGGTCATGCTGTTTTTAACAGCCTGGTCCATATTTTTCTCAGGATTGTCCGAAGTGCTTTTTTTAGGCTGGTCGTCCTTAGAGGCGCCCATTTTAGTTTTTTCCTGAATTTCTTCCGCGCGAATCTGTGAAATTTGTGCGTCAATTTGGGAAATAGAAGCGGTTAACGCTTTAACGCGTTCCATTTTCAGCTTCGTGTCGAGCTTTTCATTCGTTTTGACGGATTGCATTTCTTCGTTTAATCTTGCTTTTTGCTTCATGAGTGCCTGAATTTCTTTTTCGCGAGGCGAAGCGGATGTGGTTTCTCGCAATGAAGCAGTTGAAGCGGATTTTGACCGTGATGCTGATGAGGCAGACGATATTGCAGAAATGGAAAGCACCCCCTTTTATTGATTATGATGATTGCCTAATGGTTATATCGGAAATAATGGAAACGAAAATAATATATATGACGGAAAAACAAAAATTTATTATAGATTTTTACAATACAGCTATCAGCTTCGTCAAGGTTTACACATTGTGGGGTGGATGATCGCTACACGCTATACTCTGCAAAAAAAACAAAAGCCCCCACGGACCACTAGATGAAACGTGGCATTCCAGCAGGAGCTTGTTTTGATGCAAGGGAGCAATGATTGCAGCGTTTAAGCGGCTAAGCGGTTGGCTTTGGCGGCTTGGGGCGCTTTGGACGGAAACGGGAAGCAACATAGTTGCGCTTGCGGTCGCGAAAAAAAGTCCAGCCGCCGATAAAGCCGACACCAATGGCGAACATCAGCAGGCCCAGCAGGAAGGGCAGCCATTCAAAGTTTGGCTGAATATCATCGTAGCCGAAGGATACAAAATAGTTGTAGACAGCATTTTTCATTTTCAAAAATCCAATGCAGGCAAGTATGCCTGGAATGACGAGCAGCAAAATAGCAATCAGCCTTGCTGTAACTAGCTTCATAATCGAATGACTCCTTAATAATAGTGAGATAGGCTTGTGCTATTATGATACCCTTTTCAGGGAAAAGTGTCTATTTCCGAAAAGTTTACGATGAAAACCGCTGCTAAAAAGGTTACAATAATAATGATGCAAACAAACGACGCTCTTAAATATAGCGGAGATGGTGACTAATCAAGGACATCATTTGCTAGCATACATATAGAAATACAGGTGGAGGTTAAAATAGATGGCGATAGAAGTAGATGTAGCTGTGCTGGGCGGCGGCCCGGGAGGTTATACGGCGGCAATCCGCGCGGCCCAAATGGGGAAAAGCGTAGCGATCGTCGAAGCGGACAACCTTGGCGGAACTTGTCTGCATAAAGGTTGTATTCCTAGCAAATCGCTGCTTAGAAGCGCAGAAGTATACGCCACCTTGCTGGAGTCTGATGCCTATGGCATTGCAATAGCTGACGGAGCGATCTCGCTGCAATTCGATAAAGTGCAAAGCCGCAAGGAGCAGACGGTGGAACAGCTTTATAAAGGGCTGCAATATTTAATGAAAAAACATAGCATTCAAGTCATTAAAGGCAGAGGCCGCGTCATTGGCCCTTCCATTTTCTCGCCTCGCAGCGGATCGCTTGCTGTTGAGCTGGCAGATGGAGAAATGGAGCAGGTCGTTTCCAAAAACCTGATTATTGCAACAGGCTCCAGACCGCGTTCTTTGCCTGGCCTAACGCCAGATAGCGAGTATATTCTCACAAGCGATGACGCGCTTGCATTAGAAGAGCTTCCGGCTTCGATTCTGATCGTTGGCGGCGGTGTAATTGGCGTGGAATGGGCATCGATGATGCAGGACTTTGGCGTGCAGGTGACGCTCGTTGAAGCGGGAGCAAGGCTGCTTCCTGGCGAGGATGCCGAGGTGTCGGCTGAGCTTACGCGATTGCTCAAGCGCCGCGGCGTTCGTGTACTTACAAGCGTGCAGCTCAGCACGACTGAGCTAAGTGTGGGAGACGGGGAAGTTTCGATACCGGCTACGACTGCGGATGGCGATGTGCTGCTAAGTGCAAGCAAGCTGCTGCTGGCCGTAGGCCGTCAAGCAAATGTGGAAGGAATCGGGCTTGAAAATACCGATATTCGCACGAAGGACGGCTTTATTCAAATTAATGAATTTGGCCAGACGAATGAGCCGCATATTTATGCGATCGGCGATTGCATCGGCGGAGTCCAGCTTGCGCATGCAGCAGCGCATGAAGGAATTGCTGCTGTGGAGCATATGGGCGGACAGGGTCATGCGGCGATAGAGCCTCATCTCATAACCCGCTGTGTATACTCGCGTCCGGAAATTGCCTCCTACGGATTGACGGAGGATGGGGCGAGAACGAAAGGCCATGACATTAAGACGAGTAAAATCCCGTTTCAAGCGATTGCCAAAGCACTCGTGCTTGGAGATGCCGACGGCTTCGTGAAAGTGATAGCCGACCGTACAACGGGCGACATATTGGGCGTCCATATGATAGGCCCGCATGCGACCGATCTTATTTCGGAAGCTGCGCTTGCTGGATTTCTCAATGCAACACCTTGGGAAGTCGGGCAATTGATTCACCCGCATCCAACGCTGTCTGAAGCGCTGGGTGAGGCGATGCTGGCGATAGACGGAAAGGCGACTGCGATTTAGCAGCTGCCCATGCTTGCTTAAAGCATGGGTTTTCTTTTTCCGTAAAAAGAGGTTATAATGGGTAATATCAAGTATTAGTACCTGGTTTTAATTGTAGTCAGGCGTAGACGGTTGCCCTCGTACTTTGGCGGCAAAAGCACGTTTCGCGGTAAAATAGAAGCCGAGTATAAGCGCGTAGCTTAAACACTCTTGCATTTTTAAAGGAGGCCGAATTCTCATGGGGAAATCCGGTTCAATTGAGCAGCAATCCCGTCATGCCGCAGTTGGCTTAACGGATGAGCAGGCTGTCGAAATGTATGCCATGATGCAGCTGGCGCGCAAGTTTGATGAGCGCAATTTGCTGCTGCAGCGGGCAGGAAAAATCAACTTCCACGTATCGGGTGTGGGTCAAGAGGTGGCACAGGTAGCCGCGGCATTTGCTCTTGATCGTACAGTCGATTATTACTTGCCTTATTATCGGGATTACGGTTTTGTATTGTCCGTCGGAATGACGGTGAAGGAGCTAATGCTGTCCGTGTTTGCGAAAGCGGAAGATCCCAATAGCGGCGGCAGGCAGATGCCAGGGCATTTTGGCAGCAAAAGACTGCGTATTGTCACAGGCTCAAGTCCTGTAACGACCCAGGTTCCGCATGCTGTAGGCATTGCACTCGCTGCAAAGATGAAGAAGCAGGAGCTCGTAAGCTTCGTAACGTTTGGAGAAGGCTCGAGCAATCAGGGCGATTTCCATGAAGGCTGCAATTTTGCAGGCGTTCATAAGCTTCCGGTCATTTTTATGTGTGAAAATAATCAATATGCAATCTCTGTACCCGTTCACAAGCAGCTTGCAGGCCGCGTTGCGGATCGGGCGCTTGGTTATGGCTTCCCTGGCGTGCAAGTTGATGGCAATGATGCGCTGGAAGTGTTCCGCACCGTGAAAGAGGCGCGCGAGCGTGCGATTGCTGGCGAGGGGCCGACGCTTATTGAGGCTATGGTTTATCGCTTGTCTCCGCATTCGACTTCGGATAATGATCTTGCTTATCGGACGAAGGAAGAGGTCGATGAGAACCGGGCGAAGGATGGACTGCCAAAATATAGACAGTATTTGATCGACTGTGGACTCCTTACCGAGGAGAAGGATGCCGAGCTGCTTGCGGGCATTAAGAAGCAAATCGACGAAGCGACTGAATACGGCGACAAGGCAGCATTCCCAACGCCGGAATCGGTGCTTGACCATGTGTATGCAGGAGATGCTGGGCAAGGAGGCGACATTTAGTGGCTGTTATTGAATATATTGAAGCGATTAGGCTTGGCATGAAGGAAGAGCTAGAGCGCGATGAAGACGTGTTCGTGCTTGGCGAGGATGTTGGCGTCAAGGGCGGCGTTTTTACAACGACGAAAGGTTTAATTGACCAGTTCGGAGAGCAGCGCGTTATGGATACGCCCCTAGCGGAATCGGCAATTGCCGGTGTAGCTATTGGTGCAGCTATGTACGGGATGAAGCCAATTGCAGAAATGCAGTATTCGGACTTCATGTTTCCCGCAACGAATCAAATCATAAGCGAAGCGGCTAAAATTCGTTACCGCTCCAACAATGACTGGAGCTGTCCGATCGTTATTCGCGCCCCAATTGGCGGCGGGGTTTTTGGCGGGCTGTATCATTCCCAGTGTCCGGAATCGGTATTTTTCGGGACGCCTGGCTTGAAAATTGTAGCGCCATACCGGGCTTACGATGCGAAAGGGCTGCTAAAGGCTGCTGTACGCGACCCGGACCCGGTTCTCTTTTTTGAAAATAAAAAATGCTACAAGCTGATTACCGGCGAAGTACCAGATGACGATTATATTGTGCCGATTGGCAAAGCAAATGTATTGCGTGAAGGCGACGATATTACCGTCATCAGCTACAGCATGCCGCTGCTGTTCGTTGAACAGGCAGCGCAGGAGCTTGCCCAGGAAGGCATCAGCACTCATATACTTGATTTGCGCACGCTGCAGCCGCTTGATCAAGAGGCTATTTTGGAGTCTGTTCGCAAGACAGGCAAAGTGTTAATCATTCACGAGGATAATAAGACGGGCGGCGTTGGCGCCGAAGTGTCGGCTATTATTGCGGAGCAGCTGTTATATGAGCTGGACGCTCCTATTATGCGTTTATGCGGACCGGACGCTCCGGCGATGCCTATTAATCCGCCTGGCGAGAAGTTTTTCCTGCTGAATAAAGAAAAAGTGAAAGAGGCTATGCGCAATTTGGCTTTGTATTAATGCTTGCTCGAAGCAGTTATTTCGCTGCAATGCGTTAATTTGGACGAAAGCCAGTCCACGTAGCACAAGCCTTTAGGGAGATGGATAATTGATGAAATCGGTGACGGAGATTGTTATTCCGCAGCTGGCGGAATCGCTCGTATCGGCAACGATCGATAAGTGGCTTAAGCAGCCTGGCGACCACATTGACATGTATGAGCCCATTTGCGAGCTCATTACGGACAAGGTTAGCGCGGAGCTGCCTTCTACGGTATCGGGTACGATGGTTAAAATTTTGGTTGGCAACGGTGAAACGGTTCCTGTTGGGACGCCGGTATGCCTAATCGAAACGGAAGGCGCAGCAGAAATGCAGGCTACTGGCGGGGCGCCATCGGGTTATAGTGAAGCAGCGCAAGGCGCGGGCTTGTCTACAGCTCAGCAAGGCGGTGCACAGGAGGCGGAAGGAGATATGTCGATGCGCAATCGCTTCTCTCCAGCTGTTCAGAGGCTGGCAGCCGAGCATAATATTCGTTTGAGCGACGTTCCGGGGACTGGTCTTGGCGGTCGTATTACCCGTAAAGACGTGCTTACCTTCGTCGAATCGAGCGGAGCGGCAGGCAGTTCTGTGAGCAAAGCCAGCCCGCAAACCGGCCGGGAGCCAAGTATTGAGCAAGTTCGTTCAACTGGCTTGCATTTGACCGAGACGCCGCGCCTGCCAACGATTCAGCAATATGATTCTCCCGTTTCAGGGGTGCCTGGACGAGGCGAAGATTATATTGAGGTTACGCCGATTCGCGGCGCAATCGCACGTAATATGAAACAGAGCGTCACCGAAATTCCGCATGGGTGGATGATGATTGAGGTTGATGTTACGAATCTCGTCGTGCTGCGCAACAAGGTGAAAGATGAATTTATGAAGCGCGAGGGCATTAATTTGACCTATCTCGCTTTCGTGTTGAAAGCAGTCGTTAATGCGATCAAGGAATTCCCGATTATGAACTCCATGTGGGCGGTCGATAAAATCATCGTGAAGCGCGACATTAACATATCGCTTGCGGTAGGTACCGAGGAATCGGTTGCGACTCCCGTCATAAAAAACGCCGATCACAAAACGATCTCGGGACTTGCGAAAGAAATCGACGACTTGGCTCGCCGTGGACGCGAAGGGCGCTTAACGCTGGCTGACATGCAGGGCGGTACGTTTACCGTTAACAATACGGGCTCCTTCGGCTCGATTATTACGCATCCGATCATTAACTATCCGCAAGCGGCCATTATGACGTTTGAATCGATTGTGAAGCGTCCGGTTGTCATTAATGACATGCTCGCGATTCGCTCGATGGCAAACCTCTGCTTGTCGCTGGATCACCGCATTTTGGACGGCATTATTTGCGGTCGTTTTATGCAAAAGGTGAAGGAGAATTTGGAGAGCTTCAACAACGATACGAAATTGTATTAGAAATGAGGGACGCCGCTATGACTGACTCTACTCATGTACCTTATGGGAAGAAACCGCTTGAAGCCCGTTATATTTCCATGCTTGGCTATGCGGAGGCATGGGAGCTGCAAAAATCGATGGTGAAGCAAGTTGATCAGGAGGAGCGTCCGGAGACGCTTCTCCTTCTTCAACATCCGCCGACCTATACGCTTGGCTCAGACCGCCATCCCGAGCATTTGCTGCTGGATGAGAAGGAGCTTGCAGAGCGGGGCATTTCTGTATTTGAAATCGACCGCGGTGGGGATATTACTTATCATGGGCCTGGTCAGCTTGTCGGATATCCGCTGCTTTATCTGGATGCGGTCGGCCTCGATCTGCATGCTTATTTGCGCAACGTCGAACAAGTCATCATCAATTGGCTGAAGGATTATGGCATTGAATCAGGCAGGAAGCCCGAGTACACCGGCGTGTGGGTAGGGGATGAGAAAATTGCGGCTATCGGTGTGAAATTTAATCGGGCGCGAAAGCGCGGCGGATTTGTGACGAGTCATGGATTTGCGCTAAATATAGAGGCGGGCATTGCGGAGAGTGGCTTTAGCGGCATTGTGCCGTGCGGCATCGAACAGTTCGGCGTCACTTCATTTAATACGCTGACGGGCCGCGAGCTGTCGGTAAGTGAAGCGGCGCAGCAGCTGCTGCCGCATTTCTGCGATGTATTTGGTTTTGCGCAGGATGCTGTTCTAATAAGAGAACAGCATGCCGATGCCGGCAACCAAGCTGGATAACAGCATGGCAGCAATAACCACGATGGCTACAATTCGAACATACTTGGAAGGATTCACAAGGCAGATCTCCTTTCTAAACATTTCTATAAGCCCTATTATAGTCGAAAATGACGAACGGAGGAAACGTTAATGATTAATGAGCAACGGTTAGTAGATGAATTTGTACAATTGGTGAAAATTGATAGTGAAACGAAGCATGAGCAGCTTATAAGCGTTGAGCTTAAGAAAAAATTCGGAGAGCTGGGACTTTCGCTGGAAGAGGATGATGCGGCAGCCAAAACAGGTCATGGCGCGGGTAATCTATTTGCCTATCTGGAAGCATCCGGTGTGGAAAATGCTCCGACTATCTTTTTTACTTCCCATATGGATACGGTAACGCCTGGTGTAGGCATTAAGCCGCAAATTGATGCAGATGGGTACATACGCAGCGATGGCACTACCATTCTTGGAGCGGACGATAAAGCGGGTCTTGCCGCGATGTTTGAGGCGATTCGTGTGCTTAAGGAACAATCGATTCCGCATGGTCCTATCCAGTTTGTCATTACCGTAGGCGAGGAGTCGGGACTGCTCGGAGCTCGCGCGCTGGATGCGTCCAAGCTGAAGGCGAAATTCGGCTACGCGCTCGATTCAAATGGCTCAGTAGGCGAAATTGCGGTTGCTGCGCCAACACAGGCGAGAGTCACCATTGAGTTTCACGGCAAGTCAGCTCATGCTGGCGTTAACCCGGAAGCGGGAATCAGTGCGATCCAAGTGGCAGGAAAAGCGATTGCAAGAATGCCGCTCGGCCGCATCGATAAGGAAACGACAGCGAATATTGGCTCTTTTGAAGGCGGCGGCGCTACGAATATCGTCGTTGATTATGTGAAGCTGAATGCGGAAGCACGCAGTATTGTGCAGCATAAGCTGGATGCCCAGCTGGATGCTATGCGTGAAGCGGTAGAAAGTGCAGCAGCGGAGTTTGGCGCCAAAGGCGTGTTCAGCAGCGAGGTCATTTACCCGTCTTATTCGTACGATGAGAGCGATGCTGTTGTGCAGCTTGCCCAAACGGCGATTAAGGCGATCGGATTGACGCCAAAAACCTTCCACTCCGGCGGCGGCAGCGATGCCAATGTGTTTAATGGACTCGGCGTGCCGACGGTTAACTTGGCTGTTGGCTACGAGCATATTCATACGACGCAGGAACAAATTAAAGTAGCCGATCTAGTCAAAACGACGGAATTGGTCGTTGAGATTATGAAGCAGGCAGCTAAAGCTTAATAGGCCCTGCAGCATAGCAGTAGAGAAACCAAACAAGCGATAGGTCAGGAAAAGAGCATTTTCCCGGGCGTATCGCTTGTTTTCCATGTATTTAGGCGGCAGTCTGCTGGCGCTTTTATGATTCAGAACCCATTATTATGAGCTAGTTCGCGTCAAAAAGCTTGCTAACGGTTCAGAAGCTCCGCTTGCTGCCTTGCAGGACATGAGGCGCAGTTGATGGCGAATTTCCCATCCTTTGCCGACAAGGCGAAGATGGCTGACGCTTGTATAGGTTTTCATCGTTACCTAAGCTCCTTCACTATCAAAAATATTTGGATAAGGATAGGTATGCGGATATCGGACAAGTTATGCACGTTACTTTATTCTTACACGCAAAGGGGAATATTCATTCATGAATGAGGAAATTAATCGCTGGAAAGAAGAAACAACCCATACCGAACCGATTTTTTCTGGCAAAATCATTTCGCTGCAGGTAGATACGGTCGCCTTGCCGGATGGCAGTACGGCGACTAGGGAAATCGTCAAGCATCCGGGCGCTGCGGCCGTCATCGCTCTATTAAATGGCAAGCTGCTCGTCGTTGAGCAATACCGCAAGCCGCTGGAGAAATTTCAGATTGAGCTGCCGGCAGGCAAGCTGGATGCTGGTGAGGATCCACTCGAGGCGGCGAGGCGCGAGCTGGAAGAGGAGACGGGCTACAAAGCGGATACGCTGCAGCTTGTTAGCGCTTTTTATACGTCGCCGGGCTTTGCGGATGAGAAGCTGTATGTTTATTTCACGGATCAGGTCGTTTCTGGCAAGCAGCAGACGGATGAGGATGAGTTTCTGGAAGTGATGGCGATTACGCTTGAGGAAGCAGAAGCCTATATCTCCGAAGGCCGCATCAGTGATGCCAAGACGATTATGGCTGTCTACGTATGGAAGCTGTATTTGCTGACAGGCAAGCTGCCCATTTAGAAAGAGGAAGCGTATAAGCTCCTTCTCTCCCGTCATAGGTGTGCTTAAAGGAACATACACTTTATCACATGGGACAAGAGGGGGAAGGCTATGCGTTCGCGAATGGGGAAGGGGCCCGCAGGGAGGCAGCTGACGCTGTATGTGTTTGTGGGCGTGCTGTTTGTCGTGGGCGTCATTTTTGGCGGGTTGATGGTAAATGCGCTCACCTTTGAGCAGCAGCAGGATTTGGCTTCGGATATGAGCCAGTATGTACAGCTTATGCATGGCGGGGCGGTTGCGGATAGCGCGGCTACGTTTTGGGAGCGCGTTTTTTTTCATGGAAAATGGCTGCTGGTGCTGTGGTTCCTTGGCATTACCGTTGTCGGCATACCGCTGGTGCTGGCTATGGATTTTCTAAAAGGCGTGCTTGTCGGCTTTGCGCTCGGTACGCTCATTACACAATATTCATGGAAGGGCGTGCTGTTTTCGCTCGTCTCGATTGCGCCGCCTAATTTAATTATTGTGCCGGCCATTTTGATGGCGAGCGCTTCGGCGCTGTCTTTTTCGTTGTATGTGGTGAAAAATAGGCTGATGCGGCAAAACGGCACACTTGCCCCGCAAATGCTGAGCTTTACGACGACAGCGATGCTGATGCTGATGGTTTTAATCGGAGCCGCTTTGCTTGAAGCTTACGTCTCTCCACTGTTAATGAGCTGGGCAGCACCGATTTTAGACGCTTCCGCCGCGGCAATCTGATGCCCAATCCACGCCAAAATGTTTGACTTTCACAAGGGTTTGACTCTATAATGAAAGCAAACGTTTTCTGATGTTGGCGCAGACATGTGTGGTAGGGGGGAAATCATGGAAGCCCGGATTGATAAGATTAAACAACAGTTGCAGTCGCAGGGCTACAAATTAACCCCGCAGCGTGAAGCAACAGTACGTGTATTGCTTGAGAATGAGGAAGATCACTTGAGCGCGGAAGATGTGTTCATGCTTGTGAAGGACAAGGCGCCAGAAATTGGCCTTGCAACAGTGTATCGGACACTTGAGCTATTAAGCGAAATGCATGTAGTGGAGAAGCTTAATTTTGGCGACGGGGTTGCCAGATACGATCTGAGAACGGACAGCAGCAAGCACCATCATCATCATCTTATTTGTGTGCAATGCGGATCGATGGATGAGATTAAGGACGATTGGCTGCTGCCACTTGAGGAACGATTGGAAGAGGAATATGGTTTTTCGGTTCTCGACCATCGATTGGACTTCCAGGGCATTTGTCGTAAATGCAATGAGAAGAATGCGAATGCGAAAAAAGACGAATCATAAACGGCTTTGCTGCCCAGTGTTTCTGGACGGCGAAGCCGTTTTGGCGTTACATATGAGGAAAGACGTTCGGGTTGGAGTATAGCGTGGCCCGCTGGATCAGGAGCTTACATTGCGAATGCGCCCGAGCCGCAGCAGGCCGGAGCCTTGCGCAGTGGGCAAATAGCCTTTTAACGGTACAGACCACTTGCGAAGAACAGTCGATACACGGGCGGAGCTTAGCTTTGGCCTTACGGACAGCAATAAAGCAGCACCGCCAGCCACATGGGGAGACGACATGCTCGTTCCTGACATGATGGCATATTTGCCATTCAGCCAAGTAGAGATGATTTCTGTTCCCGGCGCGGCAACATCAATGCCCATTCCTCGATTGCTGTAATCGGCGATCTGGTTGAGCCGATTGGTAGCAGCGACAGCGATCGTCTCCGGAAAGGAAGCTGGCTCGTCGATCGTCGTCGTATTTGGCCCCTCATTGCCAGCTGAGGCAGTAATGACGATGCCCTGCTTCGCTGCCCGCTTGATCGCTTGGCGCAGCAAATCGCTGTGCTGGCCGCTGACGATGCCAAAGCTCATATTAATGACATTCATTTTGTTGCGAATGCACCATTCAATGGCATCTACAATGTCGGACACGTAGCCTGAACCGTAAAGGTCCAATGCCTTCACGGCATACAGCTTAATATTGGGAGCTACGCCATACAGTCCTGTTAAGCCTCTGCCTGCCGCAATGCCGGCAACATGAGTGCCATGGCCATTGTCATCGTAATAGCTTGTGCCACCCATCGTATTGACACCGCCCGATATGCGCAGATCGGGATGCTTGGCAATGCCGGTATCAATAATGGCAAGCTTGACAGGTCTGCCAAGTGTGCGCTTCCAAGCAAGCGGCGCCTGTACTCTTTTAATATTCCAAGGCACCTTATTGGCGTCTACAGTCGTTTTTATAATGGGGAGATTTGGCTTTATGGTGCGGGTTGCCATTTGGGGAGCGGTATCATGCTTGCGGATTTTAACATCCCGCTCCATTAGCTTAACCTCAGGATGCCGGATAATATGTTTCCACGAGCTGCGCCGGTCAAGCAGAAAACCGATCATTTTGCAGCCAGGCATCGTTTTGAATGGATGAATGCCGCGCGATTCGAGCAGGCGCAAGCAGCGTTTATAGGAGCTGTGCGTAGTAAAGCTGATGAGCTGGCGTTCTGTATGTTTAGAAGGTTTATAGGCAGAACAGGAAGCGATCAGGTTATCTAATCGAGGCATGATGGGCTCCTCCTCCATTTATTAGGCAGACATGAGACTACTTGTGTAGTGTATGGAGGAGGGCGAGGTGTGGACTGGGTATTCGTCCCCAAGTACATATTTTTTGCAGCAGATGGAAATTGTATCGCTTAGGACAAGCCTTTGACGTACAATATGGCTATATCCCCATTATTTTCTTTAGGAGGTTTTTTCATGATCATTGGCGTTCCCAAAGAAATAAAAACGAGTGAATACCGGGTAGCATTGACGCCAGCAGGCGTCACCATGCTTAAAGCAGCGGGACATCAAGTGCTAGTACAGACAGGGGCAGGAGATGGCAGCGGCTTTCAAGACGGCGATTATGCAAGCGAGGGTGCCGTAATCGTAGACTCGGCTGCTGGAGTATGGGAACGCGCAGAAATGATTATGAAAGTAAAGGAGCCTCTCCCAGAGGAATATGGATTTTTCCGCAAAGGGCAGCTTTTGTTCACCTATTTGCATCTTGCGGCTGCGCCGGAGCTGGCGAAAGCTTTAATGGACAGCGAGGTTACTGCTATAGCCTATGAAACGATTCAGCTTCAAAATGGCAGTCTGCCGCTGCTGACGCCAATGAGCGAGGTTGCAGGACGTATGGCAGTACAAGTTGGCGCCCAGTTTCTGGAGGCGTTTAACGGCGGCAGAGGTGTCCTCCTGGGCGGTGTGCCTGGGGTAGCACCGGGGGAGGTCGTCATTATCGGGGGCGGCATCGTCGGTACGAATGCCGCGAAGGTTGCGCTTGGCATGGGAGCAACCGTCGTGCTGCTTGAGCGCAGTCTTGATCGAATGCGTTACTTGGATGATATATTTGGCGGCCGCATTCAGACCGTAATGTCGAGCACGTATCATATTGCCGAGGCGGTGGCGAAGGCGGATTTGCTTATTGGCGCTGTGCTGATTCCGGGGGCGAAGGCGCCTCATCTGGTGACGGAGGAAATGGTCAAAACGATGAAAAAAGGCGCAGTCATCGTCGATGTCGCCGTTGACCAGGGCGGCTCCATTGCAACGGTTGACCGGGCTACTACGCATAAGGACCCAGTTTACGTCAAACATGGCGTCATCCATTATGCGGTAGCGAACATTCCGGGTGCTGTGCCGCGCACCTCGACCTTTGCGCTGACGAATGTCACCATGCCTTACGCGCTGCTGCTCGCAAATGACGGGCTGGCGGCGATAAAGCTCAGCGAGCCTCTGCAGAAAGGCGTCAATACGCATAGCGGCAAATTAACCTATGAGCAGGTGGCGGCGGCACTGGAACTGCCATTTACACCGATTCAAACACTGCTTGCTTGAGCATATAAGCCCCTCTCTCATCATATGGTAAAATGGGCGGGACAAACCTGCTCGCATATATAGAGAGGGGCGAGAGGCTAATGGTATTGTCTGCGCGCAAATGGTTCAGCCGCTTCGTATTTATGCTGCTGTTCATCGGTTTGTTCATCGTCGCCACTGGCGGCTATGATTGGCTCGTTGATGTCGTGTCGCCAAGCAATCCTTATGAAGTTCCGCAAGGCGAGGCCGTTAAGGCCATTTGGCATAGTACATATGAGTGGGATAATGGTAATATAGCGGATAGGCTGCGCTTTTTCTATTGGTACGGCGAATAGCTGGGCAGGATAAAAAGCTCGCCAAGCAGGATTTATGATCCTTGGTGTGGAAATACCGAAGTACGCTTTAATGGCGTGCAAAGGCTGGAAGCATGAAAGGAAACAGGATGAAATCTTTGGTGAACTCATTTATTCGTTTTTTAAGCGTGGAACGCTCCTTGTCGAAAAATACATTGGAGTCGTACGGGCGGGATTTGCTGTTTCTACTGGATTATATGGAAAGCCAGAATATCGAGTCAGCATCGGCTGTGCAAAAGCATCATTTGGCGCATTATTTGCTGCAATTAAAGGAGGATGGGCGCAAGCCGTCTACTTTATCGCGGCACATCGTGTCGATACGCGCTTTCTTTCATTATTTGCTGGTTGAAGGTTTCATTGATCGCGACCCTTCCATCTATATTGAATCGCCGAAGCAGGAAACGAAGCCGCCGCAAATTTTATCGATGGAGCATACAAGTCTGCTGCTGGATACGCCGCAATGCGTGACGACTGCAGGAAAGCGGGACAAGGCGATGCTGGAGCTGCTGTATGCGACTGGCATGCGCGTGTCGGAGCTGATTTCGCTGGATGTGCCAAGCGTCAACCAACAGCTCGGCTTTATTCAGTGTGTAGGCAGCAACCGGAAGGAGCGTATTGTTCCATTTGGAAGAAAAGCTGCAGAAGCGCTGGAAGATTATTTGGAGCATGGGCGAGTCGGGCTGCAGCGGCACGGCAAGCAGGAGGACGCGCTCTTTTTGAACCATTTGGGGACGCGGATGACGCGGCAGGGCTTCTGGAAGACGGTCAAAAAGTATGCAAAAGAGGCCGGCATTGAAGCGGATATTACGCCGCATACGCTGCGCCATTCGTTCGCTGCCCATTTGCTCGAGAACGGTGCTGATGTGCGTACCGTACAAGCGCTGCTGGGCCACGCCGACGTTGCTACAACCCAGAAATATTCCAAGCTGACAAAGGTGAAAATGAAAGACGTATACAACAGCGCGCATCCACGCGCTTGAAAGATAGCGAAGTCAGCGGCTGCATAAGACTAGGTCAGGCAGCGCGGATGCGCACCGAATGTTGGTGGAAAGTCAAACCTTTCACATAAGCACATTGTTTTTCACCAGATATAATACCAGAAAGGTTGGGACTACATGAGTAAATTTGATCGTATTGCCGTTATTGTGCTCGATAGCGTTGGAATTGGCGAACAGCCGGATGCGGAGGCGTTCGGCGACGTTGGCTCGCATACGCTTGGGCATATCGTAGAAAGAGTAAAGGGGACAAGCCTGCCAAATTTGCGCCAGCTTGGCCTTGACCGTATTGCGCCGCTCGGCGATTGGAAGCCGGCAGAGGGACAGTCTGGCGCTTACTATGGAAAAATGCAGGAGGTATCGGTTGGCAAAGATACGATGACCGGGCATTGGGAGCTGATGGGGCTGAAGCTGACGGACCCTTTTCAGACGTTTCCAGGCGGGTTCCCGGATGAGCTGATCGCTTTATTCGAGGAGCGCACAGGACGCAAGGTCATCGGCAATAAGCCGGCAAGCGGTACGGAAATTTTGGACGAGCTGGGCGCTGAGCAAATGGAGACGGGAGCATGGATCGTCTACACTTCTGCTGACAGCGTTTTTCAAATTGCAGCGCATGAAGGCATCATCCCGCTAGACGAACTATACCGCGCTTGCGAAATTGCGCGTGAGCTGACGATGGATGAGCGATATACGGTAGGGCGGGTTATCGCCAGACCCTATGAAGGGGAGCCGGGCGCGTTCAAGCGTACGCCTAATCGCCATGATTATGCAGTCAAGCCGCCGGAGCCTACGGTGCTTAATGCCCTGCAAGATGGCGGACTCGACACGATTTCCATCGGGAAAATCAATGATATTTTTGATGGAGAGGGCATTAATGCTTCTACGCCCACGAAGAGCAACGCTGATGGCATCGCCCGTACGATAGCTGCTTTGAAGGAGCCTTTTAAGGGCTTGCTGTTTACGAATCTCGTTGATTTTGATTCCTTGTACGGACATCGCAGAGACCCAGAAGGCTATGCCGCCGCACTAGAAGAGTTTGACCGCGCTTTGCCTGAGCTTACGCAAACGATTGGACCGCGCGATTTGCTAGTCATTACCGCAGATCACGGCAATGATCCCGTTCATCCGGGTACGGACCATACGCGGGAATATGTGCCGCTGCTGCTTTATAGCCCAGCATTCAAGCAGCCTGGACAGCTAGCGTCGCGAGCAACCTTCTCCGATTTAGGAGCGACGATTGCCGACAACTTTAACGTAAAGACTCCGCCAAACGGCACAAGCTTTCTCGAATTGCTTGAAGCTTAATTGAATTATCTAAATTAAATAACGAACGAATGAATGAATCAACTAATGATTGAATGAACGAATGAACTAAAGAATTAATGAACTAACGACTTGGAGGCTATAACTATGAACGTAATTACAGCAGCACAAATTAAAGAAGCGGCATCCTACATTGCCGGACGTACGAACTTGTTACCAGAGGTTGGCCTGATTATGGGCTCCGGTCTTGGTGTTTTAGGCGATCATTTGGAAAATCCAGTGACGATTGCGTACCACGATATTCCGCATTTCCCGGTATCCACAGTGGAAGGACATGCAGGAGAGCTGCTTATTGGTACCTTGTCCGGCCGGCCGGTACTATTGATGCGCGGCCGCTTTCATATGTATGAAGGCTACGGCCCGGAGCTGACGGCATTTCCGGTTCGCGTAATGAAGGCGCTTGGCGTATCAACGCTGCTTGTGACGAATGCGGCTGGCGGCGTCAACCTTGCGTTTGAATCCGGCAACCTGATGCTGATTTCTGACCACCTGAACATGACAGGCAAAAACCCGCTCATCGGCCCTAATGATAACGAGCTGGGCGTTCGTTTCCCTGATATGTCGGAGGCTTACAGCAAACGTCTGCGCGGTATTGCCCGTGAACTTGCGGCAAGCCAAGGGCTTGCACTAGCTGAGGGAGTATACGCTGGACTGCTCGGACCAACGTATGAAACGCCTGCGGAAATTCGCATGCTGCGCGTTTTGGGGGCAGATGCTGTCGGAATGTCGACCGTTGCGGAAGTGATTACCGCAAGACATGCGGGAATTGAAGTTCTTGGCATTTCTTGTATTACGAATATGGCTGCGGGGATTTTGGATCAACCGCTTAACCACGCAGAGGTTATGGAGACGGCAGAGCGCGTGAAATCTCAATTTTTAGACCTTGTAAAAGGTTTGGTTCCGCTCATTTAAAGAACAGTTTACAGCTTAAGTAGTTTAAATAAACTGGAAATTGGTGTTATTTTGTCCGCAAACTTGTAACACAATTGTAACAATTGGCTCGACTCATTGTGACAGTATTTTAAAACGCCATCGTCGTATAATGTCCGTAATTATAGAAAAATGGAGTGGAGTTAAATGGACAAGCAATTGCTCTTGGAGATGGAGAAGTTGCGCGATAAAATGGTTGAGACGGCGCTTATCAAACAAACTTTTCTTCACCGAGAGGTACTGCGGCTAAGCCAATCGCTAGACGTTTTAATCGTGCGTGCGCAGGAAGAGCGACGGACCGTTTCCAGCCATAAATAAACAGAGCAAGTGGCATGAAACATAGGTTGAGATCTGCCATATGATGCTTAGCGAAGGCGACTGTCGCAATAAAAAGGGGTAATTAGATTTAATTAGCAGGTAATGACGTAAAAAAATTCAAAAACCGTTCTTGCAGGAAGCGAAAGCTTCTGCGAGGGCGGTTTTTTTTACGAATATAAGCATTTTGGAATAATTTACATAAAAACAGGCGACACTGTGGAAGACAAGCGTAAACGGCTGAAGCCGTCCTTTGGCGGCAAAGCTTCCGTTTCGCGGGTGAAATATAAGCTCTTTTATAAGTGTAAAACTTATAAATTCTTATATTTAAATATAGCCGAATTGCGGCGAATTCCCGTGAACCGAACATTTTGCGGAGTACGGGCATGCCGCAGCTTCATAGGAGGGAATCTGTTCTTGAAAAAACTACGGAATAAACTGTGCTTATGCATCCTTGCGCTAGCTGTCTCTTTGCCAACCGCTGTATTCGCGGCAGAAGCGGCTGAGACACCGCTCTTCCCATCGCTGCCAGCAGCGGAGCAGTCCGGAAGCGCGGAGCCTCATTTGGCGCCATCGGCCCGTTCTGCCATTCTTATGGATGCGGACAGTGGAACGATTATTTACGAGAAAAACAGCCATGATCAGCTGCCTCCGGCAAGCATCACCAAAATTATGACGATGCTGCTTATTATGGAGGCGCTGGCTGACGGCAAGCTCAAGCTGACCGACAAGGTGCAGACGAGCGAATATGCGTCTTCCATGGGCGGCTCGCAAATTTTTCTGGAGCCCGGCGAGGAAATGACCGTTGACGACATGATTAAAGGAATTGCTCTAGCCTCTGGCAATGATGCTTCTGTTGCGATGGCAGAGAAGCTTGGAGGCACCGAGGAGCAATTTGTGGCGATGATGAATGAGAAAGCGAAGCAGCTCGGGCTGAAGGAAACCCATTTTGCCAATTGCAACGGCTTGCCTTCAAAGGACCATTATTCGTCGGCCCATGACATTGCGGTTATGTCGCGTGAGCTGCTCAAGCATACGAATATTACGAAATACACGGGAATGTATCAGGATTATTTGCGTAAAACGTCAGAGAAGCCATTCTGGCTCGTCAACACAAATAAGCTTGTGCGGTTCTATAGCGGTGCAGACGGCCTGAAAACCGGATTTACGAATGAAGCTAAGTTTTGCTTGTCGGCCACGGCAAGACGGGATGGGCTTCGCATCATTGCAGTCGTAATGGGCGAGCCGAATACGAAGACACGCAATACGGAAGTGTCGCAAATGTTTGATTATGCGTTTGCCCAATATATGACGCATCCGATTATTAAAGAGGGCGATGCCATGGGCAAGGTGCATGTGGAGAAGGGCGTGGTGTCCGAGCTTGAACTGGTCGCTCCCCATGCATACAGCGTGCTGCTCAAAAAAGGGGCAAACACGAGCGATATCCGCTATGAGCTGAAAATCGACGGCTCGCTTAAAGCGCCTGTTGCGATTGGTGCGCCGATCGGCAAGCTTCTCGTCTATCAGGGAGACAAGCTGCTGAAGGAATTCCCCGTTGATGCGCCGCAGACGATTGAACGGGCTGGCTGGTGGAAAATGCTGAAGCGCTCGTTTGGCGGATTGTTCGCTTAAACCGGATTAAATCGGATTGAACAGGGTTTATCTGGATTCATTCCGTGCGTTTTGCCAGAAAATAGCGAGCTTAAGCTGCATATTTTGTCACCTCTTAGGGCTCTGCTTCTAGTTTTGTCGCCGTGCAGGAAACGCATGCCCCGCTGGAGAAATGCTAGTTCTATCCAAATGCACAGCTTAAAGGAGATGAACAGCAATTATGAATTTGCAAGCTGAACTGGAGCATTATCGCAATGTGCTTATTGTACGTCTGCGCGGAGAGCTGGATCATCATACAGCCGACGTCGTCAAGGTCAAGATGGAGGATGCGATTTTACGAGGAAGCAGCGACCACATCATTCTCAGCTTGAAGGATTTGCAATTCATGGACAGCTCGGGGCTAGGCGTCATTCTGGGCAGGTATAAGCAGGTGAAGGCAAGAGGCGGGAAAATGGTTGTCTGCGCCGTTAGTCCAAGCGTTCACCGGCTTTTTGAAATGTCGGGCTTGTTTAAAATTTTGGAAATTCATGATAATGAACGGATGGCGATTTCAAGTCTGGAGGTGGTATCGTGAAGCGAAGCAATGAAATGACATTAACCTTCAGCGCCCGCTCAGAGAACGAGGCTTTTGCCCGCGTAGCGGTGTCAGCCTTCGTCTCCCAGCTCGATCCGACGCTTGGGGAGCTGAATGATTTAAAGACAGCAATCTCGGAAGCGGTAACCAATGCGATTATTCACGGCTATGATAGCGACGCAGCCGGCAAAGTGACGATAGAGGGTTATATTGAAGGAGAAACGATCTCCTTGACGGTTATTGACCATGGACGCGGTATTGAAGATTTGGACTTGGCTCGCCAGCCGCTTTACACTTCCAAGCCGGAGCTTGAGCGCTCGGGCATGGGTTTTACGATCATGGAAAATTTTATGGACCGATTCGAGGTTGTCAGCGAGCTTGGCGGCGGTACGCGCGTCAGCATGCTGAAACGAATTGAATCGAAAAAAGCGCTATACAACTAGCGCATAGGGGTTGAACCTCATGGATTCCGGGTTGAAACAAACGGCTCAGCCGTATTTGGATGATGCGGAAGTAAAGCGGCTTATTGCGTTAAGCCAGTCTGGCGACACGTTGGCAAGGGACACGCTTGTAGGATGCAATATTCGTTTGGTATGGTCAGTAGTTCAACGTTTCATCAACCGGGGCTATGAGCCTGACGATCTGTTTCAGATCGGCTGTATTGGTCTGCTCAAATCGGTTGACAAATTCGACCTTTCCTATGATGTTAAATTTTCCACCTATGCCGTGCCGATGATTATCGGTGAAATCCAGCGGTTTTTGCGAGATGACGGTACGCTTAAGGTCAGCCGCTCGCTCAAGGAAACGGCGAATAAGGTGCGCAAAATGAAAGACGAGCTTTCCAAGGTGCTGGGACGGCTGCCGACTATTAGTGAAGTAGCGGAACGGCTGGGCATTACGCCGGAGGATGTCGTATTTGCGCAGGAAGCGAATAAGCCGCCAACCTCGATTCATGAGACGGTATTTGAAAATGACGGCGATCCCATTACGCTGATGGATCAAATTGCTGATGATTCGCAGGAGCGCTGGTTCGACAAGCTTGCGCTTACCGAGGCTATCGAAGGCCTTAGCGAGCGGGAACGGCTCATCGTGTATTTGCGTTATTACCGGGACAAGACGCAATCAGAAGTAGCGAGTCGTCTAGGCATTTCACAAGTACAGGTGTCGCGTCTGGAGAAAAAAATATTGCAGTCCATCAAAGATCAAATCGCCTTGTAGGCGGTTTGATCTTTTTTTCTTGTTTTTACCTGCTGCAGCGTGACTATCTTATTCCTGTTTTTCTCATACTAAAAGGGAAACGAACCCAAGTACAGATAAAGGACTGATGACGGATGGATACGATGCAGCGGCAGCCTCTCTATTTGCGCTTGCGCAAGCGGATTGGAATACGCCCCGGGAAAGAAGTGACGCTCGGGCAGGCGGCGAGGCTGCTTGGCGAGTCCGAAGAGCAGGAACGCCGCTTGGGCCAGCTCGTTCTATATCGTCACAGCAAGCCAGACGGCAACCGCGTCGTCATCGATTTGCTGCAAATCGTCAGCCGGCTGCGGGAGCTTGAGCCAGGCTTGTCTATTGAAGCCTATGGCGATCCGCAGGTGTTGGTCATGATTGCGGACAAGCCGCCCAAGCCGCGGATTCCGCTGCTTATTTTTTCGTGGCTGCTGCTGTTTTTTGGCGCGGGTCTGGCAATTATGAACTTCCATACCGACGTCAGCATGAAGGAGGTCCATATTCGGATCGTCGAGCTGATTACCGGAGAGCATAACGAGCATCCGCTGTGGTTTCAAATTCCATATTCCTTCGGCATAGGGCTGGGCATGGTGCTGTTTTTCAACCATCTGTTCCGAAAAAGGTTCAATGAAGAGCCGAATCCGCTTGAGGTAGAGCTGTTCACCTACCAGGAAAATGTGAACGCCTACGTCATCGCCGACGAGATGCGTAAAAAAAATGATCGCCAAACCGCTCGGAGTGAGGACGATGCTTGATTGGCCGATTCATGCATTTATTGTCATGCTGGGCTTATCGGGAGGACTTGCAGTAGGCAGCGGACTGGTGGCGCTGCTAACGGTGCTGGATCTTATTCCGCGGCTTGCGCAGATCGCTTATGCCTATAGCCTGTCCATTTGGTTTGAGACGGCCGTTATAAGCGGGGCGGTCTATTGGACATTCGCAGATTTTTTCGATTGGAAGCTTTCGCTTGCAGGCATTACATCACAAATGGCTGCCGGGCTGCTGAACGGCATTTTCGTCGGCTTGCTTGCGGCGGCGCTTACGGAGGTGCTGAACGTCTTCCCCATCCTCGCCAAACGCATCCATTTGTCGGACTATTTAGTTGGCCTTGTGATGGCGATGGTGCTTGGCAAAACATTGGGATCGCTGCTGGACTGGCTTTGGTATCAATGGTAGGAAAATGGCAGAGAAATAAGATGGCAATGCTGGAGAACTGAGTGAGGTGAAGGAAGAAGATGGATAAGGATCAGGAGCAGCATAATGAACCGGGACAAGATTACAAGCACGCTAGTATTCCTGACATGATGAAGCTGGGAAATGAGCGTGGCACGGATACAGATAGGGACATCCATTCATCCGGCAAAAGAAAACGAGGCTGGCGGCAGGTGAAGGAGTTTATTCACGCCAAGCAGCTTGTTGGAGGGGAGCATCAGGAGCGACGCGAGGAGAGTAGAAGCGACCAGCAGCAAAATAGGGAGGAAGGGCAGCATGGCCACGGCCAGCCGCTGCATGCCCGTTCTAAAACGCTGGGACGAAGGAAGTCGCAAGGCAAAGGGCAGGGCAGCAAGCAAGGGCAGGATGGCCGAGAGGAACGAATACCTTCTGATTTGGATGACGTGCTGGAGCGGCTGAAAAATGAGCTTGGCTACGGCACCAGCTTCGATGTTGTCGTTCGGGAAATGATCTTCGGCGAGCGGCGGGTTGCCTTCGTGTTTATGAACGGTTTGGCAAAGGATACGCTGCAAACAGAAGTGCTTAAGCGGCTGACCTATTTGCAGCCGGACGATTTGTCATCCGATGCGCTGCATGCCTTTCTAGATATGTATGTGCCAGCGACTCAAGTTAGGTCTGAGCAGGATTGGAACAAGCTGCTGACGGGCATTCTCTCTGGGGGAACGGCGCTGTTCATCGACAAGGAAGCGACGGCGCTGCTCATTGACGCCAAAAACTACCCGGCCCGCTCGCCGGACGAGCCGAGCCTGGAGCGGGCCGTCAGGGGCAGCCGTGACGGTTTCGTCGAAACGTTGATGATGAATATATCGCTTGTACGGCGCAGACTGCGCGACCCGCAGCTTCGTTACGAGCTGGTGCAGATCGGCGAGCGAACGCAGACGGATGTCTGTATCGCCTACATTGACGATCTGGTAGACAAGGAATTGCTTAAATCCATTAAGGAAAAAATTTCGATCGTCAAGGTTGACGGCCTTCCGCTTGCCGACAAGCAGCTGGAGGAGGCGACCGTTAAACGGGGCTGGAGCCCATTCCCGCTTGTGCGTTACTCTGAGCGTCCAGACGTCGTAGCCTCACATTTGCTTGAAGGGGCAGTTGTCGTCTTCGTGGATACGTCGCCGAGCGTCATGATTTTGCCGACGACGTATTTCGATCTTATCCAGCATGTCGAGGAAAATCGCCAGACGCCGTTTATCGGTACCTATCTGCGCTGGGTACGATTTATTGGCATATTCGCCTCGCTTTTTCTGCTGCCGCTCTGGCTGCTGTTCGTTATCCATCCTGAGCTAAAGCCGCAGGCGCTGGAATTTCTCGGACCTTCAAAAACCGGCAAGCTGCCGCTGCTCGTGCAGTTTTTGCTGGCAGAGGTCGGCGTCGATCTGCTGCGCCTCGCCTCGGTGCATACACCAACTTCGCTGGCAACGGCGATGTCGCTCGTATCGGCTATTCTCATTGGGGATATTGCAGTGAAGACAGGCATTTTCGTCAACGAGGTCATTTTGTACATGTCGGTTGCGGCTATTGGCATGTTTGCGACGCCGAGCTATGAGCTGGGCCTGGCGAACCGGATTATCAGACTTGTGCTCATTACGCTTGTAGCTGCTCTCCAGGTTCCTGGCTTTATTGTCGGGACGACGGTCATCTTGCTGTTTTTGTGCATGGAGCGTTCATTCAACCGCCCTTACATGTGGCCGTTCATCCCGTTCGACTTCAGAGCGATGATGAGTATTATTTTCCGGACGCCCGTGCTGCAAAATCGCAAGCGGCCCAATCTGCTGCGGCCGCAGCAGCTCGATAAAATGCCTAAAACGGAGTGAAATCGGAAAAAATGCAAATGACATGTTAAATTATCCATTACGCTTGCGGGTAGATTACGATATACTGTTGCTATTGGTGCAAATCGAATCTATTCACGTATGGAGGAATAATAACAATGTACTTGCATGGAACGAGCAAAGTTAATGCCCAGGGGCATTTGGAAATCGGTGGCTGCGATGTAACGGAGCTGGCGAAAGAATATGGTACGCCGCTATATATTGTCGATGAGGCGCTTGTGCGTAAGCGTGCGAATGAATATGTGACTGCTTTTCAACAATCCGGCCTGCAATTCCAAGTGGCCTATGCAAGCAAAGCATTCAGCACAATGGCCATGTGTGCGCTTGCCGAGCAGGAAAACCTGTCACTTGACGTCGTTTCCGACGGAGAGCTTCATACGGCGCTGAAAGCGGGCTTCCCGGCAGCGCGCATCCACTTTCACGGCAACAATAAATCGCCGGATGAAATCAACATGGCGCTTGATGCAGGCATCGGCTGCTTCGTAGTAGACAATTCTATTGAGCTTAAAGTGCTTAATGCGCTGGCGAAGGACAAAGGCTTGACAGTTAAAATTTTGCTGCGGATTACGCCGGGTGTTGAGGCGCATACGCATGACTATATTTCCACAGGCCAACAGGATTCCAAGTTCGGCTTCGACTTGACGAATGGCGCGGCTAAGCAGGCGATTAAAGAAGCGATGGAGCTGTCCAATCTGGATGTGCTTGGCGTTCATTCCCACATCGGCTCGCAAATTTTTGAAGTAGACGGCTTCCAGATGGCTGTTGAGAAAATGTCGGCGTTTGCGATTGAAATTCGCCAAGACCTTGGCTTGACGTTCCAGGTTATCAACCTTGGCGGAGGCTTCGGCATCCGTTATGTTGACGGAGATTCCCCGCTTCCAGTTGCTCAATACGTGGCAGCGATCACGGATACGCTTATTTCCAGCTTTACGGCAGCGGATTTCCCGCTTCCTGAAATTTGGGTTGAGCCAGGCCGCAGCATGGTTGGCGATGCAGGCACAACGCTTTATACCGTTGGAACGAGCAAAGAAATACCAGGCGTGCGCAAATATATCGCTGTAGACGGCGGCATGATGGATAACCCGCGTCCGGCGCTGTATCAATCCGTTTATGAAGCGATGCTAGCGAATCGTGCGAACGAAGCGAACGAAGAGACCGTTACCGTAGCGGGCAAAGCTTGCGAAAGCGGCGACAAGCTCATTATTGATCTGGAATTGCCGAAAGCAAACAGCGGCGATCTGCTTGCAGTATTTTGCACGGGCGCTTATAATTATTCGATGGCGAGCAACTACAACCGTTTCCGCCGTCCAGCCGTCGTATTTGTCAAAGATGGCGTGTCTGATCTCGTCGTTCAGCGCGAATCTTTGGACAATATTGTCGGCAATGACTTGCTTCCGGCAAGACTTCGCAAAACAGCCCTTGCGAAATAAGGGTTAAATTTGGTAACGTAGTCTTATTCGGATATAGAAAGGTAGATGTTTAATAGATGGCAAAACAAGCGAAAATTACAATGGCAAACGGAGCAGAGGTTATTATTGACCTTTTTGATCAAGATGCGCCTAACACAGTTGCAAACTTTGAGAAGCTTGCAAACGATGGTTTTTATAATGGTTTGACTTTCCACCGCGTAATTCCGGGCTTCGTTGCTCAAGGCGGCTGCCCTACAGGCAACGGCACTGGCGGACCTGGCTACACAATCAACTGTGAAATCAACCCGAATAAGCATGAGCGCGGTACGCTTGCAATGGCACATGCTGGACGCAACACAGGCGGAAGCCAATTCTACATCGGCTATGCTCCACAGCCGCATTTGGATGGCGGACACACTGTATTTGGCAAAGTCGCTAAAGGCATGGAGCATGTTGACACGTTCCGCCAAGGCGAAAAAATGGAAAAAGTTGAAATCGTAACGGTTTAATCGTTGCGGGAAGGCCGTTTGTTTTTTCGATTCGTCGGAAAAACAAGCGGCTTTTTTACAAAAGAATAGGACAGTGTGGCTGCTAACCTGAGAATTAAAATCGAAATTTCTTGCTTTTTCAATTTTGCGGTGGTAACATTTCATCAGAGTTACATTTTAAAAGTAAGTGACCAATATTTTATAAAAATAATACAGTGACTTTCCTTCGGGGTCGGGTGAAATTCCCAACCGGCGGTGATCAGGAGGCTGTCTAAGCGCTTTGAACGATGAAGCGACATAGCTGCTGCCTGTCAGTCCGTGACCCGTGTACATTCCATTCAGAGCGTGTGAACGCATGAGCGGTTTGTATACGGCTGACCTGGTGCAATTCCGGGACCGACAGTACAGTCTGGATGGGAGAAGGAGACACTTTCAAGGCGTGATTTCATGCTTATTTGCTTGCACTTTTTTTTGCTGGGCAATTAGGTCTGTTAAAATCGATTATTTGTGTACTTGAAAGCGGGTCTCTAAGGTATACTCTCATCTCCGTTGGCTATGTTGCTAATGGAGGTTTTTTGCGTTCATGGATATTTTGAATGACAGTTATTATATGAGCTTGGCACTGGATATGGCAGAGAAAGCGGCGGGGCAGACGGATATTAATCCCGTCGTCGGCTGCGTCGTTGTAAAGGATGGCCGGATTATTGGCCTTGGCACGCATCTCAAGCGGGGAACCGGGCATGCCGAGGTGCATGCGCTGCAAATGGCGGGAGAGGAAGCGGAAGGCGCCACCGCTTATGTGACGCTGGAGCCTTGCAGCCATTTTGGCAAGACGCCTCCTTGCTGCGAACGGCTAATTGATGCCAAGGTCGCACGGGTAGTCGTGGCTACGACCGATCCGAACCCGCAGGTAGCTGGGCGTGGCCTTGAACGGCTGAAGGAATGCGGCATTGAGGTTGAAGTAGGCCTTCTCGGAGACCGCTCCAACCAAATGAATGAGAAATTCAACAAATACATTACGACGAAGCTGCCGTTTGTCACCCTTAAGACAGCGAGCACGCTCGACGGCAAAATCGCTTCCCGCACCGGCGACAGCAGATGGGTAACGGGCAGTGCGGCAAGGGAGCAGGTGCACACGCTGCGCCATCAGCATATGGGCATCATGGTCGGTATCGGCACCGTGCTTGCCGATGATCCGCAGCTGACGACGAGAGCGGACGTTCCGGCGCTGCATCCGGTGCGTATAGTCATCGACAGCAGCCTTAAGCTGCCGCTTACCGCGCGTGTGGTGACGGATCGGACGGCAAGGACGATCGTCATCGCAACTGAGCAGGCGGATGATGCCAAGGCGCAGGAGCTGCTGGCAGCTGGCGTTGAGCTCATTCGGGCAGGCACTGGCAAGCAGGTGGATTTGCCAGAAGCGATGAGAAAGCTTGGCGAGCTGGAAATTGGTTCGGTTTTGCTGGAAGGTGGCGGCAAGCTTAATGGCGCGATGCTGACAGCCGGACTCATCGACAAAATCATGCTTTATATGGCACCTAAAATTATTGGCGGGGCAGCCGCTCCCGGCACCTTTGATTTTGAAGGCTTCGAGAAAATGGCACAGGCTATTGAGCTGGAGCGTATGCAGGTGGAACAAGCGGGAGCTGATATTTGCATTAGCGGCTACCCTGTCTATCGCGATGTTTAGAGAGGAGGGCTGGCCGTGTTTACAGGTCTGATTGAAGAAGTCGGTAAGCTGAAACGGGTGGTCAAGCAGGGTGAGGCTATGGTAGTAACGATTGCTGCTTCCCGCGTTCTCGAAGGCGTAGCGCTGGGTGACAGCATAGCGGTAAACGGCGTTTGTCTGACAGTCATCTCCTTTACAGGCAGCACCTTTGATGCCGATGTAATGCCAGAAACGTACCGGCGCTCCAATCTTCACCAGCTGAAGCCCGGGGAGCAGGTCAACCTGGAGCGGGCGATGCTGGCAGGAGGGCGCTTCGGCGGTCATATGGTGCAGGGGCATATTGACGGTACAGGCATCATTGCCAAAAGGGAAACCGACGCTAATGCTGTCATATTCAGCATAAAGCTCCATGATGCGGCAACGCTGAAATATGTCATTCCTAAAGGTTCGATCGCTATTGATGGCATCAGCTTGACGGTTGTCGGGACGAATGATTCTGGCTTCTCGGTGTCGGTCATCCCACATACGCTGGGAGAAACGGCATTACTGGATAAGCGCATAGGCGATTCGGTTAATATCGAATGCGATATGATTGGCAAATATGTGGAGCATTTGCTGCATTTCAAGCCAGCACGCGAGGCTGGTGCGGCTTCCGGCGGCAAAGCCGGCAAGGCTGGCGGAGCAAAGCTGAGCGCTGCTTTTTTAAGTGAAAATGGATTTATGTAATAACCAGGTAGTGGCTAGTTGAAGTGGTGAATGATCAGGGAGGGAAGCTTTATGGGACAGCAGGATCAGCCTTTAGAGAAATCTTTGTTCAATACGATTGAGGAAGCGCTTGAGGATTTGCTGCTTGGCAAGCCCGTTATCGTTGTAGATGATGAGGATCGGGAAAATGAGGGCGACCTCATTGCGCTGGCCTCCATGGCGACGCCTGAAGTCATCAATTTTATGATTACAAAGGCGCGGGGGCTTGTGTGTGTTCCGATTACCGCAGAGCGGGCGGAGCAATTGGAGCTGCCGCCGATGGTAGCGCGCAACACGGATTTTCATGGAACGGCGTTTACCGTTTCCGTTGACCATATTTCCACAACGACCGGCATCTCCGCGCATGAGCGCTCCGAGACGGTCAAGTCGCTCATTGACCCGAACACGAAGGCGGCAGATTTCCGCAAGCCGGGCCACATTTTCCCGCTAATTGCGAAAGATGGCGGTGTGCTCAGACGGGCAGGCCATACAGAGGCAGGTATCGATCTGGCCCTGATGTGCGGCTCGGAACCGGCAGCGGTCATTTGCGAGGTCATTAATGAAGATGGCACGATGGCAAGATTGCCGGATCTCGTGGCGTTTAAGCATGAGCATGATCTCAAGCTTATTACAATCCAAGAGCTGATTATATACCGCAATGCGAAGGAAAAGCTCGTCGAGCGTGTCGTTGAGGTTAATATGCCAACGGATTTCGGCGATTTTAAAGCGATTGGTTTTACGAATGATGTAGACGGCAAGGAGCATGTTGCTTTTGTCAAAGGCGAGATTGATCCAGGAACTCCGCTGCTTGTGCGCGTGCACTCGGAATGCTTGACGGGCGATGTGTTCCATTCGCATCGTTGTGATTGCGGGCCGCAGCTTGCGGCAGCGCTGTCGCAAATTGAGGAAGCGGGCAATGGCGTGCTGCTCTATATGCGCCAGGAAGGACGCGGAATCGGTCTGATCAACAAGCTGAAAGCTTATGTGCTTCAGGAGCAGGGGCTGGATACGGTCGATGCCAATTTGCAGCTTGGATTTGCGCCGGACTTGCGGGACTACGGTATTGGCGCACAAATTTTGCGCGATCTCGGCATTCGCAAAATGCGCCTGCTCACCAACAACCCGCGCAAAATTAAAGGGCTGGAAGGCTATGGCCTTGAAGTCACCGAGCGTGTGCCGATTCAAATGGAAGCGAATAAGGACAATGATCGTTATTTGCGGACGAAGCAGGCGAAGCTGGGCCATCTGTTCGATTTTCAGGATCAAAACCAGGAACAACAGTAATATTAAAAATATTATAAAAACCATTTGGGAGGAATTTAATTATGCCGCATGTATATGAGGGACATTTAGTATCGGAAGGCTTGCGTTACGGAATCGTTGTTGGAAGGTTTAACGAATTTATTGCCGGCAAGCTGCTGAGCGGAGCGCTTGATGCGTTTAAACGCCATGGCGCTTTGGATAATGAGGTTGAGGTTGCTTGGGTGCCAGGAGCTTTTGAAATTCCGCTTATCGCGCAAAAAATGGCAGAGAGCGGCAAATACGATGCGGTTATTACGCTTGGCGCCGTTATTAGAGGATCAACGCCGCATTTTGATTATGTGTGCAATGAGGCGGCCAAAGGGGTAGCGGCTGTTGGCTTGAAAACGGGCGTACCGACGATTTTTGGCGTATTGACGGTTGATTCCATCGAGCAAGCGATTGAACGCGCAGGAACAAAAGCTGGAAATAAAGGGTATGAAGCAGCTGCTAGTGCAATAGAGATGGCTAATTTGACAAAATTGCTGCATAATTAAGCTTAAGGCTTGCAGCTCGCGAGATGGGCCTCTGAGAAGAGGCCTTTCTATATTTTCAGCGTAACGGATGGATGCCGCTAGTGTGTGTTGGCAGCAGCTGTTTACGCTTACGGGTGGCGCAGCGATTTTATCGGAAGATTAGTCGGGAGGAAATGGCAGTGTCAGTGCTTTACAAGCTGGAATCTTTCGAAGGGCCTCTGGATTTGCTGCTGCATTTGATTGATAAAGCAGAAATCGATATTCATGAGGTATCGATCAATGAGATTACAGATCAGTATATGGACTATTTGAACGCAATGACGGAGATGGAGCTTGAGGTGACCAGCGAGTTTTTGGTGATGGCAGCTACGCTGCTGGCCATCAAGAGCAGGCAGCTGCTGCCGAAGCCGCCCGTGTTTGAGGAAGAATATGAGGACTGGCCGGATGATGGCCTTGATCCTCGTGATGAGCTCATTCAGAAGCTCGTGGAATACCGCAAATTCAAGCAAATTGCCGAGCAGCTGCGCGAGAAGGAAACGCAGCGGAGCCTCGTTTTTTCGCGTGAGCCGGAGGACATGACCCCCTTTTTGCAGGAGCAGGACATTAACCCGCTTGAGGGCCTGCATGTGTCTGATCTGGTAGCGGCTTTTCAGCGTGCGCTCAAAAAGGCAGCGAGGCGCCAATTTGTGGCGACCGTGCAGCGGGACGAAATTTCCGTAAAGGATCGGATTCGCGACATTGTTGAAGTACTGCGGCAGTATGAGACGGTGCAGTTTTCAAAGCTGATTCGTGAAAATATGGACAAGCATGAAATCGTCGTAACGTTTTTGGCGATTTTGGAGTTGATGAAGATGAAGCATATTCGTTGTTTTCAGCATCAGCTGTTTGATGATATTGTCATTCATTGGAGAGGGGATGCAGAGGACAGTGGATTATCAGAAGTTGAAGTCGATTATTGAGGGCCTGCTGTTCATGGCAGGAGATGAAGGACTGACGAAGCGGCAAATTGCTGATATTATGCAGTTTGATGCCGAGCTTGCTGCCGATTTGGTGTATGAGCTGCACCGGGATTTGGCGCGTGAGGAGCGGGGCGTTCAGGTAACGGAGGTTGCTGGTGCTTATCGGTTGACGACGCATCCTGATCACGCAGCTTATTTTGAGCGGATGGCCTATACGCCAACACGTTCGCAGCTGTCGCAGGCAGCGCTGGAGACGTTATCAATCGTTGCCTACCGCCAGCCGATTACCCGAATTGATATCGAGGAAATTCGCGGTGTCAAAACCGATAGAGCGATTCAGTCGCTCGTCTCTAAAGATTTAATTGAAGAGGTGGGCCGCGCGGAAGCAATAGGACGTCCTATTTTGTACGGCACGACCAAAGCGTTCCTCGATTATTTCGGCTTGTCGAGCATTAAAGCTTTGCCAGAGCCGAAGCACATCGATGTAGAAGACGCCCTTGAAGAACAGACGCAAATGCTGTTTGAACGCATCGGCGAGCGGCAAATGACCATTGACGAGATTCCGCCGAATTAATCAAGCTTGCAGAGAATGAGATTTGACCGCCGGGTCATACTATATTCAATCCATAATAGGAAAACGGAGGAAGCAAAATGCCCGGAAACCTTTACGGCTTGATGACGGCGGCAGGTCTCTTTTTTTTGTTCTTATTGCTGCTGGCCCTTGCTTCGCCGGTGCGTGTATATGGAAAGCTGACTAGGAAGGGCGAGCTTGACCATATCGATGTGCGAATTGTAGGGCTGTACGGGCTGCTGCACTATAAGGTGAAGATCCCGCAGATGAAATTGCAGGGGGCCATGATTCGGCTGCATGAGCAAATTAGTACCAACCGTGCGGGCGTACAGCATTCCAAAGAGCAGCAGGGGAAAATTGACGCCGAAAATGTACAGCGGTTTATAGAAAAACTGAAGCATGCGGTGGAAGTTACCGATAATTTGCGAGGCTGGGTCAAGCAGCTGCTGAAAAAGGTGCAATTGACCGAATGGAAATGGTCGACAACGGTAGGCGTTGGAGACGCGATGTGGACGGCCATGACGACGGGGGCAGTATGGTCGATTAAAACGACGATGCTGGGCGTCATTTCACAATTCGTGCTGCTTAAAGCCGATCCGGTGCTCCAGGTGCAGCCGGTATACCAAGGAACTTATTTTCAGACGGAATGGCATTGTACGGCTAAGCTCAGCATGTTCCATGCGGTGAGATCTTGGCTGGCTTTGCTGCTGAGACTCAAAAAAGGCTCGCACGGCATTCATGTGTGGCACCATATATTGTTTAAATAATGGATGAGCATAGCTAAATATTTCATGGGCAAGCAAAACCACCTCCTTCAAAAGGGGCGTGGTTTTGCTTTTTTTTAATTACATACAATACGCGGCCGCGGGAAACATTATTAGCGTAGCCTGCGTTAAATTGATTTGGACAATTAGGAGGAGATGTTGTGCAAGAGCATCCAATACAGGGCCTTATGCAGACAGCAATGGAAAATATTAAAGAAATGGTCGACGTCAATACGATTGTAGGCGACCCTGTGCAAACGCCAGACGGCAGCATTATTATGCCGATCAGTAAAGTTGGCTTCGGTTTTGTAGCCGGAGGTAGTGATATGCGGTTCAGCGGTGACAGCTCGGCTTCGTCCAGCAGCTCCGATGACAGTCACAAAGCTACCGTAGCAACTCCTTTCGGCGGAGGAAGCGGCGGCGGCGTATCCATTACACCAATTGCCTTCCTCGTTGTCGGCACCCAAGGCGTCAAAATCGTGCCGCTCGACAACAACACGCATTTGCTGGAGCGAATTATTGATTCGACACCATATGTATTTGACAAGGTGCAATCGATGATGCGAAGCTCGTCCAGTGGTGCAAGCCAATTAACTGGCACCACTATGAACTCAGGCTATATGAGCACAACTGACACAACCATTATTTAAGGCCAGAGCTGCCCGCAAGGGCAGTTTTTCGTTTAAAGTATAAATTTTAAAAGTTAAGCCTATATAGATATTGTAATATTGCTGCGCTCGTTAGGTACTGGAACGTCAGCTAGGGCGTAAGCGGGCTACACTTTACAGTCTTATTTTGCCGAGACAAGCATATAGTGTACAAGGCGTTTAAAAGTCTGTAGGAAAGTCCTTCCTTGTATATCAGACTTACACATAGGAAAGGGGCCGCGAAGAATGATTAGCAATGTGAAAATAGCTCGATTACTGCTCTTGTTAGGTTTGGCGCTCTGCTTGACAGAGACAAGCCTGCCAGCGCCAGGCTACGCGGCTGAACCAGAACCGCTGAGCACACATGCATCAGCGTCGGCGCTGATTGATGTCACCTCAGGCAGATTGCTCTACAGCGAGGACGGTGACAAGCCGATGCTTATAGCCAGCTTAACCAAAATTATGACCGCAATCGTAGCGATAGAGCATGGCAACCTGTCAGGCACCGTCAAGACGGGCAAGCGTGCAGTAGGCAAGGAAGGGTCCTCGATTTATTTGCAGCTTAATGAAGAAATGAAATTGCAGGACATGCTCTATGGCCTCATGCTGCGCTCGGGAAATGATGCAGCAACCGCAATTGCCGAGCATGTCGGCGGTTCAGAGGATGGCTTCGTTGTGCTGATGAATGAAAAAGCTGCTTTTCTGGGAATGAAAAACTCCCAATTTAAAAACCCGCATGGCCTTGATGAGGAGGGGCATTATTCCTCTGCTAACGATCTTGCTAAGCTGGCAGCTTATGCGCTGCGCAATCCCGTGTTTGCCAAAATTGTCAGCACACCGGTCAAGCAGGTTCCAAATCCGCATGAGCAGTGGCAGTACAAATGGGTGAACAAAAATAAAATGCTCCAAATGTATGAGGGTGCAGATGGTGTTAAAACCGGCTACACCAAGCAGGCGCTGCGCTGCCTTGTCAGCTCCGCCACCCGTGACGGTCAGCAGCTGGCAGCTGTCACACTTAGCGATGGAGACGATTGGGCGGATCATCGCCATATGCTTGATTGGGGCTTCGAGCATTATCCGCTAGCCCAAATAGCGGGTAAAGGACAGGCGCTTGCCGGCTATCCTTACGCTGTAGGGCAAAGCTTCAGCTACCCCTTAACGGAGGAGGAAAAAGGCCAGCTGACTTCGCGGCTTGTCGTGGTAAATGCGGCAACGACGCGTTATGCATTAGGCGAAAGAGGAACGCTGGAGTGGTATATGAACGGGGCGAAAATAGGAGCTGTACCAATCTATGATACGGGAAGCAGCAGACTTACGCTTCCGGAGCGCAAAAAGGCCGAAGCGGATGCCTTTTTCAACGATGGGCTAAGGAAAGAAAGTTATTTGGCGGCGGCTGGCGAAGCCATTCGGGCGTTGTTTAGTTGATATAAGTCTGCAGTATACCACTTTAAATGGAATCTGAAACGGCTGCTTCGTGATGAAGATGAAAGCCGCCGTTTACGCTTGACTGCTTGGGGAGGCGGGAAGCATGGTTAATTTTATTTGGCTGTTTTTAATTGTCATTAGCGTCGTTGTCGGTGCTTTCAATGGCAAAATCGATGCAGTAGCCGGAGCCGCGTTCACAGGAGCGCAGGCCGGCGTGACGATCAGCTTTGGGCTGATCAGCATTATGGTGTTCTGGCTTGGCATGATGCGAATAGCGGAGGATGCCGGGCTGTTGAAGAAAATGGCACAGCTGCTCGGTCCCATCGTCCGCTTTCTATTTCCCGATGTGCCCAAAAACCATCCGGCACTCGGCTATATTATGAGCAACCTCAGCGCCAACCTCTTCGGATTAGGCAATGCAGCAACGCCGATGGGCATTAAGGCGATGCAGGAGCTGCAGAAGCTGAGCCCAGATCCGGCTGTAGCCACTCCAGCCATGTGCACGCTGCTGGCGCTAAATACGTCCAGCATTACGCTTATTCCTACGACATTAATTGCGATTCGCATGAATTACGGCTCGGCGAATCCGGCGGAAATCGTCGGCACGACGCTCGCCGCAACGTTTATTGCCACCACCGCGGCGATTGCAGCTGATCGCTGGTACCGCAGCAGGCAAAAGCCGCCTATTATTAAAGGCCCATCCCAGCCTCTTGCTCCTCCAGCCAAGCCGGGAGCTGCGGCAGCTTCGGGGGGAGGTGGCGGCGTTGCTTGACGCTTTTACAAGAGCATCGGCATGGTTGATACCCGCTATTATCGTATTTATTCCGCTTTATGCGGCTTTTCGCAAAGTGCCCGTCTATGAGACCTTCACAGAAGGAGCCAAGGACGGCTTCGGTACGGCCATTGCAATTATTCCCCATCTCGTTGGGATGATGGTCGCGATCAGCATGTTTCGCGCTTCTGGCGCGATGGATTTTATGATTGGCGCCGTTCGTCCGTTGTTCGATTGGCTCAGCATACCGAGCGAGGTATTGCCGCTTGCGGTGCTCAGGCCGCTAACGGGGGCAGGGTCGCTTGCTTTTACCGCAGACCTGATTCAAACCTATGGGCCGGATTCGATGATTGGCCGGATTGCGTCTACCATTCAAGGAAGCACGGATACGACGCTTTATGTGCTGACCGTTTATTTTGGCGCTATCGGCATTCGAAAAACCAAATATGCGCTTAAAGTGGGCTTGTTTTCCGATCTGATCGGTTTTTTAGCGGCAATTTTCATTTGCATGTACATATTCGGTTAACAGTGCTTGTGCTTTGCGCCTCATATCGGTATGATAAAGTTTGAGGTGAAAGTATTGGAACGTTTACAGAAAATATTAGCGCAAGCGGGCATCGCATCCCGAAGAAAATGCGAGGAAATGATTTTGGCCGGAGTGGTGGAAGTCAATGGCGAGAAAGTGACCGAGCTTGGTGTGAAAGCAGACCCAGCTGTCGATGTCATTCTCGTGAATGGCAAGCCGATCCGAAATGAGAAGAAAGTGTATGTGATGCTGAATAAGCCGAAGGGCGTTATTACGAGTGCGAGCGATCCGCAAGGCCGCAAAATCGTCTCTGACTATTTGCCAGGCATCAGGGAGCGCGTGTATCCGGTAGGCCGCTTGGACTATGATACGGAAGGGCTGCTGCTGCTGACGAATGACGGCGAGTTCGCCAATCTTCTGACGCATCCGAGCCATCATGTACCGAAAACCTATTATGCGACAGTAAAGGGCGTGCCTCACGGAACGCTGCTGGACCAATTGAAGAAGGGCGTTAAGCTTGAAGACGGCATGACCGCTCCTGCTGAGGTTGAGTACCAGGATGTTAATACGGAAGAGAATACATCGACTGTCCGTATTACCATTTATGAAGGCCGCAATCGCCAGGTTAGACGGATGTTCGAAGCGATTAACCATCCTGTCGTTCGCTTGAGAAGGGTGAAGTTCGGCGAGCTGGGCTTGCACAATTTGGCAAGGGGGCAATTCCGCCATCTGACGCCTGTAGAAGTGAAGGAGCTGCGCGAAGCTGCTCGCAAGTCACATAAAGTTCATAAAAAGTAGACGGCGGCAGCGGCAATTGCCGCCAGCTTTTCGTTATAATGGAACTATCTATGTTGACACACTAACCGAAATGCAGGTGATGAAAGCCCTATGAAATCGTCACGCAAAATTATGCAAATCGTCATATTGTCAGCCGTGCTCATAATCGGGGGGTATGCGATTGGAACAACTTTGTTTGCTTCGGGCGAAAGCGGGGGCATTCCGAAGGTGGGCGGCACACCGCCGGAGTTTAAGCTTGTAGATTTGCAGGGCAACGTGCATCAGTTGTCCGATTATAAGGGCAAAGCGATCGTCGTTAATTTCTGGGGAACGTTCTGCCCGCCATGCGTGAAGGAAATGCCGGAATTCGAACGTCAATTTGCCAAATGGCAAAACGATGGCCTCGAAATTCTGGCTATTAATTTGAGTGAGGATACACTCACCGTCAATAATTTCGTCCGCCAGTTTGAGCTGAACTATCCGATATTGCGCGATGTTGACAGGAAGACGGAGCGAAAGTATGGACTTAAGTCGTATCCGACTACTTTTTTCGTAAAGCCGGATGGCACCATTATGGATATTACAGTTGGCGGAATGACAGAGGAATATATCGATGAGCGTATTGAGAAGCTGTTAACGTATTAGGAGGTTTCTTCCGTGTTATCTATACATAACACCAAGTGTGAATGCGGGCATCAGAACGCGGTTGGAACTGTGCTGTGCGAAAGCTGCGGCAAGCCGCTTATGGAGGACCAGCAGCAAAGTGAGCCGCTGGAAATGCGTTATGACGGCATTGCCCGGCGTTCGCAGAAGAAAAACCAAAATCCGATCGATCGGATTTGGAGCTTTTTTTCTTCCGTCAAAATTGCGATTTATTTGATCGTGCTGACGTTTCTCGGCGCTACTCTAGGAACGATTTACCCGCAGGAAAACACGTTTATTAACAATTTTGATATTGCGGCTTATTATGAAAGTACATACGGCACCCCAGGGAAGATTTATCATATGCTGGGGTTGTCGCACACTTATGAGTCCTGGTGGTTCATTACGCTGCTTGTAATGATCGGAACGTCGCTCGTCATTTGCAGCCTGGACCGGATTTTGCCGTTATATCGGGCACTGAGCAAGCAGCAAATTCGCAAGCATCTCCAGTTCATCAATCGGCAGAAGACGGTTTATTCCGCAAAAGTGGACGAGCCTGCCGAAGCTTGGGTGGAGCAGTTTGCGGCTCAGCTAAAGCGGAAGCGCTACCGCGTTCATATGGACGGTTCAGCGCTGCTTGCGGAGAAAAACCGATTTAGTAGATGGGGGCCTTATATTAATCATATCGGCCTTATTTTGTTTCTGCTCTCGATACTCGCCCGCAGCTTGCCAGGCTGGCAAATGGACAGCTATATTTCCGTTGCTGACGGCGCGACCGTACCGATTGAAGGCACCAACTATTTTGTCAAAAATGAAAAGTTTACCGTTGATTTTTATACGGATGACGAGCTTCCGCCAGAGCTGAAGGGACAAGCTAGGGCAAAGCTCTATGAAACGGCGGCTGTCCTTTATACATGTACAAGCGGCTGCGAGGCTGGCGAGACGCCGGTGCTTGAGGAAGTAGCCAAACATGATATTATCGTCAACAGCCCGCTGAAGTATAAGGGCTTGAAGCTTTATCAGTTTGACTTCGACCTGACGCCCAAGCTGATCAGTGTCAAGCCGATGCTGATCAACAAAGAGACCGGCGAGAAATACGGGCCGTTCGAGCTGATGATGAAGGATGCGGAGCTTAATTATGAGCTCGGTCCTTACAAGATGCGGCTGATCGCCAATTACATGGATTTTGCAGTTGGCGAGAACGGCGAACCGACGACGCTTGGACGTGAGCCGAATGCGCCTGCATTCGTCTTTCTGATTACCGGGCCGGGACTGCCTGAAGCCGGGCAGCCTTACATGTATTTCCCGATGCAGAAGGACAAGGAGAAGTTCGGGCAAGATCAAATTAATGGCGCTTTAGCAAGCAAGTTTGAGATCAAGGTCGACGGAATGCAAAATGTCAACTTCTCAGAAGCTTCTACCTCGCTTAACGTTCGTGTGGACAAGGCATTGAACTTCGTCTGGGTCGGCGCAGCTATTTCAATGATTGGCCTATTGATGGGCTCCTATTGGCAGCATCGTAGAATTTGGCTGCGCATTGATGATGGCCAGCTGTCTCTTGGCGCACACACGAATAAAAACTGGTACGGCATGCGGGCGGATGTGGCGGGCGCGCTTCAAAAAAATGGCGTGACCGTAGATCCAAAGTCGCTAGATAACGGAGGGAATAACGCGTGAGTTTAGTTGATTTGAGCAGTGATGCTTTTATAGCCGCTTTTTTTCTGTATTGCTTTGCCTTTTTATTTTATGTCATTGCGATTGCGGGGAAAAAGTGGAGCAACCGCGATCCGTTTCAGCATGAGAAGCGCTGGGGACGCATTGCGTTTATCACTTCAAGCTTGGGGCTGGCTGCCCATCTGACCTTCTTCTTCACACGATGGGCAGGAAGCGGTCAAATTCCAACGAGTAATATGTACGAATTTATGACCTTCCTCGGCATGGCGATTATGATTGCTTTTACGATTATATATGCGATTTATCGTAAAGCGCTGCTGGGCATGTTCTCCCTGCCGCTAACTGTTATTATCGTGGCTTATGCTTCGGTTTTTCCACAGGAGGTTCAGCCGCTTATTCCAGCGCTTAACTCGATTTGGCTGAAAGTGCATGTCACGACAGCTGCGCTCGGCGAAGCCTTTTTTGCCGTCGGTTTTGCTGCCGGGCTTATGTATTTGCTGCGGGTTGTTGATTTTAAAAGCGAGACGAAGGAAGCGCGGAGATCACGATTTTGGGTCGAATTCTCGCTATATACGATTATTATTATTATTGGTTTTCTCGTTGCGGTATTTGGTTTCCGCTCCGCTGGTTATGAAGCGCAGTTCTCGCAAGAGCTGTCGACAATCGATTCTAAAGGGATTGAGTCATCTAAAGTCGAAACGGTTGATTATACGCTGCCCCCAATTGTGAAGCCTTATAACAGCCAGGTCGTCCATGCTGACAGCTTCCTCGGCATGACGGATACGAAGCTTGAGGCACCATCATGGATGAACGGCGTTAATGCCGGCCGCAAGCTCAATACGGTTATTTGGTCGATTATTGCCGGAACGATTTTGTATGGCTTGCTTCGCCTTGTATTCCGCAAGCCGCTTGGCGCAGTCATTCATCCAGTCATGGAGGGTGTTGACCCGGATGATCTGGATGAAATCAGCTATCGTGCCATTGCGATAGGCTTTCCGATTTTCACGCTCGGTGCGCTCATCTTTGCCATGATTTGGGCCAATATTGCCTGGGGCCGATTCTGGGGTTGGGACCCGAAGGAAGTTTGGGCGCTTATTTCCTGGCTTTACTACAGTGCTTATTTGCATTTCAGATTGTCGCGCGGTTGGCAGGGCCTGCGGTCCTCTTGGCTCGCGGTCATCGGCTTCGTCGTTATTTTATTTACGCTGATTGGCGTAAATCTGGTAATAGCGGGCCTTCATTCTTACGCGGGAACGAATTAATCGCGATTGGGAAAGGGGTTAATGAATATGTCCAATTTCGCCAGCCGAATTTTGGTTGTTGACGATGAAGAACGGATTCGCCGTTTGCTCAAAATGTATTTGGAAAAGGAAGGCTACGTCATTGATGAAGCGGAAGATGGAGAATCTGCGCTGCAAATGGCTACGGCTACGGACTATGCGCTTATTTTGCTCGACGTTATGCTTCCGGGCATTGACGGCGTGGAAATGTGCTCCCGTCTTCGTCAAGTGAAAGCGACGCCTGTCATTATGCTGACGGCGAAAGGCGAGGAAATGAACCGGGTGCAAGGATTTGAAGTTGGTGCTGACGATTATGTTGTTAAGCCATTCAGCCCGCGCGAAGTCATTTATCGGGTGAAGGCGATTTTGCGCCGCTCCTCGGCTACTGCTTTTCTGACGAAGGAAGTCAATTCCAGCAACAATATCGTATTCCCGCATTTGGTCATTGAGCATGATGCCCACCGCGTAACAGCGGCAGGCCAGGAAGTGAGCTTGACGCCAAAGGAATATGAGCTCTTGCACTATTTGGCTGTTTCTCCGGATAAAGTGTTTTCCCGTGAGGAATTGCTTAAGGATGTATGGAACTATGAGTTTTTCGGTGATCTCCGAACCGTTGATACGCATGTCAAGCGTCTGCGCGAGAAGCTGAACAAGGTGTCGGGCGACGCAGCTGCCATGATTACGACGGTATGGGGCGTCGGCTACAAGCTTGAGGTGCCAAAGTAATGAACTGGAGGAAGTACTCTCCTTTTCTACTGTGGCATAGCGTCGTTGGCAAGCTGTGGGTGACGATTATTTTGCTCGTGGCCGTCGTGCTGCTGACGCTTGGCGTATTTCTTATTCCGTATATCGGATATTTATTTGAAAATGATGCCAGCCATGAAGTGATGCTGCTGTTCGTCATCGTTGCAGTTATCGGTTTTCTGATGTCGACCTTCTTTGCCTTTTTTCTATCGCGTAAAATTCAGCAGCCGCTGCTTGAGCTGAAGGAAGCTGCGGATTCGATATCGCAAGGAAATTATCAGATGCGGGTGAAAATTCGCTCAAATGATGAAATTGGCGAGCTGGCGAATACGTTCAATAATATGACTGAGCAGGTCGATAAGCTCATTCATGATCTTAATCATGAGAAGGAGCATTTGTCGAGCATCCTGCGCAGTATGGGTGACGGAGTTATTACGTTCGATGCTGAAGGCGAAATAATTTTGACAAATCCGCCGGGACATTTGCTTATAAACCGCTGGGCTGATCTGAATCAGGAGTGGGGCGATGCTTTTTACGATAGCACAAAGCCATACTCTTCTGTTCCTGGGCCGCTGCTTGATATATTCGAGAAGGTCATGGACGAAGGCCGCGATGTTTCGAATAAAGTATACGTGCACAACAGCATGTGGTCTGTCGTCATGGCTCCGCTGCTGCTGGATGGCGTTGCCCGCGGAGCGGTCGCGGTCATTCGGAACGTGACGGAGGAACATAAGCTGGAGAAGCTGCGGCGTGACTTTGTGGCGAATGTTTCCCATGAGATTAGAACGCCGCTTTCAATGATGCAAGGCTACAGCGAAGCGCTGCTAGACGATATTGTGGCTTCCCCAGAGGAGCGCAAGGAGCTTGTGCAGGTCATTTATGATGAATCGCTGCGCATGGGCAGGCTGGTCAATGATTTTCTGGATATGGCGCGCATGGAAGCCGGGCATGTGGAGCTGAATTTGCGGCAGTTCGATTTGCAGCAAATAATCAGGCGTGTGCATCGCAAGTTCCAAGTATTTGCCAAGGAGCGGGAAGTCATGTTCAAGACCGAGCTGCCTGATATGCCGCTGCTGCTGCTAGGGGCGGATGAAGACCGGCTTGAACAGGTGCTGACGAATTTGCTCGATAATGCGCTGCGGCATACGCCGCTTGGCAAATCTGTGACGATTGCAGCAAGCCCAATGACGATTAACCATACCGATTATATCCAAATGCAAATTAAAGACGAGGGACAAGGCATTCCTAGCGAGGACTTGCCGTATATCTTCGAACGCTTTTACAAAGCAGATAAATCGCGAAAGCGCGGCACCTCTGTAGGAACAGGACTCGGCCTTGCGATCGTCAAAAACATCATCACCCAGCATAATGGACAAATAGAAGTAGACAGCATACTCGGCAAAGGGACGACCTTTACGCTGCTGCTGCCTGTCGAAACAAAGCATTAGCTGTCAAGGCGCTCCGATAGGAGCGCTATTTTTTGTTGAAAAGAAGCATTAAATCTTGTTGCTCGTGAAACATTTGAATAAATGGAATAGAGTTGTCACGGGACCTGAGGCGCTCAATCTCGTCGATATCGGAGCATTGCTATACCCAAGCACGCCAAGACTTTTAAGGCTGTAGAAGCTGATCAGAAGGTGTATAGCAGCCTTTTGTCAGGTATAGGCATGGAATATAGGAGTAGGAGTAGAATAGTGCAGGGTATAGCAAGCCAGTGGCAAACAAAAACCCCAAAGCGGTCAACAACGACCACTCCGGGGTTTTTCGCATGGACAGAAGTCCGTATTAGATTTTGATTTCTTTTGCAGTGTTCAGCTCAGTCAAGTTCGTAAGCTGCTCAAGAACCTCTTTAGGCGTTCCTTTGTCAACACGCAATACCATAATCGCGGAGCCGCCCTCTAGCTGACGACCAACCTGCATCGTTGCAATATTCACGTCATTCGTTCCAAGCAACGTACCTACGCGGCCGATAATTCCAGGCTTATCGTTATGCGAGATCAGGATTAGATTGCCTTCTGGCGTAACATCGACAGGGAAATTGTCAATTTGAACGATACGCGGGCCATAGCCAGTAAGCAGCGTGCCGGCAACAGTGCGATCTTCCTTCTTCGTGCGCAGCGATACGGTTACGAGATTCGTAAAGTCTTTTGCAATATGCGATTTTTGAACGACGATGTTAACATCGCGCTCTTTCGCAAGATGCATCGAGTTGACGACATTCACTTGCTCCGTACCAAGGTGGTGGGACAGAATGCCTTTGACAACGTAGCGAGTCAGTGGCTGTGTATCTACTTCTGCAAGATCACCGGAGTAACCGACAACGATTTCCTGTACCGGACCGTCTGTCATTTGGGAAATGAAGCTGCCCAGCTTCTCTCCAAGAATGAAATACGGTTGAAGCTTGCTTTGCAGGCCAGCCGGAATTGGCGGCATGTTAACGGCATTGCTGAACGGCTCATCGCGCAAAATGTGCAGCACTTGCTCCGAAACGTCGATCGCAACGTTTTCTTGCGCTTCAACTGTCGATGCGCCAAGGTGAGGCGTTACGATGATTTTCGGATGCTTCAGGAACGGGTGGTCCTCAGCCGGAGGCTCAACTTCAAATACGTCGAATGCTGCTCCAGCGACGATACCTTGGTCAACCGCATCAACCAGAGCAATTTCATCAATGATGCCGCCGCGAGCGCAGTTTACGATGCGCATGCCAGGCTTCATAACAGCAAATTGGTCTTTGCCAATCATATGATGAGTTTCAGGTGTAAGCGGGGTGTGCACCGTCATAAAATCCGCGTTACGGACAATTTCGTCCACCGATGCAAGCTTGATGCCAAGCTTTTCTGCACGCTCTTCTGTCATAAACGGATCGTAGCCGAGAATGTCCATGCCGAAAGCTTTTGCACGTTTTGCAACTTCGCTGCCGATACGACCCATGCCAAGAACGCCAAGCACTTTGTTGCGAAGTTCTACGCCAAGGAAGGATTTGCGATCCCAAACGCCATTGACCGTTTTCATATAGGCTTGAGGAATATGGCGGGCTACAGCCATCATCATGGCAAAAGTGTGCTCGCTAGTTGTAATCGTATTGCCGTCAGGAGCGTTAATAACGATAATTCCGCGCTGCGTTGCAGCGTCCAGATCAATGTTGTCTACGCCAACGCCTGCGCGTCCAACGACTTTAAGAAGCTTGCCGGCTTCCATAATGCGTGCTGTTACACGCGTTTGGCTGCGAACGAGCAGAGCGTCGTATTCGCCAATAATGGCTACGAGCTCATCCTCGCTTAAACCTGGTTTTTTATCGACAATGATATCTTCCGCGTCTACAAGCTGTTGGATGCCCAGATCGCTGATGGGATCGGATACTAGCACTTTAAACATAAGTAGATTGCCCCCTAAAATTTTTGCGAATGTAAAAATCATTTCGTAAGCTACATCAGGTGTGATACTAAAATAAAAACCGCCCTTGCACACATGCGCATGCGAGGCGAGAGTTTCATATAGTCAAACGGCTCCTCGATTCATGTCGAATGACAGAAAGGATAGCCTTTATCATTTTAAAGCATTAACATGGACAATTGCAATCCTCAAACTTGATCAAATGTGAAATTTTTTGATATGATTCATGCATTGCCTGCTTAAATAGATAAAGGGGAGAGACGAGACATGAACAATTGGGAAGAGATCGAAGCGGATGTTTTTTTGCAGCTTTTGGAGAAAGGACATATAGAGGCAAGGCAAGTCATTGACGTTCGGGAGTCGTTTGAATGGGACTATTATCATCTGGAGCAATCTACGCTTATTCCGATGAATACGATTCCTCATCACTTGGGACAATTAGCGGATGACAAGCCGCTTTATATCGTATGCGCACATGGCGTACGCAGCGCTAATGTATGCGGATATTTAGAAAAGCAGGGCTATGGCAGCCTCCACAATGTAACCGGAGGAATGGCGGCCATAGCCCTGCTTCAAGGGTTTCAATACGACTAGCACAAGCAGTCTTTTAAGACGAGGTAGTAGTGAAGAAAGGCAGCAGCGGCAGCACTTCCTTGCTGTACATTTGCTCGAAGCCGCTGCTGTAGTCGCCGTTGCGCACGGCGGCTGTATTCATCAGCAGCTCAGCAATGGCAGCGATGGAGCGAATTTTCATTTTGCTCGCTTGCCCCGTCTTAATAAATTCATCGATCCGGATAACCAGATCCTGTGGATAGAAGTTCGTTAATTGCTTATGCGACAACAAATGGTCAGCCATCAATTTATTTTTTACAATAAGGGGCAGCTTATTCCATTTACTGATTTCCAAAATATTCGGGAACTTGTATTCGTTAGGAATGTCGCTGTTTACGGTAGCTGCCCATTTCATCATCGCGCTGTAATACGATTGCTGCGAGGAAAGGGATTGCTTCACAGCTGCCTGGTAAATGGAATCGTCATTAACGGCTGCGATGAGCTTCGCAGTATTGAGCGTCTTCGCTTTGTTCACCGCTCTGTTTGACGTTTGCTCAAACAATTCAAGGCTTTTAATAACGCTCGTCTGTGCTTCACCGAGCAGTGGCGATTGCTGCATATTGAAGGAAGCGACCTCGCCGGCTTTTTTCTTGGCTAGCTTGGACAAATCCTTAAACATGGCGTTGCCATCGGCTGAATCATCCTGCTCCAGTTTTTTCAAAGCATTGAACCATTCGTTTTGGAATTCACGGTAGGGCAGAAATACAGTATGATAGTAGGAGACAAGATCTTGCTGCTGGTATGGAGTCGACTTGGATTTAGCCTCACTGTTTAACTGTTTCATTTCGTAGCTGGTTTTAGTCTGCTCACTGCCGTACTGTACTCCGTAGAAAAATGCGCCGACTGCGCAAACCAGCATAAAAATAAAACCAATGCTGTAAAACATGGCGGAACGGGTTAGCTGCTTTTCCATAACAAAACTCCCTTTTATGTATGTATTCATTATTGCTCTCTTTTGCTGCCTGTGCGTACAGGTGAATTTACATCAAAAATACGAACCTCCAGGACGGGCGGGAAGTTATGAAAAAATTCGACATCCGTAAAATACGAGTGCGCAAGGTGACCGTTGACGAGCTTGACGATCGCATGCTGCTCATTAATTTGTACATGACGCAAGCACTTACTTTTATTATCGGCTTGATATGGGTTTTATTTCAGCGTCAGAGCATAATTCATTTATTTCATTTTCCAAAAGAGCTTGCCGTCGTATGGTTTGGACTAGGGTTAGCGGCGGTTGTACTCATAGTAGATTTGTCCATTTCCCGCTTTGTGCCTGATGAAGCAGCCGATGATGGCGGCGTAAATGACCGGATTTTCCGGGAACGCCCGATTTGGCATATTATCGTATTGTCGTTCGTTGTCTCGGTATGCGAGGAGCTGCTCTTCAGGGGCGCTTTGCAGCACGCTTTCGGGCCATATTGGACAAGCATCATCTTTGCAGCCATTCATGTCCGGTATTTAAAGCATTGGATTCCAACTGGACTTGTGTTTTCCATCAGTTACGGCTTAGGATGGATTTATATACAAACTGGCAGCTTATGGGCCCCAATTCTTGCACACTTTGCGATAGATATGATTATGGGCTTTATTATCAGATTCAGGAGGGAACCGAAAGGGCAATTATGAGCAGGGTACAAAAATTCGGGAAAGCCACGCGCAAAGGGCCGTCGCCCGAGAAAACGGAAGCTCCCCGAATCGATGAAGAGGGAAGGGAGATCCTTCCCCCAAGACGGAAAAAGTTCCCTTCGGGCGCTAGCAAAGTAACGAGATGGTATTATAATGTATTGTTTTTTCTCTTTTTGAGTTTGGTCGCAGGATTGTTCTGGTACGGATTGAAATATGCGAATTAAGCTGCCGGAGCACTTAGCTGCCCCAAGCTTCTAATTCGTGAGGTCCGTATCAATTGCAGCCGGATCGATGAAGCCATAGCCCTTGTCTTCAAGCTGCGTCAGCAGCTTGTCAAGCGCTTCAGCGGTCCAGGCCAGCTCATGCATTAAAATGTTGGCGCCTGGGTGAAGCTGTTCCAGCACACTCGCGACAACTTTGTCAGGATCTCCGGGAGATTTCTGTTCCCAGTCAAGCGAACCATTGGACCACGTCATGTACAGCATGCCGTGGTTTTTGACGATTTCTTTAACGCTATCGTTGCCGGAGCCATAAGGGGGCCGGAAAAACTTTGGCGCTTCGCCGGTCAGCTTCATGACGCTATCCTGTACATCAGCAACCTGCTGCTCCACTTTGGCGGCAGATTCTTTTTTCAAGTTGATGTGGTCCCAGGAGTGGTTGCCGATCGTCTGTCCGCGCTCATGAATGAGCGTCAGCAAATCAGGGTTCGCTTTAACTCGGTAGCCGTTCACGAAAAAGATCGCTTTAGCCTTATGCTTGCCGAGCGTATCGAGCAGGCTGGTCAGCACCTCCTTGTTGTGCGGGCCATCATCAAAGGTCAGCAGCACAACTTTATCGGTCGTTCCTTTGTCAAGCGGTTTGAAGCGGTATACGCTGTCCATTTTGTACAGCTTGGCAGTCGGAGCCTCGCTTGGAGACGGCGTTGCTTCTTCTGCAAGGGGCGAAGCCGTTGGCTCCTCTTGCTGAAGGACAGGAGAAGCGGCAGGCGACTGGTCGGCTGCTGGGCTTTCCTGTGCCAAAGCACTTTCCTGCGGCAGATTGCTGCCAGACGGGACGCTTTGCTGGCTGCAAGCCGCAGCAACTAATGCAGCTCCCAAAAGAACAGCGAGCGATGCGGTCATTCGTTTAAACATAATGAACCTCCATTTATGTTGTAGTTGTCAATGGGTATTATTGTAGCATAATCAATCATGCTGTGTTTTGCAGGCCGCGGGATTTCCTTTATTAAGCAGGATAAATAAGAGGAGGCAAGCCACACTAAAGGGTGAAATCGAATATTGAATGGGGATTTTTTAGGGCCCTAAATCAAGGAGGTTTTGTCCTACTATGAGGCTAAGAGGATTTCTTCTCGGAGGGCTTGCCGGGGCAGCCGCTGCTCTCTATGTTGCCCGCAAGCGTCCAGGTACAGCTGCACTTGCAGCTGGCGTGCTGGCGAGCGCTTGTTCAACGATTGGCCACAAGGCGATGTCCTTGTGGAATAACGATTGGACGAAAAAGGCTGTAAACAAGGGCCCAAAGCGTACAGACGATACCGCCGGAAAATTCGGAGACGGCTGGGTTCAGATTGAAGCAATGATGAACAGTGATCCAGAGCTGAAACAGCAAGCCGAGGAGATCATGGCGGAATCGTCGAACAAGACACATTAACCAACAGTTTCTGGAAGGAATCGTTTGAACGAGGCACTGAAAAAGTGCAGATTCGAACGATTCTTTTTGCCTATTTTAGGTGCAATCCGAGTTTGAACATGATAAAGTAGTTACATAGTTTGATTTGACCATTTTGGTCACATCTTCTTATAAATTTCATACGCTGTTACAACAGATGCTGCAGAGGAGGATCCTGTCATGAAGATCGAACGACTTAGTCAGGACAAGATAAAAATATTTCTGACGTTCGACGACCTGCTGGAACGAGGGATCCAGAAGGACGACATGTGGCGCGAAATTCCAAAGGTGCACGAACTATTCAGTGAAATGATGGATCAAGCATACAGTGAACTTGGATTCGATGCCAGCGGACCGTTAGCGGTCGAAGTGTTTGCCCTACCGGCCCAAGGTATGGTCGTGATTGTCACTCGCGGCAAAATGAACGGAAGCTCGGAAGAGAGAACGTCCGATGATGATGACGCAGATGACGAAATTTACGAAATGGAAGTGACGCTTGAGCAAAGCGATATCGTCATGTATTCCTTTCGGGATTTCGAGGATGTTATACAGGTTTGCAGACAGCTGCAAGCCGCTGCCCTGACAGAAGATGGGCGCCTGTATGCTTACAATAATAAATATATACTGGCGCTGGAACCGGCTTTGATTGAAACGTCCCGCCACAATGCCGTTATCGCCCTGCTGGCTGAATACGGCGAAGCCACATCGGTCACTTATGCGATGTTGGAGGAATACGGGAAAGTAATCATGCCTTCCGAGGCTGTGAAAGAAATATGCACTCATTTTTTCAACTAGGCAATGCTTAAGCGAAGAGGGCGCAATGAACGGAGCATCTGCAGGAGCTGTCAAGCCTGCTGATGCTCTTCTTCTTTTTATGTAATCGTACAAGCGCTGGCCTGCTCCAGAGTCAGGGAAACGGCAATGGCGCGAGGTGTTGTCAATATAATAAAAGGTATATCCGATGTGTCTATAGCGTTGTATAATGAAGAGGAACTGGACATCCCTGATTGGTTGGACAAGCAGGATTCGCTGGGCAATAGGACACGAAATCTTGGTCTATACTGAATGGATGCAAAATAATGAGGGCTATTACAGGGATGATGTAGAAATAGATATGCGGCCTCCCGTTATTGAGGGTGGTTGCAGCAGGCACGGCATGGGGGGGTGAAGAACGGCGATGATGTGGATCTCTGTCTTGACAGCAGCGGTGGCACCAGGAATAGCACTGCTGACATATTTATATTTAAAGGATAAATACGATACGGAGCCTATTCATATGGTCGTCCGGATGTTCTTGCTGGGCGTGCTGATCGTGCTGCCGATTATGGTTGTGCAGCGCGGCTTGCAGCTTTGGTGGGGCGATAATCCAGTCGTCTTTTCATTTATTCAATCGGCTGGCGTAGAGGAATTTATAAAATGGTTCGTTCTTTATCATTTTATTTACAATCATACGGAGTTTGACGAACCTTACGACGGCATCGTGTACGCCGGTTCCATATCGCTAGGATTTGCGACGCTCGAAAATGTGATGTATGCCTTCCTGGCTCCCGCATCGTTCGGCTCGCTCGTTATGAGGGCGCTGCTTCCCGTATCGGGACATGCCCTCTTCGGCATTATGATGGGCTATTACGTAGGCAAAGCGAAGTTCGAGAGCAATGGCAAAAAACGCAGAAATTATATTATCGTATCGTTTCTGCTGCCGATAATGCTGCACGGCAGCTATGACTGGATTATGATCACGATGCGTTCCAGCTGGATCTGGTTCATCATTCCGTTCATGGCGGTGCTATGGGTCGTTGGCCTCCGAAAAATGCAGCGGGCCAACTCGCGATCGCCATTTCGTTTTTTGAAGCGCGATGAAGAGGTTAAATTGTAAAGCAGCCGTCCATACTGAAAGCTAGAGTACATTTTTAGGGTAAGCTGGAGGTAGGGATGGAAGCAGTCAGAGTGAAAGTGACCATTCGCTGCAATGTATGTGGCGAGAAGTTTGTTTTGCGGGGCAAGCGCGAAAGCAGCGGCGTAGATACTGGTTTCAAGCAGTGCATTTGCAACAACATCGACGATCTTGATATTGAAGAACATAGCTTTTAAACAAATTGAATGCATAAAGCTCCTTTCAGCAAACCAAACTAACACCAGGTTTGCACAAGAAAGGAGCTTTTTGTATGGTTTATAGACGGATAAGCGCGGTGCTGTTCCCAATTGCGGCTATTTTGCTTGTAGGTTCGCTCTATTGGGGCTATCAGGAGCATCAGGAGAAAAACGCTGTATTGATGAAGGCGGAAAATCAGTATCAACGGGCGTTCCATAATTTAACTTACCATGTGGATAAGCTGCATCAGCAGCTTGGCAATACGTTAGCCGTCAATTCCACCTCACAAGCGTATCACCGAAAAGGGCTCGTTAACGTATGGCGGCTAACAAGCGAGGCGCAGAACGAAATTAGCCAGCTGCCGCTTTCGATGCTTCCATTTGACAAGGCGGAGGAGTTTTTGTCGCGCATTTCCAATTTTGCCTATAAAACTTCCGTTCGCGATTTGACGAAGCAGCCGCTGTCTGAGGATGAATTCAAAACCCTCAAAACGCTGTACGCCAACTCCAAGGATATTTCAAAAGATTTGCAGGGCATGCAGGAAAAAGTGCTCTCGAATCATTTGCGCTGGATGGACGTTGAGCTGTCATTGGCTGCGAAGGAAGCCAAGGGCGATCAGACAATTGTCGACGGCTTCAAAGGTGTCGATAAGAAGGTAAGTAGCTATCCGGAAATTAACTGGGGTCCTTCGGTTTCAAGCATGTACGAGAAGCGCCCAATCAGCATGCTGAGCGGTAAAGCTGTTACGCCGGAAGAAATTAAGCAGCGCGCTGCCAAGTTTGCCGGCAAAAAAGGCGATGGCAAAGAAATTCGCGTTGCTGAAAATGGCAAAGGCACGGAATATGCTTCGTATTCCGCAGTGTTGTCCGAGCATAAGTCGGGCAATACGATCCATATGGATTTTTCGCAAAAGGGCGGCCAACTGATCGCTTATATGGATCCCCGTGAAATTGGAGAGAAGCAGCTGGACATTGAGCAGGCGCGGGCTGCGGCTGAAAAGTTTTTGAAAGAGCATGGCTTTGACGGCATGAAGGCGGTTAGCTATGACGCCTATGATAATGCAGGAACGTTCGGCTTTGTCGGCAACCAGGACGATGTGCTGATTTATCCAGACAAGCTGACGGTCAAGGTTGCGCTTGATAATGGAGATATAGCGGCGCTGCAAGCGAATGAATATGTGTTCGAGCATCATAAGCGGACGCTGCCGAAGGCAGGCATCTCCAAAGCAGACGCGCGCAAGGCGCTGAACCCGGATATGAAAGTGTCCAAAGAGCAGATGGCGCTGATCAAAAATGATGATGGCAATGAAGTGCTGTGCTATGAATATACGGGCCGGATCAATGATAGCGATTACCGCATTTACATTAATGCAGAAAGCGGCATGGAAGAATCGATTGAAGTGCTGTCTTCGCTTGACAAAGTGGCAAGTTCCGGTAAATAACCATATGGCTCCTCTCTATATGTCGTGTTATAATGACAGCATTATAGGGGGGAGCCAACTTGTTGCCGAAAATTAATCAAATGTTATTTTTCCAAATTGCTTCTTCTGATGAAGCAGAAGCTGCCATCGAGTACAAGGCGCGTATTGCCGAGGTGCTGGATGAAGGTTTTTTGATTGAGAACCCGATAAATAGCCAAAATGGCAGAATGAAAAGAATGTTTTTGGGAGACGAGCTTTCGGTCTATTTTGTATCGGAGGATGGAATCAAGCATTTCTTTAATTCCCACGTTCTTGGTTTCCGGGAAGACGTCGTCAAGCTGGTCAAAATTCGGAAGCCGGACCTTGATCAGATTACAAAGGTGCAGCGGCGCAATTTTCTGCGGGTAGCTGCCGAGCTTGAAATCGCAGTGAAAACGCCGGATCAGGTCCGCTTCGTGGCGCTTACAGATGATGTTGGGGGCGGCGGAATTTCGTTCATTTGCGATGGGAAATGGCCGATTTCCCAAGGTCAGGTGCTGGAGTGCTGGCTGCTTGTTCCTTATAAAAATGGGTCCATCGAGCATGCGTCATTCAATGCGGAAATCGTGCGGGTTGTAAAGCTTGAAACGGGGCGCAATCAGGTGATGATTAAATTTGCCGGCATTAATGATTCAGACCGTCAGCGGATTATTCGCTATTGCTTTGAGCGCCAGCTGGAATTCCGCAACCGCTGAATAGCTGGGCCGCCCTCTACGCATGCTATCCTTTAACAGGGATAGAAGGGAATGATTGCATGGCTCGCGCGTCTGGGCAAAGCTGGAAACGGCTGGAGGGACAAGCTCCTAACCAGTCTTTTTCAGTTCCGTTTGATAAAATAGGAAAAGGGCTCGGCATCGTGGCTGCCGCGCTGCTTATCGCATGTTTGCTTGCGCAAACAGTGCTGCAAAGCAGCACGGTCAGACACTTGCTGTCGGGAGCCGAGCGCATGGAAGGAACCCGTCTGCAAGGACAGGTTTCTTCATAATGCGTTCAAATACCTGAAAGCAAGGTGGAGGGTGTTTTTGCATCCGCTCGTATAGTGTGGTATAATTTTCACGTCCGCAGGCAAAGCCTGCTTTTTTATTGAGAGGTTAGCGTCGCATCTGTCACGGTGTATCAAGCCAGCCATCTCGACATAAGGGGGGTTGACTTTTAGTGATGCAGCAAGACGGTGACGGCGAGCGGATCAACATTGCTATCGATGGACCTGCTGGGGCAGGGAAAAGCACAGTAGCGCGTAAAGTTGCCGAACAATTAGGATATGTATACATTGATACAGGTGCTATGTATCGAGCCGTGACCTATAGTTCGCAGCAGGCGGGCATTAAGCCGCAGGAAGCTGGCAAGCTTGCTGACCATGTGACGCATCTGGACATTAAGCTGCAGGCAGGCGACAATGGACAGACTGTATTTTTGAATGGGGAAAATGTCACCGAACAAATCCGTTCACGCGATGTGACGCTGAATGTGTCTCATTATGCGGCGAATGAAGCGGTCAGACAATTTCTTGGCGCAGCGCAGCGCAGGCTGGCTGAGGAAAAAGGTGTTGTAATGGATGGCAGGGACATCGGTTCCCATGTGCTTCCGAACGCTGAGTTGAAGGTTTTTTTAACAGCATCCGTTGAGGAGCGTGCGCTTCGCAGGTACAAGGAGCTAGCCGGCAAGCAGCCGGTGACGCTGGAACAGCTTGCAGAAGAAATTTCGCAGCGTGACCAACTGGATGAACAGCGGGAAATTTCACCGCTCGTCCGCGCTGAAGACGCAATCCTGCTGGACAGCACGGCGATGTCGATTGAAGAGGTCGCTCAAGCTATTGTCAAATTAAGCAGAACCAAATTGGCGGGGGCGAAGTAAACTATGTTATACCTGTTGTTCCGATTTCTTCTCCGCGTGCTTTATATATGCCTATTCCGTCTTGAAGCCAAAGGGCTTGAGAATATACCTGCTGACGGGCCGGTCATCTTATGCGCCAATCACGTCAGCAATTTTGACCCGCCTACGGTCGGCGTCAAGGTTCCACGGAAAGTCCATTATATGGCGAAAGCGGAATTGTTTAAAATTCCGGTTTTCGGACCGCTCATTCGGGCATTTGGAGCTTTTCCAGTTAAGCGCGGAGGCGTAAGCAAAGAGGCGATCAAATCAGCGATCACCCTGCTGAAGGAAGGCAATGTAATGGGTATTTTCCCGGAAGGCTCTCGCCGCAATCAAGGCGGGGAAGCGAAGAAGGGGGCGGCAATGATTGCGCTTCGCAGCAATGCGGTTGTTATACCTGTGGCAATTGTGGGTAATTATTCCTTGTTTCGCAAAGTAACGGTTTATTATGGCAAGCCGGTTGATTTTACCGCATTTATTGATGATTCTTCACCGGATAAGCTGGACCGCCTTACGGATGCGATTATGAAGGATGTTCGCGCCCTTATTGCAGCGAACAAATAAACATAGCTGTTTTAAATGCTGCTTAATGTTTCACTTTAGAACGTTGGCGGATTTAAATAAATTTGTAAGTTGAAAAGTTGTTGGATGAATTGAGGAGGTTATTTCAATGTCAGAAGAAACCAATGTGCAAGAGTCCGCAGTAGCGGAAAATCAAGAGGCTATGGATAATTTCGTATCCTTGAAAAAAGGGGATACAGTTAAAGGTTCGATCGTCAAAATCGAAGATAACCAAGCTTACGTAAGCCTTGGATATAAATATGACGGTGTTATCCCGATTCGCGAACTGTCCGCAGTTCAATTGGATAATGCAAACGATGCCGTACAAGTAGGCCAAGAAGTTGAGCTTAAAGTTATCAGCATTGATGACGAGAAAGAAAAGCTTGTTCTTTCCAAGAAAAGCGTAGATGGCGAGCGCGCTTGGGATTCGCTGCAAGCTCGTTTCGAGAGCGGCGAAGTATTTGAAGTTGTCGTAGCTGACGTTGTAAAAGGCGGCCTTGTCGCTGATGTTGGCGTACGCGGCTTTATCCCGGCTTCGATGGTTGAGCGTCATTTTGTAGAAGATTTCAGCGACTACAAAGGCCGCACACTTCGCGTAAAAGTGAAAGAAATCGACCAAGAGAACGGCAAAGTCATTTTGTCTGCGAAAGAAGTATTGGACGCAGAATTTGAAGGCAACAAACAAAAATTGATCGCGGCTCTTGAGCCAGGCCAGCAGCTTGAAGGTACTGTTCAACGTTTGACACCATTTGGCGCATTCATTGATATCGGCGGCGTTGACGGTCTCGTTCACGTTTCTGAGCTTTCATGGCAGCACGTTGCTCATCCTAAAGATGTAGTAGCTGAAGGTCAAGCGGTAACGGTTAAAGTTCTTAAAGTTGATCCGGCTGCTGGTAAAATCAGCCTGAGCATGAAAGCTGCTCAACCAGGTCCTTGGGAAACAGCTGGAAGCCAATTCAACATTGGCGATATCGTAACAGGTACAGTTCGTCGCCTCGTTACTTTCGGCGCATTTGTTGAAATTGCTCCAGGCGTTGAAGGTTTGGTACACATTTCCCAAATCGCTCACCGTCATATTGCGACTCCTTTCGAGGTATTGCAAGAAGGGCAAGAAGTTCAAGCGAAAGTTCTTGACTTCAACCCTGCTGAAAAACGCGTTAGCCTGAGCATCAAGGAAACAGAAGAAGCTCCTGAGCAACCGCAAAAGCCAGAAAGACAACAACGCGAGCGCGCTCCTAAACAAGAGGAACTGAACAATCCTAATGTTAGCTTGAACAGCCAAAGCATGAGCTACTCGCTGGCTGAGCGTTTCGGCGACAAACTGAATAAATTGAAATAATACGTTATTGCGTTTTACAGCGAGCATTGACGTATATATGTTCGCTCAAAAGGCCAAGCAGCAGCTTGGCCTTTTGCATTTTAACATTTCAGAATACAGCCGGGCAGCCTTCTCGAAAAGGTGGAATAAAATGACGATACATAATCAATTAGAGCGTATTAAGCGGAAGCTAAAGGACGCGGCTAAGGTGGATGCAAACCATCAGCTATTTGGAGCTAACAGTCATCAATATCGTTTGCATGAACCGCTTGGACTAGAGGAGCTCCGCGAATTTGAGCAAAAACACGGCATCGTTTTGCCTGCGGAATATGCCGCTTTTTTGACGAATATTGGCAACGGGGGAGCAGGGCCTTATTATGGCATTCACCCTCTAGGGGAAAAACAGTCCATTGAGCTTGGGCGAATGGATAAGCCATCTTCTATACGTCCTGAATTGACCAAGGAGCAATGGAAAGCTGACTACCCTGCGCTGCATGATGATAGCAATATAAGTGACGAGCAGTATGAAGAAGAGCAGGCGAAAGCTTTTCAAGGCTTGCTGAACATTGGGGAGCAGGGCTGCACGTATGAGACGATGTTAATGATAACAGGCGAGCATCGCGGTAAGGTCGTTTATATCGATCTCGACTACCAAAAGCCAGTCGTTACCTTTGAAGCAAATTTTCTGGATTGGTATGAGCGTTGGCTCGATGAAATCATTGCTGGCTATGAAACCAGCTGGTTCGGTATGCGGCGTGGCGGAGATGAACGGGAACTCACCGAGCTCTATCAATCTACATTAGATGAGTCTGTAAAGCTTGAGGCATTAAACGGAATGTTCAAGCTGAAAAATATAACGGCTGAGACGATTGCTTTTCTGGTCTCGCAATATGAAAGCTCTTCAAACGAAGTAAGCCAATTATGTCTGCAAATTTTGGCCAAGAAAAATTTTGCCGAGGCCGCGAGGCTCATTCATGAAGAATTAACGAGCAGCAGTGCTGAAAATCGATTGTGTGCCATCCAGGCCATTCACTGGTATATGCCCAAAGGGGATCAGCAATTTAATGAAGAGCTCATAAGCATGCTGCCAGCGGCGGCAGATGCTGAAACGTTTCGGTTCATCTGCTACATTCTTCATGCAGCGGAAGTTGAAATGCTGCCTATGCTGCTGCCTTTTTTCACTTATCCGGATGTGGAAATTCGAGTTCATGCTGTTTACCAGGCAGGCCAATCTAGCAAAAAAGGGATGTATGCAAGCGAACTTATCCAGAGGCTCGACGATTCAGAAGTACGAGTAAAGCTTATTGCTCTACAGGCACTGACAGGGATAATAGATCCCGCGCTTTTGCCTATTTATGAGCGTTTGCTGGAGCGGCACCAGACAGACAAAGATTATATTCGCTCCAACGTGCTTCGGAGACTGGAGGAGTTTCAGTTCAAATCCAAGAAGCAAATGGATAAGTTGCTGCCATCCTCTTTGGTACAGGTTAGAGCATTATTAGGTAAACATTTGTAAGGAGTCCGTGAATAAGGTGAAGAAGAGGTTGTTCCTTATGTTTCATAATGAGGAATAGCCTCTTTTTTTTGGCGCATAATAGCTTCACGTGGGGTGATTTGGCTGTGAACGAAGGATATTTGTCGTTCTGGATTATGATTATGGCATTCATATTAATGACGACTGGCTGGGCGGAATATGTCGGAGCAGGGCGTTCAAAGCTGATCGTTGCCGTTTTATGTCTGTTTGCCCAGCCGTTTCATTATCATGTAACCATTTATGGGACGGCCGTTGAGATTTATGCAAGCATAATGATTGTGGCAGTCGCTGTCTGCTGGTCGTTTCGCAGAGGGGCAGGCGGAGAATCGAGGCGATATCTGCTGTTGTGTGCTTGCTTGACCGGTATTATTTTGGGTGCCATCCAAAAGCTATACCGGCTTGATCCGGTGTTTTTTTGGCTTGACCCCGCTTGGGATGGAGGGCTGCTCGGCGGTTTGCTCGTAGCCGCTTTTTCAGTGAAGCCGGGCCATCAATTTGGTATTTTGCTGCTGGCGGCTGCTATGGCGGAATTGGCGAATGGGCTCTTATCAAGTGGCACTTACATGGCTCGCATTGGCTCCTTGGCTTGGTGGGACAGCTTTTGGCTCGCTTTTGCCTGTGCGAGGCTCATCAGTATAGCTTTCCACTTGCTCCGAGCTTCTTACAGCAAGGTGGCGGGAGCGGAAGCGGGCTGGAGAAATAAAGGAGGGAGCTCCCCAAAATGAGCCATTATTTAATTGCGAATAAGCATTTGCTTGGCGTATTGCTTGGAATGGCATTCGGTATTATTGCGAGGCTGCTGATGCTAAGAACCGATTATCGCCAATATCCGACTTATCCTCACGGCCGAATTATCCATATTTCGCTAGGCGTTATTGCGGCGGCACTCGGTGCAGTAGCCGTTCCTGCGCTATATAGTAAAGACTATACGGCTATTACCTTTTTATCATTAGCAGCACAGCAATTTCGGGATGTCAGAAAAATGGAGCGCGAGACGCTGACGAAAATCGACAGCTTGGAGCTCGTCAGCCGCGGAGCGACTTATATCGAGGGCATCGCGATGGTATTTGAAGGGCGCAATTACCTCGTAATCATGTCCTCGCTGCTTACCAGCCTTTTTGCGGTAATGGTCAATCTCTGGGTCGGCCTGCTGGCAGGAGGCTTATCGCTGCTGATCGTCCATCATTTTCGTTCGGGCAAAACGCTGTCCCATATTATTTCGGCGGAAACAGCGGAAGTGCGTATGGATGGGCCGGATCTGCTCGTTGGCGACATTTATATTATGAATGTGGGGCTTAAGTCAAATCAGGATATCATTCGCGAGCGCGGAATGGGCTTTATATTGACGCCTCTCAACGCGAACAGCAAGGTTACAATGGGTAATTTGGGCCAGCGCCAAGCGATTTTGTACGATTTGGCTACGATGCTGGGCGTTTACCGGGATGATGGCGAACCGGCCTTAATTCCAATGGCGAAGCTCGATATGAAGGACGGCAGGCTTGCCGTATTTATGCTTCCGCAGGACAGGGACAAGAGCAAGGCGCTCAAGGTGATCGGACGCGTTCCGATTCTCGAATCGGCTGTGCGCATGCCTACAGAAGCGAAAGTCAATAAGCAGGAGGGCTGAACATGGCGAATATTGTTGCAGTCGTTTCGAGCAACCGGGATGTCGCAGGAGGCGGTGCACCGATCTTTTTTGCAGACAATGAACAGGAACTGGAGCAGACAGCTTTTCTGCTGGAGAAGATTTTGAATGCCAATGCCCATAATCTAAAAAATGGCGTCATTATCCTCGTTAATCACCTTTAACATGAAAAGTTAGCCAAGGCGGCTGTTTTTTGCTATGATGGTAAGCGTGAGAATTACTGAAGGAGTGAATCGATAACTATGGCAAGACCTGTTATCGCCATCGTCGGGCGCCCGAATGTGGGTAAGTCTACCATATTTAATCGGATAGTCGGCGACAGGCTGGCAATTGTAGAAGATAAGCCGGGGGTTACGAGGGATCGGCTGTACGGCACCGGAGAATGGAATGGCATAGCCTTTAATATTGTAGATACAGGCGGCATTGAAATTGATGGTGAAGATGAAATTATGAAATCGGTTCGGATGCAAGCCGAACTGGCAATTGAAGAGGCAGATGTCATTATTTTTATGGCAGATGCGAAAGCGGGCCTCACCCATTCGGATGAGGAAGTGGGACAAATGCTGTTTCGCTCCCGCAAGCCTATCGTACTCGCTATTAACAAGGTAGACAATGCGGGACGTATGGACGAGGTATACGAGTTTTATGGCTTAGGCTTTGGCGAACCGATTGCCATTTCCGGCTCCCACGGCATGGGCATTGGCGATTTGCTGGATGCTGCCGTATCGAAGCTGCCAGAAATCGAAGATGTTGAATACGAGGAAGATGTTATTCGCGTTGCGTTGATTGGACGTCCAAACGTTGGCAAATCCTCGCTTGTAAATGCGCTGCTTGGCGAAGAACGCGTGATCGTCAGCAATGTAGCAGGTACAACTCGCGACGCTATTGATACGCCTTTCGAGCGCGATGGACAGAAGTACGTGCTGATCGACACGGCTGGTATGCGCAAGCGCGGCAAAGTGTACGAATCCACGGAAAAATACAGCGTTATGCGTGCGATGAAAGCAATTGAACGCGCTGACGTTGCCCTCATCCTAATTAATGGCGAGGAAGGCATTATCGAGCAGGACAAGCATATTGCAGGCTATGCGCACGAAGCGGGCAAAGCATCTATTTTTGTCGTCAACAAATGGGATGTCGTCGAGAAGGACGAGAAAACGATGCAAGCTTTCTCCCAGACGATTCGCGACCACTTCCTGTTTATGTCGTATGCGCCGATCGTTTATTTATCCGCGCTTACGAAGTCCCGTCTGCATAAGCTGCTGCCTGTCGTGAATCACGTTTCGGAGCAGCATGCTTTGCGTATTCAGACGCATTTGCTGAATGATATTGTTGGAGATGCGGTTGCTTACAACCCGCCGCCGACCGACAAAGGCAAACGTCTGAAAATCAACTATGTGACACAAGTGGCGACAAAACCGCCGACGATTGTCATTTTCGTCAATGAGCCAGAGATGATGCATTTCTCATATGAGCGTTATTTGGAAAATAAAATACGGGCAGCGTTTAATTTCGAAGGCACGCCGCTACGGTTATTTACACGTCGCAAGTCAGACGAGGATTAGGGGAGAAGAGGCGTGCTGTACTCAGCCATTGCAGTTATTATCAGTTATTTATTAGGTTCCGTTTCATTCAGCATCGTCATCGCGAAATGGCTGAAAGGCATTGACATTCGCGAGCATGGCAGCGGCAATGCAGGGGCGACGAATACGATTCGCGTGCTTGGTAAAGGGCCGGGTATTACGGTCTTTTTGCTGGATATTGCAAAAGGGGTAGTAGCTGTACTGCTGGGAGAGTGGCTCAGCGGAGGCGACGCGGCAAGCTGGACGCCTGCTTTATGCGGCCTTGCAGCCATTATTGGCCATAACTGGCCGATTTGGTTTCGTTTTAAAGGCGGCAAAGGCATCGCGACAACCGTTGGTGTCATTTTAACGCTTGCTTTCTTGCCAGCGCTGCTTGCGGGTATCGTCGCTATACTTGCTATTGCGATTACGCGCTTCGTATCGCTTGGTTCCTTGCTGTTCGCAGCATTGACGCCGATCTTTATTGCTTTGCTTACTTACTCTTTGCCGCTGCTTTGCGCGAGCCTTGTATTATGCGTTTTCGCGTTTGTTCGTCATAAGGCGAATATTGTGAAGCTGCTGAAGGGAACGGAGAACAAGCTTGGCGCAAAGAAAGGAATGTGAGTCCAATATGGCAAAAGCAAAGACCGAACAAGCGCGCCGCGCTGCGGTGCTTGTAGCGGGAAGCTGGGGAACAGCGCTTGCTTCCGTTCTGGCTCGCAACGGCTATGAGGTGCTGTTGTGGACGCGTAATGCGGAGCAGGCTAGCGGCATCAATGAAAGCCGCATGAATGCTAAATATTTGCCAGGCGTAACGCTTCCTGAAGGTCTTAAGGCAACGACCGACTTGCAAGAAGCGCTCAGCGGAGCGGAGCTTGCCCTATTCGTTGCTCCATCCGGCGCCATGCGGGAAGTGGCGAAGCAGGCTGCTCCTTATCTTCCAGCTCAGACGCTTTGCGTCCATGCGACAAAAGGCTTTGAAGCCGATACGCTGAAGCGGATGACGACGGTGCTTTCCGAAGAGCTAGGCCGTACAACTGAGCAAATTGTGGTGCTGTCTGGCCCGAGCCATGCGGAGGAAGTCATAAAACGCCAGCCTACAACCGTTGTTGTCGCTTCGGCGGACATGAAAGCTGCCGAGCAAGCACAGGATGCTTTCATGAGCTCCGATTTTCGCGTATATACGAATCCGGATGTCGTAGGCGTTGAAGTAGCTGGCGCGATTAAAAATATTATCGCGCTCGGTGCTGGCTTATCCGACGGGCTCGGCTTCGGCGATAACGCCAAAGCGGCACTGCTGACGCGAGGCCTTGCAGAGATTGGACGCTTAGGCGCTGCCATGGGCGCCAATCCGCTCACCTTCGCTGGGCTTGCCGGCGTTGGCGATCTGGTCGTTACTTGTACGAGCCAGCACAGCCGCAACTGGCGTGCGGGGCATATGCTGGCGGATGGTACGCCGCTTGGCGACGTGCTCACCAAGATGGGCATGGTCGTTGAAGGCGTGCGTACGACGCGTGCCGCGTTTGAGCTGGCGAAGCGCTATGAGGTTGAAATGCCGATTACCTCGCAATTGTATAAGGTGCTGTTTGAGGAGTTTTCGCCAAAAGCAGCCGTTGAGCATCTTATGGGCCGGTTAAAAACCCATGAGATTGAAAGCATCGGCTAAGACAGGCGCCTACACCAAACGATTTCCTTGCTCATATGATATCCCATCGGAGCTAAAGCTTAAGAGCAACGAGCTGAAGCGATTGCGATGGGAGGTTAGTGCATGGGAAAAAATATTTCAAAAGACGTGCTCGGCGCAATCAATAAAAAAACGGGCAAAAATATTTCCGAAAACTCGGTCAAGAAGCTGGCCAGCGGTGTAACGGATTCGACAATGCAGAACGAAGCCGAACTACGCAAGCTGATCAAGCAAGTGGCAGAGATGGCGAAGGTGCCTGTTGCGGAATCGACTATAAACGATATTGTCAAAGCCGTTAAGGCGACCGGCATGAATATGGGCAGCATGGAATCGCTTGTCAAAATGATGATCAAGAAGTAACAAATCCTTATATTTGGGCAAAAGCGCAAAGCTTTGCTGCAGCGGAGCGATTCCGCAGCGGCAATTTTGCGCCTTTTGTCCTTTTTTGCAGTCAATGATATAATATGGGTTGCATTTATTACATTGGTGAAGAGTGGGAGAAGAGTCGACTATGGATGCTATGATGAAAATGTGGGTTTCGCTGATCGGCATCGGCTTAATGGCCATTTCGGCGGTTATCATTACATTTGCCCGGATTAAGACGAAGGGGATCGTCAAATTTATTTTATCGCTGATTGCTTTTGTTTTGCTGGTCATTGGTTTTATTTGCGGAGTCATTTCCATTATTTAACGGTTATACGAGGGGCATACATACATCCAGATAGAGAAGGGGACGGTTGCGTTTATGATTGAGCTTACGGGGAGAACGAAAACGGCGATTGTAGAAGCGGAGGACGGGCTGTCGCTGCTGGATTTGGCCATGAAGCATAATGTGGATTTTGCTTTCTCTTGCACACGGGGCACCTGCGCCCGTTGTCGCTGTCATGTGATTGAAGGGGCTAGCGGGCTTGAAGGGATAACGGATCAGGAATGGGATCGTATGGACCCGGAAGAGTTTGAAGAAGGCTATCGCCTTGCTTGCCAGGCGATTGTAAAGTCGGTTGATGTGAACATTAAAGCGGTTAACAAGCCTTATTTTTAAAATATAAGCATTTATAAGTTTCACCACCTCGTCATTTGTTGCTTTAACGGGTAGTTGGAGTTGATAGAGCAGAGTGCGCCGCCATTAATTTGATGAAGGAAGTGCAAGTGATGAGCATTAGAGGACAAATCGAGCAAGCGTTAACCTCCATTGCCCAGCTGACAGCCGGAAGCGGTGCTCCTTGGATCGTTGGGGGCAGCGCAGGGCTTATGCTGAGAGGCACGGCGCTGAACAGCGAACCTAGAGATTTGGATTTATACACCGATGAGGCTGACGTCGCTCGTCTTCATGCCTTGCTGCAGCCTTTTTCCACAGATATGCCTGTATTGGATGAGACGGGTATTTACCGTTCCAGGCTGAGCCACTATCTCATCGACGGGGTACCCGTTGAGCTTGTAGGCGGATTTGTTGTGCGAGCACACGACAGCTGCTACGAGACGCAGGTGCGTTCGCTGCTGCTGCCTTACGCAGAGCAGATAAAGGTTGGCAGAGGCGGCTCTGCACCCGCTGCGACCGTGTCTGTTGTGCCGCTGGCCCATGAGCTATGGTTTAATGTGCTTCGTGATCGTCCAGATCGTTATGAACTGATTATTGAAGCGTATTGCGAGGATGAAGCCCGCCATAAACCAGCGCTAGAGCAATTGGAAAGCTGCAATCAGCTCAGTGCAGCGCTGAAAGCGGAAGTGCGCCGCTGGATTGCGGAGCAGCGGGTAGGGCAGCTGATATGAGCGCCGAGGTGACGTTTCTGCCTGCTGGCAAAACCATTAAGGTGCGCCCTGGTACAACGCTGCTGGACGCTGCAAGACAAGCGGGTATTGCGGTAAGAACGCGCTGCGATGGCAATGCCGCTTGCTTTATGTGCAAAATGGAAGTAAAGCCAGGCAGCGAGCTGATGCCAATCGGTGAAGTGGAACGGCGCAAGCTTGCAGGCATGGAAGACGGCATACGGCTGTCTTGCCAGGCGCGCGTGAAAGGCAAGGTGCAGGCCGAAATTCCGATGGACCCGCTGCGCGCAGCGGTGCTTAGGCAGCTGGCAAAACAGGCCGAGGAAGATGATAAGCTTTGGTAAGGCTGGAGAGATAGGGGGACGCGTTAAAATGTTTAATTTCGTGCTTGCGCATCCAGTTAGCCGCGGGCTATGGGCGCGGAGGGCAGCGCTGCTGGCAGCTGCCGCCGTGCTGCTGGTGTTAACTGGATGCATGTATCCGAATGATCGCCTATCGCAAAATCAAGGCGCTCCGAAAGAGGCGGTCCGCAATGTACAGGCCGCAATTGATGAGTATAAGGCAGATACGGGTGTACTGCCAATTAAGAATAGCACGCCTGAAACGCCGTTATATGAGAAGTTCATCCTTGATTTCGTTCCGCTGCAAGGAAAAGGGTATTTGGGTGACATTCCGTCCGCGGCATTTGAGAAGGGCGGCAATTTTTATTTTTTAATTACGGATGAAGAAACAGATCCTAAAGTTCGATTGATGGATTTGCGCATTTATCAGCAGATTAACGATATTTCGAGCTGGGTGCAGGCGTATTCCACTGCTAATGCGGGCAAGCTGCCGAAGGGCGACGAGGCTTACCCGGGCTTTTATTATGTGGATTACAATTTGCTTGGCAAAAAAGCGCCTACGATTGTCAGCAGCTACTCAGGCTTGACGATGGCGGCAATGCTGGACGAGAAAGGCCAGATTTATGCGGATTATGGCCCTGATCTCATGCAGGCGATCCAGAAGGATGGCGAAACGTCCTTCGCCGCCGATTTCGACCTGCGCAGGCTGTTGGTCGAGCGGGATGTATTTGTGCCAGTAAAGGCTCCCGTCTATAATTGGGTGGACGGGCAGCCGCAGGCGGTATCGTAAATTTCATATCAATTGATGTTCATAGGCTATGATTTTGGCATCCTCCAAGCTTGATTCCTCAAGAATCGGTTTGGAGGATTTTTTGCTGTATTGGCATACTGCAGCGGCATTTCTCATATAACTCAATCTTGGAAGGGCAAGAACGTGAAAGAAGCTTTAAAAGATTTCATAACAATCGTCATAATCGGAGAGTTGGAACAATAGGATATTACTAGTCCTAAAAGCTGTACGAGTTGCGTCGCTGGCCTGCCCTCTTGTCCGGTGGAAGGCGGCGAACCGGGAAATCAATTGGGAGGGGATATTCAGTGGAGAAAGTAGACATTTTCAAGGACATAGCCGAACGTACCGGTGGGGATATTTACCTCGGTGTTGTAGGGGCTGTCCGGACGGGCAAATCAACGTTCATTAAGCGGTTCATGGAAACGGTGGTGCTCCCTAACATTACGAGTGAGGCTGATCGTATACGAGCCGTAGACGAGCTGCCGCAAAGCGCCGCGGGCAAAACCATCATGACAACCGAGCCAAAATTTGTGCCAAACCAAGCGGTGCAATTGAAAGTAGCCGAAGGGCTGGAAGTAAATATACGGCTGGTCGATTGCGTCGGCTATGCGGTAGAAGGTGCGAAAGGCTATGAGGATGAAAATGGGCCGCGGATGATTACAACGCCGTGGTTCGATGATCCGATTCCTTTCCAGGAAGCAGCGGAAATCGGCACGCGCAAAGTCATCCAGGAGCACTCTACATTAGGCGTAGTCGTAACGACTGATGGTTCTATCGCAGAAATCCCGCGCAGCTCCTATGTAGAGGCCGAGGAGCGGGTCATCAGCGAGCTGAAGGAAGTAGGCAAGCCGTTTGTGCTGATTATTAATTCGACGCGTCCACGCAGCGAGGAAGCGCTGCAGCTGCGCTCCGAGCTTCAAACGAAATATGATATTCCGGTCATTACGCTCAGCGTAGCAACGATGGGGGAAGAGGAAGTTATTTCGGTACTGCGCGAAGTGCTTTACGAGTTCCCTGTTCATGAAGTCAATGTGAATCTGCCAAGCTGGGTAATGGTACTTAATGAAAATCACTGGCTGCGCAGCAACTATGAAAACTCGGTCCGCGATACGGTAAAGGATATTCGCCGTTTACGGGATGTGGACCGGGTAGTCGCGCAGTTTATGGATTACGACTTTATCGCCCGGGCGGGACTCAGCGGCATGAATATGGGGCAGGGCGTAGCCGAGATCGACCTGTATGCGCCGGATGAGCTGTATGACCGGATTTTGATGGAAGTGGTCGGCGTAGAAATTCGCGGCAAAGATCATTTGCTTCAGCTAATGCAGGAATTTTCCCACGCGAAGCGGGAATATGACCGATTCGCCGAAGCGCTGGAAATGGTTAAGGCGACGGGCTACGGCATTGCAGCTCCGACGCTTGCAGAGATGGCGCTCGAGGAGCCGGAGCTCATTCGCCAAGGCTCAAGATTCGGCGTAAGGCTGAAAGCAACAGCTCCATCTATCCATATGATCCGCGTCGATGTGGAATCGGAATTTGCGCCGATTATAGGCTCGGAGAAGCAGACCGAAGAGCTCGTACGATATTTGATGCAGGATTTCGAGAGCGATCCCATCAAAATTTGGGAGTCCGACATTTTCGGCCGCTCGCTGCATTCGCTCGTAAGAGAAGGCATTCAGGGCAAAATTGCGATGATGCCGGACAACGCGCGCTACAAATTACAGGAAACGCTGGGCCGGATTATTAACGAGGGCTCTGGTGGCCTGATCGCCATAATTTTGTAACGCATTTAAACATAGTTGAAACAGCCGTTGCTTGAAAGGCCAATTTGGTCTTCAAGCAACGGCTGTTCTGCGTTTGCTGCGGTTTGTCAGAATGTGGACGTAATTTGGAAAATTGACTTAGTAAGAGCCTGTTCTAAAAGCCTTCAATTTCCTGAAAAATAAAAATACACATACGCTAATAGTGGGAAAATGGAAGTGATAAAACGACTAAATTAATCATACGAAAGGTGCATTTTCGTGGAATTGTAGTTAGAACTGCTTTCCTACTGCTAATATAGTATACTCGGATTTGTTCCAGATCTGATTGATCATGTGGACGACCGGGTTGTACTTAAAAAAACGCTTCCCTCTACAAGTAGGGCAGACAGCCTACCCAGGATCAGCGTGTATATTTTCAGATGCCCTACCTTTACTTCACATGGTCAAAAATCGTCTCGTTTCGGGAACTTGATGCTCAACTCAAGAGAAAAAACATGCGTGGCGTATGTGTGTTGGTGTCCGCGTCATCGAGCAAGTCCCTACACACAGCTGCCTGAGTCATTTTCGCGCGAAAGTTACGCTACCCTTGTTCTATACGATTCACGAGCAGGAGCTGGAGCTGAGGGATTACTTGTAACCGATGCTGACATGATTCAATTCACGATCGATTTGGGTGAATGTCAATGGCTACAAGCACAAGCGCTGCGATTACCTCAATCAACAGGCATGTGCTTGTGAAAAAAACTATACTGATCCCAATGCTACCATCGGTGTACAGCTCAATAAAGCGAATCAAACCAAATTTTTTATCTTGTACCGCATGTATGCTATTGTTTGTTCGAGTCCGTGGGACCTGTTGGTTTGTTTTCCATAGTGCTTCCGAATGATACGGCAGATAGGAAGGTGATGGTGCCGATTATGTAAAATCCTTGCTTACCCATGATGTCGCTGAGATGCCGGGCAGTAAGTACAACACCAAACGGCCGGAGCATTGTGATGCTAAGGGAAGGTCGGAATACGATCAAGGCTATCCCTTGGTCTTTAATGTATTCGATAAACCTTTTGGTTTCGGGGAGAAGAGTGCGCCTATCCGTCCTGTCAATTCGGAAATCCGATCGTAGGAGTCACCAAGTAACAGCATGAGGTGGATGACCTTATGGTAAAAAAGCAAAAAGAGGACAAACAGCTTCAGCAAGATGCTGCAGAGTTTCAGGACCTCCAAGAGAAATACGAGGACGCCGTTAAGCAGTTGGGTGAAAAAAAACTGGAGATCCATGTCCTGCGAGACCTGGTTAAAAAACCAGCTAATAATTGTCAAGTAATTGTGTATTGGTTATGAGTGCTTTTGTTGGTATACTGTTTTTAAGTATGACAAATAACCTTCATTGGCGTGAAGATTATGGGCAAATATGGTTATTGGATTTGGAAGGGCTGGCCCTTACTAAGGATGGCGTACACGTGAGGGAGAAGCTTGTTGGCGCAAGCGATCACGACCACCTTATAAGGCTTGCCTTCTTTTTTCTTGTCGTAGAACGCTCGAATTTTAGAGTTGCTGCTTCCGTGAATACCACATTGTACTGCTAAATATAAAGCAAGACGTAGCCTCATAGAACCACGCATTGTAATCCGTGAACACGGTTGCCGTAAATTTACCTGAGCTGAATATGCCCGGATCTAAGCCTGCAAAAGCAACGAGCTGCTTCGGATTTTCAAACTGCCTTACATCCCCGATCTCATCGACAAGTGCTGCTGCAAGTTTGTCCCCAATGCCCGGTATGCTTTTCACCAATTCCACCTCTGGGAGACGCGCTGCCATCTGGTTCATTTGTTTCTCTAGCTCGCTTAGTTGCTCAGCAAATGAAAGCAGTAAGGGGATCATACCGTGCAAAATAAAGGTTTGGGATCTACTTTTTGGTTGCTCGTTCCTAGAAAACAAAACCGTCATGAGTCGTTTCGCTTTTTCTTCTACCCACCGCTTGGAATGGGATTTCCCTGCGTGTATCTGGATCTCTCCGACCAGATCTTCAACATAGCCTTCGAGGCAACGAGACAGCACCTTTAGAGAGGTAACAGAGAACACCGCACGAAAGACCTTCTCGTAGGCCGGAAAGACCTGGTCTAACAGAGCTCTCGTGTTTTATTTCGCTTGGACGAACATGCCCGTTATAAATGCATGTTGTCTGGTCACATGCTGAAGCTCCGTATATGTCTCATCCCATATACGATGTGGGGTGACATCCCCTCGGTAGTACATCTCCGCTAAATGCCAAGCATCTACAGCATCCGTCTTTACCTTACGTAACTGTGTCCCTTTTGCTCGTTTAGACTATAATGGATTGATTATAGTACGTCGATCCACTCCGTTCTAGATAGGCGGCAAGTCCGCGATGATAATGCCCTGTTGCTTCGAGAACAACGACTGGATCGATCTGGGTTTCTTCCTTTAATGCTGCTAGCAGCTCGCCTAAACGTTCCAATCCACCTTCTCCGTGCGAGATGCTCGTAGGCTTCCCGTACGGGCTCGTTCCGTTTCAAAAATGCTTATACGACGCTAGAACCTTCCGCTACATCTACACCTAAAACTTGCTCCATAGCTCCCTCCCGATTTGTATTCGCCGGCACTCCCACGATGGTTCCAAAACCATAGCTTCGTTTGTGATGCGAGGTCAAAAGCCTCTACCAGCTCAAACATGGTCATTGGGGGTAGTGGGAGAACGGTTTTTTTAACGGGGTGATTGCCCCTAAGAACCCCACGTTCTCCCGGCTACCGCCATCCTAATCCAACCACAAAAATACGCCAACCAGTAAAAACTGGCTGACTTAATAATACAAAGTATCCCGACTGGAAGTAGCGAACCATTGGATTTGACAAGGCTAACCTTGGCGTACCGTGCTACGGATTAGCGGGGTTCCTCGTTCGACCTACTATTACCGTCTCCTGCATCCAGAGCCTCAGCGTCCTGCCGGTAAAGGCCGTCCGATACTCGGATTTTCACACGATCAGACAGGGACGCAGATGAGGGATGGTCGCATTCAGACATGGATGCGGCGCTTGGTACAGGGACCGAATGGGGTTTTTAGTTACCGGAAGCTCACCGTCCTTTTACAGCGGAAACATGGGCTTCTCATTAACAATTAAGAAGGTGTATCGTCTCTGTAAATCCCTGAGCCTGCTGGCTTCAAAGCGGGAGAAAACAAACGTGGTCCATCGAAAGATTAGAAACAACCGCGTGGTCACCCGAGCCAACCAGCCCTTGGCAGATGGATATTAAGTACGGATACGTAAAGGGTCAGAACAGACACTTTTTTTGGCTAGTATCATCGATGAGTTTGACCGGAATATTGTCGCATACTACCGGGGTTCTACCTGCCGCACGCCAGAGATCCTGAAAACCATTCAGAAGGCCATAGAAGCCCGCGAGGTGTGTCCAAGGGAGAGCCCTTGCTATTTCTTCGCACAGACATTGGTCCCCAATTCATCAGTAAAGCCTTCCATGCGTATTGTGAGCAGGCTGGGGTGGAACACGAGCGGATCCCGCCTCGGACCCCGAACAAAAATGCATTTATTGAGTCGTTCCACAGTATTTTGGAACGGGAATGCACCAGCGCAACTGAAAGAAGAAGCCTTTGCCGAAGTGGACCGTTTCGTTCAATATTACAATTATGATCGTATTCACGGCAGTCTGTATGACTGGCCTCCAACGGAATATCTACGCAGGTTACAAATGAGAATTCTATCTCCTAAGACCCTTGCGCTATAGTGCGATTTTGTGAGAATGAATGGGATAGTGTCCAATTTTAAGGGGTTAAACCGAAATGATCTCTTAATTCAATTTATTTTTCGCCGAATATATAGCTGGAAGTTTCAAGTTTGAAATTAGGAGTCATTGACGTTCACTTAAGTGGTGCAAAATAGAGATAGCGTAAAACCATCATTAACGCTATTTTACGCGCAATATCTCTATAAATTTAGGGTTTTCGTTAGCAACCTATCGCGGATTCAGGATTAAATTTGATATTCCATTTTATTCATGTCGAATATTGATTATATTTATAGTTGTAATATTTTATTAAATATTGTAGAATAAACGATATTGATGGTTTGGAAGAAAAAACAAAATAAAAATGCACTTTATCATTTCGCCCCGCCAAGAGCCCTGATAAAGTGCATCGGTTCGTGATGCCCTTATTATAAAGGTATACCACTTTTTAATTATACATTATTCTATGTCAAATTAAAAGAAGATTAGTGGATATTTTTATTGCAACGGAAAATCCAATGAAAGGAATGGTTAATAATAGATGACGATGAAAAAAGAATAGGAGTTTTCATTCAAATTTCTAGCTGGGTGTGATTTAAAAGAAAATCCTAATATTTGATCAAAAAGGTAAACGAAGCTAAGGTGACTAAATATAGGATTGCTAATGAGGTGATAATATTGGACTATATATTCATTTTGGAAGTTTTCTGCTTTATAGTTTTTATTTTTTCTGGAATTTCGAAGATAGTTTCAAAGGAGGAGTTTGGAAAAACAGTTTCATCTCTTTTGGAATCAAAAAAACTCGTTCGAATTACAGTAATTGTTGTACCTTTTTTTGAAATTGTTGCTGCAGCATTAATGTTATTTGCTGATACAAAATGGATTTCTAAAATATTAATTCTTGGGTTATTGGGAGCATTTTTAGTGGCCTCTTTTATCGCAATATCAAAAAAGAGGTCAGTAAGTTGCAATTGCTTTGGGAATTTAATTCCGGAAAAACTAGGTTATGATAGTTTTTACAAAATAAGTTTTCTCATTATAGTTGATGCATTTCTAATGTTAGATACTTCAAATTACACATTACTTAATGGTCCGATTGAGAATATTGTTGTATCTGTAATTGTCTCAACTGTAGTTTTAGTTGTCTACGGTATATATAAGAATTTAATAGCTTTAAATGAAATTAAATTATAAGGAGAGTCATAGAATGTTATTACTTATTGGAATGATAGGGTTATTTGTATTAATACTTGCTATTTGCTTCTACGTCTATAAGATGAATGAGAAGCTAGTAGAGCTTAGCAAAAAAATGAATCAAACAAAAGACGATCATGTAATAGAACTGGTTAAACAAGACCATGGTTTGAATTTCAATTCTTCCTTTCCTAAAGAGATATTGAAATTAATAAACAGTGAGGATTTATCTGTTTACAATAATGATTCTGTTATAATTTTTTCCTCTCCGTATTGCGGTTCCTGTAAAGAGCTATATCCCATATTAAATAAAATGCAGCAGGTTTATAGAAACATTCAATTCATAACACTTATGCAAGGTGAAGAGGACGAGGTAATTCAGGTGGCTAAGGATTACAACTTGAACGTACATGTTTCCGTTTTGAATAGAGACGAAATGAATCTTTATAAGACTTTTATTTTCCCATTTGCTTATTACATTTCTAATGGGAAGGTTGTTTCAAAAGGTGTAATAAATAATGAATTTGATTTTGAATTACTTCTAAAAATGAAGGAAACAAAGCATGCTAGTTAGTCAACATAAAGATGAATCTAATGATAAAAAAACGTTTCAAATATTTAAAGTGCTTTTGAAATTGTTTGTATTATTATGGGAAGTATCTTCTTTACATTTAGTCATACTAATCATATTAAAAGTTTTACAAATTTTTATTCCTATACTTCAAATGTTTTTGGTAACAAGGCTTATTGATAGAATAACAAGTTTTTTAATACCAGGAGCATCGTCTGAACTCTTTGATACAATTATACATATAGTCCTCTTGCAAATAGGACTGCTAATTCTAAATTCTATCTTAAAATCAATTGAACGGATAGTTATGTTTCAATTAAAGGCTAAAACAAAGTTTTATATACAGAACGAAGTAGGAAAGAAAACAACACAAATTTCATATGAAAATTTCGAGAATCCTCAGCTATATGACGAAATTTATAAAGCGTCTACAGGAGATAGAAGTTTGGACCTTGTAGATGCTTCTGTACAAATTGTCCAAGATATATTTACCTTAATCTCATATCTCATCGTAATTGGGACTTTATTAGATTGGCGATTAGCAGGAATAATATGTGTCCTGTTTGTAATATCGTTGATAGCTAACATGAAATTAGGGCATTTAAAATTCACCCAAATTATGAACCAGACTCCTCTAAATAGGAAAATGAACTATTTCTTTAGTTTGCTTACTGGTAAAGATGCTGCTAAAGAAATTAGAACATTTGACTTAAGTAATTATCTAATGAACAAGTGGAAAAAAGTATATTGGTCAAGTTACTCTGATCAACAAAAGCTAGAAATCAAGGCAACACTAATTCTTTCAATTTTAGATGTGTTTATTATAGTTACAGTGAATTTAATTATACTCTATTTGGCCCAAATAAGCTACATAAAGCAATATTCTATAGGGCTATTTGTAGCAGTAAATCAAGCAATAACAACATCTCAAAGTTCAATTTCAATTTTATCTATGCAAATCTCTAGAATATATAATAATGCGCTTTATGCAAAAGAATTATTCTCTTTCTTGGAGAAGAAAAATGAAATTACAGGTAATCATACCGAAAAGATCTTTCCTGAAAGAATCGAAAAAGGTATTTATGTTAAAAATCTTTATTTTAGTTATTCTACGGGAAAATACAGTTTGGAAAATGTGAGTTTTGAAATAAAAAAAGGTCAAAAAATAGCAATTGTAGGTCACAATGGAGCTGGGAAAAGTACTTTAGCTAAATGTCTTTTAGGTTTATATAATCCAAGTCAGGGTGAAATTTATTATGATGATTTAGAAATAAGAGATATCGAGAGACAGTCTTTTACTAAAAGAGTAACTTCAGTCTTTCAAGATTTTGTTAGATATCAACTTACGCTACGTGAAAACATTGGATTTGGAAATGTAGAGAAGATGGATGATGAAGCACTTCTTAATAATTCAATCAACAAGGCTGGCTTAGAGAAGAAAATATTTAAAAAAGGTTTTGATACTCAACTTGGTACAATTTTTAATGGTGGGGTGGATTTGTCGATAGGCCAATGGCAAAAAATATCACTAAGCAGAGCTTTTATAAGTGAAGCAGAAATTATAATCTTGGATGAGCCGACAGCAGCATTAGATCCTATTACAGAAGTTGAAGTTTTTGATAAGTTTTTAGAACTTTCTGGCGATAAAACAGCAATATTTATAACTCATCGTCTAGGTAGTTGTAAAAGTGCAGATAATATTCTTGTTTTAGATAATGGAAAGTTAATTGAACAAGGAACTCACGAAGAATTAGTAAAAATGAATGGTGAGTATGCTGAAATGTTTAAAATGCAATCTGAGTGGTACCTTTAGTTACTTGAATATGTAAAGGAGGTGAGACTATGACATGCTTAACAAGAATATATTGTGATTGGAACGATCATTGTAATACAAAATATATTATTGATGGTTCAGGTGGGACATCACCAATGTATGTTTACCGTGAGGTTACANACGTGTAGCGGTGGAATTCATTCGATCAATAAACGATGTGGTGGATGCGTTTAAAACTACTTAACTAACTAAAAAATGGAGGAACAAGCGATGACATGTTTGACAAGAATATATTGTGATTGGAACGATCATTGTAATACAAAATATATTATTGATGGTTCAGGTGGGACATCACCAATGTATGTTTACCGTGAGGTTACAGAACAAACGTGTAGCGGTGGAATTCATTCGATCAATAAACGATGTGGTGGATGCGTTTAAAACTACTTAACTAACTAAAAAATGGAGGAACAAGCGATGACATGTTTGACAAGAATATATTGTGATTGGAAGTTTATATCGCTTATGGCGATCTTCGGAAGCATTTTGCGTTCTNTGCTCACGTAGTCTTTTGCGAAAATATATGTTTACCGTGAGGTTACAGAACAAACGTGTAGCGGTGGAATTCATTCGATCAATAAACGATGTGGTGGATGCGTTTAAAACTACTTAACTAACTAAAAAATGGAGGAACAAGCGATGACATGCTTGACAAGAATATATTGTGATTGGAACGATCATTGTAATACAAAATATATTATTGATGGTTCAGGTGGAACATCACCAATGTATGTTTACCGTGAGGTTACAGAGCAAACGTGTAGCGGTGGAATTCATTCGATCAATAAACGATGTGGTGGATGCGTTTAGGGCAAATTAACATAACCCCAAACTTTAATGAGATCATTGAAAAATTTTATTGCAAAGCAGATGGAGTCTCTCGCTTTTTGAGGTGAACTGTCTGCTTTTTTAGCATTATAAGTATTTACTCAACTTTCACAGCTGAAAATTGGTGGGTACGCCTCGATATTATTTTTCAGGGCGGAGATCCAGTGCTGGAGATGACTTTTAATCATGGTGGATAGTTTCTTACTGAATTGATTAGGGTTCTGTAAAATATTCTTTGTAAATTCTCAAACCCTATTACAATAAAAGAAAGGATGGTTTGAGAGGAAGGAACCCACGGCGAGATTCAATAAGGAACAAGTGAATGCATTTGTGAAAGAAAACAACCTCAAGATGATGGAAAATGTGCAGTGGGCATTGAAGGATCTATTTGCAGACAGGCTGCAATCCATGCTGGAGGCCGAGCTCGACTCGGAGCTGGGCTATGAGAAGCACGATGTGAAGAGCAAAACAACGCACAACAGTCGTAATGGGAAAACGAAAAAGAGGGTAATGAATGAATATGGCGAATTGAAAATTTCAGTTCCTCATGATCGTTATGGTGAGTTTGAGCCCATTAGTGTGAGGAAGCATCAATCTAACGTCACCGGCATTGAGGACACAATCATCGCGATGTACGCGAAAGGTGTCAGTACGAGTGATATCCAAGACCATCTCTATCATCTGTACGGAGAAGACGTCTCTTCAACTATGATTTCAATCGTGACGAACAAAATCGTATCCCTCATTAAAAGAATAGTGGAATCGGCCCTTGCAAGGCATCTACGCGCGGTCGTATTTATGGACGCTATTCATTACATAGTGAAGCATGATGGCGCAATTCTGAAAAAGGCAGCCTACATGGTCATTGGCATCGATTGAGATGGCAACAAGCATGTGTTTGGGATGTGGATGGGGGAGATAGAGTCCGCTGAATTTTGGCTCAGTTGTATTATATGATCTTAAAAACCGTGGCGTACAGGGCATTTTGATCGTCTGTGTGGATAACCTCACGGCTTCTCACAGGCAATCTCCACCTGCTATCCTTACATCGCGAGATTCAGAAATGCATCATCCACCTAATCCGCAACTCCTTACGTTACATCTCCTACAGAGTTCTCAAGAAGATAAAAGCGGTAACCGAAGAGGCTTCCTTACTCGAAAATTAGATCGCTTTGAACCCAATGGAGAAGTAAATGCCAGCTAAAGAGTTTACACAAAATTATTGTCAGACTCTTGATTTGATTGAAGATTTCGTTCATCAATTCCTTCAGTTGTTGTAAAGCCATAGCCCAGTCCAAAGTGGCGACTTCATAGCAAAGTAAATAAAATAGTCCTTCGAGCGTCCGTTGATTAGTGCTTTGCCGATGCTGCCAAACCAGCAGAATGTAGCGGGAAAAGACAATTATTGTATGGCTAATGAGCAGATCGCAGGAGTGGCCTTGATACTCTTTTTGGAGGCGTAGCAAGTATTTAGCGCATTTGAAAAGACTTCGATGTCCCAGCGAATAGCATAGGTTTAAATGATTTTCTGTGACGTCAACGTTAGATCGGTCGTTAAAATAGCGAACTAATCGTTTTTCTTTGAGCGATGGCGAACAAAGACCACTACGACTGGAATACCAGGAATTATTTCCGTATGAATCAGACTTGAAATATTCCGGAGTTTTCCTTCGACGAGCGAGGCTGACCGATAAAGATCCTTGTGATCCGCCTGCTGACCATAGACAAGATAACGCTTGTTGTCATTTTTCACCATGCCAATAACATGAAGGCCTCGGTCTACAATCCGCCCAATTTGGGGGTATATGTGAATGAGCAATCCCTGATTGCGTAAGCCACAGAAACCAAGGAAGCGAAGGCCCGATCTGCAGTTCGGAAACCAGATGCGGGGCAGATAATATAGCTTCTTTCCGGCGTTTGTAACTGTAGGAGCGCTTGTCGATGCCGGTTTGTTCGGCTTTCACGGTACTCAGCATTGCGAAGTACAGAGGGAGAAACGTATTGCTATCCGACCAGCCCAAGAATCGTCCACAATAAATATGGAAGTTCGCGTAACAAAAGTCAGGGTGCGTCACTGCTGAGCGAAGTCAAGAAGCACCGCCAAGCGAAGCCGCTGTAATTTAGAAATCGGTAGAAGGCATCTTTGCCAGGAAAGGCCTCACCCTGGCACTTTCGAGTAGACGAATCCGGTTCTTTTGATGAAACAGTAGGACAAAAACGAGCATGAACAGATGGGAGCAGGAATAGCAAAAAGTCTTTTTGAATCTTGATTTCCTCAGTCAGTACACCGAGCTCCTGAGAAGCAGACTTCATTTAGGGTGGAGTTATCTAGAATCAACTTTTGCTTTATTATGGAGAGGACACCTCTTCTGTGGTTTAGTGAAAGCTTCGGTATTCTCACTTTACCAAATGAAGGGGTGTCTTTTTATGTTGGCAAGGGCGGTACTTAAACGGGCCTCAACTCATGCAAGATTTCGGAACAGCACGATTTTTGGTCTGTGAAAGTTGAGTAAATATGGCTCGCTCATCGTTATTGCAATTGTCATTTTATTTTTCTCATTATGGGATGAGCATTTTTTCACTTATGCCAATCTTTCTGATATTTTGCGTTCGATTTCTATCGTGACCTTTGTTGCGATTGGCGTAACCTTTTCGCTGACAGTAGACGGCTTTGACTTGTCGGTAGGCTCGACGGTGTCGCTGACGACGGTTGTAACCGCCGCTATGATGGTGTGGTTTGAGCAGCCGCTTGTTGTTGTGCTTATCGTGGCAATCGCGATCGGCGCCTTGGTAGGGCTGCTTAACGCGCTGCTCATCGTGCGCATCCGGATTCCGGATCTGCTCGCTACGCTTGCTGTGATGTACATTGTTGCCGGCATTCACAAAACGTATACGAAGGGCTACTCGATCTACAACAATATGCCGATGCCTGACGGCTCGACTGCGCCAGGCGTTTTCAACAGCTCGTTCCTATGGCTGGGGCAAGGCAAAATCGGCCAAATTCCGGTGCCTGTTATTTTGATGGTCATCGCTGTTATAGTCGTCCATCTGTTTTTCAAATACAGCAAATGGGGACGTCAAATGCAAACGACAGGCGGCAATGAAGAAGCAGCACGCTTGTCCGGCATCCGCGTTCGCCGCATTCGTACAGCCGCCTATGTGGCTTCAGGGGTCTTTGCTGCGATTGGCGGGGTATTGTTTGCCGCACGTGTTGGAACCGGGCAAATTGACGCTAGAGCGCCTATGATGATGGAGGCCGTCGCGGCCGTATTTGTTGGATATTCCGTGTTTGGCGCGGGCAAGCCGAATGTGATTGGTACTTTTTTTGGAGCGCTGCTGATCGGGGTGCTATTGAACGGTTTGACGATGATGAAGGTGCAGTATTATTCCAATGATATTATTAAAGGTGTCGTGCTCGTTTTGGCGCTCGCCGTTACGTTCATTCATCTGAACAAACGCCGAAATGGCTAGCTGATTTTAATGAGAATCGTGAAAAAATGCTGAAACACGCTGAAATACTTGAAATTGCTAAACGGCTGTATTACTATAGGTTTGGTAAATGCATAGAAAACTATGGCATGTATATTTTTAGGTAATTCCGTTAATAAGAGGGATAAGATGACTCTTCATTTGCCTAATAGGGAGGTGAAACGAATGAATAAAACGGATTTGATCAACAAGGTTGCTGAATTATCCGATCTGTCCAAGAAAGATGCGACTAAAGCAGTTGATGCTGTATTTGATGCCATTTCTGATGCGCTTCAAGGCGGCGACAAAGTCCAACTTGTTGGCTTTGGCAACTTCGAGGTTCGCGAGCGTCAAGCTCGTAAAGGACGCAATCCGCAAACCGGTTTGGAAATTGATATTCCGGCTAGCAAAATCCCGGCTTTCAAGCCAGGCAAATCGCTTAAGGATCTCGTATCCAACTAACAGCAGCATTCGTTAAATCGGCGTCCGGACGTTAGCGTTCGGGCGCTTTTTAACTGTTAGTAGTCAGAATTATCACCTAGGCTTATTAAGAAAGAATTTCCTATCCTCCGAGAATCGCTATGGAAAGAGCATTTTTGGTCACGTTCCTATTGCTTGCTTACAACGGGTGAAGCGCCAATAGACGAAATCAAAACATACATCGAAAACCAAGGCATGAATGGATGATCGGAATTGCTGAAAGCCTACAAATACCGCATCTACCCAAGCCATGAGCAACAACAATATCTAGCTAAAGTATTCGGCTGTGTTCGCTTCATCTACAACAGAATGCTTGCAGATAAGATTGAACATTACAAGCAAACGGAAACGATGCTCAAAAATACACCAGCACAATACAAGCAAGAATTCGACTGGCTGAAAGTGGCCAAGCTACATGAAAAAATTAGCCATCAGCGTAAAGACTTCTTGCACAAAACGTCTGCCAAAATGATAAACGATAACCAAGTCATCGTGATGGAAGACTTATGTGTGAAGAACATGATGCAGAATCACAAGCTTGCAAAAGCGATAAGTGAAGTAGCTTGGAGCCTGTTCCGTTCGATGCTTGCATACAAGTCTGCATGGTATGGAAGAGAATTGATTGTTGCACCAAAGAACTACGCAAGTAGTCAGTTGTGTTCATGTTGCGGTTACAAACATGCAGAGGTGAAAAATCTTGCGTTGCGTGAATGGACATGCCCAAATTGTCATTCGCATCATGACAGAGACGTGAACGCTGCTCTAAACCTTTTGAAACTAGCCATGTAAATGGCATCTATTGGGTTAGGAATCTAGCCTGTAAGCTTGGGTAAACTTGGAGCAGTAGCTTCATTGACCAAGAAGCCACCACCTCTTAGGTGGTTGGTAGTTCACATAGATATGCGTTTATAAGTGTGACACTTATAAACGACCTGTCTATCAGAGAGGAACGATAAGGGGGATGGAGAATGGAGCCGACAAACAGCGATTTTATCGTCATTAAGGCGAAGGATCAAGGGGTACAGGTTATCGGGCTGACCCGCGGGCAAGATACGAAGTTTCATCACACCGAAAAGCTGGATCGCAACGAAGTGCTGATCGTACAATTCACGGATCATACTTCAGCCATTAAGGTGCGGGGAAAAGCGGTCATTATGACGAAGCATGGCCAAATAGAGACCGACCAATAGCGACCTGCCGCTCCCTTCTGCCTTGATGCAGGGCGGGAGTTTTTTTATGGCGGAAGCAGCCGCTCCAGGCATAGGCGGGACCAAATGTTTGTACAATGGGTATGAGGACATATTCGTGCGTACACACTTGGTATAAAAGGGTGTAAACGAGCTTTTGCCACTAAGATGGCAAAGCCGTTTACGCTTGAAATATAAGAATGAATGAGGCGTGCTGCTCATCATAATGCTTATATTTCTCCGCGAAACGAGCTTTTGCCATTAAGTTGGCAAAGCCGTTTACGCTTGAAATATAAGAATGAATGAGGCATGTCGCTCATCATAATGCTTATATTTCTTCGCGAAACGAGCTTTTGTCACTAAGTTGACAAAGCCGTTTACGCTTGAAAGGGGCGGTAATATTGCGTATGGCTAGGCCTTATTTGCTGTCGCTGGTTTTTGTGCTTGCTGTAATGGCGGGACTTTCCCTGCTGCCGGATATGCGAAAATCCGAGTCGGGGACGGAAGTGGCTGTATTTCGGCCATCTGCTGCAACAAGGCTGACGAACAGCAATCTTGTTGATCTGCTGATTGGCTTGCAGCTGGCTACGCCTATTTTACGGGTGGAGTGGGAGAATTCACTGCTTACGGTGGAGTTTAAAGTGAACGCAGCAAAAGGGCTGCCAGTCGAATGGACTCGCGATGTAGAGCAACTGCTGCGGCTTTCTTTTGTGAAGATGGAAAATGTGAACCGGGTGCTGATCCGCTACGCTGTGCCAGCAGATAAGGCCGCTTTGCCGAGCAATGCCGGCAAAGCAAGGGAAGGGCAATCTGAGCTTGCAGACATCTCAGTGAAATCACGGCTGCTGCTTGCGGCGGATATTCGGCGCACAGACAGCTGGCTTGCAAGCCTTGGGGAGCTTGGCAGCGCTGATCCGCTGCATGATGAAATATGGCGGGAGAGGCTGCGCATGAGCAGCACATCGGAGTGGAAGAAATGGTATGGGCCGGTGCCTACTTATTCTACTAGACCTGCTGCGGAGTAAAGGTTAATGGCCTGCTCCGCCTTTCTGCTTGAAAAAATGCCAATCCTATGGGCAGCTTCATATGCGTCTTACATAAAGTTGTGCTATAATAGTTTAGATTATTGAGCGGCAATATCTGCTTCTCTGTTCGGAGGCTTACCCCATGAAACCGTATCGTGTACCACAATTAGCGAAGAAGTACGTCGATTATGACATGATTCAAAACCATACGCAGCTTCCTGCTTTTCCCGATTCGCGTCTGCACCTGCTTCAAGCATTCCTTAGCGAAACCAGCTTCTATGCCGAGAAGGCCGAGCTATTTGCGCTCGTGCTGTCTTTATTGCAGCTAGGGCTGGATACGCATGATGAAATTGATGTAGAGGATGGAAGTCGCTCGGAGCGCGAAATGCGTTCTAGGCAGCTCAAGGTGCTGGCCGGCGATTATTTCAGCGGCCGATTCTATCAACTGCTCGCACAAGCAGGCGAAATAGCAATGATAGCCAAGATCAGCCAGGCGGTATGCGAAGTCAACGGGCTGAAAATAACCCTTTATTTACGTATGCAGCAGGCTGTCATGCAGGCTGACGATTATTTGAGCAGCATGGTGCAGCTGAAAAGCGGATTGTTTCTTGCCTTTCAGGATTTGTTGGAAGGTGCAGCGGCCCTTTATTGGACGGAGCTGCTCCACGCTTTAAGCCGCTGCGAGATTGTACTGGAGGAGCTTGCGCGCAGCAAGGTGCCTGCACTTTTTCACCAGAGCTGGGCTTACTGGCATGTTCTGCAGGTAGGTACGTTGGAAGAGCAACAAACGCTGGAAGGTCAGCAGATTGAGGCTGGTTTCATTAGCGGTCTTTATAACAAATATGATATTCATGCCAAGCTTGCTGCGCTGCTGCAGCAGGCTGTGGAAGATGTCCAGATGATTGCGGCCAAGCTGGAGTCAGACAAGCTGGTTCAGGAGCTGCAGCACATTACGGATGCAGTGCTTTACAAGATTGCGGGATTTGCTCCCGCTCTCAACGAGACGAGGTGACCTTAGACGAATGGATGCAAACTCCAAGGGGCATGTACACGCTGTATTTGAAAACATTGCTCCCAAATATGATTTAATGAATGACCTGCTAAGCTTTCGGCGTCATAAGGCATGGCGGAAATTCACCATGCGCAAAATGAATGTACAGCGTGGCCAGACTGCGCTTGACTTGTGCTGCGGCACCTGTGACTGGACAATATCACTAGCTCAGGCCAGCGGGAGCGGGGCAATCAGTGGCCTTGATTTCAGCCAAAATATGCTGAATGTCGGCCACGAGAAAGTGAAGCAACTGTCGCTCGACAAGCAAATTACGCTCGTGCAGGGCAATGCGATGCAATTGCCTTATGAGGATAATTCGTTTGATTATGTAACGATTGGCTTCGGCCTGCGCAACGTACCCGACTATTTGCAGGTGCTTAAGGAAATGCACCGCGTCGTGAAGCCGGGTGGACAGGTCGTATGCTTGGAGCTTTCAAAGCCGGGCTGGCAGCCATTCAAGGCCTTATATTATTTATATTTTGAACGGATTTTGCCAATGATCGGCAAGCTGGTAGCCAAGCGATTCCAAGAATACAAATGGCTGCCGGACTCATTAAAGCTTTTTCCTGACCTAAAGCAGCTGTCCGCCTTGTTTGAAGAAGCAGGGCTCGAGCAGGTAAAAGGCTACCCGCTGACTGGAGGCATTGCTGCGCTGCATATAGGCATAAAGGAGAAGAAGCCAACATGATTCGCAAAATACGCATTATTCTTGAAATGATCAAATTTGAGCATACGATATTTGCGCTTCCCTTCGCCTTTATGGGAGCGATTCTGGGCGCTGTTGTTATGGAGCAGCGTCTTCCTTCTTGGGCGGAAATCGGCTGGGTTACATTAGCCATGGTTGGCGCGCGAAGCGCTGCGATGTGCCTCAATCGACTCATTGATGCGGCGATCGATCTGCGCAACCCTCGCACTAGCAACCGCGCCATTCCGGCAGGCTTGCTGAAGTCAGCGGAGGTGCTTTTGTTTACGATTGTATCCTTCGTCCTATTGTTTATTGCTGCGGCCAATCTGGCTCCGCTTGCGATGAAGCTGCTTCCAATTGCTGTCGTATTACTGGTGCTCTACTCTTATACGAAGCGTTTCACTTGGTTGTGCCATGTTTTTCTCGGTTTGACGATCGGGCTGTCGCCACTTGGCGGCTGGGTAGCTGTTACGGGCGGTTTTAACACGGCAGCATGGGTTTTCTATGTGACGATTGCGCTGTGGATTGCCGGTTTCGATATCGTCTATGCAACGCAGGATTACGAGTTTGACCGCAAGGAAGGCTTAAACTCCATTCCTGCCCGGTTTGGCGTAGCGAAGGCGCTGTGGATTGCCCGCAGTTTCCATATAGTGACAGCAGTCGGTTTTATTACGTTATTTATTTTGACAAATTTGAGCTGGGTTTATTTGCTCGGAACGCTGCTTGCCATCGTTATGCTGTTCTATCAGCACTGGCTGGTGCGTCCAAACGATCTTTCCCGCGTTCAGCTTTCGTTTTTCGGAATGAATGGCACATTAAGCGTCGTTCTGTTTTTGTTTGCCATTGTTGATTTGATGGTATTGCACAAATGGTAGGGGGCGGAACTGCTGGCGCGGCAGGCAGATGGGTTGTCGGCATTACCGGGGCGAGCGGCTCGATCTACGGCATTCGGCTGACAGAGGAACTGCTTAGAACGGGCTTTGACGTCCATCTCGTGGTGACCGAGGCTGGCTGGCGGGTGCTTAAGGAAGAGCTGGGCTGGATGACGAGCCGCAGACAAGCTGCTGTCGAGCTGCATTTTGCAGAGGCAGTGCAGGCGAAGCGGCTTGTTTTGCATCCGAATTCAGATATTGGAGCAAGCATTGCCAGCGGCTCTTTCCGGGTACAGGGAATGGTCGTTGCGCCATGCTCTATGGGGACGCTCGCTTCCATCGCTCACGGCATATCCGATGATTTGCTATCCAGGGCAGCGGATGTAATGCTGAAGGAAGGACGCAAGCTGCTGCTGCTGCCTCGGGAGACACCGCTGCATGCGATTCATCTGGAAAACATGCTGAAGCTTGCAAAACTGGGCGTAACGATTGTTCCAGCTATGCCGGCCTTTTATTATAAGCCGCAATCGATGGAAGACATGATTGATTTTCTGGTTGGCAAATTATTAGACTGCATGGGAATTGAGCATGCTTTGTTTACAAGATGGGGGGATGGGCCTGATGCTGACTAAAGACAGCTTGCCCCTAATGATTGGAGAAATTGATTACGCGAATGCATGGCCGCTCTTTGTTGGCCTTGATCAGCGACTTGACGCTTCTGAGCTGGGGCTGTGCTCCCGCATTCCAGCAGAGCTGAACCGCAAGCTGCGCGAAGGAGAGCTTCAGGCTTCGGCTGTCTCATCCTATGCTTACGGCTTAAACAGCAAAGACTATTTGCTGCTGCCGGAGCTTTGCGTAGGATCGGAGGGCCGGGTTAATTCGGTTCTGCTGTTCCTTAAGCAGCCGATTGAGCAAGTGCGTCCACAGCGAATTGCGGTAACAACCGCTTCAGCCACTTCCGTTAATTTGCTCAAAATTGTGATGAAGCTTTATTACGATCTTGATGCGGAATATATCGCTGCTGAACCGATGCTTGATCAGATGCTTGAAAGTGCGGATGGGGCGCTTATCATTGGCGACCCAGCTATTCATGCCTCGTGGAGAAGTGAAGAACTGCACATCATCGATCTTGGTGAGCTATGGCATCGCTGGACGGGCCTTGGGATGACCTTTGCGGTTGTGGCGGTTCATAAGGAGGCGGCAGCTGCCTTTCCTCGGGAAATTCATGAGCTGCATCAGGCGATGCTTGCGACTAAGCGCCACAATCTTGCCGACTTGTCACCGCTTGTGGACAAGGCTTGCGAGGAGCTTGGCGGCGAACGCGCGTATTGGTTGGACTATTTTACATGTCTGCAATATGATTTCGGACAGAAGCTGCGCGAGGGACTGGCGCTGTATTTCCGTTATGCGACACAATTAGGTCTGCTGGACCATGAGGTTCAGCTGGCGTTCTACGAAGACAATTCTGCCGAATAGGTGAAAGAATGAAACTATTAGATATGTACGCAAAATTAAAAGGCGATATAACGCAAATAGAGAAGGAGCTTGAACGCAGCGTCACTTTCGAGCATAAGCTGCTGAGCGAGGCATCCCTTCATCTGCTCAAGGCAGGCGGCAAAAGGCTGCGTCCTGTTTTTGTGCTGCTTGCCGGCAAGTTTGGGCGCTACAATCTGGAGGTCATGAAAAAAATCGCCGTGCCTCTTGAACTGATCCATATGGCCTCGCTTGTCCATGACGATGTGATAGATGACGCGGCTACCAGGCGCGGCCAGCCAACGGTCAAGGCTAAATGGGATAATCGGGTTGCGATGTATACCGGAGATTATATTTTCGGAAGAGCGCTCGTTATCGCTACTGAACTGGGCAACCCGCAAATTCATCAGGTGCTGTCCAAAGCAATTGTGCAAATGGGCATTGGTGAAATGGAGCAAATCCGATATTTTTTCAATACGGACCAAACCATCCGCCATTATTTGCTGCGTATCAGGCGCAAAACCGCATTGCTCATTGCAGTAAGCTGCCAGCTTGGAGCGATTGCAGCAGATGGGGACAGAGAGACGGCAAACCGGCTTTATGAATATGGCTACAATGTGGGAATGGCGTTTCAAATCCGCGATGATTTGCTTGATTTGTTCGGAACCGAGAAGCAGATCGGCAAGCCGCCAGGCTCTGACATTAGACAGGGAAACATTACATTGCCCGTTATTTTGGCTTTGCAGGATGAGGCGACCCGCGAGCGGCTGCTTGTGGAAATCGCCCGTATTCGCGAGCATAATGGCAATGTAGATACGCGAGAAGCGATCGATTTGATCAAAAATAGCAAAGGCATTCATGTCGCTGAGCAGCTCGCTGCAAAGTATGTAGAGAAAGCGCTCGCTGCCTTGAAGGATTTGCCATCCCTTCCGGCGAAGAAGAACTTATCCGATATCGCACATTTTGTCGGCAAACGCAATTATTAATCAAGATGCGAAAAGGAGCTGCTACTAGTGGAAAGAACTTTTTTGATGATTAAGCCTGACGGTGTTCAACGTGGCCTCATTGGAGAAATTATGTCTCGCTTTGAGCGTAAAGGGCTTCAATTGGTTGCAGCCAAGTTTATGACCGTGAGCAACGAGCTGGCACAAAAGCATTACGAGGAGCATGAAGGCAAGCCTTTTTATGAGCCGCTTCTGGATTTTATTACGTCTGGCCCCGTATTTGCGATGGTGTGGCAAGGCGATAACGTCATTGCGCTAACCCGCGCTTTAATTGGCAAGACGAATGCAGTGGATGCGCTTCCAGGCACCATTCGCTCTGATTTTGCTGTACATACGAATTATAATTTGATTCATGGCTCCGATTCTCCCGAAAATGCCGTGCGGGAAATTTCCATTTTCTTCACTCCTGAACAGCTTGTGGAATACGAACAAACGATGCAGCGCTGGGTTTAGCCAGCTGCAATACAAACGGAGGCTGAAGGCTTAATGACGGACGATCGGGATTTTGCAACGTTTATCCAGAAGATGAGAGATAAGACCAACATTGATTTATCGCAATATAAGGAAGCGCAAATGAAACGCAGGCTCACGACGCTGCGTATGAAGCATGGATTCCAGACATTCGATGAATACTGGAGAAAGCTGGAGAATGACCGTACTTTGATGAATGAATTTCTCGACCGGATGACGATTAACGTCTCGGAGTTTTGGCGTAACCCGAACCGGTGGGAAGTGCTGAAAAATCAGTTTTTTCCGGAAATGCTGAAAAACAACAGCCGGTTGAAAATTTGGAGCGCAGCGTGTTCGACGGGCGAGGAGCCTTATACGCTGGCGATGATTTTGACGGAGATTGGTGCCATTGGCAAATCGTCGATTTTGGCGACGGATCTTGATAATATCGTGCTGCAGAAGGCGCAGGAAGGCATTTATTTAGAGCGTTCGCTTAAGGATGTGCCGCCAGCGTTCCGTCAAAAATATTTTGCTCCAGATCATGGGGCTTTTGCCGTCTCGAACGATTTGAAAAAATCGATCCAATTCAAGCAGCAAAATATGCTGCATGATACGTTTGACAGCGGATTCGACCTCATTGTTTGCCGCAATGTTATGATTTATTTTACCGAGGATGCGAAGCGCATTTTGTACCACAAGTTTGCAAAAGCATTGAAGCCGGGCGGCATTTTGTTCGTCGGCAGCACGGAGCAGATTTTTTCGCCAGCCCAGTATGGCTTTGATACGGCGGATACGTTCTTTTACAGAAAAACGAGCAATTAATGTATATCGTCTTCCTTGTTCTCCTATACTAGTGGTAGTCAACACCATTTGGAGGCGGAACGAAAGATGGATAAACGCAAAGTGATTCAAGCCTATAAGCTTGGCATTATATCGATTCAGGAGTGCGCGCAGATTTTGGGACTGGACAGCGGGCAATTGCCTGGATTATTGAAAGCCCAACAATTCGCTTCCGACTATGCGGATTCGCAGAGCAAGCGCACGGTGAATAGCTAAGGGAAGGCCCATAGAAGGCCATCGTTTGAAAAAAAGCAGGATCAGGTGCCATACCAGGCATCTGATCCTGCTTTTTTTAAACATATTAGGAAAGGATATGATTTTTCGATCCTTTCTCTATATTCCACCCTCGAAACGGTAGCTTTGCCGCCAGAGGACGGCGACAGCCGTTTACGCTTGAGATAAAAATGGCGTTTGAGCGCGGATTGGCGGTGCGCATTTCTTGTCAAACCCGCAAGGCTGTACTATAATGAGCAAAGATGTTTAGGGTAGCTGATGATAGCATGCGCCTAATAATCGGCCAAATGCGCACGCTTGCAGCGCCCCAGGCCATATTAGGTTGTTTGCGTTGAAGGAGGAGCTTTAGGTTGAGTTTACGTTATTTGACAGCGGGGGAAACACATGGTCCCCAATTGACCGCCATTATTGAGGGTCTTCCTAGCAATTTAACTATTGATTTTGAGGAAATTAATTTTCAGCTTCACCGTCGTCAGAAAGGCCATGGCCGGGGTCGTCGCATGCAAATTGAGAAGGATACGGCGAACATTGTCGGCGGCGTTCGTCATGGTCGGACGACTGGCGCTCCTGTAGCGCTAATCGTTGAGAACAATGACTGGAAGCATTGGACGAGCGTAATGAACATCGCCCCGATTGAAGGCGGAGATGAAGAGAAGCGCCGGGTACACCGTCCGCGTCCTGGGCATGCGGATTTGAACGGCGGTTTGAAATATAATTTGAAGGATCTTCGCAACGTACTGGAGCGCTCCAGTGCCCGCGAGACAGCAGCACGCGTAGCGGTAGGCGCGGTTGCACGCCAGCTTCTTGCTGAATTCGGCATTAAAGTGGGCGGACAGGTTATCCGTATTGGCGAAATCGAAGCGCCGGCGAACCAATTGCCGCTGGATGAGCTTATTCGCATTACGGAAGAATCGCCTGTACGCGTTGTTGATAAAGAAACCGAAGAAAAAATGACCGCGTACATTGACCAAATTAAAGCCGAAGGCGATTCTATCGGCGGCGTAGTCGAGTGCATTATTGAAGGCGTGCCAATTGGGCTTGGAAGCCATGTGCAATGGGACCGCAAGCTGGATGCGCGCATCGCGGGCGCTGTCGTTTCGATTAATGCCTTCAAAGGCTGTGAAATCGGCATTGGCTTTGAAGCGGCGAAGCTGCGCGGCTCGCAGGTGCATGACGAGATTTTGTACACAGCGCAGGAAGGTTATACGAGAGCGACGAACCGTCTGGGCGGATTCGAGGGCGGTATGACCAATGGCGAGCAAATCGTCGTCCGCGGCGTAATGAAGCCGATTCCAACGCTTTACAAGCCGCTTCGCAGCGTGGACATTGACACGAAGGAGCCGTTCACGGCGCAAGTCGAACGTTCCGATAGCTGTGCAGTTCCGGCAGCGAGCGTTGTGATGGAGCATGTTGTGGCTTTTGAAGTAGCGAAAGCATTTCTGGAGAAGTTCGGCGGCGATTCCATTGAGGAAATCCGCTCGAACCTGAATCAATACCTTGAGCAAATAGGCAGGTACTAAAGGATGAGAGAGCTAACGGTTGATTTAGGCGAACGCTCTTATCCGATCTATATTGGGGAGGGTCTCCTGCAGGAGGCTCCCTCTTTTTTCGAAAAGCACGGCATTAGCAAAAAATCGCCGCTGCTGATCATCTCCGATGACAAAGTGGCACCCCATTATTTGGAGCCGCTTGCAAACACGCTAAGCGCAGCGGGCTTCCAGCCGTCGACAGCAATCGTTCCGTCAGGTGAAAGCTCGAAGTCTTTAGCGATGCTGGAAGATTTGGTCACGCATGCGCTTAAGGCAGGGCTTGACCGCAAATCGGCGATCGTAGCCCTTGGCGGCGGCGTAGTTGGCGATTTGGCTGGATTCGTAGCAGCGTCTTATATGCGCGGCGTGAAGTTTATTCAAATTCCGACGACGATTTTGGCGCATGACAGCAGCGTTGGCGGCAAAGTGGCAGTCAATCACCCGCTGGCGAAAAATATTATCGGCGCTTTCCATCAACCGGAAATGGTGCTGTATGATCTTAATACGCTTCAGACGCTGCCGCCGCGCGACGTTCGTGCAGGCTTGTCAGAAGTGGTCAAACACGGCTTCATCTGGGACGACGCTTTCGTGCAGTGGTGCGATGAAAACTCTGAGCGTCTGCTGGCGCTTGAACCAGAAGCACTCGGCTATGCCTTGTACAAAGGATGCAGTGTAAAAGCGGCTGTCGTATCCAAGGATGAGCGCGAAAATGACCTGCGTGCGATTTTGAATTTGGGCCATACGATTGGACATGCTCTGGAGGCTGTAGCTGGCTATGGGGAGCTGCTTCATGGCGAGGCGATTTCGATAGGCATGATTGGCTCGGCCAAGCTTGGACTGCGTTATGGAGCGCCTGAGGACGTCTATACAACAACGAAACGAGTGCTTGCTAAATGCGGGCTTCCGGTGAAGCTGCCGGAGCACTTTGACGTGGACGCGATTATGGATGCGATGATGCATGACAAAAAGTTCAGCGAAAGCACAATGATTTTCGTGGTTCCGACGGCGATCGGCAAAGTGGAAATCAAGAAGGATGTACCGGCGTCATGGGTTCGGGAAATCGTGGAGGAATTGAAACAGGAGGCCGAGTAATATGAGCGTTAGGGGAATTCGCGGGGCAATTACCGTTGATACAAACGAGAAAGAGCCTATTTTAAAAGCAACACTTGAAATGCTGCATGCCATTGTCGCAGACAATGACGTTCAGCCTGACGATATTTGCAGCGTATTTATTACGGTGACGAATGATTTGGACGATGCTTTTCCGGCCGTGGCTATTCGCCAAATGAGCGGGTGGGAGCTTGTTCCACTGATGTGCGCGCTGGAAGTGCCCGTCAAGGGAAGCCTTGCTCGCTGCATTAGGCTGATGGTTACTGTAAATACGGACAAAACGCAAGCCGAGATTAAACATGTGTACTTGGGAGGAGCCCAAGTGCTTCGTCCAGATTTATCGCAATCCTAATCTAATTGACGATCAGGCACAAGATGTTGTATATTGGATGAAGTGAATGAGACTAGTTGAGTAGCAAGTGAGCAGGTTTTAGTTGAAATTAGATGAGCAGAGCAGAGACGAGCATAGCCAAGTTACGAATATAAAGACTATAGAGCAGAGTGCGTGATGATGAAATATAGATGATGTATAAGTTTAGCGCTTATAATCATATTCTATTTCGTTGCGGGAAGAGCCTATCCATCTTTTCAGATGGCGACAGCTGTTTTCCATTGCGTATGTTTGTACAAGATGCTGCTATAGGTTTATTTGTTGGCTAGCCTTTACTTTTTTGTCCTCATCTTAAATCAACGCCCCTGCCTTGGCAGGGGCTTTTTATTTTGAATGTGACTACACATATCGAGAAGGGGGACGTAACGATGAATAGTGAATTACAGCAAGTGGTCAAGCTCTCTGAGGAATACAATCTCATTCCAATCGTTCGTTATATGATGGCGGATACGGAGACGCCGATTCGGCTGTTTCAGCATTTTGCCAAGGAAAAGCATGCATTTCTGCTTGAAAGTGTAGAGGGCGGCGTGAAATGGGCGCGGTATTCGTTCATTGGAACCGATCCGTTTATGATGCTGTACGGCAAAAACGGCGAAATGATTTTTGAGAAAAATGGTGAAAAAATCAGCTTCGACGATAAGCCGCTAAGCTTGCTGAAGGATCATCTTCGTTACTATCGCAGTCCGGCGATGTCCCATCTTCCACCATTTACGGGCGGGGCTATCGGATTTTTCGGCTATGATTTGCTGCAATATTATGAGAAGCTCCCACCCCACCGCATTGATGATTTGGAAATGAATGATTTGCAGTTTATGTTCTGCGATCAGGTCATCGTCTTCGACCACTTCAAGCAGCAGCTGCAAATTATCGGCAATGTGCATGTGCCGAAGGAGACGACGCAGACGGGCATTGTTCAGTCTTACGGCGTCGAGGAGGCATACAACGCAGCAGTTGCCAAAATCGAAGCGACGGTCGAGCGCCTGCAGCAGCAAGTGAAAATTCCGGTGCCAATCGGTGCTGGCGTGCCGACGATGCCTGAGGTTGGCGATGTGCAGTCCAATTTGACGAAGGAGCAGTTCATTGCCAATGTCGACAAAGCGAAGGAGTATATTCGCGCCGGCGATATTTTCCAGGTGGTGCTGTCCCAGCGCTTCAGCATTGAGACGGATGTTGATCCGCTGCATGTGTACCGCGTATTGCGCACGATGAACCCTTCACCATACATGTATTATTTGAAAATGGGTGAAGAGGTGATTGTGGGAACGTCGCCGGAGGCGCTCGTTAAAGTAGATGGCAGCAAGGTGGAAACCCGCCCAATCGCCGGAACGCGCCCTCGCGGCAAAACGCCGGAGGAGGATCTTGCGCTGGAGCAGGATTTGCTGGCAGACGAGAAGGAGCGCGCGGAGCATCTGATGCTCGTCGACTTAGGCCGCAACGACATCGGCCGTGTATCCGAGTTCGGCTCGGTGAAATGCGATTCCTTCATGGAAATCGAGCGTTATTCCCACGTTATGCATATCGTCTCGAATGTGACGGGCAAGCTGCGGGAGGACAAAGATTTTTACGATGCATTCCTCTCCTGTCTGCCTGCTGGAACCGTATCCGGCGCACCGAAGCTGCGGGCGATGGAAATTATTGCGGAGCTTGAAAATGAAGCTCGCGGCGCTTACGCTGGAGCGATTGGTTACTTAGGCTTCGGCGGTACGCTCGACACCTGCATCACGATTCGCACGATCATTTTCAAAAATGGCAAAGCCTACGTGCAGAGCGGGGCAGGCATCGTCTGGGATTCTGTTCCGGAAAGCGAATATACCGAAACGGTGAATAAAGCGAAAGCGCTGCTGACGGCCATTCGGGCCGCTGAGCAGCTGTTCGGCAAGCCTGGAGACGCTCGCGACCAGAGCTTCAATGCCATCAATAGCGATTATTACATTAAAGCAGGGGAGGGTTTCGTACAATGACAAACAGCCTAACACCGATTACGATGCAAAGCGCGTTAACCAAATTAATCGGCAGCGAGCATTTGTCACGGGAAGAAGCCCGCTCCGTCATGGATATTATTATGAGCGGGGAAGCGACGCCAGTTCAAATTGCAGGCGTCGTGACCGCGCTGCGCATGAAAGGCGAGACGAAGGACGAAATTACAGGCTTTGCCCAGGCGATGCGTGCGCATTCGAGCCATGTGCAGACCGAGCAGGAAGGGCTGCTTGATACGTGCGGCACAGGCGGCTCCGGCATTCATAAGTTCAATATTTCAACGTCATCGGCAATTATTGCGGCTGCGGCTGGCATTCGCGTAGCCAAGCATGGCAATCGCGCAATGTCCGGCAAAGCGGGAAGCGCTGATGTGCTGGAGGCGCTGGGCGTCCAAATTACGCTTACGCCTGAGCAAGCGGAGGAATGCTTGCAGCAAGTGGGCATCTGCTTCATGTTCGCGCAGCTGTACCATCCATCGCTTCGCCATGCTTCTGTTCCGCGTAAAGAGCTGGGCATCCGCACGATTTTTAATATGCTGGGCCCGCTAACGAATCCTGCTGGTGCTGATCGCCAGCTAATCGGCTTGTATGATTATAAGAAAACGGACACCGTCGCTTCGGTGCTGGCAGAGCTTGGCGTCAAACGCGCGATGGTCGTCAGCAGCAATGACGGGCTGGACGAAATCAGCATTTCGGCGCCGACTAGAGTCTCGGAGCTGCGAAGTGGCGAGGTTCGCACGTATGAAATTACGCCGGAGGAACTGGGCTTGACCCGCTATCCGATCAGCGAGGTGCTGGGCGGTGATCCTGCGGCCAATGCGGCGATTATTCGCGGCATATTCAGCGGCGAGCAGCGCGGTGCTTATCGCGATATCGTGCTTGCGAATGCAGGGGCTTGCATTTATGTGGGCGGAGCTGCTGCGAGCTTGACAGATGGTGTTAAAATTGCGGCGGATATGATTGATTCCGGATTAGCCGAGCAAAAGCTGCTGGGCCTGATTCAAACGACAGGAGAGCTGACCCATGTTTTTGGATAAAATCGTAGTAACGAAGCGCGAAGAGGTAGAAGCGTTGTCCGCCACTTTCCAATTAGCGGAATATGAGCGGACGATTGCCGAGCTTGCTCCGTGTCGCGGCTTTGAGCGCGCATTGACTGCGGGCCGCAAGCGCACGGTTGGACTCATTGCCGAGGTGAAAAAAGCTTCGCCGTCTAAAGGTCTGATTCGCCCTGAATTTCATCCGGTGGAACTGGCAGCTGCATATGAGCAGGCCGGCGCGGATTGTATTTCTGTGCTGACGGACCAGCAATATTTTCAAGGGGCCAATGCGTATTTGACGCTCGTGAAGGATACGGTCGGCATTCCGCTGCTTCGCAAGGACTTCATTATTGATTACCGCCAAGTGTATGAGGCGAGAGTCATTGGCGCGGATGCGATTTTGCTCATTGCGGCGATATTGACGAAGCAGCAAATGGCGGAGCTGTATGATACGGCAACGGCGCTTGGCATGGATGTGCTGGTCGAGGTGCATAACCGCGAGGAGCTGGAGACGGTGCTTGAGCTGAATAAAGCGACGCTTATCGGGGTGAACAATCGCGATCTGAAAAGCTTTGTCACCGATTTGCGTACGACGGAGCAGCTGATCGGCCTGATGCCGCAAGGTGTGACCGTTATTAGCGAGAGCGGCATTGCTGGCCCGGCAGATATGGATTATTTGCAAGGCGTTGGTGCGCAGGGCGTTCTCATTGGCGAACATTTTATGCGCCAACCCGATGCTGGCCAGGCTATTATCGATCTGATGGGGCCGGTGAGCCGCTAGTGCAGACGCAGACGACACCTCGGATCAAAATTTGCGGCCTGAAGATTGCCGAGACGATTCAGCAAATGGACGGGCTGCCGTTCCATGACATTGGATTTGTATTTGCACCTAGCAAGCGTCAAGTGCTGCCTGCGCAAGCAGCGGAGCTGATTGAGGCTGTACACGCCTTGAAGGCGGCAGATGGGCAGCGTCCCCAAACCGTCGGCGTATTCGTAAATCCTGAGCTGGAGGAACTGCGCGAGACGCTCGCTATCGCTCCGCTTGATGTGGTGCAGCTGCATGGCAGCGAAACGCCTGCTTTTTGCCAAACGGTGCGTGAGCAATTTGCGGTGAAGGTGTGGAAGGTATTTTCTATACGCAATGAAACGGTTGTTCAGTCTGAGGAGGACACAGGCACGGGAGCCGACAAGGGTACGGGCGATCATGCTAGTGCGAATGAGGCAGCAGCCCGCCTTGCTCCATATAGCGGCAAAGTTGATGCTGTGCTGATCGACACGGCCGGGGGCGGAACGGGCAAAGCGTTCAACTGGCAAGTTATTGATGACTACCAGGCTGCGGCAGCGCAGCTGAATGTGCCACTTTATGTAGCGGGCGGTCTGAACCCGGACAATGTACATGAATTGTTAGCTGCGCATGCTCCCAGTGGCCTTGATGTGTCCAGCGGAGTAGAGACGGACGGCGTTAAAGATATCGAGAAAATTAGATTATTCGTCAGAAAGGTGATGCAACGATGAACCGAGTACCGGATGAAAATGGTCGTTTCGGCAAGTTTGGCGGCCGTTATGTTCCCGAGACGTTGATGAACGCACTGCTTGAGCTGGAGGAAGCGTACAACCACTATTCCAAGGATGAATCATTCCAAGAGGAAATCCGCAATCTACTGCATAAATATTCGGGAAGACCTACATCGCTCTATTATGCAGAGCGCCTGAGCGAGCAGCTTGGCGGCGCTAAAATTTATTTGAAGCGCGAGGATTTGAACCATACGGGCGCCCACAAAATCAACAACACAATTGGTCAGGGCGTCCTGGCGAAGCGCATGGGCAAAACGAAAATTATTGCTGAAACGGGCGCAGGCCAGCACGGCGTTGCTTCGGCAACGATTGCAGCTTTGCTTGGACTGGAATGCAAAGTATTTATGGGCGAGGAAGATATGAAGCGCCAGCAGCTCAACGTATTCCGCATGCAGCTGCTTGGGGCGGAAGTCGTGCCCGTTCTTTCGGGAACGCGCACGCTTAAGGATGCCTGTAATGAAACGCTCCGCTACTGGGTTAGCCATGTAGACGATACGTATTATATTTTGGGTTCGGCGACAGGGCCGCATCCATATCCGATGATCGTCCGCGATTTTCAGCGGATTATCGGTGACGAATCGCGCAAGCAAATTGTGGCAGAAGAAGGACGTCTGCCGGATTATGTAGTAGCAGCGGTTGGCGGCGGCAGCAATGCGATCGGTATTTTCTACCCGTTCATTGAAGATGCGGATGTGCGTTTAATTGGTGTAGAAGCAGCGGGACGTGGAGTAGAGACAGAGGAGCATGCGGCTACAATGACGAAAGGCCGCCATGGCGTATTCCAAGGCTCGCTGAGCTATGTGCTGCAGGATGATAACGGACAAGTGCTGCCTGCGCATTCGATTTCGGCTGGTCTTGACTATCCGGGCATTGGCCCTGAGCATTCCTATTTGAAGGATTCGGGCCGTGCGGAATATTTCCCGATTACCGATGACGAGGCGATGGATGCCTTGCAATTGCTGTCGCGGACAGAAGGCATCATTCCGGCGCTTGAGTCGGCACATGCGATTGCCCAGACGGTCAAGCTGGCTCCAACGCTTGCTAAAGATAAAATTATCGTTGTCAGCCTGTCGGGACGCGGCGATAAAGATGTAGAGACGATTATGAGCAAGCTGGGAGGCGCAGTCGATGAATCTCATTGATACGGTATTTGCAAAGCTACGGGAGGAGAAGCGTACCGCGCTGATCCCTTTTTTAACAGTGGGCGATCCTGACTTGAACACGTCGCTGGCCATTATTAAGCAGCTAGAGGAGTCTGGCGCCGATCTAATCGAGCTGGGCGTTCCTTATTCTGATCCGCTTGCCGATGGTCCCGTTATTCAACGGGCATCCGAGCGTGCTTTGAGAAGCAGCATTACGCTGCGCGACTGCATTGAAGCTGCGGCGCAAGCGCGCGAAGCTGGCGTGAAGCTGCCATTCATTTTATTTACTTATTTCAATCCGGTGCTCCAATTCGGTCTGGAAGCTTTTATGGAGCTGGTCAAAAATAAAGAAATCAGCGGTCTAATCATTCCCGACCTGCCGATCGAAGAGGATGCCGAGGTTCGCCAGTTGGCGGAAGCGGCAGGCATTCATCTCATTCCGCTCGTAGCTCCGACCTCCAAGGATCGCGTCGTACGTATTTCGCAAAAAGCTAAAGGCTTCGTGTATTGCGTCTCCTCGCTGGGCGTAACGGGCGTGCGGGCTGAATTCCACAGTGGGATCGACGATTTCCTCGCTACCGTGCGGGAAGCGACCGATCTGCCGATCGCAGTTGGCTTCGGCATTTCGAGCCGCGAGCAAGTAGAGCGTTTCTCCAAGCAATGCGACGGGGTTGTCGTTGGCAGCGCGATCGTACGCAAAATTGAAGAATCCATTCCGCTGCTCGAAGAGGAGAGCACTCGCGCAGCAGGCTTGAAGCAGATCGGCGAGTTTGTAGCCGCGCTGAAAGGCTAGGGCATACTTAACCTCTTATCGGGAGGCATAGTTTAAGAGGTGCAGAATACGAACGTATTCTGCATCTCTTTTTTTAAATATAGGAAAGGATATGAATGTTCTCATCCTTTCTCTATACGTATCGCCAAAACGATGGCGTCTAATAGAAAGGATGCCGCCAGGCGTTTTTCTTAAAATATAAGAAATTATAAGTTTCACTCTTATAATCGGCTTATATTCCACCCTCGAAACGGAAGCTTTGCCGCCAGAGGACGGCGAAAGCCGTTTACGCTTGTGTCATCTCAAAAATAACATTGATTATGCTCAAAAAATGGCATATACTACACATAGACCGACCGACGGTCTATAGAAGGGAGCGACTAAGCGGACGATGCGTATACTGAAAGACCCGGAAGAGCGCAAAAATGAAATTTTAGATACAGCAGAAATGCTTTTTTATACGAAGGGCTACAATAAAACGACGATCAATGACATCCTTCAGGAGATTGGCATTGCGAAGGGGACGTTTTATTATTACTTTAAATCCAAAGAGGAAGTTATGGATGCGATCATTATGCGGATCGTCGCAGCGGATGTTGCCGCTGCAAGGGGGATAGCCTCTAACCCGGAGCTGCCGACCTTGGTCAAATTATTTCAAATTTTGATGGCTCAGAAGCCTAAGCATGGTGACCGTAAGGAACAGCTGCTGGAGCAATTCCATCAGGTCGGCAATGCAGAAATGCATCAGAAAAGCCTTGTGCAGACAATTATTCACTTGACGCCAGTGTTAACAGCAGTCATTGAGCAAGGCATAGAGGAGCATATTTTTCAAACCGAATTTCCACAGGAGACAGTGGAATTTTTAATCGTATCCTCCACTTTTCTGTTCGATGAAGGTTTATTCGAATGGCAGCCTGCGGAAATCATCCAGAAGGCGAAAGCTTTTATTCATGTGATGGAAACGACGCTAGGCGCGAAAAAAGGCAGCTTTGATTTTATATATGAAATGCTGACGAACGGGGAATGACCTGATTTTTTGCCGCACCCGAGTCCCACCTTGCAGGTGAGCTGTTAGCGTGCCCAGTATTCCGAAACCGTCAAATGGCGGGGGACGTTTGGATGCTGGCTTATTTTTTCGAACTTTATAGACTGACGGTCAGTCTATAATGCGAATCCATTTATTTTTCCTAAGGAGGAGCTGAAAAATGATACAAAATAACGTAAAAAGGGTGCCGTTCACGCGAAGCTTTCAGCTGCTTATTTTAGGGCAAATGATTTCCATTCTGGGCAGCGCGCTGCTGCGCTTTGGGCTGTCGCTGTATGCGCTAGACCTTACAGGGCGAGCAGATATTTATGGGACTCTTTATGCGGTGTCCAGCATCCCGCTGCTGCTGTCGCCAATTGGCGGGGCCATCGCTGACCGCTTCAATCGCCGTAATTTAATCGTTCTATTCGATTTTGGAGGCGGCATCGTCGTTCTGGGCTTTATGCTCCTATTGGCAGCAGGGGACGCGCCTGTTGTTGTTATTGGTATTGTGATGGTGCTGCTTTCACTGATCAGCGCGATGTACCAGCCTGCTGTGCAGGCGAGCATCCCGCAGCTGGTGCAGGAGAGCCAGCTGGAGCAGGCCAATGGAATGGTGAATGGCATCGGCGCTTTGGCCCAAATGGCTGCCCCGGTGCTTGGCGGCATTCTGTATGGTGTTCTTGGCCTGCACACATTGATGATCGGAAGCGGTATCGCTTTTTTGCTGTCAGCTCTCATGCAGCTATTTATTAAAATCCCGTTTGTGAAACGCGAGCAGAAGGGAAATATCGTCGCAACGCTTGCAGCCGATATGAAAGCAGGGATGGCCTATGTAGTCCAGCGGCGCCCGATCTTGAAAGCGATGGTATTAGCGGCGCTGCTCAATTTTATTTTAACGCCGTTTTTCGTTGTGGGCGGGCCGATTATTTTGCGGGTTACGATGCAAAGCAGCGATACGCTTTACGGAGTTGGCATGGGCATTGTGGAATGCAGCACGATTTTGGGCGCACTGACGATTGGCTTTTTCGCGAGAAAAATGCAAATGAGCACCTTATACCGGTGGCTGCTCGTCATAGCCGCATGGCTGCTGCCAATGTCATTGTCGCTGACGCCATGGATGCTGGGGCTCGGCTATTATCCCGCTTATATGCTGTTTATGGCAAGCGTTGTTCCCATCGCGATGGCGTTGACGATGATTTCAATTTTTGTGCTGACCCGGGTGCAAAAGCAGACACCTAATGAGCTGCTTGGCAAGGTGATGGCCATTATTATGGCGGTTGCCCAAATAGCAGCTCCTGTTGGGCAAATCGTATACGGAGAGCTGTTTGAAATATTCAGCTTACAGGTGTATATTCCTGCCCTGCTTATGTTCGCAGCCCTGCTTTTAACAGCTTGGTTGACAAAGAGGTTTTATCAAAATCAAATAGGGGAGGAAGAGCAAGATGCTAGGAACGATGTGGAGAAAAGATATCGCTAACAATAAGCTGATTACCGCTATTTTATTTATATTTATTATGATTTCCTCGCTGCTCGTGGCAAGCAGTGCAAGCATGCTGCTGGAGCTGTTCCGTTCGGTGGATGACTGGTTTGAGAAAGCGGCTGTCCCCCATTTTGTCCAAATGCATGCCGGGGAAATCGACCAGCGGGAAATAGAGGCTTTTGCAAACGGCAGTAAGCTAGTGAAGGATCAGCAAACGGTCGAGATGATTTCTATTGAGCCGGCTCATGTTTATTTTGGCGCGAGCGGTGAGTCAGAGGCAGGCAGCGTCATGGAAATGAGCATTGTAAAGCAAAATAAAGCGTTTGATTTTTTACTTGATTTAACCAATAACAGGCTGGATGTGCTTCCAGGCGAAATAGCGGTGCCGATTTATTTTAAGCAGCAGCAGGGACTGGAAATCGGGGATACGATGCGGATTGCCAAAGGTTCCTTTAGCATGACTTTTACGATAGCGGATTTTGTTAGGGATGCCCAGATGAATCCGTCTATTGTCAGCTCGAAGCGTATCGTTGTGAGCGATTCGGATTGGGAGACGCTTAAGGGCTACTTTGCCGAAAAAGAATATTTGATCGAATTTCTGCTGCATGATGGGGAGCGAACTAGCGAATTTGAACAGCTTTATCAATCATCTGGACTTCCCCACCAAGGACCCGCCATTACATCCGCCCAATTTCGGCTATTGAATGCGCTGACCGACGGCGTTGCGGCCGTTGTTATTCTTTTAGCCAGCTTGCTGCTGATTGCGATCGCCTTTCTCTGCCTGCGGTTCACGATGCTTGCTGCGATGGAGGAGGATTTTTATGAGATTGGCGTTATGAAGGCGATTGGGATGGCTGGAGAGCATATCCGCCGGCTATATTTAATGAAATATCGGATGATCGCTTTGCTGGCTAGTTTGGCAGGGTATGTGCTGTCCCTATTTACAGAGCGGGCTTTCATAGCGAATCGGAGCCTATATATGGGCACAGCTGAAAAAAATGCGCTTAGCTACACCGTCCCCTTGCTGGGAGCGGTCTGTATTTTTCTACTAGTGATGATGTTCTGCCGCTTCGTTTTGCGGAGATTTAAGCGAATATCGGCCGTTGAAGCTCTGCGTTCAGGCAGCATTCCGTCCAAAGGAGGGATGTCAGGACTGTTGAAGCTCCATCGCAGCCGGGTTATCCCTGTCCATCTATTTGTCGGCATGCAGGATGTGTTCGTCCGGATTAGAACCTTCGGCTTGCTGGGCCTCGTGTTTACGCTTTGTTTCTTCCTTATCATTGTGCCGGCAAATTTTTTGAATACGATGAAATCGCCTGATTTTATAACATATATGGGAGCCGGGAGGAGTGATATTCAAATCGATATGCGGCAGACAAGCGACGCAGCGCAGCGGTACAACGATATGCTCGCCTATATACAAAACGACAGCGATGTAGAAAAGTATTCGCCGCTCGTAACGAGCTCTTATAAGCTGCGCAGCGAGGATGGCGTCTATGAAAATGTGAGCGTGCAAACGGGCGATTTTTCGCTGTTCCCGCTAGCCTATTTAAGCGGGGCTGCGCCTGCTCAAAATGATGAAATGGCTCTTTCTTATCTCCATGCGAAGGAGCGCGGCAAGCAGCTTGGCGACACGCTAACGCTCCTCGCAGCCGGGAAAGAACGAGAGCTGAAGATTACGGGCATTTATCAGGATGTGACCAATGGCGGCAAGACGGCGAAGGCGCTGCTGCCTTACGAAGCACAGTCCGTTCTCTGGTACATGGTCAGCCTGAATGTAAAGCCGGGCGTGGCCATTGGTGAGAAAACAGCGGAATACGCAGCGGCCTTTCATCCGGCAAAGGTGACGCTTATGGAAGATTATTTGTCCCAGACGTTAAGCTCCACCATAAGCCAGCTGCAAAAAATAACGGTGCTCACCTCGACAGCAGCTCTCGTGATCGCGATACTGATTACCGCCTTATTTTTCAACATGCTAATCGTGAAAGACGCTTCCGACATCGTCATTATGAGAAGCCTTGGATTTTCCTTGAAACAGATCAGACTGCAATACATTATCCGCTCGCTGGTCGTATTACTGGCGGGAATGGTGTTAGGCACCGCAGCAGCAGGAACCCTTGGGCAGGGTGCAGTCAGCGTGCTGATGTCCTTTATGGGCGCAGCCCGCGTCGCGTTTGTCGTAAATCCGCTTGTGGCTTACATATGGATTCCGCTGGCACTTATCGTTGTCGTAATCATAACAACATTATTCAGCAGTTTAGCTGTAACGGGAGCTGGCAAAGGCGCTGGCGCAGCAAAATCATTTTGAAATGAGGGCATTGTGATGACAAATGTGTTAGAGGCGAAAAAGGTTAACAAAAGCTACTCCTTAGGCAAAAATAACGAACAGCCTGTGCTGAAAAATGTGAATTTGGAATTGCAGGCAGGTGAGTTCGTATCTATAATGGGGCCTTCTGGCTGCGGCAAGTCGACCCTGCTGCAGATCATTAGCGGGATGGATAAAATGACGTCCGGCAGCGTTGCCATACAAGGGCAAGAGATCGGCAGTCTATCCGAAGAGCGGTTGGCCCAGCTTCGCTTGAGCAAAATGGGATTTATTTTTCAGCAGAGCGGTTTTTTGAAAAATCTCAGTCTGCTTGACAATATTATTTTGCCCGCTTATATGGCGAAAGAAGAGAGCCGGGCTGCTATCAACAGGCGTGCCAGCGAGCTGATGAAGCGGACAGGCATTGCGCAGCTGGCCCATGTGGACAAGTCGCAAGTATCAGGTGGACAGCTCCAGCGGGCGGCCATTTGCCGGGCGCTCATCAACAGGCCGCAATTGGTGTTTGGCGATGAGCCGACGGGGGCGCTTAATTCCAAGGCGAGCGATGAGGTCATGGATATTTTAGCGGAAATGAATGCTGCAGGGACGACGATTATGCTGGTAACCCATGATGCGAAGGTAGCTGCCAAAACACAGCGTGTGCTATTTATGTTGGACGGATGCATCGTTGGCGAACGCCGGCTCGGTCAGCTCGGACAGGCCGAATTGAAGGAGCGGGAGGCAAAATTGTCATCCTGGCTTGCTGAGATGGGATTTTAGATTTTTTCTTTGGGGCTGGCTCGATCAATTGCAATAGAACATCTTTTAAAGCGGGACAAGATGTGAGACAATAAGCTTTATGCAATTGATATTTATATATCAATTAATGTGTTGATATATTAAGAAGAGGTGATCGGCAGCATGCAGCCAAAAAACAATATTTTACATCTCCCTGTCTATCAGCCTGGCAAGCCGGTTGAAGATGTGAAGAGAGAGCTTGGGCTAACTGAAGTTACGAAGCTGGCTTCCAATGAAAATCCACATGGTTGTTCCGAGCAGGCTAAAGCGGCAATGTTGGAAGAAATAAACCAAACGAATATTTATCCTGATGGCGCCAGCATTGAGCTTGCAGCAGCACTTGCAAACCATCTTAACGTAAAGCCGGAGCAGCTGATTTTCGGCACAGGCTCCAGTGAAATTATTTTAATGCTGGCCCGCGCATTTCTTGTTGCCGGCGACGAAACGATTATGGCGGACGAGACCTTCCCGCAGTATAAGCATAACGCCGAAATTGAGAACGCTCGCATCATCGAGGTGCCGCTGAAGGAGGGCAAGCATGATCTTCCTGCTATGCTGGCGAAGGTAACAGAGCGTACGAAAATCATCTGGATTTGCAACCCGAACAACCCGACTGGCACGATTGTGACGAAGGATGAGCTGACTTCCTTTTTACAGCAGGTACCGAGCCATGTGCTCGTTGTGCTGGATGAGGCGTATTGCGAGCTAGTAACAGATCCTGCTTTCCCGAACGGCATTGAACTGCTAAGCAGCTACCGGAATCTGATCGTATTGCGCACGTTCTCGAAGGTGTATGGCTTGGCAGCGCTGCGAATTGGCTATGGCGTAGGCGACGCGGACGTGCTTCGCTTCATTAATCAGGTCCGGGAGCCGTTTAATACGTCAAGAATCGCACAGGCAGCGGCGAAGGCGGCCGTGTCCGATCAAGCTTTTATTCAGCATGTTGTGCAGCAAAATGCAGCGGGCATCGCTTATTTTGCTGCGCAGTTTGACCGGCTTGGCCTTGCTTATTATCCGGCGCATGGCAATTTTATTATGGTCGATGTCAAGCGTCCTTCTCCGGAAGTATTTGATGCGCTGCTGCGCAAAGGCTTTATTATTCGTTCCCGTTGGACGTATTACCCGACCTATATTCGGGTCAGCGTAGGCACAAAGCAGCAAAATGAGCAGTTTATAGCTGCTTTGGAGCAGGTTTTGCAGGAAGTGGCGGTGCAGTCATAAGGTTATGGTGAAAATAGCGATTTTTGGCGTAGGATTAATTGGCGGATCGCTTGCCCTTTGTTTTAAGGGGAAGCCGGACGTAACGGTTGTCGGTTATTCAAACCGGGCGTCCTCCGCAGAGAAATATGTCAATCGTGGCGTCGTAGATTCAGCAACGACGTCTGTTCGGGAGGCGGCTGTTGACGCTGATTTTATATTCCTCTGCGTGCCTGTAGGCAAGCTGGAGGAGTATGTAGATGAGCTGAGCCAGCTGCCGCTGAAGCCGGGCTGTATTGTGACGGATGTCGGCAGCACGAAAGCTTCCGTTGCTTTATGCGGACGCAGGCTGGAAAGCCAGCCGGGCGTTTCGTTTATCGGCGGCCATCCGATGGCGGGATCGGAGCGCTCGGGTGTTGAAGCGGCATCGACCCATTTGTTCGAAAATGCGTTTTACGTCCTCACGCCCGACGCGTCGACGCCGCAGGGACAGCTGGACAAGCTCATTGAACTGCTTGCGCTGACGAAAGCGCACATTGTCAGTGTGGACGCGAAGTCGCATGATGAAATCGTGGGCGCGATCAGCCATCTGCCGCATATGATTGCAGTTGCACTGGTCAACCAGATTCGCGGCTACAATGAGCAGGATCAGCTGTATGCTTCGCTTGCAGCAGGGGGGTTCCGCGATATTACCCGTATCGCCTCAGGCGACCCGGTCGTATGGCGCGACATTTTGGTTAATAATAAAGGCGTGCTGCTAAAGCTGCTGAAAGATTGGAATGCAGAAATCGCAACATTCGCGGACCTGCTGGAGCGGGAAGATGGCGAAGGCATAGAGGAAGCGTTCCGTACAGCAGGCGAATTCCGCAGCAAGCTGCCTGAGCGCCGCAAGGGCATGCTGCATTCGATTTATGATTGTTATGTAGACGTACCCGATCATCCCGGCATTATTGGTAAAATCGCCAGCGACCTTGGCAAGGAGCGCATCAATTTGAGCAACATCCATATTATCGAGAGCAGGGAGGATGTTCCGGGCGTTCTGAGGCTGTCCTTCCGCACGCAGGAGGATTTGGATCAGGCTCAGCTTGTGCTTGCGGATGCCGGCTTCGCGGTTCATCAGTAACATATAGCAATGCCCCGAGCAGCTTTTGAGCTGCTGCGGGGCTTTTTGATTTAGGGACATTAGTTCAACTTGTATAGGCTAAGGAAATAAATACAGAAACAATGTATATTCAAACTAAGCAAGGGCAAAAAAAAAGACCGCCATAGAGGCGGTCCATGTTCATTCTCAGAACATAAGTTTTGGATAGGAGTGGAGAGAAACCATACTGTACTTTTATTATATGTATACGCTTCCAATATGTCAATAAGCGTTTTCATTTTTTCGAAATTAAATTTGAGAGCGCTTAACCGCTTCCCAAGACGTAGCGTTTCTCGACAATCTGGGACCGCCTATATGGCGAAGTTTTTTTTTCTATTTCCAAAGTGCTTCATAAAAAGGCTGTCACCAGCAGCCATTACGAATGACAGCTGGTGACAGCCCCGAAGAGCGAACAAGATTATGCTAGTTTTTCAATGACAATTGATGCGCTCACGGTTGGTGTTCCGCCGCCGATAGCGTTTTGCAATACCAGATTGCCCATGTTATCAATACGATTTAAAGTCAATACGCCGCCAGCGGTTAATTGAGCAACGACTTGACCTTGGTAAGGATTGTTGCCTGCGCCTGTACCGTAGTTGCTGCAATCCACAAGTGTTGCTGGAGCTGGACCTGCACCGTCTGGATCGAAGAATAAACCAAATGCAGAGTTTCCAGGTGTTGGGAACACTTCCCAGCTAATGTTATAAAAGCCGTTTTCGTTAATGATAATATTGCTTGGTGGGGAGAAAGTAAGCGCAGTTGCGCTAATCACCATATCGTTAAAGGTCACTGCGCCGCCTTGCCCTCCTGGTGCCGCTGCTTGCGCAACATTTTGTGCTTCCGTGCTGCATAGGAAGGCGAAGGAAGATATGCCGCCAGCCGGCCCTTGAGGCCCTGTTGGTCCAGTTGGACCTGTTAGTCCAGTTAGTCCTGTGGCTCCAACCGGCCCTTGTGGGCCTGTTAGCCCTGTTAGTCCTGTGGCGCCAGCCGGCCCTTGTGGACCTGTTAGTCCTGTAGCTCCAGCTGGCCCTTGTGGACCTGTTAGCCCAGCAGTTCCTGCTGGCCCTTGTGGACCCGTCAGCCCTGTAGCACCAGCCGGCCCTTGTGGTCCTTGTGGGCCAGGTGTAGGGGTAACATTAACTTTAACTTTAGGGGCAGGACACGTTACTTTAACGATTTTTTTCTTTATAATAACATTCTTTTTTCGTTTAGGTTTACATACAGTAATGATTTTTTTATGACAGTTTTTCTTTTTCTTGTTTTTATTAATAATACAACTCAATGAATACACCTCCTAAGATTTGAGATATCATACGTTGGACTTGGAAATTTGGAAGGGTAAAAACCCAAGTTTTACTAGACTGATATCTATTTTTGTGCAAGAAGGGCGAATAACGATAGATGATAGCCCTTTTTTTAATAGAATGGATTGTCAAGGGGGTAATAATGGAGGCCTTGCTAACTGTATTAGGCGATTTGATAAACGAACGATTCGGATTTTTTATTATACGTACCGCAATTTTTTGCTTCCGGCTCGGTACAAATTAATGATAACAGGTCCGGGAAGATGAATTCGCAGGTGGGGGGGTGCCTGTCATGACTGATTCCCAATTAATAAGGGAAATTAAAGATGGCAACATTGCTTTATTGTAATGGGGTTTCCTTGATACTCGTCATCCCACTTGACAATATTGGGTTGTACCAAAATGTCACCAAAAAAGCTTGTTTGAGGAAAAAACACAGTGTTGTTATAGTACCGCTTTTTCAAAAGTAATATGTACCCTGAATGATGAAAGTAGCGCCTCATAAAAATAAAAAAGCGCCCTTGTCTTTGGTAGAACAGGGTTCGACTGAACACCATCAACCAAAGAAAGGAGCACCTTTAAGGGGAAACCTATAACAAAAAAAAGAATCGACCATCTTACCAGCATTAGTCCATATGGTGCAATCTTGCGTTTTATCAAAAGCTAGATTGACAACACGTTATATTATGCCTGCACATTAGTGATTAATAATAGATTATGTAATTCCCAAATGCTCACGCAATGTGCTTTCCGTATATTCGCTTCGGAACAAGCCTCTTTCAACCAACTCCGGCACCAGCTGTTCAAAAAATATTTCCATAGATTTTTCTGAACCGCCTGGAAGGGCTATAAATCCATCTATAGCTCCAGCCTCAAATCGTTCAATAATATCGTTTAGCACCGTTTCAACCGTTCCAACAGATACCCAATGGGCAGATCCTACAATCTCCGGCCTTGCGAGTACCTCTTCCACTGTAGGCTGATATTTTGTAATGTAACGGCGCAGCAGCTCAGCATGTGTCCGGCTGCGGACGGCCTGATTAGGATCGGGAAGCATCTCGGCAGTTACGCGTTGCTCCAAAGGCAAATCGCTTAAATCAAGACCTAGCACCGATTTCAGAGAGGCATGTCTGCGTGCAATACTTAAATTCGCATGCGCAGTCTTATGCAATTCCAGCGCTTCTTCGTGTGTATCGGCTAGGAAAAAATATAAGCCTGGCAATACTCGGATGGCGTTCGGATCGCGTCCATGCTCTGCGGCTCTTCTTCTCAAATCATTTCTTAATTCCACTCCTGATTCAACATCCGGCATTGCCGCAAAAATAGCATTAGCTACAGAAGAGGCGAAATTCCGCCCAATATCGGAAGCGCCAGCTTGAAATAAAGGGATCGTTCCCGATTTATGAGAAGGTAAAGTAAGAGGACCTTTTACACTGAAAAATTCACTGGAATGATTAATGGCAGTCACTTTATCCTTATCAGAAAACATGCCGGACTTGCGGTCAATAACAATGGCTTCTTGCGGAAAGCTGTCCCATAGCTTGCGTACAACATCCGTAAACTCCACTGCCTTTGCATATCTTTCTTGTGGGGAAGGCATTGGGGAATCGCCAAAGTTTTCTGCCCCTTCAATAGAAGTTACAATATTCCAGCCTGCACGCCCATTGCTCAGCCAATGCAAAGACTGAAGCTGCCTGGCAACAACATATGGCGGATTAAAAGTCGTAGAAATGGTTGTAACAAGACCGATTCGCTCGGTTTCACGGGCAATGGCAGCAAACATCATAGTAGGGTCAGGACTGCCAAAACTAGCGGTATCGCCAATCATCTGCGGGCTGACATAAAGATAATCCGCCCTGAAAAGAAAATCGAGTTTTGACTTCTCCGCCATCTTTGCCCAATTAATGTAATAATCAATGGATCCCATTCTTTCTACTTCGCTATCTGGTTGCCGCCAGCCCTCGCCTTTCGTCCATGTTGCATTTAAGCATAATCCAATACATAATGGTCTATTTGCAGTCAATTCAACCAACCTTTCTTATAAAAAAAGAATGACTCCTAAAAAAGCACTCCGGTCTCACTTAGGCTCTTGAGGATGTTATTATAATAATGATTCTCATTATCGAATTTTAGTTTAGCAAGGATTTTAACAGATTCAAATACACAAATGACAAATTCAATATGCATAATTATCTAATTCATGCTTCATGCTTAATGATTTAGCTGCTATTTTTCTATATATTAATTTGATCTGGTTTTATAAAAAACAAAGCAATTAAGCAGCACACGCCAGCAATTGCTACAAAAATATAAAACAACCATTCGATGTGACGTAAAAGCATGGAAGCGACTAATGGTCCACAGGCAACGCCTATAAACCTTGTACTGCTGTAAAAAGAAGTGATAGTCCCACGTTGTTTTTTGTCTATTCCTTCCGTAATTAACGCATCTAAGCTGGGCAGAACAAGACCGATGCCTAATCCGCTAATAAACATGAGAGATATTAGGAGAAATAAGCTCTTTGTATTGGCTAATCCACAAATCAGCATGGCTGAGGCGATAAATACAAATCCGACCACGGTAAACCATTTCATTTTCAATTTATTTTTTCCAATCCATTTCCCCGAGGCGAAAGAAGCGATGCAAATAGCGCTGAGCGGGATTGCCAGCAGTGCACCTTTCCAAATACCTTCTATATGATAGCTTTCCTCAAGAACGGATGATAAATAATAAAGAAAACCGAACATCATAAACATGGCACTTCCGCCGAGTGCAAATATGACATACAGCCATTTCCCATTTTCGGAGAAAATGCCTTTAAGGGAAGCAAGAAAATTTTTAAAATTTAGCTTTGTTTTATTTTGCTGTTTTGGTGCTTTAACGAGAAAAATAACGGCTACAATAGATACGGTTGAAATGAAGGGTATGACAGCCAAAGGTAGAAACCAAATAATTAGCGCCAATGCAGAACCTAGAATGGGACTTAAAACCTTGCCTAAAGTATTAGAGGTTTCAATAATGCCAAGTCCATTGCTAACCTCTTCCTCGCTTTTATACATATCGCCAACCAATGGCATAACGATCGGGAATGCGCCAGCGGCTCCAATCCCTTGAATGAGTCTGCCTGTTAAAATGAATGCGTAAACATGATCATGCAATAACCATGCTGCTAAACCTGAGATTAAACCACCGACAGCCGCAATACATAGCCCGATGACGATAATTCGTTTTCTTCCGAAACGATCGGAAAGATAACCGGCCAAAGGGATACATAAGATGGATATCGCAGCGTAAACTGTAATAATGAGGCTGGATTGAAGAGAAGAGATATGCAATTTTTTTTGAATAAGAGGAAGGATAGGAATGAGCATGGAATTCGCAAGCGTCATAATAAGCGGGATAGTCGCGAGAGCCGATAAATCCCATTTTTTTTTCTCATTCATATATATTCCTCACTTCACTAAAATTTAATAGTAGTACAAGAGCAAAAACACCACCTTGCATGTAAGCGTGATAAGTGGAATTTTTTATATTAAGGGCTTACAGGCGGTGAAACATAAATATCATAACCTTGAGCTGCCGTCGTTATACGTTATTTTCGCCCTTTGAGCATGACCTGAAGGAGGATGAAGAATAGGCAAACGGGATAGTGGCTGAGCAGGATTAGTTGCCTGCTTAACCACTTTTCTTTTGTTCTATAGGGTAAAAGGAGGGGGATTTATCAATAGCAAGCACCTTTTTCTAAAAAATTCCTCATTTATCCTTTTGTCGAATAAAGCAGGATTTTGATTATGCGGCGCGAATTTATGTTGTTAGACTAGCGATTCATAATTTTTATTATACATACCGCAACTTTTTGCTTCCGGCTTGGTACAATTGAATGATAACAGGGCCGGGAAGATGAATTCGCAGGTGGGGAGGTTCGCCTGTCATGACTGATTCCCAATTAATAAGGGAAATTAAAGATGGCAACATTGAGCTTTATTCAGAGCTAATGAGCCGTTATCAGCGCAAAATATTATCTTTTATTTTTCATATGCTCAAAAGCGCGAAGCTTGAGCTGCTGGCAGAGGATTTATGCTCGGAAACGTTTTATAAAGCCTATCGCAGCCTGCACTCGTTTCGTGAGGTGGATGCTTCTTTCTCCACGTGGCTTTATACGATTGCCCGCAATACCGTGCTTAGCGAGCTGCGCAAGCAGAAAGCTGCAAATTTGTCTCTAGATGAATCGGGTATTGTGCCTGTAACGGCCCCTGATGCAGGTCCGGAGCAGCTCGTGCTTCGAAATGAGCGAATGGCGATGGTTCGCGAAGCTATTAATAATTTGCCTGAAAAACAACGGTCCGCACTTATCCTTAGAGAATATGACCAAATGGACTACCAGGAAATTGCCAGCATTTTAGGGCAGACGGTCAGTTCTGTGAAATCCTTGTTATTCAGAGCCAGAGCCAGTGTGAAGGTGCAATTGGAGCCTTATTTTGGCGAAGCTCTCGGAGTGGAAGAATTTGAAGGGATGAAAACGCGATGAAATGCGAAGACGTTCAACACAAACTCCATATTTGCTGGGAGCTGCCGGAGGAAGATCCGCAGCGGCAGGAGATAGAGGCCCATCTGCTTGATTGTGAGCATTGCATGGAGCAGCTCCGTTTGTGGGAAGAGAGCGAGGAGCTGATTCGCTGCATTGCCGAGGATGATTCTGTACAATTGCCGCCAATGGATCATGTGACGCGCGGAGTCATGGATCGCATTTATGCAGAGGATTCCTGGCTTATGCCGGTTACACACAAAAGCTATCAGTTTTCTCCTTCCTTTCGTCGCAATGTGGCCCTTATTGTGGCAGGCTGCATGGCGATGTTCGTTTGTGCGCTCGTATTTTTCGTCGTGGGCAACGAAACGAGTACAAGTCCGGATCAATTGGCCCAGTTGACTGGTTTTATGGACACAGCTAATGCTTCTGGCAGCGGGCTCGTCATTAGCGCTGAATATGAAGTGCCGGTTGCGAGCATCAGCGATCCTTTCGTGCTTAAGGTCGTTCCGGCTTTTCCACAGTATTGGGTAGCGCTGTCGCTGCTTGGCATGGTCATGACGCTGCTTATGCTGAATTGGTTATCAAGAACACGCAGCTAATGCGAAGGGCTCCTTGACAGGAGCCCTTGTTTTGCGTTACGTTGCGGTAATAGATTGCAACTAAGCTGGGGAGGCTGGCGGGATGATAATAGGTCTGGTACGTCACGGCAATACGGATTGGAATAAGCTTGGGAAAATACAAGGGCAGACCGATATTCCCTTGAATGAGCGGGGAGTCGCGCAAGCTGCTGCGCTCGCTAACCGTCTAAGCGAAGATCAGAAGCTGTGGGATGCTGTCATTTCCAGTGATTTGCAGCGTGCCCGTGAGACAGCCCGAATTGTCGCGGATAAGCTGGGTATTCCGCTGCTTGCGCCGGATGAGCGGCTGCGTGAACGTTTTTATGGCGACATAGAAGGAACGACGGAGCAGGAGCGAATAGCACGCTGGGGTGAGCAATGGCGCCAAGCTGAAGTTGGACAGGAGTCTGACGAGACTGTGCGCGGGCGTGGGCGTTCTTTTGTAGAGGAATGGCGGCGAGGCAATCCCCAGGGGCGCTTGCTAGTCGTCACGCATGGGAGCTTTCTTGCCCAGCTGCTGGACGAGCTCTGCTCGGGACTTGATAAGCAGTTTCTCGATAATATGTCCTACTCGATTCTCCAATTCAACGAAAATGAATGGGAATCCTTGTTGTACAATTGCAGCCGGCATTTGCAACAACTTGATCAAGTCGGCGTTTAAAATAAGCGTGAAAGCTGCTTTAATAATTGCAGGGGCAGCTGGGTTCAATTGATGGCAGCGCCATTTCTCCTACTGGAGGAATGGCGTTTTTTTATGGTTGCTGTTAGAGGTGCTTTTTCCGAAAAAGAAGCATAAAAACTATTTTTTCCGGAACTGCGGTTATAAAATCTGAGTTTCTTCCCATAATGGTAATAAAAAAAGGCTGCTCTACAATCATGAGTGCAAGCAAACTGTTCATTAAAGCAGCAGTTAAGCGCGAAGGAGGAGAGACTATGAATTTATCGGATATGCTCGGCTGCGCAGATATCGGGCAGCTCAGCCGCATTGCCTCCGTCTATCAATGCGAGTGCAATAGCAACTCCAAAAATGAATTGATTCAGTCGATTCTTGGCGCAGTAAGCAGAAATGATGTTTTCGAGCAACAGATCAGCAGCATGGCAATTGAGGATTTGCGTTTTTTAAACTCGCTGCTGTTCGAGACGAGAGACGCTTTTAGTCTGGAGGAGCTTCTGGCTCGTGCGCAGCAGAGCAAGTTCAGCAGCCCGGAGACGGCGAGCGTTGCCCAGAAGGAAGCGAAGGTGCAGCAGCAGGTTTCTGGAGAGAAAGCTTCTTCTATTCAGAAGCCGGCCAAAGCAACACAACCGAAGCGCCGTTCTAAGAAAACGCCTGTCATGAAAGAGAGCAGCCCCCGGGATACAATCGTCAAATTCAAGCATCAGGGCTGGCTGTTTAACGGCTTCACTGGGCCGAACCGTTATTTGTTTCAGGTGCCAGAGGATTTGAAGCAGCGGTTTCGTGAAACGTTGAAGCGCAAATTTGCAGCACAGCTTGTGTATACAGACGAGCCTCATGTGTATCGTGATGAGCAGGAGTTGCTGCAAGCCGATATTCGTCAATTGCTGCATTACATCCATCACAACGAAGTGACGATGGCGGCTGACGGCTCCTTATACAAGCGCTTCAGCTTGCAACTGCTTGATATGTTTTCGATCAAGGAGGAGCTGCCGGGCAAGGGAGAATGGCGATTCGGCTACGGCAAATATTTTCACCATTATCCGAATCGAATGTCGCTGCTGTATGACTACTGTGTGCAAATGAACTATTTTCTAGAGGAGCCTCTGGGCCTCAGGCTTACGCCAGGTGGGCAGGAAAGGCTGCTTAGCGCTCCGGCAAATGAATTGCAGCAGCTGTACAAATGCTGGCTTAAGCAGTATAAAGGGCCCATTCCGAACATTTTAGCGCTCGTACAATGGATTGGCGGACTGTCGGATCAGTGGGTAACGGCACAATCGCTCAGCCAAGTGCTCGTCCCGCTCATTAAACCTTTCTATTATGATGATGCGGAGCGGATTTTTCAGCACAGATTGCTTGGCATGCTCGTCCATCTTGGTTTAATACGCCTAGGAGAGCATGAGCAACACGGTATGGTCATCAAAACGACGAAAGCGGGCAAAGCGGTAATGCTAGGCATCAGTCTGGAAGAGCAGAACCGATTGTTCATGTATTGACAATGGCTGCGGCAGTTGATAGAATCACCCCACGTTAATGTAAAGGAATGGATGCATAGCAACTGAATGCTGATTTCCAGTGCAAATGAGAGGGGAATTTACGAGATGCTGCTGCCTTATTTGGGAGTAAGACCAACGATTCATTCCAGTGTTTATATCGGGGAAGGAGCGAAGCTGATTGGTGATGTAACAATCGGCCACAGCAGCACGGTATGGTTTAACGCTGTGCTTCGCGGAGATTTGGCTCCGATACACATTGGACATAGCTGCAACATACAAGATGGAGTTGTCGGTCATGTGAATACGAACCAGCCGCTCATTTTGGAAGATGAAGTTTCCATTGGGCACGCGGCTATTATCCATGGCTGTACGATAGGCAAAGGCACATTAATTGGAATGGGGGCAATCGTACTTAACGGCGCGCAGCTTGGTGAATATGCTTTAGTAGGAGCCGGTTCGATTGTTACGGAGAATAAGAAGATACCACCCTATACGCTTTCTCTTGGTTCACCTGCTAAAGTCGTTAGAGAGCTTACAGAGGACGATTTGCTGCGAATGAAACGAACGATGGAAAGCTACGTGAAGAAAGGCGAAGAATATAGGATCTCTTAACGCCGGTGTGGAGGTGTATCCTATGGATAAAATGAAAGTAACGTATGAAGCGATGCTGTCGCTTGCAGCAGAAATGGCCTTGGATGAAGCGGTGCGAAAATTCCGTGCGGAACGTATTTACCGCGAAATTGACCAGTCGCTTGCGGCTGGCGATGAGGATACGTTTTATCGCTTAGCTAAAGAATTGAACGAAATGAAGTGAAGGCATAACGTGGAAAGCAAGGAGAAGGGTTAAATAAGCTTCCATCACAGGCTCTGGCGAGAAAACTCGCGAGCTGAGGTAGAAGCTTATTTTGCTGCGCATCAAGCAAAATAAGCAGGCAGATGGAGAAGACCCATTGGCAAAAGGACAATAAACCGTTAACATAGACAAAGGTTTGATCTATAAAAAGGAAGCTAGCTAGCTTTCGCAAGCTGCGATAAGCCAGCTGAAGCTGCAAGCGGAAGGAGTCCTTAGCAATGAAATTTAGCGATGTGCAAGAAGAGCAGTGGGAAGAGCTGCGTCCTTATTTGGACACTTGCATGCTGCCTGTGACAGGCATGAACGGCGAAGAGCAGCCTTATGAGGCGACCGCTGCCCTGGAGCGTCTGCGTGATGTAATGGATCTGATAGAAATACCTTTTAAAGGGCGAGTCGTCACTTATCCGGCGCTTCATTATGTAGGGGCCCATGCGGCTGTTGATATGATTAATGATGTATGCGCTTCACTTAGAGCATCGGGATTCCGATATATAATTGTAGCGACCGCATCCGGCAAGCTGGATTTGGCCCATATTCAGGCCGATTTGCTGCTGGAACCGGATCAAGCCGGCGAGCTGCCTTCTGGTGCCGACGTGAAGGAGCGCGTTTCGCTTATGTGGAATCCAAAGGAGCCATCCTGATTTTTCAATTTTGCATAATCGGGAAGTTTTTTGGGGAAAACAAATGCCATGCAAGGTTAAATGTGACAAATTAATTACAAATTAAAAATCAACATTTTATTAGGCAGACAATCATCAGCCATATTCTTGACGCTCCTAAGCACCTAGGCTATTATAAGTATGTCCTAGTTCGTCATGTGTTTTGCCATGGGCTAAAACACAAGAAATGGTTGGCAAAGGGGGTAGAACAGAAGATGAGTAACCACGAACATCAAGAATCGGCACATAAGCCGCTTCAACGCAAAGAGATGTCAAGACGGCAGTTTTTGTCGTATACGCTCGGTGGAACAACCGCATTTATGATGGGCGGAGCCGTGCTTCCAATGGTGCGTTTTGCGGTAGACCCATTATTAGAGAAAAAAACCGAGGGCACCTTTGTTAAAGTAGTAGAAGAGAGCAAAATTACGACAGATCCGCAAGAGTTTAAGTTCCAAATTCACCAAGTTGATGGATGGTACGTCAGCGATCCTGAGTTGTCTGCTTGGGTGTCCAAAGACGCAAACAACAAAATTTTTGCGCTTTCACCGATCTGCAAACATCTGGGCTGTACAATTGCTTGGAATGCGAAAGGTAAAGACGAGTATGACTGCCCGTGTCACGACGCACGTTATACGAAAGACGGCAAGAACCTTGCAGTTGCTCCAAATCCATTGGATGAATACGAAGTGAAGCTTGAGAATGGATTTGTTTACTTGGGTCCAGTTAAGCCAAATTCACGGGTAGGCTAAGGAGGCGAATGATCAGATGTTTAAAAGTGTATACAATTGGATTGATGAACGTCTTGACATTACGCCGTTGTGGAGGGATGTTGCGGATCACGAAGTACCGGAGCACGTTAACCCTGCACATCATTTCTCGGCATTTGTCTACTGCTTTGGCGGCTTGACGTTTTTTATTACCGTTATTCAAATTTTGTCTGGTATGTTTCTGACGATGTATTATGTTCCGGACATTTTGAATGCTTATGCAAGCGTTGACTATTTGAACCACAAGGTCGCATTCGGCGGCATCGTTCGCGGTATGCATCACTTTGGTGCGAGTCTCGTTATTGTTATGATGTTTTTACATACGCTGCGCGTGTTCTTCACCGGCTCTTATAAAGCGCCGCGCGAAATGAACTGGGTAGTGGGTATGCTTATTTTCTTCATTATGTTGGGCCTTGGTTTCACAGGCTACCTTCTTCCATGGGATAACAAAGCTTACTTCGCAACAAAGGTCGGCGTTCAAATCGCGGAATCCGTTCCGTACATCGGACCTTACATCGGGCAGTTCCTGTATGGCGGCGACATCGTAGGAGCTCAAACGTTAACTCGCTTCTTCGCGATTCACGTTTTCTTCCTGCCAGGTGCGCTTCTTGCTATGCTGGCAGCTCACTTCCTGATGATTCGGAAACAAGGTATTTCGGGACCACTTTAAGCGAAGGGAGGACTTTATGATGGCACATGGTCACAAATCAGACGAAAAGGTTGTATTCGTCGGAGATTCGCGGGTGAAGAAAAACAACCATCCGAATATTCCGCCGGACTACACGTCTTTTCCAGGGAAGTCAGAAGCGTTTATTCCTAACTTCCTGCTGAAAGAGTGGATGGTTGGCTGCGTCGTACTCGTCGGGTTTCTCGTATGGACGATTGCAGAGCCGGCTCCGCTAGGCTATCCGGCAGATCCGACAAACGCATCGTTTATTCCGATGCCGGACTGGTATTTCTTGTTCCTGTATCAATTTTTGAAATATCCATATGTATCACAGGATTACATTGTACTCGGTACAATGGGTATTCCTGGTGTCATGTTCGGCGGCTTGCTGCTTGCTCCTTTCCTCGATACAGGCAAAGAGCGCAGATTTTACCGTCGTCCGATTGCTTCCTCGCTGATGATTTTATCATTGATCGCCTGTGTGTATTTGACGGTTATATCTTGGGACCACTACCAGCACCAGCTGGAAATTACCAATACGATACCTGAGCATCACATTCGTGAAGAGAAAGCAAGAGAAGCAGCGGCTAAAGGTGAAGAGGCTCCTAGCACAACGAAGAAGCCTGAAACCGCATCTGTTGCAATTGTAGAAGCGGATGATCCAGCACACAAGCTGATGGAGCAATCCAAATGCTTGACCTGCCACGCAGCTGATATGAAAGGTAACCCACCGCAAATTCCTGCACTTCGGGGAATTGGCGATGTATTATCTAAAGAAGAGATTGTAGCGACCGTCACGAACGGCAACGGCAATATGCCTTCTTTCAAAGACAGCCTGAGCGCTGAGCAGATTGATCAAATTGCAACGTGGCTTTCCAAGCAGAAAGCTTCAACTGAATAACGAGTAACAGCAAGAACCTGATTGCTTTATTGCAATCAGGTTCTTTTCAAACTTATTAGGACAATGTACGGACGCTATAACAAGGCTAGGAATATAGGGGTTGAAAATAATGGGATTGTCATGGTTATGGAGCCGCATGCTGTGGATGAACCGTACGATATTGTGGCTGCTGTTTATCGTTAATTTTTTCGGGACCGTTTATGGCTACATCTGGTATTGGAATCAATTGGTTTATACCTACGAACGGTTTCCATCTTGGCTGCTTGTATTTGTGCCGGACAGTCCGACGGCTAGTTTGTTTTTCACGCTTGCGCTGCTTTACTTGCTGTTCCCGCCGCCTGAATCGGCATCTAGATTCGTTCAGGTCACTAGAATGATTATAGAAGGCCTTGCGGTCGTAACGTCAGTGAAATACGGCTTGTGGGCGGTATCAATGATAGTGGCTACGGGAGCGCAAGGCGGAGAGCTGAATTGGCAGCATGGCATGCTTGTATTTTCCCATCTAGGTATGGCTGTAGAGGTGCTTCTGTATGCTCGCTTTATGAGAGCAGGATTCAAGGCCGTCGTCATAGGCACCGCCTGGCTGCTGCTGAATGACACGATTGATTATACGTTCGGCGTGTTCCCTTGGCTTGCTGATGAGCTGATGGACGATTTGCCGCAAGTCCGTTTGTTTACATATGGCTTAACCATCTTCAGCTTTATGGCCGGCTGGCTGGCGCTCCGAGCAAGAAAACAACTTTAAAAAAGCATAACGATGGACATCCCCTCATAAGCTGGATTATGGGGGGATGTCCATGAGAACGCGTATTGCAATACCCATTGTATTATGTATAGCGATGTTGCTAGGCTCCGTCTCTGCAACTTGGGCTTATGCTGGTGAACAGCCGCTTGGCGCGAGACAAGCGCAGGCTGCCGATGCTGAAGAGCTACTGCGTCGTTTCGAGGAAGCGGCTCATTCATTATATAAGGCTTCTTATGCAGATAACCGCCAGGCCGGCTATAAATATGTCCAGCAGCTGGAGCGCCTTGTGCCGCAGCTGGAAACAGGCATAGAAGGCCGCCCAGCTGGTTGGGCAAAGCTGCAGCAGAGCATCAGGGCTGTCTCCGATGAGCTTTTGAGCAAAAAGCAGTCCGTAGCGTGGATGGAGGCATCTGCCCGGATTCATCTAACAGCGGATGCGATGCTTAGGCCGGCTAGCGGTTTGTGGATGCAATATGAACGGGTTATGCTCGAAGATGTAAGCCGTGTGAGGAAAGCGTGGAAGCGCCCTTATGAGGAACGGGCGAATGCTGCAAGAGCGGCGATGGACAACTTAAGCGCGCATTTGGCGCTCGTTGAGGGTCCCGCCTTTATGCTGCGTCCGGAAGGACGGGCAGCAGAGCTGCAAGAGCGGATACGCTACACAAACGTGCTGTTATCCGCTGGGCCTAAGGATCAAGCGCAAGCCGGCCGAGTGGACGAGGCGCTGACGCAGCTTGGAGCGGCGGTAAGCAGATTGTTTACGGACAAGCCGCAAGCTGTTGTGGAGGAGCCCGCGCTCGCGCCTCCCGCATCGGCTAATCCGGTAAGCTGGACGCTGCTGCTTGGCGCTATTATTATGGCTGTGCTTGCTTATAAGAGCTGGCGTAAATACAAGCAGCAGCCTTACGGCATAAAGCCGCTCCCATGATGGGAGCGGCTTTTATTCCTCGTTAAATCCTTCGCCCAGCACATCGTGGACATCATTAATGATGACGAAAGCACGAGGATCTACGCTGCGTACGATTGCTTTGAGGCGGCGCAGCTCCTGCCGCTGGACGACGCAATAAACGATTTCCTTTTGCTGGCCGGAGAAAGCACCTTTTGCCGGCATCAGCGTCACGCCGCGTTCCATCTCAATCGTAATGCGCTGCGCCATCGGCGTGCCTTTGTCTGTAATAATAGAGAAGGATTTGGCGGCATAGGCACCGTCTTGAATAAAATCAATGAGCTTGGCGGAAACGAATACCGTTACGAGCGTATACAGTACTTTTTCGATAGGAATAAAAAAGAGCGAGCCTCCGATAATGACAATATCGAGTATAAGAATAATTTGCCCCATGCTCAGCGTTTTGCGACGTGATACGATTCGGGCTATAATATCCACGCCGCCAGTTGTCCCGCCAAAGCGAAAGACGATGCCAAGCCCTGCGCCGAGCGTAACGCCTGCATACAGAGCGGCAAGTATGTAATCGGTTGAAGTGTGGAAGGTAATGACCCAGCCTCTGGCAATAAGCTGCTCCATTACAGCAAGGAAGAAGGAGAGCGATACGATGCCAGCGAGCGTATAAAGCATCTCGGTACGGCCAAGCGTCTTCCAGCCAAGCAGAAACAGCGGAATGTTGAGGACAAGCGTCGTAATGGACAGCGGCCATCCGGCTGCATAATTGAGCAGAACCGCTATGCCGGTTACACCGCCCTCCATAAGCATGTTCGGAATAAGGAAATAGTGCAGCCCGAAAGCATATATGGCTGTGCCTAGCAGAATAGGCAAAATAATTTGCAATTGTTTAGTCACTTTTCGAAGCATCATTAGCATTCCCCTTTTTTTAAATATAAGCATATAAGTTTTCCTTTTATATCGGGCTTATATTTCAGCGCAAAACGAAGTTTTGCCGGCCAAGGGCGGCGATTGTCGTTTACGCTTGAATGATAAGCATAAAGAAGCCATTATTTCACTTATTCGCTTCGGTGTCCACTGCTTGCGATTAATCTTATACTTGGGATGGCCGGAAAACGCCGATGTTGATCGGAAGGCGGTTTCCATTCTGTAGTATAGCGCAATTTTCATCGTTCAAAAACATTGTTTTCATCGTCTCTTTGCGTTAACATATGAATTATTGACAACAATAAGTTTTAGGCTTGTTTTCCAACTGCTATAGATGGGGAAAACGCTAGTCTTGAAAGAAGGGAATTTCACGTATGTCTCAAAAAACGTTGGCACATATCCAGCAAGAAGTGGATGATTATATTTCTCAATTTAAAGAAGGCTACTTCAGTCCGCTGGCGCTGATGGCAAGAATGAGCGAGGAAGTCGGCGAGCTTGCGCGTGAAGTGAACCATTCCTACGGCGAGAAGCGCAAGAAGGCGGATGAAGCTGACAACTCCATCGAGATGGAGCTTGGCGATATTTTATTTCTATTATCCTGCTTCGCCAATTCGCTCGATATTGATTTAACGGAAGCACATAATAAAGTAATGGACAAATTCAATACACGGGATAAAAACCGCTGGACTTTAAAAAACGCTGAACAGTAATACCGCATCTCACATATGCTGTACCATCAACCTGTGTACAAGGAGGATGGGCGGTAATGAACGGGGATGCTTGTATCAAAAAGGCGTATGCTTTCATTTTAACCAGCGATTTTGAACAGGCTATTGTCTGGTTTGAGCAAGCGATTGCCGCAGAGCCTGACAATGCCAGTTATTATCATAAGTGCGCTATTTCATGCGCGCGCAGCGGGAAATGGGCGAAAGCTTATGACCATGCCCGCCGTGCGCTTGAGCTGGCGAGGGATGAGCCGGAATATATTTATCATTTGCAGACGATTGAAGCGAGGCTGCAGCTCTCCGGTGCGCAGCAACAGCTGATACAAGAACCTCCGGCATTGGAAGAGGCGCTGTTGATGCTAAAGAAGGCGGTGGAGCTTGATCCGCTGTGCTTTGACGCTTTTTACTGGATCGCCATGACGTACGCTGAACTTGGGCAGCTGGATGAAGCTGCTGTCCATGCGCGAGAAGCGATTCGGCTTGACCCGGAGCATTCAGCTGCCAGAAGGCTGTTTGCTGATGTGAGCCGTCGGCGGCGCTTGATGCGCTACCGAATCAACGGACAACATAGACGAAGGAACAGGTGATGGATAAGTGGATACAATTAAAGTAGCAGTAATCGGAGCAGGCGGTCTTATGGGCCGTGAAGTGGTAAAAATGGTGCTGGAGGATGAGGCGCTGGAGCTTGTATCCGCCGTCGCGCCTTCAGCAGGCGCTGTAGATGCAGGAAGCTTTGCGAACAAGCCGAATACCGGCGTCATCGCTTGCAAGACGATTGAAGAGGCGCTCAGCAGTGCAAAGGCCGATGTTATGGTCGATTTTACGGCTCCGCATGCAGCCTATGAACATACAAAAACAGCGATAGAATTTGGGGTTCGTCCTATTATGGGAACGACAGGTTTTACCCCTGAGCAAATTGAAGAGCTTAACGGGCGTTGTATCGAGAAGCAGCTTGGCGGGCTCATCGCGCCTAACTTTTCGATTGGCGCTATTCTGATGATGAAATTTGCAGCACAGGCATCGAAATATATGCCGCATGTTGAAATTATTGAATATCATGGCGACCACAAGCTTGATGCTCCTTCAGGCACATCAATCAAAACGGCAGAGCTCATTGCCGAGGCTCGTCAGGAGCTGCGCCAAGGCAATCCTAACGAGAAAGAAACGATTGAAGGAGCAAGAGGCGGTTACTACAATGGCTTCCGTATACATAGTGTGAGACTTCCGGGCGTATTTGCGCAGCAGGAAGTTGTATTTGGCGGTTATGGCCAATCGCTCAAAATTCGCCATGACTCCTATGACCGTGCGGGCTATATGCCAGGTGTTAATGTAGCGATCAAGAAAGTGATGGGGTACAGCGGCTTAATATACGGTTTCGAGCATTTAATGGATTAGTAGAAGGTTTGAACTAGACAGCGGAAGAGGGGCCTCACCTATGAAAATTGCATTCATCGCGCATGACCGAAAAAAAGAAGAAATCGTCAACTTTGTTATTGCCTATGAGCAGGTGTTTGTTGGCCACGAGCTCTATTCAACAGGTACGACTGGTACGAGAATTATGGAGCAAACGAATTTGAGCATTCACCGTTTTATGTCGGGACCGCTCGGCGGCGACCAGCAAATCGGCGCCCTTGTTGCCCAAAATGAAATGGATTTGATTATCTTTTTGCGTGATCCCCTAATGGCACAGCCTCATGAGCCGGATATTATTGCGCTGCTTCGCCTTTGCGATGTGCAGGGCATTCCAGTCGCGACGAACGTGGCGACAGCCGAATTGCTCGTCAAGGCGCTGGAACGCGGCGATTTTGCCTGGAGAGAGCTTGTTCATAAGTACAAGCCTGAATTGCCGTTATGAGTGAGCGCTTAGATATTCTCGTATTTGGCGCTCATGCAGATGATGCTGAAATCGGAATGGGCGGCACTATTGCCAAGCATACGATGGCAGGCATGCTGGTTGGCATTTGTGATTTGACCGAAGCGGAGATGTCTTCGAATGGCACCGTAGAGCAGCGAAGGCGCGAAGCCGATGAAGCTGCTGCGGTGCTTGGTCTTTATTCACGGACCAATCTGCAGCTGCCGGATCGCGGCCTTGAGCTAACACGCAGCAATATCGACAGCATCGTGGCAGAAATCCGCCGCACCAGCCCGCGCATCGTATTTGCGCCGTATTGGGTTGATCGGCATCCCGATCATATTGCATGCAGCCAGCTGGTTGAGGAAGCTGTATTCAATGCCAAGCTGCGAAAATATATGCCGGAGCTGCCGCCTGTTCAGGTGCAGCAGCTCATTTATTACTACATAAATGACATGGAGCAGGTTTCGCTCGTCGTAGACGTTAGTGAGCAATACGAAACGAAGCGCCAATCGCTACTAGCTTACCGCTCGCAGTTTCAAGCGGTTTCCCAATCGGAAGACCGCGTTTCGACGCCGCTCACCGACCGCTATGTGGAACGAGTAGAAGCAAGGGATATGCTGCTCGGTCAGGCACGCTCCTGGCAGTATGCGGAAGGATTTGCTTTAAAGCGGCCGCATGAGGTGAAATTATTTTAGAAGGCCGGGCAACCGGTTTGGCAAGATATACAAACCATTAGGAATAGTATTGATTATAAAAGCTAGAGACGGCAGGAGTGAGCATGACATGGCACGTAAGTTGAAAATCGGGATAACCTGTTATCCTACGCTTGGCGGCTCTGGTGTCGTTGCGACTGAGCTCGGCAAGCTGCTTGCTGAGCGGGGACATGAAATTCATTTTATAACGCACAGCATTCCGTTCCGGCTAGGCCATTTTAATAAAAATATTTTTTTCCATGAAGTTGAAGTCAATGATTATTATGTATTTCGGTATCCGCCTTATGATTTATCACTGGCAAGCAAGATGGCACAGGTTGCCAAGATGGAGAAGCTGGATTTGCTTCATGTGCATTATGCGGTTCCTCACGCCGTCTGTGCCCATCTCGCCAAGCAGATGATCGGCGATGAGCTCAAGACGGTTACTACGCTGCATGGAACGGATATCACGGTGCTTGCCCAGGATGAGTCGCTTAAGGACTTGATTAGGCTTGCCATTAACAAAAGTGATGCTGTAACGGCGGTTTCTCAGGATTTGATCCAGGAGACGAGAAAACTGCTAGATATTACGAAGCCGATTGATCTGACCTATAATTTCGTTGACAAGCGCATTTATTATCCTCGGGACGTCGCTTCGCTGCGCCTGGATTATGCCAGCCCGAATGAAAAAATATTAATGCATATTTCCAATTTCCGTCCTGTTAAGCGGGTATCTGACGTCATTGAAATTTTTCAGCAGGTTGCTAAAAAAGTGCCTTCGAAGCTGCTGCTCGTTGGGGAAGGTCCTGAGCTTTCGAAAATCCAGTGTAAAATCCGTGAAATGGGACTGGAGGATCGCGTCGTATTTCTGGGCAAGCAGGAGGATGTGGCGCAGGTGATATCGCTTGCTGATGTGCTGCTGCTCCCTTCGGAGAAAGAGAGCTTCGGTCTAGTAGCGCTGGAGGCCATGGCTTGCGGCGTACCGACGATTGGCTCGACTGCTGGCGGTATCCCTGAGCTGGTGACGCATGGAGAGACGGGCTTCCTTAGCCCGATAGGCGATGTGGACAGCATGGCCGCCAATGCGATTCGTTTGCTGACAGACGAAGAGCTGCATGCGAAGTTTAAGGAAGCTTGCATATACCGCGCCTGCCATGCTTTCTGTAATGATCGCATTACGGCTGAATATGAAGAAATATATTATCGCGTGCTGGGCATGGAAGCTGAGCTTCCTGCGTCTGCGGTCGTTTGCGAATAAGAGGATAGAGGGTGAGAAGATGGAGCGCTGCACCTCGATTCCGCAAGCAATGCGAGAGGCGCTGCCCATTCTCGCAACCTTGAACGGGCACGGCCATGAAGCCGTGTTCGTTGGAGGCTGCGTGAGGGATACCGTTATGGGCCTCGCGCTTAAGGATGTAGATATTGCGACGTCGGCGACACCGGAGCAGGTTGTTGCCTTATTTGCGTATTGTATTCCAACTGGCCTGCAGCATGGGACGGTGACGGTGATGCAGGATGGAACAGGGTATGAGGTAACAACGTATCGCAAGGAATCCGTATACGAGAAGCATCGCAGGCCAGAAAGTGTGGCTTTTATTTCGGATCTTAAAGAAGATTTGCTGCGGCGGGATTTGACGATTAATGCGATGGCGATGCGTTTAAGCGGAGATTATTACGATCCGTATGGCGGCATGAGCGACATACAGTCGAAGCAGGTGCGCTGTGTAGGGGACGCGGAAGCCAGGTTTCAGGAGGATGCGCTTCGCATGCTGCGTGCTCTCCGCTTCGCTTCGCAGTTCAGCTTTCGCATCGTGTACCGCACTTGGCGGGCGCTGCTCAAGCACCGCGAGCTGCTGCGCTACGTAGCGATGGAGCGTGTGCAGGCCGAGCTTGATAAAATGATTGGCGGACCGGCTCCGCATTATGCAGCAGCGCTGCTCGCTGGCAGCGGCCTTCTTGCTTACACCCTTGAGCCTTTGCCGGCCGCTCGTGCCTTGCTTGCTGAGGCAGCGAAGACGGAGCGTATTCAGCTTGACTATTTGCCTGCGCTACATGGGGTGGACATTCGTTATGCAGCATTGATGACGCAGCCAAGCGTTACCCCTCAGGAGGCAAAAGCAACGCTGCAGGCGCTGCGGATGTCAGGAAGCCGCAGCGGCGTCATTATGGCGATTGTGTCGCTTCATCATGATATGGTCGTTAACCGGAGCCCGAACGAAGAGAAGCTTCGTGTAAGCTGGATTGAGGCCGTTCTGCGCTACGGACAGGTAGCAGCAGCAAGCTGGCTGCATATTGCAGAAGCATCTGGGCGGGAGCACGCTTTTTGGGCGGATGTGCCGCGGATGAAGCTTTGGCTGTCGCAAATGGAAATTTCCTCGCTCAAGGAGCTGGCGCTAGACGGCAATCAGCTTGCGGCCTATTGGGATCGCAAACCGGGCGCCTGGATGGGCAAGACGCTGAAACGGCTGCTGCTGCTAGTCGCCCTTGGCGAGCTTTCTAATTCGCAGGAACAGCTGCTGAAACAAGTTGACAGATGGAAGGAAGAGACGGATGAGTCATGAAAACTTGCTGCGTTTGTTTGCAGATCGCGACGGCGAATATGTATCTGGCGAGCATATTAGCCGCGAGCTGAAAGTGAGCCGCACGGCAGTATGGAAGCAAATACGCAAGCTGGAGTCACAAGGATTTGAATTTGAAGCTTCACGCCGGCTCGGTTATCGTCTGCTTTCCATGCCGGACAAGCTGGACATGGCTGCTTTGCTAACCAATCTTAAAACCAAAAAATTTGGTCAAAAGCTGCAGGTGCTGGAATCGGTCGAATCGACGCAAAATATTGCGCAAGCGCTAGCGGAAGGCGGGGCGGAGGAAGGTATGCTCGTTGTTGCTGAGCAGCAGCTGAGCGGTCGGGGCCGCATGGGCCGAGGCTGGATATCGCCTCTGGGCAAAGGCATTTGGATGAGCATGGTCATGCGTCCAACGGTGCCGATTTATTTTGCTCCGCAGCTAACGCTGCTTACGGCAGTAGCGCTTTGTCGCAGCCTTAAGCGGCTGACGAAGCTCGACATCGGCATCAAATGGCCCAACGATCTGCTCATTAATGGCAAAAAAATCAGCGGCATATTGCTCGAATCCGCCGCAGAGGATGAGCGGCTGCGCTATGTCATTGCCGGAATCGGCATCAGCGTTAATTTGCAGCAGGCCGATTATCCCGAGGAGCTTTTGGAAAAAGCGACCTCCCTGCGTATGGCAAGCGGCGAGAAACAAATACGCGAAGCGATAATTGCCGATTTTTTGCTGGAGTGGGAGCAGCTGTATGAGCTGTATCAAAGCGAGGGCTTTGCCCCGATTGTTACGCTATGGGAGTCGCTTTCGGTTTCGCTTCACAAGCCAGCTACGCTTTTAACGCCGCAAGGTGTCGTTGAAGGCACGCCGAGAGGGCTTGATGCTAGCGGAGCGCTTATCGTAGAAAAGCTGGATGGCAGCCAGGCGCTTATTTTTTCTGCAGAAATGGGCGAGCCGCGGGGCGAGTAATATTTACGGATCGACATATTTTTGCTAGTATGGGGTTAACGGGCGGTATCTGAAAAGAGCTGCACTGTGCTAAACCTCATGCCAGCATCGGCATGGAATTGCAAGAAAGTTTTGTTGGAAGTACAAGTAGTCTGCTCTGAGCCGAAAGGACCGAGACAGAAGGAAGCAATAAAGTGATATACGTTTCCTTTTTCGTTTGGGGACCTTTTTAGCGACGGCTAAAAGGTTTTTTTGTGTTTATCCTAAAACAGAATTGAAGAAGGGATGAGGCCAAGATGAGGAAACGTTTAACGATAACGAATTTGCAGCAAATGAAAGAGGAGAGCAATAAGCTTACCGTCATGACTGCTTACGATTATCCGTCAGCTATGCTTTCGGAGGAGGCTGGCGTCGATATTATTCTTGTAGGGGATTCGCTTGGCAATGTGGTGCTCGGCTACGATACGACGCTTCCGGTCACTTTAGACGATATGATTTATCATACGAAAGCGGTAGCACGCGGGGCACGCAATACGTTTATTGTGACGGATATGCCCTTCATGACATACGGAATTGGGCGTGAAGCTACGCTGCGCAATGCAGCCAGAATGATGCAGGAGGGCGGCGGCCAGTCGCTTAAGCTTGAGGGCGGCGTCGAAATTGCGGGCGAAGTGGCGGCTCTGGTCAAAGCGGGCATTCCGGTGATGGGACATATCGGGCTCAAGCCGCAATCGATTCACACGCATGGCGGTTTTAAGGTACAAGGAAAGCAGGAGGCGGAAGCAGAGCAAATCCTGCAGGATGCCAAGGCACTTGAACAGGCAGGCGCTTACGCCATCGTACTGGAGCTTGTAACGGAGACGATTGCGGACCGTATTAGCCGCGAACTGTCGATTCCAACGATTGGGATTGGGGCTGGCCGCGGATGCGATGGACAGGTGCTTGTGTATCACGATATTTTGCAATATTCATCACCGGTCATTAAGAAAAAAATGGTTAAAGTGTACGCAGACATAGGCTCGACGATTCGCGATGCCATCGGAGCTTTTGTAAGTGAAGTCAAATCCGGTGAGTTTCCAGCGGAGGAGCATGTGTTCGGCAAAAGGTCTGAGGACGCTGTAGACAGCCTCTATGGCGGTTCAGCGACCCGCGAGCAGACTAATGGTGTCAAAGGTGCGGGTGAAAGCCAGCAGGCTGGAGAGGGGAATGAGCAGCGTGATTTTGTGCCGAACCATAGATGAGCTAAAAGAGCAGCAAAAGAAGATGTGGAGCGGCGGCAGCAAGCCAAGCATCGGTTTTGTGCCAACGATGGGTTATTTGCATGAAGGACATGCCAGTTTAATGCGGCAGGCAGCAGCAGAAAATGATATTAGCGTGCTGTCGATTTTCGTCAACCCGCTGCAATTTGGGCCGAACGAGGATTTTGAAACGTATCCGCGCAATGAGCAGCGCGATTTATCCATCGCTGCTGAAAACGGCATTGATATCGTATTTATGCCATCGGTCAGCGAAATGTATCCGCGCAAGGTGCTGACGAAGGTGCTCGTCAGCGATGTAACAGACCGCTTATGCGGCGCATCGCGCCCTGGTCATTTTGACGGCGTTGGAACGGTCGTCAGCAAGCTGTTTCATCTGGTGCAGCCAGACCGGGCCTACTTTGGCATGAAGGATGCCCAGCAAGTCGCAGTCATTCAGCAAATGACCGATGACTTGAATTTCCCTGTTACGATCGTGCCATGCCCGATTGTGCGGGAGCCGGATGGCCTTGCGCTTAGCTCGCGCAACGTATATTTGAATGCGGAGCAGCGGTCGCAAGCTGTTGCCCTTTCTTCATCGCTTGCAAAGGCGCGGGAATGGATGAAGGACGCCTCGCTAACGCCAGCAGAGCTTGTGAACAAAGTGCGTGCTGCGATTAGCGAAGCACCGCTTGCCAATATCGATTATGTCGAAGTACTGGAATACCCTGCACTTGCCACACCTGTTGCTGACGTTCCTTTTCAAAGTACCCGCAAGCATTACATTTTGGCTTTAGCCGTAAAATTCGGGGCGACCCGTTTAATTGATAATGAGCTGTTTGAACCTTTGGAGGTGAATGGCAATGTTTAGAACGATGATGAAATCAAAGCTGCACCGCGCGACGGTAACGGAGGCAAACCTCAATTACGTCGGCAGCATTACCATTGATGAGGATTTAATGGATGCGGCGGATCTTTGGGCCAATGAAAAGGTGCAAATCGTAAACAATAATAATGGTGCCCGCCTTGAAACATACGTTATAAAAGGGGAGCGAGGCTCTGGCGTTATTTGCCTCAATGGCGCAGCTGCCCGACTCGTACAGCCAGGAGATACGGTCATTATTATTTCTTATGCATCGATGACGGAGGAAGAGGCTAGAAATTACAAGCCGCGCGTCGTTATTTTGGATGAGGCGAACCGTCCGGTGTCGCAAATGACGGAAGAAATTCATGCGACGATTTTGTAAGCAGGCGCAAGTCAGTTCCTCCGTTATGTAAAGGCTGGTTCCAAGTATGAAAAGCACCCGCTTAACAAAGAATGAGGTTATCACTCCTCAATTCTTTGGTGAAGGCGGGATGCATGATGTTCCAGCATATGTTTGCGACGATGAACGAAATGCTCGACAACATTATTGATTCCTACCCTCTGGCGGCGGAGGAACAGAAGCAATATTATGACGAGCAGCTTTACGCTTTGAAGCAAATCAGCGATTCTTTAATTGAGCAATGGATTGATTTTGAAGAAAAATTTGCCGTTTTCACAGAGGAAGAGGCCGAGCCTTCAAATGCTTCACTGCTTACAGCAGCAGCGGAGTATGTAGGACAAGCGCCAGCGGCTGTGCAGCCATTGCCGCCGCAGCAAGCAGAAAAGCCAAACGTCTCACAGCAGCCTATTTCTGGCATGACTGTGGAGCAAGCGGAGCTCATATCCAAAGGACAAGGCTATTATCAATTATTTATGTTTTCCCATGCTGCAAAGCAGTTCCAGCTTGCTGTAAACCACCTGCCGGAATGCAATTTAGCAAGGCTGTTTTTGGCTATGACGAATATGCACCTGCAAAATTGGAGTGAGGCGCAGCGTCATTTTCAACTGCTAATTGGACTTACGGACTATCCGAAATGGCTCGCTTTAAGCTATAATGCCCTTGGGTGCATTCAAGCGGTTCATTTAAACTTGGAGCAGGCAGAGCAATTTTTCCTTAAAGCCTATGAGCTGGACCCAAGCTTTAAGGATCCGCTGAATAATTTGCAGAGCTGCCGGGAACGTCCGCAGCAGTTGTCATTATTGTTCGGCAGCACGGAGCTATGCTGCTTGTGAGAGGATCGGATTTATTTTATGAAATATGCAGTGCTTGATTTGGAAACGACCGGACACAGCGCCTCCGATGATATTTTGCAGGTGGGGCTGGTCCTCCTTGATGATGATCTTGAAGTTATTCATACGTATAATTCGTTTGTAAAGCCAACGATTGCGATACCACCGTTTATTACGCAGCTAACGGGCATTGACGAGGCAATGGTGGCGGATGCTCCTGAGCTGTCTGATGTGCTGATGGATATGATTCCGCTGCTTGATGATGCGGTGCTTGTCGCGCATAATGTCAATTTTGACGCTGGTTTTCTGAACCAAGCGCTTGATCGCAGCGGCTACCACACGTTTGCAGGGCGCAGGCTCGATACGATTGAGCTGCTGCGCATTCTTTTTCCATCGATTACGTCTTACCAGCTTGGTGCTGTGTCTGAGCAGTTCGGCATTACGCATGATCATCATCATCGCGCTGATAGCGATGCGATGGCGACCGCCGTTATATTTGCCAAATCAGTTCAAAAGCTACGGAGCTTGCCGCTGCTGACTTTGCAGCGGTTATCTTCGCTTGTAGACAATGGCAGCGATTTAAGCTGGTTTATTACGCTGACGCTTAAGCAGGTGGAACAGAACATCGTTATGGGTGTTCCGGATTATGATTTTTTCAACCAGTTTGCGTTGAAAGCCAGAGAATGGACAGAGGAAAAGCCCGCGCGAAGCGAAGAGGGAGCCTCGCCTTTGCAGGATATGTCATTCGAGCAATATTTGGATGAAATCAAGCAGCGTTTTATTGAGCAATTCCCGAATTATGAAGAACGCGAAGCGCAGACGACGATGTTCCATGAAGTGTTTGATTCGCTGGATAGCAAACGCCATTTGCTCATTGAAGCGGGAACAGGTACAGGAAAGTCTCTCGGCTATCTGATTCCAGCGCTCTATTATGGTATCCGTCAAGATGAGAAGATAGTCGTCAGCACGCATACCATTAATTTGCAAGAGCAGCTAAGGCATCGCGATGTGCCGCTGCTAAAACAGATTTTGCCGATAGAGTTCCGAGCTTCTATTTTCAAGGGCAGAGGGAATTATTTGTGCCTGCGCAAATTTGAAAGTAAAATAAATACGAGGGATATGATGTCCCCCGTTGATGATGCAATTACTGCCTCACAAATGGTCGTTTGGCTGGGCGAGACGGAAACAGGCGATCAGGAAGAGCTGAATTTCAGCAACAAGGGGACTGATTTCTGGTCGACCGTTGCCAGTGATGCAGATTCCTGTCTGAACCGGGCTTGTCCTTGGTTCAAACGCTGCTATTACCATCGTGCGAAGCATGAAGCTAATATTGCCGATGTGTGCATTACGAATCACTCCATGCTGTTTACAGACATTCAAGCGGATCATCGGCTGCTGCCGACTTACAGCCATTTGATTGTCGATGAAGCACATCATGTGGAGGAAGTAGCAAGCAAGCATTTGGGCATGCAGCTGGGCTATTATTCGATAACGAATGCGATTACGCGGATGTTCAAGGATAGTCGTTCCGGCTTGCTGCCATCGTTGCGCATTCATCTTCAGCAGGAAAGCGATGAGCGGGTTCAAGGCTGGCTTGAGACGATTGACACCATTATCCCGACCTTCACGGAAGTGAAGGAGCATTGGGAGAGGCTCTTTGAAATGCTGTACAGCTTCGTGCAAGCTTCTCCTGACGCGACGGGTGAAAACAATCAATCCGTTTATCGCCTGCGAGGCGACAGTCTGCCTGAAGGCTGGTCCGAAGTGCTCGCCGAAGAGACCAATATTCATACGGAGCTCATTCGCGTGCTGAAGACAGCTGAGAAAATGTCTGAGGAAATTAAAGACCGCATCGATGAGCTGGCCGTACAGGCGCTTGTAACGGATCTGAATGGCGTTTTGCGCGATTTGACGAGAGTTAAGGATGATCTGCGCAGCTTTATGAAAGTCGATCAGACGACTGACGTATTCTGGCTGGAAGCCAACATGACCTACAAGCATCGCTCGCTGCATCTTTATGCGGTGCCGATTGATGTGAGCAGCCAGCTTCAGCAGTATTTATTTGATGTGAAGGACAGCATTATTTTAACGTCAGCCACCCTTTCGGTGCAAAAGTCATTCCAGTTCGCCGAAGAGCAGCTTGGACTTAGCGGCTTTGAAGAGGCGGGCAGACTGCGCACCGTACAGCTGGCATCGCCGTTTAATTACCGGGAGCAGGCGCTCGTCATTATTCCGCGCAATTTCCCTGTTCTTAAAGGCTCGGCGGGCGAGCCCGCATTTATTTCAATGCTCGTCTCTTCTTTGGCAGATGCAGTGCAGCAGACCAATGGCAGAATGCTGGTGCTGTTCACCTCTTACCGAATGCTCAAGCAGGTATATGACCCGCTTAAAGCGGCGCTCGCGGCCACCAGCATTCAAGTGCTGGGCCAAGGCATCGACAGCGGCAATCGTACGAAGCTGACGCGGCGTTTTTTGCAGCAGCCAGAGTCCGTACTGCTTGGTACAAGCAGCTTTTGGGAAGGCGTAGATATTCCAGGCGAAGCCTTGACTTGCCTTGCCATCGTCCGATTGCCGTTCCAACCGCCCAATCATCCGCTGTTGGAAGCGAAGTCGGAATTGCTGCAGCGCCAAAAGCAAAATCCATTTATGAAGCTGTCAATTCCGCAAGCGGTTATTCGCTTCAAGCAGGGATTCGGCAGGCTCGTGCGAACGGCGAAGGATAAAGGCATTGTCATTATTTATGATACGCGAGTGATTGAAACGTATTATGGCAAGCATTTTCTGTATTCCTTGCCTGGCCCGAAAATTGAGCATATGCATATAGAGCAAATTGTACCGAGAATGAAAGAATGGCTTGGTGCCGAGAGGGAGGAGGAGAACGGGTGAAGCAGACGAAAATATCGGAGGCCGTCGTAAGACGCCTCCCCATTTACCTGCAAGTGCTAAACGAGCTGAACAACCGGGAGGTGCAGACCGTTTCGTCCCAGGAGCTTGGCGTCAAGCTGGATTTGAATCCGGCGCAAATCCGTAAGGACTTGGCGTATTTCGGCGATTTTGGCCGTAAAGGCATCGGCTATGATGTGACGTATTTAATTGAAAAAATTCGCCAAATTCTCAAGCTTGATCAGACGATAAATGTCGCGCTTGTCGGTGCGGGTAATTTAGGCCATGCGCTTTGCAATTATAATAAATACTCCAAAGACAATATGAAAATCATCGCGGTGTTTGATGTGCATCCATCTAAAATCGGCTCGCAAATTAATAATTTGACCGTTATGCCGATGGATATGCTGAAACAAACGGTGGAGGAAAACAATATCCGGATCGGCATTATAACCGTTCCCGGATTTGAAGCGCAAAACGTCGCTAATCAATTTATTGACGCCGGCATTGAAGGCTTGCTTAATTTTGCCCCAGCGATATTGAAGGTACCTGAGGAAATTCGCATACATCATGCTGACTTTACGAAAGAGCTGCTAAGTCTGGCCTATTACTTGGAGAGGGAAAGGGATGACGAAAATGAGCCAAATTTGGATTGAAAATGGACGTTTTGTAACGATGGAGGATGGCGAGCATGTGCTGCAAGGGCATATGGTTGTAACCGATGATCGCATTACATATATCGGAGCAGAAGCTCCAACTGGGCTGCAAGCCGATGTGCAAAAGCTGGATGGCAGCAAGCTTGCTTTTATGCCGGGTCTAGTAAACACGCATGGACATGCGGCTATGACTTTGCTGCGCGGCTATTCCGATGATCAAAACCTGCAAGTATGGCTGGAGCAAAAAATGTGGCCGATGGAAGGCAAATACATCGACCTTGATACCCGTGCGGGCAGCGCGCTTGCCGTGGTGGAAATGCTTAAATCCGGTACGACAGCTTTCGTGGATATGTATGACCGCATGGACCAGCTGGCCGAAGTTGTTGAACAGTCCGGCATTCGCGGCTGTCTGACGCGCGGCGTCATCGGCCTTTGCCCGGAGGATGTACAGCAAGCTAAGCTGGCGGAAGCGATTGCTTTCGCACGCGATTGGAACGGCAAGGCCGATGGCCGGATTACGACGATGATTTCGCCGCATGCGCCTTATACATGCCCGCCAGATTATATTGAGAAATTTGTTCAGGCCGCTCATGATTATGATTTGCCACTGCATACGCATATGTCAGAATCGATTGCCGAAGTAGAGCAGAACGTTCGCGATTATGGCGTTCGTCCCGTTCAGCATCTCGACAATTTAGGCTTCTTCTCGCGTCCGGCGCTCGTTGCTCATGCGGTGCATTTGAATGACGAGGAAATTGCGCTGCTGGCTGAACGCAAAGTAGCCGTATCGCATAACCCGGTCAGCAACCTCAAGCTGGCAAGCGGCATTGCCCGCGTGCCTGCTTTGCTTCGCGCAGGTGTAACTGTATCATTAGGCACGGACAGCGCGGCGAGCAACAACAATCTTGATCTATTCAAGGAAATCAATCTTGCGGCTTTGCTGCATAAAGGTGTTTCTGGCGATCCTACGGTTGTGCCAGCCATTGAAGCTTTGCGTATGGGAACGGTATACGGCGCTCGCTCCATTTGGCAGGAGGATTCCATTGGCCGCCTGCGCGTTGGCATGAAGGCTGACTTCATCGCGATCGATATTGAACAGCCGCATTATTATCCACAGACGGATATTGTGTCCCATTTGGTATATGCCGGCTCTGGCCGCGACGTTAAGCATGTATGGGTGGACGGCCGCCAAGTTGTACGGGATGGCGAATGCACGCTGCTTGATGAGGAGAAAATTCGTCACGATGCTCAGGCGAGCTTCGAGAGGCTGTTGAAGGCATAATGCGGGCGAGAACGAGAAAGCCGTTTTGGACGGTAAAACGGGCTGTCTTTATTTCAGTTATTTTTGTTATCGCATTGCTGACCGTTACGATTGTTTATTACCGAACTGTGCATAAGGATTTATGGGCAGAGGAAGCCCCTATTAAAGCGCATGCTATTGAAGCCGCGCAGTTGACGGAAGTCACCGGGATGACGAAGCAGGTGTGGGATGGCATTTCCTGGGTTGTAAAAGGGAATACGGCTGATGAACAAGACGTTTATGTATTTCTAACGACAGCGGAAGGTCCTGTGCTCACGGTGAAAGCGACCGAGCATATTACTCAAGAGCAGGCGGATACTGCTTTACTGGGCAGCGAGCCGGATGCGGATATTAAAAGAACACAGCCGGGTTTGCTGAACGGCGAGCCGGTATGGGAAATTTTTTATAGCCGTGATGAAGCGATAACGAAATATTATTATGCGTATTATTCGTTCCGCGATGGCGCATTTTTGAAGAAATATAGTTTAGTAGGTGACAAGGCGTCCTAGCTGTAATGGATGCCTTAGCTGTAACAGTTGGAATTGCTGGCTATTATTACACCCCCTTATTCAACAGGCGATGTGATATACTTTCGTGTATCGGAGTGGATATGCGTTTGGTATATCACCGTCATTTTGAGAGGGGGATTTTTACGATGTTCAAACTCAAGATTATGCCGATTTTGCTAACAGCTGCTGCGTCCGCCCTCGTTTTATTTGGAGGCTGGCTTATTTATCATCAGGTTGCATTCGCAGCTCCGCTTGCCAAGGCGGTTGATTCAATAGAAGGCATTGCTTCATCCGAGACACCTATTATGGATACGGACCGTATTACTTTCCCGCTGACGCTTTCAGCTGGAGCGGATTTAAAGCATGTATATGAAACGATAGCGGGGCAAAGCAAATCTGTCATTGGAGGCCGCGACATTCAGCTCGATATTGCGAATACAAGCTCGAACGCCAAGCTGGATCAGCTTTGGTCATCGTCTCTATTCAAAGTGGCTGAAGCGATGGAGCACAAAAACTATTCGACTATTCCTGAGACGTTGAAAGCTTTGGCGGATGAACATTCAGGTGTTCACGCCGTTACCGATATGGATGACACCAATATATACATTACGCTGAAAGATGGTACGGCTACGAAGTATATCGTGCTTCCGCGTGTAGCCGCACAGCTGGAGGTGTCCAGTTATGCGTAAATACGGCATCGAAATGGCAATTGGTTTTATTCCGGTATTGATTGCCTTTCTTTTATTTGTGAATGTGAATTTAATGCCTTTTGTGCTGCTTGTCATTATCGCAGCTGCTGTCGTTTATTTAGCGACCGGCAGAGGAAAGCTTGCACATGCTTCAGGTACGAAGCGGCGGAAGGTATCGGACAGCGTGCCATTCTCCTTTGAGCAAATTGGCGGACAGGAGCGTGCCAAGCAGGAGTTGATCGAGGCGCTCGATTTTCTAGTCCGGCATGAGGAACTGAGCAAGCTCGGCATTCGGCCGTTGAAGGGAATTTTGCTGACGGGACCGCCGGGAACCGGGAAGACGCTAATGGCGAAGGCAGCCGCGCAATATACCGATTCGATTTATTTGGCTGCCTCCGGCAGTGAATTTGTGGAGATGTACGTCGGCGTCGGGGCAGGCCGGATTCGTGACTTATTCAAAGAAGCGCGGACGAAAGCGAAGAAAGCGGGCAAGGAAAGCGCCGTTATTTTTATCGATGAGATCGAGGTTATCGGCGGCAAGCGCGATGGCGGACAGCATCGGGAATATGATCAAACGCTTAATCAGCTGCTTACGGAAATGGACGGCATTCATGCGGATACGGCACCGCGGCTGCTCATTATTGCGGCAACGAACCGTAAGGAAATGCTCGACAGCGCACTGCTGAGGCCCGGACGATTCGACCGCCATATTGGTGTGGAGCTGCCGGACAAAAAAGCACGCTATCAAATATTGAATATCCATGCGGCCAACAAGCCGCTTGCCGATACAGTGGAGCTGGAGAAAGTAGCTGCTGAGTCGTTCGGCTTCTCCGGCGCACAGCTTGAGAGCGTCATGAACGAAGGCGCCATTTATGCGATGCGGGAGCAAAGCGAGGTCATTGAAGAGCAGCATCTGGCTATGGCGATTGACAAGGTCATGATGGGCGAGAAGACGGATCGCGAGGCGACGAAGGAGGAGCGCGAGCGTGTGGCGCTGCATGAGCTCGGCCATGCGATATCAGCAGAGCTGCTCCGCCCGGGCAGCGTATCTCAGGTTGCCTTGTCCCCACGTGGTCAGGCGCTAGGCTATGTGCGTCATAATCCAGAGCAGGACCGTTATTTATATACGAGGGATTTTCTGAATGGGCAAATTATGATTGCGCTTGGTGGGGCGGCGGCTGAGGAAATCTTCTACGGCAATCGCAGCACAGGGTCGCGTGGCGACTTTGATCAGGCGATGAACATTGTTCGTACGCTCGTCGAATCAGGCTTAACGGAGCTCGGCATTATTCATCCCGAAATGATGACGCCTGACGCCTGGGCGAAGATCAATCGCTCCATCCTTGACGATTTAATGGCCAAGACGACTGCGATGCTGGCGACGAAGCGTCAAGTTTTTCTGGACGCGCTTGATGTCCTGATCCGTGAAGAAACGCTCAGCGGCATTGAATTTCGTGAATTGCTTAAGAAGTTGTCACATAGCGCATAATAATTCAGCATGAATAATCCTCAATTTATTACAATTTGAAGGCAGACGACATGTCTGTCTTCTTTTTTTTCAGAAAACCGTTATAATAAACATTGAACATAACTATAAAGAGAATGTTTCTCATTTACATGCTGTAGGGAAACGACAAGGAGAGAATCATGTCTATTAAAAAAGTTGGCGTAGTTGGCGCAGGAACAATGGGCCAGGGTATTGCTGAAATGTTGGCCTCTAATGGGCTGGACGTTCATTTAATCGAGATTTCGGAAGAGCGATTGACATATGGCAGGCAAATGATCGAGCTTAGCCTGGACAAACAAATCGAGAAATGGGCTTTGACACAGGCGGAGAAGAAGCTGATTATGAATCGTATTCATATGACTTTGTCTTATGATGCACTGGCCGAATGCGAACTGGTCATTGAGACGGTTACCGAGGACTTGGAAAGCAAGAAGGCTGTCATTAGCCAAATAGACGACATTTGCGGCGCTGATGTTATTTTGGCGAGCAATACGTCGACGCTCAGCTTGACGGAGCTGGCTAGCGCATCTGCACATCCGGAACGGGTGATTGGACTTCATTTCATCTATCCGGTACTCAAAATCGATTTGGTAGAAATTGTTCGTGGTCTTAAAACGAGCGAGGATACCTTTACGAGCACGAAACATTTCGTTGAAGAAATTATTCATAAAAAAGGCGTCATGGTATTTGAATCTCCCGGATTCGTAACATCCCGCCTTATTTGCTTGTTCATAAACGAAGCTCTGCACGTATTGGAGGAAGGCGTTGCTTCTGCGGAAGACATCGACAGCGCGATGCGTATCGGCTATTCCTTCCAGCACGGTCCTTTCGAGATGGCAGACCGCTTCGGTCTCGATTCGGTGCTTGCTGCACTGGACCGCATGTTCCGCGAATATGGCGAGCTCAAATACCGCCCTTCCATCGTCTTGAAAAAAATGGTGCGTGCTGGCCAACTGGGTGCGAAAACTGGCGTTGGCTTTTTCAAATATGACAAGGATGGGGATCGGATCTAATGAAAGTACTCGTTATTAATGCAGGAAGCTCTTCTCTAAAATATCAGCTTTATGACATGCGCAATGAATCGGTGCTGGCAAGCGGCCGAGTTGAACGGATCGGCATGGATTCCTCTATCGTAACGCATGAACCAGCGGACAAGCCGGAAGTGCGCGATGTGAGCGAAATTTTGGACCATGTGACGGCAGTTAAAAAGGTTATCGACATGCTGACTCATCCGGAACATGGCGCAGTTGCGACAATGGATGAAATAGAGGCGGTCGGACACCGCGTTGTGCATGGCGGGGAAGTATTCAACAGCTCCACGCTTGTTACACCTGAGGTTAAGCTTGAAATTCGCCGCTTGTTTGATCTGGCGCCGCTGCATAATCCAGCCCATATGATGGGGATTACGGCGGTTGAGGCGAATATGCCGGGAGTTCCACAGGCTGTTGTATTCGATACAGCGTTCCACCAGTCGATGCCGAACACCTCTTACCTATACCCAATCCCGCAGGTGCTCTACCGTCGCCACAAGGTACGCCGCTACGGCTTCCACGGCACATCGCACCAATATGTGAGCCAGCAAGGTGCAGAGCTGCTTGGAAAGCCGCTGGAGTCGCTTAAAATGGTTACAGCGCATATTGGAAACGGCGCAAGCTGCACGGCGATTTTGGATGGCAAATCGTTTGATACGAGCATGGGCATGACCCCGCTTGAAGGTTTAATGATGGGTACGCGCAGCGGCGATCTTGACCCGGCGATCGTTCCTTTCGTCATGAATAAAGAAGAGCTGACGCTTAGCGAAGTTAATTCCATGCTGAATAAGCATAGCGGCATGCTGGCGATTTCAGGCATCAGCAGCGACATGCGCGAAGTAACGGAAGCGATGGAGGAAGGCGACCGTAATGCGAAGCTTGCTTTTGATATGTACACGTATCGCGTTCGTAAATATATCGGTGCTTATGCAGCTGCGATGAACGGCATTGACGTCCTGCTGTTTACAGCAGGCGTTGGCGAAAACTCTTCGGCGCTTCGCAAAGCGGTATGCGATGGCATTACTTTCCTTGGCATTGAGTTGGATGAAGAGAAAAATGCAAAGCGCAGCAAGGAAGCGCGGGTTATTTCGACAGAGGCTTCGCGCGTGAAGGTGCTGGTTGTTCCTACGAATGAAGAGCTCTTGATCGCTCGCGATACGTATACACTGGTACAAGCACAGGCTGCTGGAGAAACAAACGTTTAAAGAAAGCGGGTTTAACGGAAAGGCGGGCAAGCAGTGAGCAATGATGACATCTGGAAAGCTTACTCGCGCGGTATGGCGGCTGTAATGGAGGAGGGCGGTGTGCATATTTACGCCGTGCTGCTGCGTTCTTATCGGCAGCTTGGGCTGACGGATAGCGAGCTGCTGCTGCTGCTGCAGCTTAAGGCATTTCGGGAAACGGAGGAAAATGGTTTCCCGACGCCAGACGAGCTGGCGGAGCGTATGGGCGCAAGCGAGCGCAGCATTGTCGAGCAGCTTGGGAAGCTGATGAAAGAAGGTTTCCTAGCGATAGATGAGCACTTGGACTCCCAAACAGGTATCCAATCCGAGCAGTATAATTGGAGCGGCTGGCTGCTAAAGGCAGCGGAATGGGCAGCTCTGGAAAAACGCGAGTCGAAAAAAGCGGAGAAAGCACAGCGCCAGCCGGTGCAGCGCGTTGCAAATCCGGTCAATCTGTTTAATATTTTTGAACAGGAATTTGGCCGGCTGCTATCCCCCATCGAATGCGAGACCATTAGCGGGTGGATGGACGAGGATAAATATGCGGAAGAGCTTATTCGCTTTGCCCTTAAGGAAGCGGTATTTGCCGGGAAGCTAAGCTTCCGCTACATTGACCGCATCTTAATCGAGTGGAGCCGCAATCGTGTAACGAACGAGGATGAAGCTCGCGCCCATGCGCAGCGTTTTCGCGGCGGCAGGGGATAAGCGCAGGAAGCGTCTGGTTATTATGCAAGTGAAGTGAATCAATGCGTCTATGGATTGAATATAGCGGCGGCCGTCATCCTTTATAGGGTGGCGGCTGTTTTTTTTAGGCTTTTTGGTTGCTTATTTACGAGAGGTAGGAACTCCGCTAGTGAGAAGCGAATTTAAGAAGTAACTTGATTAAAGGAGATGAGCAGAGCGTGCAGCTTACAAACAAAATTGGAGTAATTGTCGATAGCTTTGGCGTCGGCGTAAGCGAAGGCTTGCGACTGGCAAAGGATGTTGGAGCGGAGGGTGTACAAATATATGCAGTGGATGGAGAAATGGACCCTGCTGTACTGACAGGAGTCAAACGCAAGCAGCTCAAGGACGAAATTGCCCAGCTAGGGCTTGAAATATCGGCGTTATGCGGCGATTTAGGTGGACATGGTTTTCAGGATAAACGGGCCAATCCGTTAAAAATCGAAAAATCCAAACGCATTCTGGATTTAGCGGTTGAACTGGGGACAAACATTGTTACGACCCATATTGGCATCGTACCGGACGATCCGAATAGCGAAGTGTATGCGTCCATGCAGCAGGCGTGCGAGGAGCTGGCGAATTATGCAACTAGCCAACAGGCGTATTTTGCGATTGAGACGGGGCCGGAAACAGCGGCGCATCTGAAGGCATTCCTTGATACGCTAGGCTCGCGGGGCGTCTCGGTTAATTTTGATCCGGCGAATATGGTCATGGTTACTGGAGATGATCCTGTGAATGGGCTGTACCTCCTAAGGGATTATGTTATGCATACGCATGTGAAGGATGGCGTCCGCCACCGTGTTGTGGATCCCCGGCAAGTATATGGAGCGCTAGGCTATGAAAAAATGGACCATGGGCAAATCGCGCAAATGGCGTCCGAAGGCCCGGACTTTTCAGAGCTGCCGCTTGGCGAGGGCCGCGTAAATTTTGATGCTTATTTTAAGATGATACAGACGATCGGGTATCAGGGCTATTTGACGATTGAGCGCGAGGTTGGTACGCAGCCAGAGGAGGATATTCGCAAAGCTGTCGAGTTTATTAGACGATACCGCTAACCTAAATTATGAAGTAGCAGAATCATTTCGTATCAGGCTTGAAATAAAAAAGAGGACCCCTGCTAAATGCAAGGCTCCTCTCATGGCCGCTTAATTCCGCGGTAGTTTGTTTAAACGGTCTAGAATTCGGGCCAGTGATCTGCTCTACCGGAGGGGTAACAAAAAAATAGATTGAACGCAAAATAACGCCATGATATAATCGATAGCGTCATTGACAATGCAGATTAAAGATGTATCCAATTTTATTCCCACTTTAATTGTACATCTGGAACTTTGATTTGTCAATGCTCTTTTTTATCCCGGAAAAACGGAAAAAGGAGTGTGTTCAGGAGAATGGATACGAAGGATTGGCGGCAAGAACAGGAGAGACTGGAATGGATCAGGAACAAGCTGCAGGCGAGGATCGCTGAATTGGAGCCGGAGGTTGCCGGGCTGCGCGATCAAGCTGCGGACATCCGCAAGCGGTTTTGGGAAGAGGTTACGATCAACACAAGCACGCAAGAAGATTTCGAAGAAACCTTCTACACGATTAACCAGCAGTCCGCGGTATTGGCCGAACGGGAGCGGGGCCGCAAGCTATTGGCGCAGCAATGGGACAGCATGAAACGTCTGCATCCATCTCCTTATTTCGGACGCCTCGACTTTCAGGAGGATGGTCTGGGCTTCAGCGAGCAAATCTATATTGGCGTATCTTCCTTCATCGACGATGACGGTTTGAGCTTTCTGATTTATGACTGGCGTACGCCCATCGCGAGCCTTTACTACGACTATTCCCCTGGCTTAGCGTCTTATGTCACGCCAGCTGGACAAATCGAAGGGACGATGGAGCTCAAGCGCCAGTTTCAGATTCAAAGCGGGCAAATCCAGAGCATGTTTGACGCGAGCGAGACGATCGGAGACGAATTGCTGCAGCAAGTGCTCGGCAAAGGGGCGGACTCGCAAATGAAGAGTATCGTGGCCACCATACAGAGGGAACAAAACATCATCATCCGCAATGAAAAAAGCCGGATGCTTATCGTACAGGGGGCGGCCGGCAGTGGCAAAACTTCAGCGGCATTGCAGCGAGTGGCGTATTTGCTGTACAAACATCGCCAGTCGATCAAGGCCGATCAAATCGTTCTTTTTTCGCCGAATCCGATGTTTACCAGTTATATCTCCACCGTCCTACCGGAGCTTGGTGAAGAGAACATACAGCAGACGACTTTTCAAGAATATCTCGACTATTGGCTAGGTTCTTCGTTACGGCCGGAGGATGCTTTTGATCAAATTGAATATGTACTGACCGCACAAGGGGTGCCGGGGTATGAGGCTCGACTTCAGGGGATCGAATATAAAGCTTCCGAGGTTTTCCTGCAAGCCCTGAAGGACTATGGCGTGTGGTTGGGACAAAAAGGCATGCGATTCAACGGTATCCGGTTTCGGGAACGCGATCTGATTGCCGCAGAGCGAATAAAAGCGAAATTTTACGAATATGACCGTTCTCAGCCGTTGCTCAATCGTATCGAACTTTTACAGGAATGGCTGCTGAAAGAACTGGCTTTGCTGGAACGTAAGGAGCGGGAAGCGCCTTGGGTGCAGGAAGAGCTGAATTATCTCGATGCCGAGCAGTACGCGGAAGTTTTCGGAATGCTGCACAAAGATAAGGAAGTATTCGACATTGCGGAACAATACGCGGTAGTTCGCGAGAAAATAAGCAACAAGCTTCGGGAAGATGAAGGCGACTTTGACTTCGCCACAAGGGAGGAAGAGCTGCACCGCCGCAGGATCGTGAAAGAATGCTTTAAACCGCTAAGGAAAATGGTGAAGAAGCTCTCGTTCGTAGATATTAAAGGCATATATGGCCAACTGTTTGTTGACGAAGCCGCTTATCAAGAGAAAACGAATGGGGCTGTCATCCCACCGCTGTGGCCTGAAATATGCAGGCAAACGAAGGAATCGCTGCTTCGCAATGAGCTATTCTACGAGGATGCGACTCCTTATTTGTATGTAAAAGAACTGATCGAAGGCGTCCGGACGAACAAGGAAATCCGGTATGTGTTCGTAGACGAGGGTCAGGATTATTCGCCTTTTCAATATGAATATTTAAAAAAGCTGTTTCCACGTGCTCGGATGACGGTGCTCGGTGATTTTGGGCAAGCGATCTTCATGCAGGCTACAAGTTTGTCCGCATCCGACTCGCCGCTGGTCCGCCTTTATGGCGAAGCCGAAACGAGCCTAGTATGCCTTGTACGCAGTTATCGTTCAACCAGGGAGATAGTTGAATTTACGAGATCGATGCTTCCAGGCGGGGAAGAAATTGCACCTTTTGAAAGGCGAGGCCACAAGCCCCTTCTGACGAGAAGGGCCAGCGAGGAGAAGCGTGATGCGCAAATGATGGCAGACATCGCAGCGCTCAGGGCTGAGGGCTTCGATTCCATCGCCGTCATTACGAAGACCGCAGCCGAAAGCCGGGAGGCTCATGAATCGTTGCGGATATATGGAGGCGCAGCTCTGCAGCTCATTACGAAGGAGACGCTGGGCTTTGAAAAAGGAGTGATGGTCATTCCCGTGTATCTCGCCAAGGGTGTCGAGTTCGATGCAGTTTTGATCTATGATGCTTCGCCCGAAGCTTATGGACAGGAAAACGAACGCAAGCTTCTTTATACGGCATGTACGCGGGCCATGCATCGGCTTCACCTTTATACGACGGGCAATTGGTCGCCGTTCATGCAGTCATTGCCTGCGAATTTGTATGAGGAAGCAGCATATTGATGGATCGGGGAAGACGTGTCATAAACTTTGCAAATGAAAGTTGATTAAAGCAATATAGCTGTGTATAATTATTCATTATAAAGAATATATATGCATGGTAGGGGAGAGCTTTATGACATATAAGGTATTTGTTGACGGACAAGAAGGCACGACGGGCTTAAAGATTTTTGAGTATCTGTCTAAGGTGTCGGACATTGAAGTTCTCAGAATTGACTCTGACAAAAGAAAAAATCCTGAAGAACGAAGTAAGTTCCTTAATAGTGCAGATATCGTATTTCTTTGTCTGCCCGATTCGGCTGCTAAAGAGTCAATTGAGCTTGTGAAAAATGACAAAACAAGAATCATTAATACCAGCACTGCCTTTAGAACGGATAAAAGCTGGGTATATGGTCTGCCTGAGTTGAAAAATCAAAGAGAACTCATACAGTCCGCATCGAGAGTATCCGTTCCAGGCTGTCATGCAACTGGTTTTATTCTTACGATTAGACCGCTAATTGAAGCAGGCATACTTCCAGAAGATTACCCTGTAACGTGTTATTCCTTGACTGGCTATTCCGGAGCTGGCAAAAGCGGAATAGAGGAATATGAGAATTCAGTATTAGCAGCTGAAAGAAAGCTCCATGTTCCAAGGCATTATGCGCTGCAGCATAATCATAAGCATATACCTGAGATGTTGATGTATTCAGGACTTTTATATGAACCATTATTCACGCCCATAAAAGCTAATTATGCACAAGGACTCGCGATGTCAGTCCCCTTAATTAGCAGGATTTTGTCCAAAAACGCTTCTGCAAAAGAGGTGCATGAAGCATTGTCCGCGTATTTTGAATCGGAGCGTTTTGTACATGTCATGCCATACGATTCAGAAGCAAACCTTGATGAAGGACACTTCATGATTTCGGAGTGCAATAACACGAACCGATTGGAAATTTTTGTTTTTGGACAAAAGGGCAAGGTGAATATTATTTCAAGGTACGATAATTTAGGAAAAGGTGCATCAGGGGCTGCAGTGCAAAATATGAATCTCATGCTTGGATTGGATGAAGGGAATAGCTTGTTGAACTAAATTCGTTTAGGCAAAACATTTTCTGCTATCGAGTAACGTTATTTCAATAAAAATGCGTTGGTCCAGCTGTATTGTTATTCTAATAGGTCAACCAGATTTCTGGTTGGCCTATTTTTTTCGTCCATGGCAACCGATTTTTCTTATAGTCAGGCTGGTCTAATCGTTTATTTCAATTGTACATGTGCTATTTCAAATTGTAGCTATTGAAATTTTGGAGCATTTCGGTGAAATGCTGCAGCGTGGCATCATCCCATTGTGAAATGCTGGCATAGAAGGCGGATTCTTTTTCCTTCAAGGCTTCTAAAGTTCGTTCCCGTCCAAGCTCGGTTAAGGATAAGCGTACGCCGCGGCGATCCTCAGGAGCCGTTTCACTTTGTACATAGTGCAGCCCCTTAAGCTGGTTGACCAGACGGCTGACGGAGCTGCGGTCCATAGCTGTTGCTTCGGCTAAAGCAGTGGCGCTAGTTGCCCCATAGGAGAGGAGCCACCGTACAATTAAAAAAGCGGCGGGCTGCAAGCTAGAGTCGAACCGCGCAGCAGCTCTGACATTCAAGGCGTGGGAGGCGCTGATAAGCGCATTAAGCTGCTCACCAAGCTTTAGCTCAAGCTGTGTTCTCGGTGCAAGCTGCTCTGATGGGTTATTGTCCATAATAATCATCTCCGTTGGCTCCATAGATTTACACTTGAATATAATTGACATATATCAAATAAAATCATATAGTTGATTTATGTCAATTATATGATTTTGCCTAGAAGGTGTCAAAATAAATTCAGCGTGATGGAGGAGAAACGAATGGATACGAAATCAGTGGCTGTCATAACAGGAGCGACCAGCGGCATTGGACAGATTGCGGCCATGGATTTAGCCAAGCGCGGCATGAAGCTTGCATTAACTGCCAGAAGCAGAGAACGAGCGGAGGAAACAGCCAGAAGGATTAATGAGGTTGCGCCTCATTCAGAAATGGTCTTTTTTTACGGTGACTTATCTATTATGGCGGATGTGAAACGGATAGGGGAAGAAATCAAGTCAACCTATCCCAAAATCGATGTGCTCGTAAATAATGCGGGTCTGCATGCTTTTAAACAGCGGATCACCTCCGAAGGCTTCTCGGAAATGATGGCCGTCAACTATTTGGCTCCCTGGCTATTGTCGAAGATTTTGCTGCCGTCGCTCAAGGCTTCAAACAAAGCGAGAATTGTCAATGTGGCATCAGAAGCGTCCCGCAATCATGGGGTGCTGACGCTGCCTGAAGATTTGACGGATACCGCTGATTTTACAGCGAGGGGCTCGTCAGCCATCTATGGAAAAACGAAGCTGTTGAACATTATGTTTGCAGGAGAGCTTTCCCGTCAATTATCTGGCACGAGTGTAGCTGTTCATACGCTCAATCCCGGATTTAATGTAACCGGACTTGGCCGCGAGCTCTGGTTTGCCCCGCTGCTTGAACGAATTTTAAAATGGCTGCGAATTGGAGATCCGCGCAAAGGTGCCGAGATTATTACCCGCCTAGTGGTTGATACGCAATATGAAGACGTTACTGGCGGATATTATAACGTTGGGACAGGCAAGTCGATCCTTCCTGTGCACCCTGGCGGAGATCCTGCAATGCAGTCTAGGCTATGGAAAGAGACACAGCAATTGCTAAAGCAAAAGGAATGGATTTAAATAACGGGCCTACGCCGGTATATTATGACTGTTCCGATTTTACCGCAAAAAGCATGACCGCAGCGCTCTCCAAGCGCTCAACGAAGATGGAGTAGCGGCGCGACTGGAGCCAGCTTTGAAGCTCATGCAAACGGAAAGGCTCAATAGCTGCAGCAAGAGGCTGCCCGGCAGCGGCAAATTTAGTTGAGTCTGCTGCTGCTTCGCTATCCTTGCTAATATCGATAATGGCCATTCGTCCTCCAGGCAGCAAAATTCGATCCATCTCAGCCAGAGCGAGCAGCTGCTGGGAATCATTCAAATGATGCATTGCAAAGCTGCAAGCAATGAAGGCGCATACTCGATCCGGCAGTGGTATGGTGAGCAGGTTGCCGAGCTTTGCATCCACATGCGGCAGACGCCGGCGCAAAATGCTCAGCATTTGCACCGATTGCTCAATTGCTGTTAAGCGTACACCTGCTTCTGCGAGCTTGACAGACAGATTGCCGGTTCCCGCTCCAAGCTCGGCGCCGTACTCGCCTGCAATCGGATCAATCCATTCCAGCGTCTTCATTAACGCTTGTTCATAGCTGAAGGGAGTCAGCACCTTTGCCAATGCAGCCATTGGGGCAGCCTCGCCATGCTCCAGCGCTAGACGATCATAATCCCAGCGATCATTCCAGCTGCTTCGCTGGGAGCGGGAATGCTTCATCTTTTCCGCTGCATCCTCAGCGGCGCCAAGCTCAGGCTGTGGTTGGCTCCGCCATTTGGCTATCGTATCATCAAGCGCCTGCAGCTTTTGCCCCGCTGCGACCCATTCCTCATAGAGGAGAGCCCGCGCACGATCGGCTAATCGCAGAAAATCATCAGGCTGGCGTGCCGTTTGCAGCACCTCGCCAATGGCAGCCAGCGGCATGCCAAGCTCGCGGAGCGCAATAATCCATCGCAGCCGCTCTATATCTTCCTCACTATACAGGCGATAGCCGTTTTCGCGCGCTTTCGTGGGCGTAACGAGCCCTTTTTCCTCATAAAATCGCAGCGTACGCGGAGTTGTATCCAGCAGCCGTGCAGCTTCAAATACTTTCACCGTCATCCCTCCTTTACTAAGCATGAACCTTTCCCTAACGTAAAGGTCAAGCTTTTTTCAAAATTGCTCATTCATTCTACAGCTGGTTACGTCTTGAAAAAAGAGCCGCCTCTGCAGGGGTGTGCATCGAGACAGCTCTTAGTCTTATTTATTAGTATGATCCTAATATAGCCTACCGTTGAAACAGCGCTTTATTTGCGGCCGTTCAACAGCTCCCAGCGATACACGTATTCAAAAATGAATTCAAACGCCTCCAAATGGCGCTTCGCTTCAAACGGATTCGCACCCCAAGCATAAATGCCGTGCTTGCGCAGCAAAATGCCGGGAATTTCGGGCTGCAGGCGCTCCATTACTTCAGGAACGATTTGCGGAATGTTGGCGAAGTTGGACACAATCGGAATGTCGATATGCGCTTCCTCGTCCCAAATATTGAACGCCTTAATTAATTCTACGCCGTCAACCGGCACGGATTTGCGATCCCAGAACCATTCCGAGATGACGCTGTTAAAGACGGTATGCACATGAAAAATAGCGCCTGCGCCCGTCTGGCGGTAAATTTCGCAGTGGATCAGCGTTTCCGCCGAAGGCTTCAGCTTAGTCGCTTCGACAGCTTTGCCTTCTTTATCGACGAATAGGTAGTCTTCTGGTGTATGAACCGTCTTATCCTTGCCGCTTGCCGTAATGGCAAAATGGAACTGCTCGGGGTCGAAATCCCCTACGCGCACGGACAGATTGCCGCTTGTGCCAGGGAACCAGCCGCGCGAGGCAAACAGCTCCTTTACTTCACGCAGATCAGCGAGCGCCTTCTGTTTCTGCTCGGTTGTAATTTGCTCAAATGTCATTACGATTCATCCTTTCCCTTGTCAAGCACGCGAATAATATCATGGAACGTCTCATATTCGGAATGAGGCAGGCCAAGCTCCTGGCATTTCGTCGTCAGGTGCGAGCGGGAAAAAACAGCATCCGCCAGCTTTGCGCCTTCAAAGTCCGTCACGCTGTCGCCAATGACAATACGTTCATATTGCTCAGCGGGGAAGCTGCGCATAATCGTCGTTTTGCACATGCCGCATTCATTGCTGCATTGTCCGTCGCACGGATGCGGCCATGTAATTTCAATATTAGCACCGCTAAAATCATGGCCATTGCAATAAATATGATCCTGTGGAATATCGAATGGCTCAAGCACCGGATAGACGAAAAAGTCTATGCCGCCGCTTGTCACGTAAAATTCAATATCATTTTTCCGGCAGTAGGAGAGGAACTCGCCAAACCCTTCGCGAATGCGCGCATTCGTAATGCCGAAATGGACAACTTCTTTTTGCATAGAAGAAGGGAGGAGGCGGAACAGCTTGCCTACCCCTTCACGAATGGATATTTGCTGTGAAATCGTCTGCTCCACAATCGGCTCCCAGCCTGGCGGGTTAAAATGGCGGATGATCGCAATAATATTATCATTTACCGTAATCGTTCCGTCGAAATCGCAGAACACGATGCGTTTTTTTGCTGCTGTCATTCTTTAATCCCCCAAGCGTCAATAGCAGCTTGCAGTGCTTCACCGCCAGGAGCTGCGGCAGCATCGCGCAGATGAATGCCATTCATCGCTGCATCAATCGCGAGGCGGAAGGCTTGTCCGCCAGCAGCGGTGCCCATCGGATGGCCGTGAATGCCTCCGCCAGCGTTGACGACTACATCGGTGCCGAAGTCGCGCAAAATAAGCGGCACGAGGCCCGGATGAATGCCCGCGGATGGAACAGGGAAGCTGGTGAGCAGCTCGCTGGATGGGGCAAGCAGCGCTTCCTTGACGGCGAGATTTTCTTCCTTCGGCATGACGACCGAGCCGTAAGGAGAAGGGAACAGCACGAGATCAGCTCCCGCAAGGCGCATAAGCTTGCCCAGAAGCACGGAAGCGCCAATGCCATAGTGCGGCGAAGGATACATCGCGCCTGCCATAGCCGGATGCGCAGCAATCGGTACGCTGATCGACGGATCTTTGCTCAGCTCATGCAGCACATCGTAGCCGTAAGCCAGCACATTAAAGAGCAGGGCGTTAGCTCCAGCAGCAATCGCTTTGCGCGCCTGAGAAGCAAGCTGCGAAGTAGGGCCCGTCAAATTGACAGCATACAGCAGCTTTTGGCCCGTTTCCTGCTGGGCGCGCTCGGCAGCTTCCATACAAGCCTCAACGCGTTTTTCCAGCGGGGTCAGCGGATTTTCAAACAAAATTTCATCGTCTTTAATCAGATCAACGCCGCCAAGCGCCTGCTTATAAAACTGCTCCTGCAAGTTCGCCAGATCATGGCCGACAACAGATTTGAAGATGCTCATCAGCAGCGGACGCTCCTGTACGCCGAGTAGGCCGCGAACGCCTTGCAAGCCAAACTTCGGACCCGGAAAAGCAGAGCCGAACGACTGTGAAACTTCAATATCAATCAGTTTAATGCGTCCGTCCATCGACAGCTTGCCGAAAATCGTAACGAGCAGGGCAGGGATATCGCGGCTGAAATTGATATCTGGATAGGCGATGCGAATATCAGCGTAGCGATTGCCTTCTCCGCCTTCATGCACCTCAACGGACAATACTTTGCCGAGATGCTTCTCCATTTCGGATTTGCGCGCTTCCGGCAAATCGGTCCAGCTTCCAACCGTCAGGCCGACGGCAATGGATAACGCTTTTTTATCAAAATCCGCTTTATCGTCAAAGCTGCGGTAGGTAGCAATGCAATATTCACTCATTATTTCAAGCTCCTTTCAATATCGGCTCCGATTTCGGCTGCGCGTTCGGCGGAACGCTTCATGCCGCTAGCAATTGTCTCAGCCAAACCTTGCTGGCTCATCAGCTCAAGCGCTGCTTGCGTCGTCCCATTCGGGGATGTCACTTTGCGGCGCAATTCGGCAGGCTCCTCGCCAGTTGCACGGACCATTTCCGCGGCACCAAGCACCGTCTGCGTGACAAGCGCCTTGGCAGCCGTTTCGCTAAGGCCCATTGCCTTCGCCGCATCAATCATCGATTCCATAAAATAATACACATAAGCCGGACCGCTGCCCGATACGCCGGTAATGGCGTCTTGATAGTTCTCCTCAACGACGGAGGTGATGCCAACGGATTGGAAAATAGCTTCCGCCAGCAGCTGCTGCTCCTTCGTCACCGCTTCGGAATAACTGATGCCTGTAACACCGAGCCCGATCGTGCAGGACGTATTCGGCATCGTGCGTACGATAGGCAGCTTGCGGCCAAGAAGCAGCTCAATCGAAGAAATCGATAGTCCGGCAATGACCGAAATAATAAGCTGATGCTCCGAAATAAAAGGCTTAATGCCTGCAATGGCTTCGGCTGCATCTTTTGGCTTCATGGCGAGAAAAATAATATCGGCTTCCTTCAGAAAAGCTTCGTTCGAGGAGCCTTGCAAAATCGTCTGAACACCATACTGGCTGTTAAGCTCGTTCAAACGATCGGCATTTTGCCGGTTGAGCATTGCAATGCGTTTCGGCTGCGTCAGGTTCTGATTAATCATGCCCCGGGCGATGGCTTCCGCCATGGAGCCTGCGCCGTAGAAAGCGATTTGCAGCGACTGAATGCGATCAATCGTCTTGGTGTCTGTATCTATTGGCATAACGGTTTCCTCCCATATTTTCGAAATCGTAAAGTGAACGCTTAATTAGCCGCGAATTTGTCCAGAGCCGGTAATCCGGTATTTGGTTGATGTGAGTGCAGGCAAGCCCATAGGCCCGCGTGCATGAAGCTTCTGCGTACTAATGCCAATTTCGGCGCCAAAGCCGAATTCAAAGCCATCCGTGAAGCGAGTGGAAGCATTGTGATAGACGGCAGCCGCATCAATTTCTTGCATAAAGCGGGCTGCATTGCCTGCGTCCTCGGTAACGATGCATTCGGAATGCTGCGTCCCGTAGTTGCTAATATGAGCGATGGCCTCATCCAGATTATCTACGATTTTCACGTTCAGAATATAGTCATTATACTCTGTCGCGTAATCCTCATTCGTCGCTTGCTTGGCGTGCGGAATAAGCTTCATAACGCGCTCGCAGCCGCGAAGCTCCACCTTTGCTGCTGTAAACTGCTCAGCAATGGAGAGAAGCGACTCGCTGGCAAAAGCTTCGTGTACAAGCAGCGTTTCCATGGAGTTGCAGACGGATGGACGCTGTGCTTTGGCATTGAGCGAAATGCTGGCCGCCATCTCCACGTTTGCACTCGCATCAATATAAGTATGGCAAATGCCTGCGCCGGTTTCAATAACCGGAACGGTAGCATTTTCAACGACGGTGCGAATGAGTGTTGACCCGCCGCGTGGAATAATAACATCGAGCAGTCCGTTCAGCTTGAGCATTTCATTGACCGACGCGCGATCGGAATCTTCAATGAGCTGGAGGGCATCGGCTGGCAATGCCGTCGACTCAAGCGCCTGGCGCAGCACCTCGATAATTTTGCGATTCGATTCAAGTGCTGCCGAGCCGCCGCGGAGCACGACGCAGTTGCTTGTTTTGAGACATAATCCGGCAGCATCGACCGTCACATTCGGACGTGCTTCATAAATGATGCCAACAACGCCGAGCGGAACACGCGATTTTTCAATATGCAGCCCATTCGGACGATCGAATTGCTCCAGCAGCTCGCCAACTGGGTCCGGCAGATCAGCGATTTCACGGAGCGCTTGGGCAATTGCTTCAATTCTTGCCTCATCGAGAGCGAGACGGTCGAGCAGGGAGCGGCTAGTGCCGGCTGCTTCTCCATTTTTCAAATCGAGCTTGTTCGCTTCAATAATATCAGCTGTATGCTTAATTAAAGCGTCAGCGATCGTAAGCAGTGCGGCATTTTTCTGGTCGGTCGTTACGGTGTTCATAATACTTGCAGCACGTTTTGCCAATGTGGCTTTTTGGACAACTTCGCTTGTCATAGGTTTGTTCCTCCTAATAATTAAGTAATGAAAAACGACTGGCCCTATTAATGAACAAGGGCTTATTTTAATGAAACCCATTCATCCCGGTGGATGACTTCAATCCGGCTCACGTCAATTCTGCGCTTTACTTCTTCGCTGCCAAGTCCGGCTGCGGCCTTAGTCTGCCAAGCAGCGTAATTGACGACGCCGCGCCCAATCGTTTCGCCGCCAGCGCTAAGCACCTCCACGATATCGCCGGGATGGAAATCTCCGCTGCTGCCTGTAATGCCGGCAGGGAGGAGGCTTTTGCCCCCTGTAAGCAGCGCAAGCTCAGCTCCTGCATCGACTGTAATCGTGCCCTGAGGCATCGAGTGGAAGCCCAGCCATTGCTTCTTCATCGGCAGGCTATGCATCTCCGTATCGAAATACGTGCCTTTGCCGGAGCCGTTTGTCGCAAGCGACAGATCGCCAGGCTGCTGCACTTTCCCGATAAAAGCGGGTACGCCGCCGCGCATGGCAATTCGGGCGGCTTCAATTTTGGAGCGCATTCCGCCCGTTCCGACTGCTGAGCCGGCACCGCCGGCGAATTTCATAATGTCTGCGGAAATGCTGCCGACTCGCTCGATTTTGACTGCTTGCGGATTTTTCCGCGGATCTTCCGTATACAAGCCGTCCATATCCGTAATAATAATGAGCTGTCCGGCTTTCGTCATTGTTGCGACCAGTGCTGACAAATTGTCATTGTCGCCAAATTTCAGCTCATCGGTTGCGACGGTATCGTTCTCGTTAATAATCGGTATCGTGCGCAGCCTGAGCAGCTCTTCAATGGTCATCAAAGCGTTCTGAATTCGCTTGCGGTTAGAGAAGTCTGCCCGCGTCAGCAAAATTTGTGCCGCTCCGATACCGAACTGGCTAAAAGCTTCCTGATAAGCTTGCATGAGCAGCGCTTGCCCAACTGCGGCGGCCGCTTGCTTCTCGTGAACCGCTTTGGGCCTTGACTCATAGCCTATTTGGCGAAAGCCTGCGGCAACGGCACCGGAGGTGACTAATATGACCGAGCAGCCTGCTGCATGCAGCGCGGCAAGCTCGGAGACAAAATAAGCGATGCGTTCTTTGTTCAGTCCGCCTTCCTCGGAGGTTAGCGAGCTGCTGCCGATTTTTACAATGATTCGTTCCGCCATTTTCCCATCATCCCATTTCCTGACAAAATAAAAAAGACTCCCGTCCGTAAAGGACGAAAGTCTTATATGCTTCCGCGGTACCACCTTAATTGACTGTAGGCCGGTTAAGGCAAACAATCCTGCTTGGGCCTCGTAACAGGAGGTGCTGTCCGATTCATCATCGGCCGTTCAGGGGCAGGTTCAGCGAGCAGTCGAGGTAAATTCTTGCAGCCTCTGGAATTCACTCTCTGGGCACGACCTAGTCAAGCTTACTGGTCCCGTCATAACGTTTCATGTTCAGTTGATGTAAGCATATCATGATCGACGGGTGCTGTAAAGAGAGGCATTTGCAGGCGGTTAGGCTTTGAAAATGCCGAGCTTTCCAATACGTTCAACCGCTTCCTCCAGCCGTGCTTCGCTCGTAAGCAATCCAAGCCGGACATAGCCTTCGCCGAATGTGCCGAAGCCGACTCCAGGCGCGACAACGACATCTGCTTCCTGCAATACGAGATCCGCGAACGATTCAGATGTATAGCCTTCTGGAACAGGCAGCCAGCAGAAGAAGGAGCCTCCTGGACGCTCTGCTTTCCAGCCGATGCGATCCAGCGCGCCGAACAACGCTTCACGTCTGCGCTCATAGGTGGCATTCAGCTCTGTTACGCATTGCTGAGGTCCGGTTAGTGCCTCAGCAGCCGCTTCCTGTATGCCGCCAAACAGGCTGCAATAATAATGATCCTGCATAAGATTGATTAAAGAGATGACCTGCGGGTTGCCTAGTGCAAAACCTACGCGCCAGCCCGCCATATTGTAGGATTTGGACAATGTATAAAACTCTATGCCTACTTCCTTTGCTCCCGGCGTTTGCAGGAAGCTGACGGGACGCTCGCCATCAAAGCCAATCGCGCCATAAGCAAAATCACTTGCGACAACGACGCCTGTGCGGCGGGCGAATTCTACCGTCTGTTCATAAAATTCAGCATTCGCTACCGCTCCGGTCGGATTGTTCGGATAGTTCATAAACATGAGCTTAGCACGCCTAAGGGCGGCTTCGTCAATGGCGCCATAATCAGGCAAAAAGCGGTTTTCCGCCGTTAGCGGCATAAAATGCATATCCGCTCCGGCGAGCGCCACGCCTGACCAATAATCGGGATAGCCCGGGTCAGGCACGAGGCAGACATCGCCTGGATTAAGCAGGCACTGGCTAAGTTCCACCAGACCTGTCTTGCCGCCAAACAAAATGGCAACTTCTGTCGTTGGGTCTATATCGACGTTATAATCTTCCTTATAACGCTTTGCGACGGCTTCCTTGAGAAAAGGGTAGCCGCTAAAAGGCGGATAACGGTGATACATGGGGTTTGCGGCTGCTTCCTGTAGCTTGGCCACAATGTGCGGCGGAGTCGGCTGATCGGGATTGCCTTGTCCAAGGTTAATAACGTCGCGGCCTTTCGCGACTTGGGCATTAGCCTTAGCAACCAATTTAGCAAAAAATTGCGTAGGCAAGCCAGTCATACGATCTGCTGGTTTAATGATATGCTGTTCCAGCTTTGTTTCCATTTTATTCACACTCCACATCCAATAGTTGCTCATGAACAATAAGCCGTTAAGCATTACTGTAGCACGCAAAAACCATTTATGTCGAGTGATTCAGTTGGAATGGATTCTTAAGCGGCCGGAATGCCGACTTTTTTAACAAAAGCTGCGATATCAGCTGTAAATAACAGCAGCAGCGGCCTGCGCTGATCATCAAAAACTAACAGCTGCGGCGCTTTGCCTTCGCATACGAACAAAAATACTTCGGTTGCATTGAGCGAAATATTGTTCGTGCTCAGCTTGTAAGGTTTAGCTAGAGGAACGCGATATACATAGGTACAGGTGTTGTCATTCGTTAATTGGGGTGCAAGACCTGTAATGGAGCCAAGCCAGCTGTTTGCCATCTTTTGATAGTCCTTGTCATTCGGTACAGTCAGCACGACCTTGCCAGCTTTAACATCAAAAACTTGAACGGGTCCCACCGTATGTTGCTCTTTTGCTGTCTCCTGGGCAAATCCGGTGGAGGCAAAAATAAATAATGAGCAAGCTGCGCACAGGGCAGCTATCCATTTTTGCAGCTTCATGTTATGCATGCTCCTTGTCTGTATATGGATTGGTAATTGTACTTGAGTTATCATCCCCATCTTGACACAGAACCATGTGAAGGTATCATTAGGGAAAATGAATGGTTGCAACATACAGGAGGCCTGACGAAAATGAATAATGAAAAATTAAACATTGCGCTGCTGCAAATGGACATAAATGCAGGAAATCCGGAGGCGAACTTTGCCAAGCTTGCGCAAATGCTGGAGCAAGCGGTAAGCGGGGATCGCAAGCTTGATGTCATCGTGTTTCCTGAAATGTGGAACACAGGCTATGCGCTGACGGAAATCGAAACGCTGGCTGATGCGAATGGGGAGCGGACGAAACAGCTTTTGTCAGCCTTTTCGGCTAAGCATCAAGTAAATATTGTTGCGGGCTCGATTGCGGAAAGCAAGGCGGATGGCGTTTACAATACGATTTTTGCTTTCGACCGTGCGGGGGAAACGATTGCGGATTATTCTAAAATCCATCTGTTCCGTTTAATGGATGAGGAAAAATATTTGCAAGCTGGCGATAAGCTTGGTTTGTTTCAGCTTGGCGGACAGGAAGCCGGCATGATGATTTGTTATGATATCCGCTTCCCTGAGCTTGCTCGCAAGCTGGCGCTTGGAGGCGCAAAGCTGCTGTTCGTTCCAGCTGAGTGGCCGAATCCGCGCCTGCATCACTGGAAAACGCTGCTGAGCGCAAGAGCGATTGAAAATCAAATGTTCGTCATTGCCTGCAATCGGGTAGGGCAAAGCGGCGAAACGAGCTTTTTCGGGCATTCACTCGTCCTTGATCCGTGGGGAGAAACCATTGCTGAGGGTGGAGAGGACGAAGCGATTATTTATGCGGAAATCGACCTTTCACTCGTTGATGCGGTACGCGGGAAAATCCCCGTATTTGAAGATCGTCGGCCAAATTTGTATTAAAAGCTTGGATAAAAAGTCAAGAGAAGTGAAAAGGTTGGGGTTAAATAGCCCTCGGGCAGCCCAACCTTTTTACATCTAGCCGTTTCTGTTTAATACCATTTTTTAGCGGATCATTTATTTATAATGGACGATCGTTTTGTTCATCGTTCGAATGAAGGCTTCCGTAGCTTTGGACAGGTAGCGCCCCTTGCGGCTGGCGATGACTAGTGTCCGTGACGCTTTGGGGGACAGGGGCAAGTAGATGGGGGCGAATTCGCTCCCTCTTTGCCGTGTCAGCATTTTCGGGACGAAGGCGATGCCCATGCCGCCCGCGACGAGCGATTGGACGGTTTCAATATTGCTGCTTTCAAATACGATTTGCGGCGTAAAGCCGGAAGCCTGGCACAGCTCGACCGTAATTTGCCGAAAGCCCTGGCCTTTTTTTAATCCGATAAAGGGTTCATTGCGCAATATGCTTATCGGTACAGGCTCCGTGCTTTCCGCAAGCGGATGCTGCGGCGGAATCGCCAGGCAAATTTCTTCTTCCATTAAAGGCTCCCATGCAAGTGTGGTGTCGGCAAGCGGAAGGGACAGCAAGCTGAGGTCGGTGCCGCCGCTTGCCGTAAGCTGCTCCAGCTTTGCCGATGTATCCTCTACGAGCACCACTTCAATTTGTGGATACTGGGCGCCGAATACCGGCAGGACGAGCGGCAAAATATGCGAGCCCGTAATCGGCAGCGTTCCGACGACGAGCCGCCCGCGCCGCATTTGCGCCATATCATCCATTTCCTGCTTTAATTGTTCAATCGCATCGAGAATCGTTTGGGACTTGTCAACAAATACCTGACCAGCCTGCGTAAGCTCAACCGAGTTGGTCGTGCGCCGAAACAGCAGCACGCCAAGCTCCTGCTCCAGCTTAGACAGCTGCTGGCTGAGCGAAGGCTGGGCGATATGCAGCTTTTCCGCTGCGCGGGAGAAGTTTTTTTCAATTGCGATTTGCAGCACATACTGCAGTTGTCTGAGCTCCATGGGCATCCTTCGCTTTCTATTTTTCTGGGAAGAGCTTCTTCATTTACCGTTATAGTTGTTACCTATAGACATTATAGATATTATATCTTGGATCAATCAAGTGCCAGATGTTATGCTTAGAGCATCATTTTTGAAGAGAAGTCGAACGATGGGGTGAATTTAATGGCTAAAAGAACGATGTTTGAGAAGATTTGGGATAATCACGTCATTAATCAAGAAGAAGGCAAACCAAGTATTATTTATATCGATCTTCAACTGGTTCACGAAGTAACTTCGCCGCAAGCTTTCGAAGGCCTTCGCATGTCTGGTCGTAAATTACGTCGTCCGGATTTGACATTTGCAACGATGGATCACAACGTTCCTACGAAAGACCGCTTTAATATTAAAGATCCTATTTCCAAGCAACAAATCGATACGCTGACGCAAAACTGTAAGGATTTCGGCGTAAAGCTGTTTGATCTTGACAATATTGACCAAGGCGTTGTACACGTTATGGGGCCTGAAATTGGCCTCACGCATCCGGGCAAAACGATCGTTTGCGGCGACAGCCACACGTCCACGCATGGTGCGTTCGGCGCGCTTGCATTTGGTATCGGTACTTCCGAGGTTGAGCACGTAATGGCAACACAATGCTTGCAGCAATCGAAAGCAAAAACGATGGAAGTTCGCTTCACAGGCAACCGCAAACCGGGCGTAACGGCAAAAGATATGATTTTGGGCGTTATCGCAAAATACGGCACGGACTTCGCTACCGGCTACGTTATCGAGTACACAGGTGAGTCGATCCGCTCGCTGACGATGGAAGAGCGTATGACGGTTTGCAACATGTCGATCGAAGGCGGCGCTCGCGCAGGTCTGATCGCTCCTGACGAAACGACTTTCAACTATCTTCGCGGACGCGAATATGCTCCAGCAGATTATGATGCAGCTGTAGAAGAGTGGAAATTGCTGTCCACTGACGAAGGCGCAACTTATGATACGATTGTTGATTTTGATGTGGATTCCCTGATTCCGCAAGTAACCTGGGGTACAAGTCCTGGCATGGGTACGGATATTACTTCTTCCGTTCCTTACCCAGAACAGCTCCCTACGGAAAATGAGCGTAAAGCTGCTGAGAAAGCACTTGAATATATGGATCTGAAGCCAGGTACGCCTATGAATGAAATCGAGATCGACTATGTATTTATCGGTTCTTGTACAAATGGACGTATTGAGGATCTTCGTGCTGCTGCTGAAATCGCTCGCGGCTACAAAGTTAGTGATAAAGTGACAGCAATCGTCGTTCCAGGCTCGGGCCGCGTTAAAATTCAGGCTGAGAAAGAAGGCCTTGATAAAGTATTTATCGAAGCAGGTTTCGAATGGCGTGAAGCAGGCTGCTCGATGTGTCTGGCAATGAATCCGGACGTTCTGCAGCCAGGACAGCGCTGTGCTTCGACATCGAACCGTAACTTCGAAGGCCGCCAAGGCCGCGGAGGCCGTACGCATCTCGTATCTCCAGCAATGGCTGTTGCTGCAGCTGTTATGGGCCGTTTTACAGATGTGCGTGATTGGAATGTCAAAACAGAAGTATTGAACTAATCAGGACGTGTGAGAGGGGTATTACCGATATGGAACCATTTAAACAGTTTACGGGCATTGTTGCTCCAGTCGATCGCGTTAACGTAGATACGGATGCGATTATTCCTAAGCAATTTTTGAAGCGTATTGAGCGCAGCGGCTTTGGACAATTTCTATTTTTCGAATGGCGTTTTCATGAGAACGGTGAAGTAAACGTTGATTTTGAACCGAATAAGCCTCGTTATCAAGGCGCTTCCGTTCTTATATCTCGTGCTAACTTCGGCTGCGGCTCTTCACGTGAGCATGCGCCATGGGCCATTCTCGACTATGGCTACAAAGTCGTTATTGCACCGTCTTATGCAGATATTTTCTACAATAACTGTTTCAAAAACGGCATTTTGCCGCTTAAGCTGAGCGAAGAGCAGGTTGAAGATCTGTTCCAGCGCACGGCGAAGCATGATGGCTACAAGCTGAATGTTGATCTGGAAAACAATCGTCTGACTGATGATTATGGTCTGGAAATCAACTTTGAGCTGGATGAGCACCGTCGCCAGTTTTTGCTGCAAGGTCTTGATGATATCGGCCTTACGCTGATGCATGAAGATAAAATTACAGCTTACGAGCAAAAACGCGCTGCAAAATCGCACGCATAAGCTGTAAATAAGAAAAAACGGCTGTTGCCGCCTTCTGGCGGCGACAGCCGTTTCATTACGAGAAATATAGAGAAGGATGGAAAAACGATATACTTTCCTATATTTTAAAAAGAGGGCAATTTCCTGTCGGAAAAATTGTCCTCTTTTTTCCTCTATACGCAACTTTTTCTGACGCTATGCGTCTAATATTTTAGTCTGTTTAAGTCGAATGCACCCCATTCGATGAGGGCAATTTCAGTCATCGAGGTGGAAAATGAAGAAATTTGTACCGATTTTGTTGCTCATGTCGTTTTTGTTCACGCTGTTTTCTAGTGCAGGACATGCTGCCGAGGTTGTGCCAAAGCTTTATTTGAATGGGGCTTTACTGGATTCGAAGGTAGCGCCGCAAATCGTAGACAACAAGTATACGCTTGTACCGATTCGGCTCGTGTCGGAGAGTATCGGCTACAAAGTAGGCTGGTCGTCAGCTACACAGACAGTTACTGTACATAATGGCTCTGATTCAATTGTACTTACTATTAACCAGGATGTCGCTTTTGTTAACAATGAGCAGGTGAAGCTGGATACGCCAGCTTTGCTGCAAAAAGGGACAACCCTTATTCCGCTGCGATTCGTTGGGGAATCTCTCGGAATGCAGGTCAATTGGGACCAAACGACAAAATCCGTCCAATTGTTTAAAGAAGCGGAGCCAACGCCTACACCAACTCCATCAACAGATCCGGTTGTCACACAGCCTGATGGCGTTGTAACAGACATTTCGTATGACAATGAAAATGTGATTATTATTCATTACGAGGGAAGCGCTGTCTATAATCAGCCTTTCAAGCTTGAAAGCCCGAAACGAATCGTAATGGACATTCCAAAGGTTTCCTATTCGGATACGCTTTTAGCACAGCTGGGCTCAGGACAGATCAATCTCGAGGTAGGCGAGCATCCTTATTTGAGCGGTATCCGCTATTCCTTATTCTCGTCAAGCCCGGCAACTGTACGCATCGTGCTTGATCTGAAAGCAGATGCCGATGTGGATGTGATGAACAGTGCGCTAGGCGAAATTCGCATCAATGTCATTGATCCGCTGCCAGTGCAAGCCACTCCTACGCCAACACCGACGCCTTCTGCGACGCCAACGCCAACTGCCGGTCCGACACTGCCAGCAAACGGTGTTTATTCTATCGTAATTGACGCGGGACATGGCGGCTCTGATCCAGGAGCAAAAGGAATTAACGGCAGATGGGAGAAAGAATTTAATCTCAGCCTTTCTTTGAAAGTGAAGGCTCTGCTTGATCAGGAGTCGAAAATAAAAGCGTATTTATCCCGTCCCGATGACAACTATGTCAAGCTGGAGGATCGGGTAAAGTTTGCTGAAAATCTTAAAGCCAATCTATTCCTGTCTATTCATGCCAATAGCAATCCGAGCAGCGCCGCAACAGGCACGGAAACCTACTACACAAGAGCTAGCAGCAAAGCGTTTGCCGATGCGGTACACAAGCAGTTTGCGAAAGCAACAGGCCTTAAGGATCGCGGTGTCAAGCAGCAGAGCTTGCATGTGACGAGAGAAACGACGATGCCGGCCATTTTGCTTGAAGCAGGATTTTTGTCTAACGCAGACGATTACAAGAAGCTGTTTGATGAATCCGTGCAAAATAAAATCGCTGCCGGAATTGTAGCAGGAATCAAGGATTATTTGAAGCTATCGTAGAGACAGGGGGATAACAGATGCTGCGAACAGTGAGCCGATTCATGTTGACTTTATGTATAGTTGGACTCGTTGCGGGCTGTGCGGCGGTAAACAAGCCAGCTGAATCAGGCGCGGGCAGCAGCCCGTCGCCTTCTATTCAGCCATCCGCTGCTCCGACGGCTGAGCCGTCAATTGAGCCTGAAAAACAGACAGCAGAAATAAAGGTATACGCGGGAAGTGAAGAGCTGGATGGCATAGTGGAGCAGCAGGTTCAGGTTGCATACAGCTCAGATCTGGAGTTAGTTCAAAACGCAATCACAGCCCTGCAGCATGCGGAAGGCGAAGGCGCTGTATCGCTGTGGAAGCTGATCGAAATTAAATCGGTGTTGCTGGGAAGCGATGGACAGGTGACGATTGATCTTCATCTGTCTGACGAGTCCCGGCTTGGTTCGCCTGGCGAAGTATTAGTGCTGGAGACGCTCCAAAAAACATTGTTCCAGTTCGACTTTGTAAAATCCTATGATTTGCTTGTCGATGGAGACAGCGCAGATACGCTGATGGGCCATGTTGAGCTTGAGCATCCAACACTAAAGCCGTAGCTCAGCGGCCAGAGGACGTCTTCAGCCGTTTACGCTTGATAGAAAGAAAATGATAGATAATGAATAAAAGAGTGTAATAAAATAGAAATTCCATTTAATACGTTTTGAAACTATTTGGGGGGAACGATAACGATGGCATTGTCACGATCATCTAAATCTATCATTGCAGGCACAATTGCATTTTCCATTTTGGCGGGGCCTTTTGCGGTTCCCGCCCCTATTTCGTATGCGGCGTCGGTCAGCTCCAACCCGTTTAGCGATGTTGCATCGAATCACTGGGCGCAAAAGCATATTACGAAGCTGTCGCTTCAAGGCATCATTAATGGCTCTAACGGCCTGTTCCGTCCGGCTGATAATGTAACGCAGCAGGAAGCCGTTCTTATGGCTTTGCGTTTTATTGGCGCAGCAAGTGAAGCTCCGGCTGATGATACCGTTGCTTTCCCAGAAACGTTTGTCGTTAAGAGCGACTTTAAAGGCGAAGTGAAGCTTGCTTTCGATAAAGGCTTGCTGGATCAGGCTGAAGAATATGCGCTTGCCGCTTCCGGCGATCAAGCTGTAGGCTGGGGACAACGCCCTGCCACTCGTGAATGGGTGACGAAGCTGCTCATTCGTGCTATTAACCAGAAGAGCACAGCGGACAGCCTGCAGAACGCTGTTTCATCGTTTAATGATGCAGATCAAATTGCTAGCAGCTACCGTGGCTATGTCAATGCGGCTGTTTCACTAGATTTGGTTAAAGGGGTAACGGCCGTCAAGTTCGACCCTAAAGCGAATGTAAACCGTGCAAGCCTTGCAACGCTGTTCAGCCGTGCTGAGAAGCTGTATCCGGTGGAATATGCAGGCCAAGCAACGGGTGTGCTGCTGCAAGCAAGCGATACGGGCATAACGATTTATAGCAAGTCTCAATCAGCTGTGTATACGCTCAGCCCGGATACGGTCATCTATCGTTATGACTCAGAAACGCCAATTGCAGCCAAAGATCTTGTGCAATATGCAAATGTAACGGTCATTACGAAATCGGGCGGGGCTGCTTACGTGGAGCTCCAGGATGACAAGCCGCAAATTAAAACGATAACAGGTACGGTTGGCCGCGTGCTGCCGGATCAGAAGATGCTGTATGTGTGGATAGATAATAAGCCGGTAGAGGTTTATTATGACGACTCGCTTATCTTAACCGAAACGTCTGGCAAGACGATTGCCATTAGCGACTTGAAAGAAAACAGCGCAATTACAGTGACGCAGGATACGTTCCGTACATCTCCTAAAGCGCTGAAAATTACAGTTGACCAACAAACAGGAGCGGCTGTGCTCAAAGGCACGTTTATTTCCGGCGATGCAAGCGTCCTTACTTATGAAGACAGCGCTGGAAAGCTCAATTCCAAATTTTTGAGCAGCACGGTTGAAATTATAATCGAAGGCATCGTTGGGCCAACGATTGGCGATTTGATTAAAGATGTGGATCAACTGCAAATTACAACGAATGACCAGGACCAGATTACAAAAATCGAGGTCGTAAACCGCAACGTTCAGACGCTCGTTGGTGCTCAGGTGGAAAGCTATAATGCGGACAAAAAATTCCTTGTCGTTTTTGACTCTGCAGGGTCAAAAGCCTATCCGCTTTATTTGACTGACAAAACGAGAATTGACAACAACGGCAATGCAATCAAGCTGGAGGACATCGGCACTTGGCTGACTAAAAACCGCAAACTGACGATTACTTACAGCGGCGATAAGGTTGTGTCCTTGTCGATTGCAAGCAAATATACAGGCAAGCTCGTCTCTATTAATGCTTCGAGCAATTCCGTTACGATGAGCGTGCCTGGCGGCGTAGATGTTACGGTTACTTATTCGGCGCCAACGGTAGAAGTTCCGGGCATTGCAGCAGCATCTCTGACTGATCTCAAAGTTGGCGATACGATTACAACGGTTATGAATGTGAATCAGGATCGGGCAACGCTCATTCAGGTTCATCGTCCTATCCAATATGAAGTACGTGCTGTCAACACTGGAACCAAAAAGGTTACGGTCGTTAATGCGCAAAATGTCCAGACAGATCTAGTGCTGTCGGGAATCGACATTACGAATGAGACAGGAAGCAAAGTGGCGATCGATACACTTGTTCCGGGCACTTTCATTAATGTTAGCTACATTGGCAAGCAAATAACTGCCGTGAAATCCATCGTCGTTTCTTATGGAACCGTTCAATCGGTAGGCACGAACAGCATTACGCTGACCAATGAGAGTGGCCAGACAACAACGGCTGCACTTGGCCAATCCTTCCTAATTACTAAGGGCACATCAACTTCTGCGACTACGTCGACGCTTGCAACTGGAGACCGGATTCAACTGAGCAAAAATGAAAATGATGTCGTGCTGGTTACTGTCGCTGTTGGCCAGACGAGAACATTTTGGCAGTATGACGCTACGGCTGGACAGCTGTGGACGCTCAAAACGACCGATGCCGACAACGCCAATTATTTTTACGTGACAGGCTCAACAAAGCTGCTAAAAGATGGGAAAACGATTTCGCTGCAGGATATTAAATACGGCGATCAGATCATCGTTTATGCTTTCAAAAATAAAGCCGTGGAAATTGTAAAAGTGTAAATTGGTAAGGTTATGTGACAAACTGCCCTACGGGGCAGTTTTTTTATGCTTTTTTCAATATTTATGGTGGATTATAGTTGCATGGCGGGACGTTTTTCGCTACACTTTGAACGATAGTGTTTGGAATGGGAGAGAGGACGATGAATGCGAAGCAGAAGATGCGACACATATTGGATACTCTTGCGGAGATGTTTCCGGACGCACACTGCGAGCTGAACCATTCTAATCCGTTTGAGCTGACGATTGCCGTTCTAATGTCTGCACAATGCACCGATGAAATGGTGAACAAAGTAACCGCTAACTTATTTCAGAAGTATAAGCAGCCAGAGGACTATGTGGCGGTTCCGCTGGAGGAGCTGGAGCAGGATATTCGAAGAATCGGTCTATTCCGAAGCAAAGCTTCCAATATTCAAAAATTGTGCCGTATTCTCATTGATAAATATGATGGAGAAACTCCTTCCACGCATGAGCAGCTGGTCGAGCTGCCGGGCGTTGGACGCAAGACGGCTAATGTTGTCATGTCTAATGCGTTTAATGTGCCGGCAATTGCCGTCGATACTCACGTCGAGCGTGTATCCAAGCGCCTTAGGGTAGCGAAGCCTGATGATTCTGTGCTGGAAGTTGAGAAGAGGCTCATGAAGCTTGTTCCCAAAGAGGAATGGACCCTTACCCATCATCGGCTCATTTTTTTCGGCCGCTATCATTGCAAGGCGCAAAACCCGCAATGCGAGGTATGTCCGCTGCTGGATATGTGCAAAGAAGGAAAACAACGTATGAAGCCAGGCTTAAACAAGAAGACTGTTAAGAGAGTGGCTAAATAAGGTTGGCTGAGAGACAAATACTTTTAAAATGAAGGATGATGACAGTGAAGTGTATTTCTGTGTATACAAATAGTTTTGAGCTTTTCTCCGATATTTATGAGCAAGTGCTTAGCTCCCCGCCAGAAGAAAACGAAGATATCGTAGTGGAAGGCGTAACCGTTAGCGGCTCCGGCGACGTGCCTGACCAATACATCGAGCGTATGCGCCAAAAACCGGAAGTCGTTGTTATGCGTGAAAAAGAGCGTAACATTATGATTTTGCAGCATGGCAATGTATTCGAAATTTGCCTGCCTTCCGATGACGAGGAAATTGCATAGGTTATGGCTGAAATGACGGTACAACGCATTGAAGAAGCAACAATCCTGGCGGCCCGCGAAATGGCGGACGCAGGTGATGCGCTGCACGCCAAACAAGTTATGGAAGTAAACAGTAAGCTGGCCGAAGGTCGGCTTACTGTTGCTTTTTGCGGTCATTTTTCCGCAGGCAAGTCCACGCTGATCAATCGGCTGTGCGGGGCTCAGCTTCTGCCTTCCAGTCCGATTCCGACTAGCGCGAACGTAGTGTCCATAAGAGGCGGAGCAGAGGCGCTGGCAAGCATCATCACGGAGAGGGACGGCGAGGCCTCTAGTCTTAGTGTGCCTTTGGAGGATCTGGATCGCTATTGCGTAGACGGGGAGCAGTTCCAATCGGTCTTGATTACGTATCCAACAGAAAGATTAGGCAATCATACGGTACTTCTGGATACGCCGGGCATTGATTCTACGGATGATGCACACCGGATGGCAACGGAGTCAGCGCTGCATTTGGCGGATGTCGTGTTTTATGTGATGGATTACAATCATGTGCAATCGGAAATTAATTTTGCGTTTGCGAAGCAGCTTAAGGATTGGGGCAAGCCGTTATATTTTATCGTTAATCAGATTGATAAACACAGGGAACGCGAGCTAACGTTTGCCGATTACCGCAAAAGCGTAGAAGAGGCGTTTCAAGCATGGCATTTGGAGCCAGCGGGAATCGTTTATTTGTCGTTGCGCCAGCCGGATCATCCGCATCAGGAATGGGAGGCGCTTACGCAGCTGCTTGACGAGCTGAAGGAATTGCGTGAGCCGCTCGCTGCTTACAGCGTCGACGCTTCGCTGCGCCATCTTGCAGCAGAGCATTTGAAATGGTGCGAGATGCAGGATGAGCCGGAGAAGGAACGGCTGCTTGCCGAGGCAGGCGGAGAAGAGGAAGCACAGCGGGTGAAGGCGGAGCAAGGCGAGCTGACTGTTCAGGTGGAGCAGCTCAAGGCTGAACCGGAACGGCTGCGTCTGGAGCTGCGCCGTGAAATGCAGGCGCTGGTAGACAATGCGATCATTACGCCAGCTCCGGTGCGTGATTTGGCGCATTCGTTTCTGGAAAGCAGAAAGCCGGGCTTCAAGACGGGGCTATTGTTCGCGGGCGCAAAGACGGCGGCTGAGCAGGAGCGGCGTGCCGAGCTGTTCTGCCATGATTTTGCTGGCCAAGTGGGCGCGGCTGTCGATTGGCATGTAAAGGATTTGCTTCGCCGTGCCGCTGAGCGAGTCGGCTACGCAGCGGAAACGCTGGAGCAGCAGCTTGCCGAGCAGTTTAGCTGGAAGCCGGATGCTTCCTGGCTCATTCAGCGCGTAAATACGGGAGCCGTATTCGGCAACGAATATACGATGACGTATACGCGCGAGTTAGCCGCGGAGGTGAAGGAGCTTTACCGGAAGCGCGGCAATGAGCTGATTGACGCGCTGACGGCGCATGTGGCAGCGGCGAGCGAGGCAGCCGCTGCAGACGTGAGAGGCCGGCTTGCGGCGCTTGATGCGCAAGCCGGGGCGCTAGGGCTGCTTGCGGCGCTGGCGGAGCGCGCCGCGCAGCATGCGGCGCAGGTCGTAAGGGCGCTGCCGCAGCCAGTGGCGCGGCCGGCGCTGCCGGCGCCGAAGCGCGCAGCGGCGGATGCCAGCGCGCGCGCAGGTGTAGACGGCGGCGCGGCAGATGCCGCCGCCGGGCCTCGCCGCGCGAGCGAAGCTGCGCAGCGCGGCGATAGGGCGGCAGCGGGCGACGCTGCTGCCGCAAGTGCCAGTGGCGCGCCGCAGCACGCGCCACGAGCGCAAGCTGCGCTCGGCAGCGGCGAAGCGCTGTCGCAGCAGCATGGCGCAGCAGCGCGCTTGCTCAGCGCAGCCGCGCTGCTGACGCCGCACGCGCCGCTAGCCGCGGCCGCGCAGGCGATGCAGGACAAGGCGAACCGGCTCCGCAGCAGCCGGTTCACAATCGCGCTGTTCGGAGCGTTCAGCGCGGGCAAATCCTCGCTCGCCAATGCGCTTATTGGCGAGCCGGTACTGCCGGTGTCGCCGAATCCGACGACGGCGGCGATCAACCGTCTCGTGCCGCCATCGGGCGGCCGCGAGCATGGAACGGCAGGCGTCGTCATGAAATCCCGTGACGCCGTCCTGGAAGACCTGCGCTATTCGCTCGCTTTGCTCGGCGAAGACGCTACTGACGCTGCGCTGCCGGACGCTGCCGCACTTATGCGCGCGATCGACCGCCTGTCGCCGGATGCGATTCACGCCGGCGGACGGCCGCACTACAGCTTCCTGCGTGCTGCACGCGCAGGCTGGGAAGCGCATGAGTCGCTGCTTGGCCAGCGCCTCACCGTCTCCCAAGCGGAATACGAGCGCTTCGTAGCGGAGGAATCTCGCTCCTGCTACGTCAGCGAAATCGAGCTTTATTACGATTGCGAGCTGACGCGGCAGGGCATCGTTCTCGTCGATACGCCGGGAGCCGATTCCGTGAACGCCCGGCATACGGGCGTAGCGTTCAATTACATTAAAAATGCCGACGCTGTCCTGTTCGTCACTTATTACAACCATGCTTTTTCACAGGCAGACCGTCAGTTTCTTATGCAGCTGGGGCGGGTCAAGGACCAGTTCGAGCTCGATAAAATGTTTTTCCTCGTCAATGCGGCTGATTTGGCAGCCGATCAGGAGGAGCTTGCGGGCGTCCTGAAGCATGTGGAGCTTAATTTGCTTCAGCACGGCATTCGTTCGCCGCGTCTTTATCCGGTTTCAAGCTTGGATGGTCTCGACGCGAAGCAAAGCGGCGATGGCGAACTGTTAGCGCGCTCAGGCATTGACGCGTTCGAGCGCTCCTTCCTGCATTTTGTGAGCGAGGATTTAGGGCGGCTTGCGATCGACGCAGCGGAGCAGGAAATTGTCAGGGCGGCGGCTACCGTAAATGGCTGGCTGAACAGTGCTACAGGCGATGCGGCTACGAGAGAGCAGGAACGCAGCCAGCTGGCTGCGCTGCAAGAGCAGGCACAGCTGCTGCTTGCGTCCTACCGGTCCAGCGAGGCGCCGCCTCAGCAGGCACAGGAGCTAAGCGAGCTGCTCTATTATGTCGTACAGCGCCAGCAGCTTCGATTCGGAGAATTTTACAACTACGCCTTTAATCCTTCTGTCTTGCAGGATGATGGTCGCGATTTGAAGAAGATGATTTGGACGGCTTGGCTTGATTTGCAGCGGCAAATTCAGATGGAGCTGGCGCAGGAGCTGCAAGCGACTTCGCTGCGTCTGGAGCGAATTTTGAACGGCCTTTTGCGCAAGCAATTTGACAGCTGCGCGTCGGAGCTTGCCGCTCTGCTGGCGGGCTATCAATCGATCCCGTATGAGACAGCGGCCATTCCTACTCCGGAAATCGATGTCGATTGGACGACGACGGATATTACCGGCAAATGGCTGTGGAGCCGCTTTAAATCGCCGCGGCAATTTTTCGAAGGCGACGGCAAAGGCCAGCTGCGCAAGGAGCTTGAGGCGCTGCTCATTCCATCGCTCCAGCAGTGGATGGCTGTCCAAAATGGACAGTGGACCGAACGCTACAGCGCGCTTTGGAAAAAGTACGCCGAGCAGTCAGGCGAGCAGCTTCAGCAAGACGTTGTCAACTATGTAGAGGGCAAGCGCATCTCGCTAGCGGACAATGCTGATGTGGGGCAATTGCGCGAGCTGCATGAGCAATTGATTCATCTGCATAGCGCAACAATTGCATAAGCTTTCATCTAATAATAATCTGAATGCTTTCAAGGGCGGGTATGAGCCTTTGAAAGCATTTTTTTTAATATAAGTATTTATGAAAAATTGTTTAGGCTTGTTTTGTGTGTTTCTGTGCAAAAATGGCGTAAGACGCACACTTTAGGGATGATTTAAGACGATACTTGAGCATAGGTTAGTTAGTGTTTCCAAATTGCCTTAATCGGCTGTTTCAATGTAATATACGGAAATTTACTCAGATTGCTCCTGTCATAGGATGCTGATAATATTCATTCATGCTTACAAAAAAGAACAGGGAGTGGGATTTGCTTGGACGTCTTTAGGCAACTCAAACGATTTTACTGGGTCGAACGAAAATTTCTTTTGACCTCCATCGTCTGCCTGATGTTTGCGACAGCGCTCGGGCTCGTATATCCGAATTTGCTTCGCATCTTAATCGACGATGTTATTAAAGAAGAGCAGTATGGCAAGGTGCCTGCGTTAGCGCTAACTGTTGTGGGGGTTGTGACGTTAAAGGGATTGATGCAATTTTTGCATGGTTTTTTCGGAGGAAGGCTCGGCAACCGAGTAGCTTTTAGGCTTCGCAATGCTTGTTATGACAAGTTGCAATCGCTATCTTTTCAATATTATGACAAAGCGAAAACAGGCGATCTCATGTCGCGTTTGACTGCGGATTTGGAAGCGATTCGCAACTTTATCGGCTTTGGCTTTGCCCAAATTTTGAACGTGGTGCTGATGGTCGTATTCGGCGGAGCGATGATGCTGTCCATCCACTGGCAGCTGACGCTTATTACTTTGGTTACCATCCCGCTGCTCGTGTTTACGGCTTTGCGCTTCGAGCGCAAAATCCACCCGGCCTTTCAAGAAATGCGCCGCGCGCTCAGCAGCCTGACGACGGCTGTTCAAGAAAACATTACGGGTGTTCGCACGGTGAAATCCTTTGCCCGCGAGCCGCATGAAGTGAACAAATTTTCAGTGAAAAATGAAGCTTATCAGACGAATCAGATCGGTGCTGCAATAATATGGGCTCGTTATTTCCCTATTATGGAATTATGCGCCAACATAAGCGCAGTTATTCTGCTTCTAGCAGGTGGAATGCTCGTCATTAGAGGAGAGCTCAAGCTAGGCGAGCTGGTTGCCTTTTTCAGCTTAACTTGGTACATTATCGGCCCGATGTGGGGGATTGGGTTCCATATTAACAACTACACGCAATCCAAAGCTTCCGGCGAACGGGTGCTGAATCTATTGAACGAGCATGTCCATGTGAAAAACCTCGAACATGCCATCGTGCTTGACGAGCAATTGGTTAAAGGGCATGTCCGTTTCAACAACGTAACGTTTAATTATCCTGACAATGCTCCGGCATTAACGAATATTTCGATTGATGCCCCGGCGGGCTCCGTAATCGGTTTCCTAGGAGCTACAGGCTCAGGAAAATCGACGGTTATCCAGCTGCTCATGCGCGCCTATAATGTGAAAGAGGGCAGCATTACGCTGGATGGCATGGACATTCGCGACATTGACGTGAACAGCCTGCGCAGACAGATGGCTCCTGTTTTTCAGGAAACGTTCCTGTTCTCCGCCTCTATCCGCACGAATTTGGCATATGGCATGCAGGATGTAACGGATGAGCAAATTGAACGTGCAGCGAAGCTGGCGAAGGCACATGATTTTATTATGGAAATGCCGGAAGGCTACGATACGATTGTAGGTGAAAGAGGAATGGGATTGTCCGGCGGACAGAAGCAGCGGATTGCGATTGCCCGCGCCCTTATTAAAAATCCGCATATTCTCATTCTGGACGACGCTACGAGCGCTGTAGATATGGAAACGGAGCATGAAATTCAGGCGGGCTTCAAGGAGCTTATGGCGGGTCGCACGACATTCATTATTGCCCACCGCATCTCCTCGCTGCGCCATGCGGATGAAATTATCGTTTTGGATCAAGGCATAATTGTGCAGCGCGGCACGCATCAGCAATTGCTTGCGCAGCCTGGCCCTTATCGTGATACTTACAAAATTCAATACGCCGACTTTCCGCTCGAAGAGCTTGAGCAGGCGGGTTCGCAGCGGAAGGAGGGGGCGCTATAATGAGCAGCACTTCCGGCACGGATAAATACGATAAAAAAGAACGTTTTATTTACAAAGATGATGATGCGATCGAGAAGCCGTTTAACTGGGCGCAGGTGGGCAGATTGTTCGTTTACATGAAGCCCTATAAGCGCCAGCTGATCCCGGCCATCTTCATGATGATTATTGGCACGCTTACGCGGCTCGCGACTCCCGCACTCGTCATCCTCGCGATTGACGAAGCCATTCAGCCAGCTGATGGCGCGGCAAGCTTGCCAAAGCTGTACTTGTATGCCGGCTTAATGCTCTTGCTGTATGTGGTGCAATGGGCTGCCAACAGCTACCGGATCAAATACACGAATATTATTGGGCAAAAGGTCATTTATGACCTGCGGCATGATCTGTTCAAGCATATCCAGAAGCTTAGCTTCCGCTTCTTCGACAAGCGTCCGGCAGGCTCCGTGCTTGTGCGGATTACGAATGACGTTAACGCCCTTCAGGACTTGTTTACGAACGGTGTCGTCAACTTGCTGATGGACTGCGTGCAACTGCTGGGGATTGTTGTCATTTTGCTGATCTGGAATTTCAAGCTGGGGCTTGCAATCATGGTGACGGTACCGCTCATGTTTATCGTTTCGACTGCGCTGCGCAAGCGGATTCGTTTTGCTTGGCAGGACGTTCGGATGAAGCAGTCGCGAATTAATGCCCACTTGAACGAAAGCATCCAGGGGATGAAAGTAACGCAAGCCTACGTTCAGGAAAAAGACAATATGCGTTTCTTTGACTACATGAATACGGTCAATGTGAAATCATGGAATAAGGCCTCGGCGCTCAACCAAGCGTTCGGTCCGGTTATTGAAATTACGTCAGCTATCGGGACATTTATTTTGTTCTGGTACGGCGCCCATTTGATTCAGCAAGGTGCGATTACAATCGGCTTGCTCGTCGGCTTCGCCAACTATATCGGCAACTTCTGGGACCCGATTAACCGGCTTGGCCAAATGTATTCCCAGCTGCTTATTGCAATGGCATCTTCCGAGCGCATTTTTGAATTTATCGATGAAGAGCCAACGGTACACGAGAAGGGCGCAGCGAAGGCACTGCCGAATATTCGCGGCGACGTCGTATTTGACAACATTATTTTTGAATATGAAAAAGGGCGCCAAGCACTTAAAGGCATTAGCCTGGAAGCCAAAGCAGGCCAATCGATCGCTCTCGTTGGGCATACGGGCTCAGGCAAAAGTACGATCATCAACCTGCTTTGCCGGTTCTATGATCCCGTTAGCGGCAGCGTGAAGATCGACGGGAAGGATATTCGCGACGTAACGATTGAAAGCTTGCGCTCCCAAGTCGGCATCGTAATGCAGGATACGTTTATATTCTCGGGAACGATTCGCGACAATATTCGTTACGGCAGACTTGATGCATCGGATGCGGATATTGTGGAAGCGGCTAAAGCGGTTCATGCCCATGATTTCATTATGAATTTGCCGGATGGCTACGATACGGAAGTAGAGGAGCGCGGCAACATTTTGTCGATGGGCCAGCGCCAGCTGCTTTCCTTCGCCAGAGCATTGCTTGCGAATCCGCGCATTCTCATTCTCGATGAAGCGACGGCAAGCATTGATACCGATACGGAGCTGAAAATCCAGGAGGCGCTAAAGGCGCTGCTTGCTGGACGGACCTCCTTCATGATTGCCCATCGCCTGTCAACGATTCGCAATGCCGATGAAATTATCGTGCTGGACCATGGCCGCATCGTCGAGCGGGGCAAGCACGAAGCGCTTATTGCGCAAAAGGGCATATACAATGGGCTGATTGAAGCCCAATATCGTTTCTTGTCAGCTTAAGTCGAATCAAAGCGGTTAAGGTCTTGATTTTTAGTGCAGGAACCTCCACAATGGAAGAAAAAACAATTCGGAATCGGTATCGCTGTCCCTTAAGGCAGCCGCCGACAATTATCCGGTTTGCTTCCAGGAGGTTCTTTTTATTATGTATGGATCACCATTGTCCGGAGCGTCGCGCAAGCTTATGCTGCTCGGATCAGGAGAGCTTGGCAAGGAGGTAGCGCTTGAAGCGCAGCGTCTCGGCGCTGAGACCATTGCGGTAGATCGCTATGAGAACGCGCCGGCGATGCAGGTCGCTCATCGCTCTTATGTAGCTGATATGCTGGATGGAGCGGCTCTAAGACGAATCATTGAACAGGAGCGCCCGGACTATATCGTGCCGGAAATTGAAGCGATTGCAACCGAAACGCTGCTGGAGCTTGAACAGGAGGGCTTCCGCGTCATTCCAACGGCTCGCGCTGCATGGCTGACAATGGACCGGGAAGGCATTCGCCGCCTTGCTGCCGAGCAGCTTGGCTTGCCGACGGCCGCCTACCGTTTTGCCGATACGCTGGAGGAGCTGCGTGAAGCGACAGCAGCGCTAGGTTTCCCATGTGTCATTAAGCCGATCATGAGCTCGTCTGGCAAAGGGCAAAGCGTCTGCCGCAGTGAAGCGGAAATTGAAGCTTGCTGGAGCTACGCTATGGAGGGCGGTCGCGCGAAGAAGCAGCGGATTATCGTCGAAGGCTTTATTAAGTTTGAATCGGAAATTACGCTGCTTACGATTCGCTCCGTATCAGGCACGAGCTTCTGCGCACCTATTGGCCACGTACAGAAGGATGGCGATTACATCGAATCGTGGCAGCCGCATGCGATGAGCACTGAGCAAATCGAGCAGGCGGAGGACATTGCCCGCAAAGTGACCGAAGAGCTGGGCGGTTATGGCCTCTATGGCGTCGAATTGTTCCTTACGCAGGATGGCGTGCTGTTTAGCGAGGTTTCTCCACGTCCGCATGATACAGGCATGGTTACGATGGCGACGCAGGATTTGTCAGAGTTTGCGCTGCATGTTCGCGCTGTATTGGGGTTCCCGATTCCAACGATCAGGCTGCTGTCGCCAGGTGCCTCGCATACGCTCAAAGCGGATCGTGAAAGCAATCAGTTCCGTATTGGCGGCGTGCAGGAAGCGCTGGCGCTGCCGCATACGCAGGTGCGGGTATTCGGCAAGCCGGAGACGAAAGTCGGACGCCGGATGGCTGTTGCGCTCAGTACGGCTGCAGATGTAGAGCAGGCACGGGAAACGGCGCGCCAAGCGGCGGATCTGCTGCATATTACATACGGAGAATAGGCTGCAGAAGGGCTGCCGCGTCCAGTTATCGCATGGGCGCAGCAGCCCTTCCTTCTCGAAATATAAGAATTTATAAGTTTCCCACTTATCATTAGGCTTATATTTCTCGGAGTGAAACGCGCCTTGCCGCCAAAGGACGGCGATAGCCGTTTCACCTTGCCTATTTTGTTTTTTTCCAGTACACGCCCGTTGAATCTATCGTCACGAGCGGATCGGTAATGTGATAGGCATTGCGGAAGTCGGTAACAGCTGCGGCGCAATAGCCAATGGAGTAATCGTCAATGACGATAAAGCCGCCAATGGATACTTTAGGATATAGATGAGTCAGCGCATCCATCGTCGAGGAATACATGTCGCCATCGAGGCGGGCTATCGCTATTTTATTCGTTGGCGCCGCCGGCAGCGTATCCTTGAACCAGCCTTTAAGAAAGATAATGCCATCGTCATATAGATCATATTTTTGAAAATTGCTGACGACCTCAGGCAAGGAAACGCGCAAAAAGTCCTGCTCGTGAAATTTCGAGGTTTCGTCGATCGGACAGCGGGCCTCCGGCGCTGGCAGCCCTTCAAAGGAATCGGCGACGATCACTTTCCGGTTCGTTATGCCATGTACTTTCAGAAAGCCGCGCATGAAAATGCAAGTTCCGCCGCGCCATACGCCAGTTTCAATGAAATCGCCCTCGATGTTGTTGCTAACGACGGCATTCATAAGCTGATGCAGATGGTTCATGCGAATACGCCCAATCATACTATGTGCAATGAGGGGCCAATCGAGGCCTTAAAAGCGGTTTTCCTTCGTAGCGCCAGGCTCACGCTCCAGCCAAATTTCAAATAATATTGCTTTTTTCAACATTTCCAAATACATCTCTTTTGGTGTATTATTGCTCATAATCACAGTCCTTTTCTTTTTTATGGTTAACGTATGAACATGAAACAAGTTTGAAAATGGCTTGTGTGTACGGCAATTGGAGCGAAAAACTTATACATTGCCTGTAATTTGTAAATGATTGTGAAAAAGGAGAGAGACAAGCGATGCGTTCATCCAAAAGATTAGGCATTATGATTGGCGCCTGCTCCCTATTGATCACGATATTGATGCTCGTTGGTATTGGCTATGCCATTAAGGATCAGCTGTTTCCCTCTGTATCCGTACAGCCGCAGGTTACAGCATTGCCAGAGCAGACGGCTGAGAAAAATCAGCTTCGCATTGTCGCAATAGGCGATTCTCTGACCAAGGGAGTTGGCGATTCGGCAGGCGGGGGTTATGTCAAGCAGGTCGTAGACAGCTTGGCTGCTGATCCGGACAAGCAGGCGGAGCTCGTCAATAATTTGGGCATTAGCGGGCTGCGCGCCGACCAGCTTGCGGAAAATTTAAAGACGGATAAAGGCATGGCTTATGCGCTGCAGCAGGCAAATGTCATTTTGCTGACGATTGGCGGCAACGACCTGTTTCAATCGCTGCAAGGCGCTCAGGATTCCAATGGAACTGCAGCAGCTGAACCAAACATGTCGCTCGCGCAGGTGGAGAAGGGACTTGAGGAAGGCTTGAAGCGGCTGGATAATGTGCTTTCGGAGCTGCACCGGATTAATCCGGATGCCCGCATCATTTATATTGGCCTCTATAATCCGTTTTTTGATGTAAAAGAGCTGCGGGATGGCAGCTTGGAGGTTCAGAAGTGGAACGAGAAAGCCTATGACATGCTTCATGAATACTCAAATATGACGATGGTACCGACATTCGATTTGTTTGAGGAACGGATTGGCAGCTACTTGTCATCAGACCATTTTCACCCGAATCATGAAGGTTACAAACAAATTGCGCAGCGGGTCGTGCAGGCGTTGTAGCAGAAGGAGGCGCTATGGAACAGTCAAATGTAGTGCTGCAAGTGACAAATTTAAGCAAAAAAATTCGCGGCAAGCAAATTATTCACGATGTCAGCTTTGAGGTGCGGGCAGGTGAAATTTTTGGTTTTCTTGGACCCAATGGCTCTGGCAAAACGACGACGATTCGCATGCTGGTCGATCTTATTAAGCCAACCTCTGGGCAAATCCGGATTTGCGGACATGATGTCCAGAAGCAGCCGGAGCAGGCGCTCCGTCATATCGGGAGCATTGTAGAAAACCCTGAAATGTATGGCTATATGACGGGCTGGGATAATTTGCAATATTTTGCCAATATGCTTGATGATGTGGATGAGGCCAGAATAAGCGAGGTCGTCGAAATCGTCAGCCTGACGCAGCGCATTCATGAGAAAGTCAAAACATATTCGCTTGGCATGAAGCAGCGTTTAGGCATTGCCCAAGCTTTGCTTGGACGTCCGAAGCTGCTTATTCTTGATGAACCGACGAATGGGCTTGATCCGCTTGGGATCAAGGAGCTGAGGGCGTTTGTGCGGATGCTTGCCGGAGAAGGCATTAGCCTGTTCATATCGAGCCATTTGCTCAGTGAAATTCAATTGATGTGCGATAGAGTGGCCATTATTGACAAGGGCAGAGTGTTGGCCGTCGGTTCGGTGGACGAGCTGGTTCAGCAGGCTGGAACGTATGTATTATGGCAGCTGGAGCCTCGGGAGAAAGGCATTGCTTTGCTGCTGCAAGATGGCAAGGCCGCAATCGTTTCGGAAGAGGAGCACCGTATTGATGAGAGCGTGCTTGCGAGCATGCCGGGCGCCGTCGTCACAACGATGCCGCTAGAGGATATTGCAGGTACCGTCAGCCGGCTGGTAGCGGAAGGTATAAGCGTTGAAGGGGTGCACAAAGCGGCTCCTACACTGGAAGAATTGTTTCTGAACATGACGGAGGGGAAAAGCCTTGCATAAACTACTGCTCCTTATTGAAAATGAAACCTTGAAAATGTGGAAAAAAAGAAGGTTTCTCGTCATTGTCCTTGTTCTCCTTGTTATTATTCCAATGTTCACGTATGCTCAGTTAACCGTAGCACAGAACAATAAAGACAAATTTGCCGACTGGCGCAACGAGGTGCTGCAGCAAATTACGGATATGCAAAACAGGCTGTCCAGCAATCGGATTCCTGAGGAATGGAAGAAGCAGCAGCGCATTGCGGTACAGCAGCTTCAATATTATTTGGATCATGATGTCAATCCTAGCAGCCCGAATGGCGTCACTTTTACTCGGGAATTTATGAATAATGCGGTAGGGTTGTTTATTCCGCTGCTCGTTTTGACCATTGGTTCTGATCTCGTATCTGGCGAGCGCGGCACCGGAACGATCAAAATGCTGCTTACCAAGCCGGTCCGCAGATGGAAGGTGCTGTTCAGCAAGCTCGCGGCGCTTACTCTTTATGTATCGCTGCTTGTCGGGGTGATGGTGCTGCTGTGTTATTTAATATCGGGCATGTTCTTCGGCTATGGAGGCTGGGGCTTGCCGATCTTTACCGGTTTTACGATCAACGGCAGCGAGGTCGACACGAGCTTTGTGCACATTGTTCCTCAGTGGCTGTACATGCTCATGCAGACGGGACTCGTATGGCTGTCCGCCATGACGGTAGCGATTCTCGCTTTGATGGTATCGGTTCTTGTCAGAAGCACGGCGGCAAGCATGGTGATCATGATGGCTTCTGTCATTGCCGGAACAATTCTTTCGAGCATGTCCTCCTCGTGGGAAAATGCCAAATATTTATTCGCCGTGAACCTCAATTTGCCGACATATTTGGAAGGTTCGCCGCCGCCGATTGAGGGCATGTCATTTTCTTTTTCCCTTATCGTGCTTGCGATTTGGGCGATTGCGGGGCTTATTGTCTCGTTCAGCGTCTTTACTAAACAGGACATCTTGAATTAAAATAGCTTGAAGATACGGTAACAATGTAACAAGTGCTGCAGATAAGGGGGGCGCATATGGCAGAGCATGCAGATGTTTTTACACAAGCACCGGCCGCGGATCGGAATTATGAGGCCGATGATATACAGATTCTTGAAGGCTTGACAGCCGTACGGAAACGTCCGGGAATGTATATAGGCTCTACGAGCAGCTCAGGGCTGCATCATCTCGTTTGGGAAATCGTAGACAATGCTGTCGATGAGCATTTGGCGAAATTTTGTTCCGCCATTGAGGTAACTTTGCACAAAAACGGTTCCATTACGGTCTATGACAATGGACGAGGCATTCCGACAGGGATGCATAAAAGCGGAATTCCAACGCCGCAAGTCGTATTTACGATCCTTCACGCTGGGGGAAAGTTCGGCGGCGGGGGATATAAAAAATCAGGCGGCCTGCACGGCGTCGGCGCTTCGGTAACGAATGCGCTATCCGAATGGCTGGAAGTGGAAATTTTCCGTGATGGAAAAATACATAAGCTTCGGTTCGAATATTGGGTAGATGCGGATGGCAAGGAGCATGTCGGCGAGCCGACAACGGGACTTGAAGTAACGGGAACGACGTCGCGGACAGGCACGAAGGTTACATTTAAGCCGGATGGACGCGTGTTTCAGACGGGAACTACGCTGAATTACGATACGCTGGCAGAACGGCTGCAGGAAATCGCTTTTCTCAACTCGGGGCTGAAAGTGACGATCAAGGATGATCGCAGCGGCAAGCTCGATGTGTTCCATTATGAAGGCGGAGCGCGCCAGTTCGTCGAGTTTCTCAATGAGGACAAGTCGGTGCTGCATGACGTCATTCATTTTACTGGCGAGCGTGAGGATATTGAGGTTGAAGTGGCGCTTCAGTACAATGACGGCTACACGGAAACACTGGCTTCATTCGTTAATGCCATTCCTACACGGGGCGGCGGTACGCATGAAACGGGCTTCAAAACCGCATATACGCGCGTCATGAACGATTATGCCCGCAAAGCCGCGATGCTGAAGGAAAAGGACAAAAATCTGGAAGGCAATGATCTCCGCGAAGGCATGATGGCGGTCATCAACATTAAGATGTCTGAGGTGGAGTTCGTCGGCCAGACGAAGGACCAGCTCGGCAGCGCTTCTGCACGCGGCGTCGTTGATGCGATTGTGACGGAGAAAATGCAAGTGTTTCTCGAAGAAAATCCGCAGGTTGCCCAGCTGCTGCTCAAGAAGGCTGTTCAGGCTTCAAGGGCGCGGGAAGCGGCGCGCAAGGCGCGGGAAGATATGCGCAGCGGCAAGAAGAAGAGCGAAAGCTCCAATCTTGGCGGCAAGCTGACGCCAGCGCAATCGAAGGATGTTACGCGCAATGAGCTGTTTATCGTCGAAGGCGATTCGGCGGGCGGCTCGGCCAAGCAGGGGCGTGATTCGAAGCATCAGGCGATTTTGCCGCTCAAGGGCAAGCCGATGAATCCGGAGAAAGCCAAGCTGCATGATATTTTGAAAAACGACGAGTACAAAATGATTATCGCCGCTATTGGCGCGGGCGTAGGCCCGGAATTTGAATCCGAGGAATGCAACTATCACAAAATCATTATTATGACGGATGCCGATACGGACGGAGCCCATATCCAGGTGCTGCTTCTAACGTTCTTCTATCGCTATATGAAGCCGCTTATAGACAGCGGACGCGTATATATTGCTCAACCGCCGCTTTACAAGCTGACGCGAAAATCCGGCAAGCTGGAGACGGTGCGTTATGCATGGACGGATGAGCAGCTGCAAAATTATTTAAAGGAATTCGGCAAAAACTTTGAGCTTCAGCGCTATAAAGGACTTGGCGAGATGAATCCCGACCAGCTGTGGGAAACGACGATGAATCCGGAGACGCGGACGATGCTGCAGGTGCAGATCGAGGATGCTGCGAAGGCGGAGCGCCGAGTGTCTGCGCTTATGGGCGACAAAGTTGATCCACGCAAGCGCTGGATTTTGGAAAATGTTGATTTTGCGGAATATGAGGAATAGGAGGCAAGCAGCATGAGCATTTTGGAACAGTTTCTTCCAGCATTTCTTGAAGAAATCGTGGGCGACCGCTTCGGCCGCTACTCTAAATATATTATTCAGGACCGTGCCATACCCGATGTACGGGATGGCTTGAAGCCGGTACAACGACGTATATTGTACGCGATGTACGATTCCGGCAATACGCCGGACAAGCCATATCGCAAATCTGCGAAAACGGTCGGCGATGTAATGGGCAATTATCATCCACATGGCGATTCTTCGATATACGAGGGCATGGTGCGGATGGCGCAGCCTTGGAAAATGGGGCATATCCTCGTTGACGGCCACGGCAACTGGGGCTCGATGGATGATGATCCCGCTGCGGCCATGCGTTATACGGAAGCTAGATTATCTCCGCTAGCCATTGAGCTGCTGAGAGATATTGATAAGCGTACGGTCATGTTCAAGGATAATTTCGATAATACGACGAAAGAGCCGGTTGTGCTGCCGTCTCGCTACCCCAATTTACTCGTAAATGGGGCCAGCGGCATCTCTGCCGGCTTTGCGACTGAAATACCGCCCCATAACTTGCGTGAAGTTATTGATGGCTGTATCACCGTTATGAACCGCCCAGAGACGACGCTCGAAGAGCTGATGCAAATTATTAAAGGGCCTGATTTTCCGACGGGCGGCCTCATCATGGGTGAGGAAGGCATACGCGATGCTTATGCGACTGGCAAAGGCCGCATTTATTTGCGCGCCAAGACAGCAATCGAGGACATGCGCGGCGGACGCCAGCAAATTGTCATTACCGAAATTCCTTATCAGGTTGTCAAATCACGCCTTGTGACGGCGATGGAAAATATTCGACTGGAGAAAAAGGTCGAAGGTATCGCCGAGGTGCGCGATGAGAGTGGACGAAACGGCCTTCGGATCGTGATCGAGCTGAAGAAGGAAACAGATGCAAACGGCATTTTGGCTTATTTGCTCAAAAAGACGGATTTGCAGGTGGCCTACAGCTTTAATATGGTGGCTATCGTTAATAAAACGCCGCAGCAGCTCGGCATTCGCCAAATGCTGGATGCGTATATTGCACATCAGAAGGAAGTTGTCACATTCCGTACGCAATATGATCTGGAAAAAGCGGAAGATCGTGCCCATGTGCTGGAAGGTCTCGTTAAGGCACTGAATTTGCTTGATGAAGTGATTGCGGCGATTAAAGCTTCCAAAAACCGTGCCGATGCGCAGCAAAATCTCGTCCAGAAGTTCGCGTTCAGCGAGCGCCAGGCGGATGCGATTTTAACGTTGCAGCTGTATCGTCTGACGAATTTGGAAATTACGTCGCTGGAGAAAGAGCATAAAGAAGTGATGAAGCGCATCGCTTATTTGAGCAGCATCTTGAACAGCAATAAGAAGCTGATCGGTGTCATTCGTGATGAGCTGATGGAAATTCATGCGAAGTTCGGCATTGACCGCCGTTCAGACATCCAGGGAGAAGTAGAAGAGCTTAAGGTTAACCTTGAGGTGATGGTAACGCCTGAGGAAGTGCTCGTTACACTGAGCAATGAAGGTTACATGAAGCGGACAAGCATGCTTTCGTTTACGCGCTCCGGCGGTGAAGTTGGCAACGCGGGCGTGAAGGATGGCGATATCATTCGCGGCTTGTACGCGGTCAACACGATTGATAATTTGCTGCTCTTCACGAAAAAGGGACAATATTACACGCTGCCCGTCCATCAAATTCCCGAGTTCAAATGGAAGGATACGGGGACCGCAGTCGTCAATATCGTTCCGATTCCGAAGGATGATGCGATCATTAGCGTCATCCCAGTGAAGGACTTTAATGTTCCAGGCGCTTCGCTCGTCTTTGTTACCAAACGCGGACAGGTGAAGCGGACTGAGCTGAAGGACTATATGTCAACGCGCTCGACAGCGATTGCAGCCTGCAAAGTAGCTGAAGGCGACGAGGTTATTAAAATTTTGCCGAGCGACGGTACGAAGCAGCTGATGCTCGTGAGCAAGCAAGGCTGGAGCATCCGGTTCTCCGAAAGCGAAGTAAACCCTATGGGGCGTGTCGCTGGAGGCGTGCGCGGCATGCAGCTGAAGGAAGACGACGAACTGATTGCGGCAGACTGGGTAGGCGAGGATGAAGGAGAATTGTTCGTCATCTCTGACCTTGGCTATGCCAAACGCTCGCTGCTGCTGGATTACCCTGTTCAGGGCAGAGGCGGCAAAGGGGTTCAGACGTTCGAATTTAAAGAAGGCAAGCGCGTGAAGCCGAATGGCTCAGCACTTGTTTATGCCGTTTATTGCAAGGATGCGATTGATCTCATCGCGCTAGCCTCATCTGGGGCTAAGCTGCCGATGACGACGGAGAAATCACCGATAGATGATCGCAGATCGATAGGGCGGACTATCGTTCCGCTCGAAAAAAATGATGTTTTAACGGCAGTCATTGTCCGTCCGTCTGATGTCCTTCAATCATAAGGGCGATTAGGCGGATCAAAGCGTTCAATTAACTGGATCATCGCATCCAACATAACCCACAATGGTACGAGCTCATCCGGGCGATCGAGCCATTGTGGGTTTTTTATGATGCCATAAGCTTTAATTTTGCGAATAATTTCGGCTTTCTCGTTGTCCATTGAGGTTCACTCCTTATGAGGTGAGGATGGCGAAATAGGGAAAGCGCCCAGATTCATTGTATGTCTACTCTTGTCAAAACGTTCGGGTATATCGCAGTTTGTGAGGGAAATTATTAATCGGGTTAACCTTTTATTCGACAATCTCGGATGGTATAATTGGAATTAAAGAGAAATTGGACAGGAAGCGGGTGTATGAATGGTTTCTGATGAATTTACTCGATTGTGGACGAAGCTAAGCAGAGAATGGAGGACAGGTCTGGAAGAGGGACTGGCGCCGCTCACGGAAGGCCAGCTGAATGTGCTGGATTTATTGCTGCAACACCAACCGATGAAGCCATCCGATCTGCTGCAGCATTTGGCAACGACTCCAGCAGCGATTACTACTTTGCTCGATCGTATGGAGCGCAATGAACTAATTGTACGTACAAGAGATACAGCCGATAGACGAATTGTATGGGTATCCGTATCAGGCAAAGGGAAATCAGAGGCACAGCGTGGCAAGGAAGTACGAACGAAGCTCATTTCCGAAGCGCTAGACCGGATCTCCTCCCATAATCAGCAGCTGCTTGTTTACTTATTAGGCAAGGTAGCCAATAGATAGTTCCGCTAATGCAGGGTGCAGGTGGAACAGGCGGCTTAAGGCAAGACGCCGCTATATTCTGCACAAAAAGGGCGTTGCTGTCCTAAGACGGCAACGCCCTTTTATGTTTGCTTATCCTGTTACCCATTCTGCCCTGAACAGCCGCGATTAGGACATCGATTCGAGCCGGGTGCGCAGCAGGCTGAGATTTTTTTTCAGAGAGGCATATAGATCTGGTGTAAGCAGCTTGCTCGACTGCTCCGCAAGCGTTTGCTCAACAGGCAATATGCGATAGCGATAATTATGATCCGGTTTGTAGCGGTAAACCCAAGTCGGAATGGCTTCAATATCGGCAAGCTGGATGCTGCCGTCCCCGTTATTTTTGCGAATAAGCACTTGATAAATGACGCCATAATCCTTCGTGTCTCCACGCTGGTTGGAAATAAAATTGCCCATCGAATAAATGATAAGTCCTTGGCGCTCGCGGCCGTCGTCATCCGTTGCCTCCAGCACCTCATAGGGCTGAATGACATGCGTATGCGAGCCTGCGATAATGTCGGCGCCTTCCGCAATCAGCTTGCGGGCAAGCGTCTTCTGCTCCTCATTGGGCTTCGTCTGGTACTCCGTTCCAAAATGGAGCGCTACCGTAACAAAATCGGCGCCTGCTTTCTTAAGCTTCTTAATATCGGCAATCATTTTTTGCTCATCAATTAGCGGAACCATATATGGCTTTCCTTTAGGAATAGCGATGCCGTTCGTACCATACGTGTAAGCGAGCAGCCCCATGCGAATCCCGTTTTTTTCGACGATGATGTTTGTATCCGCTTCCTTTTGTGTGGCGGCGGAGCCTTTTATTATAAACTCTTTCTCTTTCATATGCTTCAGCGTCAGCAGCAGCCCTTTCTCGCCTTTGTCGAGCATATGATTGTTGGCATTGGTCAATATGTTGAAGCCGGCGTTTTGCAGCGCATCGAGCAGGGCAACGGGCGCATTAAACGTCGGGTAACCCGTATAAGCGAACGCGGATCCGGCTACAGGCGTTTCTAAATTCGCCAAAACCCAGTCGCCTTCTTTCAATATCGACGCTACATCTTGAAAGAAAGGATCGAAGTTATAGCTTTTCGTCTTTTTGTTATAAGCACCCGGCAGCTCCGGGGAATGCATCATAATATCGCCAACGGCGACCCATAGCGCTTCCTGATAGCTGTTAGAAGGGCTGGATGGGGGAACACTGGCTTCCTGCGTTGTAGTGGGCTCGGGTGATGGCTCAGATGATAGCACAGGGGAGGTCGTTGCACTAGGAGCTGTAGCCGATTGTGCGCTGGCGCTCGATTCCGACTCCACTTGCATCGTGGAATCGACGCTGTTAGCGGTAAACGGTAATGAGCCTGCTAGCGGCGGGAAAAAAATAATAAGGAGTCCTGCTGCTGCCATCAGCAGCAGGATCATATTGACGGCGAGATGAATTTTAGTCCTTCGGCGCATGGACGGATTCTCCTTCAGCCAGGTAGACGTCTGCTGCGGCTTCCAGCTCGGCTTGCGGCCACCAGCCCCAAGCTTTCGACCCATAAGGGATGGAGCGGAAGCAGACGTGTTCCTTCGTTATGGGATGGGAAACCGAAACGGAAGTAGACCAAAGCGCGATATCGTTAACACCGCCCGTTTGCGGCGCTCCATATTTGCGGTCGGCCACCAGCGGGCAGCCGATAAAGGCCATTTGCGCCCGAATTTGATGGGGCCGTCCCGTATGCAGCATGACAGCTATGAGAGCATAACGGTCTGTACTGGCTATAACCGTATATTCGAGCACAGCCTCCTTCGCTTCCGGTGCTTCCTGCTTGAATACGGTCACCTGATTAAGCTTCGCATCCTTGCGGATAAAGTGGCGAAGCTTGCCGCTTGCCGCATGAGGCTTGCCATGTACGACGCACACATAGGTTTTGCCAAAATTTCTGCTGCGGACTGCCTCGGAGAGCCGTGAGGCCGCTTTCGAGGTTTTGGCGAACAGCATGGCGCCGCCCACAGGCTGATCCAGTCGGTGAATAAGGCCGAGAAACACATTTCCCGGCTTATCGTGGCGTTTTTTTAAATCGCGTTTGAGCAGTGTCAGCATATCCGGCGTACCCGTGTGATCCTCTTGGGAGGGAATGCCCGGCTGCTTCACAACTGCCAAAATATGATTGTCTTCAAACAGCACCGGAATTTCGCCGATGCCATCTAGAGAGTAGCCAGCCATTAGACAGACTCCCAGCGGCCCAATATGCCGCAAGGCAGGTTCAGTCCGGATGCAGTAATAGGCAGACCGATTTCGCCGCAATGTATCGCACCGCCGAAGCGCTTCGCCATCGTCATATGAAGCAGATTATGCAGCACGGATGGGGATAGACCTGTCGTGTACGAATTAATTAGCATAAACAATGGATTATCGGATAAAATCGTCGTGCAGAACTCAAGGAACGGGAACAGGTTCTCTTCCAGCTTCCACGTCTCGCCGTTCGGTCCGCGTCCGTAGGACGGCGGGTCCATAATAATAGCGTCATATTGACGGCCCCGGCGCTGCTCGCGTTGAACAAACTTGAATACATCGTCGGTAATGAAGCGGATCGGCTTGTCGGACAGCCCGGAAAGCTGGGCATTTTCTTTCGCCCACTGCACCATGCCTTTGGAAGCATCCACGTGAACAACCTCTGCGCCTGCTGCGGCAGCCGCAACCGTAGCTCCACCGGAATAGGCGAAAAGATTGAGTACGCGAATCGGACGGTCCGCCGTGCGGATTTTATCCATCATCCAGCTCCAGTTCACCGCTTGCTCAGGAAAGAGCCCCGTATGCTTGAAGCTGGTCGGCTTAATATGGAAGGACAGCTCTCCATAGGATATGGTCCAGCGCTCCGGCAGCTGGGAATTGAACTGCCATTCGCCGCCGCCAGAGGAGCTGCGGTGGTAGTGGCCGTCTGTTTTTTTCCACAAGCCGTCTTCCTTCGCTATTGGCCAAATAATTTGCGGGTCCGGCCTGCGAAGAATATAAGAGCCCCAACGCTCCAGCTTATCTCCATTCCCTGTATCTATTACCTCGTAATCTCTCCATTTATCTGATACGTACATGATTTTAGCGTTCCTTCCCAATTTCAAAATTTGTATTATAATATTAAGGTCAACGCTAATTATAGCGAAGCAAACAAGTTGAAGCAATTGGGAGAGGATATTTATTCGAAAGGTATTTTGGGGATGGGTCGCCGGGCTTGCCGCAAGCCTGGTATTATTTGCGTTAACTACAGCGATTGCAGCACGTCCAGAGCTGTCACAGCTCGACAAAGAAACAGCCGCATTCGCTGAGCAAATGCGGGGAGAAGGATGGACGGCTTTTTTCAAGGCGCTGTCTTATATGGGTTCTTCTCTATTTATTATCGCAGCGACTTTTGCGCTTTTTCTATGGTTCGGTTGGCGCAGCGGCTGGCTGAAAGCAGCTCCGATTATAGTAGGTACTGGACTTGTATACATAACGAATACGTTGGCCAAAATGGCCTTTGACCGGGGCCGGCCAGAGGAGGCTTGGGGATTAGAGGCAGCTGGCGCAAGCTTTCCAAGCGGAAATGCCATGATGGCGATGGCGCTTTATGGGCTTGCAGCTATTTGGATTGGAAGGGATGCCTGGTTTAGTCAAACGATGAAGCGGGCCAGCTATGTACTCGCCGGATTGCTTATTGTATTAATGGGCGCTTCAAGACTTTATTTCAGCGTCCACTACGCAACGGACATTATTGGCGGGTATGCAGCGAGCTTTGCCATCCTTGCACTGATGATGACCGTTCTGACGGCTCGCCGCTAAAGAAAGCAGCAGGGCAGCAAGCCGGCAAAGGATTACTCCGACTCGCGAATGACATTAAGCAATTTATGAATCGATGCTTTTCGTTTGTCTTCATCCATATGATTCAGCAGCTGCAGCAGCTCGTGCGTTTCTTCCCTGGCGAGCCCAGCCACTTGCTGGCGGGTCTCACCTTCAATAATATAATCCGTCGTCACATGAAAAAAGAAGGCGAGCTTAATCAGCGTTTCATATACCGGCTGGCGATTGTTAATTTCGTAATGACTGTAAGCGGAGCGGGTGATCCCGATCGCACGGGCAACGGCTTCTTGCGAAAGATTTTTTTGTAGGCGGAGTTCCTTCAAGCGGTCTCCCATCGTCATTTTTAGTGGCTCCTTCAAAAAAGCTGAAATAATAATACAAGCTTAACTATTAATTTATGATACAAAATGTATCATTGTCAATAGTTTTGGCGAAAATAGCAGGAAACAACTGTGTTTAGGGGAGGGGAAACAAACCGTGGTACTAACCTTTGAATGTGTTTGCGGCAATCAAACCGGATTGTTCGCAACCGGAGATCGAGACGAACAGGGGCGCGAATATTTAGAAGCAGAGGACGATGATCGCATCAGCTGGATCATGGGCGATACTGGGATGTTGTTCAAATGCTCTTTCTGCGGCCATACTTACCGATTAGAGAAGCAATAGCTTGCAAGAAAGGGCACCGAACGGGCCTCTGTGCAATCAAGCATTGCAAACGATGTTGTTTCAGAGTATGGAAATAAGAGTAAAAAAGCTGGATTTTACGCTTTATGCGTAGAGTTTGGCTTTTTTTGCTTATGCTTGTCACAAAAGGGGCGGCTTCTTTGTCTTATCTTATGAGAACCGAAAAACACCAACCTACTGGGAGGAATTTAAAATGAAATTAAGAGTAAACTATCGCACGGCGAACCCTGCAGTATTTAAAGCGTTGATGGAATTGGAGAAAGCAGCGTCAAGCTCCGGCATTGATCCTATCACCTATGAGCTTATTAAGCTGCGGGCGTCGCAAATCAATGGCTGTGCTTTTTGTCTGGATATGCATAGTGAGGATTTGATGAACAAAGGCGAAAGTTTGCAGCGAATTATGCTGCTAAGCGTATGGCGAGAAGCGCCTATTTATACGGAAAAGGAATGTGCCGTTTTGGAATTGACCGAGCACGTGACTCAGGTTTCTTCAGCGGGAGTGCCGGATGAGCTGTACAATCGCGTGAGAGACTATTATGATGAAGCGGAATATGCAGCATTAATTTTGGCGATTATTACGATCAACAGCTGGAATCGGATTGCCATTTCAACTAGCATGTTCCCCGGCTGCTTCGACTAAAAGGACGTTATAGGAAATTATAAATTTGGTTATTTGTTTACGGGAAAGGAAGTTTTGGAAGCGAGATGGCGGATACTCAGGTGTTGTGGAAAGTAGCAGAGTGGTATGCGGATTATAAGTCGCTGCTTAGCTCGCTTGCATACAAGCTGCTTGGATCACGGCAGGAGGCGGACGATGTCGTCCAGGATGTTTTTGTGACGCTTCAGTCGGCAGAGCCTTCTCCGCTGCGCAATGTCAAAGCCTATCTGTGCAAAATGACGGTCAACCGCTGCATGAATGTGCTGCAATCTGCCCGCCACAAGCGAGAAGCTTATGTCGGCGAATGGCTGCCGGAGCCATGGAGCGGCGATTATGGCGATGAGCCTTTGGAGCAGCTCGCGCGCAGGGAAACGATCAGCTATGCCATGCTCGTCATGCTGGAGCATTTATCCCCATTAGAGCGTGCGGTATTTGTGCTGCGTGAAGGCTATGGCTATGGCTACGATGAGCTTGCTGAGCTGGTAGGCAAGTCTGAGTCAAACTGCCGCAAAATTTTAAGTCGTGCCAAGCTGGCGCTTGACCAGTACCGCCTGCTTCCACAATCGGATGCTGAGGAACAAGAGCTAACAGTGGACGCAGCAGCATTGGAGCCATTTGTTGCGGCATTTGAACAGGCCGATATTGGGAAGCTGCTTGCTCTGATGCGTCAAGATGCTGTGTTTATCACCGACGGCGGCGGCAAAGTTACTGCAGTGAGACGGCCCGTTATTAGCGCACGCCGCGCTGTAATACTGCTGCGGAGAATGTCCACGCACAGCCTGCACGGTACGAACATATCCATTTCTATGTTGAACGGACAGCCAGCGCTCATTTTCCGCCGGGGAAAAGAGGTTCAGGCGGTCATGTGCCTAGAATGGGTGCAAACGGAGGAAGGCAGCCGTATAAAGCGAATTTATGTGATGTATAACCCGGATAAGCTATCGTTTATTTAATGTAAGGTTCCACTCATAATTTGCTTGCTGGATGCAGAACATAAGGTCGAGTAAGCAGCATATGAATGAGGGGGAACAGCATGATGAAGCGAATAGCACTCCGGCTGCTGAGCCTGTGTCTGGCTGTATGGCTAGGCTGCCTGGGGATGGACAGCGTAATGGCGCAGCCGGGCGTGTATCATTTTGGGTTTAAGAAAAGCGCTGGAGGACAGCTGCCTTCGATAAATGAGGAAGGTTTCAAAGGCATCGTCCAGCAAAATGGGGCGATTTTCCTCGGCGATACGAAGCAAAAGGAGCTGTATTTGACCTTCGATAATGGCTATGAAAACGGCTATACAGCTAAGGTGCTGGATACGCTAAAAGCGAAGGGTGTGCCTGCTGCTTTTTTTGTAACAGGCCATTTTATTAAGGATCAGCCGGAGTTGGTGAAACGTATGGCGTCAGAAGGACATATCGTTGGCAACCATTCATGGAGCCATCCGGATATGACACAGCTCAGCTCAGGACAAATTCAGACCGAGCTCAAAAAGGTGGAGGAGCAGTCGGCACTGCTGACCGGCCAGCAGCAAATGGCGTATTTGCGGCCGCCGAGGGGGATTTTCAGCAAACAGGTGCTTGCTGTCAGCAAGCAGGCTGGATATACAAGCGTTTTTTGGTCGGTTGCCTACAAGGATTGGGACATTAAGAGCCAGAAGGGTGCAGCATACGCCCTAGATCAAGTGATGCGCCAGCTCCATCCGGGAGCTGTAATATTGCTGCATTCGGTTTCAAGCGACAATGCCCAAGCTTTAGGGGCGATTATAGATGGCGCGAGGGCGCAAGGCTATACATTCAAAAGCTTGGATCAGCTGACGAATCGCAGCTATTGATAGGTATTTGCTGCTTCGTCAGGAGAAAGTTAATCGCCACATACGCTGAATACGATAAGAAATAAAACGGAAATATAAAAAATAAAACGAACCCCGTGATCTTGTTAAGAATGCACGGGGTTCGTTTTATGTGTATAGGGGGCATGCTGTGCGCCAAATGAGCGCCGCTATGTTTTATTTTGTTCCAGCGGTATATTGGGCACTTGGCAGTTCAACGGTCCAGCCGAATGGATCGGCAATGACGCCCGTTTGGATGCCTGTTAACGTCTCATACAGCTTGCGCGACAGCGGGCCTGTCTCGCCACCGCGAAGCAGCAGCTGCTCATCAAGGTAATGCAGCTCTCCAATTGGCGAAATAACCGCTGCCGTACCTGTTCCGAAAGCTTCCTCCAGCGTATCATTATGATAAGCTTCCACGAGCTCGTCAATGGACAGCTTGCGCTCCTCAACAGGAATGTTCCACGATTTAAGCAGCTCAATAATCGATTTGCGCGTAATGCCGTCAAGAATGCTGCCATTCAGCGCCGGAGTGACAATCGTGCCGTTGATGCTGAAAAAGACGTTCATGCTGCCGACTTCCTCGATGTATTTGCGCTCAACACCATCCAGCCACAATACTTGCGTGCAGCCTTTGGCTGATGCTTCTTCCTGGGCTTTCAAGCCAGCAGCATAGTTGCCAGCTGTCTTGGCATTGCCGACGCCACCTTTAACCGCACGTACATATTCGGATTCTACAAAAATTTTCACCGGATGAATACCCTCTGCGTAATACGAGCCGACCGGCGAAAGGATAATCATAAACATATAGTTTTGAGAAGGCGCTACACCAAGTGATGATTCGTTCGCAATTATGAACGGACGGACGTAAAGGGACGTTTTATCCTCATCAGGAATCCAGTCCTGATCAACAGCAATGAGCTGCTTCAAAGCTTCCAGCGCAATTTCCTCATCAAGATGCGGAATGCTCAGACGCTCGTTAGAACGGTTTAGCCGTTTAAAATTTTCCTCTGGACGGAACAGCAAAATGCTGCCGTTATCCGTGCGATACGCTTTCAACCCTTCGAATACCGTTTGTCCGTAGTGGAATACCTTGGAGGCAGGGTCGAGCGTAATTGGTTGGTAAGGAACGATTCTTGGGCTATGCCAGCCTTTCGATGTTTCATAGTCCATAATAAACATATGATCGGTATAATATTTTCCAAACCCTAATTGATCGGATTGGGGCTTTGTTTTTTTGGTAGCTGCTAGTTCAATGGCAATCGGTTGGCTCATTTCAGAATCCTCCCACATATATTCGTAATATTCGTTTAGTTGAATCGTACCACTTAACGAAGTATATTGATAATATCTGTTTTATCGGATCATCATACTTTTTAGGTATAGGAGAATGCATATGGATATACGTCAGCTTAAATACTTCCTGGCTATCGCCAAGGAGGGGCAAATTACGCGCGCCGCCAAGCTGTTGAATATGGAGCAGCCCCCACTAAGCCGCCAATTAAAGCAAATGGAGCAGGAGCTGAACGTCACTTTATTTGACCGCAATGGCAAAAGCCTTGTGCTGACTCATGCGGGAGAGCTGCTGCGCGATAAGGCCGAAAGCTTGGTTAATCAATTTAATGAAACGATGCAGGAGGTACGCGAGCTCGATGCGGGCATTCAGGGCGTACTGCCGATTGGCTCGGTCGTGTCCTGCATTTCGCTGCTGCCGCCTGTCATTGAGCGGTTTCGGGACAAGCATCCCGAGGTGACGTTCAAAATTTGGGAAGGCGATCATTATATGCTGGGCAGCCAGCTGGAAAAGCGCAGCATTGAGCTTGTTGTTGCCAGGCTGCCGTTTGAATCAGCTTCTGATTCGCAGCCTTATTCGATATTGCCGCTGCCATCCGACCCATTCGTTGCGGTGCTGCCTTCAAAGTGGAGCACAGATCCGCAAAAGCAATCGATGCAGATGAGCGAGCTTAAGGATTTGCCGTTTCTTGCCCTTAAGACAGAGCGGACAACGGCCATGCATGAGAAGGTAATGATTGAGTGCCGCGCCCACGGCTTTGAGCCGAAAATCATCTGCGAATGCTCGAGCGTCGCCATAATAATGGCGCTAGTGGCAGCAGGAATCGGCGTAACCGTCTTTCCTAAATCGGTTATGGCTTCTTTTCCGCTGCCAACGATTCGCATGCTGGCCATCACGGACACGGATTTTCAATCGGATGTCGGCATCGTATGGCTCAGGAATCGTTATCTGTCCAATGCTGCCCGTCATTTTATTCAAATGTTTCAGCAATAACCGCCATGAACGTCCCTTCGGCCAATTGTTTTATCTTTTCCAATTGTATGACGGTTTGTTCAATATCTTAGCCGCCATCATTTACCTTTTGTATGGCAAGCGGAGTCTCATTCAGGCAGATGTTGACCAACATTGCGATGCAGGGTGAAAAGAAGGAGTTGAACGTCAAGCTGGAGAAGCTATTATGAGGATAATTTGGAGCTTGCTGTGGTTGATTTACGCGCATCGTTGTTGTCCGACACCAATGTGCAGAAGGGCAATGAGCTCAAAACAGCAATAACCGATGCACAGACCAAATACGTAATGGGTGAGCTTGACGAGAAAGGTTGGAATGATGCAGTTGCAAAATGGAGAAAAGACGGCGGAGACAAAATCATCGAAGAGTTTACAGCCGATTACAACGCAAATCACGCAAAATGAGGGGAAAGCGATTATCTTGCAGCGCGCAGACCCTTGGATTTATAAGCATGTAGACGGCTGGTATTATTTCACGGCGACAGAGCCGGATTATAATTATATCGAGCTGCGCCGCTCGCAGACGATTGCGGGGCTTGCTGATGCGGAGCCGGCTGCAATTTGGCACAAGCATGAAAGCGGCGAGATGAGCGAGAAAATTTGGGCCCCGGAAATTCATTTTATCAATGGCCGTTGGTACATTTATTTTGCTTCGGGGCGGACGGATGCAGGCTTTGCCCACCGCACCTATGTGCTTGAAAATGAAAGCGCTAATCCGCTGGAGGGCGCATGGACGGAGAAGGGCAAAATCATAATGAACTGGGAGTCCTTCAATCTGGATGCTACGACGTTTGAGCATAAGGGAGAGCGCTATCTGGTTTGGGCGCAAAATGATCCAGCGATCAAAGGAAATACAAACCTGTACATCGCGGCGATGGAAAACCCTTGGACGATTCGCGGGACTCAGATTATGATCGCAACCCCTGAATACGATTGGGAAAAAATCGGCTATTTGGTTAATGAGGGGCCCGCGATCATTAAACGGGGCGGCAGCATTTTCATCAGCTATTCTGCAAGCGCTACCGATTTTAATTATTGCGTCGGTTTGCTGACGGCATCTGAGGATAGCGATCTGCTCGATGCGGCTTCATGGACGAAATCGCCGGAGCCGGTATTTAAGACGGATGAGGAACGTGGGCAGTATGGACCGGGCCATAACGGCTTCACTGTAGCGGAGGATGGCGAGACGGATGTATTCGTGTACCATGCCCGCACCTATAAGGAGATTGAGGGCGACCCGCTAAATGATCCGAATCGTCATACATTCATCAAGCAGCTGCATTGGTCGAAGGATGGCAGACCTGATTTTAATATCTGGAGTAAAGGTTAAATAAAAAAAGTGGCCCACATCTCTGTGGGCCTGTCCTAGTTATATGATCAACTGTGGGGTTGATAGTTATTATTATATAAACAAAACCTTAGTCGAACCTTAAAGAACTTTGTCTAACGATTGTCTAAAACGTGAATGATTGACGTCAAATGTGACAAAAGGCGCTATAAGGTTGAAAAAAAGCTCAAATTCAGCTGAAGCCCTTGCTTTATCTGGATTTTTTTGAAATATAATACTATTATCAGTTTCACCCTTATAATGGGCTTATATTTCACCCGCGAAACGGTAGCTTTGCCGCCAGGCGTTTTTCTTAGTTTTTCGCTTTTGTCGATTAATCCCTGGGCAACTGTCACAATTCAGCATCTTTTATTGTGATTTCAATCACAATCAAAAACGTATTCCTTGTTTATACTGGTGAAGATCAAGTTTGAAGGATACTTAGACCCGTGAGGAGAGTGCGATGATGCTGAGTGAGAAAACCATTGCCACAATTAAATCTACCGTTCCTGTATTGGAAGTCCACGGCACGACAATTACGAAGCGTTTCTATGAGACGATGTTTGCGGCTCATCCGGAGCTGCTTCATATTTTCAACCATGCCAATCAAAAACAAGGCAAGCAGCAAGCGGCGCTCGCAAATGCGGTTTACGCTGCCGCTCTTCATATTGATAATTTGGCTGCTATTTTGCCAGTTGTGAAGCAAATTGCCCATAAGCATAGAAGCTTGGGGATTTTGCCAGAGCATTATCCGATCGTCGGAAAATATTTGCTTGCTGCCATCAAGGATGTGCTGGGCGATGCGGCTACTGATGATATTTTGCAGGCGTGGGCAGAAGCATATGGTCTTATTGCCGATGCGTTTATAGGTGTGGAGAAAGAGATGTATAAGCAGGCGGAGCAGCAGCATGGCGGCTGGGAAGGGTTCCGGGCTTTTGTGGTCAATAAAAAGGTTCAGGAGAGCGACAACATTACATCCTTCTACCTCGTTCCGGAGGACGGCGGTGCGATTGCAAGCTTTAAAGCTGGGCAATATGTGAGTATGAAAAGGGAACTGCCGAATGATGCCTATACCCATATTCGCCAATATAGTTTATCGGATTCGCCAAGCAAGCCTTATTACCGCATTTCGGTCAAACGCGAGGATGGGCAGGATGACCGGCCTGCTGGCAAAGTGTCTGTGTCTCTGCATGAGCATTTGCGCGAGGGAGATATCGTTCATTTGTCAGCACCGGCGGGCGATTTTACCGTTGATTTGGAGGATACGCGGCCTGTCGTGCTCATTAGCGGCGGCGTTGGGCTGACACCGATGATGAGTATGCTGCATGCTGTATTGGAAGCCAGTCCAGAGCGCCCGGTTACCTTTATCCATGCGACCACGAATGGTGACACGCATGCGATGAAGGAGCAGGTATCGGCGCTTGCCGGCCGTCATCCGCAGTTGTCCGTCTTCTACTGCTATACGCAGCCGACGGCGCATGACAAGGCGCTTAAAGATTACCACAAGGAAGGTCTGATCAATTTCCCATGGCTGCGTACAGTTATTCCGACGACGGATGCCAGCTTCTATTTTTGCGGACCGCAGCCGTTTATGAAAATGATCAATCGCGCTTTGCGGGTGTTTGAAGTTCAGGTTTCCGATATTCATTTTGAGTTTTTTGGCCCGGCAGAAAGCTTGAACGACGGGCAGGGAGAGCAGCAGGAAACAGCCGATACCGTTTAATTAGACGGATGCTTCTTTCAGTGCGCTCTCGGCGGCCTTTGCCCGCAGAAGACGATTGACCGTTTCGCGGCGCAGCCCGATCAGCTGACCAATTTCATCCTGCGTCAGTACATCGCAAAGGGTAGCCGGTGAAATATGCTGATCGAACCACTGCTCCAGCTTGCGGAGCTTATCAATTGGAGCGGCCTGTGTCAATTGATCGATGCGCTGCTGCATCATGCGCAGCTTGTTTTGCAGCAGCAGCGCAATATCGCGGCATTTTTCCGGCTCGCTCTCCAGCGCTTGGTACCACTCCTGCGATGGCAGCACCTCAATATCGCAGGTAACCAGCGCTACAGCTGTCCCGTGATACGCCTGCTGAGTGATGAGAGAATGATGGGGAATCGTTTCGCCAGCGGTAATAATATTCATTAGAATCGGACTGCCATCCTCATGCAGGCGAATAATTTTGAGCATGCCGCTTTTAATATGGTAGAGGGGCCCAAGTTCTCCTTGGCGGAACAGCGTTTCTCCTTTATGAAGCAGCATAAAGAGCAACTTCCTTTCCATACTGTATTTCTTATATGTAAATTATAGCGGCTTTTTATAGACGGGATCAATCAGTTCCAGGCTGATTGGTCTTTTTTTGCAATTTGGACATTCCTAAGCTATTCTTTAGTGACCTATCTCACAGTGGTTCGGCGCATTATACTGGTACATTCAAATAAACGAGAACAGCTTTTGAAAGGACGGGCTTCTAATGAACATACACAAGGAAACAAACGATAGCAAACTTCAGAGAAAAGCGGTAACGCTAGGCGACGCGCAGCAGGCTTTGCTGGAACGGGTTCATCAATCGGGTACGGTTAAAATAGCACTGGCCGATGCAGCAGGCTATCGCTTGGCCGAGAATATTCGCGCGCGCGAAGCAATTCCGCATTTTCGCCGTTCCGGCATGGATGGTTACGCGATTCGAACGGCTGATTTGCAGCAGCTTCCTGTTATGCTGGAAGTCATAGAACAGCTGCCATGCGGCACTGTGCCGACAAAAACGGTTACATCCGGTACAGCATCGCGGATTATGACAGGCGGGATGGTGCCAGATGGTGCCGATGCCGTCATCATGCTGGAAATGACCGAGGAGGCCACAGAAGCCGGCCGGCCTTATGTCAAGCTGCGCAAAGCGGTGCCGATCGGCGCGAATATTTCGCCAATCGGCGAGGAAGCGCGCGCTCAGGAGCTGCTGCTGGTGGCGGGCGAGACGATTGGACCGGGGCAGATGGCACTGCTGAGCGCACTTGGCTTCGCGGAGGTTCGCGTGCACCGCAAGCCGCTCGTTGCCATCGTTTCAACAGGGAGCGAACTGTTGTCCATTGATGATCCGCTGGAAGGCGCCAAAATCAGAAACAGCAACATTTATATGCTGGCGGCCCAAGTGCGCGCATGCGGCGCTGAACCGCTTTTTGTGGAGCATATTGCTGATGATTATACAAACGCTGAAAACATGCTGTACAAGCTGCTCGCAAGCGATGTGGATATGGTTATTGCAACTGGAGGCGTGTCTGTCGGAGATTATGATATTATCGCTGATTTTTTCCTGCTGTGGGAAGGGGAAACGCTGTTTAATAAAATTGCGATGCGCCCAGGCAGCCCAACGAGCGCTGGCGTATGGAATAACAAACTTTTCTTTGGATTGTCCGGCAATCCGGCAGCATGCTTTATCGGCTGTGAATTATTGGTGCGTCCCGTTTTGCTCGCGATGCAGGGGGAGCACAAGGCGGCAGATGTTCAAGCACATGATGCTTTTCTTGCAGCCGATTATAACAAGGTAAATGCTTATCCCCGTTATGTGCGGGGCATTCGTTATTTCAACAACGGACTGGTGTACGTGAAGCAGGAGGGCATGGATATGTCGAGCGCGCTGGTTACGTTAAAGGATGCAAACTGCCTGATAGTCATTCCGCCTACGAAGACAGGCATCAAGGCGGGGACGCTTGTTACGGTCATTCCTCTTGCTGCTGCTAAGTTGTAAGGCAGGGGGAAACCTGCTATGAAAAAGCTCCCTTTCCCCCTTCCAGCGCTATCAATCGAAAGGGGAAAGGGAGGCTGTAATCGGCACAAGGCGTGGTTTGCCGAGCAGGTATACACACGGTTATTATTTTTGCAAAGTCTGCAAAGCTTCTAAGCCTACATAGCCTTTATAGCTCTAATTAACGTTTCTAACGCGCCTATCTTCTAAATCAAGAGTCTGCTGCAGAGACGGCAGCGGCTGTGCTAACGCTGTTAACAGCCTCTTCCTTCATGCGTTTGCGCGTATTCCAGTCAAAACGCCGCGCATTGCTCCAAAAATTATATTCTCCTGTATAGTAGCCCTGCTCATCTACCTCCAGCTTTTTGCGGGCAATCATTTTGACATAACCAATGACGCGGCTGAAGGTGGCGATATCGTCGCTGCCGCAAACGGGACAGGTGTGGATGTTTTTTCCGTCCTCGGCGACGATTTGCTGGCTGCAAGCGAGACAGCTAGTCAGAGTCGGAGTAAGCGTAATATATTGAATAGGCTTCTCAAAAATTTTCCTTAAATAATCGGCCAGCCTCTCCGGAGCCAGCTTCGTTTCAAGGAAATGGTGCAAAATGCTGCCGGAGGTCGCATAAGCCTGGAATTCGGCGCTGTTCTCCACCTGGCGCAGAAAGTCATCCTCGCTGAACGGCAGCATGCAGCCTGAGGTCAAATAAACGTTTTCCCCAGTGCCCTGTACAAAAATAGTGCGGTCATGGTTTTTCGCCCATTTGACATCATGGCGGGCCAGCTTGATGGCAGCATTTTCACCCGGTGCATATTCGATGCCGCAGGCGACCTGATCGCGGACGATAAAAGTATTGATCGTTTCTGTCATAAACTGCATAATCCGGTGGGCGAGCTGCTTGCCTGCCTCATTATTCATCCCGCCCTCATAGCCGATATTGATTAGCCCCTCATGCATCCCGGTAACGGCGAACACATTGAAATAATTGGACAAGTCACGGTTTAAAGCGAAAAAGGTCGGATACAGCTCTTTGTTTTGCTCAATCCACTGCCGCTTGGCCATATGGCCTTCCTGCATAATGTTCAGCAGCTCGCCCATTTTCGCAAGCAGCGTATCTTCATTTCCGCCGTATTCCATCAGGACGCGGTTCATGTTTAGATTAAGAACTTGTACGGCACCGGTAGAGCCAGTGGAGCTGCCAAAAATCCCGCTTCCGAGACGTGACAATACCGTTAAATCAATTTGCAGTCGGCAGCATAGGCTGCGGCTGACCTCTGGATCACGCGGCTTAATATAAGGGTTCAGACGGCGATAATGCTCGCTTTCGAACGGCTTGCTGCGGAAGTTTTCGAAATAAACGCCGCCCCATTGGTACATGCCGTCCAGCAGCTCCAGAAACAACGGGTTGCTGTAGTCAAAATGATCGTCAATCGGCACTGTCAAGAGCGGAAAGGTGAACGGGATGCCATTGCCTGTACCCTGCTTCATCACCGCAATCACCGCCTCATTAATCCGGTCAAAGTAGGCGGATGGAATTTCCTTGTAGCGCTTGTCCAGCGGCGAGCCGCCAATGACTACAAAATCATCCTTGATTTCATCAGAAGGCTTGCCAAATTCCAGCGTTATATTGGTGAAGGCAGATTGCGAGCCGCCGCGCAGCGGCATGTTCATTTCCCAGATCAAGCTTTGGAACAGCTGCTGAAGCTCCTCTGCCTTAAAGATGTGCCCCTTGACCGTCTCCTCATAATAGAGATAGGAGGCAGACACTGTCGTCATCTGCGAGAGCATGACGGCGCCGGACACCTGCTGCGACATCAGGACGACGAGATTGCTGAAATGACGCAGCAGCGTTTCCAGCTTTTTCGTCGGGTGCGAGGACATCATATTTTTTGCCAGTGTAGGGATGCCGCTTGTTGCAATATCTTTGCAGCCTACACTTAGGCAATAGGGGCTAAGCTGCTTGTCGTGAATGTACACAACTCCGTCCCAGTATAGCTCGGTAAGAGCAGGCGGCAAAATATGCTTCAGCAAGTACTCCTCCTCGGCAAAATTGTTCAGATTATGGCGCAGCAGCGGCAGCGAGTAGACGAAGTTGCTGTTCTCTCTTTTCAAATAGTCGGCTTGCTTCGTTTCGGACCCGGAAGTAAACGTGCGGATAATATCGGTAGATTGGCTAAACATCATCGGCCTCCGTTCTATTTTTGCGGTGGATGGTAGGGATTCAGGGAATAAGGTACAATGCTGTCATACTTGTCTTTCAAATGCTCAACATAGGAGGCAATCTGGACGAAAAACTCCTCGCTCAGCAGCGGGTAACGAACGGTCCTTACTTGGCTCAGCCTGCTGTTGTGGCGAATGACGAGATCGACGGAGTCGAGGATGTCCTGACAGAAGCGGACGGAAGGCTGGGCGCCGATAATCGCCTCGAACACCTCGGCATCCTCCGCAGGGTCCAACAGGTGAAAGGGCAGCTTCATATCGATATGAACGCCGTCGATCAGCGCCAGTTCCAGCAGACGCTTCAGTTTGCCTGGGAACGTGCCATTAGTCATAATAATGATTTTCCCTCTGAAAATAAGGCGTACACGCCGCAGGAAGCTTTCCAGCTCCGCCGCGCTGCCGATTAAAAATTCGCCCCCGCTGAACAGCACGGCGTCGAACAGCCCGTCGCTGCCGCTCAGCCGATCAAGCGTCTCCTCTGCGGTTAATAACAAGTGCGGAATCGGCTTCTGCGCGATTAATTCCGCATCATTATGGCAGCCGTAGCAGCGCATATTACAGCCGTTCCAGGCGTGGATCAGCAGGGAGAGATGCCCGGGCAAATCTGTAAAGGTACGGATGAACCGGGGGTAGAAGGTCAGCATCATATTCTCCTTCCCACTGGAATAACTACATTTAGTTTCAGGAGTTAATAGTAATACAACATATGGTAGTCGTGAAGTGATAGGGATCACAGCAGCGTGAGAAAAAGAAGGAGAGGGACCATTGCCAACTTCCATTATTCAAATTGTCGGCTTTAAAAATACCGGGAAAACGACGCTGACCGCAGCGCTGGTCAAGCAGCTTGCCGAAGCCGGTTGCCGCGTCGGCACGGTTAAGCATGACGGACATGATTTTGACATTGATCATCCGGGTACCGATACATGGCAGCATCGCGAGGCGGGTGCGCATAAAATCGCCATCACCTCGCCGCATCGCACGGCAATTATGGAGCAAAGGCCAACGCCGCTGAATGAGCTGCTTCAGCAGTTCCGTGAAATGGACTGGGTCATTGTCGAAGGCTTTAAACAAGAGCGCTATCCAAAAATTGTCTTGATCCGCAAGGAGGAGGATGAGGCGCTCGTTATGCAATTAGAGCAGGTCGTTGCGGTTGCATCATGGTATCCGGTGAGTTTCGATGGGCTTCCGGTATTCACTGTTGAGGACAGCGCGGGTATGGCAGCTTGGATACGGGAGGAACGCGGCAAGGGAGCATTCGTGCTGGAGGAACCGACGTAAGCGTATAAGCGGGGAAAGGTAAATTAAAGCAAATGCCCGCTAGAGTTCGTATCGCTCCGTGAGACGCTCGTGGTGCTACGAACAATGGACAACAGCACGAATAGGCAAGCCGCGATGAGAGTCATCAGCAGCTTGCCTATTTATTTAAATATAAGAAAGTATAAGTTTTTGCCATACTGTGCTTCTATTTCTCGGACTGAAACGCGCGGCGCCGCCAGAGGACGGCGACAGCCGTTTACGCTTGAAATATAAGCATTTATAAGTATCACCCTTATAATGGGCTTATATTTCATCGCGAAACGGTAGCTTTGCCGCCAAAGGACGGCGGCAGCCGTTTACGCTTGCGCCTAGCAATAGCCTAAAAATTCCTTCGCCTCTTCTGACATCATGGCAGGCTGCCATGCAGGCTCCCAGACGACATTAACGTCGACGGAGGTGAAGCCCAGCTCCCCCAGCAGCACATGCCGGACGCCGCCAGCGATCATATCATGCATCGGGCAGCCTGTCGTTGTCAGCGTCATTTCCACTGTAATATGCTCATCTTTCCAATTCAGGTCGTATACGAGGCCAAGATCGACAATATTAACGCCCAGCTCGGGATCATGCACCTTGCGCAGCAATTCCCATATTTGCTCCTTCGTACGTTCTTCCATTCTGCTCCTCTCCTCTCCAAAGTGCCGTTCATTACCGTGTAAAAACCAAGGCGATTAATGAAATGTAACCGAGTGAAAATAAAGAAAAGCCAAGCCCGCCTACAAGCGCTAGAAACGGCAGGCCAAGCAGCAGCCCCGCAAACAGCAGCAGCAGGGAAAAAGCGATGCCGGTAAGCCCAAGATTGACGCCGTTATCACCCAGCAAAGCAGCCATGGTAGGTATGCCTGTTTTGCCGACCTGCGGGCCGTATTTTTGCGTCCACCATAGAAAGGGGACGATTTTGGACAAGTAGCATAAAATCATAAAAGCTACCCAGCCGCCTAAATAAATCCAGCCCGCAGCTGTTGCCAGCGCAGCAGACTCGAACGCCTGTGGATAAAACGCCGTATAGATGAGCGCACCGATGGCAAACAGAGCGATAGCGCGGCAGCTGTTCACCGACCATACGATGCCTGCACCCGGATGGCGCTTGTGCCTATGCTTGCGAATTTGCGCAAGGTGAACATTGTATGCAAGCAGCGCAAGCACGAGAAAGAGCAGCGCAGTCCATTTTGCCCAGAAGCCCCAGCCAAACAGGAAGGAGGCAGCACCCATCAGCACGCCAGCATTCCATAAGCCGAGCGTGACATAGGACAGGCGGGCGGGAAAGCTGTGCGCCAAATAAAACATCGGCAGCATTTTATAGCTGAAGCCGGTAATGAGCAGCCCGAACCAGCCTAAGGTGCCGAGCCAAATATGGGCGCCGAACAAACGTTCATGCAGTCCGCTCCAGGCGTTTAGGGCGAAGTTCAGTCCCATGCCCATGCCGGACAGCCCCGTCAGCGTCAAATACAAAACGGCGCAAGCAGTGCTGAGCGTAATGGCATTCCACTGTGCGGCGCGCCATAGGGTATAGGTGACATTAAAGGCGAACAGCAGCAGACCGATTAGAGCGAGTACCGCAAAGCCGGCAATCCAGGCAACCTCGCCTTTAATGAACCCGTAAAGCAGTCCGCATACCCCGGCGGTGAAGCAGCCGTAATGGACGTAAGCGAGCCGTTCGCTATAAATTTTTGATTGTAAAATAACATGAATGAGCTGATACACGGCGCCCATGGCAATCATCGTTGCCCAGCCAAGGATGATGAGATGGATGTTGAACCATCCTGTGGGCCCGCGAACAGGATCTAGGGTCCAGTCGGCAAGCGACAGCAGGGAGGTGAGGTGGAACAAGGTGAACCCGGCGATGCCTGTTGCGATAAAGAGAAAAGGGAGACGCAACATAAGCTGAGGCCTCCTAGCTTTTTTGAATGAAAACTTGTGCAGAGCCATCTTCCTGCTCTTCAATTGTAAAGGCATATCCAAGCGAGTTTAGTTCCTCAATGAGGAAGACGGGAACTCTATCATTATGAATGATGACTTCATCGCAGGTGCCCAGCTTCTCCAGCGCATTCAAGGTGCGAATCATCGGCTGAGGCGGCTCCAGTCCGCGGTTGTCCAGCCGAATGATTTTTTTGCCGGAATGCTCTGAAGAAGCTGGGGAGGCTGCCGCTTCTGTATCTGCTGCCTCTTCCCGTACAGCCTCCTCCATCGCCGCATCGGGCTCTGCGTCCCATGCCTGCAGGAAGCTTTTATTTTTCTTGTTGACGAAAGTGACGCTCCAGTGCTCAGGGCCTACCTGCTGAACTTTATTAGCGTAGCCTTTTACCTTCATCAAACCAAGCAGCGGGGTAGGCTTGAAGGTAGCATGGAGCACAAGCACATCATGAGTTTCCAGCTCCTTCACCTGATCCATAATAAGCTGGAAGGGCTCCAGCTTTTGGCGTAAATAAGGCCTAACATCAAGCTCCACAATTCGGGTTTGCTTAGCTAGCATGGCTGCTCTCCTCCTCCAGTCGTTAAAGGTAAAGCCTCGCTTCCTCGTAAAGTCCTGTCATACCTCCATACAAAGCATAGAAAAAGGAATCCGGCGCATCGAGTGAAAAGGAAGTGTACTGCTTGGGATCCGTATCCAGCATCCGCTCGAAAAGCGCGGCGCTGTCGTAAGCATAGAAGCAAAAATACGTATAGTTGAACTGCGGCATTTTTTCCACCATGGTGACGATGTCAAACGCATATTCCGTAATATGGGTCTGGGCATCGCGGATCATGGTCAGCGCATCCTCCAGCTGGACCGCAATTTTAATCGTTTTTTCATTGACGATAGTCACTTCGGCCATGTGCTTGCCTCCTTATCGAAGCTATTCTACGAAGCTTTTGCTGTTACAGCGCAAGCTTCCCGATTTTGACGCGAAATAGTTCAGGACCCTGCTCGATATATTCCCAATCAAACTGGTTCTTGTACATCGATTCGAATTGGAAGCGGAGCGGCACGGGATCATGATCGTTAATGAGCAGCATCGCTTCGGAAGGCTTTAGCTCCTGAAACGTTTGAAAAATAACTTTGTGCTTTAATTGCGGCGGATATTCCGTAGCGTTGACAGTTGCAGTGAAAGCTTGCATAAAACATTCCTCCTCGAAAAGATTGGTTTTGGCTATGTCTAAAGCATAATCGAAAGCGGGAGGCGGCTTTGTGACGAGCATCACATTGTGTGAAGCAGGGGCGTTTTTTTGTGAAAAAGTGCGTGAAGGGCGGAGATGCTGCAGGTGATGGCTGTCACAGCCATCCTGCCTGGTTTGCTGTAGACTCGCCTTATACAAATAAAAAAGGCCGCGCTAATTGCACGCGGCCAAGCCGGAGGGGAATATGGATTCTCAAATGGAGCATCAAATCAAGCAGCAGGTGGACATTCGGGTGCTGCCAATGGGCAGCGATCTAGTCTTTCTCATCACCGGGGGAGCCGCCCATATCGGAGCGTCAGCTACCGCATATTGGACAGCATGGGGCGCTCATTTAGCTGCACCCAAATGCGAAACGATTACACTGCCAGGGCATCGGGAAGGAGAGCTGGCAGCGGAACTGGCGATGCTGGCGGCAAGCACTCTCGGCGTAACCGCTACAGTGGTCGTGGGCATTCATCTGGAGCAGCCGACTCGCAGCGAGATTACGAATATCGTCAATCGAACGAGAGAGGGCATGAAGCAGAAAATTGCGCTTCTGCGCTAATGCTTCATCGCTGGCTCATGCGTATCCTTGCCATCTTTTGTTACGCGTAAAATCGCGGTAGCTCCCTTAGCGGCATCATTAAACTGATGAGTCACAATCGGATAGTCGCCTTCCTCAGTTACAGTCACCTCGACAACAGCACCACCGCTTGCCGGAAGCAAATAGGTTTGCAGGCCGTACAGCACATTTCGCGGATTGCCGTCGATATAAACCCGGTCCAGCAGGGTGCCTACAATATGAAACGAGCTGACCTCGTTGGGACCGGCGTTATTGACATAAAACCGCACCTTATCTCCGACTTTGGCAAGGAAAGGCTGCTCTTTAAGTCCAAAGTCATTGCCATTAAATACGACATAGGTGGGCTCATCATTTAAAAAGGCTTGATAGTCATGCTCCTTATACCACTCGCTTTGCACAATCGTATATTCCCGGTCAATGTCTGCATCGCTGGGATAACCATCCGCAGGCGCCACAATAATCATGCCGTACATGCCATTGGCGATATGGGCGAGCGCTGGGCTTGTCCCGCAATGATACATAAACACGCCTGGCGACTCCGCTTTATAACTGAAATGGCCCGCTTCATTCGGCATCACATCGATGAATTTTTTGCTTGGCGCAGCATGAACGGCGTGAAAATCCATCGAATGGGGCACATTCGGGTCCATATTTTTTAGCGTAAAATCAATCGTGTCACCTTCGTTCACGCGCAGCACCGGGCCGGGTACCGTCCCATTGAACGTCCATGCATTGTAATAGACGCCTTTGGAAATTTCCACGTCGGTTACCTGAGCGGTCATTTCAATCGTCACTGTGCTTCCCTTCCGGTGAATACTCGGTGCTATAGGTGGTTGATTCAACGTTTCCGCCGCTTCCGCGATTGCCGCCGCATCATTTTCCTCCGCAGGGATGTACGCGCAGAAAACAGCGATTGCTCCCAGAATTGCGATCACAATAATCATATGCCTCACATTCAGCATGGTCATCCTTCCTTTCAATCCAGTAGATGCCTAAAGTGCTACGGTATACCTCAACAATAAAGCAAGGTGCCGCGTGCGAATGTGACGGGACGCACAGTTGTGCTCCAGAATGTTTTCTAAAATAAGGACAGTTTCTAATTTGCTAAGGAAAGGAGGGAGAAGCATGAGCACGACATTAACCAAGCAGGAGCGCGATTATAAGGTTAATCCATTTATCGTCATTTGGGAGGTGACCCGCGCCTGTGCGCTCAAATGCCTGCATTGCCGAGCGGAGGCGCAGTACAAGGCAGATCCCCGTCAGCTAACACTTGCTGAAGGCAAGCGGCTGATTGATGAGATCGCGGCGATGGAACGGCCGTTATTTGTTTTTACAGGCGGTGATCCGCTAATGCGGCAGGACTTGTTCGAGCTTGCGAAGTATGCGTCCGAGGAGCAGGGACTGCCGGTTTCGATGACACCTAGCGCTACGCCTAAGGTTACGTATGAGGCGATTTGCAAGGCGAAGGAGGCGGGATTGTCGCGCTGGGCGTTCAGTCTGGATGGCTCGACAGCGGCGATTCATGATCATTTTCGCGGAACGAGGGGCTCATTTGACCAGACGATGAAAGGAATCGCGTATTTGCAGGAGCAGCAAATTCCACTGCAGGTGAACACGACCGTGTCGCGCTACAATGTTGGTGATTTGCCTGCAATCGCCGAGAAGGTGAAGGAAATGGGCGCCGTCCTGTGGAGCGTGTTTTTTCTCGTACCGACGGGACGCGGAATGGAGGCAGACATGATTTCGCCGGAGCAGCATGAGGCTGTGATGATGTGGCTGTGCCAGACTCAGCGAATGATGCCTTACGGGGTGAAAGCGACGGAGGCACCGCATTATCGCAGAGTTTTTTTGCAACAGCAAAAGCAGCAAAAACAGGACCAGCTGGAACAGCGAAAGCACGCCGGTGAGGAAGTGGAGGAACATGACACAAGCGCAAGCGGTAGTCGAAGCGGAAGCGCAGGTGCGGGCGGGGGCATGGGCAAACATGCCGACATGCTGGGACGTGCTCCCAAAGGCGTTAATGATGGGGACGGCTTTGTTTTTATTAGCCATACGGGGGATGTTTATCCGAGCGGTTTTCTGCCAATCGTATGCGGCAACGTACGCGAGCGGCCGCTCGCGGAAATTTACCGGCATTCGCCCATTATGAAGCAGCTGAGGGATAAATCGCTTTTAAAGGGTAAATGTGGAATCTGCCCCTTCAAGCAAATATGCGGCGGCTCAAGGGCGAGGGCCTATGCCCTCACCGGCGATTATTTGGAGAGTGATCCTTATTGTGCTTATATACCGAGTTAAAATAAATAGGTAAAGGCGGGGAGTTCATGCCTTATAAAAAGCTATGGGCGGCATTGGCGCTCGTATTTGTTTTATCCTTTGGCGTATTGCTCTATTATGGCGGAGAGATTATTCAGGAGAAGCCGCCGATTCCGGAGCGGGTGGTCACGGAGCAGGGAGATGCGATTTTTACAAAAGCCGATATTATGGAGGGCCAGCAGGTCTGGCAGCGAATGGGCGGTCAGGAGCTGGGCAGCATCTGGGGCCATGGCTCCTATGTAGCGCCGGATTGGACGGCCGACTATTTGCATCGGCAGCTTGTGTTTATGAATGATTATAACGCGCAGCAAAAATACCAGCTGCCTTATGACCACCTGACAGAGGAGCAGCAGGCTGAGCTTAAAGCCACGCTCAAGCGTGAAATCCGCACGAATACGTATGATCCGGAGACGGGTGACATTGTGATTACTTCATTGCGGGCGTTGACGGCTTCTGAACTGGGCGACTATTATTCAGGTGTATTCGGAGATGCACCTGAATGGGCCGCGTATCGCGAGCAAATCGCTCTGCCAGCCAATACGGTAGGCTCACTGGACGATCGCGAGAAGCTGAATGCCTTTTTCTGGTGGGCGACTTGGTCAACCTCGACGAATCGGTTAGGCTCAGACATTACGTATACGAATAACTGGCCGGGCGAGCCGCTCATTGATAATGAACCGACCAGCGCGTCGCTGCTTTGGTCCATTGTGAGCGTGGTTTTGCTGCTTGCCGGAGTAGGGGCGCTTGCTTGGTATTACGCCGTACAGCGGAGCAAGGAGCAGGATGAGAGCGGGCATATACCGGAGAAAGATCCGCTCCTGCAAGTGAAATCGACGCCTTCCATGCGGGCGACGATGAAATATTTCTGGATAGTGACGACGCTGATCGCCGTCCAGGCAGGTCTCGGCGCGATTACCGCCCATTATGCGGTGGAGGGGAATGGCTTTTACGGCATCCCGATCGCGGAATGGTTTCCTTATAGCGTCACGCGCACCTGGCATCAGCAGCTCGCGGTATTTTGGATTGCGACCGCATGGCTCGCAACCGGCCTATATATCGGACCAGCGATTTCTGGGCATGAGCCCAAATTCCAGCGTTTAGGGGTGAACGTGCTGTTTTGCTGCCTGCTGCTGATCGTTGCCGGTTCAATGGCGGGCGAATGGCTTGCGGTCAAAGGCTATATTACAAGCGCGACGCATAATTTTTATTTTGGACATCAGGGCTATGAATATGTCGATTTGGGCCGGGCATGGCAAGTTTTTCTGACGGCCGGCTTATTTATTTGGTTTTTCCTCATGGCGCGGGCAATCTGGCCGGCTCTGAAGAAGAAGGGGGAAAGCCGCCATCTGCTGACGCTGTTTCTAATCGCTTCGGTTGCGATTCCGACGTTTTACATTCCGGGCTTAATGTGGGGGCCTCAGGCGCACTTGACCATTGTGACCTACTGGCGCTGGTGGGTCGTTCATTTATGGGTGGAGGGCTTTTTCGAGGTGTTCGCTGCGGTCGTTATCGCATTTCTGTTTTCTCGCATGGGGCTTATACGCACGGCAACCGCGACGGCAACGGTGCTGTTCTCGACCGTTATTTTTCTCGCGGGCGGCATTATTGGCACGTTTCATCATTTATATTTTGCCGGGACGCCGATTGGAGTGCTCGCTTTCGGCGCATCGTTCAGTGCGCTAGAGGTTGTGCCGCTGCTATTGATTGGGTTTGAGGCTTATGAAAATTTGCGTCATGGCCGGGCAAAACCGTGGGTAAAGCGCTATAAATGGCCGATCTTTTTCTTCGTCGCCGTATCATTCTGGAATTTGGTCGGAGCGGGTCTCTTTGGCTTCCTTATCAATCCGCCCATTGCGCTATATTATATGCAGGGGCTTAATACGACGGCGCTTCATGCACATACCGCTCTGTTCGGCGTTTATGGCATGCTTGGAATCGGGCTTATGCTGTTCTGTATGCGCGGGCTCACCGGAGAGAAGGAATGGCGGACGAAGCTGCTGAGGTTTTCCTTCTGGTCGTTTAATATCGGCTTGATGATGATGGGTCTGGCAAGCCTGCTGCCCGTAGGAATACTCCAAACGCTGGCGAGCATGGAGCATGGGATGTGGTATGCGCGCTCTGCCGAATTCCTTCATACCCGCACGATGCAAAATCTCGTCTGGCTGAGGGCTGTCGGCGATACGATTTTTGCGCTTGGTGTAGTAGGCATTGTTATTTTTGTCATCGGTTTGGCGACGGGCCGATCCTATAAGTCGGACGTAAGCTAGACTTTCGCTAATGCTGGAAAGTGGAATGCTGGTTTGCTGGCAAGCAGCGGGCGAATCGCTGCTTGCCGGCCCATTTTAAACGAAGGAGGGGGAAAGCTTGCCCAAAAGCTGGATTCATCTAACGATTGGTTATTTCCTCGTAACGGCGGTAACCGGCCTGCTGATGCGCAGTATGGCATATGTCTCGCTGCCTGGACTGCGTTACGATTATTTGCTGCATGCCCATTCCCATCTGGCACTGCTCGGCTGGGGATATATGGCGCTGTTTTTATTGTTTCTCGCTGTCTTTTTTAACTCAGCCAGTGGCAGGGCAGGGGGCGTCTTCAAGGAAAAGAAAATCCGCGTGATGCTGGTGATAACACAGCTGACACTAGCCGGAATGTTTTTTGCGTTCTGTATCCAAGGATATGCCGCCGTATCGATCAGCTTTTCGACGCTGCAAATTTTGCTGTCCTACTGGTTCGCCGGATGGGCATGGAGACGCTTAGCAGTAATTGCAAGAGAAGGAGCAAAACCGGAACGAGGAGTGCATTCGGAATTGCAGCAAGTACAAGGAACAGGCTCGCATCCAAGCACAAGACAGCCGCTCTCCTTTCTGTTCGTCAAAGGCAGTCTGCTTTGTCTCGTCATTTCCTCGCTTGGCCCCTGGGGGCTTGCCATGCTGAGTGCCAATGGATTGAAGGGCAGTCCGCTGTATGAAGCGGCGATTTATTTTTATTTGCATTTTCAATATAACGGTTGGTTTACGCTCGGCTTGTTCGCGGTGCTGCTGCGGCTGATGGAACAGCGGCAAATCACTTATTCTGTGAAAATCGTCAGGCTGCTTTTTTGGATGTACGCGCTGGCAATGCCGCCTGCATTTCTATTATCGGTGCTCTGGCTGAAAATAGGGCTGGCCGCCCAGCTCGCCGCAGCGCTCGCTGCCGTCATTCAGTGGGCGGCTATTTTGCTTTTCTGCGCCGTCCTGCTCAAAGCCCGCTTCGCCTTATCCGCCGTATTCACAGGCTGGGCGGCACGTTTGCTCGTGCTTGCGCTGCTGCTCGCGGCGATTAAGGCGACGCTTGAGCTGGGCCTTATCGTACCGCAGCTGGCGGAGGCGATTTATCAGTCGCGCAGCATCGTCATCGGCTATTTGCATCTGACGCTGCTCGGTTTTGTAAGCTGCCTCTGCCTAGCGCTTTTTCTCCAGCAGGGCTGGCTGAATGGGAGGGGGAGGATAGCGTATATTGGCTATATGAGCTTTATTGCTGGTTTTATGCTGAACGAGCTGACGTTATTTTTACAAGGCTTATTCGATTGGACGGGGCATGGGGCGCTTGTATTCGTACAGGAAGCCGTCTGGGCGGCAAGCCTGATTATGGTGACGGGCATCGCCTTATTCTGGGGAAAAAGAAAGGCCGCGCAAGTGTAAGGCTAACCGCCTTCACTTGTGCGACCAGGTTTTTAATGCTTCATAGTCATGAATCAGGTAGCCGCTCCGCTGCGGCTCCAAAATCCCTTCCTTACGCAGCTGGTTAATGAGCCGGTTGACCGTTTCCCTCGTCGTGCCAATCGTATTGGCAAACTCCTGATTGGTCATCGGCACCTCGACATGGACGATGCCGCCGTGATCCGTTCCATAATTTTCTGCAAGCTTGAGCAGGAAAGATACGCCGCGGTCTTGCACATCTTGACCAGTTAGCTCCTGCAATTTTTCCTGAAGCTCTATAATTTTACCACTGAGCACCCGCATCACTTTAATCGCAATCGCCGGCGTATTCATCATGAGCTGCTCGAATGCATGAATAGGAATGGCGAGCAGTTGCGTCTCCATAATCGCCTCGGCCGTTGCCGGGTAAGGGTGCTGGTTGAAAAAGCCGGTATGAGGGAACATATCCCCTGTTTTGAGGAAGGACATAATATGCTCATTGCCGTTTTCATCGGTTTTATATGTTTTGATCAGCCCGTTCTGGACGAAAAACACGGCTTCTTTATGGCTGCCCTCCGTAAAAATAGCGGTCCGCTTGCGGTATGACCGAGGAATGACGATGGCCCATATCCGGGCCAGCTCATCCGGCGTCAAATCGCGAAATAAAGAAATTTGGCGCAAAAGCTCCATTTGCTGCTGCATCGCCGTACACCTCCGTTTTTTCCATTATACCTTAGACGATTTAGACGTTATGTGACGCTAGTCACAGGTCTAGTCGATCATCGATTCCATTTATCAAGCTATGACGCATATCACATCCGCTCCGTTTCCCGCATGGTATCGTAAGCTGGACGGAAGAAGGGGGATGGCAGAAGTGGGAGAAGCACCTAAGCAAATCATCATAATTGGGGGCGGCATAACAGGCCTCAGCGCCGCCTTCTACATGCGAAAGCTGCTGGATGGGCAGCAAATATCGGCAGAAATAACCCTTATTGAAAAAAGCGGCAGCCTTGGCGGAAAAATAAAAACGCTGCGCCGGGATGGCTTCCTCATCGAGCAGGGGCCGGATTCGTTTATGGCGCGCAAGCAGCCCATACTGGATTTGACGAGGGAGCTTGGCCTTGAATCGGAGCTGGTTGCGGCGAATCCGAAAGCGAGGGCGAACTATATTTTGCATAAGGGCAGGCTGCATCAAATGCCCATGGGCCTTATGCTCGGCATTCCGACGGAAGTGACTCCGTTTATGAAAACCGGGCTGTTGTCGCCGCTGGGCAAGCTGCGTGCAGCCTTTGATTTATGGCTGCCGAAGCGGGAGGCGACAGGGGATGAATCCTTGGGCGGCTTCATTGAGCGGCGGCTTGGACGGGAGGTGCTGGAGCAGGTTACGGAGCCGCTGCTGGCAGGCATTTATGCTGGAGATGCCAAAGCGCTCAGCCTGCAAGCGACCTTCCCGCAATTTCGACAGCTGGAGCAGCGGCATCGCAGCTTGATTTTAGGCATGCTCGCGAGCAAGAAGCAGGCGCGTGAAATGCCGAAGGAGCTGCCGGAGATAGCTCGCCGCAGCCTATTTCTCACGTTTAAAGGCGGGCTTGGAAGCCTGGTTGAGCGTCTGGACGAGCAACTGAGCTCGATCCGCCGGCTGACAGGACAGGCGGTCACGGAAGTGAAGAGGGAAGGGCGGGGTTATCAGGTTCGGCTTGAGCATGGGGAGGAGCTGCAGGCGGAAGGCGTTATTATTGCGCTGCCTGCTTACGAGGCGGCCATTTTGCTGGAAGGAAGTGCGGGAATGCCAGCGAAGATGCCGGGACAATTACAGGCACTGCGCGACATTCCCTATGTATCGGTTGCCAATATCGCGTTAGCCTACAAGCCGCAGGACATTAAGCTTCCGCTGAACGGCTCCGGATTTGTAGTGCCGCGAAGCGAGGGACGAATGATAACCGCATGCACCTGGACGTCGTCGAAATGGCTGCATACGGCACCGAATGGTCATATTTTATTGCGGGCTTATATCGGACATGCGGGGGCGCAAGCCTGGACGAAGCTCACGGATCGTCAATTGCTGGACGCCGTCCGCCAAGATTTGCAGGCGATAATGGGCATTGCAGCTGAGCCGCTTTTTACGGAGCTGACCAGGTGGGAACGGTCGATGCCGCAGTATCCGGTGGGGCATCTGGAGCAGCTGGCCAAGCAGCGCGAGGGGCTGGCGCTTAGCCATCCCGGCTTATTATTATGCGGCTCCGGCTATGAGGGAGTCGGGCTGCCGGATTGTATCGGACAGGGAAGGCGAGCGGCTGAAGCGCTGCTGCCATTTTTCAAGCAGTGATCCTCATCACAAACACGCTAGCCAGCCTGCGCTATACTAACAGCAGCTCAAGCTTCATCATCTTAAAAGGCAGGAGCTGCAACATTATTTTATGGAGGTGCGACAAATGACCATATTTAACGGTACAGAGAAAATTGGTGAAATAGTGACGCGTTATCCGGGGGCAAGCAACTTGCTGCGAGCCTATAACATTGATTTTTGCTGCGGGGGCAATCGCTCGCTGCATACGGTGCTGCGGCAGCAGGGAACGGATGCAGCTTTATTTTTATCCGCACTCAATGAAAATTATGCCGAGGCCAGCAAGCATAAGGGCGAGGATATTGACTGGAGCAGCAGATCTTATACGGAGCTGATCGAGCATGTGATTCAGACGCATCATGTCTATGTCCAGCAGGAGCTTCCGCTGCTTAGCGAGTTTACGACGAAAATTTTGCGGGTGCATGGACACAAGCAGGCTGATGTGCTGCCCCGGCTGCACCGACTGTTCCACGAAATGAAGCTGGAGCTGGAGCAGCATTTAATCGACGAAGAAGAGCAAATCTTTCCACTCATCCGCCAATATGAACAGGAGCCATCCCCCGAGCTGCATCAGAAGCTGACAGCGGCGATAACGGAGCTTGAGTCCGAGCACAGCCAGGTCGGCGATCTGCTCAAGGAAATGCGTGCGGTTACGCATCATTACGAGCTTCCTGAAGGGGCGTGCCGCACGTATACGCTAACCTTTCAGAAGCTGGAGGAACTAGAAACCGATCTATTCCAGCACATTCACTTGGAAAATAATATTTTGTTCCCGCGCGTTCTTCAGATTGCATAACTGCATTTGAATAGAATAGAAAAAAAGCCTTCCTACAGGTTGAACCATTGCAGGAAGGCTTTATTATATGCGGCAAACTTCCTTCGGACATTGCTCGCAATTGCAAATCGATTTCAGATGATCAATGTCTTTCAGCACGATATAACCGTGATCGAATGACAGTACCTCTTGTTTTTTTAGCTCGCCGAGCATACGGTTGACGCTTTCCCTAGCAGCGCCGATATAGTCCGAAAGCTCGGTATTCGTTATTTTTTCAGAAATCAGCACGCCATCCTCCGTTTGCTTCCCGAAAGAGTTCGCCAGCCGAATAAGCGTCGAGGCTAAAGCTCCCTGCTTCCCATAAATGACGAGGTCGCGGAATTTGGTCTGGGTCAGGCGATGCATAAGTCCCATCCACTTCATGAATTCAATCGCCAAATCGCCATGCTGCCACAATAATATTTCCAAATCGCTTTTTTGAATAACCCCAATGGTGCAGTCCAGCACGGCCTTTGCGCTTGAGCTGTGGCAAGTAGGCTTGAAAGGATCGAACTGACCCAGAATATCACCTGTTTGATATTGCGAGAAGACAAATTCCTTGCCGGCGGTATTGTGTTTGATCAGCTTAACGCGGCCTTCCATTATGTAATAGAGCTTGTCGTCGGCATCGCCCTCCCAGAAAATATGGCTGCCTGCCGGAATATGGTGTGTATACATAATTTCATTGAGTTTCTCAAAACTGGTCTCTGAAAAACAAAACGTATTGTATACCGTTTGTGTGTAAGGTCTCGCAACTGTCATTGGTTTCATCCCCAATTACCGCCTTTGCTGCTAGTATAGCGGGACTATCCGCTTGAAATAGCTTACTCCCAATGTAACAGAAGTCCATCACTGTCAGAGTGACTAAAATCACACTTTGGCCATAAAAATTGTAAATAAGGCCTAAGAGAGTGATATTTGTAACAGTATCGCCTTATAAAAACTTCTATAATGTAGCCAGAAAAGGGTGTCCACTACAGAACGGAGGGACATATATGCTGACGGGAGCCATATTAGCCGGCGGGCAAAGCCGCAGAATGGGCGGTCGCCATAAAGGTCTGCTTCCTTTTGTAAACGAAAGCATTGTTGAGCGGCAGATCCGTACGATGAAGCAGCTTTGCGCTGAAGTCATTTTGGTAACGAATGACCCGCGAAGCTTTTTGCCTATTCTAGGCAGCAGCATTCGCATCATTACGGATTATATTCCAGGCAAAGGTCCGCTTAGCGGCATGCATGCCGCCTTAACCTTAGCGACGCATTCGGACATCTGGGTCGTGGGCTGCGACATGCCGCTTATTTCAAGTACGGTGGCCGAGCAGCTGTGGAAGGTGAAGCGGGAGCGTCGCTCTGCGGCGGCGATTCCATCTGCGGCTGGCAAGCTGCATCCGCTGCATGGCGTCTATGATAAGCGAAGCGCTGGTGAAATTGAGAAGCTGCTCGATATAAAAGAATACCGAGTGATGACGTTTTTGAATCGGATTTGCTATTACGGTGTAGATACGCAGCAGCTCGAACAGACGGATGAACAGCTCAGTTGTGTGACGAATGTGAACACGCCTGAGGAATATGAGCGCATCCTCAGCTTGTATGACGCCGCCTCAGCCTCTCAAACTTAAAAGGCCTGCCATCGGCAGCCACTTTGAATTCAATTTTCCTTAACGCTGCGAAGAGCTGAGGGAAATTGTTTTTTTTTTTTTGAACAAAAGGTGACAGAGGAGCTATTGTGATGGCAATCACAGCGATGTACCATGCCGGAATGATTTAATGAGGGCAGAAAACATCGAAGAAGGAGAATTTGCCATGGATCGAGCCTTTGCTTCCAAATTTGCGAAAATGTATTTCATGACCGTAGTAGCGCTGCTGATTCTTGTGTACGTCGGCACCCGATTTTTCACCCATATCGACCTTGCTCTTTATGGCTATATGGTGGGCACGTTCGTTTTTATCGGGGGATTTTTTTACCGCTTTATCGCCTGGGCCGAGCGTCCGCCAACGAAGCTGATTATGAAGAAGGGGCTTAAGCTGCTGTTTCGCAAAAGCACGCCCCAAACGTCCGTTGAGCATCTCGCAACTTACCGTTTCATTTTCAAACGCGGCGTTTACCGCTGGACACAGCATGTGCTGCTCGGCTGGGGCTGTATTCTATCCTGCTGCGTCACATTCCCGCTCGTGTTTGGATGGATGTATTTTACGATGGGGGAAAATGGCCTGTACACCGTCGTCGCCTTCGGTATTGATGTGATGCAGGTGAAGGCGGACGGCTGGATCGCCTTTCTGTTCTACAACGCGCTGAATATTACCGCCTTTATGGTTATTGCCGGGGTGTGCATGGCGTTGTATCGCAGGCTTAACAATATGCAAGCGAAGGCTGAGCAGACGTTTACCTATGATTTTCTGCCGCTGTATTTGCTGCTCTTCATTAGCATTACGGGGCTGCTGCTGACGTTCAGTAACATATTCCTGCATGGCTGGGGCCATCCGGTTATCTCGCTAATCCACCAATGGTCGGTCATCCTTACGCTGATTTATTTGCCTTTTGGCAAGCTGGCGCATATTCCATTCCGTCCGATGAGCGTACTCGCCAAAAACTATCGTGAAGCTTTCGGCGAGCAGCAAATGAAAGCCTGCAAAGTATGCGGCAGCAGCTTCGTATCGACGGAGCAATCCAGCGATGTCATTCACGTGCTGGCTCAAAACGATATTTCCTTCGAGATGAAGGAAGGCTTCCATCTGGCCGAGCTTTGTCTGCCTTGCAGGCGCAAATACCGGATGTCCCGTTTTACGGGCATTCCGACACATGAAATCAAGGTCAAGGAGGCGAACCAGCATGCTAAAGGATAAGTTTCTGCAAAATATTGCGAACAAGCATCATCCGAAGGAAAAGCTGGTTAAAACCCACTGCTCCTACTGCGGCATGCAGTGCGGAATGAATTTGCGGGTCGATACCGACAAAAATACGATTATCGGCGTGGAGCCAAGGTACGACTGGCCCGTCACACGCGGCAAAATGTGCCCGAAAGGCGTGACCGCCTATCAGCAGACGAACCATCAGGACCGGCTGCTGAAGCCGCTCATTCGGGACGACGCTTCGAAAAAAGGGACGAAGGAAGGCTTCCGCGAAGCCAGCTGGGACGAAGCCTATGATTTAATCGCCCGCCGCTTCAAGGAGCTACAATCCGAATATGGGAAGGACACGCTGTCCGTATTCAGCGGCGTTTCGATGACGAATGAAAAATGTTATTTGACCGGGAAATTCGCCCGAGTCGGGCTGCAAACGAGATACATCGATTACAATGGAAGATTTTGTATGGCAAGCGCAGCAGCGGGCTTCCTTCGGAGTTTTGGGATTGATCGCGGCTCAACGCTGCCATGGACGGATATTCATCAGACGGATTGCTTGTTCATCGCGGGCAGCAATACGGCGGAATGCCATCCAACCTCCATGTTCCGTGTCTGGGAGGTTCAAAACCGCGGCGGCTATCTTATCGTCGTCGATCCAAGGGAAACGCCGATTGCAAGAAGGGCGGATGTCCATCTCGATCTAAGGCCGGGGACGGATTTGGCGCTTGCCAACTGCATGGTGAATTTGCTCATTCAAAACGGCCATGCCGATCATGAATATATCGCTAATTACACGAGCGGCTTTGAGGAGACGCTTGAGATTGTGAAGACTTTCACACCAGAATATACGAGTGAAATTACGGGGGTAGCGCCGGAGAAGCTGATACGGGCAGCGGAAATTTTCGGCAAGGCGCCGAATGCGATCGTCATGTTCGCCAGAGGCATTGAGCAGCAAGTTAAAGGCGCGGACAACGTCTCGGCCTACACGAATATGTGCCTCGTTACTGGAAAAATCGGACGGCCGAAATCGGGTGTAGCGACGCTTACGGGACAGGGTAACGGTCAAGGCGGACGCGAGCATGGGCAAAAATCCGATCTGCTGCCGGGCTATCGCAAGCTGACGAATCCGAAGCATGTGCAGGAGGTATGCGAGGTGTGGGGCATCACGCCGGAGGAAATGCCGCTGCCGGGCGTCTCGGCCTTTGAAATGTTTGAGCTGATGGAGCAGAAGACGATTCGCGGCATGTATCTGCTGTGCTCGAACCCCGCCGTGTCAGCGCCGCATCTCAATTATGTGCGCTCGGTATTGAAGGATCTGGACTTCATGGTATGCGCCGACTTCTTCTTGTCGGAATCAGCGGAATTTGCCGATGTCGTGCTGCCATCGGTGACGTGGTCGGAGGATGAAGGCACGGTGACGAATTTGGAGGGCCGCATTATTAAAATCAACAAGGCGCAGGAGCCGCTAGGCGAATCGAAGCCGGATTGGCTCATTCATGTAGAGCTGGCAGAGCGGCTTGGACGCGGTGACTATTTCCGGCATTTGCAGACGGCAAGCCAGGTTGCAGATGAGTTTCGCCTCGCTTCCAAGGGCGGCTACGCCGACTATTACGGCGCCACTTGGGACAAAATTGACCGGCAGGATGGCGTGTTCTGGCCCTGCAAGGACGAAGCGGATACCGGAACGCCTTATATGTTCGAGGATCACAAATATTTTCATCCCGATGGACGGGCGAAAATTTGCGCGCTGCCATACCGCCCTTCAGCGGAGGAGCCATGCGAGGAATATCCGCTCCGCCTGACGACAGGCCGGGTCGTCTATCATTATTTATCCGGCAATCAGACACGGCGGATTCCGTTTTTGCGGGATATGTGCCCAGAGCCGTACGTCGAGGTTCATCCCGAGACGGCGCAGCAGTATGGCATTGCACATGACGAGGTTGTCAGACTGTTCACCCGCCGCGGCGAATGCTTTTATAAAGTGAAGGTGATTGAAGCGATTCGTAAGGATACCGTATTCGTGCCCTATCACTATGGCTATGAGCAGTCGGTCAATTTGCTGACGATTGCTGCGCTTGATCCGATGTCGCGTATGCCGGAATTTAAAGTCTGTGCCGCACAAATCACGAAATTGCCTGACGCTGCAAAGGAGGCGGTACGATGAAGAAGCTGCTGTATATCGAAATGGACAACTGCATCGGCTGCCGAAGCTGCCTCGCCGCTTGTACGCAATGCGGCGGACACGACGAGCGCAACCGCAACTATGTGTATGACGTCAACCCGCTGGTGGATCGGCAGACGATCCCGCTCATGTGCCTGCACTGTGTCAATCCGGCATGTGCGAGAAGCTGTCCGGCGCAAGCGATTCAAATTACCGAGGAAGGCGCAGTGCTGTCCGCGCTTGTCGAGAAATGCATCGGCTGCCAGAACTGCACGATTGCTTGCCCTTACGGCATTCCGAAATTTGATGAAGAGCAAAATTTAATGTATAAATGTGACCTCTGTTACGACCGGACGAAGGAAGGCATCCCGCCGATGTGCGCTTCCGTCTGCCCAACCAATACGCTGCAATGGATTACCGAGGAGGAGCTGGCAGAGAAGCAGGAACGCCACAGACTTGGCAAATGGGTTTCCAGCCACCAGCCGTTCGAGCCGCTTGAAGGCGAGACGAATGTGAAGATCAGCCTTCCCGGCATTTTGCAGGGCGTCCAAAAACTATTTTAAACGATAGAGCTGGATCTAATTTTTTAAAATATAGGAAAGTATATGCTTTCGCCATACTTTCTCTATATTTCTTGGACTGAAACGCCGCGCGCCGCCAGAGGACGGCGAAAGCCGTTTCACCTTGTCATGCTGTTTAGAAGGTTAGCTAGTAGAAGGAGGCTCAGATGCAATGGACAATGAGGCAGGCAAAAACAATAAAGTGCCATTTGAAGAGGATAATTACACGCATAACATCCACAAAAACAATGAACGCCAGCTGGACCGCAGGGGCTTTCTGAAAACGATGGTTGGCGCAGCCGGTGTGTTCGCCGTGTCCACGCTTCCGTGGGGCGGACTTGCCGCAAAGGAGCTGATGGGCTTTGGAAAAAGCAGCCATCCGAAGAAGAAAATCGCCGATGTGCAGGCGCTCAAAGTAGGAGAGGCGGTGGAATTCCACTACCCCGGCGACCATGAATCAGCACTGCTGATCCGTCTGGGCGACAATAAATACAAGGCTTATCAAAATGCTTGTACGCACTTGAAATGCCCGGTGTTCTGGAGCCGGGAGGAGGATCAGCTCGTCTGCCCTTGCCATCATGGCTTTTTCGACCCCCAATCGGGCAAGCCGACAGCAGGACCGCCGAGGAGAGCGCTGCCTGAGGTATTGGTTGAAATCGAAGGTGGAGCGATTTATGCGACAGGGGTGAAGCGGTATGAAACGTAGCTACAGAGGCGTCATTTTGCTGAGCGTCGTGCTTTTTCTGAATATCGTCTGTACGCAGAATGTCGTTAATCATTATTTTCATGAAAAATATGAGCTTGTCCTCGTATTTGCTTTGCTGAATGTGCTGCTATTCCCGCTTGCACTATGGATTTATAAGAAGGAGGTACGCAGATGAACGGAAATAAAACGCAGCTATCCATTCAGACGGGAAGCCTGATTCTTGGGTTTATGGTTTGGGTAATTCTTTCATCGCTCATTCCGTTTATTAAGGAGGATATCCAGCTGACGTCAGGCCAGCTTGCCTGGGTGACGGCCATTCCGGTGCTGTTCGGCTCAGTGCTTCGGATTCCGGTCGGCTATTGGACAAATCGCTACGGCGCGCGCAAGCTGTTTGGGTTTAGTTTTCTCATTTTGCTTGCACCCGTCTATTGGGTCAGCCTGGCAGACAGCTTTGCCGATCTGATTATCGGCGGGATTTTCCTTGGCATCGGGGGCGCGGTGTTTTCGGTTGGCGTCACTTCTCTGCCGAAATATTACCCGAAGGAACGGCATGGCTTTGTGAACGGCATTTATGGCATCGGAAATTTGGGTACGGCGATTACGGCTTTTACCGCTCCCGTAGCGGCTAACTATCTGGGGTGGAGCAAAACAGTGCTGCTGTATCTGGTGCTGCTGGCCATATTCATCTTGATTAATTTTATGCTGGGAGACCGCAATGAGCCGAAGGTGATGGCTTCTTTGTCGGAGCAGATCAAAGGGGTATACCGCAATGAAAAGCTGTGGGCACTTTGTTTGTTTTATTTTATTACCTTCGGCTCTTTCGTCGCTTTTACGGTCTATTTGCCAAACTTCCTCGTCTCGCATTTTGAGCTGAGCAAGGTGGATGCGGGGCTGCGCACAGCTGGCTTCATCGTACTGGCGACCATCATGCGGCCTGTCGGTGGCTGGCTCGGTGACCGTTTCAATCCATTTGTGATTTTGATGTTCGTGTTTGGCGGACTTACGCTGTCAGCGGTTGTCCTGTCGTTCGCACCATCCATCGGCATGTATACGGTCGGCTGCCTCATTATTGCGCTTTGTGCCGGTACAGGCAACGGGACGATTTTCAAGCTGGTACCGCTGTATTTCGTCAAGCAGGCGGGCATTGCAAACGGCCTGATCTCCGCTATGGGCGGGCTTGGCGGATTTTTTCCGCCGCTGCTGCTGTCCGTGCTGTTCAAATGGACGGGGCATTACGCCATTGGATTTATGGCGCTGTCCGAGGTTGCGCTGGCGAGCCTAATACTCGTCATTTGGCTGTTCTATCAAGAGAAGCTTGGTCAGGCTGAGCGCTTGATTCAGCAAAACGCTCAAAATGTTCAAAACGACCATAGCACAAGAAATAGGCTGCCGGGCGATATGGTCAAATCTTAAAGGTTACAGGTCAGGCTTCATTTTATAGATGCTCAGGGAGGGATTGACGATGAAATCGGAATTTATGCTGGATTTATGCTTCATCCGCAAGCAGGAGCAGGGGAGCTCATTTACTAAATCAATTGAAGCGCTGCTCCAGCAGCTGTTTGCTAAGAAATCCTCCTGGTTTCTGGAAGAGAAGCAGGAGGGGGAGCTTCAGGTCGTCAATGCGGCGGTGAAAGGCTACAGCGACTGGGAGAAGGATGAGGAGGTGCTGTTGTTTATTGAGGAGCAGGCACCCCCGGAATTTTGGGATTGGATTCAGGGCTATAGGCTGGAGCTGGATTTGAAGCGTCCTGAGGAATGCCAGCACTGCGGCGAGCAAGCGGCTCGTAAAAATGCTGAAGCAGGAGCTGTCTCATGATGGCGATGCAGCGCTTGGTCGATGAGTTGATGCCGTATGCGGGCGCCCGCATCAAAGTATGGATGGAGGATCGCTCAGGAGAGCAGCAAACACTGCCGAAGCCATATACGCTGTTTAAGGTGGCGGCGGCAAGTGATGGATCACAGCTGTTGTTTTATTTTAACAAGGAGCAGTTTCTGTCGGTTCCGGTGTTTGATGAGAAGCATACGCTGCTGGAGCAGACGCCGACTGGACCGCGCTTTGTCTCGCATGATGAGCAGTCGCAGCTGCATTATTGGGTGTATTTTTTATAGAGCCGTTACCTTTTCGCTATAGAGCTCCAACGTCGCTTGGGTTGTGACGGCGGGGCTTGTTTTTATAATGTCGGTTTGACAGTATGGATTTTATCAATTATCATTTAGATATTATCAAATCGACATTATTAAAAGTGAGAGCGGGGAACGAGCCATGTTTGGATTTGAATTCGTTAAGTTTCAACCGAGCGATTATATTATTCAGGTGAAGAACGGGAAGGTTGTGAAAGAGGGCGTTGGTCTGTCCTTCTATTATTATGAGCGGGCGTCCTCGGTGGTCGTCATTCCGATTTCCTCGATCGATGTGTCGTTTATGTTTGAAGAGATTACTCGCGATTACCAGACGGTAACGGTGCAGGGACAACTGACCTACCGGATTGTGGACTACCGCAAAATGATGGAAATTATGAATTATACGTACAATATAAAGAAAAAAGCTTATATTTCCGACGATCCGGTCAAGCTGTCCCAACGCATGATTCAACTTGCCAAGGTGCTGACGAAGAAACAGCTGGCGCAGCTGCCGCTTAAGGAAGCGATCCAATCGAGCGAACGGCTGGCGAAAATGATTAGACAGGAGATCAGCCAGCATGAGGAGCTGGCTAAGCTGGGCATCGAGCTGATGGGCTTGTCCATTTTGGCGGTACTGCCGAACAAGGAGACGATGCGGGCACTTGAAGCGCAGTCGCGTGAGCAAATGCTTCAGGATGCGGATGAGGCGCTGTACGTGCGTCGTAATTCCTCCATTGAGCAGGAGCGGCGCGTGAAGGAAAACGAGCTGAACACGGATATTGCGGTTGAGCAGAAGAAGAGGCAAATTCGCGAAGCGCAGCTTGATGCGGAGCGCTCGGTGCGCCAGAAGCAAAACGAGCTTAAAGAGGTGCAGCTGCAATTTGATACGCAGCTTGAGGAGAAGAAGCAAGCGATGATTGAGCTCGCTGCTGCGAACAGGCGGTCTGAGGCGGATGCCAAGGCGTATGAGCTCGCTGCTGTTATGAAATCACTACATGATACCCAGCCATATGTGCTGCAAGCGATGACAAATATGGGCATGGATTCGAATAAACTTATTGCGATTGCATTTCAGGAGATGGCGGAAAAAGCGGAGCGGATTGGACAGCTGAATATTTCGCCGGATCTGCTGCAAAGCCTGATTCCTGGGACTGGGAACGGGGCGAGCTTGGGCAAGTCGGAAGCCAGAGGAGGGGCAGGACGATGAGCCGGGCAGCGGGTGCAGATGCAAAATTTATCGTCGTGAAGCGGAAGACGAGGCTGGAGGAGCTGCTCGTTCGCTACAATACGGTGCAGCAGGCGAAGTTTTACATTGAACGGCTTGGCGCGGACTTTGGGGACTATTGGCTGGAAAATGAAGTGTATCAAAATGCTGTCTCATTGGCGGTAAGCGAGCTGGAGCAGCAGGGCAGAGTCCAAGTGCTGGATCGCGAGCATGTGCCCAGCTTCCTATTCGGCGACCACGATATCGTTGTCGCAATTGGCCCGGATGGGCTAGTCGCGGGTACGCTCAAATATTTGGACCGCCAGCCGCTCATTGGCGTCAATCCGGAGCCGCAGCGCTGGGATGGCGTGCTGCTGCCCTTCACGGTTGGAGATTTGCGCCTGCTTATTCCCGAGGTGCTGCGTGGGAAGCGCCGGGTTCAGCCGGTTACACTGGCAATGGCGCAGATCAACAATGGCCAGTGCCTCTACGGCGTTAACGATTTGTTTATCGGGCGCAAAACCCATGTGTCGGCGCGGTATGAAATTAAGCTGGAGGAGCATGCCGAGCAGCAGTCCTCCAGTGGCATTATTGTATCGACCGGCCTCGGCGCAAGCGGCTGGCTGCGAAGCGTGCTTGCCGGGGCAGCCGGCATTGTGAGCAGCGCGACGCGTCAGCCGCTGACGCTCATGCCTGAAGATCTAGACGCGGCTGAGGAACAGGAGAAAGGTCGGCTGGATTGGTCGGCGGATTCGCTCTATTTTACGGTCAGAGAGCCATTTCCAAGCCGGACGACCGCAGCCTCGATCGTTTTCGGGCAAATCAACGGGCAGCGCAAGCTGCGGATCACATCGCAAATGCCGGACGACGGTGTTATTTTCAGCGATGGGGTAGAGAGTGATTTCCTTAACTTTCATTCCGGGCTTGAGGCGACAATTGGGCCAGCAGATCGTCAGGGACATCTCATCGTTTAAGCAAAGGACAAGGCAGGAAGGTGGGCGATGCGCACGGTCATTTTGGAAATCTATAGGGAGATTCACACGCCAGTCCACTGCAATCATGTTATAATTGGGTCATGGGTTGATGGGGATGATTCGGATTAGCAGGAATACGCTTGTGAACCTAATCTAGAGATGAGAGAGTGATTTTGAAATGCTGCGTCGATTTTTTTCGTATTATCGTCCCTATAAGGGACTGTTCTTTCTTGATTTCGGCTGCGCCATTCTTGCCGGATTGCTGGAGCTGGCTTTCCCGCTTGCGGTCAGCCAATTTATTAACGATTTGCTTCCCAGCCAGAACTGGACGCTGATCGTTGCTGCTTGTGCGGGGCTGCTTGCTGTTTATGCGCTCAATACGGCGCTTAATTATGTAGTTACCTACTGGGGGCATATGCTAGGCATTAACATCGAGACGGATATGCGGCGCAAAATGTTCGACCATATCCAGAAGCTTAGCTTCCGCTTCTTCGACAATCACAAGACGGGGCATTTGATCGGCCGTATTACGAATGACCTGAACGATATTGGCGAAGTAGCGCATCACGGGCCGGAGGATGTATTTATTGCGGTTATGACGCTTATCGGCTCCTTCTCGCTAATGGCCTACATTAACTTGGAGCTTGCTCTTATAACCTTCATCATTATTCCGGTTATGGCTTGGCTTATTATCGTCTTCGGCGGCAAAATGAGCAAAACGTACCGTCGTTTGTTCGGCGATGTCGGCAACTTTAATGCCCGTATTGAAGACAACGTCGGCGGCATTCGTGTCGTTCAATCGTTCGCAAACGAAGAGCATGAGAAAAAACTGTTTTCCGTAGACAACCAAAACTTCCGCCTGACGAAGCTGCTCGCTTACAAAACGATGGCGAAAAGCATTTCCGTCAGCTATATGATGATGCGGCTCGTTACGATTTTTGTGATGATTTGCGGCGCTTATTTCTTTATTCAGGGCAAGCTGGATATGGGTGAATTTATGGCGTTCATTTTGCTTTCGAACATTTTCTTCCGCCCGATTGAGAAAATCAACGCAGTTATCGAAAGCTATCCAAAAGGCATCGCCGGCTTCAGACGTTACACGGAGATCATTGATACAGAGCCTGACATTGAAGATCGGCCAAATGCAACGGAACTCAAAAAAGTCGTCGGCAATGTTCGTTTTCATGACGTGAGCTTTGGTTATGAAACAAACAATATGATTTTGCAGAAAATTAATTTGGATATTAATGCTGGAGAGACTGTGGCATTCGTAGGCCCATCTGGAGCGGGGAAAACGACAATTTGCAGCCTGTTGCCAAGGTTTTATGATGTGCTCGCAGGCAGCATTACGGTGGACGGCAAAGATATTCGGGATATTAAGCTGGAATCGCTGCGCAAAAATATTGGAATCGTGCAGCAGGACGTGTTCCTGTTTTCGGGCTCCATTCGCGAAAACATCGCTTATGGCAATTTGTTGGCGACGGAGGAAGAAATTTGGGAAGCGGCGCGCCGGGCATCGCTTGAAGATTTGATCAAAAAAATGCCCGAAGGGCTGGATACGATTATTGGAGAGCGCGGAGTCAAACTGTCGGGCGGCCAGAAGCAGCGCCTGTCGATTGCTCGCATGTTTTTGAAAAACCCGCCGATCCTCATCCTCGATGAAGCGACGTCGGCACTGGATACGGAGACGGAAGTCGCGATTCAGAAATCGCTGTCCGACCTGTCCGTCGGCAGAACGACGCTGGTCATTGCCCACCGCCTGACGACGATCAAAAATGCGGATCGCATCATTGTCGTCGACGAGAGCGGCATTGCTGAGCAAGGAAGACATCAAGAGCTGGTTGCGGCCGGCGGCATTTACAGCAAACTGCATCAAGCGCAATACAGCACGGTGTAGCCATTACGGCGAAAGCTGTTTTTTCATTAGAATGGCCTGGTAATCCTCCGGCGTATTCATATTAATGAATTGCTCAGCAATCGCCGGATTATTGGGCAGGTAATGAATGATGGACAATTGAGGAAGCACATCCATGACCTTCAGATTTCGGCTGTAGAGCGCGGCTGCCCATTTGCCCAGCGTTCGTCCATGAAAGACGGCAAACAAAGGGTGGCTTCGCTCGTCGATAATCGGGACGACAGCATCTTTGGTCGGATGACTGCCAAGCAGGGCCAGCATTTCAATAAAAGGCAAAGCGGTAAGCAGCGGATAGTCACAGGCTGCCACTATGTAAATCGTGTCCGGTTCTTGGTCGCTCATTCCGGCATGCAGACCGGCAATCGGGCCAAGGCTAGGAAAAATATCGGGTTTAATCGTAATAGAGGGAGCAAGGAAGGGATATAATTCAGGCTCATTCGTAATGATAGAAATGCGGTCTGTTAGAACAGCAAGCTGCTCGGTTATCATTTGAATAACGGGCTTGCCATTAATAAGGAGCAACTCTTTACGCTGCTGCATACGGCGGCTTTCTCCTCCGGCAAGCACGATAGCTTCCAGGTTCATCCTTCGTCACCTTGCTTTCCATAATCATTGATGTCAGGAACATTGACAAACACTTGACCTCTGTTCATAATGTAAGGAACTTGTTCGCTATTTACCATAGTGTAAAGTATGAAGCTATCATTTAACAACATTCTCTTTTGCATAACCTGAGGTGAGGAGCTTGGAGCATTCAATAAAGGATCAATTGAACCGTGGTTTGCGGGACCTGCGCCTATCTGTTACCGACCGTTGTAATTTCCGCTGCCGTTATTGTATGCCGGCCGAAATTTTTGGCAAGGACTATCCCTTTTTGGCTGAAGACAAGGTGCTTAGCTTTAATGAGATAGAACGGCTCGTAAAGATATTTGTATCATTGGGCGTCAAGAAGCTTAGAATTACCGGCGGAGAGCCGCTGCTTAGAAAAGATTTGCCGACGCTGATCAAGCGTTTGAATGCAATCGCTGGTGTTGAAGATATTGCACTGACGACCAATGGGGTTCTGCTGCCCAAATCGGCCGCTGCGCTTGCGGAAGCTGGATTGCGTCGGGTAACGGTCAGTCTGGATTCGCTAAATGACGAGCGGTTCCGATTAATGAACGGAAACCGCAGCGGCGTGCAGGCCGTGCTGGCTGGTATTGATGCGGCAGCTGCGGCAGGGATGCCAGTCAAAATCAATATGGTTGTCCAGAAGGGTGCCAATGATCAGGACATATGGCCGATGGCTGCTTATTTTCGCGAGAAGGGGCATATTTTGCGGTTTATTGAATATATGGATGTCGGCAATTCAAATGGCTGGAAGTGGGATCACGTTTTTTCTAGCAAGCAGATTTTGCAGCTTCTAGAAGAACACCTGCCGCTTGTGCCAGTGGAAGCCCATTATGCAGGCGAGGTTGCTTCCCGCTATCGCTATCAGGATGGATCGGGTGAGATCGGTTTTATTTCCTCCGTAAGCGACGCTTTTTGCAGCACCTGCACACGGGCGCGCATATCCGCTGAGGGCAAGCTGTACACCTGCCTGTTTGCCTCGAAGGGCTACGATTTAATGGAGCTGCTGCGAGCTGATGAAACGGATGAGTCGGTTCGTGAATCCATCGCCCGCATTTGGACAAATCGCAATGATCGTTATTCGGAGGAACGGGCTACCCGTACCCAGTCGCCAGCTAAAATCGAGATGTCCCATATCGGCGGCTGATTTCATAAAGTACCCGGCCTAGGCCATCCAACCACGCTTCCTCCAGAAGCGTGGTTTTTTTTGAAATATAAGCATGTATAAGTTACCCCATATAATGGGCTTATATTTCATCGCGAAACGGTGGCTTTGCCTCTACAGGACGGCAACAGCCGTTTACGCTTGAAATATAGGAAAGGATATCCTAATGTAATCCTTTCTCTATATTTCTCGGAATGAAACGCCCCGTGCCACCAAAGGATGGCGGCAGCCGTTTCACCTTGCAAAAAAACATCATAATCGTCTATCACTTTTTCTAATAGAAATCATCATAATTCTTAATTTATACAGCTAAAACAGGGTGAATTACCCCCATTTTACTCGGATTTAGCTGTATTTTGCTTCCGAAACGATGAATTGGTAAAAATTAGGTCATCATGTGTGCATTGCCCGATTGCACTTAATATGTTAGTTTGAATATTAATGATGGACTAAAGTGTGTAAACGCAGATTACAAGGTGAAACGGCCGAAAGCCGTCCTTTGGCGGTGCGGCGCGTTTCAGTCCGAGAAATATAGAGAAAGGATGAGAAAATCATATCCTTTCCTATATTTTAAAAACAGTATGATTTCATGTTTATGAGAGGTGGATTTTGTTGCAACTTCAGGTGACGAACAGTCCTTTTAATCAGGAGCAGGTTGAGCTTCTTAACCGCCTTCTGCCAACTTTGACGGAATCGCAGCATATATGGTTATGCGGATATTTGTCCGCAGTTCAGAGCACAGCAGCTTTTTCCCCTATTAGTGCAGAGCCGCAATTAAGCGCGGCGCTTGCTGTAGCAGAGGAAGCGCTGTCAGCACCCGCCCAGCCGGCAGGCTCGCGCGAAGTGACGATTTTATTCGGATCACAGACAGGCAACAGCCAGCGTCTGTCTGGCAAGCTTGCAAGCAAGCTAGAGGCAAACGGCTTTCAGGTTACCTTGTCCGCCATGAACAAATTCAAGCCAAATGGCTTGAAGAAGGTTGAAAATTTATTGATTATTGCAAGTACCCATGGAGAAGGCGAACCGCCGGATAATGCAATATCGTTCCATGAGTTCCTATATAGCAAAAGAGCGCCGCAGCTGGATGAATTGTATTTCTCCGTTCTGTCGCTCGGCGATACGTCTTATGAATTCTTTTGCCAGACGGGTAAAGATTTCGACGTTCGTCTTGAAGAACTGGGCGGCAAGCGCCTGACGCCGCGTGTGGACTGCGATCTCGATTATGATGAGCTGGCAGCAGAGTGGTTCAATCAGGTTGCCGCTGCGTTAAGCGAGCGTGTGAATGGATCGGCATCTGCTCAGCCAGCAGCTGTATCCACAACTGCCTCGATTGGCATGGCTGAATCCGAATATTCGCGTACGAATCCGTTTCAAGCGGAAGTGCTCGCGAACATTAACTTGAACGGACGCGGTTCAGACCGCGAGACGCGCCATCTGGAGCTTTCGCTTGACGGATCAAGCTTGCAATATGAGCCCGGCGATTGCCTAGGTCTTTTTCCGGAAAATCATCCGAAGCTAGTCGATGAGCTCATTCAGGCATTAGGCTGGAGCGCGGACGAGAAGGTTCCATTTAATAAAAAAGGCGAAGAAGGCTCGCTGCGCGAAGCGCTTCTGAAGCATTATGAAATTACAGTATTGACGAAGCCGCTGCTGGAGCAGGCTGCGAAGCTTTCGGCTAACAGCGGACTGCAGGAGCTTGCAGCGCCAGGCAAAGAGAAAGAGCTGAAGGAATATATCAACGGCCGCGATTTGCTTGATCTGGTGCAGGATTTTGCGCCTTGGAACTTCACGCCTGCTGCATTCGTCGGCATGTTGCGCAAGCTGCCCGCACGTCTTTATTCCATTGCAAGCAGCTTCCAGGCTAATCCGGACGAGGTGCATTTGACGATTCGCGCTGTGCGTTACGAGGCAAATGGCCGTGAGCGTTACGGCGTATGCTCGATTCATACGGCAGAGCGCCTGGAGCCAGGTGATACGGTGCCGATCTATATTCAAAACAATCCAAATTTCAAGCTGCCGGCAAGCGCCGAAACGCCGATTGTTATGATCGGTCCAGGCACAGGCGTAGCCCCTTTCCGTGCATTTATGGAGGAGCGCGAGGAAACGGGGGCGGAAGGGAAATCATGGTTGTTTTACGGTGACCGCCATTTCGTAACGGACTTCCTCTATCAAACGGACTGGCAGCGCATGCTGAAGGACGGCGTTCTGACGAAGCTGGACCTCGCGTTCTCGCGCGATTCAGAAGAAAAAGTTTATGTGCAGCACCGCATTTTGGAGCAAGCAGCGGAGCTGTATGAGTGGCTGCAAGCCGGTGCCCATGTTTATGTATGCGGCGACGAGAAGCATATGGCACATGATGTGCATTCCGCGCTTATCACGGTTATTGAACAGGAAGGCGGCATCAGCCGTGAGAAGGCGGAAGCTTATCTCGCCGATATGCAGCAGCAGCAGCGCTACCAGCGCGACGTGTACTAAACGGACCAAAGCGAGTGCGAGAGGAGAAAGCAGCAATGGCAAATGATCAAATCGTAAAGCCGATCGGCGGCCCGCCGAGCGACGTTGAAATTATCAAAATTGAGAGCAATTACTTGCGGGGAGCGCTCGTAGAGAATTTGCGCAATCCAATTACGGGCAGCCTGCCAGAAGACGAAAACCGGTTGATGAAATTCCACGGCAGCTACATGCAGGACGACCGGGATTTGCGTAATGAACGTGAGAAGCAAAAGCTTGAGGCTGCCTATCAGTTCATGCTTCGTGTAGTTGCGCCCGGCGGCGTAGCCACACCAGAGCAATGGCTGGTTATGGATGAATTAGCGCACAAGTACGGCAATGGGACGCTGCGTCTGACGACGCGCCAGGCTTTCCAAATGCACGGCGTGCTGAAATGGAATTTGAAAAAGACGATCCGTACGATCAACGACAAGCTGTTGACGACGCTTGCTGCTTGCGGCGACGTTAACCGCAACGTGATGAGCAATCCGAATCCGCATCTGTCCGAAGCACATGAGCAGGTGAATGAGTGGGCGAGACGCATCAATAATCATCTAGCGCCGCGCACGCCTGCGTATCATGAAATTTGGCTGGATGGCGAGAAGGTAGAAAGCTCGGAAGCTGCTGGCGAAGTGGAGCCGATCTACGGACCGGTTTACTTGCCGCGTAAATTCAAAATCGGGATGGCGGTTCCGCCGTCCAATGATGTAGATGTTTATTCCCAGGATCTTGGCTATATTGCGATTTTGGAAAATGGCAAGCTTGTCGGCTTCAACGTAACCGTTGGCGGCGGCATGGGCATGACACATGGCGATACGGCGACTTATCCGCAGCTTGGCCGCGTCATTGGCTTCTGTACGCCTGAGCAAACGATTGACGTTGCCGAGAAGACCGTTATGATTCAACGCGATTACGGCAATCGCTCCGTTCGTAAAAATGCCCGTTTCAAATACACGATTGACCGCCACGGTCTGGACTGGTTTGTTGACGAGCTGCATAATAGAATGGGCTGGAAGCTGGAAGCGCCGCGCGAATTCCACTTCGACAGCAATGGCGACCGTTACGGCTGGATTAAAGGCACCAACGGCAAATGGAATCTGACGCTTTACATTCAAAGCGGACGGATTCAAGATGAAGGCGACTACAAGCTAATGACGGGCCTGCGTGAAATTGCGAAGATCCATACGGGAGACTTCCGCCTTTCGCCGAACCAGAATCTTGTTATTGCCAATATTACGACGCAGAAAAAACGCAAAATCCTAGAGCTCATCGAGCAATACAAGCTGACAGATGGCTTGCATTATTCGGCTTTGCGCCGCAGCTCGATTTCCTGCGTAGCGCTGCCGACCTGTGGCCTTGCCATGGCGGAAGCGGAACGGTACTTGCCGACTTTGATCGACAAGCTCGATGTGGTTATGGATGAAGCGGGTCTGCGTGACGAGTCCATCGTAATTCGGATGACGGGCTGCCCGAATGGCTGCGGACGTCCTGCGCTTGGGGAAATTTCATTTATTGGTAAATCGCCGGGCAAATACAATATGTACTTGGGAGCAAGCTTCAACGGCGACCGTTTGAATAAGATGTACAAAGAAAATATTGATGAAACGGAAATCATCAGCACGCTGACGCCTATTATTAACCGCTTCGCGAAAGAGCGCGAGCAGGGCGAGCATTTCGGCGATTTCGTCATTCGCAATGGCTATGTGAAGGCGACGACGTCAGGGCTCAATTTCCACGATTAAAGGCGCTTGCTTTTTCTCAAAACGATAGATAGGAAATAAGGTCTGGGGCATTTGCTCCAGGCCTTATTTCGCTTATTGCCTAATGAGCGGCTGGATGTTTATAATAATTGAGTCGAAGTAGAGATAGAGAGTGAAATTGAACGAATGCCAAGAGAGGAGCACATCATAGCGATGATGCCAGAGAAAAAAGTAACGTGGCTGGAGCTGTTTTATGATTTATTGTTTGTCGCGGCCGTTTCCAAGGCTACTCATGTGCTGCTTCATGTGGAGCACAGCAGCATTACTTGGGAGCATTTGTCCAAATTCATCTTGATTTTTGTGCCGATTTGGTGGGCATGGGTTGGACAGACGATGTACAACAATCGTTTTGGCCAGGATACGCCCAAGCACCGATTATTTATCGTAGTACAAATGTTCTTCGTCCTGATTATGACGGCAAGCTTGAATGTTGATTTTGACGCGTATTATGTGCCCTTTTTTATTGGATATATAGGGCTTCGGATTATAACGGCCGTGCAATATTTGCTGACGGCGCGTTCAGAGGTGCTGCATAAGCTGCAAACCGCTCGATTTTTCGGCACCTATTTTTGGCTGGGGATAGCAATATCGTCTTGTTCCTTGTTTTTTGACTCGTGGCTGCGTTACGCTATTTTGTATGCGGGCATAATTTTGGACATTATTGTTCCGTTAATTGGCCGCAAGCATCTCGTTGTCACGCCAATCCATACCCCGCATTTACTGGAGCGTTTTTCGCTGTTTACGCTAATTTTGCTCGGTGAATCGGTCGTTAGCCTGCTTTCGATATTGGATGCCGGAGATATGAGCTTTACTTCTATTGCATTCGTTGCGCTCTCCTTTATACTCGTCATTGCGATTTGGTGGCAATATTTTGAGAACATGGAGAAAAACGTGGACAAAACGAAGCGAACGGCAGGGCAGACGATTATTTACGGCCACTTGTTTATCTATTTGTCGCTTTGCATGATCGCTGCTTCGATTCAGCTTGTGTTTTTGAACAAACTGGAATATGGTTTTATGCTCGGATTTGTTTTTGGCTCTGTGTTCATTTATTTTCTGTCGGTTATGTGCGTGTTATACAGCTACCGCTTTGAGCATTTGCGCCCGACCGTGAAGCATATTTCGCTGCTGTTGCTGCTGCTGCTTGTTTTATTCAGCGTGAACTTGCTCGTTGTAGTGCCGCCGACGGTCGTGCTTCTGGAGCTAGTGCTGTTCTTTATCGTATTTGCCAAAACAACGGCTTAGCGTTCAAAGTATGCTCGTTAAGCTAACAGGCAAGGATAGCGTGTATGAAAGAGGGCGTCTAGGCGGGCAATGTGAACGAGCCCGCCCAGACGCCCTTATGCCGAAGGTGACTATGAAGTCATATCCGGACATACCTTGTATTGTTATGTTCTTTTGAATGTCGAAGCCGTTTTAAATACCTGTAACCATAAGGATTTGCAATGTTCCTAATACCTGCGGCTGCATATCAGTCAACATATCGACATCAATGGGCTAAGGAATATATCTATCATAGAATTCCCAAAATAAATGGATATCAGCGCCAAAAGGTAATTTTCTCACTAGGCAAACGCACCGATTCATGTCCTTCTTCTTGAGCCTTGCCGATTGAAAGGATCATGACCGGAACATACCGTTCGTCGTCCAGATCAAATGTGTTAACAACCTTATCACGTTCAAAACCTGCCATAGGATTGGTGTCATACCCATGCGCGCGGGCTACCAGCATAAGTTGCATGGCAAATAAACTTGCATCGATTTTGGCCACCTCAATCTTTACTTCTCGAGGTAGTAGAGGAAACATACTTAATATTTGTGTTACCTGCTTGTCGCGCACCTCCTTCGGCATTTTCCCTTGTTCCACAGCTGCATTATAAATCTCTTCTACATACCGTTCACTCTGAGTATCGCCCAAAATAATTAGCATAGCGGCTGATGTATCATTTTGTTGCGTATTGAATTGTACAAGTGGCCGAAGCTTGTTTTTCCCTTCAGGGGTATGAACTACGATAACACGCCATGGTTGTATATTTGCAGAAGAAGGCGCTAAACTTGCTTCATTAATGATATCATGCAATTCTTCCTTTGAAATCTTGACCTGCTCATCATAATGGCGTACGGAACGCCGGCCAGTAATAATGTTGACAAAATCGTTATTTTGGATATGTTCCAGCATGTAATCTCTCCTTTTGATGTGACCAGTTTTTTTGACATAAGTGATGTCACTGGTTATCATGTTTTTATTATGAACTATGAACCTTGGTTTATAGCAAATATAAATTATTCTAGTGTTCAGAAGGGAATAGGCTATGAAAGCGAGTGAAGTGTCCAAGTTGACAGGGCTGCCAGTATCCACCTTGCGATTCTATGAACGCAAACAGTTGATTCCGGAGCAGTTTGTATCAAGAGATGAAAATAATTATCGCGTATATCATGAGGGTGTGATTGGTTTTCTGGAGGATGTGAAAACTTTGCTCACCGTAAGTTTTACTATTCAGGAATTAATCCTGCTCATAAACGAAAACGAAAATTTCTATATAGAAAAGAAAGTATTGGTGATGGAAAAAATTCAACAGATCCAGGAGCTAGAAGCAAAATTGCAAACATCAAAAACATTTTTAGCTGATGTGTTAGAGGGCAAGGCAAATTTTCAGACCCCATGCAGATCTATGGATACAACTGTGTAAACCCTTTTGAAGCCATCGTTTAGCCTGCAAATCGACTTACTACTAATCATTCAATTGAAACATATGAGTTCTGTAATTCATCACTGAGCTAACAGATACCATAGTTTATTTAATAAAGTAGCGGCAGTCTGAGACCTTTATGCAAACGATTCCTGCTGCTGGAACTCAGAAGCAACCGCCTAAGTGCAAAATAGATGATAAACGCTCGTCTTATCCACCTTTTGGTAGATATATGTATGCCTAATTGCTCATATTCAAACATATTATTGTTGCTTAAGGGTGATTAATTCCAATTCCAATCCATGTTAAAATGGTAGAATTACGAATAGAAAGGTGAGAAATACGATGGGATCTTGGGGAACAGCAGCGCTGGAAAGCGATGAAGGTCTTGATGTTCTTGATGCTTTAGGCAAATATGCAGTGGACCGCCAGTCTATTAAATTGAAAGAGCTTCTAGCTCATTATAGAGATCTCGGATTCCTTGCGGAAGATCCGGAAGAGGTGGATTTCCTTTACGATAATACAGCGATTGCTCTAGCAGAAATTGTGTGCGTCTATATCGAAAACGGTAGGACGCAGTACGAAGAACTGAGTGGTTTGGCGGAGATCGTCTGGAATAAGGAAGATCTGCTTGAGCTAAAGCAATTGGTTCAGCAGGTGTTGGATAATAAGGGCGGGGAACGCGAGCTGTATGAACTGTGGGATGGAGATCCGGATTGGATCAACCATTTGGAAAAAGTGGTTCGCATTTTAGCGGAGCGGCTTTAAATAGTAAAAAATAAACACTGGCTGCAGCCGCTTTAAGCGGTTGCAGCCTATTTGCCATTCATCATAAGCTTATATTTCTTGAAAATCCAAGAGTTAACCAAGTCAGTCATTGCATGTTTGCTTATGCGCGCAGGTGGTTTTTGCTCTTGCGAAACATCTGCTGTTGCTGCATGTACCGAAAAACGAAGCGGTTTTGTCATTTTTTTAATATCTTTTGTGATTTCATTAAAAAAAGCATATGCTAACGGCTGATGCTCCCGAATATCCTCATAAAAATAATAATTTCCTTGCTCATCCGCCATATTAATTTGAAAGCCTTTAGGAAAGGAAAGCATGATGCAAGGCAGCTCATCCTCCGACCATTGTCCGTAGTAGGGAAATGAGATACCTTCATTTCTCGCAAAAAAACCGGTGCTTTCATGATCAGACTTAACAGAAATGGAATAAACAAAGAAGGGGTGATAATCCATTCTTTGTTCCTCTGCCGTAAAATATTTATAAAAAGCTTCATAAGCGGCATACACCAGATCGTAATCATGCTTCGTTTGGGCATAATCGGTACGATGGAACTGCACTTGCTTATGCTCAAAAAGCATCAAAATGCTTTTAAACTCTTCCGGTGTTATGAAAAATTTAAGCTTATAAAAGCCGCTATTTTTTAATTTGTCCATTTCTTTCTTCTCACCGCCCAATATTGACTCCACTTATATTATCACATTTTAACAAATTGAATCTACGATCTACCAATTATTCACCTCCTTTTTTGTAAATTAATATAAAAAATACAAAAGAATATTCCGATACTATAAATAGAAGTGAATAACCGAAATAAATGAATGGAATAGGGGTGCGTTAAGGATGAGGATTTATAGCTCAACCCAGTACGACTTGAATTTATACACCAATTCGAAACAGCAGGCCGATAAACCGGCCTTGGTTACAGGCACGATACCCGGGCTTTCGCATGATACCGATACAGTGGAGATCAGCCCGGCTGCCAGACAGTTGGCGCAATCTGATATTGTGAATCATTCGGCTAAATACTTTGGAACTGTGCAAATCAATGATTCGCTGAACCGCCTTCTCACAGATCAGCCCGCGGAGGTGAGGGAAGCTGTTTATGGCATCATTCAATCCAATATCATTACAGATGTAGCTGGAGAAGAGGAAAGAGCAGCCTTATTAGAATTGGGACTTACCCAAGCTAAGTATATCGCGGACAACTATATGAAGGATGATGAAGCTGCGGAATTTATGAATACGATTCGTCAAATCGGCGCCATCTCCCAAACGAGAACGGTAGACCCTGAAACGAATGAATTCCATTACGAAACCCCGCCGCAAAGGCCTATTGGGGCTCCAGACGATTATATTGATTTGAACTATATGATGAAGAAATTCGAGCCGAATACGCTGGACAAGCTGCAAGATGCAATTGTGAACGGAAAAGACTGGAACAGCATCTTGCAAACCTTCGCTAAGAAAGCATCGACAAATACGGATTGGCTGAAGGCATACAGAGAGGAAGCTGCCAAACCGATCGGGGACATTGCCGGTGAGAACAGATTCGAGAAGGCCTCTACTGCCAGCTTGACTGCGTTCGTCAAAGATATCAAGGACATCACTGCCAATGCCGGTTTTGATAATACGGGGTTTATTAAAGACAATATAGAGGCTTTTATGCGAACGTTGGAAAGCACAAGGTCTTTTCAGCCTTAATCGTATCGAGTAAAAAATACCCGCCTGCCACTGCTTGGACGAATTCTAATCAGGGCATGCGGGTATTTTTCTGACATTTAAAAGAAAGTTTAAGTGAAAGTTTAAGAGCATGAGCGATAAACAGTATCATAAGGGATGACAAAATAAATGGTTGCCCTACTATCCAGTATTTTGCTTCTATCTATAACATAAGCTTAACCAGTACACGTTATAAATTAGCATGGGAAGGAGTTGGTTTCAATAAAGAAACGATTGCATCAACAGCTTGAGGAGATTCTTGTCTCTTCTGTAGATCATAAAAACATATTTGGGACGGTTCTGAGAATGGAATCGGGAAATAAACAGTTGATATGGACCGGAGCGGCTGGCGATATGAATCAAAATAATCAGTTTTTTATCGCGAGCACGACCAAACTTTTTGTAACCGCAACCATATTAAAGCTAAGAGAGCTGAAAAAAATCCAGTTGACTGACCAAATAAGCCGTTACCTAGACAAGGAGATTCTCTCGGGAATCCATCGCTACCAAGGAACCGAATATTCCTACGACATTACGATTCGACAATTGATGGCCCATACTTCGGGTCTGCCGGATTACTTTGAGCAAGTAAGACAAAACAGTAAGAGTCTAAAGGTTGAACTCCTTGCCGGATACGATACTTCATGGTCGTTCGACAAGGTGATGGAGGACGTGAAGCAAATGAATTCACACTTCCCGCCTGGTAAGAAAGGCAAGGCATTATATTCCGATACCAACTATCAATTGCTTGGCAAGATTATCGAGAACGTAATGAATAGTAAATTAGAAGATGTTTTCAAGTTGTTCATTTACGAGCCCTTGGCTTTATCCGAAACCTACATCTATACAAACAACCATGATCAAACTCCCAAGCCTCTTTACTATAAAAAATCTTCCTTGCATGTACCAGAGGCCATGGCCTCCTTCGGACCGGATGGAGGGATTGTCTCCACTGCAGACGAGCTGATGCGCTTTCTGAGGGCTTTTTTTGAAGGTGAATTATTTCCTAAACACGATTTGAGCGAGCTTTATGTTTGGAATAAAATCTTTTTCCGTTACAGTACGGCATTGGAATCGCGAAATTCAAGCTTCCTAGGTTTTTCTCGCCGCTGCGATCCATTCCAGAGCTAATCGGACATTCCGGTTTATCGGGAGCATTCGCGTATTATTGTCCAGAGAAGGATTTGTATTTGACAGGTACGGTCAATCAGGTTTCCACTCCGAGTTTGTCCTATAGGCTGATGCTTCGGGTATTGGATGCAATGCAAAAATAAACGCTCCTAGAGCGGCAAGTATTTAGAGCTGTCTTTTTGTGCGCCTTTCTGAGTATGGGTTGAATTATAGTAAAAAATTTACAAGGATATTTTTTATATTTTATTCCAAAATTCGATATAATTTGATATAATATTCCTTGCGAATGGGCAAGAGACTTTCATTCCTAGTACCTGCAATACTCTTCCACGAAGAAGGCGGATGTCAGTATTCGCACCCCAATTTCATAACAGCATGGCGCAGTCAGAAAATGCTAGTTTTTTTGGAAATAACTAATTTTTCAGAGGAGACTGAAGCCATGAACAAAACCTTGCATTTTGAGCTCGTATCTAATTCTACGGAGGTACCGCTCACCTTGCATATCGGGCAGTACAAGTATGCGCTGCACAATCACACGCCGCAGACGCTGCTCGATTCGACACGGACCAATAGTGCTCTCGCACTAATACCTGAACAGCAGAGACAGAAATTCACGCATTTTGTTGAAATTTCCGAGTCGCTGTTCCAAAGTGATCGTCTAACCCGCATCCGTGTAACCTCTCCTGATCACGATCCGAATGTATACCTCCCCAAGCTGCATCATGTTTCCTTTCACATTCCGAAAGTACACCGAGTCAATCACATAAAGAGCAAGCTTGCCGCAAACTCGCTGCATTTACATCCCAAACTAACAAGTCTTGGTGTCGCCCAGCTTAACACCTTTGATGCCCTTCAGGTCAATCTTGATGCCGAAGATCTGTTAAGCCCATGGGATATTGCAACAGCGATTCTGTTCCACTACCCAGAGCTATCCTCTAATAAGCCTTATACAGCGAATATCGTGATGAACGATCACATCGCACCACCTCAAAATGTTAATCCGGCCCAGTATAACCAAGTGTACAATCTAGCGACAATCATCAGCAAACAGGGTCCTGCATCCTCCACAGGCGGCTGGGCTAAAATTACAAATTCGGTTGACCAGAACGGCACTCCGCTTACTTATGGCTATGACATGGGTACGCATAAAGCGGGGGATCCAATCCTCATTTACAGCTGGTCAGATTTAACCGTACAAAATGCAACCTCACCAATGACTGGCGCCATGCAAAGTGCAAGCAACGACAATTCCCTTCAAAATCAGACATGGACGGTCAATCAGGGCAAGACGGCCTACCAGCAGGATGGAGGATCCACAACGGGCTCGGTTGAAAAATCGTTCTCGGCGTCCCGTGCAAAACTCGCAGCGGTGGGAGATCAGACGTTCAAATGGACGGTAAAAGAAGAGACCCCGCATCACGGCTTAGGCGTTTATGCCGATACGATTTCCTTTAGCGACGACGGCAAGTTTTCGATACAGGTGAAAAATACGTATTTGCGCACATTGACTGCCTATGCGGAATTTTTCAATGAGAACGGGGATGCGATCTCCAACCCGTCAGGCTGGGTGGATCAACTGCCATCCTCGATTTCCAGCTGGTTCGAGACGGACAAGAAGAAGTATATCTCAAGCGTATCCGCCGTCAATACGATTCTTGGCATTCCGATGCCGACCGATCCGAAGACGCTCTCGTTCGTCTTTCCGGAGGAAGCAACTCAGCTTAAGCTGCTCTTCGGGTGTCTCGGCACTTCAAAATGGGATGGAGACGTCGACCCTTCAGGCGCAATACTGACAGGTATTTTCCAATACGGAATTCCTTCGGTGTTTCTAATTGCTGGGGCAGCGATTACGAGCTCCAAATGGTTTAATGAGTTTGTGTCTGACACTGAAAATGTCGTAGCTGCCCTTGCGGTTGCTTTCCCAATTGTCGGCGGGGGCGTTGCAACAGCAGCAGCCTTAACCAATGCAAAATCCGTGCTATTCAGCTTTGCGGACGCTATGGCCGGCATTCTGCTTGCTAAGGGGCTTGAGAAACTGGCGCTTTATATAACGGGCCAGATCACGGTTGCGGAGCTGGAGGATGAAGTTCCGTTTGTCGGCTGGGCGCTTCGTGCGGCCAACATGGCGATCAACTTTGCGGAAATGGCCGTTACGACTGGAGAAATTCTGTCCTCGCCGGCTACTCTTTCCATTGACATCTGCCGTTCGATGAATTTGAATTTCACGCTTCATCCGGATCCGACCCATGGCGAGCCCGGGCATCCCGAGACAGCCGTATGGCCCGCCGTGTCTGACCATTACCAAGTGACGGTGCAATACAAGGGCGGCACGAACTTCGTTCTTAGCGGCAACATGCCTGCCACAACCTCGAACACGCCGCTGCAGCTGACCTTCGCGGATCTGCCTGTCGGCGGGAGCATTCAAATCACAGCCGGCATCTATTCGGCCAACGTCTGGCTCTGTGGCAAATACCAGAGTGAATGGATGGACGCCTTCCCGAGCAGTGGATCCTCTTCCCTTTCGCTGAGTGCGGATATTACCGAAATTCTAGTGCCGCTTACCCAGGATACACAGTACAACTACAAAGAGAAAATCATATACGACCAAAACTCGGACAAGCATGTGTGGCATGCCGGTGATCTGCCAACGGCCACCCTATCCAGTCTGGACTGCAGCAGCGGCGGCCATTACATTTGCAAGCCGGTCGATATTACGCTGAATGACCAAGCTTACCAGATTGGCTATGTATGGAGCGCCTCAGGTCAGAATTATATGGCCCAGAACGTCTCGGTGCTGGCTGATCCGCAGTCACGCTACAAGTCGTCCGAGGTTCAACTCACGGTGCAGCCTTATATCGCCTATGACCAATTTGGTCTTGAGCCAGATGGAAGTGGACAGGAGACTGTCAGCCTGAACAATTTCATTCTAGATACCCGCAATAGCCAAATGAATTTGCGCCAGGTTAACCTGATGGACGGCGAAAGCGGATTCGGTTTGAATGATCCGAATTTGAAGAGCTGGGGACGGTTCAATCTGTCCAATATCGACGCGATGGTCGTTCATCCGGATGGAGCGGTCATTGCAGTCAGCTGGAAAGACAGCAAGATGGAAATTCTTCAAATTCCAGATGCGCCGACCGATGATGCGCATGCGCCTGACGCTCAGATGGTATCCGGGCTTGGGGTTCGCCAAGGGCTGCTGCAGGGGCCAAAATCCATCTCCGTAACACCAGACGGTCGCGTGCTTATTCTGGAAACGCTTAATAAGCGGATTCAAGCTTTCGATACGAAAGGCAATCCGGTTTCCAGCTTCCTGGGTGATAAGCTGTTCACGCTTGAGGCTTCGGTCTATTCATCAGACCTGGATAATGGCATATTCTCGGATGCGCTGCAGCTCCAGTTTCAGGAAAATGGCCTTACACATATTTTTGATCTGGATGAATCTCTTGTCGCGAGTTTGAATCAAGGCCAACTCTCGGACAATATCATCAATGCCTTCGCTTTCCAAGGTGTGTTCCTGACCTACGAAAGCGATCAAATGAGCAATCATGAGGTCAGTACGTACGTCACGGTCGTAACTTCTGGAGCGGCATGGACGATTACCGACCCGAACAAGAATGCAGTTTACAATATTAAGAAAAACGACCTGGTTCTCAACGTATTTGATGTGCTGAACAATGTGACCGTTGATGTCCGCGCGAAGGGCAGCAGCTGGGTGGTAGAGGATTGGAACGGCGCGCAATCGTATTACATCTCCACCGATGCAGCGGACAGCCAGACTCTTAACGTCAATCGCTATTTGTCCTTCATGCTGCTTTACAACCCTGAGAACCGCACCGACATTACGTATTTGGATGTAGCTGTTGAAGCGAAAGGCTATCTCTACGTGCTTTCTTATGTAGCCGGCGGCAAGGAGCCAAGTGACTACTTTTTGGATATCTATAACCCAGACGGCACGTTCCTTGTCCGTACACCGGATTCGCAATTACAGCCGACGAGACCGCAGTTTATCAGCGCAGCGAAGCTTGTCGTTGACGTATGGCGCAATGTCTATACGCTGAACTACGAGCCTATTATCGGCCCGAACAATACGACGGAGCCGTCGATCAGTCATTGGATTCCGACTCCGCCGCTGTTCGATTTGCCGCTTAGCGACCAGTCGGATTTCAATAATGCCAATGTAGCGGCAGTTCAGGCTGATTTCTCAGCAAACGGCATTACGCTGGCGAATCCGACTACGATCCAAACGATAAATCCAAGTGGCTACTGGAAGGTATCCGATTCGACACAGACGTATGATGTCATCCGCAGCGGATCGAATCTTGAGGTTTATTCCATTCCAGTAACCTAAGAGCAATCTTCGCTTTAATAGCAGCTATTGAAGTATTGCAAGAGCATGTGATGCAGCTTGAGCGCATACAGCTTTTTATACTATAGCTGTATGGCGCCAGTCTGCAAGACTAATGGGCAGAGGAACGGGAGGAATGAACATGGGGGATTTATTTAGCCAAACGCTGCAACAACTCGGTTTGACCGAAGCGGATGTAAGCAAAGGCACACTTAGAACAGGGGATAAGCCAGGGCCAAACTATCTATCCACGCGGCCGGAATATGAATCCGCCTTGTCCGCCAAGAGGATTATTGTGAAAAGTTTGGAACAGTTGCAGTCGATTATCGGGGCAAACGATTCGAACGGCGGGGAGCTTGATATTCCTAAGCCGTGGCCGGCAAGCAAATCTGGCATGAAGACTCAGGATCTGACCGAGTTGGATGAGCGGCAGCTCTATGACGCGCTTCGTGCCTGCCTGGCTGGTCGACAAAACGAGGTGCAGAGCTACGCTGATATTTTGAACGCACGGTATTTTCCAATGAGCTTAAGCGTTTTCACTACTCAAGACATAGTCGTTTCGGCAGGCAGCCCGCTTATTATATCCCCTCAAGGGCACGATCCAGTGTCGGTCACATGCAATACGCTGACGCTGGAGCAAGGCGGCCAAATCATCTGCGAAGCACCGGTTATTCTGACCTGCAATACGTTTATCAAAAACTAGCGGGCACGCCCGATAACTTAGGAGGAACTAAAAAATGCTGACTGCACAAGATATCCGCAACCGTTTTATGGCGAAATTCAATTTGACCGAGGAGATTATACAACAAGGAACGCTAACAACGAGCGGAGGCGGCACGTACATCTCGGCCAATCCCAATCATGACACTGCTATTAAGCCGTTCTATGTAACGGTAGAATCTATTGACGATTTCAAGGCATTTGGCGGGAATTCCGACGAGCATTACGCGAACAATACGCTTCAAGAGCATCATGAAGCGCTCGCAGAATGGGATGCAAGCAAGAATGAAAAGGCTTACTCGGAGCTGTCCGTACTTGAGAAATCGGCTGTCTGCAGCGCCTATCAGACCTATATCTACGGCAACTCGAGCAAAGTCAAATCTTATAAGGCTGTGCTGCAGAAGCATTTCTTTCCGGCGCAGCTTGCCGTCTGTGCAGGGCAAGATGTCGTTGTCACGCCAGGCAATCCGCTAATTCTGGCTGGCGATGGCGATAATCCGATCACCTACAGCTTTAATACCATTACGATTCAGCCGGGCGGTCAAATCATTAGCCAGGCTAATGCCACATTGCTTGTGGATACGCTTATTCAAGAAGAGGGCGGTACCCAGCTGGGGGACACGCAGCCGACCAACAGCTTTGTAAGCATCGGAGCTGACGGGCAAAGCGGGGCGGCAGGCGGCAACGGCGGCAACGGCAATCCGGGCAGCCAGGGCAGCGCAGGCTCTGACGGTAAAAATTCCTGCGATACGCAAGCGGGACAAGGCGGCACGGGGGGAACGGGCAATCCGGGTACGCAAGGTGGCAACGGCTCTCGCGGCTCTGACTCTCAAGTGGTCAAAGCTACTCTAACTGTTGTGCAAGGGCCGATATCGCTAATGTCCTGCGGCGGGAATGGCGGGGCTGGCGGCGTAGGTGGCAATGCCGGAGCTGGCGGTGTAGGCGGCACGGGTGGCAGCTCGACCTCTCATTGTTCGGCAGGCGCGCAAGGCAAAGGAGGTCAAGGCGGCAACGGTGCGGACGGCGGCAGTGGCGGTGATTCTGGCAATGGCCAAAATATTTATTGTACGTATCAATCGCTTGGACCGAACGGCTCTATCTCCCTTGGTGTTCCGACGAAAGGACAAGGCGGCCAAGGAGGAGCGGCAGGAAACGGCGGCAACGGCGGTCAAGGAAATCCAAACGGCGGCGGCGGCACGGCGGGATCGCCAGGGGCAAACGGCAAAAACGGCACGAATGGAACGGTGTATATTAACAACGTCCCTCAGCAATAATCGTTATTTATATATAAGGAGGTCAGCAGATCATGAGTGCAAGCTACGATATTGTCATTCAAGGGGCAAGCGGAACCAATGGGGCGGATGGCGCGCAAGGTGAGAGTGCGGCCGCAAGCGGCAGCAACGGCACGAATGGGACGTATAACAAATTGGATACACCGCATTGTATCAGTGCTACGAACGGTCAGCAGGGACAGAATGCGGTAAGCTCGGGTCAAAATGGCGAGCAGGGCAGCGCAGGCGCCTCAGCCTCCGATTTCATTTTCAAGTGTCAATCCATTGTAGCTCAGAGTCCCATTACCATCTACAGCGCAGGAGGCAGCGGCGGAAATGGCGGTAATGGAGGAAACGGCGGAAATGGCAGCAACGGCGGCAGCGCAGGCCAGCAAAATTCCAAATGCTCCAGCTCCATACCCCCAGCTACAGGAGGCAATGGCGGTAATGGGAGCAACGGTGGAAACGGGGGGTATGGCGGAAATGGCGGCAACGGCGGCGATATTACCGTCCGTTATGTGAGCGCATCGCTTACCGTCCCGGTTATTGCCCAATCAAACGGTGCTATTGGCGGGCAAGGAGGCAGTGCGGGCTTTGCAGGCGTAGGCGGGGTAGGCGGCGCGAATGGCACGGCACCGGGGCAAAATCCGTCCAATGCGGATAATGGAGCTTCCGGAACGAACGGAGCACCTGGCGTGAACGGTAATTCGGGCGCAAACGGTAAAGTCTCAATCAAGGAAGGCAGTCAAACTTAATTAATAATCGGCGGGGGGAATCCGAATGTCCTCGACCATGATGACATTTATTGGAAAATGGATATTCAGCGATACAGCTGGAAGCACGTATATGAGCCTGGATGGATCTACCTCTCAGTTGGTGGCTGTCCAGGCTACCGCCGCCTCTCCTGACCAGCGATTCAATACTTATGGGGATATGGGTACCGGTTTTTGGCTGCAGGCCAATAATGGCAAATATGTTGTCTATGCTGGAAGCGGTTATGCGGCAACAGAGGATCGGAGTGGGGCTCCTGCTCTGTTTACATTAGTTTCAAGCGGCAATGCTGTCTTGCTCGTCGAGCAAGTATCGGGCATACAGTATGACATTAATATGAGCGGAGGCACGATTAGCAGAATAGCATCGAACAATCCGCCAGCGACGGCTTTATTCCATCAGCAGTCAATCACACCTGGTCTGGTGCAAATTCAGCAGGCCTCGGTTATTCATTCGGCCGATTTGTCGTGGGTTTACTTAGCTGGAGCGGATCTCAGCCAAATTGATTTTTCTGGCTCCAATCTTAGCGGTGCAAATTTAGACTCCTGCAACTTGTTTGAAGCGACATTCCAAGGACCGGATACGATTATTTCTTATTCGAGCTTTGCAAGCGCGTCGATGAGCTACGCCATTCTGGATAAATGTACGGCTGTGAGCGTCGATTTTAGCAACGCCACTATGAAATTTGTATCGCTTTCCGATGCGAGCCTGGCTGGCTGTGATTTTACATCTGCCAACCTGTCTAGTGCTTCTGTAGACGGAGTTGACCTGACAGGAGCATGCCTGGCAAGTGCAAACCTTTATGGCACGGTGCTGATTCATTCCAACCTGACGAAAGCCGACCTGACCGGTGCGAATCTGCTGCTGGCGAATCTGGACAGCATTCAAATTCCGGGGGCTACGTTGACTAATTCGACACTAAACAACCAGGATTTGACGACAGCCATCATCGATGCCCAAACGAACTTTACGGGGGCTAGCATGCAAAAGGTTCGTCTCAACAAATGTTCGTTAAAGAACGTAACCTTCACGCATGCGGATTTGACCGGCGCACTGCTGGACGGCAGCAATCTGACCGGCGCTGATCTCAGCTTCGCGACACTGACCAATGCTTCCCTGCAAAACGGGGTCGCCCTGTTCAGCGCTTCATTGTCCAATGCGACGCTGACAGGCGCAAACTTGACGGGTGCGCAGCTTGGAGCCAAGCAGGAAGCATTTACGCTTAGCACCTCGCTCATCTCCGATTTGAACGGCGGCGCCGTCACGTCTGCGATCAGTCAGGCTTTTCAGAATGCAGGGTATCCGCTTTCGAAAGCCGCGACCATTACGGTCCGCATTCCGAGCCAGAACTGGATCATCACCGATAACAACACGGTATATACCATTACGAACGGCGGGGCTGTCCTGAACGTATGGCTTTATGTATCAAGCAATGATGCTGCCGTTCTAGCGGGGGCTTATATGCCTAATGCCATTTTCACCGATGCGAACCTGTATGCGGTCAATATGTCGGGCGTCAACTGGTACGGAAGCTCGGCAAAAGCGGATAACGCCGATCTGGAGGAAGCTGATCTCGCCAATGCCAATCTTGGCAGCATGGATTTCTCGCAGGCCCGGATGTACGGCTGCAATTTGGATTCAGCCAATCTGATCGCAGCGACGTTGAACGGCACGTATTTGACGCCATCGATTAACAAGAAGCAGGCTTCGCTTGCTTTTGCCAATATTCAAGGTGCAGTTTTCCAGCAGGCGCAGCTGCAGAATGCTGTATTAACGAATGCAGCGGTATCGCTGAACGAAGGGCCTTTTTTTACACTGGCGTCATCGTATGCCGTCGATCTGGACAATCAGACGATATCAGCAGCGCTGCGCAGCCAGTTCCAAACCAACCATTTTCCGCTGGACCCGGGGGCGACTGTGACAGTTGTAACGCTGGGCAGCTATTGGACGATTAAAAACGCTTCTAATCCCATTTATCCGATCTATTCCATAGTCAAAATAGGTACGCAGTTATACGTATCCGGCGGCCCGATTGGCGTTCATCTGTTTAATTTGCCTCAGTCCATGAGCAAGGAGCTTGATGCGAAAAATTTGGCCTCTGACATTCAAAACGCTTTCAGCAGCGCGGGATATCCGCTCGTATCCTCTGCAAGCATCGACCAAGTCATCATCCCGGGCAGCAAATGGCATTTAAGTAATATCAGCACGGATACTTCACAATTACAGCAGGGCTATGTGGAATTTTATATTATTGCAAACGAAGATCAAACGCTTCATATATACGGATCGGTGCTGATGGTCATTCGTCCCGATGATACCCATACGCTGGAACAGGTCCGAATCGTGCTGGCTACGACACAGATGACTCAGGATGTCATGGACGGCACGACGACTTGTCCGAATGGGCAAAAGCTGAAGCAGTATTTGAATCAGCTGCCTCCGCAGCATATTACATGGGAGCAGATGATGACGGCTGCTGCGCCGCCGAAGCCGCCAGCATGTGTGCCGGACCCGTTTCATTGGTGCAATTAAACCTATAAGGAGGTCTATAAAATGGCAAGCCAGGTCATCCCAGCACCGATGGATTACGCGGTTCTGCTTGCGGGGGCGCATCCGGAGCTGTCTTCACCGGATCCGGTTATTCAAACCGAGGTCAACAGCTTGATCAACAGCCAGACCAATCTGCTCTATGGACTCGCGACAGCGATCAGCAAACAGGGGCCGGCTTCGTCTAGCGGAGGCTGGGCCACAATAGAGCAGATCGGGAAGCTCGGCACGAATGCCGTTTATCAATATACGCTGTCTTCTGCAATCACCTCGGCAGTTGGCCCGCTTATTGAAGGAACGCTTGTACTCGTCAAACAGGACGACAATTTGCTAAATAGGCTATGGTCTGTTCAGCAGGGCGTCACCGGTGCTTATCAGCCGGTTATTCCGCCAGCTGCTGGTTTTCAGTGGACGGCGGATAATTTCCAGCCGCAATGCGGCATTACGGTGCAATCAGTCAGCGCCGACCCTCAATCGAAGCAGTTCCAAATTGTTCTGCAAAATAGTTTTCCGGCTTTCTACAGTCTATACACGGAATTTCTCGATGCTTCCGGTGCGCTCATTACGCTTGAAGCTGGGGAATGGACATCAAGACTCCAATCAGGCTCGCCCTTTGAAACAGCAACGTTGAAATTCATAGGACTGGTGCCGCCAACACTCGGGATAGCAGGTATGCCTGCCGCTGCCCAGCAGACGACGCAGTCATTTCAAATCCCGAGTGCAGCGGTATCTGTCCGGCTTACCTTCGGAACATTGGGTGCGCTTGGATGGAACAGCGTTGCCAATCCGCTGCCATTTTTTTTCTCAGCTGTGCTCGGCTACGCTGTTCCATGGATCATGAAGTCCGCCGGCGAGTATACTTCGGCGACAGCGGCATGGTATTACGAGCTGTTTAGCGACAGCGGAATTGTAATGGAATTGGAAAAGACAGCAGGGATTTTGTCATCTGCCGTCTCAACATTGGATGCAATCAATCTGCTCTGTGCGCAGACAGGCAAGCTGTTGTTCGGCGGCTCGTTGCCTAAGCTGCTCGCTGCGCTGCGTCTCAAATACAAAGACGATGTTCTTATTCAGGCAGCCCAAAGCACATATTGGCCGCTAGCGGGCATGTTATCTTCTCTGCAGAGCGGCGCAGTAAGCGGTGTGGTAGAGACACTGTCTGTTCCTGCAACTTTCGCGCAGGTTTATAGCATGAATATGATCGTGGTTTCAACGGTTGAGGTATATCCTGACCCAGCCCATGGCACATGGCCGCTTACAGCTGCTTCATATACAGTTAAATGGACAGGAAATGGCGATGTGCAAACAGAGAGCGGATTGATAAACGGCATTTGGAGTGATCCGCTGTTAAAGTCGTCGTTTGCCAATGTTCCACATAATGCTGCCGTGTCCGCGCAGGCGTTCATCTACGACGCTTCTGGAGCTTTAGTTGGGCAGGGTGAAGCAAGTGGAATAGCATCCTCCACTCTCAGCATCGTGATTCAAGAAAATGCCCCAGCTGCAGCAGCAAAGGGCTATCGGCAAACGATGGCGCTGGCCTTTAGCCCTGAGGCGGGTTTCAATTGGCAGCCGGCAACTGAGGCAGACCCCTCGACGATTGCAAGTTTGGACTGCAGCAATGTCGGAACCAATCTATGTCAACTTACTGGCATTTCATTTAATGCTGCTGCTTCGGCGCTTGTGTATGGCTGGAGGGCATCGGGCCAGACGTGTGCGCCATGCAGCGGCGGCGGGGCAGGGGCGCAAATGTACAGGCTCCAAGCCATTTCGGTTTCGTCATCGCCTGCCCATTCGCTTAAGCCCGCATCATGCGGCTTCTATACGATGACGACCATTGCAGCTGGCCACAACTGTGATAATAATCTGTTCTTCGATACACGTACGGAGCCATATGCGCTCAGGAACATCGCGCTCGGAGATGCTGGCGTTTTTCAGTTCCCTACGGGAACGTGCCGAGGGTATTTAACGCTTAGTACAGTGGATGATTTGACCGCTCATCCAGCTGGATTTGCGGCTGCAGTCAGCACAGCCGCAAGCATGCTGCAAATTGTGCAGCTAAGCGCGCAGCCGGTGGCGGACAGCGCAGCTCCGGGACCTTATTCGGTCGGTGGAGTGGGGACACGGCCCGGGCTTATGCAGCAGCCCGTAGCAGTTGCAGCTGCACCTGACGGTACCCTTATCGTACTGGAGGCAGGGAACAAGCGGCTGCAGGCCTTCGACGTGTTCGGCAACAGCCAGAATTATTTCGCTATGTCCCCTGTGCTGCAGCTTCGCCAGACGTCTGGTATATCGTACATTGATCTAGATATCGATGTGGACGGCAATATGTATGTGCTGTCTTATTCCGGCGGCGGAAATCAGGCAAGTCAGTATTTGCTTGACGTGTACAGCTGGCAGGGAGCGCTTCTTTCTTCAACGGAGGGCGTAAATGCAGCGAAAATTGCCGTAGATGAATGGCGGAATTTATATGCGCTCGACTACAGCCTAATGCAAGGGCCGCAGGGAGATACAAGTCCTGCCATTCGGGTATGGACGCCGATAACGACTTGAGGTTGGAAAGGAAGGCTATCACGATGTCTAAGCAAAAGCATCAGCAGTTCGCGAAGGAGCAGACTCACACTAATGAGGAGGCCATTGCGATTATCGGCATGGGATGTCGTTTTCCCGGCGGGGTGAACAATCCGGAACAATTCTGGGAGCTGCTCAAAAATGGTACAGACGCGATCGTGGAGGTTCCGCCAGAGCGATGGAAGAACACGGATTTCTATCATCCCGATCGTGACAAACCGGGTAAAATGGTAACTAGGCACGGCGGTTTTATTGACGGCATCGACCGGTTTGACCCAGAGTTCTTCGGCATATCGCCGCATGAAGCGCATCATATGGACCCACAGCAGCGGCATTTGCTTGAGGTTACATGGGAAGCGCTGGAGGACGGCGGGCAGCGCCCCGCCCTTCTTCGCGGCCGGGAGGTAGGTGTGTTCGTAGGGGCATTCGCGCTCGATTATCACGCGCTGCAATTCGGCGATCCATTCCAGCGGGACGCCGGGCCGTATACCGCCGCAAGCAGTATGACCACGATGATTTCAAACCGGATTTCATATATTTATGATTTTTGCGGCCCGTCCATGACCATTGATACAGCCTGCTCGTCTTCACTTGTTTCGCTGCATTTGGCTTGCGAAAGCCTGCGTAAGGGCGAGAGTGAGCTTGCGGTTGCTGGTGGCGTTGTGCTGATTTTCACCCCGCAATACACGCTGGTAGAAAGCAGAGGCGGATTTCTGTCGCCGGAAGGCCGGTGCAAAACTTTTGACAACTCTGCGGACGGCTATGTCCGGGGCGAAGGCGTTGGTATGCTCGTGCTGAAACGATTGGAGGATGCTCTAGCAGATGGCGATCCGATTCAGGCGGTTATTATGGCAAGCAGTGTCAACCAGGATGGACATACGGCTAGCATTACCGTTCCCAGCTCCGAGGCGCAGGAGCGGCTGATTCGAAAAACGCTGGGCAAGGCGGGCATTTCTGCAGCGGACGTGCAATATGTTGAAGCGCACGGAACAGGCACGCCGGTCGGAGATCCAATCGAGGCGCGGGCCATTGCCGCAGCCTATGGAGAAGGGCGGACGGAATCGGAAAAGCTGTTCATTGGCTCCTGTAAAACGAATATAGGCCATACCGAAGCAGCGGCCGGTGTAGCTGGTCTAATAAAAACGGTGCTTTGCCTCCAGCATAAGCAAATTCCGCCGAACCTGCATTTTCATAATCCGAACCCGGCCATTCGATTTGATGAATGGGGCATCCGCGTGCCCGTCAAGCTTGAGCCGTGGCCTTCGCATGACGGTGAAGCCATTGCGGCAGTCAATTCATTCGGTTATGGCGGCACAAATGCGCATGTGATCGTCCGGGAGCCATCTGTGAGCGAAAAGGATATTTTGCCGCAAGAAGAGGCGTCCTTGATAGCCGTTCAAGCTGGCTATCGCCGTGATGGCGAGCGGCAGGCAGCGGCAGATGTTGACACAAGGGCAGCAGCAGGTCCATCAGCCGTTGTGGAGCAAAAAGGATTTGCTGCACAGCGCTCGTATTTGCTGCCGTTCTCGGCAAGGCGAGCGGAAGGACTGCAGTTGCTCAGCAAAAGCTACTTGCATCGGCTTAGCAGTCCCGGCTTAGCGCTGGAAGACCTGTGCTGGAGCGCTGGCGAGCGCCGCGAGCATCACGCTCACCGTCAAGCGAGTATTGCGAAAGACAGTGATGTGCTGGCAGAGCTTTTGGCTGCAGCTGGCGAAGGAAAAGCGGCACAGGGCGTCATCACCGGCATGAATAGGCCAAGCGACAAGCCGCGGCTTGCTTGGGTTTTCTCAGGTATGGGCCCGCAGTGGTACGGCATGGGAAGGCAGCTGCTGAAGCTTGAACCTGTGTTCCGAGAGACGATGGAGCAGTGTGACCGCTTGTTTGAAGAAATTGCCGGCTGGTCGATGCTGGCTGAGCTCGAGAAGGATGAAGCGGACAGTCTGATGGACGAAACCGAAATTTCAATGCCGATCAGCTGTGCTCTCCAGATCGCATTGGCAGAGCTTTGGCGCTCATGGGGAATCGTGCCGGAGTCCATCGTAGGCCATAGTGCAGGCGAGGTTGCTGCATTTTATGCGGCGGGCGTTTATCCCTTAAAGCATGCGCTTCAGATCGTTTACCACCGCAGCCGACTTCTTCAGCGCTTAAGTGGAAGAGGCGGCATGGCGGCTGTCGGCGCCAGCGAGGAGGAAGCGAAGAAGCTAGTGGAGGACTTTGAAGAAACGGTGAGCATTGCTGCGATTAACAGCCCTTCATCGGTCACGCTTGCAGGAACAATTCAGTCATTGGACAATGTTTTGGCCTTGGCGGCAGAGCAGAAATTATTCAACCGAAAATTGAAGGTGCGAGCCCCTTTTCACAGCCATTTCATGAAGGAGATTGAGGAGGAGCTGCTGGACAGCCTGCAGGGGATTCCGTCACAGTCAGCGTCCGTCCCGCTTTTTTCGAGCGTCACTGCTGAGCTTGTTGACGGCGCGTCTGTAGATGCTCATTATTGGTGGCGCAATGTTCGTGAACCGGTGCGCTTCGCACCGGCCATTGAACAAATGCTGCAGAGTGGCTATACGGTTTTTGTGGAAATCGGAGCGCATCCTGTTCTTACTGGAGCGCTGAATGAATGCTTTGGTGCCCGCCGGGCCTTGGCTGTTGCCTCCATCCGCCGCAAGGAGGACGAGCATGAAGCAATGCTGCTGTCGCTTGCTGAGCTTTATGCTTGGGGATTTGAGCCGAACTGGACCGCCCTTTATCCGCAAGCGCAGTGGACGAAGCTTCCGGCCTATCCATGGCGGAAGGAGGCCTACTGGCATGAGCCGGAGGTCATCCGGCTAATTCGTCTAGGATTGCGTGATCATCCGCTGCTTGGCAGGCCATTGCTTGGCGCAGCGGCAGCTTGGGAGGGTGAGGTCTCGCTCATTCGTTTTCCCTATTTGCGTGACCACCGGGTACTGGATCAGACGGTTTTCCCGGCGGCAGCATATATTGAAGCGTCAATGGCGGCGGTTCAGCACACCTTGGGCGGAAGCGGGTATGCGCTTGAGCAGATCGAACTGCACCGCAGTCTTACGCTACCTCAGCTCTCCACGGTCATGCTTACCCAGCACTATCTCGACGTGGAGAACGGCACGTTCCAAATTTATTCGGCGGCAGATACGTCAGGAAGTCCATATACGCTACATGCCTCCGGTCGGGTAAGGCAGCTCCAGCCGGTCGCGCCAGCGGCACAGCAGAATCCGAAGCTTGCGAGTCAAACGATGCGCCGTACCGTAGGGCGCGATCAGGCCTACCAGATTTTAAACCGTATGGGTTTTGATTACGGAGCCATGTTCCAAGGCTTGCAACAAGCTTATATTGGAATGGATGAGGCCTGGGCAGAAATTAAAATGGACCTAGCGGCAGCGGAGACAGAGGGTTACATCTTCCATCCTCAGATAATGGACTCCTGTTTTCAGGCGATGCTGGCTGCTGAATTCCCGCTTGAAGGCGAGGCGCCAAAGGAAACGAGAGATGAGTTTCGTCTGCCCGTGCGAATTGGGGAAATTCGCTTTTATCGAAAGGTAGAAGGGAAACTATGGGCTCACAGCCGATTGACGGAGCGCAACGATAAGATAACAAAGGGAGACCTGCGCGTCTATGACGAAGATGGACGCCTGGTAGCCGAGTTTCTCGGCTTCGTCAAACAGGCGGTGGATGCGGGAGTAGGAAAGATCAGGAGTGCACAATTAAAGCGCTGGTTCTATGAGCCGCAGTGGCAGCCTGCTCCTGAGCTGAGCGACTCGCCGCTGCGCGTGACAAAGAAGGATGTCTGGCTGTTTCTCGCCGATGACAGCGGTGTGGCGGAGGCAGCAAGCACAATACTGCGACAGCAGAATTTTGAGGCGGTTATTGTATGGCCCGCTGTTGAAGGAGAATATCATTTTGTGCCTGCTTTGAATGGGAGTAAAATACACCCTGGCACGAAGCAGCATTACGACAGCATGGTGAAGGATGCACTACAGGCATTTGGAAGCCGTCTTCGCGGCATTGTTCATGCCTGGAATTTGGATATTCCTGAACCGGTGAGCATGCATTTGCATGCTCTTGAAGCGGAAGCTGAGCAGGGCAGCAGGTGCTGGAGCAGTCCATGGATGGAAGGGAATGAGAGCTTTACACCGCATAAAGCGCTATCCCTTTATTCCATGCTTTATGCGGTGCAGAGCATAGCCAGTCATCATGCGAGGGTACGTCTCTGGACGCTGACGCGCGGTGCACAGCTCGTCCATCGCTTGGATGAACTCGCCGTTACAAAGCCGCCAGCAGTCTTCCAGTCCGCAGCATGGGGGCTTGGACGATCGATCGCACAAGAGTTTCGTGATTATTGGGGCGGCATTTGCGATATCGATCCGAATGCGGCCGCTGCAGAAGCGGCGCAGCAGCTTGTTCGGGAGCTGGTCAGTGAAGAAGCGGGACGCGAGGATCAGCTGGCCTTCCGGGATGGTGGGCGCCATGTGCTTCGCCTCAATCAGGCAACTCGCATTCCAGGAACGGCACTTCCGCTGCGCTGCCGTGAGGACGGCGCATATCTCATTACTGGCGCCTTCGGCTCGCTCGGCCAGAATGCTGCGCGCTTGCTTGTCAAGCGGGGGGCTAGAAGGTTGATTTTACTCGGTCGGAGCCCGCTGCCGGAAAGGCATGAATGGAAAGGCTATTTGGCGAACCTTGCCGATGATCCGACAAAGGCTGTGCAAGCGGAGCGAATCGCTTTCGTACTCGAGCTGGAAGCTGCTGGTGTTTATGTGCAGACCCTTTGCATCGACATTACAGATCAGCAGAGCCTAAAAGCTTTTATGGAGAATTATATCAGCAGTGGCCACCCACCAGTTCGAGGCGTCATTCATAGTGCAGGCACCGTCCAAGATATGCTGCTGAGACAAATGCCGGCACATATTTTCGATGAAGCCTATGAACCGAAGGTGAAAGGGGCTTGGAATCTGCATGAAGCAACACGCTCCGAGCCGCTGGAATTTTTCGTGATGTTCTCCTCCATTGCCGCGCTGCTTCCGCCAGCGGGACAGGGGAATTATGCCGCAGGCAATGCATTCATGGATGGATTGGCCCATTATCGTCTTAGTCAAGGGCTGCCAGCTATGAGCATTAACTGGGGGCCATGGCTGTCTGGTATGGTCACCAGACTGAACTTAGCAGCCCATTTTCAGGAAAATGGAATAGACTGCATTCTCGATGGAGAAGGGGAGCGACTGCTGGAGCATTTGCTCGGTCAACCGATTGCTCAGGTGGCTGTGCTTTCCGCAGAATGGAATTCCGTCCGCATGCTGTACCCGGACACGCCGCTGCTTAATCTGCTAGAACAAAAGGCGCGCAGCGAGGGGCAGCAGATTGAGGAAACCATTAACTGGTCAGAGAAATTGGCAGCATTAGAGCCAGCAGGAAGAGCGGCTGCTGTATTGGCACAGCTCACGGCAATTATCGCGGAGCTGCTTCGCTACGATCAGGAATTTCTTGAAACGACACGCAGCCTTCCGGAGCTTGGCCTCGACTCTATGATGGCTATTAAACTCCGTAATCGCATTACTAGCGAATTTGGCTGTGCGCCAATGGTGGGCGATCTTCTCAGCGGCAACACGATTGAAATGCTATCGGATGTGTTAGTCAGCTTATTGGAAGAGGAGAAACAGGCTGTAGAGCAGAATCTGGAAGCGAGTGTACTGTAATAGTGCTAACAAAAAAAGTCGCCGTTTTGACGGCTTTTCTTGTCAAATTGTAGAGAAACCCTACGTCTTGTCTCAAGACGCTTGGGTTTCTCTTTGTTTTGAGGCCTGAATGAAGCTAAAAGAAGGTTTTCCCCGTATTGCGCTCATCTTCGTCATTTAATATAATAATACATCCATATTTTACCGATATTACTTATACCTTCATACGAAAGGTTGATATAAATATTAGATGGATCGAATAATAGGAAAAAACTTGCGCTCTACTTATGGTAAACGTGAACACATTTTCAGGATAGCTATATCAAGGCTTGTTTACCGATTTCATGCTGCTTAAGTTGAGATAGAAAGTATAAAAAATCAGAAATCATGAATGAAACGCTATTGTATCCTTTTGAATGATGATGGAGTTCAGGTGGAAATTAAGGTCCATTTTTGTGCATCTATTGAAATTGGACAGAAAGTATACGACATATATAGAGAGACTATTTTTCAGGAGTGGGGAGCATACACAGATGAACAAAATCGATTGGCTGCGCCAGATGGCGTCCGAAAGACCGGAAGACCCTCAAACCCATTATTGGCTGGGGATGGAATATGCCGCAGGCGGACAGTACGTGGAAGCAATTGGCGCTTATTCCGCAGGGCTTTCATGCTGTACGGGGCAAGAAGAGCTTCGCGCTCAACTGCTGCAGGAGCTTACTCATGCGTCGATGCGCCTACAAGGTGGCGCGGTGGCGCTAGCTGCTGCCGCTAGCGAAGCGAAGAGCGAACAGAATCAGAATTCAGCAAGCGGATGGACGGACAAATCCGATAGTATTGTAGCAAGCGACGATGAAGAAGAGTTCGAGGAAGATGGACAAGATGGTGAAAACGACGAAGATCGTGGTATCGCCGAACAGCCGGGAGCGGACGGCAGGTCTTTTTTAACAAAGGGACATATCGGATTGAAGGTGATTGACGGTGGACAAGTGGACCCGAAGCAGGAAGCGGTCAGCGTGCCCAAAATTACGTTCGAGGATGTCGCAGGCTTGACCGAGCTCAAGAAGTCGATTCATATCCGCATTATTAGTCCGTTTTACAATCAAGGGCTCTTTTCCAAGTTTCGTAAAAAAATCGGCGGAGGCGTACTGCTGTATGGCCCGCCCGGCTGTGGCAAAACATATATCGCGAGAGCGACGGCGGGAGAGTGCCGGGCGTCCTTCATTCCCGTCCATATTACGGATATTTTGGATCCTTACATAGGCGTCAGCGAACGAAACTTAAAAGACATGTTCGATAAGGCCCGTTCTCAAAAGCCCAGCATTATGTTTTTCGATGAAATCGATACGTTAGGATACAATCGTTCTAAATCTTCAAGCAGCTCGATGCGAGGCGTGATCGACACCTTCCTTACGGAGATGGAGGGAATCGATACGAACACAGATCAAGTGCTTATTCTTGGAGCGACGAATTTGCCGTGGGATGTGGACGGCGCGCTGAAGCGGCCGGGCCGGTTCGATCGGATGGTATTTGTGGCACCGCCTGATGTGGAAGCGAGAAAACGTACGTTCGAAATGAAGCTGCATGGCCGTTACGTCAAGCAAATGGATATCGCAAAGCTGGCCGCGTCCACGGAGTTTTATTCGGGCGCCGATATCGACAACGTCGTCGAAAGAGCGACGGAAATCGTGCTGGAGCATATTCTCGAGACGGGCGTCGAGCGGCCGATCGGAATAAAGGATATGGAGCAGGCGCTCGGAGAAATTCGTCCGACGACGCTGGAATGGCTACGCACGGCGAAAAACTACGTCAAATATTCCAATCAGAGCGGTATCTACAACGAGGTGGAGCATTATCTGCGGCAATTCGGGAGATTGATTTAATGGAAGCCGCGTACGGACTAGATATTTTACTAACGGAACAGAAAGGCAAGATAAGCATATGACAAATCAGGAACGTCAAATCGATAAGATAATGGAGCTTGCGAGAAACTATTGGGACATGAACAAGCATGAGGCCGCGTTGGAGCAAGCAGCCGAAGCGCTGCGAATCGATCCTGAGCATTACGACGCCTTGTACACCTGCGGATGGAATTGTTACGAGCTAGCAAGATACGGCGAGGCATTGGAGTTTGGCAGACTGTTAATCAAGCAGCAGCCCGACGATTTGTATGTGCATCGATTGTTTGGCTTTATTTATAGAAAGCTTACAAGATTCGAAGAATCGGTAGAGTCGTTGACGCGCAGCCTGGAGCTGGACCCGAACGATGCGCCATCCAACTATCATTTGGCCGTTACATTCTGCGAACAGGCAGTATATCGTTACGGCAGAAAGCCATACCAGAGAGTTTGGTTTCGTGTCAGTTGGAAAAAAAGATTGAAGGAACGGCTGGACGAGTCATGCAAGCTGCTGCGGACGAGCATTCGTCTCGATCCAGAATACAGTTGGTCGTATGCCTACCTCTCCTATGTGCTTCGGATAGTAGGAAGGATGGAAGAATCGGAGAAGCTCATTGTAACCGCACTTCAGCTTGAACCGCAAAACGCCGAATTTTTGGCGGAGCATGCAGTCGTGCTGCAAAATTTGGGCAGGCTTGAGGAGGCTGTACAGGTGGTAGAGTCGGCTGTGGAGCTCGATCCGTTCAACAAGTTCGTCGTTGGCACGCACGATAGCGTTCGCAAAAACCAAGAACGATATATCCATTATTTACGCAGTCTATTCAGCGAAACCTTTGTGCTCGCCAAACTGAACGACAACGATCCGGCAATACTGTTACGGGGCATCAGGATCGCACAATTAGAGAAGAAAATTAGTCCGAATACGTTGTTGAAGGAATACTTGAAGAAGCATCCCAATGATTTGGAAATGAGCCTGCATTACGGAAATATACTGTATAAGGGTAAGTTTTACCAACAAGCGATTGCGCATTTCAAGCAATGCTCGGAACGGCATCCTGGTCACCCGCAAGTTGAAGCGTGGGTTCAGCAAGTATCGAATCTTACACCTGGCGAGGTGCGTTACCGCTATTGGATTGCCAACCCGCTTCGCTCGGCCAGAAGCTTTACGATTATTGCGATAGGAATGACGTTGTGGATTATGCTTATTAGCATTCCTATCGCTATCGCATTTTCTATCACGTATTTCCAAAACCTGAGTCAGAAACGCGCCGATCGTAAAAATTCTTTATCCGTATAGTGTTCGAAAGGAGGGGGGATCGTGGACGAAACAAGCATGGAATGGCAGAACGAGCTGAGAGCGGTTTTCGACCGTTATATGCAAGGCTACAAGCATTACTGGAGTAAGATTCCGGCGAATAAGGAGCCGGCTATACGGCGAGCGCATCGCATTCCCTCTAGCGAAACCATCGTCGCTGTATTGGATCAATCCTTAATGAACAGTGCAAAAGACAGTCTTGTCGTAACCGATACGGCATTGTATGAAAAAATATTGTGGTTTCGTTATCGTTGTTCCTGGGAGGCTTATGTTCATTTGGATATAAAGGCCCGTAACGAAAAAACCGTCTATTTCTCGAAATACGAAAGCGTCAATACGAGGGAAGGAATGTCGGCATATCTGCTGGAGGAAATGCTGCGGGAAATACAGAAGCTAGCCGTTCAACGCGTGGATAAGATTAAAGCGGTGAAGGTACCGCTTGTCGAGGAAATGATTGTTCTTGAAGGAGACGATAGCGGCGAAATAATCGATCTCGGCGTTAACGGCGGTTCACTGTTGTTGGAACCGTCCAGCCTCGACGCCAGGGTTGACGAGCTGTATTTGCGCGAGCTTTGCTCGCGGCATCAGTGGACCCCTCATTTTTCGGCGGGCGCTTCGCTGTCGCCGAAAAAGCTGGACAAAATACGGAGCCATTATTCAATCGGCCATACCAGTTTGGTCCATGGGATCGTGTATCCTCGCAATTTCAAGTCGGGGCGTTACGGTATGGTTGTCGAATCGCGCGGCGTGCAGTGGAAAAAGGACGATTACCCGCCAGTGAATTGGAGCTGGTCGGCGCTGAGAAATGCGGAGCTTGAAATGACGGACCGCAGCATTACTGCGGGAGGAGCGCCGCTGCTGGAGGGTCCTGTGGAATATGTATCAACCGCAAAGAAATTACTGGACGATATCAGGCTGTATTTGGAGGCTTTGGAGGCGGATGACTGCCCGATCCGTTACGCCTACGACGCATCCTATTCCAACGTTCGAGCAATGCCGATCGTCTCCAATTCGGACGATACACTTTGGATACCGGCAGAGAACGGCATGCCGCTAACGCCGATGCGGACGAACGAGCTGCTTTGGGCGATAGAAACGCGGCAGGTCGACTGGCAGATGCTCATGGTATGGAGAAGAGGTCTCTCCGGTTGGACAAACGCCGAGCACATTGAATCGCTCACAGGTGTCATCGGCAAAATCGAGAGTGCGGAAGGTTAAAATCGACTGAGGCCCTGCGCTCTTCCGCCAGAAACGCCTTATGGAAGGCAGCTCGGCACGAGGCTGAAGTGGCATATGGACACATTTCTTGAAGATGTCGGCGAAAGCTTGAAACCGGCTTTTGATAAATCACGCTAAATTCAGCGTTCCCTTGAAACAGGAATGAGGCTATACGATATTCTGCTCACTGTGCAAGACCACAAACGTTCAAGTAAATGTCAGAAAAATACCCGCCTGCCGCTGCTTGGACGAACTCCAAACAGGGCAGGCGGGTATTTATATGCAAAGCCTTATGAATGAGGCTTGATTAAAGCTCTTCGTCGGATTGGTTGATGAGCCATTGAATGCCAAATTTATCCTTCAGGCTGCCGTAGCCTTTAGACCAGAAGGTTTGCTGTAACTCCATCTCTACAGTGCCGCCTTCTTTGAGCTTGTTGAAGACTGACTGCAGTTCTTCAAGGTCCTTGCTGACGACGGAGAGGCTGATGTTTGTGCCTTCAACGTAAGGAGAGTCTGGAAATACATCAGAAAACATAATTGTGCTGCCCATTATTTTCAGCCGCGTATGCATAACCAAAGGTTTTACTGCTTCCGGCATCTCATACTCCGGATTTGGAGGAGAATCCCCGAATGTCATAATTTCAGGCTTGTCCGTTCCGAAAACCTCTGCATAAAACAATACCGCTTCACGACAGTTGCCATTAAAATTCAAATACGCCTGAACAGCCACTTACGTCACTCCTTCGTAGATTTGAGTTGGGGTTAAGCTTGGTCAATTACGCTCCTATTGTATCATTAAACCGAGCATGTTCAAACTTGGAATCTGTGCAGCTAAGCTGAGGGCTTCTTTACCAGCAATTAGGGGAAAACCGTCCATAAGACTTATTGTTCCCGGCATCTGCCGCAGATAAAATAAGAGGACAAGCTTCGTTTGCAGTTGACGCTGGAAGCATGCCCCTGAAGATAATCATAGCTGTGCTTAAAAGCCGGGTACCCGCAGCGGGTGCCCTTTCATTTTTTTAAAAGCGGGCTGTTCAGGTTTAATGAAATCGGGTATTTAATGGATGGGATACATAACGGTTATTGCTTTAACTTTAAATATGGAAAGTGGAAGGTGAACAGTTGGATGGAAGCAGCACAACGAGCGGCAATAGATGAGATGAAACGAGAGATTCACCAATGGTTCGACCAATTGGAGAAGCAGGATGCAGCGGATACTGTTAAACGTACGAAGCTGCAAGTAGGCGTCTCTGATTACGCGTTAATAGACTGTACGGCGGAGCCTATACAAATTGTAGATCACGATCTGGGATTTGGTTGGCCGGATGAAAAGGATGAGCAGCCTGATCCGCATGCGCTGTTTACGATAGAGCAGATCCAGACGCTCATTAAGCCTCAACTGGCGGAAGCAACCGGGGAACGTTTGGAATTGCTGGCGGCTTCACCTGTTACGGATTACCGCTTTACTTTTTGCGGGAAGTTCCGGGCTGTGGAAAGCGTCTTCGAGCTCACGCTCGTAGAATACGTGAATGAGGCGAAAAAGCAGGAGCTGCTGGGACATATTCAAACTTATGTGGCGCAAAAGCTGGATGCCGGCAAATTTCCGACGAAGCCGCTGGATACGTTTTTTCTGGTGCGGCACCTGCTGAGTGAGCAGCTTTTCCCGCAGCTGGACGGCGAATGGATCATTGCCAAATTCGAGAAAATTTTAGAGCTCAATAAATCCCGTAAAGAAGCGCTCCAAGAACATCGCAGCTATATCATTATGATGCTGAAAGCCTGGGTGGAAAACCAACTGCTGCCTACGTATTTCGCCATAGAGGAGGGCGAGGATGGACAGAAGCAGTATATATTGAAGCCTGAGGCTGCTGACGACTCCGTACAGCCTGGGCTGATCACGCTGCTGCTTTATGCGGCTGTCGCTATTCTGTGCTTCGAGCCAAGCTATAGCAAGTCAAGAGGGCTCAGCTTTATCGATTGTGCTCGGCAACTAGGAAGCGACAAAGCAACACAGCTGCTTGAAGAAGGCAGCGGCGCCTATCCGAAGGAAGATAGCGATTATAGTGATGCGTTTGTACATTGTAAAGCTAATGATGTATTTTCAACGATTACGATCGTCATCAAGCAGGAGGAGCAGCAGAGCTACGGACGAGCGGTGTCGTTCATCCTTCGATTGCTGCAGCAGGGCTTCCCCAAAAGCTATAAGATCAAGCTTAAGTCGAGCGAGAAGCACTATTTGCCGCTGAAAGGGCTGGCCAAATCGGATACGCACCGTTTCTTTGCAAATGCACTCGCCTTTGATGAGCTGCATTCGCAGCTGGAGCAATATGCGCGCGAGGCAATGGAGGAGTTCGAATGGTATGGCGATGCGGAGGATGAGAAAAGCTGCATGCCGGGTAGCTATGCTGTTTTCGGCTTGGGCCTAGCCGATCCACGGTATTTTTCGCTAGTCGAGCAGTATATGAAGCTGGTTGATGTAGAGCATCAATCCGTACAAAATAAATTTACCGCCGAGTTCGCGGCCCGCTATGGTGTTAATGCCGATTCTATTGCAACGCTCGTTGTTTGCATGCTGCATAGCACGGAGGAGCTCAAGCTCAAAATCAAGCCGGCCTTTGAAGAGGAAGTCAATTTGGAGCTGCTGCTGGAGCAAGCGGCGGGGCTGCAAAATTATGAAGTGGAGCATCTCATTTATTTGATCTGGGGCGGGACCGACAAGCTGAAAGCAGCAGCTCGCAAAACGAAGGATACGCGCCAGCCGCTTATGGAGCAGCTGCTGCAAGCCGCCTATTAATACAACGCGAGCAGCGCATGCAGGAGCGGGAGCAAATGAGTAATGAGCAATGAGCTATATGAAGCGTTTTTTATAAAAGGAGGCCTGCCCATGTATATCGTATCGACTAATGGTTCACCTATATCGGCAGCGAAGCTGCATCAGCTGGAACAGGAGCGGCAGTTGACACTGCCTGAAGCGTATGTGCGCTTTTTGACTCTTAACGGGCCCGGCACTTATCGCGGCTGGTTTAATATTGAAGTGCCGGATTCCGGCGTGCTGGAGCCGTTTGCCGAGGAGGAGTTTTGGGAGCATAATGATGCCTCCCCGATTACGCAGCAGCAAATTGCCGAATGCGTGTCGATTGGCACGACCATTGATGGCGATTTTCTCGCGGTGCATTCCGATGTAAAGGGCATTCTCTGGCTGCCGCGGCATTCGGAAATCATTGAGCTGTATGCTGAGGTTGCGAATGAGCATGCCGACTATACGGAGCTTCTGGATCAGATTTATAGCGAAAAGCTTGCTCAGGAAGCGGCGGCTCCGCCTTATTTTGAGCCATGGACACAAACGCGTAAGCATCAATTTTTTCATTTTGCCCCGGATAAGGCCGGATATGAGCTGCCGGAGCTGGCACGTGAGTGCAAGGAAAGCTTCCAGCCGGATTTTCAAATTGAAAATGCCTATACGTGCACTTTGTTTTTGCAGCGTTTGGGCGGATATATTCGGTTTAATTATGCTTACAGGCTGGAGGTTGCCGTTTTCTATGAGGAGGGGCAGGAGCCGCTTTTGCAACAAATAACCGCTTTTTTGGTAGCTCATAATTGCAAATTGTTAACTTAATGGAAAAGGTGGGCGCACAATGGAAACATTAAATCGATCGATCTGGAACGGACTGCCGAGCCAGGAGAAGGAAATTGTCTTGAAAATGCTGCTGGAAAAGCTTCCGGAAGGCTTTGAATATAAAGGATTGGAAACGTTCGAACGTTATGGCAGCCGGATGGAAACGGGTGTCTATGAATATGAGGGCTATAAGTTCGTTTATGTGCCAGGAGATAAAGCGACGCTGGGCTGGGATCGCTGGGAGCAAGGCTTGGATGCTGCAACAGCTGAAGATTTTCAAGCGACGCTAGATGATTTTGGCGTAGAGGATCGGGATGCCTTTATTCGTGATCAAATGTCGCTGGTCCGCGAGGCGCAAATTGGCGCTTTGCTCGTCGAATGCGAGACGCATTCGCTAGGCTGGTACGAGGTAGAGCTTGATGACGAGGATTTGGCGGAGGATGAAGATTTTCAGGAGGAATTGAAAAAATTCAAGCTGAGCACCTATTCAGAATATGAGCGTCACCAAAATTTCCGCTTCGTACGCGATGGAGAGGAAATTATCGCTTATTTGTTTAACGATGAGCTGGACGCGGATAGCGTCGCTGAGCAAATCGAGCAATCCGGCTTTAGCCTGCCTACGGAGGATGAGTGGGAATATCTTTACGGCGGCGGCTGCCGGACGTTGTATCCATGGGGCGACAGCTTTGACTATGGGATGAAGCTCAGGCATTTTGAGGAGCTCGCCGAAGGCGAGAGCAGGCCTTACGATTTGGAGCTGCCGAATGCTTTCGGCATTTGCTTCTCAGGTGATCCTTATCAATATGAAATGACGCTGAAGGATGCGGAGTTTTTTCCAAAGGGCGGAGATGGAGGCAGTCTAGTATGCGGCGGAACAGGCCCAGTTGTAGGTTATTTGCCAGCGGCAGCGGTCTATTATCGAGATCCGAATGCGTTTGAGCTAGACTTCGAGGATATTATCGGAAATTTGCGTTTTAGACGTATAATCCGATTGTAAAGGGAGGGCGAGCAGTGTGGGATGGTTTGGATTCGGTTTTGCGCGGAAAAAAGGATTGAAGCAGCAAAGGCTGGAGCAAGCCTCTCCGGCTGAAAAGGATGATCCGCAGCTTCGCAACACAGCGCTGCTGGAGCTGAGCAGACGGCTGGCCTTTGGGCAGTTGCAGATCGTGGACGAAGTGACTGAGGCTATGCTGCATGAAGAGGACTATTTTGTGCGGTGGTTTGATCGGCTGGATGAGCGTGGAATTAGCTGCCCAATTCCTGAGCTTCCATGGTTTGCGCTCGTCGATTCCTTGCAAGCGGAAGGTCTTGCAAGGGAAATCGACTGGAAAGAGGACAGCTATGAGGTGGCTAGCGTCATTGAAGATTTGCTTGCAAGAAAGCAGCTGCTGCCTGAAGAAGAGTGGAATTGGGAAAATGAAGTGGAAGAAATCATCCCAACCTACGATTTTTTAGTGAAAATGTTCAAGCTGCTTCAAGTGCATTCGATCACGCTCGCCTGCATGGATATTAATAGTGACTGCTACGTGCTGATCACCGTTCCTACCGATGAGATTAGCAAGCTTCAAGCGCTCGCGCTGCGTGCAGGCTATCGGATTCATGAATTTGAATAAGGATAGCAATTGTTCAAGCATAGCCGTAAGCAGCTAATATTAGCTTGTGAAAAATGATAAGAAGCTCCTGCCATTTCGCTGGCGGGAGTTTTTTTTTCGTGAAAGGGGTTGACGATTAAAGAGATTCAATATAATATCTGATATATCAGATATCAAATATAAAATTGCAGAGGTGAGGCGATTGGTAACTATGTCTACGCATACCGCTTTCAATTACATTGGGGGAGAGTGGATATCTTCCTCGTCGGGCGAAGTAGAAGCGAGCTTGAATCCTTCTGCCAAAGGCGAAATTGTCGGCTGGGTGCAAAGCTCCGGAACCGATGATTTGAATGCAGCAGTGCTGGCCGCGAAAGAAGCCCAGCCCATATGGCGCAAGCTGGCCGCTCCGGCAAGAGGCGAATATTTGTTTAAGGCAGCAGCGGCACTTGAGCGAAGGCTCGATGAAGTTGCTGAAACGATGGCACGCGAGATGGGCAAGACGCTGCCAGAGGCAAAGGGCGAGACGGCAAGAGGCGTGGCGATATTGCGGTATTACGCTGGCGAGGGCATGCGCAAGACAGGCGATGTCATTCCGTCAACGGACAGCGAAGCGCTTATGCTGACAACTCGTGTTCCGCTTGGCGTCGTCGGCGTCATTACGCCGTGGAACTTTCCAATAGCTATTCCACTTTGGAAGATGGCTCCCGCCCTAATATATGGCAATACGGTTGTGCTTAAGCCAGCTACGGAAACTGCTGTAACCGCTGTCAAACTGATGGAATGCTTGGCAGAAGCGGGTTTTCCAGCCGGGACGGTCAATCTCGTAACGGGCAAAGGCTCCGTCGTTGGTCAAGCGATGGCTGAGCATCCATTCATCCAAGGAATTACGTTCACCGGCTCGAACCAGACGGGAAAACGGATTGGCATGGCGGCGCTCGCCCGGGGAGCGAAATATCAGCTGGAGATGGGCGGCAAAAATCCGCTAATCGTCGCTGCTGACGCTGATCTCGATCAAGCGGTAGAAGCGGCTGTAAACGGCGGCTTCCGCTCAACCGGTCAGAAATGCACGGCTACGAGCCGGGTTATTATCGCGAATGATATTTTCGAGCCTTTTGTGGCGAAGCTGCTGGCCCGAACGAAGGAGCTTAAAGTCGGCAGCGCGCTGGCGCCCGATACATGGATGGGGCCTTGCGCCAGCGAGCAGCAATATAATAATGTTGCTTCCTATATTCGCCAAGGCGTAGAGGAAGGTGCGTTGCTGCTGCATGGTGGCGGGCAGCCGGAAGGGCTTGATCAGGAAGGCTATTACATTGAGCCAGCGATTTTTGATCAGGTAGATGCGGGTATGGCGATTGCGCGGGAGGAAATTTTTGGCCCAGTGCTGGCGCTTATGCGATTTGATACGATAGAGGAAGCGTTAGCGATTGCAAATGATACGGAATTTGGCTTAAGCGCTTCCATATTTACGCAAAATATCGCTCATATGCTATCCTTTATTCAGGACATGGATGCGGGCCTTATTCGAATCAATTCGGAGAGTGCGGGTGTGGAGCTGCAAGCGCCGTTTGGCGGCATGAAGCAGTCCAGCTCGCATTCGCGGGAACAAGGGCAGGCAGCGATAGAATTTTTCACCTCTATCAAAACCGTATTTATTAAATCCTGAGAAACAGGCGCGAGGCCTGCTGCAAAATTAGGGGGCGGTAATGATGAGCATACATGGTCAAGAGGAAGATATAGCTTTGCAGACGCGCTCGATTCGCGACGTCATATACGAGAAGCTGAAGGAAGCGATTTTGTCCGAGCAATATAAGGCGGGCCATCATTTGAAGGAACGGGAGCTGGCCAAGCAGTTCGGCATCAGCACAACGCCGCTGAAGGAAGCGCTGCGAAGGCTGGAGCAGGAGGGGCTTGTTACGACAAGCGCCAGACGGGGAACGTTCGTCTCCAGCGACATTATGAATTCGGTTGAGGAAATCAACTGGGCGCGATCGGCTCTGGAGGGTGTAGCCGCAAGGCTCGCGGCGCTCAAAATAACGGACGAGGAAGCCAGTGTGCTAACGGAAACAACGGAGCAGATGCGCATTTATACCGAAGCGAAAAATACAGAGCAGCTCATTGCGCTTAATGGACATTTTCACAAATTGATCCGAACGTATGCGAAAAATAATTATATTTTTCAACAGATTGAAGCGATTCATTCCTTTGACCGTTCCTTCCGTAAAAAGGCGCTGTCGCATGAGGATGAGCTGGAGCGGGGCTTTCAGGAGCATTATGCCATCTATCAGGCCATTGTGGCGAAAGATGCTGATCTTGCCGAGAAGCTGATGATTGGGCATATTCGCCGGACGATTGAGTTTGTGAAGGAAAGCAAGGCGGCGGCGAAAGCGAAGAGCTAGCATGCTGGGAGTAGACGGGACAGGCACCAAGCAATAGCAGCTTCGGCAGCGGGCGGGATGAAACGATGGCTGATCTTCATTCCGCAGGCAAACCGCTGGAGCAAACAATAGAAGATTAAGAGAAAGGAGATGCTGTGACGATGCATGAAGGCATTAAAGCTAAACTAAGAGGCATCAATGCGATTAATGTGACACCATTTGATGGACAGCTCGGCATTGATTGGACATCGCTGCAAGGCAACATTCGCTATTTGCTTGACCAAGGCATTCAAGCGATTTATCCATGCGGTAACACAGGCGAGTTTTATGCGCTGAGCGTGGAGGAGGCTAAGGAGGTTACGCGGTTTGTGACAGACACCGTTAACCACGAAAGTTTGGTCATTGCCGGGGTGGGCTATGATGCGAGTACAGCTTCCGAGCTAGCCCTTCATGCGGAAAAATGCGGCGCCGACGGCATTATGGTGCATCAGCCAGTTCATCCCTATTTGCTGGCGCAGGGCGTAGTCGATTATTACAAGCAAATCGCGGCCGCAACCTCGCTGCCCATGGTGCTTTATATCCGCAGCGAGCAAATTACGCATGAGGCGATTGTACAGGCTGCTGCCATACCGAATGTCGTGGGCATCAAATATGCGATTAATCATCCGCCATCCTTTAGCCGCGCAGTACAAGCTGTGGAGGACGACATCGTGTGGATATGCGGAACGGCTGAAATGTGGGCACCGACGTTTTATGCGGCCGGGGCGAAGGGCTTTACGTCGGGAATGGTCAATGTGGATACCCAAAGATCGTTTGCGATGCTGGAGGCGCTGAATGCAGGAAACTATGAGCGGGCGATGGAAATTTGGCGCGAGGTGCTTCCATTCGAGCAGCTGAGGGAAAGCCATCGAAACGGCAATAATGTAAGCGTAGTCAAGGAAGCGATGTACCAGCTGGGGCTGATAGCAACGAGAGCGGTGCGCCCGCCTATCAGCACATTAACGAGCAAGGAATGTGAAGAGGTAGCAGGCATGCTGAGGGAATGGGGCTTGCTGCAGCCCGTATAAGGGCAATTCTTTTTATAAAATATAGGGAGTATATGATTTTCCCATCTCCTCTCTATATTTCTCGGAATGTAACGCGCCGCGCCGCCAAAAGACGGAGACAGCCGTTTCACCTTGTGTAAGCGCATTAAATGGATTTTAATCAAAAAGGAGGAAGTTGAATGGCGGGGCAAAACAGATCAGAACTGCAATTGCTGCTAAGTCGAACCGCTGAGCGGACGCTGGCGCTTAGCCATACCTTTTCGGATGAACCCGGAGGCATTCGCTGGCGGCGCTGGGATTGGAGCATCGGGGTTGCCTTCTATGGGGTAGTGAAGGCAGGAGAGGCAGCGGGAGATGCACCCTATGACCTGATGCTGAAAGGCTGGATTGATGGGCGAATAAAAGCGCATTTTGAGAAAGTTTGCGTAAACTCCAACTCGCTGCTTCTGACGATGCTGCATTTGCGGGATCAGGACGATGAGGGCCAATATGCGAGTTTTTTTCAGACATTTGACGATTATTTGCTGAATAGCGGGCCGCGCACCGATTCAGGAGCTCTGGAGCATACGGTGCTGGACAATGACTGGTCGGATCAGGTGTGGGCCGATACGCTGTTTATGAGCTTGCTTTATATGGCGCAGCGGGGAGCGCTCCTCCATGATGAGCGGTTCAGGCTGGAAGCCGGAAGACAGCTCGCTCTGCATTGCAAGCTGCTGTTCGACCCTGAAGAGAAGCTGTTTTATCATGGCTGGAACGATAAGCAGCGGAAGTGGATCGGCGTTCATTGGGGCCGAGGCAATGCGTGGATGACGGCGGGCATCGTTGATATTTTGGAGCTGCTGCCGTCCGAGTTTGCGGAGCGGGAGGCGATTTTGGAAACGCTCCATGCGCAAGTAAAGAGGCTAGCTGAGCTGCAAGAGGCTTCAGGGCTGTGGAGAACAGTGCTGAACCGGAAGGACACGTATACAGAAACGTCCGCTACCGCGGGCATTGCTTATGGCTTGCTGAAAGGGATCAGGCTAGGCCTCATTTCGGAGCAATACCGCGAGGTGGCGGAGCGGGCGCTTGATGCAGTAGTGGCAAGCATTGATGAAGAAGGTTATGTAACAGGCGGCTCATCAGGTACCCCGGTGAAGGCGGATGCCGAAGCCTATAACCAAATCCCGTATGAAATTACACCGTTTACGCAAGGTTTGGCATTGCTTGCCCTTCAAGAAGGACTACAGCCTAACAAAAAAGGGAGTGTTTCGATTCATGAAGCTGTCTGATTTGCGCTTAACCGTCGTTGGCGTGCCGCGTTCTACCGGCTTTGTCAGCAAGCATGTCATAGTGGAGCTAATGACCGATGAAGGCTTGACGGGCATCGGCGAAATGTCGGATTTTTCCCATCTTCCTTATTATTCGATTGATTTGAATGACCTGGCGACAGTTCTCAAGGGCATCCTGATCGGACAAAATCCCTTCCAGCTGTCGCGCATCAATATGGAGCTGAAAAGCCATTTTCCCGAAGCCAACTTTTATTACGAGAAAGGTAATTTTATCCGCAATGGCATTGATGCCGCGCTGCATGATTTGTGCGCGAAGGCACTGAATATGTCGGTGTCAGAATTTATGGGCGGGGCTATTCAGGACAAAATTAAAGTATGCTTTCCGATCTTCCGACACCGGTTTATGGAGGAGGTTGAGGAAAATATCGCTGTCGTCCGCGAGCGGCTGGCACAGGGGTTTGACGTATTCCGGCTGTATGTCGGCAAAAACCTTGATGCGGATGAGGCGTTTCTGGACGGGGTGCAGCGCGAGTTCGGCTCACGGGTGAAAATTAAATCGCTCGATTTCAGCCATTTGCTGGACTGGAAGGCATCGCTTAAGGCGATACGCCGCTTATCTGCTTATGACTTTGAAATGGTCGAGAGCCCGGCTCCGCAAAATGATTTCGAAGGGCTGCGGCAAGTTCGCATGAAATCGGATTATCCCGTGAGCGAGCATGTGTGGAGCTTCCGCCAGCAGCATGAGATGCTGCGGCAGGACAGCGTAGATATTTTCAATATTTCGCCGATATTCATTGGCGGCCTGACCTCTGCCCGGAAAGCGGCAGCAGCCGCGGAAGTAGCTGGCAAAGGCTGCCTGCTGGGCACGACGCAGGAGCTGTCGATCGGCACAGCCGCCATGGCGCATCTCGGCAGCACGCTCGTCAATCTGAATTATACGTCGGACCCGACGGGACCGGAGCTATATGTCGGCGATGTGGTTAAGGAGTCGGTTCGTTATGAGGAAGGTTACCTGATCGTGCCAGGGGCTGACAAGCCAGGGCTTGGGATGGAGCTGGACCCGGATAAAATCGAGCAATACCGTGTACCGGATTTAAGCTGGGGAGCGGTATCCGTCCATCAGCTGCAGGACCGCACGTCGCAAACGAAGCAGTAAAAGGTTGTAAAGAGCAGCAGAGAACAGCAGAGAACAGCAGAGAACAGCAGAGGCAAGCTGTGGCAAGCATTCCTAATTAAAAGGGGAGACGACTCATGACAAGCAAGCCGATTCAGCCTTTAGCAAGCAGCAGCAGCAAGCGGTGGGTGAACCTCATCTGCTCCGGCGTATTGACGCTGGGGCTCGCCGCGGGCTGTGCGGGAACAGGAGAGAAAGCCAGCAGCAGCGGGGAAAATTCCGGAGAAAATGCAGGTGTGGGCAAGCCATATAAGCTGTCGATTGCGCTGCGCCAGGTGGGCGATATTCCAGCAAAGGGCAATGAGGTGGAGCAGGCGATTGAAAAGTATACGAATACGGAGCTTGCGATTCAGTGGATTCCGCAAGCAGCATTCGATGATAAAATCAACGTCATGATTGCTTCCAATGAGCTTCCGCAAATTTTAAAGGTCAACTATGTGCCAAACGTAATGAATGCCGCGCGCAACGGCTTGTTTTGGGAGCTGGGGCCGTATTTGAAGGATTATCCGAATTTGGCGGCGCAGGATCAGCGCTACTATGACAATATAAAAATTGACGGAAAGCTGTTCGGCATCCCGAACTACCGCGACATTGGGCGGGCAGCCGTCGTCTACCGCAAAGATTGGTTTGATAAAGCCGGGCTAACACTACCCGCAACGATGGATGATTGGTATAACGTTATGAAAGCGTTTTCTGAAAGTGATCCAGACGGCAATGGCAAGCAGGATTCTTACGGCACGATGCTGTTCAAAAATTACAACGCTGGAACGCAGCCCGTCATTACAAGGCTGGCGGTCAGCATTGGCGGCGTCAATCGCTGGGGAGAGGACAACGGCAAATTCACGCCGGAGTTTAAGACACAGCCATATATGGATGTGCTCCAGCTGTTCCGCAAGCTGTATGCTGACAAGCTGATTAATCAGGATTTTGCCGTCTACGATGTAACGGAGCTGGATAAGGCGATGTATGACGGCAGGGTCGGCATGCGGTTGAATGTGTCGGCGCAAAATGTACAGAGCTACTCTGTCGCCATGAAGGATACGATTCCGACGGCAGAATGGGATATTGCCCCGTTTGCTGGGCCAGATGGTCCGCGCATCGCGGGCGAGCCGGGCAACTTTGGATTTTTGGCGATTCCCAAATCGGCAGTCAAGGATGAGGCGGAGCTGAAGCGCGTGCTGACCTTCCTCGACAAGCTGATGGATGAGCCGATGTCCACGCTGCAAATGCGCGGCATTGAAGGCAAGCATTATGAGGTTGTGGATGGCACTAAAACGAAGTTTACAGATTTTGCTTTGTTCCAGCGGGAGGTCAAGCCATATCGTGACGGACTGCTTAACATTGAAGGCTACAATGTACCGGAAATTGATGATACGCCAATCGCTCTAAAAGGGACAAAAATGGCGAGGGATAACGTTCAATATGCGGTGCCGAATCCCGCGCTGACGCTCAATTCGCCAACGTATAATGAACGTGGAGTAGAGCTTGATCTCATTATTCGCGATGCGGAAACGAAATATATTATGGGCCAAATTGACGATGCAGGCTTTCAGGCGGAAGTAGACAAATGGGCGAAGGCTGGCGGCGATGCCGTCGTGAAGGAATATGAGTCGTCCTTCGTAGAGCTTGGAGGCTAACAAGGGAGGGACGCGCATGAACGCACAAATCCGCACGACGGGCAGCAGCAGTAGCAGGCCAGGCGGATCAACGCTTGGCAAGGAGCGGGTAAGCAGGCGCAGCGAGTGGCTGCGAGAGCTGATCAAGGATAAATGGATGTATGCGATGCTGCTTCCAGGCGTACTATTTTTCATCATTTTCAAATACGTCCCGATGTACGGCGTCATTATCGCGTTTCAGGATTATCAGCCCTTTCAGGGCGTGCTGGGGAGCAGCTGGGCGGGACTTAAGCATTTCGAACGATTTTTCTCGGAGCCGCAGTTTTGGCAGCTGTTCCGCAATACGCTGCTGCTGGCAGTTTACAACATCGTCTTCTTCTTTCCGCTGCCGATTGTGCTTGCTTTAATGCTGAATGAAGTACGGGTCGAGCGCTTCAAGCGGTTTGTGCAGACGATGATCTATATTCCCCATTTCGTCTCTTGGGTCGTCGTCGTAGGGGTATTCTACATTATACTGACGACGGAAGGCGGCATTATCAATGAAATGCTGTTTGCGCTAACCGGGCATAAAATCGCCTTTTTGCTGGAGCCGAGCTGGTTCCGAACGATTATTATGTCGCAGTCGATCTGGAAGGAAGTAGGCTGGGGCACGATTATTTTTCTCGCAGCGCTGTCGGGTGTTGATGTGCAGCTGTATGAAGCAGCGCGAATGGACGGAGCCAATCGGCTAAGACAGTTGTGGCATATTACACTGCCAGCTATTCGCAGCACAATCGTCATTTTGCTTATTTTGCGGCTCGGCACGTTTCTCGATTCCGGGTTCGAGCATATTTTCCTCATGCTTGCTCCGACGAACCGCGATGTAGGCGAAGTATTCGACACGTATGTGTACGTGAAAGGCTTGACGCAGGCCCAGTACAGCTACAGCGCGGCAGTTGGCTTGTTCAAATCCTTTATCGGCCTCATTCTGGTGCTGGGAGCGAACTGGATGGCCAAGAAGTTTGGGCAGGAAGGGGTTTACTAGCGCCATTATGAGAGCAGGAGGAGAGGACAATGAGCCAGGATCAGTCTTATGTTCGCGTTGACAATACGCTGGGCAACAAATTGTTTGACGGCGCCAATTTCATCGTGCTGACGATTATTGCTTTGGTGACGGTACTGCCGTTCATTTATATTTTGGCTGTATCTTTTACGAGTCCAGAGGAGGCGGCAAAAGGGGGCTTTATTCTTTTCCCGAAGTCGTTCTCGCTGTCGGCTTATCAATATATTTTCTCGACCGATACGCTGATGCGCAGCCTGCTCGTCTCGATTTATGTGACAACGCTCGGCACGGCCATCAATCTGCTGTTGACCTGCCTGATGGCCTATCCGCTTGCAAAGCAGACGCTGCGCGGGCGGCAGCCGATTTTAATGGCGGTGCTGTTTACGATGCTGTTCAGCGGCGGGCTCATTCCGACTTATTTTGTCGTAAGCGGCATGGGGCTGACGAATACGCTGTGGTCGCTGATGATCCCGAATGCCATAAGCGCGTTTAATCTGATTGTGCTGAAAAACTTTTTTCAGCAAATTCCCGATGGGCTGGAGGATTCTGCGCGAATCGACGGCTGTACGGATGTCGGCGTGCTGTTCCGAATTGTTATCCCACTATCGATGCCTGCCATTGCGACCTTTGGCATGTTTTATGCGGTATCGCATTGGAACCAGTTTTTCAGCGCCATCATTTATATTAATGACAGCGATAAATGGCCGGTACAGGTGCTGCTGCGGGAAATCGTTATTTTGGCGCAAAGCCGGATCGGCGATACCGGATTCGATGAGACGGCGATTCAGCCGCAAACGATTCGGATGGCGGTCATCGTATTTGCTACGATTCCGATTTTGCTCGTGTATCCGTTTTTGCAAAAGCATTTTGCCAAGGGCGTTATGCTCGGTTCGGTTAAAGGATAAGGACAGGCAGGTAGGCAGCTACGTATGCGTTCAATCCACCAGGTAAATCAAGTCAATCAGCTAAAACAGCGGCAAAGCAGCCGCATCTTCATCCCTCCGAGTGGGATAAGGTGCGCAGCCTTGCCGCTGTTCGCTGTTTGCATAACCGGGCAAAGGAACGCTTATAAACGCAATTGGTTGAAAAAATGAAAGTATTGCTTCTGAATCTTTATTGTAATTATTAAGATTGTATATAGAATAGGACGTGTAAACGAAAACAGCTAGAAACATCCCGTTGATATTGCTATAGAAAAGCTATTGAAATGAAGGGGGATGGAAGATGTTGAACGTTTTAGTAGTGGATGATGAACCAAAGCACAGAAGAGGGTTATCCCGAATGCTTAAACATTTAAGGCCGGAATATACCATTTATGATGCGATGGATGGGGCGGAGGCGCTGCAAAGCATGAGCGTGCATCCCATTGATTTGGTGTTCACAGATATTCAGATGCCGATTATGGATGGCCTCGAATTTATGGAGCATCTCATCGAACGCGGGGGAAGCGAATGCATTATTATAATGAGCGCTTATTCGGACTTCGAATACGCGCAGCGTGCTCTGCAATTAGGAGCTAGCGATTATTTGCTGAAGCCGGTTGAAGAACAAAAAATCGTCCAGCTGCTCGCGAAAACCGAAAATAAAATGCACACTATACGCCTCGCCTCCGTGGAGGCTTCCCTTGCCGAATTGTTTGAAGGATTGCCGGATAAGGACGATTATCAGCGGCTTGAAAGAGCCTTTCCCGCTGTTAAGCAGGGTATGGTTATGGCCGCAGTGCTGAATTCGAAAATCGGGACTGGCGATCGCAAATGGATGCTGAGTGAGCTCAAAGCGAAGCTGGAAGCAGCCTTGAAGGCGCAAGGATTTTCATTCGCTTTCTACCAGTCTGATAAGGTGCTTCACACCATGATCATTAGCGGGGAAAACGCACCAATCGTCACCCCCGAATGGGAAGGCAGGCTGCGAATGCTCATCCGCCATTTCTCTGCCCAGCATGCAGCCGAATTAACGTTTGGCTTGGGGAGCAGCTTCACCAGTTGGGAGCATGAAGCCAGGGAATCTTTTAAACAAGCTAATCTCGCCTTACAAACGCGATTTTACAAGGGCGGAGGCGTTCTGCTCGAAGCCGAGCAAATGAATGACAGCAGTCATCGGGCGCTGCTGAAGCTAGAGGTGCGTTTTTTGACAGACGCTGTTGTATCGGGCGATAAGCCCGGCATTCGTTCGTATTTGGATTCCATCATTAATCAAGCGACCGCAAGCAGCTTCCCCCAGCCTGAAAAGCTAGTATATGCCATCGCTGCTGCTATCCATCATTTAACCTCCTGCTTAATGGAAAAAGGGCTGCTTTCTTTCAATAGCACGGCATTGGAGGAAGCGCTGCTGCAATGCCATACCGTCGAGCAATTAAAAAATGCGGCTCAGGCATGGATTTTCGAGTTGGCCGATTGTTTGGATAATCGAACCTCTTATCGCAGCGAAGCTATCATTGTTGCCTGCAAAGCCTATATTGAAAACCACTATGACGAAGAATTGTCCCTCAGTACGATCGCTGCGAAATTTCATTTTAATGCTTCTTACTTTTGTTTGTTATTCAAAACGCATACCCATACGACCATTAACCAATATATTATGCAAACGAGAATGAAGGCTGCCGCCGGACAATTGTTGCAAACCTCGCAAAAGGTGTACCAAATTGCCGAAAACGTCGGATACAAGGATGTAAAATATTTCATCCGGCTGTTCCGCAAGGAATATGGCAGCAGTCCAGAGGAATATCGTCATTTATCTGCTTCTCGTTAAAGGAGGGGGTTTAGCTGCGTACGCCTTATTTTTTACATCGCTTTCAAAAGTATTTTAGCTTTCGGTCTAAGCTTTTGCTCACCTATGCGCTCATCGTCACGCTGCCGCTCGTCATATTGAGCTCAAAATATTTTTATTCCAGCAGGGAATTTGTTTCGGATTTTGCCCGGCAAAACCTTTATTCGATCGTGAAGCAGAACAATGAAATCATTGATGAAGAGCTTTCGCGGGTGGAAGAAAGCAGTCTGGCCATGTTCGCCGATCAGGTGCTGTATGAGCAATACTTGCATGCGGACCCAAAGGACGAATACAGCATGATTACGATGGAGAAAAAAGTGAATCAAGTCATCAGCAAATATTTCCTCGATTTAAATCAAATCTACTCGATTCATTTGATGACGAGCTATGCGAATATCGGCACGTCTACTTTTATTCCGTATCAGGATTTTAATAAGACCGCTTTATATCAAAGGGCATGGGCAGGAAAAGGGGGGATGGCATGGGTGCCGACTTTTTCATTCGATCGGATGTTTGACCGGAAAACGAGCCAAGTGAGGCCGCCAGAATATGCCCATCTATTGTCGGGTGTACGCCTGCTCAAGTTGTTTCAGATTAATAATAGCGAAGTGATCGAGCTGCAAGGGAAGGCTGAGCTGCCGGTGCTGGTCGTGACCTATAATCCTGAGATGTACGGCGCACATTTGTCGGGAGCACTTCCTGCTGATGGCGCTTCTTATTTTATTTTGAGTGCGGAAGGCGAGCCCATATCTGGCACGGATATGTTTAAAGAAGCCCGCCTCGGCAAGCCCGCATGGCTCGATGAGATCGCAGCGATGAAAAGCGGCACGATAACCGTTATGCAGGATGGAAAGCCGCTGATCGTTTGCTTTGATACGTCTAAAGTAACGGGCTGGATATCGGGCATTACGATTTCCCCAGGAAAGCTCATGGCCTCTTTTTTGCCGGAAATTAAATCCTATACGCTGTACTTGGCTGTATTTCTGCTTATCGTATCGCTTCTGCTGGCTTATATATTCGCGAGCTCCATTACGAAGCCTATTCATCAGCTGCTGAAAGCGATAAAAAAGACAGGAGAGGGCGAATTTGATACTAGAATTCCCGTCGAGTCCTATAACGAAATGGGCTATCTGATTCATAAATACAATCAAATGAATGTGAAAATTAATCGATTAATCGAAGAAAATTACATCGTCAAGCTAAGGGAGAAAGAAACGCAAATTATGTCGCTGAATATACAGCTTAACCCTCATTTTTTGTATAACACCTTAAACATTATGAATTGGACCGCTTTGGAAAATAATCAGAAGGAATTAAGCAGCATGATCGTCAGCTTATCTGCGATGCTGCAATACACATCTGCAAATAGCCAGGACATAGGCGATTTCAATGATGATTTAAATTGGCTCAAGCATTATATTTTTATCACGGATCAACGCTTTGAAGGGAAATTTGCCGTTACCTATGACATTGCTCCCGAGCTTTATACATACACGGTGCCCAAGCTTTTTTTACAGCCCTTTGTTGAAAATGCGATCGTGCATGGCTTTGCCCATATTCATCGCGGCGGGCTTATTCACATTCGCGGCTGGCTGGAGGACAAGCAGCGCTGCTTCACGGTCGAAGATAACGGCATCGGCATTCCAGAGAGCCAAATTGCGTCTTTGACCGAAACGGAAAGCAGCTCGATCGGCATTCAAAATGTCGACAAACGAATAAAGCTTATCTACGGAGATTCATATGGCGTTACCATTCATTCCCAGCCCCAACAGGGCACGGTGGTGAAAATTCATTTGCCTATATAGAAAAAGCGAAGATCCTCCACCAATACAAAAATGTTCGAATTCTTTTTATAGCGGCTCTTATTTACAATAAAACTATAAACCATTTGTAAATATGATGGAGGGCGAGCCAATGAAGAAAGCTAAACGTTTAACCGCATTAGCTTTGTCGGCAGTTTTCACCATGACAGTCATACTGACAGCCTGCTCCAGCGATGAAGGGTCTCCTGAAAATCAATCCGGCGTAAAACCACCGAAAGACGGCGAGCAGGTTACGCTTAAATTTTCCTTTTGGGGCGATACGATCGAGAAGAAGACGGTTACGGAGGCGCTTAAGCGTTTTGAGCAAGAAACGGGCATTATCGTCGAGCCTATGCATGTGCCATCGGATTATTTGACGAAGCTGACGACGATGGTAGCCGGAAATGTGGCACCCGATCTCGGTTATTTGTCTTCTGGCGCGGCGCTCACCTGGGCAGAGGATGGAAAGCTGCTTAATCTCACCCCGCTCATTGAAAGCGATCCCGATTTTAAGAAGGAAGATTATTTAGATCAAATTTGGTACGACTACGCGCCTGGCAAGACGATCGGAATGAGCACGGCAGTAGAAGGCTACGGACTCATGTACAACAAGGATATGCTGCTGGACGCGGGCGTGGAGCTGCCTCCGACAGAAGCAGGCAAGGCATGGGACTGGGATACGTTTATCGAATATTCAAAAAAATTAACGCTGGATGACACGGGAAAAAATGCGCTGGACCCTGCCTTTAATCCAAATAAAATCAAACAGTACGGCTTTCAATATGATCCATACAACATGATGGCAGCGGTTGTGTCCAATGGCGGCAACTTCTTAACGGAAGACGGCAAGGGCTTTGGACTAGTGGAGCCGGAAGCGATCGAAGCAATTCAAAAGCTTGCTGACCTGATGTATGTACACCATGTTTCACCAACCCCGCTTCAAACGAAAAGCCTTCCCGATATGGCGCTGCAGACGAAAAAAGTCGCCATGACCGTATCTGGAAACTGGGCTCTGCAAGCATTCGCCGAACAGGACTTTAATCTAGGCGTAGGCGTTCTTCCCAAATTAAAAGATAGCAATACGCTGCTGGATGGCGCACCGACGGTCATATTCAGCTCAACCAAACATCCTGAGGAAGCATGGCTGCTTTATAAATATATGGCTGATCCGGAATCGGTGCTGCCGCTGATCGCAGGCGGATTGTGGATGCCGCTCAAAAAAGCGTGGTATACCGATCCAGAGCTGATCAGCAAATGGGCTTCAGGAAACAAGGCGCATCCAGAGGGCTATACGGAATCCTTTATGAAGCAAACGCTGGAGAACGGCATACGGACGCCAGGCTTTGAGGTGAAAAATCTAGCTAAAATCAATGCGCTTGTCACGCCTGCCCTTGATTTGGTATGGACGGGCAAAGAAACGGCCGAGCAAGCGTTAAAAGGGGTTGAACCTAAAGTGGAGCCGCTGATTCAGGGCTATTACGGAAGGTAGCCAGGGGGATAGCCATTCGCCCGGAGAGGAGGTTTTTTTTATCACTCGTAAACGCCGTATTGCGCTTGCTGGCATCCTGTTTGCCTTGCCCAGCATTTTGGGCCTGCTCACTTTCACCATTTTGCCGATGCTATCAAGCTTATTGCTAAGCTTCACGGATTATCGCATTGTGAATACGCCGAAATTTATCGGGTTCGACAATTATACGAGGCTTTTTGATGGCACGGATCAATATTTTTACAACTCTTTAGCGGTTACTTTTAAGTATGTGATTTTAAGAGTTCCTCTCGGGCTTATGTTTTCATTTATCGTCGCCTTTTTGCTTAATATGGAGTTTATTCGCGGCAAGTCGATTTTTCGAACGATCTTTTATTTGCCCGTGATTGTGCCTGCTGTCGCTTCTTCAATGATTTGGATTTGGTTGTTCAGTCCTGACTTGGGACTATTCAACAGCTTTCTGGAAGCGCTCAATCTCCCAACTTTAAACTGGCTTTATTCAGAGGAGACGGTCGTTCCTTCTATTGTTCTTATGAGCCTTTGGGGAATGGGGAGCACGATCATCATTTTTCTGGCGGGCTTGCAAGGTGTGCCGAGATCGTTGTACGAGGCGGCTATCGTCGATGGTGCAGGCGCCATGCGCAAATTTCTGCACATTACGATACCGATGATGACGCCGATTATTTTCTTTAATTTGATTATGGGGTCGATTGGCGCCTTTCAGGTGTTCACCGAAGCGCTCATTATGACACAAGGCGGACCAAACAATGCGAGCTTGTTCTATAACTATTACATTTATCGGGAGGCCTTTTTATTTGGGGAAATGGGGCATGCTTCGGCGATTGCCTGGATTCTCTTTATCATCATTCTCATCGTGACGGCGATTTTTTTCCGGACTTCGAAATCATGGGTATTTTATGAAAGCGAGGTGTAGCCCATATGCTGAGAAGCCGCCGAATTTCGCAAATAATCGTCTATTTTTTCCTGCTCATAGGAGCCGCTTTCTGCCTGCTGCCGCTATTCTGGCTCATACGCAGCTCGCTCATGACGTCGTTGCAAATTTTTGAAATGCCGCCCAAGTGGATTCCTGCCCCGTTTCAATTTCAAAACTATGTGGAGGCGCTGACATCAATCGATTTCTTCCGCTTTTTCCGAAATACGCTGACCATTACGGTGAGCTGCTTGGCAGGAGCGCTGATCAGCAGCTCTCTAGGCGCGTATAGCTATGCCAGACTGAGCTGGCCGGGGAGAAATATTTTTTTCTCCTTGCTGTTAGCCAGCATGATGCTGCCTAGTGCAGTCACCTTGATTCCTACCTTTATTGGCTGGCGATTGGTAGATCTCATTAATACGTATTTTCCGCTTATTATGCCGGTCTGGTTTGGCTCAGCGTTTGATATTTTTCTGCTCAGACAGTTTTATTCGAGCATTCCAAAAGATTTGGATGAAGCGGCGTATGTCGATGGAGCGGGCCCCTGGACTATTTTTTACCGCATCATTATCCCTTTGTCTAAGCCGGCTTTAATCGTCATTGGACTGTTTTCGTTTATGAATTCCTGGAATGATTTTATGGGGCCGCTCGTTTATTTGAACGAGGAAAGCAAATTTACGATGGCGCTTGGCCTCCAAATGTTTCAGTCGCTGCACAGTGCGCAGTGGCATTTGCTAATGGCTGCTTCCACCTTTGTCATTATGCCTGTCATCATCGTGTTTTTTATAGGGCAGCGTTATTTTATTGAAGGTATTACGTTAACCGGTATGAAAGGGTGATAACCAAATGAAAGCAAGCATGAGAATTAAACAAGCGGCTCAAGCTTTCGCATTAGGCGAGGTTAAGCTGTTGGAGGGGCCATTTAAGCATGCGATGGAAACGAATCGCCGTTATCTTCTGGAGCTTGAGCCAGACAGACTGCTGGCTAGATTTAGAGAATATGCAGGACTTGAGCCGCGAGCGCCGCAATATGGGGGCTGGGAAGCAGAGAGCTTGTCGGGACATACGTTAGGGCATTATTTATCCGCGTGCTCGATGATGTATAGCTCTTTGGCAGAGGCGGAATTCAAGGAAAGAGTCGATTATATAACGGATGAGCTTGAGCTTTGCCAAAATAAGCATGGGGATGGTTATGTTTCTGGCATTCCGCGCGGCAAGGAAGTTTTCCATGAAGTGGCTTCCGGAAATATTCAATCCAAGGGATTTGACTTGAATGGGGCCTGGGCGCCCTTGTACACGCTGCATAAGTTGTTTGCGGGACTGAGGGATGCTTACCGGCTAACCGGCAATGAGAAAGCGCTCGTTGTGGAAAGGAAGCTTGCCGACTGGGTTGAAGGGATTCTCGCCCCGCTGTCTACAGAGCAAATGGAAGAAATGATGATCTGCGAGTATGGCGGCATGAACGAGGTTTTAGCTGATCTATATGCCGATACGAATGAATACAAATATTTAACGTTAGCCGAGAAATTTTGGCATAAGCTTGTCCTTGATCCGCTTGCTGAGCATGTGGACTGCCTGCCCGGAAAGCATGCGAATACCCAAATTCCGAAGCTGATTGGCCTAGCGAAGGAATATGAATGGACTAGCGACGAGAAGCGCCGGGATACGGCTGAGTTTTTCTGGAACAGCGTCGTTCATCACCATTCCTATGCGAATGGCGGTAATAGCTTTGGCGAATATTTTGGCGATGCGGATTCGTTTAATGACAGGCTGGGGCCGCAAACGACGGAAACGTGCAACACCTACAATATGCTGAAGCTGACGAAGCATCTGTTTGAGTGGAAAGCATCAGCTGCGGAAGCCGACTATTATGAACGGGCGCTGTTTAATCATATACTCGCGTCCCAGCATCCGGAGTCTGGCGGCATGACGTATTTTTTGTCGCTGGCAATGGGCGGGCATAAAATTTTTGATGACAAATTCGACGATTTCACCTGCTGCATCGGCACAGGAATGGAAAGCCAGGCCAGCTATGGCAGCGCGATTTATTTTAAAGGGGAAGACCAACTGTTTGTGAACCAGTTTATCCATTCCGAGCTGGCGTGGACGGAAAAGGGCGTAACGCTGCTGCAGGAGACGGAATATCCGTTGGACGATGTGATAGGGCTCAAACTATCGTGCGCGAAGCCTGTGCAGTTCAGTCTCAACATTCGCTATCCGGGCTGGGCGGAGCAAGGGGTCTCCGTTGAAATTAATGGTGAACCGATAGCGGTTGACCAATCCCCCGGCTCCTTTATTGCGATCAACCGTTTATGGATCGACGGGGACTTGATTCGGGTTGTTATTCCGAAGTCGCTAAGGCTGGAGGCTATGGCAGACAATGCCGATCGCGCAGCGATTTTTTATGGACCTGTGCTGCTTGCGGGTGATCTGGGGAGCCATGATGATCCCCATGCTTCCGAGTATCTTTATGCGCCTGTTTTGCTGGCAAAAGAGAAGCCGCTGGATACATGGCTGGAAGCTGTGCCTGGCAAAAGCTTGGCTTTCCAAAGCAAATTGGTCGGTTACCCCCGCAATGTGGAGCTTGCGCCATTTTACCAAATGGTTGACCGTTCCTATACCGTTTATTGGGACTTGTTCACGCCGGATGGCTGGGCAATAGCGGAAGCGGATTACAGAAAAGTGATGGAAAAGATGCAAAGGCTGGAGCAATGCACAATTGATTATGCGCAGCCAGGAGAAATGCAGCCGGAGCGTGACCATGATTTTAAAGGCGACAGCTCGACTCGCGTCGGCATGTTGAACCGCAGGCCATTCCGCATGGCGGGCCAAGGCGGGTGGTTCTCGTTCGATTTGAAGGTGAAGCCCGAAAACGAAATGATGCTGGTCGTGACTTATACATCGGCACAAGAGATGCCGAATTGCGAGTTTGATGTCTGTTTGAATGGCGAGCTGCTGACAGAGGTGGAGGAAGGTTTTACGGAAGAGGATAAGTTCTATAATGTAAACTTCCCGCTCCCGGCTGCAGCACTTGCTGGTGCCGAGAAGGTAACCGTTACATTCCAAGGCAAAGAAGGAAAACGCATTCGCCGCGTATTCGGCCTTAGAATTGTGGATCGCGAGCAATATAAGCAGTTGGGCGTGCAAAGCGACTCTATTTAAAAGCATGTTGAACAGGCGACGCGGAATGAAAGATCGGACTGGAGGGAGCGTGAAGCAAATGGAAGCCCAGCGGCTCAAGAGGATTAGGGAACAGCTGGAACGCGAGCAGCTAGACGGGATATTGATTGCAAGTCCATACAATCGCAGATATTTGACCGGATTTACGGGTACAGCGGGATTTGTGGCGATTACGAAGGATCAGGCACTGCTAATCACTGATTTTCGCTATACGCGTCAAGCGGCGCAGCAGGCGGTTGAATACGAGGTTATCCAGTATGCAGGCAAGCCATTTGAGCTTATTCGGGAAAAGCTGGACGCGGTGGGAGCCCGCAAGCTCGGGTTTGAGAAAACTCATGTGACATTGGCAGGCTATGAAGCCTACGAGGAATCTTTTAACGGACTCGAGCTTGTCCCGACCCAAAATATCGTTGAAAAGCTGCGCGGCATTAAAGATGAGCGCGAGCAAGGGCATATTCGCAAGGCGATCGACATTACGGAAAAGGCGTTTGAGCATATTTTAGGCTTCATGAAGCCGGGCCTATCTGAGAAGGACGTATCTGCCGAGCTCGAATATTTTATGCGTAAAAATGGGGCGACCTCTTCGGCTTACGCTACGATTGTAGCCTCCGGCTTGCGTTCGGCATTGCCGCATGGGCTCGCGAGCGACAAGCTGCTGGGAACGAACGAATTCGTTACCCTTGATTTTGGAGCGAGCTATGAAGGCTATTGCTCCGACTTGACAAGGACGGTGTTTATCGGCAAGCCAGAGCAGCGGCATAAAGAAATTTATAAGATTGTATTGGAAGCAAACGAGACCACCTTAAATGGACTAAGGCCAGGCATGACGGGCAAAGAAGGCGATTCGCTGGGACGGGACTGTATTGCTGGCTACGGATACGGGGAGTATTTTGGCCATGGGCTCGGTCATGCATTCGGCTTGGAAATCCATGAATGGATGGGCTTTTCCCAGAAGTCGGATGATGTTTTGCAGCCGGGGATGATTTTGACAGTCGAGCCTGGCATTTATATCCCTGATTTTGGAGGCGTCCGTATCGAGGATGATATTTTGATCACAGACACAGGCATTGAAGTGCTGACGAAGTCGAATAAGGAATTAATCGTTTTGTAATGTAGAAGGAGGTGGCCTCGTCCATGCATGCTGAATCTGCGGAAGTCGTCATCATTGGCGGAGGCATCATTGGGATGGCCATCGCCTATTATACGGCCAAATTAGGGATGGACGTTCTCGTTGTCGAGCGCGGGGAGATTGCGGGGGGAACCTCCTCCAAATGCGACGGCAACATTTTAGCCATTGATAAAGACCCCGGCTTCGACAGCCAAATGTCCTTGAAATCCCAGCAATTAGTCGCTGAACTGGTGCAGGAGCTTGATGAGGAGTTCGAGTATCGGGCACCCGGAAGCATTCTCGTCTGCGAGACGGAGGAAGAGATGATCGCTGCTGAGCGCTGGGTTTCCCGGCAAAAGCAGGCAGGACTCCCCTTTCGGATGCTCGATCAGAAGGACCTCAGAGACGAATGGCCTTATATGGCCGAGGATTTATTAGGCGGTTTAGAGTGTGCAACGGATTCTACGGTTAACCCCGTATTGCTAACCTACTCCTTGGCTGCAACCGCTCGCCGTCATGGTGCCCGTTTTCGAACGCATACGGCGGTGACAGCGATTTTGCTCGATGAGAAGCGGAGAATTCGGGGAGTAGAGACAGCGGCAGGCACGATTAAAGCGAAAATCGTCATTAATGCGGCTGGCGTATGGTCGAAGCTTATTGGACAAATGGTAGGTATCGATATTCCAATTGAGCCGCGAAAAGGCCATATCCTCGTCGCTGCCCGCTCAGCCAACATTGGGAAACGGAAGGTGATGGAATTCGGCTATTTGATTAGCAAGTTTGGCGGGAAGCGGCAAGTAGATCCCAAGTTCGAAGCGTATGGCATTGCCCTCGTATTCGAACCAACCGCTTCCCAAAACTTTTTAATCGGATCGAGCCGCCAATTTGCCGGTATGGATACCCGCGTGGATCAGGAGGTCATTCGGCTTATTGCGCAGAGAGCGATCCGTTTCTTTCCGGTCATGGAGCATATTCCGATGCTTCGAACGTACGCTGGCCTAAGGCCATGGACAGCCGATCATTTGCCTATCGTTTCACCAATCGACGAAATACCAGGTTTTTATGTAGCAGCCGGTCATGAAGGGGATGGAATCAGCCTCGCCGCGGTTACGGGGAAGGTCATCAGTGAAATGTTAAGCGAAGCCGAGACCTGCATTCCGGCCCAGCCGCTGCGCTATGACCGATTCCGTCGTGGCGACGTTAATCAGGAGGTAGTCCTATGAAGCTTTCCAAACTGGTGACCACCATCGATACCCATACGGGAGGCAATCCGACCCGCACCGTTACGAGCGGAGCGCCGGAGCTGATCGGAAGCACGATGACCGAGAAGATGGTTTATATGTCCGAGCATTTTGACCATTTTCGCAAAGCGTTGATGTTTGAGCCCCGGGGCCATGAAGTGATGTCCGGTTGTATTTTGACTCCACCGTGTGATAAAACAGCCGATATCGGCGTCGTTTTTATTGAGACGGGCGGCTATTTGCCGATGTGCGGGCATGATACGATTGGCCTTTGCACGGCGCTGATTGAGGGCGGGATCTACCCTGAAAGCAAAAACGTCATTCGGCTGGATACGCCAGCGGGGCTTGTGGAAGCCCAGCTTGACATCGCGCAGGGAAAAGTCAAAGAAGTGACGTTCACGAATATTGCTTCTTTTTTGTACAAAAAGGATGTGCGGCTCCAAGTGGAAGGAATTGGAGAAATTTCCGTTGATATTGCGTATGGCGGCAATTTTTACGGCTTGGTTGATGCGCGTCTGCTGCAGTTGCCCTTAGTGCCAAATCGGGCTTCGGAAATCGTCCGCTTGGCGATCAAAATTCGGGAGGCGATTAACGAAAGCATCGAAGTGGTTCATCCCGAAATTCCAGTCATTCGCGGGCTGACCCATATTGAGTTTTACAGCGATCCCGTATCGCCTGCTGCCCATTGCCGCAATACGGTCGTCGTGCCTCCGGGAGGAATTGACCGTTCGCCATGCGGGACGGGAACCTCGGCGAAGGTAGCTGTGCTGCATGCCAAGGGCGAGCTTTCCAAGGAGCAGGAATTTGTGCATGAAAGCATTGTAGGCTCCGTGTTCCGGGCTAAAATTTTGGAGGAAACAACGGTAGGCGGCTTGCCGGCCGTCATCCCGCAAATATCAGGGTCAGCCTGGGTAACAGGCTTTCACCAGTTTGTTTTTCACGATCAGGATGAGCTGGGTAGCGGTTTTTTCTTGCTTTAATTCTACTCTGAATTTGCTCTAACGCTGGTTTGATGGAGGCTTGGATATGGAAATTAACAAATGGTATGCAGCGATTGATACGCATTCCGGCGGGGAGCCTCTTCGCATCCTGACAGGCGGCCTGCCGCAAATGGCGGGCGCCTCACAGCAAGCCAAGTCGGTAGTTTTCAAGCATCATCATGATTCCATAAGAAAACTGCTTATGGCTGAACCGCGAGGACATTACGGCATGACAGGCGCCATCGTTACAGCTCCCGTATCGGAGGAAGCCCAGTTCGGCTTGTTGTTTTTGAATCAAGAAGGATATGCAGCTATAAGCGGACATGGAATCTTCGCGGTCGTAACGGCATGGATTGCGACGGGGCAGCTGGATGCGGCTATTGCCGCCGAAGGTATATTAATTGACTGCCCAGCGGGAAAGGTAAAAGCTATTGCTAGCTGCGAAGGGCAGGAAGTACGAACGGTATCCTTCCACAATGTTCCGAGTTTCGTCTATGCGGAGTCTCTTGCATTGACCATCCAAGACATTGAACTACGTGTCGATATTGCTTTCAGCGGGGAGTTTTATGCGGTTGTCGATGCTGCCGGACTTGGCGATAGACGGTCAATCCCTGAGCTTCAAGCATGCGGAGGGTTAATCCGCAAAGCCATTGAAGCGAAGCTGGAGGTTAAGCACCCGGTGCAGGAAGGGATTACTGGCATTCATGGCGTGTTTTTTTATGAAAAGGCTGAGGGCGATTCGGTTAATCCGGTCTATCGCAGCTGGTCCATATTTGCTGGCGAACAGCTTGATCGCTCTCCCGGAGGAGCGGGGGCCTGCGCCCATATGACGGTTCTGAACCATAAGGGGCTGCTGAAGCGCGGGCAGCAGGTTGTTTATGAAGGCAGCGCTGGAACGCGTGCAGTTGGCAGCGTGGAGGAGGAAATATGTGCGTTCGGGCAAAAAGCCGTCATTCCACAGCTAACAGGAAGTGCTTATGTGCTGGGCTTTATGAATTTTGTACTCGATTCTAACGATCCGCTGGCTGATGGATTCGTACTGTACTAGAACGTGTATGAAAAAGGGGGCCCTTGCTGCTGCTCCTTGCTTTGTGCCTATTCGATGCCAATTTCTTCTGACAATTCAAGGCTTAAGGAACCACAGTAAAGAACCACAGTATGCGATTGTGGCTTAGAACACAGTTGCAGAGAGCAATGCGGCTCAGAATACGCCGTTTTGGAAGTTCATTCCTTTTTTCGCGGACTGAGGTTCCGCTATTCTGGATTTTAATCCCATTTTAGGCCTTAAGCGGACAGGAGATCCGCTATTGCCTTCATAATCCTCTGAAAATGACGATGGACAGCGCATTAGCGGCACCTGAGTCCGCAGACTATGCCAAAACCAGTGATTCGATTGAAATAACGGCTGCTGTGTCCTCCAAGCTGTGTCCACGAAGTCTATCTTTGTGTCTTCGTGCAGGGAGCATCCACCTGAAACGAGCAGCATGAAGCTGCTTTTTGCATATAGGGTTTAGAAGGTCAAAAATCTAAACGATTAATATTCGAGAGGAGCAATTTTGAAATGGCAAAATTTGAAGGTGTTTATGTGGCAATCGTTACCCCTTTCACTGCTTCCTATGAAGTCGACTATAAGCGATTGACGGAGCATTGCGATTGGCTTATCGCAAATGGCATAAGCGGGCTTGTTCCTACTGGATCTCTTGGCGAATATGCAACGATGAGCAATGAGGAACGAGCACAGGTAGTGGAGACGGTCATAGAAGCCGCAGCAGGGCGGGTGCCCGTCGTTGTTGGTTCGGCCGCGCCTTCTACGAAGCAGGCGGTCGCATGGGTTCAGCATGCCAAAGATTCAGGTGCGGCAGGGGTTATGGCGCTGCCTCCTATTAATTACAAGCCGCTTGAGCATGAAGTTGTCGCTCATTACGAAGCGCTGAATGAGGTAGGACTTCCAATTGTAGCGTACAACAATCCTCATGATTATAAAGTAGATTTGACGCCGCAGTTTCTTGCGAAGCTTTCCAAATTTGATCATGTCGTTGCGGTAAAAGAGTTTTCCGGCGACATCCGCCGCGTGCATGATATTTTGGCCCAAACCAATCTTGAAGTTATGATCGGCGTAGATGATTTGGCGATGGAAGGCCCGCTGTTTGGCGCAACAGGCTGGATTTCCGGTGTGCCCAATGCGCTGCCGAAGGAAGGCGTAGAGTTGTTTAACCTTGCCAGACAAGGGAAAATGCAAGAGGCAAGCGCGCTTTATCGCCGTCTGCTGCCTTTGTTCCATATGGATGCCAGCCCTCAGCTCGTTCAATCGATTAAATATATGATGGAGTTGGCGGGATTCCCGGTCGGTCCTACACGTCCGCCGCGCCTGCCTTTGCCAGAAGCAGATTACCAGCTCATTAGAGAAGCTTTTGAATACGCGGTTAGACCTAATCAGCCAGCAAATTAACGGAATGATGAGTTTAAAGTAGCCTAGTCCGAACAGGAGGGATCGCAAAATGAAGAGCAGTCGAAATTGGATCGGAGGCGAGTGGATTACGCCAGCAGCAGGCGAATCTGTCGTTAAAAATCCATCGAACATCAAAGAGGAGGTTGGCATTCTTCATCTATCTGATCAGTCGCATGTTATACAGGCGCAGCAGGCAGCGCGTAAAGCGTTTGAAGTTTGGTCTCGTTTAACAGGTGCTGCTCGAGCAGAGCATGTGTATAAGCTTGCTGCCGCACTGGAAGCCAAGCTGGCTGAGGTAGCGAATCTCGCAAGCTTGGAAATGGGCAAACCGATTACGGAAATGCGCGGCGAAGTGATGCGTGGAGTAAATCTGCTCCGTTATTACGCGGCGGAAGGGGTACGAGCCAATGGGGTTGTCATACCTTCGAGCGAGCCAAACGTTTTGCAGCATACGAAAAAGGTTCCTTTGGGCGTCGTGGGCATTATTACCCCATGGAATTTCCCGGTTGCCATACCTATTTGGAAAATCGCGCCTGCGCTTATTTGCGGCAACACCGTTATATGGAAGCCTGCGGAATTTGCCTCCTTAACGGCAACGAAGCTCATTGAGATTTTTGCAGAGGCAGGACTTCCTGCAGGCGTCATTAATCTCGTTATTGGCAAGGGCAGCAAAATCGGAGACGTATTACTAGAGCAAATTTCGCTCGATGCGGTAAGCTTTACCGGCTCCACATCAACGGGCACTCATATTGCCCAGCTTTGTGCCAAGCGAAATATTAAATATCAGACCGAAATGGGCGGGAAAAATGCCGCTGTTGTTTTAAACGATGCTGATCTTGAAAAGACGATTCCGCTCATTGTCAGCGGAGCCTTCCGTTCGGCAGGTCAGAAATGTACAGCAACGAGCCGAATTATCGTTGAATCAGGCATTTATGCTTCGTTTACGAAAGCGCTCAGCACGGCAGTATCGCAAATTAAGCTGGCACCTGCTCTCGATCCTGCCGCTTATTTAGGCCCCGTTGCTTCTGCAAGCCAGTATGAAACGGTCATGTCTTATGTCCATATGGCCCAGCAGCAGGCGGAGATTGTTGCCCAAGGTCCAGCTGTAGCTGCAGCTGAGCAAAACGAGGGATATTACATTCAGCCGATCGTGGCCGCAGGCTTGGATGCGGGGCATCCTCTCATTCAGGAAGAGGTTTTTGGGCCAGTTGCAGCGCTGCTTCAGGCATCCGATTTTGAAGAAGCTATCGCTTTATGCAATCAATCGATTTTTGGGCTGAGCGCTTCGCTGTTTACGCAAAATTTATCCTACGCCCATCGGTTTTTGGACGAAGCGCAGGCGGGCATGGTTCGCGTGAATCAGGAAACAGCGGGTGTGGAATATCAGTCCCCATTCGGCGGAATGAAGCTTTCCAGCTCGCATTCGCGCGAGCAAGGGCAAGCGGCTTTGGATTTCTATACCGAATTAAAAACATGCGCTATCCGTTATTTTTAAAATATAGATAGATATGAGATTTCTCCATCCTTTCTCTATATTTCTCGGACTGAAACGCGCCGCGCCGCCAGAGGAAGGCGGCAGCCGTTTCACCTTGAAATATAGGAAAGTATAAGTTTTTCCATACTTGTTCTTCTATTTCTCGGACTGAAACGCGCTGTGCCGCCAAAGGAAGGCGGCAGCCGTTTCACCTTGAAATATAGGAAAGGATATCCTAGTGTCATCCTTTCTCTATATTTCATCGCGAAACGGTGCTTTGCCGCCAGAGGACGTCGAAAGCCGTTTACGCTTGGGGGGCTTTTGCGATGAAGCATCCATCCTTAGTCGTTTGCCGCTGTGAAGAAGTGACCATGGAGCAATTGGAAGAAGCTTATGCGTCTGGATGCTGCACTTCACGTCAATTGAAGATGAAAACAAGGGCTACGATGGGCGCTTGCCAGGGACGGGTTTGCCGAGCCCTTGTAGAAACATGGATTCATGTGAAAAATCCAGATGGTCCTCGAGACGCTGAATTATTATCGTACCGTCCGCCTATTCGGCCTATAACGTTTGGCCAGCTAGCAAAGGATGAAGTGTAATGGAAAGGATTGAGAACCATCCGTTACTCGGCCGTTGGCAGACGCCGCATGAACCTGTTGCCTTTTCCTTTAATGGGAAGCCAATGACAGGGCTAAAGGGAGAGCCAATAGCGGCGGCACTGCTCGCAGCAGATATTCGCACGCTGCGCAGGCATGAGGAATCGGGGCATGCTCGCGGGCTTTATTGTGCCATTGGCCATTGCATGGAATGCCGGCTGAGCGTAGCAGGAAAAGGAATGGTACGTTCCTGTCTTACTCCGCTTGAAGAAGGAATGTGTATAGCTGAAGGGCTGCAGCTTCCAAACGAAATAACAGGGAGGAAGCTGCTATGACGAAGGAGAGAGAGCCTGATCTCATTATTGTCGGTGCTGGGCCAGCTGGCTTGTCGGCAGCTGTTGTAGCTGCCGAACACGGCCTAGCCGTCACCATATTGGATGAATTTCCCGAACCCGGCGGACGCATGCTCGGCCAGTTTCATGAAGAGAAGGGCCACTGGTGGGTAGGGAAGCAGGTTGCCCATCATCTCATCGAGCAGTGCTGCGCATTAGGTGTTCATATCCGCTGCGGCGTATCGGTTCACGGCATGTGGAAAAACGATCAGCATTGGGTGATTAGAACGTCAGACGGTTCCATCACGGCAGCTAACGTATTGCTGGCAACGGGCGGTGCCGAAATTCCGCAGCCGTCTCCCGGGTGGACACTGCCTGGCGTCATGTCCATTGGCGCGGCGCAGGTTATGGCTAACGTACATTTCGTTAAACCCGGACGTCGCGGCCTTATTATCGGGGTTAACGTGCTAGCGATGGCAATCGCTCGTGAGCTGTCTATAAGCGGGGTATCCATTGCAGCCATCGTGCTGCCTTCGCAAAGCCCGCTTTCTGGAACAGACGCTTTGCCTAAAGAAAATGTAGAAAAGCTGCTCAGCTTGTCCCATTTAGCCCCGTCCGCGTTTATGAGAATGGGAGGCCGAGCTGCCCATTCGCTAAAAATGGCGGGGGTAGTATCCCATTTTTTTCCGCGAAGAGGGATCAAGCTGTGGGATATTCCCTTAAAGCTGCGGACAACGGCTGTAGCTATCAATGGCAAAGATCAGGTGGAATCCGTGACGCTTGCCGACGTAAATGGATGCGGTGAAACGATTGCCGGAAGCGAGCGGGAGGAAGCGGTTGATTTCGTCGCTCTTGCGGGCGGATTATATCCATTAGCTGAGCTAGCTTCGGTGGCCGGCTGTCCATTTGTTTATATGAAAGAGCTCGGCGGCCATATTCCGCTTCATAGCGAAGCGATGCAGACGCCTATGGCAGGGCTGTATGTAGCCGGCAATATTACCGGTGTCGAAAGTGCGCTTGTAGCGATGGCCCAGGGACAGCTTGCAGCCACTTCCATTTGCAGAGATGTTGGGCTGCTTGGCGAGCAAAGCGCTACCAAACTAGCAGAGGCGAAGCAGAAGGTTCAGCAAGTGCGGGCTTCCGCTTTAATTCAATTTCATCCGGGCATTCCAAAGGCGAGAGAGCAAGTCTACAAAATGTGGACGAAAGGCTGTGGCAATGTTGAAAATAACTGAAAACACAGAAAAATGGCGAAAGGTTTCATATAAGTCGGTCAAAATTCATGATCCCTTTTGGTCCCATTATAGAAGCCTCGTTCGTGATGAGGTCATTCCCTATCAATGGAAGGCCATCAATGACCGGGTTGAGGGCGCTTCTCCCAGCCATGCGCTGCAAAATTACCGCATAGCGGCTGGCGAAGCGGAAGGAGCGTTTTACGGTTATGTTTTTCAAGATAGCGATGTAACCAAATGGCTAGAGGCTGTCGCTTACAGCTTGCAAGCCGATCCAAATGCGGAGCTGGAAAAGCTTGCGGATGAAACGATAGAGTTGCTAGGGAAAGCCCAGCAGCCGGACGGCTATCTTAATACTTATTTTACGATTCATAATCAGGACCAGCGCTGGACGAATGAACGCGATAATCATGAAACCTACTGCGCAGGCCATCTGATTGAAGCAGCTATTGCTTATTATGAGACGACGTGTAAGCGCAAGCTGCTGGATATCGCCTGCAAGCTGGCGGATCATATCGATTCGGTGTATGGCGAAGAGCAGGGCAAGCTGCGCGGCTATCCCGGACATCAGGAAATAGAGCTTGCCTTAATGAAGCTTTATAGCGCAACGGGGCAGGAGCGATATTTGAAGCTATCCCTTATTATGCTTGGGCGAATCGTGGTGAAGGAGAAATGGCGGTGTGGATTCGGGAAAGCTAATATGCGGAAGTAGAGGGAGGCTTGTTGATGAAAAAAGGGATTTCTTTCGTCATTTGCTGTATGTTATTCGTTTCGCTTTTTGCTATGCCCGCTGCTGCGAAGCCTAAGCCTGTTCAGCCGGAACCAACGAGCGGCGAAGCGAAGCTCGAAGATATTTTTGGCAGAACCGTCAATCATTACGGTGTGGAGCTGGTTGACTGGCAAGGCTATATTGCCAACCCCTATGTAAAGTTGAACGTCATTCCGCCTGCCGATGCTGCTTATCCGCTCACCATAGACATTAAAGCTAAAGGCACGTCACGCTTGATGATGGATCGGCCAAGTACACTCAGCGCAACAGGTGCCCAAAAAACGCTGGCCTTTGATACTGCTGGCGAGCGCAAACCGTTTTTGCTGGAAATTCATCCGGATCGAATAGGCGGCAATGGCGAAATCGAGCATTATACGCTTGAGCTGACGATTACCGATGCGCTAGGAGCCGTTCGCTCGCAGACGACGCCTATTCGCGTATTGGATCAGGATGACGAGAAGGAGCCCGAGCTTCCTTTAAAATTCGATTACCGATTCGATACGATACAGCCTTATTTTAGTGATCCTGCTATCCGCGAGGCGGGCGAGCAGGCCATTAAGGATTGGTTTTATTTTTTTGATATGGAGCCATTTGATACCGTTCCTGCAAACTCCGAAGTAAGCATGCTTCCCGAAGATAACTTTGACGGCCATATTGAAGTAACGAATGATGAGCCATTCAACGGGATGTGGATTTTTCTAAGAGGGCTGAGTGGCCCTTATTCAACAGGCGCTCCGACGGACAATGGAAAATATCATAAGCGCGGCGGCATTACGATTCCGGATAAGCTTCATCGTTCATTAATGACGATTCTTGATTTTTACGATACGGCGACGCCATTTACCTCTATGGATGATGAGGAGTGGTACCTCACGGAAATGTCCAATACGTCTACCGATGTGTATGGCCTCATTATGCATGAGTTTGGCCATGCGCTCGTATTTTCCGGCAACTGGAAAGGGGTAGCTGCTTATAAGCGAAGCGGGGGCACGGCAGACAATATCGTCGCCTATCAAGGCGGGCCCGTTCCGCTCGACGGCACCTATCATATTCCGGGAGAGGAGCCTTATTGGGACCGGATCAGCGGTCAAAATGGCGGACGGACGCATCTTTTTCACAATAAGCGCTGGATGCTGACGAAGCTGACGCTGCTGATTGCAGAAAAAGCAGGATGGAAGCTGAACGATAAGCTGACTCCATTCCTGAGCCCATCCATTAAAAACATGCCGATTCCAAATGCGAAGCAGGGGAAAAATTACGAGTTGCAGCTGCAGGCGGAGGGCGGCGTTCCTTTTTACGATTGGACGATTGTAGATGGCTCGCTGCCTCAAGGGCTGACCTTGGACCGCTTCACCGGCAAAATCGCGGGAAAAGTGTCTGGGCAAGCAGAAGGAAGCTATTCGTTTACGGTACAGCTTCGCGATTACGATGAGCTTGGAACCCCCGTTCAAAAGACATTCACATTAAATGTGGGCCAAGGCGAGCTTTTAGGAAGCTATTTGTTTGATGAAGCAGACGGGGAGATCGCCCTAGATTATTCGGGAGCGGGGCACGATGTCTCGACCTTGCATGCAAGCAGAACAGATGGGGCGAGAGGGGGTGGGATAGCCTTAAATGGGGCTTCCAATTATGTTGAACTGCCACGTGACATGCTAAAAAAAGCAAAAGCGTTCTCGTTCTCTTCATGGGTGAATGTGACGGATAGCGTCTATTCTCCAAGCTCAGTTGGCGTGACGAATTCGGTCTATGACACGAGCTCGCGGATTTTTGATTTTGGCACATCGGATGCGAAGTATATGGCACTATCCACAGATTCCCAAGGCGCCTTGAGCTTTAAGGTTTCGAGAAAAGGGGGCAAGGAGGAAGCAATCATCTCAGGGGGCGGCATAACCTCTGGAAAATGGCAGCATGTGGCGGTGACAGCATCGGGTAATACGGCGGTCCTTTATGTAAATGGGACGGAAGTAGCGAGGACCTCTAATTTGACCCTGGGAGCGATCGAATCCCTTTTAAAGGGCGAGCACCATTACATTGGCAAGTCTCAAAGCGATGAACGGTATTGGAATGGCATTTTGGATGAGATCAAGCTTTATAATCGCGCTTTGTCTGCCGCTGAGATTGCCAGCCTTGCAGCAGATGAGCCAGTGCCTCCAGTTGTTGATCCGCCAGAGCCCGCAAACCCTAATGTGGCGATTGAAGGAAGCATTACGACTTCCTACGTCTCGCCATGGGAGAGCTTGGTAGGGCTGAATGACGAGTACGAACCGGAGAGCTCCGCAGACCGAGGCCATCCGGTATATGGCAACTGGGACACGCACGGAACCGAGCAATGGGTGCAGTATGATTTTGACCAGCCTTTTACCCTTTCATCAAGTGAAGTGTATTGGTTTGATGATAATGACGGCATTGATTTGCCGGAGTCGTTCTACATCCAATATTGGGATGGGACGAATTGGGCGCATGTGTCCAATCCGTCTGCATATGGCGTTTTGCCGGACCAGTATAATGTGACCACCTTTGATCCGGTGACGACGACCAAAATTCGGCTAACGATGAAAGCAAAGCCAACAACTTCAACGGGCATTGAGCAGTGGAAGGTCATTCGCGTGACAGAAACAGATTAGGCTGGATTATACACAGAAGGCAGGCAATCCACAAATAAAAGGGAGGCTTGGCGATGTTGAAAAGAGGTACGAACCGCATATCCATTAAAAAAATGATGTCAGCAGTTGTTTGTTTGGCCTTGCTGTTAGGCGTAATAGGCACGATTCCGCAAAAACCGGTGTATGCGGCAGCCAATTTTGCGGAAGTAGTGGATATATTCGGGCGGACCGTTAATGACAACGGCATTGACTTGGTCGATTGGCAGGGATATCTTGCGAATCCTTCTGTTAAGCTCACGGTTAAGCCGCCATCGAGCGCTGTTTTCCCCGTTACGATTAACCTGCGTACACAGGGAACGACCAGGCTGATGATGAATAAGCCGAGTACGCTATCGGCAACGGGCTCGGCCAAAACGTTAACTTTTACTAATGCATCCCAGCAGCTAGACTTTGAATTAGAGATTCACCCCGATCGTATTGGCGGGCCGAATGAAATCGAAAATTATACGCTGAGCATGCAGGTCATCCAAAACAATAATACCCAGAGCACGCAGACGATTCCGATTCGGGTGCTGGATCAGGATGATAATGCAGAACCGTCGCTGCCTATTAACTTTGATTATCGTTTTGATACGATTACGGGCATATTTGCCGATGCAGGGGTGAAGGCTGCCACGGAGCAGGGCATCAAGGACTGGTTTTATTTCTTTGATGAGACGCCTTATGACACAGTAGCTGCAGGAGCTGAAAATATTTCAATTCCGGGCGACAACTGGCTGAATCCCATTACGGCTACCAACAATGCCGCCTACAACGGCGTATGGGTGTTTCTGCGCGGCTTAAATGATCCATATTCTACGGGCTATCCTGCAGATAACGGCAAGTTCCACAAGCGGGCAGGGGTTCAAGGTCCGATTCACCGCTCATATGGACTGATTTTGGACTTTTACTCAGGGTTTACACCGTTCTCCTCTTTGAATGATGAAGAGTATTATTTGGCTCAAATGCCGGGATCTGCTTGTACCTCAAACTGCCAGACCGATGTATTAGGCTTAATCGCTCATGAATTTGGCCATGCGGTTGCCTTCCACAGCAGTTGGAACGGCATGGTGAATTACCATAGCGCCGGCGGCAGCAATGATGCAGAAGTCATCGCATATCAAGGGAACGCGGTTCCGCTAGATTCCAGCTATCATATTTCGGATGCCAATTCCCTTTATTGGGATCGAATCAGCGGCCAAAGCGGAGGCAGAAACCACAAGTTTCCTTCCCAGCGCTGGATGATGACGAAGCTGAGCCTGTTGATCGCTGAAAATGCGGGCTGGAAGCTGAATAAAAACCTGTCGCCGTTCGTAGCGCCGTCCATCGTAACAACCTCGCTGCCAAGCGGAACGAAGGGTGCTGCTTATTCGCAGCAGCTTACTGCCAAGGGCGGTGTGCCATTCTATGATTGGAATGTAACGAGCGGTTCGCTGCCGCCAGGACTGACGTTAGATCGCTTCAAAGGCACTTTAACTGGAACGATTGACAATAATGCGCCGCAAGGCAGCTATACGTTCACCGTTCAGTTGAGGGATTATGACGCGCAAAGCACGCCTGTCACCAAATCGTTTACGATTAATTTAGGCGGAGGCGGGACAGTCAGCGATGTCGTGGCCCAATATTTATTCAATGAAACAAGCGGAGCTTCGGCCGCTGATGCATCAGGCAATGGAAAAACAGCCACGCTGAGCGGCGGCATCACTTGGGCCGCAGGGCATGCGTCGGGCGCGGTCAATTTTAACGGTACCACTGGCTACGGCAGCTTGCCAGCCGGCATCGTAAGCAGCTTGAATGATTTTACGATTGCGACTTGGGTGAAGCTGAATTCGGTATCCGATTGGACGCGAATTTTTGATTTTGGCACAGGAACAACGGCCAACATGTTCTTAACGCCAAGTCCAGGCGGTGCAGGCTTAAGATTTGCCATTACGAATAGCGGCAGCGGAGGGGAACAGCGAATTTCAACGACGACGGCATTCCCGACAGGGGTATGGAAGCATGTCGGAGTTACCCTCTCGGGCAATACGGCAAGTCTGTATGTAGATGGCGTCCTCGTTGGCACCAATGCGAATATGACGCTTAAGCCTTCCAGTCTTGGCAACACGACGCTTAACTATTTGGGACGTTCGCAATATACGGGAGACCCGTATTTAAATGGAGGACTCGACGATTTCCGTATATACAATCGAGCGCTCAGCGCTGCGGAAATGACGACACTATTTAACAGCTAGCGTTAAACCCGGCGCACCTGTTCTCGCTGTCGCTCCTATTTAAGTAAAATGCCCTCTGGAAGCTCATTGCAATGCCCTTGTGGGCGTTGCAATGAATGTCCGGAGGGCATTCTTTTTGATTCATTCGAATCGTTTTTTGGGGGAGGGCTGCCAGCCGTTAAAAAATGCGGTGCTTCCAGCCATTCAGCTTGGCAATCGCTTCGACATAATAATAATCGCCATAGATAAGCGATACATCGATAAAGCTGGTGCCGCTGCCTGTTCCGTGCAGCAAAATCGCCTCATGCTCCGGCTGCTCCCATGTCGCATAATTTTCCGTCAGCGAACGCAAAATCCGCTCCGCGGCATTCGCATACAAGCTTTTCTCGCCGGGGGCCACAAGCTCTGCCAGCTCCAGCAGACCAGATGCGGCGATGCTTGCCGCCGAGCTATCCCGGAACAGGCGCTCATCGTCTCCGAGACGGAAATCCCAATACGGCACCTGATCACCCGGCAGGCCCGCGATAAAGTAATGGGCGATCCGCTTCGCCGCATCGAGAAAACGCTCATCTCCGGTATGGCGATACGTATTCGTAAAGCCGTACAGCCCCCAAGCGGTGCCGCGGCTCCACGACGATTCCGGCGAATAGCCTTGACCGCCAAAGTTTTCGAGGTAGGCGCCAGTTTCAGCATCGAAGGAAATAATATGCTTCGTTGAGCCGTCTGGACGGATGCCGTATTGCAGCGTCGTCTCCGCGTGGCTGATCGCAATATGCTTGTAGCGCGGATCTCCGGTCACCTTGCTCGCCCAGAACAAGAGGGAGATGTTCAGCATGCAGTCGATAATGACCCAGCCATATTTGTCCTCATTCCAGGCACGGATGAATTTGCCAACCGGGTTGTAGCGGGCAGCGAGGAAGTTCGCCGCTTCGATTCCTCGGCGCAAAGCATCCTCATCGCCCGTGAGCGTATGCTTAATCACCGCAGTCGGCAAAAACTGAAAGCCAACATCATGATGCAGCTCAACCGTCGGCTTAATAAACCATTGCTCTAGCGTTTCATCCCAATGCCAAGCAGCATCCTTGTATTCTGGCTTGCCCGTCATATCGTGCATAATCCAGAGCAGCCCCGGCCAGAAGCCCGTCGTCCACCAGTCGGACCCAATATCGTCAAATTTCCCGTCCTTGCCAGCGAAATGCGGACATTTCGCTCCGATCTGCTGAACCATTCGCTCAGCCTTGCCATCCAGCCGATTCATTATTTCTTGCCAATAGGTTGTAGTCATTGTACAGGCCTCCATCACTTTGAATATGTGGTGACCTGAGTATAGCCCGTATGAGACATAGAAAGTTGCAATTGAATATAAAGAAATGTTTATATTTTGTCATTGCGCTGCAAAGCTTTGGCGCCGCTTAGGTTTACTTTGTACGGGTTGCTACTGATTTTTGCGGTATTTGAGCGGAGTGGTTCCGAGCGCCTTGCGGAATAGCTGGTTAAAATAAGAGGCATTAGGAAAACCGCTGGCAATGCCAATTTGCTCGACAGACAAATCGGTCGTGCGCAGCAGCCGGCAAGCCTGTTTAATGCGCCGAGCGGTCAAATAATCGACAAGCCGGCTTCCCGTTTCCTGATGAAACAGTCTGGAAATATACGATTTGGACAAATGCATAGCTGCCGCAAGCTGCTCCAAATGAATTTCTTCATGGTAATGGTCCTCAATCCAGCTCATCATGCGCTCGGAATAGCGCAGCGAACGATGCTGCTCGGCAGGCAGCAGGGTGCTGTCGCCAAGCTCCAGGCAGCTTACGAGCTGAAGCAGCAGCATTGTTATATTTTCAACATTTTCACGATGAATAGAACCACTGGGCTGTTGCGTGCAGTCGTAAGCCTGGAGCATCCATTCCATAACCGTGGCACGCTCGCTCAGATCAAAGCCGCAGCGATCGTTTGACCCTTGCCATAACGCCGAAAAAATCGTTTTGCGATTCGGAAAACCGAGCAGCAGCTTCTCGGCAGCATGGGGGTCAATGTAAAAAATCGAGCGCTGAAACGGATTTTCCGGCGATACGTCCGAATAAATGCGGTGCAGCTGATACGGCTGAAAGAAAAACAGCATGCCTCCGCGAATATCGTACATTTGCTGGTTGACGACAATATGCCCCTGGCCGCGATGGATGTACATGATTTCACAGCATTGATGCCAGTGGTAATAACCTTTGTAGTGGTCATCCGTGTACATATTATAATTCCACACGAGCGACTGCTGATTTTGAAAAATAACAGGTTCGAACAGCTGCTTCATAAGCCCTCCGCGATGACAAAATATAAACATTTGTGTTCGATTATATTATAGCCTTATACAGAGGAAGAACGCTATGAGACGAAAACATCTATTTTCTTGCGGGGACGAGCTGACCACGGTGCAATCGCTTTAACCGGGGCCATATTTGGCGAGATACTGCGGGTAAGCATGAAGATGGATAGCCTTGGCCTTGCGCTGAGCTTCCTCCCGATGCTCCGGCACCTGCTCAGCCTCGACATAGTCAGCCAGCACGTCAATAACGTCATCTAGAAGCTTCGCCCGAAAATACAGCTCCAGTCGTTCAATAACCTCAGCTCCTGCTCCTGCCAGCACCTTTTCTTTCCATAACGGGCAAGATGGATCATGCAATAGTGGCCAAAGCAGTACCGAGTAGTCCATCGCCGCATCGCCCTGACCGGATAGGTCATCCCAGTCAATTATTCTGAAGCCATGCCTGCTGGAGGTCAGTACATTGTTGCTGTTCATGTCGTTATGAACAACATCGCTTGCAGGGAGTAAAAATGCAGGTGTGCGCAGGACGGTGTCCCTCAGTCTCCCAATCTCTTCACCGAACCACAAAATCGTCTCGTCCGACACGAAATCCCTGATCAAATCGCGCGAGCTTAGAATTCCGTCGAGATCCTCCGTAAAACGGGAAATCTACTCGTCCTCAAATGCCTCCGCATAAGTGCGAGTCTCAGCTCGAGGCAGCATTTCACGAAGACGCTCGTCGCAATGGAGCTTAGCAATGGTCTCTAAGACACCCGTTAGCGCAACCTCGGGATTCGGTGTTTCCATAAGCGGGATCGCATCCGCGATATATTCAAATACTAGTCCATAGGGGTATCCCGGCACGATCTCGCGGTCAATCTCATAGACCAAGCTTGGCGCGGTGTAGGACTCAGCAAGATAATCACTGACGCCAGCCCACTGGCGCAGCCGCGGGGCATTGTCAGGTGGAGCCAGCTTGACGTGAAGCTGAGTGCGGCCGTCCGTCAGACGGATAGACAAGTTGTCGAAGCCCCCAGGATTATAGATGTATGACGCCCGAATAGCATTCGGGTCTAAACCAATGGCAGCGGCGTTTGCGGACGCCCACTCCGCAATCATTTTTTCTATTCGTTGCACCTGCATGTTTACCCCCTGCTTACTCGGCATATTTTAGTCGCTACCTGATATTTTTGCATATTATTGGCCTTAAATATATTCCCCGAACAGCTGATGCGCTTTATTCCAGTCTACGCCTAGCTCGCCCTTCCAGCCTGCCCATGGCATCTCCATATCGGAGCGTCCTTTCGTATTGCTTAGCTGGAGCCCGCCGTTCAAAACGTCCTCGATATTCGTCCAGGAGTCAGGAGCGAGGGGGAGAACCGTATTGGGCAGTATACCTACCCATGCGAGGGATTGCAAAATGCTGCGGCGCATCCCGGGCGTTCCTTTCAGAAGCTTCGCTGCGGTAAGGCGCTTCTCCAATTTGCCGGGTGTTTCACCCACTTCTGCTTCATCTATTAAGTGCAGCAGCTGGACGAATTTTTGCATATCCTCAGTGGTTGGAATAATTGGGCCCTGCGCAGTCAGCTCAGCTAACTCAGTTAAATGGGCGTAAGCGCCAACTGTTGAATCATAGGCATTACCCAAATGAATGGCGTAGCGAATATAGGCAATATGCTCGTACTGGTCACTGGTGAATCCGCAATATTTGCAGCACATGAAACGCTCTGCCTGCTCATAAGGATGCTCCTGCATATGGATCATTTGTTTATAGTTGATTAAAGAGGAGATGCCTGCTGGAAAGCTTCCACCCACACCAGCAACGAAAATACCAGCAATGCTGGCCCATGAAAATGATTCGGTGGATTGAAGCGCAATGAGCTTGCGGTTCAGCTCGTCATGGGTAAGCAGCTCGATTTTATTAGCTTCCCACTTATGATGTTCAAGCAGCTCGCGCTCGCTTGGCTCCAAAATATCCGTGTTATACAGGCTGATGCTGCGCTCACGATCGTATTTGGAATTGTTATATTTATACAGCTTTTTGAGCGCTTTCAGCAGTTTTTTATCCATTATGTAGACTCCTTGTCTATTAGAATTAAAGGTGAATGCTGTTCAAATATAAGATTAATAGCAACGCATGGCCAATGCAAATCGGGGAGGAACAATTGGTAGAATACGCTAATCGGATGGTACAATAGGAAGCAAGAGCAGAGTGAGTAGGAAGCAGGAATGGTAGAAGCTAATATGGCTTAAAAGCTAGTTATTATCGGCAAGGAGGAGATGGATGATATGAATGAGAAGCTTATGGGACGACTAAAGGCGTTCCTTCATCGGGAGGATAATAGTACGTTAGTTGGCATTGCTGCCAGCCAAGAAGAAATCGCAAGTGCGCAGCAGCGGCTGAATGTGAGCTTTCATGCGGACTATATTCATTTTATCCAAACGTTTGGCGGTGCGTATGCAGGTCTAGCTGTACATGCGTTCTCCAACGGCTCCAGCATAGGAAAAGAAACGGTTGTCGATTTGACGCTGGATTTTCGAGAACAATACGAAGGCAGCCCATTTGCCGAGGTTTTGGAGAGCAGTTATGTCATATCGATGGATGGCTCAGGCGATCCTATTATCATTAATCCTGCTGGGCAGGTTCTCATTTGTTATCACGATAACGGGGAAATGAAGCCATTGGCAGACTCGTTTGAGGCGCTGATAGAGGATTGTTTTTTGGAGTGGTGAGGGGAAACGGATAGGAGAGGCGGAAGTCCAGTGGAGAAAAATGTTTCGGACGTATGGTTTGATTTTGCCATGCAATTTGTGGATAAGAAAAATCAGGCTGGCGGAGATTGGGGCTCCTTAACGGAGGCGGAGCAGGAAGTTGCAGCTTTATGGCTGCTGGAAGCCGATATGTATAACGGCGGGTTTCTGCAGTTTTTTTGCAACTGGGGATATGAAGCTTATTTACACGCCGTTCGTGCCTTAAATTCCATTACAGCGCCAAAAGCGCTGGATATTCTCACAGGCTGCTATGCGGTGATCGATGTTTATAAGGATGATCCGCGTTTGGAAGCGCTTTGGGACATTCCGAAGGTGCTGACAGAGGAGGAGGGCGATACGCTCGAAGAGCAGGAAGAGCAGTTTTGGGAGGATGAGGACAAGCTGTCCGAGAAGGCTTATGCGCATTATTATCTTTTGTTACACTTGAAGCCTTAGATATGGAGGGAATAAATGGGGACGGATATTCATTGTTTCGTAGAGCAAAAAATGTATCGGTATGCGGGCCTAGATGATACAGGAATATGGATTTCAATTGATAAATGGACTAAAAGCCGTTGGGCCATTCTTTATCCGGAACGTAACGAAGAGGCGCCTTGGGTTGTCGAGAGGGAGGATATGATTTTTAAAGATAGGAATTATTATCTCTTCGCCATTCTGGCTAATATTCGGAATTCTGAACAAATGCCTTTTATCAGTGAACCGCGCGGATTGCCTGACGATGTTAGTCCAGAAATTCGGCTTCAAATGAAATATGGTGAGTACCATAGCACTACTTGGTTTACCGCCAAAGAAATCTTAGAATATGATTGGAACCAAGTGTTTGAGTTCGAAGACGAAACGATGGACGGAAAAGTTTTTATTGATACTGTAAATTATATGGAATGTAGCCGTGCTTTTTTGGATGTCGTCAAACGTTTGGTTGCTAGGGAAAATCCATCAAATATGCGGCTTATAATTACGTTTGACAGTTAAATCCTTAAACTAACCCGTCAATTTGGTGCATGAACTGTCGGACTCCTTCGTGGCGAATTTGATACTCTACAAATGGGGAAGGGAGGGCAACTCAAGATGCTTGAGCATATGAACCGGGCATTGGCCTATATGGAGGAGCATTTGACGGAGGAGATTGATTTTAAAGAGGCGGCAAGGCGGGCGTTATGCTCGGAATATCATTTTAAGCGAATGTTCTCATTCCTTGCCGGGCTTACGATGTCAGAGTATATTCGCCGCAGGCGTCTAACGCTCGCTGCCTTTGAGCTGCAGCAAAGCCAGGTTAGAGTGATCGATGTTGCGATGAAATATGGCTATCAATCACCAGACGCATTTACGAAGGCGTTTCAGCTTTACCATGGGGTTACGCCATCCGAAGCAAGAAGCAGCGGTCCATCGTTAAAGGTTTGCCCTCGCATGACCTTCCAGCTAATCGTTAAAGGAGGAGTCGAAATGAATTATCGCATCGAGGAAAAAGCGGGTTTTCGCATCGTCGGCATTCACAAGCGGGTGCCCATCCAGTTTAACGGGGTGAATCCGGAAATCGCGGCGATGTGGCAAAGCTTGGATGAGCAAAAGATAGCTGCGCTCAAGCAGCTGTCCAATACCGAGCCCTATGGCATGATCAGCGGCTCGGCGAATTTCTCGGAAGGCCGGATGGAGGAGAAGGGCGAGCTGGACCATTATATTGGCGTGGCCACAACGCTCGCGTGTCCAGAGCCATTTTCACAAATTGAGGTTGCTGCATCATCCTGGGCTGTATTTGAAGCAGTCGGGCCATTCCCGGGTACGCTTCAAGAAATTTGGGGCCGGCTTTATTCGGAGTGGTTCCCGTCTTCCAGCTATGAGCAAGTAGAGGGGCCGGAGATTTTGTGGAATGAGCATAAGGACATCACATCCGCGACGTTTAAAAGCGAGATATGGATACCGGTCAGGAAGCGAATGGAAGACAGTAGCGATTGACGCAGCATAAAAAGAAAGGGAAGCCGGAAGGAATCGTGCTTCCCTTTTTGCATTCATTGAAATTGCTGAATCAAGGTTATAGGCATGGCTTTCGGCAGCACGATGATTCGGACTATTTTCATTTGTGGCGGCATGAGCTATATTTGAGAGAATTAGAATGTAACGGTAAATGAGGGGTTTATAATCATTTTGAGAAAACAGATTCAGTTAAGCCATGTGATTTACTTGGTATTTTTTGTTTTGCTGCTCATTGCTGTGCGCTGGAGCTGGCAAAACCAGCTCACCGTAGAGAATCCGCCAACGGTAAAGCAAGGCGTGCTGGATTTGCGCGGTGTAGATTTGGATGAATCCAAGCCGTTCCCGCTGGACGGAGAGTGGTTATTTTATGCGGGGCAATGGGTTGGGGCGTCTAATGTTGAAAGCGCTGTTCAGGGACATCTGCTGCAGGTGCCGGGCAAATGGAATGCCGCCTTTGAGCATGCTGATCAAGAGGCATACGGATATGGAACGTATTATGTGCGTATTTTGCTCGATCGACCTTTAGTGGAGCCGTTTAGCGTGTGGTTTCAATCGATTTATACCGCTTCGGAGGTGGAGATTAACGGGGAGCTGCTAGCCAAGTTCGGCGAGCTTGCCGAGGGGCAGGAAGGACATGTTTCTGAAAATAAGTCATTCAAGGTGAGCTATGACGGTGAAAATCAAGTGGAGCTGGATTTGTTCGTTCGAGCCTCCAATTATGAAGCGCCGCTGAACGGCGGCATTATTCGTTCTGTACAGATTGGCACGGAAGAAGAGATTGACCAAATCTATACCTATTCCAGTGCTTTTCAGCTAATCGTCATTGTCATTTTCCTGCTTCATGCGTTATATGCGTTGATCATTTATTTGATTAATGTTCAGAAAACCGAATTTATTATGTTTTTTCTCATGATGATTGCATCGGCAATGACGGTTGCCGCCCATCACCATGGGCTTTTATTCCAGTTAATCCCTGCTGAATTTGTATGGACGTTGAAGCTGAAAGCTTATGCGTACGCATGGTTCTCTTTCTTTCTGCTCATGATGGGAAGGGCTTTTATTGGAGTTAACCGCAAAGGCCTGTTGTTTAATAGCTACGTCTGCCTACTCGCGGCGTATACGATTTTTGTCGCAATAGGTCCGCTAGAGCCGGTGCTTTATTCGATAGAATCGGGGCTATTCATGCTGCTGTATTACCTCCCTTTGTTCTGGACGACCTATTATTTTATGAAAATGGTGTTAAATCAGGCAGAAGGCGCATTGTTTCTGTTATTTTCCGTCGTATGTGTCATTAATAATATTTTGTGGGGAACGGTGTATTACGCCGGAACGTCGCAATATATGTTTTATCCGGTGGATTTAATTGCTGCAATTACGAGCTTCTCTCGGCCCATTGGTTTAAAAGATATTATCACAATTGGCATGAAAATGTTTCCCTCAACGCCCAATTGGCGGAGTCTAACCAGCTCAAGGATCGTTTTCTCGCCAATACGTCGCATGAGCTGCGCACGCCGCTGCACGGCATTATGAACATTGCCCAAAGCGTGCTGACAAGAAAAAAACATGTGCTGGATGAGCAGAGCCAGCGTGATATGGAGCTGCTTATTATGGTCAGCCGCCGAATGTCGCTCATGCTAGGGGACCTGCTCGACGTTGTCAGGCTGCAGGATAAAAGGATTCAAGTTCGCATGTCCGCGGTCAACATCCAGTCCGTTGCTGCTGGCGTGCTGGATATGCTGCGGTTTTTGACCGAGGGGACGAAGGTTAAGCTGCGGATGGACATAAAGGAAGATTTGCCGCGTGTTTATGCCGATGAAGAACGATTAGTGCAAATTATTATTAATTTGGTGCATAATGCGCTGAAGTACACCCAAGAGGGAAGCGTAGAGCTGGCTGCTGAGCTCGTAAACGGACAAGTATGGATACGTGTAACGGATACCGGAGTAGGTATGGATGAGGCGATGCAGAAGCGTGCTTTCAAGCGTTATGAGCAAGGAGCTTCTGGGGTCGGGGGCATTGGGCTCGGGCTAAGTATATGCAAGGACTTGGTCGAATTGCATGGCGGCGAGCTGTTCGTTCAATCCCAGCTAGGCAAGGGCAGTATGTTCAGCTTTAAATTGTCGGTGTTTGATGAGCGTGTGGAGGACGCCCTGCCTCGGCCGATGATTCATATGAAAAAGGAAGCAGAAACGCTTGCGTCTGTCGGCGCACAATTGTCAGCAGCTGCGGACGCCATGGCAGCCGCCCGTTATGATTTAACCGAAGTCGATCCGCCTGCTGCCAAGTCCGAAGGAAGTGCTGAACGGATTCGTGTGTTGGCTGTTGATGATGATCCCGTCAATCTGAAGGTGCTGGTTCATATTTTATCAGCGGATATGTACCATATTGAAATGGCGTTTTCCGCGCAGGAAGCATTAGAAAAGCTCCACCTAGAGCAGTGGGACCTCGTTATTGCAGACGTGATGATGCCTGGCATGTCAGGTTACGAGCTGACGCGATTAATTCGCGAGCGGTTTACGCTGTATGAGCTGCCGATTATTTTGCTGACCGCGCGCAGCGAGCCGGAAGATATTTATGCCGGCTTCGTGGCAGGAGCGAACGATTATGTCACCAAGCCCGTAGATGCACTTGAGCTGAGATATCGGGCGGGATCGCTTTCCTCGCTCAAGCAGGCGGTGAATGAACGGCTGAGCATGGAAGCTGCTTATTTGCAGGCGCAAATCCAGCCGCATTTTCTGTTTAATGCTTTGAACTCGATATTGGCGCTAAGCGAAATTGATGCGGACAAGATGAGAAACTTAGCAGAGGCGTTTACGTCATACCTGCGTATTAGCTTTGACTTTCTTACCGCTGGAAAGCTTGTACCGCTGTCACGGGAGCTTGAGCTGGTAGAAAACTATTTATTTATTGAACAGCAGCGTTTTGGAGAGCGGCTTAAGGTGGAGTGGGAAGTACAGGCGGACGTTAATAAGGAAATGCCGATTCCTCCGCTTACCATCCAGCCGTTAGTGGAAAATGCGGTCAGGCACGGACTGTTGAGCCAGCGCAAGGGCGGGACGCTTACGATTCGGATTGAGAAAGAAGCCGATACTGTGGTTTTTTATGTGAGTGATACGGGGAGTGGCATGGATGAGGAGCAGCTTAGCAGGCTGCTAAGCCCGGCAGGCAGAGAAAATCGTGGGATTGGTCTGTTGAATACACATAGCCGATTGACTCGGCTTTACGGTCGAGGGCTGAATATTGAGAGCAAGGTTGGCGAGGGAACCGTTGTAGGGTTTGGGGTTAATAGACCGATATAAAGAGGTATGCATAATGTGATTGGCAGGGAACGTGCTGGCGTTCTAATATTGCAGGAATTGAGGGAACCGATTTGGACTGGAGAAAAATGCTTGGTACGTTGTTGACCTTTGTTGTTTTGTTGCTGCCCGGCAACACAGCGTATGCTGTATCATCGGAAAGCTATACGTGGAAGAATGTATCGATCGGGGGAGGAGGGTATGTGACAGGAATTGTGATTCATCCGTCTGAACCGGATCTGGTGTATATCCGCACTGACGTTGGCGGGGCATACCGTCTGGACCCTAATGATTCAAGCTGGATTCCGCTAATGGACGGACTGGGCCCGGAGCAAAGCAATTTGTATGGGATTGACGGTATTGCGCTTGATCCACAAAACCCTGATATCGTCTATGTAGCAGCTGGAAAAACAGGGAGTGCATCTCCAAGTGATATTCTGAAATCTACCGACCGCGGGAATACGTGGTCCAGAACAAATTTGAATAAGCGCAATGAGGCTAATGGCAATGTGGAGCGGGCCATGGGGGAGAGTATTGCAGTTCACCCCAATCTATCTAACATTGTGTATGCGGGTACCCGGTATGACGGGTTGTATAGAAGCCAGGATGCAGGACAAACCTGGTCCAAAGTAAATGAGGTTCCCGCCGGGACAAGTGGCAAAGGGATTCGCAGCCTGATCTTCGGGAGCGTTCCCGGGGCAACTAACCTGGAGACAGCACTCTATGTCGGTGTAATGGGAGTCGGGATTTATGAGACACGAGGCGAGGGCTCTATTTGGAATCTGATTCCGGGAAGCCCTACCCATCCGGCTCGTTTGGCCACAGGGCAGGATGGGTCGTTGTATGTGACCACGCCTAATAACGGAGTGCATAGGTATAAGGACGGAAGCTGGAGCAATATTACGCCTAATGCAGCATATACGTCCTATTACGGCATTGATATTGATCCGCATAACGATAGCCATCTCCTGGCAGCGGTCAGGACAAGCGGAGGCCAGCTTCCGCTGTACCGTTCCATAGACAGGGGAGAGAGCTGGACGTTAGTGAACAAGGCTCAAACTTCCAAACCCGGTTGGTGGCAGCCCAATATGTTTTTTTCAGCCACTTCTACTGTCGTGTTTGACCCGCATCATGCCGGAACCGTTTATTCCGCTGACTGGTTTGGCGTCTACAGAACAAGAGACATTGGGACGTTGTGGACAAAATGGGAGACCTTATCCAAAGGCCATGAAGAGGTGGTTGCCCTCACAGGAGCTACGCCGCCAGACGGAGCGGCGCTATTCACCGGCGTAGCCCATGTTATTGGCTTTCGTCATATGGATGTGAATGCTTCACCTGCAACGAGGCTGGAGATGAGTTCGATGCGAGAGATGGTTAGTGTCGACTATCACGAAGCTAATCCACAATATGTGGCCTTTATCGGGAGTGATGACTGGTATGGAACGGTTACCCGCATGTTCGTTTCATCGGATAATGGACAAACACTGGAAGCCCGCCCCGTACCTGCGGGCTCTAAGCTGGGCAGACTTGCTTATTCGGCTACAGACCTCAATACGATCCTATGGTTTCCCCAATCCGGCAGTCCAGTGAGGACAACTGACAGGGGAGCTACATGGGAGGCCATGACGGGAGCGCCGACGGGAACGGTGGGCGGGAGTATGATATTTTCATACAATCATCCCGTAGCTGCTGATCGGGTGAACGGAAGCAAATTTTATGCCTATAAATCGGGCTATCTGCATGTGAGCTCGGACGCAGGACAAAGCTGGTCCATAGCTAACCAAACTCCGCTGCCAGGGGGAAGCCCTGTGAAGGTTGAGGCTGCTCCCGGAATGGAAGGCGTGCTCTGGATTAGCTTAGGAGCCAATGGCTTGTATGTCTCAGCCAATTCAGGAGCCTCTTTTACCAAGCTGGATCAGATTAAGGAAGCGAGATTGTTTGCATTCGGCAAAGCGGCCCCGGGACAGACACAGCCAGCAGCTTTTATATATGGAGAGGTCGGCGGGATGAAGGGCATATTCCGTTCGGATGACATGGGAAGCACATGGATACAGATTAATTCGCCGCAAATGCAAATCGGAAATGAGCCTCAGGTTATGGTGGCGGACCGTCAGGAATACGGAAAAGTCTATATTGGCACTAACGGGCGCGGCTTTATGGCCGGAACAAAGGATTAGGCTTGTGAGGCTGGGGGGGCGCTGGGCAAGCAACGGGGCAACATCGTTATTCCAAAATGATCGATCCCCAAGAATGAATAGACGGATTGTAATATGAAGTGCGACACATAAAAATGACCCAAGACAGATTCGTGTGTAGAATGAAGTTATCACACCACCCCTACACAAGAGAATCGGCCATGAGCTACAAACATCTTACCACAAGAGAGCGAAGTCAGCTAGAAGTGCTCTATCAATTGGGATGGTCCGCTAGAGCCAAGCGAGAAGCTTTTGGACATTGGGAACTGGATACGAGAGTAGTAAAAGCAATCAATAGGGTTGAAAGTCCACAATTGGGGTTTGGGGTATACAAAATAACGAAAGCAAGATAGTTTGAAACGGCGATCAGTGAGGCTATTCGAATCGGATATCGGCATTTTGATACTGCTAAAATTTATGGCAATGAGCAGAATTAGGAAGAGAGATTCAGAAAAGCGGGCTATCGCGCGAGGGATTTTTTATCACGTCTAAAGTGTGGAATACGGATCTTGGATATGAAGCGACCAAGAAGGCTTTTGAACAAACTTGTAAAAAGCTGAACGTAGATTACTGGGATATGTACTTAATTTATTTTGCCGCACCTGATTATTTGGAAACGTGGAGGGCTGCTAATCAATCCGATTGTCCTCACATATACAGCTGTATGAGGTATAGTACCGTTACAGCTCTATACTAAATAATAAACCAACGCAGCAGGCCACCGCGCAAACGGTGGCCTATTCGCGTAAGACAGGTAGCCCCAACGTTAGAGCACCATTACTCTTGCTTGCGGCTGCAGTCGATACTGTTTAGGACTGACGCCATAGGAGGCGCTGAAATGGCGCGTGAACGGGTGGATGGAGGGGTAGCCGAGCCGCTCAGCGATGGCTGTTACACTCAGCTCGGTTTCCAGCAAGAGATTGGAGGCCCGCCTCATCAGAAGCTTATGATGGTAGGCTTTCGGTGTTAGGCCGGTCTCGCGCAGAAAAAGCGCGTGGAAGTAAGTTCGCTTCAAGCCGCAAAATGTCCACCAGGTTTCGACAGGCTCGCGCTGCTCTGGATGGTCATTCAAGTGGTTGAGCAAACGGACAATCCGGTAATCGGTTGGCTGATGCGTGTGAACCGTATTGTACCAGTTCAGCATCCATGCATAGAACAGACTATTAATCATCTCTGTCCGGTAGAACGCCGCATTATGATAAAGCTTGGCGAGCATAACGAACGAATCATACAGCTCAGGATAGGGCTGCAGCGAATAGACGCGTGGCAAACGGTCCAGCTCGTCACAAGGAAGGTTGCGTGAGGTTTCGTGCAGCTCAAACGGTTCGGGCGCATAAATAAAGGTTCGATTGACGGAAACCGGCTCCTTGTCATCCCATAGATCGGCATAGAGATTATAGGATTGCAGCGGCTGGCTGGGCGTAATATGAAAGGCATGGGGCTCATCCGGCTTCAGAAAAATAAGCGTTCTGCTGTCGAATGGGTAACGCACTCCGTTAATCTCCATCTCCCCTGGTCCGTCGGTAAATAAATGAAATGCATACACGCTGCAGACGCGGAGCTTCTCGTTGGAGCTGCCATCATATAAGTAATTCATGCAGTCGCCGACATAGGGGGTCATCTCGTTCAAAAGCTTCATGCGAGCACCTCGTTTTAGATTATAGCATCTGAAAATTAGCGGATGAATCGTCAAATTAATGGATGCCTGATCAAATACGAATATCTACATCAATGATACAATAACTGCAATGTTAAGCATAGCGCTATTGATATATGAGTGGATAAATTAACAACAGAAAACAACAGAAACGCTTAGGATCTACGCTTCGAGATGTGATCCCGTCCAAGGAGGGAAGCTATTGCGATTTAACCAAAAGGTCGTACTGGTCACGGGCGGCGGCTCCGGTATCGGTGAGGCATGTGTGGAGATGTTCGCCGCTGAAGGGGCGCATGTTGTCATAGCAGATTTGAATGCTTCGGAGGCTCAGCGAGTGGCGGAAGGTCTGCTGCAAAAATATAGATTTTTGAAAGGGCTTCCAAAAATATTGGCGCTCCAAGCCGATGTCTCGCAGGAGGATTCGGTCACTTCGCTTATGGAGGCCACGCTGCAAACGTATGGACAGCTGGATGTGCTCATCAATAACGCTGCTATCATCTGTCCCAAGCCCATAGAGGACATCGACGAACAGGCTTTCGACCGGCTCTATGCGGTTAATGTGAAGGGCGTCTTTCTGATGATCAAGCACGCCATCCCACATTTACGCAGCACGAAAGGCAATATTGTCAATCTGGCATCGCTCAATGGCCTAGTCGGTCAGCGGAACAATGCCGTATACGCCGCATCCAAGGGGGCGGTTATCGCTATGACCAAATCGCTGGCTCTTGATTTTTCCCCAAGCGGCGTCAGAATCAACTGCGTATGTCCGGCAGGCGTAATGACGCCGCTGCTGGAAGAGTGGGTGCAGCAGCAGGCCGATCCTGCCGCAGCGCAGCGCACTTTGGACGAGATGCACCCGCTCGGACGTCCGGCCCATTCTTCGGAGATTGCCCAGGCAGTACTCTATTTAGCATCAGAGCAAGCTTCCTTTATTACGGGTGTGGCGCTTCCGGTCGAAGGCGGCGCATCGCTAGGCTACTAACTGACATGGCAGGAGATGTGAAGATGAAAATTACAAAAGTAGAAACATTCGTGCTGCATGTGCCGATTGATCCGCCAATAACCGATGCGATTAACGTGGCGCAGCATTGGGGGCTGGCTGGCGTTCGGATTTTTACAGATGAAGGTTATGTTGGTTATGGCTACACAGGCACTTGTGCGCATGGTGACGATATGATCGTCGATACAATCGAGCGTTATTACGCTCCTGAGCTAATCGGCAAGGACCCTTTTATGGTGAAGGAAATATGGGATACGCTGCGTTACGGCAAAATGCATTGGATTGGCCGCGCGGGTATTGCCCATATGGCACTTGCGGCAGTAGATATTGCGCTTTGGGATATTATGGCGAAAGCCTCGAACAAACCGCTGTGGCAGTATCTTGGCGGGCATAAGTCAACGGGAATTAAAGCTTATAACACGAATGGCGGCTGGCTGAACTGGTCTTTGGAGCGTTTGCTGAAGGATGTAACGGACATTGTCGAGCAGGGCTTCACTGGGGTGAAAATTAAAGTGGGCAAGGCCGATCCGCATGAGGATTACGAGCGGGTGAAGGCGGTCCGTCAGGCCATTGGCGACAAAACTATTTTTATGATAGACGTAAACCAGCAATGGAATATCAACACGGCGATGACGTGGGGCAAAAAGCTGGAGCAATTCGACCTGTTTTGGCTGGAGGAGCCGCTTAACCCGGACGATATTATGGGCCACCGGAAGCTGGCCGATGCGCTCAATGTGCCGATCGCTCTTGGCGAGCATGTCTATTCCAAATATGCGTTCCGCGATTATATCCATCAGGGGGCGATTGAATATTGCCAGGTCGATGTGACCCGTGTCGCGGGCATTACGGAGTGGCTGCAGGTAGCGGGGCTTGCCGCATCCTATGATATCCCGATTTGTCCGCATGTGGGAGATATGGGGCAAATTCATCAGCATTTGGTCGCAGCGACATCTGGAGCGATCATGCTGGAGTATATTCCGTGGATCAGGACGATTTTTGTAGAGCCGGCTACGGTCAAAAATGGGTTTTATGCGCTGCCGGAGCTGCCGGGAGCTTCGACTGAGATTATTCCTCGTTATTTTGACCAATATCGCATCAGATAACCGAAAGGAGCAAAGCGATGAGACTGCATGGCAAAATAGCGCTGTTGACAGGAGCGGGCTCCGGCATCGGAAAAGTGACGGCAGAGCGGTTCGCGAGTGAAGGGGCTGCGGTTATCGTTAATGACATTGATGAAGCAAAGGGACGAGATACCGTCAAAGCGATTCAAGCTGCTGGAGGTGAGGCATTGTTCCTGCACGCTGACGTGACGGACGCACCTTCCGTGCGTTCCATGGTAGAGCAGGCGATAGCGGCATATGGCGTCATCGATATTTTATTCAATAACGCAGGGATTAGCGGGGTAGGGGCTATACATGAAATAGAACCGGAGGATTGGGACCGTGTCGTTCGGGTCAATCTGCGCGGCGTGTTCCTGCCCTCCAAATACGTGCTGCCCTATATGATGGAACGCAGAAGCGGCAATATCATTCATATGTCCTCCTGTATTGCGGAGATGGGCCTCGCGCGAAGAGCTTCCTATTCGGCTACCAAAGGGGCGGTGCTGTCACTCGCCAAATCGATGCAGGTCGATTATGCCAAATACAATATCCGGGTGAATGCTGTGCTGCCTGGAACGATCATGACGCCGTTTGTAGAGCAATATTTGAAAAGCTCCTACGAGGACCCGGATGCGGCAATTGCAGCCATCAAGCTGAGACAGCTTGGCGGACAATTGGGTAAGCCGGAGGATGTAGCGAGCGCGGTATTATTTCTGGCCTCTGATGAGTCTTCCTTCATGATGGGCTCTCCGCTGTATATCGATGGAGGCGTCGTCTTCGGCAAGGATGCATAATCGATGCGTAAACCATTTTGTTATAAAGGCGGTTGGATAAAATGAAGCTGGTAACGATTGATACGGACGGAATGTATCGTCTCGGTCTTAAGGTGAACGAGGGCATATTGGATATTCAAGCGGCACTGCGATGGCTGCCGGGCGCCGCTGTTCCAACCGATGTTATGCAGGTTATTGCGGGCGGTTCACAGGCGCTTGCGCAGCTGGAGTCTTACGCAAAGCGCGTCATGAAAGCGGCAGAGCAGCCGGGTGTGGCGTGTGGAGAAATTATTCTGGCTGAAGACGAGGTAAGATGGGGGCCTTGCGTCACCCGTCCGGGCAAAATCATTTGCGTTGGCTTGAATTATAGAAAGCATGCAGCGGAGACCAATGCGCGGGTTCCAGACTACCCCATTCTGTTCAACAAGTTTAACAACACGCTTACTGGTCATGGCAGGGATATTGCATTGCCGGAGCGGGTAACGACACAGGTCGATTATGAAGCGGAGCTTGTTATCGTCATCGGCCAAACGGCGAAATACATTAGAGAGGAAGAGGCGCCCCGGCATGTGTTCGGTTATTGCTGTGTCAATGATTTGTCGGCACGGGATCTTCAAATGCGGACGGCACAATGGCTGCTCGGCAAAAGCTGCGATGACTTCAGTCCCCTTGGTCCTTATCTGGTAACAGCCGATGAAATCCTGGACCCCAATGCGCTCGATATAAAGTGTACCGTCAATGGGGAGGTCAGGCAGCATTCCCATACGAGCGATATGATATTTTCCTGCGCCGAAATTGTAAGCTATATTTCACAGCATATGACGCTGTCGCCGGGCGATATTATTTTGACCGGAACGCCGGAGGGTGTTGTGCTCGGCCTGCCAGAGGAGCAGCGGGTTTACTTGCGCCATGGCGATACGGTAACGATTGAAATTGAAGGCTTAGGCAGCTTGACCAACCGATTTGTAAGCGAGGCTTAGCAGGGGCAGATCTTTAATGGGACATAACGATATAGCTGAAGGGTGATGCATAGTGAGTCAAGCGAAGCTTTGGTACGACGGTCCGGGGGAGGACTGGAAGCAGGGATTGCCGATTGGCAACGGCCGGATTGGCGCAGTTATTTATGGCGGCAGCGAGCGGGAAACTTGGTGTATGACGGAGCTGACGTATTGGTCTGGGAAGAAGGAGCGGATAGCCGGAAACGGAGGAGGGAAAGCGGGGCTTAACCGGATGAGGGAAGCCTTCTACCGAGGCGATTATAATGAGGGAGATCGGCTCGCTAAGGAGCAACTGCAGCCGAAGAAGCAAAATTTCGGCACTAACCTTTCCGTTTGCGATATGGTGCTGCGGTTCGGACATCAGAGTGAAGATATCATTCGCGAGCTCGACGTGGAGCAAGCTACGGCAGCGATGTCTTATTCAAGCGAAGGCCAGACGTTCACCCGCGAAGCTTTTGCAACTAATGTCGACGGCATCGTTGCAGCGCGGTTTGCGGGCGAGCAGGCAGAAAGCGTCAGCTTCACGCTCAGGGTTACCGGCCGCTCAGGACAGTTTGCGGCAGTCGCAGTAGGTGATGATTCTATCGCCTTTCGTGGGCAAGCAATAGAGGATATGCATAGCGACGGCACATGCGGTGTTTGGTGCGACGGGCTGGTGAAGCTGGTCGTACAAGGCGGCAGCGTCCAGTCAAGGGCGGATAAGCTTGTTGTGACAGGCGCAGACGAAGCCTATCTTTATTTTGCCATGCATACGGATTACGGCCAAACGGATGAGAACTGGAAAGCGCGAAGCGGGGAACAGCTCGCAGCCGCTATTGCCAAAGGCTATGATCAATTGAAAGCCGACCATGTAGCGGATTACCGCTCGCTGTATTCCCGTGTAGCTCTGGACCTCGGAGCATCCGAGGCTGCTGCGCTTCCGACGGATGAGCGCATGCGGCTGCTGCGGCAGGAGGGACATGACGATCCGGAGCTTATCTCTTTGTTTTTCCAATATGGCCGTTATTTGACGATAGCCGGATCACGCGCAAATTCGCCGCTGCCGCTGCATTTGCAAGGCATATGGAATGACGGCGAGGCGAACCGGATGGCCTGGAGCTGCGATTACCATCTGGACATTAATACGCAGATGAATTATTATCCGACGGAAATCGTCAATTTGGCAGAATGCCATGTTCCGCTCATGCACTACATTGAGCGGCTGGCGGAAGCGGGGAGACTGGCTGCCAAGGATTTTTACGACTGCGAGGGCTGGGTCGCTCATGTATTCTCCAATGCGTGGGGCTTCGCGGCACCTGGCTGGGAGACTGGCTGGGGGCTTAATGTCACAGGCGGATTATGGATTGCCATGCACCTCAAGGAGCATTATGAATATGGGCTGGATCGCACCTTCTTGACGGAACATGCTTATCCGGTGATGAAGGAGGCAGCCGCCTTTTTCCTTGATTATATGGCCATCCATCCAGCCAAGGGCTGGCTTGTGACCGGGCCATCCAACTCGCCTGAGAACAGCTTTTATCCCGCGGATCGGGAGCAGGGACCGCAGCAGCTGTCGATGGGCTCGACGATGGATCAGGTGCTGGTGCGGGATTTATTCGACTTCTGTCTGGCTGCGGCGAAATTACTCGGAACGGATATTGAGCTTCAAGCGAAGCTGGAGCATGCGATTTCCCTGCTGCCTCCACTGAAGATTGGCAGCAGAGGACAACTGCAGGAATGGCTGGAGGATTACGAAGAGGCACAGCCCGAGCATCGCCATCTTGCCCATCTGTTTGCCCTTTATCCAAGCAGCCAGATCAATCCGCGCGATACGCCTGAGCTAAGCGCAGCCGCGAGGCAGACGCTGCTAGGTCGTATGACTGATGAGCTGGAGGATATTGAATTTACGGCGGTATTGTTTGCAACCGGCTTTTCCCGCCTGTATGATGGCGACCGTGCATTGTGGCATATTGCCCATCTAATTAGCGAGCTATGCTTTGATAACCTGCTAACCTATTCCAAGGCGGGAGTTGCCGGGGCAGATACGAATATTTTTATTGCTGACGGCAATTACGGCGGTACGGCGGCGGTGGCAGATATGCTGCTGCATAGCCATGCAGGAAACATTCATCTGCTCCCGGCCTTGCCTTCGGCTTGGCGGTCAGGCTCCTTCAAGGGCCTGCGTGCGAAAGGCAGCATTGAGGTGGATGCCGCATGGGGCAACAATCGGCTTACAGAAGCTACATTATACGCACATGCCTCGGCACAGGTGGTCGTTCGGTTCGGTGAGCTTGCTGTGAAGGTTGAGCTTGAGGCCGGTCAGGCTTACAGGCTTGATGCCGAGCTGCAAATACCGGAGCGTATGGCGGTAGAGCAATAAAGCAGCAGCCTGGGTAGTCCATTCTATAAAAGAAAAGACAACTACGCTTTAGTATAAAGTAGTTGTCTTTTCGCTTCGTTAGGTTATGATGTAGGTGCGGCCGTTTTTAGAATGGGATGGCAATGCTTTCGCTTTTTATGAAAGCGCTATTATATAGAGGGGTGGGTTGGCTGTGCCCAAATATACGACTATTTTTCGCAAGTTTCTGGTGTCTTATTTAATTATACTGATCATTCCAAGCATAGCGGGTTATGTGTCGTATCGCACTTCGATTTCGGTTACGCAATCCATTTCCATCGAGAATAGCGTGACCCAGCTGCAGCGCAGCCAAGAAATATTGGAGCGAAGAATGGTAGAGGTGGAAGGCTTCACCCGCCAGCTTGCTTTGAATCCCGACCTGAATAAGCTCATGAATGAGCAGAAAAAGGGAGACGAAATCAACGTCTATGGTATCTGGAGCATGGTGAAGCAGGTTACGCCATTTAGCCAGACGAATGATTTTCTGCAAAATTATTTTATATATCTAAAAAATTATGACGTTATATTCACCCAAGGCTCAGCCTACTTCCGGCCAGAGCATTATTACCAAAATTTCCACTACACGGATCTTTCGCTCGATGAGTGGAAGGATGAGGTGCTCGGAAAAACGCATAGCAGCGAGATGATGCCGCTCCGTTCGTTTTTGAGCAATAAGAAGCAAAGCTCGGTCGTCACCTACATGCAGTCGCTGCCGCTCGACAGCTTCAATGGCTCGTCGCCAGCTACAGTCGTTGTTATGATCGATGAGGAGCATATTTCCAATCTGCTTGCTGGACTGGAAGACCGCTACGGCGGCTGGGCTCACATTAGTGATGCGCAAGGAAATACGATAGGGGTGCGGGGAATTACGGAAGCAGCGGCAAGACAGCTGTCCACGTCCACTGAACTTGATCAGACGAAGCGCAGCCAATTTTACCATGACGATCTTGTCATAACGATTCAATCCGATACGAGCGGCTGGACTTATCGCGCAGGCATACCGCGTCAGGTGCTAATGGAAAATGCAAATCAGATTAAGCATATGACCTGGATGGTAACCGGCATTGCATTGGTGCTTGGGCTGCTGGCGGGGCTCTTGCTCGCCTATCGCAACAGTGTGCCAATTAACCGGCTGCTTGGCGTGATGAAGGAGCATTTCGGCAAGGACGGTTTGGCGGAGCGCAATGAATATGATTTTTTGCAGGGCAATATTTCGAAAATGATTACGAGCAATCGGCAATTGGAGCTGGAGCTTGAGCGTCAACTGCCGCTCGTTCGAGACGGCTTTCTCAAGCGCCTGCTGGCAGGCGAATTTCATACGCTGGAGGAAATTGCGGCTGCGGCGGCGCAAGCGGACGTTAGCCTTGCAGGTGGGGAAGGTTACGTGGGTATATTGCGAATAAACGGCTATTCTGGCATGGATAGCATCGATATATTAAAGGAGCTTTCTGCGGCAAGGCTGATTATGAAGCAGGCATTGTCCGAAACCGAGGGGAATTTGCTGATGACCGAGCTTGGATCAGATCGTTTAGTTATGATCTGGTTGGAGCAGGGGGAGCAGACGAGCGGGACCGATTTCCGTAAACGGTTAGATGAAGGGCTGACGGGGCTCGCACGAACAGCCTACTCCGAATACAAGGTTTCCTTGTCAGCTGCATTTGGAGAATGCTTCCACACGCTGATGGATGTCAGCCATTCGTACGAGCAGGCCGGACAAACGCTGGAGTATACAGAGCTATCCGGCATGCAAAGCATACTGTGGTTCAGTGATTCCAGCCGGGAAACGGCGACCTATTATTATCCGCTAGACATGGAGCAGCGGCTGATTAGTACGATTCGTGCAGGAGAGCCGGAGGAAGCCAAGCGGATCGTATCGACGGTGATGGACAAAAACTCGGATCAGCACCAGCTGTCTCCGGAAATGAAGCAGCAGCTTGTCGGCGAGCTGAAGGGAACGCTGCTCAAGCTGCTGGATCAGAAGGCGCTCGTCCAATCGGAGCTGCTTCATACGTTGAAAAATCAAATGATTGGCATCCAGGCAGCAGATATGCTGCCGGATATTCAGCAAGAGATCAACGGCATTATCGAAGCGTTGTGCGGCATTATTAACAGCAAGAAAAATAGTGCCCATATTCAGACCGCGGGTGACATCAAACGATTTATTGCCGAAAGTTATAGCGACTCAGAGCTGACCTTATACCGAATCGCCGAGAAGGTTGAACGTCCTGAGAAGTATATTTCACAGCTATTCAAAGAGGTGACGGATATGAATGTGTCCGATTACCTGGAGATGGTCCGAATCGAGCGCGCTGCCTCTTTGCTGCGCACAGAAGGCTGCACAGTTGACGAAATTGCCTCGCGCGTCGGCTATAACAGCTCGCATTCCTTCCGCAGAGCTTTCAAGCGGGTAATGGGCGTTGCGCCAAGCTCCTATAGGCAGTCCATTCATATCTAGGCGCCCATCAGGCGTGGAGGGAGTGAAGGAGAAATGAAGATCCGGACCGGCATGGCTGTCCTTGTGCTTATGCTTGTGGGGCTGTTGCTCCTCGTCTCATGCTCTGCTAAAGAGAGTAAACCTGTGAGCGGAGATGAAGGCACGCATGAGGAAGCGCCGACAGAGCTGCATGTATTTGCCTTGCAGGAGCCGGGAATTGAGCTTCAGACAAATGATTTCACTCGTTATCTGGAGCAAAAATTTAACGTGCATTTCAATTGGGAAGTTATTTCACCAGACGGGGCAAGGGAAAAGCGGCAAATATCGCTTGCAGGCGGCGACTATCCGGATGCCTATTTTCTGACTGCCTATATGGATCAATTCTCGCAATCGGATCTGCTGAAGTACGGCAAGCAAGGCATTATCCTGCCCTTAAATGAGTTAATTGCGAAATATGCTCCCCATGTGTTAGCTGCTATGACGGAGCATTCGGAGCTCAAAGCGCTCAGCACAGCTCCTGATGGGAACATTTACGGGCTGCCAGCCTACAGCGAATGCTTCCATTGCTCCTATCCGAACAAAATGTGGGTAAATGTCAAATGGCTCGCGAAGCTAGGGATGGACGTACCGACGACAACCGAGGCATTTAAGGAAATGCTCGAGGCGTTCAAAAGCTCGGATCCCAACGGCAATGGTTTGGCTGATGAGGTTCCGCTCAGCGGCTCGACCGAGGATTTTGGCGTGCGTATTATTCCGTATTTAATGAACGGTTTTATTTATGATGAGGATCGCCATTATTTAATGCTGGAAGGTGGCAAGGTTGAGACGGCTGCGGATAAGCCGCGTTGGAAGGATGGGCTGGCCTATATCAGATCGCTTTACAAGGAGGGGCTGATTGATCCGGGAGCTTTTATTCAAAATGCGGAAGCTTTAAAAAGAATCGGCGACAATGATGGTGCACCTATGCTGGGAGTGGCGGCTGGGATGCATCCCGCTATTTTCGCAGGCGAGAGCATGAACGATTATGTGCCGATTCCACCGCTTGCGGGACCTTATGCTTCCTATGCTACCTATCAAGGGGGCGGTATGCAGCCTGGAGCCAAGTTTGTCATCACGAACCGGGCGAGCAAGGAGGCGCAGCGCAAATTAATCGAAATCATTAACTATATGTACACCCCAGAAGGACAAACGACGTCGCAAAACGGTTTGGAAGGCATTGGCTGGCGCAAGCCGCAAGCCGGGGAACAGGCGCTTGGTGCAGACGTCAAGCCGTTGTTCACAAGCCTCATTCTAATCAATGAAGCAGAGTCGACCAATTCCGGCTGGAGCGGGATGGCGCATCTATATATGCCTCGGGAGTATCGCGATAGCTGGGTAGCAGGCAGCGATATGTATACGCCTGATGGCTATGAGCGCCGGCTCTATGAAGCCACGAGGCTGTATGAAGGGCATGAGCCTAAAGATATTTTTCCCTTCTGGATGTTATGGCTGGACCCGGCCGAAGCGGACGAGGCTGGCATATTGCATACGAATTTAACTAATTATATCGAACAAAGCACATTGCGCTTCATTACAGGCGATTGGGATTTAGACAACGATTGGGACGGCTATGTAGCAGGCTTGCGTGATATGAGAATTCAGCGGTACGTGGAGATTATGCAAAGGGCTTATGATCTATATAAAAAATAAAATTTGTAAACCGGCTGATGGTTGAGCCGGTTTTTTTTCGTATGTCCGTTGTTATTGAATAGGTCAGGACAAAAGGTTAGTTCAGACCAACTGCTTTAGATTAAGCCTATCCTCACTTGCTTCCCCCGAAGCTGCCGCAAAATGTACGCCCCACAGCCAATTGTCCCCCTGAAAATGGCGTTATTGTACGCTAAACGACGCAAGTGTACCTGTCGCAAGCGAGGCTGAATCCCCTATGATCAAGCGTATAGAAAGCGCTATCATTCATCATCAGGCAGTGACTTAGGGGGGATTGTTCTGGAGAAAGAGGTTGTACTGGAGCATCAAATGTTAAACGGCGGTGTTAAGCGAAGAGTGACGGAGGAAGCGGCAAGAAGCTTAAGGAAACATTGGCAGCTCTATTTGATTGTTATACCGCCGGTGTTGTTTTTCCTTATATTCAAATATTATCCGATGCTTAATGCGGTGCTGGCGTTCAAGGACTATAACGTCATTAAAGGGATCTGGGGCAGTCCGTGGGTAGGCTTCAAAAACTTTCAGCTGTTTTTTGATAATCCAATGTTCTGGCCGCTCGTCAAAAACACCATTTTCGTCAGCGGCTATTTGCTGCTCGCCGGTTTCCCGGTGCCGATTTTGCTGGCACTTATGTTAAATGAGGTGGGCAGTGGCAGATTCAAGCGGCTGGTCCAGCTCGTTACTTTCGCGCCGTATTTTATCTCGACGGTCGTCATGGTATCGATCATTATGCTGTTTCTTGCGCCGCGGCTTGGCTTTGCCAATGTGGCTCTGAATTTTTTTGGTTTGGATTCCATCAACTTTCTCGGCGAGGCCAGCATGTTCCGTTCCATCTATGTATGGTCTGATATTTGGCAGACGGCAGGCTATTCGGCGGTCATTTATTTGGCGGCGCTGGCGGGCATCGATCCAACGTTATATGAGGCAGCCAAGGTGGACGGCGCTTCGCGCTTTCAAAAGATTGTGCATGTGGACATTCCCGGCCTGCTGCCGACGATTACGATAATCCTCATTTTGAATGTGGGCAGCGTGATGGCGATTGGGTTCGAGAAAATATATTTGCTGCAAAATCCGCTGAATATGGTTCATTCAGAAATTATTGCCACTTATGTATATCGAATTGGGCTGCTTAATGCCAATTACAGCTTTGCAACCGCAGTCGGCTTGTTCAACTCGCTTATTAATTTGGTGTTGTTGGTTACGGTGAATGGCTTGGCCAAACGCTTAACGAAATCGAGTATCTGGTAGAAGAAGGGGAGTACGCCTATGGCAGCAACAAAACCAGCAGGGCAGCAACGGCCGTTCAGGCTGAAAATCAGAGAATCGGCTGGTGACAGGCTGCTCCTGTTCATCATTTATACGGTGCTTTCACTTGTGCTGCTCGCAGTCATTTATCCACTTATTTATATTTTGAGCAGCTCGATCAGCAGCCCGGCCGCGGTGACTTCTGGACGTGTCTGGCTGTGGCCCGTCGATATTTCCTTCCGCGGCTTTGAGGTGTTGTTCAATACCCCGCAAATTATGACGGGCTATGGCAATTCGTTGTTCTATACGACGGCGGGAACGCTGATTAGCGTAGCGCTGACGGTTATGATCGCGTATCCGATGTCGCGCAAAACCTTTTTTGGCCGTGGCGTTATTATGATGCTGATCACGTTCACCATGTTATTCAGCGGCGGCCTCATTCCAACTTATATGGTAGTCAAAGAATTCGGCATGATCGACTCGCGTTGGGCGCTGCTCATTCCGAATGCGATCTGGGTATGGCAGGTGATCATCGCCCGTTCTTTCTTCCAGTCGTCGATTCCCGATGAGTTGATGGAAGCGGCCGAAATTGATGGCTGCAGCGATCTCCGGTTTATGCGCAGCGTCGTCATTCCCTTGTCCAAGCCGATACTCGCCGTGCTGTTCTTGATGTATGGGGTAGGCCAGTGGAACGCCTATTTCGATGCGCTTATTTATTTGAAGTCAGCCAATCTGTTTCCGCTCCAGCTTGTGCTGCGCAGCATCATCATTATGAATAATACCGCAGGCGTGACGGACGCCCTGAAGCAAGTGGAGCGCCAGCAGCTATCCGAGCTGCTGAAATACTCGCTGATCGTCGTAGCTACGCTGCCGGTGCTTATCATTTATCCGTTCGTACAGAGGTATTTTGTGCAAGGCATGCTTGTCGGCTCGGTCAAGGGCTGATGCTCAACTGGAGAATGAAGGGAGGTGAGGCTTGGGATCGGAAGCGCGAATGCAAGGCAGACAGCCATTATTATGAGATGAAAAGGGAGCGAACAACAATGAAGAAGAGACTGTTAGGCCTGCTCGCCATTGCAGTGGTAGTTAGCATGATGCTTGCTTCATGCTCGCAGAACAATAAGCCCGCGGGCAGCGCGACGACTGCGCCTGATTCGCAATCGGAAGAGACGGGAAGCACCGCACCGGTTGAAATTACGATGTTTGCCGTGCAGGAGTCGGGCATTGATCTGACGACTAACAAGTTCACCAAATTCGTTGAAGAGAAGTTCAATATGAAGTTTAAGTTTGATACGACACCACCGGACGGGGCAAAGGAAAAACGCCAAATTTCGCTCGCAAGCGGCGATTATCCGGATGCTTACATGCTTCCGGGCTATATCGATCAATTTTCGCAGGCTGATGTATTGAAGTACGGCAAGCAGGGCGTGATTGTACCGTTGAACGACCTGATTGAGCAATATGCGCCGAACATCAAAGCTGCCATGGAAAAGGACGCAGATTTGAAAGCGTTTAATACTGCCCCTGACGGCAATATTTATGGTCTTGTTGCATACAGCCAATGTTTCCATTGCTCGTATCCGAACAAAATGTGGATCAACACGAAATGGCTGGATAAACTCCAGCTTGAAATGCCGAAGACACCGGAGGAATTTAAAGCGGTGCTGAAGGCGTTCAAAACCCAAGATCCAAATGGCAACGGAGTTGCCGACGAAGTGCCGCTCAGCGGCTCGATCGAGGATTTTGGCGTACGTGTTATTCCATTCCTAATGAACGGCTTCGTCTACGATGATGATCGCAACTATTTGAACATGACGGGCGGCAAGGTGGAATCGGCGGCGGTGAAGCCGGAATGGAAAGAAGGGCTGAGCTATATCAAATCCCTGTATGATGAAGGGCTGATTGACCCGGGCGCATTCGCGCAAAACGCGGAAGCGTTCAAAAAAATCGGCGAAAACGGCGATTCGCAAATTTTGGGCGCGGGAGCGGGCATGCACCCAGCTATTTTCATAAATATCGACGCTGGCAACAAAAATTCGGCCGATTACAATCCGGTACCGCCGCTTACTGGACCACATGGCTCCTATGCAACGCATGATGGGGGAGGCGTGGCTCCTGGCGCCAAGTTTGTCATTACGAATAAAGCATCCGAAGAGCAGAAAATCGCCTTGATTAAGCTAGTCGATTATATGTTCACGCAAGAAGGCCAGACCAATGGCGCCTCCGGCATGGAAGGCATTGACTGGAGAAAGCCGAAGGATGGCGAGGTTGCGCTTGGCGAAGGCGTAATACCGCAAATTGCCACGATTCCTGCCGCTGAAGGCGAAGCCCCTCGCAACGCGGGCTGGAGCGGAACCGCCCATTTCTATATGCCGAAGGAGTACCGGGACAGCTTCGTTCAAGGGACGGATATTTATGATTCCGCCAGCTACGAGCGCAGATTGTATCAGGCGACACTGCTGTACCAAGGCCATGAGCCGAAGGAGCTGTTCCCGCTGTGGTCGATCTGGGTCGATCAGAACGAGGTGGACGAAGTAAGCATTTTGCAAACGAACATTAAATCTTACATTGAGCAGAACGCTTTGCAATTTATTACCGGCAACAAAAGCTTGGAGAAGGACTGGGACGCTTATGTGAAAGGCTTGAAGGATCTGAAAATCGATCGTTATCTGGAAATTTTGCAGAAAGCATATGACGCGTCGTTTAAATAATACAGCGGATACAGCGGATTAATTAGCAACATAGAACGGACAGGATCAGGTTATTATTGCGAGATAATGGCCTGGTCCTATTTTCTGAAAAAGGAGCTTAATTATGATCCCATTCATGAAAAAAATACAGCCTTGGCTGCTCGTTGTCGTTCTGCTCACGATGCAGCTTGGACTGGTAGCGCCTTACGGAAATGTAGCGAAAGCTGCGGACAATGGACTTGCCCAGAAGCCTTATATGGGCTGGAGCAGCTACAGCATGCAGGTGTATACGAACAACGGCCACTGGATTACCGCTGATCAAATCAAGGCGCAGTCCGATGCGATGCACGAGAAGCTGCAGCCTTACGGCTATGAATACATTAATATCGATGCGGCCTGGAACGGTGACATGGATGGCTACGGGCGGCCGATTCCAAGTACGACCCTTTATCCAAACGGCTTGCAGGAAGTGATCGACCATATTCACGACAACGGACAAAAGGTAGGGTTGTACGGTATTCCGGGCATGTCGCCGCAGGCGTATGATCAGGATTTGCCGATTTACGATGCGCCGGGCTGCACCATGCAGGATATTGCTACGCAGCCGCTGCAAGAGTCGGACTACTGGGGTCTCGGCTACAAAATCGATTTCAATCAGCCGTGCGCACAGAAGTATATTGATTCGATTGCCAATTTATATGGCGAATGGGGAATTGACTTCCTCAAGTTCGACAGTGTGACGCCGGGTTCTGGCATATCGGACCTGTCGCTTGATGCGCGCGATGACGTCAAAGCATGGTCGCAGGCGCTTAAGCCGCACAATATTTGGCTGGAGCTTTCATGGGCGCTGGACATCAAATACATCGATTACTGGAAAAAATACGCCAACGGCTGGCGCGTAGATTGGGATGTGGAGTGTTATTGCGGCACTGGCGGCTTGACGGTATGGTCAAGCATTGCCCGTCTCTTCCCGAAAGCCGAGCAATTTTGGCGCCATGCCGGGCCGGGCGGCTGGAATGACTTCGATTCCTTGAATGTTGGAAATGGCTCGATGGATGGCCTGACGCAGGATGAGCGCAGAACGGCCATGTCGTTCTGGGCACTGTCATCCGCGCAATTGTACATTGGCAATGACATGACCAACCTCGATGCTTATGGACTTGAGCTATTGACCAATGAAGAGGTCATCGCTGTTAATCAGGCGGGCAGACCGGGACATCCCGTATCTACAGCTGCCGAGCAGCAAGTATGGTATGCCAACAATGGCGATGGCACCTATACCGTTGGACTGTTCAATCTGGGAAATTCGGCGGCAACGGTAAACGTGGACTGGAGCGATATCGGACTGGAGGGGCCAGCCAAGGTACGCGATCTGTGGACGCATCAGGATTTAGGTACATTTAACTCAGGCTACAGTTCGGCAAATTTGGCTTCGCATGGTTCGAGATTGCTGAAGGTTACGTCGCTTGGCGGAACTTCAATCGCTAACGATGACGATACTGGCTTTAAGTATACGGGGGATTGGACGCGCAATGGAGGGCAGGAGCTTGCCGGCGGCGCACAAAACCTCGTTATCGATGTAGGCAATGCGGCAGCACAGAGCAGCAGCATCGCTCCTTCAACGGCCAGCTTCAATAAAAAGCAATCCGAGCAGGCTGATGTCACAACGACATTGACGCTGAATGGCAACACGCTGGCCAGTATTTCGGCGGGCGGGACAGCGTTAACGGCAGGTACGGATTATGTGGTGAACGGGAACGAGGTGACGATTAAAAAGGAGTATTTGGCGAGCAAGGCAGTTGGTACGCTGAATCTCTCCTTTGCATTTAGCGGCGGATTGCCGCAGACGCTATCTATTGCGATTAATGATTCGACCATTAGAGACAGCCGGGTGACTCCGTCAACGGTCAGCTTCGATTTGTTGCCGTCTGCGCAAACGGATGTAACGCTCACAACGGCGCTCAATGGCAATACGCTGACAGACGTCAAGCATGATGGCAATACGCTCGCAGCAGGAACTGACTATACCGTAAGCGGCAATACGCTGACGCTCAAGAAACCGTGGCTTGCTGCGCAGCAGGCGGGAACGAAGGCACTCACCTTCACCTTTAGTGCGGGAGCGGAACAGACGGTATCGCTTGTCATTCAGGATACAGCAGTTGGCGGATCAATCTCTCTGAACGATGATGATCCATCCATCGTGTACACAGGTGGTTGGAATCGCAGCTGGAATCGTGGACTCGGCGATTATATGGATGATGTGCACTATGCCGAAGCGAATGACAACGATTATTTTTCGTATACGTTCACAGGCACGGGGATTGAATTTATTACGGAGCTTGACCCGTCCCAGGGTGCAATCGACATTTATATCGACGATCAATTCCAACGTACGATCAGCACGTACCATATCGGAAGGCTGGCGCAGAAGCCTGTGTTTAACATTACAGGACTGGCTGACGGCACGCATACGCTTAAAGCGGTGAAAAAATCAGGTTATTTCCTCCTGCTCGACAAGCTGCGGGTACTATTGCCTGATCTTGTAAGCGGAGCAGTTGGCGGATTCGACAAGGCAGCGGGGCAGCAGGCAGACTTGATCTTTACGACGACAGGAGCTCGCAGCGGCTTCGGCGGCATTTCGAACGGCGAAGCAGCTCTGACAGAGGGTACGGATTACACAGTGTCCGGCAATGACATTACTGTGAAGAAGGAATATATGGCGGGACAGCCAATTGGTACAACAAGCTTGACATTCTCGTTCGCAGAAGGGGCTGTGCAGACGCTCGCTGTAGCTGTTAGCGATTCGTCGGCGGCGAACAGCACGATTAGCCCGTTAGAGGCGAGCTTTGACAAAAAAGCTTCCGCGCAGGCCGACGTTGCTGTGGCATTGACGCTGAACGGAAACACGTTATCGGGCATTAGCAACAACGCAGCAGCACTGACAGAGGGTACGGACTACATCGTATTCGGCAACGATGTGATCATTCACAAGGCTTACCTTGCCAACCAGCCGTTAGGTACAGCGAGCTTGCGCTTTGATTTTAGTGCGGGGGCTCCGCAGACGCTGGCCGTCGAGATCACCGACACCACTGGGCAGAACAGTACGATTAGCCCAAGCACACTAAGCTTTGATCATAAAGCGGCGGCACAAGCAGATATTGCGACGACGGTTAGTTTGAACGGCAATACGCTAACTGGAATTGCTAATGGCGCGACAGCGCTGCAAGAGGGAACAGACTACCAGCTTTTCGGCGACCAGCTCACGATACGCAAGGGCTATCTTGCCCAAATGCCAAATGGCATGACGAATTTGGCGTTGTCCTTCAGTGGCGGTGCTGAGCAAACGCTGGCAGTTGCCATTAGCGATTCTTCCAGAGGCCGCTATGTGGCAGTCAACAACGATGACAGCGAGATGTCGTATAAGGGCGCCTGGCAGCATAGTCGCAACAGAGGTCTTGGTGATTATAAGGACGACGTCCATTACACGGAGACGACGGGCGATTATTTGGAATATACGTTTGAGGGCACAGGCATTACGTTCATAACCGAAAAAGATTCGTCCCAAGGCGATATGGACATCTATATCGATGGCGTATTCCAGCAAACGGTCAGCACGTATTATCCTAGCCGCCAGGTGAATCAGACCGTATTTGTTGCCGAAGGCCTGACACTGGGCGAGCATACGCTCAAAGCGGTCAAAAAATCCGGCTACTACATGCTGCTCGACCAATTGAAATTCCGAATGGCGGATATGATTACCCCGGATACGGGCAGCTTTGACAAAACCGCGCAGTCGGATATAACAACAACGCTTCAGGTCGATGGAAGCAATCTGCTGGGTGTGAAAAATGGCAATGCAATGCTCACCGCTGGTGTGGACTATACCGTGTCGGGCAGTGACATTACGATCAAGAAGGAATATTTGGCATCGCAGCCTGATGGAGCTGTGAGCTTAGCCATCTCTTACCGTGGCGATTACCACAACGATCTGCACCGTACAATGAACAATGGGGATTATGCCGAGTTTTCGTTTACAGGTACAGGTGTTGCCTTGATTGCGCCAAAATCATCCGTTCAGGGAGATGTTGATATTTACATCGATAACATCTTCCAACAAACGGTTAGCGCAGTCCATGCAAGCCGATTGACGCAGCAGGAGATTTACGCCGTGACCGACCTGGCTGACACCGTTCATACGATTAAAGCGATGAAAAAATCAGGGGATTACATGCTGCTGGACGGCGTTAAGTTTGCAGTGAGTGGTCAGCCGCAGCCATCGGCAACGCCAACTAGTACGCCATCAATCGTACCGTCGACGGAGCCTACAACGACGCCAACCAGTGCGCCGACAACAGTACCGTCAACGGAGCCAACAGTGACGCCAACACCATCATCATCTATAGAACCTGCGACGCCAACACCATCACCAGCCGGAGGGGGAGGCGCAACCAATGCTCCTCCCGCATCGGGGGGAAACGGTACGGCTCCATCATCGGAGCTAATTACAGTTGAGGTAGGGAATGGAATCAAAAAGACCATCAACAGAACGAAGCAGGTGGGCGGCAGCAAGCAAGATGAGCTTGCGCTGACAGCAGAGGAGGCTAGCAAAGCGGCGGCAAGCGCGGCGGCATCAGGTGCGAAGGCTGTGAACATTAGCATTCCAGACACGCTGGATGAAGTTGGTGAAACAGCGTTTAAGCTTCCCAAGGATGCGGTCAAAACCTTGACGACAGCAGAGGTTGGGCTGCAGTTATCTACTGCTAATGCTGTTATTGCGGTCGGCAGCGGCACATTAGCGGGGTTGCAGGAGGAGCTGTATTTTAAGCTGGCACCAATGAAGGACGTCGTTAAGCAGCAGGAGCTTGCTGGTCAGGCGAATCGCCAAGCAGCCGTCAGCATTGTCACGGGTGATGGTGAGGCGACGGTTGTTGGTCGTCCGATGAACATTGAAACTAATTTGCAAAATGCGGAAGTTACGATTATTTTACCGTTAAAGGGCATTAAGCTTGATGAAGCAGAGTGGCAAAATCTAGCCGTGTATATCGAGCATAGCGACGGAACGAAGGAGCTGCTCAGGGGGACTGTCGTACCCTACAACGATCAGGGCGACAAAGGGCTTGCATTTACCGTAACCCAATTCAGCTTGTTCACGCTGCTTCATATATCGGGGCTGGACCAGTCTAGTCTAGGCATCGCTTATATGAAAGGCTACGAGGATGACACGTTCAAGCCGGACAATCGGATTACAAGGGCGGAGATGGCCGCCATCCTGTCCCGTGTACTGACGCGCCATAAGGCGGATACGGCGAATATAAATTACGCGGATGTAGCTGCAGGGTATTGGGCTAAGGAGTATATAGCCGACATGACCCAGATCGGTTTAATGAAGGGATATAACAATGGGACATTTAGAGCTGACCAATCTGTTACGCGTGCGGAGATGGCACGGCTTGTGTCGCAATTGCTTGTGAGCGATTCGGACTCGCAATCCAGCAAAGGTTTTAGCGATGTAGCGGGGCATTGGGCGCAAAGCGATATTATGAAGGTTCAGTCCTACGGCTTTATTAACGGCTATAACGATGGCACGTTCAAGCCGAATCAGGCGCTAACACGCGCGGAAGCAGCTACCATTATCAACAAGGTGCTGGGTAGGCCAAATGCGAACGCTTCGGTACAGTTGTTATGGAAGGATGTTCCAGCTTCTCATTGGGCATTCGGAGCAATTGCCGCAGCATCGCTAGAATAGTTGAAACGGGTCCTCCTGCTGTCAGGGGACCCGTTTTCTCGATAGCTTAATAGAAATAAGGTGCAGCTACCTTAGTAACTGCACCTTATTCTGTTCAACTAATTGCCGGGAAGTTGGATTCCATGCCAGCCGCTTACATCGCACTGGCCGTATTCATTATCACCCACAGCTACAACTGTGCCATCCGATTTAAGGCCAAGAGTATGAGCGCAACCTGCCGCAACCGCCACTATATCCCGCCAGCCACTTACATTGCATTGGCCATGCTCATTCCAACCCACAGCCGCCACTGTGCCGTCCGATTTAAGCCCGATTGTATGATTACTCCCCGTCGCAATCGCGACCATACTGTGCCAGCCGCTCACATCGCATTGGTCATGCTTATTCCAACCCACAGCTGCCACCGTGCCATCCGATTTAAGCCCAACGGTATGAAGGTAACCCGCTGCCGTCACCACTATGTCGCGCCAGCCGCTTACATTACATTGGTCATATCGATTATTACCCACGGCCACCACCGTGCCATCTGACTTAAGCCCGACAGTATGCCAGTCACCCGCCGCTAGCGCCACCATATCCCGCCAGCCGCTTATATTGCATTGGCCTTCATTATTTCGACCCACGGCCACCACCGTGCCATCCAATTTAAGCCCAATGGTACGACGCCAACCCGCTGCTACCGCTACAATATCGCGCCAGTCATTTACATCGCATTGGTCATGCTTATTCCAACCTACAGCTGTCACCGTGCCGTCCGATATAAGCCCGATGGTATGAGCATTACCCGTGTTCGTTGCCATATGCACATTACCCGCCGCAACCGCCACCATATCGCGCCAGCTGCTCACATCACATTGGCCATATTTATTATCGCCCACAGCCGTCACCATGCCGTCCGATTTAAGACCAACAGAATGACGCCGACCAGCTGCTATGGTATTTTTAGGCCACCGCTTCTCCATTAACGCCGCTTCAATTAGTGAAGTGTAATCCATGATTTACCTCCTTGAAAACAAGACCTATTTTTTATCAGTTCATGCTCCTTGCGAACTTCGCAAACACCTCAACGGGGTCGCTAAACTATCGTTACCTGTCGTATTATGAGGTCAGCCAGTTATTACTGGTTGACCACTTTTTATTTTGGTGGTGTATTTGTCAGTAGCCGGGGCAGATCGGTCGTTCCCCTGGGTCCCATCGTATTATGAGGTCAGCCAGTTATTACTGGTTGACCACTTTTTATTTTGGTGGTGTATTTGTCAGTAGCCGGGGCAGATCGGTCGTTCCCCTGGGTCCGTAACCCGTCGCTAAAACTGATCGCCCCCCTACTTATAGAAACCATGTTTAAGCTGGTTGAGACGAACAGATCTCGCATAACAAGCGATGTTATGGAACTATGAGCAGTGCTTAGGGGTGCCGGCAATATACATGAGAGGGTGAGTTTTTCATGAATCCAGTCATTGGCCTGGATATTTCAAAAGGTAAAAGTGATGGACAAGTTTTCTTAGACAAAGGCCAGCCCTTTGGACATCCATTTTGTTTTCAGCATAATCNAAGCTGGTTGAGACGAACAGATCTCGCATAACAAGCGATGTTATGGAACTATGAGCAGTGCTTAGGGGTGCCGGCAATATACATGAGAGGGTGAGTTTTAGCTTAATCGATTATCTGATTATTTTTAAATAAGTACCTAATCCCTTTTCCAGCCATCTTCTCATTGGAATAACGAGGAATAACGTGTAGATGAGCATGAAAAATATGTTGACCACCGACATCTCCACAATTCCATCCGATATTGTACCCATCAGGTGAATAATTTTGGTCCACATACTGCTTTACCTTGATAAGCAAGTGATATGTAGCATTCCATTCTTCTTCCGATAAATCAAATACCGACTCCCTGTGTATATGCGGTACAATGATTCCGGCACCTCTTATTTCTTGATTTTCTAAAAGAGAGTAGGTACAGCTATCATTTTTAATTATTATTTCGTGTTTATCTCCATTGTTTGAGATATCGCAATATGGGCATTTTGTCATAATTAACACCTCATTTCTAAAACGATATTGTGCCATGTCGAATGTTCTTTTTCCCATTGATGCGGAGACCCTCCAGCTCCAGTAATCTTGTTTTCATCACTAATCCACCACGATAGCCCGTGAGTGCCCCGTTTTTGCCGATTACGCGATGGCACGGAACGGTAATGAGCACTGGATTTGCGCCAATGGCCGCACCAACTGCTCGAACCGCTGCAGGCTTTTGAATATGGTTGGCAATATCTGAATAGGACCAGGTATGCCCATATGGAATGCTGCAAAGAGCCTGCCATACGGCCTCTTGAAAAGGCGTTCCTTGAAATACGGTAGGAACTGTAAAGTTTTCAAGCGTTCCTTGCAAATATTGGGCTAGCTCAGCCTTATACGGAAGCAGCTTTTCATCATCTTGGATCAAAGGGCTATGTGAAAACCGCGATGCAGCCCATTTCGCCAACTCTTCAAATGGCTGGTTTTGTGAACCGACAAAGCAAAGCCCTTCGTCGGTAGCAGCGACGTACATATTCCAATTTTCATAACTAAACAGCGACCAGTATATGGCCCTATTAATTGAATTCGTCATTTTGGATGATCTCCTTTATTTATGTTATGTCATCTTTGCTATGCTGCTGTCGATAGCTTTCGGGTGTATATCCGGTTTTCTGCTTGAACAGGGTAATAAAATATGGCGTATTGGACAAGCCGACACATTCGCCTGCTTCTGCAATGGATACAGGAGAAGATAGAAGCATCGCCTTAGCCTTTTCGATTCTTATTTGCTGGATATAGTCGACGGGAGTTTTGCCCGTTACTTTTTTGAAGGTTCGGTGCAAATGATACGGCGTGCCATGACAAATGGCTGCAAGCGCAGCCAGCGTTAGCTTTTCCTTGTAGTTTCGATCTATATATTCGGTCACCATCGCGATCCATTCTTCATCAGGCAATCGTTGCCCAGTCGGTTTACATCGTTTGCAGGGACGAAATTGGGCAGCCAGCGCTTGTTCAGCGGTTCGGAAAAATCCGATATTCTCTCTATTGGGTGGTCTAGATTTGCAGGATGGCCGGCAAAAGATGCCCGTCGTTTTGACCGCGTAATAAAATTGACCGTCATATGAAGGGTCATTGCCTACAATGGCTCGCCATTGTTCTTCAGATACAGGTGCGGGAAGGATTGGCTCGTCCTTATCGCGCAGACTGCGAGGAATCTGATCCAGATTCGCTTTCCATTCATTGGACATGCTCGTTCACCTCTAAGATTAGTATAACCGTGAGCGGGGGTATTTGTGTGTAATTTGGAATGGAATAGCAAGATAACGAAATGACAAGGAGATAGGGGGTCTTTTTTCGTTTGCACCCAGCCAAATCCATTGAGGTTTGCGGATAAATGAATTATAATTTTCGTTGTTGATAATAGTTCTCAATAATTAAAAATGCGGCATAAGATTCTACATAAAAAGGGGCTTATCACTTGACTGTCACGATCAATGAGGAAGAGCATATCCAGCTATGGAATGCTGCTGCTATCAAGGTTATTGACGTAAGGCACTTCACCATGATGCATGGCGAGGAATTGCGGTCGTACCTATTTCCGTCAAGTGTCTTCCTATATGCCATTCGCGGCGAGGCTCAGGTGCTGCTGGACGGGATCGAACATTCCGCGAAGCGATTCCATTTATGGCACGGTGGAAAAGGAACCTGTCTGGATATTTTTCCAACGGAAGCGGAGTTTGAATATTATTTGATCTTTTATAGAGCAACGATTCCATCGACTGGCAGGCGGGAAATCCTGCATCTCATGGAGCGGTATAATCCGTTTCAACTGCAATATAGTTTGGCTCCACTGCGTTCTGCTGTTTTATTTGACAAGGTGGATAATATGCTGAAAGAATGGCAGAGCTCGCGCACGTTAGAAAAATTTCATGTTAAAACGTTGTTTTATCAATTTGTTTATGAACTGCTATGGCAGCTGGAGCAGCAGCAAATTGGCATGAAAAGACCTAATCTCGCAGCCCAGGTCATTCGTTATATTCAGGAGCATTACAGGGAGCCTTTAACCCGGGAATCAATTGCGCAGATTTTTCACTACAGCGTCCCCTATGTATCCAGACAATTTAGACAGGAAACGGGCATAAGCATGATTGATTATGTGATAAAAGAGCGTATTAACAAAGCCATGGAATACCTGCGCAAAACAGATATGACCGTGCAAGAGGCTTCTGCCAGTGTAGGTTATGAAGATGTATCCTATTTCACGAGGATTTTCAAAAAATATACCGGAATGACTCCCAAGCAATTTAAGGATCAGGATAAAGCAAAGAAAGCAGGGTTCGATTATCCTATCATTAGGGTTGGATCGTCCCTATTCCCGCGCAGGCTGCAACGTTATATTGGTAGAGGATATGAGAATCATTATCGATATAAAAGAGAGGGAGATTTATCGATGTACAGAAACAAATCAGCTATGGGGGTCACTTTACTATTATGTCTTACGCTGCTACTTAGCGCTTGCTCAGGAGCAGGCAGCTCCAATAATGGATCAGTTGCGTCACCTGCACCAGCAGCAACGGCAGATGGAAACGCTCAAGTGCAGGCCTCAGCATCAAACGGTGGTGCAGCGAGCGCAGCGGAAATGGTGACTTATTCGGCAGTGAATGGCGAAGTTAAAATTCCCAAAAATCCGCAGCGTATCGTTATCATAGCGGGCGCCTTTGTTGGCCATTTGCTGGCGCTCGGCATTAAGCCGGTTGGTGCGGGGGAAGAAGCTTTCAACAGCTATACGGAAGGAAAGCTGGATGGGGTCGAAAGTATAGGCGATGGCATCGCGTATGAAAAGATTTTGGAGCTGCAGCCTGATCTCATTATCGTATGGAATGACCCGGCTGTTCTCGAGCAGCTGAACCAGATTGCTCCGACGGTAGTTGTCGATTATGGCGTGCCTGTAAGGCAGCAGCTGCTGGAATTCGGGAAAATGACGGGCCGGGAGGATCAGGCTAATGCCTGGATTACGGCTTGGGATAAAAAGATAGCCGATTACAAACCGAAGGTGCAAGCGGCTGTGGGTGACAAAACCGTTGCTATCTTTGACTCTGGCAGTGCTAAAGAGTTTTATGCTTACGGCAATAAGCTGGGAAGAGGCGGCGAAATTATTTATGGGGAATTCCAGTTGAAGGCGCCGCCCATTATTCAGAAGGAAGCGATCGACAGCGGTACAGGCTGGGCGAAGCTGTCTTTGGAGCTGCTGCCCGAATATGCAGGAGATTATATTTTTATTAACGAGTGGACAGGCAAGGACAATCCAGAGGCTGTTTTTGAAGGCAGCATGTGGGAGCAACTGGACGCAGTCAAAAACAATCGCGTTTTCCGCGAAAAAGGCAGAGGCTTTATGTTCAGCGACCCTGTGTCTTTGGACGCTCAGTTGGCGTTTGTTGTGGAGAGTTTTATTGGGGAATAATGGGTGTTTGACGGGTAGAAACAAGAACCGTGCGTGTGCGGTTCTGGTTTTTTTAAAATATAGGAAAGTATATGATTTTTCCATCCTTTCTCTATATTTCTCGGAATGAAACGCGCCGCGCCGCCAGAGGACGGCGAAAGCCGTTTCACCTTGGCCCAGATTCTATATTATTTTTAAAATCGGTATGGAGTTGTGGCGCTATAACCTTTATAATTTGACGAGAATACTTTAATAAAGGAATAGGTGTTATTCATGAGCATATTAAATGTAGAGCGGCTGAGTCACGGTTTCGGAGACCGGGCAATTTTCAGCGATGTATCCTTCCGCCTTCTAAAGGGCGAACATATCGGTCTAATAGGGGCCAACGGTGAAGGGAAGTCCACCTTCATGAACATTATCACAGGCAAGCTTCAGCCGGACGATGGTAAAGTTGAGTGGGCAAGACGCGTGCGGACGGGCTATCTGGATCAGCACGCTGTGCTGTCAAAGGGACAGTCGATGCGCGATGTTTTGCGCGGTGCGTTCCAATATCTGTTCGATATGGAGCAGGAAATGAACGATATGTACGGGAGAATGGGTGATGTCTCTCCGGAGGAGCTGGAGCAGCTGCTGGAGGATGTCGGAACGATTCAGGACACGCTAACGAATCAGGATTTTTATATGATCGACGCCAAAATCGATGAAACGGCTCGCGGGCTTGGACTTACTGATATCGGTTTAGACAAGGATGTTCATGATCTCAGCGGAGGTCAGCGTACCAAGGTACTGCTCGCCAAATTGCTGCTAGAGAAACCGGATATCCTATTGCTTGACGAGCCTACCAACTATCTCGACGAGCAGCATATCGTATGGCTTACCCGATATTTACAGGAATACGAAAATGCCTTTATTTTAATCTCGCATGATATTCCGTTCTTGAACAGCGTCATTAACCTGATTTACCATATGGAAAATCAGTCGCTGTCGCGCTATGTGGGGGATTATGAGTATTTCCAGCAGGTGTACGAGGCGAAAAAGCAACAGCTTGAATCCGCCTTTAAGCGGCAGCAGCAGGAAATTTCGGAATTGAAGGACTTTGTTGCACGCAACAAGGCCAGCGTGGCTACGCGTAATATGGCGATGTCCCGTCAGAAGAAGCTGGATAAGATGGACGTTATCGAACTCGCTAGGGAAAAACCGAAGCCGCAGTTCAACTTCAAGCCGGCGCGCACTTCCGGCAAGGTGATTTTTGAAACGAAGGATCTCGTCATCGGCTACGATTCACCACTGTCGAAGCCTTTGAATTTAAGCATGGAAAGAGGACAAAAAATAGCGTTGGTCGGTTCAAACGGGATTGGTAAAACAACGCTGCTGCGCAGCATCCTCGGCCAAATACCGGCTATTTCAGGTTCAGCAAGGCTAGGGGATCTGCTGGAAATCGGCTATTTCGAGCAGGAAATGAAGGAAACGAACAACAACACCTGTATTGAAGAGGTTTGGAGCGAGTTCCCTTCCTTTACACAGTTTGAAATTCGGGCGGCTCTTGCCAAATGCGGTCTGACAACGAAGCATATCGAGAGCAAAATCGTGGTGCTAAGCGGCGGAGAGAAAGCGAAAGTCCGCTTGTGCAAGCTGATCAACCATGAGACGAATTTGCTCGTGCTCGACGAGCCTACGAACCATCTCGACGTGGATGCCAAAGATGAGCTGCAGCGTGCGCTTAAAGCCTATAAGGGAAGCATTTTGCTGATTTCCCATGAACCCGAATTTTATCGCGATATTGTGACGGATACGTGGAACTGCGAAAATTGGACGACGAAAGTGTTTTAGATGGTAAAACAGAAAAACAGGAATACAGGGCTGCCTTCATAGAGGCGGCCTTTTTTGCGCTGTTTTGAAATTATACCTCAGGGAGCGTTATGATAGGATGGAATGGAAATAACAATCTAACCCATGTATCCGAGATTGAATTGAAGATATTGAAAGGAATGAGGGAGATGAAACATCCTTTTTATCTGAAAGCGGTATGGAATGGCGGGCGTAACAGTGAAGGACATATCGATGCCGGCGGATTAAAAACGATTATTTCGATTCCACAGGAGATGGGAGGGCCAGGAACAGGTACCAACCCTGACGAAATGCTTTTGGGGGCAGCAGCGACCTGTTATCTGATTACCTTAGCAGCGATGCTCGAGCGTTCGGATCTTACACCGCAGGAGCTGGCTCTGGAGTCTGAAGCAATTGTCGATGTAACGAATAATGTATTTACGTACGAACGGATAATACACAAACCGCGAATTGTGCTCAAAGCGGATGCATCAGAGGCTGAGCGGACGAAAGCCGAGCGTCTGGCACATCGGGCAGAAGAGTCCTGTATGATCTCCAGAGCTTTGGCAGGCAATGTCTCCATAGAGACGCAGCCTACTATTGTGATAACAGGGATTAATGAGGAGTAATGGGCTGAATATTAGACAGCCCTAGCTGTGGTCTGTGTAAGGATATTTTCTCGATAGCCCGCTGCTTCCGCATCTTTAACTTCAATTGCTTAAAAAGTTTTATTGAAAACTAAATATAAATGATATATAGTATGATCAGATCGCTGAATAGTTAGGATGAGTTAAAAATGTCATACTCAACAGCTCTATCACAAGGAATTGCCATATTGCTCTATATTCACAGCATTGCGGAGGAGAACTGCTCTAATTTTTTGTCCACTAAAGTGATTTCTGAGCAATTAAATATTCCGGTTCCGACAACGGTTAAGGTCATCAGGAATCTGAATAATGCTAGGCTGACGGTTGCAAAAGAAGGAGCGAAGGGAGGCATACTGCTGGCAAGGCCGCTAGCAGAAATTACGTTATTGGATGTTTTTCTAGCAGTCGAACCTGGCAAAGCGCTGTTCAAGCTCCATACCGATACCACACTGCAAGGAAAAGAAGTCGACGCAGTCAAACAAAAGATAGCCTTTAGTCTACAAACCGTTGAGATGTCTATGCACAATCATTTGAAAGAAGTGAGGTTAACCGACTTTTTGAACTAAACGACGGTTGCCTTCTCTTTTTTTGAGATAACTAGATATAATGAATATTTAATATATTACATTCCTCTCTTTTAATTTTAAACAACCGAAAGGGGCAATAACATGACTTTTGAAAATAGAGCAGTAAAAGCGAGCAATGGCGTTGAAATTCCGCAATTGGGGTTTGGGGTATACAAAATAACGAAAGAACGAGAATTTGAGATGGCGATCAGCGAGGCTATTCGAATCGGATATCGGCATTTTGATACCGCTAAAATTTACGGCAATGAGCAAGCTTTAGGAAGAGAGATTCAGAAAAGCGGGCTGCCTCGCGAGGCTTTTTTTATCACGTCTAAAGTGTGGAATACGGATCTTGGTTATGAAGCGACCATAAAGGCTTTTGAACAAACTTGCAAAAAGCTGAATGTAGCTTACCTGGATATGTATTTGATTCATTTTGCTGCACCAAATTATTTGGAAGCGTGGCGAGCAATGGAAGATCTGTACTCCGAAGGGAAAATCAAAGTGATTGGCGTTGCAAATTTTGAGATTCAGCATCTGGAGCATTTAATGAAGCATGCCACAATCCCGCCGATGATCAATCAGATTGAGACGCATCCCGAGTTTGCGCAAAATGACCTGCACCAATATCTTAATGAACATCAGATTTTGCATGAGGCATGGGGGCCGCTAGGGCAAGGGAATAAAGCGTTATTGGAGCATCCGGGGTTAAAAAAAATTGCGTCTTATCATCATAAAACAGTGGCGCAAGTCATTTTACGTTGGCACTTGGAGCGAGGCATTATTTTCATTCCAAAATCATCGAGCCCTAAAAGAATGAAAGAAAATAGCGAGATATTTGATTTTGAGCTTACTAGCGATGAATTGGAACAGATCAACCAGCTGAATAGAGGCAAAAGGTATTCGATTAATCCAACCGGTTATATGATTAATCCAATCTATAATAAATTAATGAAGATTTTTATTAAATAATGTAGTCGAATAACAGTATATGAGCGAAGTCTTTAAGAGACTTGCTGAAACTGCTATACTCAGGGCAGGTATGCAAGTCTCAGCCATCCAAGTTAATATAGAAGCCAGTGTCTATTTCTAAAGAGAACGTGCATCAATAAGCGATTACGGAAGGAGTATTTGTCATAGGATGAAGCAGCAAGAAGAGTACAAGCTTTGGAATCACCTACATATTGAACTGGCTGACATCCGTCTGCATGCTCTTTCTGAGGGAGAGTCCAGCATAGGCTACCGTTTGCCTGCAAGTGCTTTTATATTTCTATACAAAGGCAAAGCAACGATACGGATGGATGGAATTATTCATCCTGTTGAACATTTTCATTGTCTGCATGGCTGCAAGGGAATGCGGCTGGATATTGAAGCAGCGGAATATTTGGAATATTATATGGTGCTTTATCGTGGCGAGTTTCCGCTGCGCCGAAGGCATTTTCTGGACAAGGGAGGAATCCCGCCGTTTCAGCAAATATTTGCTTTTGCTCCCGCGCAGCCTATAGGGCTTTATCAGATTCTACAGCGGATGGAGGCTGCATGGAATCGATCGACGGAGAAAGAAAAATTTTTAGCGAAAACACTCTTCTTTCCATTTATTCTGGAAATGCTTCAGCAAAAGCAGCAGCTAGGAATGGACCTGCTTCCTACAGAGGTTGTTAAGCAAGTAGCTCAGTATATGCATGAGCATGTGGATGAGCCATTGACGCTGGAGCTGCTAGGGAAGAGGTTTGGCTACAATCCCCAATATTTGGCCCGCAGATTCAAGGAATTGACGATGCACAGTCCGATTGATTATCTAATAGGGCTTCGTATTGAAAAAGCATGTCATATGCTGCAAAACACAGATGCTTCGATTGGTGACATTGCCCAGAGTGTAGGTTATGAGGATGTGTTTTATTTCAACCGCATTTTCAAAAAGAACGTTGGCCTTTCTCCCAGCCATTTCAAAAAAAAGCTGTCGGATAAGGAGGGTGTTCGGTTTAATCCATATAAAAAGTGGGGATTATCCATGTCAGAGTCCATCGCTCCATGCTATAGTGATAATGATAATTGTTATCACTATAAAGAAAAGGGAGAGTCTTACATGTACCGAACATCCAGAAAAAATATGATGGCAGCACTTCTTATCTGTATGGCCTTATTGATTACAGCTTGCGGAGGGGGAAATACGAATCTGCAGTCCCCATCGGAAACCGCCGCTGCTGGCTCTAATTCTTCAGCACTAACTCAGAAAGCGACGCCAATAACAGACACCAAGATCGTGAATACCGCCTTCGGCGAAGTGGAAGTTTCCAAAAAGCCTGAACGCATTGTGGCGATTCAATATTTGAGCAGTCTGCTAGCCGTGAAGGCTAATCCAATCGCCTCTACAACACGCATTATGGATAATCCGTATTTCAACGGTTTAACGGACAATATTGAGATTGTCGGTTCTTCCGGCAGTGATGTTTCCTTTGAAAAGCTGATTGAGCTTAATCCTGATCTGATTGTCGTCATGACCTCGGAGGAGGAAGAATATAAAAAGTACAGTAAAATTGCTCCAACGATTGCCATTCCCTATGGAAACTTCACATCCATTGAGGAGGAAGTTAAGTTCTTTGGAGATCTGCTTGGGCGGGACGAGGAGGCCTCTTCATGGATAGCCGATTATAATGCGCGAATCGCGGCTGCGAGTGCCAAGGTCCAAGCAGTGATACCCGCAGATGCAACCTTTAGTATCATGCAGGAGACAGACAAAACATTAAGTATTTATGGCAGTGAGTTTGGCCGTGGGGGAAAAGTTATTTATGAGAATCTAGGACGGGTATCGCCCCCAGCCTATGATGAAGCAGTTAAGGAAGATAAATACAAGGATATTTCAATGGAAGTATTGGAGCAATATGCCGGGGACTATATCATCCTGACTACGGAGAGGTCATTGGAGGAGCTTCGCGAGGATCCAATCTGGGGACGGCTGGAAGCAGTCAAAAATGGCAGACTTTATGCCTGGTCTAACATTCGCTCTTATTTTATTGACCCGCTGTCGATATTAATGCAGACAGAAGAATTGGCTGATTGGCTGACGAATGCACCACAGAACAAATGATCAAGAATATGGTATTAAAGCTTCTGCCCGTAGTCTGAGCAGGAGCTTTTTTATTTGAGCAGAAAATTAATATGATGTCCTCTAGGGAAGTGAACAGGTGTATAATAATGTAATTAAATAGTTTAGAGGAGTAATTATAATGAGGATTATTGCTGCAAATGATTCGCACTTCGAATATATTAGAAAACATGACCATCACATCTCAGAAAACTTAATCTTACCGAAAATTAGAGGGAATGAGATCTACATTTTGCAGAATGAAGAATATCGTATCGTTGGGTGGATGCGGCACAGCTATTTTTGGGACAACACGCCTTTTTTGAATATGATTTGGATCGATGATACCTATCGAAGTAAAGGATTAGGGAAGAAAGCCGTTCTTTTTTGGGAGGATGAAATGAAGAAGCTCCGTTTTAACTTGGTTATGACCTCTACTTTAGCAAATGAAGAGGCTCAGCATTTTTATAGAAAATTAGGTTATCGAGATTCAGGGTGCTTAATACTTGAAGATGAGCCTCTGGAAATCATACTTACTAAGAGGCTTTCTAATTTATGAATCGGGTCTTAATACCTAGAAGGATAAATACGGGTATGATTATAAAGTCATGATCTAACTAATGATTAATTTTAGAAAAATAATCCTTAAAGATCATTTTCATTATTTTTCTAATGTATTCCAGATATATTTCCGAATATTTTTTTATCCTGTATTCAGGAATCCATATTAGAGAATAGGTAATCCACTTAGGGAGGAACTATCATTGTTAGTTAAAGATTATGAACAATTAATCGGTAAAATACTAACGAAAAGCATCCGCGATACAAAGGGAACGCTTTTAATCAGAAAGGGAACTATTCTTCTAAAAAGTCACACCGAGAGACTTGCTAAATTTAAGATCCAAATCGGGGAAGTCACAACTATCGATGCGAATGCTTCTGAGCTGAATCAGGAAATTTCTGATCATACACCGAAACAAAAGCCCTCCTTCCGAGATTCATATGAAAGGGCTAAGCAGCATTTTAACGATATGGATCAGTTCGTTCGTCAAAACGGAATTGTTCCTGTCGAGGAGCTTGAACGGGAAGTTCTTCCCTTTATAAAGGAAATAGCGAAGCGATATAATCTATTTCAGTTATTTTCCGAGCTTAAGGAACAGGACGATTACAGGTACAGGCAATGTATAGGAACGGCCGTTATTGCGACCTCCTTAGGTAAGCGGCTTGGTTTGAAAGAAAACGAATTGGATATGCTTACAACTGCGGCGAGTCTCTATGATATTGGACTGGTTAAGCTGCCAACTGCAATCGTTTCCAAACAGTCAAGGTTAGACACTCATGAATACGCGATTTTAAAGCAGCATACCATTCTCGGAAACGAGCTACTACTCCAATCGGACGTTGAACCTCGGGTTGCTCTGGTCGCTCTTCAGCATCATGAACGAGAGGACGGCAGCGGTTATCCAAGTGCTCTGAAGGGGGATGAGCTGGATCGTTTTAGCAAAATTGTAGGTTTGACAGATTTCTATATGGCTATCATCTCAGAAAGACCTTATAGGGCTGCGCTGCAATTTTTTGAAGCCATCGAAGAAATTCATCAACAAATTATTTTAAATCGCTTTGATTCGGTAATTGGGCTCACGCTGCTGGATATGCTGCTCTCCACCCAAATCGGTTGTGAGGTTGTTTTATCGGACAACAGACGAGGAACTATTTTGCTGAACAACTATAACTACCCGACTCGACCATTTATAGCGCTTGAAAACCACGAGTTTATTGATCTTAGCAAGTTTGATGATATTAAAATCATTGAAATTGTCGGATAAGAGGATTGGCATATAAATTAAGTATTACGCGGGGGGCCAAGAAGGCTCCTTATTTTTTTATGGTTTGTATGTGTTAAAATAGATAGTATTTGAGCTCAATGAAAGGTTTGATTTAACTTGGAAATTAGAATCATAGAGAAGGAGCAAGCTTGGCAATTGCGTCATCAGGTCATGTGGCCGGATAAGGATTTTGATTTTATAAAGCTTAAAGAGGATGGCGAGGGCACTCACTATGGACTTTTTGAAGAGGAAGAACTGGTCTCAGTGGTGTCCATTTTTATTCATGGCGTTCAGGCTCAGTTTAGAAAATTTGCTACTCTATCCCGTCATCAAAATAAAGGCTATGGAAGCAAACTTCTGAATTACGCACTCAGTGAATCAGAGCGCCTAGGCGTTAAACGGATATATTGCAATGCAAGAATGGATAAAGCAACGTTTTATGAGAAATTCGGGCTTTCTAAAACGGACGCCACCTTCAGTAAAAGCGGCAAAGATTATATTGTGATGGAACGCCACATAAAAGGAGAAATGAATATGAGTCAAGACGAGCTTTTTATGAGAGAAGCAATTAAGCTTTCTAAGCTTGCGGTTGAGCACGGAAACGAACCTTTTGGAGCCATACTCGTTAAAGACGGGGAAATTGTATTCACAAATGAAAATCAAATTTATTCAGCAACCGACCCAACTTTCCATGCAGAGGCTGGGCTGCTGCGGCGATTTTGCGAAGAAACCCACATTACGGATTTGCATGAATACACCTTATATTCGAGCTGTGAGCCTTGTTATATGTGCAGCGGTGCGATGGTTTGGACAAATGTGGGGCGACTGGTTTATAGCGCGAGCAACATGGAGTTGTGCAGTATATTGGGCGAGCAGGGAAGTCCTTGCTCTCAAATTGTATTTGAAAATTCTCACCATAAGCCTGATATCACAGCTGGGATATTACGGGAGGAAAGTCTTAGTATATTGGCTGCCTATTTTTCGCACAACACAAAGGGCTGAAACATTCCAGTAAGCATCGATTGGAGAAACTAACTTCATCCATACGCCAACCCTGCCATTGCTGCCAAAAGAAATCCTACTCCCCCAAGGAGGCCTAACCTTGCAAACGATTATGATCGTCGAAGACGAGCCGGCTATTTCCCGCGTTTTGGCGGCGTATATACGAAAGGCAGGCTTTGCGAGCATTATTTTTGACCGAGGGAAAGAGGCGGTGGAGAAGCTGGCCGTGCTTCAGCCCGCGCTTATTTTGCTTGATGTCATGCTGCCGGAAATGGATGGCTGGGAGGTGCTGCAGGAAGTACGGCGGCGCAGCGTCTGTCCGGTCATTATGCTCACAGCTAAAGGGGAGATTGGTGACCGCCTGGCTGGGCTGAACAGCGGCGCAGATGATTACATCACCAAGCCGTTCGAGCCACAGGAGGTGGTAGCACGGATTCAAGCTGTATTGCGCAGAGGTACGCATGCATTAATTGCGGGAAATCAGATCCAGTACGGCAGTCTGAAAATCAATTTAAACGACAGAAGCGTTTATTTGAATGAAGTATGTCTATCGATAACGCCGAAAGACTTTGCACTGCTGCATTTTTTAATGGAGCATCCTAATCAAATTTTTAATCGGGAGCAAATGATCGAGCAGGTATGGGGAATTGGCTATGATGGGAGTGACCGGGCTGTGGATCATGCGATTAAACGCTTGCGACAGGCGCTGCTGCATTTGCCTCCAGAAGAAGGAGAAATTCGTACCTTGCGGAGAACGGGGTACCAGTTTTATACCAATCATGAAAATTAATACCTTCTATTTTTTTGCCATACGCCTGACACATTCTACCTTTATTCTGTAGTAGCTAGATCCTCTAAGTGATCTACTCCAAGATGTAGCTAATGATAAGAAGTCAAAGAGCTGCGAGCATCCACGATTGCAAACGTTGAATAGATGACTACGGGGAAGCTTTATCAAATCGAGTGGAAGGTGGATGAAGGTTATGGCGGATGTAATTGAATATCAGGTAATTGTTTCTAAGGCGAGGACTTCGGATAATAAGCTGCTTGTTATTACAGCGGCTGAGAGTGGGGAAGGCATAACGATATTGCCACAGGTGTACGGAAATGAACATCAATTGTGGGAAAAAAGAAAGGTGCGCGCTGGAGATGACAATGCCTATGCGCTCGTTAACAAAGCGACGGGCAAGTGCATTGGAAGAAAGGACTCCACTCAGGGCTCGAAGATTTATCAGGCGCTCGTTACAGAAGCGGACGTCAATGGTCTCATGGTATGGCGTGACGACAATGTTGCGGGAACGCACAATGCGATTAACAGCTATGTGGATTGGGAGCAGAAGCTCAATATTCCTGGCAACGGCCCATTTAAAAGCGGCGACTCGCTTGTGACGTGGGAATGGTGCCACGGTCAGATAAATGAATTATGGGTTTTCGTACCCGATCGCAAGAAGATTACGGTCAAGAAAATGGAATTTCAAATGGACAGCTCAATTGTGATTAATAGTGTGCCGATCGTAGCAGCCAAACAGCTTGTGACCAACCATTCGAATATTCAGCAAACGCAGCAAGTTACATTGAAATTTTCCAAAAGCCATACGTATAATTTCAAATGGGAGAGAGGGCTCAAGGTATCGGAAACGCTTGAATTTAAAGCAGGGCTGCCGCTTGTAGGCGATACGGGTGTGAAAATCTCGGTAGAGGGCTCGCGCAGCTATTCGGAAACCAAGACACAAGACGAGTCCCAGGAGGTTTCGCTGCAGGTCCCAGTCGTTTTGCCAGCAGGTGCAACTATCGAGGTTTCCGCTATTTTATTGCAGGGCGTTATCGATGTGCCCTATACGGTGACGTTTGAAGTGGAGTACCCGAATGGGAAAACAACCGAAACGGCTTCAGGCAAATATACCGGCGTGAACACGTTTACCGTTAATACCGAGTATAAAACGATCGTATAGTTTATGTATTCCATGCCATCATAATATAAAGATGAACGATAGCAGGCAGAAGGAGGCGGTGGCCTCTTTTTGCCTGCTATCGTTTTTTTTGCTCCGTAAGGAAAGGGGTAGTTCCTGCATATAAATTAAGTTAAACTAACATTCAAAAGGAAATTGAGGTGAATGCTTATGTTCTATATAGTGGTGTTAACCTTAATTGGACTGCTCCTTTCAAGCTTGGTGCCCATGGGTGCGATTTTGATCTGGAGCATCACTTTTGCTATAGTGATTTTGAATTATCGCAAAACCCTTCACATCCACAAAAATTTGCAGGAAATTAGAAGCCATTTAGGTTTGATGGGCAAGGAAGAAGCAGAGGATTTTAAAATTGAGGCAGAACTGAATAAAGTCAATCAGTTAAGCGAGCAGCAAATCAAAGAAATTAATGAGGAAATTGAACAGCAATTTGCTGAGCAGCTTGAAAAACAGGATGAGAAGAAAGACGATACGCCAGACAAAAAGGATAAGTAATTTATTCATTGACCGTCTTATGTTATAGTAAACTCCTATTCCATGTACATAGTTATAACTACAAAAATTTCTACTAACGAGGTGCACAATGGCAAGCTTAAAAATATTAAATCCGTCCGTTAACGACGACATATATGCTTTTCAAGCGGGTCCCGAGGACGAGGAGGCGGTACGTGAGCTGATTATGGAAACGGCTCGCTGGCTTAGCAGCATGGGCTCCACGCAGTGGGGCGGCCTGCTTCAAGGTGAGGATAGCCATAATCTTGCGGGAGCGATTGCGCGTGGCGAGGTTTTTGCGTTTCGCAAAGCAGGGGAAGAGGGGCTCGCGGGCTCGGTTATTTTACAGCAGCAGCCTAGCGAATGGGATCGTAAGCTTTGGGGTGATACGGAAGTGGGCAAGGGAAGCGCGATCTTTTTGCACCGGTTAGTCGTTAATCGTCAGTTTTCCGGCAAGGGACTTGGCAGCGAAATGATGGCTTGGGTTGAAGGGGGTATCCAGTATTCCGGCAAAGACCGGATCAAGCTGGATTGTATCGCAAACAATGAGAAGCTTAACCGCTTCTACAAGCAATGTGGTTATACGTACAAAGGCGAAGCGAGTGGCTGGAGCATTTATGAAAAGCTGCTTCCAGATGTAAAGGTTCATTGAACAACGGCTGTTTATTAATAGGTCAAAAGTAATTCTAATGGAGGCAGGCTAACGAGAAGGGATTCAGCAAAATCTGTCGAATATCTGTGAAATTATGCTAACTAAACGAAAAATAATTCTCGTCACCGGCCTGTTCCTCTGTCTGCTCATATCGATCCGTTTAATTTGGATTTATATGACCCTCCCTCCCGATCATCCTGCGATCGTGCAAGGGCAATTGGATTTGCGGGGGTATAACCTGGCAGACTCGGAGGCCATCAGGCTGGATGGCGAATGGGAATTTTATGCTCATCAATTACGAATACGCGGCCCAGAAAATGCGGAAGCAGCCAAAGGGCAGGCGTTCATTCAGGTGCCTGGAAACTGGAATACGGTGTTATCCCCGCAGGCGGATTCAGCGTATGGTTACGGAACGTATCGTCTGCGTATATTCATCGATTCAGTTAAAAGCCAAACGTACGGCATCCGCTTGAAGAACATTCCGTCGGCTTCCGCCGTGTATGTGGACGGAGAGCTTGTGGCTCAAGCAGGACAGCCAGCACCAGAGGAGGAAGGCTACATAGCACGCAACGTGCCTTATTCAGCGTCCTTCATATCCGACAAGCCAGTGATCGATATTGCTATTCAAGTCGCGAACTATGATTCAGCGAGCTCGGGAGGCATTCTTGGCTTCATTTCATTTGGCACGGAGAAAGTGGTAAGCAAGGAAACGGCAGTTAGCCTCCATTTGCAAATAATAGTCGTTATTATTTATTTACTGCATACCGTGTATGCTTTTATTTTGTATTTTATTGGCTTGCGGCAGCGGGGGTTGCTGTTTTTCGCCGGCGCTATGTTCTTCTCTGCACTTTGGCTCCTAGTATCGGATGATATGCTGCTGATGGTCTGGCTGCCAATGAACAATGATTGGAGCTTAAAGATCCAGTTTCTTTCCTATATGGGTGCTGCAATATTTATGCTGGAATTTACGAAGCGCTTATTAACCGAATACCGGAATGTGCGAATTTTTCGCTGGTATACATCGCTCGGCATGTTGTTTGCGGTATATGTGCTGTTTGCGCCAGCCTCTTATGTATTAGCGGTAGCTGGCTTGCTCGGTATTTATATTTTGCTTCCCTTCCTCGTCAATCCGGTCATCACCTTGCGAACCGCGATGAGAAGCGATAAGGATGCGATTGCGCTGCTGCTCGGTGTGGCTGCGATGTCGAACAATATCATTTGGAGCGTTGCGAAGGATACAATTGGCGTAGAAAGCTCCTACTACCCAGTCGATCTGGTCGTCTCTTTTCTCGGGTTCGTAGCGTATTGGTTTAAGCAATACATTCATACCTTCGCCCAGTCGAAGCAGTTATCCGAGGAGCTGCAGCAGGCGGACAAGCAAAAGGATGATTTTCTGGCGAACACGTCCCATGAGCTGCGAAATCCGCTGCACGGCATGCTGAATATGACGCAAATTGTGCTGGATAGAGACAAGCAGGCGCTCAGTGATCAAAGCGTGAAGCAATTGGAGCTTATTTTAACGGTCGGCCGCCGGATGTCATTTATGTTGAATGATCTGATAGACTTGACCCAACTGAAAGAACAGCGTATTCGGCTGAATCGAGGCAGCCAGCAGGTACAGAGCGTCGCTGCTGGCGTAATCGACATGCTCCATTATATGGTGGAAGGCAAGCCTATTCGCCTCGCGAGTACGATTCCAGATGTATTTCCCCATGTCCTTGCGGATGAAAATCGTCTCATTCAAATTTTGTTTAACCTGCTGCATAATGCGATTAAATTTACGAGCGAAGGACATATTGCGATTCATGCCGTTCAGCAGGGGGGAATGGCGTACATAAGCATTGCCGATACAGGCATGGGAATGGATGAGGAGACGCAGCGCACGATTTTTGAACCGTATGAGCAGGGAGATTCGGGCATGACCGCTGCACCTGGCGGCGGAATTGGGCTTGGACTTAGCATTTGCAAGCATTTGGTCGAGCTGCATGGCGGAACGCTTGAGGTCCGTTCGCAGCCGGGGCAGGGCTCGATGTTTACTTTTACGCTGCCGCTGGCAGAAATGGGTGCTGCCGTAGAAGTGAGTAGCGACCATGACCATGAGCTGCTGCCGTCTGTTCCAGCTGCGGAAATGCTCGCTGCCGCTGCCGATGCCGATGCCAATGTCACAAACACAGCCTATCTAGGGGAGCAATCGCTAGAGCACACTGGCGATAGGCCTCTACCAACCCAAGCGAAAGATCGTCCAGCTATATTAGTGGTAGATGATGACACGGTTAATTTGCAGGTGCTCGAAAATATGCTTGGCGTGCGAGATTTTGACATTGTGTCGCTCACAAGCGGCAAGGAAGCACTAGCTCTGCTGGATTCGAGAAAGTGGGATTTGGTTATTACCGATATTATGATGCCTCATATGTCGGGATATGAGCTCACGCGCCTCATTCGCGAGCGTTATGCGCTCTCGGAGCTGCCGATTCTTCAGTTGACCGCACGCAATCGGGCGGAGGATATTGCCGCAGGCTTCCAGTCGGGAGCGAATGATTATGTAACGAAGCCGTCTAATGCGCTGGAGCTGAAATCGCGGGTAATGGCTTTAATCCATGTGAATCGATCGATGAATGAGCGGCTTCGTATGGAAGCGGCCTGGCTGCAGGCGCAAATCCAGCCCCATTTTTTACTGAATTCGTTGAATGCGATTGCGGCTCTGAGTGTAATTGATTTGGACAAAATGCATGTGCTGCTCTTGGAGTTCAGCAACTACTTGCGGTCGAGCTTTGATTTTAGAAATTCAGAGCAGCTGATTCCTCTGGAGCGGGAGCTGGATTTTGTCCGTTCCTATTTATATATTGAGCAGCAGCGCTTCGGCAATAAATTGCAGCTACATTGGCAGGTGGAGGCCAGTCTGAAAAGTATGCTTCCGCCGTTGACGATCCAGCCATTAGTCGAAAATGCGGTGAGGCATGGCGTGATGAAGCGTGCTGCGGGCGGAAGTATTTCAGTGCAAGTGTTCGAACGCGATGATCAGGTGGAGGTTGCGATAATAGACGACGGTGTCGGCATGGATGCGGAGGTATTGGATAAGCTATTGGATAGAAGTTCCAGCGAGCAGCAGGGAATTGGGCTGCTAAACGTGGATCGGCGATTGAAGCAAATGTATGGACAAGGCTTGTTTATTCAAAGTGTATCTGGCCAAGGTACAACTGTGTCATTTAAGGTGATGAAGTAAGCAGGAGGGTTACAGCGGAATGGAGAGGAGAGGTTTGCCATTGTCTTTATCCACTGAGTATTTGCACTATGAGCCGTTTATTAAATCGCTGCCGCTGAAGTCTCGATATGAGCCTGCTGATTTGCCCGTTCCGGATTTGCTTATAGACCGTGAGGGAGAGCTTGAAATGTTCTACGCGCCGCATAATGAATACCGGAACAGCTCGGCGAGCCTTTTAATTGTCGGCATCACGCCCGGCTGGACACAGATGGAGCTGGCCTACCGGACGGCAAAGCTCGCTTTGGAGCAAAATAAATCGGCGGACGAGGTGTGCAAAGCTGCCAAAATCGCCGCCAGATTTTCCGGTGCGATGCGCCGCAACCTGATGCAAATGCTGGACAGCCTGAAGCTGCCGGAGTATTTTGGACTTCCAGACAGCGAGGCTTTGTTTGCTGAAAATAATCCGCTCCTGCATACGACTTCGCTGCTCAAATATCCGGTATTTGTAGCTGGGAAAAACTACACGGGGCATAAGCCCCCGCTTGCCGGCAATGCTTTTCTGCATAATTTTGCGCTGAAATTTATTAAGGCTGAGCTAAAGCTGTTGCATAAGCCGCTTATTATTCCTTTAGGCAAAACGGTGGAAACGATGCTTAAAGAGCTTGTTAGCAGCAAGGAACTGGGGGATACGCTAGAGGATAAGCGCTGCTTATGGGGATTTCCCCATCCTTCGGGAGCCAATGGCCACCGACACAAGCAGTTCGCTGATGCGAGAGAGCAGATGGAGGCGAAGGTCGCCGCATTTGCTGCTGAACGAAGTGGGCTGGCTTAGGTGTATTCAAAACAAATGACAGCCTTGCGCAGCTCTTTATCATAGAACAAAAATATATTATCCGCGCCATAAGCCTGAAAATAATACCCGGTTAAGGAGCCGATATAATCAAAGACTTCCCCGTTTGCTTTTTTGGGGACATGAAATAGATTGGTGTTTTCAAACTTGCGGAGCTCTTCTATCGATTCATTATATTTTTGCATAAATCCTTGGGCTTCATTGGACATAAACGCGATATCGTCCCATATGCCATTAATTTCGGGATAGCTTAGTCCCCACCCATCCGCTTGCTTCTTGTTAAAATCCGCTAGCAGTTCCTCAGCAGAGGTGAATTGTTCGCTAAATCGGGAGTAAGGGTAAATCTTCTGATTGTTTTGGTAAAATTGCTTGCGGATATGATAATCCAAATCATTTTGCGCATAGGCAGCCTTCAAATCCTCATCGATTTCACTGTCTGCTGAATGCTCCTGCTGATGCAGGGTGAAGTAATTCCAGTCTGCCTCAAATTTGTATTTCCCATCTATTACATCAAAACCTAGCATATCTTCTTTCGTGAAAAGGGTATGGTAGTTTTTCGTGCTGTCACCCACACAGCCATCATAAATTTCCTTGGCTGATATAATATGCAGCCACTCATCAAGCTCGGGATCGATGCATTTTAAATGAATCGAGCAAAGGGGCAAAAAGTGCTGGCGATGCTTTTCAATATCGTCATAAAAAACATCCTCATAAGCGGGAAACGGCTTAATAAAGGCTTCAGGAATGTTCATCCGGCAGTGTACCTCCGACCTGTTGGTTAATTTGTGGTTATGAAATGGATTCTACTCTTATAGTAAACGATCAGAGCTAAAAGCAAAACAGGCCGCCTAAAAGATTCACATAAATGTCCTAGCCTGTTGACTTTGTGAATCTAATTAGGATATCATTTAATTAGATAATCATTAAATTAGATATGAGCTAAATAAGACGCGTCTGACATTCGGTCTGGAGGTGGAAGTAGATGCAATTGGAAAAAGTAGTCGCTTACCATAAAGCGCTTGCAGATCCAACCAGGATCAAACTATTAATTTTGCTATCGGAAGGAGAGCTTAATGGCCAGGTTTTAGCCGAAAAGCTAGGTGTCTCTCCAGCTACGATAACCCATCATGCTGCAAAGCTGCGTGAAGCAAGCTTGATTAATGAGCGAAGAGATAAAAATACGATCTTCTTTTCTTTAAATCACTACTTCATCAAAAGTAGTGCCACTGCTGCTGCGGAGTTAATTTACAAAAACACAAAAGTAAAAGGAGGTGGGGATATTTTGGAGGATGACAAAAACAAGCGGCTTCAGCAGTCTGTCGTTAAAAACTTTTTCACATTAGACAATAAATTAAAGCACGTACCCGCGCAGCTTAAGAAAAAGCTGATCGTATTGGAGCACCTAGTGTCTCGACTTGAGACCGGGCGCAAATACAGCGAAAAGGAAATCAATGCATTCATTAAAAGTTATCATGAAGATTTCGCCACCATACGCAGGGAATTTATCATGCACCAATTCATGTTCAGAGAAAACGAAATTTACGAATTGAACCCGCCTGAGATGTGGGCGAAATGGGAAAATCTAGCGTGAGAATATGCTCTATTTTAAGCTAAAGAAGGTGTAGAAGCTGATTCACTTAAAGTTAGTATCTGATCCGCTCTCGACAGAAAGTATAAACATTCAAAAGGCGATTATGAATTCACAGCCTCTGTTTAATCTCTTAGTCCTTGGTAAACGACTCCAAACGGACGAAGAGATTAGGGAAGAAAACAAGAAAAATCTCGAACATGGCGAAAAAATGTTTCACTTGATTGAAAATAACGAATGCGTTGGAATTATGACGTATCTTCCGCAAAATCCTAATGATCATCATCCGTGGATTGGACTGCTTATTATTCATAAGGAGCATGAAGGGGCAGGAATCGGAACGCTTGCATTGAAATTGTTAGAAGAAGAATGGGTAGAACAGTGCATAGACAAAGTCAGACTTTGTGTTCAGCTTGGCAACCATAACGGGGCTTCATTTTGGAATAAGAATGGGTTTCATAAAATCAGCGATGGTTTGGACAATCACAATAATCAAATTGATATCTACGAAAAAATTTATAGAAATGAGGAGGAGTGTGTGATGCCACAAGTGGTTCGCTTAAAGGTACATCCGTTATCCGAAATCGCTCATCTTAAGGTTCATGGCCGGACGACTGGCCAACTTGATCCGTTAACGTTATTTTGGACGGGAAGCTCGGTGGAATTAAATGCGCAAGGATCTGAGCTTTGGGTTGAAGTCGAGGTGAATTACGACCAGTATGAGCCTTGGATCAGCATCCTGATTAACGGTGTGCCGGTCAGCAGACAAATGTTAACGGCGGGCAGGTACTGGATTTGTATTTTTAGAGGCATGACTAAGGCCGCCATTAAAAATGTTCGTATCGTAAAGGATGTACAGGCGATGAGCGCGGATTCGGGCTGCCTCCTGCAGATTCACGCTGTGAAGTTTGACGGTGAATTTACACCGATTGCAGCCAAACCCTATCGCATCGAATTTATAGGCGACAGCATTACTTCTGGAGAAGGGACCATCGGAGCGAAAGCGGAGACGGACTGGATTCCGATGTGGTTTAGCGCCATTGACAATTATACGGCGATGACAGCGGAAGCGCTGAATGCTGACTACCGTGTCCTTTCACAAAGCGGATGGGGCGTACTTACGAGCTGGGATAACAACCCGCATGCCAATCTTCCTGATTATTACGAACAGGTTTGCGGTCTTCTTACCGGGGAGAACAATAAAGCTTTAGGCGCGCACGAAAAAAATGATTTTGACTCCTGGCAGCCGGATGTCGTCGTCGTGAATTTGGGAACGAATGATGACGGCGCTTTTCATTCTCCGGAATGGGTAGATACAGCTACTGGCAAAGCTTACAAACAGCGGTTAAAGGCTGATGGCACGTATGACGAGGAGGATTTAGCGGCAATTGAGGAGGCAGCGGTGAGCTTTCTAATCAAAATTAGAAAATATAACCCAAATGCCCCTATCATATGGGCCTACGGCATGCTGGGTCAACCGATGATGCCGGCTATCTACCGTGCTGTAAATGCTTATCGGATGCAAACAGGGGATAAGCAGGTATCCATTTTTCAGCTTCCCAATACGACGGATGACACATTAGGCGCAAGACAGCATCCCGGCAGATTAGCCCATGCGAAAGCAGCCAGTGAGCTGGCGGGTTATATCAAAGAAGTTTTGCGTTCCTCTAAGCCTTAGTCGGGCGAAACATTGCTACAACCATTACCACAAGCAGCGGAACGAACAGCACCAGCCCCGTCCATATCGGATGAATTTCTGTGACAATGCGAGCCCACTGGGTGTTGCTGTCATAAGTGACGAGCCCCATCAGAAAACCCGCCAGTGCCAGCGGCATAATGATGACATTGTTGTCCTTTATGCCGCAAAGCTTGGCCATAAAGAGGCTGAGCACATAGAGGGAAAGCGTAGCTTTCATATAAGAGCCGAGAATGAGCGACATGCCGATAACGGACTCAATGCGTTGGATTATTTCCTGAAATTCAATAAGCCGGGCTACGGAAAATAGCATATAGGGCCCCGCCCCTGCAACCGGACCGAATACCATTAATGCACACACCGTCACAGCGCAGAGTACTAGCAAGCTGGCTGCGAAGGAGATGGACATCGTCGTCATCAGCTTCTTGTTCAGCTTGTGCCCTGCGGCGAAGGGCAGCAGCATGCCGAATAAAAATACTTCGGAGAACGGGAAGCCAAACGTATAATAAGCTCCAGCCGCTACAGGCGTCAGTCCTTTAGGCAGCAGCGGAAGCAGCTGCTCAGGACGGTATTCAGGGATCGCAAACAGCAGTACGATGAAAATGAAAAAGGATGTTAATAGCATAATCAGAGTGAACATTCGTGCAATCACTTCTATTCCTGCGCGGGCCGTCACAGCAGAAATGATAAAAATAAGGGAAGTAAAGGCGTACATCGGTGTTTCCCTCATCATCGCCCCAATCATGAACTGGCCTACGCCTACAACAATAGCTGCCTGCATTTGCAATAAATACGAGATAGTCAGCAGCCCTAACAGCACCGTCAGTACGTTGCCAATCATCTTGCGGCTGTAATCAATGTAATCCTGGCCGGGAAATCGGCGATTTAAATACAGCAGCATCATTAGGATGCCAAACCCGATCGCTCCAGACAGCAGCAGGGAAAGCCAAGCGGCGGCACCTGCTTTTCCAATCAGCGGGCCAGGCACAAAAATAATCGAGGAGCCGGTCAAGAATACGAATAAAAGCACGCCCATTTGAAAAGCACTGACCTTTTGTTTATTCAAGCTGATTCTGCTCCTTTCCTCGCCCAACCTAGCCTTTCACCCCCAGCATGCTGCTAATCTGTTTGGCAGGCCCGCCCAATAGCTGCTCAACGACGTCGAAATAATCGAACCAGTCTTTGTTCAAGACATAATCTATACTCATATACAGGCATGCCGCTGTAATAAATGAATAGAGCCAAACTGCGGGGCCTTTCATCTTCCCGCGTAGAGTGAGGCTGTCATACAGCAGCATGCCCCCGAATAAAACTGTAGCAATCAGTGCCCGCTCCCACATCAACATCATCCTTCCCGCCTTGCTACGATGCAGGTTTGCTGTTCATCGTCCCGCCCGTAACGAGTTTAAACTCTACCTTCACATCAATCGGCAGCTCCGCAAAGCGCTCATCCCAGTCTGGCTGAAGCTTGTGCCACGCCCCCGGGCTCTGGCGGTATATTTGGTTGCCGATGCCGATAACCTCCAGCTTATTTTTTTGCAAAAATTTTAACGTCGCTGAAGTTTGTCTCAATAGAGCAGCGCTAAATTTTTCGAGGAAGGCTTGCTCATCCTTTTTGGAAACAATAGCTGTGCATTTTAGCTCTGTAATGGCTAGCTCCCCTTTAATTCGGTAGCTGACTATGGGATTTCCATCCTTCATTGTTACTTTGCTTGCTGTACGCAGAGCCAGCACTTCCGCTGTTTCTTTCTCGCCCTTCATGCCTTCGCAAGGAATCTCCAGCACACCGGAATGGTATTCATTTCGTAAAGCGAGCAGCCCCTCTACCTTATCGGGAGGCATTACCTTCTTCATTTTTCCGTTCTTGATTAAGGCAAGCCCCGCTGTGGACAACGTCTGCTCCGGATTAGAATTTCTGTAAACATAGGAGATTACCGTGTCTGGATGCGCGCTTTCCTGTTGAAGAAGCAAATCGAGCAGGGAGGTGTCCATTGTTTTCGCCGCATTGAGATAGGAGAACTCTTCTGTTCGAAGAATTTGCTGCGCTGTCGTCTGCTCAATGAGCGGCTGCTTCTCGAGCAGCTTGTGAGCGGGTCCTTTGGATATAAGCAGCTTGACGCTGCTGCGCGGTTCATGGTCACGATAAAAAATATCGAGTGTTTTTCCGAGATCCTGATTTCTCGCCAGCTTCTCACCGACGATAATGACTCGCGTATGGCTCCATTGGGCTTTACGGCCCAAATGGATCGGAATATCGCGTATCGCCTCCATTACGGTATCATCTTGCGTATGAATGCTTACGCTGGACGTTTGCGTGGTTGCGGATTTGCCGGTTTCTACGGAGGCGGGACGATAAATTTGGGTGAGCATTTCGATTTTTCCGTCCTTCGTTTCGTCGAGGGCAACGCCCATCACAAAACCGCGCTCGGTCAGCTCGTATTTGCTCCAGCAGCCCGTTAGCAGCATGAAACTCATGAATAGAGAGGCAATCAGTAAAATGCCGGTTTGTTTTTTCATGCAGATCCCATCTCTTTGATTTTTTGAGCTTCTTAATGCTTATGCAAATTTTGCGGCTTGCGCAGCAGCTTTTTGAGCGAGATTCTCATAATGACATCTCGAAGCTCGACCAGCCGAAAAGGAGCGAGCGGAGCCATATAAGGCTGACCAAGCGACCTAAGCTTGCACAGATGCAGCAAAATGAACAAGAAGCAAATCATCATGCCGAAGCCCCCGAGCAGCGCAGCGCAAAGCATGAGCGGAAACCGCAAAATACGGAGCGCAATCGCGATGCCATATTGCGGAATAGAGAAGGAGGCGATACCCGTCAGCGCCACCACGATAACCATAATCGGTGATGCAATTCCTGCACTAATCGCGGCATCTCCAATGACAAGGGCTCCAACGATGCTCACAGCGGAGCCGACAGTCCGGGGCAAGCGAACGCCTGCCTCACGCATAAGCTCAAAAAAGAACTCCATCAGCAGCGCTTCGAAAAAGGCTGGCAGCGGCAGACCCTCGCGTGCATTCAATACTGCTAATAGAAGCACGGTAGGAATCAGCTCAGGATGAAAGGTAGATAGCGCAATATAAATGCTTGGCAGCGATAAGGCGATAATAAAAGCGAGAATGCGCAGCCAGCGAATCATCGTAGAGATGATCGTCCGTTGGTAATAATCCTCGCTCGATTGGAAAAACTCGGTGAACAACCCGGGACAAAGCAGCATGCCGCCTGTTCCCTGCACCAGCACGACGATTTTTCCCTTTAGCAAACCGGCTACAGCCATATCGGTTCTTTCTGTATAACGATGTTGAGGAAAGGGGGAGTAGCTGGAATCTTCAATAAGCTGCTCAATATAGGACGTTTCCAAAACATCTACCGTCTTAATGAGCTCCATTCGCTTCTTAAACTCGGCGAGCATCTCAGTATCCACTTTGCCTTCCAAATATCCGAAGGCGACGGTTGTGTTGGTATCGCCGCCACCGCTCATTAGCTCAATTTTGAATTTTGGCGTCTTCAGCCGCAGCCGCAGCAGTCCTAAATTTTTCTGCAAGTTTTCAACGGTGCTTTCCCGCGGCCCTTGCACGACCGATTCATTGACGGGCTCATTGACCTGTCTTGTCTCAACGGACTGGGCTTTAAAGCTGAGTGCCTGATTCCAGCCGTCGAATAAAATCAGCAGCTGTCCGCTGGAAATACCGTCTACGACAGCATCTAAATCGTTTACGAGCTGTACTTTTTTACCGGAAGGGCCATGATTCTCGAAAAAAAAGCGGACGTCCTCAATGCCAGCTTCCATTCCAGGTCCGACCTCATGCGTTACAAGATCTTGCAGCGATATTTTCATATAGTTAATGGTATCGTCTTGAATAAGCGAGCTGTAATAGATCGAGCATGCTTTATGCAACATATCGGGACCGTAATGCCAATGCATAAAGATGATGTCGGAGCTGCGGTCAAAGACAGATTCCAGATAACGAAGATTATCCTCCAGTATGGAGGTGAGCGGATGCTTCCCATCGCCACTGCCTGATTGACCACTTTGTGGTACGGTTGGCATCGTTTCCTGGGTGCTTGTCCCCGTATGGCTATTCTCGGTTGTCATGTGCGTTCACCTAGTTTCCATGTCCTGGTTTCTTACATTTACCAGTATGGCTTGCCGCCTGGAAAACTATACGACATAAAAAGACAACGCCCGCAGGGGAGTTGTCTTGATTTTTAAATTATTGCTGCGCGAGCAGCGGGGCAATGTGATGACGGAAAACATCTGCGGGAGGCTTGCCTCTTTTTAGCCTGTCATTGGTGACGACTGCGACGATATTGAGGCGGGGGATGACGGTAATCGTCTGTCCGCCGAAGCCTAAAGCATAATAAAAATCGAAAGCAGAAGGCGAAGCGGATTCCGAACCTGCAGCAAAAGAATCGACCCACCAATGCCAGCCGTACTGGCCAGGGCGAGGAGATTCAGCGGCTATTGCAGGATAGACGGAGCGCTCTATTAAAGTTTGGGGGATAAGCTGCTGCCCATTCCATGTACCTTGCTGCAAATACAGCTGGCCCAGCTTCAGCATATCGGCTGGAAGCAGCCGCAGTCCAAAGCCGCCTGTATGAATGCCCTGCGGATCATGCTCCCATTCATATTGGGAAATGCCTAGCGGCTGGAACAGGTAGCGTTCGGCAAATGCAGCAGTGGTCATCTCGCTTGCTTGTACGAGAATGGCAGACAGCATTTGTGAGATGCCGGAGTTGTATTCCATGCGCGAGCCAGGCTCATCCGATAACGGCTGCTCCAAGGCAAATTGAATCCAGTTTGACGTTTGCGTCATGCGGGGGAAGGAGTTTTGTCCGCCGAACTCCGTCCAGTTGAAGCCGGCAGACATCGTCAATAGATGCTCCAGCGTAATCGTTTGTTTTCGCGGGTCAGAATCTTCGGCAAGCTGGGGGAAAAATAAAGCGGCTGGCGTCGATGCCTCTGGCAGCAGCTGCTTGTCCATCGCGATACAAATCAGGGCAGAAACGACGCTTTTTGTACAGGAATTAACTTTTGCAATTTCTTCTCTCGTACGATCATTTCGGTAATGCTCGATAATAAGCTTGCCATTATAAGACACCAGGCAGCTCCTTAAGTCCAGCGGCTCAATAGCCGGGAGCAGTGATGACAGGTTCATCTGTTTTTCCCTACTTTCCTCATCCATCTCGTTCTTTCGATTATAGGGGGTTAGCGGAAAAGAAACAAATGGAAGGATGAGCGATTAGGTACGGGCTCTCTGATTCCCGCTTTGTAATTTAAGGCTGACTGCTGAATGCATAACGAATTTAGCCATGAAGCTGCTTGACTACTGTTCATATTGTTCATCGATATATGATTAAAATTCATATATTGAACTGATATATACTTTATGTTAATATAAACTTGCGTAAAGAGATTTGCAAAGAAGGTGGGGAATTTTTTGAACAGCCAAGATGTGATTTTAGGAATTTTAATGGATGAAAATTGTTCGGGCTACGAAATCAAGCACAAATTTGAAACGCTGTTTTCGTATTTTTACAATGCCAGCTATGGGACGATTTATCCGACGCTCGGCAAGATGGAGAAGCAGGGATTAATTACGAAGGAGAGCATTTTGCAGGATGGCAAGCCAAATAAAAATGTGTATACGATTACGGAAGCGGGCCGGGAACAGTTTATGCTGTATTTAAAAAGCGATATCCAGGCTGTGGAAACGAAATCCGATTTTATGGTGAGGCTCGTTTTTGGAAAATGGGCAGATCAGGAGCAAGTGATTCAATGGCTCGAGAAAACGATTGCCAAACAGGAGGAAGAGATTGCCCAATTAACGGCTGATTATGCAAATTGGAAACCCAACATGAATGCCACCCAAGAACTGTGTATCACAATCGGTATTGCCAATCAGGAGAGCTCCCATCGAATTTTAGTAGAAGGATTGCAAAAGCTGAAAGCTCAATTATAAGGAGAAGGGGTTCAACATGAACAAGGAAAAAACAGGGCTGATCGTATTGGCAATGGCACTCGGCCTGCTAATGTCGTCTCTCGACAACACGATTACCTCTGCGGCACTGAGCCATATTATTAAAGACATTGGCGGATTTGAGCAGGTCAGCTGGGTATTTACCGCCTATATGCTCGCTTCAACGAGCATGATGCTCGTTTTTGGCAAAATGTCCGATTTATTTGGCCGCAAACTATTTTATCTCATTGGCATATCGATATTCCTCCTTGGTTCAGCCTTATGCGGCATGGCGCAGGATATTACCCAACTAATCGTGTTCCGTGCTATTCAAGGAATTGGTGCGGGAGCGCTGCTGCCGATCAGCTTTACGATTATTTACACGGTATTTGCCGATCCGAAGCAAGCTTCCAAAATGGCCGGCGTTTTTGCAGGTATCTTCGGCTTGTCTTCAGTTGCAGGACCGCAAATCGGGACGCTGTTATCAGAGGCGTGGGGCTGGAGATGGTGCTTTTACGTCAATGTTCCGATTGGGATCTTGTCCTTCCTTGTATTGCTCTTTGCCCTCAAGGAATCCCGTTCGGAGCGAAAGCCAAAAATCGATTATTTAGGTACGGCTTTCCTCATTATTTGCACCATCTCCTTGATGCTCGCTTTGGAGTGGGGTGGGAAGGACTACGCCTGGACGTCTTGGCAAATTTTATCGCTGTTTGCGGTGTCAATTATCGTGGGCATGCTGTTTATATCCGTTGAGCTGCGTGCAGAGGAGCCGATATTGCCATTAGTTTTGTTCAAAAATCGGATGGTCGTCGGGCTATGTCTCGCCTGTCTCTGTCAGGGAGCGATTATGTTTTCGGCCATTGCTTATTTGCCGATTTTCTCAACTGCCGTATTAGGGCAGGAAAACTCCAACGCTTTGTTGACTCCGATGATGGTTTCGTTAATATCCGGAGCGGTTTTGTTTGGCTTTTTGCAATCCAAATTTGCTTATCGAACGCTTATTGCTTTCACAATGACAGCGGGAGTTATCGTCAGCTACTTGCTCAGTACGGTTAGCCATGATGCTTCCAAGTGGTATATGATGGGTCTTATGATACTGCTTGGGCTCGGAGCTATCGGCCCTTTGATGAGCATGTCACAGACAGCTATGGCGGCAAGCGTGGAACGCAAATACATCGGTATTAGCTCGTCCATCGTTGGTTTCTGGCGCAGCATTGGCGGCGTTCTCGGCGCATCAATCATGGCGACCATAGTCAACAATAACTTGAAGACGCTGCTGTCGGATGGAGCGGCTGAGCACCATATTCCACAGGATCAGATTGCGACGCTGGCGAATCCAGAGCAACTTGTACGAGGGGCCGGCAATGTTCCGCAAGATATTGTTGCTTTCGTGCGTGATTCTTTGGGAACCGCGATAAACCATGGATTTATGCTAAGTATTGTCTTCGCTGTTCTTGGCATTGTGGCGGCCTTCGTTGCAGGCCCAGGCAGGCAAAGCATTCCTAATGCACAATCCGCTGCCAAGCAGGCTTCATGAGCAGGTTAACTAAGCTGTATAGTTCCAGAGCCTGAAGGTAAGGTGGTCGCATGAGGTTTAAGGTCCAATATGATGGTTTGGGAACAACAAGAACGACGAGCGTTGGGCTCGCCGTTCACCTGGAGGTATTGAATTGCTGCCGGGGATTTTGAAGCAATAGCAGCTTAAAGGATTTATAGCGAGCTCAATAAATAAAACAAGCCTTTGCATTCCATATGGAACGCGAAGGCTTGTTTTATTTCAAGAGAAGTACTGCCAAGTGTTATCTTAGTACATTGCGAATATCGCAGCAAAAATAAAGCCACCTACGCCAAGCACCGTCAGAAACAGTGGAGGAGCGGATAAAATAATGCCTGCAATCGCCATGCCTTTGCCGCTGGAGGAACGTTTGGAGGCCAAACCGAATATAAATCCGAGCAGGCTGAAAATGAAAATGAGAATAGCAGAAATTATGACGCTTGCCATTCCAGCTGTATCACTGGCATAGGGATTTAGTGCCGTTCCGATAAAACTAAACAAGCCTCCAACGCACAGCAATACGCTGATAATGCCAAAAATAAGCGATATAATCGCTAAGGCCAGCCTATTTTTTGGCTGATTCTTGTTCGCTGCTGGTGCAGCCTGTGGTGCGGGTTGCCCAGCAGCTGGAGGAGCGGCTTGACGTGCTGCTGCAGTTGCTTGTCCGGCAGCAACTCGCGGATTGGCAACTGGCCGCCCTGTTTGGGCACTGGTAGGTCGCGCTGCCGAGGGTTGCCCAGGTCTATAGGTCGTCGTTCCTGGTCTTCTAGGCGGTGTTTGCAAGAATAGGACTCCCATCTATAGTTATATAGTCTCTCTATACCTTTCAACATTCGTCAAAGTTTTCCAAAATCCTTTTTTGGGATAATTATTTTTTATTTATATTATTTTATATTAGCTTGCTACTAAACTAGACTGCCATTAAACAAGAATAGATTTAGTAAACGCCATGATTATGGGAGACAAAGAGCAAATGAATTAGCGTAATCTAACATAGAAGGTTAGAAGAAATTTCCAAAAATCTCAAAAAAAGCTTCACAAATGATAGACTCTCGTAGTAATATGAAATCAGCTCCAAGGGTTTGCAAATATTTCCTTATTAGGTGGGTGATAGGTTTTAACTAGACTGCCAGCAAAAAAAGGTAAACGGTCCGTCGCAATCGTCTCTCATCCCAGATAACAGCTTTGGCATCCGCCTGAATGAACAATCAACAGGAATTCGCTCGCGCTTATAACCTAGTATTCATATTGGAGGAGTGTATTTTTATGAAAAAGAAAGTAGCTTCTATTGTTGCAGGTATGCTCGTATTTGGTTCATTCGCTTCGATTGTCGCAGCGGAAGAAAATAACGATTCAAGTGATTTTTTCGCTGATTCCTCGCAAATTTTCATTACGGCGCCTGATTGGGTAGCTCCTTTAGCTGTATCGCCTGAGGAAAAGGTATGGGGCTATTTGGAAAGTGTAAGAGACCAATTAAATGTTGGCGAAGAGGGCAATATTCGTGATCATTTCCGTATTGTAGAACAGCAGACCAATAGTTCAACGGGAACGATCCATTTTAGGCTGAGCCAATATGCATCAGGCATTCCTGTATATGGTGCCGATCAAACGCTTCATGTTGACAGTGAGGGGCAAGTGACTTCACTGCTTGGAAGCGTTGTTGAAAATGTGCAGGACAAGCTTCCGCAAACGATCGCTCCGGTCATTCCGATTAGCGAAGCAGATGCGATTGCCGCTGCCGAGGCTGATGTATCGCAGGAGTATGGAACGCTTGGCGAGCCGCAAACGACTCCTAAAGCAGAATTATATTATTTTGTGCAGGATGGCGAACCGGTGCTGTCTTATATTACAGAAGTGAACGTGCTGGAGCCTGAGCCGCTGCGGGTTAGATATTTTATCGCGGCAGAGACAGGCAGCGTATTGTTTAAATATAATATTTTACATGAAATAACAGGTTCGGGAACAGGTGTGAACGGCGATAGCAAAACGTTTGAAACGAGGCTCGTGGGTTCCTCTTATCAGCTGTACGATGCAACGCGCGGGGGTGGCATTGCAACCTACAATGCAAATAATGGAATCTCGCTACCGGGGACGCTCTTCTCCCGATCAACGAACATTTGGACGGATGGGGCTGCTGTTGACGCTCATGCTTATGCAGCAAAAACCTATGATTATTATTGGCAGAAATTTGGCCGCAACAGCTTGAACAACAATGGTCTTCAGCTCCGTTCCACCGTACATTATTATACGAACTATAACAATGCCTTCTGGAATGGCGTACAAATGGTGTACGGCGATGGCGATGGCGTAACCTTTAAGCCGTTGTCTGGCGATTTGGATGTAGTTGGTCATGAGTTCACGCATGGCGTAACCGAATATACGGCTAATTTGGAGTATTACGGCGAGTCGGGAGCTATTAACGAATCGATCTCCGATATTATCGGCAATTCCATTGAAGGGGATAACTGGCTGATCGGGGATGATGTATACACGCCAAACATTTCAGGCGATGCGATTCGCTCGCTTGCTGATCCGACTTTGTATAATCAGCCCGCACATTACAGCAACCGCTATACGGGTTCCGCTGACAATGCCGGCGTGCATATCAATAGCGGCATTAACAATAAGGCGTTTTATTTGCTTGCACAAGGCGGAACGTTCAGTGGGGTGAGTGTTACGGGTATCGGCAGGGAGCAAGCGGTACAAATTTACTACAATGCGCTGGTGTACTATTTGTCGACCTTCTCTAATTTCTCCGCTACGCGTGCAGCAGTCATCCAATCGGCAACAGAGCTGTACGGCGCAACTTCTACGCAAGTAGCATCGGTTAAACAAGCTTATAATGCGGTAGGCGTATATTAATAGAATAGAAGTACAATGAAATAGAATAGGAAAGAAAGGCCAATCAGAAACTTCTGGTTGGTCCTTTTTATGGAAAAAATTTATAAGCTACATCATGAAAAGCTGCGCATTATCTTCTTGGCTGCTCTTGCCTATAACCAACTATCGCGCTATGCTTGTATTAGTATTTATTACATAAGTTAAGGATCGATAAAAATGAAAATCGGATTTTTGGATTCGGGCATTGGAGGTCTAACCGTCATGGCAACGGCGATTCAAATGCTTCCTGCCCAGGATTATCTTTTTATGGCTGATAATTTGCACGTCCCCTATGGAACGAAGTCGAAGGAAGAAGTCAGAGCCTATATTTTGGAGGCCGTTGAGACGATGGTTGGCGAGGGGATGGATGCGCTGGTTGTAGCTTGCAATACGGCCACTAGTATTGCTGTTGCCGAGCTGCGAACGATGTACTCTTTTCCTATTGTCGGTATGGAGCCGGCAGTCAAACCAGCCGTTGAGATGAACCGCAAGACAGGGAAGAGGGTGCTGGTGTTCGCGACACCGTTGACGCTTCAGCAGCCAAAATATTATGCCCTTGTCTCACGTGTGGACGATGAGGGGATAGTAGATTCCTTGCCCCTTCCAGAGCTCGTCCATTATTGTGAGGAGCTGCAGTTTGACAAAAGCATTATGAGCGACTATTTCCGCTCCAAGCTTGCTGACTATGATTTGGACCGTTATGGCATGATTGTGCTGGGTTGTACCCATTATCCTTTCTACAAAGGGCTGCTCCGCGAAATATTGCCGCCGCACATTCAAATTATAGATGGCAATGTGGGAACGGTAAAACGTCTTATGGCGCTGCTAAGCCGTGTTGGCATGGTAGGCGGCGTACGAAGCGGCAGCGTTCGCTTTATGTGTACCGGCAATGATGCTGCTTACATTGAGAAAATCCGTACCGCATTCGAATTGATTAGCGAGAGCAGCGTACAGAATGAAGAAATTATGAAAGAATAATGATGGAATAATAAATGAAACAGTCTAAAGCTGATGCCTTCTGCAAGGGGGCGGCTTTAGGCTGTTTGCTTTTTCCTCGTGTAATGCTTGGGAGAGAAAGTACTCATTTGAGCTTCGTAATCCAGAAGCCAAGCACGACGACGGCGAGCCCGGCGATCGTTTTCCAATTGGGCATTTCCCGCAAAAACATCATGCCAATGATGACACAGACCAAAATTTCAATGCCTTTCGACAAGGTGAGGGCGAAGGTCAAATTGCCAAACCCTTTATACATAAATTTGACGCCGAAGCCAATCATGACATTTGCAGCAAAAATGACGGGCAGCAGCTTGAACTGGTACCAAATCGTGGCCCAGAAAACGGGATCAATATGCTTGCTTTGATAAGCGAATACGGCATTCACCGCGAATAATCCTCCAAGCAGTAGGGCGACAGCATAAACGAGCAGCATGCGTTTGCGGCTCCTTTCATTCATTAATTCCGTTGCGCTTATATGTTGCCCAAGGGAAAGATTTTTAAAAGGAGGCAATTGTGAAATTTATGATGATGACCTCCTTAAATGGAGGCATATGTATATATTGTTATTATGTCTAAATTATTTTTTTGAGAGGGATATTAAGTTCCATTCGATTTTATCATCAAACAAATTTACCCTTTTAACCGATATAAATGAGATAAGTATCCTTATCCTAGAAAAAGACTGTTAGCTAAAGATGTCTTTTCATTTATTTTTTTATGTATTTATGGGTGAATTTATATGTTGATGGAGCTGAGAATGTGCCGATTATCGGAATTGATCTGGGAACGACAAATAGTCTTGTTACTTGTTATGTGAATGGTGAGTGTGTCATTATTCCTAATGCTTTAGGAGAAAAATTAACGCCTTCCGTTGTAAGCGTATTGGAAACGGGAGAAATCATTACGGGAAGTGCCGCAAAAGAACGTCTGGTCACGCATCCGCATTTGACGGCGGCTGTATTCAAGCGGCATATGGGGACAGTGAAAAATTACGATTTGGAGAAATATATTTTCACGCCAACAGAGCTTTCCGCCATTGTATTGAGAGCGCTGAAAGCAGATGCGGAAAGCTTTCTGGGGAGTGAAGTTACAGAAGCCATTATTAGCGTACCCGCTTATTTCAATGACCACCAACGGCGCGCTACGAAAGAGGCGGGGCAATTAGCGGGCTTGAAGGTAGAGAGGCTTATTAACGAACCAACGGCAGCAGCAGTTGCTTATGGACTTAATCAAGTGGAGGAAGAACAGCAGTTGCTCATTTTCGACCTTGGTGGCGGTACTTTTGACGTTTCCGTACTCGATATGTTTGATAATGTTATGGAGATTCGAGCAGTAGCAGGGGATAATTTTCTCGGCGGAGAGGATTTTGATGAAGCATTAATTCGTTATTTTCTGGAGAAGCATCAATTAAAATTGGGCGGTCAAACGAGCAAAGTGTACGCTATGCTTAAAAAGCAGGCAGAATCCTGCAAACTAGCATTAACGACACAGAACTGCTCTGAAATGACCTGTACCATTAATGAAACGACTTACACATTGGAGATTACGGCACAAGACTTTGAGAAACTGGCAATGGAATTGCTGGCTAAGCTTAAAAAGCCATTACAAAAAGCTTTAAAGGATGCTGATATCGCTCCTGAAGAGCTCGATCATGTCGTTCTGGTTGGCGGCTCGACCAAAATGCCAGTTATTCGATTGTTCACGGCAAGATTGTTTGGCCAGCTTCCGCTTAGTCATTTGAATCCTGACGAGGTAGTCGGTATAGGTGCAGGCATTTATGCGGCGATGAAGGAGCGTAATGAGAGTCTGCGGGAAACGGTACTGACGGATGTATGTCCATATACGCTAGGGATAGAAATAATAGGCGAGCGGTTTTCTCCCATTATTGAACGCAACACGGTTATTCCATTTAGTAAAGTAGATACATTTTGCAATGTGCATGAAGGTCAGAGTGTCATTAAAGTTAATATTTTTCAAGGCGAAAGTCGCAAAGTGGCAAATAATCTAAAGTTGGGCGAAATTACAATCGACTTCCCGCCGGCAAAAAGAGCGGGTGAATCAGTTATTGATGTTAGATTTACATACGATATTAATGGGATTTTGGAGGTCGAGGTTGTTTCGCGAATAACGAAGGAGAAGAAGTCCCTTATTATTATGAATAGCAATACGTCCTTAACGGATGAAGAAATCAGCATTCGCTTGAAGGAAATAGAAAAACTTAAAATTCACCCTAGGGAAGATCATAAAAATCGGTTTTTGCTGGCTAAGGGTGAACGATTGTATGAAGAGATGCTGTCGGACAAACGGCATCAACTGGCTCTGGAAATCGAAAAGTTTGAACATGTTTTAGATCGGCAGAACCCGCTTGAAATCAATAAGGCAGCGCTAACGTTTGAACAGCATTTGCGCAGTGTGGAGGATTGGCCTGAACGATGACTGAATGGGATATTTTAGGTATTGATCCGACGAGTAATAAAAAAGAAATCCGCAGTGCGTATTCTGCCTTGCTTAAGAAATGCCATCCCGAAGATGACCCGATTGGGTTTATGCGGCTTAGAAGCGCCTACGAACAAGCTTTAAAGCTTGCAGAGAAGGTTCAAACACAGCATTTTGCACACGATTTAGACAAGGATTCACTTACGGAGAGCAGTGAAGAGCAAAGTGTGATTGTCGAAATAGAGGAAGAGGAAACGGCATACCGATCAACAGATAAAGGCTCTGGATTTGGATATGAATATATTCATCTAGAGGAACCTTTGGCAGATGCAAGGAGCCGTTCAGATATGGTTTATGAGCAGCTGAGCATTCTCTATAAAGACGTTTTTAAACGAAGAGATATTTATGAATGGAGAAAACTGTTTCTGCAGGTTTCCTTGGCTCAACGCGACAATGTCGAAGCGGAGGTTCTCCGTTTTTTGAAGCAGCACGGCCATTTGCCGCATGAGATTTGGAGCTATTTAAATGAGGAATTTTCTTTATTGGATAAAACGAATTTCCCTTGGGAAGCACTCATACGGTATGACCACGAATTGTCCTTAGATTACTTGGATCCTCATGCAGCTTGTGATTTTGAGCATTTTGCTGATTTACGGTTTCAAGTGTTCCAACTGCTTCAGCAAATGCAATATACGGAAAGTATCAAGCTTGGGTTGGAAGCAACGCTGCTGTATGCAGATGATCCTGTGCTTCATCGTCTGTTGGGTATGGCCTATTATAGACGGTCAGAATACGAGCAAGCTATTAGCGCTTTTACGCGAATGCTTGATAGAATCCCAGAGCATGAGGATGCCCTTATTTATCGGGGGTATGCGTATCACCATATAGGTTTGTTTGAAGAAGCTGTTGCGGATTTTAAGCTGGTCATTAAAAATGATGCGTGGCATGCGGAAGCCCGCAAAGGCCTGAATTTATCTCTCTACGTCATGAATCAGCTGAATAAGGGAAGTTCATCAAGTAATCTTCTACCGTATGCAATGAAAGGAAGCGACTTAGAGACAGGCCTGTTATATAAGTGCAATGAGCATTTATTGGTGTGGCCCGAGCCGCCGCCAAAGGAAAACTTTATGACTTATCTGGAGAGGAATAGCGAAGTTGTGCCGAAAATCATTCTTTTTGGCATTGGTTTTTTAGTAAATGTAGGCTTGGTTATACATGTGTTTTCGCTCCTATGGGATATTTCAATAATTCCATATTTGCTTATCGTTTTGCCGATCCTTTTTCTAATCACATTAATCTACTATATAGACAAATTAGAAAGGTAAACCTATTATGATCAAACAACGTCTCTGGCAGCTTTCGCTAAGTATGACATCGTCTTATGGCTCAGCCGATGACTTGGAAGTTTTGTGCAGCGATCAGCATTTTTGGAAGAAGGTAGAGCTCGGTGAAGCGACTTTCAGCCCAGAGCTGCTCTACGGTATGCCTGCTGCTCAAGGGGTAAGGAGGGCAAGTCAGAAAGAGGGAATCCGGATCTATTTGCGTGATGATTTCGAAATTCCAGATAAAATTCAATTATACAAAAAGCTTGATCAATTAGAAAGCGATATTGTAGACATTTCCTTATTTGATGATAAAAGACGCATGATATCAGCGATGCCGCTTCGGGAAAGAGACCGAATGCTGGAGGGAATAACCGATGAAGAAGCTGCCTCGTCGGCTTCTGTTTCTATCGTTGCGCAATATGATTTAACGCTTCCACCAGCAGGCATCCGCGGTTACCATATTGCGAATTACGTCCTGTTGTGCCGCCTAGGCGCATTTTTGGACTATTTAACGGAGGAGGAGGTATTCGAGAGGTTGAAATTATCCTCCTCGCTTGCACGGCAATATTTTACGAGCTTTGAGCAGTTCGCCTTGTCTTGCGCAGTTGGAGCTCTATTTTGCAGCGGTAAAGATTTTGAAGAGGGCATATTAAGAAACCTATACTCCAGCCTTTACCATCCTTACAGTTATTGGAAAAATCTCGATTGGGATTTAGATTTGCAGCATTAGCAGCCTTAAACGAATCAGCCCTGTCGTTTCCAAAGAGGAAAGCGAGAGGGCTGATTCGTTTGTTTATTCATATTTTTTAAACGCGTTTTTGTCATCCTGGACGTTTTCCAAATATATGATTTTTCCGTCGTCTGTTAGTTTGGCGATATCGATTCCAGTTTTTGCGTATACAGCGCCTTCGACTGTTTTACCGCATACCGCCCAATTCGTCTGGTAAGAGCCGTTGCCTTGCAGCTCCCAGCTATCCCACATATGCTTAATGTCATTATTGAATTGGTGGAAGGCTTTAATGAAGCTTTCGAAGCCGGTACGTTTCGTACCATTTAAAACAATCTCTACATCAGGTGTGAAGAGAGCCAGCAGCTTCTCCATAGCCCGCTCGTCCGTGCGGGAGGCGTCAAAAAGTTGGAAATAAACATCTAAAACAGCTGTGTGTGTCGTGTTGGTCATCATCATGGCTCCTAATTCTTGTGCATATTACGCAGGTTTTGATTTTTAGTTCGATGTTCATCGAACGGATGACAGCTTAGCACATCCCGCTGAAATAATGCAAGGAATAGTTTGAAAATCGGGCATTGAAACATCCCACAGGATATGGTACCTTGGGCAGTATGAGAACGATGAGAGTACCAGAAGCCAATGAAATGAAGCTCACAACGGTGCTTCACGCGCTGAGCGACCCTGTGCGGCTTAAAATTGTTTTATGTTTGGCTCGGACAGGAGAGAAAAACTGTTCTTCTTTCGAGGTCGAGCATCTGTCCAAATCGACGTTGTCGCATCATGTCAAAATACTGCGCGAAGGAGGAATCATTCAGCCGCGAATTGAAGGCAAGCAGCATTATTATTCGATTCGTCGGGATAATCTGGACTTATGTTTTCCAGGGCTGCTGGATTCTATTCTGGCAACGGACGAGCAGTATATTTGAGAGAATTTGAGGGGGGAGCATACAAAAAAAGCGGCCGCTTGGCCGCTTTTTTGTATGTTCATTAACGTTTCTCGGATACCGGAACCGCATTGTAATATTCATCGAGCGTAATTTCGCGCTCGTTCAGCTCTTTAGCCAGCTCCTTGCCGACGTAGCGGATGTGCCAAGGCTCATATTTGTAGCCGGTCAAGCTGTCTTTCCCTTCGGGATAACGAATAATGTAGCCATACTCCCAGGCATGATCAGCGAGCCAGCCTGCTTCAGGCGTACCCGCAAAACAATCCTCCGCAGCACATTTGCCATCCGCTCCCGTAACATCAATTGCAAGGCCGGTCTGATGCTCACTCGTGCCTGGAACAGCGCTGTACATGCGAGCGGCTTCTTCGCCATCTTTTTTCACATAATTGTCGAACAGCGTTTTCTGGCGATCATAAGAACGGTAGCCGGAAACGCCAGCGAGTTGAATGCCATCACCAGATGCTCCGGCGAATAATTGCTCCAAAGCGTCAGCCGCTTCCTTGCGCAGCATGCGCTTGTCGATTTTCTCAGTGAAGGTGAACGCTACATCGGGATATACCAAATCCTGCGGCTCGTAGCCTTCTGGCAAGCTGTATTGCTTATTTACGAGCACGACGGCTGCCGTAGGGTTCGCTACGACAAGCAAATCGTCAACCGTACCTGACGTTTCCTGCACGGCGGTATCCCCCGCTTCCCCAGCAGCATCGGTATTCGTATTGCTTGCTGGCGATTGGCTCGCTATAGGCGATACGGTTTCCTGCGCGCCAGTGCAGCCAAAGGCAAACAGCAGCAGCAGAACCATCAAAGCTTGTCCTGTCCTTTTCATCCTCATGTTTAAAAACGCCTCCTCATGTGATCCCTATGACGAATTATAACGGGTACTTGTTTCGAAAAATGCAGAAAATGTATCGAAATTGTAACATTTTTATCCGTAAAAGCATGAGCGTGTTTCAGTCAAGCTGAAACACCGTTCGTACCCTATGGTAAAATGGAAGCATTAATGTACGCATTATGTGCAAGAGGGGTGCCGGATGAATATAAACAGGATAGCAGGGCTTCGGCTGCAAAATCAAGGAATCGCATCAGCTGAAAGCAATTGGTCGCCTAAACAGGTAGTAGGGCAGCTCGGTGCAGTGCAGGCCCAGGATTATATGCAGGCCATGTGGGCGATTGGCCTGCGCTCGCCTGGGGCGACATTGTCCAAGGTGGAGCAGAGCATTAAGGACCGCGAGATGGTACTGACCTGGACGCAGCGCGGAACGATTCATTTTGTGCCAACAGAGGATGTATTATGGCGGTTGTCCCTTGCTGCTCCACGCTTGCTTCAGCAGTCAAGACGGCGGAGAGAGCAGCTGGAGTTAGATGATGCTACGCTTGCGCGCAGCGAAAGCTTGATTCGCAACAGGCTGCAAGGGGGAGTACAGGTTTCGCGCGGAGAACTGCTAGAGCAATTGGAGCGGGCGGGCATACGCACGGACAGCCAGCGGGGTTATCACATTTTATGGCATAGCGCCTATAAAGGGCTGATTTGCTTTGGACCGATAAGCGGCAAGCAGCAAACGTTCGTTTTGCTTGATGAATGGGTACCAGATGCGCAGCAATTGACGCGTGAACATGCGCTTGCCAAGCTCGCTTTGCGCTATTTTACCGCTCATGGCCCTGCTACCGTTCATGATTTTGCCTGGTGGTCAGGGATGACGCTTGGCGATGCAAGGGAAGGACTGGAAGCCATAAAAGGCCAGCTGGATAGGGAGCGAATCGACGGCAGCGACTATTGGATGGTAAAGCAGACAGATGGTGCTTGGACAGAGCAGGGGGAAAAGAGGCCTTCGAAGGAGGAGAAGCAGGAAGACAAAGCTTCTGCCGTTTATTTGCTGCCGGGCTTTGATGAATATATTTTAGGCTACAAGGAACGCAGCGCCGTGTTGAAGCCTGAAATTGCTCAGCGGATTGTTCCTGGCAATAATGGCGTTTTTCTGCCGATGGTTGTGGTTAATGGACAAGTCGTAGGCACTTGGAAACGAACCGTTAAGAAGAAGGGAGTCGATGTCGTCATTCATCCCTTCGAGCCTCTTGATGAATTTAAGGAGGGCATTGAACAGCGTGCAGAAGCTTATGCGAAATTCATGGAGCTGCCGCTGGGGAGGCTGGCGTTTGAGCAGGTGGTTAAGTAAGGTGCAAAAAAATTACGTCTTCAAAGCGAGCGAGAGCTTTCAATAATTCGCGGCAAATCATAGCTTGATGCACATCATCCCTACATTTTTTCTAAAATGGAATTATCCAATCCAATTGTGTGTAGTTCCATTGTGCTTTTTGATGAAAACGGATGGATTAAAAAAATAAAAGAATTCACTTTATTCCACTTTGCATAAAAGTGAAAATCTGATACGATATATATTATAGTCTATAGATTTAGTAAGGATTAAAGGGAGGCACTTTTTTCATGGACAAATTGATGCTTGATTCCATAGATGCAATGACACATCTGGATCAACTCGAGGCTGAGGCGATTTATATTATTCGAGAAGTAGCGGCGGAAAGTGAAAATCCCGTGATGCTGTACTCGATCGGTAAGGATAGCTCCGTGATGCTGCATTTGGCGCTGAAAGCATTTTATCCGGAGAAGCCGCCGTTTCCTTTCATGCATATTGATACAACGTGGAAATTCAAAGAGATGATTGAATTCCGCGACCGCAAGGCGAAAGAATTCGGAATCAACATGCTTGTTCACTCCAATCAGGAAGGGATTGAGCAAGGGATCAACCCCTTCGATCATGGCTCCGCCTATACGGATATTATGAAAACCCAAGCCCTGAAGCAGGGCCTAGACAAATACGGATTTACAGCTGCTTTTGGCGGTGGAAGACGTGATGAGGAAAAGTCACGTGCGAAGGAGCGGATTTTCTCATTCCGTAATAAAAATCATGCCTGGGATCCGAAAAACCAGCGGCCGGAAATGTGGAAGCTTTTCAACACAAGAATTAATAAGGGTGAAAGCATCCGCGTATTCCCGATTTCCAACTGGACAGAAAAAGATATTTGGCAATACATTCGCAGAGAGAACATTGATATTGTTCCGCTCTATTTAGCGAAAGAAAGGCCTGTCGTTAATCGCGATGGACAGATCATCATGGCGGATGATGAGCGGATGAAGCTCGAGCCGGGTGAGAAGATTGAAATGATGAAGATGAGATTTCGCACATTAGGCTGCTATCCGCTGACTGGCGGCGCCCAGTCAGATGCGGACACGCTGGATGCTATTATTGAAGAAACACTTGGTGCGGTATCATCCGAACGGACAACAAGGGTGATCGACCAGGAAGAAGCGGGAAGCATGGAAAGACGTAAACGGGAGGGCTATTTCTAAGATGAAGAGTCTGCTTAAATTTATTACTTGTGGCAGTGTGGATGACGGCAAATCCACATTGATTGGACATATGCTTTATGAGGCTAAGCTTTTGTTCGCCGACCAGGAGAGAGCATTGGAGCTGGACAGCAGGCTGGGCAGCCGCGGCGGCAAAATTGACTACTCCTTGCTTCTTGACGGGCTGATAGCCGAACGTGAGCAAGGGATTACGATTGATGTCGCTTATCGGTATTTTACGACGGATCACCGTTCGTTCATAGTAGCGGACACGCCGGGGCACGAAGAATATACACGCAACATGGCCGTAGGCGCATCTTTTGCGGATCTTGCCATTATTCTGGTGGACGCAACGAAAGGGATTATTACTCAAACGAAGCGCCATACCCGGATTTGCGCCCTCATGGGGATTAAGCATCTGGTGTTGGCGGTAAACAAAATGGATTTGGTGGATTTTGATACGAAGATTTTTGATGAAATCAAAGAAGACTTCTCTCGCATCTCCGCTGAATTCCAGTTTGAAAGCATTCAGGTGATCCCTGTTTCTGCAACAGAAGGGGATAACATTACGAAGAAATCGCCGAATACGCCTTGGTACAAGGGTCTTCCTTTGCTACCCTATTTGGAGGGTGTTGATGTTCATTCGAATGATGTCGTGTTGCCGTTTATGATGCCCATTCAGCGGGTATGCAGGCCAGACCACACATTCCGCGGATTCCAAGGTCAGATTGAAGCCGGCAGCATCGCAGTTGGCGATGAACTGACAACTCTGCCTAGCCGTGAGAAGGCGAAGGTTAAACGAATCTTTGTAACAGACCAAGACAGAAATTCGGCTCATGCCGGACAACCTGTCACAATTCAATTAGATCGGGAAGTCGACGTTTCACGAGGTTGTGTATTTACGAAGGACAATCAGCTCCAAGAGGCCGACAGCTTTAGCGCCACGATTCTTTGGATGGATGATTCTGTCCTGACGCCGGGAAAAAATGCTCTGGTGAAGGTAGGTACAAAGGTTCTTCCTGGTACTGTGACGGCGATTAATTACAAAATTGATATTAATACAGGCAATACAGTTACAGCCGATCATGTGGTTAAGAATGAAGTGGCTAAATGTGAAATTTCATTATCGGATGGTATTGTTTTTGATGCGTTTGAAAAAAATAAAAGCATCGGTGGATTTATTCTCATCGATCGTGTAACGAATATGACATCCGCTTGCGGCGTCATTGACGAAGCTCTTCAAAGCTCTGATAGTGCGGGCCAGATCGATACGGAAATCACAAGAGATGTTCGTGCCCAGCAAAAAGGACAGCAGCCATTAACGCTTTGGCTTCCTGGATCAGTTTCGGGCAACTTGGCTCTTGCGAAGGGAATCGAGAAACGGTTGGTAGCGAGAGGCTATCATACGATGCTAATCGATAACAGCTTAGGAGAATCTGTGCGGCAAATCGCGGGTTATGCGACATTGCTAAATGATGCGGGACTTATTGCATTGGTACTGGCCGGTTCTGCGAACGACAACGATCAAGCCATTGCGCAAGAAATAATCGGCCAAGCCTTTTTGCCAATCGATGTTGCTGTAAACAGCTCTTCGATCGAGGAAGCGGCCAATGATGCCGTAAAACGTGTTGTGAAGGCTCTCATTCAAGTATAGTTTCTTGTTGAATTCGGTCAGGATATCAAGAGAAGCCTAGAACGGTTAATATAAAACCGTACTCGAGAAGCCGCCCTCCAACTAATTGGAGGGCGGCTTCTCCTGCTTATGTATATAAGATGTTATAGGATTCTCATGTAGAGGTAGTATGTGATGAGTAGTATAGTATGATAGGCCAGCAGCTTCAAGGATTTAAGTGTAGCCAAACTAATACAGTTTTCATAAAAAAAGGTCAAGCCAAGGGACTATTAGCCCGTAGCTTGACCTTTCTCAATAATTAAGTAAAAAAAACAAATTATTTCAAACGCAGCATCATCGTCCACAAATCGGCGCTTTCGTAGCCAAGGCGCCACGCTGCAACACCTGCGAGATCATATTTTTTCGCCATATTGATGCGGGCTTGCACGGTTGAAGCGGTCTCTGCCCAGAATACGTAGGTGAAACCATCTTTTACATACGTGTATTTCGTTTGACCGGATGCTACATCCGGCGTAGCTACAGCGTTCGTATCTTTAATGAGCTGCGGCACTTCCTTCATATAAATCGCACGATTACTGATGAGGGCACCCGAGTTGTCCAGCTTCCACTCGCGAACGTAGAAAGGAATGCCGAGCATCAGCTTTTTGCGGGGAATGCCGTAATCAAGAAACTGCTTTACACCTTCTTCAGCCCACGCCAAGCTGGATACGGAGCCCGCTTCCGGACCTGTGCTCCAGTGCTCGTCATAAGCCATAATAATAATCGTATCGACAATGCCTGCCAGTGCAGTGTGGTCATACGCCGTCGCCTGATTCCAGCTGGCGCTGCCGCGCGGCAGGTCGATCGATACTTTCATGCCTTTGGCATGAACAGCTTTCGTCAGCGCTTTGACAAAAGCGGTATAGCTTGCCCGGTCTGTCCCAGCTACCTCTTCAAAATCAATATTGAGTCCATAGACGCGAAGGGCCGCAAGCTTGGTGACAAGGCTGTTAATGAAAGCAGACTGAGCTGCCGAATTGGCAAGAAAGGCACTCGTCATCTTTTTATCAAACTGGTTGTGCAGGAGCGGCATGACGAGAATGCCCTGCGCCTTCAAGGTACTGGCCGTCGCCGCATCGGACATATCGTTCAGCTTGCCACTCGCATCGCCTAGCTCGAACCAAGTCGGTGAATCAATATCGAGCCCTTGTGTCCCCGCAACATGCCCCAAAATCGTCTGGCTGTTCGAAGAGCCATTCCAGCCCATATAAATCAGCTTTGTGACATTGCTCCATAATACTCGTCCATCCGCGTTACGAACGGTGGCGTTCGCGTAGCTTTTGGCGAGTGTGACGGCGGATTCTTTGGTGTGTACGCTTTTAATGATTTTATCGTTTTGATAAACGGATAAATAAGGCTTGTTGGTCCACCAGACGACGTTATTGTATACGACATCGGCGCCTGCATATTTTTTGGCAAAGGGTATCGCGGCTTCCATACTAATAAAAGCTTTTACGGTTTTGCCGTTTTGCTGTACTTCATAGCTGCGTACATTTGAGAAAACGACCTTGCCTTTCGCAGTATTGGTTACTTCACTGCCCTCTTGCTTAGCTGCTGCTTGAACAGCGTCATAGAGGTAAGCGTATGTTTTGGTGCCGGAAATTTGCCCGCCATCCTTCGTGATCGTGTACACGGCTTTGCCTGCACGCTGCTCTTTCTTTTGCGCCGCCGTCACATTGTCCCATACCCACTCATTCGTGGAACGTTTAATAATATGGGCATTGCCCCAATTGGCAGCTTCCTTCTTAGCGGCTGCAAGAGTAGCAAAGCCCCAGCTGTTTTTCGTATTTTCGCCCTGATAGAGCTGGAATTTGGCATAAGATTCGTACACCCAGCCCGGCTGCTGCAAATCTCGAATATGTACTTGACCTAGCTGCTTCGCTGCGGCCTGTGCTTGCTCGTAGGTGCGATATTCCCATTTGGGATTGGAGGCGCCGCCTTGATATACCTTATACCTCGGGAAATTGTCCCATACCCACACCCGGCCCGCTATTTGCTCGACATGGCTGTAGGCAAAGCTCTGGGCATAGGCAATCGCCTGCTTCTCGGTTGCAAACTCCTTGAGCGACGCATCGTTCTGATACACCCGGTACTTCGTCGCGGAGCTCGCGGCCATGCTGCTTCCCGCAGCAAAAGCCTGGCTCAGCATAAGCAGCACCAGCAAAGCGGTCAGCTTTCTCATTTTGAATTTCATAATCGTTCTATCACTCTCCTCTAGTTTCTCTACTCTATTAGACGCAACGGGAGGCTGGAGGTTGCGAAGACAGCTGCCTTATTCCATCAGGTAAAAAAATGAAATAAATATGGGTGGATAAAAAAGGTGGAAAACAATAACAATAAGGACAGCAAAGCAGGAGGTGGCAGTTATGAAGCGGCTGTATGCGAAGGAAAAGCTCGACGAGGAAGAGGTGGAACTGGAGGAGCTGGAGAGGAGTCTCTCCGAGGTATGGCAGGTCAATCGTTATTTGGGCGGCAATCCGGTGCTGTTCAAGCATCTGGAGCGGCTGCTCAGACAAACGGCTATCGCGCGGCGGGCACAGGAGCTGGAGTTGAAATTTGGGCAAGGGGCGGGGCTAGAGCAAAGAGCAGTACTGGAGCAAAGAACAGGACTAGAGCAAGGAGCAGCGCAGAATTCGCAAGGAAAACAGAGGGGATGGACCGGGTCAGGGCCTGGTTCTGTGCAAGTCGATAGGGTGAAAATAAAGCTGCTCGATGTGGCGACAGGGCTAGCGGATATTCCGATGGCTTTAGAGAAATGGTGCAGCAAGCGCGGTATGGCAGTCGAAATTGTCGGCGTCGATATCCATCCTAAAATGGTGGAGCTTGCGGGGAAACGCACCGCTCATCAAAAGGCCATTCAGGTACTGCAAGCGGATGGTACGGCTTTGCCATTTGAGGATAACAGCTTTGACATCGTGTTTAGCAATTTGGCGCTGCATCATTTGGATGATGGGGAAGCGAGCCGCATGCTGGGGGAAATCGATCGGGTCGCGCGGGTCGGATGGGTCGTCACCGATTTGGAGCGGCACCGGCTGGCGCTGCTGTCCGCACGAATGCTTGCGAAGTTCATCTGGCGCAGCCCGGTGACGAAGCATGATGGGCCAATGTCCGTCCAGCGCTCCTATACAGCGCGCGAAGCGAAGGAGCTGCTGGCACAGGCAGGTGTTCCCGCTGCTGTCGTGCATCGGCATTTTCCATTTCGCTTGGCGCTAGTATGCCATGCATGACGTTATCATTGTCGGTGCGGGGCCAGCCGGCAGCGTACTGGCAGCACTGCTAGCTGCCTCGGGTGTAAAGGTGCTGCTGCTGGAGCGAGAATCGCTCCCGCGGCGCAAACCCTGCGGCGAGTCGCTGAATCCAGGCGCAGTCGCCGCGCTTGCGCGCGTGCTGCCTGCCGGCAAATTCGCAGCGATCCGCAGCAGCATGGAGCATTCGCTCATTCATGGCTGGCGGCTGACAAGCGGAAAGGCAGAGCTGCTGGCGGCTTTTCCCGCAGGCCAATTCGGAATGGCCTGCGCCCGCGAAAAGCTGGATTATGCGCTTGCGCTGCATGCTTGCGAGGCCGGTGCGCAGGTCATTGAACAAATGCGGGTGCAGCGCCTGATTTGGGAGAAGGGCCGAGTGGCTGGCGTCGTCGCATATTCCGCAGTGGGGACCGCAGCGGAATTTCGGGCGCGCCTCGTCATTGGCGCGGATGGCATTCGCTCGGCAGTGGCCCGCTGCGCGGGGCTGAGCAGCTTCGGCCCGCTGCGCAAAACAGCGTTCACAGCGCGGGTGAGCGGTGTGCGGGAGCTGCAGCCGCGCGTCGAGCTGTTCACCGGGCGAGGCATCGTTGTCGGGCTGGCACCGATTGGCGGCGGTGAAGCCAATATGACGCTGGCGCAGCTGTCAGGGAGCGGGAGTGCGGCAGCTTTAGCCGCAGACTTGAAAGAAAGCGGTGCTGTTAAGAAAGTAGCTGGTCATATGGATACGAATAAAGATACAGATACGGAAATTGCGATGCTTGAAGCCGCATCGTTCAAAGTCAATGCAAGGGGAAAAGCTCCTGCTTATGCTGAAGCGGGTAACAGGGCTGCACCTGTTGCGAGCAAGGAGAGGCGCAGCGCGTGGCTGCTGGGAAAAGCGAGAGAGCTGCCCGAGCTTGCGGAGCGTTTGCAGGGGGCGGCTTGCACAGGCGAGGTGCTCGCTTGTGGGCCGTTTGACCGCCGGGTGCGGGCAACGCAGCAAGGAGGGCTGCTGCTCATAGGCGATGCTGCAGGTTATTACGATCCGCTGACAGGCCAAGGCATTTACCGCGCGCTTAGCAGTGCTGAGCTTGCTGCGCCGCTGCTGCTGCAAGCGCTGGAGAGCGGCAGCGATGCGCCGCTCGTTCATTATGCAGCGATTCAGCAAAGCCGCTTCGCTCCAGCTATTCGGCTGCAGAAGCTGATCGAATGGACGAGCAGGCATGAGCTGCTGTGGCACTCCGCTTTGCGCGGACTTGGCTCGCTGCCAGCCGCCCGCAGCCGCCTTGTAGCAGTGATTGGCGATTGCTTGTAAAGATAGGGTTGCTTGTAAATTGATGTACATACAAGGAGGACTGAAATACATGCATACCTACAATGAGGTAACGATGCGCTGTGAGCCGTTGACCGCGTTCCACTATGCACGGAAAATCGAAAATTGGCCGCAACTGCTTCCACATTATCGCCAGATCCAGTTCCGCTATGGCGGCAGCGAGCGGGGTGGGCTCGTCAAAATGGCTGCCGTTCGGCCGTTCAAACGGTTTCAGTGGCCGGTATGGTGGGAAAGTGAAATGGTTATCAGCGAGGAAGAACTGATGGTTGGCTACCGCCATGTGCGCGGTGTGACGAAAGGCATGGAGGTGGAATGGCGCATTGTACCGGCTGGCGAGAAGGTTTCCGTATCGATCGTGCATCGCTGGAATGCTCCTCCATGGAGCCGCAGGCTTTTCGCCAGTTTTATCGGCAATTGGTTCGTTTATGCCATTGCGGAGAGAACGCTGCAAGGCTTGAAGCAGCAGGCCGAGCTCGAAGCCGCGCTGGATGCCAAGAAACAAGCCGTACAAGAAGAACACCCTGATTCCCAGCAATGGACGGATCTGCAATGGGAGGCACTGAGAGAGCAGGTAGCTGAGCAGTTTGCAAACGAAGCAGCAGAGCAAGCCATTTTTCAACAAAGAGAGGCAGGTGGGCGCAATGGCTAATGCGATTAAAGCGGTCATAACGGGAATAGGCTGTGTAACGCCGATTGGCGCAGGCGTGGAGCAGCTATGGGAAGGTCTAGTTCGGGGGAAAAGCGCAGTGAGGGAAATTGAGCGTTTTGTACCGGAAGGGCTGCGCAGCCGAATAGCTGCACAAATTCCAGATTTTCAAGCGGAGCATTATATGGATAAAAAGCGTGCGCATCGCATGGACCGCTATTCGCAGCTTGCCGTTGCCAGCGGCGCTCTGGCGCTGCGCGACGCTGGTCTGAATCCCGCCGATCTCGATGCGGATCGGGCGGGCGTATTTATGGGCAGCGCACTGGGCGGTATTGCCTATGCGGAAGAGCAGTGCAGCCGCTACCATAATGGCGGCTTCCGGGCCGTATCGCCGACGCTCGGATTTTCCGTCTTCGGCGGCGCTGCCTCGTGCAATCTTGCCATGGAATTTGGCATGACGGGCTTAAATGAGACGAACGCGATGTCCTGCGCGTCCGGTGCCGTCGCCATTGGCCGGGCGCTGCAAGCAATCCGGCGCGGCGAAGCGGACGTCATTATGGCGGGCGGTTCGGAAGCCCCGCTTGCACCGCTCTCCTTCGGCGCCTTCGACATGTTGCGGGCGATGTCTACTCGCAATGAATCTCCGGATATGGCAAGCCGGCCATTCGACCGCAATCGCGACGGCTTCGTCATGGGCGAGGGCAGCGCCGTGCTCGTCATTGAAGCCGAGCATCATGCAAGGGCGCGAGGCGCGAAAATATATGGCGAGCTAGCAGGCTTCGGGCTGACTAACGATGCGCATCATATGAGCGCACCGCTGCCTTGCGGCACGCAGGCAGCACGGGCCTTGCGCCAGGCGCTGACGAGCGCGGATATGGCGCCGGAGGACATTAACTATGTCAATGCCCACGGCTCTTCGACGCTGCTCAATGATGTGACGGAATCGCGGGTCATACGCCAAGTGTTTGGCAATCATCCGGTAGCCGTCAGCGGCACGAAAGGCTTGTACGGTCATCCGCTTGGAGCGTCAGGCGCTATTGAGGCGGCCATTACGCTGCTAGCACTGCGCAATGGCTGGCTGCCGCCAACTACGAATTTGGACGAGCCCGACCCAGAGGCGCAGCTAGATTTGGTCGTCAAAAATCCTCGTGCGGTGAAGTCCGCTGCTGCGGTGTCCAACTCCTACGGCTTTGGCGGAGTCAACGCCGTGCTTGCTTTTCGCCAGTATTAAAATGTACCGGGCATTGACTTATGGCTAGGGCATACCTATTATTGAAAATAGAGTTGACCGTACAAGCGGAAACATCCTTTTACAAGGGATGTTTCCGCTTTTTTGCGTATGTCGATCTAGGATAAAAAAAGATTTCTATATAAGGAGGCCATTATTATGAATGCACAAGCTGCTCTTGCCTATGTAGACACGTTGCGGGAGGAATTGATCGCACTGCGCAGAGATTTTCACAAGCATCCCGAGGTATTATTCGAGGTGGACCGAACAGCAGAGAAGGTAGCGGATTATTTATCGGAATGGGGCTTGCAGGTTCAACGGCATGTCGGAAAGCATTTTGGCAAAGGCGTTGTAGGTATTCTCACCAGCGATAAGCCGGGACCGACGATCGTACTGCGAGCAGATATGGACGCCTTGGCGATCACGGAGGAAAATACGTTTGCCTATCGTTCAACAAGCGAAGGGGCTATGCATGCCTGTGGGCATGATGCCCATATGACGATGCTGCTCGGAGCAGCGAAGGCGCTCAGTCGGCACAGAGACATATGGTCCGGAACGATTAAGTTTGTGTTTCAGCCTGCGGAGGAAAGTGCGCTTCCTAGCCCAATAGATGGGCGGATGATTAGCGGAGGCCGAGATATGATTGAGGCTGGGGTGCTGGAAGGTGTTGACCTATGCTTTGCCATGCATGTATGGCCCGAGCTGCCTACGGGTGTTGTTGGCATTCATCGCAAGGAGGCTATGGCGGCATCCTCGCATTTCCATATCGCTTTTCAAGGATTGAACGGTCATCATAGTACGCCGCATTTGGCTGTAGATGCGCTGTCGATGGCGGTGCAATTCGTTTCTGATGTTAAATTTGCGCTTGCAGTGGAAACGGATCCATGGGAGACGAAGGTGTTCGCATTCGGTACGTTGCACGCTGGTACTGCGATTAATGCCATTGCGGGGGAAAGCAAGCTGAGCGGGACGTATCGCGTTTTTCACCCAGATCTGACTGCACAAATACATCAGTTGCTGGAAAAGAGAGCAGATGCCGTAGCCAGTACATATGGCGGCACCTATACGTCGCAATATCGGCTAGGAACGCCGCTGCTTAATGATGCAGAAGCCGTTCAACTGACTGTTCGGGCTGGGCGAATCGCCTTGGGTGACGATAAGGTTGTTATTTTGGACAAGCCTAGCCTTGCTGGGGAGGATTTTGCGCTGTATGTACACGAGGTGCCGGGAGCATTCGCGTTTATTGGCATAGCCAACCCGACAGCCAAAACGGTGTATCCGGTGCATCATCCCTTATTCGATATAGATGAAGAGGTGCTGACGGAAGGGGCAAAGCTGTTCGTGCAATGGGTGCAGCAGGCGGGGGAGGAGTATGTGAGCCAATAAGGCTTTCATACCCCCTTTCCAAAACCTAGCCCATGCGTTATAATAAATCGTAAAGTTTACGAATAAACAAAAGGAGACGACAAGAATGGCTAAAAAATCAAAAGTAGTTAGGGAAAGAAAAAGACAGGGGACGGTTGCGCGTTATGCCGAGCTTCGCAGGCAGCTCAAGGACAACAAGGATTATATCGGACTGAGCAAGCTTCCGCGCGACGCATCGCCAACCCGGCTGCATCACCGCTGCGAGCTGACGGGCAGGCCGCATGGCTACTTGCGTAAATTTAAAGTGTCGCGTATCGCATTTCGCGAGCTTGCCTACAAAGGGCAAATTCCCGGCATCAAGAAAGCAAGCTGGTAACGTAGGTAAGCCAATATAAAAGGAAATGAAAATTTGTTCGAAAGGGGGGAGGGCATGGACCCATTTACGACCCGCAGGCTGGAAAAAATACTGAACGGCTACATTAGCCGCAAAATCCCCCCGAATGTGCGTTCAGCTGTTCGTTTAACCTATGAGTGGGAGGGTAATCGGCTTACTTTGACCGAGGAGCTTCCGGATTTTGAAAATCGGATATGGACAGGAGCACCTATCGTCCAGTTCCAATGGAAGCAAAGCCAGTGGCATGTGTATGCCACTGACGGCAATGGCGGCTGGAGGCCAGCATCCGCGATTGCACCGCATCCTCATTTCGAGCAGCAGCTGGAGCAGGTTGAAATCGATCAGGAGGGCATCTTCTGGATTTCTTAAACGCAAGGCCACCATTTAGCGCAATGGCCCGACCGCTATGTCGGGCTTTTCGTGTGTAACATGAAACGAAGGAGCTTCCCAATATGAGCAAAAATCAGGGCAATCACCGCCTGCCAAGAGCCAAGGGAACGGATATGGCTAGCTTTTACAGCCCGAAGGATTGTGCGAAAAAGGTGAAACGCATCGTGCTGCCGCCGATGAATCGGCAAATCGTAGAAGAGTTTTTCACGATTATGGGCATGAAGGAGAAGTTTGAGGAGCATGATGTGCCGATTCCGAACAAAGTTGTCATGTACGGGCCGCCAGGCACGGGCAAAACTTTGACTGCTTTCTACATCGCGCAGCGGCTGGATGTTCCGCTTATTTTGGTCAGGCTCGATGCGATTATCCACAGCCATCTAGGAGAGACGGCGAGCAATGTCCGCAAAATATTCGATTACGCCAAAGCGACGCCCTGCGTCTTATTTCTCGATGAGTTCGATGCGATAGCGAGGACGCGTGAAAACAATGATGAAGTGAAGGAAATGGCGCGCGTCGTTAATACGCTGCTGCAATGCTTGGACGAATTTGATTGCGAAAGTGTTTTTATTGCGGCAACCAATTTGGAGGAGGAGCTGGACAATGCGATATGGCGGCGCTTCGATACGAAAATGCATTACGGCATGCCGGATGATCGCAGTAGGTACGAATATATATCGTTGTTAATTGGAGACTTTGAACAGCAGGAGCCTATTTATGATACGGCCGCCAGTCTGCTTGCTGGGTGCAGCTTTGCGGATATGGAGCAAATCGTGCTTAAGGCAAAGCGTAAAGCGATTATTGAGGGCAGCTCGCTGCTCCAGTCTCATATACAAGAGGCCTTGACCGAATATAAGCCGAAAATCATCGCGGTGTAACGTAAGCTTTTTTGAGTAATGATAAGGGCAGACTCGGCGTATGCCAAATGTATCGAGGAAGGTGAGAAAGCATGTCGCAGAAGACAATTCTAGACTGCGAAGCGGAAAAGGTAATAAGCATGCATACCGCACAGCGCTGGCAGCAGCGTGAGCGGGAGCTGCACAGCTGGCTGGAGCGTGAAAAAATAACGAAGCGGTCAAAGCAAACGCTGCTGCTGGGGCATGTCGCGATCGATGCGGAGCTGCTTCCTGCGCTCACGCTGCTCAAAGAGCAGGGCATACCGACGGAGTTTTCATGCGCTGGCGTTAGTGCGCTGGATGAGCCGGAGGATCATTCTTTGTACGCATATATTACATTTCCGGCTTGTGAGCAGACGGAGTGTTTCATTCAGCTGGCGATGCAGCGGATGAAGCATCGTCTGCTCGTAACGTTCGAGCCGGCTCGGAACCGCTATGACCTGTCCTCTTTTTATATTGGACATAACCGGTCTTTTTGCCTGCTGATGCTGCGCTGTGCCCAAGCTGTCGCTGTAGCTAATAAGCAGCAGCGGGCAAATGGCTAGCAAGGAGAGAACTCCATTGCAGTCTAACGTATGGTCTACGAAAGCAAGCCTGTAAATCCAAACACCCCGCCAGCAATTTCCTGACGAGGTGTTTGATGTTCATGCCACTATTACAAGCTTTATTTCCACTTTTGCTCAATAAACTCGTCGCGGCCTGATTGTGCGCGATCCTCTTTGTAATGCTTCGGATTTTTCTTGTGGAAATTTTGATGATACTCCTCCGCCACATAAAACGTATCCGCCGCCCGAATTTCCGTTACGATCGGTTTGTCGAAGCGTCCGCTGCTCTCCAGTTCCTGCTTGGAAGCGAGCGCCAAAGCCTGCTGCTCTTCATTATGATAAAAAATCGCCGTGCGATACTGGCTGCCGCGATCTTGAAATTGTCCGCCTTCATCTGTCGGATCAATTTGCGGCCAATATAACTCAAGCAGACGCTCATAAGGAAACAGCTGCGGATCGAAGGCAATTTGCACAACCTCGGCATGTCCTGTTTCGCCTGTTTTCACCTGCTCATAAGTCGGATTCTCCTGATGACCGCCCATATAGCCAGAAATAATACTATGAATGCCTGGCAGCTCCTCGAAAGGGGTAACCATACACCAAAAACAGCCGCCCGCGAATGTTGCATATTGCATAACATACTCCTCCTTGACGCTTATAAAAACTTGATAGGCTAAACGTTAGCCTGTCTGCATTAAAAATTCAATTGTGATCAGCCTTTGCAAAAGGCAATGGCGTTCATGTTCAAGGGAGCGTCAGAGTCTGCAGCCCATCTTCAGAAACGACCTTGATGCCATGCTGGCGGAGCAGCGCTGATGTCACGCCATTTCCAGCTTTCTTTTCACCCGAAAATTGTCCATTGTAAATCATTGTACTGCAGCAGGAGGGACTGTTCTCTTTAAGCACAACTACTGTGGCTTCTAATTCAAGCGCTTGGTGAAGCGTTTCATATGCACCTTTTATATAGAGGTCCGTCACGTCCGTACCTGATTTGTCGATGACAGAGGCTGTGCCAGCTAACACATCCTCCCCATTCCCGCCTACAATTTCTGCTGATTCCCGAGGGGTGGAGAAGCCCCCAAGCAGCTCTGGACATACCGCTATCGCTTGCTCATCATCCAGCAGCTTGCGAACGGTTTCGTCTAAACAATCCGTCCCGTTATATCTCACCTTCATGCCTGCGAGGCAGGAGCTTACGAGGATCATGGAACGCCGCCTTTCTGTTTTGCATAGTTTAAAATCTCTAAATTTGAGCATAGCACAGCATGTTTGTGCTGTAAATGAACGATGGCTTGGCTTATTATTGTCACATTTTCCGGGCTTCAATAGCTCGATCGGGCTATTACCATTCATAGCTTCTTAAGGTACGATGAGGCAGGTAATCTTGTATCATTTGAAAATATGGAGGTTAGCTTACATTGCCTATGCGAAAAATCATCCCCTTATTTCTTCTCATTAGCTTGCTGCTGCTCGCGGCAGCCTGTTCGAACGGGTCAAGCACGAACGGAGAACAAGCCAAGCCGCCCGAGAAGGAGCTGACCTTCCTTTTTAACTTTGCGAGCCAAACGATAGACCCCCATCTGGATTATACCCCGCTCCGAGCAGGTGTCGTGGAAACGCTGGTCAAGCTGGGCGAAGACCTCCAAATCCAGCCTTGGCTGGCGGAGGAGTGGAGCACCTCGGATGGGCAGCATTGGACGTTTAAAATCCGGGAAAAGGTTACGTTCCAAAATGGCAAGGCGCTCGATGCAAATGCCGTCAAGCTATCACTAGAACGGGCGATGGAGCAAAATCCGGGCGTGAAGCAGGTTTTGAAAATCAAGCAAATGGAGGCGAGCGGACAAAGCCTGCAAATTACGACGGAGCAGCCGTTTCCTCAGTTTCCGTCAGAGCTAGTACATCCGAATACAGCGATTATTGACGTATCTGCACCAGATCCGGATAAAAAGCCAATCGGAACCGGTCCGTTTCAAGTGGCCGCGTTCACTTCGGGCAGCTCGCTAAAGCTGGATCGCTACGATGAATATTGGGACGGTGCAGCAAAGCTCAGCCATGCGACCTTCAGCTTTAATGAAGATGCCAATGCCCGCTTGTCAGCGCTTATGGCTGGGGATGCAGATATTGTGTACCGGCCGCCAGTAGAAAGCATCGAAACGATGAAAAGCGACGCCAGCCTGCATTTGGATTCAGTCGTCAGTTTGCGGACGCATGAGCTTATTTTCAATACGAACCATGCGGATTTTCAAAACAGCTACGTTCGCAAAGCTTTCGATGCGCTCGTCAATCGCGATGAACTCAAGGACGCCATTATGGGCGGCCAAGCGACGGTCGCCAGCGGTCCTTTTTTGCCACAATTTCCGTTCGTGCCCGCCTATGACCCGAAGGAAAGCGGAGTGGACGCTGCTCGCAAATGGTTTAAGCAAGCAGGCTATGAGGTCGAGCAGGGCAAGGTGACCAAGGGGGGCCAGCCGCTTTCACTCAAGCTGGTAACGTACGCTTCCCGTGCGGAATTTCCATTGCTGGCGCAAGTGCTGCAATCGCAAGCGAAGGAGCTAGGCATTGCCATTACGATCGCACAAGTCGATAAATATGAGGATTATTTGCTCGAGAAGGACGATTGGGATTTGGGCACCTACAGTCCGTTAATTGCGCCGCGCGGGGATGCGAGTTATTTTCTAAATGTAGCCTTTAAGCCGGAGGGCTCGCTGAATTTCGGTAAAATCAACGACCAAGATCTGAGCGCTTGGATTGAGGAACTGGATCAAACGGTGGGCGTGAATGAGCGCAATGCTTTAATCAAACAGGCGCTTACCCGTATTGATGAAGAAACGTACTATTCCTACCTTGTACATCCGAATACGCTCGTTGTGTACCGGGATAAGGTGAAAAACTGGGTAACGAGTAAAAGCGAATATTATATGCTGACGAACCAATTGGATGTGGAAGGGAAATGAGCATCGTTTGGAAAAGGGGTGTAGAGCTTGTCCTGTTTATTTTGCTGCTCTCCTTCGTCAGCTTCGTGTTCGTCAAGCTTGCTCCGGGAGATGCCGTTAAGCAAATGCTTCGCTCAGATGACGTTGCCATCACAAGCTCAGAAATCAAGCAACAGAGGGAAGAGCTGGGACTAAACGAGCCAGTATTGGTTCAGTATGGCAACTGGCTTGCCGGGCTGGCACAACTCGATTTGGGAAAGTCGTACATGACGAATCGGCCCGTAAGCGAGGAACTGCTTCGTAAAATGCCAGCAACGCTGCTGCTTGCCGGGAGCTCGCTGCTCATTTTATTGCTCATTGCGGTGCCGCTGGGCGCTTTGTCGGCCCTTTATCCCAACCGATTCATTGACCGCGCAAGCCGTCTCCTTGCTGTAATGGGTACTTCTAGCCCTAGCTTTTGGCTAGGGCTTCTTTTAATAGAAGGGCTATCCGTAAGGTCGGGCTTATTGCCGTCCATGGGAACGGGGACGCCCTGGCATCTTGTGCTGCCTTCGCTGACGCTCGGTCTGACGATGTCAGCCGTTTATGTCCGCTTGATTCGTTCCAGTCTTATGGACAGCTTAACGCAGGATTTTATAAGGGGAGCACGGTCGCGCGGCATTGGCAGCAGAAAAATTTTGCTCCGCCATGCTTTTCGCCATGCGCTTACGCCCGTTGTGACGATGTTCGGTGTCAGCATAGGCAGCTTGCTTGGCGGCACGGTTGTCATTGAGGTGCTGTTTGCTTATCCGGGCATGGGCAAATTCATTGTGGATGCCATTCAGAGCAGAGATTATCCGGTCATTCAAGGTTATATGGTCGTGATGGGAATTACCGTGACGCTTATTCATTTGCTGGTAGATTTGGTGAATCATGCTCTAAACCCGGAAATGCGTTTGAAAGGGGAGAGCCGATGAAAAAGGTAAGCCTTGCAGGATATATGGCCCTGCTGTTCTTTACTGTGCTTGTTTTCTCGGTGTTCCTCGTTCCGCATGATCCGTATGCAGTGAATCTTCATGATCGCTTGCTGCCGCCGAGCGCACAGTATTGGCTCGGAACAGATGGACTGGGCAGAGATCTGTTTTCGCGCCTGCTCATTGGAGGGCGGAATACGATCGGCGCGAGTCTGATCGTGCTTGTGGCAGCGCTGAGTATCGGTATTCCTGTTGGTCTGCTGTCGGGATATGCGGGCGGCTTCGTGGATCGCCTATTTATGCGGGTGTCGGATTCCTTCCTCGCCTTCCCGGATTTCATGATTGCCATTGTGTTAAGCGGCCTGCTAGGGCCGGATATATACAATCTAATCATTGCCATTGCGGCGGTCAAATGGATCGCTTACTCGCGCATCGTGCGCAATAGTGTTAGGTCTGAAAAACATAAGGATTATATAGCGATTGCCCGCTTGAACGGACTAAGCCCGCTCCATATCGTGATCAAGCATTTGCTGCCGCAAACGTTCAGTAACGTCATCGTCATTGCTTCGCTGGATGTGGGCAAAGTCATTTTGATGATTGCGTCTTTTTCCTACATTGGACTTGGCGTTCAGCCGCCATCACCAGAATGGGGAGCGATGCTGAATGAAGGCCGCGCCTATTTTCACCAGGCCCCTTATTTAATGCTAGCACCGGGACTTGCCATTATGCTCGTTGTCCTACTGTCCAATGCGTGGGGTGACCGGATACGTGATCGGCTGGATGTGAAACGTAGCAGAGAGTAAAGGAGAACAAGCAATGAGCATATTGAAAATAACAGGACTTAGCTTAAACGCAGGGCAGCAGCAGCTTGTTCATGACCTTCATCTATCTATTGAAAAGCAGCAATGGCTTGCTTTAATTGGTGAAAGCGGCAGCGGAAAAACGCTGACCGGCCTCGCGATTGGCGGCTTGCTGCCTCATGCTGTGCGCGTGACGAAAGGGCAGATTTTGTTCGAGGGGCAATCTCTTTCAGAGCTTCCAGCCCAACAACTAAGCAGCTTGCGGGGCAAGGAGATTGCTTATATTTTTCAAGACTATGCGGGCATGTTCAGTCCCTTTATTCGACTCGGGAAGCAGCTGGATGAGACGCTGCAAGCGCATAGCCGCTTAGGCCGCAAGGAGCGGAAAGTGCAAATATTGTCCAGCTTAGGCGAGGTGCGTCTGCCGGCAGAGCGCGTATATAACAGCTATCCCTTTGAGCTGAGTGGCGGACAATTGCAGCGGGTCTCCATCGCAGCAGCGCTGCTGCTTAAGCCAAAGCTGCTTATTGCCGATGAACCAACGACTGCGCTGGATTATGCAACGGGAGAGGAAATACTCCGTTTGCTCATGGAGATGAAGGAACGAATCGGCTGCGCTATTCTGTTTATTACACATGACTTAAAGCATGTCAGGCGTTATGCGGATGAAGTGACTGTTATGCGCGAGGGCTGTATGCTGGAATCGGGTAATGTGCGGGCAGTGCTGGAAGCGCCAACCCATCCCTATACGAAGCAGCTTCTTGCGGCTGAGCCCAGCTCATGGTCATCACCAACCGTAAAGTCTGAACGAGAACTGATGCTACAGTTACAGCCAGTAGACGCCCAGCAAACGATGCGGGAGCAGGGGGGAAGTCTAGAGGCCAGCAGAGCGAATAGCTTGCTCGTCGCCCAAAATCTAGTCAAAACATACCCGAAAGGCAAAGGCATGAAGGTGCTGGATCAAGTATCTTTTACGCTGAAAGCAGGGGAATGTTTAGGGCTGGTCGGTGAGAGCGGCAGTGGTAAAAGCACATTGGCTAGATGCTTGATGCTTATGGAGCCGCTTGACCAAGGCCAGCTCCTATTCCAGCAAATGCCGCTGCATAACCGGAAAGCTGCTGCGAGGTCGTTCATAAGCGGACGTATTCAAGCGGTATTTCAAAATCCAGCAGCTAGTTTGAACCCGAGGCTGATGATTGTGGATTCGTTAATGGAGCCGCTCGATATATTCAAGGACAAAGCACCTGCATTTTTAGGTGATAGCCGATATAAACGGGATGAAGCGGCTGCTCTGTTGCTTGATAGGGTTGGACTTCCAGCTAGCGTCATGCGGCAATATCCCCATGAGCTGAGCGGAGGCCAGAAGCAGCGGGTATGCATAGCCAGGGCGATCAGCATTGCGCCTGACTTTATTATTTTGGATGAGCCGACCGCAAGCCTGGATATGATTATCCAAGCCCAGATTTTAAAGCTACTGCAGAGGTTGCAGCAGCAGCTTGGTTTTGCCTGCTTGTTTATTTCGCATGATTTGGCAGCCGTACAGCTTATGTGCAGCCGTATTATGGTGCTGGAGCATGGGAAAATCACAATCGAAGATGAACGATTTCCTGCTTCATTAATTCAATAAAGCGTTGTGCCGCTTTGGTCAAATAACGGTCTTTTAGCCAGATGAGTCCGGTGGCAAAATGCAGTTCACTGTCTGATATGGCAAACGATTGAATGTTATAGCCTTGATGCAGCTCAAGAACGGACTGCGGCACAATGGTTGCTCCATCCCCGTAGGCTACCCACTTCAACAATAGGGAAATATCGGAGCATTCTCCTATTACATTGGCATGCAAGCCGCGTTCGGTAAATTGCTGAATAATGCTTTTATATAGGCCAAGCCCTTCCGCACTAGGTAAAATAAGCGGATAACGCTGAATATCACGGTAGGAGCATTTGTCTGCGGGGTGCAGGACATTGCTCGCGGTCACGAAATAAAAGGGCTCCGAAGGAAGCTCCAGCACTTCGAATTCAACTAGCTCCAGCGGAAGCCGCACGATTCCAAGCTCAATGGAACGTTCCTTGAGCAGCCGAACAATTTGGGCCGATTCATTTTGCTGGATTTTATAAGTGATAAGCGGGTAAGCTTCTTTAAACTCGTGCAGCACCTGTGGCAAAATGACGGATGACAGCGTATTAATACCCAGCATTAATTTGCCCCGCGTGCCGCTGCCAATTTCCTTCACCTCCAGCTTGGTCTCTTCGAGCGCTTTTGTTAAAAATATGGCGCGTTTATATAACGCTTCTCCAGCGTCAGTAAGCTCCAGCCATTTCCCGCTTCTTACAAAAAGCTGTACCCCGAGCTCTTCCTCCAGCCCTTTCAGCTGTTGGCCAAGCGGAGGCTGTGTCATATGCAGCCTTTCAGCGGCCGCTGTAATTTGTTTCTCTTCTGCGATCGCGATGAAATAACGAAGCTGGCGAATATCCATTCGGTTAATCCTTCCCATTCCAAACGAAAAAAGTATGGAAAACGAATTTTTTAAATATTTTTAGTATAGTGAATGCTATGTTACCATAGTTTTAATTGGATAGGAAAGCGGGGCTGACATGGTGAATACATCTTATTGGTTAACCAATGCAAGGCTGGAGCAAGGGTATGAGTTTGAGGCTGGCCAGATAGCAGGCACTAAGACACGCAGCTGCCATTTGCGGATAGAAGACGGAACCATTGCTGAAATTTTGGAGGATGGAGTGGAGCTAATCAGCCCTCTGCCGAAATATGATGCAAAAGGATTATTGCTGCTGCCCTCGTTTGAAGAAGGTCATATTCATTTAGACAAAACCTATTTTGGCGGCCCATGGAAAGCGGTTAAGCCTGTAGCGAGTATTTTCGAACGGATAGAGGAAGAAAAGGTTTTATTACCCAAGCTGCTGCCGACGGCTAAGCTGCAAGCGGAGCGTATTTTGTCATTGATTCAACGATTTGGCGCCACGCATGTGCGCAGCCATTGCAATATTGAACCCGTCAGTGGACTCAAGCGATTAGAAGCTACGAAGCAAGCTTTGGAGACGTTTTCTGGTAAAATTTCGGCCGAAATTGTAGCTTTTCCCCAGCATGGCCTGCTTCGCTCTGATTCGGTTGCGCTCGTGAAACAATCGCTGGCTGAAGGCGCTACCCATGTAGGTGGGGTAGATCCGTATACAGTAGATGGCGATATCGAAAAATCGCTGCAAACGATCATTGAATTGGCTGTTTATCATGGTGCGGGCATCGATATTCATTTGCATGATGGACACGAAGCTGGTCGGCAAACTTTGAACCGCCTAGCGGAGCTGGCTGAAGAAGCGGATCTGCACGGAAAAGTAACCGTAAGTCATGCCTTTTGGTTTGCAGGCGCTGAGCCGCAGGAGACAAAAGAAATGGCTGGGCGGATGGCTCAGCTTGGCATGTCCATCGCTTCCACGGTACCGATTGGGAAAATGAATATGCCGCTACCAATGCTGAGCCGTCAAGGCGTAAAGGTGAAGCTGGTAACCGATAGTCTCACGGATCACTGGTCGCCATTTGGGAGCGGGGATTTGCTGGATAAGGCAGGACGATTCGCAGAATTGTATGGTTGCCAAGAGGAAGCCTCCTTGTCCCAGACTCTTGCCTTAATTACAGGCGGAATTACACCGCTCAATGCTCAAGGCGAGCAGGTTTGGCCTAAGGTTGGCGATGCCGCCAGTTTTGTATTGCTTCACGCAAGCTGCTCGGCGGAGGCTATTACCCGAAAAGCGCAGCGGCAGGCCGTGTGGTATAAAGGAAATTTGGTGAGCGGAGCTATATTATAATTCTCGCAAAACGAACTAAATAAACTTAACAAGCTAGGAAAAATGCCCGAAGGCTTCTTTATAGGAGCGCATCGGGCATTTTTGGATTACCGATTATGAAACAAAAGGGAGTTAGCAACGCTTAATAATAAAGGCAAGTCGTTACATAAAATTAATCCAGCTCGGCGCGAGTAAATAGATCGCTGATTAAATCATGATCCTCGCAAGCTGCTTTGAAGGCCAATGCAAAACTCACCATGGCTTCCCGATTGCTGGCGTACACGCAGAACATATCTGCCTCTGAGTCGAAGTGGATATGCTCGGCAAGCTCAGGCATTTTTTCCTCCAAAAATACAGCGGCGAGCGAGCTCCAGTCATAGCCGCTGCCTTCAAAACCTTCATCCACCCTCGTATCAAACAGTTCCTGTTTGTAGGTACCGGCATTTAGAATAACAGACCATGATTTATTATCGTGGTCAATAAAGATAAAAGGCTGCAATTGTGCTGTAATCCCGTCAGACTCTGTATGAAGCACTGCTTTATTGTTAGGAACTGCATAGTCGTTTAACTGCTCAAGCACCTGCTCGATAGCTTCATCCGTCATGGCGAGTGTACGATCCATTACGATGATTTTTCCCAGCTTGATGCGATCATCGAGCCAGTCCGTAATAAAGGCTGGCGCATAGCCGCCTGTGCTAAACTCGCCTTCGCCGAATGCGATCAACTTATCATAGTCGTCAATATATTTTTTCCGTGCAGGATTCGGATAAGTTTTCGTATAGAGCCAAAATTGCAAATCATACATCAAGGTAGACAGCTCGTCAGCCTGAAAGACGAAATACCCTTTCTCCTCGGTAATCTGGGTGCAAATCGACCGGATTTTTCCTTCCAGATTATCCGTTTCCGTCACAGCAGCACAAAGCTCAGTCAATAAAGGGGAAAATGCGCCTTCAGCCACCTTCACCAGATCCGCTTCCTTCTCCTCAGCAGATCTATCGAACACGTCATCGTGAACGAGCCCTATAATAAATTGCTCAAAGCTGCATGCCAAATAAGTAATGTTATATTCGTCCTCTTGATCAACGTGAACGACGGCAGGTTCGCCTTCTGGCCCGCAGAAGCGGTAATCCAGCATAATGACGTCATGGCCTGCGGATGGACAGTCGCAAATGACGATCCCAAGGTCTGGATAGCCCCATTCTTCGATCATGAACCGGCTCCCTAAATCTCCGCCAAGCGTGTAGGATTTATTGCGTCCAATGCCCATAATGCCCGTAATCGCGACATGATCCTCTGACCAGGAGGTCGGCTCCTCCGATCGGAAACGGCAATTGACGGGAACCCCGCCGTTTTGGCTGTTCATGAGAGCAATGTAGGAGGCTGGCAGTTTGTAGCCAAGCTCCTGCTCAATGGATGAGATCAGCTCAGTGGTTGGAGGGGGCAGCACATAAGACTTGCGGGCGTAATCGCTGTCCTCCCAAAAGCTTTGTAAATCGAACGAGGCAAAGGGCGCGTCATTCCCGGTGCCGCGATTTTGCCCGACCGCTGTGCTTTCCTCTACATAGCGCTTATGCTGGAGCACCATTTTTTCAGCGAGCGGCTTGGTCCACTCCAAAAACTCCAAGGTTGGTTCCGATTGGGGGTCCAAGCGGCTGGACAGGTCAAAAGCTTGTAAGGCATCCACATAACGCGCTAGAAAATAATAAGCATAGCCTTGGCGAAAATGCCATAAAGGGTCGTTTTTGCCTGGCTCGGCGATTAAGGAAAGCTGCTGTAGTGCCTCACGGTAACGATCTGTATTGTTAAGGGCGCGGGCAAGCTGGATGATGACCTCATAATCTCTGTCGGTTTCAGGGATTTGCTGCAATCGATCAACGATGCTCTCGAATGCTTCTTCGTCATGCCAAAGGTTGATTTGTGCCAGAAGCTGCTGGTCCATAAGTATGCTTCACTCCTCATTATGAAATGCTCATATCTTTTATGATATATTGTTAATTATATCCTGAGACGAAGGCGGCTGGCTAATTCATAAGCGGCTAAGCGGGAATGCAGGATGTAGTTTCAAGATGTAGTATAATGAAGAAGCATGCAAATTGATGAAAAAGTAGGCGATCGAATATGAGCGAGAAGCAAGCCAATATATATATCGGATGGAACTTTGACAACAGCTATGCAAGGTTGCCAGACGGATTGTTTACAGCAACAAACCCAACCCCAGTGCGCTCACCGGAGCTGATTGTATGCAATGAAGCGTTAGCTGCATCACTAGGGTTAAATGCTGAGGGGCTGCAAAATGATGAAGGTGTCGCCATGCTTGCAGGCAACCAAATTCCCGAAGGTGCTTTGCCGCTTGCTGAGGCTTATGCAGGGCATCAATTTGGACATTTTAACCGCTTGGGTGACGGACGGGCTTTGCTGCTGGGCGAACAAATATCACCCTCAGGCGAGCGAGTCGACATTCAGTTAAAAGGCGCAGGCCGCACGCCCTATTCTCGCGGTGGAGATGGCCGTGCGGGGGTTGGGCCGATGCTGCGTGAATACATCATTAGCGAAGCCATGCATGGGCTAGGTATTCCCACTACCCGCAGCTTGGCGGTCGTGAAAACGGGCGAGCCTGTTTACCGAGAGGATACGCAGCAGGGTGCTATTTTAACCCGCGTAGCGGCGAGCCATATCCGTGTCGGAACGTTTCAATTTGCTGCGCAATGGGGAACAGCAGAGGAGCTGCGAGCACTGGCGGATTACACCGTGCAAAGACATTTTCCGCATATTGCTGGGGATGACAATTGCTATCTCTCCTTGCTGCAGGAAGTAATTAAGCGTCAGGCATCGCTGATTGCCAAATGGCAGCTCGTCGGTTTTATTCATGGCGTCATGAATACGGACAACATGGCGCTTAGTGGCGAAACGATTGATTATGGCCCATGTGCTTTTATGGATGCTTTTAATCTGGCGACAGTGTTCAGCTCCATCGATAGTCAGGGGCGTTATGCCTATGGAAATCAGCCTTACATCGCGGTCTGGAATTTGGCAAGATTAGCTGAATCGCTATTGTCGCTGCTGCATGATGATGAGGAGCAGGCGCTAAAGCTTGCCGAGCAAGCTTTAGCTGATTTTACAGACCAATACCATCGTCATTGGCTTGCAGGCATGCGTGGAAAGCTGGGTATTTTCAATGAGGAGGAGCAGGACGACGAGCTGATGAAAGACCTGCTCACTTTGATGGAGAAGCATGGCGCGGATTATACGAATACATTTGTGGCGTTAACGTTTAACAAGCCGGATGACTCGGCTCTGTTTAGCAGCACCGAATATACAGAGTGGCATGAGCGCTGGCAGAATAGGCTGGGCAGGCAGGAGCAGTCCGTAGAGGAAGCGGATCAGCTCATGCGCAGCAGCAATCCTGCCGTAATTCCCCGCAATCATCGGGTAGAAGAGGCGCTGGAAGCAGCGGTAAAAGGCGATTACAGTGTAATGGAGCGGCTGCTTGAGGTGCTAGCTGATCCGTATGCACATTCTCCAAAGCAGGCTGAATATGCGACATTGCCTGAGCCTTCAGGCCGTGCTTACCGCACTTATTGCGGAACGTAAATACACGAATATGGACATCGCTTCCATAATCCTGCATAATACACTCAGGGAACGACAGCAGGAAAAAACAAGCTTGTGAATCATTGTCGAAATTCATCTGATAGGCGAGAGGTGGAAACGTTTTGTCGAAAACAGAAGAAATTACTGCTTTTATAGAAGCGCTGGATGTGCCTTGGCAGGTGGAAATATCCAATCAGCTGCGCAGCCTCGTACACGGGGTCATTCCTGACGTTCAGGAGCGGCTGCAATATAAGAAACCTCACTTTTTGAAAAATGGCAAGTATGCGGCGGTCATTTCGCCTTCCAAAAAAGCGGTTTCCTTCACGATTTTCAACACGGCGAGTCTGGATTTGCCAGCGGAGCTGTTTGAAGGGCCTGAGGAACGAAAAACGATAAAAATTCAGGAAAAGGATACCCCTGATTATTCGCAATTAACGAAATATTTGGAGCAGGCGTCGAAAGAGCTTTAAGCCTCTTCCTTTTGCCCGAAACCTATAAAGCTGTCCAAGCACAAGAATGGAACTGAGGGGCTATTGCAGCTCACAGCACAACTTTCTGATTGGTGCGGGGACAGCTTTTTTTATAAAAACAATTCTATTTCAGCGCGAAGCTTGAAAGTTAAGGAGAGGCCAATGAATAGGGAAGACGCTTTACTCTTATTAAAATGCCATGCCTTTGCGTTTGACGATATCGAGCAGGAGAAAATGACGAAAGGGTTTCTCGGCATGCTCCGCCCCTTTAGCGGTCAGCTCGTAGAGGATAATTTTCATGAGGTAATGACAATCCTTGATGTGCTGTCGCCCGAATTAGCGAGTAAATCGGTCAGCAGTGAAATCATGGCCTGTTTATGGAGCATTTGCCATTTGGGCAGAGCCTGGGCGGTAGAGCCGGATGGCATGCTGCGGAGTAACGGCATCATTACGGCAGAGCAAACGAAGGAGATGGAGGAATGGCTGAGCATCATCTCTTATGCGGTAATGATCCTGCTGGAGGACGGCGGAACAGAGGAAGCCTTTTGGGGATATGAAGAATATAAGAGAGAAAGGGGAATGAATGATGGAATGGACGCTTGAAGATGTAGAGCAGACAAGCAAGCTGTATCCAGACAGCTTCTTTATCCCGCCTGCGAAGGAGCGACGGTCGCAAGAAGTAGGTAGGCGGGTCCGATTGCATTTTACACTGGCAAACCCGGGTGAAAATGAGCCGAGAGCCGAACGGATGTGGGTGGAGGTTACAGGCTTTAACCAAGCGACTGAGCAATACACCGGGGTGCTGACGAACCAGCCAGTCTATTTGAAAACCTTGAAGCTAGGAGACAGCCTAATGTTCGAGCCGCAGCATATTGCCAGAACGATCCTGCGGGAAGGCGATGAAAGATGGCTTGCGGATGGCGAAAAAATGGCGCTCGTTTCTAGGAGATGCTTGGAGCAGGGCGATGCCGTGTGCTGGATGTACCGTGAAGCTGGCGACAATGAGCAGGACAGCGGCTGGCGTTTGTTCGCAGGCGATGAGGAAGACAGCTATATTAACGCCGATAATATTTTCAGGGTGCAGGTTTATGAAATGGTAGACCGGGATGCTAGTTTATTAGTGCCTTTTAAGGGGGAGCTTGGCTCGGCGTTTGAAAGGCAGGGGCAGGATGCTGCATGGGAAGAGGTAGTGGAGGAAGAGTAGAATGGCCCACTTCCCTTGCAAACGACAATATATTTCATTATTCTGGATAAATAGCGTAAATTCAGCATGCTAGATTAGTAGAGGAGAGAGCCTAATGTCTGATTTTGATGATCTCGCAGCGCAAAGGCGCAAAAATCTAAAGCTTATTCAATTCAATCAAGAGGATCAATCGCTTGTCGAGTCGGATAAGCCAGCGGAAACGTTCGATGATGTAGGCGGACTAGAGGATGTTAAGAAGAAAATTCGCATGAACTTCATTTTGCCGCTAAAGCAGCCGGAATTGTTTGCCGCCTATGGCAAATCAGCTGGAGGAAGCTTGCTGCTGTTTGGACCTCCAGGCTGTGGCAAAACGTTTCTGGCACGAGCAGTGGCGGGCGAAATTGAAGCAAATTTTATCCATATTGAGCTGCAGGCGATTCTTTCAATGTACACAGGCCAGAGCGAGCATAATTTGCATGACTTTTTTGAAAAAGCGCGCCAGTGCAGGCCTTGTGTCATTTTCATAGATGAGCTTGATGCAATGGGCGGCAGCCGGAACCAAATGCGCCAGCATCACGACCGCATGCTGGTCAACCAACTGCTGCTAGAGCTGGACGGTCTGCAAGCGGAGAACGAGAACGTATTTGTAATTGGCGCAACCAATACGCCATGGTATTTGGATTCCGCTCTCAGACGTCCCGGACGCTTTAATCACCTTGTCTTTGTACCGCCGCCAGAGGAAGCGGAGCGCCAAACGATTTTGGGGCTGAAGCTGAAAGGCAAGCCGATGGATTCGCTGAATTTGGAGCGGATTGCTGCCGAGACGAAATATTTTTCCGGAGCTGATTTGGAGCAGGTCGTTAGCGATGCGGTGGAATCGGCGATGGAGCGCATGCTGGAGACGGGTGAAGTGCAGCCTATTTCTCAAAATGATGTGAAAGCTGCAGTAAAATCCCGCAAAGCGACAACACTGGAATGGTTCTCCACCGCGAAAAACTATGCGACCTTCAGTGATGTAAACCGTGATTACCAGGTTGTGCTAGATTATATGAAGAAGCACGGCATTAAATAGCAGGAAGGAGCAAGGAAAAGCTTTGGCGGAAGACAGAGATTTTGAGCAAAATACTTATGCTGCTGTATATCAGCTGATCGAGTGGAAACGGTATAAGGAAGCTCTGGAGCAAACGGAGCAGCTTTTGCGCCATAACCCGGAAGATACAGATGCATTAGCCCTTATAGCACAGATTTATTTATTAATGGAAGATTACGAGAAAAGCTTGTATTGGTCCGGTGAAGTGTTGAAGCGAGATCCGGACCATACGGATGCTTGGTATGTGCGGGTTGTCACCTATTACGATATGGATGATGTGAATGCCTTTCTTGAGGCTGCTTATGAAGCTTTGCGAATTGAACCATACAGAGCCCATTACTACTATTTGCTTGCTAGTCAAATGAACAAAATGGGAAAATTAAAGCAAGCGAAGGAGTATCTGCTGCAAGCGCTCCAGCTGAATGCGGATTCGCCGCTTTATTTGGCTGTGCTGAGCTATACGGAAGCGCTGCTGGGTCATTTTGAGGAATCGGAGCAGCTGGACAAGCAGGCTATTCAGATCGAGGCGGAAGATCCAGGTGTGCTGCTGCATCTCGCTTGGGCGGCAGGCCACCGCGGCGATTATACGCTGCAGGAAAAGTATATGCAAAGTGCCGTCAGGCTCAATCCAGAGGATAAGCAATATCAGGATGAATATTTGAATGCTTTGCAAAACAGCCATAAGCTGTACCGTATTTTTTTAGCACCAATGAAGGTTATCCGGCGCATGAAACGCTGGCAGATTCTCGTCAGCTGGCTAGTGGCGGTGTTCTTTTTTAAACCGCTCCTAATTCTATTTATTGTGCTGTATATTTTAGCCCATTGGGTGACGAAGGGCATTGTGCATGTACGCGTTTTTGGTTGGCGGCGTCGCGGCTCATGAATGATCTAGCAAATTTGTTAAAGAGACTGATTTTTACTTCGGTTCACTGCTATTCTTTTCGGGGTCAAGCGGACGATCCATTAACCCCTAAAATTATCCATACCTATGCCATAGTCTATGTAACTGCTGGCAAGGGCTTAATGAAAATGAACGGTCATGCTGCTCAAGTCAAGCCAGGCGATTTATTTTTTCTACAGCCTGAAATGATGGTCGAAGGATATTCGGACTCCACCGATCCGATTCAGTATTCATTGATCGTGTTCTCCTGTATGCAGTTGAGCAGGCAGCGAGAAGGCTGGTCAGTGAAGCGGCCTATATTTCCATTGAAGGGGAAGATGGAGGGAGTTGACGATCTTGCTGCGGTTGAAGGGCTAATTCAGCAATTGTTTGAATTAAATCGGCAAGCCAGAGTACAAGAGAGTCATACGATCCACTACAATCTTTCTAAGCTGCTGTTGCTGATGATGGGCACAAGCAAACCAGCGGAGCAGCAGACTGTAGGCATGGAGCAGGTGCTGGCCTATATGAATGAAAATTACACGAAGGATTTGCAGGTCAGCCAATTGGCGGAAATGGCAGGCTTCAGTCCGAATCATTTTACGAAAATTTTTAAACACCAAATGGGCACCACACCTACCGAATATCTTATGAAGCAACGGATTACTAAAGCAAAGCAATTATTAGTTTCCTCGATGAAAGCTAAGCGTGTAGCTGAGCAGGTCGGTTACAAGGATGAGCATTATTTCAGCAGAGTTTTCAAAAAAGCCGAAGGCGTTGCTCCTACCTTATATATTAAAAATAAATGCCATCGCATTGCGGCTTTATATTATGGACTGGATGACCATCTAATCACGCTTGGCTATAAGCCAGTTGCTGCGCTGTCCTATACGGACCGGGTTTCCTCCACCTACACCATTCCGAGGCTGAATGCGTACAGCCAGCAAAGCTCTATGCTCCAAGGCGGTCACACGAATTACGATAAGCTGCTCCGAACAAAGCCGGATCTGATGCTGACAAGTGATCGTCTGGAGCGAGATGAGCTGCTAAATCAGATTGCGCCAACTGCCGTACTAAAGCATTCGAACAAGTATGGACAGACGCTGGAGCAGCTTGCTGGCCTATTAGGCAGAGAGCAGCAGGCCGCAGCATGGATAAGCAGCTATGGCGAGAGAACGGAAAAGCTGAAGGAACGAATGAAGGCCTGCTTGGGAGAACAGAGCGTTTATTTTATAAGGGTGAGCCAGAACTTTTATCGGGTATATGGGCGAAAAAATCAAACGGGCAGCCTTTTTTATGATGATCTGGGTTTAACGCTTCCGGATCGGTTCCCTGCTCACGAATGGGCACTCGATATCCAGCTGAATGAACTGCCATTATTTAATTCACAGCATATTTTTCTGATGGCTGATCCAACTAAAGGCTCGAAGAAGCGCTTGCAGCAGTTGCTTCAATCGGAAGAGTGGCAATCCCTTGATGCGGTACGTCGCCATCATGTATATGATGCTAGTGATTTATTTTTCAAAGCGCTGGGCCCTTCCGGGAGAATGTGGGCGATGAACTATGCAGCATTAAAGCTGGGAATAATAGAATGAAATGATCCAACCTAATCGCATGGAATAATCCATGGTTATTGGAAGGGCCTTTCTTTATGATTAGTGATAATGATTATTATTACTATAAAGAGAGGGTTAACAACAAATGAATAAGCACCGAATGATGTACCTCGTATTATGGGCTATGCTGCTGCTTGCAGTGACGGCTTGCGGTAAAGCAGAAGGTCAAGCGAGCGAGTCTGAACAAACGAATCAATCTGCAAATCAACCTGTGGAAAAAGCGACTCGAACCGTTACCCACCTAAAAGGGGAGGCCATCGTTCCAGCTAAGATCGACAAAATAGTCGTGCTTTCCGCTGCTTATATCGATCATCTGCTGACTATCGGCGAAAAACCAGTTGGCGTAAATGTAGAGACCCGTTATGGTGGAGATTACCTGCCTTATTTGGCAAGCGAGCTGGAAGGTGTACAATTAGTAGGCTCTGCGGATAGTCCCAATTTGGAAGCAATTGTTCAACTGGAGCCGGATGTCATTCTCATAGAGAGCCGGACCGCGGAAAATACGTATGATCAGCTGGCAAAGATCGCGCCAACGCTTGTGCTTGGTACGGAGTGGCTGGAGTATGGCGATGATACGACCTACTGGACTGCGGATTTATTGAAGGTGGCCGAATTGTACGACAAAGTGGATTTGGCTAAAGTGAAAATTGCCGAGCTTGATGCAAAGACTAAACAAGCCAGTGAGAAAATTAAGGCTATCGACAACCATAACCTTGCTTATTTAAGAGTCAGAGAGAAAAACCTGCAAATTTATGCGGAAAAAGGCCATCCAACAAATACGTTGTTGTACCACGATCTCGGCTTTACGAAAACGTCATTGACGCCTGAGGAGCAGCGCGGCGAGCTGTCTTTAGAAGTGATTTCGGGCTTAGACGCCGATTATATCGTGCTTGAGGTTGATCCTAATGGACAGGATAATCTCAAGAGCATCAACGATAGCTCTTTTTGGAATAAGGTTTCTGCGGTGCAAAACAATAAGGTGTATGAAACAGACTCGTTTTGGCTCTTTAAAGGCTGGGGCGTCATTGGACGCGGACAAATCATAGATGAAGTATTGAAGATGATTGAGTAAGAAGATGGAGGATTGTTCTCAGCGGGAACAGGCGGCTAACTTTTTACAAGACCATTTTCGGATATCCATAGGGGAATTGGCGGAAGAAGCTTATCCATTCTCTGCTGCAGAGCTTCTAGATCCTGCTAAATGCTCTCACATTATGAAGCTCCAGTCCAGACAATTGGGAGATCCGGGTGGTATTGTAGTAGGAACCTTGTTTGCCAAACGTTACGCTGTATTTTTTATGGGCATGCTGTCTGCTGTTAGTTTATTTGACTGTCTACTGGAAACATCGGCTGCAAATGTGCGATTTCGAATAATGAATCTAGCAGCGATGGAGTATCAGGCAACGTTGGCCGTGCGTCCATGGCCGCCCGTTTTTGAGCTGGAACAACGCAAAGTAGAGGTTGAAAATTGGACAGATCGTTTGCTTCAGCATACGGAAAAGATTTTGACGGCGGTATCCTCGCATACTGGAGCAAAGGTTAGCGTCATGTGGTCGCTGATTTCGCATTATGTTCAAAAATGTTATGCCCAACTCGAGCACAATACGAGTATTTGGCAAACGGAACAGCGATTGCAGCTTATAAAGGCTGACCGGCATGTTTTGTTCCAAAAAAGGCATGGTAATCCGCTGGATGTTTCATTTAAAGAATTTCAGCATCGCCAATATGGAGGGGCTTCGGTTCTTTTACGGCGATATTGCTGCTTAGCTTACCGGCTGCGGCGGGAGGGACAGCAGGTGCATGGGTATTGCAGTACTTGCCCAAAGATCAGCGCTGAGGAGAGGCTCGATCTATTGAAGGATGGAGCAAATACTTAGCTGATAACGAATAGATTAGGTGTGCTTTTACAGAGGCTCCTGCGGCTTAAGCTGCTGGGAGCGTCTTTTTTTTATAGGAACAGTAAGTCTAGAGGCTTTTTATATTGAAAGATGGCTAAGCCAAAGAGACCTGCTCTTGAGGGAGTCGGTTTCTTTGTGCTTTACACTATTCTTTTAAAGAAAAGGCATAAGTACAAACCGTATGATTGAAAAATCCATTAACTAGCATCAGAGGAGCAATTTCGAGGGATTAAAAAATAAAGCATGTTAGCACATTGGCACATTGGCAGAATGATTACTTTATATAGCTTTCGTTAGTAGGTAGCATGACGAGAATATGTAGCTTTCTATTTTATCGTTAGCTATATTTTTATAAGTTCAACCGTCTACGGAAATTAGGGCACGTCATAAAATGATCGATAGCTACTAAAACAGTCAATGAGTCTAAAAAATAAATCAGCTGTTTCCATTAATGCATCGAAAACAGCTGGTTATCTTGGCCTTATTATTCATATTGTCATCGTATAATAAAGTTTTATTTAAAATTACTTGAAGCAGTAGCTCCGATCATCGTGCCTGTATCACCTGGATCTATGGTTTATAAAAAATCTGTTAAAGTTATCCACTTGCTTTTTTTTTAAAAATAAATCTAATTCATTCCATTGTAAAGTATTGGTAGCCGTATTTTATTTAGACTGAGCTTGGGCGAATATTGTTGCATGATCGCCAGAGAAATTATCGTTTGAATGGCATTCGCTGTGGCCTGATTAGTCAGTTGCACATCCTCAACACAAAACGCTACAATGAGGAGAAAGGCAGAAGGGAAAGATTGGTATGAAATATCCAGGACATTACGTATCGTATTTAGTTGAGTTTCATGCAACGCGAGATTTTTTCGAATGCCATGAGCTGTTGGAGGAGTATTGGAAGGAACATCCAGAAGATGAGCGGGCGTTAATCTGGGTAGGGCTGATCCAGCTGGCTGTTGGCCAATATCATGAGCGGCGGGGCAATCTCGCAGGCGCAGCAAAAATGTACGAGCAAGCGCTCGGCAAGCTGACCGCCGTAGCTCTGGACAGTCTCGGACTAAATGGCGCTAAGGCAGTTGTGGAACTGGAAGCTGTGCTCGCGAGGGCCAAGCCTCAGGAAGATGTCATTTCGCCTGTCTATCAAGATATGACTCTCGAGATTGTCGATGCTGAACTGCAAGTGTTATGTGAGCAGGAATGCACGGAAAGAGGAATAACCCAGAAGCAGTGGGGGTTGCCAAGCGATATGACAGACGAAGCGCTTATCCATCGTCATACGTTGCGGGATCGCAGCGATGTCATTGCCGCAAGAGCAGAAGCGATTGCCGCGAGAACAAAGAAGCCGTCCACGCACAATCGTTGAATGATTGTGCGCAGGCAGCTATCGGTTCAACTTCCCTTTTGTGCGGGAACGGCTACTTTTTCAAATCAATAGGTTTATTTAGGAAAGGCTTGCGTTTATGGCTGCTTCAGCTTGTCATAGCCGTTGACAATGAGATCAAGTTGGCCTGTTTCCGGCTCTATCGTCATGCCATGAACGGGAACGTTTGGCGGAAGCAGAGGGTGGTTGCGGATAATGCCTACGCTTTTCTCCACGCTTTCTTTCACATTGTCGAATCCAGTCAGCCAGCGCATAAAATTGAGCCCGGAATGCCTCAGCGTTTCAACCGTCTGCTCAGGTACGCCGCGATCCGTCATATGCTGGACGATGACCTCGGGATTAAGCCCGGTCATGCCGCAGCCATGATGCCCGATAACAAACACTTCATCGGCTTGCAGCTCGTAGATGGCGATTAAGACGCTCCTCATAATATTGCCGAACGGTTGGGTGACGATGCCGCCAGCGTTTTTAATAATTTTGGCGTCTCCGTTGCGCAGGTTCATCGCTTTAGGCAGCATTTCGGTGAGTCGCGTATCCATGCAGGTGACGATAACCATTTTTCGATCGGGAAAACGGCTCGTTATGTATTGCTCATAATCTTTGCGCTCAACAAAAGCTGTATTATCGTTCATGATTTGATCAACGTTGTTCATAGGCTCCTCCTATATCTGGTGTTGCAGATTAATCTTAGTTGAATCCTCATAAAACACAGTGTGCATAGGCTGGAGCCTTCAGGCCGTCAGAAATCGCAAATTAAGGGAATAGATTTGTCCGTCGCTTTTCAAACTGAATGTTCCACGATCTGTATCGTAACCGATACGCAGTTGAGGCTCAAAAAAAACTTCATGGCGGGGCTCATACAAAAAGGAGAAGGGCTGACCTTGTGTTAATCGGTCGTCTGAACTAGGTTCCTTTACAAGCTGGAGGGCAGGGACGCCGCTGACAACGCAGCCGCAGCCTTCTGTATCATGCAGCAGCTTAAGCTGATGAACGCCGTCCTCTAAATAAGGAGAAAGCTGCTCAACTGCCGATGGCGAAAAAGTTATAAACATAGGTGATGCCTCTCTTCCATTTCAAATCGCACTTTAATGATGTTTAGATTAAAGTTGATTATACGTACAGTAATCGTTAAGATCAAGTTAAGATCAGATGAAAGATGAAGGAATGACGTTATTCTTTTGCTGAAATCGCTCATTTTATGGTGAAACAGGCTGATCTTTTATTTATTTGGAAAGGGTGATGAGAAATGACCGTACATAATTCGAAGGCACTTGCTCCGTTTCTGGAAACGGTGAAAAAATTGAAAGCTTACGGTGAGGCGCTAGGCGTGCTGTATTGGGACCTGCGCACCGGCGCTCCGCGCAAAGGCATGGATATGCGTTCGGAGGTCATCGGATCTTTGTCCGGCGACATGTTCAAGCTTTCCACATCGCCTGAATTAGGTGAATGGCTGAGTGAGCTGGAACAGCCGGAAACGTTTGGCAAACTAAGCGAAATAGAGCGCAAGCTTGTAACCGATACGAGGGAAGAATACGACCGCAGCGTCAAAATTCCGCCGAAGCTTTATGAGGAGCATGTCGTTATTTGCTCCCAGGCAGAATCCAAATGGGAAGAAGCGAAGGCAGCTAACGATTATGAGGGCTTCCAGCCTTATTTGGAAAAAGTCATCGATTATACGCAGCAGTTTATCGACTTATGGGGGCCGAAAGAAACCCGCTATGACACGCTGCTTGACCAATATGAGCCGGGCATGACCGTGAAGGAGCTGGACAAAGTGTTCGGCGGCTTGCGCGAGCAGCTGGTTCCACTAGCAGCAGCAATTGCGGCTTCCAAGCATCAACCGGATACGTCCTTCCTGCGTCAAAACTATGATAAGCAAGCTCAAAAAGCGTTCAGCCTGCGGATTTTGAAGCAGATGGGCTACGATTTTGAAGCGGGCAGACTTGATGAAAGCACGCATCCATTCGCAACAGGACTCAACACAGGCGACGTGCGAATTACGACACGTTATTTGGAAGATGATGTGACGAGCGCCTTGTTCGGCACCATTCACGAGGGTGGCCATGCGCTGTATGAGCAAAATATTATGGCTGAGCTGGATGGAACGACGCTAAGCACAGGCACATCGATGGGCATCCATGAGTCGCAATCACGTTTCTGGGAAAATGTCATTGGCCGCAGCAAGCCGTTCTGGCAGCATAATTTTGCCGCTTTGCAGCAGCAGTTCCCGGGTCAGCTTGATGTGACGCTGGATCAGTTTTATCGGGGAAATAACGTCGTTCAGCCGTCACTCATTCGCATTGAAGCCGATGAACTGACGTATAATCTTCATATTATTATCCGCTATGAAATTGAGAAAATGATATTTAACGAAGGCGCGAAGGCCGCGGATCTTCCCGCTATTTGGAATGATAAATATAAGGAATATCTGGGTATTGAACCACCGACGAATGCAGAAGGCGTCCTGCAGGATGTACACTGGTCCGGCGGCGCATTCGGCTACTTCCCGTCCTATTCTCTGGGCAACATGTATGCAGCGCAATTCGCCGATACACTGGAGCGCGAGCTGCCGAACTTCTGGGAGCTTGTAAGCACAGGGAATCTGCTGCCGATCAAAGAATGGCTCAGCGAACGCATTTACAAATACGGCAAGCTCAGAACACCTTCCGAGTTGATCCAAAATGTAACCGGCAAGCCGCTGGACCCGCAATATTTGGTGAAATATTTGGAGAAGAAGTATAGCGAGATTTATAAGCTTTAGTAAGGGAATAGTTGTAGCTGGTAAGGAAGGTTTGGTTAGTGGGGGAAGGGAGCCGTGCTATTATAGGAAGCGACTTACCTCCACGCGAACCGGAAGCTCCCATGAAAACCCCGGCACGTTCGCACTCCGCTCCCCGTAAGGGGTAATGCGGATTTTGGATTAGCTAAACGGGTGGATAAGGGAGAGGAAAATGAGGTTCGCGAAAATGGGCCTTTTTTTCCTTGCTAGGTAAGGAGTTTTTGAGGGTGCTGTCGCTCCCCGTGCGGGAGCGTGGATTGAAACGGAAAAAACCAGCGACAAGTGCGAAAAAAAACTGGTCGCTCCCCGTGCGGGAGCGTGGATTGAAACAACTTACTACTACCCATGACGGGCAGCGTGTAATTGTCGCTCCCCGTGCGGGAGCGTGGATTGAAACCTTGCGTCAAAGGCGGTAACATCAACGTGCGTTCGAGTCGCTCCCCGTGCGGGAGCGTGGATTGAAACCGTAATCGTGCGGTTGTTGACGGTCGCTGTGTGAAGTCGCTCCCCGTGCGGGAGCGTGGATTGAAACTTGTCGTCGATGATAATAAATTGAAATGATGGAGGTCGCTCCCCGTGCGGGAGCGTGGATTGAAACTCTATAATCAACCATTCAATAAAATGATACTCCATGTCGCTCCCCGTGCGGGAGCGTGGATTGAAACTACACCATATGAGGATGTATGTCAAGAATATCCCGTCGCTCCCCGTGCGGGAGCGTGGATTGAAACCCCCCGTCAATACATGGAAGAGGAGGGAGGTTGTGTCGCTCCCCGTGCGGGAGCGTGGATTGAAACGTTTAGATCGGCTGGTATATTCATAACCTCTCCCCGTCGCTCCCCGTGCGGGAGCGTGGATTGAAACGGGTGACATGCTCATATTTACACTAGGTACGTTAGTCGCTCCCCGTGCGGGAGCGTGGATTGAAACAATTACGATATCGGTTACGAGCGGAACGGACAACGTCGCTCCCCGTGCGGGAGCGTGGATTGAAACTAGCGCTTTTACGCGTTCGACTGCGTCCTTATATGTCGCTCCCCGTGCGGGAGCGTGGATTGAAACTTAAAGTAGAAGAAATAGAGCACGAACAGATTGAGTCGCTCCCCGTGCGGGAGCGTGGATTGAAACTAGGAGTTTACCGCGTCCGTCTGCGCTGGCCGCTAAGTCGCTCCCCGTGCGGGAGCGTGGATTGAAACTTGCATCTCCGTTGCGGGATGTTCGCGCCATAACGGTCGCTCCCCGTGCGGGAGCGTGGATTGAAACTATTTGGTTTATACGTGTGGTCCACACGAGTTGAGTCGCTCCCCGTGCGGGAGCGTGGATTGAAACCTGCTCGGTTTTATTAAGGTCCGCCATCTCATTCGTCGCTCCCCGTGCGGGAGCGTGGATTGAAACTCGGCTGAAAAGGTAGTGTTGCATCCCCTGCATTAAGTCGCTCCCCGTGCGGGAGCGTGGATTGAAACACACGTGGAATTGCGTTAACTGGTTCAAAAGCCGGGTCGCTCCCCGTGCGGGAGCGTGGATTGAAACCATCCTGTCTCATGTCCCGCCTGCGCAATAGTCAGTCGCTCCCCGTGCGGGAGCGTGGATTGAAACTTGATGGCGTATTCTTCAATCGTGATCCATCCACCGTCGCTCCCCGTGCGGGAGCGTGGATTGAAATGTTTATTAATTTATATAAAATGCAAATTTATTTTATTGCTTCCGATGATGTGTATGCAAACGGAAGCTCTTCCTGCTGCACCTTGCTAAGTACGTATTCGAGACCAATCTCCTCTGACTGTTCAAGGCTTAAGGAAGCACAGCATGCGATTGTTACTTAGAGTACAGTCACAGAGACCACTGTGGCTTAGGATATATATATTTGGAAACTTATTCCTTTTTTGAAGGACTGAGTTTCCGTTATTCTGGATTTCACTCCCATTTTGGGCCTTAAGCGGACAGGAGAGCCGCTATTACCTTCATAATCCTCTCAAAATGACGATGGGCAGCGCATTAGCGGCTCCTGAGTCCGCAGCCTGTGCCAAAACCAGTGATTCGGTACAAATAGCGGCTGCTGCGTCCTCCAAGTCTATTTTTGTCTGTTTGTGCAGGGAGCAAAGCTCCAAAAAGAGCAGCATGAAGCTGCCTTTTGGTAAGTAGGTTCACATTTATGAGTTGTGCCATTCTCGGTAGTAGAGGGAAGACGTTTGAACGCTGGCTTCTTTCGAGATATAGCTCGCTTGCGTTCACATACATGCCCTAGTAGAGCCGTTATTCCGGAGCAGGTGGAATAACGGCTTTTTCATGCCCAAAAAGCCGTTAGCGGCAATCACCGCCGACGATATGCACGCATAGGCTGGAGTACAACACGCAAGCTGTAAATAGCGGGAGGAGAAAGAAAGATGAGGAGAAGATGGACAACGTTGCTGCTAGTTGTCACGCTGGCTGCAACCGCTGCGCTGGCAGGCTGCGGCGGCAAAAGCGAGAAAACAACGCTGAAAGTCGGCGAGGTCACGCGCTCTCTCTTTTATGCGCCACAATATGTAGCGCTGGAGAAGGGCTTTTTTGAAGAGGAAGGGCTGAACATTGAACTGACAACAACGGCTGGCGGTGACAAGACGATGACGGCCCTTCTGTCGGGCGTAATCGATGTGGCGCTTGTCGGCTCGGAAACTTCGATTTATGTGTACCAGCAGGGAGCTGAGGACCCGGTCATCAATTTTGCCCAATTGACGCAGACCGATGGGACGTTTCTAGTTGCTCGCGAGCCGGAGCCCACCTTTGATTGGCAGTCATTGAAAGGAAAAACTTTCCTTGGACAGCGGAAGGGTGGAATGCCGCAGATGGCTGGAGAATTTACACTAAAAAAATTCGGAATTGACCCGCAGAAGGATTTGGAGCTGATCCAAAATGTCGATTTTGCCAATATTTCGGCAGCTTATGCTTCAGGGACAGGCGATTTCGTGCAGCTTTTTGAGCCGACGGCTTCTATTTTTGAGAAAGAGGGCCGTGGCAAGGTTGTGGCTTCCTTTGGTGCGGAGAGCGGGCATTTGCCGTACACCGTTTATATGGCGAAGCAAAGCTTTACAAACAAAAACAAGTCGGCGCTGCAATCTTTCACCAATGCGATTCATCGGGCACAATTATGGGTGGCTGAAAATAGTGCCGAAACCATTGCGGACGTTGTCCTGCCTTATTTTGAAAATGTAGATCGCGGCATTTTGATTAGCTCGATCGATCGTTATAAGCAGCAAGGCTCTTTCGCGACCGACCCGATTATTGACCAGGAGGAATGGAACAATTTGCTGGACGTCATGACCTCGGCCGGCGAACTGAAGGCGCGAACCGAGCATGATGCCATCGTAAACACGGCCTTTGCGGAAGCTGCGATTGAAGCCGTGAAGTAGCGATGGCTGCGAGGAGGAAAAAAGATGGCGAATAGTGACCCCGCGCTTACGCTGCGGCAAGTGACTCATGTATATGTGAATGACAAGGGCGCCTCGCTTGCTGTGGAGGATATGAACTTGACCGTTCAGCGCGGCGAGTTCGTCAGTCTGGTTGGCCCAAGCGGATGCGGAAAAACGACGGTGCTCAGCATGCTGGCGGGCTTGTTTTTACCGACACGCGGCGAAGTGCTCCTGAACAATCGACAGGTTAAACAACCGTCAACCCTTGTCGGTTATATGCTCCAGCAGGATTATTTGTTTCCATGGCGGACGATTTTGGATAATGCGGCGCTGGGGCTGGAATTGACGGGGAATAAGACGCAGGCTGCGCTTGAAACCGTAGCTGAATTGCTGGCTGAGCTCGGCCTGCCCGGAGCGGGAGCCCGTTATCCGCATGAGCTGTCGGGCGGTATGAGGCAGCGGGTCGCCTTGGCGCGGACGCTGGCAACTGAGCCGGAAGTATTGCTGCTGGATGAGCCTTTTTCTGCGCTGGATTTGCACATTAAGCTTCAATTGGAGGATTTGGTGCAGGTAACGCTGCGAAAGCTTGGGAAAACGGCGCTGCTCGTCACGCATGATCTATCTGAAGCGGTGGCGATGAGTGATCGCGTCATAGTACTGGCAGCAAATCCAGGTCGAATTCGCTACGAGCTGACGATACCCGATTCAATCCGGCAGGCATCACCGATGAAAGCTCGACAGCTGCCGGAATTTCAGCCGCTGTTCGATCAATTATGGGCAGAGCTGGACGCTGCCGAGAAGACCCTCTGGGAAGGGAGCGAGAGCAATGAAGGATGACGGGGGTTCAAATCAGCAAAGGGAGCAACACACAGATAGTAAGCCGGAGCGAGTAGGGCAGGAACAGATACAATTGCCTTCTGATGTAAAAGAGGGTAGAGCAGTATGGCTAGACTGGCTGCACCAGGCTTATATGCGGCGGGCAAAAAGGACGACGGCGTTAGTCGGAGTGACGCAGTTCATTATTTTAGTACTCTTTATTGGGCTGTGGGAGGCCGCGGGACGTAATCGGTGGGTTGATCCGCTGCTGTTCAGCTATCCAACGAAGATGTTCCATCAATTGTGGGGGACGATGTCGGACGGCTCAATCTGGCCGCATATCGGGGTGACCGTATCAGAAACGATTGTCGGATTTGCACTGGGCACACTGCTGGGCACGCTCCTTGCGGCGCTGCTGTGGTGGTTCCCTTTTGTATCGCGGGTTGCGGACCCTTATTTGGTCGTGCTGAACAGCATGCCGAAGGTAGCGCTAGGGCCAATCTTTATCGTTTGTCTTGGTCCTGGCTTTCTCTCCATTGTAGCGGTCACCTTGTCGGTAACGGTTATTATTACAACCTTGAACATCTATAACCAGTTTCGTGAGGTGGATGCAGGCTATATTAAAGTCGTCCGGCTGTTCGGAGCGGGGCGGTCACAGCTTTTTCGCAGCGTGATTTTGCCAGCTTCGTTCCCGGTTATTATTTCGACGCTGAAAGTGAATGTGGGCTTGGCATGGATCGGCGTTATTGTAGGCGAGTTTCTCGTGGCGAAGCTTGGGCTGGGCTACCTAATTATTTATGGCTTCCAAGTGTTCAACTTTACGCTCGTTCTCTCCAGCCTCCTTGTAATTGCTGCGGTTGCGACGGTTATGTACAAAGCCGTTTCGGCGCTGGAGCGCAGGCTGATGGCGGGATATCGTGAGCAGTAGGGCATATGGCAAAACGTTTTTTATGTCATTTTTTGAGCTAGTTCGTAGATAACAATAGGTACAAATACAGGCTTTGGCATAATGGCTAGGGCACCTTCATAACTATGAGTATAGTTCGATTTTAGCTGGCGCTTTCGTAATAGGAGCGGGAGCTGCAAGGGTGAAAAAAGATTTTGCGGCGAGCCTCCCGCAAGCTGCTCGTATATAGCGGCCAACTAAAGGCGGGGAAATGGGGAGCGAAGGTCTTGGGGAAACGTGGATTTACGTTTTGCAGCGGGTTTTGTGGGTGTTTTTTAAAACAATCTCTCTTTGTCTGCATTCGTTTTATCAACATTCGCCCACGTCCTGCATACACTTTAAGTGAATGATTGCATGGAGGAGGTTAAATCAATGGCTAATGCAGATAAACAGCTTCAGTACAGAGAAATTATCACCAAAGCTGTCTGCGGCAAAGGTCGTAAGTTTTCCACTGTAACCCATACCGTTACGCCGCCTCAACATCCGACCAGTATTTTGGGCGCATGGATTATCAACCATCAATATGAAGCGGTTCGTTCGGGCGATGGGATTGAGGTCATCGGTACTTACGACATTAACATCTGGTACTCGTACAGCAAAAACTCGCAAACCGAGGTTGCGAAGGAATCCGTTCATTATGTAGAAAATGTTCCGCTTTCGTTTGTCGATCCGAAGCATCGCGCTACAACCGTGGAAGTTTCAGCAGACGCGCTTCAGGAGCCGAATTGTATCGAAGCGAATGTTTCATCGAGCGGCTCCGGCGTTGTCATCCGGGTTGAACGCGAATTTTCGGTAGAGCTGGTTGCCGAGACAAAAGTGACGGTTGCTTGTATCCCTGGAGGTTTGGACGGCCTTGATGCCAAGGAATACGAGTTCGGTCTCGGCGATGACGACTACGAAGATCTTGATCCGGATTTGCTCGACGACGAGCTTTAATCTGGCAGCCTGACGGCCATGTGGCTTATGTGGATTGAAACTTCCCGGCACGGAAGCTTAAATCTTCTCCACGGTAGCTTAACTCCATTGTGCCTCGGCTTCTGTACGGTATGATATGCGGCGATGTCCGCAAACTTGAGGGCGAAAGCCCTCTTTTTGTTGGAATTAAACATAATCGGGCGTATGCCCTATAAGCCAGGTTTGAGTAGGGTGAGTGGGTTTTAGTAGAAAGGAGCAATGAGATGGCGGCAGTATGGCTGTGGAACAGCAGTACAGGGCGATTGGAGTTGGCGGGCAAAGAGAATGCCGCTGCCGCTGAATCAGCTCCAACTGCAAGCCTGCTTGCAGAGGTCAAGGCTGGGGACGCGGTTATCGTGAGCGGCTGTGTTGCTGAGAAAAAGAAGGGTAGTGAATCTAGGCAGGGAGAGACAGGTCAGCAGGGAGAGACAGGTCAGCAAGGCGAGAGCGGGCAAGGGCAGAGTAGGTGGGAACAGCAGGGCGTTAAAGAAAAGCGGGGCTTGAGGGAACAGAAGGTAATTGCGGAAAAACAGCATATGAGTGAAAAACGTGAAGGCTGTGAAAAGCAGGTGCTGCCTGCTTTGCCAAGCGGCATCTGGCTGCTGAATGAGGGGGAGATCGGCTTTGCGGCGATGTCTGCCGCCGAGCAGCAGCAAAGGCTGCGCCGGGCAGGCTTGCTCCGGCGGCAGGAGCTGGGAGATAGCGACCGATTGTATAAGGTCGCTATTGCGCATTTGGAGCCGATCGAGCTGCAGCGCCTCGATCGGTGGGGCAGGCCCGCAGCGGGGCAGCCGCTGCTGCGGGCGGAGCCAGGCGGCCATGCGGCAGTGCCATGGCCGCGGGATGCGGCTCTGCGGCGGGTCATCCGCGCCGCAGTCGCCGCTTTGTATGCACTCGGCCTCGATATGGGCGAGGCCGAGGTTGTGCTGGGCGAAGGCGGGCGTGCCGCCGTCCGCGCAGCGGGGGCTGTGCGCGATGCGAAGCTGCGCGCAGTGGGCTTGGCGCGGATGGCCGCCTGGTATGAGGCGGCAGCAGCGCCTATGCCGGGAACGGCGCCCAAGCTGATGCTGGGCGCCGACCCGGAGTTTGCGCTGGTGCGGCCGGATGGGCGGATCGTGCCGGCTTCGCGCTTTTTTGGCGATGGCGCCCAAGGGGCCGCGGGCAGCGACGCCATGCTCATTGGGCGACGGATCGTCTATCCCGTCGCCGAGCTGCGGCCCGAGCCGGCTGAAAGCCCGGCCGCGCTGACCGCGCATCTCCGTCGGCTGCTGCTGCGCGCCGCCGAACGCATAAGCGACCCCAGCCTCTGCTGGGTCGCCGGAGCCATGCCCGTGCCGGGGCTGCCGCTCGGCGGGCACATCCATCTCAGCGGCACGCCGCTATCCAGCCGACTGCTGCGGCTGCTCGACAGCTACGCGGCGTTTCCGCTCGCGCTCGTCGAAGACCCGGCCGGCCGGGGCAGACGCCCCCGTTACGGCGCCCTTGGCGAATACCGCCAGCAGACGCATGGCGGCTTCGAATACCGCACGCTGCCGAGCTGGCTCATCTCGCCAGCAGCGGCAAAAGCCGCGCTCGCGCTCGCGCTGCTATGCGCGCGCGAGACTAGAGTCCTCACCGACATACCGGCTCTTGACGAGCGGTATGTCGAAGCCTTCTACTCCGGCGACCGAGCAGAGCTGGCCGGGTGTCTGGACCCGCTTGCCTCAGCGCTGGCGGCGACGCCAAGCTATGCGGCCCTTGCGGCCGATATCGAGCCTTTGCTCGATGCAGCGCGGCGCGGCATAACCTGGGATGAGCGGGCTGACATCCGCCACAAATGGCGCATCCCTATGCCAGCTCCAGCTTCTAACAAGCCGCGAAACAAATAGACGACATAATTTTTATTATTTAATCTTTAATGTTCATTACATGCTTCACCTCAGCTCTATAATGGAAGCAAACGAAGCTGACATGAAATCCAGCCTGTACGGTGCCCACATAACGTAGCGACAAAGCGCTGCCAGCTTATTAGCTCCACAAAATTTCCCCAAACCAACGAAGCGAATTCACTATTTTCAAATTGCCTTCTATTTCCCAAGCTTATCCGACAAAAGAGCTATCCTGCACTTTCACCCCGGCTTGTTTCCCAAGCAAACAGGCCCTTTCCCCCTTGCCTCACTGTTTATTTCTCTTCTTATTTCTCGCTTCATTTCACTCTTTTTTTGCTAATTTCCCCGGTTTATCTCCCTATATGAACATCAGGAAAAATAGACAAGTTGGCGCGGAAAGCCAACGCTTGATATAATAGTAGAAAGTTGCTTCATTAGAATTTCGGAAGAATTTCGGAGATTTGGCGAAATTTGCGGCTCTGATGATACGATAAACATAGATTGCGAACGCCCGCGTTCGCTTACCACAATAAAGGAGGGGCAACAGTGGCAAGCTATACCCCGATGATTATGCAATACCTTGCGATTAAAGAAGAAGCGAAGGATGCGTTTCTTTTTTTTCGTCTGGGCGATTTCTATGAAATGTTTTTTGAAGACGCGATTGCGGCCTCGCGAGAGCTTGAAATTACACTAACCGGAAGAGAAGGAGGCGGCACGGAAAAAATTCCAATGTGCGGCGTACCCTATCATTCTGCGCAAAACTATATCGCAAGACTCGTTGAAAAAGGCTTCAAGGTTGCCATTTGCGAGCAGGTCGAGGACCCAGCGGCTGCCAAAGGCGTCGTACGACGTGAAATTGTTCAGGTCATTACCCCGGGAACGGTCATGGAGTCGAAAGCGCTCGCGGATAAAACGAATAACTTTATTTCAGCGATTGCTCTTTTAAACGGGAAAGTATCGATTTCCTCATGCGATTTGTCTACAGGCGAGCTGTACGTCACTTCGTTCCCGCTTCAGATGGAAGCGCTGATCGATGAAATTAACGTTTATCAGCCTGCGGAAATTGTTGGCGATGAGGAATTGCTGGACAAGCTGCAAGCATCAGATGCTTGGAATCGCCCGATATTGCTGACAAAGCGCGAGCCTGTGCCGGAGCAAAAGCTGCTCGACCAGTTCGGAAAGCAGGAGCTTGTACAGCTGAATGAAGCATGCATGCGCGCAGTGAGCCTGCTAATTGGCTATTTGGATGATACGCAAAAGCGCTCCCTCGGTCATGTTCGCGCAATTCGCAGCTATGAGCCGGGTCAATATATGATCCTTGATCATTATACCCGCCGAAACCTGGAGCTGACTGAAACTGTGCGCGACCGCTCGAAGAAGGGCTCGCTGCTTTGGCTGCTGGACCGCAGTCAAACCTCAATGGGTGCAAGGCTGATGCGCCGCTGGATCGACAAGCCGTTGCTGTCGCGCAACGCGATTGAAGCAAGGCTGGATGCGGTGGATACGTTGTACCGCAACTTGATTTTGCGCGATGATATTCGCTCTGAGCTGAATGATATTTATGATTTGGAGCGTCTGGTCGGAAGAGTGGCGTTTGGCAGTGCCAACGGTCGCGATATGAATGCCCTCAAAACGTCGATTCAGCGCGTTCCGCAACTAGTACAGCTATGCAAAGCCTCGGGTTCGCAGCGGCTGCAGAAGCTGGTTGACGGACTGGACGATTGCGCTGATTTGGCAGATATGATTGCGACAGTAGTCGTAGACGAGCCGCCAGTCTCGATTCGCGAAGGCGGAATTATTCGTGCAGGCTACGATGATTATTTGGACCAGCTTAAAGAAGCTAGTACCAATGGAAAAAAATGGCTCGCCGAGCTGGAGCGCGCAGAGCGCGAAGCAACTGGCATTCGCTCGCTCAAAATCGGCTACAATAAAATATTCGGTTATTATCTCGAAGTTTCCAAAGCCAATCTCGCGATGCTGCCGGAGGGCCGCTACGAAAGAAAACAGACGCTTTCCAATGCCGAGCGTTTCGTAACGCCGGAGCTGAAGGAAAAGGAACGCCTAATTCTTGAGGCCGAGGAAAAGATGGTCGATATCGAATATGAACGTTTTCTGGAGCTTCGCGAGCATTTAGCAGGGCAGCTTCACCGTCTGCAGCGGCTTGCTGAAGCCATAGCAGAGCTTGATGTGTATCAGGCATTTGCGACGGTCAGCGCAGAGCGCAGATTTACCCGCCCCTCGATTACCGATTCGTTCGATATGGTCATCGAAGAAGGCAGGCATCCCGTTGTGGAGGCCGTTATGGAAAATGGGGCAGCGTTCATTGCAAATGCGACGCAGCTACATAAAGAGCATAACTCGATGCTGCTCATTACCGGACCGAATATGGCGGGCAAAAGCACCTACATGCGCCAAGTGGCCTTGATAGGCATTATGGCGCAAATCGGCTGCTTTGTTCCGGCAAAATCGGCACAAATTCCACTGACCGACCGGATTTTCACGCGGATTGGCGCGGCGGATGATCTGATTGGCGGACAAAGTACGTTCATGGTGGAGATGAAGGATATTCAAATTATGACCGAGAAGGCAACGGAGAACAGCCTTGTCATTATTGACGAGCTTGGGCGCGGTACTTCTACGGGCGAAGGCATGGCCATAGCCCAAGCGGTTATTGAATATGTGCATCATCAGATTCGCTGCAAGGCGCTCGTATCGACCCATTTTCACGAGCTGTCGCATTTGGAGGATTCCTTGCCTCAGCTGACCAATGCATGTATGGCGGTACAGGAAAGCGGCGATCATGTTACCTTTTTGCGCAAGATGATACCCGGCGCAGCAGGGACGAGCTACGGCATTTATTGCGCAAAGCTTGCTGGCTTGCCGGAGTCCATTATTTCCCGATCCTATGAGCTATTGGAAGTTTCGGATGCATTGGTTGAAAAAAATGCGAGTATCAAGATGAGCACAGCTGCTGTTGTTGAAACAGATAGTCGCACTGCTGAGGAGAAATCCGCTTCTAATAAAAATAAACCAGAGTATTCGTATGCAGCCTTGCAGTCTGGTGATACTTTGTCAAATGCTTCCGACCATGAAAATAGCAGCATTCCATCTGCATTCGATCCTTCGGCCAGCCAAGCATCGAATGCTGGTGTTCGCGAAACTGCGGCGGCCATTCAGCTGTCCATTTGGGATGAGCCAGCTGCCGCGCAGGCTGATTCGGGCCGCCGTAAAGGCAGCCCCAAATCCGAGCAGCTTGCTGATCAGCTGCGCAAGCTCGACCTGTTCAATATGACGCCAATGCAGGCGATGCAGTGGCTAAATGACATGAAACGCAAAATGAACGACTAGAAGCGGCGTGTCCGTGTGGGAAGGAGGAAAACAGATATGGGTAAAATTCTCGTACTGGACGAGCAGCTCGCGAACCAGATTGCCGCAGGCGAAGTGGTAGAAAGACCTGCTTCTGTCATTAAGGAGCTAGTCGAAAATGCTGTCGATGCCGGCAGCTCCACAATCGACATCACAGTGGAAGAGGGCGGCTTGAACCTTATCCGTGTGACAGACAATGGCTCGGGCATTCCCGCTGAAGAAATCGAAACGGCATTCCAGCGCCACGCTACGAGCAAAATTGCAACGAGCAGCGACTTGTTCCGCATCGCAAGCCTAGGCTTCCGCGGCGAGGCGCTGCCAAGTATCGCGGCCGTATCACGGCTGGAATGCTTGTCCTCTACCGGACAGACTGGCTTAGGGCATAAGCTGAGCATTGAAGGCGGGACGATTACGGCCAGTATTCCGGCTGCTACGCCGCAAGGTACGGATATGACGGTGCGCGACTTGTTTTACAATACGCCAGCCCGGTTGAAATATATGAAGGCGGTGCAAACCGAGCTTGGACATATTTCAGATTATATTTACCGCATTGCGCTTGCGCATCCCGGTATTGCTTTTACACTAAAGCACAATGGCAATACGCTGCTGCGAACGCTCGGTACAGGCGACCGTCTGCAGGTTATTGCTGCTATTTACGGCTCGAATACGGCCAAAGCAATGATGGCGATACAAGGCGAAAGCCCGGATTATGAGCTGTTAGGCTATATTTCCAAGCCTGAGCTGACACGTTCGAATCGCAATGGCATAACCGTCATTGTAAATGGGCGGTATATTCGCAGCCATGCCGTTAATCAGGCGATGCTTCAGGCTTACCATACGCTGCTGCCTATCAATCGTTTTCCACTTGCGATTATTGAAATTGGCATGCATCCGAGCTTGCTTGATGTAAACGTACACCCTTCCAAAATGGAGGTTCGCTTCAGCAAGGAGGCAGAGCTGCGGACGCTCGTTGAGTCGGCTATTCAGGCTGCACTTGGCAAAGAACGTCACATTCCTGGTCCGGATTCTATACATAATCAGAAAAGGTCAGGTCCTGTATTCGTTCAGGGCGCCATGTCCTTTCATCGTCCGGAGCCCAAAACACCGCCTGTACCAGAGAAGGAAAACAAAGGGGAGCGGTCGATAGCACAAGCGCCTTATTCCCCATTTGGCCAAGGTGCTTCCAGAGAATTTGTGCCGAAGGATGCGGCTGAACGTTTGTACAAGCCTGCCCAAACTGGAAATAGCTTGGCGCGTGAAGCAAGCACAGCATGGGGGAACCTTGCCTCTGAGGCTGTGCAGCCCCTTGCACGTGCAGCGGCGAATAGTTCTCCTTCGCAAAGCGAAGACGCTCCGCTTCCATCCGAGCCTTCATGGATACGCCAAGACGCAGCTAGCACGGCTAGCTCGCAGACTGTGGCTAACGGAAGCGAGCCCGGCAACGGATTGGAAAGCTCAGGGGCTGCAACTGCTGATTTAAGCAGTGGAGTTGCTGCTACTGTTCATACGGCCTCCTTGCCCGACATTCATTTCGGTCAAGGAGGCCAAGTGCCGACTGCTCCGGAGCAGCCTTCAGCAGCCAATGAAGCGGGTTTTCCCGAGCTGCATTGGATTGGCCAGCTGCATGGCACATATATTGTGGCGCAATCCGAGGAAGGACTGTATTTAATTGACCAGCATGCGGCGCATGAACGGATCAATTATGAATATTATTACGCCAAGTTTGGCATGCCCGAGGCTGCTAGCCAGCAGCTGCTAGTGCCGCTTACGCTGGAGTTTACGCCGGGTGAGGCAGAGCAGCTGCGCGGCCTGCTGCCCCTATTTAACGAAGCGGGCGTCGAGCTTGAGCCATTTGGCTCCCAAACGTTTCTTGTACGCGCGTATCCGCAGTGGCTGCCGGATGGCGAGGAGAAGGATATTATTGAAGAGATGGCCGATTTGCTGCTGGCCGAGCGCAAATCAATCAATATTGCCAAGCTGCGCGAGAAGGCGGCCATTATGTGCTCTTGCAAGGCATCTATTAAAGCGAATGACAGGCTGACAAGGGAAGAGGGAGAAGCGCTGCTTTCCCGGCTTGGTGCATGCCATCAACCGTATACTTGCCCGCATGGACGCCCGATAGTCGTGCATATGTCCACCTATCAGCTCGAAAAAATGTTTAAGCGGGTGATGTCATGATCGTGACAACCGCCGATCGTCCGTCTGAGGCGACGGTCGCCAAGGCGAGAAGAATTGCAGGCGAGCTGTCCGTCCCTTATCGGGCGAGGGGCCGAATGACGCTGCGGCAAATCGGCGCCGAAATGGCCGAGATTCGCCTGTTTGTTGTGACGGATCGCGAAGTCAGGTATTATGAAGGACAGACGGATACGCCGTTATTTTTTCATCCCAGTATGGCTTTTGTAAGAGTCAAGCGGCTTCGAAGGGGAGAAACAGATCCGCTCATTACGCTCTCCGGCTGCGAGGAAGGCGATACGATAGTAGATTGTACAGCTGGACTCGCCTCAGATTCGCTCGTATTCGCTTATGCGGCCGGTACGTCCGGACAAGTAACTGCCATCGAAAGCGAGCGGGTACTATGCGCCTTGGTGCGCGAAGGGCTTGCCGTCTACGAATCGGGGCTTGCTGATGTGGATGCGGCGATGCGCAGAATCCGAATGATCAGCATGAACCATCTGGACTACTTGCGGCAACTGCCGGATCGAAGCGTCGACGTCGTGTATTTTGACCCGATGTTCCGGCAGCCGATTCATGAGTCGAGCTCGATTCAGCCGCTGCGCCAATTGGTCAATGACAACGCCTTGTCTATCGAGGCAGTGACCGAAGCACTGCGAGTGGCGCGCAAAACCGTCGTGCTTAAGGAGCACCGCCATAGCGAGGAGTTTGCAAGACTCGGCTTTGAGCGGCGGCATTTACATTCTTCAAAAATTGCTTATGGAGTGATAGAGGTTGCCAGAACAAGAGAATAAGCGGGTAACTGCGCTGGGCAAAAAGCAGCCTTTGCTCGTATTAATTGGCCCTACGGCAGTTGGCAAAACCAATTTAAGCCTAGAGCTGGCCAAAGCTTGGCAGGCGGAAATCATTTCGGGCGATTCGATGCAGGTTTATCGCGGCATGGACATTGGAACAGCGAAGCTTCCACTGGAAGAGCGAGAGGGCATCCCGCATCATTTAATTGATATTCGCGATCCGGATGACCCCTATTCGGTGGCAGACTTTCAGGCAGGCTGCGGAAGCAGCATTGAAGAGATTGCTGCTAGGGGGAAGCTGCCCTTCATCGTTGGCGGCACGGGACTATATGTGGAAGCCGTATGCTACGGCTTTGAATTTTCAGAGAGCGGCTCAGACGAGGCCTTTCGCCAGGAGCAGGAGCAGTTTGCTCTTGCGCACGGTGCTGAGGCGCTGCATGCGAAGCTTGCGCTTATTGACCCGAAGTCCGCGGAACGCCTGCATCCGAATGACCAAAGGCGCGTCATACGCGCGCTTGAAGTGTTTCATTTAACAGGAATCAAGCAATCAGAGCAGCTCAAGGGTCAGAAAAAAGAATCCCCCTACGAATTGTGTATCATCGGGCTGACGATGGATCGGGCGGAGCTGTACCGCCGGATTGAGCTGAGAATTGACCAAATGCTGGAGCAGGGGCTGGTCGAGGAAGTGAAGGCGCTGCTGTCGCGCGGCGTTCCGCCTCATGCTGTAGCTATGCAAGGACTCGGCTATAAGGAAATAGCGTCATTTTTACGGGGAGAATGTACGCTTGAGGCTGCGGTAACTTTGCTGAAACGGGACACGAGACGCTTTGCCAAGCGCCAATTGTCATGGTTTCGTCACATGAAAGATATCGAATGGATCGATATGGGGGAAAATTTTCACAACAATTTGCATCGGATTCATGGTATAATAGCAGGAAAGTTTCAAGTCCATCTTGAATATACTTCTAATCAATCTTTTGTAGACGGAGGTAACGTCCAATGAACAAATCCATCAACATTCAAGATACGTTCTTGAACCAATTGCGTAAAGATAACATTCCCGTTACAGTCTTCCTGATGAACGGGTTCCAAATCCGGGGCGTTATTAAAGCGTTTGACAACTTCACCATTATTATTGACAGCGAAGGCCGTCAACAAATGGTGTACAAGCATGCCATTTCGACGTTTACTCCGCAGCGAAATGTATCTCTCATGCAGGACAACAGCAGCTCTGACTCGTAAGGCGCACGTTATTAGTGAAACTTTCTAATAGCGATCTGCGTTTAACTAGATAGCGGAAGGAAAGGGCAGCCCGCTTTAACAGGGGTTGTCCTTTTCATTCCAGGGGTATAAATAAGAAGACAGACAGCTTCTAAGAAGAAGCGCAGGAGGGGAGTCACAATGGCTGATCGCAGGCAAAGAACACAACCTGAGAAGAAAACGGGGCCTAAGAAGAAAAGAAGAATGTCGGGGAAAACCTGGTTTTTCCTGTTATTTTTCACTGTAGTTATAGCTATCGTGTGCGGGATCATCGGGTATTCGCTTATTATTTTGAATGGTGAGCGGCTGCTGAAGGAAAGAGCCGATATGATGGTTATGGGCGAAGCATCTATTGTTTATGATGCGAATGGAGATGAAATTTCTCGATTGTCCACACCGGAAGAAAATCGTGAAATTGCCGAATATGATGAAATTCCGAAAGAAATGATGAACGCCGTAGTGGCGACGGAGGATCAGCGTTTTTACGAGCATGCCGGCATCGACTTTTTTGCAATTGGCCGGGCACTCGTCAAGGACGTTATCGCTCGCAGCGCGGTCGAGGGCGGAAGTACGATTACCCAGCAGCTAGCTAAAAATATGTTTTTATCCTCGGATAAAACGTTGTTCCGGAAAGCAACGGAAGCTTCGATTGCTGTCGCATTGGAAAACAACAATACGAAGGAAGAAATATTGACGCTTTATTTAAACCGGATTTACTTCGGCAAAGGCATTTACGGCGTCAAGGGAGCTGCAAAATATTATTTCAATACCGAGCTGAAAGACTTGAAGCTGTGGCAAATGGCGACGCTCGCCGGCATGCCGAAAGCGCCAAGCCGCTACAACCCGGTTAATGATGCGGAAGGCTCCAAGGTGCGCCGTGGAGTTGTGCTTCAGCTGATGTACGATCAGGGCTACATTACGAAGGACGAAATGGACGAGGCGAAGGCCGTCGATTACGTGACTCCGCCTACCGTAGAGCAAAGCAAGGACGAGCCTTATAAAGCGTTCGTTGACTACGCAGTAGAAGAAGCATTGAGAGTTATGCCGGATATGACCGAAACGGATCTGCGTATTGGCGGTTACCGGATCTATACGACGCTCAACCCAACAGCGCAAAGCGTCGTTGAGAAAGAATTTGCCGACGACTCCAACTTCGAGGAAAGCGTCGACGATAAGAAGGTTCAAGGCGCAATGGTTATTATCGACCATCGGGACGGGGCTATCCAAGCCATCGCAGGCGGCCGCGATTATGAACGCAAAGGCTTGAATCGCGTCGAATTGCCGCGTCAGCCGGGATCGGCGTTCAAGCCGATTACTTCTTACGGCCCGGCGCTGGAAACCGGTCAATATTTCCCGTGGACGGTTTTGAAAAATGATAAAACGTGCTTCGGCAACTATTGTCCTAAAGATTCAAGAGGTGCAACGCCGATTACGATGCAGGAAGCGGTTAAGCATTCCCGCAACTTGCCTGCCGTATGGACGCTGAATGAAATTGGCGTTAGCAACGGCGTGAAATTTGCGAAAAAGCTTGGTTTTGAACTGAGCGACCAGGATCGCAATCTTGCGATTGCGCTTGGCGGATTGACGGAAGGTGTTACACCGCTGCAAATGGCGACAGCTTACAGTACTTTTGCCAATAGTGGACAAACCGTTGTTTCCCATACCATTAGAGAAATTACGACGAGCAGCAATACGGCTGTCTATACGTACAACGCTCCGTCAACTGAGCAGGTTATGAATGTGGATACCGCTTGGTATATGACTGAAATGCTGCAGACCGTTGTCCAATCCGGAGGTACGGGAACAGGTGCGGCAATAGACCGCCCGGTTGCCGGCAAGACGGGCACGACCCAGCACGGTATTCCCGGCTTTAACTCCAGCGCAAACCGTGATGCTTGGTTTGTAGGCTATACACCGGAGTGGACAGCCGCTGTATGGATGGGTTACGATCGAACAGATGAGCAGCATGTGCTCAAGAAGAGCAGTGCCCAGTCGGCTGCCATGTTCTCCAAGGTTATGAAGCAGGCGATGGCAGACATGCCGAAGTCCAGCTTTAAGAAGCCACAGGGCGTGAAAGAGCCGGTTAAAGATGTCGGTGCAGTAACGAATTTTAACGCTGTGTTTGTTCCAGAGCAAATGAAAGTTGCTTTGTCATGGCAAGGGGCAGCAAGCAGCAACATTTCGTATAAGGTTTATCGCAAAGCGATGGATCAAGCGGATTTCAGCTTGTTTGTTGATGCTGCTGGAACAACCGTTGATGATATGTCCGTTGCACCAGGCATGACGTACGACTATTATGTCATAGCAATCGATGCGGAAAACAATCTGACAAGCAAGCAGTCTGAGACGATAACCGTACAAATTCCCGAGACGGTCATTGATGTTCCAGACGTTCCGATGGATTCCCTTGATCCTGATGAAGGGGGGATTGAACTGCCATCCTTTAGTCCTGACAGCGGTATGACGCCAACCCCGACGCCTAGCATGGAGACACCTCCAATTGAAACCGTCGACCCAGGGACAGTTAGTCCCGAGCCTACGGATAACATGGCTAGCCCTCCAGTTGAGGAGGGTGGGCAAAATGGCGGCAATGTAGATGGAGGGGATAATCCGGCGAACGCGACGCCGGACCCCGCCCAAGGGGATGGAACGACTAACGAAGCCGGGTAGCAAGCGGCAATACGTAAGGAGCTGGTTACAGGAATGAGCAGGAAACAGTGGTCGGTATGCAGTGCTTTTGTAATGGCACTTCTCATAATGACATTGCTTGCCGGCTGTGGAGCGAAAGGAAGCTTGACCGGTAAAGGAACGGCGGCGGAATCAGGCAATGCCGAGAAGGTGATGCGCTGGGAGCGCATGCCGGAGATGGAACTGGATCTCAATAAATCGTATTCCGCCGTTTTTACAACGAATAAAGGGAATTTTACTGTGAAGCTGTATGCGAACGAAGCGCCTATTACGGTAAATAACTTTGTATTTCTGGCTCGCCATGGCTTTTATGACGGTTTGACGTTTCATCGCATTATTGAGTCGTTTATGATTCAGGGTGGCGATCCGCAAGGCAATGGTGTTGGGACGCCTGGTTATTCGATTCCCGACGAGCTGGATACGGAAATTAAGTATGAGTCTGGTATCGTTGCAATGGCGAATGCTGGAAAGCCGAATACCGGCGGCAGCCAATTTTTCATTTGCACAGGCTCTGGCTCCGAGAATTTGAATCAGAACCCGAATTATTCCATTTTCGGCAAAGTTGTAAGCGGTATGGACACGGTGCTTGAAATTGCGAAGACGCCAGTTGAAAATAATGAGCCGCTTGAAGAAATCATTATTCAAAATGTAATCATCCAGGAAAAATAGCTTTGCCATCGCCGTCCCGTTACTGGGGCGGCGATTTTGCAGTGTAAAAAGGCTAAGCTTGGTTTATTTTTCAAGTCGGGTGGAGATGAGCGGCTGGTTATGGTAAGCTTTTTACAAAGCTATCCTTTACCATCGAAAGCCGTTACTTTAGGGCTTATCTCAACGGAAAGGTACGTTCCGTATGAAACGAAAATTTTCTGACCGTGCGAACTGGCGTCGCATTTTGCGCAAGAGCTACTCTTGCATCACGCTGGACAATGATGAGTTCCGAGGCTTGGTAACCTTTTACCGCATTCACGAATTGCGTGAGCCGCTTTGGAAAGAGTACAACGGACGCCGGCTTTGTCTGGCAGATCGAGGTTATTTGTGGATGCAGCATTTTCCTCGTGGCGAGCATTTTGTCGTGACGACGATGTTTGATGACAAGGGCCGTGTTGTGCAGTGGTACATTGACATTTGCAAGACACAGGGACTGACGGATCAACAGGTTCCCTGGTTTGACGATCTGTTTCTTGATGTGGTCGTGCTGCCAAGCGGTGAAGTGTTTCTGCTCGATGAGGATGAGCTTGAGGATGCGCTGCGTCAAGGCGATGTAACAGGCAAGGAGGCTGCTATGGCACGCAAGACAGCCGGCAGGCTGCTGTCCAATATACGCAATGGGCGTTTCCGTTATTTTACGCTTAGCTTGAAGCATCGCAAAAGTTTGGCGGAGAAGACAGGAGAGTTAAGCGAGTCATGAAGCAAATGCTAAGGACAAGGAGCAGCCGGCGCAAGCGGCGGACGAATAAGCGTCCGGGGCTGCTCCTGTTTCGTATGTTGGCCTGGTGCATCGTTGCAGGGGTGTTCTGGTGTGGTTATGTGTTATGGGTTATTAACAGTTATAATGCTCCTAAAGAGCGCGAGAAAGCGGATGTCGGTATCGTGCTCGGCGCCGCGCTTTGGGACAATGTGCCAAGTCCGGCGCTTAAAGAGCGTCTGAACCTAGCGTATAAGCTGTATGAGCAAGGCAAGGTGGACAAGCTCATTATGAGCGGTGGTCTTGATGCAGGGGGCGCAGTTGTGACAGAAGCGGCGGGAATGAAGACGTATCTGGTCAATAAAGGCATTCCAGAGGACAAGGTGCTGCTGGAGGACAAATCGACGAGCACGTATGAAAATCTGCTGTTCAGCAAAACCATTATGGAGCGCGAAGGTTTTGCGAGCGCTTTAATTATTACCCATCAATTCCATGCGCCTAGGGCACTGGAAATTGCGCAATTTTTGAACTATGCGTCAGTTGAAGCTGAGGGTACACCATCACAGGTATTGAAGCCGTGGAACGCTGAAGGACGCGAGGTTCTGGCCTATACGAAATGGAAGCTTGACGCCCTGATGCTCTGGCTGGGCTGATCCTATGACAGGTATAGTTATAAAATCTGTTAATAGGACCGTTTATGCCTGAATACACTTGTAAAGCGGAACAATGCCCAAGCAGCGAGACTGCTGCATGGGAGCGGTTCCTGCTTGAATGCGGCGCTTATGCAAATGCGCTCATTCCTAATGACAAGTGCGAAGGATAGGTGATGCGTCAGATGAGCGGACATGTCAAATCGGGCACAAATAGCGGACCCAGGCCTTCAAGGCAAATTAACGTTATTCTCAGAAGCCATGAGACGTATGCAGTCGCAGCTTCTGCGCCCCTCACTGAAAGCGAGTCTTTGTCAGCGGTGAAGCCTTTGCCTGCGAGCGACCATTTTGCTGAAATTCAGAAAGAGCTTGAGCCAATGGTCGGGATGGAAAATGTGAAAACGCTGATTTATGAAATTTATGCCCTTCTCTATATAAGCCGCATGAGGTCGGAAGCTGGTCTTTTTGGCGGCTCGCATGTGTATCATATGATTTTCAAAGGCAATCCCGGTACCGGAAAAACAACGATTGCGCGCATCGTCGCCAAGCTGTTTCAAAAAATGGGCGTGCTGTCGAAAGGCCATCTGCTTGAGGTAGAGCGTGCTGATCTTGTAGGCGAATACATTGGCCATACGGCTCAGAAAACGCGCGATTTGGTACGCAAGGCCATGGGCGGCGTGTTGTTTGTCGATGAGGCTTACAGTCTAGCCAGAGGCGGGGAAAAGGATTTTGGCAAAGAAGCGATTGATACGCTTGTGAAGTGCATGGAAGACCGGCGCAATGATTTTGTACTGATTCTTGCCGGCTACCCGGCCGAGATCGAGCATTTTTTACTGACGAATCCCGGCTTGCCTTCGCGGTTCCCGATTCAGATTGATTTTCCTGACTATTCGGTGGACCAATTGATTCAAATTTCCGAGCTGATGTCCAAGGATCGTGATTATCATTTGGCGCAGCAGTCCATATTTAAGTTAAGGCAGCATTTAATGACGGAGAAACAAAATGACATTTTTTCCTTCAGCAATGCAAGATACGTTAGAAATATTTTGGAAAAGGCGATTCGCCATCAGGCGGTGCGGCTTCTGAATCATTATGCAAGCGGTGTACCGCCAAAGCAAGAGCTATTGACCATCAGGCCAGAGGACTTCAAATGGGAGCCGAAAGCTTGATGGAGCCACAATGAATGATTGAGAGGGTAAACATATGCGAGAAAAGACGCACGATACACAGACTGACATCCAGGACCGGGCTATATTGGTCACTTTGGTTACACAACAAATTAAACGCGGTTCCAGTGACCCGGAGCATTCGCTTCAGGAACTGGTGAAGCTTGCTGAAACAGCAGGCGTTGAAGTGCTTACAACATTAACGCAAAACCGTGAAAAGCCTGATACAAAATGGTTTATCGGCAAAGGCAAGGCGGAGGAGCTTCGTCTGGTGGCCGATGAAATGGGTGCGACGACTGCTATTTTCGATCAAGAGCTTTCCGGGGCGCAGGTGCGCAATCTCGAAGAGATGCTGGATGTGAAAATTGTAGACCGGACGCAGCTTATTTTAGATATTTTTGCCCAGCGTGCGGGAACGCGCGAAGGGAATATACAAGTTGAGCTGGCACAGCTCAGTTATTTGCTGCCGCGCTTGTCAGGACACGGCAAAAACTTGTCGCGTCTTGGCGGCGGCATCGGTACGCGCGGTCCCGGCGAGTCCAAACTGGAGACAGATCGGCGCCATATTCGGGGGCGTATCTCTGATCTTAAAGCCCAGTTGGACGAAGTTGTTCGCCATCGGCATTTGTACCGCGAGCGCAGAAAGAAATCCGGCATCATTCAAGTGGCGCTAGTCGGCTATACGAATGCGGGCAAGTCGACGCTGCTGCGTCAGTTGACGGATGCCGATGTATATGTGGAGAATCAGCTGTTCGCCACACTAGACCCAACTTCACGCACGCTTGAGCTGCCTAACGGCCGCGAAGTAATTTTGACTGATACGGTAGGCTTTATTCAAAATCTCCCACATGATCTCGTTGCCGCTTTCCGCGCGACGCTTGAGGAAGTGAACGAGGCGGATTTAGTGCTGCATGTTGTAGACAGCAGTTCGCCGATGCGCGATGAGCAAATGGCGGTTGTAGACCGCATTCTGAACGATCTTGGGGCTGCAGGCAAACCGACGCTGACGATTTATAATAAAATCGATCTTTGTTCGCCTGAGGAAGCCTACACGCTTCGTTCTGGTGGAGATTCTCTAATCATTAATGCGTACAAGGAAGCCGACTTGAAGCTGCTTTGCGATACGATTCAGGAAAAGCTGATGGGGGATACCATTGTTTTTGCGCTGCCAGCTTCCAGAGGCGATTTAATCGCGCTTGCCTATCGTACGGGGGAAGTAATTGAGCAAGAGGTGGACGGCGAAGAGGGAGAACTGCTTCGTCTGACGATTCAACTAAGCAAACAGGATTATGAAGTGAATGGGCACCGCCTGCATCCTTATATCGTATAAGGATGCCTCGGAGCCGATCGACAAAAGGGAGAGACTACAGCAGCAATGAACGGAAATAGCGGATTTGAAAATGGACGGAGCGGCAAGGAAGAAGACTTGGTATGGAAACGGCTTGAGGAGCTTGCTGAGGAAGCTGAGGAGCTTGCAGGCGATCGAATGAAGGCGGTTGACCGCATTGCGGAACGCAATCAGTGGAAGGTCATTCAGGCTTTTCAGAAGCATCGGGTCAGCGACTATCATTTTAGCGGCTCCACTGGCTATGGCTATAATGATCGTGGGCGTGAAGTGCTTGATTTGGTATATGCAGATATTTTCGGTGCGGAGGCGGCGCTCGTTCGCCCGCATTTTGTATCTGGGACACATACGATTAGCTGTGCCTTATTCGGGGTATTAAGACCAGGAGACGAGCTTTTATACGTTACAGGCAAGCCTTATGATACGCTGCATAAAGTCATTGGCAAGCCGGGCGATGGAAAAGGCTCCTTGCAGGATTTTGGCATCCAATACAATGAGGTGGCGCTGCTGGATGACGGCGGCCTTGACTGGGCAGGAATTGAAGCAGCCATTACAGCACAAACTAAAGTAATTGGCATCCAGCGCTCTCGCGGCTACAGCTGGCGTGCTTCTTTTACTGTGCAGCAAATTGGTGAAATAACGAGCCGTGTCAAGCAGATCAAGCCTGATGTGCTGGTGTTCGTAGACAATTGCTATGGTGAATTTACCGAGCTTTTGGAGCCGACCCAGGTTGGAGTTGATATAATGGCAGGTTCATTGATCAAAAATCCTGGCGGCGGCCTTGCCTCGACCGGCGGCTATATTGCTGGAACAGCGGCAGCGGTTGAAGCGGCAGCTTATCGCTTGACCGCTCCAGGAATTGGTGGCGAGGTAGGCGCTATGCTTGGGACGCTGCGCTCGATTTACCAAGGGCTGTTTCTGGCCCCTCATTTAGTGGGACAAGCGGTTAAAGGCAGCGTGCTTGCTTCTGCATTATTCACGCAGCTTGGATTTGATACGCAGCCTCACTGGGATACGCCGCGTACGGATTTAATTCAAGCAGTCAAATTTGGCAGCGCAGAGCATCTGATTGCTTTTGTACAGGGCATTCAGCAGGCAGCGGCAGTTGACTCCCATGTTACACCAGAGCCTTGGGACATGCCTGGTTATGAACATCCTGTCATAATGGCGGCAGGAACGTTTATTCAAGGCGGCAGCCTCGAGTTATCTGCAGATGCGCCTATTCGCGAGCCTTATATCGCTTACATGCAGGGTGGGCTTACGTTTGCCCACGCGAAATTCGGTATTTTGACGGCACTGAAGCGTCTCGTTGAAAATGGATTAATTGTAATTAAACCTCACATGACTTGACACTTCCTTGGTAGGACGTTAAAATAGATGTAAATGAGCGACTGGAAGGTTGATGTGATATGGCTGACGAGATACGTAGAAATATGGCCTTATTTCCAATAGGCATTGTAATGAAGCTAACTGATTTGACCGCCCGCCAAATCCGCTATTACGAGCAGCATGAGCTGATCGTACCGGCGAGAACGGCTGGTAACCAACGGCTTTTTTCCTTTAATGATGTGGAACGGCTGTTGGAAATTAAATCGTTGATTGAGAAGGGTGTCAATATTGCCGGAATTAAGCAGGTTATGAATCCGGTTTCCAAAGAATCCGATGATGCGACTATCGTTAGCGAGCAGTCGGAGGTTACACGCAAGGAACTGTCTGATGCCCAGCTTCACCGCATGCTCAAGCAGCAGCTATTGGAGAAACGGCCTGGTCAGGCCTCGCTTATACAGGGTCAGCTGTCGCGTTTCTTGCACAAGCGCTAGGGTGCAATCGTACGATTATAATCAAGCAAACAAGGGAGATGACTTTTAGTGAGCTATACTAAAGAGGATATCAAGAGAATTGCCGAGGAACAGAACGTAAGATTCATTCGCCTTCAATTTACAGATTTGCTGGGAACGATTAAAAACGTTGAGATTCCAATGAGCCAATTGGATAAAGCGCTTGATAATAAAATGATGTTTGACGGTTCTTCCATCGAAGGTTATGTACGTATTGAAGAATCTGACATGTACCTTTACCCGGATTTAGATACATGGGTCGTATTCCCATGGGTTGCACAAGATCGTGTAGCTCGTCTCATCTGTGATATTTATATGCCTGACGGCACACCGTTCGCAGGAGACCCGCGCGGTATTCTGAAACGTGCGCTGAAGGAAGCGGAAGAAATGGGTTATACGGCGATGAACGTCGGTCCTGAACCGGAATTTTTCCTTTTCAAAACCGATGAGCGTGGCGAGCCTACAATGGAACTGAATGACCAAGGCGGTTACTTTGACCTTGCACCTATGGACTTGGGCGAAAACTGTCGTCGCGAAATCGTGTTGACGCTGGAGGAAATGGGTTTTGAAATCGAAGCATCTCACCATGAGGTTGCTCCAGGACAGCATGAAATTGACTTTAAATACGCAGACGCGATTAAAGCGGCTGACCAAATTCAAACGTTCAAGCTCGTTGTTAAAACGATTGCGAGAGAGCATGGCCTGCATGCTACATTTATGCCTAAGCCATTGTTCGGCGTTAACGGATCGGGTATGCACTGCCACCAATCGTTGTTCCAAGGCAGCACTAACGTATTTTATGACGAGAGCGACAAGCTGGGCCTTAGCGCAACCGCTCGTTATTATATGGCAGGTATTTTGGAGCATGCTCGCGCAATGGCTGCGATCACGAACCCAACAATCAACTCGTACAAGCGTCTTGTGCCAGGATATGAAGCGCCTTGCTATGTGGCATGGTCCGCAAGCAACCGCTCGCCAATGATTCGTATTCCAGCATCAAGAGGACTGAGCACGCGCGTTGAAGTGCGTAACCCAGACCCTGCTGCTAATCCATATTTGGCACTTGCTGTTATGCTGAAAGCTGGCCTTGATGGAATCAAGAACAAAACAGCTCTTCCAGCTCCAACAGACCGCAACATCTACATTATGACTGAAGAAGAGCGCATCGAATCCGGCGTGCCTAGCTTGCCAGTTGATCTTAAAGAAGCGTTGGATGAGCTGCTCCGCAGCGATGTCATCTGCAGCGCGCTCGGCGAGCACGCTCTGGCTCACTTCTATGAGCTGAAAGAAATTGAGTGGGATATGTACAAAACGCAAGTCCACCAGTGGGAAAGAGATCAATATTTGACATTGTTCTAAAATTAAAAGGATAGTATTTACAAAAGCCCTGTCAGCCATTAGGCTGGCAGGGCTTTTGAGTTTTGTTGGTTTAAGTTGAATTATTATGAGTATAGTAGCGACAGTATATCATCTTTCATAATAATCGTATTTACTAGGGCCAATTGGTTTTTCCAGAATTGCCTCAAGAAAATCCTCACTTACATTATGAGATATTTCTCCAAACGAGTTAGGAATAATATTAGAACGATAGTATTCAAGGTCTGGATGTTCTACAAGATCCATTTCAAAACCCATTGCACTATTTAAATCATTTGTGTAAAACTCAGCAATACCATCAATCTTGGGTCTGTCAATAATTTTGTGTAAACGCTCTTGAAGCAAAAATTAACGGAGGTGCTGACCGATCCGTTCAGGGAAAAAGACGGAGAGCTGGAGGAGCAT